>NZ_SLUP01000001.1 GCF_004341235.1 Mariniflexile fucanivorans
TTACGCTGTCAATTCAATATGTTTATGAACTTGTTTCTTTCTTGTCCCAGCTCGTTTCCTTGCTAAGCGGGTGCAAATATAAAACCCTTTTTTTTAACCCACAATAGTTTTGATATTTTTTTTAAAAGTTTTTTTTTTCAAACCCTAAATCCTGATATCCCAAACCTGTCTGTGAACTCCGCTCCCCAGGGCACTGCCCTTTTTAGCGGCTGCAAACCTACGATGCTTTTTTTTATCCCGCAACAGTTTTTTGATATTTTTTTTGATTTATTTTTTGAGGCTCTTTTTAAGCCTTTTAAACCAATACCCCAACTTGTCTATGAACCTTCGCCATCAACAACTATTGCCGTTTTAAGCGGCTGCAAACATAGCACCCTTTTCCCGTTCCGCAATGGCTTTTCTGCACTTTTTTTTGCCTTTTTTTTTCTTTTTGTTTTATGGGATGGTTTTCAACAAGTTACGTACTAAAGTTTTTGGGTCTTGGGTGGAGGGTCTTGGGTTTTGGGTGATGGTGACGGGGTTTTGGTGATGCAACTTGGGTGGGTTGGGCGCGGAAAATGGAGGCGGATCGTTTGCTTTGGGGCAACAAAAATAGTTTGTGGGCTGTATTCTTGTCTATACCGTATGTAATGGGCCTTGTAAAAATGGGGTGCCCTCTCTACTTATATAGTGCACTTTGTTGACTTGCGGTTAGGGATTACTCATACATCTCTATTTTAAAAATTGAAATCGTGAATGCTCCGCATTTGAAGTGGCATCCTTTTTACCATTGCAAATAGGCATCATTACGAGTTAAGAGATTGCCACAGAAAATTAGAAATTTTCTTCGCAATGACGTAAAAAGATATAGCGAAAAGCCCGACCCTTGTGATAACGCCCAACAAGAAGTGTTATTTAAAGATAGGCAGTTTTAAACTAATGCCTGTTTGAAAATCGGGCGCATTGTTTACCCGAAAATCTTCTATAAAATATACAGACAAGGTTAAGTTTGGGCGTCCGTAGGTGTACATAAATGTCCAGAATGATAAATTTTTGTATAAGGTTTCAAAACCATGTTGCCAACCGCCATTTATTTCTTCCCATTTACCAATCATTCTGTAATAATCGGATTCTTCTCGTTGGTTGTAACTAGATTGAATTTGATAGTTAACACTAAAGGCATTGTAATTTTTTCGTTTCGTGAATTTGGCTATTTCAAAATCTGCATCTAAAGTACCTAAATACCGATTGTTTCCTAAATCAATGACTTCTTTAAAATTAATGATATTTTTTCGAAGTACATTCAACCCTAGCCCAGCATTAAATTCATAATTGTTTTTTATTTCTATTTTCTTAATAGCATTTGCTGAAAGACCAAAATCTATAGATGAATTAAATTTAGAAGTATTAATTCCTAAATGACTTCCAAAATTGATGTATATATTTTTAGTTTTATTTATTGAAAAAGATGGGTAGTAATGGTGGTTAAGTTCGATGCCTCCCAAAAAGAAATCATTATTGTTTAATTCGAGTGTATTTCCGTTTCTATCTTGATATTTAAAATTCACTTGATTTAATCCGTAGTAACGTCTTCCATAAGGGTCTTCACCACCCATAATATTACTGTGAAACCATTCAATACTTTCGTCGCCAGTAAAAAGAGAAAAAGGATATTTTCCTTTGGTGATTAAATAAGAACGTAAGGTTATATCGAGTTCGTTTTTTTTATTTAAAGGTATATTGATGCCAAATCTAAATTCTTTAATTATAGCATCTATAACGATGTTCATGTAATCTGCAGGAGTGGTTTCTTGATTTTCAAAATGAAAATTTCTATGATACCATAGTAATTTACTTTGTTCTTTTCTTACTTCGGGGTCTTTTGGTATATAAGTTTCAACAAAAGGGTGAAAGTTGTTGCCACTTACTGATGTAAATGTTAAAGAAGGGTTTTTATTAGGGGCTAATTTAAAGTTGCTATTAATGCGAGAGCTAAAAATACCAAAATGATGGGTGCTTAAAATGCTAGGTTTTTCAATGCCATTTTTAAAAGATAAACTGTCTTGCTCTTGGGCCGTTAAAATAAAACCGAAGCAGCAAGTAATTAGAACCGCAATATTTTTTAGCATTTTGTAAAAATATAGAAATTTTTAAGACTTACGAAGTTAAGCTTTTTAGGGCGTTTTTAATTGCTTTTTTATGTTATAGAATGGCTATTTATTTCTTAAAAAATTAACAATTAACACGTTTTATCTTAAATAAAATTTAAAATATTAATTTAATGTGTTAAACATTTCTAAATAGTTTTATTACATGGAACAAAATGCTTCAATTTGTATAGTTATTTATTGGAAACATATAATAATTACATAGTAGTTATTAGTTTAGTAATAAATTAAGTTTAGTTGGTTAGTTTGTAAAAGCCCAGTAATTTTGGTTACTGGGCTTTTTGTTTTTGTTTATTGAAAAAATAGATGCTTAATCAACCTGTAGAGTAGTTAAGTGATGTATTGGAACTCCGTCTTCAGTTAAACCTTCAATTTCTATAGCGTATTTACTTCTGGTATCGCTTGTGAAAAAAGAAATTTCTGCTTTATGATTAGCGTTGCTAAGCGTTATTTTTGGATTCCAATAGAGCGTTGTTCTAATATCTTGTTTTGAATTATCGTTAAAACTATCAGCATAATCGGGCGAATAAAATTCTTTAGCAGTATAAAACCCTGGATAATAAAAGTCTATAATTCCTGGTTGGCGTTTTATATTTTTAATGTTGCCATTTCCTAGTTTTGTGTATATGGCAACCACGCCATTTCCGCCCCTACTAAAAGCAGAAGCGGAAACTCCAGCTAAAATATCAATAAATTCAATGTCGGATCCTCTTAAAAAAGAAATATCATCCATTTCTACGGGAAATCCATCTAAAATGATGCGTGGTGTACCACCATTTCTAATAGATATGGAGTCGTTAATAATGGATAATCCTGGTAGTCGCCTTAGTAAATCAAAAACACTTAAAGATTCTGCTCCGGTAATGTCGTTTATATCTAATCTATGTGTTTGAAAACCTCCATAAGATGTTCTGTCATCAAGCTCTTCCTCGCGTTTTTCTTCTTTTGTTTTTAACTTAGCGGTTATCAATATCTCATCTAATTTTTGAGCACCTTTTAAATATTCAGCATCCATTTCAAAAACTCTTTGCGATTGTTTAATGAAGTTTGTGAGAACAGTTTTATCAAACTTGTTTTGTTTTAAAACATTGTTATGGGATCTTAGCGGACTAAGATAATTGTTGTTTCGTAATAAAATATTTATATCTCTATTTTTTGGGGCATCGCTTTTAAAATCTTTAACACGCGCTTCTATAAGTGTTGGAATAGAATCATAAAAAACATAAGGGCCAAAATTGAAAATTCCATTTATGCTGGATTGTTTTATTTCCTGACTTGGTGTAGCATCAAGAAATGTAAGTCTTGTTGTGGCTGTAATGCCTTGGCCTTTTTCTTTTAAAGCTTGGGTTTGTCCAGCAATATAAAGTCCTTTTTCTATTTTAAACTGGTCATTCTTTTGGTGTGAATTATATAAAATATCATTCCAAATAAATCGGTTCCAACCGTTTGTAAGCATTATTAAATCCAATAAGTAACGACGCTTGGGGTCGTTTTCTTTTTCAAAGAAATATCCAGGGTTTTCAATATAGCCTCTTAAATCTGAATTAAGTAGCAAGTAGGTTTTTATGTTCTCATTCCTTGAATTTTTCTCTACAATATCTAAATCGGTAATGGACATGGATAAATTTCCAGAAATAGGATTACCAATTATATCTTTAAGGTCAATTTGTAAAGTAACTTTTTCCCTTATTTTATATGAGTTTTTATCTTTAGTAATGTTTACATCTATTTTATTATTGGAATTCTCAATAAACACCAACCGTTCACAAACAGGTTTTCCACTATTGTCGAATAAAGTAAAGCTGGTAACGCCATCAAGTAATTGGGACGTGTTTAATTTAACTGCATACTCATTAACAGCTTCGGTTTCCAATTTCTCATAAACTATTTTGCCTCTTTGATGTGCCACTAAAAATGAATTTTTTAAACCGATGGGGCTATTACCTAAGGCTTTTAAAATAATTTCGCTACCATTATTTTTCATGTTTAAACTATAGCCTTGGGGTAAAGCTTTGGGTAGTGGATATTTAATTTCCTTATTGTTTATAAATACACTGGCATAATAGGTTTTGTTTAATTTGGGCACTATATTTAAAAGGCTTAACCCAAATTCATAGGTTTTGAAAGTGGTAATTATAACATCATCAGAATCTTTGATTTCGCCTTCAATAGAAATGTTTCTGTTTAGTTTGTCTTTAACTTTAATGGCAACTTTAGAAGGTATGCCGTTTATTAAATAGCCGCTTTCTGGATAAAAATCAATTTCAGGACGTTCTGTTACTTCGGAAATTTCGATGTTACTAGATGATTCTGAGTTTGTGTTTTTTAAAACTTCATCGGTTTTAAAACTCCAAATAGTAATTTCCTTTTTGAAAAAATAATCAGAACTGCCGTTCCTCATGTAGTTTGTATAAGCTCTTAATAAATAGTTGCCAGGTTTCCACTCCTTTTTTATTTCAAAATCTCCAGCAGCACTTATATTGTTTGTGTAAAGTTTTTTTTGTGATACAATTGAATCTTTATCATTTATAAGTTCTACATAAATGATATTGCTTTTGTCGGACTTTTTGTGGTCAGTACCATTTACCAAATAGGCTGAAAACCAAATAGCATCACCCATGGTATAATAAGGTTTGTCGGTTTGTACATATATTTTTTCTGGATAATTTTCGGTGTATTCATTTAGTTTTTTTATAACTAACTCCCTAAAATTATTAAGAACACTAAAAGAAAAAAGTGTGAGTACAAAACAATAAACAATTATTTTTTTGAACATTGATTACTAATTATAATATTTTAAAAACTCTAAAGATAATTACAAAAACTTGTAAAAAAATTAGGTTAAGCTAAAGTTTTTTAATCTTTTATTTTGCTTTAGACTTGTTTAATTTCTATTGGTTTAATGCTTTTGGAACTTTTTAGTACGTTGTTTTTTAAATGAGAAAAGAACCACATGATAGTGATTCTTTTTTTAAATGTATGGTTTTATGGAAAGCTATATGCTAAACCAGTTCAACAACTAAATCATCATCCGTTTTGGTAACGTTTGCTAACTTGTGTTTTGTTAAACCTTTAATGCCTTTATCCCAAGCTTTGTTGCTTAAACCAGATTGCGATTTTAAGTCGTTTAAAGACATGCTTTTTTGAATTTTTAATATTTCGAATATAGCTTTTTCAGAATCGCTTAATTCAACCGTTTTTTTCTCTGGACGCATTTGCGGAAAGAACAAAACTTCTTGAATACTTTGATTATTAGTTAAAAACATAATTAGTCTATCCATACCTATTCCCATACCCGATGTTGGAGGCATACCGTATTCTAAAGCACGTAAAAAATCGTAATCTATAGTACCCGTAGCTTCATCATCGCCTTTTTTGGCAAGTTCCATTTGGTGTTCAAAACGCTCACGTTGATCAATTGGGTCATTTAATTCGGAATAAGCATTAGCGATTTCCTTACCACAAACCATTAACTCGAAACGCTCCGTTAATTCAGGGTTTTCTCTGTGTTCTTTACACAATGGGCTCATCTCTTTTGGGTAGTCTGTAATGTAAGTTGGCTGTATATAATTGCCTTCACATTTTTCGCCAAAAATTTCATCAATCAATTTGCCTTTGCCCATGGTGTCATCTACTTCAACGCCCATGCTTTTTGCTGCAGTTCTAATTTCGTCTTCGGTTTTTCCAGAAATATCAAAACCTGTAAATTGTTTTATGGAATCTGCCATAGTAACCCTGGCATAGGGTGCTTTAAAGTCTATTTCGTGTTTCCCAAAGGTTGCTTTAGTGGTGCCATTTACAGCTATAGCACAATATTCTAGCAAACGTTCGCAGAAATCCATCATCCAGTTATAGTCTTTGTAAGCTACATAAATTTCCATAGCGGTAAACTCTGGATTGTGGGTACGGTCCATCCCTTCATTTCTAAAATTTTTAGAAAACTCATAAACACCATCAAAACCACCAACAATTAAGCGTTTTAAATACAGCTCGTTGGCAATTCGCATGTATAAAGGAATATCTAGAGCATTATGATGCGTTGTGAATGGACGCGCCGCAGCACCACCTGGAATAGGTTGTAAAACGGGAGTTTCAACCTCGAAATATCCAGCGTCATTAAAAAACTGACGCATGGCATTGAATAGTTTTGTACGCTTAACAAATACGTTTTTCACTTGCGGATTTACTACTAAATCGGCATAACGCTGTCTATAACGTTGTTCGGGATCGGTAAAAGCGTCAAATACCACACCGTCTTTTTCTTTTGGAAGCGGTAATGGTTTTAAAGCTTTACTTAACAAGGTGAAATCTTTAACACGAACACTTTTTTCGCCCACTTGAGTGGTGAACAATTCGCCTTCAACGCCCACAAAATCGCCAAAATCCAACAGTTTTTTGAAAACTTCGTTGTATTTTACTTTATCGTCTCCGGGGCAAATTTCATCACGGTTAAAATATACTTGTATTTTTCCGTCAGCATCTTGTAAATCGGCAAAACTGGCTTTTCCTTGTACCTTTATCATCATTAACCTTCCGGCAATTACCACTTTTTTTCCAACTTCAAATTGGTCTTTAATGTGTTTGGAAGTGTGTGTTACAGGGTATAAATCTGCGGGATAGGGGTTAACACCTAATTCGCGTAATTTTGCTAATTTTTCTCTTCTAACTAATTCTTGTTCTGAAAGCTGCATGCTAATTTATTTTGAATGCTGTCTTTTGCGACAACGCCTGCAAAATTACATTATTTTCAAAAAATTAGCATACAACTTTTTGATAGATTTTTTTATTAGGAAAAAAGCCAACCTAGAAGTTATTTAACAGTTACTTCTGGAGTTAAAACCACGCCTTTGATGCGTAATACTTTATTGGTTTCTGAAGCATTAGAAATTACGGTGATTGTTTTTTTGAAAGCACCAATTCTGTTAGTCGCATATTTTACTTTAATGTCGCTAGATTTTCCAGGTAGAATAGCCTCTCTTGAATATGATGGTACGGTACAGCCACAAGATGTGGTTACATTAGAGATGACAATAGGTGATTTACCCGTATTGGTAAATGTAAAGGTACGTTCGCCATCGGCATTTTGTTGAATGCTTCCATAATCTATTTCATCGGTTTTAAAGGATAAAACGCCTGCATTTGCATTCGTTGCAACTTCCTGAGAGAAATTTGTAGCGTAGACAAATAGGCAAAAAATTAATAATAATTTAGATTTAGTTGTTTGAATTGTGTTCATTGAAAAATTCATAATGTTTGGGTTTTTAAATTAATAATGCCGCAAACATCATAAAATCGATTCATAACTTTATAAAAATGAGGGTTGAAATTGGTACTAGTACCTAGGTTGAATTTTTATAATTAGCTATTAAACAGTGATTTAATATCGTCTCTAGATTGCACGTTCATTTTTTTGTAAATGTTGTTTACATGTGTTTTTACAGTACTTAAACTAACAAAAAGCGCGTCGGCTATTTCTTTATTCGACTTTTCCTCCAATAAAAGATTCAAAATATTTTGTTCCTGTTTGGTAAGTTGTTCCTTGGCTTCTTTAATTGTTTTGGTTTGATGTTTTTTTCGCGAAAGCCAAAACCAAAAATTGCCAATTAAAGACAAAACTAAAAGCGGATAAACTACATAATTCCAATTAAAACTGGAGCTTGTATTTTGGTTGATTATGAATTCATCTGAAGTCAATTCTGCTTTATATTGTTTGGTGTAAGGAGAATTTGGGTATTGTTTGGTTAATCTGAGAAGTAAATTATCATAATAGGAATTACTTTTTAGGTCTTCCAAATAATGCTCATGCAGGTCATTTGTTCTATCAGACAAAAATGAATAAATATAAAGTTCTGCAATAGGTTCGTCCAATTTTTCACCAAAATCCTGTAATGTCTTAAACCATTTTTTGTTGTTTAGTTTACGGTTGGCTTCACTTCGGTATTCACTAAAGGCAAATTTCATTTCTTCTCTTATCGAATCAACTTTAACAAAAACGGTCGATTTTTCATTACTGGAATTGATGTCGCAAAACATTTGTTTATCAAACGTAAACGGAAACTCAATAGAATCGGTGTTTTTAGCTATAAAAATAACTTCTTTACTATCGTCACAATGCCCATCAAAGTGATTTCTGTTTAATGAATCATCAAAACAATTATCCACATGAATTCTGTAAATTCTATTTTCATTTTCAAGTTGATTGCCTGTAAATTTAAAGTACCCTAAGCTACCGGTATTGGTTTTGGCAATAATTTGTTCTGTATAAACACCCGATATTTTTCGGTAATCTTCAATAATTGAGAGGTAAACATTGTTATGCCATTGGGTATTATCCACATGGCCAGTAAAACGGTATTGTGCTTTTGCAGAAAAGGCCGTCAATACCAAAAACAATAAAAACAAGTTGGTTCTCATGCCACTAAACTACTATATTTTATTTTAAATTTAGCACTATTATTTTAAAAGTAAGTGTAACAAAAGCTGATAAAAAACGTCATGTTAGTAATCATCAATTAAATAAATCAAATCATGAGTTTCTGGAGAGTTATACTGTCTATTATTTGTCCGCCATTAGCCGTTATCGATAAAGGCTGTGGCTCTATTTTTATTGTCTTCCTATTGTGGGTTTGTGGCTGGGTGCCGGGTGTTATTGCAGCCTTGGTAATCTTGAATAATCCCAAAAATTAACCCTATATTTGTGCGGTAATTTGTAAAAATAAAAATATGAATAGGTTTTATGCCTTTGTTGTTTTGGCTATTTCAGTGGTGTTGAATAGTTGTCAATTTTCTGAAAATATTTATATCAATGACGATGGTTCAGGCAAAATGGAGTTTTCGTTTGATGGTACACAGCTTATGCAAATGGCAGGTGATAAATTAAGTGATAAACAAGAAAAAGCCATCGATTCTACTTTTAGCTTTAAAGAATTATTTCACACCATGCGAGATAGTATTGCTGATTTACCAGCCGAAGAGCAGCAAAAATTAAAAAGTTTAGAGCCTTTTAGCATGCATATGCTCATGGATCCTAAAACTTCACAGATGAAATTTGATATGTTTACAGATTTTAAAGAAGTAAGTGAACTTCAAGATATGTTTAAAGCCATGAAAAGCTTTGGTGATTTAAAAGGAAAAGAAAAAGCAAACACTGCAAACAGCCCATTTTCTTCATTTGGTGGTGATGAAAGTACGGAACTAAACTATGAATACAATGGAAAAACATTTAAACGTACTGCCAAAATAACAGACAAAGAGGCCTACAAACAAGTAACCGATAGTTTAGGGCAAATGGCCATGATGTTTGGTTCTTCAACTTATAAACTAAATTATCATTTTCCAAAGCGTATTAAGTCAGTATCAAATGAAACCGCTCTATTTAGTGATGATAGAAAAACGGTTACCGTAGAATATGGCTTTATGGATTACGTATCGAACCCTGAAGCTTTAAATTTGGAAGTTATTTTAGAAGATTAATATTTTGAATAAAACGATTGAAATACAAGATTTAGGTTTAAAAGATTACAAAGAAACTTGGGATTACCAAGAACAACTTTTTAAAACTATTGTTGACGCTAAAATTAAAAATAGAAAAGACAATAGTAATTTTGAAACAAAAAACTACTTTCTGTTTGTAGAGCATCCGCATGTTTATACGTTGGGAAAAAGTGGCGATATTTCGAACTTATTGGTTGATGAAGCGCAACTAAAAGCTAAAAACGCATCGTTTTATAAAGTTAATCGAGGTGGCGATATCACGTATCATGGCCCTGGTCAAATTGTGGGTTATCCCATTTTAGATTTAGATAATTTTTTTACAGACATCCATAAATACCTTCGTTTTTTAGAAGAAATGATTATTCTAACCCTTGATGAATATGGCTTAAAAGCTGAAAGAAGTCCAGGGGAAACAGGCGTTTGGCTAGATGTTGGGACACCATTTGCTAGAAAAATTTGCGCTATGGGCGTGCGTGCAAGCAGATGGGTAACCATGCATGGTTTTGCATTGAACGTAAATGCCAATTTGGGTTATTTCGATTTGATGATACCTTGCGGCATTCGTGGGAAAGCCGTAACATCTTTAAATGTTGAACTGGCTCAAAAAACAGTGGATGAAAATGAGGTTAAGGAAAAGTTACTGAAACACTTTAGTGCACTTTTTGAAGCTGAGTTTTTTAAAAACAAATAGAATTTTCTGCTTTCCAAATTATGGTGCTATTTTCAATCAAATTGAAATTAAAAGTATCATCGCCAATATATCCAATCATTTCACCTTCACAATTATAAACTGTTGAAACACTGTTACATGCGGCACAGCAGTTGCCTAAAATAAAAAGACTATTGCCATCATGTTTAGTTTGCAAAATGTAAGTTTCTTTAGATTCGTATGAAGATGTATTTTCTAGTTCTTGAATCTGTTCTTTTAACCAAGTTAAATCTTCAACAGGATTAGAAACGTTACAGGTGTTTGTAACATCATTATCTTTTTTACAACAAGAAAAAATAATAAAGACTAAAGTTAATAACAAGGTGATTTTTTTCATGTGTTTAAATTGATTGTTTTTATTTAAAAGAAAGCAATTGAAAATTTAACGTGCCCTAACTTAATACTTGCTTAAGAATGTAATTTATTCCATGTTACAGGTTAATTTGAAGCTAATGGTCATGTTTGGTGATTCTTGTAAATTATGTTCTAAACTTATATTGTTACATGATACAGTACTGCTATTCCCGTTTTTTGTATAAACAACTGGAGTGCTGGTCGTATTTGCGTAAGCACCATCTTCCGTATAAAATACTAAAACAAGAAAATTTACTTGGTTTTCATCATAAGAGAGTATATAATTTCCATTTTCAAAAGTTGGAGTTGTTGTCCCTAAGGTAATGGATAGGTTATAGTCCATATCATCGTTTTTTCCTTTAAATGTGAGTAATTTGTGGTCATTATTATCTTGAAGAACACATGGATCTGTTTCCAAATTGTAGATTTGCCCATTAACAGTAATAGTACTTTCACTTGATATTTTACTACTAACAACACTGTTTTGAGCTATTTCCGGATGATTTACTGTTGTTTTTGTGTTCTTATTATTACAACTTACTAATATTATAAAGAAGAATACTTTAACTAAAGGTGAATAATATGTTTTCATATGTTTTTTTTATTTAAATGTAGTCTTTATTGTTTTTCGTTTGAAAAATAAATTATTTATGGGTTGTATTCATCCAAAGATGCAAAAAGTCATTAAAGGTTGCGTGATTATATGTAGAAATATTTCAGGGAAAAAATATAGAAAACGAAGTTAAGTGAAAGTTACTAAGGCCTCAAAGCGAGTTTATTCACACTAAGTTTCATGTTGATTTGCTCAATACAAATATAAAGTTCTGTTCTAGTGATTTTTTTTTGGTATAAATCGAAATTATATTTATTGCTTGTAAAATCCAGCTTTTTTTAAAATACCTAAAATTATTTAATACTTTTCAGGAACAAAGGTTTGGTAATCCATAGGTGGGCGTACATAGTCTTTATAATCTGGTAATTCTGGAAGTTTTATGGGCTTAATATCCATTTTTTCGTGCGGAATTTGGCTTAAAACATGACTAATACAATTTAATCTGGCCCTTTTTTTATCATCCGATTTTACAACGTACCACGGCACTTGTTTGGTGTCGGTAAAGGCAAACATATCATCTTTGGCTTTAGAGTATTCTAACCATTTGGAGCGCGATTTTATATCCATAGGGCTAAATTTCCATCGCTTTAATGGATTGGAAATTCTGTTCTTGAAACGTTTTTCCTGTTCTTCATCACTCACCGAAAACCAATATTTTAATAATATAATTCCAGACCGTACGAGCATACGTTCAAACTCTGGGCAGGAACGTAAAAACTCTCTATATTCCTGGTCGGTACAAAAACCCATTACTTTTTCTACACCGGCTCTATTATACCAACTTCTATCGAAAAGAATAATTTCACCAGCGGCTGGCAGGTGGTAAACATAGCGTTGAAAGTACCATTGTGTTTTTTCTTTTTCGGTGGGTACACCAAGTGCAACAACTTTGCAAACACGTGGGTTTAGGGGTTCGGTAAATCGTTTAATGGTACCACCTTTACCAGATGCATCGCGTCCTTCAAAAACAATCACCACTTTTAAGCCTTCTTTTTTTACCCATTCTTGAAGATGAACGAGGTCTGTGTGAAGTTTGGATAGTTCAGCTTCGTAATTGAATTTGTTGTCGTTATTTTTATCTCCCATACCCAAAGTTAAGAATAAAACATTTAGGTTGTATTCTTTATAAAAACTTAAAAATAGGGTGGAAATAAATTTAGATTAAATCTAACTAATTCTCCACATTAAAAAATACTTTGTAAAAATGTATTTTCTTTTCATAATCACATTCTAAATACTTGGGCTAATCCAACAATATATTGTAAAGTGTTTATGATAATTAAATTTTGGTTCTGGTTTAAAAAGCATTCATTGTATTTTTGTAAATTTGAATAAACATACTATGTTATGGAAACGATAAAATTGCAAGTAAGCAGAAAGATATACACCAAACTACTGTGGTTGCTTAGTCAATTTAAATCTGAAGATTTAAAGATTATTGATGATTCGGAGTCTTCTGTTATTGAATACCTCAATAACGAATTGAAATCTATAGATTCTGGAGATGCCGAATTTTTATCACTTGAAGAATTAGATGCTGTTATGGAAGAACGTATTTTAAAGTATGAAAATTAAAATTTTAAAGAGTTTTTCTTTAATACTTGCAGATCAAGTTGAATATATTGCCAAAGATAAACCTGAAGCTGCTAGAAAATTTAAAGTAGATATAATAAAAGCTATTTCCAATATTGCCGATTTGCCTTATGGTAATAAAAAGTCCATTTATTTTGAAGATTCAACTATAAGAGATTTAACTTTTAAAGGCTATACTATAGTTTATAGAATAAAAGAAACTGAAAATATTATTGAAGTTTTTGGTTTTATCAAGTTTAGGGAGAAGCTTTGATTTTAGAAACAAAACATTAAAAACGTTCATTTGTAATTTCTAAATCAGAATTGCCATCCAATTAGAACATTGTATCCGAGACTGCTTAAAAGGTTAGTTTCTCTTTTTTCTTACAAAATGAAAACATATAATTATTAATTCTCCACATTAAAAAATACCTTATAAAAATGCATTTTCTTTTCATCATCATACCCACGTTCTAGATATTCGGCAGAAGCGTCTGGTGCATCAATATCTAGTTTTATTTGTATGTTGGTATCTAGTTTTATATCGGTTTTAAACTTTTTCTTTTCTTTATTTACAACACTTTCGGCAACGTCAAATTGATTTCTAAGTACTAGGTTTTTTTCGTCTTCAAATGTTCTTTTATAATCGTCAAATAAGTTTCGGTGTTTGTCTTCTTCAAAAAGTTCGTCTTTAAAACGTTCTACATTTACTACTTCATTTTCCTTAAAAAAATCGATTGTTTTTGCTAAAAACGTATTCTGTTCTTGGGCACCGTAGGTTGTTTTTAAAATTTCGGTCGAGAAATCTTTACATAACTCTATATATTGTTGTGTGTGGTTATTGGCATCATCGGCATACTTAATGTTTAAAAATTGGTTTAGCCAATATTGAGCATCATAACTATTATTATCTACGCTTAAAATAATATTGCCTTCGGTATCTGTTTGGTTTAAAATGATGCAGCCTTTATCTACTTTTTTAGATGAAATTCCTTTTTGAACCAATACATCATAACTATTGTTTTCTAAATAGGTTTGAAAGAAATTGACTTTACTTTCAATTTTAAAAATGCCGAGTGCGTTGGTGGTAATTTCATTAAATTCGATGCCTTCAAACATAACGACTAATACATCACCCGTTTTTATTTGTGCAGAAGTTGATTGTTCAAATAAATGCGTAACAATGTGTTTTGATACGTCTATAAAAGTTTCTTCGTCACTAAAAATTTGTGCACTATAGCTATTAATTTCGTTTAGTGAAATATTAGCATGATGGTTAAACCTGTAGCTTTGAACCACGCTTCCGAAAGGTCTTAATAAAAAAGGCAGCATGAGATCGTAACTGGCTTCATCAAAATCTACTAACTTTTCTGAAAAAGCATTTTTGGTATCATTAAATTTATTACCAACTTTATGAATAATGAACTTTGAAATGGAAGCGTTTTTTCTTGAAATCATGGTTTGTTTTTTAATAGTACAATAGTACTAATTTCAAAAGAAAAACCCATAAAAAAAGAACGCCAAAGCATAACACTTTGACGTTCTCAGATTCGAGGACTTTCGATTTGGTTATCGTTATATTTTAATTATTTTGTAATACTGGTAAGTTCAGAGTAAGCCATAAGTTTTCCTCCTTTGTTATAGGTTTCGGTTTTTACAGTACCAACGCCTTCTGCAATCCATTCTTTTATTGTAAAGGTTTGTTTAATGCCCATTTTCATTTCTGTATCATAACTTAAAGCGAAACAATTAAAAGTTCCTGCAGAGGTGGTAATACTTCCTTGTGCATTAACGCTTCTATTTATCATGTCAATATTCATGTTCATTTTCAAGCCCCCCATATTAATGGACATGTTTAAACTAGCATCGGGCAATCTTTCACCAACATTTAGTTTGTTTGGAAATATAATATTAGTGCCAGTCATGTCTATTTCCATGTCTTTGTATTGTTTAAGCAATTCCGGATTCATTAAAGATTTAAAATCTATTGAAATGCCTTCTCCACTACAAGTTACTTCAAAAGTGCTAGTGGCTATTTCTTTGTTTTTTTCATCAGAAACTTTTGTGCTTATTGTTGCAACGTTGTTTGTTATACTTAAAATTTGGTGATCTGCAACACTTTCTTTTTTGCCTTTTTTATCAAAGTTTGTAATTTGAAATTTAGTACCTTCTTTAAATGGATAATAAGTGCTACAAGCATTTTGGCTGGTAACACTAAAACTGATTAAAAAAACCAAAAAGCAAAATAACGGATGGAATGATGTATTGATCTTCATGGATAATTATTGAATAATAGCAGCCCTAAAGATAAAATTACTTTTTCATATAGAAAAGGTTATATAAAAATTCTTTAGAATATGATATTATAAATGGAATATATTAAGGTTTAATTAATGCGGTAAAGCAATATTGAATTGTTTTCGCCTTTGGTTACAAATTCTAAGCTGTTATCCTTATTAATATTGTCTAGCGTTATTTCCGAATTTCCATATAAAGGGAAATATGGCAATAGGTTTCCTAGACTATCATACAGATACACTTTTTGGGTTTGCAAATCGGTAATAGCAACGTAAATTTTATCTTTTATGTAAAATAGTTCGGGTCTAGTATATGTACCAAAATCCAATTCTACCTCATTACTTTTTATGTTTAGTTTGTTTTCGCTAAGCGTTACCAATGTTTTACTTGAAGCTTCTAAATTATGTTTTTCAGAAAGGTTTAAATTTTCTAAAGAAATACCACCTCTGGTATCTACAGAAATTAATTGTCCGTTGGAGGTTGTGGTAGTAAATTTGTCATTGTACAAAAAAATGGGTTGATTAGAGAGGTTACCCGATATTTTTGGTGAAACTCTTTTGTTCCCAACTCTATCAATTATATGAATGGTGTTTTGGGTTTTAAAAACTATGTAGTCTTTACGGCTTATTCTAAAATGTTTTGGCTGACTTAAAATAGCATCTTTAGCCGATTTAAAATTGAAACCACCAACCGTTTGAAGGTTTTTATTGTACATCAAAATGTTTTTTCCTTGTGTAACCAATAGGCGGTAATCTTTATTTTTGTCATAGTCGAAAACCGATAAAGGTTGTGTAATTTCATCATTAAATTTACCTGGAAAAGGAGCTACATCTTTACCATCCCTATCTATAACATACACACGGTTTGGAGTTGCAAAAGCTAATTGTAAGCGGCCGTTTTTATAAATATCAATCTGTTCAATAGTGCCTAAAACAGCGCCTTCCAATTGTTTTTTCCAAAGAATTTTGCCTTTATTGGAAATTAAATAAAGGTTATTTTTAACATCTTGAACAACAATTTCTTTTTCTTTCGTTAAATGATTGGTTACAAATTGAGGTTTTGTTAGAATGTCTGAAGCCAGTTTGATGTTTAATTCTTCAGAAACCGAGTTTTGAATTGCTATCGTTTTACTTTTTTGTATGATGGCGTTTAAATGGGCAAAGTTAGAATCGTAAATAAACTGTAATGCAGAAGTGCTATAGTTGCCAAAAGTGTCATCTAGATCGTCTTTAAAATTTTCAATTAAAACAGACTTTAAAGATTTACTGTTAGCAATTAGTAGTAAAGACGAAGCGTTACTTAGCTGTTCTTTCGCTTTCTTAAAAGTATCCAATTCACCAAATGTGGTTTTGTTTTGGTAGTTGGCAATGATGCTTTGTAACAAATCTGTATGATTAGAAAACACGAAAAAGTTGTCTAGAATACAGTATTTATCTGTGTTTATGTTCTTGATTAAAGGTGAAAACGTATTAACAAACAATTCTGGTTTACTCAAACTGTATATGTCTATGCCTCTATAATTATCAACAATAGTTTGTTCGCCAATAAGGGCATCTTCTGTTGAAATAAAATCGATGGAATTTAATACAATAGCACGATTTTCATTTTGATATATAACACCAACTTCAATAATATTATCAAAAATAGGCACGCTAACAGAAGTAGAGTCTATCTTGTTAAGCGCTTTTAAATTGCCTTCAATAGTTTTGAAATTTTTAAAAGTGAAACTCATAAAACCATCACTATCAAAAGGTGTTATATTTTGAATTTGATTTTCCTGCGGAATGGTATTTCTAAAAACATTATTTAAAATTTTGGTGGAATCGGTCGCTTTTGTAATACCATTTATATAAATGTAATCTTGTTTCAAATCTACATCAATAGCTATATAATTGGTGAAAGTGCTTAGTTTTAAAGATTCTTCAATAAAAAACGATTTTATAAAAGGTGAATTAGCATTTATAATAATAGAAAATGTTTTATCGTTACTTGTAGAATTGTAAATTTTCGTCAATTCATCGTTCATACTGGAATTGGCTAAAACAGTATTGATAACGTCTTTTGATGAAGCTGCAAAAAAAGTACTATCTATTATAGTACTGTAGAATGTATTATTGTTGAATGTAGATTTTGTTAACGTTTGGTTTTCGTATGTTAATGATTCTTCAATATAATTTTTAATAGAATCTCTTTTAAATAGTTGAGGCGTAAATTTGGTGATGATGGAATATTGTAAACTATCGTTACCATCATTTGAAAAACAAATAAGCAATTCACCATTTGGTTTCAAAAGTTTTAAGTTTTCAAGCTTGGTCTCTAAATTTTTAAAAGCAGATGTTTTTGAGAATTTATTCAGAAAATCACTGTTTTTGATACTGCTCTTTAAATCTTCAAGATTCGATGTTTTTATAATGATAGATGCATTATTTGGAACAAAATCAATAAGATTGGTCCTGTTTTTTTCAACGTTGGAACAACTAAAAACAACAAATAATAAGAGGGTAAAACCAAGGAGTCTCATAAAATGAATTAATTTATACAAACCTACATATTTTTCAATTTATAGCGTGTAAAAATATAGCAATGTAATGAGTTAAATATCTAATTTCAATTGTTCGGGCAATAACCGAAACGATTTTCGATGGTATTTAGTTACGCCGTATTTACGAATGGCTTCTCGATGCTCTTTAGTTGGGTAACCCTTGTTTTGTTTCCAATTGTACATAGGGAATTCTTCATGAATGGTGTTCATATAAGCATCTCTATATGTCTTTGCTAAAACGGATGCAGCAGCAATACTTAAATATTTGCCGTCACCTTTTATAATGGTTTCAAAAGGAATAGTACCATAAGGTTTAAACCTGTTGCCATCAACAATTATAAATTCGGGTTGCGTGATTAATTGGGAAATAGATTGGTGCATGGCCAAAATGGAAGCATTTAAAATATTTATTTGGTCAATTTCTTCTTGAAATACATGCGAAACACCAAAATTTAAGGCTTCAAGTTCTATAATGGGTTTAAGTAAATCTCTTTTGTGCTCGCTTAATTGTTTTGAATCGTTTAAGAGTGAATTTTCAAAAGTTAGGGGTAATATAACCGCAGCAGCAGTAACCGGACCCGCCAAACACCCACGTCCTGCCTCGTCTGTGCCGCATTCCAAAGCTAATTTTGAATGGTTTTTTAATAACATAAGGCTAATAATATTGTCAAATCTATAATTTTATTTTATCATTTTTATTAATGAGAATAATTTTAGCATGCTCTTATGTGAACTACACAAAACATAATTATTAAAAATTTATTTTTAAGAAGAAATCACTAATAATTATATGTAAAACACCTCTTATTTTTAAGGTTATTTCAATAAATTAAAATGTTTTATAGATTTTGTTAAATTTTTTAAGAGTTATTTTTTGTTTTTTTAAGATAATATTAGCATGTTTGTAATTGACTAACTCAAATATTTATTGTATGAAAAAAAAGTTGACGGGTTTGTTAATGCTTTTTATGGCATTATCAATACAACTCTCTTATGCCCAAGACAAAAAAATTACTGGAAAAATTACGGATGCTGATGGCATACCACTAAGCAGTGCCACTGTTATTGTAGAGGGCACTAATAGGGGCGTGGTGTCCGATTTTGATGGAAACTATTCAATTACAGCTGCTGAAAATAGCGTATTGAAAATTAGTTTTATTGGTATGAAAACCCAATTAGTTCCCGTAGGTTCTAAAACAACCGTTAATGTTGTTTTAGCAGAGGATTTAGAAGGTTTAGATACTGTAGTGGTAACTGGTTACCAGAAAATTGACAGAAAATTATTTACAGGTTCTGCATCTACACTTAACGCAAGCGATATTAGACTGGAAGGTGTTGCCGATATTAGTAGAGGCCTACAAGGTCAAGTAGCTGGTGTTGAAATTGAAAACGCATCGGGTACTTTTGGTACAGCGCCAGTAATCAGAATTAGAGGTAATGCTTCTATTAATGGTGCAAATAAGCCATTATGGGTAATTGATGGTGTTGTTTTAGAAGATGCTGTTGAATTATCAAATCAAGACATTACTACAGGTAACCTTGAAACAATACTTAGCTCTTCCACTGCTGGTATTGGTCCTGATGATGTAGAAACCTTTACGGTTTTAAAAGATGCATCGGCAACAGCACAATATGGAGCTAGAGCTTTAAATGGTGTAATTGTTATTACAACCAAAAGAGGAAAAACAGGTAAGCCTTCTATTAATTTCACAACAAGTTTAACCACTAGAAATAAACCTAGCTACAATCAATTCAATATCCTAAGTTCAGGAGATGAAATGAGTATTTACCAAGAATTGTACGAAAAAGGCTGGATAGATATCGCAAACTCAAACACAGCAAGAAACCATGGTGTTTTTTCTGACATGTTTTATAAAATAACAAATAACGAATTAGCATGGGGCCCTGGTGGAACACCAAACTACAATTATTTACAACGCTATTCTAACGCAAATACAGATTGGTTTGATGTTTTGTTCAAAGACTCCTTTGTTTATACTAATACTTTTAGTATCAGTTCGGGTACAGATAAAGCTAGGTACAGGGCATCGGTAAGCTCATTAAAAGATGAAGGACAATCTATAGCCGATAATGTAGAAAACTATACAACCAATTTAAATGCTGATTTTAATTTATCAGATAATTTTGTATTAGGTTTCAAATTAACGGGGAATGTGAGAGACCAAAGAATTGCTGCATCCCAAGATAGAGAGTTTGATGCACTTTCTGGTGTTTACGAAAGAAACTTCGATATCAACCCATTTAATTTTGCTCTTTATTCTAGTAGAAGCATGACGCCTTATGATGAAAATGGAGACCTTCAGTACTATAGAAGAAACTGGGCGCCATTTAATATTTTACATGAAGTACAAAACAATTTTGTTGATTTAGACTTAATTGATTTGTCTCTTCAAACCAATTTAGACTGGAAAATAAATAAAGATTTAACATTCAATACCGTATTGCAGGCACGTAGATACAGAAGTTCGGCAGTGCAAACAATTCATGAAAATTCCAATAATGCAGCAGCATACAGAGCAGATAACCCATTGCTTAGAAATAGTAACATATTTTTATTTGATGACCCAGATGCTCCAGAGCTAGAACCTTATTCTGTATTACCAAATGGAGGTTTCAGAAAAACAACAAACAATTCATTAGATAATTTGTTCATGAGAAATTCTCTTAATTACTCACGTACATTTAATGATTTACATCAAGTAGATTTATTATTAGGGCAAGAAATTCGATCTAGTAATAGAACGGAAGAGTTCACTGATGGATGGGGGTATTTATTTGATAAAGGAGGTTTAATAATTAGCGATCCTAATTTTATTAGATTTTTGGACAGCAGGGGGGAAGATTATTTCAGGGTTGAAGAAACTAGAAATAGAGCTTGGGGAGCTTTTACTACTGCTGCTTATTCTTATGATAGCAGATACATAATAAACGGAACCTATACCTATTTTGGCGATAATAGAACAGGCAACTCTAAAGCTGCTCGTTATTTGCCTACATGGAATTTAAGTGGCGCTTGGAACATTCATCAAGAATCATTTATGGATAATGCAAGGTGGGTGAATTTATTAAAATTGAAATCTACTTACGGACTATCTGGTTCTAATCCATACGATGCAAGCGCAGGGTTAATTGTTTATGGTGTTGAACCGTTAAGACCCGAAGCTACCGAAAGAGAAATTGCATTGTTGATAGATCAATTGGAAAATTCCGAATTAACTTTTGAAAAACTATACGAATGGAATATAGGTTTAGAAACAGCGTTTTTCAATAATCGTTTAGGAATTGAACTAGAGTATTACCAAAGAAAATCTGAAGACCTTATCGGGTTTGTTGAAACCAATGGTGTTGGTGGAGAAGGAATTAAATTAGGTAATATTGGAAAGTTAGATCGTGATGGTTTCGAGGTAAGCCTAAGAACAACCAACATTGAAACCAGTAATTTCAATTGGACTTCTAATTTTAATTTTAGCCATTCGAAAAGTGAAATAACAGAATGGGATGCAAGAGACCGTATTGGAGATGCTATAAGTAGAAACGGGGGGAATTTTGTAGGATATGCAGCAGGTGCATTATTCTCAATTCCTTTTGCAGGTTTAGATTCTAACGGAATTCCTACTTTTTATGGTGAAGATGGTGAAATCATTCAAACACTTAATTTACAAGAAAGAGAAGATGTATTGAAACATGTAAAATATGAGGGACCAACAGAACCAGTATTCTTCGGAGGGTTTAATAACACAGTTAGCTATAAAAACTTAAGTTTGAACTTTGGTTTTGCATATAGAGGCGGAAACAAAATCCGTTTAGATGATGTATATGATGTGCGTTTAAGTGACGGCTCTGCAAGATTGTATGACGATTTCAGTTCATTATCCGGCGATTTGATAAACAGATGGTCGTTGCCTGGAGATGAAAACATTACAAACATTCCTTCCATACTTACAGAAACGGCCACACAAGCTTTAAGAAGTCAAGGATTAAATCCATATGACTTATATAATAAAAGTGATATTAGGGTAGCCGATGGCGATTTTGTTAGGCTGAAAAATATCAGATTAAGCTATAATTTACCTAGAAGTATCATTGATAAAACAAAAATGAAGTCTGGATCTATCAGTTTTTCGGCTCATAATTTATGGTTAATATATTCAGATGATAAATTAAATGGTGTAGATCCTGAGTTTTTTCAATCCGGTGGGGTTTCGTTACCCTTAACAAGTACGTATACTTTTACCCTTAATTTTAATTTTTAATGCTATGAAAAAAAGATTTATACTTACATTAATAATAATCGGATCATTTATATCATGTGATTCCTATTTAGATGAAGTTCCAGATAACAGGCAAACTATAAAAACATTAGATGATGTTTCTGAAATATTAGTATCGGCCTACTCTGAAGCTATTTATAGTTTTGTAGAATGGAAATCAGACAACGCTACTTATATAAAAGAAAACACACAATTCGATTGGTCTACAGAACTTTATAGTTACAGGCCAGTAGTTTCTGAAGAAGATCAAGATACGCCAACTTATTTATGGGATAATAATTATCAAGCCATTGCACACGCAAATCAAGCATTAGCAGCACTTGAAGAAATTGAAGGCGGTGATGAAGATTTTAGAAATGCATTAATTGGAGAAGCTTTAATAACAAGGGCATATAACCATTTTATGTTAGCAAATGTATTTTGTCAGCATTATAGCGAAGCTAATAAAGGTGAATTAGGTATTCCTTACATCACTAAGCCTGAAACAAAATTACAAGTATCTTATGATCGCGGTACAATTGAACAAACTTACGAGCTTATTGAAAAAGATTTATTAGATGGATTACCGTTAATTTCAGATAAGTATTATGTAGGTACAGGCAAATATCATTTTAACAAAAATGCTGCTTATGCCTTTGCATCCCGATATTTTTTGTTCAAAGGAGATTATGAAAAGTGTATTGAATATTCCAATAAAATTCTTGGAAACGGTGTTGTTAGCACTACCTATATAAGAGATATGGATGCCGTATTTACAGGATCAGGATCAGTAGCAATAGCCAATCAATTTACCGATGTAACAGACCCATCAAATTTAATGGTTGTAAGAAAGCAAAGTGTTATGGTAAACAGATACACAAGAGGTTATCAAGCAAATACCGATATTTTTGTCGATATTTATGTTCAAAACAGACCACAAGGATCTACTGTCGATCAGCGCGATTTACGTTATGGTTTTAGTTCATCATCTGCAAGGGCACAACCTAAATATACCGAACTATTTGAATACACTACATCAACTACTGGATTCCCATATTTTATCATGCCAGAGCTACGAAGTGAAGAAGTGATTTTAAATAGAATGGAATCTTATGTAAGGTTAAATAGGCTAGACGATGCGCTTAATGATTATAATGTAATGGCTCCACAAAGATATGATAATGGCGGTCAACTTCAATTATCTACTATTGCTACATACTACGGAGGTACAGATCAGGAAGCTATGCTTGAGTTTGTAATAGGAGAAAGAAGAAAAGAGTTTTTAAGAGAAGGTTTAAGATGGTTTGATATTAAGCGATTAGGCTTAGAAGTTTACCATGTTATTTTAACCGATTCAAATGGAAACGTATCCAAAGATGTAACCCTTGAGGCTAATGATGCTAGAAAGGCAGAGCAAATTCCTTCTAAAGCAAGAGCTAATGGAATTGAAGAAAACCCAGGTTATTAAATGAGGAATCATATAAATTTACTTTAACAAGTCAATAATTAAAGAGATGAAAAAAATAATTAAATATATAATTTTAGCAATCATTTTGGTACAATTTACACAATGTACTAGTAATGATAGTAATGGACTATACGTTCCACCTTCCGATCCAGTTATAACAAACCCTAACGATATTTATTTATATCAGAATGGCGGTAAAAGTTTGTTTGAAAGGTATAGTACAGCAACAAGATGGAGATGGAACGATAATTTTATAGATCCAACTCAAAGAGCTACACCCATAGAGTCAGATTTCGTTATACCAATTAGTAAACTTGTAGATTATTTATGGATAGGCCCTTATACGACTTCAAGCAATACTGCAGAAAATTTTATAAAAGAACTATTTCCGGCCGAATTGGTTTATATAGGATCTTATATCTTCAATGATGATGGAACCAGACTTTTAGGATATGCTGAAGGAGGTGCCAGAGTTACCTTGTTAAATTTGAACAGTTTAGATTTTCAAAACAGAGATTGGTTAGCTAACCCAGGCGGAGGTGTTCTAGCCACGGTTCATCACGAGTTTTCGCATATTGTACATCAAAATTACGGTATACCGGTTGGTTTCAATACAATTTCTGATACATATCTTGGAAATAACTGGAGTAATGGCGTAACTAGAGATGATGCCATTAAGTTAGGAATGGTTAGAAACTATGGGACCCTAAATGAATTTGAAGATTTTTGCGAAATAATATCTCATTTTTTAGTTGTAGATCAAGCTACTTTTGAAGCCGATTTTATAAACCAAGAAGATTGTTCAACACTTACCGATGCAGATGAGATTGTAAATTGTAGAGAACTGAATGAAGGAAGAAAGCTAATTAAACAGAAAGTAGATTTAGTTCTTGAATTTTACAAAAACAACTTTAACATAGATCTGGAAGTAGTAAGAGATACATTGCAAGCAAGGTTGAATAATTTAGTTACAACTGGAATTATACCAGATTAATTGTATTTAAAGCTAATAAAAAAAATATAAAATGGAAAAAATATATAAATTAATAAAAAGCATCTTTGTAATTGCTGTGCTGGTTTTGGCAGCTAGTTGTACAGATAATGATGTAGAGCCGCTTTTTGAGCAATCAATAAACGAAAGAACTGAAGCTTTAAAAAAAGAATATCTAGATATTTTAAAAGCCCCTACAGATGGCTGGATAGGTTACTATTCTCCTAACGAAACTTTTGGTGCTTATACTATGTTAATGAAATTTGATGATAATGGAGACGTAGACATAAAATCTGATTATGAGTTTGGCAATCAAGATAATATAATAACATATAGAATTGATAAAACACTCAAAATAGAGTTGGTATTAGAATCCTTTTCTGTGTTCTCCAGTATTTTCTCATTAAATAATAATAATAATGGAGGAGAATTTGTTTTTAATATCTTGTCTGCAACTGCCGATGAAGTAGTTTTAGAAAGTAAACTTGATTTTGGTGACGATATAACAATCTTTACTTTACGTAAAGCAACACCTGCAGATTTCGATTTTACACCCGTATATGCATCAGCAAACAAAATTGCTGGTGAGTGTACAGACTCGGTATTCAGAAATATTTTGTTTAATAATGAAGCCATTGCATCATTTTCATTCAATGCAGATACAAGATTAATTACTCTTAATTATTTCGAAAATGATGTGAAATTAAATTTGAATGTTCCTGCAGTGGTTACTCCCACAGGTTTTAGTTTATTAAACCCTGTTACTATAAATAATGTAACAATATCAAGTTTCACTTTTGATGAAACCTCTGAAGAGTACATAAACGCTGCGGATAATTTAAGATTAATCAATGATGATACACCATTAAGATTAACCAACGATTTAGAAGATTTAAACGCACCAAATAGATTGGCTATTTTTGCTAATGAGTTTAGGTTTGGCTTTAATTCTTTAACTAGTTGTGCTTGGGATGAAATGATTCAGCAAGTTGATGCCAGTTTAAGAACTCAAGGTTTTACCTATACTGGTGTTCAATTGCGTACTGATTACAATTCAACTTCAAATACAAATGCTAATTCAAGAATAGTTGTGTTAGTACAGCGATTAAGCGATGGACTGGCCACATCAGGAAGTTATTATGTAAATGTAGAGAATAAAGACAATTTGGTTTTTGTAACTTTTACAGGGTTCGCCTCAGGCAATGGCATATCGTGGATAGATAGCACGTCACCACTATTAAACTTTTTCTTAAGCACTAAAGGTTTGGTTTATACAGATGAAGGATCTTTTAGTTCAAATCTGTTTAATTATACAAATGGAGCAGGCACATTTACAAGTGTAGATGATCCTTCTTTAAGAACCTATGGATTGTTTTACCAATAATAACAACTAACCACTAGATAAAGAAAGCCAGCATTTTATGTTGGCTTTCTTTATTTAAAATAATTACGCTCATTTAGCGTTCAAATAATTACTTTTGCTTCAACAAAATTTAATTTTATTATGAGTATAACAAAAGATAGTTATCTCAAACCTTATATATGACAAAAATATCTCATAAAGAAATGGTATACAACCGTAAACATTTAATAAAACTGTTTTTTGCAATTTTTATAATGTTACAATTCAACCAACTTTTTGCCCAAGATAAACCCCAAAAATCAAACCGATTAGGTCGCGAGTTAGGTATAACAGACCCAAATGATTCTCTAAACAAAAAAAAACGAGCAAAAATCACAGATTATTTGATTATTTCTCACGTAAACGATACAACTTATTTAGATACAACATTATCAATTAAAAAAGAATATAAATTCAATTACCTCCGAAAAGATAATTTTGGGTTGATGCCATTTTCAAACATGGGCCAAACCTATAACAGTCTTACCTACAACTTTCAAAATACCAGTTTAATGCCAAGTTTTGGAGCCCAAGCAAAGCATTTTTTTTATATGGAAATTGAAGACATTAACTATTACCGGGTGCCAACCCCCTTAACCGAACTGTTTTTTAAAACAGCTTTTGAGCAAGGACAACAAACCGATGCGTTTTTTACGGTAAACACGTCACCACAATTCAATTTTTCAATAGCATATAAAGGCTTAAGGTCGTTAGGGAAGTATCAAAACATATTAACTAGTAGTGGTAATTTTAGATTTACTTCAAATTATGTTTCTAAAAACGGTAGGTATCGAGCTAAAGGGCATATGGTAACCCAAGATTTGCTAAATGAAGAAAATGGTGGGTTACAAGATGACGATGTTGAATATTTCGAAACTGGCGATCCCGAATTTTTAGACCGTTCAATCTTTTCCGTAAATTTCGAAAATGCCGAAAGTTTGTTAAATGCCAAACGTTTTCATTTAGATCATACGTATCACATAATAAAAACAAAAGATTCCTTGTCAAAAAACAAACTAAACATTGGGCACATTATATCTTTTGAAGATAAATATTATCAATACGATCAAACAGCATCAAATACATATTTTGGAACGTCATTTAAAGATGTTATAAAAGACAGAGCAACTCTCGAAAACTTCTACAATCAGCTTCATGTAAATTACAGTAACAATATAATAGGAGACTTACAATTCAATATAAGTAACAACAATTATAATTATGGTTATGATAAGTTGGTGGAGTTAGAGGGCAATAGAATTACAAACAGGCTAAAAGGTAATATCTTCTCAGCAGGCGGTAAATATCATAAACAATATAAAGGTTTCGAATTAAAGGGAGAATTTGGTGTTAATGTGTCAGGAGATTTTGATGGTAACTTTTTAAAAGGCACTGCTACCTTTAAGTTAAATGATGATATTGCAGCATCAGCATCCTTAAATCACAGTTCAAAAGCACCAAACTACAATACCTTATTATATCAAAGTGATTATAAAGAATATAATTGGCAAAACAGTTTTAATAATATCGAAACACAACAACTGGCATTCAACCTTAAATATAAAAATCTAGCAAATATTACGGTCGACCTAAATACCATAACCGATTATGTATACTTCAAAAAGGACGAAACATCACTACAAGTAAAACCATTTCAAACCAGTGAAACCATAACCTATTTGCGGGCTAAGTTCGAAAACGAAATCAAATTCGGTAAGTTTGCTTTAAATAACACCGTCTTGTATCAAAACGTGCAAGACAACAATAGTGTATTAAATGTACCAGAATTAACAACTCGTAATACATTGTATTTTTCCAGCAACCTATTCAAAAAAGCCATGTATTTGCAAACGGGAGTAACATTAAATTACTTCACCAACTATTATATGAATGGTTATAATCCATTATTGGCAGAATTCTATGTGCAAACCGATCGTGAATTTGGTAATTTCCCAAGGTTAGATTTCTTTTTAAACGCCAAAATTCGTCAAACCAGGTTATACTTTAAAGCCGAACATTTCAATTCATCGTTCACAGGCTACAATTATTATTCAGCACCAAACTACCCATATCGCGATTTTACCATACGATTCGGTCTAGTTTGGAACTTCTTTTTATAATTATTTTGGCGTTTCCCCGAAAAAAATCGGGGTCGGGCTATGCGTTCCAAGTCCTCGCTCCCGCGCTTATGCGCGGTTCGCTGCGGGCTTTCCACTGCTATCCCTAAGGCAACCCATCCAACGTTAACTTCTTGTTAAAAAAAGCAAGCTCTTTAAACCTTTTTAAATTGCTAAAGTCTTAATAGCAAATAACATTAAAAATTTATTACAATGAAAAGACTTATAATAATTGCACTAGCCTTAATATCTGTTCAAGGTTTTGCACAGCAAGACAGAAAAGAACGTCCAAACCGCGAAAACAAATCGCAACGAATGAGCGACCTAACTCCAGAAGAAGCTGCAAATCTTCAAACTAAAAAAATGGTGCTTCATTTAGATTTAAATGATAAACAGCAAAAAGAAATTTATGCTATGAACCTAGAAAATGCCACTAAGCGTAAAGAAATGATGGCTGCTTTTAAAGCAAAAAAAGAAGATGGTAAAAACGAAAGACCTTCAAAAGAACAACGCTTAGCCATGGAAAATGCTAAGTTAGACCACCAAATTGCAACGAAAGCTAAAATGAAAACGATTTTAGACAAAGAGCAATATGAGAAATGGAACCAAGCACAAGGAAAAATGAAAGAAAGAGCTGTTGGTATGAAAAAAGAAGATGGTAAAAAAAGAGGCGATGGCCCACAAAAGAAATAAAAATTTAGTTTAGTTGGTTATTTAATTTGTAAAACGCATGTCTTGAATTTGGACATGCGTTTTCATTTTTTATAATGTTTTTGATACTTTTCTAACAGCATCAATAGTAAAATCTAAATCGTCAAAACTTAAAGCATCCGTAATAAACCAGGTTTCAAAAGCGCTTGGCGCAATATAAACACCCTGGTTAAGCAAACCATGGAAGAATTTTTTAAAAGTCTCGTTATTTCCTTTGGCAGCCGTTTTAAAATCTACAACAGGTGCTGCATCAAAATGCACAGAAATCATAGAACCTACTCTATTTATAGTGTGCACTACTTTATTTTCGTTTAAAACATTGGTAATGCCTTTATGTAGATATTCTGTTTTTTCAGCTAAACGATTAAAAACTTCTGCGTCATTATTCAACTCCGTTATCATAGCTAAACCGGCAGCCATCGCTAACGGATTTCCGCTTAAAGTCCCTGCTTGATATACAGGACCTAAAGGCGCTAATTCATTCATAATTTCATTTCTAGCTGCAAAAGCACCTACAGGCAAACCACCACCAATTACTTTTCCGAAGCAAACAATATCTGCATTGATATTATAAAGTTCTTGCGCTCCACCCTTTGCTAATCGGAAACCCGTCATAACCTCATCAAAAATTAGTAAGATATTATGTTCTGTACACAGTAATCTTAACTTAGCTAAAAAATCGTTTTGAGGTGGCACACAACCCATGTTACCTGCAACAGGCTCGATAATGACACAAGCAATTTCATTTTTATTGGCATCAATTAATTGATTCACATTTTCAATGTCATTATACACAGCCAACAACGTGTCTTTTGCTGTGCCTTGTGTTACACCAGGACTATTTGGTGTTCCAAACGTACTCGCACCACTACCCGCTTGAATTAAAAACGAATCGCTATGCCCATGGTAACAGCCTGCAAATTTTATAATTTTATCTTTTTTTGTAAAACCTCTTGCCAAACGAACGGCACTCATGCACGCTTCAGTTCCTGAGTTTACAAAACGTATTTTATCAATATTTGGCACCATTGAAACCGCTAACTCAGCAATTTGAGTTTCAATTTCAGTCGGCATTCCAAAAGAGGTCCCTTTTTTTGCTTTTTCAACAACGGCATCAACAACAGGTTTGTATGCATGACCCAGAATCATGGGACCCCAAGAATTTATATAGTCAATTAAACGGTTTCCATCCTCATCATATAAATAAGCTCCTTTGGCTTCTTTTACAAAAATGGGAGTTCCACCAACGCCTTTAAAGGCTCTAACAGGTGAGTTTACGCCTCCAGGAATTACCTTTTCGGCTTGTGCAAATAAAGCACTACTTCTTGTATAATTCATTTGTATTTTAATTTGCTGGTTTCACTTGAAGTTCTTGCCCAACATTTAAGGCATTATCTTTTAAACCATTTATTTTTTGAAGTTCTGAAACCGTCATATCATATTGCTTAGAAATGGAATATAAGGTCTCTCCTTTTTCAACAATATGAAAACGATTTTCTTTTACTGTTTTTATTGACGTTTGTTGGTTTGATGCGACTGCTGCTTTTTCTTTTGAATTTTTATCAATTCTTAATTTCTGACCCACACTAAGCGATGTGGATGATAATTTATTCACTGCTTTAAGCTCGTCTACAGAAATATTGAATTTTTTAGAAATAGAATACATAGTATCGCCTCTTTCCACATAATACATGGAGAAATCTCCTATTTCATCTTCATATTTCACATAAACATCACCCAAAACTTCTTTGTCATATTGGTGTAAACGGTATCTATCAATTAAACTTATTAATTTCTCAGGGTATTTTCTATCGGTCGCATATCCTGCATTTCTAAGTTCTCTTGCCCACCCTTTATAATCTTCTTTTTTAAGTTTGAAAAGAGCCGCATAGCGCGAACGTTGCGTTAAAAACAACGAATGGTCTCGATACGAATATTTGGAATCGTTATATTTTCTGAAACATTCCTGAGACGCATCATCATCATGATAAATTTTATCCCCTGTCCAATCATGACACTTAATTCCAAAATGATTGTTAGCTTCAATGGCAAGCCTACCTTTTCCTGAATTCGATTCTAAAATTCCTTGTGCCAAAGTAATACTGGCAGGAATACCGTATAAGCGCATTTCTTCTTGTGCTATGGATCGAAAAAGTGCTATATATTCATCGGTTGATGTAATTCTAACCTCAACACCATTAACAACTTCTTCACCTGAATTATTTCTAGGATCATTTTTAGTAACAACTTGCTCTGTTTTTGTTCTGCTTGTAGACTTCTTTTTTGTCACAGCTTTTTTTGAACCACAACTAAGCATAAAACTTGCCAATAAACAAAAAACTACTATTTTTTTCATTAAACTATAAAATTAATGGTAAATTTTTCTTTTTTAAAACCATGTTCATTCCATCAATACCTTGCAAACCACCTGTATGAATTGCTAGTATTTTTGTTCCCTTAGCGAAATAGCCTTTTTCAATTAAATCGAAAATTCCAAACATCATTTTCCCTGTATAAACGGGATCTAAAGGAATGTTATTCTCTTTTTTAAACTGATTGATAAACGCAATTAATTGGGTGTTTATTTTCGCATAACCACCAAAATGATAATCGGTTTTTAACTCCCAATTGGTTTTCGATACAAATTTACTAATATCTTGTTGTAAAAAATCGCCTTTTAAGGCAGGAAATCCTAAAACTTGTTGACTAGGTTTTGAACAATTTATTAAACCAGAAATAGTACCACCCGTTCCAACAGCACAACATATGTAATCAAAACCCTTGTCGTCTTCATTTAAAATTTCTTCGCAGCCCTTAATAGCTAAGTTATTTGTTCCTCCTTCGGGTATTAAATAAAAATTGCCAAATTCGGCTTTTAAATTTTCAATAAAAACCTCCGATGCTTTTTCTCTATAAGCTTCTCTAGAAACAAATTTGAATTGCATACCATTTTGTTGTGCAAAACGAAGCGTAGGGTTATTATCTATTGAATTGCCTAACTCATTTCCTCGTATTACTCCAATGGTTTTAAATCCAAGAATATTTCCTGCCGAAGCAGCTGCGGCGATATGATTGGAATAAGCCCCACCAAAAGTCAGTAATGTCTTAAAACCATTTTTATCAGCCTCCAAAAGGTTATACTTTAACTTTCGGTATTTATTTCCCGAAACAAAAGCATGAATTTTATCTTCTCTTTTCAAATACACTTCAACCCCTTGATTTTCAGGGATTGAAATTTTTTCATTGATGCTATTTTCAAAATTAAATGTCATTGCTGCGAAGATACTTTAAAAAATCCCAAAACTTTCGTTGTTTTAAATAATCTAAATGACCTTCGTTAATATAAGCTTCCCGTTCAAACGAGATGTTTTTGTAGGCAGTATGCCAATTTTTATATTGCATAAAGCGAATTACAAACTCAATACCATAAATTATATAGAAAGGAAACACCAACATTTCAATTTGTTGCCTTAAATGGATTTTCTCGTGATTAATCAACACAGAATCAAGTTTTAAATCCTCCGTTTTTAAAAACACAAAAGGATAGCACGTTAAACCTAAATAACCTTTAGGTACTAAATATTTCGAAATAAGAATCATAGTTTGTGGCTTTCAAAAATCAATCCAAAATACGTTATCTTTGTTATACATGAAACGTGTATGTTAAAAAATTTTATAACCTAAAAAATATTAAGACGAACAACATGTGTCCATTAAAGAAAAACAAAATATACACATGAAAAAAATAATCCCCGTTGAAGAAGGCGACTATTACCTAACCCCAGAAGGGTACCGCTGTTTTACCGAACAATATTTATTAAAAAGAGGGTATTGTTGCGAAAGTGGTTGTAGGCATTGCCCCTATGGATTTAACAATAAAACCAATAGAATAAAATACACCAAATAACAAAACCCTATTTTAACGTTCCCTTGGTACGATTGTTGATGCTATTTATTACAAAAACATTTATTTTCGAACTAATAAATTTTATACAGCTATGAAAAAATTACTTAAAACCTTGCCGTTTTTAGCTCTGCTATTGGTGGTATCATCGTGCACTACTGTAAGAGTTGCATCCGATTATGATAAAAATGCTAGTTTTTCAACATATAAAACTTTTGCTTTTTTTAAAACGGGCATAGATAAAGCTGAAATTAGCGATTTGGATAAACGTCGAATTCTTCGCGCTATTGAAGCTGAATTGCTAGCAAAAGGATTTACAAAATCAGACAACCCAGATTTACTTGTTAGTCTATTTACCAAGTCGAACCAACGTGTTGATGTTTACAACAACTCTTGGGGTTACGGCGGCTGGGGCTGGGGTGGTTATGGAGGCTTTGGTCCTGGTTGGGGCTGGGGTTGGAACCAACCTAACGTAAGCACTAGTACAGAAGGTACTTTATACATCGATTTAATTGATGCCAATAAAAAGGAATTGGTTTGGCAAGGTATGGGTACCGGCTATCTTACACAGAAAATGGAGAAAAAAGAAGAACGTATACGGGAGTTTGTTACTAAAATAATGGAGAAATATCCTCCTGGAATGGAACAATAAAATGGTTTTTTAAAAGGCTTTCTAAAAAGTGTAATTCTGTGTCATATTGAGCTTGTCGAAATATTTTCAACTTACTGATAATCAGTATTGGTTTCGACAAGCTCAACCTGACAAAGCAAATTCAAAAACACTTTTTAGACAGCCTCTTTTATTTAGGTAATGTGTTCAAAAATGGTTGGTGATTTTTCTTTTTATATTGATTATATTCCCATATCAAATCGAAGAGGATATTGGCTCTACCGATTAGTAACCAATTAGCAGCATATAAACTACCTAAATCGTTTCAAAGTATTTTTAGTGAAGTCACTCAAAACCAATGCTCCAGTAATTTCGGCACGTTGGGTTAATAGCGTATCCCAATGTTCTGTACCTTCCCAAAAAACAGACTTCATTCGAGTTAAAGCTTCCGGATTGTAAGTGCTTAATTTTTCAGCCAAGGTTTTTACAGCTTCATCTAGCTCTTCCGTAGTAGCAAATAATTCAGAATATAAACCTTTTGTTTTTGCCCATTCTGCAGAAAAAAATGTTTCAGCATCTATCGTCATTTGCGACATGGCAGATAATCCTATTTTTCTTGTTACGGCCGGTTCAATTACAAAAGGACCAATACCAATGCTTAATTCACTTAGCCTTATAGATGCAAAGTTGTTTGCCAAACAATAATCGGTTGCAGCAGCTAAACCCACACCGCCACCAACGGTTTTTCCTTGTACACGTCCAATAATAATTTTTGGGCACGTTCGCATCGCATTAATAACATTAGCAAACCCAGAAAAAAAAGCTTTTCCTTCTTCAGTGTTTTTAACAGCCATAACTTCATTAAAACTGGCGCCTGCACAAAATGTTCTATCGCCACCACTTTGCATCACAATAACATTAATAGATTTATTGTTACCTGCTTCTTCTATGGTTTCCTTAAGTTTGATTAAAATGTCACTTGGCATAGAATTTCTGTTTGGATGGAAAAATTCGATATAACCAACACTGTTTTTGATGCTTAAAGTAACATAAGATTCATTCATTTTATGGTAATTTGAAGTAATTTTTTTAAAGGTTGAATATACATAAATTTTTGGCGATTAATTAAGTAACTTATGTTACCGTTCTAATAAAATAATTTAAAGTAATTTGTGAAAAATTAAAACTATGGGATTATTGGATTTTTTATTTGGAAATAAACAGGACAAAATTAAGGAGTTTCAAACAAGAGGCGCCGTTATTATAGATGTGAGAACCACAGGTGAATACCAACAAGGTGCGATTAAGGGCTCTAAAAACATCCCTTTACAATCTATTTCTTCAAAAATTAATGAGATTAAAAAACTAAATAAACCGGTTATTACCTGTTGCGCCAGTGGCATGCGCTCTGGAAGTGCCGCTAGTATTTTAAAAAGTAGCGGTATTGAAGCTATTAATGGCGGTGGCTGGTTGAGTTTAAAAAATAAATTATAATTTAATAGTTTCCAGCTGATTGGAACTTTTAATAGTATTTTCGTTGTATTTAAGCGTCCAACCAAGGGAATTAGTTAAAATATAAAACTTAGAAAGTTCGCTTATAAGTCGGTTTTTGGCATTGGCTTTAATATCGGACTTTTCAAGTTTTTTTATTAATGATTTTTTGATGGTTTCTTTTATATTATTATAATCATCGGCTTCAAACGGATTAAAATAATCTGATTGAATATCATAATACTTTAAATCTGGACTTATTTTTATTTCTTCTTTTGGGATACTAACAATGGTGAGCGTTTTTGTTTCTTGATCTATTTTATATTCAATTTTACTTAAATCGTAAGCCACAGTAACATCGGCATTTACCACCACTAACGCTTTTTTATCGGAAGTAAAAAAACTACCTAGAATTTCTTTGGAATTTTTATAATTGAAAACCTCACTAAAATGCCCTTCGGTAACAACTAGTTTACCAACATTTTTTATTTGTTCTTGAATAAGATCGGAACTTTCCTGAAGTACAATTTTGTCTTCTTTTTTAGAATCACAATACTTAAACGTAAACAACAATACCATTGCTGCAATAACACCTATAATAATTTTTCGCATGGTGCTAATGTAAATAAAAAAACATTAGTTTGCTTCGACAATGAAGCCCTAACTAATGTTATTTTTAACTAATTCTAAACAGGTTCAAAATTAACTCAGAAACCTAAAATTTGCATTAACACAAAGTTACCAATAGGTTATATTAAATTATTTTTTTTAGCTTTTTCTACCGCTTCTAATTTGTTGTGTACTTGCAATTTTTTGTAAATATTTTCTATGTGTTTTCTAATGGTACCCGATGATAAAATAAGGTTTTCTGCAATAACATTATAACTTAAACCCTTACTTAATTGTTCCAACACTTGAATTTCTCGGTCGGTTAATTTTATATCATCTTCATTTTCTCTAAAACTAAAATCGACGGGGTTTCTCAACAATTTTAAGGTTTTTAAAGCTATAGATGGGTTCATGGCAGCACCACCATTTAGGGTATCTATAATACCTACATACAAATCTTTCGCATTAATTTCCTTTAGCAAATAGCCATCGGCACCTGCTTTTATGGCATTGAAAATGTTTTCATCATTATCAAAAACCGTGAGCATAATTATTTTTATATGTGGGTACTTTTGTTTAACAATTTCGGTGGTTTCAATACCATTTAAAACTGGCATTTCAATATCCATTAATATAATATCGATGTTACGATTGGCTTCTAATTGCTCTAACAAATTAGTTCCGTTAACCGCTACAAACTTCACTTTTAAATCATCAAAAAAAGACAACTTTTCTTTTACTGCATTTATTAAAAACGTGTTATCGTCTGCAATGGCTATTTTAATAATCATCTGTTTCCTTTTAATTTTTAAACTTCAAAAGTAATGGTTGTCCCTTCATGTATTTGGGTTTCAATATGCAAATTCGAACCAATTTCAAGAGCTCGCTTTTTCATGTTATTAAGTCCGTTGCCAAAAACAGTGATGTTTATATCAAAGCCTTTACCGTCATCAATAATATTGATTTTTAAAGTGCCTGCACGTTTAATAAAGTTTACCGTTATAGTTTTGGCATCGGCGTATTTAACAGCATTGTTAATAGCCTCTTGCACAATTCTATAAATATTCATACCGCTTACCGAAGTAAATTTAAGTTCTTCAGAAATTGACTTATCTACATTAAAATTAAAATCAATTCCCGTAGCTGCTATTTTACCTTTATCAATAAAATTGGAAATACGCACTTGTAAATCTTCCATAGAAATTTCACTTTTATTCATGGCCCAAATAGTATCTCGCAACTCATAAATGGTTTCTTTGGTAAACTCACTGATGCTGGACAACTTGTTTGTTAACTTTTCATTGGTTATTTTAAAACCGTACTGTAAATTATCGATGGATGAAATAATGAAGGTTAGTTGCGCACCTATATTATCGTGCAAATCTCTGGATATAGTAAGTCGTTGTTCTTGCAGTTTATTCTGGTTTTCAATTTTGATCAACGCTTCCTTAAGTTCATTTTCCTTTTGAAGTTGTTTATTTTTAAGTTTTTGTTGATTAAACAATAAATAACCTAATATGGCCACCACTATTGCTAAAATAACCAAACCTAAAATTTGAGTATTCTTTTGATTTATATGAAGTTCTTTTTCGGCAATATTAGCACGTTGTGAAAGGATTTCTTTTTCCTTTTTTTCGGTTTGGTATTTGGTTTCTATTTCTGCAATTGCTTTAAGTTTTTCAGTACTTATAATGCTATCATTAAATTTAATATATAATTTTAAATATTTATTTGATTGATTAAAATCATTTAGTTTTTCATAGGTTCTTGCCAATGTTTTAGAAGATGAAACCATAAATTCTATAGCACTTACTTCTTCTGCAAAGCGAAATGCTTCTTCACCTATTAAAGCTGCTTTTTTATAGTCTTTAAGATTATAATTCAAATTTGCTAAAGCATTGTTTAGAAATGCTAATTCGTAAGGTTCTTTATTTAGAGTATGTAATTGAATTGCTTTAAGGTAATTCTTTTTAGCTTCATTATAATTATGTAAACTATCGTATGAAATAGCAATATTCGTTATTGGATAGGCAGTATAACGCTCGTATTGAAGCTTTTTAAAATACAATTTAGATATGTTTGAGAATTTTAAAGATTTTTCATAATCACCCAATTCGTTCAAACTTCCAGCAATATTATTATTAACCATTGCCATGTGCAATGAGTCTTTTAAGTTGGTATAAATCTCTAAAGATTTATTATTGTAGTTTATAGACTTTGTATATTCTTTAAGCTTTCTATAGTCCCAAGCAATATTTAAATATGTTGCTCCTACACCTAAACTATCATTTAGCTTTTCATACATTTTTAAAGTTTTAAAATAATATGAAATTGAAGTGTTTAAATTACCTAATTTACTATAAACAATACCTAAACCATTGTAAGCATCAGCAATGGTTGTTGTGTCCTTAATTACAGTACTAATTGCTAAAGATTTTTTAAAATTAGTAATAGCTTCGGCATAATTTCCTCGTTCCCAACTGGTATGCCCTAAGAACATTAAAGCTTTAATTTTCAAAGAATCATTGCCGATTTTTTCTGAAAGCTTATAAGCTTTATTTGCATACAATTTTGAACTATCCAAATCAATACGGGCATAAATATTTGAAATATCTATGAGTGTGCTAAACTTTTGGTCTTTTTTTTGTTTTTTTAAAATGGTTTTCAAACTATCCAATTCGGTAGCAGAACTTTGAGAGAAGCAACCAAAACTATAAATTATAAGAAATATTGAGAGTATTAATTTCTTCATAAACTACTTGATATGTGTTTCAAATATAAGCTTTTGTAATAAAATAATATCTCTTGTTATTTTAAACAGGCGATTGAATAATGTTTTATGTAAATCTTCCAATAATTGGATTTTTCCACTATTACGTTGGAGCCTATATTGCTCTCTATCTATATTTTTTTGTAGCGCCATGTATGATTTATTAACGATTCTTTTTAAATACACGGTTCGAATTATGACTTTAATAATCAAAAATACAAATACTAAAACCAGTAAATATATCGCTAAAGTATATGGATTGCTAAACATCAAAACCAAAAATTAAAATGATTAAAATCAATATGAATAAGCTTAAATATGCCCATAAAAAAAACACCAACTCGCAAATCCCTTTTAATGATTTTATGCGTTGATGTTTTTGATATGAACTGATTAATAGCATATTAAATATAACCTAATTGAGCAAAGCTTTGCTAATTATTCGACAAAACGTTATAAAAAAAGATTAAGCGCAATAAAGTTATATATCACGCCTAATCAAACAAATCTCAACAACAAGATTTATTTTTGAAGATTATAAGCGTAAATAGTTTTATCATTTGCCTTATAATACAATACACCTGCCATTTCATCTACTTGGTATTCTGGTTTTTTATCTTTAAGCACAATTTCTTTATCTACTTTACCAGTATCTTTATTTACTTTAACTAAACCAACACCATCATCTAGTTTTGTTAAAATGAATTGTGCGTTTTCAGTAGCCGCTGTAGCTTTAAATCGTTTAGACATCGTATCAAAAGCGGCATCACCAATAGAAGCAAACATATCGGCTGCACGTTGGTTTTCTTTACCATAGTCGTTATAGTTACTTAAATCGTTAGCACTTCCATAGCTATTTGTTTTATTCATACCTGCTTTAGCAGCATGTGCCATAGCCAAACCTGTTGATGCTACGGCAACTACACCCGATAATACTTTTACAAAACCACTTTGACCAGGTGATTTATAATATTCGTGATACATTTGTTTACCATCATTACTCAAAAGCGCTACATTTTGAGATGAACTTAAAAACACATTACCATTTCTCATTTCCATGGTATTGACTACTTCTTTTTCATCAAATTTAACTTTTGAGAAATCTGAAGCTTCACCAGATTGAGCGTCAATAGCATACATGTCGCCATCGGCAGCTATAAGGTATCTATTTTTAGAACGATCAAAAGTGGAAGCTACAGCTGCAGAATTCTTGTATTTTAATGGTTTGCTCCAAACTTGATCGCCTGTTTTTAAGTCAACTATATTAGCATCTTCACTTGTAATATAAAGCAACCCTTGAGGCGATTCTGCCATAACCATAATATTCTCGCCTGTTTTTAAAGGTTTTTTAAACAATGTTTTACCATCAAAAGATATTTTATTGATTCCACCTTGTTGAATTCCAAATAAAATACCATCATTTTGCACATAAAAATGCTGCACCCAGCCTTTTGTTTTTGGTGCTTTTTCCCATAAATCTTCACCTGATGAGGCACTTAAAAAAGCAATTTCAGATTCATCACTTGTTGCAAATACACTAGTACTTCCTCCAGAACTTTTATCACTCACCACTGCTAAACCTTGTGGTAAAATTTGAAAGTTAGACACATTACCTTGTACTTTTCTGTCATCTTTCCAAAGTTCTGCACCGTTACTTCCTATTTTATGAATACGGGTATTTTTTCCATTAGTAGTTGTTTCAAAACCGTAAATTTCTTTTTCAGTTAAATCTGACACCATCCAATTAATGCCTTTAATTTTACATTCCCATAAATCATCACCCTTATGAGATTTTGCAATCAACCCTTGAGCAGTTGGTATAATGAGCATACTCTTTAATAATAATGGTACACCGGTTACACTAAAATCTTTTGCAACACCTACTCTACCTGGTTTATCTAAAAAGAAACTATAATCTAGTTTCTGAGTGCCTAAATCGTACACTGCCACCTTCGGAGTCATTTTTTCAAATTTGTCTCCTTCTTTTTGAATACCACTTACTATAAGTTTGTTTTGTGGTAATACAACATTACAAGTGTATATTTGATTCCAATTATCGGTTTCAGAATTAAAAATAACATTACCTGTAATATAATTAATAACCGCCCTTTTAGTTTTTGCTATTCCTGCAAATTTGGAATCTGCCCCTTGAGACACTACTATGTATGGTGATAGTGGTATAAATTCGGTTTCTTCTGGTTTTAGTTTACCAAAATTACTAAAGGTAAATACAGGCTTATTTAGTTTGGAATCTATACCCACCAAACCATTGTTGGTTGCTGCAATCAATATACCCCCAACTGTTAGGGTCATTTCGTTAATATTTGCCCCTAAATCGTATGTGTTTTGAGGTGTTTCTGCTTTTTGAGCAGTCATTACATTTACCAGCAGAATCCCTACTATTGGTAAAAAAATTTGGTTTAATCTTCTCATTGTTGGTTTTGTTTATGATTAATTATAATCACAAATTTGCAACTTTAACAAAATGAAATCAATACGACAAATAGCGTATATTTTAAAAATAGAAATTTAAAAAGAAAAGGCTGCTCCTAATTAAGACAACCATTAATTAAGACAACCTTTACCAAACGTATTAGAATCACTTCTTTTAAAAACTATTGCCCTCAATAATTTAATTCTAATACAAAATACATAAACAAAACGCCTATTAAAATAGAGTAAGCTTAATAGAAGCTTTTAAATAAAGCATAGTAAACATACAGATAAAAACCCATAGAATATGGACTGCCTAATTTTTAAAAAAAGGGTTTAAATGAATCGATAAGAATTTAAGCAAATCAGTAAATCCAAAATGGTTAAAAAACACTTCAAACCTTCATTTTGAAAAAATAAATTGAGACTCAAAGAGCGGTTAATAAACCGTATTTTTTTTTTCAATCTGTTAAAAAAAAAGGCTGCTCTAAAATAGAACAACCTTTCAATAACATTGTAGAATTTCTTCATTAAAATTAATGACCCTCAATAATTTAAATTCTACCATTAAATTACAAAAAACAAATTAAAAACCAAACTAAATACTTTATTTTTAAGCAAATACATAGAATATAATGACTAAAAACCTAAACTTAAAAAGCCTTCATTATATTATTTTTTAATAAAAAAACACAAAGAAATTTCTTATTTTTGCAATTAAACCCCTCTTCTAAGTGATAGAATCATTTCTATTTTTATTTACTGGCTTAGTTGGTTTAGTAACCATAGCCATCATGTTTACTTCATACCGATCTAACCCATTTTATAATCTTTTTTTATTTTTAATAATAATTATAATTTCTATTCGCTTTTTAATTCATGGTACCTTTGAACTGGGCTTACAAAATTATTTTTCTCCAGATCAAAGCATATACTCCATATTTTATCTTACTGTGGTACCTTTTTTTTATTTATATTATAAAAATTTGGTTTTCGAAAAAAGCTCTTATGATATTAGAGATTTAAAACACTTAATTTTTATAGGTTTTTTATATTTCATTAACATCAACCCCTTTATTAAAGAAAGTTACATATCTCAATTTTACAATGTCATAAATTTTGTTTTAGTAAGCGTCTTCATTCTTTTCTATTTGATATTGATTTTTAAGCTATTAAGAAAAAATATTTGGCTAAAAAAAGATATTCTTATAAATAATAAACAATTAGTTTTAGTAAAAAACTGGACTGTTTTTTTATTTATACAAAATCTATTAGCTGTTATAACTTTATTAGTTTCTATTTTTACTGAGGTTTATTCAAAGTCGAGTCTTTCAGGAAAATCGATGGCTGTTCTACTACTTATATATTGGCTATTTATTTATTTTAAAATCTTAACTGCACCCGAAATTTTATATGGACTTCCTATTCTGAATAAAAAAATATTAAAATTCGATTTACATATAGAAGAATACGAACAAACCCATTTATTAGAAAATGACAATTGGGTTTTGGAAATAAGTTCTCAAAAAAATGAGCAAGATTTAAAACTACAAGAAAAAATTATATATAACATTGTCAGTTACATACAAGAAATTGATAAACTAAGTCTAGAGGAATGTATTTTTAGAGACCCAAAAGCATCTCCTAGCCATATTGCGAGTAAATTAGGAGTGCCTACAAGCCATATTGTCTATTTATTTAAATACCATTCGAATATCTCTTTTTCTGAATACCGCATGCATTCTAGAATTACAGACAGTATTGATTTGATAGAACATGGCTATTTAAAAACCAATACTCTAGAGTCTTTAGCATACAAAACAGGGTTTGCATCTTATAATCCGTTTTTTAGTGCCTTTAAAAAAGTGACTGGTTATTGTCCGCAAGATTATTTAAAAACCATAAAACTTTAAAAGATTATATGTGGGTATGTTTTTTGAAGTTGAAGTTGCTTTTCTTTAATTCCTATTAGAAATTTTTTATAGGCCTCAGAATTTGGATTGAATGGCTTGTGTTGAATCCCCTTTTGAACAGCACCAACATCGTTCATTGTTTTTAATGTTTCATTGGATATCCACACTTCTTGAAACTTCTCCCAAATATATTGTATGGCCATTTTGTTGGGATGCAACATATCTTCAGCATAAAAACGATAATCGCGCAGTTCATCCATCATGATTTCATAGGAAGGAAAATATGAAGATTGACAATTTTCGATTGACGATTTCTCACTTAAGAATTGATGGATTGCTGTGATTAAATGCGCTTTACTTTGGGTGTTTTCAATAAAACCATCTTTAATATGGCGCACTGGTGACACCGTAAAAATAATTGAAGCTTCAGAATTTACACTTTTTATTAAACTAACTATAGATTGTAAAGATTCTACAATGTCATTAACCGACAACAATTCCTTTTTAAATTGCTTTTGTGGCACTTTATGGCAATTCGCTACAAGTTGATTCGATTCTATAAACCGATATACCCAAGCGGTTCCTAATGTAATGATGATGTGGGTTGATTCGTTTATTTGTTTATTTGTTAATTCAATTTGCTTATTCAATTCATTTAACAAATCCACAGTTGTTGAAGCACTTAACTTTGAATGTGCATCAAAACAGTGCCATTGTTCATTATAAAAAAAGGTGTCTTTTTCTGAATATACTTTTTGATTTATGGCGTTTGAAATTAATGATTCTATAGCCTTTGGCTGAAATAAAATCCCGAACGGGTTCTGAAAATTTTGAAACTTAAAATACGATAACTTTTCACCTATATTTTCAACAAAACAGGATCCTAACAATAGCATATTAGAATTGTAGTCTATTAAATTTTTAGACTGTTTAGATAATGGTATTTCAGTTAGTAATTTCATTTAAAATATTAAATGCTATTTTCACAAAGACTCACAGAGTTTACTCAAAGATACTCAGAGAAATCTGAATAAAAACTCCGTGCTCCTCCGTGAAAAACCTGTGTGTCTCTGTGTTATAATCCTATTTTAAATACTTTTTCGCAGCCTCTAAAGCCTCAGTAATTCCTGCTGGATTCTTACCACCAGCCGTTGCAAAAAATGGCTGTCCACCGCCACCACCTTGGATGTATTTACCAAGCTCACGCACTACTTGTCCTGCATTTAAGCCTTTGTTTTCTACTAATTCTTTAGAAATATAGCATGACAATAATGCTTTACCTTCACTTTCTGTAGCGAATAATAAAAACAAGTTATCAAATTGCTGGCCTAATTCAAACGACACATCTTTAATTCCCGAAGCATCTAAATCTAATTTTTTTGCTAAAAACTGAATGCCATTTATATCTTGTAATTCACTTTTAAGATCGCCTTTTATATTTTTAGCTTTCTCCCTTAACAAAGTTTCTATTTGCTTTTTCAAATTAGCATTTTCATCTTGTATATGCTTCAATGCCTTTAAGGGTTCTTGTGCATTATTAAGCAATTCTTTCATTTCGAAATACACTTTATTGTTTTCGGCATAAAAGTCTTTAACAGCATCGTTAGTTATGGCTTCAATACGACGTATGCCTGCTGCCACAGCACCTTCTGATACTATTTTAAAATACCAGATATCTCCCGTGTTTTTAACATGCGTACCACCACAAAGCTCGATAGATTTCCCAAAACGAATCGCACGAACTGTATCCCCATATTTTTCACCAAACAAACTCATGGCGCCATCTGCAATGGCTTCGTCTTTTGGTATATTTCTTTTCTCTACTAATGGCAACTTACCAGAAATTCGTGCATTTACAAAATTTTCAACATCTTTCAATTCTTCACTAGTAAGTTTTGAGAAATGAGAAAAGTCGAAACGTAAATTTTTAGAATGCACTGCACTTCCTTTTTGTTCTACATGTGTTCCTAAAATTTCCCGTAAAGCTTGATGTAATAAATGGGTAGCAGTATGGTTACACTCGGTTCTATGACGTTGTTTCGCATCAACCACTGCCTTAAATGTTTCGTTTAAGTTATTAGGTAAATTTTTTGCAAAGTGAATAATAACATTGTTTTCCTTTTTAGTATCTAAAATATAAACCACATCGCCATGTGTTGCTTCCAAATAGCCTTTGTCGCCTACTTGCCCACCTCCTTCTGGATAAAACGGCGTTAAATTGAACACCAATTGAAACATTTCGCCGTCTTTTTTAGAAACCACTTTTCTGTATCTGGTTAATTTAACATTGGCTTCTAAAGTATCGTAACCAACAAATTCTTCCTCAGCATCATCAACTAAAATGGTCCAATCGTCTGTACTCATTTCACTGGCAGCACGCGATCGATTTTTTTGTTTCTGAAGTTGCTCATTAAACCCTTTTTCATCAAGTTTTAATGCTTTTTCAGAAAGAATCAACGCCGTTAAATCAATCGGAAACCCATAAGTATCATATAATTCAAAAGCTTTTTCACCTGAAACAGTATCACCTTTTGTTTCTTCAACAATACGATTTAATAATACCAAACCTTGATCTAAAGTTCTTAAAAACGATTGTTCTTCTTCCTTAATCACATTTTCAACCAGTTGTTTTTGCGCTTTCATTTCTGGGAAAGCTGTTCCCATTTTTTCACTCAACACATCCACCAACCTATAAATAAAAGGCTCTTTTTTATCTAAAAATGTAAAGCCGTAACGCACAGCACGTCGCAAAATTCTACGAATTACATAACCAGCTCCCGTGTTACTTGGCAACTGCCCATCGGCAATGGAGAATGCTACTGCACGAACGTGGTCTGCAATAACGCGAATTGCAACATCTACCTTGGTATCGCTACCATATTCTTTATGTGTAATAGCCTCAATTTCTCTAATAATTGGGGTAAAAACATCCGTATCGTAATTAGACTGGACGCCTTGTAACACCATGCATAAACGCTCAAAGCCCATACCCGTATCAATATGCTTATCTGGTAAACTTTCTAAGCTACCATTGGCTTTTCGGTTGTATTGCATAAATACTAAATTCCAGATTTCCACCACCTGTGGATGGTCTTGATTCACTAAATCTTTACCAGAAATTTTAGCTTTTTCTTCTGCCGAACGAATATCAACGTGTATTTCACTACATGGTCCACAAGGACCTTGGTCGCCCATTTCCCAGAAATTATCTTTTTTATTTCCTTTTAAAATACGGTCTTCAGAAATGAATTGTTTCCACAAATCATAAGCTTCGGTATCCATTGGAAGTTTATCTTCTTCACTTCCTTCAAAAACGGTAACGTACAAAATATCCTTATCAATGCCATAAACATCAACCAACAACTCCCATGCCCAAGCGATGGCTTCTTTCTTAAAATAATCGCCAAAACTCCAATTTCCCAACATTTCAAAAAGCGTATGATGGTAAGTATCATAGCCAACTTCTTCTAAATCGTTATGTTTTCCTGAAACTCGCAAGCATTTTTGAGTATCTGTAATTCTACTATTTTTAGGTACAGCATTTCCTAAAAAATATTCTTTAAAAGGTGCCATCCCAGAATTTACGAACATTAATGTAGGGTCATCTTTAAGAACCATAGGTGCAGACGGTACAATACTGTGTTTTTTCTCTTCAAAAAAACTTAAAAATTTAGAACGAATATCTTGTGATTTCATTTTATAAAATGGTTACTCTGTTATTAAATTGGTATTAATTGCAAAACAATTTTTATATTTACTCTTTTCTAAACATTTTAAACTTTAATAAAAACGACTTTAATCTTATTATCAATACTATTTAACAAATTTGGTCGTTAGTTATTAAAATTTAATATAAAAGGCATTTAATAAAGTGCAAAAATAGCATAAATTAGGAAATGAGTAAGGTAAAATATTATTACGATGCAGAATCGTTGTCTTACAAGAAGATACAACGCAAAAAAAGAAATACCATTAAGTATGCCTCGGTGTTTATTTTAGGGTCTGCACTTTTTGGTTTTTTATTTGTTTTTATAGCCAATCAATTTGTTGAATCACCTAAAGAACGCGCTCTTAAACGCGAACTTCAAAACGCTCAACTACAGTTTGAATTACTAAATAAAAAAATGAAAGAGGCCGAAATTGTTTTGGCTGATGTAGCAGACAGAGACAACAACATTTACCGTGTTTATTTTGAAGCCAACCCCATACCAGACGAGCAACGTAAAGCCGGTTTTGGTGGTGTAAACCGCTACAAAGACTTAGAAGGTTTTGATAATTCCAAATTAATTATTGAAAGCAACAAACGATTGGATGTCCTTCAAAAACAAATAGTTGTACAAAGTAAATCGTTAGATGAAATAGCTAAATTAGCTGAAGAAAAAGAAAAACTATTGGCTGCGATTCCAGCCATTCAACCCGTTAGAAATGAAGATCTTAAAAGAATGGCCTCTGGATACGGGATGCGTTCAGATCCATTTACTAAAGTTAGAAAAATGCATTACGGCATGGATTTTTCTGCACCCAGAGGCACCCCTATTTATGCAAGTGGTGATGGTGTTGTAGAACGTGCAGATAACACAGCAACCGGCTATGGAAACCACATACGGATTAACCATGGCTATGGATATGAAAGTTTATATGCCCATTTATACAAATACAACGTTAGAAAAAACCAAAAAGTAAAACGTGGCGAACTTATAGGTTTTGTTGGTAGCACTGGACGTTCTGAAGGCCCTCACTTGCACTACGAAGTGTTTAAAGACGGTGAACGTATAAACCCTATAAACTTTTACTACGGAAGTTTAACTGCCGAAGAATTTAATGAAATGTTACAACACGCATCCTTAGAAAATCAATCTTTAGATTAATGCATATAGAATTACCCGAAAAACGATACTATAATATTGGCGAAGTAGCCAAGGCTTTTGGCGTAAACACCTCTTTAATTCGCTTTTGGGAAAAGGAATTTGATGCTTTGAAGCCAAAAAAAAATGCTAAAGGCAATAGAAAATTTACGCCTGAAGACATTAAAAATCTTAAATTTATTTATCACTTAGTAAAAGAACGCGGTTTCACGCTCGATGGTGCCAAAACACATTTAAAAGAAGACAAACAGGAAACGCTTACTAATTTTGAAATTATAAGTAAATTGGAAGATGTAAAAAATCAGCTTATAAAAATTAAGCAACATTTGTAACATTTTTTAAGAATTGACTACTTACTAAAAAAAACAAATTAACAAACCAAAAAATTATTATAATGAAAAAATGGCTTATTCCCGTTATTATTATTGCTGTTCTTGTTTTCGGACTTTATTCATGGGGTAAAAACTTTAATAATACCGCAGTAAACTTAAAGGAAACTGCAACTAAAACATGGGGCGATGTAGAAAGTAGCTACCAACGTAGAAATGACCTTATTGGAAATTTAGTGAAAACTGTACAAGGTGCTGCCGATTTTGAAAAAAGCACTTTGGAAGCGGTTATAAAAGCTAGAAGTGAAGCTACTAAAACCACTATTGATGCCGGCAACCTAACACAAGAAAACATGGCGCAATTTCAACAAGCGCAACAAGGTTTAACAGGTGCTTTATCAAAATTACTATTGGTAGTTGAAAGATACCCTGATTTAAAGGCAAATCAGAACTTTTTAGAATTACAATCGCAATTAGAAGGTACCGAAAACCGAATTAACGTAGCGAGGGACCGTTTTAATGAAGCTGTAGAACCATATAATAAACACATAAAAATATTCCCAAATTCATTATTGGCAGGTCTTTTTAATTTCGACCCCATGAATTATTACAAAGCGGACGCTGGAAGCGAAAATGCGCCAGATGTAGATTTTAATTTTAAATAAAAAACTACAAAAAACATATTATTATGCCTAAAAACAGTGTTGAAGATTTTTTAACCGCAAGTGAAGAACAAGACGTTATTGAAGCGATAAGAATAGCTGAATTAAACACCTCTGGCGAAATACGAGTTCATATAGAAAAAACCTCTAATGGCGATGCAACAAATCGTGCGTTGGAGGTTTTTTATATGCTGAAAATGGATAATACCAAACTTCAAAACGCTGTATTAATCTATGTTGCTGTTACTGAAAAAACCTTTGTCATCTATGGCGACAAGGGAATAAACGATGTGGTTTCAAAAACCTTCTGGGATAGCACCAAGGATGTGATGCAATCGCATTTTAAAACGGGTAATTTCAAACAAGGTTTGGTTGAAGGTGTTTTAAAATCTGGCGAGCAACTTAAAAAGTTTTTTCCCTATATGGATTCAGACACCAACGAACTCTCAAACGAAATTTCTAAAGGGTGAAGAGTTTAGTAATTAGTTTTCAGTCGCAATCGCAGTTTAAGTTAAATAGTAGATTAATTCTTTTTTTATTAATTACTATTTTATCTTTTAGTTTTTCTTATGCTCAATTTGAGATTCCTGAAAAACCAGACTTTCAAACAAGCGTTTACGATTATATCAACCTGTTTTCACCTGCTGAAAAAAGCAGTTTAGAAGAAAAACTTATTAAATATTCTGATACGACTTCTACTCAAATTGTTATTGCCACTATTAATTCCAGCGAAGGTGAAAACATTGACTATTTAGGTACTAAATGGGCTCATGCCTGGGGTATTGGTCAAGCTAAAGAAGATAACGGCGTTTTTATTTTATTAGCGAAAGGCGACCGTAAAATATCCATCAAAACAGGCTATGGTGTTGAGCATTTACTTACCGATGCGATGTCTAAGCGAATTATTGAACAAGACATCATTCCCTATTTTAAACAAGATGATTATTACGGTGGTTTAAACCGAGGTTCCGATGCTATTTTCGAAGTTTTAACGGGCGAATATCAAGGTACCCGTAAAGAATCAAAGGATAGCAACTTCCCTTTTGGATTTGTTATTATACTAGTTATTATATTTATTATTCTTTCCATTTCAAAAAATAATCGTGGTGGTAAGGGTGGAAATAGAGGTAATAATTCAGGTGGTTTCAGTATACTAGATGCTATTATTTTAAGCAACATGGGGCGTTCCTCAGATGGTGGTTTTGGTAGCGGAAGCTCTGGTGGAGGTTTCAGCGGTGGCGGTGGTTTTGGTGGCGGTTTTGGTGGCGGCGGCTTTGGCGGCGGCGGTGCTTCTGGGGGTTGGTAATTTAATTATACATATAAAAAAAAAGCTGTCTGAAAAGTGTATTTCAGTGTCATATTGAGCTTGTCTAAACACCTTAACTTATTGATAATCAATATTGTTTTTGAAAAGTTCAACCTGACAAAGTAGATATAATACACTTTTCAAGTAGCTTTTTTTATTTATTTTAGTGATAGATGTTTTGCTATTTACCCATCTCTTTATTTAGAAGTGTTTTTATTTCTTCATTATTTTTATGCCCCAACTTATCATTTACAACTTCGCCCTCTTTATTTACTAAAGCATAATGCGGAATTCCTGTAATTTTAAATTTATCAGTTAAATAATTCCATTCATCTTTAGATACTCTATAATGCTCTCCTTTAATATCTGGAATGGAGTTTTCCCAGGTTTTTTCAGGAGAACTAGGACCTGTTATATACAAAAACACAACATCTTCACCTTTCATTTCTTCTTTTAGTGGCTTAATTCTGTTAATACCCGTTTTACAAGGGCCACACCAAGTTGCCCAAAAATCGACATACACTACTTTGCCCTTAAACTTGTGTATCATGGATTTAAAAAGTTCATCACCTTCCGTTTTTTCTACATAATTTACAGCATAGCCTTCCTTTGTTTTATTAGCTTCAATTTTTGCTTTCAATTTATTGTTTTCAACACTGATATAATGGGCTAGAAAAGGGGTTTGTATCAATTGCTGCAAATATTCTACCTTATTCTCTGTATAAGGTTCCATATTCCTATCTAAATCACTCAGATTTTGTTGAAGTTTTACCACATCAAAAACAAAAGCTTCTTTAATATTTAAAACTTCACTCATTTTATCTAAAAGCTTGTTATTACGATCTTGACTGTATATATCTGCAATAAACTTGCTATGATTCTTATAAAAGTCTTTTATAGCATCTCCATAAGTTTCATTAAAAAGAAATTGTTTTTCCTTTTCCTCTGGTGTACTTATGGCATTAAAAACTTGTAGCATATTCTCGGTTTCATTGCTAAGTTCTACGCCTTCTGCCTTTAAACTGGCTACTAAGTCCAACGACTTTTCTTTATCTTTTCCAATTTCATCAAAAATTTTGTAATGCTGTTTCAAAAATTCAGAAAACATTGCTGCGTATTTTTCATTAAATGCACTTTGGCGTTTACTAAAGTCTTCGGTTTGCACCTCCTTACTGGCATCAACCATTTTCAATTCATCATCGGTCAACTTAACACCTTGCTTTTGGAGCTGTTCTGCCAAATGCTCTGTTGTATTCTGTCTAATGCTTACTCTACTGTTATCTCTAAATATATCGGCAAACATAAACCTATTAATAAGAGTACTATAATCACGGGCCATAACTGCCAGTTTATCATCAAGTACAGCTTTTGTAAGCAAATTGTAATAAGAGGCATCCAACTCGGTTTCATTTACTAGTGGCATATTTTCCTTTTTTTCTTTTTCCTGCCTTCTTAAAGCTGAACTTTTGTATATTTCATAACTCAGGATGTTTGTAAGTGCTGAAATTTTAATATCTATTTTTTTAAGCTGAACGGCTTTTTGGCTAATAAACTGAGTTTTTACTAAACTATTTAAGGAGTCCATTTCACGGTTTTGAATTGCAACAAATCGCTTTTTAAAATCTTGGGGATCTATAGTTAATATATCTTTGTAATCTTTTCTAAAGTCAAAATAATTGATTGATTGCATGGCAACTAAATCGGTGTTAACTTGAGCACAATCGCCCATAAACAAATGCTCTCCAGAATCGATAAAATGAAAAGTTTCTTTACCCGGTTCTATAAAAACATTCATACTAACACCCACGCCTCGTACCAAAACAAATTGCGGATATGCTATTGGAAAACTTATTGAAAAACTTCCGTCGTCCGCTATTTTAATTAAATGCGATTCTTGGTTGCCTGTAAACGCATTATTTACGTATAGCATGGTTGTAGACTCCCCTATTCTTGGAGTATAACCATTAACCACACCAGAGTAAGTGGTATTATCATTTTTAAAAATGGGCAATGTATAAAGCTCATCGTTTTTTAATTTGTAATTAGGATTGCTGGTGCGTGTGGTACTATAGGTTTTTAAATCTTTTTTGTTTTCACCAATGGCAACCTGTCTATTTTTATCAATTTTTGCATAAATGGTTTTTATCTGTTCACCTTTTTTTAAAGTAATAGTATATGTATTCTTCTTAATTTTAACTGATTTATAATTCCAAATAGCACGATCTACAATAGCATTTTTTGAATTGAAACTGTAATCCCATTGGTTACTACCATCAGTTTTAAGCCAATTACCAACAAGTGCTTTAGGTATTTTAAAATCTAAGTTATCTTCATTTACAATAATATCATAAACAAACCAGCTACCTCCATCATTTGCTTCTCCAAAATCTATTCTAGAAATAGAATCATTTATTTTAGGGAAGAATAATTTGTAATTTACTTCTCCGGAATCCGGCATGGTAAAACGCTTAGCCATTGGAATACCTTCTGCTTTCGTAATAAATAGTTTATCATCACTTCCAACAACCTGAATAAAAGTTTCCTTTGGGATAGAAATCCAACTTCCTGGTTTGAATTTAATATGAAAATATATAACTGTTGTAGAATCTAACAATTCTATTTTGGTTATGTCCCCATGTAAAGTACTAAATCCATAAGCTGGATTTTCAATCACTTTTTGGGCGAACACATTATTAAAGAAAAATAAAAGCAAGAAAATAGAGGTGATTTTTTTCATAAAACTTATGGTTTAGTTGATTGAATATTGTTAACCCACAAGTGAAATAAATTGAGTTTAAAAACAATTTATTTTAACGAAGTTCACTTAAGAAACATTTCAAATATTCTTTAAGTTTTAAAAATAAGCTTTTTTTTATTGTTTTGAAATAAATATCATACAAATTATATGTATTTAAAAAAGAATACTACAATAATTATGAATACAAAAGTGTGAATGTTTTAAGTAATAGGAATGCACTAAGATTACTAAAGTTTTCAAATAGAAAACTTTAGCAAAAACAGAATATTTATAATGAATTAAAATGAAGTGTGTATGTGAAAAATTCTAACCTTTCAAAACTCCCTACTTCTTACGCATATAAACACTAACAGGAACTCCCGTAAAATCGAATTTTTCACGTAGTTTGTTTTCTAAAAAGCGTTTGTAAGGTTCTTTAACGTATTGCGGTAAATTACAGAAAAATGCAAATTGCGGTTGCGGCGTTGGCAATTGCATCACGTATTTTATTTTTACAAATTTCGCCTTATTTGCTGGTGGCGGATAGTTTTCTATAAGAGGCAACATAACTTCGTTAAGCACACTTGTTTTAATCTTTTTGGTGCGGTTATTATAAACCTCAACAGCCGTTTCAATAGCTTTGTAAATACGTTGTTTTGATATGGTAGAGATAAACACAATGGGCACATCGGTAAATGGTTCCATCTCTTTTCTAATGGCTTTTTCGTATTCCAGGGTTGTTTTATGATCTTTTTCAACTAAATCCCATTTGTTTACCAAAATAACAACACCTTTACGGTTACGTTCTGCTAACCAAAATATGTTTTGATCTTGACCATCAAAGCCACGAGTAGCGTCTAAAACCAATAAACATACATCGCAATGCTCAATAGCTCTTACACTACGCATTACAGAGTAAAATTCCAAATCTTCTTTAACCTTCGATTTTCTTCTAATACCTGCAGTATCAACAATGTTAAACTCAAAACCAAACTGATTGTATTTAGTATCGATCGAATCTCTAGTTGTACCAGCAACATCGGTTACAATATATCTATCTTGACCAATTAAAGCATTTATAAATGATGATTTTCCTGCGTTTGGACGACCAACAACAGCAAAACGAGGTAATTCTTCATTTACCACCGTTTCCTTTTCTGGTAATACTTTCACTAAAGCATCCAATAAATCGCCTGTTCCACTTCCATTAATACTCGCAACGGTGTAATATTCACCCAAACCTAAAGAATAAAACTCTACAGCATCTTCGGCACGTTTCGCATTATCCACTTTATTTACAACAAGAAATACGGGTTTAGAAACTTTACGAAGTAGTTTTGCAACATCCTCATCCATGCCTGTTACACCACTTTCAACATCTACCATAAAAATAATAACATCGGCTTCATCAATAGCCAACTCCACTTGTTTATCTATTTCAGCTTCAAAAACATCATCACTGCCTAATACATAACCTCCGGTATCTATAAGTGAAAACTCTTTTCCGTTCCAATCACTTTTACCATAATGACGATCTCTTGTTACCCCACTTACTGCGTCAACAATAGCTTCTCTACGCTGAATTAAACGATTAAAAAATGTTGATTTCCCTACATTTGGACGACCTACTATTGCTACGATATTACTCATGATTTATTTTGAAAACAGCCTTTAACTGATTTGTTTTATGTTTATTGAAATATTTTGCAAAAATAAGAAATATACGCTACGAACAGCTTTTTTTTGCTAACTATTAAATTTTTAGCTTTTTAAACTAAAAAAATAGTACTTTAAGGTTTTAAAACACCAATAAAATGCCAACTACCAACGACATTATTTTACGTCCCAGATTCAAGATTGAAATACCCAGACCAAATGAAACGCTGTTGCAATTATTCCAAGACTCTAAAAAAACACAATCTGAGTTTATTGTGAGCCGTATTGACGACCATGTTTTTATAAAATTTCCCAAAGACAAACAACATTTTTGGTCACCGCAATTACATCTTGAAATCAATAATACAGATGAAAATTCTTGTGTTTTACATGGACTTTTTGGCCCTAACCCAACCGTTTGGACTTTTTTTATGTTTTTACACTTTTTGGTAGCAGGTTTGTTTATTGCTTTTGGCATTTGGGCTTATACCAATTGGAGATTAAAATCTGATTACGCTATTCAATTAAGCCTTATGTTATTTATGGTCGTTATTTGGTTCGCACTTTATTTGGCGGGAAGCATTGGAAAAGCATCCAGTAAAAATGAGATGCAACAACTGCACAATTTCATGAATGAAGTACTAGAAAAAGAAAGCCTTAATTGAAGGTACAATTAAGACTTTTAAACTAAACTAACGCAAACTAAACTTAGCAGATGCTATATGCAAATATTAAAAACCAAGTTTAACTAATTGTTAGATAATCAATAAGTTATCATGAGCTTTTGTTAATTATTATAACCAAATCGGCGTAATTGTTGTTGGTTGCTTCTCCAGTTTTTATTCACTTTTACATAAGTTTCTAAGTGAATTTGTTTGCCGAAAAAAGCTTCTAAATCTTTTCGAGCCTCAACACCTACGCGCTTTAAAGCACTTCCTTTATGTCCTATTATGATACCTTTTTGTGTTTCGCGTTCTACCATAATAACGGCGCGAATTCTAATAATTTCCTCTTCTTCAAAAAACTCTTCCGTTTCAATTTCAACGGCATAAGGAATTTCTTTTTTATAATGAAGAAGAATTTTTTCGCGAATGGTTTCGTTTATAAAAAAGCGTTCTGGTTTATCGGTTAATTGGTCTTTTGGATAAAACGCTGGCGATTCGGGTAACAAATCGATAATTCTACCAAACACTTCTTTTACGTTAAAACCTTCCAATGCAGAGATTGGGAAGATTTCGGCATTTGGTACTTTTTCTGCCCAAACTTGAACCTGGGTTTCTAACTGCTCTTGATTTGATTTATCAATCTTATTCAAAAGCAATAATACAGGAATTTTAGAGCTAGTAATTTTATTAAAAAAAGCTTCATCCTTCAATTCTTGCTCACCAATTTCAACCATGTATATCAAAACATCAGCATCTTCAAAAGCAGACTTCACAAACCCCATCATGCTTTCTTGCAATTCATAAGCCGGCTTTATAATTCCTGGAGTGTCAGATAAAACGACTTGAAAATCATCACCATTTACTATCCCTAAAATACGGTGACGCGTTGTTTGCGCTTTTGAAGTGATGATAGATAATTTTTCACCTACAAAGGCATTCATTAAAGTAGATTTACCCACATTAGGGTTTCCTATTATATTTACAAAACCTGCTTTGTGGTTCATAATTGTTGTTTTTAAGATGTTGCAAATTTACAACCATAAATTCAATTACTAATTATGAATTATGAATTGCGAATTAAATAAATAAAAAAAACAGAAAGTTTCCTTTCTGTTTTTTTTATTGTATTGAGTAAGTTTTTTTACTTATTCAACTATTTCTAATAATTCAACTTCAAAAATTAACGTAGAATAAGGTTTAATTTTTTCTCCTGCTTGTCTAGCACCGTAGCCTAAATCTTGAGGAATGAAGAATTTATATTTTGAACCTACAGGCATTAACTGTAAACCTTCTGTCCAACCTCTAATAACTTGACCAACACCAAACTCAGTTGGCTCGCCTCTATCAACAGAACTATCAAACACAGTTCCATCAATTAAAGTTCCGTGGTAATGTACTTTTACTTTAGATTCCGCCGTTGGTTTAGGACCCGTTCCTTCTTTTAAAACTTTGTATTGTAAACCACTTTCGGTTACTTTAATACCATCTTTCGATTTGTTTTCTTCTAAGAATTTTTCACCAACACCTTTTTCTTTTTCAGCTTCTTCTTGCTGTTTTTTCATGTTTTCAGCTTGTTTCTTTTGAAAATATGCTGATAAAATTTGTTGACCATCTTCTGGCTTAATTAAAATATTGGTAGAATCAAGCACATTCATATACCCTTGAATGAATAATTCGCTATCTATTTCAGAAACACTAGTTTTCACATTTCTAGCCACATCCATACCAATAGCATAACTTACTGAATCTAATTCAGTTTTTAATTCTCTTTTTGAAACGCCTTGTCCACCACAAGATGATAAAACTGAAGCTGATAAAACAACTCCTAAAAATTTAATTATTTTCATTTTTCGTATTTTATTTAATTTGATGCCAAAAATAGGAAATTTAAACTCACCATAAAGGAGTATTATATGATTTTTAACGAATAAGAGCTAATTTTTAATAAGGGTTTATAAAAGCATCAATTTCAGAGATGGATATTTTGGGGTTCGCACCTTCGCTTTGCGCCACTAAAGCCCCAACAGCACATGCAAAATCTATAGCTTGTTGAGGATTGATATTGTTCAGGAGTTGGCTAATCAGAGATGCTAAAAAAGAATCACCAGCACCTACAGTATCCAAAACTTCTATTAAATAGCCGCTGTTGTAATATAATTTGCCATTATACAACAAAACAGCACCATGCGAGCCTTTGGTTACACATAAATGCTTTGTATTTGTTTTTTCTGCTATATATTGAAGGTTTTGTTCTAAGGAGTTATATTTTGATCCCAAATATTTACTTACTTCATATAGCTCATCATCATTGAATTTTATAAAATCGGCATTATTCATTAAATAGATCAAAGTATCTTTTGAATAATGTGGCGGACGAAGATTTAAATCGAAAATTTTATAACGGGCATGGTCTAAAAGCTTGTACAAGGTTTTTTTTGACACTTCATTTCTACAAGCTAAACTGCCAAAAACTAAGGCATCAGTTTGTTTAACCAAATCTATCGTTTTTTCATCTGTTGAAATATAATCCCAAGCACATGGAAAATTGATATCATACGATGCCGATCCTTTTGCATTCAGCATCACATTTACTACACCTGTTTTAAATTCATTATTAACCTGAATATAATTTGTGTTCACGCCATTTTCAGCTATGTAAGCCACCAATGTTTTACCAAGCTCATCAGTACCAACACTACTAATCATGGCAACATCATGCTGTAAAGATTGTAAACGCAGTGCTACATTTAATGGAGCACCTCCAATTTTTTTATGTGCTGGAAACACATCCCAAAGCACCTCTCCAAAACACGTGATTTTTGACATAATTTTTAATATAATTCATTTTTAAACATACTATTACCCTAACAATAAAAGGAATTACTAAGATATTGCTTATTTATGCAAATGAAGAATTTAGTTTGAAAATTCCGAAAAGAATGAGATTATTAAATAGCTTAAATACAAATTTAAACCACTGATTTCTTGCAAAAAAAAAGATATGACCTCATTTTTTCAAGAGATCATATCTTCATATGTTTGTTCAGGAAAATAAAAAGGATAAACTAACAACTTTTATAAAAAATTATAGTTACTCCTAATTCTTAATTTATTTATTTCCTTTTTGGTAATCTAATAAAAATTGTGCTAAACCACTATCAGTTAACGGGTGTTTCAATAAACCTTTGATAGCTGATAAAGGTCCTGTCATGACATCGCTTCCTAATTTTGCACAATCAATAATATGCATCGTGTGACGCACAGATGCCGCTAAAATTTGAGTTTGAAAACCGTAGTTATCATAAATCATTCTGATTTCTGAGATTAGGTTTAAACCATCTGTAGAGATATCATCTAAACGCCCAATAAATGGCGACACATAGGTTGCTCCTGCTTTTGCTGCCAATAACGCTTGACCAGCTGAAAACACCAAAGTAACGTTCGTTCTAATACCTTTATCTGAGAAATATTTACATGCTTTGATACCATCTGCAATTAATGGTAATTTCACCACGATTTGAGGGTGTAAAGCCGCTAAAGCCTCACCTTCTCTTACCATACCTTCAAAATCGGTTGAGATAACCTCAGCACTTACATCGCCTTCTACTAATTCACATATTTTTTTGTAATGTGCTATAATATTATCAGCACCAGTAATGCCTTCTTTTGCCATTAACGATGGGTTGGTTGTAACACCATCTAACACACCCAAAGCCTGTGCTTCGGCTATGTCTTTTAGGTTTGCTGTATCAATAAAAAATTTCATTTGTTTATGTTTTATACGTTTTTTAAATATGCTAATACTTCTTTGGCTACTTTTTCGCCAGTGAATCCGAATTTCTCATCCAAGACATTCGCTGGTGCCGAATACCCAAAATGATCTAGTCCGAAAACTTTTCCGTTATCGCCAACGAGACCTTCTAAGTTTACCGGTAACCCTGCAGTTAAACCAAATAATGGTTTGTTTTTTGGAATTACTGAAGTTTGATAGTCTTTAGATTGCAATCTAAATAATCCTTCTGAAATTACTGAAGCGATATTTACCTTTAATCCGTTTTCTGCTTCTAAAATTTCAGCGGCAGCTACTAAGGTTGCAACTTCCGATCCATTTGCAATTAAAACCACATCTGGATTTTCAACTTCTTTTACTAAATACCCCCCTTTTTCAGCAGCTAAAGCATCACTATATCTGGAAGCGCCTTTTGCTGGCAAATCTTTAATATTTTGTCTTGAAAGTATTAAACCTGTTGGGGTGTTTTTATTCTCTAAAGCCATTTTCCAAGCAACACTTGTTTCAGCTGAATCCGCAGGACGTAATGCTAAGAAACTTGGGTTGCCACTATGGTTTTTCAATTTTTCCAATAGACGAATTTGAGCTTCTTGCTCTACAGGTTGATGTGTTGGTCCATCTTCACCTACTCTAAAGGCATCGTGTGTCCAAACAAATTTCACACCTAACTCTTGAATACCACTTAAACGAATCGCTGGTTTCATATAATCTGAAAACACGAAGAATGTGGCTACTACGGGAATAATTCCACCGTGTAATGCCAATCCATTTGCGATACATGCCATGGTTAATTCGGCAACACCTGCTTGTAAAAATGATCCTGAAAAATCACCTTTTTTAAGCGCATGTGTTTTCTTTAAGAACCCATCGGTTTTATCAGAGTTTGATAAATCGGCAGAAGACACAAGCATGTTTTCTACTTTGCCTGCTAAATATCCTAATACTCCAGATGATGCTGCTCTAGAAGCTAAACCTGCTTTATGTTCGATAGATTCAAAATCTAATTCTGGCAATTCACCTGATAAGAAGAAATCTAATTTATCTGAAAGCTCTTTATTTGAAGCACTCCAAGATGCAATTTCTGCTTTCTTTTTAGCTGCTTTGGCTGTTTTTTCTTTTAAAATATCTTTATAGAATGCTTCAACCTCTGGATAAATATCAAATGGATTTTCAGTATTAGCCCCTAAATTTATTAAGGTTTTAGCGTAATCTGCACCAGTATGTCCAATAGGCTGACCGTGTAATTCACAGTGACCTTCAAACATACTACCATCTGCAGCAACGGCACCTTTACCCATAATGGTTTTACCAATTATTAAGGTTGGTTTTTCGGTTTCGTTATTTGCATCTTTTAGTGCCTTTCTTATTTCATCGTGGTTGTGTCCATCGATAGTGACCACGTTCCAACCCCATGCTTCGTATTTCATGGCAGTATCTTCGGTAGTTACTTCATCGGTAGATGTCGATAATTGAATATCATTAGAATCGAAAAACATAATAAAATTACTCAACCCTAAATGGCCTGCAATTCTACCTGCTCCTTGTGAAATTTCTTCTTGAACACCTCCATCAGAAATAAAACCATATATTTTATGGTTCATCCAATCTCCAAATCTGGCTTGTAAAAATTTAGCACCAATAGCAGCTCCAACTCCCATAGTGTGCCCTTGCCCTAATGGACCTGATGTATTTTCTATACCTCTTTTTACATCCACTTCTGGGTGACCCGGAGTAATAGATCCCCATTGTCTAAAATTAGCAACATCATCCTTCTCATAATTTCCTAAAAGATAATACTGAGCGTACATTAAGGTAGATAAGTGACCTGCATCCATGAAAAAACGGTCCCTAAATGGCCATTCCATGTCTGTGGGATCGAAATTGAAGAACTCAGAGTATAAAATGTGCATAAAATCTGCACCGCCCATTGGGCCTCCCGGGTGTCCTGAATTCGCTTTCTCTACCATTGCTACAGCTAATGCTCTAATATTATCTGCCGCTTGTTGATCTAATTTTTTGTTCATTTTAATTGTTGTTGTTTTTATTCACCTGTAACTTTCTTTGAGCTACCAATATGTATTTTAAATAGATGCGCAAAATTAAAAATTTTTATCTAAACCCTATTATTAAATATGGGATATATCCGTATTAACTGCTAGTTTATTTTTACTCTAAGCAATTATTAATTTTGAACCGTTTCAATTTCTATAAATGTTTTTATAGCTCCTTCATCTGCAGAAACGCTTAGCTTAATGTCATCATCTTTTCCGTTAGATTGAATAATTACCAAACATTTTCCGTTAAACGCTTTTATTTCTTTAGCTTTAAATGAAGATAAATTTGCTTGGTAACCGTTATCAACCCCAACAATCTCTCCTCCACCTTCAATTTCAAAATGGATTAAACTATCTGCTTTAGGTACAAAATTCCCATCAGAATCTAACAAGTTTACTGTTACATAAACCAGATCGTAATGGTCGTTAATAATTTGTTCTTTATTAGTAACTAGTTCTATTTTAGAAACTTCACCAGCTGTATGAATTTCTTTTTCTAATACCACTTTTCCGTTTTTTCGTGAAACCGCTTTAAGAGTTCCCGGTTGAAAGTTAAGTTGCCAACATACGTGTAAATCATCATCTTGTTTTGACTTAGAACCTAAAGATTCCCCATTTAAAAACAATTCAACTTCATCGGCATTATTATAATATACCCAAACATCAACTTCTTGACCTTCTTCCCAATTCCAATGTGGCACTATATGTAAAACAGGTTTGGTAGTCCATTCACTTTGGTACATAAAATACACATCTTTTGGAAAACCAGCTAAATCTACAATACCAAAATAGGAGCTTCGTGCAGGATATGTATATGGCGTAGGTTCACCTAAATAATCGAATCCTGTCCAGACAAACAAACCTGAAACAAAATCTAATTTTTTAATGGTTTTCCACGTTTCTTCGTGGGTAGAACCCCAGTAAGTAGACACTTGATCGAAGGCTGAAACTGTAAAATCTTCATTACCTTCAAAAGGTACTTTATGTGCTTCCGGCCATCTTTGAATACTATCGGACGGCATACTATAATGACCTCTGGTAGCTAAAGCCGACACACTTTCAGAAGCAATAATTTTTTCTCCTTTAAACCTCTCAGGAAAATCTTCATAGGCTTCATGTTTATAATTAAAGCCTAATACATCGAGTGCACCCGATTTATAAATGAAATTTTTATTTGGATTATTTTCGTTTAAAGCACAGGTAACAGGTCTGGTGGTGTCTAAACTTTTTACGATGTCAACCAATTCTTTAGTGATTGCAATTCCAGATTTATCATATTGTTCAGGAATTTCGTTCCCAATACTCCACATGATTACCGATGGGTGGTTTCTGTCGCGTTTTATAAAGTCTTCCAGATCTTTTTTATGCCATTTATCCCAATTAACACTGTAATCGTATGTTACTTTTTTTCTTTTCCAAACATCGAAAGCTTCGTCTAGAACAATAAAACCCATTTGATCGCATAATTCCAACAGCTCTGAAGAAGGCGGATTGTGCGCTGTACGAATGGCATTAACCCCCATATCTTTTAAAATATTCAGCTTTCTTTCAATAGCATATTTATTTGCAACCGCACCTAAAGCACCATTATCCTGGTGTAAACAAACACCTAAAATTTTTGTTGGCTCACCATTAAGCGAGAAGCCTTTTTCGGCATCAAAATTAACATAGCGAATACCAAATAATGTGCTGTAATTGTCTACCAATTCGGAGTCTTCATAAATTCTAGTTACAACGCGGTACATGTAAGGGGTGTTTAAACTCCATAATTTGGGATTTAAAACTTCTATAGTTGATGCTTTAGCCAATATTTCTTTAGGGAAAAGTTTTTCTAGGGTTGTTACTTTACCTACTTCTCTGTCATCGGCATCATAAACCTTCGTTTCTAATTTAAACTTTTTGATAAGTCTTGAATTATTTTGAATAGTTACTTCGTAATTTACCGATGCTTTTTCTTTAGTAACGTTTGGCGTTGTAACGCAAGTACCCCAATGGGCAACGTGCAGTTTTTCGGAAGCGACCAAGCGCACATTTCTATAAATACCCGAACCTGTGTACCATCTGGAATTTGGCTGCTCGGAATTATCAACCTTTACCGCAATCACATTTTCTTGTTCGCCGTAGTTTAGGTGGTCGGTCAAATCGTAAGCAAAAGATATGAAACCATTAGGGCGTTTTCCTAAATAATGTCCGTTAATCCAAACTTCACTATTTCTATAAACACCTCCAAATTCAATAGAAACTGATTTATCTACCCAATCTTCAGAAATTGTAAACGTTTTACGATACCAACCAATTCCGGCTGGTAATGCACCACCTTGAACTGTAGTTAGATTCGTTTCGCTAAATGTGCCTTCAATACTCCAATCGTGAGGCAAATTGATTTTTTGCCAATCAGAATCTTGGAACTCTAATTTACTAGCACCTGGATTTTCTCCCAATTTAAAACTCCAATCGAAATTAAAATCTTCAACAATTCTAATATCTTTTTCCTCAAAACTACAAGCAACAAATAGACAAAATACTACACTTAATAAGGCAAAACGTTTCAACAACTCTTTCATTTTTTTTATTATTGAAATTCAAATGATTCTATTATAAATACTTTTCATAGCAATCAATTGAACTTGAATTTTATCATAAAATTATTCATAAACCAAAAGCGCAACGCATAAACAGTTACAACTCTTTTTGATTTACTGTAAAAGTAATATTGTTTTTGATATTTTCAGTAAGCTCGATATGAATATTACTTATTAAAACCATTTTTAATACAGATGGTTAAAACCACACAAATTCAACAAGCAAAACAAAGAGGTGCATAGTTGATGTATTTGAATAAGGTCTATAACTCCCGTTTTTTGAAGAAAATAACCTAGTTGTAAATTAATGAAGAAAATTAAATGACAATATAATATGAAATCACTACATACTTTATTACTTAAAAGATGCCTATTAAAAACAAAAAAAGCCGAATCTTTCGATTCAGCTTTTACTTTATTAGTGCGGGCGGGGAGACTCGAACTCCCACACCTCGCGGCACCAGATCCTAAGTCTGGCGTGTCTACCAATTCCACCACGCCCGCTAAAGGTCTGCAAATATAAACAAGATTTTTAAATTGCAAACTTCTTGGGCACAAAAACATTCTTTTTTTATATTTTTAAATAATTATTCCCTTTTCAAATACCAACTTTTGTAAATATTTCTAATATGAGAATAAAAACAATCCTATTTGCGCTAATTTTCATTGTTAGTTATGCTGTTTTTTCACAATCAAAAAAAGAACCAATTACTTTAAATACTAATTCGGGCAACATACAAGGAAGCTTATTAATTGCAGATTCTACTCAAGTCACCCCTATTGTTTTAATTATTGCGGGTTCAGGACCTACCGATAGAAATGGCAACAACCCGATGATGGCTAATAATTCTTTAAAAATGTTGGCAGAAGGGTTAGCTCAAAACAAGATTTCATCCATACGTTTTGATAAACGAGGCATTGCCGAAAGCAAACAAGCCGCAGGAAAAGAAGCAGATTTAAGTTTTGAAAACTATATAGAAGATGTCATTGATTGGTGCCATTTAATTAAAAAAGACAATAGATTCAACAGTTTAATAATTTTAGGACATAGCGAAGGTTCTTTAATAGGCCTAATTGCTGCCCAAGAAGGAAGCGCAGATAAATTTATTTCTTTAGCTGGCCCAGGATTCCCTCTGGGTGATATTTTACGCAAACAACTTAAAGAACAACCAGGGCTAGTGTTACCACTTTCGCTTCCAATAATTGAAAAGTTAGAAAAAGGTGAAACGGTAAGTAACCCTCCACAAATGCTGGATGCTTTATTCCGCCCAAGTGTTCAACCTTACTTAATTTCGTTGTTTAAGTACAACCCGCAAGTAGAAATCTCAAAATTAAAAATTCCCATTCTAATTATTCAAGGAACTACCGATATTCAAGTGAGTAATGAAGATGCTGAAATGCTTTCCAACTCCAATAAAAATGCTGAAAAAATCATCATCAAAAACATGAATCATATTCTTAAGGAAGCCGATGCGGATCGAACAAAAAATATTCAGACGTATAGCAATCCTAAATTACCATTAATAGAGACCCTTATTCCTACCATAGTAAATTTTATCAACCAAGAATAAGCCTCAAGCCTAAACAAAACTATTCTTTTTTGTACTTTTGAAGTAACTATAAAAATACTTCATGAATAACATACAATCTTATATTAAAGAACACAAAACTCGATTTATAAACGAACTTATAGAGTTACTAAAAATTCCTTCGGTGAGTGCCGATTCAGCATACAAAAACGATGTGTTAAAAACCGCCGAAGCCGTTAAAACCAGTTTAGAAAACGCAGGTTGTAATCATGTTGAAATTTGCCCAACACAAGGGCATCCCATTGTATATGGCGAAAAAGTTATTGACAAAAACCTACCAACTATTTTGGTTTACGGGCATTACGATGTGCAACCACCTGACCCTATCAACTTATGGGATTCTCCTCCTTTTGAACCCGTAATTAAAAAAACAGACCTACACCCCGAAGGCGCTATTTTTGCTCGTGGTGCTTGCGATGATAAAGGACAAATGTACATGCATGTAAAGGCCATGGAGTTTATGACAACTACAAACCAACTACCATGCAACGTAAAATTCATGATAGAAGGTGAAGAAGAAATTGGCAGTGTTAATTTGGCAACCTATGTAAAAGCCAATCACGATAAACTAAAAAACGATGTTATTTTAATTTCAGATACCGGCATGATTGCCAACGACGTACCTTCAATCACCACTGGATTACGCGGATTGAGTTACGTTGAAGTAGAAGTTACAGGGCCCAACCGAGATCTACATTCTGGTTTATACGGTGGTGCTGTAGCAAACCCTATTAATATTTTAGCTAAAATGATAGCGTCGCTTCATGATGAAAACAATCACATCACCATCCCTGGTTTTTATGATAAGGTTGAAGAACTTTCAAAAGAAGAACGTGCTGAAATGGCAAAAGCACCTTTCAATTTAGACGCATATAAAAAAGCTTTAAACATTGAAGCTGTTTATGGTGAAACAGGCTACTCCACCAATGAACGCAATTCCATCCGCCCCACTTTAGATGTTAATGGCATTTGGGGTGGCTACACGGGCGAAGGTGCCAAAACCGTTATAGCCAGTAAAGCTTATGCAAAAATATCGATGCGTTTAGTGCCAAATCAAGATTGGGAAGAAATCACGCAACTATTCAAAACTCATTTCGAAAATATCGCACCAAAAGGCGTTACCGTAAACGTAAAACCACACCACGGTGGGCAAGGGTACGTTACCCCAATAGATAGTATTGGTTACCAAGCGGCAAGTAAAGCCTATCAAGACACCTTTGGCAAAACCCCAATACCTCAACGCAGTGGTGGCAGCATCCCTATTGTATCACTTTTCGAACAAGAGCTAAAAAGCAAAACCATATTAATGGGCTTTGGGTTGGATAGTGATGCCATTCATTCACCAAACGAACATTTCGGTATTTTCAACTATTTAAAAGGTATCGAAACCATTCCGTTGTTTTACAAATATTTCACCGAACTTTCTAAATAATAATGGCGTTACCCCCGAAGAAAAATCGGGGGTCGCGCTTTCCGTTACAAGTCCTCGTACATCCCGATAAAAATCGGGATGCGCTGCGGGCTTTCCACTGCAATCGCTAACGCAAACAAGCTTAGCATTCCATTATGAAAAACCAACACAGCAACCACTTATTACTACTTACATTAGCCACTTTACTAATTAGCACTTCTGGTTCATTAGGCCGATTTATAGATTTACCAACCCCTCTAATTATTTGGTGGCGCAGTTTTTTAGGAGCTTTGTTTTTATTCATTTATTGTAGATATAAAAAAATCGATCTTAAAATTCATTCTAGAAAAGATTTTTACACCATTTTGCTAAGTAGTTTATTTTTAGGTGGGCATTGGGTTATGTATTTTTATGCCTTAAAACTATCAAATGTAGCTTTGGGTATGTTGTCCATGTTTACGTTTCCAATTATGGTAACCTTTTTAGAGCCGCTTTTCACAAAAACAAAATTAAGTTTTATTCATATTGTTTTATGTCTGCTTGTGTTGTTAGGTATTTATATACTTTCACCCGATTTCGATTTCGAAAACTCGTACACAAAGGGCATTCTTTTTGGATTGTGCTCAGCATTTTTATATGCCATTAGAATTTTAATGCTAAAAAAACCTGTGGCTATTTATAATGGCACTTCCCTTATGATGTATCAAGCTGCTTTTTTAACCATTATTTTACTCCCTGCCATATTTTTAAATGACACGACTAACGTACCCTCACAATTCCCATATATTCTTCTACTTGGATTGGTAACAACAGCTATTGGGCACTCCTTATTTATTGGCAGTTTAAAACATTTTTCGGTTAGCAGTGCCAGTATAATTGGTAGTACCCAACCCATTTTCGGAATCATCATCGCTTTTATTTTCTTAAATGAAATGCCAACCTTAAACACTTTTTTAGGCGGTTCGTTAATTCTTGCTACGGTTGTTATTGAGAGTGTGCGGTCTAGAGATAAATAAATAATACATCTTAATTACAGAATTTACACTCTACACTTGTAGAATCAAAATATTTACTCTATGTTTGTAGAACACATTCTAATTTTGTAGAAAATGCAATTATCAAAATCCGAAGAAGAATTAATGAATTACCTATGGAAGCTTGAAAAAGCCTTCATGAAAGATTTACTTGAAATTTATCCAGAACCAAAACCAGCAACAACTACGGTCGCTACACTTTTAAAACGTATGACAGACAAAGGTTTTATAGCCTATAATTTATTTGGGAATTCAAGAGAATACTATCCTTTAGTTAAGAAGAAAGATTATTTCTCAAAACATGTAAACGGACTGATAAAAAACTTTTTTAACGATAGTGCATCACAATTTGCATCGTTTTTTACCAAAGAAACCAATTTAACAAAAGAAGAATTGGAAGATTTAAAAAAACTTATAGATAAAGAACTTAAAAACAAATAATTATGTTAATCTATCTTTTAAAATCCGGGTTTTGCTTAGCTGTATTTTATGGTTTTTATAAATTTTTATTGGAAAAAGAAAGTATTCATACTTTTAAACGTTATTATTTATTAACGTCCTTAATAGTATCGTTTTGTATTCCATTAATAACATTTACGCAATATATTGAAATCTCCGCTCAAATAGTTCCAGAGTTTACTCCTCAATTTTCAAATGAAACCAACGAAATAATTGCAACAACAAAAAACAACTATCTATCTATTTTTTTATGGAGCATTTATGCTTTGGGTGTTTTTATTTTTAGTATAAAATTCATTAAGAATATTTTTGAAATCAACAATAAAATTAAACGAAACCCGAAACAAAAATTCAAAAAAATCATTCATGTTTTACTAAAAGACACCGTTATACCACATACATTTTTCAATTATATTTTTCTGAATAAAGCCAAATTTGAAACCAATCAAATTCCAAAAGAAGTTTTATTGCATGAGCAAACCCATGCCAAACAAAAACATAGTTTAGATGTGTTGTTTATAGAAATACTTCAAATCATTTTTTGGTTTAACCCCATGATCTATTTTATAAAACATAGCATCAAATTAAACCATGAGTTTTTAGCAGATCGTGCTGTTATTAAGCATGGTGTTACACCTTCAACATATCAACAAATTTTATTGGCATTCTCATCAAATGCATCAGAACCTCAATTGGCAAATGCCATTAATTATTCATCAATCAAAAAACGATTTACAATTATGAAAACACAAACATCAAAAACAACCCTTTGGGTAAGAAGTTTAATTCTTATGCCCCTATTAGCTATTTTAATTTATGGTTTTAGTGATAAGAAAGTTATTACTCAAGTAAAAACTACTTCAGAAGAAAGAAAGCCCACAAAAATAAATTTTAGTTCTAATAATGTATTACAAAAAGACTCATTAATCAGGGACATTTATATTTTAATTAATAAAGAAAATGAGATAATATTGAATAATAAACCAACATTTATAAACCGTTTATTGGAAGATATAAATATGTTGAACCCTAATTTAACAGACGAACAAAAAAGAAAATTTTTATGGGCTAATATTAAACATCAAACCAACACCCCAAAAGAATTAATTGAGAGCATTCAAAATGTATTGTTGAGAGCTAATATATATAGTAATAGTAACGAAAACATAGAAGTGATAATTAAAAATAATTTGAAGACTGACATTCCGAACCTCCCCTTTATGCCTTTTGATGGCTTAACCAAGGAAGACGAACCTATTTACAAAGAAAAACTGAACCAATATAAAGAATGGCTGGGTGTAAACAAACCTAACAGCACCTTGGAAGAAACCAAAGGTGGTTTTATTATAAAAAATGAAAAAGGGGATATAATTACGAGTACAGACCCCAGTATAAAGAGTAAGCCATTTAAATTGGAAAAAGGCTCTCCATGGTCAATAAGCGTTGACGTTAAGTAAATAAATTTTGAGGAATTAAAAAACGACTTACAAATAAAAGCAACACCAATAGAAGTAGAGAGCTAAAATACATTAACAATAAAAAAGTCTTATTTAGAATATCAGACCTCACAGGTTTTAAAAAACCTGTGAGGTCTTTTTTTATACAATTTTGTAACAAAATAGCAACTTTAACGTTCTAATAGTCAATCATCAATCAAAACCAATCATTATGTTAAAGCAATTTTTTATTATTTGCTCGGGCTCGGATACCGATATTTTAAACACTTGCTCCAAAGGCGAACAAAATAAATATGCAGGTATTGGCGCAACCGTATTTTTTACTGCTGTTATGGCTTTTATTGCGGCTAGTTTTGCCCTTTACACTGTTTTCGACAATATATATACCTCCATGTTTTTTGGATTCATTTGGGGTTTACTCATTTTTAATTTGGATCGTTACATTGTTTCAACCATCAAAAAAACGGGTAACTTTCTAGATGAATTTTTACAAGCATCCCCAAGAATTATATTAGCAGTTATTATAGCCATCGTTATTTCAAAACCTTTAGAATTGAAAATTTTTGAGAAAGAAATTAATCAAGTGTTGTTAGAACAAAAAAACGATTTAACGGTAGCTAACAAAAATCAAATTGCAGAACAATTCAACCCAACTATCAACCTTTTAAATAAAGATATTACTGTTTTACAACAAGATATAGCAACTAAAGAAGCTGAAGTTAACGCTCTTTACAACACATACATTGCCGAAGCCGAAGGAACTGCCGGTACAAAACTATTGGGAAAAGGCCCTGTTTACAAAGAAAAACGAGACAAGCACGATGCCCTATTAGCCGAATTACAACTCCTTAAAAAAGAAAACCAAGCAAAAATTGCAGCTACCGAAAATCAAATAGCGTCACTAAAAGGCAATTATGAAACTGAAGTTGCAAATACACAACCCATTATTAATAATTTTGATGGACTTATGGCCCGTGTGAATGCGCTAAACAAACTTCCTTGGTTACCTTCATTCTTTATTTTCTTGTTGTTTTTAGCTATTGAAACCTCACCTATTATAGCAAAGTTATTATCGCCAAAAGGTACTTACGATTATAAGTTAGAGGACGAAGAAACCGCTGTAAAATCCAATGTGCTTCAAAATAAAAATCAAAGAGAAGCCATGTTAAAAGCAAATTTTGCTATTAACGACCGTATTTATGCCGATTTAGAAAACGAAGACGAACTTTACAAATACAAGCGTACAAAAGCGAGGGAGCTTATGCAGCTTCAGGCAGATGCCTTTTATAAACAACAAAAAAATATACTTTAGCCTACCGTTTTTAGGTATGACTTTTTCAATGGAAATATTAAAGCGAGGGCTCGAAATTTAATTAAGCAGCTATTTCGGTTTTAAAATGGTTGTACAAATCTTTACAACCCGAACCAATAATAGATAAATTTTTATTTTTAGCAATAGCTTCTCTATGAAGTTCTGCTAGGGCTTTTACACCAGCACTATCAATAGTTTCAACATCTTCAATGCTAATAGTTAATGTTTGTACTTTATCAAAAATATTTTGAAATTCAGTTTGAAATACTCCTAAATTTTTTTTGTTTAGGACACCCTTAATTTTAAAAAAATTGTTACAATTTGAAATCTTTAAATCCATAATGAGTAAGTTTTAATTAAATTAAATAATAAATTTGGGCTATTAATTAGTTTATTATGAAGTAAATATAGATTTATAAAGTCTATAATCATTATTTTTTCGATAAATCGATTTTAACTTTAGATAAACAAAAATCAGATGTCAAATTAATCGATGAGTAACACCTATTAAAACTAAGTTTTGATTATTTTTACTCCTTTTTAAAAGCATTATTTTAAATAACACCCTTTTCTCATGACTAAATTATTCCTTTTGCTTTTTGTTTTATGCACGTTTAATACTTTTTCACAAACCACTGAAAAAGACGATAAAGATGCGATAATGGCTGTTTTAAAAGCACAACGCATTGCATGGTCTAAAAACAATATTGAGGAATATATGGAAGGCTACTGGAAAAGCGACTCATTAAAATTTTATGGGCCTCATGGTTTAACTTCGGGATGGGAAAACACTTTAATACGTTATGAAAAAGCCTATCCTACAGAAGACCACACAGGGAAATTAAGTTACAAAATAAACGTCATTACCAAAATAAGTGATGATGCTTATTATGTTTTAGGCGAATACCACATTAAACGTGAAGTTGGAAATGCTGATGGTATTTTTATGCTTGTTTTTAAACGTATTAATGGCCAATGGAAAATTATAGCCGATACTTCCTGTTAATTTAAAACTTCATCTTATTTCCGAAAAGTTAGGGTTCAAAATTTTAATACTTTTTTTTGACACACCAATAAAAAGATTAACATGTAAAACCCAAGTCTTGTGGTAATGCAAAAAGAATTAATCGTTAAGCATTTTCCAAAGTAAATCCTTTAACTGCGTAATACCTTGTTGCGCCACAGATGAAATGAATAAATACGGAATTGGCAACTCGTTATCCAACAGCTCTTTTAATTCTGCTTTTAGTTCATCATCCAACATATCGCATTTTGAAATGGCAATGATGCGTTCTTTATCAAGCATTTCTGGATTATAGCGACGAAGTTCGTCTAACAAAATATCGTATTGTTTTCTAATATCGGGCGCATCGGCAGGAATTAAAAACAGTAAGATGGAATTACGTTCAATATGACGTAAAAAATAATGTCCTAAACCACGTCCTTCAGCAGCTCCTTCAATAATTCCAGGGATGTCTGCCATTACAAAAGTTTGAAAATCGCGATACTGTACAATCCCCAAATTTGGTTTTAGAGTTGTAAATTCGTAATCGGCAATTTTTGGTTTTGCCGAAGTTACTACCGAAAGTAATGTCGATTTTCCAGCATTTGGAAAACCTACCAAACCAACATCTGCAAGTACTTTTAACTCTAATGTAATGTGCTTTTCTTCTAGCGGCATTCCGGGTTGGGAATAACGAGGCGTTTGGTTTGTGGCCGTTCTAAAATGCCAGTTTCCTAAACCACCCTTTCCTCCTTCTGCAATAATACGTTCTTCACCATCTTCAGTTATTTCAAAAATAATCTCGTTGGTTTCAGTATCACGAACCACAGTTCCTAAAGGTACATCTACATACTCATCAACACCATCGGCTCCAAAACTTCTGCTTTTACTTCCACTCTCACCATGAGTTGCACGAATGTGTTTTTTAAATTTTAAATGTAGAAGCGTCCAAAGATTGGAGTTGCCACGAAGTATTACGTGCCCACCACGACCACCATCACCACCATCGGGACCTCCTTTTTCTATAAATTTTTCGCGGTGTAAATGCGACGATCCTTTACCTCCGTTTCCAGAGCTAACATACATTTTTACGTAATCAACGAAGTTGCCTTCTGTCATCTTAAATGTTTATTTGTTTGTGGTTAAGTTGTTTAGTCGTAAAATCATTATCTAGAAAATACCGATTAAACAGTTAAACTATTAAACGCATCAACTATAATTTATCAATCACACTACTTAAACGTACCGTAATATCTTCAACACTACCTACCCCATCAACACCATAATATTTATTTTGTGCTGAATAATAGTCTTTTAAAATAGCTGTTTTGTCGTAATATTCCTTAATACGGTTTCTAATAATCGATTCATCAGCATCATCTGCACGACCACTAGTTTTTCCTCTACCAATTAATCTTTTTACTAAAATTTCATCATCAACTTCTAAAGCAACCATGGCGCTAATTGAAGAGTCTTTACTTTCCAATAAAGCATCTAAAGCTTCTGCTTGCGCATTTGTACGCGGGAAACCATCAAAAATAAAGCCTTTTGCTGTGGCATTTTTTTCAACTTCAGCATTTAACATATCAATAGTTACTTGGTCTGGAACAAGTTCGCCCTTATCCATATAAGATTTAGCCAACATACCTAGCGCGGTTTCGTTTTTAATATTAAATCTAAATACATCACCTGTAGAGATATGCACTAAATTATATTTCGTTTTTAAAAACTCGGCTTGTGTGCCTTTTCCTGCTCCCGGAGGGCCAAATAATACTAAATTTGTCATGAATTTTGTTTCTTTAATTTGATAGACTTCTGGTATATTTCTTCCCAAACCATCGTAGTCTAAGCCATAGCCAACTATAAATTTATTAGGAATTTCTATACCTATATAATGTAGTTTAAAATCTTTTTTATAAGCTTCGGGCTTGTAAAATAAGGTCGCAATTTTTAACGATTTAACTTTTTCATTCTTAAAAATGCGATGCACCTCTGCCAACGTATTTCCGGTATCAATAATGTCTTCTAAAATAACAACCGTTCTACCTGTTAAATCTTGGGTTAGGCCAATTAAACGTTGAATATCTTCAGTAGATTTCACACCCTCATACGATGCCAACTTAATAAAAGTGACCTCGCATGGTTTCGGGTATTTTTTCACAAAATCGCTCACTACCATAAATGAGCCATTTAAAATACCAATAAAAATAGGAATTTCGTCTCCAATGTCGTTAGCAATTTCTGTTGCCAAACGTTCCATCGCTGCATCTATTTCTTGAGCAGAAATAAATGGTTTAAAATATTTATCGTGTAGCTTTATCACCGTTCGTTATTTTTTGAAGGTGCAAAGATAATCAATAGATTGCCTAAATACGATTTTTGGTTTACGAATTCGAGACTATTTTAAGATTTAAGTGTATTTTTGCGTAGCATTTAACAATTTTCTGAATAACAAACACATGAACTACTTTTCTTCAAATTTTAAACTTGGTATTCTTGGTGGCGGTCAATTAGGTAAAATGTTACTTAACGACACCCGAAAATTTGATATTTATACCTGTGTTTTAGACGCAAGTAACGAAGCACCTTGTAAAATTGCCAGTAATGAATTTCATTTGGGTGATTTAATGGATTTTGATGCGGTTTATAACTTCGGAAATCAAGTAGATGTACTTACAATTGAAATTGAAAACGTAAATGTTGATGCTTTAGAAGCCCTTGAAAAAGAAGGTAAAAAAGTGTATCCATCATCAAAAACATTAAGAACCATTCAAAATAAAGCAGCACAAAAATTATTTTATATTGATAATAATTTACCAACCGCTCCTTTTTCGCGTTTCGCCTATCTTTCTGAAATTGAGGATACTATAAATAATGGCGGTTTAAAATTCCCATTTGTTTGGAAAGCGGCGCAATTTGGTTATGATGGTAATGGCGTAAAAGTAGTGAGACAATTTTCAGATTTAGAGGGTTTACCAACAGGCGAATGTATTGCTGAAAACTTAGTGCCATTTAAAAACGAATTAGCGGTTATTGTAGCTAGAAATGCTTTAGGCGAAACCAAAACGTTTCCAGTTGTTGAAATGGAGTTTCACCCAGAAGCTAACCAAGTGGAGTATGTTATTTGCCCTGCAAGAATTCCGGAGGCTGTTGCCAAAAAAGCTGTTGAAATTGCTTTAAAAACATCAAAAGCATTCAACCATGTTGGCTTGTTAGCTGTTGAAATGTTTCAAACACAAAACGACGAAATTTTAATAAACGAAGTAGCACCAAGACCACACAATTCTGGACATCAAACTATTGAAGCAAGCTATACATCGCAATTCGAACAACATTTACGTGCTATTTTAAATTTACCTTTAGGCAGAACGGACAGTAAAGTTAGTGGTGTGATGGTAAATTTAGTGGGTGCTGAAGGTTTTTCTGGAAATGTGATTTATGAAAACATTGAAGCTATAATGAAACTTGATGGTGTAACGCCGCATATTTATGGCAAAAAACAAACAAGGCCATTTAGAAAAATGGGACATGTAACTATTGTGAACGAAGATTTAAACGAAGCACGACGCATTGCCGAAGAAGTTAAAAAAACTATTAAAGTTATAAGTGAGTAAATCACAAAAAACAAATTTCAAATTCCAATTATTTCTGATTAATTAGAGATTTGGAATTTGGAATTTAAAATTTGGAATTTTATGAATAAAGTAGGAATCATCATGGGTAGTAAAAGCGATTTGCCAGTAATGCAAGACGCTATTGATATTTTAAAAGATTTTAATATTGAAGTTGAAGTTGATATTGTTTCGGCACACCGTACACCAGAAAAACTATTCGATTACGGCAAAAACGCCCACACAAAAGGTTTTACTGTTATTATTGCTGGTGCTGGTGGTGCAGCACATTTACCAGGTATGATTGCTTCTTTATCGCCACTTCCAGTAATTGGTGTCCCTGTAAAAAGCAGTAATTCTATTGATGGTTGGGATTCTGTTTTATCCATTCTACAAATGCCAGGAGGCGTACCCGTAGCTACTGTAGCGCTAAATGGTGCAAAAAATGCTGGAATTCTAGCAGCTCAAATTATAGGCTCTAACAATCCATCAGTTTTAGAAAAAATAATTGACTATAAAGAATCTTTAAAACAAAAGGTTTACGAATCGGCTAAAGATTTAAAATAAAAAACCTCGAGGGGAATATCCCGAGGTTTTCAAGCTATTAAGAATAATTTTATGAGTTAGTCACTCTTCAAATTGTTGCAGCAAAAATATAAAAATTTTTATTATGTATGCATAATAAATAATTTATTTTAACTTACTTATTTAAAAATGACACCAAACATCCTATTAAAATCCTTTGAAACCCCTTATAATACTGCTCCTTTTTCTAAAATCAAAAATGATGATTTTCTTCCTGCATTTAAACAATGTATTGAAGATGCTAAAGCAGAAATTGACGCTATTGCAAACAATAAAGAAGCTCCAACCTTTAACAATACCATTGTAGCATTAGATTTTTCTGGCGAACAATTAGATAGAGTTTCGAGCATCTTTTTTAATTTGAATTCTGCCGAAACTAACGACGCCATTCAAAAAATTGCTCAAGAAGTATCTCCTTTATTATCAGAATTCAGCAACGATATTACTTTAAATGAAACACTTTTTAAACGTATAAAATCGGTTTATGATGCTAAAAACACTCTAAACCTTACTACCGAAGAGCAAACACTTCTAGATAAAAAATACAAGAGTTTTTCAAGAAATGGTGCAAATTTAACAGATGATAAAAAAGCCAAACTTCGTGAAATAGATAAAGAATTAAGCAAATTGAAATTAAAATTTGGCGAAAACGTATTAGCCGAAACCAACAAATTCGAAATGCTAATTACCGATGAAAAAGAACTTTCTGGACTACCCGAAGGCACTATGGAAGCCGCAAAACAATTAGCCGAAAGCAAAGAAAAGGAAGGTTGGTTATTCACTTTAGATTACCCAAGTTATATTCCATTTGTTACCTATGCAGATAACAGAGAACTGCGAAAAAAAATAACTTTAGCCGCAGGAAGTAAAGGCTTTAATAACGATGCTTTAGATAATCAAGATATTGTTCTGAAAATTGCAACATTAAGACATGAACGTGCTAATTTATTAGGCTACAAAACCCATGCACATTTTGTTTTAGAAGAACGTATGGCAAAAACACCTGAAAAAGTTTTAGCGTTTTCAAATGAATTATTAGAAAAAGCAAAGCCTGCTGCCGATAAAGAATTTCAAAATCTTCAAAGTTTTGCTAAAGAATTAGATGGTATCGAGCAACTTGAAAAATGGGATGGCTCCTATTATTCTGAAAAATTAAAACAAAAACTATTCAGTTTGGATGATGAACTATTAAAACCATATTTCAAACTAGAAAATGTCATCAATGGCGCTTTTACTATTGCTAATAAATTATTTGACTTAAATTTTGAGGAAATTAAAGACATCGACACCTACCACCAAGATGTTTTAACCTATAAAGTAACCAACAATAGTGGTGATTTAGTTTCTATTTTCTATGCGGATTTCTTCCCAAGGTCAGGGAAACGAAATGGAGCGTGGATGACATCATACAAACCACAATCAATAAAAAATGGCATAAATGACAGACCTCATATATCCATAGTTTGCAACTTTACCAAACCAACAAAAAGCAAACCTTCATTATTAACTTTTAACGAAGTTACTACGCTATTTCACGAGTTTGGGCATGCTTTACATGGTATGTTAGCCAACACCACCTACCCAAGTTTATCTGGCACTTCGGTATTTTGGGACTTTGTAGAATTACCAAGTCAGGTGATGGAAAACTGGTGTTATGAAAAAGAATCATTGGAATTATTCGCTAAACATTATGAAACGGGAGAAGTAATACCAATGGATTTGGTTGAAAAAATTAAAGAATCTGCCACATTTCACCAAGGTATGCAAACCTTACGCCAAATTAGTTTTGGTTTGTTGGATATGAGTTGGCATGCTAACGAATCGCCAGAGTCTATTAAAAACGTAAAAACACATGAAGTTGAAGCGTTTAAAAACACAACACTATATCCTGAAGTTACCGAAAATTGTATGAGCACCTCATTTTCTCATATTTTTCAAGGTGGGTATTCATCTGGGTATTACAGTTATAAATGGGCTGAAGTTTTAGATGCCGATGCCTTTGAATACTTTAAAGAAACTGGGATTTTCAATAAAGAAACCGCTACTAAATTTAAGGCCAACGTGCTTTCTCAAGGTGGAACCGAAGACCCCATGACACTTTATAAACGCTTTCGCGGAAAAGAACCACAACCAGAGGCTTTGTTGAGACGTGCGGGCTTGATAGAGAAATACTAAAAAAATCATTTTTTTACCCTATTTTTGAAAAAAAGAAAATTGCTTAACCATGTCTAACCACCAAATTAATCCAAATAAGTGGATCGATTTATATTCCGATTACCTATTCAACTACACCATTTCGCGTGTAAGTGATCGAGAAATGGCGCAAGACTTGGTACAAGATACTTTTTTGGCAGCTTTAAAATCGATGAAAAATTTTAAAGGTGAAGCCAGCGAACGCACCTGGCTCATTTCTATTTTAAAACGAAAAGTTATTGACCACTACCGTAAAATAAACTCTAAAAAAGGAAAGGCCGAAATAAGAATTACCTATAATGACGATTCTGAATCTGAAGGAGATTGGTTGGAAGAACGCGTTGCAGACCCGTTTGATAAAACAGCCGAAGATACTATGGAAAATGAAGAACTTGGTGAAGCCATTTTTAATTGTTTAGCCAAACTACCTGAAAAACAAGCAGATGTTTTTAGAATGAAAACTATTGAAGGACTTGAAACTGAAGTTATTTGTAATGAACTAAATATTACAGCGTCTAACCTTTGGGTAATTATTCATAGAGCACGCCATGCTATGGCAGATTGCTTAAAAGAAAATTGGTTTTAATTATGAGCAATAGAATTAAACTTATCTTTAAATGTGACGAAGCAAACCATGTGTGCGATAAAGCACAATATAAAAATGCTTCGTTATGGGAAAAAATAACACTCCATATTCATTTAATTTATTGTAATGCTTGCAGAAAGTACACTAAAGACAATGTAAAACTTACTTCAACTATAAAAAAATCTAATATTAAGTGTTTGGACCATAAATGCAAAGAGAACATGAAAAAGGAATTGAACAAAGCCATTAAAGAAACCTCCATTAATTGATTAAAAGCCAAAATAATAACCACACAACAGGCAAACTTTCTACCCAAAAAGAACTATAATATTTCCCTTGTTCTTTTTTTGAAAATATAACAAAGAGACTTGTTACAAAACAAATGAGCGCAGTAACAACTATATTTCTATAAGCAACTTCATCCTTAAAAAATTCTGAAACAAAAAACAAGAACAATAAAATTACTCCCATAATTTTAGTCTGTTTCACTCCTATTTTCTGCGGAATGGTAGCCAATTTCAAACTATCATATATTAAATCTCTAATTTCAAAAGGCAACATTAAAACGATGACAAAAATAAATCGTTGTATTCCAGTTATAATAATATCTACATTTATTGGATAATCGCTATTTATAATAGGCAAAAATACCGTAACTCCCGCCCATACCAAAGCTATAAGGTACACTTTTATGCCTCCAACATTCCTTAAATTCTGCTTACCATCTAAATACAAATACTTAGGCAAAAAAGGTATGGCGTAAAAAAAGGTAACTACCCCAAACCCCACTATAAAATATAAGGTCTCTACTTGTAGCTTAAACACATAATAAAACATCAATAAAAAACAAAAAAAAGAAAACACTTGAATGGTTTTTAGCCAACTTGCTAAGCGCCGATGATGAAATTTTACTATACCAAAATACTTCACAAAATTATAACCAGAAATAGAGGCGAAAAATATAAAAAACAACAAATCCCTATCAAACAAAACATCATATTCCAAAAGCGTAATCCATGTTAATGAAACCACCGATAAAGCCACATGAATACTACTGTTTATGTAAAAATTTAAAAGTTGTTTCAGTATCTGCATCTTACAAAAATAGACAATACCTTTCGCACAGTGTTAATAACGCCTCCAAATGGTTAAAAACTTTCCATTTTATGCAATTAAACACGCAATTTATTGTTTATTTTTGCGAATTATTAAACAATTTCCACTTAATGAATACAAACGCTTTTGCATTGCGTCATATAGGACCTAGAGAAGACGACCAAAAACTTATGTTAAATACTATTGGTGTCGATTCTTTAGACCAGTTAATTTACGAAACCATTCCAGATGATATCCGTTTAAAAAAAGGTTTAAATTTAGATGAACCCATGACGGAATATGAGTATTTACTTCATATCCATGAAGTATCTAAACTTAACAAAGCGTATAAAACCTATATAGGTTTAGGGTATCACCCTACCGTTTTGCCTGCTGTTATTCAGCGAAATATTCTCGAAAACCCAGGTTGGTACACCGCTTACACACCATACCAGGCAGAAATTGCTCAAGGCCGTTTGGAAGCACTTCTTAATTACCAAACCATGGTGATGGATTTAACAGGCATGGAAATTGCAAACGCATCACTTCTTGATGAAAGTACAGCGGCTGCCGAAGCGATGAGTTTATTGTTTTCGATAAGAGAGCGCGACCAAAAGAAAAATAACGTTAATAAGTTTTTTGTTTCTGAAAATATATTGCCTCAAACCTTATCATTACTTCAAACCAGATCGACACCAATTGGTATTGAATTGGTTGTTGGTAAGGAAGAAAATTTCTCATTTTCTTCTGATTTTTTTGGAGCTATTTTACAATATCCAGGAAAAGATGGGCAAGTAACCGACATTAAATCATTTATCAACAAAGCGAATAACGCTCAAATAAAAGTGGCCGTAGCTGCCGATATTTTAAGTTTAATTAAATTAGAAGCTCCGGGTAAATTTGGTGCCGATGTAGTAATAGGAACGACCCAACGCTTTGGAATCCCGATGGGTTATGGAGGTCCACATGCCGCATATTTTGCAACTAAAGAAGCTTACAAGCGTGATATTCCGGGACGCATTATTGGCGTTACCAAGGACAAAGATGGAAAAAGAGCTTTGCGTATGGCATTGCAAACGCGTGAGCAGCATATAAAACGTGATAAAGCCACTTCAAACATCTGTACTGCTCAGGTTTTATTGGCGGTTATGGCTAGTATGTATGCCGTTTATCATGGTCCGAAAGGCTTAAAATTTATAGCTAACAAAGTACACAATACGGCTTCAACGTTGGCAACTGTTTTAAAATCTTTAGGGTACAATCAAACGAATACTGAATTTTTTGATACACTTCAAATTAAAACCGATTCGAAAAAAATAAAACAAATTGCGAAAGCAAAAAAGGTAAATTTATTTTATCCAGACAAAGAAACGGTGACTATTTCTATAAATGAAACTACTTCCGTTAGAGATTTAAACTATTTAATTTCTGTTTTTTCTGAAGCTGCAGAAAAAGAAACCATCATAATCAATGCTATTTCTGAAGGCAACAATATTTCAGAAAACTTAAAAAGACAATCTGATTTTTTAACGTTGGATGTATTTAATACCTACCATTCTGAAACTGAATTGATGCGCTACATTAAATCGTTGGAACGTAAAGATTTATCTTTAAACCAATCCATGATTTCTTTAGGATCGTGCACCATGAAATTGAATGCCGCTTCCGAAATGTTACCATTAAGTATTTTTAAATGGGCAAATATCCATCCGTTTGTTCCTAAAAAACAAGCTCAGGGCTACTTAACCATTCTAAAAGAATTAGAAGATCAATTAACCGAAATCACAGGTTTTGCAGCAACATCTTTACAACCAAATTCTGGAGCACAAGGCGAATATGCCGGTTTAATGGTAATAAAAGCATACCATGAATCTCGTAATGAAGGACATCGAAATATTTGCTTAATTCCCTCATCGGCGCACGGAACCAATCCTGCAAGTGCTGTTATGGCAGGTATGAAAGTAATTGTGACAAAATCTACCGCAGAAGGCAATATTGATGTAGACGATTTACGCGAAAAAGCCATTTTACACAAAGATAATTTATCATGTTTAATGGTTACTTACCCATCAACGCACGGTGTTTATGAATCGGCTATTAAAGAAATTACTAAAATTATTCATGATAATGGTGGACAAGTTTACATGGACGGTGCCAACATGAATGCCCAAGTTGGTTTAACAAATCCGGGGAATATTGGTGCCGATGTGTGCCATTTAAACTTACACAAAACATTTGCTATTCCTCATGGTGGTGGTGGTCCTGGTGTTGGGCCTATTTGTGTTGCAAAACAACTCGTACCATTTTTACCTGGAAATCCTATTGTAAAGGTTGGTGGAAAAAAAGCTATTACCGCTATTTCTGCAGCACCTTATGGATCTGCATTAGCTTGCTTAATTTCGTATGGATATATTAAAATGCTTGGTGCAGAAGGACTTACAGAATCCACTAAAATGGCTATTCTGAATGCCAATTATATTAAGCACCGCTTACAAGGAAGTTTTGATACTTTATATTCTGGTGAACGTGGTAGAGCCGCCCATGAAATGATTGTAGATTGCAGACCTTTTAAAGCCAATGGCATTGAAGTTACAGACATTGCAAAACGTTTAATGGATTATGGTTTTCATGCACCAACAGTATCTTTCCCAGTAGCTGGAACTTTGATGATTGAACCAACCGAAAGCGAAAGTAAAGCTGAAATTGACCGTTTTTGTGATGCTATGATATCAATTAAAAAAGAAATTGATAGCGCTTCAAAAGACGATGACAATAATGTTTTAAAAAATGCACCACATACTTTAGAGATGATAACAGCCAATGAATGGTATTTTCCATACACTCGCGAAGACGCTGCATTTCCACTTGACTATGTGCGAGATAATAAATTCTGGCCAAGTGTAAGACGTGTAGATGATGCTTACGGAGACCGAAACTTAATCTGTTCTTGTGCACCTATTGAAGCCTATGCAGAGGCTTAAATAGAGCGTTGAACATCGTAAATTAATTAAAAAAAAGAATTTGCCTTTTAATATAAACCCGTACTTTTACGCGCAATTAAAAAAGGCAAATTTTTCTTTTTATGAATATTAAAATTACAGGTACAGGGAGTTATATTCCTGATACTATTGAAAAAAACGACGCTTTCCTAGAACATACATTTTTAAATAACGATGGTTCAGTAATTAACTCACCTAACGATGTTATTATTGAAAAATTTCAAGCCATTACAGGCATTGCAGAAAGACGTTATGCAGAAAACCACTTAAATTCTTCCGATTTAGGTTTTTTCGCAGCAGAAAAAGCCATAGCTGATGCTAAAATAGATCCAGAAACTCTTGATTATATTATTGTAGCTCATAATTTTGGAGATATTAGACATAACACCGTCCAAAGTGATATGCTTCCTGGGTTAGCGGCTAGAATAAAACATAATTTACGTATTAAAAACCCTAAATGTGTCGCTTTCGATATTCTTTTTGGTTGTCCTGGTTGGATACAAGCCGTTATTCAAGCGAAAGCTTTTATACAAGCAGGCATGGCAAAACGTTGTTTAGTAATTGGTACTGAAACTCTTTCTAGAATAGTTGATAAACACGATAGAGATGCCATGATTTTTTCAGATGGTGCAGGTGCTACTGTAATTGAAGCAACCGAAGAAGAAGGTGGTATTTTATCAGAGGAAACAGCTAGCTTTACTTATGATGAGGCCTATTATTTACATTTTGGAAACTCAAACAATCCAGAAATTAGTAAAGACTTACGCTACATCAAAATGGAAGGTCGTAAAATATATGAGTTTGGCTTAATTCATGTACCACAAGCTATAAAAACATGTTTAGATAATAGTGGTTATGGCATTAAGGATGTTAAAAAGATTTTTATACATCAAGCCAACGAAAAGATGGACGAAGCTATTTTAAAACGCTTGTATAGACTTTACAAAACCGATATTCCAGAAAACATAATGCCTATGAGTATTAGAGAACTTGGCAATAGTTCGGTTGCAACCGTACCTACTCTTTTTGATTTGGTAAGAAACAACAAAATAGAAAACCATAGCCTTAACAAAGGAGACATTATTATATTTGCGAGTGTTGGTGCTGGTATGCACATTAATGCCATTGCTTATAAATATTGAAAATAGGTGTTTTGTTATTGAGTTACTAAGGCATTCTTACCAAATAACTCAATAACAAACAACTTAAAACCAACCTATGTACGAAAACACTTTTCCGAATAAACGTTTTAAACATACTATCCAATTTTTAGAAAAACATGTTCCCAATAATGAAACTATTTTAGATTTGGGCGTTGTAAATCCGTTTTCTGAAATTATGAAAAAACATGGGTACCAAGTTGAAAATACATCAGGTGAAGATTTAGACATTGATACATCAAACATTGAAAAATCTAAGGCATCAGTAGTTACAGCTTTTGAAATTTTCGAACATTTGTTATCGCCTTTCACCGTTCTTCAATCTATAAAAGCAGACAAATTAGTAGCCAGTGTACCATTAAAATTATGGTTTTCTTCAGCCTATAGAAGTAAAACCGATATGCTAGACAGACATTACCATGAATTTGAAGATTGGCAATTCGATTGGTTATTGGAAAAAGCAGGCTGGAAAATCATAAACCGCCAAAAATGGACAAACCCAACCAAAAAATTAGGTATTCGCCCAATTCTACGTTGGTTTACCCCACGATACTACATTGTTTTTGCTGAAAGAATAGTTAAATAAAAACATATAAATTTCAACCTAAAAAAGATTTCAAATATAATTGGGATTTGACATTTAAATATTGAAATTTACAGAATGAACTTTTACATCATCATTCCTGCGCATAACGAATCTAGTTCGATTGGTTTAACTTTAGATTCATTAGTTAATCAAACGCTTCAACCAAAACGTGTTGTGGTTGTTAATGATAATTCAACTGATGATACACAACATATTGTTGAAGCTTACACTAAAATACATCCTTTCATTTCTCTTATAAACTCAAAATCTTCCAACGAACATTTACCCGGTTCAAAAATTATTAATGCATTTTATAAAGGTTATGAAACTTTAAATGAAGACTATGATCTGCTCTGTAAATTTGATGCCGATTTAATTTTTCCATCCAATTATTTGGAACAATTAGCTCTTCATTTTAATAAAAATGAAAAACTAGGAATGGCTTCTGGATTCTGTTATATTGAAAAAAATGGTGATTGGATTTTAGAGAACTTAACCCGTAAAGACCACATTCGTGGTGCTTTAAAAGCTTATAGAAAAAACTGCTTTTTACAAATAGGAAAACTTAAACCTTCAATGGGTTGGGACACCGTTGATGAATTGCTTGCTAAATTTTACGGTTGGGATATTTTAACCGATGAATCTTTGCATGTAAAACATTTAAAACCTACGGGCATTAGCTACAACAAAGCTTCAAAATATTTACAAGGCGAAGCCATGTACAAAATGCGTTATGGTTTTGTGATTACATGTATTTCCGCATTGAAATTGGCTTACAAAAAAAGAAGCATTAAGTTGTTTAAAGATTATTTAATAGGATATTTTAAGGCTAAAAACAATAAAATTGATTTTTTAGTTTCTGAAGAAGAAGGAAAATTTATTAGAAATTTACGCTGGAATGGGATGTTGGGTAAGTTTAAATAACGATGCTTCGACTGCGCTCAGCATGACAAACAATTACCAAAACTATTTAAAACTCCAATCTTTATAACTACTTGAAGCTTCTAGTTTATTTTCTAAGGCATCTTCTAATTCTGGAAAGAAATCGATTCCTGTTAAAGCTTCAATAGAATCTACCGAAACCACAAAATCATACAGTGGTTTATTAGAATTTTCATGTGGCATTAAAAATGCAATCATTTTAACGTGGCCAGAATTTGTATCAATCAGCACTTTATAAAACTGATTTGGCACTGCTACTTTTTCTGTTCCAATAGTTTTCATATTACCGCTCAAAACACCACCTGTAACTACAAAAACGCCATCGTATTTACTTGCCCAATAACGCACTTTCTGTTCTAATGTGTTCCAAATTCCAGAATTGAACGCATGTTCTTGCGGAGAAATATTACTGGTTAAAAAGGTTTCATCGTAGGCAAATTGACTGTAACTTCTATCGCCCGCAGGACATAAATGTCCACGGTCGTAACCCGAGTTTTTATAATTCCTCCAACTTGCAGCACCCGTTTTTACAGCATTATCAATTTCAAAATAAGGGCGCTTAAAATTAGTGTTTGTTAAGTGCGATTTCTTTAATTCATAAGCAACCCATTCCGCTTGCTCATGAGGTTCGCTATACGATAACGAATATCCTTCATGGTGCACAATTTGCCCTGTGGTACTTGTTGGCAAAAAATATTCATTGGTATAAGTCTTTACTTCTTTACCTGCATCAACAATTTCAGCCTTTTCCTCAGTCTTTAAAAAGTGTTCATAACCATAAACGCCTAAAACAAGTATTATAGCTACTAATGTGTATTTTGTTTTATGGCTCAAACTATTCCAAAACAAATTCTAAAGGTTGACCAATAGCGCCGTTTGGAAAACTAGTACCTAAAAGTGCAGACATGGTTGGAGCAATATCCGTTATACTTGTTTTTTGAAACGTTTGCCCGTGTTTAATACCTTTACCAAATAGTAAAAGAGGTACATGGGTATCGTAATTTAAACCTGAACCGTGTGTGGAACCTGTTTTACTATAAGAAATATAAGCAGGATCGTAAACAAAAATAACATCGCCAGAACGTTTTTGGTTATAGCCTTTTTGTAATAAAGTCTCAATTCCTTCGGTAAATTCCGTAGTACTCAAAGTTTTAGCCGTATAAGCTTTATCAATGTTAGGGTAATTTATTATTTCGTTTACTATCGCTTCTTGTACATCGTCTAAATCTAAATTCAGTTCTTTTACTTTAGCTCTATTTAAAAAAACTTGATTATTACTTACGTTTTCAATAATATCAGCCGTTCCAAATGTAGTCGTCACAAACTCTGTAAACATGGCTTTTTGTGCGTTAGAATCGATGTAACCTGCTGGGATTTTAACCGTTTGCAAATAGGATGGCACATCTACAGCCGCATGGTCTGCAGTTAAAAATACGGTATAATTTCCTTTACCAACTTTAGCATCTAAAGCTTTAAAGAAACGTTCTAAATCTTTATCCAGACGGATGTATGTATCTTCAATTTCTTTTGAATTCACCCCGAAGTTATGCCCCACGTAATCGGTGCTAGAAAAACTTACTGCTAAGACATCAGTCATATTATCTTGTCCTAATTGCTCTCCAGTTAGGGCTGCAATAGCAAAATCTGCTACAATACTATTGCCATAGGCTGTTGCTTTTAAAATATCAAAGCCACCTGTTTGGGTTTTCAATGCATTTAAATCATACGGAAATGTAGCCGTTTCTTTTCCTGTAAATCCACCTTCAAAATTGTTTAAATCACTGCCGCTTTCTGTATAGGTTTCTATAGGATATAAAGTATTCCAAGGTTTTAAATAAGATTCTGCAACACCAGATGCATTAAAATCGTTCACCCATTTAGGCAAACTATGCATGTAAAATGTACTGGTTATAAAATAACCTTTATCTTTACCGTAAAACCAATACGCCGCATTCGCTGTATGGCCCGCAGGTAAAATAGCACCTCTGTCTTTTACTGAAATCCCTATGGTTTTTCCGCGCATTTGTGTAAACAACCTGTTTTCATCTGCAAAAGTTGTAGTTTTCATTCTATGAGGAGACATTTGACCATCCTCTGTCTCTGCACCAACCGATTGCATACTATCATCACCTGCACAGTAAACCATTTTTTTAATTTCTTTATCATACCAATCATTTGCGATAATACCATGATATTTAGGTGTTGTTCCCGTGTAAACCGACGCATGACCTGGCCCCGTATATGTAGGGACATAGTTAAAATGATTATTTTTACAATTAAAACCCTCATTCATCATCCGTTTAAAACCGCCTTCACCATATTTATTATAAAAACGCGTTAAATAATCATAACGCATTTGATCGACCACTATGCCTACTACCAACTTAGGATTGCTATTATTTTGCTTTAAAGCCCCTTTGTTTTGGGCTTTACAAGAAAATGCGAATGCAAGTGCAACTAATATGTAAACAAAATTTTTCATGATAACTATTAATTTAATAATTCAAAAATACAGCTTTTAAAATATCTTTAATTTAAAATTAAAGTTAAATCCCAGTAACTTTTTTTACTTTAGCATTATTAAAATTGATTATGACCTATCTACATAATATTGGTGCTTATTTTTTAATGATTGCTGAAATGTTTCGCAAGCCAACTAAATGGTCTGTGATGAAAAATTTGATATTTAAAGATATTGATGATCTAGTAATTGGCTCTTTAGGCATCATCGCTTTTATATCATTTTTTGTTGGAGGTGTTATCACAATTCAAACCGCTTTAAACATAACCAATCCACTTATCCCAAAATATTTAGTTGGTTTTGCCACTAGGCAATCGGTTATTTTAGAATTTGCCCCAACGTTTACTTCCGTTATCATGGCAGGAAAAGTAGGTTCGTTTATCACCTCAAGTATTGGCACCATGCGTGTTACCGAACAAATTGACGCATTGGAAGTTATGGGAATTAACTCCTTAAACTATTTAGTTTTCCCTAAAGCAGTTGCATTAATGTTATATCCATTTGCTATTGCAATTGGCATGTTTTTAGGTATCCTTGGTGGTATGGCAGCTTGCGTTTATGGTGGTTTTAGTTCACTTGAAGATTATATCTTTGGCATTCAAACAGATTTTATCCCATTTCATGTTATTTACGCCTTCATAAAAACCTTTGTTTTTGCTTTTGTATTAGCAACCATACCTGCATATCATGGTTACTATATGAAAGGTGGCGCCTTAGAAGTTGGTAAAGCCAGTACCACAGCGTTTGTTTGGACCAGTGTTGTTGTAATTCTTTTAAATTATTTCCTAACCCAAATGCTTTTAAGTTAATGATAGAGGTTAAAGATTTACATAAGTCATTTGGCGATGTTGAAGTTTTAAAAGGCATTAGCACCACCTTCGAAAAAGGAAAAACCAATTTAATTATTGGGCAAAGTGGCTCTGGGAAAACCGTATTTTTAAAATGCTTGTTAGGGCTTTTTAATTTTGAACAAGGCTGTATTGCCTATGATGGTAAAATATTTTCTGAATTATCAGAAGATGAAAAACGAGATTTACGAGGTGATATAGGCATGGTTTTTCAAGGAAGTGCTTTGTTTGATTCGATGACGATTGCCGAAAACGTTATGTTCCCACTACGTATGTTTACAAAACAAAGTAAAAGTGAAATGCAAGACCGTGTAGACTTTGTTTTGAACCGAGTAAACCTATCTGACGCTCATAACAAGAAACCAAGTGAAGCATCTGGAGGCATGCAAAAACGTGTTGCTATTGCCAGGGCTATTGTAAACAAACCAAAATATTTGTTTTGCGATGAACCAAACTCTGGACTAGACCCAAAAACATCCATCGTTATTGATAACCTAATTAAAGAAATAACCGAAGAATACGATATTACTACGGTAATAAACTCGCACGACATGAATTCGGTGATGCAAATTGGTGAAAAAATTGTGTTCTTAAAAAATGGATTAAAAGAATGGGAAGGCTCCAATAAAACCATTTTTAAAACTGATAATACCGCTGTAACAGACTTTGTTTATTCATCTGAATTGATGAAAAAAGTACGGCAAATGTATATTGAAGAAAGGCAGTAATTACTTTTCTCGCTTAACTAATAAACTATCCAAACTAAAGCGCTGTTTTAACCAACGTCCTAATTTATCTTGTTGTTTTAAAATATCAGCTTCCTTAACAGAACCGTCCTTCCATTTTACAGTAAAAACCGAAAGTGTATCTGTTTTAGAAAAGTTTGACGTTATTACTGTAGAATATGATAATCTAGAGACATCTTCATAATTAATTTTTACTTCCTTCGTTAACTCGTCAAAAGGAATTTGTTGCGCTTCCAACTTCTCTAAATTTTTCAATTTTCCTTCAAGAAATACAATTTTTTGTGATTGAGAAAGTATATCTATAGAATCTCGATATCTAATTTGCTCCATATATTTCAAATTATCTAGATTCTTACTTCGGTTTTGGTGCAATATCAAGTTAACATTCTTTAATGCATCATAGTTTTTTAACCTATGTTTAAGTAATGCTGCTGTACTTTCAGGAATTTCATCCAACCCAAATGTATTAAGTTCTATTGAGGACAATACTTCATCATCAGCAGAATATTTAAAAGATGAATTTTTAATAATATAATCAGCATGTGGCAATCCACTCAACTCTCTTTTAATAAAATTTGTAGCATCTTTTTCAAACTTACTTTCGGCCAAAACATTAACAAATGTCCACATAGCAGGTATCATAACAATGATTGCTAAAAACATAGCTATTCTACTTATTCGTCTTCTTTTTTCCGAATTAGCATACTTTAGCATGGGAAATTTTAAAAGCCTAACTACTATAAACGTAGCTAATGCAATGAAAATAGTATTAATGGTAAACAAATACATGGCGCCCAAAGCAAACCTCATACCTTTAGCAAAATCATAATCTATAGCAACTGAAAGTCCGTAACCCACAGTACATAATGGTGGCATTAATGCTGTAGCAATTGCAACACCAAAAATAACTGAGGCAATAGTACCTCTTTTTGTACGGGCAATTATTAAGGCTAAACCACCAAAAAAAGCAATCAATACATCGCGAATATCTGGTTGAGTTCTGGCTAATAATTCGGAAGATTCTTCACTTAAGGGGAACAGCCAAAAAAACAGAAATGCGGTTAATACACTTAAAAAAATCATAACGCCAAAATTGACTAATGATTTTCTTAAAGTATCAATATCATTAATGGATACCGATAACCCTATACCTAAAATAGGCCCCATTAACGGAGAAATTAACATGGCACCAATAACCACCGCTGTTGAGTTGGCATTTAAACCAATGGATGCTACAAAAATAGAACAAACTAAAATCCAAGCTGTTGCGCCTTTAAACGGAATATCACCTTTTATTGCTTGTATTGTAGCATCACGGTCTGTGTCTTCACGAAAATCTAATAAATCTTTAAAAAAACGTTTGATACTCGCCAACAATCCAATAATATCTTGATGTACCGCTTTTTTACTCTCATCAACAGCCTTATCATTATTAGGTTTGCTTTCTTCTGCAGATAAATTAGACTTGTTTTCTTCCATTATTATTTACAATTAGCTTCGAATATATTCAAATTCAATGTTTGTTAATTAACGTTACAAACTACACATTGAACTACCCAAGGTGATTCCCAAATTTATCCTTTACCTTTTGAAGCACTTTTTTAATATCTTGTTCTTTTGTCTTTGGGTAAATTAACAATACTTCTTCTTTATCAACTATAATATAATCTTGCAAGCCATCAACCACTACAATTTTATCTTTTTTAGTTCTAATCATGTTACCCGAAGCATCTTCTGCCAAGGTTTTAGCATGAACTACGGCATTGCCCACCTCATCTTTATCTAATTTGTCGTATAAACTACCCCAAGTTCCTAAATCGTTCCAGTCAAATTCTGCAGCAATGACGAATACATTTTTAGAGGTTTCCATAATAGCATAATCTACCGAAACATTTTCTGCTTTTGGATAGTTTTCTTTTATAAAATCACTTTCCGAATCCGTGTTATATGTTGAAACACCTGTTTCAAATAAGGCGTATAATGATGGTTGATTGGTTTTAAAAGCTTCAATAACCGTTTTAACGTTCCACATAAAAATTCCGGCATTCCATAAAAAATTACCTTGTGCTATAAATTGCTTAGCAGTTTCGTAATCTGGCTTTTCTCTAAATTGATTTACGGGTTTTATAACATTAGAAGTTGCTTTATCAAATTCTATATAACCATATCCTGTATTTGGGAAGGTTGGTTGAATACCGAGCGTCATTAACGCATTGTTTTCTCCACAAAAATCGAAAGCCTGTTGCACGTTTTTAGAGAAGGTAGTTTCATCTTCAATCCAATGGTCGCTTGGTGCCACAATCATAACCGCATCTGGATTTTCCTTTTGAATTTTTAATGAAGCATATAAAATACATGGTGCTGTATTTCGCATTGCAGGTTCTAAAACCACTTGGCGTTGTTTTACTTCTGGTAACTGTTCCAATACCAAATCATTATAACGCTCGTTGGTTAATATGAATATGTTTTCTTTAGGAATTAATCTAGACAACCTTTGAAAGGTTTTTTGAATTAGTGTATCACCCGTTCCTAACATATCGTGAAACTGTTTTGGAAATGCTTCGGTACTTACTGGCCAAAACCTTGAGCCCACTCCTCCTGCCATTAATATGGCGTAATAATTTTTATTCATTTTTTTGTTTTTTTGATGTTCTGCCACTAATGCACGAATATTATTTACCTACATTCTTTATTAAAAGTGACATCACAAAATTCATATTTATATCAATTTGCTGTGACTGAAACGGAAAACTTATATCAAATCCACCTCGGCATTTGGGTTAAAAAGATAGGTACGTCCTGTTTTTACCTCAACACACTCAAACCGTTTGGTTCGCTGTGCTCCTTTTTTAAATATTTTGCCATTGTATATTTTAAATGTTTGCCCTAAAGGTACTTCAAAAATAAAGATTTTATTATTAGGTTCGTCAAATTGCTTCAATGCTAACGCTAATATAACATCGCTATCGCTAGATGCTTTAGGATTTTTAAAATGTTTTGCTAAAAGTGGCAGCAATTGTATGGGGAAAATTTCTGGGTTTAAAAACGGCAACATTAAATGTTGAAATGTTTTTTTCCATTCAACCCCATGAGGCTTTATAAAACGTCCATAAGTGTTATATGCTTCAAAATGAGCGATTTCATGAATTAAAGTGATTAGAAATCTATATTCGTTTAAATTGGAATTAATAGTAATTTGATGTTTACCATTAGGCAAACGCATATAATCACCATGACGTGTTTTACGTTCGTTTTTAATTTTTACTGCCAAATGCTCGTGTTCTAAAAGTTTTAAAACTTGTGGCATCGCTTTTGGCGAAATGTAATCTTGAAGTTTGTTTTGCATCGCTACAAAAATACAGGAATTCTTTAAAGTAGAAAGGATTGATTTTCTCAAAAAAAATGATGAACTTAGCTAAAACCCAATAGTTTTTCCATAAAATGAAATACATAAAATTATTAATGGTTATTCTCTCCCTTTTTAAAGCAAATGTGACTTATGCTCAAACTATGGATACCCACAAATGGAATGACAGGTTGATTTTAATTTTAATCGATCAGGAGGCCAATGAAAACTACAATCCCCAGCTTACCGAATTTAAAAAGCACATTAAAGGTTTAATTGAACGAAAAGTGGTTATCTATCATATTAAACCAGATGCTTTTAAAAAAGGTTTGAACAATACCAACTGGCAGCAAGAAAAAACGGTATATAAATTTTATAAAAAAACAGATGAACCTTTTGAAATTGTTTTAGTTGGTCTTGATGGTAGCGTTAAATTGAGACAAACAGAAATTTTACCCTGTAAAAACTTGTTTTCAATCATTGATTCCATGCCTATGCGGAGGTATGAAGAAAACAAGAAATAACGTTTACCAACTATAATAACTTTAAAAGCGCATCCATATTATTAAAAATTCTTGTTGCTTCTCCTTCTAACTCATTATTATAGTCGTGCGCTGTAAACCCGAACACATCAAAACCTCCAGCATTAGCCGCTTTTACACCCGACAAGCTATCTTCTATAACTAAGCATTCTTCAGGCTTAAAACCCATTGTTTCTGCTGCCCATAAAAATACAGCTGGGTCTGGTTTCCATTTTTGGATGGCATAACAACTAAAAATCTTGTTTTCAAAATAGGGCAACAAGCCACTTAGCTGTAGATTAAGTTTTATTTTATCTTCAGGTCCGCTAGAAGCTACACAAAAAGGTATGTTTAAATTAATTAATACATTTTTAATACCATCAACTGGTTTCATGCTTTTTTTAAAAGCTTCAAAACTTTGTTTTCTGTAATCGTCTTCAAAAGTATCTTGCAACGGTTTTTTGGTAAGTTTTGAAATTTTTTCAATACATGCATTCATAAAACTACCTTTAAAATGTTTCATACCGTAAGCCAAATCAATATTAGCGCCATAAGTATTTGCCATATCCACCAATATTTGAATGCTTATGGGCTCGCTGTCTACCAAAACACCATCGCAGTCGAAAATTATGCATTTATATTTACTCATAAATTAGTTTTTTGTGAATCAAAAATATTGAAGTATTTAGATATAAGCATCTTCAAAAGAAAATATTTCAAAATAAAAAATATATAGTAATGTTTCCAAAAAAATCAATAATATTACGTCATTTAAAATGAGCGATATGTCTTCTAAAATTTATGGGTATTTTTTTATAGCAACTACAATTTTATTATTATTTTCAAATATTACAAATGCACAACCAAAAAAAGGTGAGTTTATTCAAGGTTCAATAGGTTTGGGAATGAGTGCTCCTTATGAAGAATATAATATAATGGGTACTGGTTTTTATGCACAGGCTGAATACGTATATGCATTTAAAAAATGGCTTGGGGTAAGGCCTTATGCCGGATTTATATCAACAACCCCTAGCGAAAGTGGTACCGACACCAACTTATCCGAATACAGAGTAACCTCTAAAGCTTTTTTATTAGGTGGAAAAGCACGTATATGCGCACCCATACCTTGGGTAGCTCCCTATTTTGAATTGGGTATTGGACTTTCAGCAGGTTCTTTTGAAACGTATACACCCACTGATAATATAAAAGAAAACGGAGTATTAATGCATATTCCTGTTACTCTTGGACTAGCATTGGGAAAAGATAATGGTGTTGAAGTTGCCTTTACTTATTATTATCATCCTACTATAAACCAATTTAGTGGAGCTGCAGCGATAGGATTATCTTTTCCAATAAACAGATAACAACTGTAAATTAAGGCGTTGAATTAGATACCTGCAACAACTTACCATTATAATATTTATGTCCGTTAAGGGAAAAATCGAAAATATATTGCGCCATTTCTATAGCGGTAGTTGATGCGATATAACCTGGAAAAGCTTCTTCGAGCATTTCGGTTTGAACAGCTCCTAATGCCAACACATTAAACGAAATTCCAAAGGCTTTATATTCTTCGGCTAATAATTCGGTTAAGGTAATTACTGCAGCTTTACTAGAACTGTAAGCCGCCAAACCAGGAAACTTCATACTCCCTTGTACACCACCCATAGAACTGATGGTTACTACATGACTTTCTTTTTTCATGAATGGTAAAACGATTCGTGTTAATTCGGCAACTCCAAATACGTTGGTTTTATAAACGTTTTCAAAATCTTCCATAGAAATTTCCGAAAACGGTTTATTGACTAATGCACCCGCATTGTTAATTAAAACATCTACGTGCTCCCAATCGCTATCAATAAAATCTTCAACTTTTTTATAGGCTTGAGCATCATTCAAATCAAACGAAAATGATGTCACATTAGCTAGTTTTAAACTTTGAATCGGTTTTTCATTCCGCGAAAGCGCTAAAACTTGATGGCCAGCTTTGGCAAAAATTTGTACCAACTCATAGCCAATACCTCTGCTTGTACCTGTTATTATTATGTTTTTACCCATGCTTTATTCGAGTTTAAATATGAAAAAAAACCTGTTTCAATTATTATGAAACAGGTTTAATATAATGAGATTTCTGCCTGCGCAGGAAATAATTACACTAACATAGTTACAGGATTTTCAATGTATCCTTTCAACGTTTGAAGGAACATCGCTCCTGTAGCACCATCAACGGTTCTGTGATCGCATGCTAAAGACAATTTCATAGTGTTTCCAACTACTATTTGTCCGTTTTTAACCACTGGTTTTTCAACAATATTTCCAACAGAAAGAATCGCTGAATTTGGTTGATTAATAATAGACGTAAATGTATCTATACCAAACATACCTAAATTAGAAACAGTAAACGTACTACCTTCCATTTCGGCAGGCGTTAATTTTTTGTTTTTAGCTTTTCCAGCAAGGTCTCTAACAGCTGCTCCTATTTGAGGCAATGATTGCTCATTTGCAAATTTAACCACTGGCACAACCAATCCGTCTGGAACTGCTACTGCTACTCCAATATGCACATGGTTGTTCAAGCGCATTTTATCTGCAAACCACTGTGAGTTTACTTGTGGGTGTTGTTTTAATGCTAAAGCACATGCTTTTACCACAATATCGTTATAAGATATTTTAGTATCTGGAATGGTGTTGAATTGTGTACGGAATGCAATCGCGTTTTCCATATCAAATTCCACACTTAAATAATAATGGGGTGCAGAAAACTTGGAATTTGTTAATGCTTTTGCAATGGCTTTACGCATTTGAGAGTTAGGAACATCTTCAAAATCTTCTTGACCCGTTGGTAAGAACTTACCAACTGATGCTCCAGCGGCTGTTGCAGCAGGAACAAAATTCTCTACATCAGTTTTTACAATACGTCCATTTTCACCAGAACCTTGCACTTGTGATAAATTAATACCTTTTTCCTCAGCTATTTTTTTAGCTAATGGCGATATAAATAAACGTCCGTTAGAAGATGCTGTGGCAACTGGTTTTGTTGGTTTTGCTTCTGCTTTAGGAGCCTCGGCTTTAACTTCAGCTTTAGGAGCTTCTTGCTGTTTTGGAGCTTCTTCTTTCTTAGCGGCTGGTGCTGCTGTTGAAAAATTAGCGGCAACTCCAGAAACATCTGTTCCTGCAGGCCCAATAATAGCTAATAAAGAATCAACTTTAGCAGATTCTCCTTCTTGTAATCCTATATATAGTAAAGTACCAGATTGGAATGATTCAAATTCCATCGTCGCTTTATCTGTTTCAATTTCTGCTAGAATATCACCTTCAGATACATTATCACCTACTTTTTTAAGCCATGTAGCAACTGTACCTTCTTCCATGGTATCACTTAAACGTGGCATAGTAACTACTATAACACCTTCTGGCAATTCTGCTTTAGCTGGAGCTTCTTCTTTTGCAGGAGACTCTTCAGCTTTTTCTGTTTTAGCGGGTGTTTCTTCTTTAGCTTCAGGAGCAGCAGCTTCTTTAGAAGTATTGCCTCCACCATTTAACAAGCCGGAAATATCTTCACCTTCTTCACCAATAATAGCTAAAAGTTCATCAACCTTAGTAGTTTCGCCTTCTTGAATACCAATATAAAGTAATGTGCCTTCATGAAATGATTCGAATTCCATGGTTGCTTTATCAGTTTCAATTTCAGCTAAAATATCGCCTTCAGTAATTTTATCTCCAACTTTTTTTAACCAAGTAGCGACTGTTCCTTCTTCCATCGTATCGCTTAAACGCGGCATATTAATAATTTCTGCCATAACTTATATTTTGTGTTTAATAAATGGATAATCTTCTTGTTCGTAAACCATATCATAAAGTTGTTGTGGTTCTGGATATGGTGATTCGTCTGCGAATTTTTCACATTCTGTCACTAAATCTTTTACACGTTTATCAATAACTTTTAGATCGTCTTCGGTTGCGTATTTTTTATCAAGAATAACCTCTTTAATTTGGGTGATTGGGTCGATTTTTTTATATTCTTCAACCTCATCTTTCGTTCTATAATGTTGAGCATCACTCATTGAATGACCTCTATAACGATATGTTTTTAATTCTAAGAATGTTGGTCCGTCACCACGACGTGCACGTTGAATAGCTTCATCAAATGCTTCAGCCACTTTAATAGGGTTCATCCCATCAACAGGGCCACATGGCATATTATATCCTAAACCTAATTTCCAGATTTCGGTATGATTTGCAGTACGTTCTACCGATGTTCCCATCGCATATCCGTTGTTTTCACAAACAAATACAACTGGAAGGTTCCAAAGCATTGCCAAGTTAAATGTTTCATGAAGCGAACCTTGTCTTGCAGCACCATCACCAAAACAACATAATGTTACACCATCAACATCGTGGTATTTATCACCAAAAGCTATACCTGCACCTAAAGGAATTTGACCTCCTACAATACCATGGCCACCATAAAAACGGTGTTCTTTTGAGAAAATATGCATAGAACCACCCATACCTTTAGATGTTCCTGTAACTTTTCCATATAATTCTGCCATAACACGTCTTGGGTCTACACCCATACCAATTGGTTGTACGTGATTTCTATAAGCAGTAATCATTTTATCTTTAGTCAAATCCATAGCGTGTAAAGCACCTGCTAATACGGCTTCTTGACCATTGTATAAATGAAGAAATCCTCTTACTTTTTGTTGAATGTAAACGGCTGCAAGTTTGTCTTCAAACTTTCTCCAGAATAACATGTCTTCGTACCATTTGAGGTAAACCTCTTTTGTGATTTTTTGCATTGACTCCTTTTAAATTTTAATTACGTGAAACATCCAAAACTAAATTTTGTTGCTCAACAAAATGATTATTTGAACGCACCAATTTATTCATTGAAAAAAAATATTTTTTAACACATGAATTACAAAAGTAATACATTGTAGGTTATTGCAAAAATGCAATCCGCTTAAAGTCTAAAAAATATAAAAAAAAATAGCACTTTATATTCTAAATTGCTTAATTACTAATTTTTGATAACAAAAATTGATGTATTGAAAATTTCAAACGTTTAAATTATCTGAAAAACCATCAAATACATAAATAATTATAATACAGATTTATCAAAAATAAACGGTAATAAGTTAGCTAATGACATTGATTTTGCGATTTTACCTGTTTCACCCATAAAATAAATTTCGATAGGTGTTTCTTGCTTCACTTCATATTCGGCTATAGCTTGCCTACAAGCTCCACATGGCGGAATGGGGCTTTGTGTTGGTTTGTTTTTTGAAGTTGCTGAAATTGCCATTCTTAGCACTTTAGCATTTGGATATTGAGATCCTGCATAATAAATTGCAGTGCGTTCGGCACATAAACCAGATGGATAGGAGGCATTTTCTTGATTGCTTCCTATAATAATCTCACCGTTATCCAAAAGTATGGCTGCACCTACATTGAAATTTGAATAAGGCGCATAGGCTTTATCTCTAGCTTCAAAAGCTTTTTGCATTAAAACTGCTGCCTCATTAGGAAGTTCATCAAAAGTTTCAAAAACGTAAAATGTAGATTCAATTTTCACTTCCTTCATATATTTTCTTTTTTATAAAGTTATAAAACTATTTGAATGTGTGTGCGATTTAACTTTATTTTTATAACACTGAATATTAACAAATTAAAAAAAAATGCATGAATGATAGCAGCAAAAACCTATTTAAATTCGGAAATTCAAAACACCTTTCGACTGTACTTAAGGTGACAAGCGTTGATATTATTGGCAAATTCGCAATTAAATATAACATCTAATGTAAAACTCACTTTATTTTAAACAAAAAAACTATTGCGATTTGCAATAGTCTTTTTAGATGTTTTGATTTTCACTTTGTGTGAATTGAAAAGCTTTCGTTAATACTCACGATATTCTCCCGCTCCAATATTAAGCGTTATTGAAAAACGCAATGTACTATCTAAAGGACTCTGTACTTTTGATGCCGAAAATAAATATGCTAAATCTATGTTTACAACATTCGCTTTAAAACCCGCTCCTAATGTAAAAAATTTTCTTGCACCTTTTTCCTCAGCTTCATTGAAATAACCTCCTCTAAAAGCAAAAGAATCTTGATATACATACTCTGCACCTAATGAATAAGTAAACTCTTTTAATTCTTCACTAAAACCATCTGGCGCATCTCCAAACGATTGAAACATACCTTGTAAAAAACCTACATCAGGATCTTTACCTTTAACTATAACAACATCTTCAGAAGCGCTATCATACTCACCATTATCGTTAGAATCAACAAATCCATAAATTGGAGGTGTTGGCACCAATAATTTAGTAACTTCGGCAGTAACTGCTATTTTATTGTATTGATCGAATATAAAATCGAATCCTGCTCCTAAACGTAAATTAGTTGGTTGAAAGTTTTCTGACCCTCCTTCATCGTATGTGAATTTAGGGCCTATATTTTGAAGTGCAAAACCCATTCTCCATCGTCCATTAAAATCAGCATAAGCCTCTTCTTCACTTTGATAGTATCCTGAAATATCAACCCCAAAAGAATTCGCTGATTTAGCATCTATATTTTCGTCGTAATTAAGTCTCAAGTCAGAACGCAAATACCTCATAGCAACAGACATAGCGAATTGGTCGCTTAATTTTAAGGCATATGAAACATCTAACGCCAACTCATTTGGTTTTACTGTTTCTATAGGATTGCCCGAAATATCGGTAAGTTCAATATTACCTAAACCAAAATATTTAAAACTTGCTGCAAACGCACTACGCTCATCTAAACGATTGAAATAAGTTACATAACCTACTCCAATATCATTAACTAGTTTTTTTAAGTACGGTGTATAACTCAAAGAAATACCCGATTTTGTTTCTGAAAACACATATTTTGAAGAATTCCATTGTTGCGAAAAAGCATCAACAGAAGTTGCAACCCCCATATCGCCCATACCAGCTGCTCTAGCATCTGGTGCAATCAATGTAAATGGCATGCCTGTGGTTATAACTCTTCTATCTTGATTTGGAAAAGTAATAGTTTCTTGTGCGTTTACTTTTAAAACAAAAACAAATGCGATAATTAGTAATACTTGATTCTTCATGAATTAAATTTAGTTTGACAAATATAAATCTTTATTAGAGTATAACAAGTTTCTCTATTTTTTCTACTTTTTTATTTAATAAGTCGGATTGTACCGTTAGTTTGTAAATATACACACCTTTTCCTATTCTATCTCCAAAATCGTCTCTACCATCCCAAACAATATCTCTTGATAAGGAACTGTTTATAATGTTACCACCCGATGTTTGTCCGTTTAAAGTTCTAACCAGTTTCCCAGATACGGTGAATATCTGTATAGAAACGTTTAAAGATGTAGAACTATTGTGATTGAACCAAAATTCGGTATAATTTACAAACGGATTTGGATAATTTAATACGTTGTTTATTTGTAAAACCTCGTCCTCGTCATACACAATGAATTGAATTTCAGATATTGAGGAATTATTATACACATCCCAAGCTTTAATTGTTAAAGTATGCAACCCAGGCTCTAAATCTCGAAATGGGAAACTCACCACGCCTTTTTGGTAATCATCAACTTCGGTTTGGTAGTAATCGTTCAAAACATAAGGGTTTGTTTCATCACCATCTAAAATAGCTACAATGTCGTGCCCTACACCACTGGCCGTATTTATGCCGTTTGCATCTTCTAATTTTGCCAATAATGTAGGCGATTCGTTGGTAATGCCACCAGACACAAAGTTTTCATCGTTCATGTAAAGTGTAATAACGGGGCCAATATTATCTTCTTCGGCATCGCTGTTCAATCCGCCAATTTTAACGGTGTTAACGCTTGCACCTGCTTGATCATCCAATAAGGCTTCATTTTTTGAATAAAAACTCACTTTTCCGAATCCAACAGGGATGCTAATATCTTTTGGCACGACAAAATCAAATTCAAATTGTCCATTTTTAACGGATGCTTGTCCTCTAAAAATAATTTCACCAAGTGTTTTAAAATCCAGTTTTACTAAACTACCATTTAACGTCGTTCCATCATTTGCTAACGTCTGTCTATCAATATCTTTATCATAAATAGTCACAGATAATGTTCCACTATAATCCGTAAGTAAATTTCCTGAAATATCGGTTACTTCCCCGGCTAATTTCACATAACTTAAAGCTTTTAAAGTATCGGTTGATTGTGCAATAGGCAAATCATTAATTTTTGTAAGTTGAATATTTGGCTTCGGAAATGCCAATTTCATAGCGGGATCTCCTATGAAAAAGATGAGACGGTTTTGACTTTGACCCGCTAATGAAGGGTTGTTTTTTGCCAATCTTAAAGCCTCAGCCATAGATGGGTATTCATAATCTGCATAGGCATCATCATCACTGTACGAAAACAGATATTGTCCTAATAAATTATTAAACGAAATAGCAAAACTCACAAATATTTGTCTGGTTGTAGTAATTAAACCAATGGCTCCTGCTTGTTTATTCCAATAAGTAAATTCGCCCGCAGTTTCTTTGTATGGGTTATCGAACTTTGTAAATTCGCAAGTTACGGTTACAAAGCAATTATATTTATTAAAATTACGAAAGTCTTCAATATCCGTCTTTAATAGAATACGTTCTTGGGCCAACCCATCTTCACCACCATGTCCAAAATAATTTATAACCAATGCACCATTATCAATAGCATTTACAAACTCGGTAGTTACTTGCGGGTATCTATTCCCTCCAGCTGAAGTTTCTTGTTTATAAGCATCCGAATGAATTTTCACCACATTCATAAAAGGTTTATTCGTACTAACCAAATTACCTATATTATCGGTGGTTTCTTCCAAAATACCTTCCCAATCTTTATCAACATCATCAGAAACAACTACAAAATTATTTCGCCAGCTACCAAACGATTCTTTATCATAATAGGATACCACTTTATCCACCAACCCTTTGGCACGTTGCGGAGTATCTGCCAACACTCTACCAACAGCAATATCAAGTCTATCACTGGTTCCCAATGTGCCTTCATTAGTATCCATCATACCATAAAAATCGTCAGAAACAAACGAACTTGTTAAGTTAAAACTACCGTAAGAATGCCATGTAGGCACTATATTTGTGTTATTTGACACTCTATCTTTATAGTCGAAAGAACCATCGCCAAATAAGCACAGATATTTTATTCTTTTCTCAGGAGCACTTGCATTATCGTATACATATTTCACCAAATTACGAATAGCACCAATATCTTGATTGCCTGTACTAAATTCATTATAAATTTCATCTAAACCATAAACCTTTACATTTAAATTGTATTGGTTTCTGTTTATTTGCGCCAATCGTTCTGCTTGGGTAAGCATGTTATCTGGTGCCACTATAATATAATCAACATCTTGAAATTCACCTTGATTATTTAAAAACACCGTACCTTTTATATTCTGATTGCTTATGGTTGTTTTAGAGTCGAATTTAGGCTCAAAATAATCTTTTGAAGTTACAGCAACATAGGTTTTTAAAACACCCATGGCGGCGGTAAACGTAAAATTTGGAGCAGCATCTGTATTTAATGTATTGGATACATTATAAATATCCGTCACATCCCAAACTTCTGAAAGTTGCGATGCATTTGCTATGGTATATTGTCCAATACCTGTTGCCAAAGACACCGCACTATTTTTAAATTGAAATTGCTTATCACTAAAGTTTAAAGCACGAGTAGCCTCAATAGAAATAAAATCTAAATACCCCAAAGCACTGGGGTTTCCTTGCTTATCGTAATTTAAACCTACCGTTATTTTTGGCGTACTTACATTAACGATGTTATTGTAAATAGATTCGTTTGCCAAACTTGGGCTTGATGCACCTGAAATGGACATTGTAGATACAGCAGCACCATTTACTGTTAATTTCATTGAGGTTTGGGTAGACGACACTGCTGCTACATAAACCTTTAAACGAATAGGTGTTGTTGTTACTAAATCCGGAAAATCGAAATTAAATGTTTTGTTGGTATCTACATCAAATCGGTCTCCAAACCAACGTCTTCCTAATAAAGCGATGTTATATTCATCTACTTCATGAAACTTATAATCTTCAAACGAGTTAATTACTAAATCGACATTACCACTAGGTTGCACAAATGGCTGAATACGCTTACCTGTACCAGAACTTACATTTATATAATAATAGGTTTTATCTGTATAACAATTAATATTGGTAATACTTTCCGAGTTATAACCTCTTGGCCCTTCAGCATAAAATAAAATATAATCTTCATTATTAAAAACACCATCTGCTTCACCAACAAACTTAATCGCATTTTCTTCAACATCAAAAGGATAAGCAACCGCATTTGAATACGGAATCATCCCTCCACCATTACCATATAATTTAATAGTTCTTGGATCTACATCATTCACTTTCACACCCAAACGCTGTAAAAAACTTTTCGACAACTTAAAAACACCTGTAGTATCTACATAAAAACGAAACCACTCGCCCGTACTTAACACCGAATTTGTAACGGCGTTCGTACTACTTATTTTATTTAATGAAGAAATCCTGTTTGAGTTTCCGCCAGAAGTATAATTGATTTGAAAAGAGGTCACTTTTTTATAAGTTCCGTTCGTTTCCTTTATAATGGGCACTAATTGAAAAACCGCAAATTGCTTATCTCTTGCTACCGAATTTTTTAAACTGAAAGTTAATTGGTTTGGAATGGTATTAATATCCAAATCCTTTAAGTCGTTTTTGGAAATAGATGCATAGGAAACATTACTAACCGTAATTGAAGCTTCGTTTACCGTATTTGAAATAGCAAATTGTGCAACAAACTGCAAACCTTCATCAAAACCAAAACTAAAATTCTCTTCATTGAACGACGGGATTTCTAAAGAATAAGACCCACCAGAAATCTGCTTAGACGACTCCCAATTAACAGTAAAATTTTGTTGTTGTGCAAACACAACAGAGCAACTAATATATAGTAAAAGTAAAATTTTCTCTTTCATGTGCTAAAATAACGTCATTAATGTCGTGTTATTATTAAATAAATAACAAAATTAAAAACTGTAGCAAAAATACAATAATAAATTAGTAAATAGTGCGTTAATATAACTCAAATGAACGGTGGAAAACGGCCAAAACATCGTTATAATGACTGAAAAATAGGGTGAAATACACTTTTTTTTAGATAAAATGAAAAAAATAGCTTGTGGTGTTCGGTTTAATTCTTATATTGCACCACCAAAAATATTATTAGCTTACTTAAACGTATGGATATGAAAAAAGTAGTAGCATTCAAGGTTTTATTAGTTTTAGCGTTAACTATAGCTGCAACTGGTTGTAAAAAATCTTCGAGTTCAAAGAATAGTTCTAGAGCTACCGGATGGGATATTAACTCCAGAGAAGGTGGTTTTCAGTACAACACTGATTTTAAAGAACAAGAAACCTCTCCAGGACTGGTATTTGTTGAAGGAGGAACTTTCACAAAAGGTCGTGTACAAGATGACGTGATGCACGATTGGAACAACACACCCAACCAACAGCACGTTCAATCTTTTTACATGGACGAAACAGAGGTTACCAATGCTATGTACATGGAGTATTTAGATTGGATTAAACGTGTTTACCCACCATCAGACGAGAATTTTAGAGCCATTTATCATGGTGCCCTACCTGATACACTGGTGTGGAGAAACCGATTAGGTTACAATGAAGTAATGACAGAAAATTATTTACGTCACCCAGGTTATGGCGAATACCCTGTTGTTGGTGTAAGCTGGATTCAAGCTGTTGAATTTGCCAATTGGAGATCAGATCGTGTTAACGAATATAATTTAGAGCAAGCAGGTTACTTAAAACGTGATGCTAAAATAGTTGACGTTGGTCCTGAATCTACTTTTAGCACCGATACCTATATCAACGCACCTACATTAACATACGGTGGCAATGAAGAAGTTATTAACCCTGATAAAGGTAATAAAAGATATGTTAGAACAGATGCCGATGGTAACGAATCTAACATTTATGCAACCAAAGAAACAGGTATCATTACACCTAAATACAGACTCCCAACCGAAACAGAATGGGAATATGCCGCTTTAGGATTGAGTGAAATAAGAAGTTACAATTTATACCGTGGTCGTAAAAAATACCCATGGGATGGACAATATACACGTGACGGCTCTCGCAAGAAAAGAGGTGACCAATTAGCAAACTTTAAACAAGGAAAAGGAGATTACGGCGGAATCGCGGGATGGTCTGACGATGGTGCAGATATCACAAATGCTGTTAAATCTTATGCTCCAAACGATTTTGGTTTATATGACATGGCTGGTAACGTTGCAGAATGGGTTGCCGATGTTTACAGACCTATAATTGATGATGAATTCAATGATTTTAATTACTACCGTGGAAACGTTTATACTAAAAATGCTATTAGTGAAGATGGTTCTGTAAAAGTAGTAACTGTTGATGATATTGTTTACGATACTTTATCAAACGGTAAAATAGTAGCAAGAAATTTACCAGGTGAAATATTACAAGTACCTGTTGATGAAAATGAAACTTATTTACGTACCAATTTTGATAAGAGTGACGAAATAAACTTTAGAGACGGAGATAAACGATCATCTCGTCGTTTTGAAAGTTTCAATGAAGAAGATGAAAATGGTGAAATTTCTCAAACCAGCAAAATGTATAACTCACCTAATAATGTTATTACTAGAGATTCAGCAGGAAATATAATTAGAGAATATGACAAATCTAATAACAGATCTTCTTTAATAAACGATGAAGTAAGAGTTTACAAAGGTGGCTCTTGGAAAGATAGAGAGTATTGGTTAGACCCAGCACAAAGACGCTATTTCCCTCAAGATATGGCTACCGATTACATAGGATTTAGATGTGCTATGTCTCGCGTAGGTTCAAAATCTAAAGACAATAGCAAAAAGAAGAATTAAGAACTTCATATAAATAATTAAAAAAGTCCTAGCAAATGTTAGGACTTTTTTTATACATTTAATTTTGAAACTTAACACCATTTCATCTTTTGAAATGAGCCAGAATAACTTTAAAAACAAGAGTAAACTGTTTAATGGCAAATAGTAAAACAAATAAGCATTACCCGATGAAAATAGAACAACTCCATCAACTTTTCTTAGAGTGCCAAAGCGCATGTACCGATACTAGAAAAATTAAAATTGACGATATGTTTTTTGCCCTTAAAGGCGACAATTTTAATGGAAACACTTATGCAGAACAAGCCATACAAAATGGTGCCAAATATTGTATTGTTGATGAGACTGAGTTTAACACATCAACCCAAACTATTTTAGTGAATGATGTACTTGAAACACTTCAAGCATTGGCAACATTTCATCGAATATTTTTAAATATCCCTATTATTGCACTAACAGGTAGCAATGGAAAAACTACCACCAAAGAACTTATAAACGCTGTTCTTTCGCAAAAATACATCACCACTGCAACTGTTGGCAATCTAAACAATCATATAGGCGTTCCTTTAACTCTTCTTTCAATGACTAAAAACACAGAAATTGGCATTGTTGAAATGGGAGCAAACCACCAAAAAGAAATTGAATTTTTATGTAGTATTGCAAAACCAGACTATGGCTATATCACCAATTTTGGCAAAGCACATTTAGAAGGTTTTGGAAGTGTTGAAGGTGTTATTAAAGGAAAAACCGAATTATATAATTTCTTAATAGAAAATAACAAAACCATATTTGTAAATGGCAACGATGTCATTCAAATGGAAAAAAGCAAGCATGCTAACACATTCTCGTTTGGAAACAATGCAAATTTTAATATTAAAATTGAATTTATTGAAGCACAACCTAATGTAAAGGTTCGTTACAATAATCTTATTATTGAAAGCCATTTAATAGGCGAATACAATTTCAACAATATTGCTGCTGCCGTTTGTATTGGTCATTATTTTAAAGTTGAAGATTCATCCATAAAAACAGCTATTGAAGCCTATATACCTAACAACAACCGCTCGCAAGTTTTAACTAAGGGTTCTAATAAAATAATTTTAGATGCTTACAACGCAAACCCTACTAGCATGCAAGCAGCTTTATTAAATTTTGAAAAATTAAACGATACTAACAAAATTGCTTTTTTGGGTGATATGTTTGAATTAGGACAAGATGCTGAGGTGGAACATCAAAATATTATAAACTTAATTGAGAATCTGAACTTTCAAGCTGTATTAATTGGTGAAAATTTCAATAAAACAACAATCAATTCAAATAAAGTGTCAATTTTTAAAAATTTTGATGCTTTTAAGAATGAGTTTGATACTTCAAAACTAACAAACCATACCCTGCTAATTAAAGGCTCTCGTGGTATGGCTATGGAACGTATATTGGAAATGCTCTAGCTTATTTAAAAAATTTTATATCACAAAAAAGCACCTATATCATATTATAAAAATAATACAACTAGGTGCTTTCTCTTTTTAATTCTCCCTAAGAACTAATTAATAGCATAACAAATATGCACTATTAAGAACAGGCTTGCAATACTCAATTTGAGTATTGAGATAAGATTTTCGTTAAAATACAATCATATTCTTTAACATTCTTTATTTGTAGCTGTATCTTACAGTTATTGAAAGTTAAATGATACTTGAATTCATTTTTAATACTGCAATTAGTTCTCCTGTTGAAGAAATGTTTAATTTTTTAAGAATATTACGTCTATGTGTATCTACCGTATTCGAACTAATATTTAATTTTTTGGCAATCGCCTTACTGGAATGGTTTAAAACAAGTAACCGTATAATATCGCGTTCCCTATTGCTAACAATATCTGTTAATAGCTTTTGAGAAAAATTATTAAAGTACTTAGTTTCATACTCATTATTGTCATTTAATAGTTTTGCAGATGCACAAATTTCCATTTTTATTCTAGAATCAAGTACCGTGTAATGTGCTAAACCAATTATCGGCTTATCATTTCTATCAAATTCTATAGGTGTTGTGTTTTGAATGATATTTACATACTCATCATCAGCATTTTTAATACGATAATTCCATGTGTAACTCATTCTACTTCTATCTTCTAAGGCTATTTCATTTAACGTGAAATTCATTAATTCGTTTAAAGCTTGCAACCAAGACTCAATATCTTCAGGATGCATTCTACCCCAAAAATACCGCATACCTTGTGTTACAAATAAGTCCTTACTTAAACCCAAGCATGAAGACATATTCTTACTAATGTATTCAAACGTTAAATCCCTTGTGTTAGTGATACAGAAAAATGTGGAACTATAGGGCAAGTAAGCATCCAATTCTATAATTTTTTGAACGTGCTCTTCCAAAGAAGGATGGTCGTACGACTTGAAAACTTCTTTATAAATACCCTTTATATCACTAATTTGCATATATAAAAATTAATCTATGACTATGAGATTGATGTGAAGATACTATTTTATAAAAAAACGAGCAAACTAAGAAACAAAAACTCTTGAAAACAAAAAATCCTAAAGCTTTCGCTTTAGGATTTTTTTGGTGGGCAATGAGGGATTCGAACCCCCGACCCTCTCGGTGTAAACGAGATGCTCTGAACCAACTGAGCTAATTGCCCTTGTTATCGGTGTGCAAATATAAGCTAGATTTTGAATCTGCAAAAACTTTTTTCAAAAAAAATTAAATTATTTCTGCTACTACAAAAGTGCTACCGCCAATAAATATAAAATCTTCTGAAGAAGCTTTATCTAAAGCATGTTTATACGCCTCATTAACAGATTCATAAGCTTCACCCTTCAGCCCACAACCATTCAATGTTATTTTTAGTTGATTTGCATCTAAACCACGCGGAATATCAGGTTTACAAAAATAGTAAGTCGCTTTTTTAGGCAATAAATCTATTATAGAGCTTAAATCTTTATCATTTACAACGCCAAAAACAATATGCAGAGCATCAAACTCTTCATTTGATAATTGTTTCATCACATAACTTAAACCATCTCTATTGTGTCCCGTATCACAAACTACTTTAGGATTCGTTTGCAATGTTTGCCAACGCCCCATTAAACCCGTGTTTTTTACAACTTTGAGCAATCCTTGTTTTATGTTTTCATATGAAATATTAAAACCTTTCTTTTGAAGTTCTTTAACCGTTTGTACTACAGTAACTATATTTTTAGATTGATAAATACCCGTTAAATCTGAAGTAAAACTTTCTGTTTTTTCTTTATCAGCAAATACAATATTTGCATTATTTTTTTTTGCCAATTCACTAAATACAGATGTGGTTTCCGTTTGTGTTTCACCTATAATTACGGGAATATTGGGCTTTATGATACCGCCTTTTTCAAAAGCAATAGCTTCGAGTGTATTACCAAGATATTGTGTATGATCAAAACCTATATTAGTTATAACGGATACTTCGGGAACAATAATATTTGTGGAATCTAACCTGCCACCCATACCAACTTCAATAACGGCGATATCTACTTTTTCTTTTGAAAAAAATTCAAATGCCATACCTACGGTCATTTCAAAAAAAGACAGCGAATTGGTTTCAAAAAACAACTTATGCTTCTTTATAAACCTTGTTACAAATTGTTTGCTTACAACTTTACCATTAATCTTTATACGTTCTCTAAAGTCTTTTAAATGTGGTGAAGTATATAAACCCACTTTATAACCCGCTTCTTGCAAAATAGATGCTAACATGTGGCTTGTAGAACCTTTTCCATTAGTTCCAGCGACATGAATGGATCTAAAACCTTTCTCTGGGTGTTTTAGTTCTTCTGCTAGTTTTATGGTATTGGATAAATCTTTTCTGAATGCAGATTGACCTTGCCTTTGATACATTGGCAGTTGTGAAAACATCCAATTTAATGTATCTTGATACGTCATGAATTATTGAGATAATGAGAATCTATATATTATTCTTCCAACTTGTTTTGATTGTCCATTTAAATCCGGTTCCCATCTAGTTTTTAGTGCAGCTTCTTTCGCTTTTGTCAATAAACAGGAAGCTATATTTGTAGAACCTCTTACTCCTGGTGTAGCTTTAATCACTTTACCATTTACATCGACTTCAACACTAACAAAAACTAAACCTTCTTCATTACAATCATATTCTGGTTTTGGACTATTTAAAGGTTTTCTTTTCCCTAATTGGTAATCACCATTTCCACCACTACTCCCGTTGCCGGTGTTCCCATTTGCATATGGATCGCCGTCCGTCCTCCCTTTATCTCCCGCTTTATTATCATTGCCTTCACCGCCAGTTGCTGTTCCTTTGGAATTAACAATCCCACCTACTAAAGCATCGTTTTTTCTTTTAATCTCTTCCTGTCTCTGCTTTTCTTTAGCTACCCTTTCGGCTTCCGCTTTCGCTTTAGCATCAGCATCAGCTTTTGCTTTTGCTTCAACTGCTTTTTGCTTTTTTATAGCTATTTCTTCTGCATTATCTGCCGTTAAAACTTCTTCTCTTGTTTCAGCCGCTTTTGTAGGTTGTGTTTTTGTAACTTCTGGTTCAGCGGGACGATTAATATCCAACGGTTCCGATTTTATAGGTTTTAAAGGTTGAACAGTGCCCGAACCAAATTCGGTAGTTCCAAAATTTACTTCCATACCATATTCTTCTGGCGGATCCATATATTTGGTGCCAACAACAAACAATAACAGCAAAATAATAACAGAAATTAATGCTGTTAATTTTGCTGAGTCTCTTTCATGTTTGGTTTGTAAATACTTCATGTAGGCTTGTTAATTTCTTCAATTAGTTCAAACTAAAATCGTGCCGTTTTACGCATAAAGCGTATTATTCAGGCTTTACAGCTAAAATGACTTTTAACTTATTTCTGTTGGCAATGTCCATGACCTTAACCACATTTTCAATAGGTACCGATTTTTCGGCTCTCAACACAATGGTTGGTTTTTCTTCTGAAGCTAATGCAGCTAATAATTCGGACTCTAAAACACTTTCACCTACGCGACGTTGGTCTATATAATAGGTTAAATCTTCCTTAATGCTTACTGCAATAGATTTTTTGTTTTCGGTTTTTCCACTGGCTTTTGGTAATAAAATATCAATAGCGTTTGTGGTTACCAACGTAGAGGCGAGCATGAAGAAAATCAATAACAGAAACACAATATCTGTCATAGATGCCATACTAAACTCTGGCGTTATTTTATTTCTACCTTTTAAATTCATTTGTTATGTAGGTTCATTTAAATGATCTAAAAACTCTAGCGAATTAGCTTCCATTTGATAGACAACTTTATCGGTTTTTACAACTAGATGATTGTACGCCATATATCCAACAATACCAACAATTAAACCGGCAACGGTTGTTGTCATAGCTGTATATAACCCATCGGCAAGTAGTTTAATATCTATTTGACCTCCTGAGTTTGCAATTTCAAAAATGGATAAAATCATACCTATAACCGTTCCTAAGAATCCAATCATAGGGGCTGCTCCAGAAATAGTTGCTAGAATACTCACATTTTTTTCTAAACCGTAAACTTCTAGCCTACCTGCATTTTCAATAGCGGTATTAATATCGGCTAAAGGTTTTCCAATTCTTGAAATTCCCTTGCCTATTAATCTTGACACGGGTGAATTCACTTGTGCACATAATATTTGTGCAGAATCTATTTTACCATGGGATACATGGTCCTTTATTTGATTCATGAAATTAGCATCAATTTTTGAGGCTGCTTTAATAGCGAACAAACGTTCAAAATAAATATAAATAGCACCTACCAACATTAAAAACAGTAATGCAATGATAACTTGTCCTGCTACGCCACCACTACTAATTAATTCTATAATAGAAAGTGTTTTTTCAACGGGTTGCTCTGTATCGGGAAGCATCTCTACACCTTCTTGTGTTGTTTGTAATAATATGTTTAACATATAATTTGTGTTTCTTGGTTTTTAAAACGCTGATTTTTGGGCAAAATTATATTAAAAAAATAAGGTAGAGGTATTTTAGTGTATATTTTAGTAAAAATTAACCCTTTCAGCGATAAAAAACGCTGAAAGGGTTAAAAATTTATATTACTTTAAAATTCCTAAAACCACGTTCTAGTCACCATAAAGGTAGCGCATCCTAAAAGGAAACCTACTAAAGCTAACCAAGAGATTTTTTTAAGATACCAGAAGAAATCTATTTTTTCCATTCCCATAGCAACAACTCCAGCTGCTGAACCAATAATTAACATACTACCTCCAGTACCAGCAGAAAAAGCCACAAAATGCCAAAGTTCATTATCAATTGGTTCAGAGAACATACCCAAACTAGCCGCAACTAACGGCACGTTATCTATAACAGCAGAACCTACTCCTAATAATATCATTACCAAATCGGAAACACCTGTATGATGTAATTCAGTACCCAACATAGGCATACCTTCTTTTAAAGACTCAGCAAAACCGAACAATATTCCTAAAGATTCCAAAGCAGCAACTGCCATTAGGATACCCAAAAAGAATAATATACTTGGTAATTCGATTTTTGACAATGAATGGTGCACTGGACTGTGATGTGCATGAGCATCACTTGCTTGCGAATCTGCACTAGATATACTAAATTTAGAATTACTATAAACCTCAGCAAAAACGGCTACTACACCCAAAGACAACATCATACCAACATAAGGAGGTAAATGTGTTACTGTTTTGAATATAGGCACAAATACAATAGCGCCTAAACCTAGATACAGCATGATAGCACTATATTTAGATTTCCTTTTCTCCACGACTTCTTCAATTTCCAAATCACCTTTAAAAACCGGTAAAAAGGAAGCAATTAATGTTGGAACTGCCATACACACAAAGGATGGCAACAATAAATACCCCATTAAATGACCCGTTGATACTTTTTTACCTATCCATAACATGGTTGTTGTAACATCTCCAATAGGAGACCAAGCACCACCTGCATTGGCGGCAATAATGATTAAACCTGCATACCAAATACGAATATCTCTATCTTTTACAATTTTTTGAAGAATAGAAATAAGCACTATGGTAGCAGTAAGATTATCTATGATTGCCGATAAAATGAATGCTAAAAAGCCAAATAGCCATAATATTTTCGTTTTTTTCTTAGTTTTTACAAAGTTTTTTATGGTTGAAAATCCATCGAAATAATCAATGATTTCAACAATGGTCATCGCACCTAAAAGGAAAACCAATATTTCAGCAGTTTTTCCCAAATGATGCAATAAGGTTTCTTCCATTAAATGCATTTTTTCTTCTGGAGCGAATCCTGCAAACCCTTCTACCAAACTATGTTTTGCTGAATCGAACCAATTAGGAAAACTCTCTAACCCTAATGCTATTAATGCCCAACAAATAGCCATCATAACCAACGCGGGGATAAGTTTATCTATTTTTAGATTATGCTCTAGCGTGATAGCCAGATAACCTATTACAAATACTAAAATAATTGCTGCTTCCATAAAAAAATTTAAATTATATAAGTTGGTTTAATGCAATTTTAAAAGCGGTTGCATTAACGCCTGTTTTTAATTGGTTTTTTGTTATAAATATGCACTATTGCTCTACTAACTTTTGTTTGATATATTTAATATTATAAATCATGGACATCTATAATTTGTTAACTATGCTCCATAAAAATAGGCAAACTCACGCGTCCACCTTTGTTTATTATAAAATTTGACAAAAAAAATATTCTTGTTATAACTATGGTTTACAAAAGTCTTAAAAGAAAATCCTGATCTACTAACAAACTTTTTAACCATTGGAAATAACTCCTAAGCCTATATTAACTAATTTAACAAACTAGTTTTATTTTGATTTTAAAAATATAAAAGCAAAACTACAACTAAATCATTTTGAAAGTTATTTAATCATTAAGTTAACAAATATAAAAAAAACAAAAAGCCTAGTTTATGGTTTTTGTCATTTTTTAAAATTAAATATTTTTCCAGAACAATGGTTTTTAGTGGCTCCAGTAACACTTTTTAGGCAATTTACTTGATTTCCTAGTCTTAAAACACCTAAAAAACCAAAAATTAAGGCTTCTTTAAATTCTACAATAGATTTTGAAGGCATCACAATATTATTTTTAGTATACAGTTGAAGCCTCTTTACTAAATACTTATTATAGACACCTCCACCAGTTACTAGCACCGAAACATCGTTTTTCTTATTTATTTCCAAGGCAAGTTGCAAAGCGATATGCTCTACAAATGTTGCTAGTATATCTTTAACATCTAATTGAAAAGAATTTATAAGTGGAAATATATTTTTATCGACCCATTCCAACCCTAATGATTTTGGGTAAGCAGCTTTATAAAACTCTAAGTTGTTTAACTTTTTAAGCAATTCATTATTAACAGTTCCTGTAGAAGCGATGTTGCCTTCATCATCATAATCAAACCCCAGTTGTTTCACATAATGGTTCAACACGATGTTAACGGGGCAAATATCATAGGCAATTCTTTCAAAACCAATTTCAGTGGAAATGTTTGCAAATCCACCTAAATTCAAACAAAAATCGTATTCAGAAAACAACAATTTATCACCTATGGGTACTAACGGCGCACCTTGACCGCCCAAGGCTACATCTTGCACTCTAAAATCGCAAACCACCGTTTCTTCCAAAAGTTGTGCTAAATGAGGCATATTGCCAATTTGATAAGTTAACCCTTTTTGTGGCTGATGTAACGCTGTATGTCCATGAGAACAAATGGCATCAATATCCTGTATTTTATGGATATTAATAAAATATTTAATTTTTAAAGATAGGTAGTTGGTGTATAGAAAATCAATTTCTTTCAACGCTTCTAAAGAACAAGAAACCAAGCCTTTTAAGGTTTCAACCCATTGCGAATCGTAGCTAACCGTTTCAGAATATATGATTTCAAAATTCCAAACTCCATCAAAATGAAATTTCACATAAACAAGGTCTATACCATCTAATGATGTACCCGACATTACCCCTATAACTTTATATTCATTGTTTATCATACTGAACAAAAATAACAATCCTCTTTAAATAATTAGCACCAAAAAGCTATATTTGTAAATATTTTTTAATGAATAACTGTTTTAATTGAGAATTATGAATTTCAATCTTTCCGAAGAACATATTATGATTCGTGACGCTGCTCGCGATTTTGCCCAAACCGAATTACTTCCTGATGTTATTGAACGTGATGATAATCAACATTTCCCTAAAGAGTTAGTGAAAAAAATGGGCGATTTGGGTTTTTTAGGAATTATGGTAGATCCTAAATATGGCGGCAGTGGGATGGATGCCATATCCTACGTGTTAATAATGGAAGAATTATCAAAAATTGATGCTTCGGCTTCTGTTATAGTTTCCGTTAACAATTCATTAGTTTGCTATGGTTTGGAAGCATTTGGAAGCGAAGTTCAAAAACAAAAATTTTTAACAAAATTAGCCACTGGAGAATTTATTGGAGCATTCTGTTTAAGTGAACCTGAAGCTGGTAGCGATGCGACTTCCCAAAAAACCTCAGCCATCGACAAAGGCGACCATTACATATTAAACGGCACAAAAAACTGGATTACGAATGGCGGACGTGCCGATGTATATTTAGTAATTGCACAAACCGATAGAGATAAAGGTTCACACGGTATCAATGCTTTTATTGTTGAAAAAGGTACCGAAGGGTTTCATGTTGGCCCCAAAGAAAATAAATTGGGCATTCGCGGAAGCGATACACATACCCTACAATTTAACGATGTAAAAATTCCTAAAGAAAATAGAATTGGTGAAGATGGATCTGGATTTAGATTTGCCATGAAAACCTTGTCTGGTGGCAGAATTGGCATTGCATCTCAAGCTTTAGGAATAGCTGCTGGAGCTTATGAGTTGGCTTTAAAATATTCCAAAGAACGAAAAGCTTTTGGAACAGAAATTTGCAACCATCAAGCCATTGCTTTCAAATTAGCAGATATGTATACCGACATTGAAGCAGCTCGCCATTTGGTGATGAAAGCGGCTTGGGATAAAGACCAAGGCAATAATTACGATGTATCGAGTGCTGTGGCTAAATTATATGCTTCAAAAGTAGCTATGGAACATACCGTTGAAGCGGTTCAAATTCATGGTGGCAATGGCTTTGTAAAAGATTACCATGTAGAACGGTTAATGCGCGATGCAAAAATTACACAGATTTATGAGGGCACTTCCGAAATTCAAAAAATTGTGATTTCTAGAAGTTTAATCAAACAATAGAATTCATTCAATTTTTTAGCATAAACATAACATTCAAGTTCATTATTTACAAAACTAAATAATGAACTTTTTTTGTTAAGTATTTCAAAACCATCCGACTTAAAACCAATAGATTTTTATCTTTAAGGAAAAATATATTATGCAAAAAACATATTACGACCCAGCCGATTTAAAAAAGTTTGGAAAAATCTCTGAATGGAATGAAGAATTAGGTGCTAAATTTTTTGAATACTACGGAAAAGTTTTTGAAGAAGGCGCTTTAACCGAAAGAGAAAAATCGTTAATCGCATTGGCTGTTGCTCATACCATACAATGCCCTTATTGTATTGATGCCTACACGGGCGACGGCTTACAACGTGGCATCACCAAAGAAGAAATGATGGAAGCCTTACACGTTGCTGCGGCCATTCGTGGTGGTGCATCCTTAGTACACGGCGTACAAATGATGAACAAAGTGAATAAATTGGACATGTAAATATGATTTACGAAGTTAGATTTACAATTTTTGAATTTATTCACATTTTGAAATCGTAATTCGTAAACCGTAATTCTAAAATCTAAATATGATTAAATCCCTGCATAAACGCAAAAGTGAACTAGCAAATAGTAATAGACAATTAGAAATTTTATCGAACAGTATTTTTCAAAGTGGAGAATTACCAACTTTTAAACACAAAATTTCTGAAACAGGTCAATTTCCTCTGAAAGCGAAAAAGCTTGAAATTTTACAAATTAACGTAGGCTATATGTGCAACCAAGTATGTACACATTGCCATGTAGACGCTGGTCCGGACCGAAAAGAAATTATGACGCGCGAAACCATGAACCAGTGTTTGGATGTTATAAAAAAAACAGGCGCCCATACGTTAGATTTAACGGGTGGTGCCCCAGAAATGAACCCCAATTTTCGATGGTTTGTTGAAGAAGCTTCAAAAGCTGGAATTAAAGATTTTATTGTTCGCTCCAATTTAACCATTATTACAGCTAATAAAAAGTACCACGATTTGCCTGAGTTTTTCAAAAAGCATAATGTACACGTTGTAAGCTCGATGCCGCATTGGACTAAAGGCAAAACAGATAAACAACGTGGTGATGGCGTTTTCAATGCCTCCATTGAAGCTTTAAAAATGCTTAACGCTGTGGGTTATGGCATGCCTGACAGCAATTTGCGATTGGATTTGGTTTACAATCCTTCGGGTGCTTTTTTACCAGGTAATCAAAAATCGTTAGAAAAAGATTTTAAAAAATCGCTTCTTGAGGAATTTAATATCCAATTTCATAATTTATTTGCCATCACTAATTTACCCATTAGCCGTTTTTTAGATTATTTAATTGCATCTGAAAATTATGAAGATTATATGTATTCTTTAGTTGAAGCTTACAATCCTTCGGCAGTAAAAAATGTTATGTGTACCAACACCCTATCCATAAGTTGGGATGGTTTTTTATTTGATTGTGATTTCAACCAAATGCTGGAACTGCCTGTAAACAGTAAAGCGAAACATATTTCAGATTATAATGAAGATTTATTAGAAGGTAGAGACATCGTAATTTCTCAACATTGCTACGGTTGTACCGCAGGTGCAGGAAGCAGTTGCCAAGGAAGTGTTATTTAAAAATTTTATTTTCAGAATGAAACAACTCATTTTTATATTACTTTTTTTTATTACACCTCTTAGTTTTTGTCAAAATTCATTATCAGATTTACTAAGCAAACACAACACAAAAAACATTGCTTACATGTCTGTTCAAGAACTCGCAATGCCAAAAACCAAGGCTCTAATTTTAGATGCAAGGGAAGTTAATGAATTCAATACAAGTCATTTAAAAAATGCCATTTATGTGGGATACAATGATTTTAACATTAAAACTATCAAAGATTTATTTCCGAATAAAACCAGCCAAATAGTAGTATATTGTTCCATAGGAATTCGTTCTGAAACCATCGCAAATAAATTAAAAAAAGAAGGTTATACAAATATTTATAACCTTTATGGTGGTATCTTTGAGTGGAAGAATCATGGGTATCCTGTTTATAATTCTGAAGAAAAACAAACCGAAGAAGTTCACACGTTTTCTAAAGAATGGCGTAAATGGCTAACCAAAGGTAAATCTGTTTATTAAATGGGATTATTTAGTACCAACGACTCCACTGGAGATAATGAAATAGCGTTCGATTTTCATTTTCCGAGCTCAAAAAAGGCCTTAATTATTTTTACAAGAAACCCAGAATTGGGTAAATGCAAAACCCGATTAGCAAAAACTATTGGGGATGCCTCAGCTTTAGACATTTACAAATACCTTTTAAAACATACTGCAGAAGTTGCCAAAAGCATCCCTGCAGATAAGTATTTATTTTATTCTGAAACCATTCAAAAAAATGACATTTGGGATTCTGCCGTTTTTAGAAAAAAATTGCAAAAAGGAATAGATTTAGGCACAAAAATGCATAATGCGTTTTCCGATCTTTTTTCATTAGGCTACCAAAAAGTCATCATCATAGGAAGCGATTTGCTCGATTTAAAACCTTCACATATCAATTTAGCTTTTGAAGCTTTAAATGAAAACGACTTTGTTATCGGGCCCGCAAAAGACGGTGGTTATTACCTTTTAGGAATGACTGCGCTGCAAAACAACATTTTTGAAGATAAAGCCTGGGGCACTTCTACCGTATTAAAAGAAACCTTAAATAATTTAAAAAATTCTAGCTTTCATCTCATAGAAGAATTAAATGATATTGATACTTTTGAAGATATGAAACACTATCAAGAACTCGAAAAATACTATAAAAAATGATTAAATATATAGAAGAAACCGTTACGTATTTACAAGACAAAGGATTTGAAAACCCTGAAATTGGCATTATTTTAGGCACTGGTTTAGGGCAACTTATAGATGAAATTGAAATTTTAAAAGAAGTTAGCTATAACCACATTCCTAACTTCCCAACTGCCACCGTAGAGTTCCATAAAGGGAAATTAATTTACGGCATTTTCGAAGGCAAAAAAGTGGTGATTATGCAAGGGCGTTTCCATATTTACGAAGGCTACTCGCTACAAGATGTTACTTACCCGGTTCGCATCATGGAAAAATTAGGCATCAAAACCCTATTAATTTCCAATGCCGCAGGCGCTATCAATTTAAATTTCAAAAAAGGTGAATTAATGCTTATTGAAGACCACATGAACCTTCAGGGAAGTTCTCCTTTAGCATTTAAAGGTGTTGAACAATTAGGGGAACGTTTTGCCGATATGAGCGCTCCTTACGATGCCGAAATCAATACAAAATTTAAAGCTATAGCAAAAAACAACAACATCACTTTGCACGAAGGTGTGTATGCCAGCGTTGTTGGTCCGCAATTAGAAACCCGCGCCGAATACCGTATGCTAAAAATTTTGGGCGCCGATGCCGTAGGCATGAGTACCGTTCCTGAAATTATTGTCGCAAACCATTTAAAATTAAAAGTAGCTGCAGTGTCAGTTTTGACCGATGAATGCGACCCAAATAACTTAAAGCCTGTAGATATTTCAGAAATTATTGCCATGGCAGAAAAAGCAGAACCAAACATGATTACGTTATTTAAAGAATTGATAAAAACACTATAAATAGTTTACAGTCGCAGTCTTAGTTTTCAGTCTAACTGATGCTGCAAACTGTGACTGAGACTGAATACTAAAAATAATGAGTTACCTAGAAACCACACATAATGTATATAAAGAAGCAGCCTTAACCCCAGATGTTGGATTATGCTGTACCACAAACCCTATTTGGGAATTACCAGGTTTAAAAATTCCTAAAATAATGCAGGAAATGAATTATGGCTGTGGTTCCACAGTGCATGCACGCGATTTAACCAACAATCCAAAAATGTTATATGTTGGTGTTGGTGGCGGTATGGAATTGTTACAATTTTCATATTTCAATCGACAAAAAGGAGGCGTTGTTGGTATTGATGTGGTTGATGAAATGCTGGAAGCATCTCGCAAAAATTTTATAGAAGCTGAAGCACAAAACCCATGGTTTAAAAGCAACTTTGTAGACCTTAAAAAAGGAGATGCCATGAACCTTCCTGTTGAAGATAACAGTATTGATGTGGCTGCACAAAATTGTCTATTCAATATTTTTAAAGCAGACGATTTAAAACAAGCCATCGCCGAAATGTACCGAGTACTAAAACCTCATGGCAAACTGGTAATGAGCGACCCAACCTGTGAACAGGAAATGAACGACGAACTTAGAAACGACGAACGCTTACGTGCACTTTGCCTAAGCGGAAGTTTACCAATTGCAGACTATATAAAAGCATTAACCGATGCTAGTTTTGGCACTATTGAAATTAGAGCCAGAAAACCATATAGAATTCTAGATTCAAAACATTATCTGACAGATGAGCTCATCTACATCGAATCTATTGAAGTCGCCGCAATTAAAGACCCTATGCCAAGTGATGGCCCTTGTATATTTACAGGAAAAGCCGCTATTTATTATGGCACGCAAGATTATTTTGATGATAAACAAGGACACGTATTGCTAAAAAACCAACCATTAGCTATTTGCGATAAAACGGCGGGTGCTTTAGCTTCATTAAATAGAGACGATATTTTTATTAGCGAATCTACCTATCACTATGATGGTGGTGGGTGTTGTTAAATTATAAGACTCTTCAGGTTTTTAAAACCTGAAGGTTTGTCACTGTACCAAATCATGGAAAAATACATAAACATCATAAAAAAATCCTATTCAGGTTATTGGAATTACTTGAAACACGAGTTAATTTCCATTAACCACTGGGATAACTTTTTTTATGGTTTAATTGTTATTTCTTTAGTGGTTTGGTTTCTTGAAATTATTTTTCCTTGGCGAAAAAACCAATCCATTTTCAGGAAAGATTTTTGGTTGGACACGTTTTACATGTTCTTCAATTTCTTTCTTTTAAATTTAATTGTACTTATTGCATTATCAAACACTGCTGCCGAGTTATTAAATGATGGATTAAAAAATATTGGGCTTTCTGTTTCTAAGCTTCAACTTTTTGATGTAGATGATTTACCTAAATGGTTGGGTTTATTTATTTTCTTTTTGGTTTCAGACTTCGTACAATGGAACACGCACCGCTTATTACATCGTGTTCCTTTTCTTTGGAATTTCCATAAAGTACATCATTCCGTTAAAGAAATGGGTTTTGCTGCACATTTGCGTTACCACTGGATGGAACCTGTAGTTTACAAATCGTTTTTATACATTCCAATAGCAATTATCGGAGGTTTTGATGCACAAGACGTGGCCATTGTTTACTTCTTCAGTATTGTTATAGGCCATCTAAACCATGCTAATTTGGGGTGGGATTATGGTTTTTTAAAATACATATTCAATAACCCAAAAATGCATATATGGCACCACGCTAAAGAACTGCCAAAACATGCTAGATATGGCGTTAATTACGGACTCACCCTAAGCATTTGGGATTATATCTTTAAAACCGACTATATTCCGCATAACGGAAAAGACATAGAACTTGGTTTTAATGGCGATGAAACGTTTCCGAAAGATTTTATAAGTCAGGAGATATACCCTCTTAATGATAAATCATGAAAAAACACCACTACATTATAATTGCATTACTTTTTAGCTTTACAATTAATTCGCAAAATTTCAATCACTCCCCTTGGAACACGTTACTTCAAAAACATGTTTCAACTGATGGGCATGTAAATTATAAAACATTTAAAAGCGACAACAAAGCTTTAGGCAATTATATAAAATCTTTAGGTGCACATACGCCACAAGATTATTGGACAAAAGAAGAAAATCTTGCCTATTGGATAAACGCCTATAACGCATTAACCATCGATTTAATTCTACGCAATTACCCTATTAAAAGCATTAAAGATATTAAAAATCCTTGGGGTCAAAAACTTTGGCAATTAGGAGATACATGGTATAATTTAAGCGATATTGAACATGAAATTCTACGTAAAATGGACGAACCCCGCATTCATTTTGCCATTGTTTGTGCTTCGGTTTCTTGTCCGAAATTATCAAACGAAGCTTATTCATCAAAAAATCTAAACCATCAACTTACAAAAGCAACAAAAGATTTTTTAAGTGATTCTAGCAGAAATTTCATTTCGAAAGACACATTAGAACTATCTAAAATATTTCAATGGTTTAGTAAAGATTTCAAACAAAACGGCGATTTAATCGATTTTCTAAACCTATACACAAACTTTCAAATTTCAGCGAAAGCGAAACTTAATTACAAAGATTATAATTGGAATTTAAATGAATAAAATTTCAATCATTATCCCCATTCTTAATGAAGCAGAAAACATTGAAAATCTGCTAATCCATATTCTTAAAAACACTTCAAAAGAAAATATTTCAGAAATTATTGTTGTTGATGGTGGGAGTATCGATGAATCTTTAAACATTGTTAACGAGTTCGTATCGAGTATTTATAAGTCAAAATCTAATAAAATAACCGTATTAAATTCCGAAAAAGGACGCGCCAAACAAATGAACCTGGGAGCAAAACATGCCTCTGGAAACATCCTCTACTTTTTGCATGCCGATTCCTTTCCCCCTGAAAATTTTGATAAATACATACTAAAAGAAATAGAAAAAGGTCTTGAAGCGGGTTGTTTTATTATGAAGTTCAATAGCAACCATTGGTGGCTTAAACTCGCTGGCTTTTTAACAAAACTACCATGGAAATCTTGTAGAGGTGGCGACCAAAGTTTGTTTGTTTCAAAATCACTTTTCAAAAATATAGGTGGTTTTGATGAAACTTTTGTTATTTATGAAGACAACGATTTTATTCGTAAACTATACGCCCGAAAACAATTTGTAGTAATTCAAAAATGGCTAACTACCTCTGCCAGATGCTATAACACCAATGGTGTTTTTAAACTTCAGTACCATTATTTTATGATATATCTTAAAAAATGGCTTGGAGCTTCACCCGAAAATTTAAATGCTTATTATAATAAGCATGTAAATGTTAAAAACTAATAAAACTGTCTTAAGGAAATTTTAAATGTTATCGCTAGCTGGTTTAATCGTATACTTTTACATAAAAAAACAGCTACATGAAACACTTCTACTTAGTTTACCTAGCATTTATTTCTATTTCATTCTACAGTTTTTCTCAAGAATCCATTAATGCCAAAATACTCGATTCTATATCAAACAAACCCGTTGCTTTTGCTACTATTTCTATAAACAAAAGTTCTGGAGTTATTAGTAATGATACTGGTAATTTTTTAATGTATTTAAATAAAAAAGCTTCAGAAAAAGACTCTTTAATTATTAGATGTTTAGGTTATGAAAGCAAACGGTATTTAGTTAAAAAATTTCAAGATAGTATTGTTTTTTTACATCCAAAATCTATAGAATTAGATGAAATTTTGGTTACGAACAAAAACTATTCAACCGAAGAAATAATTGAAAAAGCAAAAGAAAATCTTGCTAAAAATTACGAGTACAACATTACTAAAAGCAAACTGTTTTATAGAGTTTCAAACGCAACAAAAATTCTTAAAAACGATGTAACTATAAAAGAAACAAGTATTCCTGAATTAAATCAAACCTTTGCAGATTCCGTTCTAAAAGCAGTACCAAAATACAATGAAGAACATAGCGAAATTTTAGCAAATTTATATAATGAAACCAGCAAAAACGAAGCAAAACTAGATATTATAAAAGCGGCTTACTTATTTGACAAAAACACAGAATTGAACTTTGATGCTTATGAAAAGAAAATTCAATCTATTTTAAAAAAACACGTAAAACGCGACTCTTATTTTAAAATTAAATCTGGGATATTTGGAACCAAACAAGATATTGACGCTGCATTCTTCGATTCAGAAAAAACAGAAAAACCGAACGAAACTGATGCTTTTATTGAAGAAAAAAAGAAGGAAGAACAAGATAGAAAAAACAACTTTTCAAAATACAAAAAAAGCGATATTTCAAATCTACAACGCAACAGTTTCACTTTTGAAGATAGCGACTTAAACTTTTTAGAAAAATCAAACAGATATAATTTTAAACTGGAAGACTACAGTTACTTAAACGATGATTTTGTTTACAAAATAAGCTTTAACCCTAAAAGAAGTGAGGATTATAAAGGTATTATATACATTAACACAGCCGATTTTGCGATATTAAGAGTTGACTACCAAAATACAAAAGACTTAAAAAACTTCAACCTTCTAGGTGTTTCGTATAAAGCCTTTCTAAAAAAAGGAACTTTGATATATAACAAAAATTCAAAAAATAAATATTCGCTTAAATATGTTGAAGAAGAAACTGCAAATAAATTTGGATTTAAAAGACCTTTAAAAATTATTGAGAAGAACAAACACACCAAAGGAAGAAGGAAACAAAACGAATTAACTGCCGACCTCCATTTTATTCTATACAATAGTGAAAAGAAAGAAATGATTGTTTTTGAAAATGAAACAATTTCTGAAAGTACGTTTTTAAATTTTGAAGAAAAACCTAATATTACACCAGTATCATTATCAAAATACGATGCAGATTTTTGGAAAGGAGAAACTATTATAGAACCCAATGAAGCTATAAAAGCATTTAAAAGTTTGGAATAACACTTTTAAAACCATTGGGAATAATCCACTATTTTTATTATGAAACGCCTTTGTTATATAAAATTTTGTTTAATCTTTATTTCGGCCTTTTTCATTTGGATATAAACTAGGCAAAACATCACTTTGATGAAATACTTTGGTATCAACATCCATAATTGATATTTTTCCTTTAAAAGCGGCACCGGTATCAACGTTCCAAACATTAAAAGCTTGCATAGGCACGCCACAATTAAAGTTGGTGGTGGGTGTATGCCCAATATAAATTTCTTTATAATGCGTTAAACGTTTTGGGAAAAACTGGGAGCCTTCTTCTATGCTTTTATCCATGGTTAAAGCCATTTCCCAAAGGGTTCTATCAAAATAAAAAGATTGATTAAATATTTCTTTTTCTACACCATGCATCGAGGTAAAACCTGCATGAACAAACAATCGGTTTTCATTATCAATATGGTATAAAGGCATATTTTTAAAAAACTCTAAATGCTCTTTTTTTTCTTCTTCAGAAAAACCTGCATAACTTTCCATGGTTTCCTTGCCTCCGTGCATGTACCAAGTAAGATCTACATGCCCAGATTCTAACCAATTTTCACACCAAACGTCGTGATTTCCTTTTATAAAAACACAATTAATTTTATCTGAAAGTTGCATTAAAAAAGCGACTACTTGTGCAGCTTCACTCCATCCATCCACATAATCGCCCACAAAAACAAGCGTATCACCCTCTTTAACTTCCACTTTATTTAACACCTGTATCAAGGCTTTTAAACCTCCATGAATATCACCAACAACATATACGCTCATAAATTAAATAGTTTAATACAAAACTAAAAGATTATTATTAAAAATAGAAACGATGAAGTTTAACTTTATATTAAAACTTATTTAACGCGAATATTGCGCTTTAACCAAAGCTTCAACCGGTTTGTTTTGTGGTGTAAACCTACTGTCGTTTTCTCCACCAGCTTCATTATGGTTGTGAAACCATTTCCATAAAAAACCACCAGCAAACCAGTCTTCATCCCAAAACTCTTCAAAAATCACCTGCATCGTGTTTGTTTGTGCTTCCATATTAACTGTATTCATATCCCGGTCGCTTCGCCAAGGTTCTTTGCCTGCATAATCGACACTTCTATAACCAAACTCCGTAAACAAAATAGGCTTATTATACTTTTCTGAAAATGTTTTTATCTTAGGTTTGTGATTTAACCAACCGCTTCTACAAGCTTCAACCGTTGGTGTTTTTTCATTACTAATAGGAAAATATGCATCAATCCCTATATAATCTAATTGCTCCCAAAAAGGAGACCTGTTGTATTCATTCCAATTGGCGGCGTATGTTAATTTACCATTATAAACCTTTCTAATTTCAACAATAAGTTGTTTCCAATACTCTGGACGGTTATCAATAAAACTTTCTAATTCGGTACCAATGCAAAAAATTTCGGCATCAAGTGTTTCGGCCAATTCAGCATACATTAATATAAAATTGGAATACGATTCTTCTAAAATCAACCAATCTGCTTCCGAAGTCATTTTTATACCTCCCGTAAACACGCCTCTACTCACCCAAATTTGAGGCTTTATCATCACTTTAATTTGGTGTTGTTTTAAGTTTTCTACATATTGCTTAACACCCTCTTTTCTCTCACCAAACCATTGCCTTTCTGTGTTAAACCTAATGTTGGGATGCATTAATTCCCTAATAAACCCGAAAGGCATAATAGCAGCGTAATTAGCATGAATATTAAGAAGTGGTTTTATATGTGTATCGTTTATGGTGTCTCTAGAGGCCACAAAACTCACCCCGTTTATTTTTTCCGATTTTGTTGATTTTATAGCACAAGAACTTACTAGAAAAAACAAACACATTTTAAAAATAAATCTCATAGCTCATATTTAATCTTTAAATTTAAACAAATCTTTTTAAGGTTTCAGCAGAAGCTTCGACCTAATAAAAAAACGAGACCACCATTTATGGAGCATATAGTTATTATTGGCAACGGCATTTCTGGTGTTACAGCTGCAAGACATATTAGAAAACTTTCAGATACTGAAACTAGTTCAGCACAGGCTAAAAAAATCACCATTATTTCTGCCGAAACCGATTATTTTTTCTCGCGCACCGCTTTGATGTATGTCTATATGGGCCATATGAAATTTGAACACACGCAACCGTATGAAAATTGGTTTTGGGAGAAAAATAACATCGACCTCAAAAAAGGCTATGTAAGAACAATAGACACACATTCAAAAACACTTCATTTTGTGGATGGTGATACATTGACTTACGGTAAACTCATTATTGCCACAGGGAGCAAACCTAATAAATTTGGTTGGCCCGGTCAAGATTTAAAGGGTGTTATGGGCATGTACCACAAACAAGATTTAGAAAATTTAGAACTTCATGCGCCCAATAATAAATTATGTAAACGTGCCGTAATTGTTGGTGGTGGCTTGATAGGTATTGAATTTGCTGAAATGTTAAATTCTAGAAACATTCCTGTTACTTTTTTAGTACGAGAATCCAGTTTTTGGAACGGTGTATTACCAGATGGTGAAAGTGAAATGATTAACAGACATATTAAAAACCATCATATCGATTTACGCTTATCAACCAATTTAAAAGAAATTATTTCTGATGAAAACGGTAACGTAAAGTCGGTTATAATTGAAGAAACGGGTGAAGAAATTCTATGCGATGTTGTTGGTTTAACCGCTGGCGTCACCCCTAATATTGATTTTCTTAAAGATTCTGGAATTGAAACTGATAGAGGCGTTAAAGTGAATCGATTTTTAGAAACCAACATACCAGATATTTATGCCATTGGTGATTGTGCCGAACAACACGAAGCGATTGGAAAAAGAAGAGCTATTGAAGCCGTTTGGTACACAGGCAGAATGATGGGCGAAACGATAGCGCAAACTATTTGTGGAAATCGTATGGCTTATAAACCTGGACATTGGTTTAATTCTGCCAAATTTTTAGACATTGAATATCAAACTTATGGACGGGTTCATAGCACAAAAAACAAACCAGATTACGAACAGCATTTTCATTGGAAACATGACGACGACACCAAATGCATCACAGTTGCTTTTGATAAAAATACCAACACATTTTTAGGCATTAACACCTTCGGAATCCGTATGAAACATGAAACCTTTGATAGATGGCTCACCGAAAAACGAGATATTGATTATATTATAAATCATTTAGCTGAAGCTAATTTTGACCCTGAATTTTACAAAAAACACGAACAAGATATATTAGCAACTTATACAAATCAATTCAAATCAGCAAAAGCATGAGTAATAAATTAAACGAAAGCATGTCTTTAGCGAAGCCAGAAGCTAATAATCTATCTTTAAAACAAAAAATAGCAGTAACCATTGGGCTTATAGGTCTCCTTATATTTGCATTGGCTATTTTCAATACCAATTTTCCTAATAAAACACTATTCTTATCACTTTCCATTGGCGCTATTTCTTTAGGAACTATCTTGTTTGCTAACGATGCTTACCTAACAAAAATGGAAGGCATTAAAAACGATGGTGTTTGGTTTAAATCCATATCATCACGAGGTGTTTTAGCTTGGGCAACTGGCATTTTGCTTACTGGCTTTTACATTATTCTTTATTTTTTTCCACAGTATTTAGGGCAAACACCAAGCGGAGAACCTAACACAGGATTAATTTCATTATTCGACCCACTAAGTAAATTATTAAACGGAAATCCAGCAAGCCAATGGTTTGTTTATGGCACCTTATACACGGTAGCCATTTTGGTATTTGGTTATAAATTCATGTTGAAGTATAGACACAACCGCTATGAACAATTACGAACCGCTTCGGTTATGTTTTTCCAATTGGGTTTTGCGTTTCTTATTCCCGAGTTTATGTCGCGACTTAATGCGAGTCCCGATTATAATTTACCTTATTACGATTTAAAAAGCATGTGGCCATTAAACTATTATTTATTTGATAGTTGGTCTGTAAATGGGTTGCTATCATCTGGCGTCCTTGGTTTTTTAATGCTGATGTTTGGCATCATTTCCATATTTGTTATATCTCCTTTTTTGACTTACAAATACGGAAAACGTTGGTACTGCTCATGGGTTTGTGGTTGCGGTGCTTTAGCCGAAACTGCTGGTGATTCTTTCCGACACCTTAGTAGCAAAAAACTATCTGCATGGAAATTAGAACGCTGGTTAATACATACGGTTTTGGTGTTTTCGGTATTAATGACGACGGCCGTTATTTACACTTTTTTAGGAAGCGACCCTAATAAATTTTGGTTAACACGCAGTGCCTTTTTATTAGGCGTTGGCATTTTACTAACCCTTGTTTTTTCAATGACCATGATTTTTAAAAGACATGAACTTGGTAAAGATGCGCGTTATGGTGCCATCGGTTATTTTGTGGTTATTGCTGTACTTTTTATCATGCATTATACGGGAACATCAGATAAAATCTTCCTTATTAAAGCGAGCCATTTACGCTCTGCATACGGTTTATATATTGGCTCCATTTTTTCTGGAGTTATTGGAACGGGCTTCTACCCTATTTTGGGCAACCGTGTTTGGTGCCGTTTTGGTTGCCCTATGGCTGCTATTTTAGGGTTTCAACAACGTATGTTTTCTAAATTTAGAATCACTACCAATGGAGGTCAGTGTATTTCTTGTGGCAACTGTTCCACCTATTGTGAAATGGGCATTGATGTGCGTGCTTATGCTCAAAAAGGAGAAAATATAGTACGTTCCAGCTGTGTTGGTTGCGGCATCTGTTCTGCTGTTTGCCCGCGAGGTGTTTTAAAATTAGAGAACGATTCTATGAAAGGACGCACCAATGCTAATGAAATTCTTCTAGGAAATGATGTTGATTTAATGGACTTAATCAACAAAAATTAATTTAACTAAATTATAACATTTTTTTTATCAACTAAACAAAAGTATTGTACTTTTGCTCACTGAAAGTTAATTATTTATGCACAAAATAAAAGTAATTATTCCTGCTTATAACGAAGCAGATTCTATTACCCATGTGATAAATGATATACCTAAAGTTGTAAGTGAAATTATTGTTGTTAACAACAATTCCACCGACAAAACTGAAGAAAACGCCATAAAAGCAGGAGCAACTGTTTTAACCGAAAAAAAAAGAGGCTACGGAAACGCCTGCCTAAAGGGGTTAGAATACATTGCCAATCAACCCGAAGAACCAAATATTATTGTATTTTTGGACGGCGATTATAGCGATTATCCAGAAGAATTAACAAAAATTGTAGCACCAATTATCGAAAAGGATATCGATTTTGTTATTGGAGCTCGTGTAAAAAGTTTAAGAGAAGCTGGTTCTATGACAATGCCTCAAATTTTCGGAAATTGGTTAGCAACCACTTTAATGAAACTTTTTTTTAGTGCAACATTTACCGATTTAGGCCCTTTTAGAGCCATAAAATACGATAAATTGTTGATGCTAAATATGATTGACAAAACCTATGGTTGGACTGTAGAGATGCAACTAAAAGTTTTAAAACAAAAATTAACATATATAGAAGTGCCCGTAAATTACAGAAATAGAATTGGTATCTCAAAAGTATCAGGAACCATAAAAGGTGCTATATTTGCCGGCGTTAAAATCTTAAGTTGGATTTTTAAATACAGTATTAAAAAATGATTATAGAAACCACCATTATCATTATCTACACTATTTCGCTTTTGCTTATTTTCATGTATGCATTGGCTCAATTAAATTTATTATTGAATTATCTGTCAGCTAAAAAAAAGGTAGATAACTCTCCTAAATTCGATTTTTCAAACCCAGAAGAAATTCCTTTTGTTACCATCCAACTTCCTGTTTATAACGAAATGTACGTTATGGAGCGTCTATTGGATAACATTGCACAAATTGATTACCCACGTGAAAAACTGGAAATTCAAGTGCTGGACGATTCTACCGATGAAACCGTGGAAACTACCCGTGCCCATGTTGAAAAATTAGCTGCGACAGGTTTAGATATTAAACATATTACTAGAATAGATAGAACCGGTTTTAAAGCAGGCGCACTTAAAGAAGGTTTGGTGGTTGCAAAGGGCGAATTCATTGCCATTTTCGATTCAGATTTCCTTCCTCAAACAGATTGGCTATACCGTACCGTTCCTTATTTTAAAGATGAAAAAATTGGCGTAGTTCAAACACGTTGGGGGCATTTAAACCGCAACTATTCTATACTTACAAAAATACAAGCATTTGCTTTAGATGCACATTTTACTCTGGAACAAGTAGGCAGAAATAGCAAAGGACACTTCATTAACTTTAATGGTACCGCAGGCCTTTGGCGAAAAACCTGTATTTATGATGCTGGAAACTGGGAAGGTGATACCCTAACCGAAGATTTAGATTTAAGCTACCGTGCCCAACTTAAAAACTGGAAATTCAAATATTTAGAAGATGTTGAAACGCCTGCCGAATTACCAATCGTAATTAGTGCTGCACGTTCACAACAATTTAGATGGAATAAAGGAGGCGCCGAAAACTTTAGAAAAATGCTTGGGCGCGTTTTAAAAAGCGAGAATATTTCAGCTAAAACAAAAATGCATGGTTTACTACATTTACTAAACAGTACCATGTTTTTAAATGTACTTTTAGTAGGGGTGCTTAGCATACCAATGCTTTACATAAAAAACGAGTACACACACTTAAAACCATACTTTTATGTAATGAGTTTCTTTGTGGTAAGTTCCATCATATTTTTTGTGTGCTATTGGTTTATGTACAAAAACATTTATGGCGGCGGGTTTAAAAACTTCATCCGTTATATAGGCATGTTTTTTATATTTTTCTCAATCGCCATGGGCTTTTCATTGCACAATTCCATTGCGGTTTTAGAAGGCCATTGGGGTAAGAAAAGTGAATTTGTACGTACACCAAAATTCAACATTAGCTCTTTAAAAGAAGGCTGGAAAAAGAATAAATACATTAAAAAATCAATTTCTATACACGTTATTTTCGAAGGCTTACTAATGTTATATTTCGCATTTGGCATGTACAGTGCCTTTATAGTTGGCGACCAAGGTGGCGATTTCGGATTGTTTCCTTTCCACTTAATGTTATTCTTAGGGTTTGGTTTTGTATTTGTTAAATCGATAACTTCTAAGGTTTAGATTAACATTCAACATCATAAAAATTAATAAATCTCAAAACGAACTTTAAATAGTGGTTTTGAGATTTTTTTTATGAAATATTTGGGCGTTACCACAAGGGTCGGGCTTTACGTTACAAGTCCTCGCACCTCCTACGTCGGGCTGTGGGCTTTCCACTGCAATCCCTAACCAAAGGCAGAAATGTTATGTCATTACGAAGGAGGAACGACTGAAGTAATCTGCATGTTGCTTCCTCGTCATTACGAGGGAGGCACGACCGAAGTAATCTGTTGGTTGGTTACCTTGAAAACATTTTTAGCACGCTGGATAGAACAAGAAGATAAAGAAGTTATTGAAGGTTATTACAAAAGATATATCTTCGTTGATAGTGAAGAAGCAACTGACAATTTATTTATTAATAAGTACAGAAATGAATTAATTGGAGAATAGTTAAAAAAACTTCAGTATGGCTTTGACCTACTTATTGCATACCAAGTTATAATTAATATATACACCATATAGATTCCTGCCTTCGCAGGAATAAGCTACCCAATCAACCCTTTCACCTCATTAAAATCCAATCCACCATAATTACCAGAACTCATTAAAAGCAATGCTTTATTATCAAAGTTTTGTGAGAATAGGAAGTTTTTAAAATCGTCTGGGTTGGTATAAATAATGAGGTCATCACGTTCAAAAGCATTCGCTATTTGTTCGTGGGTTACTTCTTTAAGTTTTTTAATTTCTACGGCATGTGGCGAGTAAAACACCACTGCTACATTGGCAGCATCTAGCGCACCTTTGTATTCTTTTAAAAATTCAGCATTCAAACTACTGTAGCTATGTAGTTCTAAACAAGCCACAACTGTTCTATTAGGATACTGCTCTTTTACGGCATTGGTAGTTGCTTCTACTTTACTGGGCGAGTGTGCAAAATCTTTATAGGCTACACTGGTTTTACTTTCAGCTATTTTTTCCAAACGTTTGCTGGCGCCTTTAAAAGTAGCGATGGCCTCGTAAAAATCGTCTTCATGAATGTTCATGTGTTGGCAAATCCATTTTGCACCTGCCAAATTGTTTAAATTGTGTTTACCAAAAACCTCGATTGGCAATGGTCCTTCTGGAGTTTCTAAAAGGGTTTGCCCATTATCAACAGTATAGTCTGGTGTATGGTAAGGCAATTTACGAATGGCATTGGGCGACGCTTCAACCACTCGCTTTACTTCGGGGTCTTCTTCATTATAGGTGATGCTTCCTCCATCTACAATACTATCCACAAAAATTTGGAACTGCTGCACATAATTTTCATAAGTTGGAAACACATTAATATGGTCCCAAGCAATACCACTTAACAAGGCGATATTTGGTTTGTATAAATGGAATTTTGGACGTCTATCAATGGGTGAACTTAAATATTCATCGCCCTCAAGCACTATAAAATCGTTGGTTTCGGTGAGTTTTACCATCACATCAAAACCTTCTAGTTGAGCGCCCACCATATAATCGACATCTATGTTATGATAATGCATCACGTGTAAAATCATAGAAGTAATAGTGGTTTTCCCATGGCTACCACCAATAACTACGCGTGTTTTGTGTTTTGATTGTTCGTACAAAAACTCGGGATAGCTGTAAATTTTAAGTCCTAATTCTTGAGCTTTTAAAAGTTCTGGGTTATCGGCTTTGGCATGCATCCCTAAAACAATGGCGTCTAAATTCGGATTTATTTTCTCGGGAAACCAGCCATAAGTATCTGGCAAAATGCCTTTAGCGTTTAATCTGGATTTTGAAGGTTCGAAAATCTCATCGTCGCTTCCTGTTACTTGATAACCTTTATTGTGTAATGCTATGGCTAAATTATGCATGGCAGAGCCACCAATAGCTATAAAATGTACGTTCATTTATTCCTTATTAGGTTACAAAGTTACAAAGTTTCAAAGTTAAAAAGGCTCTAATTTATAAAGTAGTTATTGTGAAACCAAAACTTTTACTGAAACTAAAAAACGAGACTGCCTACAACTTCATAATCCGTTGCTTTTCGTCTTTAAAATGCTTTGTTTTTGGAGATTCTGCAAGTGCTAAGTCAATATATTTTAAAGCCGCCTTTTTATTCTTTTTAAGAGCATAAATTTGTGACAACCTGTAGTGTGCCCACGCTTTTGGTACGCCATCTTCATCTGAATAATTTTTCAAATAGGTTTGCAAACATTGTACGCCTTTTTGCAGCTCGATGTTATATTCGGCAGCTATTTTGCCCATTTCATAATCCAAAGCATTGCGTTTGTGCTTTTCTTTAGCAACTTCTAAATTGGCCAAAGCTTTTTCTGGCTGTTTCTGTTTTTGGTAAAAGGTTGTTAACTTATCGTAACACCACATGGTACCACCTACATTTATGGCTAATTTATAATATTTTTCAGCAAGCTCTGGCTCTTCATCTGTTTCAAAAATATAGCCTTTTGCTAAATAACCATCCACTTTTGAGAGTTGCTCTAGCTGATACGCGTATTTTAAAGCCTTGTTTTTACTGCCTCCTAAAACAGCTGGTAATTTCATGTAATATTCTACCAAAGCCCAACGCACATTCACATGTTTGGGGTCTAATTTTGCAGCTGTCAGAAACGAATCTTCAATATCTCCAATCATTCCTAAAGCGGTTAATTTACTAACAGAAAGTGCCTTCATACCCATAGCACCCCCATATTTGTAATGGTATTCGGCATTTTTTTGATTGGTGTCCACCAAGCTTTTATAAATATCGATGGCTTCATCCCATTTTTTTTGATGCCCATATGCATCACCTAAAAGTTCCATAGCCTTTAAATTTTCGGGATGCTTTTCTAAATAAATTGTTAATTGAAGTTCGGCTTTATCAAACTGTTTGCGCTTAATTAAATCTTCACAATTATCTAACTGCGTTTGACCAAATGATACTAGCGGAAAAAGTAGAATGTAAATAAATTTTCTCATAACATGTAATTTCTTAACAAATATCAATATGCCTATTTAACTAAATATAACTAATTTAACTCAGTCAAAAGAGCTATTCACTCATTTATTATTTTTTTGGAATAGCTTTTGAACGTAAATTGGTTGAAAATTAAAACAAATGAAACGAGCTAGTTAAAAACTTTATCATTTTCGAGAATAATTAATAGCGAACAACATTTGACCATTAAAAAACAATAAATATAAGCAAATGAAACAATCGGTGATTTTTTTAACAATTATTTTGCTTTCGAGCTTAAGCAATAGTCAGGAGTCTAACTACGAAACACTTTGGAAAGCGGTACAAAAACATGAAATAGAAGGCTTGCCTAAATCGGCTTTAAAAGTTGTAGACCAAATTTCAGTGCTTGCTAAAAAAGATAAAAATGATGCACAACTTATAAAAACCATGCTTTTTAAAAGCAAATTCGCCTTGGTTTTAGAAGAAGATGCGCAATTAAGCATTATTAACGATTTTAAAAATGATATTAAACTTAGTACGTTTCCAACAAAAAACGTACTGGAAAGTGTTCTAGCCAATTTATACTGGCAATACTTTAACCAAAATAGATGGCAGTTTTATAACCGTACAAAAACTTCGGAAAAAGTTGACGCTCTGGATTTTAGAACTTGGGATTTACAAACGCTATTTGATGAAATTCATTTGCATTACCAACATTCGTTACAAGATGCCTTGAAATTGCAATTAGAACCGTTAAGTAAGTATGATGCTATTTTAAATCTACAAAAAGATTCTAAAATTTACCGACCCACATTATTTGATTTCCTTAGTCATGAAGCCTTAGATTTTTATAAAACCGACGAAACTAATATCACCAAACCTGCTTATAAATTTGAAATTGATGATCTTGATTATTTAAAGGATGCTTCAACGTTTTCTAAGTTAAACATCACATCAAAGGATTCAACATCATTACAACTAAATGCTTTAAAAATATATCAAGATTTAATCCAGTTTCATTTAAAAGACAAAGACCTTTTTGCTTTAGCCGATGTTAACATAGAACGTTTAAAATTCATAAATAAAAATGCCACTTTTAGTAACAAAGAAGCTTTATTGTTAGAAACTTTAAAAACGGAAAGTAACAACTTAAAACCACACGAAATCTCTGGTTTGTATGATTTTGAAATCGCTTCCATTTTCAACCAACAAAGCAATCAATATCAGCCTAAAACTAACGAAGAAAACCGTTGGAAAGCCAAAGAAGCCATAGATATATGCGATACTGTTATTGCAAAATTCCCAAAAAGTAAAGCTGCAGAAAAATGTGAAGCTTTAAAGTCGCAAATTCTTCAGCAAACCATTCAAATTACGACCGAAAACATATTACCTATTCAACAAAACGCACGTCTTTTGGTTCGTTATAAAAACTTGGATGCGCTTCAATTTAAAATCTATCCTATTTCTCGAAATCAGTTAGAAAAATTAAACAAATTATATAGAAAAGAGGAACAATTAACTTTCATTAAAAAATTAAATATTGGTGAACAATGGGAAAGTAAATTGCGTAACGAAAACGATTACCAAACCCATAGCACCGAAGTTTTGATACCTAAATTAAACAATGGTACTTATGTGGTTTTTACTTCGGTTAAGGATAACGATGACACTTTTGCGTTTAGCACCATACAAGTTACTAATTTAACTTTGGTGGAACGTGAAAGTGAAACCCACAATACTTTTCAAATTATTGACAGAAACAATGGAAAACCTATTGAAAACGCCAAGGTAGAACTAACTTATTATGAAAATAACGATCGTAAACCAATCATTAAAAACTTCACAACAAATAATTTAGGTGAAGTAAGCATTGAAAAAGAGAGCAACCGTTACAGAAACATAGCAGCGAAAATTAGTCATGAAAACGATACCGCATATTTCGACGGTTTCTACATAAACCAATATTACAAACAAGAAAAAGAGGGCACTGAATATAGAGGGTTTTTATTCACCGATAGAAGTATTTACAGACCCGGACAAACCGTTTACTTTAAAGCGATTGCTATGAAAACTGTTAATGGAAAATCGGAAGTTTTAGCAAACACACTGATGCATGTTAAGCTGTACGATGTAAATAATCAAGAGCTAAAAACATTAGAATTTAAAACCAATGAATTCGGTTCGGCTTCTGGTGAATTTATTTTACCAAATAGTGGTTTAAACGGTAATTATCACATTGAATTTGATAGCGATAATGAAAATTTTTATGTAGATCACTATTTTTCAGTTGAAGAATACAAGCGTCCAAAATTTGAAACTAAGTTTAAATCTGTTACTGAAACTTATAAAGTAAATGATTCGGTTACCGTTAAAGGAACAGCTTTAGCATACGCTGGCAGCAACATAACCGATGCCAAAGTAGTATATCGTGTACACAGAAAAGTAGAATACCCACGTTGGTATTTTTGGTACCGACCTTGGTTTAACAGCGAACCACAAGAAATTACACATGGAGAAAGTACAACTAATGAAAAAGGTGAATTTGAAATTACCTTTAAAGCCATGCCAGACCAAAGTGTTGATAAAAGCAGTTTACCCATTTTTAATTATGAAATAACGGCAGATGTAACCGACCTAAATGGCGAAACTCGAAGTGCTACAACCATAGTAAATGTGGGCTATCACGCTTTGGTTGCCAATATGAATATTTCTGAAAAACTTGATACATCTAAAAAAGACAACAGCATCCATATCGATACTAGAAATCTTAATGGTGAATTTGTTTCTGCTAAAGGCACCGTGAAAATTTACAAACTTCAAGCGCCAAATTCGGTATTAAGAACCAGACCTTGGGCAGCTCCAGATTATCAAGATTTTTCTGAAGAAGCATTCAAAAATCTATTTCCACATGACGCTTATAAAGATGAACACATTGCCAATAATTGGGAAAGAGGCTCCATGGTTTTTGAAAAACAATTTGATACGGAAACCTCAAAAGAAATCGACTTAGGAAACATTAAAAAATGGGAATCTGGACAATATATCATCACTTTAGAAAGTAAAGATAAATTTGGTCAACTGGTGAAAGATGAAGTGAAGACCACTCTGTATAGTAATGATGATAAAACCTTAGCCGATAATCAATTATTCAGCATCACAACTAACAAATCTAGTTATAAAACTGGTGAAACCGCTGTTATAACTTTGGCTTCGGCTGCTAAAAATTTACATGTAACCGTTTCTATTGAAAAGAACCGTAAGGTTATAAAAACCGAGATTATCGAATTAAATAACAACAACAAAACAGTATCAATCCCTGTAAATACGGATGATATTGGTGGTTTTGCAGTAAATTATAGTTTTGCGATTTACAATAGTTTTAAATCGGGATCTGAAACCATAACTGTGCCCTATCCAAAAACCGATTTAGATATTGAAACCACCACGTTTAGAGATAAATTACAACCCGGAATTGATGAAACTTGGAGTTTTAAAATTAAAGGGCCACAAAGAGATAAAGTGTCTTCCGAATTATTAGCAAGTATGTATGATGCCTCTTTAGACCAGTTTAAACCTCATAATTGGAGCTTCAATCCAATACAAAATCCTATTTACTACTCCTACAACCGAGTGAATGCCAACCAAAGTTTTGGAACACAAAATTTTAGGGTTTACATGAAGCAAAATACCGTTCAATATTCAGAACAACGGTATGACGATCTCAATTGGTTTGGGTTATATTTTGGGAATAATAATTATAATATGAGAATTAGGGGTGGATTAAGTCTTTCTAAATCACGTCAAAAGATGGTTGCAAGTGCTCCTATTATGGATGGTATAATGGAAGCTGAAATGGTGGCAGATAGTTATGGTTCTTCCCTAAACGAAGTAGTTACTATTGGATATGCTGAAACGAAAAAAGATAAAGATTCCATTGAAAAAAGCCCCATAGAAAAACCAAACTTCGACACCGTTCAAATTCGTAAAAACCTGCAAGAAACAGCGTTTTTCTTTCCACAGTTACAAACCGATACCGATGGCAATGTGAGTTTTAGCTTTACAACACCAGAAGCACTTACCCAATGGAAATTACAATTGTTGGCACATACCAAAACTTTGGAAAGTGCTACAAAAACCTTAACCGCTGTAACCCAAAAAGAGTTAATGGTGATACCAAATGCACCACGTTTTTTACGTCAAGGTGATGAAATAACCATCAGTACAAAAATTGCAAACCTAACGGATAAACAACTATCTGGAAAAGCAATCTTAGTACTTACCGATGCTGTTTCTGGAAAAGAGATTAACTCAAAACTTGGAAATACAGCAAATAACAAATCGTTTACTGTTGATGCTAAAGGCAATACTCAAGTGTCTTGGAGTTTATCAATCCCAGATAGTGTAGATGCAATTCAATATAAAATAATAGCAAAATCGGGCGATTTTAGTGATGGCGAACAAAACGCTTTACCTGTTTTATCAAATAGAATGTTAGTTACAGAAACACTTCCTATGTGGATTCGTAGCAACGAAACTAAAATGTTCACTTTGGATAAGTTGAAAAACAATACCTCATCAACTTTAAAAAATCATAAGTTAACTTTGGAAATGACTTCCAATCCTGCGTGGTACGCTGTACAGGCACTACCCTACTTAATGGAATATCCGTATGAATGTAACGAGCAAACATTTTCCAAATTTTACGCTAATGCGTTAGCAAGCCATATTGCCAATTCAAACCCCAGAATTCAGGAAGTTTTTAATCAGTGGAAAAACTCTGATGCCCTTGTTTCTAACTTAGAAAAAAATGATGAATTAAAGTCTATTTTAATCCAGGAAACTCCTTGGTTACGCGATGCACAAAGCGAAACCGAACAGAAAAAACGTATTGCTTTGTTATTCGATTTGAATAAAATGAATAGCGAATTACAATCGGCAAAACGTAAGCTTCAAAACAATCAGTTATCAAATGGTGCTTGGGCTTGGTTCAATGGTGGACGTGAAAACAGATATATTACGCAACATATCATTACCGGTTTCGGACATTTAAAACAACTGAAAGTTGAAACGAAAGAAGAATCTAAAATGATTGAAAAAGCCATCAATTATTTAGATGCTGAATTCATTCAAGAATACAAGGACATTAGAAAATATGATGCAAAAGTAGATTTAACGAAAGACCATTTAAGCTACAATCAATTGCATTATTTATACATGCGAAGCTTTTATCCAGAGATTAAAAAATCTAAAGAAGTTGAAGACATTACTAAATATTATCAAACACAAATTCAAAAATATTGGTTATCACGTTCGCTGTATTCTAAAGGTTTAATGGCGCTGGTGGTTGATAGAATGAACGATAAACCTACTTCAACAAAAATTTTAAATTCATTAAAAGAAACAAGTATAACTTCAGATGAATTAGGTATGTATTGGAAAGAAAACACCAGTTCTTGGTATTGGTATCAAGCACCTATTGAAACTCAAGCGTTGTTAATTGAAGCTTTTTCTATAATTGAAAATAACACCAAAACCATTGATAATTTAAAAATCTGGTTGCTTAAAAACAAGCAAATCAATCAATGGAAAACCACCAAAGCAACTACTGAAGCTGTGTATGCATTATTGCTTCAAGGCAGTGATTGGTTAAGTGTAACAGATGCTGTTGAAGTATTAATAGGCGGTAAAAAAATAGAACCTTCAAAACTTGAAAACATAAAAATAGAAGCTGGAACGGGTTACTATAAAACGGCTTGGAACACTTCAGACATAAAACCAGATATGGGAACTGTAACCCTTACCAAAAAAGGTGATGGCATTGCTTGGGGTGGTTTATATTGGCAATATTTTGAAGATTTAGATAAAATTACATCTGCTGAAACACCTCTTAAATTGAGCAAAAAACTATTCCTTAAAACGAATACAGATACTGGTGAACAAATTTCAGAAATAACAAAAGAAACTAATTTAAAGGTTGGTGATTTGGTTCGAGTTCGTATTGAATTACGAAGTGATAGAGCTATGGAATTTATTCATATGAAAGATATGCGCGCTGCTGGATTAGAACCTATAAACGTAATATCTCAATACAAATGGCAAGATGGTTTGGGGTATTATGAAAGCACCAAAGATGCTTCTACCAACTTCTTTTTTGACTATTTACCAAAAGGTGTTTATGTTTTTGAATACGATTTACGTGTGAATAATGCAGGAAACATGAGTAATGGCATTACCACCATACAAAGTATGTATGCGCCAGAATTTAGTAGCCATAGTGAAGGGGTGCGTTTGTTAGTTAAGTAAATTGGTTCCTGTGCCGATAATGAAATATTTATTATCTTTCATTTCACTAACTAATACCTAATTAATTATGAGCAAACCATTATCTATTATTCGAATTATTTTTGGAGTATTGATAACCATTTTTGGAGCAAATAAATTTTTTAACTTTATGCCCGCACCAGAAACGATGCCTGAAGCTGTTATGAGTTACATGACGGCACTTATGAGTACAAAAACGCTGGAACTTGTTGGCATTGTAGAAGTTGTAGCTGGCTTATCGTTTATTTTCAATAAATATGGCGCTTTAATGGCTATTATTTTAATGAGCGTTTCAATTAACGCCGTATTATTTCATGCTTTTTTAGGACCTTCAGATATTATGGGCGCACTCATTTTACTTGTTCTAAACATAGTAATGCTTTACGCATACAAAGACAAGTACAAAGATTTGCTTACATAAAAACAGTTAGCCTTATTGTTTGGGTGGATATTGCAAAAGGACTTTTTCCACAATGGCATTTAAAAGTTCTTCACGCTTTTCGGGTGTGGAGTTTGGTTTAAAATTTGATTCGCTTACAGCTTGCCAAAAGAGTTGTTTTTTGTTTTCATCTACAAAATCGATGGTTATTTGTCGGTTTACATTCGATTGACCAATGGGAAGTCCTATGGAAATACCGCCACCCATATTACCGCCGCCGCCACCTAAACCAACGCCTACATTGTTGCGTTGCACTTCTTTGTATTCGCTACTTTTAATATCGATAAAAAAATCGGGGGTTTCGGCTAGAGAAAAGCCTTTTGCTGTCATTTTTTTGTCCAAGGCATCTAATAGGCGTTTGGTATCTAACTCACTTAAACCCGTATTCATATCACTATAATAATTATAAGTTTTGTACTGGTTGAAGTTCGTGTTTTTTTCAAAATCGTAATTTACACGAATTGGGGCGCATGATACCACAAAAAGAAGCAGGACTATAGATGTAATAACTCTCATAACTTTAAATTTTATTATAAAGTTAATCAAAAATTATTCTATAAGCATGTTTCTTTCTGGGAATTGCTTAGAGATTACCTGTACATTTGCGTTTGAAAAATTGTAATCATGATGTTTCACATTTGTAATTGAAAACCAACTGACAATCAATAGTTAAAACTTGTAGCAACGTAAAGACCTCCCTTGTGGTAAGACCTAATATTAAAGCTTTTTAACGTATTTGGTGATAATTACTATTTGCTGATTATCTACTTTACCTTCAATATATTCGGCATTTTCATGGTCTAAACGAATATTTCTAACAGCGGTTCCTTGTTTTGCAACCATACTAGAGCCTTTTACTTTTAAATCTTTTACCAAAACCACCGAATCTCCAGCTTCTAAAATAACGCCATTTACATCACGATGAATTATTTTGTTGGCTTCATCTTCGTGTTCGCCTGTTGCTCTTGCTAGGGCTAAAGCTTCATCGTCAAGATACATCATGTCTAACAAATCCTTTGGCCAACCTTCATTACGCAGCCTTTGAAGCATTCTCCAAGCCATAATTTGTACTGCCACAAACTCACTCCACATACTATCATTTAAACAACGCCAATGGTTTGCGTCCATTTCTGTAGTTCCTTCAATTTGACTTAAACAAGTATTACAAACCAACAAACTATTATCTACACTTTCGTTTAATGAAGGCGGAATAGTGTATTGTTTTAAGTCTTTAGTTGCTGTACATAATTCGCATGTAGTGTTGCTTCTTTCTTGTAATGTTTGTAATACGCTCATTTTAGTTACGATTGACTATTTTTGATTTACGATTGCAGAAGTTAGGTTTCTGCGTTGCAAACATACTACTTTATTTCAGCGTATCCCGCATCTTTTTTGGCATTCCTTTTACTACCATTTCATAAGAATGGTCTATAAGTTCTAAAATAAATTTAGGTTCTAATTCATTTTCTTGAATAGAAATGGTATTCCAATGTTTTTTGCTCATGTGGTAACCTGGTTGGATACTGCTATATGCTGCTCGAAGTTCTTCGGCATAATCGGGATCGCATTTTAAATTGATGGCTTTTTCACCCGATTCCCATTTTTTCAGCCCGATTAAGGCAAACATTTTGCCCAATACTTTAAACACCAAAGTATCTTCATCAAAAGGGAAATCTTCAGTGACACCTTTTTTGTTTAAACAATATTGATGAAGCTGTTCAATGTTCATAAAAAAACACATTCAAATTTTGAATTGAAGGTGTTTAAAATTAGTAAAATTTATATTGTTATTTTAGTAATACTTACTAATTGATTAATTTCTTAGTTTAACGAAATTGTTATTCTTAAAGCTTCCCTATTATAAGTTTAGAAACCTCAACAGCTTTTTCTTTATTCTCCGTGTCATTATTGGATACTTTAACATGTACATGAAACATATACTTATTTGAAAGAAACGTTAGTTGAGAAATCCTTGAATCCCATACAGCCCTAGAACCTAAGTGTGAAATTTCTTGCGGCTGTTTATAAACAGTTGTGGACTGGTTAAACATAGCCTCGGTTGCATTTTTTACCATGACAATTAAAACTTCGCTAGGCATAGTAGATTTAATTTCTTGACCACCAAAAGTTACCGATTTCGTGAATTTACGGTCTTCCCATCTATAAATACAAGTAGGATACGTATATACAACATCTTTGTTTTCCATGTGAAGATCTATTCTAAACATACTTTTCACTTCTTCCATTGAAATAAGTTCGCAAGGAGAGGTAATGGTAGATGATTTTTCGAGCATTGTGTTTTCTTCAGCAATCTTATTTTGATTTGTATTTGCTTTGCTTGCTTTGTTGTTACACGCTAATACAAGCATGGAAAATAAGATTATTATTAAATGATTTTTCATGGTTTTCATTTTATAGTTTTTTGAAATTTTAATATTGTGGCGATTTTCTAAAGTAATAGGTAGCATCTTCTGGAATAGAAGTTATAGAAGTGTGTGCGTGTTTTTTATAACGTGACCTGTCTTCTTCAGGAGCATTTGGGAAGTCATATCTACCAATAACATCGGTTTTCACTAAGTTCCATCCCGGTTTAAAACTTAAATTGTATGTCACATTCGTTTCAACTAGTAATGGTGTGCCAGTATTGCTTAAATCGCCCTTCCAATTTTCATTGGCCATTATTGCACATGCTTGATCTGCAAAAACCCATGACAACATATACCCTTCATCACCAAAATATAAATCTCCTGGTGTTAATAGGTTTAGGGTTACTTTTACAGAGTTTCCAATGGTTAAGATTCCTATTTGTTCATCATTTTGATACACTAATAAATAAGCGTTGAGTTTAAATCCCGCATCTTCGTTAGTATATTGATAAGACGCTGGATTATGAATATCATAAAAATTGTTGCTATCCTTAAAGTCCTTTAATGGCTTTAGCATTGGCACTTTGTTTATAGGATTCAATTCGATAGTACCATCTGCTTTAATTACGCCAACTTTAACATATGCTAGTTTATCTTCTCTTGCATCGTAGTGATAGTTAAAAACAAGATCGGCCTCACCATAATTCCAGTTTTTTAATTTACTATCGTTATCGCTAGCTAACGTATTTTTCCAATATTTATCTTCATTTTTTGTAGTTTTTGGAATTCGACTTGGCTCTCTTTTATTCGATTTTTTATCTGATTCAAGCTTCTTTTCCTGAGCATTGGCTTGCTGCAACATTTCTTCAAGGCCTATACATTGCATAATGCTATCACGCATTTTTATTGCTTTATCTATCATTTTTTGCTGCTCTGGAGTTTGAGAAAAACCCAAGCCTGAGACAACAAACAGAATACTAAAAATAATTTTATGTAGCATTTTCATGGTAGTCCGTTTTTAAAAATATTTACCAATAAATTTAGTATTTGGCGGTGTAGATTGTGATGAGGTGACGGTTATTTTACTAGGTTTCGCTATTTTAACAAATACATTTTCTTCGTACATACTTGGTATCTCATGTTCATCAACACTTTCAATTTTATATTCAATAAAATTAAATCCTGCATTTAATTGCAAATTATAGTTGTAAATGGTTTCAATGGTATCATTTTCTGTATTACTGACTGTGGAGGTGCATTCGCCTTGATAATTAAAATCATTTTCCACATAAACTAATTCAAAATAAGATGCTATAACCGCATTATTAGAGTACGATTCTTCTAACCAAGGCACCAAATTTTCGTCGGTAGTCATAAAGAATAATCCAGCATATGGATTCTCTTTTGAGCTTAATGAAATATATCCTCCACCTGCGGCTCTAATATTTTCATCTTCCGAAAGAATGTCATAACTGTTATCACATTTAGAAAATAACACAAAAGCTGCATCTGATATGAAATTTGTTTTTACTTCTTCGGGTATCGAACTTATATTAGTTGGCAGCTTAAAATTAAGTTCACCAGAATTGGAAACTGTTCCAATTGTTAACGGATAATCCATACCAAAAGTAAATACAACCAAATCCATAGCTTTTAATGGATAGTTATCTACTTTAGGGTTGTTTTGAGCTATGCCCAAATGAAGAGATAAGAGCATCAAAAATAAGAGTGACTTTTTCATGATATTATTGTTTTATGTGTTAGTTTAAAAATGAAAAAAATATTGATACGGTGTCATTAAAAAAATCAGGAAAGAAAAAAGACAAAAACGTTACAAGAAAAATTAAAAGCATTAGAATAAAAACATTTACAATACCTTGTTTTTTACCTGGAACCAAGGTGGATATCTTAGGGTTTATGGGATTATAATAAACTACAACTACGTTCCCTTGAGAATATTTTTCTATTCTATCCTTATTACTAACTATGAATTTGCTTGAGGTAGAAAAGAAAGGTTTTTTTCTTTGATACTCCTTCCCTTTTACTTCATATTCATATAAAAATGTGTCGCTCGACATTCCAAATTCCATGCCCCTAGACACAACGCCCTTAACCGTAGGCCAAAAATGTGATTGATTTGCATATCTCCAATACTTTAGTGATAGAATAAGCGAAGACAGCGATATTAATTGTGCTATAATACTAACTATATCATATTCGCTTATTGATGAAAAATACTCCATTTTTTTATGTTTTATTAATTAAAATCCTTAAACCGTTGCAAGTTTTCAACTCCCAAAACACCCCAAAGTTTATTGGAATCCATGTTTTTACCTTCTAGTGTTACATAAAAGCGATTATCGTAGAGAAACCTAATTTCAGATTGATAATCGGCCTTCGTATCTTCATCTCGATCCGTACCAAAGGTTAGTATTCCATTACGCTCTTTTTTTGAATACCTAATGGTGTTGTTATACTCTGAGGTAATCTTGTTTAGTTCCAACATTTTTAGGGGTATAATTGCTCCCATAACATTTTCACCGCCAGCGTCTAGAATTTCCATTCGTACCGTATTATCACCAAAACTTCCCACAACTGTTTTATCACCAGTAATTCTAGCTTCATTTGAGTCTAATTTTAAGTTGCCTAATTTTTTTGGATAAGCTTCTAGTAATTCCTGATCGGTTAGTAGCGTTTTCGTTTTCAATTCTTCCATTAACAACGCATATTTTTTGTCAATATCGACATTGTTACCCATTACTTCGTTTAATAAGCCTTCTGTAATTTGGGACTCTTTAGAATCGGATGATTTTTGTGCATCTTTACAGGAAACTAATAGCAATATAACTAGTACTAATTTGAATAGATTTTTCATTTTATTAGATTTTAAGATTTTTACTTTATTCGTTCTTCTATAATTAATTTTGCTAGAGCAATGGTTTTTTCCTTATCGAGTATATCATTATTTGAAATATCTACTTGAAGCGTAAAAGAAACCCCGTTATAATACACTTCTAAATGATTTTTGTTCGGATTCCAATAGGCACTTTCTCCAACGTTTTCTACTTTAGTTAAATCTGGATATTTTTCAAGGTCAATAAAATCTAAAAAAGAATCCATATCTGCTTCACCATCTACCCATTTAATCTGAACAAGATCCATACATCCAATTTTGGTGTTCTTTCTGTTTGGGGTAGTACTTTCCTTTTCTCTTTCCCTGCCGTTTTCCCAATAATAGCGCAGTATTTCTCCTGTCATTCCTTTTAAAGGATTCATTTTATTTGCTTTTGAAGGTTCAAAACCTGTTATTCTTGATGCTAACTCCAATGTTAATAAATCCTCGTAATCTCCGCTAAACACAAAATCGGTTTTTGGATTTGGAACCAAGGCTTCAGGACTGGGGTCGTCATTTTTTGGTGCAGGGTCGGTTGGCTGTCCATTGCCCTTACAAGAAAATAGCACTATACAAATTGCTAAGAATAGAAGGTTTTTCATGGTTTTAGTTTTTAATGAATTTGATGGTTTGTGTTTCGCCAATTTCAGAATAAATATTTAAAAAATAAAGCCCTTTTGATATGGTTGAAACATCTAATGATGTTGAAGATGTAGCATTATTTTCAGTTAAAACAGTTTTCCCTAATACATTAACCACTTTTAAATTATAGGTGTCTGAAGATGGAAATTGGACAAACAACCTTTCAGACACTGGGTTTGGATACAACTTTATACTTTGGTTTTTAACCTGTGCCACAGATAATGTGTAATTAACATTGATTCCAAATTCTGAAGTATTTCCGTTAGCATCAGTAGCGGTTGCGACGATGTTGTTGTAATCATTAGCGTTATAACCACTTGGAAGATTTAAAGTAATGGTTTTACTTCCCGGGGTTGTGTACGAGTCTGAACTTATAAAAAATTTGCCTTGTCCACTTACGGCGCCAAAAAAATCAATTAATAAAGGATATGTAGAATTCGTTATAGCACTTGGAACCGCATACGTAATTTCGATAGCGCCTCCTCCTAAATAATTAATGGCACTTATTTCTGGTGTGTTTTGAAGATTATTAACTCCAGCATCTGCATCGTCCACATCATTTGCTGATGTACCTACTAAATCAATTCCTAAAACTGAATTATTATATATACTGTTTTCTGAAATGGTCACTTCACTAGGAGTACCGCCACTAGCTTGTAACACAACCCCTCTATCATTGTTTGCTATCGTATTTTGACTGATTGTATTACCTGTATTGGTTCCAGAAATCGCTATCCCTATAATGGCATTTCCAATTACTGAAACCCCATCTAAACCAACACCTATTTTGTTGTAAATAACTGTATTATTACTACTTAAACCAGACATAGCTACACCATTTAAATTATGATTCCCTATGATATTACCCTCAATTTCTGATGCGCCTCCTATAATATTATTACTAGAACTATTGAAAAACATTCCGTTTCCAATATTTACGACTCCCGTAATACCATCTGGCAAGGTTCCTACTTTATTACTAAAAAAATGCACATTATTTGCGGCATTAAAATAGACATTTAAGGCTGTTGTTGAAACCGTTCCATTACCCGAAATGGTGTTTTCCGAAACTTGAGTACCTGTTGAAGTACCATTGAACCTGATGCCTTCGTTTCCATTTTTAATAATTCCATTCCCAGCTGGATTTATACCTATATAATTGTTTTGGATGGTGTGTGAAGTACCTGATATCCATAATCCTCTAATAGCATTACCCGAAATAATATTCCTATCTGAAAGATTAGGTCCACCAATAACAGTATTGTTTACCGAAGCTATTAAAGATATTCCTGTTGTATTTGCCAAGGCTGAATTCCCTGCGGCATTCAACCCAATGTAATTGCCTTTTATGGAACATCCGCTAGAAGTAATTCCTGAAATCTCTATTCCTATATAATTTCCAGAAACAATATTTCTCGAGCCATTTGCTGATCCTCCAACACTATTGTTAGCACTTCTTAAATCAATTCCAGTATTATTACCAATTGTAGCTGTACCTGAAGCATTCGTGCCAATGTAATTTCCTAGAATTTGATTGTTCTCACCACTGAAGATTGCAATGCCAGCACTTGTATTTCCTGAAATCACATTTTTTGAGTTCGTTGTCGTACCACCAATTATATTATTGTTGTTTACTCCAGCAAGCATCATTATACCTCTATAATTTGGTAATGCAGCATTTCCCGTAGCATCTAAACCTATATAATTACCTTTAAAACTATTAAAAGAAACAGGATCTGTCCCTACACCGCCTTCAATATAAATTCCGTAAGCCCCATTGCCTGAAATGAGGTTTCCTTCTCCAGGGTTCTCAGTTCCTATAGCATTATTATTTGCTCCAGTAAGGATTAAAACTCCTCCTCTCACATTAGAGATAGACTGGCTTCCTGTAATATCAGTTCCAATATAATTTCCAATAATTTTATTACCATAAGACTCTGAGCCTGAAATGGCCACTCCTGTTCCTACTGTATTATCGTCAGGCGCATTGGCTCCAGAAATAATATTTCTAGCAGAAGCAGAATTTCCTCCTAAAATATTGTTGGGCGCATTTATAAATTGAACATTAAATCGATTTCCTTTGCTTAATTTTCCTGTAACATCAGTACCTATTAAATTCCCTTGGATGTTATTATTTGTAGCGGATGAATTTGCTGTGGTTCCTTGAAAAGTAAGTCCACCTACTCCATTTCCTGAAATTACATTGCCTTGATTAGGCAGTGAACCGCCTATTTGGTTTCCGCCAGTGTTATTAAAATACAAACCACCACCCGTATTAGAATTTATGGTGGCCCCATCTGGTTTTATACCTATAAAATTGGATTGAAAAATATGGTTTCCAGTAGTTGAGTAAACCCCATAACCAAAACTAAATGGTGAAACCTCCAATCGTTTAAAGCCTCCTATACTTAAGCCATAAATATCGCTTCCAGTAGAATTACCAATTAGTTGAATGCCATTTTTACCTTCAGGTAAATTACTGCCATCTATTTCTATTATTGGTGAGTTTATGTAATTTAATTGTGTTCTACCATCTATAATAACAGGTTGTTGAATAGGTTGCATAACATCTGTAACCGTAATAACGAATGGTGTGTTACCAGAAATATTAAATTTTATAGTGTCTTTATTGCTTGTTTTATTTGCATTTTGAATGGCTGCGCGCAATGTACAGTTACCTTTTGCATCTACACAAACAGCATCATTAATATTGATATCTGGTAAATCGTCTGTACTATTCACAGTATATGTAGTTTGTGAAAACACAGTAACCGTAATGTTTAAAAACAAAATAAATAGTAGTGATTTTTTCATGATTTTATTATTTAGAAATTAACAACATTTAGTTTTTAATGAATTTGATGGTTTGTGATTCACCAGTTTCAGAATGAATATTTAAAAAATAAAGCCCTTTTGATAAGGTTGAAACATCTATTGAAATTGATGAAGCGTTTTTAGTTTGTTTTAAAACTAGTTGTCCTAATTGATTAATTACTTGCAGTTGAAGATTGCCAAAAAAAGGGTTTTCAATCGTTAGATTATTAGTAACAGGATTTGGATAAAGCTTAATTGTATTCTTGTTTTCAAAACTTTCATTGCTTAATGCCCCGTTGATTGGATTAAAATCTTTCCAAATAAATGCTGCTTTATATGCGTTTACACTAGCAGCAGGAACATTTAAAGCACACATGGATTGGTTTACATTCCCAAAAACATAATTATTAGTATAAATAGGTATTGGAGTAACAATAGCACAATTTACAGTAGCCAAACTAGTACAATCATAAAAAGCACTACGTCCAATTGAAGTAACTGAACTAGGAATGGTTACAGAAGTTAATCCAGTACAATTTTTAAAAGCAGAATCTCCAATTGAAGTAACTGAATTAGGGATTATTACAGAAGTTAGTCCAGTACAATTATAAAAAGCAGCACCTCCAATTGAAGTAACTGAATTACCAATAGCCAAAGAAATTAGTCCTGTACAATTATTAAAAGCACCACCTTCAATGGAAATAACAGAATCAGGAATTACTAAAGAAGTTAAACTAGTACAATTATAAAAAGCGCTCTCTCCAATTAAAGTAACTGAATTAGGAATAATTAATGAAGTTAATGCACTACAATCATAAAAAGCTGTATATCCAATAGAATTAACTGAGCTACCAATTATTACAGAAGTCAAACTAGAGCAAGAAGCAAAAGCATATTCTTCAATTGAAGTAACGGAATTACCAATGGTTACAGAAGTTAATCCAGTACAACCAGAAAAAGTTTGATTTGCAATAGAAGAAGTTACCGAATCAGGAATCGTTATAGTAGTGATACCTATACATTTGGAAAAAGCATAAGTTCCAATAAAAGTTACTGAATTAGGAATTATTATTGAAGTTAAATTAGCACAACCATAAAAAACACTTTTTCCAATTGAGGTAACAGAATTTGGAATGGTTATGGAAGTTAAACCTTTACAATTATAAAAAGCGCTCTCTCCAAACGAAGTAACCGAATTACCAATGGTTACAGAAACTAAATTAGAACATTCATTAAAAGCATTCTTTTCAATAGAAGTAACCGAATTAGGGATTGTTATTGAAGTTAAACTTTTATTGTTATAAAAAGAAGAAACTCCAATAGAAGTAACCGCATAAGTAACCGTACTATATGCCACAGTTGATGGTATGGTTACCGCTCCTGTTGCATATTGATTACGACCTACTTCTACGTTGGTTGTATTTGGAATAATATTATAATTAATCCCATTTACATTAAATGTTTGGGCCGAGGCTATACTAAAACTTAATATAGCAATTAATAAAAATAATTTTGTTTTCATGATTAAAGTTTTAATAGTTAGTTAATAAAAATCTCGATGCCTTATCTTCTTGTTTTTAGAATAGACTTATAAAAACATCAAGATATTCTGGTCTTAATTACAATCCATACTGTTAACCTCTGCTCTGTATTCATTTAAACTCGCCGTATAATCTTGTACGCTCGCTGTAGGGACGCAATCGATAACGCTTTCTGGCATCAATATATTTTAAGCCTGCTGCTTTAAGCTTTCCGCAATTAGCTGTTGTGGGATTGTTGGTATAAGTAGCAGATGCTTCAGAATATGCAGTAGCTTGAGCTAACCATTGTTCTGACCAATTGGTGCAATTTGTAATTTCGTCTTTGTCATCAGACTTACTACAACTAACTAACCCTAATAGAGGTATTAAAAAACAGATAAAGAAGAACGCTGTAAGAGTGATTTTCAATTGATTTTTCATATGGATTTGATTTATAATGATTTATCTTTAGTCTCAGAAAAAAACATAATGTTAACATCTGTATAAAAAAATTATTAAAATTTCAATCAACGCCATTATGTTAATGCTTTAAAAACCGATAACCATTTTAATATTAAGGAACTATAAAAACACCAATAGAAGTCCCTTTTTAGCTATCGTATCTGAATAGGACTCATCTTTTTTTTGTGCAGAATCTAAAGGTTGACTCTACAGTATTGAATTTCATTTTCCAGCCTTAGGTGCGTTTTCCTTCGCTTTTTCGGCTACTATTTTGAAGTTGGAAAAAAATTATCGTCAAGCGGAATTGTAATATGTCCGTTGATGCTATAATTCCCATTATAATTTTTTTCATGCGAAATATAATCGGAGAATAGTAATGGAACTTCGCCATTTGTGCAATTTGCAATGCTTTCTGAAATAGCGTTTTGTGCATAAAAACTCAGACTGATTAAAAAAAACAAAGCCGTTGTTAGGATACAATTTTTTAAAGCTTTTATAATGAATTATTTTAATTGAATTGATCAAGTTTTTTAAGGTTTTCAAAATCGATATAGGACCATAATACATCAGCACTATCAGGGCCTTCTATAGAAATTCTGAATCTATTATTATAAATAAAACGAATGTTGTTTCTTTTAATATTAGGTTGTAAAAAAGCAATGGTTTTATAGCCATCGTGCTCTGCATAAACATATTCTGTTTCTACTGAACCTCTATTTTTAAACTTTAATGCATCAAAAAGTTTCGGACAATAGCCCTTGAACCTGAACCATCTTCGATCCAAAAATTATAAGGACTATTAGCAGATCCATACATACCATTTGCAAACTGATTACCAACTTGAAATCCATGTTCCCCATATTTCTTATTACCATTAATATGCTCGGGAAGTATGGCTAATAATTGATCACCAGTTAAAGGCGTTTTCTTTTTTAAAGCTTTGTAAAGAGCCTTTTGGCTATCGCTGTCTTGATATGGATTGCTAACAATCTCCTCATCTTCATTTTCTATGGTAGAAGACATGGTGTTATTTTCAAGCGGTTTGAGTTTATCGCTGATATTTTCTTTACAGGAAATTATAAGCAACGTAAGGCTCAGTACATATAGTTGGTGTTTCATTTTTATGTTTTTTTAGTTACTAAATGAGGGAATAGAGAAAACTTGAGCTTTAGGCAAAGTAATCTGCTGTTCTTCGTAGTAATAATATATTCCTGTTCCAGTTTCAACTAGCGATTCTAGTCTTTTTTGACTATCAAAAGTGATGGTAAGCCTTCCTTCATAAATAAAAACTGTTTTTTTGGAACCAATACCGCCACTAATCTTTTTCGCCTTCGGTTCTTTTTCCAGCATAGAAATAGTAACCTCAGCTGCAAAGGCGGGAATTTTATGCATTACCGATCCTTTATTCATCTTCAGGCTCGCAAAGTCCATATTTATGGGTGCAAGTTGCGCTACGGCACCAAACATTTGAATTAGCTTGGTTTTCATCCAACCTTTTCCTGGAGCGTTCATATAGATGTAGCCTTCTTCGTCTGAATATAAAGTTTGGTTTTGTTCTGGATAGGTTGTTTTAAGTGCATAGTTATCTGCATCAAAAAACATAGTTATGGATGCGTCTGATGACTTCATAACAATACGCATATCGGAACTTCCCGTGCTCACATTTATGCTTTGATAGCCATAATTTTCTTCGCTAAAATGAAAAAAGCCTTCTAGTTTTACAGAACTATTTTTTTTCAGATCTTTTTTTAACTTCGTTCTTTTAAAAGTAACAAGGGTTGTTTTTTCGTTTTTACCCGTTGTAACATCTATGGCATCATACGGGTCGTTATCAGGTAAAAAAGGAACACGATCTAGCACTGTTGTGCCATCTACCTTTAAGGAAAAGCTCATGTTTTTTTCTTCCATTTCTTGTGCAGTGTAGCCCAAAAATTCTAGAGTAAAACTGGCTTCTTCAGGTCGGTCGTCTTCAAAAACACCTTCAAAAGGATATACTGTACCTTCTTGTAATTCTTTTTTTGTTTTTTCATCTATAAAACTAATAGGTTCTATAATATGCATAGCATTGCCTTTGGTTGCCATTTTTAAATAGGTGTAAACCTCAATAGAATCACCTCTCTTTTCTTCGCTCTCGAATGTGCGTAAATTCTTTTTTAACACATCAGGAACATTTTCAAATGCCGTGGGAGCAGTTTCTCCATATTGCAGCATTCTATCGTACAAACTTCCAAATGCTTTTTTGGCATCTGCAGCTATTACATTGTTTTGCCAATAAAAAAGTTGTCCGTTTTGCAATATGCTTTCAAAAACATTTTCTATATCGCCACGCTGACCTAACTGGCAAGCACTGTAAACAAAGAGCTTATTATTTACATTAGGATAAGCTGCAGCGAAAAATGCTGGTGTTAAAAAAATTTCAGTTGGTGTGAATGCTAAGCCAGAAACATTCTTAAATTGCTCTCGTAGTTCCCTGCTTCTTTCTTTTGTTTTAAAGGTTATTCCGCTCGCTATATAAGTATGACAGTTACTGGTCATTGTGATTATTTCTCCCTCTACATTGCATGTTTGGGACCCATGAGTCCCTAAATGAACTAGGTCATAATCATTAAAAGACAAATAATCTTCAATAGTAATTAGTTGATTCGTTTTACTCGGATTGGATTTTGAAGTAATTCCGCCCCTATAATTTTTATTTGATTTTAATTTTTCCAATGGTACTAATGCATCGCTAGATGCTCCAAATTGCCATTCGTAAGGCGCTAATACCAATGCTTTTTTGTTTTGCCTATTTTCTCCGCGTTGTGCGCCAACCACATTGGCATTGTTTTGAGCTGCAACTGTATTATTTAATATCATCATTGGAGGTATTGCAGAACTACCTGTGCCACCTTTTGTAATAGATGAAAATTCTTTAAGTTTTATTAACATGGTTGGCCCATTTTTAAGCCTAAAACTTAACAATTCGTCTCCTACGCCAATTTCTTGAAGGTCTGGAATTTGCTGCAATTCTTTTACCAAATCTTCAACTGGTTTTAGTTGTATGGTATCTAAAATAGCAAAGCCTTTTTGGATTACTGAATCTGGCATTTTTGAGAAATCTTCTAAAATACCATCAATAAAGCCATCTTTTTCTTTTTTGCTTTCGTTGCACGAAAACAAAAAGAGTGAAACTACAAAGAGGAATAGGTTACGCATCTTATTTTAGTTTAGAAGATTTTTACAGTTGGTTTTGCCGAGGAAGTCCTATGTGCAGAGATTGGATGTTTTGTATCTCCTCCAAACCACATATACCCTGTACAATCATCAATTTTGAAGGCACCATATTCAATTGTCATATAACCCACATCCCAGCCATTATCACGATATATTGTGCCTTCGAACACCTCGGGTGTATCGTTTTCGAACAATCCTTTTACATCATAGCTTTTTATAACACCATCTACTTTGACAGAAATTTTTGCATATACGTATGTCATATTATTTTTCGCATTACCGGTATCCAATATTTTAAAGATATCCCCATTTGTAGATTTCCAAGTTCCTGTCCAAGAGGGTGTAACTATTGTAGGCAAGTTGTTAGATACAATGACAGGCATAACCATTCCCCAAACTTTTACCCCATTCCAATTTACCGAACTCCATCTTTCATCAGTATCCGATTTATGATACCCATCAAATTTTTTCTTATCGGCAGAAAGTGTAAACTTGAATGTTCCTTTTTTTCCAAGACTGCTTTTGTCAAATTTTGGAGCCAAACGCGAGTAAAAACCTATAAGCGAGCCATCCTGCACCCTAATTTGTGTTAATTTTCCCTTTGGAAGGAAACCGGAATATTCACCTCCATTTTTTGTTATGGTTACTTTTCCAAACTTAGTGTTCCATTCTCCAGTCCAATCATCTGTTTGTGCTTGTGCTGAAAATGATAGTAGGAAAACAATGCCTATTGCCGCTAAAATTTTAATTGAATTTTTCATAAGAATTTATTTTATTTTTTGGTTACAAAAACACTATTAACTTGTGCCTTATAGGTACCATCCGTTAATTTAATGGCTTGTTCGTTTTTCCAGATAGTTGCCACTTTCGTTTCACTACCACCTATATAAACATCGTTGTCCATTACAAAAACCGAATTTGCATTCGGGTCGATTCCCTTAGTGAAAGACTTTGTTGGAAAATTATTTTTCCATAGTGTAGGGATTCTGTTTTGATTGGGATCATTGACGGAACCTGCTACATACACATTGTTATTAGATACAAACACCGAAGTAGCTGTAGCGTCGGTGGTTCCGTTTGATAGTTGTGTTGCAACGCCGTTCTTCCAGATAAAGGCTACGCTTTTACCTTTTATAAAATCTGAGCCAGCCACATACACATCGGTTCCAGAAACAAAAACAGCACTAGCCGTTGAACCTGAAAGATTATTGGTCAAGGCTGTTGCCATGCCATTTTTCCATATTTTAGCAACAAATTTTTTAGTTGTTGGGTCTGCTTCGTAGCCCGCAACGTAAACATCATTACCGTGCACATAAACCGAAGTCGCCCAAGCATGTTCTTTATTTTCATTTAAAGTTATCCCAACGCCATTTTTCCATAATCTTGCCGTATATCTTTCGCCATTGCTAAGAGGAAAAACCTCCATACCAGCAGCATAAACATCGCTTCCTGATACGAATACTGAAAAAACAAATACTGGTCTGGAGCCATCTGTGAGTGGTGTTTTAATTCCATTTTTCCATATTACAGCCACATTATTTTCATTACCAGCTACATAAACATCTTCGCCAACAACATGAACTGATGCTGCATTGGCATCGTTGGCACCATTAGTTAAAGAGGTTGCCACTCCATTTTTCCATGTTTTAGCTATATTTTTTGTGCCGTCAGATTCATACCCAACTGCATATACATCGGTTACCGATTCTTCTTTATCAGAGGCATCATCATCTTTACTGCATGAATAACTGAAGCAGATTAGTAACAGTGCGAGTAATTTTATTTGTGTTTTCATTTGTGTCTATTTTTAAATACTTTTAAACCATTCTTTATATTTCTCTCCTAAAAAAGGCACTGTACTTTCTTTTCCATTAATAGCATTCATCAAACCCATAATCCACATATATAAGAGCACAAAAATGCCAACTAGATTAATAATCCATCCTAAAATGGGAATCATACCAATGGCCCCTAACGCTAAACCTGTAAGCGCTAAACCCAGAGATTGTTTAATGTGACAGGATGCAAAAGGCTCTTTTTTTTCATTGTTCATCACAAAGGCGATGATTAATCCTATAAAGGTGATATAGGCTATAATGGCTATGTTTTTACCTTCGTTAACTACTACGGTTTTATTTTCTGTCGTTTCCATTTTTTCTTAGTTTTAAATCTTAATAAATTCTACTCTTCTGTTATTGGCTCTGCCTTTTTCGGTGGCATTGTCGTCTACAGCCTCAGTTTCTCCTTTACCCTTGAACTGTAATCGGTCTTCCCTAATACCAAATTCTTCAACAAGAATTTCCTTAACAGCGGCCGCTCTTTTTTCAGAAAGTGTTTGGTTATAATCTTCTGCTCCTTTATTATCGGTATGCCCAATAATTTGTAAGTTGATATCATCATTATCGCGAAGCATATTGGCGATGTCTAATAATATACCATATGATTCCTTTTTTACAGTTGCTGCTGCCGTATCAAAATAGATTCCCGTAGTACTGAATTTTCCGTTTTTAAGAAGTAGTGAGCGTAAATCTTCGGTAGATTCAGCAATTTTAAAGTTACTGATGCCGACAAAGTGTCCTTGTTCAGGTAAAACATCCATCGCTTGAATAATAAAATACCTGCCAATATTCGCCTGAATTAAGTTAGGGGAATCCACCATTTTTTCCTCGTTTACCCACATTCTTAATCTTTTTTTGTTCACTGCAATAGAAATGTGAACCGTATTGTTTATAAACTCGGGCATGTTTCGATCTAGAGAACTTGCAACTCTTATGTCAAGTTCACCACCAAAATTGGATACGCTACTTACTTTGAAACCATTGTGAGAAAGCTGCAATTCTACTTCAGCTAAAGTGCCGCCACTACCACCAGCATAGGCCTTTTTAGTCATGAATACAAACATGAGTTTACTGCTCGATTTACCTTCATAGTAGCCATTGTTGGTCAAATCAAATTCTATGGTATAATTTTCTGGAAGTGCATTTTTCATGGTTGGTAAATACCCGGACCTCCTCACAATGGAAAGCCATTTACTATCAGAGTTTTTTAGGTTTACCACCTCTCCAGAGCCACCTGTTTCCCAGTTGGCGGGAAAATCACCTAAGGCGTCTGCTGCAAAATCATCGTAAAACAAAAGTTTGTTTCCTGGAATAAACGTAAAATTGCTATAGACTCCAAAATCGTTTTCCGAGTTTTCTTCCTGTGAAATTTCATCATTTTCATTGGTTTCTTCGTTTTGTTTAGACGATTTAGTTTTCTTATTCCTTTTACCCTTATTACCATCTAAAATGGTATCCATGGCTCTTTCGGTTTCGCGATTAACTTTCTGTTCAGATTTTCTAAGAACAGCTTCCTTAGCGGCATCTTCCGCTCGCTTACCTAATTTTTTAAGAAATTGGGCCTCTACTTGATGTACATTTCCTATTATCGCAAACAGAAAAATGACGTGGATAATTAATTTTTTCATGAGTACTTATATTTTTCATTTATCTTTAGTGGAATTTTAAATATGAATGTTAACATTTCTATTAAAAAAAAACTTTCTAATAAATACACCTATAGATTGAGCTTACTAAAGGCCGATGGAAAAAAACGATATAAATCATCTAATAAATAGCGACCAAAAAGAGGTGAGTAAACTCTATAATGCTAATAGAGATGCCTTTTTAAATTTTGGAAAGAAATACGGACTGAGCTATGATGACCTTTGTGATATTTACCAAGAGGCTTTTATAGCATTGCGAAAACATGCCTTAAATGGTAAACTTGGTAACGTAAACAGCTCTTTAAAAACCTATCTTTTCGGGATTGGAAAGTTTATGATTTATGATTTGCTGAAAGAAAAAAAGAAAACTACAGAATACAACCCTTCTAAACTTGGCATTCATGATACCATTGAATTAGTTTCTACTGAAACCGAAGAAGAACTTAGCCATGAACAAATATTATTACAAACCTATTTTAAAAAATTAGGAAAAAAATGCCAAGACATGTTAACCTTATTCTATTCTAGGGGACTAAGTATAGATGAAATTGTTGAGCATACAGATTATACCGATGGCAGCGTTGTGAGAAGCCAAAAATCGAGATGCTTAAAAAGCCTGAAAGACATGATTAAAGCGTAACCTATGAATAAGCAAGAAGATTTAATTGAAAAATATTTACAAAACAGACTTTCTCCCGAAGAAGTGCTAATGGTGGATGAACTTTTACAAAACGACAAAGATTTTGAAAAAGAACTCACTTTACAATCCAATTTAAAAAAGGCTATTAAAAAAGAGGATGATGCTAATTTTAGAAATTTAATTTCAGAATTAGAATCGAAAGCCAAAATTGAAAAACCTCAACCTAAACGTTCGTACACTAAATGGCTAGCAGCTGCCAGTATTGTAGTGCTTTTAGGTTTAAGCTACTTTTTTACTATGAACCAAAAAGCTTCTAATAATGAGCTTTTTGCCAGCTATTTTGAACCCTACCGCAATGTGGTGCAACCACTGGAAAGAGGAAGTGACCAACAAGACAAAAAAACACTTGCTTTTCTAGCTTACGAGAAAGGTGAGTATGAAAAAGCAATACAACTATTTACAGATTTGTTTAGCGATACCAAAGAGCCTTACTATTTGTTCTATAAAGCCAATGCATTAATGAAAATAGACAAAGCCAATGAAGCCGTTCCTTTGTTATTAGAGCACCTTAAAACTAAAGACACCTTAACCGAAAAAACAACTTGGTATTTAGCATTAGCTTACATAAAAATAGACGATAAACCTAACGCAAAAATCGCATTAAAAAAAGTAATTACAGATGGAACCTATAAGTCTTCCGAAGCGAAAAAACTACTTAATGAGTTTAAATAATTTTTTGTAAACCAACCATAAAAATAGTAATCCACCAAGCGCTAAAATTACCCATAAAACATAACTAGTATTATTTAAAGGCATCGTATTACCAGTAATTACAATACCAGACCAGTAATAAGGGTGTCTTAAAAGCGCATCGTCATTGGCATTTAGGTAACTTAATTTTGCCTGCCTTAATGCTTCTTTTTTACTTAATCCATCACTTAAATTTTTATAAAAAGATTTCATTATTTCAGAAGTACTTCGGTCGTTTATTTTCCACAAAGTAGTCACTATCGATGGCACACCCGCATAATTAAACCCACGTGCTAAACTTAACATACCTTCTCCTTTTTGCAATTTTCCAAAACCTGTTTGACAAGCGCTTAAAGTCACCATATCGGCATCTATTTGATAATTATACAGATCTTTTACATACAATAAATTGGAAGACTCATCAATATCTTCAAAAGCTAAATAGGAATAATCAGGAAATTCATCATTCGCCGATGCATGAGTTGCAAAATGAATCAAATTAAAACCACTTAAATCGTTTTTAAAATTTGCGATACTCGCCCGTTTTCCATCATAAATACTGCCTTTGAAATATGCCGAAATGTTTTTAGCTTCTTCTCCATTATAAACTAATGGACTCATATCAAACCGTTCTGCATTTCCTTTTTTTTCTGAAATCGTTTCGTTAAAATGTGGTGCAAAAACCATCAACTTATTACGTCCTTTTACCTTTGTTTTATTTTGTTCTTGCAATAAGGTCGCAGAACTGGCGTAACTAATACTATATTTTGATAGTAAATACGATTGCTGATTATTAACATCGGTTTGTAGTACATCAAAAGGAATATAATTCAATACATCATCGGCAAGAATTACAATATCTGTAGTCTTGCTATTCTGTAAAGCAGGTTTTAAAATAGCATTATAAATAAGATGGCTGTTTTTACTATAAGCCGTTCTATCGTCTATATTGGGTTTTGAAAGTTGCCTGTAAAAATCGGAGATGGTGTTTTTAAGGGTTTCATTAAATTTGAACTTATAAAAAGCATCTTTATTTTTAGCTAAAACTGTTAAATATATGGCATCTTCTGTAACTAAATAACTAAAAACAGATTGATTAGCCTTCAATTCTCCTTTTAATTCTGCAGCCGAAATAACACTCGATTTATATTTTAAACCATAATATTTTGGGAAATCTTGTTCTATTTTAGCGATATACTCATAATATTTTTTTTTAGTTGCAAACAGTGAATCGACGAATACTGATTTCTCTTTTAGATTTGAGTTGAAAATCTCTTCATCTAAATGCGCAATTTTGGCTCTGTAAATTTGCTCTTCACTAATTATTTGGTTGGGTATATTTCCATATTTAGTAGCTTCTGCATTTCTATGTGCTTCTAATAAAGCGATACTTTTACTTTTTTCCATAAAGTAAAAAGCATCATCAATATACCTACTGTCATTACTTTTTTTATATAATTCATATGAAATACGAACCATAGTTTGAATGCTAGGATAGGTTTCATTCACCAAAAATTCTTTATCTAATTTGCTTTCAAATTCTGGTCGTAAAACATCCAATGTTTTTATGATAGCTTTAGAAGTTTTATTAGCCTTTTTTAAATATTCAATATTTTTGGTTATGGTATAAGCTTCAAATAAAGCATTCTGTTTTTCTCTTAAAATAGTAACCAAAACCTTTTTAGAAAGTGCTTTTTCAGGATTGGGGTTTGAGTTATAATTTAAATCATCAAACTTTTTTTCCAATTGAATTAATGCCATTTGGTAGTGTTCCAAGCCTTCCGATATTTTTTGTTGTTTTATAAACACATTGCCTAATTTTGCATAGCCTATAGCAATATCTTGATGCTTTTGATACTCACGATACTTTTTTATTTTTGAAAGTCCATCCCGATAATAATCAACAGCTTTGGAGTAGTTTTTAAGCCCTAAATATGCATCGCCATAAATTAAATCTACTTCTCTTGAGAACGGATTATCTTCTGAATAAAAACGAGCACTTTCGTTTAAGGTTTCAATAGCCAATTGAAATTCATTTTGCTGTATATAGTTTTTAGCCAACAACAAATAGGTTGATAGTATTCTGTTTTTATAACTGGGATCTTTAATTTTGGATTTATAAAACGATAAAGCTTCGGTTAACAATAAGTTTGCAGCTTTAAAATCCTTTTTATCCTCATAAACCTGAGAAAGTAATTTTTTGGAATTCATAATGGAAGATTCCCATTCCTCAATACTATCTTTAGATATGGTTACAAATTCCATTTCCTTTTTTAAATTATATTCTGCCAATTCATATTTACCCGTATGCTTATAAATAACACCTAAAAAACTGTATAAGCTAGATAAAGTAGACAAATCATTTCTGGTTCGTTTGTTTTCAGGAATCTTATTTAGCTTGGTAAAAAGCTCTTGAAAGTGGGTTTTAGAAGTGGTATAATCTTTAATTTTATAATGATAATTACCTTTATCGAAAAGTAAATAATCTTTATAGTAATTAATGTTTGTTAAACTTTTAAAACGCGCATCATGCCGTAAAAGACTATCTTCTTTTTTTAAATTTTTCTGATAGTTTTTTAAATCATAATAGTATCCATTGGCATTCATCAAATATAGATATGCACTAAGCACATATTCTAATTCATTCTTTTTATCGGCTAAACTTATAGTATTTTTATAGTAATAATAGGCGCTATCTTTATTAGTATAATGATAATGAATAGCCTTACCATACATTTGTTCCACTTCAGCAGATTGCGCATTTACACATGGAAAACATGAAACGATGCAAATAAGGAGCATAACAAGATACTTCATAAAAAAAGCCCTCCTTTTTGTGGAGAGCTTAAATATACTTATTTTAAGTAATTTACTGTCTAATAATAGGTGTTGGTATTGTTATTGTTCCAACCACCTTGGTTTTAAAAGTAGTGTACATAGTGCCTTCGCCTTTAAAGTCCGATTTTATTTGAAAAGATACTTGCCCAAAAGAATCTTTAATTGGAAGAAATTCCATTTTAACTTTTTGATTCTTTTGGTCGCTAATTGCGACATCAGAAACAACTAAATCAGATCCTAAAACAATCGCTGTTTTAGCTGTAATTGTTAGTTTAGGGATACAATTTTTTGTTTTGTTATCGACAAAGCAAGGTTGTGGTGGCATTGGACCAACAGGTCCCTTAGGTTTTTTTATGGCGATTAAGGATTCTTTAAACCTATTTAATTTTTCAATCTCTTTTTGAATATTTTCTATTTGTTCCATAACCCCTTTATTGCCGCTTTCTAATTCGGCTACGAGTTTTGTTTTTAGTGTTCCCAATCTTTCAACTTCAATCTCTGCACTTGAATAATACACTTCAATGCCATAAAGATAGCCGCTTTCTTCTTCTGCAGATGTTTTAGCAGTATTGGCAGATGTTTCGATACTAACTGATGTTTGGACAGATGCTAGTTCTTCTTGCGATAATGGCTCTTGGTTGCTACACGATAGCATTAAAATAGAGCTTAAAAACAGTGTGAATAAAGTCATTTTTTTTATTTTTATGTGTGATTAATTTACCTTTAGTCCTTTCACTTTATGGAATGTTAACATTTTAAACAGAAATTTTTGCATCCATACAAAAAACTCTTCTAGCAAATACCAAACTAAGTTAAAATGCGTTCCATCACTTTTTCTGGATGTTTTAATTCAGAATACCCAAACTGTTTATATAAGCCATGGGCATCAGCTGTTTTTAACATCCAAACTTTACAGGGTTGTAATTTTGGTTCTTCATTAATGGCTTTCATTAGTTGTTTAGAATAGCCTTTCCCTCTATGTTCTGGTAAAATAAACACATCCATTAAATACGCAAAAACGGTGTAATCGGTCACTATTCGCGCAAAACCAATTTGCTTTTCATCTAAATAAACTCCAAAACACAAACAATTTTCAATGGTTTTTTTTACTTCATCAACAGTTCTACCTTTTCCCCAATACGAATTGGTTAAAAATTGATGAATCATATCAATTTGAAGCTTGCTTTTATCTGTTGAAATATCAATCATTTATTTCCAATTTTTCCCAAATGTGTATCTTGAAACGATGAGTTGTATTTTAAACCATAACCAAATATTCTATCAAATGAAGCATGGGAAAAAAGTATAATTCCAATTAACTGAATCTTTTCATTTTCATAAAACATCCCTATTAAGTAAATAATAATAGCCAATGCTTTATGATGAAAAATGTTATAGAAAAATGCCCCAACTTTAGAATTTACCAAATACCCTAACATACCTATGTCTGGTGTTAAAATAAGAACCAAAAACCACCACCAAGCAAAATTTAATTGATTAAAAGCCAAAATGCCTAAAACGAACATAAGCAGTTCCTCGAGTTTTAAAGTTGTTTTCATAGTATTTTATAAAGTATCGGTTTGCTTGGCGACGCATCATTTTTAAAAGGGGCAATTTGAAGGTTTAACATATAGCTTCCATCTTCAATTTTATTGGCAACATAAATAAGCTCTGTAATGGTGCAATCTAACCTTTGGTTGCCATCAAAATCCCAAAACGCTTTGTGTGCCAACAGTTTGCCACCATCCTTTTCTCTATCTACGCTAGGTAAATCAATAAGCAAATGTTTAATGCCTTTTTCACGAATAAACACCATCGCTTCTTCGGTTAAATAAGTCCAATTGGTATTTGAATAATGCCTTTTTTTCTTGTCTTTAGTATTTGGCATCGTTCTAATTACCAACGCTTCTGGCGTACTATCTTTCAAAAGTAATTCGATTTGTTTTTTTGAAATAACAGTGTCTTTCATGTATTTTTCTGCGGCAACCGAAATTAATTCAGCCGTAAAGAAAAACTGTTTTAAATTTTTATTTATTGAATGAAATTCCTTTGTAATATGCCCCATACATTCGGTATGTGTTCCATGTGCATGCGGATTGAATTGAATGTTGTTAAAATTAATCGATGCCCCCGCCTTTACACTCCCAATCCAGTCTTCCTTTTTAACGGGTTCTATTTTCGGATCATCTAAATACCAAGTGTTTACATTATTTTCCGAAGCACTTAAGGTCATAGAAATATCTAACGGTTTAGATAAATCTATCTGATATTTTTTAGACTTATATTGAATGTTTGCAATCATGTTAAATTAATTTTAAACAAGTCTGAAGCAATTCCATCACTTAAAAATTTACCTTTTTTGGTGACTAACAATTTATCCCCATCAATATACAACAAATGTTCGTTAATATATTTTTCAGATTGTTCCAAAAGATATCTTTTATACTGAAGTCCAAAATTTCGCTCCACTTTTTCTAATGAAACACCCCAAACCGTTCGCAAACCCGTCATGATATATTCATTATACTTATCGGTTAATGAAAGCACTTCCGTTTCAATAGGAAGTATATTAACTTCTAACGATTTTATATATTTTGAATTGTTTCGCACATTCCAACCCCGCTCATTTCCGTTAAAGGAATGTGCCGACGGGCCAATACCCAAATAAGGTTTCCCTTGCCAATAGGCTGAATTGTTTTTACTGAAATAATCAGGTTTTCCAAAGTTGGATAATTCATAATGCACAAAGCCTGAAGCTTCTAGTTTTTCTATTAAAATATGAAATTGCTCTTGAGCCAAATCATCATCAACATTATCAATCACACCTTTCTTTATAAAAGAATCTAAAGCTGTTTTAGGCTCAACGGTTAGCGCATAACTTGATATGTGCGGGATATTAAAACCTAAAACGGTATCGATATTTTTAATCCAATTTTCGTTAGTTAAACCTGAAATGCCGTAGATTAAATCGACTGAAATATTTTCAAAGTAGCGAGTTGCTAGAGACAAGCATTTTTTAGCTTCTTCGGCGTTATGTGCACGATTCATGAGTTTTAAATCGGCTTCAAAAAAAGATTGGATGCCTATGGAAAGTCTGTTAATTGGACTTTTAGACAGTTGAATTATTATATTTTCAGATAAATCATCTGGATTCGCTTCTAAAGTAATTTCTGGATGTTCTACAACTTGGTAATTTTTGTAAACTTCTGAAATTAAAAATTGTAATTCATCAATCGTCAATAAACTTGGTGTGCCTCCTCCAAAATAAATGGTTTCAACATTTTGATTTTTTAACTCATCTTTACGTAATTCTAATTCTTTTACCAAAGCGTTAACCAATTCATCTTTCTTTTTAAGTGAAGTAGAAAAATGAAAATCGCAATAATGACAGGCTTGCTTGCAAAACGGAATATGTATGTAAATGCCAGCCCCACCTAGCCTCCCCAAAAGGGAGGAACTCTTACTCGGAATAATTAAATTTTTATTTAACAAGGTACAATCAGCTTTTTTTCTTCCGAAGATCTACAATCGGATTGTTTTTTATCCCCCCTTTGGGGGTTAGGGGGCTATTCTGCTTCACAAAAGCATCCCAACTGGAATAACTTTTACCAACTTCAATTTTTCCTGAATTATAAAAATGACACACCGCTGCCGCTAACCCATCGGTAGCATCGAGGTTTTTTGGCAATGTTTTTAACCCTAACAAACTTTGCAGCATTTTCGCGACTTGCTCTTTACTGGCATTTCCATTTCCCGTAATAGCCATTTTAATCTTTTTAGGAAGGTATTCTGTTATTGGAATTTCTCTACTTAAACCAGCAGCCATCGCAACACCTTGTGCACGCCCAAGTTTCAACATACTCTGTACGTTTTTACCAAAAAAAGGTGCTTCTATAGCTATTTCATCGGGGTTATGAGTGTCTATAAGTTCGATGGTGCGCTCAAAAATGAGCTTCAATTTTAGGTAATGGTCGTCGTATTTTTTTAAATCGAGTTCATTCATTTGCAAAAAAGTCATGGTTTTACCCACCACTTTAATAAGTCCGAACCCCATAATAGTAGTTCCTGGATCGATGCCTAATATAATTCTTTCTTTACTCATTAATTACAGTATCGACATCCATTAAGTGACACCGAAATCCCGAAGGTAAGATACATTAAATCACCGTTAAACGAAAAGCCATCTATATTACCGTCGTATTTATTTTTACTTGTTAAAGAATATGCATACCCTAAATCAGAATAAATGGATAAAGAATTTGAGAGTCCGTAATGTAGTTCCATACCTCCCAAAGCATTACCAAATGTGTTTTTATTTTCACTAAAACCACCTAAAGGTTGTGTAAAACTTATTCCTGGTCCCGCATGGGCAACTAAAGCAATTCTATCTGGCAAAAAGCGTAGCACAGGTTTTAGGTTATAAACAATTTGAGCATTTACTCGCGTATAATTGAGTTTAAATTCTAATGAGGTATCTGCATTGGAAGAACGATTAAAACCAACATCCAGTTTTGCTCCCAAACTATTAGAAAACATATGTTGTACTCCAATAGCAACTGTTGGAAAATTTAAATATTTTGAATAGTAGCCAACATTTTCAACTGATTCTATAGGATTATTTATACCCACGGCTAATTGAAATTTCCATAATTCAGAATTAGTTTGAGCGTAACTTAATGTGGTTGACAAAATTACTAAAGCCATTAGGAATTTTATTTTTTGTCTTTTAAAATAATAAGCCATAAGATAATAATCGTTTAATTTGCCACTATGCTAAATGCTTTATCCTACAAAACTAAACAATTCTTTTTTGTGCTTATTAAAATAAGCATTGTAGTTGCTTCTTTTTATTTTATATATGTGAAACTGACCAAAAACACAGATTTTGAATATTCAGTTTTTATTGATTTTTTAAATAGAAACAACCTATTTTCATTAAAAACCATTCTTTTTTTGTTGATTTTAACTGGTTTAAACTGGTTTTCTGAAATTTTGAAATGGCAAAAATTAATATCTTCTATAAAAAAAATAAGCTTAAAAAACGCATTTGAACAAAGTTTAGGCTCTTTAACCGCCTCTTTATTTACACCCAACCGAATTGGTGAATATGGAGCTAAAGCCATTTTTTACACAAAAGAATATAGAAAGCGCATCATGCTAATCAATCTATTAAGTAATGTTTTGCAAATGGGCATTACTTGCATTTTAGGTTTTGTGGGTTTTAGCTTTTTTATTTCAAAATATGCTGTTTCCATTAATTATTATAAAATATTACTTTTATCTGTACTTACAATTCTTTTAATAATTATTGCCTTTTTCATATTAAGCAAAACAAAATTCAGTTTCAAAGGTTTTTCATTTGAAAAAATAAAAACATTCATCTTAAATTACCCAAAAAAACAGATTGTTTACGGGTTTTGGTTATCCTTATTCCGCTATGCGTTTTTTTCATTTCAATTTTACTACTTGTTAACCCTTTTTGGAATACACATTTCCTATTTACAGGCGATGATGGTAATTTCGACTATGTATTTATTAACCTCCATAATTCCTTCTATATTTATTTTTGATGTGATTATAAAGGGAAGCGTTGCCGTGTATTTATTTAGCTTTCTTGGAATAAACACATTAACCATTTTAAGCACCGTTACTATTATGTGGTTTTTTAATTTTGTGCTTCCTAGTATTATTGGAAGTTATTTTGTTTTAAATTTTAATTTTCCTAAAGAATAATCATGGTTTTAATTAGCATTATCATAAGTGTTTTATATTTATTTTTAATAGGAAGTTTTGCTTTTGGTTTTGATAAAGTGACACTTTTTAAGCTTGAAGATGTCCCCGCTAAAACAAAATTTTCAGTTGTTATTCCCTTTAGAAACGAAGCTGAAAATTTACCGGCTTTATTGAAAACTATGTATGCTTTAAATTATTCAAAGGAATTATTTGAAGTTATTTTTGTTGATGATGAGTCTGAAGATGATTCTGTAGAAATTATTGAAAATTCCATAAAAGAAAGATCCTTCGACTACTCTCAAGGAAACATTCAAGTTATTTTAAATGAACGTAAAACGAATTCACCAAAAAAAGATGCTATTTCAACAGCTATAAAACAAGCAAACCACGAATGGATTATTACCACCGATGCCGATTGTTTAGTGCCTAAATACTGGCTCGATAGTTTTGATGAATACATTCAAAAAAACGATGCTAACTGCATTGCTGCACCCGTAACCTATATTATAAAAAATGCTTTTTTAGACAGGTTTCAGTTACTCGACCTGCTTAGTTTACAAGGCGCTACTATAGGTGGTTTTGGTATTAACAAACCTTTTTTATGCAATGGTGCTAATTTTGCTTATACCAAAGCTTTGTTCAACGAATTAAATGGTTTTGATGGCAATACCGAAACAGCCAGTGGCGACGATATTTTTATGCTAGAAAAAGCGGCAAAAACACACCCAAATCAACTCCATTATTTAAAATGCGAATTTGCCACAGTGTTTACTAAAACTCAACCAACTTGGAACGCGTTACTATCACAACGTGTGCGTTGGGCTGCTAAAACCAGCGCTTACAACAATTGGTTTGGCAAGTTTACGGGATTGGTGGTTTTATTTATGAATGCCCTTGTTATTGCACTACTCATGCTTACAATAATCGGTACTTTTAATCTGAAAATTTTTATATACTTAGTGATTATAAAATTTAATATCGATTTCTTTTTAATTTACAAATCGGCATTATTTTTTAATCAAAAAGGGGTTTTAAAAAGCTTTATTGTAAGTTTTATATATTATCCTTTTTTCTGTAGTTATGTGGCTTTTATTTCGCTTTTTTCAAGCTATAAGTGGAAGGGACGTACGTTTAAAAAGTAATCCTAATTTGCCTGAATAACAACAGGTAGTTCAAATTCGGTTTTTACTTGTTGCCCACGTTTTATAGCTGGAAATACTTTTGGTAAGGAATCTAAACTTGAATAAATTAAATCCCCAATATTTGGTATTTCTTTCAATATTAAACTATCAGTTTCAATGTTTAAAAGAGATAAAACTCCAGTTTCAGACACCTGAAATTTTAAGTTTATAGTATCAGAAACATCATGCGTAACAACAATAGATTTATTTTGAAGATAGTCTAAAATATGATTTGTTAAAATCTCTGTAAAACAGGCTGTTTTTTCACTTTTAGAATCTATAGAATCACAAACCGAAAAGCTAGGATACACATCTACATCGTTCCAATTAAAAGTTTGCAACTCTTCTTTTAAAATAGCTTCAGGCGTTGTTTTTTTCGCATTGAAATACTCGCAAGACGTAAGCGTGAAGGCGACTATAAAAATACAAATTTGCTTCATATTGAAAAACTAAAGCCGAAAAGTACGATTTTTTTGGTTTTTATTATCGAACTCATACCGAAAATACTTTAAAAGAAGAAACCCTATGGGTCTCTCACATCCATAGGGTTTATGTAAATTGCTATTATCAACAAAAAAATTGAGGGATTACAAATTTTTAGAAGTGTTGACTATACAAAGATACGAATAAGATATGTTTTTGGATTACGGGAAACCCGTAACAATGTTATGGGTTAAACATAGATTTCAAGTATAGCAAGCGAATAGAGGTAAAAAAAAACTGTTATTTTTTTAAAATTTATATAAAACCCTTCTTTTTTGCTGCATTTACAAGGGTTTCATCCTGTCCATCATGTACTTCAAAAATCTCCCTTAATTGTTTTTTACGCTTTTCAACGGCGCTTAAAGAAAGATCTAAATGAGGCGCTAAATTCTTAGTTTTGACACCTTGCGATAATAAGTGAAGTATTTTTCGGTTTTTTTCATCAACTACAATATTACTTGTAAGCGCTTTTCTTATATAACTATTTACCGTACCGCTATAAAATGGTGGGTTGTGAAGTACCGCTTGAAAAGCACTTGCTAGTTCGCTAGATGTTAAATCACTTTTAATCAAGAACCCCTCCGGATCGATGGTTTTAATTATATTATGAATTCTAAACGATTCATTAAACATGGTTAAAATTATAATTTTCGCATGAGGCAAAACTTTTCGAGCGTAAGCAGCTAAGTCTTCACCAGAAGTCATTAATCCATCTTTTGATGGTGGCAAACTAATATCAACAAATAATACGTTATATAGATTTTGCTTTTCAACCGATTTATCCATAAATGCAATAGCCTCATCACAATTGTTGGCAATATCTATTTCTAATTGCTGACTTTCTTTTTTCGTAAAAAGCAAGGTGTTTTGATAACCTTCAATAATCATTGGATGGTCATCAATCATTAAAATTCTAATTTTTTGATTCATAAATTTGGTTAGCTTATAGGGACTTTAATAGTTACGGTTGTACCTGTATTTTTTTGAGATGTTATATCTATAACACCATTTATTTCCTTAATTCTAGAATTCATGTTTTTTAAACCAATACCCGACTTCGTTTTATTAACATCAAATCCAGTTCCATCATCAATTAAGGTGAGCCAAATTACGTTATTTTTTAATTCAAAACTAACATTAACTTGAGTGGCATTAGCATGCTTATAAATATTGTGTAAAGATTCTTGAATAATTCTATAAATATGAATCTTTTTCTTGTTAGAAACCTCATCCCAATTTATAATATCATCTTGTTTTAATTTACATGACAGATTATACACTTTTGTTTGGGTTTCTACTAATGTTTTAATAATATCTATAAATCCGGAACCCGAAACAAAATCGGTATTTAATTCGTGCGATACTTTTCTAATATCTTCTTCAATAGTTTTTAGCTCGCCTATATATTGTTCTCGGGTTTTTACGGCTTCCATTGAATTACTCATGTTAAGGCTATCCAAACTCAATCGGGCACCAAATAAGCGTCCCAAAACACCATCATGTAGCTCTTCTGAAATACGTTTTTTCTCTAAAGTTCTTGCTTCTTCAATTTTTTCATTTTGAGAAAGCATGAGGTTATAAATCTCTTCATTAGTCTCTTGCTGTTCCTGTATAAATTTTAATTCTTTGTTTTTATTTCTCTGATTTATAACAATATACAACAAAAAAGAGGCTATCACTAAAATTCCCGAAATAACAAGTAACCAGGTACGTTCTTTCGCAATTTGAATATTTTCTTCTTCAATTTGATTGGTTTCAAAACGAATTCTGGCAAACTTATTTCTTATATTTCGTTCATTTTTTTGCAAACTATCATTTAAGCTTACATAGGATTTTAAATGATTGGCTGCTATCTCACCTTCTTCTATTTTTGAAAGTAATAAGAGTGATTTTAACAAATCGTCATTATGGTATTTCTCTGCAATATCCTTTGCCGTATAGGCATAATGTTTAGCTAATGCTTTATCTCCTTTATCATTATAATATTCTGCTAAGTTTTGATTTATAATTATGGAATTATAACCCCTATAACTAATACTGTCGCTAATTTTTAATGCTTTGAAAAATAAACCTGGGAGTTGATCATGTTTCTGTGATAAATATAAAGTATGTGCATAATTATTCAATACTACAGCATAATAATCAGGGTGCTCTCTAATTATTTTTTTATTATTTAAAATTTGCATATAGCACTTTATCGCTGTACTAAATTGCAAAGATTTTTTATATGTATTTCCAAGATTGCTTATTGAAGTACCTATTAAATATTGATTATCACCTTTCAATTTCTTTTTTAACTCAATAGACTTTTCAAAATATTCTATAGATTCCTCATACTGTTCAAGTTCTTTAAAAACAATTCCTAAATTATTATAAACAAATGATTTACCTACAATAACTGGCTGTGTTTCTTGTAATTGATCAAATAGAGATAACGATTCAATGGATGTAACCTCGCTACCAATAAAATCTTTTTCGTTTTTTTGTATTACTGAAATGCCATATAGCGTTAAAGCCAATTCATATTTAGCATTTAATAATTTGAATAGTTTTTCAGCTTTATGATAATGAAAAAAAGCACTATCGGTAAAAGGTGTTGATTTTCTATAAAATTCCGCTATTTTATAATGTGTATTGGCAACTGAAGTAGAATCGACTTTATTGAACTGTGAAAAAAGTTGTTTTAACGAATCAATTTTCTTTAAATCATAGCTTTTTTGACAAAAGGATGTATTACAAAAAAACAAAATAACTATAAAAAAGAATTTAAATTTCAATAAGATGAATTATTAAGGATTCCTTCAAAAGTATTTATAATTTTTTAATAAAAAAAGCTCTTTACCTAGGTAAAGAGCTTTTATAAAAGTAATCATATTTTTATTTAGTTATCAGTATCACCTCCAGTATAAACTGTTTCTTGAGTTTGAGGAGACTTTAGTACATCATCCTCGTTTAAATCTTGTTTAGTACAAGAAGTTAATGATGCGAAAAGTACTGCTACAATTAAAGTAATTTTTAAAGCTTTCATAAATATTTGATTTTAAGGTTATATTATTATTTTTAAAATTCTAAAACAAAAGTTGACTAGATTTTGAAAACAAAATCAGTTCTAGAGGGAAAAATGGATAATTAACTTAAAATCAAACGCGCAAAAAAGCACACAGATTTCTTTAATATTATTTTGAGGGAAATATGACTTTTCAGTCAAAAAATGGATTAACTATTTTAAACAACTAAGGGAGTAATATTTAATATGCCGTTTAAAGACTACAAACGTACGACCATTTGATTCTTTATAAAAAATATAATCGATTAAATGTGTTATTTTATCGATTAATAGATTAAATACATGTTTTAATCGGTATTTTTTTAAGGTCGTTACCTACAAAGTGGATTTGCTTTTTATTAAAGTCGTCTTTACAATTTTGGTTTTAACGTCTATCTCAATTGATTTATTTTGCAACCTATTAATTAATAATTGAGCAGCATTGGCTCCAATTTCTTTAGCATGTTGCCTTATAGTCGTTAATTTTGGAATGGTATGAAAAGAATCTGACTTGCTTGCATAAGCAATTACAGACATGTTTTTAGGCACTTTTAAACCTAATTTAACCCCTGTGTTTAAGGCTATAATTCCTGAAGAGCTATCGGCCGCTATAACGCCATCTATGGTTGTATTTTTCTTAAAAAAAGACATTATTTTTTTTTGTTGGTCGTCTTTCTTTTTAATTTTTAAAACCAAAGGTTCAAAGGTATTAGTTTCCAATATCGCTTTTCTATAACCACGTTCTCTTAATTTACCAACACTTATACCATCCAATGTACTTATAAATACAATGTTTTTTCGCTTTTCCAATAGCAAACTTTTGGTAGCATTATAAGTGGCATCAAAATCATCCACTATAACCTTATCACAAAGCACATCATGTGCTACCCTATCAAACATAACAATTGGTAAGCCTTGACTTATTGTTTTTTTAAAATGCTCTATTTCATTTTTTACTTGGGTTTCTTCTGCCAGACATAAAATAAAACCATCAACACTGCCGTTTGCCAATAACCTAAGACTTTCTTTTTCTTGTTCTAAAGACTCGTTGGAAATACACGTAATAATATTATAACCATATTTTGTGGCCTCTCTTTCAACACCAAAAAGAACTTTTGCTAAAAAATGATTCAATATATCTGGAATAATAACACCTATAGTTTTAGTCTTATTTTGCTTTAAACTTAAAGCGACTTTATTGGGTTTGTAATTATATAATTCCGCAAGCTCTTTTACACGCTTTACCGTTTCTTCACCAATTTCCTCACTATTATTCAATGCTTTAGAAACCGTAGATATTGAAACATTTAACTCTTTTGCCAATTGTTTTAAGGTAACCATAATTTTTTAACGTGTAAATTAAATTTATTGCAATTTACAAAAATACATGTATCTAAAATATTAAAATTTATCACATCTATTTGCATCTGCCTATTTATTGTTAAATAAACCATTCTCATAATCATTTTTTATTCCGTGTCTCAATTTTAATGATGGAAATTTCATGGATAAGAGCAATAGATTAGCAATTATCTAACATATATTAAGTTTTAGAATGGTATTTTTGTTCTTATAATATATGTTATGAATTTTTCAAAAGTAAAACTTGTAGTTACAGATATGGACGGTACTTTGCTTAATCCAAAAAGCGAAGTGAGTCCGCGTTTTTTTAATCAGTTTAAAGAACTAAAAAAAAGGAATATACATTTTGTTGCTGCTAGTGGCAGACAATATCAAAGTATTTTAGATAAATTAGACGTTATAAAAGATGATATTTCTATTATTGCTGAAAATGGCGGTATGATGAAGCATAACAATGAAGAACATATTTTATTGAAACTAAGCCTAGAGAACATCAAAAACTCTATTGATGTTTTACGTAAAATAGATAGTGTTTTTATTGTTTTATGCGGAAGAAAATCGGCTTATATAGAAACTACTGATCAAGAATTTATTTCAAGATTTAGAAGATACTATTCTGAATATCAAATTGTTGATGATTTAAATAAAGTGATTGATGACGATTTCCTAAAAATAGCTGTTTACCATTTTGAAAGTTCAGAAAAAAACGTGTTACCGCATTTAAATGCTCTAAAAAACAACATGCAAATTATTGTTTCTGGTCAAAATTGGTTAGACATTTCTCATGCTGATGCCAATAAAGGGTATGCACTAAGTAGGCTTCAAAAAAGCTTGGGAGTTACCAAAGATGAAACTATGGTTTTTGGCGATTACAATAACGATTTAGAAATGTTAGAACTCGCTTATTTTAGTTATGCCATGGAAAATGCTCATAGCGAGGTTAAAAAGATAGCACGTTTTCAAACAAAAAGCAACTCAGAAGAAGGTGTAGAAACCATTCTTGAAGAGCTTATTAACAATACCAACTAATAGTTTAAACCTTACATAAAAAATCTTGTAAAGAAAAAACCAGGTTTAATTAAATATAACTAAACCTGGTTTTATTTTTTTTAAGATATGCGAGACTACTTATTTACCTAAAATTCTAAACATCCCAGTTCCACAAGTTGGGCATTTACCTTTCATTGCTTTTCTACCATTTTTCATAGTAACTTCAGCAGCATCTTTTATCTCTTTTTTTTCTTTACACTTTACACAGTATCCTTCCATGATTTATTGAATTTTATTTTATTAGTAATAATTTTTATAAATGTAAGTTTTATTCTAAGTGCGTGCAAATAAAAAATAAATATTATCCGCTTTTTACAACAAAATCGTGCTTAAAACCACTTTTACAGGCACAAATATACTTATTGAGCTTAATTGCATCCATATAATTTCTAACATCAGAATAGAAATAAGGTAAAAATAATCCTTTAAAAAAACTTATTTTGAATTTTTAAAATAACTTCTCATAGTATTCATCTGCCATTCTTTGTGATGTAAAATCAGGAATAACACCGTCCATTCCCTTAAATACAATGTCCTGCCATTTATCAGGATTTTCATAGTAGGTTGGAATCACTTTATTTTCTAAAATATCGTATAAGTTATTCGTATCCATTTTATCCTGATCCCAGGTTGGTAGGTGATAGTCCAGCGCAGGTAAAACAAAGCAGTTTTGGTTATCTTTTTCAAATTCTGGAATCCAACCATCATTAGTCGAAACGTTTACTGATCCATTCATAGCGGCCGTCATACCACTGGTTCCCGATGCTTCTCTTGTAATACGAGGTGTGTTCAACCAAATATCAGATCCACATTTAAGTTTTTTTGATAATTCAATTTCATAACCAATCAACACTGCAAGATTTGGTTCATTTTTAGATTGATATATTAAATGATTAAAGAGGTCGATAGCACCATAATCAAACGGATATGGTTTTCCTGCCCAAATAATCTGAACCGGATATTTTTCGTTGGAAATTAATCTCTTAAAACGATCAAAATCATGCAATAGCAAATCGGCTCTTTTATAGCCAGCAAACCGTCGTGCCCAAACAAAAGTTAACACATTGGGGTCAAATTGTTTTCCGGTTTGGTGTAAAACTTCATCACATAACTCACTTTTCAAATCGTTTTTTCTTTTCTTATAAGCATCTGCATCTCTAGCAGTCCAAGCATTTTTAATGCTTTCATCCTGCCAAAATTTTTGATTTTGTGCATTTGTAATAGGAATAATTTCGCAAACCCCATCATAGTCTTTCCACATATCGTTAGCCACTTTTGCATGAAGTTTTGAAACACCATTTGCTTTTTTAGCCATTCGTAATGCCGAAACGGTATAATTGATCATTCCGCCGTTAACCATTTCATTATGAAGTTCTTCATCAGATAGTAATCTGCCAAAAAAACCACTTCTATTGAGTTGTCGTGCTTCTCGCTCTTCATTACCCGCCTTTTCTGGCGTATGGGTCGTGAACACCATTTGATTTTTTGACACACCTCTATCTCTTAAATAGTAAAAAGCCGGTAAAGCATGACCTTCATTTAAATGGTAAGTATCTGCACCTCCTAATGCCTCCACTACCTTTGCGCCTCCTATACCAAGCACAATGCTTTGAGAAACACGTGTAACTGGGTTATTATCGTATAAATGATTGGTAATTGTTCTTGATAAATGGTCGTTATTTTCAACATCTGTACTTAAAAAATACATAGGAACTGTTCCAAAAATTTCAGGCTTTAAAACATAAGCTCTTACTTTTACATGAGGATTGTCATGAAGCGTAATTTCTACTTCAATACCTGTATCTTCAAGAAAATCAAAATGTTTTACATTAAAATCCGTTCTTAATGTTTGGTCTTCATTTCTAGCTTGATCATAATAGCCATATTTCCAAAGCATGCCAATACCAATCATATTTTGTTTTAATTCAAATCCAGAACGCATGTGGGAACCTGCCAAAAAACCCAATCCTCCCGAATAAATATTGAAAGATTGGTCAATCCCAAATTCCATGCTAAAGTAAGCGACTTTTTTACTGTATTTATTTTCCGGCGTGTATGGGTGGTGCCATTTACTATACATATGTTCCATAAAGTAGTTTAATTATAATTAAGTAATAAATGTAATGAAAATGGTTTTTTATAAATAAGATTTTAATATAAAGTGATGCATTGACATTATTATTTATAACATTTATAAATACCAATTAGGGCTTTAATTAACAATACTACACAATTTGAACTAAAGAAGACTTAGTTTGTTACCTTTTTTCAAAGGAAATAATGCCCTAAAACAAAAAAGCATCCCGATTTTCTATACAGAAAAAAGGAAAGCTTCTCATTGGAATACCAAATTGCTCTGGTAAACTACTTTCCCGAATTACTTCGGGAACAACACAACTTCTTTATAAGTGCCAAAAAAAGCCCTAATCTCTTAGAGCTTTTTAGCAATTTTCGCGGTCTGGACGGGACTCGAACCCGCGACCTTCGCCGTGACAGGGCGACATTCTAACCAACTGAACTACCAGACCGTTGCTTTATTGCGGTTGCAAATATACATGCCTTTTTTAATATCTCAAATCTTTTTTAAAGTTTTTTTAAAAAGATTTTTATCAAATAAACTTTTTACGCTCTATCATATAGGTTGTCAGTATGTTATTGAAATCTTTATTTACATCAGCCTCAACATATTTTATTTGATATTGTAAGCATTTTAGCTTTAAAGCTTCAAAATATTCATTTACAGCACGACTATAATTTTCCTTAATACTATCGGCATATAAATTAATATAATCGCCAGTTTCAACATCAATAAATCGTTTTGGCTTATTATCGAAGTTAAAATTTAACTCCTTTTCTTTATCAAATACATGAAATAATATCACTTCGTGCTTATTATATTTTAAATGCCGAAGCGCTTCAAATAACTTAGCTTCATCTTCCGAAGTTTGAAACATATCAGTAAATAAGAAAATCATAGAACGCTTATGTATTTTCTCTGCAATGAGATGTAAATACTTATAAGTCTCTGTTTTCTTATGCATTGGTTTGGAAACAACTGCCTCACTTAAATGACTCAACAACATTTGGTGGTGGCGCTCACTACCCTTCTCTGGCGCATAATAATCGTAAGCGTCACTATAGATACTTAAACCTACAGCATCACGCTGTTTTTTTAAAATTTGCATTAAAGATGCTGCTGCTAAAACCGAAAATGAAATTTTATTAAGGCTATCAATAGAAAATGAACGCATTTCTGGGTAATGCATCGAACTACTATTATCTAAAATGATATGGCAACGTAAATTGGTTTCATCATCGTAACGTTTGGTGTAAAGTTTTTCTGTTTTTGCAAATAGCTTCCAATCGATATGGCGGGTGCTTTCTCCTTTATTATATATTTTGTGCTCCGCAAATTCTGCCGAAAACCCATGAAACGGACTTTTGTGCATACCTGCAATAAAACCTTCGACTACCTGTTTTGCAAGTAATTCTATATTTTTAAAGCCTTCAGCTTTATTAAGTTCGTTTTGTATATTCATCCCCTCCTAACCTAAAGCCCCACCTAACCTCCCCAAAGGGGAGGAACACTCATGAGGTAAAAAAGTTTATTATTTAATATTTAAAAATTCGCAATTATTAGAATTCGTTGCCATAACAGTAAGAGTTTCCCCTTCGGGGGTTAGGGGGACTAAATTACCCCATCAACAATACCGTATTCTACAGATTCCTGAGCGCCCATCCAATGGTCGCGATTAAAATCTTTCATTACTTTATCAAATGTTTGCCCACAATTATCTGCCAATATATGAGCGCTTAATTCTTTGGTAATTATAATTTCTTTAGCCGTAATTTCAATATCACTCGCTTGACCACTAGCACCACCACTTGGTTGATGAATCATTACACGGGCATGTGGCTGTATAAAACGTTTTCCTTTTGCTCCAGCGGAAAGGATAATAGACCCCATTGAGGCAGCAAAACCTGTACAAATAGTTGAAACTTCACTGTTTAAAGATTTAATACAATCGTAAATAGCAAAACCAGAGGTTACATAACCTCCTGGGCTATTTATGTATAATTGAATATCACCCGTACCTAAAGCGTCTAAATACAGCAACCTATCAATAACATGTTTAGCTGATGAATCATCAACTTGCCCCCATAGAAACACTTTACGTTGCTCTATTAATTTACTATCAATAGCATCTTGAACTTTTATTTTATCACTCATTTTTATTTAATTTTTATCTAAAATAAAAAAAGGTTTACCATTATGGCAAACCTTTTTAACTTTCTTTTTCTTTATCTATTACAAAAGCGCATCAATCGCCTCAGTATAAGCATTTTTGGGAGCTACACCCACTTGACGCCCAACAACTTCACCATTTTGAAAAACCAAAACCGTAGGTATGTTACGCACGCCATATTTTGCTGCAAATTCTTGGTTTGCATCTACATCAACCTTTCCTACAACTGCTTTTCCATCGTATTCACTACTTATTTCTTCAATAATTGGGCCAACCATTCTACATGGTCCACACCAAGCAGCCCAAAAATCAACCAAAACTGGTTTACTACTTTTTAATACTGTTTCCTCAAACGTTGCGTCTGTTATTTCTAGTGCCATAATGTTTATATTTTTTAATTCGTACTTTTTATTAATTACACAAAATTAGTCAAAAAATTCTCTAAAGTTTACAAGGTAACAATTTGTTTTCTTTATACTAATATTGTTTTGTATTATTATTACTTTTTTTTGCGCATAAACCGCCTATTCTTTATATCTCTTTTTTTTCCTACCTTAAAAAAGAATGCCTCTTTTATCCTCTACACAAGTTAAAACTTTTTTTTTAAAATTCTTACTAAAAAAAAGACAAATACAACATTTTATCCAGAAAATTTTTATTTATTAGGATTCCTAACTATATTTGTAATGCTATAATTTAAACTTAGAAACCATGAGTAAATCAGTTTTTTATCACGCAGGATGCCCTGTTTGCATAAGTGCAGAACACGACATTATTGAATTAATAGGTGCCAACAATGTGGAAATTGTACACTTTGGCAAAGACAAATCTAGAATTGCAGAAGCAGAGAAAAAAGGTATTAAATCGGTTCCTGCACTAGTTACCCCGACAGGACATGTTTTACACATTAATTTTGGTGCTTCTATACAAGATGTAAAAGGCTAATTTTTTAATTCCTAAAGTTAGGATTCCTAATTTTATTTAGAATCCTAACTTTAAAAACAAAAAACTATGGAAGTATCTGTATGGGACACCTATGTAAAAAGAGAGGATGGCAAAGCTATGTCGTTTGATATTTTAGTGCCTAGCGATTTAAAAAACGGAGATACCATTTTACTATATGGAAACACTTACTTAAAGAGTAAACCGTTTAAAACAGAAACTTTAACATCCAATGGATGTGTTTTTTGCCATTTAGAACAGGCTACCGGTCTTATTAAAGAACAAATTGAAAATAAAGGATTTTATATAAAAGAAATACGAAATTGCGGTTAATTTATTTAGAAATAATCTAATAGAGGTAATTAATTAAAATCTGTTTTACCTATACATGAACTAACATTTTAATTAATTTCCAAATTCAATTTTAACCCCGATAGTCAGTCTGTCCCAATAGATATCAGGATTGTCGAAGACTTCGTATTAGATGCATTTCGACAAGCTCAATGTGACAATAAGCATAAAATTGGAAGTAAAAATAATTTCATCTAGAGGTTAGGATTACTAACTTTGTGGAACAAACTTAATTTGGCAGTTTTTATTATGAACAGTCCTTTATTCAACCCGAATAATCAAGTAACCGATTTAAGCAACAAAATAGTGGCGGGATTGGAACGTATTTCTGAAGCTTTTAAAGTGCTACTTTGGGAAAAAGCAAAGGCATTAGGATTGAGCCCCATACAAATTCAATTACTTATTTTTATTGCTTATCATAAAATGGCGTTTTGCACCGTTACCCATTTAGCTAAAGAATTCAACGTAACAAAACCAACCATAAGCGATGCGGTTCGGGTGTTGATTAACAAGGGTTTTATTGAAAAAATATTTCCGACTTCAGATAGTAGAAGTTACACCATACAACTAACCGATGAAGGCAAACAAATGGTTTCTGAAACCGAAAACTTTGCGCTTCCCATAAAAACGCAACTTAATAATACAGAGGCATCCGATTTAAATTCACTTTTTAAAACAATTAGTAACCTTATTTTTCAGCTGAATAAAAACGGTATTTTAACCGTTCAACGTACCTGTTATGCTTGTAAATTTCATCAAAAAATTCAGGATTCAGATTATTGCAATTTGTTGGAAAAGGAATTATTGAATTCTGAAATTAGAATTGATTGTCCGGAGTTTGAGGGGAAATGAAATTATTGAATTCTTTGGTGCTTATATGTTAACGCCACTAAGCGGGAGGTAGCATTAAGATTTTTAAATAGGTTCTTGCTTGCTTCCTCTAAAATTAATAATTTCTATGAGTTCTTTTTTTGCTTGTATTCTATAAATGATGTAGTTATTTTTATCCACTAAACCTTTATGTACATTTATATATTTTCCTGTTCCTGGACAGATTTTTGGATATTTGCTTATGCGATCTAAAAGGTCTCTTAAATTTTGTTCTAAATTAAGAATCTCTAGGGCTGTCCATTCTTCTTCTAAATATTCTATAACCTTATTTAAACCTCTTTCAGCTTGTGGTGTCCAAACAATTTTTAATGCCATTTCTCAAAACGTTTCATTAAAGTTTCATCAGTAATGTAGTCCCCTTTATCTGCTTCGTTTATCCCTGTTTTGATTTCTTCTTGTTCTTCTTTAGACATATCACTCCACCAATCCCCTTGTTCTTCTTCAAAAACTTTTTTAAGTTTAGCTAACAAACTTTCTTTCTGCGTTTGCAGTAATAGATGCATTAACTCTAATTTTGTGGTTTCTATGTTCATAATCTAAAATTATTATATTACAAATATAAATTTTATTTCATTTACTAATTTACAAATTCTATTCGTAACTATATTCTAGTGTGTGTTTATTATTTTTTAACCATTCTTATCTACCAATCTTGTCGCCACTAAGCAGGAACTGGTGGGTCTTAGTAGGACAAGATTAAAGCAATTAAAGCGACAACCGTAATACCAATAATTTTATGTAAAAACCACAACAATCTCACCGCTATCACTAAGCTGTGCTTAATAGAAACAGTAGTAAGTCCTAATAAAACTAATTCTATAATTTAATTGTTCTACACTCGCAATAGCGATTGAAACGGCATCCTTTTTTGCCATTAAAAGCAAAAAAGATACAGTGGAAAGCGCGGTGCTTTAGCAATTGCCCTAATAATTAAAGTTAGTATGATATTATTGTTTTCTTAATTAGAAGATTCCTGCTTTCGCAGGAATTAGTTTAACTTAAACATCACCTGTTCATTCTCCAGCTCATTCAACAATTCTTGAGATACGCGCACCTTTTGTTTTCTACTGGGCATTTGTAGTTTGATTTGTTCTTTATTATCATAAACCACAAAATTGAGCATTTGACTACCCGGATGCATTTGTAATAATTCTTTAAGTTTTGAAATTTTAGATTCCTTTAAATCGTCAATATTAAGCTGAATAGATAACTTTTTGGCATAGTTTTCCATCACATCATGCAGCAACTGGAAACTATTGAACTGCAACCTAGGGTCGCTTTTTTTACCTGTATCTTTATTTACCCAACCCTCTCGAATAAACGATTTAACAAAAACAAAATTGTTATTCATTAAAAAGTGTCTGAATTTTAAGTACTCTTCACCAAAAATGCGAAACTCGAAACTATCGGTGTAATCTTCAACGGTAAACATCGCCCATCCTTTTCCTTGTTTACTTACACGGTGTTGTACATCAGTTACCACACCACCGAAAACCAGTTCTCTATTCACATAGGTCTCTAAATCTCTAAACAAGGCTAAATTGGCGTTACAAAACGTGTTCATTTCTATTCTAAAATCATCTAGTGGATGCCCAGAAATATAGATGCCCACTACTTCTTTTTCGCGTGCTAATTTTTCCATAGTGCCCCACTCTTCGCATGGCGGTACTTGAGGTTCTGCAATTTGCACATCACTAGCATCGCCAAACAAACTGACTTGCGCCGAATTTTCATTTTCTTGATGTTTATTTCCGTAACGAATCGCTTTTTCCAAAAAGGTTATTCCATCGCCTTCATCTTGAAAATATTGTGCGCGATGTGTTGTGCCAAAACCATCAAACCCTCCTGCCAACGCTAAATTTTCGAAGGCTTTTTTGTTGGCCGCTCGTAAATCGATACGCTTTGCTAAATCGAAAATAGACTTATACGGACCGTCTTTTTTTCTGTTATCAACAATGGTGATGACTGCGCCATGCCCAACCCCTTTTATGGCACCCATTCCAAAACGCACCGCATTATCTTTGTTTACTGAAAATTTATAGAAGGATTCATTTACATCAGGTCCTAAAACGTCCAACTTCATACGTTTACATTCTTCCATAAAGAAAGTAACTTGTTTGATGTCGTTCATATTGTTAGATAGAACCGCCGCCATATATTCCGCTGGATAATGCGCTTTTAAATAGGCCGTTTGATAGGCAATCCATGCATAACAGGTGGAATGCGATTTGTTGAAAGCATAACTTGCGAAAGCTTCCCAATCTTTCCAAACCTTTTCCAATACTTTGGCATCGTGCCCATTAGCACTCGCCTGTTCTACAAATTTGGGCTTCATTTTATCGAGTACCGCAATTTGCTTTTTACCCATCGCTTTTCTTAAAACGTCGGCTTCACCTTTTGTAAATCCTGCCAGTTTTTGCGACAGCAACATCACCTGCTCTTGATACACCGTAATACCATAGGTTTCTTTCAGGTATTCTTCCATAGCATCCAAATCATACTCAATGGGTTCGTCACCATGTTTACGGCGCGTAAAACTTGGAATGTATTCCATAGGCCCTGGACGGTACAAGGCATTCATGGCAATTAAATCTTCAAAAACGGTGGGTTTTAATTCTTTAAGATGTTTTTGCATTCCGGGAGACTCGTATTGGAACACACCAACAGTTTCTCCCTTTTGGAATAATTCATACGTTAATTCGTCATCTAATGGAAAGGTATCTGGATCTAATAAAATATCGTGTTTCGCTTTTACAATTTTAACGGTATCTTTAATTAAGGTTAATGTTTTCAACCCTAAAAAGTCCATTTTTAATAGTCCAGCTTCTTCTACTACCGAGTTATCAAATTGGGTAACGTATAAATCGGAATCTTTTGCCGTTGCCACAGGTACGAATTTGGTAATATCATCGGGTGTGATGATAACTCCACAAGCGTGAATACCCGTATTTCTAACCGAACCTTCTAAGATTCTCGCTAAGTTTACAGTTTCAGCTTCTAAATCGCTTCCTTCAGAAATATTTAAAAGCTGATTGACTTTTTCTAAATCTTCCGCTCTGAATTTACTGCCCAATTCCTTTTCACTTAAACCGAAAATTTTATTCAGTTTAGACATGGTTGGAATTAATTTCGCTATTCTATCGGCATCAAATAATGGTAAATCGAGCACACGAGCCGTATCGCGAATAGACGATTTCGCCGCCATCGTACCATAAGTGATAATTTGTGCTACTTGATTGCTTCCGTATTTTTTGATAACATAATCCATCACACGACTTCGACCTTCATCATCAAAATCGATATCGATATCGGGCATACTCACACGGTCTGGATTTAAGAAACGCTCAAAAAGCAAATCGTACTTAAGCGGATCGATATTGGTAATCCACAAACAATATGCAACCACCGAACCTGCTGCCGAACCACGACCCGGACCTACGGATACGTCCATTTTTCTAGCTTCACGAATAAAATCTTCAACAATTAAGAAATACCCTGGATATCCTGTATTTTGAATAACATCGAGTTCGAAATTAAGACGCTCCGTAACTTCATCTGAAAGTTCTTCACCATATCGTTTTTTGGCGCCTTCAAAGGTTAAGTACTTCAAATAGGCATTTTCACCACGTTTACCACCATCAACTAAATCTTCTTCGTTCTTAAATTCTTCAGGAATGTTAAATGCAGGAAGCAAAACTTCACGTGCCAATTCGTAAGCTTCTACTTTATCTACAACTTCTTGTATGTTACTTATGGCTTCAGGAACATCTTTAAAAAGTTGCTTCATTTCTTCAGCAGATTTAAAATAATATTCTTGATTTGGCAAACCATATCGATATCCACGACCACGACCAATAGGTGTTGCCTGCTTTTCACCGTCTTTCACACACAACAAAATATCGTGTGCATTGGCGTCTTTCTTTTTACAATAATACGTATTGTTTGTCGCTACTAATTTTACATCATGCTTTTTAGCAAGATCAATTAAAACAGGATTTACACGATTTTCATCTTCCTGATTGTGGCGCATTAATTCCACATACAAATCATCTCCAAACTGCTCTTTCCACCAAATTAAGGCTTCTTCAGCTTGGTTTTCGCCAATATTTAAAATTTTACTAGGAACTTCACCGTATAAGTTTCCCGTTAAAACAATTAAATCTTCTTTATATGCTTCAATAAGTTTTTTATCAATTCTAGGTAGATAATAAAACCCGTTAACAAAAGCGTGCGACGATAATTTAGCCAAATTATGATAGCCATTTTTATTTTTAGCTATCAATACAATTTGGTAACCGTTATCTTTTCTAGTTTTATCGGTATGATCTTCACACACAAAAAACTCACAGCCAATAATAGGCTTAATTTCTTTGGCTTTTGGGGTTTCGCCTTTCTCTATAGCAGCCTCAATTTTTGCTTTAACCCCTCTATTATGATTGCTGACTGCTTTCACAAAGTGAAATGCGCCCATCATATTAGCGTGGTCGGTTAAAGCAACTGCTGGCATGTGGTGTTCTGCAGCAACAGCAACTAAATCGGTTACGCTGATGGTTGATTGTAATACTGAAAACTGCGAATGATTATGAAGATGAACAAAATCGACCTCCTTTAATTCTGAAATATTTTGCTTTATTTCTTCGGTAGAAATCGATTCAGTTTTGACGTTTTTTAGACGCTCCCGAATTTTATCACTTTCCTTTTTTAGGTTGATGTGTCTTAACCCAATTAGTTGAATTTCTTCAGGATTAACCTCCTTGAAATTTTGAAAATAATCAGGTTGAACATCTAATTGCTCTTTGGTATATTCTTCTAAACGAATCAGTTCTAAAAAACAACGCGTGGTTGCTTCCACATCGGCAGTCGCATTATGCGCTTCAGCAAAAGGTTGATTAAATAAAAATTCATGCAATTCTGTTAATGTTGGCAATTTAAACTTCCCATAACGCCCACCAGGAATTTGGCATAAACTTGCAGTATGCTCGGTACAGGTGTCTAAAACGGGGAGTTCCTGTAATGGGTTTTCAACATCAGCACGTACAAATTCGGCTCCCATAATATTTAGATCGAATTTTACATTTTGCCCAACAACAAACTTGGTTTTACTTAATGCTTCATTAAATTTTTCTAAAACTTCGGCTAATGGAATGCCCTGTTCTTCGGCTAATTCGGTAGAAATACCATGAATTTTTTCAGCATCATACGGAATATTAAATCCATCAGGCTGCACCAAATAATCTTGATGCTCAATACAGTTTCCCAACCCATCGTGCAATTGCCATGCAATTTGAATACATCGTGGCCAATTATCAACATCGGTAATAGGTGCGTCCCAACGTTTAGGCAATCCGGTAGTTTCAGTATCGAAAATTAAGTACATTTTTATATTTAGATGTTTGTTGTTAAGTCGTTTAGAAATTTAAAACGCAGTTTATAAAAATACAGAATTACATCGCTTTTAAAAGTTAAAGTTATAAAGAGTTTTGAACAATTATAAATTTCAAAAAAGCAAGTTCATTTATATGCAACTTCATTTTAATTATTTTATTTTTGAATTTAATTACACCGTTCATCATGAAATTAAAACTCGCTATTATTACGCTATTTGCAGTTGTTTTTACAAACGCCCAAAACACACCGCTTTATGTTGGTACTTTTACCACTGAAGATAGTGAAGGCATTTACCACTATCAATTTAACACCGATACTGGAGAATTAACAAACCAAACATTATCAGCAAAATCCTCTAGCCCTAATTTTATTACTTATTCGCCAAACAGAGAATATATGTATGCTGTAAACAGGGATACCGATGAAACAAAACCAGATTACGTAACCGCTTTTAAGGTAGAAGATAACGGTTCGCTTTCTGAACTTAACATGGTGGATAGTAACGGAAAAGGCCCCTGCCACATTTCAATAAACAAAAAAGGCACAAAAGTCGTTATTTCAAATTACGGAAGTGGCACCGTTTCACTTTACGATACAAATAAAGATGGCAGTTTAAATGAAGCTTCGCAAATTTTTGATCATAATTCGGAGACTGAAAAATCGCACGCACACTCAGCTCAGTTTTACAAAAAAGATTTATTTGTAGCCGATTTAGGAAGGAACGCCGTTTACCAATACCAATTAAAAAACAACAATTACTCATTAGAATCGCCCGCCATTATAAAAATGGAAAACAACCCAGGACCGCGACATTTTTCAATCAGTAAAAACGGAACCTATATTTACATTATAAATGAATATGGCAATTCGATTACTTCCGTTAAAAAAACAAAAAATGGATTCGAGCAAATTGATTTCGATTCTACTTTAGATGAAAATTATAAGGGTAACAATTCAGGTGCAGACATTCATTTATCAAAAAATGAACGCTTTTTATATGCTTCTAATCGTGGTGAAAATTCCATTGCTGTTTTTAAACGAAATAAAAAAACAGGCACATTAGATAAAATTCAAAACATAAGCGTTCATGGTGATTGGCCACGAAATTTCACATTAGATCCTACAGGAAAATTTTTATTAGTTGCTAATAGAAGAAGTAGTAATATTTCTGTTTTTAGCATCGATGCTTCCTCTGGAAAACTTACATTTTTACGCGATTATAAAGTCCCTAATCCCGTTTGTTTACTGTTTTAATAAAAGTGTAATTATTAATTGTTAATTATTAATTATTAATTATCTTTGCGCCCTCATTAATAACCGAGGTCGAGAACCTCAAATAATTAATTATTATGCCAGTAAAAATCAGATTACAAAGACATGGTAAAAAAGGGAAACCTTTTTACTGGATTGTTGCAGCCGATGTACGATCAAAAAGAGATGGTAAATACCTTGAAAAATTAGGGATTTATAATCCAAACACAAATCCAGCAACTATTGAATTAAACATTGATGGTGCTGTACAGTGGTTACAAAACGGTGCACAACCAACCGACACAGCTAAAGCTATTTTATCTTACAAAGGTGCTTTACTAAAAAATCATCTTGCAGGTGGTGTTAGAAAAGGTGCTTTAACAGAAGAACAAGCTGAAGCTAAATTTACTGCTTGGTTAGAAGAAAAAGCAGGTAAAGTTGGTGCAAAAACTGATGGTTTAGCAAAAGCACAAGCTGATGCTAAAGCAAAAGCATTAGAAGCTGAAAAAGCCGCTAATGAAGCTCGTATCGCTGCTGCTGTTCCAGCTGTAGAAGAAGTTGCCGAAGAAGTAGAAACAGCTGAGGCTGTTGTTGATGAAACAGCAGAAACTACAACTGAAGAAGCTCCTGAAGCTAAAACTGAAGAATAAAAAAATATTTTTTTATACTTTTAAACTCCGATATTTTATCGGAGTTTTTTATTTAATCAAACTTATTAATAAGTTTGATTAAATAATCCCCCATAATGATGGGAATCTTATTAGTTATTAGTTGAATTTAAAATAGGTTCCTGCCGTAGTTTTATCTTGAACGAAGATTAAAGGCGGGAATGACAAAAAGAGCTTTTCTATGAAAAAAGAAGATTGTTTTTACTTAGGTAAAATTGTAACAAAATATAGTTTTAAAGGTGAGCTTTTAATTAAGTTGGATACCGACCAACCTGAGTTATATGAAAATCTGGATAGCATGTTTATTGAGGTTCGTAATACCTTACTTCCGTTTTTCGTTGAAAGTTCCCAGCTACATAAGTCCGATTTACTGCGGGTGCAATTTGAAGATGTAACAAGTGAAGCAGATGCCGATGCTTTGATAAAAAGCGATGTGTATTTACCTTTGGAATTCTTACCTAAACTTGAAGGCAACAAATTCTATTTCCACGAAGTTATAGGTTTTACCATGGAAGATAAAAACTTTGGCACAGTAGGAACTATCGTTTCAATTAACGATTCAACTGCTCAAGCACTGTTTGAAGTTGAAAATAATGGTAAAGAAATATTAATCCCTATGAACGATGAATTCATTATAAAGGTTGATAGAAAAACAAAAACCATCTTAGTAAATACACCAGATGGTTTGATTGATTTATATCTTTAAAATTTTAATAAGACAAATTTCTTTCTGCGACGAAATCTTTATAAACTTCAATACCATATAATGATTTCACAAGGATATCTTGATGATGTTCTAGTAACTCTTCATCAGATTCAGAAAATTCGAAGTTATTAAGAGCTTTTTGATATTTTTCAATATCCAACAATTGGACTTTTCCTGCTTCAGTCAATAATGATTGCTCATCATTAATTTTAATGGCTTTCATCAAGTTTGAATCTTTAATTTTATTATACAGCAAAGAGTCATCATGAAATGTTGGAATATTACCACTTTCTCTAATACTTGCATCTAAATACTTTATAAACTTAGTTCTTTCGTAGCCAGCTAAACTAAAAAAATTCTTTAATATCTTATCATCAACTTGATCAAGGACGTAAAAAAATAATTTTTCGGTTTCGCTGTTTAAAATCAGTAATTCGTTTAGAATGCTAATACTTTGTTCCGGTTTTTTCATAACTGTAGTAGGTTTTATTTGGGGGCAATTAAAATAATTTTAACGTCTAACGGTTTATTAACACGATAAAAGATGTTATTTTATCTTACTTATTGAGCCAAATTAGTAAAAAAAAGCTATCTCGACCTATAATAATTAGAAATTTCGATGAGTGGTAAGTATTTCTTTTTTTTAATATCCTTAAAACTAACCAAAAAAAAATGCGCCAATAAAATAGGTGTAAATTCCAAATTTATTAGCGCATAGTACTATTTAAAAACTTTTGAAATTGTATATTAATTACACAACAAATTGTTCTTTTCGTTTCATTGCATTCATATGGCTAAAAATACTGTCTCGCTGTTTTATCAACGTTTTACAGGTGGAAAGCGGCAAATTAATTTCTCTTAATAGAGCGTTATATTTTTCAATACTAGCTTGTTTTAATCTATAAATTTCTTCCAATAAATCGCTTTGTAGATTTAATGACATATAATTTTTAAAATTTGTCAAAATCCTACCAAAATTCCCGCTTAATTTTTCTAACTGTTTAGGTTTACCATCTAATTTTTCAATTTCTCCTCTCAACTGTCTACCGAATTCATTTCCCTCAAACCCTCTTTTTCTAAAAAAAGATTTTAAATTATCATCAGTAGTCAAATCAAGAGCTTCTAAATAAACTTTTTCAATCTCATAATTCATAATCAACAAATTATTGAGCTTACTTAAAATTTTTTCTGAAGACTTCATACAAATAATCTTTAGTTTAGCACTTTCAATAAATTTTTTAACGATGCGTATTGATTTCACATCTACACTACAATATAGTAACGAAAAAAACATCAATTTATTTTTTAACATTATTTAGTATACATTGTGATATTTTAACAACTGAATTTCATTTCATTTCATAAATTATTAACATATAAGTAAATGTCTAGCAAACCTTTTAAATTTAAGCAATTCACTGTAAATCAAGAACAATGCGCCATGAAAATTGGAACAGACGGTGTGCTTCTTGGTGCTTGGGCTTCCATAAAGCAAAACCCTTTTTCGGTGCTGGATATTGGTGCAGGTACCGGCATTATTTCGCTTATGTTGGCACAACGTTGTAACGCCGAAATAATAGATGCTCTTGAAATTGATGATGATGCCTATGAACAATGTGTTGATAATTTTGAAGCATCGCCGTGGGGCGACCGATTGTTTTGTTACCATGCGGCTTTGGAAGAATTTGTTGATGAGATTGATGACACCTACGATTTGATAGTTTCAAATCCACCATTTTATTCTGAAGATTTTAAGTCTGAAAACCAAAAACGCGATGTCGCACGATTTAACGATGCTTTACCTTTTAATCATTTAATTGAAAGTGTTTCTAAACTACTTTCAGAAGATGGTACTTTCTCGGTTATTATTCCTTCTAAAGAGGAAACTACATTTATTGAAATGGCTTCAGTTTTCAACCTATTTCCTAACAGCATTTTACATGTGAAAGGAAACCCAACTTCTGAAATTAAACGAAGCCTTATGGAATTTTCGTTCCGCGAAAGCGATGTAAAAAAGGAAATGCTTATTATTGAAACGGGACGCCATGAGTATACTGAAAACTACATAAACCTAACGAAAGATTTTTATTTAAAAATGTAGCGATTCCACTGGGGTTAATTAAATTTGAGATTAAACAGTGATGAATTCATAAAGAAACAACGGTTTTTTTAATTATCTTGCTATAAACATCATAAACTCAAAATTGATGAAGCCAGATTTATTTGAAGCACCAGATTATTACCAACTTGACGAATTACTTTCCGAAGAGCATAAATTAGTTCGGAATGCTACTAGAGCTTGGGTAAAACGCGAAATCTCTCCTATTATTGAAGACTGCGCCCAAAAAGCAGAATTCCCAACGCAGATTATTCATGGTTTGGCAGAAATTGGTGCTTTTGGCTCTTACATTCCTGTTGCATATGGTGGTGCTGGTTTAGACCAAATTAGTTATGGTTTAATTATGCAGGAAATTGAACGCGGCGATTCTGGCATTCGAAGTACAGCATCTGTACAATCTAGCTTAGTTATGTACCCCATTTGGAAATATGGCACCGAAGCACAACGCCAAAAATACCTGCATAAATTAGCAAGTGGCGAATGGATGGGATGCTTTGGATTAACAGAACCCGACCACGGTAGCAACCCAGGCGGCATGGTAACCAACTTTAAAGATATGGGCGACCACTACCTTTTAAACGGTGCTAAAATGTGGATAAGCAATGCGCCTTTTGCGCAAGTGGCTGTTGTTTGGGCAAAGGATGAAACAGGGCGGATACATGGCTTATTGGTTGAACGTGGTATGAAAGGGTTTTCTACACCCGAAACCCATAATAAATGGTCGCTTCGTGCATCGGCCACAGGCGAACTTATTTTTGATAATGTAAAAGTGCCTAAAGAAAATTTATTGCCTAATAAATCTGGATTGGGCGCACCACTTGGATGTTTAGATTCAGCGCGCTATGGCATAGCTTGGGGCGCTATTGGTGCTGCCATGGATTGTTACGATACGGCCCTTAGGTATAGTAAAGAACGCTTGCAATTTGGCAAACCTATTGGACAGTTTCAGCTGCAACAAAAAAAATTAGCTGAAATGATTACTGAAATCACCAAAGCTCAACTTCTAACTTGGCGACTTGGTGTTTTACGAAATGAAAACAAAGCAACATCGGCGCAAATATCGATGGCAAAACGTAATAATGTGGATATGGCTATAACTATTGCTCGCGAAGCACGACAAATACTTGGCGGCATGGGTATAACCGGTGAATACTCCATCATGCGCCATTCCATGAACCTTGAAAGTGTGATCACTTATGAAGGAACGCACGACATTCACTTACTCATTACAGGTCTGGACATTACGGGCTTAAGCGCTTTTAATTAAAAAAATAAGAAGAAGGCTATTTTTACAAAAAAAATCAAATGCTTTAATTTCTTTATTCATATTTTAGATGTCGTAAAAATATTAGCATGACAAATGTCATCTTTATTAAAATTTTTAGACATTAGTTTTGAGACGTTTATTTCTAACTAATAATACTATTTAACCTTTTATTTGAATACATAATCGATTTTATGATGGAAAACAAAATTAAAATGACGAACGATACTATTATACAAACCCGAAAAGATACTGTTCAATATATAAATTTGCAATTAGCCTCATTGGGGCAACCTCTTTTTCAAGATAAGGACGATGATGATGAAAAATTTTGTAATCCGAAGCTTCAACAATTAACGAGTGCTTTTACTAAAGGTTTTAAAGAAAAATCACGTTTATTATCAAAATATTTGTCTCCCGCAGATACCAGAATTCAAAATTTCTTGAATGATTATTTAAAAGATGTTGAATTTAATAAATCGTATAATATTCCTAACGACACCTTAATTTTAAACCAAAAAGGTCATGCCAGAGAAATTAGTTTACCTCCTAATGGCACTTCGTTTAAAAGTGACGATATTGTTTCCTATAGAATAAAACAAGGTATTCTAAATAACCCAATAAACGATAAAAGAACTACAAAAGGTACGTTCCATATTGTTGAAAGCAGCCTGCCAGTGCCATTGGATAAAAAAGAAGTGCCAAAAATAGCGTTTGCTCACTTTTTACATGCGGCGTTTAACCCATCGGATGCCTTAAAAACGTTACCGTTTACTGCAAACCAAAAAGAGCAGGCAAAAGTAATAGTCTCTTTATTATTGCGCCCTACAGTATGCCCTGAGGTAAAAGGTGTGCTTCCTAAAAAAAGTATGGAAGTTCGTTTTTTTGCTCCTGGAAGCTTAGTGAGCAATTTGGATTTTGTTGAATCTATTTTTGGTAATGCCGGCGACCCAAACCTTGTACATAATGATGCTGCACTAGACACAGAACATTGGACAGGCCATACGGGCTGCATTATTTTAGCACCACATTTAAAAACACTTAAGAAAAAAGATGTGGGCCTACCACATTGGGACCAGGCTACCGAGCGTCAAAAAAATGACGGTATGTGCTGGAAAAATGAAGATGAAATTTACAATGATGGTGGCGCCTTTAAGGTAACCTGTAGAGATGATCGCGGTGTGGTTGTTACTATTATTGCCGACAATTATTTTGGTTATTCTAAAAAAGAAATAAAAACTCAAATTAGCTATTCTGCCAATTTATTTGGTTTGGTGGAAGAAGAACATTCTGGTGGTGCCATTGCGTATCCAAGAGGTGTTATGGGCGATATTGTAGATGGTAATGGGTTTTCACATAGATATGGAAACAAATTTTCTTTTGAAGATGTTAAAACATTGTTAGGCAAACGAATAGATGTTAAACCAGGAAACTATGCTATCGATAAAAAATACCCGAATTTAATTTACATTCCTGAAAATGCTTACATCAACACCAATACAAACAGCATTACTTGGACGTATAACAACAAAGAACAAAAATTAATTTTATCACCCAATAAAACCTACATACACCCTACAGGGAATAAGTTTAAATTAGAGAAACACAAAGCTATTTCTTTATGGCGTATTGTAAATACATCGCCTGAAGGTATATTTTGCCATAAACCTTGTACGGTTTCGGGTGGCGGAAAATCTGAAATATCTAAATCAATGCTAAACGCTATTACTTATAGCACATTTAATGTTTTAAATATTGATGAAGATTTTAAGAAAGCTGATGAAATTATTGAATACGATTATTCAAAACGTTGGAAAGAATACGACCCTACTCTACCTCCTTCTGAAGCTTTTTTAAGTCCGAAAAGAACTTTAGGTTCTGCTGTTCGATTATTACAACCTTTGGATGCATATAGCGATGAATACAACAAATTTGTAAAAAACATTCCAGTTCATATTCGATCTTTAGTATTATTTGTAAAACGATTATACCGACAAGATCACGATACTTTAAATTGGAAAGAATGCGTGTCTGTAGACATTATAAATGGTCAAAAAGGAACAGGACTTAATTATTTTAACAACCCAGTGGTTGGTAGTTATGTGCGTATTGGCTTTAATCAAGAAGGCCGTTGGTTATTAAATAAATTAAGATCCGATTTTTCGGCAAGTCAGAAAATACAAATGGAGGATGATATTTCCGCTTCTATCACCTTGCCTAGAAATCAATTTAAAAACTTAAATCCAGAGTTAAAAAACGGAAGTTTTAAGGTTGTGGCAAACTGCGAAAGCTATTTGTTTCAACGTCCAGATGAAGCCATTGTAAGAGGTTATGATGAAGGTGCTGAACGCGATATTGTTACAGACAACACCTTTTTAACCAACTACGAGCTTTTAACCAAAAAGGATGCTATTGAAATTTATGAAGACACCATTAATTTTGACAAATACACGCAACCCGTTAAAGACCTCATTATCAGTATTGTTAATAGTCCAAAAGAAGAAGACTATTTCTGTTTGCCTTCACACACTCGAATTGTAGATGGCGAACCAACCAAAAACCCAAGATATTTAGAAAAAAATATTTTTATTGATGAAACAGAGGCCAGTTATTTAGGTGAAATTGGTGTTCGTTTGTATAGAAAAATTAAATCTGAAGACCCTGTAATTCATGTGGTGAATGCTGTTTTACCAGGACGACGAAATAATCCTGTTGATAAAAAAGCAGGCATCCGTCCGTTAGCGGTTTACAATCCAATTCACTACCAAGAAGCACCAGAATTGTTTATGGATTTTATTTGTAGCCTTACAGGTAAATCGCCATCAACAACAGGTGCAGGATCAGAAGGCGCTTTAACCAAAGGTCCTTTCAACATGCTAACCCCAACAACCGATTTAAATAATGCGTTACTTTCCCATATTTTAACAGACTCCAACGCCTTTAGTACCGCTGCAGGGTATGTGGGGGCTGAAAATAAAGTGGACCACGACATCAGTTTGTTAATTCCTGAAATTTGGGCACGTTTAGAAGAAAAAAACCGCGATCCTAAATTACTTATCGAAGATGGTTCACTTGAAAAAATTGAAGACTTTGAATATAAGGGCCAAAAAGTGTTGGCAAGTCGTTTAGGTTACAGAATAACCAGCAGGTTCTCATTGAGATGTTTGAACAAATTATTTGATGAACCAACAGCTGTTTTTAATGAACACATGTTAAAACCAGAGTTACAAGGCATGGAAGATTATGTGGATGGTATTGCCAACATAGTGGAAGCGCAACAAAAAGTAGCCCTTCGTTATTTTGAAGATGGTAGTATTGAATCTGCCATTCCGCCTTTAAAAATATTGTTACATATTATGGCATATGGTACCTATGAAGGCAAAGAAATTAGCAACCCAGAATTGAGACAGTATTTTGAACGCGATTACATTATTAACAGTGATTGGTATAAAGACCGTTTGAAATTAAAACAAGAAAAAGATGTACGTTTCTACGATTCTCAAATTTCGTATTTAGAAGCATTTATCAACAACCCTAATAATGTTGATTTAGTTTCTGAAATGAAAATTAAAGACCGATTAAAATCTGTTAAAAAATTATATACTGAAGCAAAATCTGAAGCTTATTTAGATAGTTTAGTCGGTACCATAGGTGCAGACCCATTGTTCAGAAAATAATTAAAAATAATGATATTAAAAAATGCTTCTCAAAATTGGGAAGCATTTTTTGTATACAACCTACAAATGAAAAAATTCGTATATTTCGGTAAAAGCCATTATTGCCATGAAAATTCATCTATTAATATGTTGTTTTATCCTAAATTTAAACTGTAATACAGACAAGCCAATTTTGGAAGAAACAGAAATAACCGATACAGAAACTCCAAAAGAAATCATAGAAGAGGTAGAAAACACACCTAACCCTCAAAAAAAATACAAAATACTTGCTTTAGGAGATAGCTACACTATTGGGCAAAGTGTATGCGAAACCTGTAGATTTCCAGAACAATTAAAAAGCAAATTAGAAAACAACATAGCAAATAGTGAAATATCCTTGGATGTTATCGCTCAAACAGGTTGGACTACTACCAACCTGCAAACCGCCATTAACAGCAATAATCCTTCAAATGACTTTGATTTGGTAACTCTTCTAATAGGTGTCAATAATCAATACCAAAACAAGGCATTTAGCATTTATGAAGCAGAATTTCCACAACTTTTAAGTAAAGCCATAGCTCTGGCAAAAGGAAAGTCCAGCAAGGTTATTGTCATTTCCATTCCAGATTATGCCTACACACCTTTTGGGCAATCATCATCAAACTCTGGAACCATTTCACAACAATTAGATCTTTATAATAATTTCGCTGAAACGTATTCAAAAGAAAACAATGTTACGTTCATTAATATAACCGACATTACTCGAAATGGCCTATCTAACCCCGAGTTAGTTGCTTCAGATGGATTACATCCCTCGCAACTAGCATATTCCAAATTTGTAGAACGTTTACTTCCTTTAGCTATTGAAAAGTTAGACTAAGTTTAGTACTTTAGTTAAAAAAATCAATGTCATCAAAATCAAGACTAGACAATGCCTATAAAAAAGCCAAAATCATCAACTTTGATGACTCCAGTAAATTTATTTTATTTAGCGATTGTCACCGTGGCGACAATAGTTTCGCTGATGATTTTGCCAACAACAGAAATATCTATTTTCATGCGCTAAAGCATTATTATGCTGAAGGTTTTCAATATTGTGAAATTGGTGATGGTGATGAACTTTGGGAAAACCTTTCCTTCGAACCTATTTTTGAAGCCCACAAAAATGTATATATGCTCATGAGGGAATTCCATAAGGAAAACAACCTACACATGATATGGGGAAACCACGATATGGTTTATGGAAACCCAAATTATGTAAAAAAGCATCTTTATACTTATTTTGATAAGACATTGGGGATAGATGTCGATTTATTCCCAGGAATTGAATACCACGAAGGTATTATTTTAAGGCATAAAACAACGAACCAAAATGTTTTTTTAACCCACGGGCATCAAGCAGATTGGTGGAATTTTCTGTTTTGGAAATGGAGTCGTTTTATGGTTAGAATACTTTGGAAACCTTTAAATGTTATGGGTATTGCCGACCCCACAAGTCCAGCAAAAAACTACAGCGAACTTATAAGAATTGAGCGTAGAACTAAAAAATGGATTATGGAAAACAACAATTTAGTAACTATTGTTGGGCATACCCACCGCCCTCGTTTTCCAGAACCTGGTGATATTGCTTATTTTAACGACGGTAGCTGTGTTCATCCCAGAAGCATTACGGGTATTGAGATTGAAAATGGACAAATATCACTCATTAAATGGTATATAGATACGAACGATGATGGCGTGCTTCAAATAGTAAGGGTAGTACTTGAAGGTCCAAGAAAATTGATTGATTATAAAACAAATTCCTAAAGTTTAACGCAACCAAATGACATTTTTTATATCTAATAAGAAATATAGACTCAAATGAAAAAAATAATTTTACTAATATTAGTATCCATTTTTATTTATGGTTGCAGTTCTAAAGATGAAATTCAGGTATACGATGGTGATTATTTAATATTCGGGCATTTTTACGGGTTTTGCATTGGTGAAAACTGTGTTGAAATATTTAAGCTAACAAATGAAAATTTATACGAAGATTCAAACGACAATTATGCCAGCAAACCGTTTAATTTTGAAGTATTAGATAACGCTAAATTTGAAGCTGTTAAAGATTTAGTAGATGCTTTTCCAACAAAGTTATTAGATGAAAAAGAAGAGATAATTGGTTGTCCCGATTGTGCCGATGGTGGTGGTCTTTATATTGAATATTCAAAAAATGGTGTTGTTAGTAGCTGGAGAATAGACCAAATGAAAAACAATGTGCCAGAATATTTACACCCCTTTATGGACACCGTGAACATGAAAATTGCCCTTATTAATAAGTAAAAAGCTCTTTTTAAATAACCAAGTTCGATGATTGAGTTAAGAATTCATTTTGCAAAATATTCTAAATTGAAATCGTGATTACTCAGCATTTGCATTATAAATCTATTGGGTTTGTTGTTTTTGCGAAAGCAAAAACAACAAACCCAATAGATTACAACCTACAAGTCTAGCCACTCAATAGCTATTGGGAGTAGTAACACCCTAAAGACTCAAATGAAATTTTCAGTTATTTAAAAAAAAGTAGTTTCTGCCTTAAAGGAATTTCATTAGCATTCTGGTGCTAGTTCTACCTCAAGACCTTCCATATCCTTCGTCATTTGTATTTGGCAGCCCAATCGGCTATTTGCTTTAACATCAAACGCTTCAGAAAGCATCGCTTCTTCATCATCGGTCATTTCAGGTAATTCGGTATTACTTAACACATAACATTGGCAAGAAGCACACATCGCCATACCACCACAAACACCTATGGTACCTTCTGGGGCTAACTCATAAGATCTAACAACCTCCATAAGGTTCATCGCCATATCTGTTGGAGCCTGCAACGTATGTGCAACACCTGCTCTATCGGTTATTTTAATTGTAATATCTGCCATTTTATAAATATTAGTTGGCAAAAATAAGTAAAAAAAATCAAAAAAACTATTAATCCTACTAAATTGATAGACTAAACAAAAACACAGTAACCACGGTACTTAACAGCATTTTTGTATTTTATTTCTGAATATAATTACAATTAATAATCAATTTTGGACATGACATAAATCATATAATTACATACATGAAAGCACTAATTTCACACACTATTTTTAAAAGTTATGCAGTTATGAGTTTGCATTTGTCAAATGAAAATACTTTTGTCCATTCCGGTACTATTTCAAAAATAGCCGGGGACTCTGTTATGGTGTCTTTGGAACAGAATGTTCACTGCGAATCATGTCGTGCAAAAGCAAGTTGTGGAATTTCAGAATCTAATACCAAAGAAATTGAAATTCTTAACACTACCGATACTTTTAAAATTAACGAAACAGTTACCGTTGAACTAAAAAAAACATTGGGTTTAAAGGCTGTATTTTGGGCATATGTATTTCCATTTATTTTAATGTTTGCCACTTTAATACTAGCATCCAACTTTTTAAAAGAATGGCTCGCTGGCATAGTATCCCTTATTATTTTAATACCTTATTACTTAACACTCTATCTAATGAAAAATGCGCTTAAAAGTGTATTTAAAATTTCTATTATAAAAACTTAATGAATATGTCGGAATCAGTTTTATATAGTATTTTCTTATTAGCTTCCTTAGGAATAATTGCAGCCGTGGTACTCTACTTGGTTTCAAAAAAGTTTTATGTTTATGAAGATCCTTTAATAGGTGAGGTTGATGCCATTTTACCGGCAGCCAACTGCGGAGGTTGTGGCTCACCGGGATGTAAGGCATTTGCTGAAAAATTAGTTAAAACAGAAGATATCTCAGATCTTTTTTGCCCCGTTGGCGGTAATGCCGTTATGAAAATGGTTGCTGAAGTTTTAGGCAAACAAGTGGCCGAAAAAGAGCCTACGCTAGCCGTGATTCGCTGTCAAGGTGCCTGCGATGTACGACCCAAAACCACTGAATATCAAGGCCCCAGAAATTGTGCCATTTCTGCTATGATTTATAGTGGTGAAACCGATTGCCAATATGGATGTTTAGGCGATGGCGATTGTGTTGCTGTTTGTAAGTTTGACGCCATGTATATGGATGAAGCTACAGGGCTACCAGTGGTAATCACCGATAAATGTACCTCATGCGGTGCCTGTGCAGAAGCTTGCCCAAGGGATATTATTGAAATGCGACCAAAACACAAAAAAGATTTAAAAATATTTGTGGGTTGCTTGAACGAAGACAAAGCAGGAATTGCGAAAAAATCGTGCGATGTGGCGTGTATTGGGTGCTCTAAATGTGAAGATATTTGCCCTAAAGATGCCATAACCATGCTGAATAATTTGGCTTATATAGATCCTATTACTTGTACATTATGCAGAAAATGTGTAGAAGTGTGTCCAACGCATTCGATTATAGAAACCAATTTTCCCCCAAAAAAAGTAAAAAAGGTTGAAGCCATTGTTGAACCTGAAAAAATAAAAACCGATGCTTAAAACATTTCCTAAAGGTGGTGTTCATCCTCCAGAAAACAAGATAACATCTTCCAAAAGCATTAAAAGAATGACGGTGCCCAAGGTTGTATATGTTCCCATATCACAACATATTGGTATCCCTGCAGAAATAATTGTTAATGTAAAAGACACGGTTGAAATCGGTCAGGTTATTGCTAAATCTGGTGGTTTTGTTTCTTCAAATGTACATTCTCCCGTTGCAGGAACCGTTACCAAATTGGACCTTATCATTGATACTTCTGGTTACAAAAAACAATGTATCATTATTAGGACCGACCCAAAAAATGAAGCCAATTTTCAAGAGGTTGATTATCCTTTAATTAAAGATATTACCTTAGAACCTAAAGCCATCCTTCAAAAAATAAATGATTATGGTATTGTAGGTTTAGGTGGCGCAACATTTCCTTCGCATGTAAAATTGAGTGTTAAGGAAGGTACCGTTTTGGACCACCTTATAATAAATGGTGTAGAATGCGAACCGTATTTAACCGCAGACCATCGTTTAATGCTGGAAAAAGCAGAAGAAATTATAGTAGGCATAGAAATTTTAATGCATGCGCTACATATAAACAAAGCAGTTATTGGTATTGAAAACAATAAAAAAGATGCGATAGACATCTTTAAGAAATTGACTCAAAACAACGAAAAAATTAAAGTAGCCGCCTTACAAGTTAAATATCCGCAAGGTGGCGAAAAACAATTGGTAAGAGCTATTTTAAATAGAGAAGTTCCTAAAAACGGATTACCATTAGATGTTGGTGTTATTGTACATAATGTTGGTACTATTTTCGCCATTTATCAAGCCATTCAACATAACATACCGCTTACGGAACGTGTTGTTACCGTTACTGGTAAAAAATTAGAAAATCCAGCAAACTATTGGGTAAAAATAGGTACGCCAATTACCGATTTAGTAAATGAAGTTGGAGGGTTACCAGAAGGTACTCGTAAAATAGTGAATGGTGGCCCTATGATGGGAAAAGCTATAAAAAACACAGATGTTCCTGTAACCAAAGGAACATCAGGAATTTTAGTAATTAATGAAGATGAAGCCAGCAGAGGCGAGCCAAAAAACTGTATCCGTTGTGGGGAATGTGTTTTTGTATGCCCTATGGGATTAGAACCACACTTATTAATGAATCTTTCAGAAAAAGGCATGTATGAAAAAGCTTCCGCTGAAGATATAATGACCTGTATTGAATGTGGTTCTTGTAGTTATGTGTGCCCTTCACATCGTCCTTTATTAGATTATATACGCTTCGGAAAACAAATTGTTAAAAAATTAAATACCGCTAAAAATTAATTATGAGCGAGCAACCTATTATTGTATCTGCTTCTCCGCACGTCCATTCCGATAGAACTTCAAAAAAACTCATGTACGATGTTATCATCGCCTTAATACCTGCTTTTTTGGTTTCTGTCTATGTATTCGGTGTTAGCGCCTTAATCGTAACGTCTGTTGCCATTATTTCCTGTTTACTTTTTGAATACGGCATTCAGAAATATCTTTTTAAAACGGCCGTCACCATAACCGATGGCTCCGCTTTACTAACGGGAATATTATTGGCTTTCAATTTACCTTCAAACCTTCCAATTTGGATGGTTATTGTGGGTAGTTTAGTAGCTATTGGTATTGCAAAACTTTCTTTTGGAGGTTTGGGTTTCAATATTTTTAACCCTGCATTAGTAGGTCGAGTATTCTTATTGGTATCCTTTCCTGTACAAATGACCATGTGGCCAACAGCCATTGTAAACAACACCAATATTGTAGATGCCGTTACAGGAGCAACATCTTTGGGTGTTATTAAGGAAGGTTTACTTTTTGGTAAAACGATGACGGAAATAGGTGCTCAATTACCCAATACTACCAATATGCTTTTAGGTTTTACTGGCGGTTCGATAGGTGAAATATCGGCATTAGCGTTATTATTAGGAGGCTTATACCTACTGTATAAAAAAGTTATTTCATGGCATATTCCTGTTACCGTATTGGCAACTATGGCGGTTATGACGGGCATTTTCTGGTTTATAGACCCTGAACACTATGCTAGCCCTGTCATTCATATTTTATCTGGAGGCGCTATTCTTGGAGCATTTTATATGGCAACAGATTTAGTTACTAGCCCAATGACCAAAAAAGGGATGGTAATTTTCGCAATTGGCATTGGAGCCATTACCGTTATTATTCGACTTTTTGGCGCGTATCCTGAAGGTATCTCGTTTGCTATTTTAATTATGAATGCCTTTGTACCATTAATCAATACCTATTTTAAACCAAAAAGGTTTGGTGCTAAAATAAAAGCTAAAATTGTGTAATTATGAGTAAGAAAGAATCCTCTTTTTTAGGAATGCTATTATCACTTTTGATAATTACTGTTATATCTGGATTTTCATTGGGGTTTGTAAACGATTTAACCATTGCACCAAAAGCAAAGGCAAAATTAGAGAAAAAAGTAAATGCCTTAAAATTGGTATTACCTGATTTTGATAACAACCCTGTTGAAGATATGAAACTTATAAAATCTGAAGCGGTTGCCGATAGCGTTGAAATATATCCTGCCTATTTAAAAAATGAATTTGTTGGTGCTGCCGTTATTGGAACTACCGATAAAGGTTTTAGTGGTTTAATTAAAATCATGATTGGTTTTAAACCTACTGGCGAGATTGAGAACGTGGTAGTTTTAGAACAAAAAGAAACCCCAGGTTTAGGAACAAAATTGACTGAAGATAAATTTCTACAACAATTTAAAGGTGTGAATATTTCAACTTTTAAACTGAAAGTTAAAAAAGATGGTGGTGATGTAGATGCATTAACCGGTGCTACCATTTCATCCAGAGCATTCTGTGATGCTACCCAAATGGCTTACGATGCCTTTATAAAAAACAATGGTTCATTAATTGAATTAAAAAATTAAGTTATGGCCGAAATACTAAATCAAAAGCAAAATTTCTTAAAGGGCATTATAAAAGAAAACCCCATTTTCGTTATGTTATTGGGGATGTGTCCTACATTGGGGGTTACCTCATCAGCTTATAACGGATTGGGCATGGGCATTGCTACGGCATTTGTATTGTTAATGTCGAATGTAGCAGTATCGCTAGTAAAAAACGTAATTCCAGCTAAAGTTCGTATTCCAGCATTCATCATTATTATTGCATCCTTCGTTACAGTCGTTGAAATGATTTTGGAAGCATTCGTGCCTTTTCTATATGAACAATTAGGGATTTTTATTCCGTTAATTGTAGTAAACTGTATCATTTTAGGACGCGCAGAAGCATTTGCATCAAAGAATAATATAATGGCCTCTATTCTCGATGCTTTAGGCATGGGTATTGGCTTCATAATGGCCTTAACTGTTTTAGGAGCAGTTCGGGAAATTTTAGGAAGTGGTAGTTTATTCGGATTGAAATTTGTTCCAGATAACGCGAACACCTTCATCTTGTTCATTTTACCTCCTGGAGCATTTATAGCATTAGCTTATTTAACTGTTCTTTTTAATAAATTAACAAATAAAACAATTTAGATATGGATTATGTAATTATACTCATAGCTGCCGTATTTGTAAACAATATAGTATTATCACAATTTTTAGGCATTTGTCCGTTTTTAGGTGTTTCCAATAAAGTTTCAACATCGGTTGGTATGTCTGGTGCTGTATTATTTGTTATGACGATTGCCACAACCGTTACCTACCTATTGCATCAATATGTTTTAATACCAGCAGGATTGGATTATTTAAGAACCATATCCTTTATTTTAGTTATTGCTGCTTTAGTTCAAATGGTTGAAATCATCCTTAAAAAAGTAAGTCCAGCACTTTACCAAGCTTTAGGTGTTTTTCTTCCTTTAATTACAACAAATTGTGCGGTTTTAGGTGTGGCTATTTTAGCTTTAGGTTTGGACAACGGCAGCCTATTGAAAGCTGTTTTTTACGCTATATCAAACTCGCTTGGATTTGCATTGGCATTAATTGTTTTTGCTAGTATTAGAGAACATTTAGAACTTGCCGACCTTCCAAAAGTAATGAAAGGTGTACCCATAAATTTGTTAGTGGCGGGACTTTTATCTTTAGCTTTTTTAGGTTTTACAGCTTTAGTTTAAAGAAGCTTAAAAGTATTTAGGCAGAAATTAAGAATCAAAAAACTTATGCTTAATATCAAATTGAGCATAAACTTTTTAAAAATATATTCTGAAATGTGCTAGTTTTACAAAGCAAGCTGAAACCCATAGAATTTATCGATTACAAGAACCTTTCCGACTGGCTATAAGGTGACACAATATTTAATAATATTATGTATAATTTGCTTTTTTTGTAAGGCTTAGTTTACCTTATTTTAAAGGTGCTTGATGCACTTTATAGGTTTCACCAGAAAAGAAAAGATCATCCGTTTTCTTAAATTTTGATCTAGATTTCACTTCTTTAGTCAAAGCATCTTCTCTTTCTTCTAAAGTAATATCTTCAAAACGTCTTATAATTCCTGTTACTAAAGGATATTCCAATCGTACCAACATTTGGTGCAAGGTTGGGTCTTTTTCATTGGCGCTATGTACTAAAATATGGTTCTCTGTGATGCCATTCTCACCAATGGTTGCAACTTCTAATTTCAAGCCATTTAACACCAAACCTTTATTTCTGTTTTTTCCAAAAATCATTGGTTTGCCATCTTCAACATACAACTGTTTATCCTCACGAACATCTTTGTCGGTGTATTTTGAATAGCATCCATCATTAAAAATAACGCAATTTTGTAATATTTCAATTAAAGAAGTTCCGTTGAATTTTTCGGCATCAATAAATACTTCTGTCATCTCTTTAGGCGTATTTCCTCCTAATCGAGCAAAATAACGTGCTTGGGCACCAATAGCCAATTCGCCAGGTTGAAAAGGTGGTTGGGTATTTCCGTAAGGTGATGATTTTGTTTTTTGACCGACCAACGATGTTGGGGAAAACTGCCCTTTAGTTAAACCATAAATTTCGTTGTTAAAAAGAACAATATTTAAATCGATATTTCTTCTTAGCACATGAATAAAATGGTTTCCGCCAATAGCCATAGAATCACCGTCGCCTGTAATTACCCAAACACTTAAATTAGGGTTGGCCAACTTAACACCAGAAGCAATTGCTGGAGCGCGTCCATGGATGCCATGCATACCGTAACAATCCATATAATAGGGAAAGCGTGAAGAACATCCAATACCAGAAATAAATACAACATCTTCTTTTTTTACGCCCATTTCCGGAAGGGCTTTTTGCATAGCTCTTAAAATGACGTAATCATCACAACCAGGACACCATCTCACTTCCTGATCGCTAGCAAAATCTTTAAACGTATATTTTTCTATAGCTGTTGTTTCCATGACTATTTTACTAATTGTTTAAATTTCTGAATTAATTCATCATTCCCAAAAGGCAAACCCTGTACCTTATTGTATTGCAAAAATTCAAAACCATTAAAGTTTATTCTTAAAACTTTAGCAAATTGTCCGCTGTTTAATTCGCAAACAATAATTTTCTTAAACGCTTTTAATACCGTTTCTGTGTTTTTAGGAAGCGGATTCAAATAATTGAAATGCGCAAAACCAATAGACTTATAGCCTTCTTTATTAATTTCTTTTACCGCCGAATGTAGGGAGCCATAAGTACCACCCCAACCTATTACCAACAAATCGCCTTCATTAGCAAATTCTGTTTTCACATCTGGGATATAATTTTGGACACGCTTAATTTTTTCGGCTCTAATTTTGGTCATGTATTCATGATTTTCTGGAACATACGACACATTTCCTGTCACTTTATCTTTTTCTAAACCGCCTATTCTATGTTCTAACCCAAAAGTTCCTGGAACAGCCCAATTTCTAGCTAAAGTATTTTCATCTCTATCATACGGATGCCAATTTTCCTTAACTTCTTTTATGAGGTTGTTTTTTATTTCAGGCATATCGGCAACACTTTTGATTTTCCAAGGAGCCGAACCATTGGCTATATAACCATCTGTTAGCAATATAACAGGCGTCATGTGTTCTAAAGTTAATTTGCAGGCTTGGTATGCAAAGTCGAAACAATTTGCAGGTGTGCTAGCCGCTATTACAATTACGGGGCTTTCACCGTTTCTTCCATACATGGCTTGTAATAGATCTGATTGTTCGGTTTTTGTTGGCAATCCCGTTGAAGGACCACCACGTTGTACATTTACAACCACAAGTGGTAATTCCACCATCATAGCCAAACCTAAAGCTTCACCTTTTAAAGCAAGTCCAGGACCCGAGGTTGTAGTTAAAGCCAAATCGCCAGCGAATGAGGCACCAATGGCAGATGCGATACCCGCTATTTCATCTTCAGCTTGAAAGGCCTTTACCCCAAAATGTTTATGTTTCACCAATTCGTGCAAAATATCGGTAGCAGGAGTAATTGGGTAAGACCCTAAGAACAATTCCAACCCCGATTTTTCGGCAGCTGCTAAAAACCCCCAAGCGGTTGCAGTGTTCCCCATAATAATTCTATAGGTGCCTTCAGGTAATTTTGCGGGTGCAATACTATACACATTTGGTATCAGTTCTAAAGTTTCCGCATAAAAATAACCAGCATTTAAAACCTTTACATTAGATTCAATTAAAGTAGGTTCTTTGCTGAATTTCTTATTAAAAAAATCGATGGTATGTTGAACAGAGCGATGATACATCCAATATACCATGCCTAGTGCAAACATATTTTTGCTTCGTGTAATAATCTTATTATCTATTCCAGAAACATCTTTTAAAGCGGCTTTGGTTAAGGAAGTCATCGCAACTTCAATTACCCTATAATTATTTAAACTACCATCCTCTAGAGGGTTGGTTTCATATTTTGCTTTATCTAAATTCTTCTTAGTAAAAGCATCAGTATCTACAATAATAGTATGACCCGCTTTTACTGCAAACAAATTCGTTTTCAAACCCGCAGGATTCATGGCCACCAATAAATCTACGTTATCACCTGGGGTACTAACTTCTACGCTTCCAATATGCACTTGAAACCCAGATACGCCATAAAGACTGCCTTGGGGTGCTCTAATTTCGGATGGGTAATTGGGAAATGTGGCAATATCATTACCAAACATAGCAGAGGTGCCCGAAAATTGGGTTCCCGTAAACTGCATACCATCTCCAGAATCTCCAACAAATCTTATAACTACAGCATCCAATATTTCGTGTTGTAGCTTTTTTTTCTTTGTAGTTTTAATATCTGCCATGATAATTCAATTGAATGAAAAAAAATCTAAATCTTAGAACCTAATCTCCAAATATAATTTTCATTTTTATTTTTAAAGGTGACAAAAATCATATTTATAAACTAAAATGAAACATAATTTTACACATCTAAATAAATTATATTATGGCAATTATTATAACCGATGAATGTATTAATTGTGATGCTTGTATTGTTGAGTGTCCAAATAACGCAATTTACGAACCTTCTCAAGAATGGGCTTATTCAGATGAAACTGCTTTAAGCGGCAATATAAAACTCCCTAATGGGGATGAAATGGATGCTAGCGAAAAGAACGAACCATTATCTGACGACTTCTATTTCATAGTACCAGGAAAATGTACAGAATGTGTAGGATTTCATGATGAACCACAATGTGCTTCAGTATGTCCTGTTGACTGTTGTATTCCTGATGTAAATGTTGTTGAAAGCGAAGATGTTTTATTAGCGAAAAAAGCTTGGTTACATCAAGAGTAATTTAAGTAAGAGATATTTTTACAAGGAGCTATTTAAAAATTAATAGCTCCTTTATCTTTTTATACAACAAAACAAACTTCAAGCTTCTTGTACATTTATTCTAAATTAACATGCAAAAGCTTCATTATTAACCATTAACTGATATAAATCATATAATTTAATTCATATAGTTACTAATTTTCACCTTTCTTATACTATATAAATTCGATTTAAACTTAATATTTATCATGGAAAAAAAATTCGAAAAACTAATATGTGATGGCAACGAGGCGGTGGCTATTATAGCGCATAAAACAAACGAGGTTTGTGCTATTTACCCCATTACACCGTCGTCACCTATGGGAGAACATGCCGAACTTTATAGTTCGAAAGGGAAAAAAAATATTTGGGAAAACACACCACGAATTGTGGAAATGCAAAGTGAGGGTGGTGCAGCAGGAGCTGTTCATGGGTCATTACAAGCAGGAGCGTTAACTACTACTTTTACGGCCTCACAAGGTTTATTGTTAATGATTCCTAATATGTATAAAATCGCCGGTGAATTATTGCCTTGCGTTATACACGTTGCAGCTAGAACTATAGCAACACATGCTTTATCAATTTTTGGAGACCACTCCGATGTTATGGCTTGCCGTCAAACAGGGTTCGCTATGTTATTTGGTGGTTCTGTGCAAGAAGCACATGATTTTGCATTGATTTCTCAAGTAGCAACTTTAAAATCAAGAGTGCCTTTTTTAAATATTTTCGATGGTTTTAGAACCTCGCATGAAATTTCTAAAATTGATGGTATTCCAGACAGCGTTATTAAAACGATGATGCCAGAGCCTGAGGTAATGGCTCATAGAAAGAGATCTTTAGATCCTGATAATCCCGTTTTAAGAGGATCTACTCAAAATCCTGATGTATTTTTCCAAGCTAGAGAAGCTTGTAATTTATTTTATGACAAAGTACCTGGAATCGTTCAAGAAACGATGGACGAGTTCTTTGAACACACAGGACGTAGATACAATTTGTTTGATTATTTAGGACACCCTGAAGCAGAACGCGTTATTATAATTATGGGTTCTGCAGAAGGCCCTGTAAAAGAAGCTTTAGAAGTTATGTTGGCCGATGGCGAAAAAGTAGGTGTTATCTTTGTACGCTTGTTTAAACCTTTCTCTATAGCAGCTTTTGTTGATGCTTTACCAAAAACAGTTACTAAAATAGCTGTTTTAGATAGAACTAAAGAACCAGGAAGCGTTGGCGACCCACTTTACCTAGATATTGTTACCGCCCTTAATGAAAGTGACAGAGACATGCCAATTGTTGTTGCAGGACGTTATGGATTATCATCAAAAGAATTTACACCAGCAATGGTTAAAGGAATTTATGATGAATTATTAAATAAAAAACCTAAAAATCACTTCACTATAGGTATTAATGATGATGTGACTTTTACAAGTTTATACTTCGATCCGTCATTCGACACAAAAACTAAAACTATTAATTGTATGTTTTATGGTTTAGGTTCTGATGGAACTGTAGGAGCCAACAAAAACTCAATTAAAATTATTGGCGAAACCACAGATAACTATGTACAAGGATACTTTGTATACGACTCTAAAAAAGCTGGCGCACAAACTATTTCGCATTTACGCTTTGGTCCAGAACCAATTAATTCAAACTATTTAGTAGATAAAGCCGATTTCATCGCCAGCCATAAATTTAATTTTATTGAAAAATTCGATATGATTTCCGAATTAAAACATGGCGGAACTTTCTTATTGAATTCTCCTTATACTAAAGATGAAATTTGGGATGTATTACCTATTCAAATTCAAAAAGGAATTATTGAAAAAGAAATTAAGTTTTATGTTATTGATGCTACTCAAGTGGCGCATGATGCAAAACTTGGTAAACGTGCAAATACTGTTTTACAAACGTGTTTCTTTGCCATTTCTGGAATTTTACCAAGAGAAGAGGCTATCGAAAAAATTAAAGGCGCCATTGTAAAATCATATTCTCATAAAGGAGAAAAAGTGGTTAAAATGAACTTTAATGCGGTTGATAAAGCATTAGAAAATTTATTCCAAGTAGATTATCCAAAAACTTTAACAAGCGAAAAACAATTAGCATCGGCCATGAGAAATGCGCCTGATGGATTTGTTACAGATGTTTTAGAAAAAATATTAGCTGGATTTGGAGACGAACTTCCTGTAAGTGCCTTCACCGTAGATGGAACCTTCCCTACTGGAACTACCCAATACGAAAAAAGTGGAATTGCAGATTTTATTCCTATTTGGGATGATGCCGATTTGTGTACACAATGTAATAAATGTGTCGCCATTTGTCCTCACGCAGCAATTCGTTCTAAAGTAGTTTCTAACGAAGATTTAGCTAGTTTCCCAACTTCTTTAAAAAGTGTGCCAGCAATAGGTAGACCATTCTCTAAAGAAAATGATTCTTACATTTTACAAGTATCACCAGAAGATTGTACAGGTTGTGATCTTTGTGTGGAAATTTGTCCAGCAGTTTCTAAAGAGGACGAAAACTTCAAAGCTATTAATATGCATAAGAAAATTGAAGTTGATGAAGTAGAAAATGTAAATTGGGATCACTTTGTTACCCTACCTTATAATGATAGAACGGCATTACAGATTACTAATTTAAAAGGATCACAATTCTTAGAACCATTATTTGAATTCTCTGGAGCTTGTTCTGGATGTGGTGAAACACCTTACATAAAAATGATTACGCAGTTGTATGGCGATAGTATTATGATAGCCAACGCAACAGGATGTTCTTCAATTTATGGTGGAAACTTACCAACAACTCCTTACAAAAAGAATGAATTTGGTAGAGGACCAGCTTGGGCAAACTCTTTATTTGAAGATAATGCTGAATTTGGTTTAGGTATGAAACTCGCACTTACTAAAAAACAAGAAATAGCGGTTGATTTATTGAAATCGTTAGAATCTTCAGTTGGTAGTGAATTGGTTGAAGCCATTTTAAATAATCCTGAAGTAACTGAAGTTGAAAAAGCTAAAAAACATGCCGATATTGCAACACTTAAGAAAGCTTTAGAAGTTATTAACACAGACGAAGCACTTAAATTAAATCAACTAACTGAATATTTACGCCAAAAAGCGGTTTGGATATTTGGTGGCGATGGTTGGGCTTATGATATTGGTTACGGTGGTGTTGATCACGTTTTATCAACCGGAGAGGATATTAATATTTTGGTAATGGATACCGAAGTTTATTCGAACACGGGTGGACAAGCATCTAAATCTACACCTCTTGGAGCTAGTGCCAAATTTACTATTGGCGGTAAAAAAACAAGCAAAAAGAGCATGGCTTTACAAGCAATTTCTTACGGAAACGTATATGTTGCTCAAATAGCGATGGGAGCCAAAGACATGCAGTCTCTTAAAGCTATTCAAGAAGCAGCAGAGTATCCTGGACCATCATTAATTATCGCTTATTCACATTGTGGCGAGCATGGTTACGAATTGAAACATGCTATTAAACAACAAGAAAAAGCTGTAGATTCTGGATATTGGCCATTATTTAGATTTAATCCTTCTAAACCAAAAGGAAAAAGGTTTAGTCTAGATTCTAAAGCGCCAAGCATCCCTTTAAGCGACTTTATGTATAACGAATCACGTTTTACTAGAGTGGTTAAAGAAAATGCAACATTAGGAGCTGAATTATTAACTCAAGCTCAAGATGAAGTTCATTCTAAATGGGAACGTTTGGAACTTTATAGAGATATGTAATAACAAACTAAACTTGAAGGTTCTCCGTGCTATTAATTTATAGCATGGAGAATTTTTAATTTTAGAATAAACACTAAAATAATATTATGGAAAATGACGCCAACAAGCATTTACTGGATGCAGCCCAAAAATTGAACCAAGCAGATAAGGAGTTATTTAAACCGGAAGAAGATATTGTTACTTTTTTAGTATGTAAAAATTCTCAATTTGCCATAGAAAATTATTTAAGAGGTTATCTTATAAAAAAAGGAATAGAGACCTCAAAATATAATACTATTGATAGTCTTTACAAGCAATGTAAAAAAATAAATAAAAAATTCGAAAAAGTTAACTTATCAGAATTTAATTGTACAGGCAATAACATGAATGACAAATTTTGCAACGAAGTTTCTAAAGTTAGTAATTGCTATGATGTTGCAAATAGCTTAGACACCCTTCTAAGAGAAGAAAAAATAATTTAAGGGATAAAAAAAATGGTTATTCAAAAATAACCATTTAAACTCTATTGTATATTAAGTACGCGCTCTATTTGGGGCGCGTACTTTTTTATGGTCATTTCAACACCCGATTTTAGTGTCATCTGGTTTACGCTACAGCCTACGCATGCACCTTCCAATTGAACTTTCACCAAGGTGTCATTTTCTTCAATAGACAACAACCTAATATCACCTCCATCACTTTGCAGGAAAGGGCGAATTTCATCTAGTGCTTTTTCAACATTCTCTCTAACTTCTTTTGTTGTCATTTATTTCTTTTTAACTGATGAACATCCAGCCATAGTTGTAATTTTTATAGCTTCGGTAGGTGGTAAATCGTCGTTACGTCTTACAACCTCTTCCACTACATTTTGAGCTAATTTTTCAAAAGCTTCTTCTAGTGGAGTTCCTGTTTGTAACGCTGCTGGACGACCAACATCGCCTGCTTCTCTAATACTTTGCACTAAAGGAAGTTCTCCTAAAAATGGTATATTTAAATCTTCGGCTAGGTTTTTGGCACCTTCTTTCCCAAAAATATAATATTTATTTTCAGGCAATTCTTCTGGAGTAAAGTATGCCATATTTTCAATAATCCCTAATACGGGCACATCAATGCTTTCTTGTTGAAACATAGCAACACCTTTTTTAGCATCGGCTAATGCCACGTTTTGTGGTGTACTAACTACAACTGCTCCTGTAATAGGCAATGATTGCATGATACTTAAATGAATATCGCCAGTTCCTGGAGGTAAATCAATTAATAAAAAATCAAGTTCTCCCCAATGGGCATCAAAAATCATTTGATTTAAAGCTTTTGCTGCCATAGGACCTCGCCAAACTACGGCTTGGTCTGGTTGTGTAAAAAACCCAATGGACAACACTTTTACTCCATAATTTTCAACTGGTTTCATTTTAGATTTCCCATCAATATTTACGGCTAAAGGTCTTTCAGCTTCTACATCAAACATAATTGGGATGGATGGCCCGTAAATATCGGCGTCTAATACACCTACTTTAAAACCCATTTTTGATAAAGTTACTGCTAAATTAGATGTTACTGTAGATTTACCTACACCACCTTTTCCAGATGCTACCGCTACTATATTTTGAATCCCAGGAATTGGGCTTCCTTTAATAACGTTTGCTTTTGGTGTTGCAGGTGCATCAACTTTTACGTTAACTGTTATCTTAGCTTTTTCGTAAACCTGCTCGTGTATGGTTTTTAAAATATCGACTTCAGTACGCTTTTTAGCTTGTAAGCTTGGGTTTGTAATAGTAATATCTACAATAACCTCATCGCCAAAAGTGATAACGTTGGTTACTGCACCACTTTCAACCATATTTTTTCCTTCACCTCCAACTGTAATAGTTTCTAGTGCTTTAAGTATGTCTTGTTTATTAAGCTTCATTTTTTATGTAATATGTAATGGATGTAATAAAATTTAAAAGAGCATTCAATAAGACTAAACCTTTAAAAATTCTATTATTTTTATATGTTAATTAAGAATCATTCTAATATACAAATATAATCATTAAAGACGGAAGACAGATGACATAAGTTAGAAGTTTTTATGATATTTTTTTGTATAGAACTATGTGGATTTTCAGAAATAAAAAAAACAATCACAATTCCTTTGAAGGGCTCCAAAAAACGTTTTCAAAATTTTGGATTTGGTTTTCATTAACCTCAATGCCTTCACTTTCTAAAAGTTGTTGCATTAAATTGGTTCCATCAAAATGGTGCTTGCCTGTAAGCAAACCTTTTCGGTTTACAACGCGGTGTGCTGGCACATCTTTACCTACCGAACCATTCATAGCATACCCAACCATACGCGCGCTTCTTGCAGCACCTAAATAGGTTGCTATAGCGCCATAACTTGTTACGCGACCATAAGGTATTTGTTTTGCAATTTCATAAACTTTATCAAAAAAATTGAGGGTTTCTGGTTTCATTCACTACATTTCCTTTATAATATTGATTAAAGTAATAATTGAAATAATACCCGTTATTGCTCCTATAAGATAGTTCATACTTTTTTGGGATGTAAAAGACCTATCCTTTATTCGGTCGAAAAAAAACATGTACACATAAAGCATCACAAACGTACCCATGGCAGCTCCTGCAACGTAAGATATGATGCTAATTTGACTAAAATCCAACCAATTGAACGACGCCAAAGTAATAGTCATATACGCTTGATATGGAATAGGAAATATATTGATAGCCGATAAAAACACCCCTTGAAAAAACCTACCCTTTTTGCTCCACCTAGCAGTTTCTGAAACTTCTTTTGGTTTTTTTTTAGCTACAAATAAAAAGTAAATGGTTATAAGAACAAAAATAACAAAGGCGACCCGCTGAAGCACATCAACTATTTCTAAATGATTACTTAATTTCCTCGCAAAAATAGCGGCAATATATGTTTGTGCTATAACAACAACGCACACACCAATTGAAAACACAACACCCCTAGTATCACCTTCTTTTAAGCTAATTTTAGCCGCCGTCATATTCAACAACCCTGGAGGAATAACGCCTATTAAAGCAACAATTAAGCCTAAAAAAAAGATAACGGTTATGTCCAAACTTATTTAATTTTAAACCGAATATACGTAATTGGTTTGTTTTGTTCTAAATATTGTGATTCATAGAAAGTCTGGATGCTGGTAACTTCCTCTGGGCTACCGTCTTGTTTATATACATTATGGTTGGCATATAAAACCTCGTGTCCTGCGCCATGCAACAAACCAAGTGTGTAGCCATGCATAAATTCGCTATCGGTTTTTAAGTTTACTACGCCATCATTTTTTAAAACGGTTTTATAGCGTGCTAAAAACTCGGCATTCGTCATACGGTGTTTGGTTCGCTTATACTTTATTTGCGGATCGGGGAAAGTAATCCAGATCTCGTCTACTTCATTTTTACCAAAAGCATGGTCTATAAGTTCAATTTGAGTGCGTAAAAAAGCAACATTTGAAATATGTTCTTCAACCGCCGTTTTAGCACCTCGCCAAAACCGGGCTCCTTTTATATCAATACCTATAAAATTTTTATTGGGATATTTTTTTGCTAACGCTACCGAATATTCACCTTTACCGCAACCCAATTCCAGTACCAACGGATTGTTATTTTTAAATACAGATTGGTTCCAATTTCCTTTTAAAATAAAATTTTTATTAACCAACGCATCTCTTGTAGGCTGATACACATTTTCGAAGGTTTCGTTTTCTTTAAATCTTCTTAGTTTATTTTTACTTCCCACTATTTATTTGTTATTTTATTTTTTATTAGTTTTCAATTCTATTTATATAGAAAATATTGTTTTTACAACCTTAAATTAACGTTTAATAAGGCCCTTGAAAGATTTGGTAAAATTAAGGAAATATACCTAAGCATTTGTATGCCTATCTTTGAATTTGGCAAAAAATTACGTGAGGGATTGAGTAAATGTTGGAACTCTCCCGATTTTTTCAATCGGGAAGCGACTTGCGGAATATTTACATTCATGAAATCAATATTATAAAATAATGAATAAAGCCTGCCCCCGAATTAAAATCGGGGCAGGCCAAAAAAAATAAACTTTTGAAAAAACGCATATTAGTAGCACCATTAAATTGGGGTTTGGGGCATGCTGCAAGATGTATTCCTATTATAAACGCATTGATTGCGCATGGTTTTGAACCTATTATTGCTAGCGATGGTGAGGCACTTATCCTTTTACAAAAGGAGTTTCCTACACTTTCCTCGGTTGAATTACCTTCTTACAATATTACTTATACCAAAAATGGTAAATTCCTAAAATTAAAATTACTTACCGATTCGCCCAAATTGTTAAAAGCAATAAAAGCTGAAAAAAAAGCAACCAAAAACCTAATAGAAAACAATACGATTTCGGGAATTATTTCTGATAACAGACTAGGTGTTTTCAGCAAAAAAGTGCCTTCAGTGTTTATCACGCATCAATTGAAAGTTTTAAGCGGCATCACTACTTGGTTTAGCACTAAAGTTCATGAAAAATTCATGAAAAAATTTAACGTTTGTTGGGTTCCTGATGTTGAAGATAATATTAATTTAAGCGGAAAATTAGGGCATCCAGACACTTTTGAGATACCAACAACCTACATTGGGCCTTTAAGCAGGTTTGAAAAGCGACATACGAATATTACTAACGATTTAATGGTTTTGTTATCGGGTCCAGAACCTCAGCGTAGTTTACTTGAAAAGAAACTTTTAAGTGAATTAAAAAACTATTCGGGCAAAGTAGTTTTTGTAAAAGGTATTATAGAAAAAGAGCAAACTATTCAAATTATTGGAAATATGACTCTTTATAATTTTATGACCTCTAGTTTATTAGAAAAAACTATTAACGAAAGTGCCACCATTATATCTCGATCTGGATACACTACTGTTATGGATTTAGCAAAACTTAGCAAAAAAGCATTTTTTATACCAACACCTGGACAATTTGAACAAGAATATTTAGCAACGCGACTTATGGAATTAAACTTAGCACCGAGTTGTAGCCAACAAGCTTTTTCTCTGGAAAAACTAAAGGAATTGAATAATTTTACTGGTTTGAAATCGGTTGTACACAAAACCAATTTTGATGTATTATTTAACCTTTTCTAAAGTAAAAGAAAACTCGCTTCCTACGCCAAATTCGCTTTCTACATATATTTTTTCATCGTGTGCTTCTATAATATGCTTCACAATAGAAAGCCCTAAACCAGAGCCACCTTCTTTTCGAGAACCACTTTTATCTACACGATAAAAACGTTCAAAAATACGGGATAAATCTTTTTTTGCAATGCCTTCACCATTATCGGTAACCCTAACAATAACTTTATTTTTTATAAGGTTTTCAATGCTTATTTCGGTAGTACCTTTTTCCCTACCATACTTTATGGAATTTACTATCAGGTTTGCTAAAACTTGCTGTATACGTTCTTTATCGGCTTTTACTAATATGGGTTTAGAATAGTCCGTATCAAAAGTGAGTGTGATTCTTTTTTTGGCTGCTTTCATTTCAAGCATATCAAACACATTTTCAGCCAGTTCTACGATATTAAAAACTTCGGCATTTAAACTTAAATCTCCAACTTCCAATTTGGTTATCATGTCTAAATCTTTAACAATATAACCTAGTCGTTCTACGCCTTTGCTTGCACGTTCCAGATATTTTTCCCTAAGGTTTTTATCTTCCATAGCGCCATCAAGCAATGTTAAAATATAACCTTGTACGGTAAATAAGGGCGTTTTCAACTCGTGCGATACGTTGCCCAAAAACTCTTTTCTGTATTGCTCCCTAACCTTAAGTGATTCTATTTCTATTTTTTTATCACGTGCAAACTTATCTATTTCTTCCGTTAAGGTTTTCATGTCGGTAGTAATGGTTCCGTTTGTTATACTTGTAGATTCTAAAAGTGTTAAATCGTCATATATTTTTTTAACACGTTTATAAATAAACCGCTCTACCCTATATTGAGTAACAACAAAGGAGAAAATATAGGTAGACAGTCCGAACAATAAGATGTACAAAACATTAAAAGAATAAAAAATGTATAAAAAAACACTCATTAAGAGCGTTACATACATAGTTATATAGAGCGATGTTTTTACCGCAAACTTATATGATTTTTTAAATTTTGATTGCATTAATCTACAAACTTATAACCAACGCCTTTAATGGTTTTAAAACTGTCATCTCCAATTTTTTCACGTAGTTTACGAATGTGCACGTCAATGGTTCTACCACCAACTACAACTTCGTTACCCCAAACACTGTCTAGTATTTCATCGCGCTTAAAGACTTTCCCTGGCTTTGATGCCAATAAAGATAATAATTCAAACTCTTTTCTTGGTAAAATAATTTCTTTTCCTTTTGAAGTTATTTTGTATTCGTCTCGGTTAATTTCTAAACTTCCAATTTTAAAGGAATCGACAACCTCTTCATCTTTAAAGCGACGTAATAATGCTTTTACTTTACTTACCAATACTTTAGGTTTAATTGGTTTAGTAATGTAATCATCGGCTCCAGCATCAAACCCGGCAACTTGTGAATAATCTTCACCCCTAGCCGTTAGAAAAACAATCAATGTGTTTTGTAAATCTGGGTTTTTTCTAATTAATTCACAAGCTTCAATACCGTCCATTTCTGGCATCATTACATCCAGTATAATTAAATTGGGCTGTTCTTTTTTAGCTTTTTTAACGCCTTCACTACCATTTTCGGCAGTAATTACTTGATAGCCTTCGGCAGATAAATTATAACCAACAATTTCTAAAATGTCTGGTTCATCATCAACTAGTAGTATTTTTATGTCCTTTTTTTTCATTTTTTAAACAATAGATCTCGTTTATGAAGTAAAGATAAAACTTATAACAAGAATTTATTGAAATTAATTGATATAATAGAATTAATAACATTAAGGTAACAAACAAGTTACAGTAAGTTAAACTTTCGTTTAAACACGTATATCTTTAACAGTTTTTTGGCATCAATTTTGTAGATAAATAGTATCTTTACAACGTTTAATAGAACTTATGAAGAAACACTACTTTTTAATTTTATTTTTTGTTTTAGCATTTTTTACAGCCTTTTCTGGGTTTAGTCAAAATAACGCTAACACTTCTTCTATTCAACAAAATATAGAAGACTTATCTATTTATCCAAACCCTGTTAGCAACGGAAAAACCTTCATTTACATTACATCTAAACTAAATTTAACTAAGAAAATTGAATTTTATGATGTTTTAGGAAAGCGAATTTTCAGTTCTGTTTTAACAGGAAAAGAGTTAAACATTTCAAACTTAAGCAAAGGCGTTTATGTTTTAAAAATTACAGAGAACAATATAAGCGAAACCAGAAAATTAGTAATAAAATAATTACACCCCATTATAAATTTTAAAGCGTTACCGTTTGGTAGCGCTTTTTTATTTTATCTACTTTTGCAATATGGTAAACACACATGCTATTTTCAACATACAAACCGAAGACCAATTTAATGAATTGGCTTTAAAAACTTTTAAATTTCAGTTTGAGAACAACCGTGTTTACCGATCGTTTTGCGATTTGTTATACAAACACCCCAGTGATATAAAAACAATACAAGACATTCCATTTCTTCCCATTCAATTTTTCAAAACGCATAATGTTTTGAGTTCTAAAGAATCCATTCAAACCACTTTCACCAGTTCTGGAACTACGGGAAGCATGACCAGTAAACATATGGTTACCAATTTAGAAGTTTACAAAGACAGCTTCAATAAAGGGTTCCGTCAATTTTATGGTAACGTTGAAGATTATGTAGTTTTAGCACTATTACCTTCTTATTTGGAGCGTGAAGGATCTTCATTAATTTATATGGTTGAGGATTTTATAAAACAATCAAAACACATTGAAAGCGGCTTCTATTTAAATAACCTTTCGGAATTAAAAGACACTCTACTTAACTTAGATTCCCAAGGAAAAAAAGTATTACTTATTGGTGTTTCATTTGCATTGCTAGACTTTATTGAAACTTACCAATTCAACTTAAAACATACCATCATCATGGAAACCGGTGGCATGAAAGGACGTAGAAAAGAGTTAATTCGTGAAGAACTTCACCAACAATTAAAACAAGGTTTTGGTGTTGACACCATTCATAGTGAGTATGGCATGACCGAATTATTAAGTCAAGCCTACTCCAAAGGCCATGGTATTTTTAACACGCCAAATTGGATACGCATTTTAACCCGAGATACCGAAGATGCTTTAAGTATTCTACCAAAAGAAAAAGCGGGTGGTATTAATATAATTGACTTGGCAAATATTAATTCGTGTTCCTTTATTGCGACTCAAGATTTAGGTAAAGTTTACGAAAATGGCACTTTTGAAATTATTGGACGCTTTGATAGTTCGGATATTCGTGGTTGCAATTTAATGGTACTGTAAACTACAAAACAGCTTTCAACTTATTATAAAAAAATAACTCTATATGGTGTAAGTTTTAAAACTAAACTACGACCAAAGTTATAACTATGAAAAAGAATAATTAATTTTTTTAGTTGGTTGGTTAGTTTAAAGCCTGAGCGTAAGCTCAGGCTTTATTATTTATTAAACGATTCTTAAAATAAAATAGTTCTTTTTACCACGTTGCAACAACACAAATTTATTATTGATTAAATCGGTTGAAGTGATAGCGTAATCCTCTTTCACTTTTTCTTTATTTACTGAAATAGAATTCTCCTTTAAAGCACGTCTCGCTTCGCCATTCGATTTTAAAAAACCTCCTTTTTCTGCTAAAGCAGCGATAATATCCAGTCCAGATTCTATATCTGCACGGGCAATTTCAGTTAAAGGCACGCCATCAAAAACATCTAAAAACGTTTGTTCTTTAAGTTTCTTTAAATCATCACCTGTAGAATTTCCAAAAAGAATCTCACTTGCTTTTATGGCATTTTCTAATTCTTCTTTAGAATGTACCATCGTAGTTATTTCTTCAGCTAAACGCTTTTGTAAAACACGCAAATGTGCTGCTTCATTATGTTCTTTAATTAAACTTTCTATTTCTTCACGGGTTAAAAAAGTGAAAATTTTAATATATTTTTCAGCATCTACATCACTTGTGTTTAACCAATATTGGTAAAATTTATAAGGCGATGTTCTTTCTGTATCCAGCCAAATATTACCACCTTCTGTTTTTCCAAATTTAGTACCATCTGCCTTTGTAATTAATGGCCATGTTAAAGCATATCCTTTTCCTGCATCAACACGACGGATTAATTCGGTTCCTGTAGTGATGTTCCCCCACTGGTCGCTTCCTCCCATTTGCAAGGTGCATTGTTTGTCTCTATACAAATGCAAAAAATCGTAACCTTGCACCAGTTGATAGGTGAACTCGGTAAAACTCATTCCTACTTCAGATTCTGATGATAAACGTTTTTTTACAGAATCTTTAGCCATCATATAATTTACGGTAATGTGCTTACCTACATCACGAATAAATTCCAAGAAGGAAAAGTTCTTCATCCAATCGTAATTATTCACAATAATGGCTGCATTTTCAGCATCACTATCAAAATCTAAAAAACGAGACAATTGCTCCTTAATTGCATCTTGGTTATGCCTTAATGTCTTTTCATCAAGTAAATTACGCTCAGATGATTTTCCTGATGGATCACCAATCATTCCTGTAGCACCTCCTACAAGCGCCACTGGTTTGTGTCCTGCCAATTGAAAATGTTTAAGTCCCATAACACCAACTAAATGCCCTATATGTAACGAATCGGCCGTTGGATCAATACCCACGTACGCCTTACGCATGGCCTCCATTAAGTGTTCTTCGGTTCCAGGCATGCTATCTTGTATCATACCTCTCCATGTTAATTCTTCTACAAAATTCTTTATCATTTTTTTCAATTTTCACAAAACTACGGCAAAGATAAAAATCAATGCACAATTCTATGGTTTAAAGTTGAAAAAATGACAGAAGACGTAAAACACATGTCTCATAGCTTGAAAACTGACACTAAAACCGAGTCTCAAAATTTTTTTTTATTATTTTAGTCGCATGATATTAGTAACAGGAAGCACAGGTTTAGTCGGTTCGCATTTACTTTACAATCTTGTAAGTAACAACGAAAAAGTACGTGCTATTTACAGAAGCGAAGGCAAACTAGAACAAGTTAAAAATGTTTTTGCCACATACACGAGTGATTTTATTCCGCTTTTTGAAGCTATCGAATGGGTACAAGCCGATATTTTAGATATTCCTGCATTATCGGAAGCGTTTATTAATGTAACTTATGTATATCACTGTGCCGCTCTGGTTTCTTTTGAACCCGATAAATACCAACTTTTAAGAAAAACGAATATTGAAGGTACTGCTAATGTTGTAAACCTTTGCATTTCGAATAATATTAAAAAACTGTGCCATGTAAGTTCTACCGCTACATTGGGAAAAACACTTAACAATGAGTCCATTACTGAAGAAACTATCTGGAATCCTGAAGACGATAACAACGTGTATGCCATTACCAAGTATGGTGCAGAAATGGAAGTTTGGCGCGGTACACAGGAAGGTTTAGACGCCGTAATTGTAAATCCTGGAGTTATTTTAGGTGCTGGTATTTGGCGTTTCGGCTCGGGCAGTTTATTTAAAAAAGCTCATGAAGGCTTTAAATATTATACCGCTGGCACTGTTGCACTTATTGCCGTAAGCGATGTGGTAACAATTATGACCAATTTAATGAAAAGCACTATTACAAGCGAACGTTTTGTTTTAGTTGCCAAAAATTGGACCTATAAGCGTTTTTTGCAAACTTTAGCCCAGTCTGTTAATGCAACACCTCCAAGGAAATTAGCAGGTGCTTTTTTATTAAGTATAGCTTGGAAGCTAGATTGGTTAAGACACCAATTAACGGGAAAACGAAGACAATTAACAAAACATCTTACATCTTCATTAATGTCTGAAACAGATTATAGCAGCGAGAAACTCAAGGTGGCTTTAAATTATAATTTTAAACCTATTGAAGAAACTATTTTGGAGATTGGCGCTAATTATCTGAAACAGGATTAATTAAGGTTCCTTCGTCTTTTTCATTATGCTTTTTCAAGGTCTTAGGAATTAGAGAATCTTTTTTCTTGATTATATCCAATGAATCTTTAACTTTTATAGCATCGATAGAATCTTGCAATCTTTTTTTCTCTTCTTTTTCTTCTTTTAATTTCAGTTCCTTTAAGGTTTTTTTCAACCCTTCTAAACTATCGGTAACGGTATTATAAATTTCTTCGTAATCATTTATATGGTATGCATAATAAGCATTACTTGTAGCAAATTGCAAACTATCTATACCATACTTTTCAAAAACATAGTCCTCTAACTTAACACCATGTTTAAGCATTTTTTGTTTATTAATAAGTGTAGCAGACCCTATTATTCTGGCATCAATCAAAATGTTGACCATCGTTTTTTTGGAAATCAAATTTTTAGGTTTTTTAGGACCTCCAAAACCACATGCCATCACAAGAAAAACAATACTCAAATATATCAGAAGTCTTTTTATCATCTGTTAAAAGTTAATCGTTTTGCCGCTTTCACATCATTAAATTTAGAATTTTGATATACCAAACTTCCATTTACAAAGGTATGGGTAATTCTTGATTTAAATGTGGTACCTTCAAACGGAGACCAGCCACACTTATATAAAATATTTTCTTTTTTTACAGTCCATGGGTTATTCAAATCTACCAAAACCAAATCGGCAAAAAAGCCTTCTTTTATATACCCACGTTTTTCAACTTGAAATAAAATAGCGGGGTTATGGCACATTTTTTCTACTATTTTTTCTATTGAAATTTTACCTTTATGGTGCATTTCTAACATAGCCGGCAATGCATGTTGCACCAACGGACCACCCGATGGCGCTTTGGTATAAATATTATTTTTCTCTTCTAAAGTATGAGGTGCATGGTCTGTTGCAATCACATCAATTCGGTCGTCCAACAAAGCCTCCCACAATTTCTCTCTGTCTTTTTCTGTTTTAACCGCTGGATTCCATTTTATTAGTGTTCCTTTTTTATCATAATCGGCATCAGAGAACCATAAATGATGGATACAAACTTCGGCGGTAATCTTTTTATCCTTTAAAGGAATTTTATTACTGAATAAGCTGGTTTCTTTTCCAGTTGAAAGATGAAATACATGTAATCTCGCCCCTGTTTTTTCGGCTAATTTAATAGCTTTTGAAGATGATAAATAACAAGCCTCTTCACTTCGTATAATAGGATGGTATTTTATAGGAATATCATCTCCAAACTTATCCAAATGTTCTTGAAAATTCTTTTGTATGGTCGCTTCATCTTCACAATGCACAGAAATAAGTAACTTGGTGCTTTTGAAAATTTTCTCCAACACTTTAGCATCATCAACCAACATATTTCCTGTTGAAGATCCTAAAAACAGTTTCAACCCTGCAACGTTATTGGCATCTACCTTTAAAATTTCCTCTAAATTATCATTAGTACCACCAAACATAAACGAATAGTTTGCCGATGATGTTTTTGAAGCTATTTCAAATTTCTCTTCTAATTTTTCAATAGTTGTAGTTTGCGGGTTGGTATTTGGCATTTCAATAAACGATGTTATACCTCCTGCAATAGCCGCTTTACTTTCGGTTTCTATAGTCGCCTTTTGTGTTAAACCGGGCTCTCTAAAATGCACTTGATCATCAATAGCTCCTGGCAACAAATACTTCCCTTCTGCATCTATAACATGTACATCGGAAGATTTTGCGCTTATGGAGTCGCCAACTTCTTTAATATACTCGCCTTCAATTAATATGTCGCCATTAAAAACAATGCCTTCATTTACAATATGAGCGTTTTTAATAAGTATTTTTTTTGGTTTCATGTGTTATCTACTTTTTGAATAGACTCTTTATTTTCATGGAAATAACTCCAAAAATAGCTTCAGATATGATTCCTGAACTTAATTTTGATTCTCCTAATGTTCTATCTGTAAAAATTACAGGCACTTCTTTTATTTCAAACCCCTTTAAATAGGCCTTAAATTTCATTTCAATTTGAAAGGCATAACCTATAAATTTAATTTTATCTAAATTTATGGTTTCTAATACCTTACGTTTGTAACATACAAACCCTGCGGTGGTATCGTGAATTCTCATGCCTGTAATAATACGTACATAGCGTGATGCAAAATACGACATAAGCACCCGACTCATGGGCCAGTTAACCACGTTTACACCTTTTACATAACGCGAACCAATGGTTAAATCGGCTCCCTGAACATGGCATGCTTCGTGTAATTTAACCAAATCATTTGGATTATGCGAAAAATCTGCATCCATTTCAAAAATATATTGGTATTGTTTTTTTAAACACCATTTAAACCCATGAATATAAGCAGTACCTAAACCAGATTTTAACTTTCTAACCTCTAAAAATAACCTATCTGGAAACTCTTTTTGGAGTTCCTTTACTTTTAAACCCGTTAAATCGGGAGAGTTATCATCAACAACAAGAACGTGTATAGCTTCAGATTGAGAAAACACAGCCCTAATTATAGCCTCTATATTTTCTATTTCATTGTATGTAGGAATGATAACAATGGTATCGGTCATTCTTTTATTTTAACGAAAATGAATTAATTTTTAGCAAATGTACATTATTAACGGTTTATTTATTTTAAATATTCCTTAATAATTAAACCTTCTTCTAAAATATTTACAATAATTTTGCACTATGCTTAGGGATATTATATCAAACGATTTTTTTACCATTTTGCTCATGCTAGGGCTTGCCATTGTTGCTATAGCAAAAATGGTATCTCCCAAACGATTTAATGATTTTACCACTGTTTTAGGAAATTCGAAGTATCTGAAAATCTATTCGCGAGATCAAAAATTTTTTGATAAATTTGATGCCTTGCTCTTCACAAACCTTATCATATCATTATCACTATTCAGTTTTATTTGTTTTGAATTTTTCACTAAAACAAATACACTTTCGCCAGATACCATGTTTAAAATTTCATTTGGCATTTGCATGTTTATTTTAATAAAGGTCATTATTGAACGCCTTATTGGCAGCCTTTTTGAAATGGATGCCATGATAGACCAATATCTATTTCAAAAAATAAGTTACAAAAACTATTTGGGAGTTTTGCTTATACCCATTAATGCTTTATTGTTATTTAGTTTTAAACCTACATTAACCTTTTTTTACGTAACTGTTATTTTATTGTTCATCATAATCTTAACAGGGTTATTTACTTCACTTAAAGCATATCAAAGTTTAATAAAATATAACTTCTTCTATTTTATTTTATATCTTTGCGCACTTGAAATCGCACCCTGTATCATTTTATACAAAGTGATTATTTCAAATTAGAAGAATTAACTACCTGCACCTATGAAAGTGAAAACCATTTTAGTATCTCAACCAGAACCTAAAATAGACAACTCGCCTTATTTCGATTTAATAGAAAAACAAAAAGTAAAAATAGATTTTAGGCCTTTTATTCACGTTGAAGGCGTTTCTGCAAAAGAAATTAGACAACAAAAAGTTGATTTAAACAATTATACTGCTCTTATTTTAACCAGTAGAAATGCGATCGACCATTATTTTAGAGTTGCTGAAGAAATGCGTTTTAAAGTGCCAGATTCTATGAAATATTTTTGTCAATCTGAAGCCGTTGCTTTTTATCTTCAAAAATATGTAGTGTACAGAAAACGTAAAATTTATGTTGGAAAACGTAGCTTTTCGGAATTATTGCCTCTAATTAAAAAATACAAAGACGAGAAATTTTTATTACCAAATACAGACAAGGTTAAAGATGAAGTGCCAGACACTTTAAATGCCTTAGGCATAGATTGGAAACAAGCTACTTTTTACAAAACGGTTATTAGTGATTTGACTGATTTGGCCGATGTTTTTTACGATATTTTAGTATTCTTTAGCCCTTCTGGAATAGACTCATTGTTTCATAATTTTCCAGATTTCAAACAAAATGACACCCGTATAGCTGTATTTGGCAATACCACAATTAAAGCTGCTGAAGAAAGAGGATTGCGTGTTGATATTGCTGCACCAACCCCCGAAACACCTTCAATGACTATGGCTTTGGAGAAATATATTGAAAAAATAAATAAAAAATAACATTTTTATAACCTAACGAAAAAGGGATGATTATTAAAAATCATCCCTTTTTATTTTTTATTAAAATGCGTAACGTTGCGGTCCGCCACGTCTAATTTCCTCACTGGCATAACTTTCAAATTTTTTAAAATTCTCGCGAAAAGCATTGGTTAGTTTAAACGCTGTAGTGTAATAGGCTTCATCATCGTTCCATGTCGATCTCGGACTTAAAACACTGGTTGGAACGCCCGGGCATTCCCTAGGTTGTGCTACACCAAACACAGAATGTATATGATAATCATCGTAATTATACAGTCCTAAATCACCATTTAACACGGCATTAATCATGGCTCGTGTGTATTTTAATTTCATACGTGTTCCCACACCGTAAGGACCACCCGTCCAACCTGTATTAACCAACCACACATTAACCCCAGAATCCTTCATTTTTTTACTCAACATTTCGGCATATTTAGTAGGATGTAATGGCATAAAGGGTGCGCCAAAACAAGCCGAAAAATTAGGAGTTGGCTCTAAAACACCCGCTTCGGTTCCAGCAACTTTAGCGGTATAACCAGATATGAAATGATAGGCCGCTTGACTTGGCGTTAACTTAGATATGGGTGGCAATACACCAAAAGCATCGGCCGTTAAAAAGAAAATATTTTTAGGTTTTTTTCCTATCGAAGGAATTTGTATGTTTTCAATATGATTAATTGGATAACTAACCCGCGTATTTTGTGTAATAGAAGTATCTTCAAATTTTACATGGCCTTTTTCATCCAAAACAACATTCTCGAGAATCGCTCCTTTTTTAATCGCATCATAAATTTCAGGTTCATTATCTCTTGAAAGATTAATTACTTTAGCATAACACCCTCCTTCAAAGTTAAAAACCGTATTTTCAGCGGTCCAACCATGCTCATCATCACCTATTAAACTTCTACTCGGATCGGTTGAAAGCGTTGTTTTCCCTGTACCAGACAAACCAAAGAAAATAGCCGTATCGCCCTCTTTCCCTACATTGGCACTACAATGCATGGGCAAGGTGTTTTTATATACTGGAAGAATAAAATTCAATGCAGAAAATATGCCTTTTTTAATTTCACCTGTATAACCTGTGCCTCCAATAAGGGCTATTTTTTTAGTGAAATTCAGAATAGCAAAGTTGTGCTGGCGCGTACCATCTACTTCTGGATTTGCCTTAAACCCAGGCGCATTAATGACGGTCCATTCCGGTTCGAAATTCTTTAGTTCATCGGCCGTTGGGCGTAAAAACATGTTGTATGCAAATTGATTGCTCCACGGGTATTCATTCACAACCCTAATATTCAACTTGTAATCGGCATCTGCGCAAGCGTAACAATCTCTAACAAAAATCTCCTTATTCGATAAATAATTGGCCACTTTATCATATAAAGCATCAAACTTAGCAGCGTTAAATGGTATGTTGATGTTTCCCCACCATACTTTATCTTTTGTAATAGCATCCTCTACAATAAATCGGTCTTTTGGAGAACGCCCAGTAAATTCACCTGTATTAACGGCTAAAGCTCCTGAAGATGCCTCAACACCTTGCCCCTTTTCAATGGTAATATCATGAAGTCGTTCTGGTGATAATTGATAGTTAACTTTTGCGTTTTTTATTCCATATTTTTCCAAAGAAATCGTATTCGTAATCTGGTTGTCATTTGTCATATTGGAAGCTTAAATTATGTATTATTCAAAAATAATATAATTTTTTAAAATTTTTCTTATTTTAATCTTTGATTTTTAAGAAATTAACAAGTAAAGAAAACCAAGACAAGATCAAAAACAAACCTCCAATGGGCGTTATAAAACCAATTATCTTGAAATTGAATGTGGTTAGGGCATTTGTAGCTAAGCCATAAATAGAACCAGAAAACAGCAAAACACCAATTAAGGTGAAATAATAAATTTGTTTTTTGAATTTAAGCCTAATATGCACAGTACTCCCTACAAACAAAAGAAAAATAGCATGATACATTTGGTAACGCACACCCGTTTCAAAAGTTTGTTGTGCTTCTATCGAAATTAATGGTTTTAAACCATGGGCCCCAAACGCACCTAAAATAATGGCCGTAATTCCTAAAATAGAAGCTGTAATCAATATTGTTTTGTTCATATGAAGTATTTATTAAATTAACTGTTACAAAACTACTTAACAAATGTTGTTTTGCGAAAATATTTTGATTTTTGGTTCAAGAAAATCTACTACCAATGCAAAATATTTATGATTGAATTTATTTAAAACAAAATTCACATGTAATCCTTTATGTGTATTTTAATTTGAAACTAAATTACTACATTTATGTTCTAAATTTATAAGGAAGATACAAATGAAAAAATCCAAGCTAATAACCATTATTTCAATCCTTACAATTACCATCTCCTGTAAAACTAAAAAACAAACACTCAATTCAACAGAAACTTTTAACGATAACCTGGAATTAATTGAAATATACAAAAAAGACCAATTAGACAGAAGCGGAAATTACGATGATGTAGATTGGGATCTATTAGGAAAAAATGATAGTTTAAGAAGGATTAGAACCATTCAATTATTAGATTCAGATAAAGTCCGCACATCATTAGATTATAAAAATGCTGCAATGATTTTCCAACACGGGTTAGATTCAACCCACTATCGCATGGCAGTAGAATTAATGAAAAAATCTGTAGATTTAGACTCAACTGCAAACAAATGGCTTTTAGCAGCGGCGATTGATAGACATTTACTCAGCATAGATAAACCTCAAATTTACGGAACTCAATACCTAAGAAAAGGAGCAGAAGAACCTTGGGAATCGGCAGAAATAGATACAACAAAAATTTCTGATTCAGAAAGATTAAAATATGGAGTTCCCACTTTAGAAGAACAAAAAGAAAGAGTCAAAGCGATGAATCGAATTAAATTGATTGAATTAATAAGCAGCAAATCAATTGAGGAAATTATTGAAATTGTTGAAAGTGAATATAAAAACGATCCAAAATACGACATTTCAGAAAAAGGTTTAAATAGTTTTGGTTACGCACTATTGCAAGAAGAAAAAGATGAAGATGCATTAAAAATTTTCCAACTTAATATTAAATTATATCCAAACGCATTCAATACTTATGATAGTTACGCAGAATGCCTTTTAAAACTTGGAAATAAACAAGCTGCAATTGAAAATTATAAGATATCAATTGAGCTAAACCCAAATAATGATAACGCTATAAACATACTAAAGAATTTAGCCCCATAGGAAACCCAATAAGGTTTATCCTTTTTGTAAAGTTATACAAATGAAACAAAAAACAAAAACCATTACCATAGATGGTATTGACAAAAAAATACTTCGCGCTTTAACTACAGACGCTAGAACACCTATTTTGGAAATTGCTCGAAATGTTGGCATTTCTGGAGCAGCGATTCATCAACGGTTAAAAAAATTGGAAAAATCAAAACTTCTTGATGGTTCTAAATTTATAATAAACTCAAAAGTATTGGGCTACTCCACATTGGCATTTGTTGGTATTTACTTAGACAAAGCCATTGATAATGACGATGTAGTAAGAGCGTTAAAACGTATTCCCGAAGTTTTGGAATGCCATTACACCACAGGGAATTATAACATTTTTATAAAACTTCTATCCCTCGATAATGCACATTTAATGCAATTACTAAATAATGATATCCAAACCATTAATGGCGTTTTACGAACGGAATCACTCATTTCTTTAGATCAGCAAATTGATAGACAGATTAGTATTTAACAATAAAGAGGCTGTCTGAAAAGTGTATTATATTTACTTTGTCAGGTTGAGCTTGTCGAAACCGATATTGATTATCAGTAAGTTAAAATATTTCGACAGGCTCAATATGACACAGAATTACACTTTTCAGACAGCCTCTTTGGTTTTTATGAGATTCCTGCTTTCGCAGGAATTTTACATTTTCATTAACCAAGTACGTACATCAACCGCTTGCTTGATAATGTTTCTTAAATCTTCAATTTTAACTCGTTCTTGTTCCATAGAATCTCTATGACGAATGGTAACGGTATTGTTTTCTAAAGTATCATGATCTACAGTGATACAAAATGGTGTACCGTTGGCATCTTGTCTTCTGTAACGGCGTCCCACCGCATCTTTTTCATCATAATCCACATTGAAATCCCATTTTAGATCGTCCACAATTTGTTTAGCGATTTCTGGCAAACCATCTCTTTTAATTAAAGGTAACACTGCTGCTTTTATAGGAGCTAATACCGCTGGTAATTTTAAAACGGTACGTGTGGTATTGTTTTCCAATTCTTCTTCTACTAAAGAATTTGAAAATACGGCTAAAAACATACGATCTAAACCAATAGATGTTTCCAATACATATGGTGTGTAGCTTGCATTCTCTTCATGGTCAAAATACTGTAATTTTTTACCAGAGAATTTTTCGTGCTGACTTAAATCGAAATCGGTTCTAGAGTGAATCCCTTCTAATTCTTTAAATCCGAATGGGAATTTAAATTCAATATCAGTAGCGGCATCAGCATAGTGCGCTAATTTTTCATGGTCGTGAAAACGGTAATTATCAGCTCCCATACCCAAACTTAAATGCCATTTCATTCTGGTTTCTTTCCATGTATCAAACCATTCTTTTTGTGTGCCTGGTTTAATAAAAAATTGCATTTCCATTTGTTCGAACTCACGCATTCTAAAAATAAATTGTCTTGCCACAATTTCATTTCTAAAGGCTTTACCGGTTTGTGCAATTCCGAAAGGAATTTTTAATCGGCTTGTTTTTTGAACATTTAAAAAGTTTACAAAAATACCTTGCGCTGTTTCTGGACGCAGGTATAAATCCATCGCATTTTCGGCAGACGCACCTAATTTAGTACCGAACATTAAATTGAATTGCTTTACATCGGTCCAGTTTCTAGAACCTGTTAATGGATCGGCAATTTCTAACTCTTCAATTAAAAGTTTTACATCCGCTAAATCTTCATTTTCCAAAGATTTTGCCATACGCGAAAGCGTCGTATTTATTTTTTCTTGATACTCTACAACACGCATATTGGTTGTAACAAATTCTTTTTTATTAAAAGCATCACCAAAGCGTTTTGCTGCTTTTTCAACTTCTTTATCAATTTTTGCTTCAATTTTAGCGCAATAATCTTCAATTAAAACATCGGCTCTGTAGCGTTTTTTAGAATCTTTATTATCAATTAACGGGTCGTTAAATGCATCAACGTGCCCTGATGCTTTCCAAATGGTGGGATGCATAAAAATTGCAGAATCGATACCAACAATATTATCGTTCATTTGTACCATGGCCTTCCACCAGTAGTCACGAATGTTTTTCTTTAGTTCTGCACCGTTTTGTGCGTAGTCGTAAACTGCACTTAATCCATCGTAGATTTCACTACTTTGAAACACGTAACCATACTCCTTTGCGTGAGAGATTACCTTTTTAAATTGATCGTCGTTATTTGCCATGGTGCAAAAATAAAAAACCGCACCAAACTAAATGCGTTCTTTAGTAAAAATTAAATGCGAATTTGCTTATTTTTAAATGCGTTAGGGATTGAGGCGGCATCCTTTTGTTTTTTACACAAAAAAATACGCTTTGGCTGGCTATATTTATGTTGTAGATTCCTGCCTTTATAGGAATGACAAAAAAACAAAAGATATAGCTGAAAGCCCGACCTGGTTCCTGAACTTGTTTCAGGATAAAGGTAACGCCCAAATAAAAATTATTCTTATGCTTAAACCTGTAATTGATTTATTATTTCCAAAAGTATGTTATGCTTGCCTTAACTTATTGCATGATAATGAGGATACTATTTGTGTGAATTGCAGACATGATTTACCCGTCACCAATTTTCATTTTGATAATGATGATACGGTTAAAAAAGTGCTTTATGGACGTGCTGAAATTATAAATGGCACCGCCCTTTTTAGGTTTGAAAAGAAAGGATTGGTGCAACAACTTGTTCACGGTTTAAAGTACAAAGGGTATGAAACTATTGGATATTCTTTAGGAAATTGGCTTGGTGGCGAATTAAAAGAATTAGAGAATTACAAATCTGTTGACGTGGTGATACCTGTACCGTTACACAAAAACAAACTTAAAAAGCGTGGTTATAATCAGGTTACTAAATTCGGCCAACAAATTGCCAAGGCTTTGGAAGCCGATTATATAGATGATGTGCTTATAAAAGTAACCAACACCCAATCGCAAACCATTAAAAACAGGTTAGCGCGTTGGAACAATACCGATGAATTATTCGCCATAAAAAACCATGAACTTATAGAGAACAAACACGTGCTATTGGTGGATGATTTGATTACTACAGGTGCTACTTTGGAAGCTTGCATAAGTGTATTGAACCATGCAAAAAATATAAAAATAAGTGTTGCTACCATAGCAATAGCCTAAAGAGTTAACCGTTATATCTTTAAAATTATGTAGGTTTGTACAAAATTTAAAATTGGTGATGAACAAAACCCTTTCAAGTTTTATTTTATTGATTTTTTTAGGCCTTGTTTTTGTGAACTGCGCTAATAGAGGAACGCCCGAAGGTGGCCCTAAAGATATTACGCCACCTAAAATTGTAGATGAACTTCCAAAAAATTACAGTACCAATTTTGACGGTAAGGTTATTAAAATTTATTTTGATGAATACATTAAAATTAAAGATATAAGTAAACAACTTATTATTTCGCCACCAATGACTACCCAACCCGAAATAACACCGCTTGGGGGGGCTAGTAAATACATTACCATTAAAATTTTTGATACGTTACAACCCAACACAACCTATGCGTTTAATTTTGGGAATAGTATTACGGATAATAACGAAGGAAACCCCTACCCGTATTACAGATATGTATTTTCAACAGGAAGTTATATAGATTCTTTAAGTGTAAAGGGAAATATTGTTGATGCTTTAAAAACACAACCTGAAACATTTGTAAATGTGGCACTTTATGAAGTAGATTCCACTTTTACAGATTCTATTATATACAAAAAAACACCTAAATACATTACCAATACACTGGATAGTGTTACAACATTTTCTATTGATAATATTAAAGCTGGAAAATATATGCTTATGGCTTTAAAGGATGGTAACGGCGATAATAAATTTCAGCAAAAAACGGATGAAATTGCGTTTTATAAAAGCTTTATTACCGTACCGACTGATACTACTTACACCCTTAAATTGTTTAAAGAAGATCTGGATTTTAAAGCTAACCGACCACAAATAGCAGCAACTCAAAAAATAGGAATTGGCTATGAAGGGGATTACCATAATATGAAGGTGAATGTTAAATCTGAAATTCCTGAAGATTTTAATACCCGCATTACCAAAGACGCAAAAACAGACACCCTTTATTATTGGTATAAGCCTAAGTTGGAAGCAGATTCATTGCTTTTAAATATCTCTCATCCTAATTTTGATAAAGATTTCACGGTAAAAATCAGAAAGCAGAAGAAAGACTCGTTAACCATTGCAGGAAATCCTTCGGGGACTATTGGCATAGAGCAACCTTTTAAAATTTCCGGGAGTATTCCTTTCACTCGCTTTGATGCTTCTAAAGTGAATCTTATTGACAAAGACTCTTCCAAAGTTGATTTTACTACAGAGTTTGATTCGATAAATAACACCTACCTCTTCAACTTTAAAAAAACTGAAGAAAACAAATATAATATGATGGTATTACCAGAAGCTTTTACCGATTTTTTTGATAATAAAAACGATACTTTAAAATATTCTTTAAGTACCAGAAAAGCATCCGATTTTGGTTTTGCACGTTTTACATTAGTAAATGCAAACTACCCCTTAATCATTCAACTAACTACCGAAAAAGGTGAGGTGAAAGCTGAAAGATATACTTCAAAACCAGAAACTGTAGATTTTATGAATTTACAACCTGCCACCTATTTTATTAGAGTGATACATGATGCGAATGGTAATGGCAAGTACGATACTGGTAGTTATCTGAACAAAACTCAGCCAGAAAAAGTGAGTCATTTTAAAGAAATAGAAGTACGTGCCGATTGGGGCTACCCAGAAACTTTGGAATTTACTTCAGACTAAACACGTCTTTATCGTGTAAAAACTTAAGTTTATTACGGTAATAATTGATATGGTTGCGTTCTAAAACAACTATTTCAACCTGTTCTCTATTAGGCTTTATATGTGTTATGGCATTACCTAAAACATCATAAACTGCCGAGTTACCTGAATATTCATTTTGAGCATCGTCTAACCCTACTCTATTCAAGCCAATAGTATAGCACATGTTTTCAATAGAGCGCGCTTTTAATAAGGCATCCCAAGCTATGATCCTAGATTTTGGCCAATTGGCAACATACAGCAATACATCGTAATCTTCTATATTTCTTGCCCAAACAGGAAAACGCAAATCATAACAAACTAAAGGGCAAATTTTCCAATCTTTATAGGATATTATTACTTTTTCATTTCCTGCTGCATATACTTTATCCTCACCAGCTAAGGTAAACGTGTGCCGCTTATCGTAAACTGTTATAACACCCGATGGTTCTACAAAAAGCAACCTATTATAATACTTATCCTTCTCTAAAATAATAAGGCTGCCAACAATGGCAGCCCCTGTTTTTAAAGCTTTTTTTTGCATCCAAGTTACTGTTTTACCATCCATAGTTTCAGCAACAGCTTCAACGTTCATAGTAAAACCTGTTGAAAACATTTCTGGCAATACAATAACATCAACTGCTTTTGCAATACTTTTAATTTTTTCTGAAAAATTTTTTCGATTCTGTTTCGGGTTTTCCCAAACCAAATCCGATTGTATTAAAGCGATATTAAGTTGATCTTGCATATTAATTTTAATAACTAAAGTTTCTTTTTGGCTTTATCAATATCCTCTTTTAAACCTTCTATTTTTTTAAGCCATTTAGCTTCATCGTTAGGAGAAAGCTTTCCTTTCTCTTTTAATTTCTCGTATTTTGCTAAACCATCTTTATAATCTTCTTTAGCATCTTCAAACTTAGATTGTGCTTTTTGTTTTGCTTTTAATTCTTTTTCAGCCTTTTTTTGAGCTTTCTCAGCTTTCTTTTGCTCTTTTTCAGCCTTTTTTTGTTCTTTTTCAGCCTTTTTTATAGCTTTTTCTGCTGATGCTCTTTCTTTATCTAAAGCTTTTTGTTTGTTAAAGGCATCCCAAATACCTGCTTGATCTTCAGCAGATAGTGCTGTTGTTACATCTGCGCCTTCTTGTAAAATGACTTTTCCTTTTATTTTATAAGTAGCGCCATTGAAATCAACTTCTTGTGCTTGAAGGCTGATGGCGAAACCTAAAAAAAGTAATACTGCTAATAATCTCATTTTTAAAAATTTTAAATTGTTATATATACTTATTAGACTAATTTTTACTTAAAAAGTCACTTAAATACGGTTTAATATATTTGCTGCTTTTTCTAATGTTTCATCTGTTTTAGCAAAACAAAATCGCAACACCTTATTATCTATATCATTAGTATTGAAAACCGATAACGGGATTGAAGCAATACCAGATTCTACAGTAAGTCTTTTTGCAAAATCCACATCATATTCTTGAGTGATTTCAGAATAATCTAACACTTGAAAATAAGTGCCTTTTGCTGGTGTAAATTTAAACCTAGAATCCTTTAATAAATTTAAGAATAAATTTCGTTTTTCTTCATAAAAATCTGATAATTCTAAATAATGTTTTGGCTCTCGCATATAGTCTGCAACACCTTTTTGAGTGGGGTGATGAATACAAAACACATTAAACTGATGCACTTTTAAAAATTCCTGCATAAGTTCCTTTGGTGCGCAACAATAACCAATACGCCAACCCGTATTATGAAAGGTTTTACAGAAGGATGCCACTACAAAACTTCTAGATTTTAAATCGGGAAACAAGCATGCGCTTTGGTGTTTTTCACCATCGTAAATCATATGCTCGTAAACCTCATCGCTCAAAACTATAATATTAGTGTTTTGGGTTAGATTTTCCAACTGAAGCATATCTTCTTTTGAAAAAATAGTTCCCGTTGGATTATGAGGCGTATTGATAATAATCATTTTGGTTTGACTATTAATTTTCTCCTTCACTTCATTCCAATTTACTTTAAAATTATTGGAAGACTGCAATTGAATGGGGATTACTTTACCGCCATTTAATTCAACATTGGGCTCATAACTATCATACGCTGGTTTAAAAATAATAACCTCATCACCCAACTTTATAAAGGTTGAAATAATGGTGAAAATAGCCTGAGTGGCGCCTGCAGTTACGGTAATTTCATTTTCTAGATGATAGCTCGTATTGTAAAGTGATTCAAATTTTTTAGCAATAGCTTTGCGAAGTTCTAAATTCCCTTGCATGGGCGCATAATGGTTATACCCCGAATTCATCGCTTTACTTACCAAATCGATTAATTTTTGGTCACTTTTAAAATTAGGAAAACCCTGCGATAAATTGATAGCATTATGTTTGGATGCCAGGGCACTCATTATCGAAAAAATGGTAGTCCCAACGTTTGGAAGTTTAGATTGGTGTTGCATGGTCTTTGGGTGTTGGTACTTTTTAATCTATACAATATTCATTTTTTTCAATAAAAAGGAAGCGTTCATGTTTTTACAAATACCTTGTTTCAATTTGTAATCAAAATAAAGCTCATCGTTAATAATTTCAGCGTCAAAATAATAGTTTTTCACATCTTCCAGATCCTTTTCAATGTCACATAAACTTAAATCGTGGGTTGCGATGATACCCGTTGCATTTGAAGCGACTAATTTTTCGACAAATTTTCGGGAACCAATGGCTTTATCGGTGCTATTCGTCCCTTTTAAAATTTCATCTAAAACAATAAAATAGGGTTCTTTTTCAATGGCATCCACAATGTATTTTAAACGGGTTAATTCTGAAAAGAAATACGAACTATCATCGGTTAACGAATCGGTGGTACGCATGCTTGTTATCAATTTTACTGGTGAATAATTGCTCGATTTTGCACAAACGGGCAAGCCTACATTTGCCATCACAATATGCAAGGAAACCGTTCTTAAAAAAGTACTTTTTCCCGCCATATTTGCACCCGTAACTATAAAAAATTGTTCATTTTCTATGGTTAAATCGCTATCTATACGCTTATTTTTATTTAACAACGGATGTCCTAAGCTTTCCGCTTTTATTACAGAACTATCTGTTTCAATAATTGGGAATACAAACTCGGGGTGATTAAACGCAAAATTTCCTAAGGAATTATAAGCATCGAAAAACGATACCACTTCAAACCAATCTGCTACTTTATTAGCATGTTCTTTAATCCACTGTTCAACAAGAAAACTATTTTTAATATCTAATAGAAAATACCCATTTCCTAAGACAAGCGATATTAAATTAATTCGGTTATCTAGAGCATCCATCGCCTTTGAAAGCTCTTTGAAAATATCGGAAGCTTTTTTTTCTTCCTGCTGAATTTGTTCTTGTTTTTGTTTTAAAATATCTGATGAAAACGATTCATTTTCAATCAGTTTCAAAAGTGATGCATATTGGCGAAACGTATCTTTAACCTTGTCGGTATTTGATGCCAACTCATTTATTTTCTTTAAGTAAAGACCTGAAATACCTAAGCCTAAAACCAACCAAGAGCCAATAAATACGGCGTTTATTATATTAAAAACACCTAATACGATTACAGTTATAGACCCCAACGAAAATGCTAAAGGCAACCATTTAAAAATTCTAGGTAAAAAGGGCTTGTAATTGTGTAACCAATTTATAATTTGTTTAGCAGGGGTTTCAATGGATACCAAACTGGAGGTTGCGGAATAATGTTGACGCCATTGTGGTTTTGAACTTAATTCTTTAATAGCATCTTGACGTGAAACAATATCATTAATTTGATTGGCTTTTAAAGCTTCAGAGAGCTTTTGAGTTCCTTCGTTTATTGTTGTTCTATTAATGAATTGAAAAAACGACCCACGACCGAACAAATCGATATCTAAACTATAAAAATGGTTGGGGTCTTGGAATTGTAAACCAGCATCTCTGTGATGAAAATTTCCTGAAGCAATTTCGATTTCATCTTCATTTATAACAACCAAAGCTTCATTAAACCTCCTTTTTGCTTTAATATCGTTATACTTTGATAGTAAATATAAAAAAATAGCAATTCCTAAAATCCCGATAAAAACGGCTAACTGCCAATTGCCGAAGAAAGTATAAATACCAAAACCTGTAAAAACAAACACCAACGAGCGGTAGAGGCTTAAAGCAGTCATTTTTTTATATAACGCCTTTACTTCTTGGTTGTAGATTTCTAAGTGCTTTTCGTAATATGCTAACGGATTTTTCATTTTAATTTGAATTGAAAAGTAAATAAACAAAAAAGCCCTGAAAAACCTCAGAGCTTTTATTTTTATATTTTAATGAAGTTTTAGTCTCTTGACATAAAAATACTAAGTACATACCAAAAAAGTAGCATTAAAGACGCAAATAAGCCCAATGCTGCTGGTATATATTGATCGTCTGAATATTTATTTACCAAATTTGATGTTTGATATAAAATAGACCCAGCAGCTAAAACACACATTGCTACCGAGAACCACAACCCTAAGTTAAAACCGAATAATGTTCCCGCTAAAATTAAACCTAAAGCGATAAAAAAGCCAACAGTTAAGCCTGCTTTTAAAAAGGAAAAATCTTTTTTGGTTACAAAAACAATAGCCGACAACCCTGTAAACAAAGCTAAAGTCACTATAGCAGCTTGGTTTAAAATTTCCGGACCCGAATCCATGTAAAAAGCAGCAATGTAAATAAGCGGCACAAAAATAAAGGCTTCAGCAAGAATATAAATACCGTAAGCTAAATATTGTTTGTTTTTGTCGGGAGTTTTTAATGTCATTCTTTCAGCATAATTGGTTATAAACATAAAACCACCTAGCATAATTAGCCAACGCCACCCTTGCGTCATAGACAACGCAAAATTCACAATAGCATCACTTTGAAGTAATAAATATTCAAACAGAATAAATACCAAAACACCACCCGCCACATGCGAATAGGTTTTTTTGTAAAAAGCTACTTTATCAACTTCTGAAAGTTGACTGACCATCAATTTGTTTTCAACTAAATTTTCCATAAATAATTATTTGGTTAAGATTTGTAAAATAAAGATATAAAAAAGAACCGAATTCCCACATAAAAGTTAAGAATTCGGTTCTTAAATGTATTTAATCTATATTAATCTCTAGAACCTCCAAATACTTGAAGTGCCCAATATACTAAGGATGCCAAAGCACCTATAGCTGCCACTAAATAGGTTCTGGCTGCCCATTTAAGTGCATCTTCAGAACCTGCATATTCTTGTTGCGATACCATATTTTTGTTTTTTAACCAAGCTAAGGCACGATTACTTGCATCATATTCAACAGGCAATGTTATAAAACTGAATAATGTTGCAAACCCCATCATTACCAAACCAGCAACAGCTACCCAATAGCCCATACCAACACCTGCCGCTGCACCTAACATAAGTCCACCAAGAACTACCCATTGTGACATACCAGAAGTTACACTAACAATTGGCACTAAAGCTGAACGCATTTTTAACCACTCGTAAACTTGTGCATGTTGAACGGCATGCCCGCATTCGTGTGCAGCAACCGCTGCTGCTGCTGCGTTGCGTTGATTATAAACCGATTCACTTAAATTTACTGTTTTGTTTTTTGGGTTGTAATGGTCTGTTAATTGACCTGGTGTTGAAATAACCTCAACATCGGTAATACCGTGGTCTGCTAACATTTTTTCAGCAATTTCGGCACCACTCATGCCATTTCTCAGTTGTACTTTAGAGTATTTTTCAAACTTTCGCTTTAAAGTGCTACTCACCAACCAGCTTACAAGCGCAATGGCTCCTAATAATATATAATATCCAATCATTTTTTTTTAAATTTTTATAATTCTGAAACTAAATATAGCAAAAATAACGCCAAATTAGCACATATGATATTATGTCAGTTATTTAAAAGAATATTTAATACATTTGAATTTTATAAAAAAATGAAGATTTTAAAAAATAGCCGCTCCGTATTAATTTTTTTAATAATTATACACGTTGGTTTTTTTGTTTCAAAGATTTTTATTGGCAATTATTTTCTTCAGGATTCTTACGATTATTGCTACTTAGCTGAGAATATAAAAAATCACTTTGCTTTCTATTGTGCTAACTTAAATGAACCCATTGTATTTGAAAATTTCACAAAAAGACCTCCTGTTTATGGACTTTTTGTACTTGTTTTTTCTTTTTTCACCCAATCTAAAGTATTAGTGCTATTGGCACAAAATATACTCTCTATAATAAGCATTTTATTAACTATTAGAATCTTTAACAAACATTTTAATAATACTACCAAAAATAAAATATTCTTAATTTTAATTGCTGTATCCATAAGCCAGTTTATTTACGCAAATTATTTAATGAGCGAAATACTTTTACAATTTTTAGTTATTGTTTTATGTTATTCTTTTCAAAACACTTTAGCTAAAAAATCTTTGTGGTGGTTATTTGGATTTCAATTAATAATTATATTATTATTTTTAACCAAACCTGTATTTTATTTGTTTGTTATTCCTAATGTTTTTATTTGTTTATGGCTTTCTAAACACATATCGAAAGCGTCTTTTTTTAGTTTAGTTCCTATTATTGCTTTAGTAATGTATATGTCTTGGAACAAGGAAAGAACAGGGCATTTTGAATTTTCCAGTATCCAGAATTTAGCTTTAAAAAACTACAATTTATTGTATTTTCAGACCAATAAGTACAATGAAGATTACGCATTGAAAATAAATGAAAAAATAAATAAAGAAATAGCTCAATTAGATTCTTATAAAGAAAAACAACAGGCTATAAAATTGCTATCAACACAGTATATCAAAAAAGATTTATTCAGCTATGCTTGGTTTCATCTTAAAGGTAGTCTTAGAATGTTTATAGATCCGGGCAGATTCGATTTGTATAATTTCTTTAATTTTAGCAATAAAAATGAAGTAGGGTTTTTGGCTCACATTAATAGTAATGGTGTTACTGGAGCTTTCAATTACTTCAAAAAACAGCCATTCATAATTATATTGCTTTTACCTATAATTCTAATTTTTAATTTACTGAAATTATACGGTTTTTGTAGATTTTGGATTACTAATTACAAAATTGCTCCCCCGGTTTTATGGTTTGCTTTTTTTATAATTATTTATATCACTTTTCTAACAGGGCCATTAGCGGCATCCCGTTTTTTAGTCCCACTACTCCCACTTTATTGTATGTTTGCATCTTTAGGACTTTTAATTCATTTCAAAAGTTTTAAAAACCATAACAAATCAAACCTTACTATTTAATTTATAATTGTTAAATTTTAAATATGCGCTTGTGAACAAAAAGTTATCCATAATAATGCCTGCTTTCAATGAACAGAACACCATTGAATTGATTCTTGAAAAAATAAAACAAGTAAAGCTTATTGAAGATTTAGAGAAAGAAATTATTATTGTTAATGATTATTCAAGCGACAATACATTAGCATGCATTAACAATTTTCAAGTGAAAAATCCTGAAATACCATTAAAAGTATTAAACCACGAACAAAATAAAGGCAAAGGAACCGCTATACATACAGGTATTTTGGAAGCTCATGGCGATTTTATAATCATTCAAGATGCCGACATCGAATACAACCCAAACGAATATAATCTTCTATTAGAACCCATGTTGGCTGGTTTTGCCGATGTGGTTTACGGCTCTCGTTTTGTAGGAGGAAAACCTCACCGAGTTCTTTTCTTTTTTCACACCATAGGAAACAAATTCTTAACGTTTATTTCAAATTTATTTACAGGAATAAATATTACAGATATGGAAACTTGCTACAAACTCTTTAAAAAAGAAATTATTAAACCTTTGGTTTTAAAAGAAAAACGCTTTGGTTTTGAACCAGAAGTTACAGCCAAAATCTCAAAAATCAAGAATATTAGAATTTATGAAGTAGGCATTTCCTACTATGGAAGAACCTACGAAGAGGGCAAAAAAATAGGCTGGAAAGACGGTGTACGTGCCATTTACTGCATATTAAAATATAATATCTTTAAAAGATGACAGAAAAAATAAAGTTTGAAGAAGAAGACGTATCAGGAGCCATTACGCTTGATATCATTTCTAAAGCAGACAAGTTTAACCAATGGATGTACCAAACAATTAAACCTTTCTGCAAAGGACAGATATTAGAAATTGGAAGCGGTATAGGCAATATTTCAAACTTCTTTATAAAAGATAATTATGATATTTTTTTAAGTGATATTAGAGCTAGTTATTGCTTAGAATTAGAAAAGAAATTCAATGCGTTTCAAAATTTTTTAGGAGCAGAAATAATCGATTTAACCGACCCTGATTTCGATAAAAAATACGCAAAACATTTACAAAAATACGATACCGTATTTGCTCTTAATGTGGTAGAACATATATATGAAGATGAACTTGCCATACAAAATTGCCACAAACTTCTTACCGAAAACGGAAATGCTATAATACTTGTTCCTTCTTATCAAAGTCTTTTTAACCAATTTGATGGGGAACTCGGTCACTACAGAAGATATAATAAAGCTTCACTTACCAATGTGTTCTCAAAATCTAATTTCGAATTAATACACAAACAATATTTCAATTTTATTGGCATATTTGGATGGTACATTAGCGGAAAAATTTTAAATAAAAAAACAATTCCTAAAGAGCAAATGAAGCTTTACAATACACTTGTGCCTGTTATAAAAATTATAGATAAATCCATTTTTAACACTATGGGCTTATCCACAATAATTGTTGGCAAAAAAACATTGTAAGCTTAAAGCTTACAATGTTTCAGCAAACTCTAAATCGAATGCTTCTGCTATTTCTTTATAAACGATATCGCCTTTTACAATATTCAATCCTTTAGCCAAAGACGGTGTGTTTTCGCAAGCTGCTTCCCAACCTTGATTTGCTAACTTTATAACATATGGTAATGTAACATTAGTTAACGCCATGGTAGATGTATAAGGTACAGCACCTGGCATATTTGCAACACTGTAATGTACCACTTCATCAATAATATAAGTAGGATCTTGATGTGTTGTTGGTCTGGTAGTTTCAAAACAACCGCCTTGGTCTACAGCTACGTCAACCATGACGGTTCCTGGACGCATATCTTTAAGCATATCTCGTGTAATTAATTTTGGAGCTTTTGCACCCTTTATAAGAACACCACCAATAATTAAATCGGAATCTACAATATGCTTTCTAATGTTATATTCGCTAGAAAACTCACTCACTACGTTATTTGGCATGGAATCGCTCACATAGCGTAATGCTTTCATATTAATATCCAAAATATGCACACTTGCTCCTAAACCAGCAGCCATTTTTGCAGCTTGATACCCCACAACTCCAGCACCTAAAATAAGCACTTTCGCTGGTGGTACTCCCGGAACACCGCCCAATAAAATACCACGACCCATAATAGGTTTTTCTAGGTATTTTGCACCTTGTTGTACAGACATTCTACCTGCAACTTCACTCATAGGGATTAATAATGGCAATGTACCATCCGCTTCTTCAACCGTTTCATAAGCAATACAAATGGCCTTACTTTTAATCATGGCATGCGTAAGCGGTTCGCTGGAAGCAAAATGAAAATATGTGAAAACGACCTGATCTGGTTTTATTAAAGAATATTCAGGCTCAATAGGTTCTTTCACCTTTACAATCATTTCAGCAATACCGTAAACCTCCTCAATAGTTTCAAGAATGGTAGCACCGGCGCCTACATAATCTTCATCTAAAAAACCACTGTTAAAACCCGCATTTTTTTGCACGTAAACTTCATGATTTCTTTTAGTAAGTTCGAACACTCCTGAAGGCGTCATACCTACTCTATTTTCATTATTTTTAATTTCTATCGGAACACCAATTTTCATAATTTGTTATTTTAAGTTAGTCTGAAAACGTTATGCTAAATTAAAATATTTGATTGAGAATAATCAAATATATTTTAAATTTTATAAATTATTTTAGCCGAAAAGTTGGTATCACTGAAAAAACAATAATATTTGGCTATTTTTAGGGAAAATATTAAGCTTTATTTCGATACAAAAAAAATGACAAAAATCATCAATTCATTTTTTACCCAACTATTTTTTGCTGTATTTCAATTTGAAATAGATAAGTAAAAAAGCAGATATTAATGTGATGGAATTTGCCATAATCATGGACGGACTATTTTTATAAAAACCATACACCAACCACGCTATAATACCAACAAAAAATATAACCAACATAGGTAGCGACAACCCAGAAACATCTTTGGTTTTCCATGTTTTGTAAACTTGAGGCAAGAACGCTGAAGTAGTTAAAATTGCAGCAACAAAACCAATAATTTCAATATAATTCATTTCTGTTTTTAATAACAAGGGTCGGGCGTTACCACAAGGGTCGGGCTTTCGGTAGTCGCTTTTTTGTGTTGCATAGGTGCAACAACACAAAAAGAGCTTCAACAATACCTCAATCCCTAACGCGGGTTTATCCGCCAAAAGCAGTATTCAATCTAAAATTAAAAGCTGTTTAAAAAGTGTAATTCTGTGTCATATTGAGCTTGTCGAAATATTTCAACTTATTCATGATCAATATTGGTTTCGACAAGCTCAACCTGACAAAGCAAATACAAAAACACTTTTTAGACAGCCTCTTGGTATAACTTAATCACAAATTGGAACTGTAAAAACACCCTCTACAGTTTTTTCCGAAGAAGACTCTGCTAAAATTTTAACTGTAATTTCAGTATCACTTATCGCAGTTACTTCTACGGTGCCACTCAAATAATTATAAGGCGTTTCATCTCCTGAATGAAAAATAACATTTACATTATTATAAGTACCCACCTCTGGAGTAACGTATGTAGAAACATATAAATCGTAATCGAAAATAGTCGAACTACAATCTGCAGTTTCGTTCGTTATATTTACAGATAAATCATCTCCCGATGTATATGCTTTACCTCCCACATCTGTAAAACTTTCACCAAAAACAGTTCCTTATAATGTTTGTTATCCTACAATATTAACAATTTTCCCAGGAACAATAATCACTTTTTTAGGAGTTCTTCCCGCCAATTGCTCTTGGGTTTTTTCGTTAGCCATCACCGCTTCTTCAATTTGTTTTGCATCAAAATCCATAGGTAATTCTAGCGTGAAACGCATTTTTCCGTTGAAAGAAATCGGGTAGTTTTTGCTGCTTTCTACTAAATGACTCGCATCAAAAATTGGGAAAGCTGCTGTTGAAATCGATTCGTTATGCCCTAATTGGCTCCATAATTCTTCAGCAATATGTGGTGCGTACGGCGATAATAAAACCAATAAAGGTTCTAAAATGTCTTTAGACGTGCATTTTTGAGCCGTCAATTCATTTACCGCAATCATAAAAGTTGATACCGAAGTATTGAATGAGAAATTCTCGATATCTTCTTGCACTTTTTTAATGGTTTTATGGAGGGTTTTTAAGGCCTCCCCTAACCCCTCCGAAGGAGGGGAAACGGCCCCACCTAACCTCCCCGAAGGGGAGGAACTCGTTACGTAAAAAGCTCCGTTTTCTCCTTGGTGATATAACTTCCATAATTTTTTCAGAAAATTGTGAACACCTGTAATACCTGCGGTATTCCAAGGTTTGTATTGTTCTAAAGGCCCTAAAAACATTTCGTATAAACGTAAACTATCGGCGCCATAATCAATACAAATTTGGTCTGGATTGACGACGTTGTATTTGGATTTGGACATTTTTTCGACTTCGCGTTTTACTTTGAATGTTCCATCATCTTCACTAATGAATTTTGCGTTAGAATAATATTCTCGCCAATTTTTGAATTGTTCAATATTTAATTCATCTGAAGAGTTTACAAAAGAAACATCAACATGCGTTGGGTTTAACTGCATTGATATTTCTCCTCCCAAACTAATTTCAGAATCAGGAAAAATTTCATTTAAAGTATTCAAGAAAAAGTCTTTAGTCTTTTTAGTTTCTTCAGCATTACCTTCCTTAATTTTTTCATATTTAGATTTTGTTATGAAAAAATACGGCATCTTAGGATCCAAAATATCAAAACCTTTGTCAGGGTTCGACATAACCATCCAAGAAAACCTATAAACAAAAGCACTAGTCCCCAAAATCATTCCTTGGTTAATCAACTTTTTAGCATATTCGTCAACAGGTACCACACCTTTATCGAACAAGAATTTTTGCCAAAAACGAGAATACAATAAATGCCCTGTGGCGTGCTCGCTTCCGCCAATGTATAAATCGACATCTTTCCAATAATCCAAAGCTTCTTTGCTCGCAAATGCTTCGGTATTACCCGGATCCATGTAACGGTTAAAATACCACGAACTTCCTGCCCACCCTGGCATAGTGTTTAACTCTAAAGCCCCACCTAACCTCCCCGAAGGGGAGGAACTCTCAAACGCTTCTTTTGATACTATCTTAGCATCATCACCATACTGCAACCAATGCCATTCTTTGGCGTTTCCTAATGGTGGTTCACCCGTTTCTGTTGGTAAATATTTTTCAACTTCAGGCAATTCTATAGGCAGAAATTTTTTATCTATCATCTGCGGCATACCAGTCTCATCATAATACACTGGGAATGGCTCGCCCCAATAACGTTGGCGACTAAAAACTGCATCGCGCAAACGGTAATTGGTTTTTCCTTCGCCTTGACCTAGTTTTTCTAGTTCTTGAATGGCTTTTTTTGTGGCTTCTTTATAATCTAAACCATTTAAAAAATCCGAATTTTTCAAAACAAAACCAGCCTTTTCAGTAAAAGCCTCAGTTTCTATAAGGTTTAAAGAGTCCTCAGTTCCCCCTTTGGGGGTTAAGGGGCTAAAAATATTTGGAATTGGGATGTTGAAATGTTTTGCAAAATCATAATCACGTTGGTCGCCACATGGCACGGACATCACCGCCCCTGTTCCGTAACCTGCCAAAACGTAATCGCCAATCCAAACCGGAATGGGTTGTTTTGTGAACGGATGCTCTGCATAGGCACCTGTAAATGCACCCGAAATGGTTTTTACATCGGCCATTCTATCGCGTTCGCTACGTTTTGCAGTTGCCAGAATGTAGGCTTCAACGTCTCCTTTTTGTGCTGGGGTTGTTATTTGTGATACTAGTTCGTGTTCTGGAGCAAGCGTCATAAATGATACACCGAAAATCGTGTCCGGACGTGTTGTGAAGACTTTGATCCCCCTAACCCCCGAAGGGGGAATTTGCTCACTCTTACGAGAATCACTCTTATGGCATTCTCTGTGTGCTAATTCATTTTGAATTTTTTCTAAAACATTTTCTATGTTTCCTAAAACTTCTTCATTTGTAAAACGAACGACTTTATAATAATCATTTTCTAAAATCTCCGTACGTTTTGCATCTTCTTCAAGCTGAGATTCATGAATTTTACCATCAACTTCTACAATTAATTTTTTAGAAAGACACACAAAATCAACAATAAAATCACCGATTAAATGCTGTTGTCTAAATTTGGAATCCAAATTTTTATTTCTAAGTTGTTCCCAAAGTGCCGCCTCTGCTAGAGTAGGTTTGGCACGCATATCTCTTGCACGTTCAAGCAACAAATGAGAATTATTCCCACCCGTCATATAACCCGCACGATTCTGCGAACCTGCTTTCTCTTCCCCTCCGGGGAAGGATAGGATGGGGAATACTACACTTGCTCCAACCGATTTTCCAATCCAGTTACGCTGACTTTCTTTTAAAGAATCGGTCCAATCTATTTTATCTAAGCCTTGAAGTAAACGTTCTGCATATGCAGAAATGCGCATACTCCATTGGGTCATTTTTTTTCGGATAACCGGATGCCCTCCACGTTCGGAAACACCATTTACTATTTCATCGTTCGCTAAAACCGTTCCTAATGCAGGACACCAGTTCACTTCAGTTTCAGCTAAATAGGTTAATCTGTATTGTAATAATATTTGTTGTTGTTTTTTGGAATCAAAAGCATTCCAATCTTCCGCAGAAAATGACATGATATCAGCATCGCAAACCGCATTTACTTTTGAATTTCCTTCCGAGGCAAACAGTTTTTCTAAAGTAGAAATGTCTTCAGCTTTATTGGAGTCGTTATTATACCACGAATTGAATAGTTGAATGAAAATCCACTGCGTCCATTTGTAATAACTGGGGTCGGACGTTCTAACTTCACGAGACCAATCGAACGAAAAACCTATTTGGTCTAATTGCCGTCTATAGGTTTTTATATTTTCAGCAGTCGTTACCGCAGGATGTTGACCTGTTTGAATGGCATATTGTTCAGCCGGCAACCCGAAAGAATCATACCCTTGTGGATGCAACACATTAAAACCTTGATGGCGTTTGTAACGCGCATAAATATCAGAAGCGATATAACCCAACGGATGCCCAACATGTAAGCCCGCACCACTGGGGTACGGAAACATATCCAATACATAAAATTTAGGTTTTTCTGATTTATTTTCAGCTTTAAACGTTTGGTTTTTTGCCCAATAGTCTTGCCACTTTTTTTCGATTTTATTGAAATCGTACGTCATCCTTTTTATTATAAATATTAACGTCATTGCGAAAGAGGCACGACTGTGGCCATCATTTAATATGAAACTATAATTAAACAGATTCCCACGCTTCGCTCGGAATGACGAATTTGAAAGCGCAAATTTAAGGTTTAAATAGAAATATAGACAGTTAATCCACAAAAAATGAATTTCTAAAACCGATTATAAAATATTAGCCTATTTTTGAGTAAGCAATTAAAAACACACTCAAATTCTTGATTAAATCCAATTACAAAGCCCATCTTGCCTTATTTAGTGCTAATTTAATTTATAGCATCAATCATTTTGTAGCCAAAGGGATTATGCCCGAAAAAATAAATGCAACACCGCTCGTTTTTTTTAGAGTTTTAGGAGCAGGAATTCTGTTTTGGTGCGTTAAATTTTTTATTAAAGAAAAGGTTGAAAAAAAAGATTTTTTCAGACTTATACTTTGTGGTTTGTTGGGAGCTTCATGCAATCAACTTACTTTTTTTCATGGTTTAAGCTTAACATCTCCCATAGACACATCGATTATTATGACTTCGGCTCCTGCCGTTGTTTTTGTATTTAGCGCCATTATTTTAAAAGAAAAAATTACCAATTATAAACTATTAGGCCTTAGTATTGGTGCCATTGGAGCTATAAGCTTAATCTGGTACGGGCAAGTTACGCATGGAAACAGTTCATTTATTGGGAATCTATTGGTTTTTCTTAATGTTTGCTTCTTTTCGTTGTATCAAGTGGTCGTAAAACCTTTAATGAACAAATATCATTTTATAACCATCATCAGTTGGGTGTTTTTATTCGGGTTACTGTTTATAATTCCATTTGGACTAAAAGATGTTATTTACAACACGAATTACGAAGCTTTTAATTTAAACACATACCTCGTTATTGGCTTTGTTATTGTATTTACCACATTTTTTACATTTCTTTTCAATATCTATGCGCTTAAACAGGTTTCTCCATCGGTTGCTGGTAGTTATACCTATACACAACCTGCCATAAGTTTTATTATTGTTATATTACTAACGTTACTATTCAACAATAAAACATACAGTGCAGACATCAATATTTTTAAAATAATTAGCTGTTTTATGGTTATTGTTGGTGTTTACTTAATTAGCAAAAAACCTAAAACTGCTATAACCTAAACATTTAAAATATTAAGTCTTGCAACAACATTTTCGATATTATTTAGTTTAATAAATTGAGATTGATTATACTTTAGTATTTTTGCAGCATTAATCCACTATTTTTATGAGTTCATCTTTTGAAAGAGATCAAAAACGCCGCCTAATTTCCTCATACTTTTCGGTGGTTTTGAGTATTGCATTGGTTTTATTTTTGTTAGGTTTATTAGGTATGTTAGTTTTAAATGCCAAAAAAGTATCCGACCACTTTAAAGAACAAGTGGTGGTTACCATATATTTAAAAGAAACCGCCAAAGAAGTTGAGATTAAACAGCTCGAAAAAAGTTTGGCCATGGCAGATTACGTAAAATCGATTGAATACGTTTCAAAAGAAAAAGCTGCCGAATTTTTAAAAGAAGAAAACGGTGAAGATTTTATGGATTTTGTGGGCTACAACCCGTTGCAAAACTCCATTGACGTACACTTGAAAGCCGATTTTGTAACTTCTGAGCACCTTGAATTGATTTCGGAAGAAGCTACTTCAAAAACATTTGTTGACGAAGTAACATACGATAACGACCTTGTAAACCTAATGAACGAAAACGTTAAAAAAATAACTTTTTGGGTGTTAGTAATCAGTGGCATCTTCACTTTAATAGCCGTTTTATTAATTAATAGCTCCATTAGGTTAGCTGTTTATTCCAAAAGATTTACCATAAAAACCATGCAAATGGTGGGCGCTACTAAGCAGTTTATTCGTCGCCCATTTGTTTGGAAAAGCGTGCGTTTAGGCATTATTGGTGCGGTTATCGCTTTAATAGGCATGGCCATTGTACTGTATTACATTAACAAAACATTTCCAGAATTAGGCTTAATGAATACCCCTATTTTGGTTGTATTACTTTTTGCCGTCATATTTGCATTAGGCATTATTATAACCTGGATAAGTACCCATATTGCCACCCAACGTTTCTTGAATTTAAAAACCGATGCTTTGTATTATTAGGCATTGGGTTTTGAAATTATAAATTACAGTTCCATTAACACTATTGTTTTAAATAAATCTGTTATTTTGCACTAAATTATTCTACAGAAGTAAATCATGGGAGAACAAAAACAAAAAGAAGCCAATAAAGCTGTTTTCATATTCGGAAAGAAAAACTATAAATTCATGTTTATAGGTTTAGCTTTCATTGCCCTAGGTTTTATTTTAATGTCTGGTGGTGGAACTGACGACCCAAATGTTTTCAACGAAGAAATATTTAGCTGGAGACGTATTCGTTTGGCGCCCATGCTAGTGCTTTTAGGTTTCGGTATTGAAATTTATGCTATCTTATTAAATCCGGTCAAAAAGTAATCGGTGTCATTCCCAGTTAGGCTGGAAATACAAAAGATTTCACAATAAACTTTTAGCAAATTCTTTGGCCATTTCTTTAACATAGTGGAGTCCATTTTGCATGGCCTCCTCCAAGTTTTTAGAATGATTTATAACAGCATCGGCGTAATTAATTCCGAATTTTTCAATATCGCTTTCCTCTAAATCTATAATGCCACAAAACGCCGCTACCTTTAATTGTTTCGCTTTCGCGGAAGTCATCACACCCTGAATAGTTTTTCCCGAAAAGGTTTGTACATCCAATTTACCTTCACCCGTAATTATCCAATCAACCTTATCAAGTTTAGAATCAAATAGAGCCAAATCTTTAACAAGCTGAATCCCTGGCTTTAAAACACCATTTAAAAATACTTTTGAAGCTATTCCCATGCCACCAGCAGCACCGCCACCTTTTATAGATTGCACATCTATTTTATAAACCGCTTCGATGATTTTTGCAAAATCCTGAAGCCCTTGGTCCAGTAATTTTACATCCGCTTCCCTAGCGCCTTTTTGCGGTGCGTAAACGTATGCTGCTCCATTTTTTCCGAACAAAGGATTGGTAACATCGCAGGCTATGTCGAAAGACACCTCATTTAATTTTCGATAAATCTCACTTACATCAATTGAAACAATTCGAGATAAATTAGCGCCAATTGGTGTTATAACTTTATTGTTTTTATCTAAAAAACGATATCCTAAGGCAGTTGCCATACCAATACCGCAATCATTAGTGGCACTTCCTCCAATGCCTAACATAATTTTTGTAGCTCCTTTTTCAATCGCATCTTTGATCATTTCTCCCGTGCCAAATGTGGTGGCGTTTTTACAGTCTAACTTCTCCGGTTTAAGTAGTTTTATACCTGAAGCTTCAGCCATTTCTATAAACGCTATTTTTGAAGTTTCCGAATATAAATAATTTGCCTTTACAGGTTGAAAAAATGGATTGTTTACTATAATATCAACACGGCTTCCTTTTAGGTAATAATTCACAACTTCTATGGTACCATCTCCTCCATCGGCCAAAGGTAATTTTACAATTTCAGCGTCTGAAATTATAGATTTAATACCTTCTTCAACGGCATTGCAAAACTCCAATGCTGTTAACGAATTTTTAAATTTATCGGGCGCAATTACAATTTTCATTGGTAAACTTAATTGATAAGAAATTAACTTTCTACTAAATTAATGATATTATGATGGTTTATTCAACTAAACTTTAATCAATACAAATCATTTTAATTTACAATTTTAATACATTTGCCAAATGAATTATATTGAAGCCATTATTTTAGCCGTCATAGAAGGCATTACAGAATACCTTCCTGTTTCATCTACTGGACACATGATTATTGCATCGTCGTTTATGAAGATAGCTTCAGACGATTTTACAAAATTATTCACCATAGTTATTCAACTTGGAGCCATTCTATCTGTGGTAATCTTATACTGGAAACGTTTTTTTCAAAGTCTAGATTTTTATTTTAAATTACTAGTTGCTTTTATCCCTGCTGTTGTTTTAGGCTTACTTTTAAATGATGTTATTGACGAGTTGTTGGAAAGCCCTGTGGTTGTAGCCATCACTTTAATTTTAGGTGGATTTATTTTATTAAAAGTAGACGATTGGTTTAAAGCTAACGAAGTTTACGACGAAGCACAACCAGAAGCTCACACCAAAATAAGTTATGCCACCGCCTTAAAAATTGGCTTTTTTCAATGCCTTGCCATGATTCCTGGAACTTCACGTAGTGGTGCCAGTATTGTTGGTGGTATGACACAAAAATTAAACAGAAAAACAGCTGCCGAATTTTCATTTTTTCTTGCTGTTCCAACCATGTTTGGTGCTACGGCAAAAAAACTATACGATTATTATAAAGCAGGTTTCGTATTGAGTAGCGATCAAATAAATTACCTCATTATTGGTAATGTTTTAGCTTTTATTGTGGCATTAATAGCTATAAAATCGTTTATTGATTATTTAAGTAAAAAAGGATTTAAAATATTTGGATACTATCGTATTATACTTGGTATGGCATTATTACTTATTCATTTTTTCATTTATGAATTAACTGTTGTTTAATGCTAACAGTTGAAGATTATCTTTCCGGTCAAGTTCTTTTAATAGATAAACCTTTGCATTGGACGTCGTTTCAAGTGGTAAACAAACTGCGTTGGGAAATACGTCAAGCCTTCAACATTAAAAAAATAAAGGTTGGTCATGCTGGCACTTTAGATCCATTGGCGACAGGATTATTAGTGCTTTGTACAGGGAAAATGACGAAACAAATTGACACGTTTCAAGCGCAAATAAAGGAATACACGGGCACTATTGTTTTAGGAAGTACCACACCTTCATTTGATTTGGAAACTGAAATTAATGAAACCTTTCCAACCGCACATATTACTTCAGAATTAATACAAGAAACCACAAAACAATTCACCGGTGAGATTCAACAGTTTCCACCTGTATTTTCAGCCATAAAAAAAGATGGAAAACGCCTTTATGAATTTGCCCGAGCTGGTGAAGCCGTAGAAATTAAACCAAGAACGGTACATATTTCAGAATTTGAAATTACAAGCATTGATACTTCGACTGCGCTCAATACAGGATCAATACAAGTTCATTTTCGAGTAGTTTGTAGTAAAGGCACTTACATACGTTCTTTGGCTAACGATTTTGGGAAGGCTTTGCAATCGGGCGCACATCTTTCAGCATTAAAACGTACAAAAATTGGTGATTTTGATGTGAAAAATGCAGAATCAATTGAATCTTTCATTAAGAATCTTCCTTCGGAATAATTATTGATATCATTTTCTTCTAACACCTAAGTATATGAAGCAAATTTACATGGTATTCTGCATCGTTTTTTCTGTCTCATCCACATCATTTTCACAAATAAAAAAAGAAAAAACACATGGTATTTTTTATAAAATTTCGCTAGCTACTACATTAACTATTAATGAAGATTATGTTGCCTTTGATGATGAAGATTCAAGTATCCTAATTGAACCAAGCGCCTTTTTTATAAACAATACTATTGGATATAAGTTGGACCAGCGTACCATGGTTGGGTTAAATTTCGAATACAATTGGCACTCGGAACAAGGCCTTCATTTTTTTCCTACTTACTTAAACCTTCAGCATAACATTTTATTTGATGATACTAGCTTATTTGTTCGTGGTGGCTACGGAACACTTTTAGGGATGGGAAAATCGTTTGAAAAAGGAAATATGTATAAATTAGGATTAGGTATTGAAGCCGTTGATGTGAACAATGCGTTTCTAATTGGGCTTGATTTCACCAGAAAACGTTTTGGTTATAAAAACCTTGAAGGCTTATCGAGTGTATCTATTTTCTTAGAATTCATGTTATTTTAAACTTTTTGCGTTAATTTGCCGTATATAGTTATGTAATTAAATAAATTAAATTACTTGCGCCTAACAAATCAACATAAATCCCTACTTCTTACCTTCCTAATTTCAGGAACGGTTGTACTGTCTGTTTTCAATTTAAGCATTAAAAACCACGACGAAGCCATTGCTGAAAGCTATTACGAGTTAGTGCCCGAAAAAGAACTTACCGAAGAAGATAAGAAAATAATGGAGGCTTTAGAAAAATTAAACAATAGCAAAGCCGAAACCAACAGTGCTTTTAACGAAACCGACAGAAGCAAACACTTTGCCCAGGCATACAAACAAATTGCACCACCAGAGGATTATGTACCACAATCGAGTGAAGAAAACGATGGTGAAGGTGATGAATCTAACAGTTTAGGTGAAAACAAACCAATAAAACCCGCTGTAAACAAAGAAGAGTTATCGTCTTACAGCAAAGTAAACGATTTATTGAAACAGCAAAAAAACACAGGTGTTAACACGAAGAGTACGGTTAGTTTTTCGCTGGTAGATAGAAATAAAGTTTTCATCCCCATACCTGTATATTTGTGCGAAGTAGATGGAAAAATAGTAATTAACATTACGGTTAATGCCAATGGCAATGTTACAGATGCCTATTTTAATAATTCATCTTCTACTAAAAACGACTGTTTGGTTCAACATGCCTTAGAGTATGCTAAAAGTTCACGTTTTAGTGCAGATGCCTCAAAAAAATCACAATTAGGATCTATTACCTTTAGCTTTATTGGCAAAAATTAGATTGTAATTCGTAAAGCATATCGGTGACATCATCAATAATATTTTGTCCTTTGTTATTGTTGTACCAATGTTGTAAATCTTCTTTAAAATCGGGTGTTAAAACTCCGTACTTTGCTTTGTAACGATTTACAAGACTTGTTGCTTCACTTGGTCTTGGTCCATATGTATTTACAACATTTCCAGTTTCGTTCTCAACCATAATTAATTTAGGTACCGAAAGGCTTCCATTGGTTAAAAATGCATCCATGAGCTCTAAATTCTCGTCCCGCAACACAATTTTTAAATCAATATAGCTGTTTAATTCCGCAATCTTATTTAAAACAGGCAATACATGCGCAGCATCACCGCACCAACTTTCTGTAATAACCAACCAAGTGACTTTGGTTTCAAATTCGTTAATTTTTTTTTGTGCTGCATCTGAGACTTTCAAGGTTTTATCCCAACGGTTCATACGCTTATCATTTAGCTTGGTGAAAGTTGCTAAATCCTCAGTTTTTTCGTTTCCTGTAGTAGAATTTTGTTCAGATAATTGCTTAACCAATGTTCTATAAGCTAGGTAAGTCATTCCGTTTTTTAAACTTTTGGATACTATTGATTTCATGCCGGTTGCTTTAAAAAGAATTGAAACAAAATTAATGGCTAGTTACTTTATATTAGATGATAATTGTCATACTTTTACTCTAAACCTTACAAATAAAGCATAATGCAAAAAAAACATAGATGTGGTTGGTGCGTTGGAGACGCTTTGTATGAAGCCTATCATGACCAAGAATGGGGCGTTCCAGTTTATGATGATGCCACCATTTTTGAATTTTTAATTTTAGAAACTTTTCAAGCAGGTTTAAGTTGGATTACCGTTTTGCGTAAACGCGAAAATTTTAGAGCCGCTTTTGATGCTTTTGATTATAAGAAAATAGCCCATTACAACCAAGATAAAATAGATGCGCTTATACAAGATGCTGGTATTATTCGCAACAAACTTAAAATTAATGCTACGGTTACCAACGCCCAATTATTCATGAAAATTCAAGAAGAATTTGGAAGTTTCAGCAACTATATTTGGAGTTTTGTTGATGGAAAACCTATAAAAAACAATGTTAAAAACTACAAAGAAGCACCGCCAACAACTGCTATTAGCGACGCTTTAAGTAAAGACTTAAAAAAGCGTGGTTTTAAATTTGTGGGTAGCACTGTTATGTATGCGCATATGCAAGCTACGGGCATGGTGAATGACCATGAGGTTGCGTGTTTTAGGTATGGGGAGGTTTGAAAGAGATGAATACTATAATTTTCTTAATCACTTTTTCTTCAAAAAATAAATATTTTTAGAAATACTGCTCGATTCAGTAAACCTGATAATTTTAAATACAAACTTCTCTAAAGCACCTTTACACAATATTTGTTCTGATAAAGCAGCTATTTTTCCGTCTCGTAATAAAATAACGTGTTCTTGGTTTATTATTTCTGTTTCCAAAACCAATTCGTTTGCAAATTTCCAAGCACCATCTCTAGCTAAACCCATGCTAAAGTTTATTACAAAATTATCGACCTTCTTCACCCGTTCTAAAACCCAAACTAAGGGACGCCACACTAAGGATAAGTCGCTCTTAATCTCATCAACCAACGACGCCAGCAACTCGTTAATCTTATTGAAATCCGACTCCAAATTATGCATTTCCAAAGGATTTGATACTTGGGTCGCGGCAATTCCTAAATCTAAATTTATGTGCGCATTCATACCAAGTATTAAATGTTGAAGCACTATTAAATTGTTGTTTTCGGCTAAATTGAAAGCAACTTCCCAAGATTTTGTATTTGTTTTACCTTCTTTATAATTTGAATATGCCAATAAAAATCGGTTTGCAAAAATGACGTCCAATTGTTCCATGCGTACATCGTCATCAAAATAATTTTGATACAATTTATCCTTTACTGCGATGGTTACTTTTTGATATAAAGCAGCAAAATACCCTAAAGTGCTTTCTTCTTTTATTGATGTTTGGATGATGTCTTCCAAAAACATTATAACTTCGTCAATTGTTTTTGCCTCCATAATTTAAAATTGATTACGCTGCATTAAGGTACATTTAAATATTCAATAAAAGTATGTCTAGGAATTTCCTCGGCACCCAAACTTTCCAAATGATTGGTATAAACTTGGCAATCTATAAGCTTATAGTCTGTATTTTGAATAAATGTAATGAATGCTATTTTACTGGCATTACTTACTTTGGCAAACATACTTTCTCCACAAAATACGCCGTTACCTAAATCTACCCCATAAAAACCACCAACCAATTCGTTATTTTCCCAAACCTCAACAGAGGTTGCAAAGCCTAAATTATGAAGGTTTACATAAGCCTCAATCATTTTATTTGTTATCCAAGTATCTGCTTGACCCTCTCGCTTTATTTTAGAACATTCGGTAATAACTCCTTTAAAATCTTTGTTTTTGGTTACCACATAATCCTTATTTCTTAATACCTGTTTCATGCTTTTTGAAATTTTCAACTTTTTTGGAAATAGTACAAAACGCGGATTTGGTGACCACCATAAAATAGGGTCACCTTCATTATACCAAGGAAAAATACCCTGTTTATATGCGTAAATTAAACGCTCGACAGATAAATCGCCACCAATTGCCAATAAACCATCTGAAGTAGCTTCGTTTACGTTTGGGAATTTTATGTTTTGAGTTAGGAATTGCATTTAAAAATATTAATTATGCTTATAAGAAATGATAAATAGATTACTTCAGTCATGCTTCCTTCGCAAGACGTAAAAGTAAAAAACCTCAACGTTAAGTTAAACATTGAGGTTGGTTTATATAAAACCCTTCAACTACGCTCAGGGTGACAAAACGTTTTAATTAAAACGGTAAATCGTCGTGATCGTCTTCGTTTAAATCGCCTGCAGGTTCAAAAGCATCTGCTGGTGCTACTGGCGGCACATTCCCACCGGCACTTGCTGCTTGTAATGCTTCAATTCTCCAACCTTGAATAGAATTGAAATACTTCGTTTCTCCTTGTGGGTTTACCCATTCTCTACCGCGTAAATTAATGCTTATTTTTACTTGTTGCCCTTCCTTGTAGCTATTAAGTAAATCACATTTATCTTGTACAAATTCCACCATAATGTGTTGTGGGTATTGCTCTTCAGTAGTTACTACAACTTCTCTTTTTCTAAACCCATTACCTCCAAAAGTTTGAGTTTCTCCTACCATTTTAATTCTTCCTTGAACTTCCATTTAATCTATTTTTATACTTATTATTTACTTACTTCTCTTTAATATCTTTAAATTAAGATAACAATATTTTCCAAGCACTCTCCACGTCACCAAAACTTAAATAATTGCGTGCCAGTTTATGTTTTTGCCGGTGTGTCGCTATTTTTATATTAGGATAGCGTTCACTTAAATCCTTAATAAAAGCGCTAACATCGGCTTCTTTAGGCAAATTTTCAACATTGCCTAACATGCCCAAATCGTTTCCTGTTAATACCATGCTATTTTTAATAGCTTCTGGAAAATTATCAACCCCAATACCTAACGCGGCTAATGGTTTTGGTATCTCAAAAAAACCTTTTTTCGCTCGTGTATAATAATTACCACCTGCTCTGGCTACCAAATCTAATTTTTTCTGGTTTATAGAACCGTCTTCATCAAGAACATCTTCGTCTATATGAAATTTTACTACTTCACAAATAATCAAACTTCCTGCACCACCTTCTGTTCCCAGCTCAATAATATCGTTCACTTTACACTCCATTTGTATAGGTGATTCCGCAACACGAAATGGTTTCACAATATCAGACTTCAACATAGTGAAACCTGCTTTTTCAAACTCATTAACCCCTTCGGGATATTCGGTGCTACTTAACGATGTTTGATAAACCATATCAAAACTCACCACATTTATAACAACCTCTTTTGTTGCCATAACGTTCTTAAGCGTGTGTTTAACCGTATTATCTTTTACACGACGTGATGGTGAAAAAACTAATATGGGCGGATTCGAACTAAACACATTAAAAAAACTAAATGGCGATACATTAGCACGTCCATCTGCATTAACAGTACTAGCAAAAGCGATAGGCCTTGGTGCTACAGTGCTTAACAAATAGCCATGTAATTCACTGGTTGATAAGCTTTTTGGATCTATTGAAAGCATTAAGCATTTTTAATTTCAACAAAAGTAACTAAACTAAAGTACAACAAAAAACCATTTTACTAACAACTTGAACAATAATATTAACAGATTTGCATTATATTACCAGTTATAAATTTTAGAATGATTTTTACAAAATACAGCAACACCTTACGTTGGGTCATCATCATAGCATCGTTTGCTATTGTTTCACTTATTTTATGGAAAACTTATGAGTTTTTCCAGCATTTTAAAGAAGAAGAGCGTACTAAGATGGAAAATTGGTCGTTTGCACAAACCGATTTAATAAATTCTGAAACCAACGCCAATTTAGATTTAACGCTTAAAATACTTAGCAGTAACAAAACCACCCCTATGCTTGTTATTAACGAAGATGGTAGTTTGAGTAGTTACAACAATATAAATGAGGAAAAAATTTCCGACTCTTTATACCTAAAAAAATTAATACTAAGGTTTAAAGAAGAAAACAGACCCATTCCTGTTAAATTAGATGATAGTATTGTTGGCACTATTTATTATGGAAATTCCGAATTATTAAACAAACTAAAATACTATCCGCTTGCTTTATTACTCATCGTTTTCTTATTTGGCGCGGTTATTTTCTTCTTTTACCGAAGCAATAAAAACGCCACCCAAAACAAGTTATGGTCTGGAATGGCGAAAGAAACAGCACACCAAATTGGTACGCCTTTATCTTCCTTAATTGGTTGGGCTGAAATTTTAAAATCTGAAAATACAAATCCAGAATATATTGTTGAAATTGAAAAAGATATTGATAGGCTACAAACCATCACAGAACGTTTTAGTAAAATAGGATCTATCCCTACTTTAGAAGTAGCGGACATTGTTAAAGAAACTATCGATTCCTATGATTATTTAAAAGCACGCTCTTCAAACCTAATAGAATTTGATATTATTATTCCCGACGAAAAAATTTTAGTAAATTTAAACAAACAACTATACAGTTGGTGTATTGAAAATTTAGTAAAAAACGCTATTGATGCCATGAAGGGTCGCGGAAAACTTTCGGTAGAAATTTCTCAATTAGAAAACACCATTATGGTTATGGTAACCGATACAGGTAAAGGGATTTATAAAAAAGATTTTAATAAAATATTCGAACCTGGATTTACAACTAAAAAGCGTGGTTGGGGATTGGGCTTATCGCTTACCAAACGTATTATAGAAGATTTTCATGATGGTAAAATAAAAGTTTTACAGTCTGAAAAAAATAAAGGCACCACCTTTCAAATTACACTTAAACGTGCATAAACTATAAATTATGACCGAACATTTTGTATTTATAAAAAAAGTAGATTTGAATAATAATTGCCCCATTTGCTATAACAACGATGGGTTAGAATTAACCTGTAGCCAAAAAATTGTAGAAACCAATTTTTATAAAAAAGTTACTTCTGAAATAAAATACGATATGGCATGTGGTAACTGCAAAAGCACTATTTATCCTGTAAATTGGACAGATGATATTGAACGTGTTTTTGAATATCACAAAAAAGCTTTTAAGCTGTTAAAGCCTTCTACGCACTTAAAAAGAGCCACTTGGTTAGCTATTCTTTCGGGCGTAATATTAGCTATTTGTATGGTGGCTGTTTTGGTTTATAGCCAATTATAGTTGCGCTTTAATGCTATTTGCTACTTCTTGAAATTCCTCTGGAGTTAGTTTAGTTTTTTGAATAAAACGCGCATCATCCATAGAATGTAAAGGAATTAAATGCACATGGGCATGTGGCACTTCCAAACCAATAACCGTAACACCTACACGTTTACATGGTATGGCTTTTTCAATAGCGATGGCAATACGTCTTGAAAACTGCATTAAACCCGTATAAGAAGCTTCATCTAAATCAAAAATTTTATCAATTTCTTTTTTAGGAATACATAAAGTGTGTCCTTTCGCATTTGGGTTTACATCCAAAAAAGCAAAAAAATCGTCCGTTTCTGCAATTTTATAACAAGGAATTTCTCCGTTAACTATTTTAGTGAAAATTGAAGCCATATTGTTGAGAGTTCATGTGAATAATTGTAAATATAAAAGATTCCTAATTAAATAAATCAGGAATCTTTTATATATTTTTTTTTGAAATTTATTTCAAACGAAATTGAAACAAGATTTAACAAGATTCTGTCTGCGTAGGAATGGATTATCTTGAAATTTCTATAATATCAAATTTCATGACGCCATTTGGTACTTGTATTTCGGCAACATCGCCAACCGATTTTCCCAACAATCCTTTTCCAATAGGTGAATTCACCGAAATTTTTCCTGAAGCCAAATCTGCTTCACCATCGGCAACCAATGTATAATTCATTACGATACCATTGGTTTGGTTTTTAATTTTCACTTTAGATAACACCAATATTTTTGAATTATCTAACTGCGACTCGTCAATAATACGTGCGCCTGCCAAAGCATCTTCCAATTTAGCGATACGCATTTCCAACATGCCCTGTGCTTCTTTGGCGGCATCGTATTCGGCATTTTCACTTAAATCGCCTTTATCTCTTGCTTCTGCAATGGCTTTAGATGCTTTTACACGTTCCACATCTTTTAATTGCTTTAATTCGTCTCTTAATTTTTTTAACCCTTCTGGTGTATAGTACGATACTTTACTCATAACTTCATCGTTTTATTAATAATAAAATGCTGAAAACCTACTTCGACAATGCTCGGTAAAGGAGTTCAGCATAAAAAAATCTCGTTTATCACGAGATCGAATAACAAAAGTACAAAATTTTAGTTACAAATTTATGAATTCTATAAAAAGTACTTGCCCTTTAACTTTAAATAATTATAAAAATGTTATGAGGAAATACACAAACAATTTAGCTGATTTTGCTTAATGTTGTAAATTGAAAATTATTTAAAAAATGCATATGAAATCATTGAAATATATTTTTTGTTTCACCTTTTTAGTTGCTTGTAGCGGAAATACTGAAAATGAAAACTGCAAATTTTTACTGGATATAAATGTTAATACGTCTATTAATTTAAGTCTTCCGCAGTATAGCCAACTCCAATTTGATACACAGTCTATTTACATTCCTAATTTTGGGAATGGGGGTATTATTGTAACCAATGCAGTAACAAATTATTTGGCATGGGATGCTAGCGACCCTAACCATGCCCCTAGCAGTGGTTGCCATCTTGAAATATCTGGACTGGAAGCCACTTGTAGTTGTGGCGACGGAAATACCTATAGTTTAATTAACGGACAGCCTCTTAACGGCTCAACTTTGGTTTGTGGTTTAAAAAACTATCGCATTGATAAATCAGGAAACAATCTTTTAATTTCAAATTACTAAAAAAAAAAGAGGCTGTCTGAAAAGTGTAATTCTGTGTTATATTGAGCCTGTCGAAATATTTTAACTTACTGATAATCAATATCAGTTTCGACAAGCTCAACCTGACAAAGTAAATACGATACACTTTTCAGACAGCCACTTTTAAGTAATTTTTTTTGGACTGAAAGATTAAAACTTCAAAGTCATTCCTAAAAGGAAATTAGTTTTTGCTTGTGGATAGTAGAAATTTTCAGTAATCGCATCATCAGTACTGCCTTGAGGCCTGTAATAATAGCTATATGTATAGCCGTTGGACACATATTCAGAATTAAATATATTGTTTACCAATAAGTTGAATGCAATTTCTTTAATCCAAGTTGGTTTTATTTTATATGAAGCGCTTAAGTTATTTACAAAATAGGCTTCCATACTTTTGTTTTTATTCGAAGTATTATCCAAAAATTGTTCCCCTACATATTTAGATATAAATCCTAAATTCAAGTTTTTTACAGGTGAATAAACTAAGGTACCACCTGCAATTACACTAGGTGAAAACGAAATATCAGAATCTTCAAATGACGTTATAACCGCCTCATAAGAAACTGTATCGTATGTATTTGGGTCGTATTGTGTGTCATAAACCACATAATCAAATGAATTAATTTTATTTTTGCTGAAGGTCGCATTTGCATCCAATCGTAATTGCTCAGAAAATTTAAAACCTGCTTGCAATTCTATACCAGCTCTATAGCTTTCTGCTACATTCATTCGAATGGGATCGCCCACATTATCTAAATCGCCCGTTAAAACCAATTGGTCTTTATAATCCATGTAATACACATTGGCAGTCGCATAATATTTTGGCGTTTTCAGTTTATACCCAAATTCATAATCCAACAAACGTTCTGGATTTGGTAATGCTGGGTTTTTAGTTAAATCGTCGCGATTTGGTTCTCTATTTGCTACGGCTACCGAACCGTAAATGGCATTATAATTATCTATTGAAAACGTTACACCTGCTTTAGGGTTGAAAAAATCATAAGTTTTTTTCACATCAATAGGCACCAAATCAGAGCTTAACCCGTTTGATTTGTAATCAACCAAACGGTATTGCACATCGGCAAAAGCAAACCATTTTGAGTTAATGGTGTATTCTGCTTTTAAGTAGGTATTATAATCTGTTTTCTCTCCTAAGCTTGTATAATAATTGGTTCTAATAGGCACAGAAATGGGAAATGAATCCCAAATTAACTCACCAAAATGGTCGCCGTCATATTTATTAAAACCACCACCTAAATATAGATTTAAATTTTTCAGTTTGTAGTTAAATGCTGTTACAACTGCATAAAAATTATTATCCAACCAGCGTCTTCTAATAACGTCGCCTTCTTCACTAGCGTCCAAACTACCTGGGAAATAATCGCCTACTTCTTCATCATCTTTATATTGCTCAAAATAGCCCTTCCCTCGTGTATAATTTCCAGAGATATTTGCCGAAAAATTAGCATCAAATTGATGGGTAAAATGTAATTGATAATGGGTTTGCTCATAGTTATCAACCTCATTATCATAGGTGTAATAATTATAGGTACGTCCAGAATTCAACATACTATCTGCTTCTTCCTGCGAAGAATAATTTCTATCAATAAATGCTTGAATACCATCTTTATCACCATTTACAACTGCTTCAGGTGTGCCATACCACGATTGATAGGTTTGCTCTTTTCCGCCAAAAACAATCGCTTTTACAGACGTTTTTTCATTTAAAAAACCACCTTCTACATAATAGGATGACAAATCAGATGATGCTCTATCAATATACCCATCACTCATAATTTTTGAGACACGAGTTTCTGCATAAAAGTTATTATTTAAACCAGAACCCAAACTAATGTTATGTTTTCTGGTACCATAAGATCCCACGGCGTTCGTGGTTGTTGCATAGCCTACTTTTGAGGGCTTTAAGGTCATGATGTTTAAACTTGCTCCAAAGGCACTAGACCCATTGGTACTGGTTCCAACACCACGTTGCAACTGAATATCTTCAACCGAACTTACAAAATCTGGCATATTTACCCAAAATGTTCCCTGGCTTTCTGAGTCGTTATAAGGAATACCGTTTATGGTTACATTTACCCTCGTAGCATCAGTACCACGAACCCGAATACCTGTATAACCTACACCTGCACCAGCATCACTGGTTGTTACAACCGATGGTAATTGGTCCAATAATATGGGCAAATCTTGCCCAAGGTTGGTGGTTTCTAGTTCTTTTTTGGTAATGTTTGAAAATGCTACAGGCGTTTTGTCTTTTGCTCTAGTTGCTGATAACAAAACCTCTTGTAATTTTTCAACTTTTGTTGAATCTTGCTGAATTTGATTGTTTTGCGCATTTGCACTAACTGATAGCGCAAGTAGTGCTAAAAAAAGAATACTGTTTTTAGTTTTGTTAGCTTTATTTTGAAAGTCAAAACTGAATCTCCTCAAATAATAATGGTGATTTTTTGGAGAAAGAATAAGAAAAGTAGATTTCATTTCGATTATGAATTTAATAATCGAATAAAAAGAGGTAATTATTCTTTATGGTTTATAATTATTGTTTTTATTGAATTTTGTAAAGCATTACCACGTTCGTAATACAGAGTTAATTCAATTTATTCCCTAAACAGCATTACCTGTTCTAGGTTCATTGGGTATGATCTCAGCCAAATGGACTTACAATTTTTGATTTACGATTTTTGATTTTTGAATGTTTTATTCATCAATCTTAAATCGTTAATCGTCAATCATCAATCAATCGAGCACCCCTTTACGAGAACGCTACAAATATAAAAAGAATTGATAATTGACAATTCACAATTGATAATTATTTTTAATCGATGTCTGGTTTTTTCCTATTGGCCTTTTTATCAGACAGATTACGCTTGCTTTTTAAGCGTTTTTTAATGACAGCCCTGGGAATTTTTGTTGGAATTCTTTTCTTTGGAATGACTAACCCGTTTTTAATAAGTTCTAAAAAACGTTTGATAACGAGTTTTTTGTTTTTGTGCTGGCTTCTACTTTCATCACATTGCAGCATTAAAACGCCTTCTTTGGTTAACCTATTTTTAAGTTTATTTAAGAGGCGTTCTTTTAATTCATCATTAAAAACGGAAGTTGTTGCTAAATCAAAAACCAATTCTACCTTTGAAGCTACTTTGTTTACATGTTGTCCACCAGCACCCGAACTTCTAATAGCTTTAAAAGTCAATTCTTGCAACAAAGCATCTTTATCAAACATTATTATTATACTTGGTGTGCCGGTTTTAACAAGTCATTTACCGTTTTTACGGGATTGAAGGTTGACACGGGAATTTCAACAAAAATAGAATTCCAATCTGCCATACTTCCATTCCATAAACCTGGAAGTTCTAACGCTTTTATGTCTACACCATTTTGTGATTTCATGGTTATGAAAGCCGCTTTTGGATCGACATATTTACTTAAATCGAATTTTTCACCTTTATAATTTTTTACACCACAAACCAAATCGGTTGGATTAAAATGAGTTGCCGTATCTACGATTTCTTTTTGCGATTGAATTTCAATATCAATTTGTGCAAATTCAACTATTTGTAGTGAAACAACACCATCGGCATCTTTTACCCAAAACGGACCCCCACCTGGTTCACCTTCATTTTTAACCATACCACAAACACGTATAGGTCTGTTAAGTTTACTATATAAATAGGTTCTTTTTTCTTCTAAAGTATAATCTTTATAAGCTTCAGCCAACTCTACATTCATTCGGTTAATCACAAATAATTCAATGTTATTTACCTCATCTTCAGATATTTCATCATCTTCTAAATTATTTAAATATTTAAAAGCCTGACGTTGAATTTGCAACAAGACCCCTGCAAGCATTTTTTTATAATCTGAAACTTCAATATTCTGCTCTAAAACAACAATATTATCGATGTTTTTTATGAAAATTAAATCGTAATCAAGCGTGTTTAGATTTTCAATAAGTGCACCATGTCCAGATGGCCTGAATACTAATTTACCGTCTTCTGTTCGAAAAAATTCATCTTTTGAAGTAATTGCAATCGTATCGGTAGATTTATTTTGAAATGAAAACGATACATTAAACTTCGTGTTCATTTCTTTTTCAAGTTCACCTTTAACACGTTTCAATTCATTTTCAAACATGTTTTTATGTGCTTCTGAGATTGTAAAATGCAAATTCGCCGTACTATTGGATAAGGCATATAATGTAGCTTCTAGCAAATGCTCTCGAAATGCTGTTGCTACTTGGTTTTCATATTTATGAAAAGGTAACAAGCCTTTTGGATAAAAACTATAGTTTAATTGATTTTCATCTAACAAAGTTTTCACAAACAAAACACTTTGTTTCGCTAAAGATAAACTATCAAAATTTGGAACGGTTTCATTGATTTTTGTTCTAACAACATCATAAAAAGGAAGTTTTTCCAACCCGTTCAAAAACTCTAGCATGAGTTTATTTTTTTCTGAATAAGCTTCAATAGATTCTTTAGTTTCATCATATTCATTTAAAAACTGAAACAAGAATTTAAACATGCGCGTAGCTGCTCCAGATGCTGGCACAAACTTTATAACAGAAATTTGATCGCGCTTATTTTCAAAAAAATCGATACAATCTTGTTGTTGCTGTTTGTCTTTTTTTAAAATACCGTTACCAATGGTTGCTGCTTCTAACAAATTTGAATAAATCATACCTGATTTTATAAGGTCGATTTGAGCATTAACTTTTTTAATAGTTAGACCGTGATTGTCTATTTGCTGAATATCTTGATCTGTAAACATTTTTAATCCTTTTTTAGTAGTTTATCAATGTGTTTTATTGCGGTTTCTAAACGCTCTTTTATATTTCCCTTTAATAAAACAAAGGGTCTATTATTTTGAACTAATGCATTTTCAAAAGCTTTGAACATAGCTTCTCTTTCCTCAGGTTTATCCCTTAAATCATCGGCTTCCCAAGGGGTGTCAATATAAGTTAAAAAATATAAATCGTAGGTGTTTTGTATGGCATATTTTTCAAGAATGGGGTCGCAATAGCTTAAATAATAGGCTTCGGAGTACACTTTTGTCTCCAATAAATCTGTATCGCAAATTAAAACGGTATCTGTTTTTTTAGCTAATTGATTCTCTAATTTAATTTGACCTCTAGCAATAGGCAACAAATCGTGCGGTTCGCAGGTTTTACGCTCGTTGTTCCATTTATTTTGAAGATACTCTCTTGCATATTCTGGTACCCAAACTGAATTATAATGTCTAGCCAATTGCCTAGACAATGTGGTTTTCCCTGTAGATTCTGGTCCAAACAGAACCACTTTTATACAGTTTGACGGTTGTTGTTTATACTTTTCTTCCATTCGATGTAGCCTTGAATTGCTAATATAGTAAAGATTAAATATTGTAGCGATAACATACCCAAACCCCTATAACCATAAAGTGGAATGGTTATTACATCCCCAATAATCCAGAGTGTCCAGTTTTCGAGTTTCTTAATAGCCATATACCACATGGCCGTAAAGAAAATTCCAGAAGTTACAATATCAATATAATTAGGTATTTGTAATGTGTAATTAAACCCTTTGTAAACCAAATAGGTAACTAACATCGTTAATAAAAATAGAAAAAAGCCGATTTGTTTTTCTTTAAAGGATGTTCTGGAAATGGGTACCATGGGTTTATTTCCTTTTTTTCTAGACCAATTCCACCATCCATAAATACTCATAATGGAATAATAAAAATTCATCATCATATCTCCAAAGTACTGATTAATATATAGCAAATAAACCGTTATTACCGTACAGATAATGCCTGTTGGGTATACTAAAATATTTTCGTTTTTGGCATACCACACACTTAAAATACCGAACACAAAAGCAATCGCTTCTAATACAATTTGATATGTTGGCGCATTATGATATGCTTCTAAAAAGAAATCAAAAATGTGGCTCATAAGCGCTTCTGTCGGTTTTTACAAGCTTCATAGTTAGAACACAAATATCTTGATTTTCAAATGATTCTTTAATTTGTTTGTTTAAAAAAGGCATCAAGGTATCGAAATCTCCAAAAATCTGAGTGCTTAAGGGATTTTCCAAAACCGTAAATTCTGAATTTCGTAATGCTTTAATAAAATTAATCACATGCATTTCGTAATCGTTTTGCAATGGTGATAAAGTTAAATCTACTGATATTTTCATGGTTCTATTTATTTTTTTAATTCTTCAAAAAACGATTCATCTTCCTCAAAAGCAGTTCCAACAACAACCAAATCTGCTCCGGCTTTGTACGCTTTATCCAATTGTTTTTTCGTTCTAATGCCACCCCCAACAATTAATGGGATTTGCAGCTCTTGTTTTACTAAACTAATAATTTCAGTTGTAACAGCGTATTTGGCACCGCTTCCTGCTTCTAAATAAATGAGTTTCATGCCCAAAAATTCACCAGCTTTTGCGGTATCTATAATATTTTGAATATTGTTTTTTGGCATGGGTTGTGTTTCTGTAACTCGCTGTACCGCTGTTTCCTTGCCATTTTCTATCAATATATAACCTGTTGGAATAACCTCTAAATTTGTATTTTTTAGTTTTGAAATGGATGCGACATGCTGTCCTATTAAATATTCGGGATTTCTTCCTGAAATTAAACTTAAAAACAATAATCCATCGGCTTTATTTGTAATTTGAGTAACATCTCCTGGGAATAACACAACTGGAAGTTCGGTATATTTTTTTATTTCTGAAACTAAAAAATCTGTAACATTTTCTTTTACCGTACTGCCTCCAACAAAAATATGTGTTGCTATAGATTGATTCAATTTCTCAATAAAGCCAACAATATGTTTAATATCAAATTTATCTGGATCTATTAAAACTGCTAACAATTTTTCGGCGTTTAAAATAGACGCTTCAATATTTTTATAAATACCTCTCATTTAAGTAATGGCGTAAGCACAGGTAAACCCTTCAAATTCTAAAAACTGGATATAGCACCTTTGTTTTTTATCTTCATAATCAATCCAAGCGATGGTTTCTTGTTGATTATCAGACATTGGAATTACCAAACAATGCTGTTTAAAACTCAATCCTGGGGTTGCAAATAGTTTATATAAGGATTCTTTAATACACCAAATGATAGTTAATTTATTAATATAATTTGATGCGTTTTCATCTAAATAATCAAATTCATAATCAATAAATTTGTGTGCAATAATGCTTATTTTCTCTCGCTGTTTTTCAATATCTATTCCAATTATAACGTCACTAACAATCACTGCTGAAAAATTAAAGGAATGCGTAATTGAAATATGCTTACCGTCTTTTAAATAAGGTTTGCCATTTTCATCATAATGCAAATCGATATCTTCATATCCAAATTCTTTTAAAAGTTTCCTAACACTTAAAAACCCACGTTGGTGCAATTCGCTCTTCATACCCAAAACACGCTTTAAACTTTTTGGTTTTAAGTTTACGGCTTGCATTAAATCATCAAAAGATTCTGTAATCTTCCAGATTTTAACAACAGTTTGTGAATTTGAATTAATGGTTTTATAAAGAGGCATTTAATATTCTAAAAGTTATTAGTTATCTTTGCACTGCTTTAAGCAGGTTAAACATTTTTGGAGAGCAATTTAACCATTTTAAATACGATTCCAAAGATGTTTTCATTTTAAAAAAACTAAGAAAAATAAAAAGTTGATATGAGTACAAAAACAGTTCCTTACGTAGCCAACAAAGTAAAAGATATATCACTTGCAGATTGGGGACGAAAAGAAATAGAATTAGCCGAAGCAGAAATGCCAGGATTGATGAGTTTACGTGAAGAATACGGAAATTCACAACCACTTAAAGGTGCTAGAATTGCAGGATGTTTGCACATGACCATACAAACTGCAGTACTAATTGAAACCTTACAAGCTTTAGGAGCCGAAGTAACCTGGAGTTCTTGTAACATTTTCTCAACACAAGATCAAGCTGCTGCTGCTATTGCTGCTGCAGGAACATCGGTGTATGCATGGAAAGACATGACCGAAGAAGAATTCGATTGGTGTATCGAGCAAACCCTTTTCTTTGGTGAAGACAGAAAACCTTTAAACATGATTCTTGATGATGGTGGCGATTTAACCAATATGGTGTTAGACCGTTTTCCAGAATTGGTTTCTGGCATTAAAGGATTAAGTGAAGAAACCACAACCGGTGTTCACAGACTTTACGAACGCGTTAAAAAAGGAACTTTACCAATGCCTGCTATTAACGTTAACGATTCGGTTACAAAATCGAAATTCGATAACAAATACGGCTGTAAAGAATCTGCTGTAGATGCCATTCGTCGTGCAACCGACATCATGCTTGCTGGAAAACGTGTCGTAGTTTGTGGCTATGGCGATGTTGGTAAAGGTACCGCTGCCTCTTTTAAGGGCGCTGGAAGTATTGTAACCGTTACCGAGATTGATCCTATTTGCGCACTACAAGCTGCTATGGATGGTTTTGAAGTTAAAAAACTGGAAACCGTAGCTCCAAATGCAGACATCATTATCACTACAACAGGAAACAAAGATATTGTACGTGGCGAACATTTTGAAGCTGTAAAAGACAAAACCATCATTTGTAACATTGGGCATTTTGATAATGAAATTGATATGGCTTGGTTAAAAAAGAACCACGGTCATACCAAAAACACCATCAAACCTCAAGTTGACAAATACACCGTAAACGGAAAAGACATTATCATACTTGCCGAAGGTCGTTTAGTAAACCTAGGTTGCGCCACCGGCCACCCAAGTTTTGTAATGAGTAACTCGTTTACAAACCAAACTCTTGCACAATTAGAACTTTGGACCAATAGCGACGCTTACGAAAACGACGTGTATATGTTACCTAAACATCTTGATGAAAAAGTAGCACTACTGCATTTAGCTAAAATTGGTGTAGAACTTACCGAACTTCGAAAAGACCAAGCAGATTATATTGGTGTTGCGGTACAAGGTCCTTTTAAACCAGAATATTACAGATACTAAAACGTTATTGCGAGGAGTTTGCGACGAAGCAATCTCTTTCAATGAAACAAATACACAAATCCCAAGCAATTCATGTTTGGGATTTTGTCATTTCGAACAAAGTGAGAAATCACACAAGCAACTCAACCCTATCATTATTTTGGGCAATTGCTAAAGCACCGCGCTTTCCGCTATATCTTTTTAAAACGTCATTGCGAGGAGGAACGACGTGGCAATCTGCTGATTTTTATTTCTAACCAAGTTTTTAGCCCATTTTGTTTTTTAAAAAGGATGTCGCTACAATCGCTATTGCACCACCAACCACGGTTTGTTACCATTCCAATTTTCATTATATTCATAACAGTTTATGGATTACAACGAAGAAAAAATAAAAGTCCCACGTTTCAATGAAGCTTCTGGTTTTTATACCACAAAAAAACGCTCGAAAATAATGAGCAAAATTCGTGGCACAAACACCAAACCCGAAATGCTTTTCAGAAAAACTCTTTGGAAAAAAGGTATTCGTTATAGAATTAACAACAAAAAACTTCCCGGAAAACCAGATGTTTCCATTCAAAAATACAAATTAGCCATATTTATAGATGGTGAATTTTGGCACGGATATAATTGGGACGAAAGAAAAGTAACGCTCAAAGCCAACCGCAACTTTTGGATCCCAAAAATTGAGCGAAACATGCAACGTGATAAAGAGGTAAACCAACAACTTGAAAATATGGATTATACCATTTTCAGGTTTTGGACCCAAGAAATTAAAACCGATTTAAACCGTTGCATCAATGATATTCTGGTTCATATCGATATGCACGATATCAATTATTAAACTGGAAAAACCCTATTTCTTTCCTTTATTATGCACCAAGGTCATTTCTTTTATTAAATGTTTGGCTCCTGCATATTTATCAATAATGAACAACACATAGCGCAAATCCACCATAATATTTCGGCAAATTTCGGGGTCGTAATAGATATCGCTCATCGTACCTTCCCAAACTCTATCAAAATTTAAACCAACTAAATTACCATGGGCATCAATAGCTGGACTCCCCGAATTTCCGCCAGTAGTGTGGTTGGTAGCTATAAAACATACCGGTAATTTTCCTGTTTTATCGGCATACAAACCATAATCTTTTTTGGCATACAGCTCCTGTAATTTTTGTGGCACATCAAATTCATAATCTCCGGGCACATATTTTTCCATAACACCATCCAAATAGGTAAATGGCTCATAATACACGGCATCTCTTGGTTCATAACCTTTTACTTTACCATAGGTTACACGCAATGTACTATTGGCATCAGGAAAATAACGTTGATTTGGTAACACCTCCATTAAAGCTTTCATGTATTGCTGCTCTAAAGCGTTTATTTGAGGATTAATTTCCCTGAATACAGATTCTATTTCAGAATAAAAATTCATTACCAATACTTTTGCATATTGATACGCCGCATCGTTATTTAATTTTTCAATAACCTCTTTGGAGTTCCCTTCTATAAGTGCTTTCCCAGTTTCAAAGTTTCTGAATGCTGTTTTTTCATAAATTGAAGCATCAACATCATTCGTATATAATGGCATCACAGCGAGATAAACGCCTTCATCGACAGCTAAATTCAGGTTTTTATAAATACCATCCATACTATTTAAAACACTGGCTCTTACACGTTCAAAATCTGCTTCGCTACTCATAGCTGCATTCTCAACTTGAGTCAACCTAAACATGAGCTGCATAAGCTCGCTCGTTGTTGTAAATGCCTCAATAAAAGCACGACGCTTTACGGCAGTTTCTTCTATTTGATTGTATAAACGCTCTAATTCTGGTAATAAATGCCCATAAGTTTCCAACAAATTTTTTGTTTTAAGCGCGTTTGTGAATTCCACTTCAAAAGCTTGTTTTTTAGCAATGGCTCCACTTTTTTTAATACCTAAATTTTCTCCTATCCATTTTTTCCAAGCATTGGCAATTCTTGCTTGTTTTGAAGCGTATTGAATACGAATTTCATCACTAGACTTCATATTCGCATCAATAACTTTTAAAGCGGCTTCACGCATGGCGATTGCTTTCGGATTAATTTTTTCTACAGTTTGCGCCACGGCAACGGCAGGCAAATATTCATCAGTTGTTCCTGGGAAACCAAAAACCATGGTAAAATCGTCTTCACTAATACCATCTATGGCTATGGGTAGAAAATGCTTTGGCTTAAAAGGCACATTATCTTTTGAAAAGGTTGCAGGACGGTTATTTTTATCTGCATAAATTCTAAATATCGAAAAATCGCCCGTATGCCTTGGCCACACCCAATTATCGGTATCGCTTCCAAATTTACCTATACTTGTTGGAGGCGCACCAACTAAACGAATATCTTCATACCGTTCGGTTACAAAAAGAAAATATTGATTTCCCTTATAAAACGCTTTTATTTTAGTGTTTTGCCAATCTTCTTTTTTCGCTGCTCTTTCTACATTACCACTATTTGCACCTATTTTAGATTGCTTATCTTTATCGTTCATAGCATCGGTAACGCCCTCTAAAACCTGCTGTGTTACATCTTCAATACGGACAATAAATTCCACATATAGTCCTTTATTTGGTAATTCTTCAGCTAAATTCATAGCCCAAAACCCATTTTTTAAGTAATCGTTTTCTAAAGAGGAATGAGATTGTATTTGACTAAATCCACAATGATGATTCGTTAATATGAGGCCTTTGGGTGAAATAACTTCGCTTGTACAGCCACCGTTGAAATGCCCTATAGCATCTTTTAAACTTGATTTATTAACATCATAAATATCGTTTGCTGATAGTTTACTGCCAAGGCTTTGCATTTCGTCTTCATTCATGCCTTGTAATAACGACGGTATCCACATACCACCTTGTTGTGCCGACATTTGAATTACGATAAAAAACGCGAAAATTTTAAGGAATTTCATAATAGATTTTTAGTAATTCCAAAGATAAAAAGCTTGAAGCTAAGACGAAAATTTTTTAGGATTTATAATTGAATTTCTTACTGAAATTTATGAGACATGATAGGATGTTGTATGAACATTTTAAGAAAGAATAAACTACCTCAAGGCAAGCCTATGAGGTATTAAATTCCAAAAAAAAAGAAAATTCCAAATTCCATAAATGAAGACTAGGCAAGCCTCGGGGGTATTAAACCCTAAAAAATCAAATAAAATAAGGAATCACGCACCTATTAATCTCAATAAATTAAGCACGTTTACATTTAGAAGAAAATTGAATTTATAAGAGGTTGTATCAAATAAAATAAGGAATCAATTCACAAACCGCATTTGAAAGAAACCTATTTTAAGAATTACTTATAATCATTCATCTACCATGTCTTTTTCAAAATACCACCATAAACTGGAATCTATAGCCGATTTCATTCTATTAATATCAACCGAATCATTTAAAAAAATGGTTAAGTTTTCATCAGCACGATTTTGCTCTACAGTATCGCTTATTTCGATAGATTCTATTTCAGTAAAATGCTCTAAATGGTTTTTAATTTTACCATCTAAAGATTCATCACTCAAATATATTTTAATGGTTTGCTGCGATGGAGAATTTCTAATTTCAGATCTAAATGGTGGAAGCATAAACAATAATTTTTAGTGAAACAATATGTGCGCTCTAAATGCAACACTCTAAGTTAGTAAATTATTCCAACAAAGTCAATAAAAAAACCCTTTCTGTTTCCAGAAAGGGCTTGTATTTAAAAAGAAAATTATTTCTTAAACCTCAAAAGGCTCTATAGAAACATAAGATTTGTTATCTTTTTTCTTTGTGAATTTTACAACGCCATCTACGTATGCGTGTAATGTATGATCTTTAGAAGAGTACACATTCTCACCTGGGTGGTGTGTATTTCCTCTTTGTCTTACGATAATGTTTCCAGCAATAGCAGCTTGACCACCAAAAATCTTAACGCCTAAACGTTTTGATTCTGATTCTCTACCATTCTTAGAACTACCTACTCCTTTTTTATGAGCCATTGTCTTAAGGTTTTATATTGTTAAACTTTAACGGTTAGTTATTCAGCTTTACCGCCATTTAATTCGTCTTGCCATTTTGCTAATTCATCCCACTTACCATCAGCGGCTAATTTAGCTTGTTCTGGCCATGTATCTGGTACGTGATTTCCACGAACATCAGAAATGATTTCAGCAATTTTTTCTGGAGTTGATTTTGCTAATTCAGCAAAAGTTGTAATTCCTGCAGCATTTAATGTTTCAGCAATTTTTGGTCCAATACCTTCAACTTTTTTCAAATCATCCGCTTTAGCCGTTGCTTTTTTAGCAGCTGGTTTCGCTTCTGCTTTTGGAGCAGCAACTTCAACTTTTTTCTCTGCTTTAGCTGGTTCAGCTTTTTTAGCTTCCACTTTTGTAGCTTTTTTAGCTCCAGAAGCAGCAATACTTTCAATTACAATTTCTGTTAAAGATTGACGGTGACCATTTTTCTTACGGTAACCTTTACGTCTTTTCTTTTTGAAAACTATAACTTTATCACCTTTAAGGTGCTTTAAGACTTTTGCTCCTACTTGAGCTCCGTCTATAGCTGGGGCGCCTACAGTTATATTGTCACCATCACCAATAAGAAGAACATTATCAAAAGCTACTTGCTTTCCTTCTTCTGTTTGTAAACGGTGTACAAAAACCTTTTGGTCTTTAACAACTTTAAATTGTTGCCCTGCTATCTCTACAATTGCGTACATAGCGTAACGTTTTATTAATTAATTTTATTAAAATACACCTACCTCTACGGAAGGCGGGTGCAAATATACTGCTAATTAATTAATTTACAAACGTTTTATTTTTTTTAGGCAAGTTTTTTACTGTTTTTAAAAAGCTGCATAACCGCAAGGGTTGAAACCAGCGTAGTTGCTAGTCCCATAATGGCTACTACAAATGTAATCATACCAACATCGGCACCTAAACCACCATGCATTTCTTTAAGTAATTCAGGCAAAAAACCAGAGTTAAACTCGGTGGCATAAAACAAGAAAAAAGCAGTAAAAAGTATAGTAGCTACAAAGCCTGTAATAAGTCCTATTTTAAAACCTTCTCCATAGGAAAACGCATCTGGACTTTCAAGCTTACTTAACCTAATTGCTTCGTAAATTCCGAAAGCAGTTATAACTGCATTGAAAAAGCTAAATACTGGGTTTGTATTCTTATCTAATAATGCTAAAATTAAAAAATAAGCAATTAATACAGCACTTGTAACAAGTCCGAACCTAATGGAAAGTGATATTTTTTTCATGTTTTAAAATTTAATTTTATTTAAGAAAATGATATTCGATTTATAAATTCATCCTAAAATGATCTATACGTTTTTATAGACTTATTCCCTTTTAAAATGATTTATGTTTTTAAATTTCGTAAAAATTTTGGTGAAAAAATAATTTTAACTCGTTTTTAATATAGATTTATCATTAATAAACCTGTTTATTTTGTAAGTTTGCTTGAATTTTAATATTTGAAATGATGAAATCAATAAGAAATATAATGATGGTTGCGGCAATAGCTCTATTTGCCATGAGTTGTAAAAACGAAACCAAACCAGAGGTTAAAACTGTTGAAGTGGCCACCGAAACTTCTAAAACCATGAATCCGAATGCAACCTATGCCAAAGCAGAATTCACTATTGAAGGGATGACTTGTGCTATGGGTTGTGCTAAAACTATTGAGAAAAAAATAGCAAAAATGGATGGTGTTAAATCTGCCTCTGTAGATTTTGATAAAAAATTGGCTATGGTTGAATATGATGAAGCTAAAGTAAACCCTGCTTTATTAGAACAAACTGTTACCAAAGTTTCTGACACGTATAAAGTTACTAACATGAAGGCCGGCAGCTCTAGCAAAACAAGTTGTATGGAAGCATGTGACAAAACAGGTTGCGAAGGCAAAACGGATGCAGAAAAAGCAGCTTGCCAAGAAGCTTGTAGTGCAAAAACCGCATCAACCGTTACTAAAAAAACTTGTTGTGCTACAAAAGCAAAAGCATAATATAAAAGAATAATATTTAGAAAGCTTCTCAATTTTAAAAATTGAGAAGCTTTTTTATTTCCAGTGAAGCGATTCCATTATTTGAATCATATCCTTTTGCAGGTAATTTGCAGCTGGCAAAATAGAATCGTAATTAGGTTTGGCGTAAAAATAAAGTGATCCTACCAAAAAATGCTTAATACTATCGGTTACATAAAATTGTGCTGGCGATGCTACATTTCCTTTTACTTCGGAAAAAACACCATATACTTTCCTTTCATTATTTTCATAAGGAAACACAGGGATTTCATCTGCTTTAATAGTATGCTCTAAGGTAAATTTTTGTGCATCTTTAAGATATTCCATTAAAGTTATGGAATCACCATCTATAGCTTTATAGGTTAAAAATATGGTGCCTTTAAGTGATGGATATTCTATATTAATACCATAACTCTCTTTGGCAGCTCTTAACTTTTTATACTTAATATCAGATGCTAAGCTATTGGTTTCAAAGTAAAAAGGCACTTCTAAATTCATTTTTCTATACTGTGCTTTCGGGTAATCCAACCTTAAATAGGCTTTAGGTTTTGGAATATAGTCTTGTCCACATGAAAAACACACCATGATTACGACCAATAAGTAAAGATTATGCTTCATTTAAGTTATTGTGAATTTTACAAGCTTTATCCGTTTTTTGTCTAAAGCTTCAATTTTAAAAACGTAATTTTTAAAATTTATTTTACTGTTTAGCTTTGGAAAGCTACCTGAAGTTTCCAAAACAAAACCAGCAATAGTTTCAGCTTCTCCTTTATTATCTTCAAAAACGGTTACATCTTCAACTTTAATAATTTTATAAAAGTCTTTTAAGGCTGTTTTGCCTTCAAAAACATAATTATTATCATCTAGTTTTGAATAGGTTAAATCGTCATCATCAAACTCATCACTAATATCTCCAACAATTTCCTCTATAATATCTTCTAACGAAATAAGCCCCGATGTACCACCATATTCATCAACCACTACGGCTAAATGTACTTTCATCTCTTGAAATTCGGCCATTAAATCGTCCAACTTTTTATTTTCCGGAACAAAAAAAGGCTCCCGAATCAAGGTCGTCCAATCAAACTGTTTTCTATCAATATAGGGTAATAAATCTTTCACATACAGAATCCCTTTTATGGTGTCTATATTATCTTTATACACAGGAATACGCGAATAACCATTTTTCACTATTTCTGGCATAATATCGACATATTTCTGCTCTATATTCAGTGCGAAAATGTCAATTCTGGGGCGCATTACTTGTTTGGTATCTGTATTACCAAAAGACACGATGCCTTGCAATATTTTATGTTCTTCCTTTGTCGTATCTTCTTCACTTGTTAGTTCTAAAGCTTGTGACAATTGGTCGATGCTTAAATTCGATTTCTGCTTTCCTAATTTATTATGAATACCAATAGTTACGCTACGCATGGGTAAACTTAATGGTGATAATAGCACGTCTAAAACTTTTAGTGGATATGCCATAAAGGTGGCGAACTTTAAATTATTACGGCTGGCATAAATTTTAGGAAGAATTTCACCAAACAACAAAATTAAGGAAGTAACAACAACAACTTCAATTACAAATTTTATTACAGGAGATGAAATGCCTGAAAACAAATCGCTGGATAAATAAGCAAAGAGAATAACAATACCAATATTAATAAAGTTATTGGCTACTAATATGGTGGCTAATAACTTTTTAGGGCGATCTAGTAAATTTGTTATTATTTGAATCCGTTTCGATTTTGCTTCCAATCCTTTTTCTATATCGGTTCTAGAAAGCGAAAAAAGAGCTACTTCGGCACCAGAAACAAGTGCAGAACAAAACAAAAGCAAAAACAATAATACAACGCCTAAAACAATTGAAAAATCAATTGCAATCATTAAACTTTTAAAACTCGTGGGGTCAGGGTCCAAGTAATATGGTTTTAGTTATACAAAATATCTCGTTACAGAGAGACATCTATTATTAAAATGGTAAATCGTCTTCTTCTTCCTCAATAGGTTGTGGTGCTTGTGGTTGTTTAGCAACAGGTTTTTGAGCTGGTTTTGATGCGGCGCTTGATGCATTACTTTCACTTTCTTTTTTAGTAGATAAAAAGGTGAAATCTGTACATTGAATTTCTGTAGAATAACGTTCAGCACCACTTTCATCCTGCCATTTTCTGGTTTTCAATCTGCCTTCAACATAAACTTTATCACCTTTGCTTAAATACTTTTCGCAAATTTCGGCAGCTTTATTTCTAACCACAATGTTATGCCATTCGGTGTTGGTAACACGTTCGTTGGTTTGCTTACTAGTATAGGTTTCATTTGTTGCCAAAGGAAATCTACCAATACAGCCACCACCTTCAAAATAATGCATTTTTACTTCATCACCCAAATGCCCAATTAGCATCACTTTATTTAACGTTCCAGACATAATTATAATATTTACAGGACAGCAAAATTACTGAATTGCTTTGCATTTTAAATACTTGCTTTCCGTTTTTTTAAAATTAATAAAAAAATTGATTGCTATCATTAAACTAAATAAAATTAAAACTTTCAATAAAATTACCAATTAATATAGGTACCGCATATGTATGAATTTCTTCTTTAGGAATACTTTCAGGCAAGATAGCATTCACTTTCACAATCCAAAATTTAGTATATAAATGTTGATGCGATAATTTATGTACAATAGCATCTTCATTATAAAGCGACCATTCAAACGACGTTTCATGTAATAAAGGATGCTTTTTTACAATTGTTTCAAAATCATTAAACTCTAAATTTTTTGTTGTTTCAATTAAAGGAAACTGATATAAATTCTGCCATATACCCTTACCTTCTCGTTTTTCAAGAATGGTGTTTTCTTCATTATCAATAAAAACTAAAAAATTAAAGTGCTTTTTTTTCGCTTTCGCGGATTTTATTTTAACAGGCAATTCGCCCATTCTGTTTTCACTAAAAGCAATACAACCACTATTAAATGGGCAGATAGAGCAATTGGGGCTTTGCGGTTTGCATTGTGTAGCGCCAAACTCCATAATGGCTTGATTATAATCTGCTGGATTATTTTTATCAATCAATGTTTGGGCTAATTGTTTAAACTCCTTCATCCCTTTGGATGAGTTAATAGGAGTATCAATGCCAAAATAACGCGACAACACTCTGTACACATTTCCATCTACAACCGCTTCTACCCTATTAAAACAAATGGAGGCGATGGCACTTGCGGTATAATCGCCAATACCTTTCAGTTTTAATAAGTCTTTATATGTGTTTGGGAAAACCCCATTTAATTCATTGGCAATATATTTGGCGGTAGCGTGCAAATTTCTGGCTCTTGAATAATACCCCAACCCTTGCCATAATTTTAATACCTGGCTTTCTTCAGCGTTCGCTAAATGAAAAACTGACGGAAATTCATCTGTAAATTTGGTGTAATATGGCAAACCTTGAGCCACTTGTGTTTGCTGTAAAATAATTTCTGATAACCAAATGTAATAAGGGTCTTTTGTTTGCCTCCACGGAAGCTCCCTTTTGTTATTTGAATACCAGTTATTTAGAGTTTTTGAGAATATCATTAATTAAATAAATGCTGCGAACAAAAATAAACGTTTATAATCTTAAATTTTAATGAATTAGGTTTGAAATATTGAATTTTAAATTCCTATATTTGCATCCCTTTTAAAATTTATAGTAACTTAAAAAAATATATTAAAATGACTAAGGCTGATATAGTAGCAAAAATTTCTGATAAATTAGGAATTGAAAAAGGAGATGTTCAAGCAACTGTTGAAACATTTATGGAAGAAGTAAAATCTTCTTTAGAAAGTGGTGATAATGTTTACTTAAGAGGTTTTGGTAGCTTTATTATTAAAACAAGAGCTGAAAAAACTGGTAGAAACATTTCAAAAAACACTACCATTAAAATACCATCTCATAACATACCTGCATTTAAGCCAGCAAAAGTTTTTGTTGAAGGCGTTAAAACAAATGTAGACGTTAAATAAAAATGCATTGGCTGGAACAAGTTTTCAGTATTAAAATAAATTATTAATCAAAAAAACACACTATTTATGCCAAGTGGTAAAAAACGTAAGAGACATAAGGTAGCAACGCACAAAAGAAAAAAACGTGCACGTGCTAACCGTCACAAAAAGAAAAAGTAAGCCTTAAAAAGTAGTTATATAAACTACTTTTTTCGGTTAAAACCCTCTCAAACTCTGAAAGGGTCTTATTAAAACGTTCTTTGAAATGAGTTTATTAAATTTTTAGACGCTTTTTGCGTTTTATAAACTCCACGGATATTAAAAAATCCTGTGAAAAATATTGTTTAATCCATCTGTACCGTTTGGTTTTTGGTTGATGGTTTTGGGTTAGTGGTTTTTGGTTGATGGTTTTGGGTTTTTGGTTGATGGTTTTTTAGTAAAAACCTAAAACCTTGAAACTTTGAAACCTTGAAACTTTAAAACCTTAAAACTTTGAAACTTTGAAACTTCAAACTAAAAAGTATGGATAAAAATTAACTTAATGGATAAAGAATTGATCATTCGATCTGGTTCCGAGCACGTTGATTTTGCCTTATTAAAAGATGGAAAACTTATTGAATTACAGAAAGATGAAGATGGAAACAATTTTTCGGTTGGTGATGTGTTTATAGCCAAAATACGAAAAGCTGTTCCTGGACTAAATGCTGCATTTGTTAATGTAGGCTATGAGAAAGATGCATTTTTGCATTATCATGATTTAGGACCTAAACTACCTTCTCTTTTAAAATTCACAAAAAGTGTAAGCACAGGTAAACTAAAAGATTTTACTTTAAAAAATTTCCCATTTGAAAAAGATATTGATAAAGACGGCAAAGTTGCCGATGTCTTAAAATCAAATCAATCGCTATTGGTACAAATAGTAAAAGAACCCATATCAACCAAAGGCCCTAGAATAAGCTCCGAGCTTTCTATTGCTGGTAGATATATTGTTTTAGTACCTTTTTCTAACCGTATTTCTATTTCTCAAAAAATAGAAGACAAAGAAGAAAAAGACCGCTTAAAACGATTGGTAAAAAGCATAACGCCGCCTGGGTTTGGCATTATTGTACGCACCGTAGCACAAGGCAAAAAAGTAGCCGAACTAGATAAAGATTTGCAAAATTTGTTAGGTCGTTGGACCGCAATGTGCAAAAAGCTACACAAAGCACATCATCCAAGTAAAGTATTAGGAGAAATGAATAAAGCCTCGTCCATTTTACGAGATATATTCAATGATACCTTTACTGCTATTCACGTTGATGATGAAGCGCTTTACATTCAAATTAAAGATTATGTGCAAGAAATTGCACCAAACAAAGAATCAATAGTTAAATTGTATCAATCAAACGTCCCCATATTTGAAAAATTTGGGATAGAAAGACAAATTAAAACCTCCTTTGGTAAAACCGTTTCTATGGCAAAAGGTGCGTATCTTATTATAGAACACACCGAAGCTTTGCACGTTATAGACGTGAACAGCGGTAACCGCTCCAACAAAGCAAACAACCAAGAGGACACAGCACTAGAAGTTAATTTAATAGCGGCTACCGAAATGGCTCGCCAATTGCGTTTACGCGACATGGGAGGCATCATAGTAGTTGATTTTATTGACATGACGAGTGCCGAAAACAGGCAAAAACTCTTTAACCACCTTCGCGATGAAATGAAGGACGACAGAGCAAAACACAAAATATTGCCTCCAAGTAAATTTGGTTTGATACAAATTACTAGACAACGCGTTCGCCCAGAAATGAATATTAAAACTAAGGAAGAAAATCCTGATGATATTAATAACGGCTCTGAGGTAGAAGCACCTATAGGTATTGTGTCTAAAATAACACACGACCTAGAACAACTATTAAAAAAAGACTATAAAAAGCTGACCTTAAACACACATCCTTTTATAGCAGCCTTCTTAACAAAAGGTTTTCCATCAACACGTTCAAAATGGTTTTTTGAACACAAAAAATGGGTTAAAATTTTACCAAGAGATGCTTACACGTATTTAGAATATCATTTTTTCGATAAAGATGGTAATCAAATTAAATAATTCTAAAAAGCCTTACTATTTGTTTAGTGAGGCTTTTTGTTTTTAAAATATTTTTGGGCAATTGCTAAAGCACCGCGCTTTCCGCTATATCTTTTTAAAAACGTCATTGCGAGGAGGCACGACGAAGCAATCTGCCAATTTCTATTTCAAAATTAAACTTCATGCATTTCATTTTTTAAAAAGGATGCCGCTGCAATCGCTATTGCGAGTGTAGCACTAGCCACAAATTATAGAATTAAATTAACTTTTTCGACTTACTTTGTAAATCTAGCGATTAATATAAAATATGTGAACTTTTTTTAGAACGAGACAGCTATCGCCTTTAAAAAACATATTCTAGAGAGGGGTTATTATCCTTTTGAAAAAACATAAAGTGATAACATAAATAAAATTGTAGAAAATACATCATATAAATCATATAGAATAATTTTATATTTTGGCTCTTTGTTAAGTATAGCTTTCCTCTGTTTTTTATTTAATTTATGATAGAAATAATAAAAATTAATTAGACACAATAAAACTATGGGTAAAAATAGAATTATAAAATTAAGTTTTATTGAAGTAAATAGATGTAAAACAATTACAATTACTGTGTTAAAATTAACTGCTTGGGTAAATGATAAATGCAATACAATACTTATTGGCGTTTCATATGCAGCATTTTTTTTAAGCCTTTTATAATAGGCTGCAAAAAAATCTAACCAAAAATCCTTGAAAAATTCTATAATTTTCATTTCAATATTTTGAATGATTTATTTTTTATTATTCAATAAATCTTGTTTTATCTCATACCGCCACTAAGCAGAGCTTAGCGGTAGTGCATGACAAAACAGATTAAATCTAAATGTTTTAGGAATTAACAACTATAATGAAGTAGCACTAAAAGTATCACATGCGTTGTATTAATGCTAGTTTCAATTTAAGCAATAGACTTAATATAGCTTAAATCGCGTTCGTTAGTAATAACATCTTCGGCGTCCAAAATTAAATTAGCTATTTCTTCATCTATAATATTTCGATAGTTTACATTTTCCTTACCCACAATCTTTTTTAAATGAAAAAGCATTATTAGCAGTTTTTCTACAATTACAACATCGTGTTTACAGTAAGTTCTCAATTCTGCCATTACCTGAAAAATCAATGTTTTAAAATTAACAGTCGCCATACTCACATAGGCAACATCATCAATATATATAAAACTTTTATCCTTTTTTTGAATACGTATAGCAAACAATTGAGATAAATAATCTATGGCATTTAAAGCGGTTCCGGGATCGTTAATACCTGGTGACATGGCTTTAACGGCCACTTCTGTAATTTGTTTAAAAGCAAGCACATAATTATCATCAACAAATTCACTTTTAGAAAAATCAAAATGCTCGGTAATACTATCAATTACTTCGTCTTCCAATTCTTTTTCACTTTTAAAAAGGGTATTTTTTTCAGAAATAAACAAACCTTTTACAACAGCCACATCAATTTTCACCTTATTGTCTTTGGCTATATTTGCAATGTTTTTTACTGAAACATTCTGCAAATATCCCGACTGTTTCGATTCATATTCATCCCAATTGCTGGAGTTGGGAAAATCACCTTCATTGTACTTTTCGTTCTCAATTAAATACAACATTCTCTGCTTCGAAATATTAAAAATCTTATCCATTATGTTATTAATTTGAATTCCCTGAGAAATGGAATGAATAAAATAAATGAAAGCTCCAAGACAAACAACCATGAATATAATAGCAAACAGCACTGCGAAACCGGGTAATTGATATTTGTCTCCATTAGGTTCTATGTAAACCAAAATGAACGTACAATAAAGTATGGAAGCAATGTATAGTCCCAAAATTATTTGATGCCTTCTATTGCTAATTAAACCGGGCAACAATCGGGGCGAAAAATTACTAGAGGCTTGATTGAGCAATATCATTACCATTGAAAAGCTGAAAACCATAATAGAAATAAGTCCGCCAACAAAAGTTGTAAGAAGGCTTCTAGCGGTTTCAGTATTGTTTATTACTAATGAGGGAAATGTATCAAGAAGATATTTGGAAATTCCGTTTTCTTCCAGATAAATTAACACATAAGTAAAAACTAAACCTAAAACAGCTAAGAGCGTAGGATAAAAAGCAATTTTATCTGTTAGGCGATAAATTTTTCTTAAAAAGAAAAGCAGTTTGTCTTTCATATCATTGATTTTTATAGACTAAAGATAAGATAGTTTGATTATCAATCTGTATGAAAAAACTATTTTGTTTGATATTTAACTACACAACAACACATTAAATTTAATGAAACTTAATAGCTCTGCAAATTCAACTTAGCGGTAGCGGATTACAAAACAGAAAAAAACATAAATATTTCAAAAAACAATTGCTACAACGAAGTAGCACTAAACGTATCGCCTTGCGATAGATCGCCCGTATCAAATCCCTTTTTAAACCATCGCATACGCTGTGCAGATGTGCCATGTGTAAACGAATCTGGAACGACCCTGCCACTCGATTGTTTTTGCAACCTGTCATCGCCAATGGCGTTGGCGGCATTCATAGCTTCTTCTAAGTCGCCGGTTTCCATCATCTGCGTCATTTCTTGCGAATGATGTGCCCAAACACCTGCTAAAAAATCGGCTTGAAGCTCTACTCTTACGGAGTATTTGTTGTATTCCGTTTCACTAAGTTGCCCTCTTAATCGGTTCATTTTATCTGAAATTCCGGTAATTTTCTGGATATGATGCCCTACTTCATGGGCTATAACATATGCTTGAGCAAAATCTCCAGGCGCATTTAACCTACGCTCCATTTCGTCAAAAAAGCTTAAATCTATATATAATTTCTCATCACCAGGACAATAAAACGGCCCTGTAGCACTAGAAGCAGATCCACATGCAGATGATACGGAGCCTGTAAAAAGCACCAACTCTGGTTCTCGATAATTTGGTAATAACTTGTTCCAAACATCTTCAGTATTTGCTAATATAGTAGCACTAAATTCGGCCAATTCTTGATCTTTAGCAGTCGCTTGGTAAGGTGTAGATGATTCTGTTTGCGTTGCTCCGCCACTTAAAAGTTGTGTAATTAAGGATAGAGGATTTTTACCCATTACCAAAGATACCACTATGAAACCTCCCACTATTAATAAGCCTACTTTAGAAAAAAGGAGTTTTACCAATGGCGCTAATAATGTAGGATTATTAAATCCGCCTATGCCTTGTCCTGTCCCACTTTTACCTCTACGATCATCAACATTATCACTTTGTCTTCTACCTTTCCATTTCATATTTAAAACTATTTTTTAAATTTTATTGGATCAATTTACATATAATTTTAATGTTACAAATGAAATAAATTAAAGTTGTTATAAATTTCATAAAAAAACGTATTTGAAGCACCTCTTTTTAAACAAAAAAGGGAATCAAATTACAGATGATTTTAAATTAAGTATATGATTTCTTAGCTTTGCCGCAAAAAAAATGATTTGTGAGTTAGAGCGAAAAGATATTGAAGAATTTAAAACAACAAATATATTACCACAAACACCTTTTTGGGGACGTGTAAAAAGCGAGCAAGGGTTTATTCCTCAAGGTTTTGAATTGACTATTTCTAAAAACCTATTAATAAGCAATGCTAGTTCTTTGGAAAAAGAAGTTGAAGACTTGTTAATACTCATTAAATACATAAGCAATGATACCTGCATTGCTTACGTCCCATATGGTCCAAAATTAGTACCTACATTTGAGAACCAAGGTTTGTTTTTAGAACAACTATCTGAATCCATTAAGCCACACTTACCTCCCAATTGCATCTTTATACGCTATGATTTAATTTGGGAAAACCAATGGGCAACTGAAAAAGAATATTTCGATAATTCTGGTAATTGGATTGGGCCACCGCCTAATCAAACTCAAGAATTTAGAGTCAATTTTGGCACAACCAATTGGAACTTACATAAGAGTGTACAAGATAACCTTCCCAAAAACACTTTTTTCCTTGATTTAACTTTGGAAGAACAAGACTTGCTTTATAACATGAGATATAATACGAGATACAATGTGAGAAAAGCGAATAAAAAAGGTATTAGAGTTCGTGAATATGGTATTGAACATATAGATTCATGGTACAAACTATATCTTGACACAGCCATTAGGCATGGTATGCCTTTACAAAATCAGGAGTTTTTTTCTACCATTTTAAAAAACCAGGATAATAACAAAAATGGCGTAACCGTTAAGATGTTAATGGCCGATATTGATGACAAGTTCCTTTCTTCCATGTTTTTAGTTTTATCAAAAAAAAGAGGCACCTATTTATATGGTGCATCTAAATCTTCTAAAAAAAACTCTATGGCGAGTTATGCGCTGCAATGGGAATCTATACGCATGGCAAAAGCATGGGGTTGTACAGAATATGATATGTTTGGGTCTGCACCAAACTTAAATCGAGCCCATCCACTACACGGCATTCATGTCTACAAAAAAGGCTTTGGTGGAGACCTTTATCATAGAATGGGATGCTGGGACTACCCATATAATAAAAAACTATACGATTTTTATAAGTTACAAGAAGCACAAAAAAACTAAAGGTTAAAATAAAAAGCAGGAAATTAAATTGATGGATTAGGAATTAGATTATGCACTGCACTAATTTGTTCTAACACCTCATCACTTAAAGTAATTGCAATGCTTCCTATATTTTCTTTTAACTGTTCCAAACTTGTAGCGCCAATTAATTTTCTGCCCCAATAAAGTTAAAATTGAATTCTGCGGAATATGCTATTTTTGAATGATGCCATATAGTAAATCCTGAATTCTCGAACAATCTTATGTAATTATGAGAAAAAGAACTTTCAAAACCAAAAGGATATGAGTGAGGCTGTTTAGAAAAATCATGACCGATTGCTGTAGGCTCGATGGCTATAAAAATCACATGACCTAATTCATTTAAAAAATCAAATAATTCTTGCAATTTTGACTCTGTAAAATATTCTAAAACGCCTCTTGAAGTAACAATTATCATTCCACTAGTACCATTTTTCTTTAACCAATCAAAACCATCAATGGCTAAAAATTCTAATTTAGAATTCTTTTCAAAATCAATTTTATTCCTTTCTATTTGAGCAATACTTAAATCGATACCAACAAAATTATCTATTTCAATTAATCTTGAACTTAAATATTCCAGCACTTGCCCATTTCCTGTACCAATTTCAACTAAGGTATGATAATTTATCGATTCATTTTTCAATTTTTCTTGAAGCATATCTATCAAAAAAGAACATTTGGGCTTAAAAAAGTTTTCTAGAATATTAGTTGTGTACGAGAAATACCCCTCTCCCTTCTCTATCCAATAATTTTTATGAAATTCTGATAAGGCATCAAAATTTTTATTTTCTACTGCCTTTTTCATGATTGCATCACGCATTAATCGTTCTTTAAAAGTCAGCTTTTCTGGAATGGTTAACCCTTTTTCTACCAACCTTTTAGCCTTAATTGGTTGAAAAAAAACAAGCATATTCCCAATAATGACTTTAACCCTAGCTTTAATCATAGTTTTAACTTTATTTAAATATATCTATAAAAAACATTCAAATTATTCTTTTTTAATAACATACGCACCATGAGTAATAAAAAACATAAATTATTTCTGGCCGATCGTTTTTTTTAAATTTAATAATTTTAAGTTGCTGGATTTGGTATTAAAGCATGTACTTCATTAATTTGTTCTAACACTTCATCACTTAAAGTAATTGCAATGCTTCCTATATTTTCTTTTAACTGTTCCAAACTTGTAGCACCAATAATAGTACTGGTTAAAAAGGGTTGTTGGGTTACAAATGCTAAACTCATTTGTGCTAAAGTCATATTATTATCTTCTGCTATTTTCAAATAACGTTTTGTGGCCTCGGTTGATGCTTCGCTACTGTAACGCACAAACCTTGAAAACAAATTTAATCGAGCATTAGCATCGGCATTTCCTTTTATGTATTTACCAGAAAGCACCCCGAATGCCATGGGAGAATAGGCTAACAGCCCTAAATGTTCACGCATTGATATTTCTGCCATATCACCTTCAAAACCCCTATTAATTAATGAATAGGCATTCTGAATCGTTTTCATTCTGGGTAAACTATGGTTTTTAGATTCTTCCAAATAACGCATGGCTCCCCAAGCTTTTTCATTGGAAATACCAACTTGACGAATTTTACCTTCTTTAATTTGACCATCTAAAGCATGAAGGACTTCGTTAAAATTATCGTTCCAAGCATCATTAGGATCGTGCTTATAATCGCGCGTTCCAAACGTGTTGGTTTCCCGCTCTGGCCAATGTATTTGGTATAAATCGATATAATCCGTTTGCAGTCGTTTTAATTCAGCATTTATAGCTTCCGAGATTGAGTTTCCACTTAAGCCCGTTGTTCTTATATGTGCTGAGTAATCACTAGAACGACCTATTATTTTACTTGCCAAAACAACTTTATCACGATTATCCGTTTTTTTTAACCACGAACCAATAATCTTACTGGTTTTACCTTGGGTTTCTGGACTTGCTGGCACGGGATACATTTCGGCGGTATCTATAAAATTAACGCCTTGTTCTATGGCATAATCTAATTGTTGATGGCCTTCTGCTTCTGTATTTTGGTTACCCCAAGTCATCGTGCCCAAACATATTTTACTAACTTTTATATCGGTTTTTGGTATGGTGGTGTATTTCATTTTAAGATTATTAAACTGCTTAGATATTTACATTTCTAGACAGTTCTATTAGATTTTAGATGAATTGATAAAGATAAAAAAACCTTTCAGTTACAAATGAACTGAAAGGTTTAAAACTGTGTTAAGGTTTTTTTTGTTAGGGATAGAAGCGGCATCCTTTTTAAAACATTTGTGTAAAAAGCTTAGTGAAAACTATAAATTTACAGATTGCTTCAATCGTTCCTCTTTCTCAATGACGTTTTAAAAAGATACAGCCCTTCGTCTACGCTCAGGATAAACTCCAAGCGTGACCCTTATGGTAACGCCCAAATTTTAATTATCGTTTAACAATTTTGAAAGTTCATCTAACTTTGGTGTTAAAATAACTTCGATACGTCTGTTTTTTGCTTTGCCTTCTTGTGTTTCATTGGTAGCAATTGGGGCAAACTCACCACGACCTGCAGCCGTTAAATTTTCTGCGTTTATAGATGCATTTTCTCGTAAAATATTCACGATAGCTGTGGCACGTTTGGTTGATAAGTCCCAGTTACCAACTATTTGTCCGCTGCCTTGGTATGGCACATTATCGGTATGTCCTTCTATTAAAATAGCGATGTCTGGGTTTTTGGCTAAAACAGCGCCTAATTGTTGTACGGCTCTACGCCCTTCTACACCCACTGCCCAACTTCCTGAGCTAAAAAGCAATTTATTTTCCATAGACACATATACTTTTCCATCACGCTGTTCTACGGTTAAGCCTTTGCCTTCAAAATCGGTTAAAGCTTTAGAAATAGCATCTTTTAAGGCAGTCATTGCTGCATCTTTAGCTGAAATAACTTTCTCCAATTCTGCTACACGGTTTGAACGATCTTGTAATTGTTTTTTAAGATTTTCTAAACGTTGGTTTTCGTCTGCCAAAGCTTGTTCTTTAGCTTCCAACTGTGCTAATAATTCTCTGTTTTTTTCTGAATTGGCACTTATTGAGGCTGAACTGTTTTTCTCTAAAGCATCGTAAGACGATTTAAGTGCATCCAAATTTGCTTTTGTAGCATCGTAATCACTTTGTAGTTTATTACGTTGTGCCAATGTTTCAGAATAATCTGCTCTAAGTTCTTTCAACTCATTTTCAGCTTTTGTTTTATCGAAAAGCAAGTCTTCATTTTCATCTGAAAGTTTTCTATTGGCTTGTTTTAAATTAGCGTATTTATTTTCTAAATCTTTGTATATTTTAGGGGAAACGCATGAAGATACGAGGACTAATGTTAAGACGATTAAGGAAATTCTTTTTTTCATTTTTAATTTCTTTTTGGGTTTGGTTATAATTATGGGTTTAATTTTCTATTTCTAATAATATAGGACAGTGGTCGCTGTGTACGGCATCCGATAGTATAACGGCTCTTTTTATCTTTTCTTGTATGGCGTTAGAAACCATGGCATAATCTAATCGCCAACCTTTGTTATTGGCTCTAGAATTGGCGCGGTAACTCCACCATGTATATTGATGTGGTTCTTTATTTAAATGACGGAATGAATCTGTAAACCCATTAGTAATAAAAGCACCTATCCACTTACGTTCGGCAGGCAAAAAACCGGAAGTATTACTCAATCCTTTTGGGTTATGAATATCAATTTCTTCATGACAAATGTTGTAATCTCCACAAATAACTAAATTAGGGATATCCTTTTTAAGGTTTGAAATATAATCTTGAAAGAGATCCATGTACTCGAATTTATGGTCTAGCCTAGCATCGTTTGTTCCTGATGGTAAATACAAACTCATTACGGAAACACCATCAAAATCGGCTCTAAGGTTTCTGCCTTCAAAATCCATGGAAGCAATCCCTGTACCATATTCTACATGATTTGGTTCTATTTTACTTAAAATGGCAACACCACTATACCCTTTTTTTTGGGCGCTAAACCAATAATTATACTTGTAACCTGCTTCAGCAAAAATATCTAAATCTAATTGTTCTTTTAATGCCTTAATTTCTTGCAAACAAATTACATCTGGATTGGCACTTTTTAACCAATCTATAAAGCCTTTATTTAGAGCTGCGCGAATGCCGTTTACGTTGTATGAGATAATCTTCATGAAATAAAATTAGAATTTCAGCTAAAATAAATAATGCGTTACTTTTACACTATTATTTTACATCACATTTAACAAAAACTATTAACAAAATATTTTAAACTATTTGCAGTTTAAGTATCTAATGAAGTTTATAACCTGCCTTTTTATCTTTTTTATGGGATTTTGTGCCATGTCTCAAAATTCAAACTATAGAACTAAAAAAGTTGCTATAAACGATACTATTATGATAGATAGTGTGAGTATTAATCCCAATTACTTCTCTATTAAAACTAAAAATGATTCGGTTATTGATGCCTCTTTTTATAAAGTTGATTTTGGCAAAGGAATTTTAAAATTCATAAAGCCTGTTGAAACCGATTCTATCATCATAAATTATTTAAAATTTCCTGATTTTTTAACGAAGACCTATCAGCAATTAGATGAGAACATTGTGGTTGAAAACAATGACAATCTTCAAAAACTGTATCAACTTTCACAACCCAACGATACCAAAAATTATATTCCTTTTGATGGATTAACAACCTCAGGAAGTATTTCGCGTGGTGTTACCGTTGGAAATAATCAAAATTCCGTTTTAAATAGCGAATTAGACCTTCAAATTTCTGGCAAACTAAGTGAAAAGGTGTCGCTTCGAGCTTCCATTCAAGACGCCAATATTCCGCTACAAGAAAGTGGTTATAGCCAACGTTTGGATGAATTCGATCAAGTTTTTATTGAATTATTTAGCGACAAATGGAACATCCGTGCAGGTGATATCGATTTACAAAATACACATTCCTATTTTGCTAACTTTTCAAAACGTGTTCAAGGTTTATCCATAAATGCAAAATTAGGTGATGAAGATGCTGAAACTAACCTTTTTGCAGCAGGCGCTTTGGTGCGTGGTCAATTTACCCGAAGTACGTTTACGGCGCAAGAAGGCAACCAAGGCCCTTATAAATTACAAGGACAAAATGGCGAATTGTTTGTGCTTATTGTATCGGGTAGCGAAACCGTTTATGTAAATGGTATTGTAGCACAACGCGGTGAAGACAAAGATTATATTATCGATTATAATGCAGGCGAAATTATTTTCAATTCTACGTTTCCTATAACTTCTGAAATGCGGATTATTGTCGATTATCAATATAGCGAACGCAATTATTCGCGTTTGGTGGCTTATGCCGGTGGCAGATTCAAAAGTAAAAAATTGAATATTGGAGTATCTGTTTATTCTGAAAATGATGCTAAAAATCAACCATTGCAACAAAACTTATCGGAAACACAAGTACAAATACTTTCCAATGCCGGTGATGACAGTACGCTAATGGCATCACCTTCAGAAGTTGAAGAAGCTCAAAACGACAACCGAATTTTATACAAAAAGGAATTGATTGATGGCGTTGAAGCTTTTGTGTTTTCTAACAATCCAGATGAAACGCTGTATCGTGTAACGTTTTCACAAGTGGGTGCCAACCAAGGCGATTACGTTTTACAAAGCACCAATGCTATTAATAATATTTATGAATATGCTGGTGTTTTACAAGGTAACTATGCCCCTATTATTCAATTAATTGCGCCAACAAAACTACAAATAGCGGTGGTAAACGGAAATTATAATCCTTCTGAAAAAACGTCTGTTGGTTTTGAAGTTGCAGGTAGTAAAAACGATTTGAATCTTTTTTCAAGTTTAGATGATGCCAATAACGATGGTTTTGCAGGCAAATTAAAACTATCTCAAGCCCTTATTAAGAATGATAGTTTATGGAATTTGAATGTGTTTGCCGATGGCGATTTTATCCAAAAAAACTTCAAAACTATTGAACGTTTATTTAACGCCGAATTCAATAGAGATTGGAATTTAAACGATGATAATTCCACAAATTTAAATATCGATTTGGGAAACCAAACTTTATTTACGTCTGGATTTAACTTAAATCATCCCGAAAAAGGAAACGCCACTTATCAATTTGAACATTTAGGATATTCTGAAAATTTTAATGGCAATCGGCATGTTTTCAATACGTATTTAATGTTGAAAAACTTTAGAATTGCCTCGTATTCAAGTTTTTTAAATGCATCATCAAGCACAAATAACTCTACGTTTTTACGGTCTTCAAACCAAATAACCTATAGTATGAAAAAAAGTTGGTTGGGTACCAAATTAGCGATTGAAGACAATGAACAAAAAGATATAACAACTCAGGAATTGACAGCTTTAAGTCAGAAATTCAAATCCTACGAAGTGTTTTATGGCGTTGGAGATAGCACGAATATTTTTACTGAAATAGGTTATAAAAACCGAGTAAATGATAGTATTAGAAATAATCAATTACAAAAAGTAAATACATCGAACACGTTTTATTTAGATACGAGACTCATTCAAAACACCAACACCACTTTAGCACTTTACGCTAATTACAGAACTTTGAAAAATGAGGATGAGGATATTGATGATGAACAGTCACTGAACTCCAGATTACAATTCAACCAGAAGTTTTTTAAACAAATTATTCAATGGAATACACTTTTTGAAACCAATTCAGGCTCCTTACCACAACAAGATTTTACGTATGTAGAAGTAGAACCAGGACAAGGGACTTACACGTGGATTGATTATAATGAAAACGGGATTCAAGAATTGGAAGAGTTTGAAATTGCACAATTTCAAGACCAAGGAAAGTACATTCGGGTGCTGTTACCAAACCAAGTGTATATAAAAACGCATCAGAATAGGTTGAGCCAAACATTGACGTTTAACCCAGCTCAATGGTCGGTTAGTGAAAATAAAACCAAAAAATTCTGGTCGCATTTTTACAATCAAACCAGTTATTTGGTGGATAGAAAGCTAAAACGTGAAGGTGGTAGTTTTAATTTGAATCCGTTTGAAGGTAGCGAAGAAAACCAATTAGCACTTCAATTAAATTTTAGGAATGTGTTGTTTTTCAATCGTGGAAAACAACATTACACCACATCTTACACCTACCTTTCAAACAAAACCCGTAGCATTTTATCCATTGGTTTTATTGAAAATAGTTTAAAAAGTCATCAATTTAATTTTAATCATAAAATAGCCGAAAGTTGGTTGATTACATTACAATCTGATTTTGATAACAATGAAAGCCTAAGTGAAAATTTCGTAACCAAAAATTATAATTTTGATGAAACCCGCTTCAACCCAAAATTATCCTATCTATTTAATGATAATTCAAGGTTTGACATCTTCTACCAATATGCCAATAAAGAAAACACCATTGGTAGTTTTGAAACTTTGAAACAACAAAAATATGGCACCTCGTTTACGCTTACATCTAACCAAAAAAGTTCTGTAATAGGTGAGTTTAACTTTTTTGCCAACAACTTTAGTGGTAGTGCCAACACACCCGTTTCCTACCAAATGCTTGAAGGATTACAACCAGGAAAAAACTTTACATGGAGTTTGTTAGCACAAAAAAAACTAACCGACTTTTTAGATTTAAACCTAAGTTACTTCGGCCGAAAAACCGAAACAAGTAAAACCATTCATACTGGAACGGTACAGTTAAAAGCTTATTTTTAAAGCACTTGTAACTTTTATTACATAATTGCATCTATTTTTCACTAATTTAGCACTCGTTATGAGTAAACTATTTGCCATATTATTTTCTAGTTTGTTATTAGTTCAAAGTTCTAATATTGGTTTTGAGGACCTTTCAAAATTGAATGTATTATTAGAACATGCCAAATATCATAAAGAAGTGTATGGAGATGATTTTTTTGAATTTATCTCTGAACATTACGGTGAAAAAATGGCTTCTCATCAAGATAAACATACAGGGCATGAGGAATTACCTTTTAAAGGTAATCACCACATGTGTTCCCATATAAATACCTCTTTCACACTAATTACACCAATAAAACACACCGTTTATTCACAAATATTCACGGAAATTACTCTTAACTTTTTTTACAAAGAACCTTATTCTTCTTTTGAAAAGCCTAATGTTTTTCAACCTCCAAAAATAGCTTAATTCCATTTCAATATCCTTTTTAAAACTATTCAAAAAACACCATTTTGAATAGCATTTATTAATTTAATTAAAATGAATTATGCTAGAAAACATAATCAAATTCAGCTTAAAAAACAAGCTAGTTATTCTACTTTTTATAGCTACTGTGGTTGGCTTTGGAATTTATTCGTTAACTCAAATTCCTATTGGTGCTGTACCAGATATTACCAATAACCAAGTACAAGTTATCACTACATCAAGAAATTTATCCACTCAAGATGTTGAACAATTTATCACCTATCCTGTGGAATTGGAAATGGCAAACTTGCCTGGAGTTGAAGAAATTCGTTCAGTTTCAAAATTTGGATTATCGGTGGTTACTATTGTTTTTGAAGATAAACTTGGCACTTATTTACCTCGACAACTCATTGCTGAAAAAATAAAATCGGCTACCGAAAAGATCCCTGAAGGTTTCGGTGCGCCCGAAATGGGACCTATAACTACTGGTTTGGGTGAAATTTACCAATACATTTTAGATGTAAAACCCGAATTTAAAAACCGTTATTCAGCCACCGAATTACGCACCATCCAAGACTGGATAGTAAAACGCCAGCTTTCTGGAATTCCAGGAGTTGTAGAAGTTAATACCTGGGGTGGCTATTTAAAACAATATGAAGTTGCCATAAATCCAGAAAAATTAAAAGCTATGAATATTTCCTATATTGAAATATTTAATGCATTAGAAAAAAATAACAGTATTGCTGGTGGTGGTTACATTGAAAAAACCAACAAAGCTTTTTTTATTCGCGGTGAAGGCTTAGTGACTTCACTTGAAGACATTGAAAACATCGTTCTAAAAAATGAAGGTTTACCCATTTACATAAAAGATGTTGCTAAGGTAGGTTTTGGAAGTGCTACCCGTTTTGGAGCCATAACAGGAAATGGCGAAGGCGAAAAAGTACTTGGACAAATCATGATGTTAAAGGACGGCAACTCGAAAGAAGTAATCGATGCCGTAAAAGCACGCGTTGCTTCCATCCAAAGTTCTTTACCAGAAGGGGTTTATATTAATGGTTTTTTAGAACGTAGCGAACTTATTGGGAAAACAACATTTACCGTTGCCGAAAATTTAATTTTAGGCTCACTTATCGTAATTTTTGTCGTGGTTTTACTGTTAGGAAATTTGCGTTCTGGCTTGGTCGTTGCCTCTGTTATTCCGCTGTGTTTATTATTTGCTATTTCCTTAATGAACGTTTTTGGTATTGATGCCAATTTAATGAGTTTGGGCGCTATCGATTTCGGGATTATTATTGACGGCGCCGTAATTATTGTCGAATTCATTGCCTTTCAAATTACGTCCAAAAGTGCCAAAATTCAAGCCCTTACGCCTGAAAACCAACAAGCATCTATTGATAACATCACGCTGAAAAGTGCTTCAAAAATGATGAATTCAGCCATATTTGGTCAGCTTATTATTCTTATTGTTTTCATTCCTATTTTATCATTAAGTGGTGTGGAAGGCAAAATGTTTAAACCTATGGCATTAACCTTCAGTTTTGCTTTAATTGGTGCCATGATTTTTTGCTTAACCTATGTTCCTGTAATTTCATCTATGTTTTTAAAACCTGATAAACAAAGTGATAAAAACATTTCTGTTAAGTTGATGAAATTCCTAACCAAACTTTATGCACCTTCTATTCATTGGGCTTTGAAAAATAAAAAAATTGTGATTTCGCTTGCAGGTTTGTTATTAGCAGGTAGTATTGGACTTTTTAGCACAATGGGTGGTGAATTTGTACCGACTTTGGATGAAGGCGATTTTGTAATTCAACCCGTTTTAAAAACAGGAACTTCACTTGGCAAAACCATTGAAATTACTACCAAAATTGAAAAAACACTGTTAGATAATTTCCCAGAGGTTGACCAAGTTGTAAGTAGAATTGGTGCTGCAGAAGTACCAACAGACCCAATGAGTATGGAAGAAAGTGACGTTATCATCAAACTAAAACCCAAAAGCGAATGGGTTTCTGCGGAAAGCAAAGATGAACTCGCCGATAAATTTAAAGAAGCACTTTCTATTATTCCTGGTATGGAAATAGAATTTACGCAACCTATTGAAATGCGCTTTAACGAACTTATTACAGGCGTAAGAGCCGATGTTGCCATTAAAATTTTCGGTGAAGATTTGTCGGTTTTAGCGAATAAAGCCAATGAAATTAAATCGCTTATACAAAATGTGGAAGGCGCATCAGATATTATTATTGAAAAAGTAGAAGGTTTGCCACAAATGAGTGTTACCTATAACCGAACTAAAATTGCACGCTATGGTTTGAATATTTCAGACATCAACGCATTGATTTCTATGGGTTTTGCGGGTCAAAATGTCGGAACTGTTTTTGAAGGCGAAAAACGTTTTGATATGGTAGCGCGTTTAGATAGCGAACACCGTACGAATATTGAAAACCTACAAAATTTATATGTTGACACGCCAAACGGTGTGAAAATTCCATTAAGCGAATTGGCAGAAATAAAATACACCACAGGACCTGCAAAAATTTCAAGAGACGACACCAAACGACGCATTGTGGTTGGCATAAACGTAAGAAATAGAGATTTACAATCGGTTGTAGATGATGTGAGACACATTATTGAAACCAAAGTAAAACTTCCCGTAGGTTACAGCATTACGTATGGTGGTCAATTTGAAAACCTGCAAAGTGCCAAAGCCCGATTAATGATAGCCGTTCCCATTGCACTAGTGCTTATTTTTATTCTGCTGCATTTTGCCTTTGGTTCCATAAGAGAAGCCGCCATGGTATATTCTGCCATACCGCTTTCGGCAGTTGGTGGTGTGTTATTGCTTTGGATGCGTGGTATGCCGTTTAGTATTTCAGCAGGTGTTGGTTTTATTGCACTTTTTGGTATTGCTGTATTGAATGGTATTGTTTTAATCGAACATTTTAAAGAATTAAAAGAAGAAGGTGTTAAAAACATTGAAGAACTTATAAAAAGAGGCACAACCGAACGTTTACGTCCTGTTTTATTAACCGCCGCCGCCGCCGCATTAGGGTTTTTACCTATGGCCATTTCAACAAATGCAGGAGCCGAAGTACAACGCCCACTAGCAACCGTCGTTATTGGTGGCTTGGTTACCGCAACGGTTTTAACGCTTATTGTTTTACCAGTTTTATATGCTTGGTTTGAAGAAAAAAAGGAAATTAAAATGAACAAAAAAACAATAGTGCCGATAGTTTTGATTTTAATATCGTTAAACATAAACGCACAACAAAAACCTTTAACTGTTGAAGAAACTATTAACCTAGCTATTGAAAACAATGCACATTTAAAAGCATCATCATTAAAAACAGATGAAACAAAAGCATTCATTGGAAGTGCGTTTACTTTTGATAAAACCTCCGTTTATTATCAATACGACGAAAACAATTTAGCTATCAATGGTTTGCCGTTAAAGGTTTATGGCGTTTCCCAAGACTTTAAATTCCCGACCGTTTATTTTGCTGAAAAGAAAGTGAACAAAGCAAAATATAACCTTCAAAAATCGGAATATGCTATACGTTTAGAAAGCTTAAAGCGCGATGTAACATTGGCATATTATCGTTTGAATTATGCAAAAAACAAGGAGCAGACTTACAAATATTTAGACAGTTTATTCCAAAATTTTGCAAGTGCTGCCGAACGCCGTTTTGAATTGGGCGAAACCAATTATTTGGAAATGATTAGTGCAAAATCAAAACGTAAACAGTTAGAAACGAGTTACAAACAATCTAATCAAGAAGTAATTGTTGCTTTGGCACAATTAAAAAAATTGGTGCAAATTGATAGTTTATTTATAGGAAACGAACCTTTGAAAAAACTCGAATTGCAAACCATTTCTCTTGAAAACCATGCCGGTCTTTTATATTATGAAGATTCCAAAGCATTATATAAAGCTTTGAATCAACAAGAAAAACAATCACTTTTGCCAGATTTGAGTGTGGAATATTTTCAAGGTACAAATTCAACTTTAAACGGAAATGTAAAAGGTTATCAATTCGGAGTTAAAATCCCATTATTCTTTAGCGGAAATGCTTCGAAAATAAAAGCTTCAAAAATTGCTGAAGACATTGCAGATTCTGAAAAACAGGATTACAAAGTCAAACTAGTTTCAGAACACCAATCGCTATTAGCCAAGCTTCAACAATACAACGAGTCAATTAATTATTATGAGAATGAAGGGCAAAAGCTTTCAGAAGAAATAATAAAAACAGCCGAACGCACTTTTAAAGAAGGAGAAATTGATTTTTTTCAATACATACAAAGCATTGAAACTGCCAAAGATATTGAGCTAAGTTACTTAGACCATATAAAAGCTTACAACGAAACCATTATAGCTATTAACTATTTACTATTATAAATTTAAAAAAATGAAACATATATATATCCTAGCGTTTTCTCTTGCTTTAGTGGCTTGTGGAAATTCAGAAAAAAACAAAGAATCGGTTGTTGAAGAAGCCGTAAATTCCAATGACATTGAAATAACCCAGTCTCAATTTACGAGTGAAAACATGCAACTAGGAACCTTAGAAGAACAGGTTTTTAACGAAGAAATTAAAACCAGTGGCATGATTGATGTGCCACCACATAATAAAGCATCAGTAAGTGCTTTTATGGGTGGTTATATTACCAAAACACCTTTATTAATTGGCGACAAAGTAAGAAAAGGGCAACTTTTAGTAACACTTGAAAACCCTGAGTTTGTTGAAATTCAACAGCAGTATTTAGAAGTTTCTGAGCAACTTAATTATTTAAAGTCTGAATACAACCGTCAAAAGACACTTTTTGATGAAAAAATCACTTCAGAAAAAAACTATTTAAAAGCTGAAGGCACTTATAAAAGCAGTTTGGCGCAATACAATGGTTTGCGAAAAAAATTGAGTATGATGAATATAAGTGCAGCTTCGGTTGAACAAGGTAAAATTACCTCAACCGTTAATTTATATGCAACTATAGATGGTTTTGTAACAAAGGTGAATGTAAGTAATGGTACGTATGTATCTCCTGCAGATGTTATTTTGGAAATTGTGGATACCAATCATATTCATTTAGAATTATCGGTTTTTGAAAAAGATATTTTGAAAGTGAATAAAGGGCAAAAAATTCGCTTTAAAATACCTGAAGCATCCAACGAAACCTTTGAAGCCGAAGTACATTTAGTTGGCACCACCATAGATGAAATCAATAGAAGTGTAAAAGTCCATGCCCACATTATTAATGAAGAACAAACTAATTTTATAGTAGGCATGTTTGTAGAAGCCCATATTATTACCAATTCGGCAACAAGTTTCGCCTTACCAAAAGAGGCTATTTTAGAACTAGAGGATAGTTTTTATGCTTTAATTATAGCTAAAAAAGAAAACAACACTTTCCACTTTAAAAAAATAAAACTCGATTTAGGAGCACAAAATGAAAATTATGCTACCATTTTAAATGCCGATGCATTAAAAAATAAGGACATTTTAATAAAAGGTGGTTTTATACTACTTAACGAAGGAGGCGAATAACTTTAAATCAAGCTGTTAAAGCTGTATCACATCTATTTTTTCGAAAACGCTGATGATCACTTTAACAGCTTCTATATAAAATTCTGGTTGTATGTTTTCGTAGTCATCGGTTGGTTCGTGGTAATCCTTATGGTCATCAACACCAAAATATAAAAAAGGAATATTTTTATTATGAAAACTAGCATGGTCTGAAGCTTCAGTCCAATTTTCTTTCCAATTACCTTCATCATGTCCTTTTAAAAATTTTATCTTTTTAGAATATTCATGACCAGAAACTACAGTCTCAAGCGTTTTATTATACACCGTTCCAACAGCAAACAGTTCATTCTTATCACTTCTACTAATCATATCCATATTAAGGTTTACCATGATTTGTTTTAGTGGAATAATGGTATTATTTACATAATATTCAGAACCCTTAAGTCCTAATTCTTCCGCATCAAAAGCAGCTAAAATAACCGAGTGCTTAGGTGGATTACTTTTAAAGTATTCAGTAAAACTAAATAAGGCACTAATACCCGAAGCGTTATCATCGGCTCCATTATAAATTTTACCTTTCTTAATGCCTTCGTGGTCGTAATGAGCACTAATTACAATATATTTTTCTGGATATAATGAACCTTTAATGAAGCCTAAAACATTGGTGCCATTATATTTTTTTCCTTCTGAAGTAAAGGAAAAAGTTTGTTCAAAATCCTTACCCAATGGCAAAACATTATGTAATTTAAACTGATTAACAATGTACTTTTCAGCTTTAATAGCACCTTCCATTCCTGTTCTTCTTCCTTCAAAAGCATCAGACGATAATGTTTTTATATGTTGAAGTAACAAATTTTCATCAAATAAAAACTTCGTATCTGCCTTATCCTGAACAGTTGACTGTGAAAAACATAAAGTCGAAAATAAGCAAAGAAAGCTTATGTAGATAATTTTTAGGGGCTTCATCAAACAAAATAATTTGGTTAGGTTAAGTAAATCTAAACAAAAAACCCAAGCTAATGCTTGGGTTTTATTAAATATCGATGAAAGGAAGTTGTTATGACACTGTCGATTTCATTAACTCTCTATTCATACGGGCTATGTTTTCTAAAGAAATGCCTTTAGGACATTCTATTTCGCAAGCCCCTGTATTCGTACAGTTTCCAAAACCTTCTAAATCCATTTGAGCTACCATGTTACGCACACGGTCTGCAGCTTCAACTTGTCCTTGAGGCAGTAAAGCAAATTGTGACACTTTAGCACCAACAAATAACATAGCAGAAGAGTTTTTACATGTAGCAACACAGGCACCGCAACCTATACAAGTTGCTGCATCCATAGCTTCATCGGCAGCATGCTTAGAAATTGGAATTGAATTTGCATCTTGTGTATTTCCAGATGTGTTAACAGAAATGTAACCTCCAGCTTGTTGAATACGCTCGAAAGCCATTCTATCTACAACTAAATCTTTAATTACAGGAAATGCTGCTGCTCTAAACGGTTCAATAGTAATGGTATCGCCATCTTTAAACATACGCATGTGCAATTGACATGTTGTTACGCCTCTATCTGGTCCATGAGCTTCACCGTTTATGTACATAGAGCACATACCACAAATACCTTCACGACAGTCGTGATCGAAGGCTACAGGTTCTTCGCCAGAATTAACTAATTGTTCATTCAAAACATCCATCATTTCAAGAAAAGACATATGTTCTGAAATCTCAGTTACTTTATAATCGACCATTTGACCCTTTGATTTTGAGTCTTTCTGTCTCCAAATTTTAAGTGTTAAATTCATAGTGTCTATCTTATTTGTATGAACGTTGTTTAAGTTCAATATCTTTAAATTCTAATTGTTCTTTATGTAAAACGGCATCTGCAGGCTCTCCTTTATATTCCCAAGCAGAAACAAAAGCAAAGTCTTTATCGTTACGTTTTGCTTCTCCTTTTTGAGGACCATCTGTTTCAGCTGATTCTTCTCTAAAGTGACCTCCACAAGATTCTTCTCTTACTAAGGCATCTTTAGCGAATAATTCACCTAGCTCTAAAAAGTCTGCTACACGACCTGCTTTTTCCAATTCAGGATTCATTTCATTTCCTGAACCTGGTACTTTTACTTCTTTCCAAAACTCCTCGCGAATGGCTTTAATTTCAGCCATAGCTTCTGTAAGTCCTTTTGCATTACGTGCCATTCCTACTTTATCCCACATAACTTTTCCAAGTTTTTTATGGAAATAATCAACAGATTTTGTCCCTTTATTATTTAAGAAAAAATTAATTCTATCTGTAACTTCTTTTTCGGCTTCATCAAACTCTGGAGTATTGGTAGGTATTTTTCCCGTACGAATATCCTTTGATAAATAATCTCCAATAGTATAAGGCAATACAAAATAACCATCGGCCAAACCTTGCATTAACGCCGAAGCTCCAAGTCTGTTAGCACCGTGGTCAGAGAAATTGGCTTCACCTATACAATATAACCCATCAACCGTAGTCATTAAGTTATAATCTACCCAAATACCACCCATAGTGTAATGTGTTGCAGGGTAAATCATCATAGGTGTTTTGTATGGATTCTCATCTACGATTTTCTCATACATTTGGAATAAGTTTCCGTATTTTTCTTCAACAATAGCTTGCCCTAATTCGTATATTTTTTCTTTTGAAGGATTCGTTATATTTTGAATCTTAGCTTGCGTTTTTCCGTAACGGTCAATAGCAGCAGCAAAATCTAAATAAACAGCTTCACCTGTTGCGTTTACACCAAAACCGGCATCGCAACGTTCCTTAGCTGCTCTCGATGCTACATCACGAGGTACTAAATTACCGAATGCAGGGTAACGACGTTCTAAGAAATAATCTCTGTCTTCTTCTGCTATTTCTGTTGGTTTTAATTTACGTTGTTGAATCGCTTTAGCGTCTTCAATTTTTGCAGGCACCCATATACGTCCGTCATTACGCAACGATTCAGACATCAACGTTAATTTAGACTGATAATCGCCAGAACGCGGAATACACGTTGGATGAATTTGAGTGAAACAAGGGTTTGCAAAATAAGCCCCTTTTTTATGAATTTTCCATGCTGCAGTGGCGTTACTTCCCATCGCATTTGTAGAAAGGAAATAAACGTTACCGTAACCTCCAGTTGCAATTACAACCGCATGTGCCGAATGACGTTCAATTTCACCAGTAATTAAATTACGAGCGATAATACCTCTTGCTTTACCATCAATTTTAACAACATCAAGCATTTCGTGGCGGTTGAACATTTCAATTTTACCACGAGCAATTTGACGGTTCATTGCAGAATAACATCCTAAAAGTAATTGTTGCCCCGTTTGGCCTTTAGCGTAAAAAGTTCTTGAAACCAATACACCACCAAACGAACGGTTATCTAACAATCCGCCATAATCGCGAGCAAAAGGAACACCTTGAGCCACACATTGGTCGATAATATTTGCAGAAACCTCTGCTAAACGATACACGTTAGCTTCACGAGAGCGGTAATCGCCTCCTTTTACTGTATCATAGAATAAGCGGTAAGTTGAATCACCATCGCCCATATAGTTTTTTGCTGCATTAATACCACCTTGAGCCGCAATAGAATGCGCTCGACGTGGTGAATCTTGGTAAGCAAAAGCTTTAACATTATAGCCTAACTCTGCCAACGTTGCAGCTGCAGAACCTCCTGCTAAACCTGTTCCTACAACAATAACATCAATATGACGCTTGTTTGCTGGATTTACTAAATCTATATGATTTTTATAATCTGTCCATTTATTTTGAATTGGACCGTGTGGTACTTTTGAATCTAATGCCATATATCTAAGATTAATGGTGACTGAAATGATGGTAAAGTGCTATAACTATAAACCCTAATGGAATTATAATGGAATAAGCTTTACCAAAAGTTTGTAATGTTTTCTGTCTTATGGTTGATGCACCTAAAGATTGGAATGAAGAAGCAAACCCGTGGGCTAAGTGTAAACCTAATAAAATGAAGGCTATCACATAAGCTGCCACTCGCCATACCGGAATAAACTTTTCCTGCAATTCATGGAAATAGCGTGTTGGATCTTCAGGGTTCACAGCGATGTACTTGTAATTTAGTTCTGGAAACCAGAAGTCTATAAAGTGCAACACTAAGAATGCTAAAATCACTAATCCGCTGTAAACCATATTTCTACTCATCCAAGTAGAATTTGCAGCACCATTATTTTTTGCATAGGCAACACCTTTTGCTTTTTTATTTCTCAGTTCTAAAACAAATCCCATAATAAAGTGAAATACAACACCAAAAATTAAAACAGGTTGCAATGCAAATTGTACCAAAGGATTGGTTCCCATAAAATGGGACATTTCATTAAATACATCGGCACTAAATAGTGATGTGATATTTACTGCTAAATGTATAATTAAGAAAAACATGAGAAAAAAAGCTGAAAGCGCCATAGCTACTTTTCTTCCAATTGAAGATTTAAAAAATCCGCTCATTATTATGTATTTATTTATTTGTGTGCAAAGATAACATAGGTTAAAGTTTTAATCAACTAACATATGTCATGTTTTTGTTATTTAGAATGGTTTTAAAGAAATTTAACAAAAACAAAAAGGTGTTTTTTTTCAGAAACACCTTTTCTAAATTTATTTTTAAAACAATTTATTCTAATATTATTTTTTTGGTAATCATAGCTTTATCAGAATAAATAGAAACAAAGTACACACCTCGTGCTGCTCCATTCAAATTTATGGTATTTGTTCTCGAAGCGTTCAACAAATCCACTTTTGAAATAAGCCTTCCGCTAACATCGTAAACAACTAACTTCTCTAAATTAACAAGCGAAGTGTTTTTTATGCTGAACTGACCACTTGTTGGATTGGGATACATATTGATTGCTGCCTTTAATTCTTCCTCTTCAACACTTAAATAACACGGATGATTCGTCATAACCGATGTGCCCTGAGCTGGACACGGGTTTATCGATGTACTTCTCGCTTCTATAGCATTTGCAGCTGTTATGTTGCTTGCTCCTAATGCGCGTTGTTCTTCAGAGTTTGAAATAGCATAATTCATGACATCATTTGTATCGATTACGTGCCCTAATTGATGTCCATGACCTAATTCGTGAAGCGCATTACTTTCAAAATCATATTGAGTAATTCCCGTTGAGTTCACGGCTATACTATAATTCCAATTTGTTGCATCATCAAAAACAATATCAAACTCCTCAACATACCAATTTATAGTGGTTCCGGTATCACATCCGCTAAAATAATAAACACATCTTCCTAATTCATCAGTTGCTAATTCATTCCCATTATCAAATCGAATCACATTGGTACCATCTCTAACGTATTCATCTTTATCAGTTGTTGCACCTATTGTCCAATTAATTCCCGTTGTACAACGCCAACTCTCAAAAGCCCTTAAAAAAGCAGCTTTAGCATTAACATTATTGTTGAAATCTGTAAACATTTGCCAGGTATACCCTCCCGAACCATTGGCGTTGATATGTTGAGTTTGATAAGCAATATTACCACCTTCTTGTACCACATTTATTTCGGCATAAGCAATTGTCAAGACAGAAGAAGATACAGCACTTGAAGAGCCAGCATCTGTTACCATAATAGTACCAGTACCAGCTTCCGATGGTATTTCAACTGTAATTTGTGTATCTGCCCAAGTTAGTATTTGTGTACTTAAAGCATCTATAAAAGTAGCGCCTCCATCATCCGAATTACGAAAAGAAACCTTCCCTTTAGTTGCACCAAAACCACTACCGTTAATAGTTAACACCTGCTTTGTACCCGCTGTTCCAGTTGTTGGTGTAAAAGTAATTGAACCCGGAGCAAGTGCCGCTTTATTTTGTGTTGACTTTAAATGGGCTGATTGCACATCAAAATCTGCCAACTCAACATAGCTAGATTTTGTATAAGTCATCACTTCATTATAAAATGATGAAGTGATTCCTTGCTTTACGTTAAATGGATTAACAGCCACATTATCATATAAATTATACTTGTAAAACCCTTGAGAAGACCCATAGGGCATGAATTGTTTTAGTGATGATTTTTCAGATGATTTCATTGTCACTCTGTTATTATTATACAACGTAAATATTCCTAAATCTCCGTTTTTTAATTTTAAACTTGGACTTACAATTTCAGCCTTCAAACCTACAGTTCCCCCTAGAGTTATAACCTCTATAGTTGCCAGCGGTTCTCCCTTAAAAACTTTATAAACCTGGATAGTATTAGCGGTGTAGATATGTTTGTTTTCTGCATCCCAAAAAGATTTTTTAGAAATAACTTTACCTTCAACAATTAAACTAGAATTATCAATCTGCCTCTCCAATGAGGCTTCTCTTAGTAGATCTTGTGCGTTTAAGCTGGTTAAACTTAATACGAATAGCAACAAGACTACTAGTATTTGCATGGTATTTTTTTTCATAATATCTTAGTTTTTAAAATGGTTTAGTCTTGGTATAATGTCAAATATACCTAATTATTACATACGATTTGCGTAGCTTTGTTACCCATAACATTCTTAATATTAAAATAACATTATGTTATATCTACAAAACTATTCAAATAAAAACGGTTGATTTTCATAAAGTTACAAAAAATAATTTAAAAACAAACCCATGAAATATTCATTAATCGATTCGTCGCTATTCATTAATAACAGAAAAAAATTTACTACTAAAATGAAACCTAGTAGTTTGGCTGTTTTTAATTCGAACGATATTTACCCCATAAGTGCCGATAGCACCATCCCATTTCAGCAGCATCGCGATATTTTTTATTTAAGTGGTGTTGACCAAGAAGAAAGCATTTTGGTATTATTCCCAGATTGCCCTAAAGAAAAACACCGTGAAATTTTATTCTTAAAAGAAACCAACGCCCACATTGCTGTTTGGGAAGGCGAGAAACTCACCAAAGAAAAAGCGTTTGAAACCAGTGGTATCAAAACTGTATATTGGCTTCAAGACATGGAAAAAATCATGTTCGAACTAATGACGCAATGCGATACTGTTTACATAAACACCAACGAACATTACCGTGCCAATGTTGAAACTGAAACACGGGAAGATCGCTACACAAAATGGCTTTTGGCAAAATATCCAGCACATAATGTTGCAAAAAGCGCTCCTATTTTACAACGCCTTCGTTCTGTAAAAAACCCCATTGAAATTGACTTAATACAACAAGCCTGTAACATTACCGAAAAAGGATTTCGTCGTGTTTTAAACTTTGTAAAACCAGGCGTTTGGGAATATGAAATTGAAGCAGAATTAATGCATGAATTTTTAAGAAATCGCTCCAAAGGTTTTGCATATACCCCTATTATAGCCTCTGGTAACAATGCAAACGTTTTGCATTATATTGAAAACAACAAACAATGTAAAGCAGGCGATTTAATTTTATTTGACACTGCCGCAGAATATGCCAATTATGCGAGCGATTTAAGCAGAACCATTCCTGTTTCTGGAACGTACTCAGACAGACAAAAAGCCGTTTATAATGCGGTTTTAAGGGTGAAAAATGAAGCTACAAAATTATTAACCCCAGGAACTCTTTGGGCAGATTACCATGTGGAAGTTGGAAAAATAATGACTTCGGAATTATTAGGGTTAGGCCTACTTGATAAGGCTGATGTTCAAAAAGAAGATCCCGATTGGCCTGCTTACAAAAAATATTTTATGCACGGAACAAGTCACCACATGGGATTAGATACACATGATTATGGCATACTGACCGAACCTATGCAAGCCAATATGGTATTTACCGTAGAACCAGGAATTTATATTCCTGATGAAGGTTTTGGTATTAGAATTGAGGATGATGTCGTGATTCAAAAAACGGGAGAACCTTTTAATTTAATGAAAAATATCCCTATTGAAGTTGAAGAAATTGAAGAACTTATGAATTCATAAAAATTAAAAAGGGTCGTTGAAAAACGACCCTTTTTTTGCTGCTAACAACACTAATTTTTGCAATTTACAGAGTGACTAATTCAAATAAATAATTGTTTAGTTTTTGCAGCGTATTTATTTTATTTTTGGTATCCACCAAAAGGGAAATATTATTATTGCTTCCTCCATAGGAAATCATTCTAATTTTTACATCTTGTAATATTTGAAACAACTTGTAGGTTTCTTGATGATTCACCACCGAATGCCCAACCAAACAAATAATACTTTGGTCTTTATCAACCTCTATGGTTGCGAATTTTTCTAATTCAGCTAAAATTTTATTTAAGTTTTTATTATCATCAATAGTTAATGATACAGCAACTTCCGATGTTGTAATCATATCTATAGACGTTTCATATATTTCAAAAATTTCAAACACTTTTCTTAAAAAACCATGTGCTTGAAGCATTCTGCCAGACTTTATTTTAATGGCAGTAATTCCATCTTTTGCAGCCATGGCTTTCACACCAATTTCAGAATGGTCGTCGTTTATTAAAGTGCCATAAGCTTCAGGATTCATGGTGTTTTTCAATCGTACCGGAATATTGAGAGACCTAACAGGCGTTACAGTTTGTGGGTGTAATATTTTGGCGCCAAAGTATGCTAATTCCGCAGCCTCTTCAAATGATAAATTTGAAATAGGTCTGGTGTTTTCAACATAACGTGGGTCGTTGTTATGCATCCCATCAATATCAGTCCAAATTTGAACCTCTTCTGCATGTATAGCAGCACCAATAATAGTTGCTGTATAATCGCTTCCACCACGTTGAAGGTTTGATATGTCGCCTGTATGGTCTAAACAAATAAACCCTTGAGTAATGTATATTTGAGAATCTTCAGCTTTATTATAAGCCGATTTAAAATGCTCTTTTATATAATTGATATCCGGATCTTTCGCAGCATCAATACGCATAAAACTTAATGCAGGCAACAATGCAGAACTAACACCTTCTTGATTTAAATACGCATTCACCATATAAGTTGAAAGCAATTCGCCTTGAGCAACTATTTGGTTTTCTAATGTGATGGAATAAGGCTTCGCAGTACATTCCACTAATAAATTAAAAATACTAGAAACGTAAGCTTTCACTTCTTTATTTAAAGAAGTATTAGTAAGCAATTGGTCTATTACATTAAAATAAGCCGTATGAAGATTATTAACTATATCAATAGCTTCATTAGCCTTATTATCTAAAATATGTTTTGAAATGGCAACTAACTGATTGGTTGTACCAGACATGGCTGATAAAACAACCACTTTTTTTTCGCCATCGTTAATAATGTTTTTAACGTTACATATATTTTCAACCGATCCTACAGAGGTTCCACCGAATTTTAATACTTTCATACTTTTACAAACTTAATTTTCACCTAATTGATTCATTTACATCAATTCAGGGTGCTAAACTATAACTCCTGAGCCTAAAAAAGATATTTATTAAAAAATATGTTTATTTTTGCACATATTGTTAAATAATTAACACATGAAAACGGTATCTAACTGTGTAGAAGACATTTTAATTACTCAACCTTACTTAGAGGAAGCACTTTCAAGAAACATTATAAACTTTAGTGCCTTAGCTATAGAACTTACCGAGCCTATAAGCAAAATGCTAAAAAAAGAGGTGAAACCAGGAGCTATTATGATGGCTTTAAGACGTTACAACCCACCACCAGCACTATCAAATTCTGTAAAAATGAAAAAATTTATGCAGAATTTAGGTGATATTACGGTGCGCTCGAACTTAACAGATTTCACTATTAAAAATTCTGAGACGATTATAGAAAATCATGTAAAAATATTGAATCGTATTAATCAAGAATCTAAGTTATTTTACACATTTACACGCGGTATTCATGAAAGTAATCTCATTATTTCCAGCAGTTTAAAGGAATTTATTGAAGAAAATTTAAAAAATGAAACCTTTATTGCAACGCAAGATGGTTTATCGGCCATTAGTGTAAATTTACCGCAAGACAACTCGAAAATTGCTGGGTTATATTATCAATTTTTTAAGCGTTTAGCTTGGGAAGGCATTGTACTTTATGAAGTAATTTCTACAACCAACGAATTTACTATTCTGGTAGAAGATGAATTTGTAGATAAAGCTTTCACCGCCATTAAGAAGGTGAAAGCTTGATATTTGAAAAAAAATGGGGTTAACTAAGTACTGTTTGTTCTGGTATTTCAATTTGGTCACTATACATTTGCCAAATTTTAAACCCACCAGCAAGGTTTAAAACATTGGTAATATTGTTATTTCTTAAAATTAATTCTGCTAAATAACCTCGTAATCCTTTTTGGCAAAAAACAATCACTTTTTTATCTTGGCTTTTTATAAAATCTATATGGTTTCTTAAAGAATCTAACGGGAAATTTACAGCACCCGGAATAGTACCTTTTTCAAACTCTTCTAAAGTTCTTGCATCTAGCAACAAATAATCATCTTTAGAGCTTAAATTGATTAAAGTTTCTAATGCTTCAACAGAAATTTGTTCACTTCTATCATTTAAAATATTCTCGGTTACATAACTAGTAACAACCACAGGGTCTTTTGCTGGCGAAAATGGCGGTGCGTAAGCCAAGTCCAATTGTGCTAAATCGCTCATTTTCAATTTAGCATAAATAGCTGTACTTAAAACGTCTATACGTTTATCAACACCAACTTCACCAAAAAGTTCCGCACCATAAATTTCTTCGGTTTTTGGATCATAATAAATTTCTGTAATTAAATCTTTTTGATCTGGATAATAGCTTGGAGTTGAACCTGCTACAGTTAAAACAGTTTCAAAAGGAATGCCTTTTTGTGTTAAAGCAGTGGCATTCATGCCTGTTCTCGCTAAAGTATAGTCAAATACCTTTACAATGGCCGTTTTATAAGCCCCTTTAAATTCAATACTTCTTCCTACGGCATTAGCTCCTGCTGCCCTACCTGCTTTATTAGAGTGTGTTCCTAAAGGAAAATAATCATATTCATTAGTTTGTAAATTTTTAATGGAAACATTATCGCCCGCAGCATAAACATCTTTAATAGATGTTTCCATAAATTCGTTCACTTTTAAGGCTCCATTACAAATAGATTCAGCTCCTTCTGCTAACAACAAACTAGTATTTGGTTTAATACCAACGCTTAATATTACAAAATCGGTTGGGATACTTCTGCCATCTTTTGTTATGATGGCTTGTATTTTTCCGTTTTCATCAATATCAAATTTACTTACTAAAGTTTCGGTTAGCACATTTATACCATCTGCTTTTAAAACATTTCCAGCAAAATTTCCGAATTTTTTCTGCCACATATTCAGCACATGCGTTGAACCTTCAATTAAAGTCACTTTTTTTCCTGCTTCCTTTAGGTTTTCAGCAACCTCAACACCAATTAATCCGGCTCCAATAACAGCTATATTTTTTGATGCACCTGTTAATCCTTCATTTATGATCTTATCAAAATCGACCATAGAACGGCATGTAGACCAATTAGTTGCTAATTTTATATTTTCTATAGGAGGGACAATGGAGCTTGCTCCAGTTGCAAAAATCAAGGTGTCGTATTCATAACTTTTTATGTTTGAATACACCATTTTATTTTGCGTATCTATTTTTACAATTTCCTCATTCAAATGCACATCTATATTGAAACGATTGGTAAGTAGTTCTGGTTTTACAACCATTAACTTTTCCCTACTTTCAATAACACCCGAAAATGCATATGGCATACCACAAGTTGCATAACTAATGTGGGCGCCTTTTTCGAACAAGAGGATATTGGCTTGTTCATTTTCACGTCTTGCTTTTGCTGCTGCCGATGGGCCTGCAGACAGACCGCCTATTACTATAATGTTTTTCATTTTGATATAATTTCTGTTCAAATTTCTATCAAATATTTCAATTGAAATGTAATAATTGTTACTATAACGATTGCGTATTTTTTAAAAAGTTCATTTACTTAAAGGTTCATTGGTTTTATTCATGACCCCATTATATCTTTGTAATAGATTTTAAAAAAAATGACACTACAACACAAAGGCATTACCGTTTTTTATACGGATGAAGGCCAAGGAAACCCCGTGGTTTTTTTACATGGATTTTTAGAAAACTCAACCATGTGGCAGGCTTTTATTCCAGAACTTACAAAAAAAAACAGAGTGATCTGTATTGATTTATTAGGGCATGGCAAAACCGAATGTTTGGGCTACATTCACACCATGGAACTTATGGCCGAAGTAGTTGAAGCAGTTTTAAACCAATTAAAAATTACAAAATCTACACTTATTGGTCATTCTATGGGTGGTTATGTGGCACTCGCTTTCGCGGAAAAAAATCCAAAAAATTTAAAAGGGTTGTGCTTAATGAACTCAACCTCCTTACCAGATACTGAAGAAAAAAAACGGAACAGAGACCGTGCTATTATAGCCGTAAAACAGAATTATAAAACGTTTGTTAGGATTGCAGTGAACAATTTATTCCGACCAAAAAATAGAATTGTTTTTGCTGATAAAATAAAGGATGTTGTTAATGAAGCTTTAAAAACCCCTCTACAAGGTATTGTTGCTGCATTAGAAGGCATGAAAATTAGAAAGGATAGACAACACCTACTTCAATCACCTACTTTCAAAAAAATGATGATTATTAGCAAAAAGGATCCTGCTTTAGATTACAAAACACTTATAGCACAAGCAAAAAACACGGATGTTAAAAAAGTGGAATTTCCAGACGGACATATGAGTCATATTGAAAATCAGGATGATTTTTTAATCGAAATAATGCATTTCATCGAAAATATTTGACATTTTGACGATTTATTTGGTTTTTTTATTTATTTTTATTGCACTAATAATTCAACCCATGAAAAAATCTACAACCAAACACGCTTTCATGCCAAAAATGTACTGTAATATTTTTGGGCATGATTATCAAGTATCTAAAAAAGTTACCTACCACGTAAAGGAGTATACTTGTTCACATTGTAAAAAACAATTAACTACAAACAGCAATGGAAGCTTAATAGAATTAACTCCAAAATTCAAAGAAATCAATGATATTTTAGAACGCATTCATAATTCAAGAATGGAACGTTCAAAGGAAAAAAGACTCGTTTCGTCGATTTATTAGCCTGCTATTAAAATCTTCAATTCATTTTTTATAATTTAATGGTCCCTATAGTAGCTAATTAAAATATATAAATGAAAAACATCCATTGTCTGGTATTCGGGCATGATTATAAAGTAACTCGTAATGTTACAAATCATGTTAAAGAATACGCATGTAAAAATTGCAGCAAACAACTAACCACAAACGGCAGCGGCCACTTAACCGAATTAACGCCTAAATACAAGGAAATTAATGATGTTTTAGAGCATATACACCAAAAGCGGGTATCTAAAACCAATCGTAAAAAATTTAAAAGTGATTTGTTGGTATTTAGTCATTAAAGTTTTTCCAACCTTGAGCCTTAATTGGTATTTTAGAATCGGCTCTTGTAACTAAGTGCATCCCTTCATTTGCTTCCTTCATATAACCAATAACACTAAAATTAGGGTTTGCTTGTATTTTAGGAAAATCGCTTTGCGAAATCGTAAATAACAATTCGTAATCTTCACCACCATTCAAAGCAACGGTGGTACTATCAATATTGAATTCTTCACAGGTTGAAATAACTTGCGGATCTAACGGAATTTTGTCCTCATACAAATCGCAACCTACATTACTTTGTTTGCACAAATGAATAATTTCAGACGATAAACCATCGCTAATATCAATCATCGAAGTCGGTTTCACGTCTAAATCCTTCAATAATTTTATAATATCTTTTCGTGCTTCGGGTTTTAATTGACGCTCAATTATATAAGTATAAGGTTCTAAATCTGGTTGACTATTTGGGTTTACTTTATATACTTCTTTTTCACGCTCAAGCACTTGCAAGCCCATAAAAGCAGCGCCTAAATCGCCAGTAACAACCAATAAATCTTTGGGTTTCGCACCATTTCTGTAAACCTCATCTTCAACTTCACCAATGGCAGTGATAGAAATTAATAGTCCTGTGGTAGATGATGTGGTGTCGCCACCAATAACATCAATATCATATATTTTAGCAGCCGTTTCAATACCAGCATAAATATCTTCAAGTGCTTCCACAGGAAACCTATTCGACACAGCAATTGATACAGTAATTTGTGTCGCTTTCGCATTCATTGCATACACATCCGATAAATTTACAACAACCGCCTTATAGCCCAAATGCTTAAGCGGCATATAACTCAAATCGAAATGCACACCTTCAACCAACAAATCGGTAGTAATTACAATTTTTTTGTTTTCAAAATTTAAAACAGCGGCATCATCACCTATTCCTTTGATGGTAGAGCTCTGATTAATTTTAAAATTTTTGGTTAAATGGTCTATCAATCCAAATTCTCCAAATCCACTTAATGGCGTACGTTGCTGATTTTTATCTTCTATCATGCTGCAAAAATAAGAAGCTTATTTTTATAAATACTAATGCATTAGCTAATAAAAATTTAAATTATTAATCTTAAAATCAAAAAAACACAACAAACTCCATGTTTTTTAATCAATAAGAAAAACCTATAAAACTATATGCTAATATAATGTTAGGTTATATGGAATTCCATGACTTATATTGTATATTTGTAACCTATTTAGAAATCGTCTTAATAAGAATAACAGTTAAAACGTGTCTAAATTTAATTAAAAACATATGATAAAAGTTTCTGAAACAGCTAAGAAAAAAGTTATCGAACTTATGCAAGAAGATGGCTTTAACCCTACTACCGATTTTGTGCGTGTAGGTGTTAAAAGCGGTGGTTGCTCTGGGCTGTCTTACGATTTAAAGTTTGATAAAGAAAACCTAGATGGTGATAAAGTATTTGTTGATAATGATGTTAAAATTATTGTAGACAAAAAAAGTTTCCTGTATTTAGTGGGAACAACTTTAGAATACTCTGGAGGATTAAACGGTACCGGATTTGTGTTTAACAACCCAAATGCCAACCGCACATGTGGTTGTGGAGAAAGTTTTTCGCTGTAATAAGCCCCTAATGTGGTGGCGGAAATAATATAAAAATCCTATTTTCCCCTAATAGGTGTTCCCCTTCGGGGGCTAGGGGGCAAATTATGAATAAATATACTGAAGACGATTTAAGGGAAGAGCTTAAAACCAAAGAATATGAATACGGATTTTATACCGATATAGAATCTGATACATTTCCTATAGGTTTAAATGAAGATATTGTTCGTGCTATTTCTCTTAAAAAAGAAGAACCAGAATGGATGACCGAATGGCGCTTAGAAGCCTTTCGCGCTTGGGAAAAAATGGAAGAACCAGAATGGGCCAATGTGCATTATGCAAAACCAGATTTTCAAGCCATTTCATACTATTCGGCGCCAAATAGCAAACCTAAATACAACAGTTTAGATGAAGTTGATCCCGAGTTATTAGCAACATTTGCTAAACTTGGCATTTCTATAGATGAACAAAAAAAGCTATCCAACGTAGCTATGGATGTTGTGGTAGATTCGGTTTCGGTGGCGACTACTTTCAAGAAAACACTTGGCGAAAAAGGCATTATTTTTATGAGTATTTCGGAAGCTATTAGAGAACATCCAGAGCTTGTGAAGAAATATATAGGAACCATAGTTCCTCAAAAAGACAATTTTTATGCCGCATTAAACTCGGCTGTTTTTAGCGATGGAAGTTTTTGCTACATTCCAAAAGGCGTTCGTTGCCCCATGGAACTTTCCACTTATTTTAGAATTAATCAAGCAGGAACTGGTCAGTTTGAAAGAACACTAGTTATTGCAGATGAAGGCAGTTACGTTTCTTATTTAGAAGGTTGTACAGCCCCAAGTCGTGATGAAAACCAATTGCACGCCGCCGTTGTGGAGCTTATAGCTTTAGACGATGCTGAAATAAAATATTCAACTGTACAAAACTGGTATCCAGGAAACGCCGAAGGTAAAGGTGGTGTTTTTAACTTTGTAACCAAACGTGGTTTATGCGAAAAGAACGCTAAAATCTCATGGACGCAAGTGGAAACAGGGAGTGCCGTGACTTGGAAATACCCATCATGTGTATTGAAAGGTGATAATTCGGTTGGTGAGTTCTACTCTATCGCAGTAACAAACAACCACCAACAAGCTGATACAGGAACGAAAATGATTCATTTGGGTAAAAACACCAAATCGACTATCATTTCAAAAGGAATTTCAGCAGGAAAATCTCAAAACAGTTACCGTGGCCTGGTTAAAATCAGTCCGAACGCAGATAACGCCCGTAACTTCTCGCAATGTGATAGTTTACTTATGGGGAATGAATGTGGCGCACACACGTTTCCATATATTGAAGCTAAAAATAAAACAGCAAAAATAGAACACGAAGCAACCACTAGTAAAATTGGTGAAGACCAAATTTTCTATTGCAACCAACGTGGTATTGATACTGAAAAAGCCATTGCATTAATAGTAAACGGATTTAGTAAAGAAGTATTAAATAAACTCCCTATGGAGTTTGCTGTTGAGGCTCAAAAACTTTTGGAAATTAGTTTAGAAGGCTCGGTAGGATAAAATAAAAAATACCAAAATTCAAATACTAAATTCCACTAAAGTAGCTCTTTTGGGATTTGGAATTTTAAAATTGAAATTTTAAAAATTAAGTATGTTAAAAATTGAAAATTTACACGCAAGTGTTGAAGATAAAGCCATTTTAAGAGGCATAAATTTAGAAGTTAAAGCAGGAGAAGTACATGCTATTATGGGACCAAACGGTTCTGGAAAAAGCACATTAGCTTCTGTTATTGCAGGGAAAGAAGAGTATGAAGTTACTGAAGGTAGCATTTTCTTGGAAAATGAAGACATAGACGAATTAGCTGCAGAGGAACGCGCTCACAAAGGTATATTTTTATCATTCCAATATCCTGTAGAAATTCCTGGTGTTTCTGTTACTAACTTCATGAAGACGGCTATCAACGAAACTCGTAAATCTAAAGGTTTGGAAGACATGCCTGCTAAAGATATGCTGAAGTTAATCCGTGAAAAATCGGAATTATTGGAAATTGATAGAAAGTTTTTATCACGTTCATTAAACGAAGGTTTTTCGGGTGGTGAAAAGAAACGTAACGAAATTTTCCAAATGGCGATGTTAGAACCTAAATTAGCTATTCTTGATGAAACCGATTCTGGCTTAGATATTGACGCCCTTCGTATTGTTGCAAATGGTGTTAACAAACTTAAAAGCAAAGACAACGCGGTTATTGTAATCACACACTACCAACGTTTGTTAGATTATATTGTTCCAGATTTTGTACACGTACTTTACAACGGGCGTATTGTAAAATCGGGTGGAAAAGAATTAGCGCACGAGCTTGAAGAAAAAGGATACGACTGGATTAAGGAAGAAGTGAACGCATAAACAAAGTAAACAGTCACAGTCGCAGTAATCAGAAATACTGAAAACTGAGACTGAAAACTGAAAACTGAACACAATGGATTTAAAAGAAAAATTAACAGCATCCTTTTTAGCATTTGAAAATGATGTCGATACAGACACATTTATTCATAATATTAGAAATGAGGCCATCAAAATATTTGAAGAAAAAGGTTTTCCTACAAAAAAGGAAGAGGCTTGGAAATACACTTCTTTAAACAGTGTGTTAAAAGACGATTACAGCGTTTTTCCTAAACAGGAAAACACTATAGAATATAATGATGTGAAAAAGTATTTCATTCACGATATCGACACTTACAAAGTAGTCTTTATAGATGGCAAATATTCTTCGCACCTTTCGCAAACCACGCACGACGGTATTGACGTGTGTTTAATGTCTTCGGCATTAACAAAACCAAAATACCGCATCATTGTTGAAAACTATTTTAATAAAGCTGCCACAAAAGATAGCTTAACGTCTTTAAATACAGCATTTTCTTGCGAAGGTGTTTATATTCATATCCCAAAAAACAAATTGGTTCAAAAACCAATTCAAATTCTATATTTTTCTACAGGAAACGAAGCTGCAACCATGTTGCAACCGCGTAATTTAATTGTGGTTGATGAGAATTCACATGTCCAAATTATAGAACGTCACCAAAGTTTAACCAGTAATGCCGTTTTAACCAATAGTGTTACAGAAATTTTCACAAATAAACGTGCGATTGTTGATTATTACAAAATTCAAAATGATAACCAAAACGCGACCTTAATAGATAATACCTTTATAAAACAAAGGCAAGAAAGTGTAGCCTCGGTACATACGTTTGCGTTTGGCGGAAAGTTAGTTCGTAACAATTTGAATTTTTACCAAACTGGCGAACGCATCGAATCCAACCTAAAAGGCATTACCATTATTGGCGATAAACAGCATGTAGACCATAACACATTGGTGCATCATATCGAACCAAATTGCGAAAGCCATCAAGATTACAAAGGTATTTTTGGAGAAAACTCCACCGGGGTTTTTAACGGGAAAATTGTTGTTGAAAAAGAGGCCCAAAAAACCAATGCATTTCAAGCTAATAACAACATTTTAATAAGCGATAAAGCAACCATAAATACCAAACCACAACTCGAAATTTTTGCAGATGATGTAAAATGTTCTCACGGCTGTACCATTGGTCAGTTAGACGAAAGTGCTATGTTTTACATGCGTTCGCGCGGTATTCCAGAAAAAGAAGCCAAAGCACTTTTAATGTATGCCTTTAGTAACAACGTGTTAAGTTCGGTTAAAATCCCAGAAATTAAACTGCGTATTACTAAAATTATCGCACACAAGTTAGGTGTTAATATTGGTTTCGATTTATAATTGCTGCGAAAGAAGGAATCTCTTAATGAGAACAATAATTTAATTTTTTTGAAGCTATTCCCGCTATCCGCTATATCTTTTTCGCTTTGAAAAAAAGCAAAAAAGGATGCCGCTACTATCGGGGCTAGGGCATTTAGTATGTAACATCATTCAACAAAAAAGATTATCTTAGTGTTAAAATTGGCAAAATGGATATTGTAACATTAAAAAAGAAATTGATAGATAAAATTCGAACTACAAAAAGCAATGCTTTGTTGGAAGATATTAATCTACTCTTAAATTTAGAAGAAAGTTCAGAAAATAATATATATCAACTTAATGAAGACCAGCAAAATGCCATTGCTGAAGGTAGAGAAGATATTCAAAACGGAAGGTATTTAACAGATGCGGAAGCGAGCGAAGACATTCAAAAATGGTTAAAGAAATAGTTTGGTCTGCCAAAGCACAACAAGACAGAAAAGATATTTTTGAATATTGGAATCACCGTAATAAATCAAAATTATATAGTATTAAACTCAATATTCTTTTTGAGGCATCCATTAAAATTATTTTAAAGTACCCAGAAATAGGAAGACCAACTTCAAACAAAACCATTCGATTAAAAACTGTTAAAGATTATTTCATTTTTTATGAAATATCAAATGAAAAACTATTTATTCTTACCATTTGGGACAGCAGGCAGAACCCTAAAAAGCTAAAATTATAACATGTTCAACGTAGAAACCATTCGAAAAGACTTCCCCATTCTTTCTCGCAAAGTAAATGGCAAACCTTTAGTGTATCTAGATAATGCAGCCACATCACAAACCCCACAACAGGTTATCGATGTTATTGTAGGTTATTATTCAAACTACAACGCTAACATTCATCGTGGCGTGCACACATTAAGTCAGGAAGCTACCGATAAATACGAACAGGCACGACAAAAAATTCAGAACCATTTCAATGCAAAACATGCCCATGAAATCATTTTTACTTCGGGAACAACCCATAGTATTAATTTAGTTGCCAACGGATTTTCAACCTTATTAAAAAAAGGGGACGACATTCTTGTTTCAGCATTAGAACACCATAGCAATATTGTGCCTTGGCAAATGCTTTGTGAACGTACAGGTGCTAATTTAAAGGTAATCCCCATGAACCAAGATGGCGAATTGGTTATACCAGAATTCGATGCCCTTTTATCAAAAAACACCAAACTCGTTTTTGTAAATCATGTTTCAAACGCTTTGGGCACTGTAAACCCCATTGAATATATTATTAAACAAGCGCATTTATATGGTGCTGCCGTATTAATTGATGGTGCACAATCTACCCCACATATAAAACCCGATGTACAAGCTTTAGATGTTGATTTTTACGTCGCTTCTGCTCACAAAATGTGCGGACCAACTGGCGAAGGAATGCTTTACGGTAAAGAAAGTTGGTTGAAAAAACTACCGCCTTACCAAGGTGGTGGCGAAATGATTGCCGAAGTTACTTTTGAAAAAACAACCTATGCCGATTTACCTTATAAATTCGAAGCAGGAACACCAAACATTTGTGGTGGTATCGCTTTTGGAGCCGCTATCGACTATATGAACGCGATTGGTTTCGACGCCATTTCCAAATACGAACACGAACTTTTAGAACACGCCACTGAAAAACTTTTAGAGATTGAAGGTTTGAAAATCTACGGAACTTCAAAACAAAAAACTTCAGTAATTTCTTTTAATTTAGAAGGCATTCATCCGTATGATGTAGGTACTATTTTGGATAAATTAGGAATCGCGGTTCGAACTGGGCATCACTGTGCACAACCTATTATGGATTACTTTAATATTCCAGGAACAGTGCGTGCCTCTTTCGCTTTTTATAACACCAAAGAAGAAATTGACGTTTTAGTTTCTGGTGTTAAAAAAGCAAAAATGATGCTATCATAAAAACTTTGGCTTCTTTTTTGTAATATTTTAAAAGAAATACAATCTAAATTTTATGAAGTTTTTAATCGTTTTATTATCCTTAGTTTTAGCTGATAATGGTTGCTCAGCATCCAAAATAAATCAAGATGCCATTTCTCTTGAATATTCTGCGCGTTCCAGAAGAACTTTCAAACACATTATAATTACCAAAAAAAGTATTTCCGTAGTAAACAATAGTGGAGAAACACCAATTATAAAATCATGTCCAAAAACCGATTGGGAAACTATTTTAAAAACCATAAAACCTATTAATGTAGAAAATATTCCAAGCCTAAAAGCACCTTCTGAAAAACGATTTTTTGATGGTGCAGCCATTGGAAATTTTAAAATAATTTATAACGGAAAAACCTATGAAACGCCAAGTTTCGATCATGGAAATCCGCCACAAGAAATAGCTGAACTTGTTAAAGAAATGCTATCAATTTCAGAAAACATTGAATAGCAACATATCTTGTTGTATTTTTACATAAAATTTAGTCATTGTGAGTATTAAAGACATCCAAAACGAAATAATAGACGAATTCTCCATGTTTGAAGATTGGGAAGAACGCTACCAATATATGATTGATTTAGGGAAAGATTTACCCTTAATTGACGACCAATACAAAACCGACAGCAACATTATAAAAGGTTGCCAAAGTAAAGTTTGGGTACATGCTGATTTGAAAGATGATAAAATAGAATTTACTGCCGATAGTGATGCCATCATCACCAAAGGTATTATTGCCATTTTAATACGTGTTTTTTCAAATCAACATCCAAAAGATATTATTGATGCCGATATGGATTTTATTGACAAAATTGGCTTAAAAGAACATTTATCACCTACCCGAGCTAATGGTTTGGTTAGTATGATAAAACAACTTAAAATGTATGCCATTGCATACCAAACACAGTTAAAATAGGGTTGTGAGGTTATTAGTTTATTAGGTTAAAGTTTATGAGGTTATTCATCTCAATCACGTTTTAACCCATAAAATTATAGACCTTAAACATATAAACCAATAACCTCATAAACCCATAAACTTAAAAAAAATGAGCGAAAGAATTGATACCGCCGAATTAGGTGAAAAAATAGTAAACGTATTAAAAACCATATACGATCCAGAAATTCCTGTAGACATCTACGAATTAGGTTTAATTTATGATGTTTTTGTAAATGAAGATTACGACGTTAAAATTTTAATGACCTTAACAACACCAAACTGCCCAGTAGCAGAAACATTACCTTTAGAAGTTGAAGAAAAAGTGAAATCATTAGACGCTGTAAAATCTGCTGAAGTTGAAATTACGTTCGATCCACCTTGGACACAAGATTTAATGAGCGAAGAAGCCAAGTTAGAATTGGGCATGCTGTAATTAACTATTTTTAATGGCTAAACGGACACCTACATCATTAAAAGACGGTAAGAAAACAAACTTAAAATCGTCTTTTAATGCCTTAGTTTACATTCCTCGTTTTTTTAAAGAAATTTGGAATGTAAATAAAAAAATATTCCTATTATCTACTTTTTGCAGACTCATTGGCGCTTTACTTCCTGTTATTATTTTATGGATTGGGAAACTTATAATTGATGAAATCATTCATCAAACATCCATAGAAATTACAGATTATACACAACTATGGACCTACGTTGGTATTGAATTCGCTTTAGTAATTCTTTCAGATTTAATAAGTCGTGCCATTTCACTTACCGACGGTTTATTAGGTGATGAATACAATATTGCGACCTCCGTAACCATCATAAAAAAGACCAATCAAATTAATATTAGTTTATTAGAAGATGCGGAATTTTATGATAAATTAGAACGTGCCAGAACACAAACCACAGGTCGTGTTGGGTTAATGTCGAACGTGTTAGGACAAGCACAAACGGCTATCTCTATTGCTACTTTGGTCGCTGGTTTAATATATTTTGAACCCTATTTAATCATCCTTTTGGTGTTAAGTATCATTCCGTCGTTTATAAACGAAGTACGCTTTAGTCAACAACAATATTCCCTAGCTCGAAGTTGGACATCGGAACGTAGAGAATTAGATTACTTGCGTTTTATTGGTGCCAACGATAAAACAGCTAAAGAAATCAAGCTTTTTGGATTAACCGATTTCATTGTGAATCGTTTTAAAAACCTCTCTCAAGAATATTACGAACTCAACAAAACACTCGCCATCAAACGTACCGCTTTGGGTTTTGTGTTTAATGTTTTGGGTACTTTAAGCTATTATGGTGCTTACGTCTTCATTATTTATCGGGTGCTTTCAGGCGTTATCACTTTAGGTGAGCTTACTTTTTTATCAGGTTCCTTTAATAGGTTAACCAAAAGTTTACAAGATTTCTTTTCAAGATTCACACGTATTTCAGAAAGTGCTTTATACTTAAAGGATTATTTTGATTTTATTGACATTTCCATCCTTTCAAAAACTAAAGAAGATGTACCGCTTCCGAAGCATATAAAACAAGGATTTGAGTTTAAAAATGTGCATTTTTCATATCCAGATTCTGATCATGAAATTTTAAAAGGCATTAATTTCACCTTAAAAGCAGGTGAAAAAATGGCATTTGTTGGTCAAAATGGCGCTGGAAAAACAACCCTAACCAAATTATTGTTACGTTTTTACGAACCAACATCTGGCTATATTTTACTAGATGGCATTAACATTAACCGTTTTAACAAAGCAGAATATCAAGAATTTTTTGGCGTTATTTTTCAAGATTTCTTCAGATATGAATTTACTGTAAAAGAAAATATCGCCATTGGGAATATTGATGAATTGGAAAATCAAACCAAAATTGAAACTGCTGCCGAGTTAAGTTTAGCAGATGCTGTTATCGCCGAATTAAAACATGGTTACAACCAACAATTAGGAAAACGATTTTCTAACGGACAAGAACTTTCTGGTGGACAATGGCAAAAAGTAGCTTTAGCTCGTGCGTATATGAAAAATGCGGAAGTTATGATTTTAGACGAACCAACCTCAGCGCTTGATGCCAAAGCGGAAAGCGATGTTTTTGGAAGATTCATTGGGCTTACCGAAGGTAAAACTAGCATCATAATTTCACATCGGTTTAGCACGGTAAGACAAGCCGATCGGATATTAGTCTTAGAACACGGCAAAGTACTTGAAATAGGTACACACAAAGAATTGATGCAAAACAAAACACTCTATTCTGAATTGTTTTCGCTGCAAGCGGAAGGGTATCAATAACAAAATTGCTTAAATTTGTATTATGGCAGATGAAATTGTAAATCGCGTTGCGAATAGTGTACTGGTTACCATTAACCTTGAAGATTACTATCCGAAAGGACAACGTGTGCTTTTTGATATTAAAGATTGGCTTTTTGAAGGCTTCGTGTTACGCGAAAAAGATTTTAGAAACCAAGTTGCCGAACATGATTGGTCGCAATACCAAGATGCTTATGTGGCATTAACTTGCTGTACCGATGCCATTATACCAGGTTGGGCGTATATGCTTATAAGTATTCAATTGGAATCGGTAGCAAAAAAAACAATTATTGGCAATCTTGAAGCTTTAGAAACTTCCATCTATCAAGATGTTTTAAATAATTTAGATGTTTCAGAATTTGCAAATAAGCCACTTATTATTAAAGGCTGTTCAAAAAAACCGGTGCCTCAAAATGCTTATATCATGCTCGCTTCAAAATTAAAGCCTATAGCAACATCTATTATGTATGGAGAAGCTTGCTCATCTGTTCCGCTTTTCAAAAAAAAATAATTTTTGTGACTTTTCAAAAAAACATGTGTCTTAATCTGTAATACTTATAATACGCAAATTATTAATTATATTTGCAACTATTCTATAAACAAAAAAAAGAAATGAAAAAAACACTTTTATTATTGGCATTATTTATTGGTATAGCAACCGTAAATGCACAAACAAAAGAAGAACTTGAAGCTCAAAAAGCTGAAAAACAAGCCGCTGGAAATGCTTTATTAGGAGAAGCAAAAGCTTTACAAGCACAAATTGATGCCTTACCAGGTTGGAGAGTAGGTGCTTTTGGTACTATTGGAGGTAGTTTATCAAACTTTAGTAAATGGTATGCACAAGGATCTCCAAATAATTCATCAGGAAATATTGGTTTTACTTTTAATGGGCATGCTAACTTAATACAACCAAAATTCTTTTGGAGAAACTCATTAAATACAAATTTAAACTGGGTAAAATTAGATGATAAAGATGACCCTTCTGATAAAGATAGTTTTGAACCAACTACGGATGTTTTTAATATTTCATCTTTATACGGAAGAAACATTACGAAAACATTAGCTGCTTCTGCATTAATGGAATACAGAACGACGATTTTAGATAACTTTAACGACCCTGGATATTTAGATTTAGGAGTTGGTGCTACTTGGACACCTATTGACAATTTAATAGTGGTTATTCACCCTTTAAACTACAACTTTGTGTTTAGTAGTGGCGAAACAGTTTTTGAATCGTCTTTAGGAGCTAAAATTGTTGCAGACTATACCAGACAAATTGGTGCAATAAACTTTAAAACAAACTTATCAATGTTCCAAAGTTATAAAAGTAATGACTACTCAAATTATACTTGGAGTAACTCATTTAGCTACACACTTTGGAAAATGATTGGTGTTGGTTTTGATTTTGGCTTAAGAAGCAACAAACAAGAAGCTTTAAATTATGCGTTAGCCCAAACTCCAGCAACTGCTACAGGTTTTGATGATGTTGATAACGATTTACAAACATATTATACTGTAGGTTTAAGTTATAAATTTTAAGAATATTTCTTCTTTATACATACAGGAGGCTGTCTGAAAAGTGTATTGTATTTACTTTGTCAGGTTGAGCTTGTCGAAACTGATATTGATTATCAGTAAGTTAAAATATTTCGACAGGCTCAATATGACACAGAATTACACTTTTCAGACAGCCTCTTTGTTTTAATCATCAGAGTTCCCTTTGAATTTTCGTTCTTTCTTTTTACTAGTGAAAAGTCTTTTAAAAAACCCATCACGCGTTTCTTCGTTACAATCTAAATCGGTAATAACTTCATCTGAAGCTTGTTTAAAATGACTTTTTGTAATGTTATTGTAATTGGAATCTTTATTTAATTTCGAATAGAATTTCGCAAAAATAGGCAGTGCCGAATTAGCCCCTTGCCCCATGCCTGTGGTTTTAAAACGAATGCTTGAATTATCATTTCCAACCCAAGTAACTGTTACTAAATTTGGCGTGATGCCTACAAACCAACCATCTTTATTATCTTGTGTAGTTCCTGTTTTACCCGCTATGTCATTTGTTAAACCATATGAAGTTCTCAATCTGGAAGCTGTACCAGAATTAACAGTCGATTTCATAATTTCCAACATCACCTGTCTTGTATAATCATTATAAGCAGGTTCTGATTCTTCTTGTTTGAATGAAGCTATAACCTTACCGTTTCTATCGGTTATTTTTGTAATGCAAAATGGTTTAACAGGTTTACCATCATTCACATAACTGGCATACGCACCCGTAAGTTGTTTCAAATTTATTTCGGCAACACCTAGTGCTATAGAAGGTAAATTGGGCAACTCTTTTTTAATTCCCAACTTTTTAGTTTGTTCCAAAACCTTAGGAATCCCAACTTCATTCAACACCTTTACTGCAATAGTATTTACTGAATTACTCAATGCCATTTCAAGATTATAATTGGTGTAAGGATCTTCCGTTTCACCACCAGAATTTGAAGGCGTCCAATCATCATAATTGCTATAAGTTACTTCCGCTAAGGAAAAATAGGTACAAGGTTTCATGCCGTTTTCAATAGCAGCCGTATAAACAAAAGGTTTAAAAGTGGAGCCAACTTGACGTTCACTTTGTGATACATGGTCGTATTTAAAAAAACGGTAATCAATCCCTCCAATATAGGTTCTTATAGCACCTGTTTGGGGTTCGATACTCAACATACCCGTATTTAAAAACTTTAAATAGTGCTGTAAGCTATCTAAAACACTTATTTTCTGAATAGTGTCACCTTTCCATTGAAATAAATCTGTATCTCGCTTTACTGAAAGCGAGTCATTAATTTGCTCATACGATAAACCTGCTTCCTTAAATTTTTTATATTGAGATGTTCTTTTCAAAGCACTTTCAATAAGTTTTTTATTGGTTTTCCAAGGTGCATACTTCCCATAAGATGCTTCAAAATCTTTTTGTAAAACAGTGAGATGCTCTTTCATGGCTTGTTCTGCCAATTCTTGCATGCCCACATCTAAAGTTGTGTGAACTATTAAACCATCACGATATAAATCATAAGGTTCGCCATTTGGGTTTTTAATGGAATCTAGGATAATAGCCAATTCTTTTTTTACCTGTTCTCTAAAATAAGGCGCAATTCCTACATCATGATTAAAGGATTTATAATCCAATCCCAATGGTTTTTTTTTGTAAAAATCTGCCGAATCTTGTGGCATATTACCATATTTGACCATTTGATTTAGTACCACATTACGCCTATTTAAACTCCGTTCTGGGTTTAATCTTGGGTTATAAAAATTGTTCGCTTTTAAGGAACCTACCAAAGTGGCAGCTTCATCTTTTGTAAGCTCAAATGCTGGTTTATTAAAAAATTTACGTGCAGCACTTTCAATACCGTAAGTATTATCGGAAAAAGGAACGGTATTGAGATACATGGTAAGAATCTCTTTTTTGGAATAAATAATCTCTATACGCTCAGCAATGATGGATTCACGAAACTTATTGATGACCATACTAAAAAATCGATAATTATTTCGGCCATATAGATTTTTTGCAAGTTGTAACGTTATGGTGCTTCCGCCGCCAGCAGATTTATCGCGTAGAAGAATGCTTTTTATAAAAACGCGCATTAAACTTACGTTATCAATGCCATCATGTTCAAAAAAACGCACATCTTCGGTGGCAACTAAGGCGTCAATAAGGTGCTTTGGAAAATCTTCGAAGTGTAAAGGCTGCCTATCATAAATATAATATTTACCTATTAACTTTCCATCATGATCTAAAACTTGGGTTGCTTCTTCTTGTTTAATGGAACTCAACTCGGTACTGGTTGGCACTTCTCCAAAAACCCCTAAATAAATGCTAATATAAAGGCCAATAAAAAAAACTAAAATGGCAGTAAAACCTATAAGTCCCCATTTTATCCATCTATTTTTCAGTAATCCTTTTATTAACGCCATACTTGGTTTTATCTAGTTCATATCTTCGTAGTCGGGGTACAAAAATTTGTTATAAGGAAAACGTGTGATGTGAATTTCGCGAACCTCATCGTAAACACGTTTTTTAAAATCTTCTAAATTCTCTTTGTTCAATGCTGAAATAAACAACGCATTATTTTTTCCAACTTTACCCATCCAAGTGCTTTTCCATTCACTTAACGTGTTATGTTTGGAGCTCCGTTCCGTTTCTAAATCATCTGCATCTAAAGGTTCTGCTTTATATGCATCAATTTTATTAAACACCATAATAGTTGGTTTATCCGAGCTTTTTATTTCACCTAAAATCTTATTTACAGACTCGATATGTTCTTCAAAATTAGGATGTGAAATATCAACCACATGCAACAGTAAATCAGCTTCACGAACCTCATCGAGCGTACCTTTAAAACTTTCAACCAATTGGGTAGGCAACTTTCTTATAAAACCAACCGTATCGCTTAATAAAAATGGTAAATTTTGAATCACCACTTTTCTAACAGTGGTATCTAAGGTGGCAAACAATTTGTTTTCAGCAAACACATCGCTTTTACTTATCACATTCATTAACGTCGATTTTCCAACATTCGTATAACCAACTAATGCCACACGAACCATGGCACCACGGTTACCACGCTGCACCGACATTTGTTTATCAATCGTTTTTAATTTTTCTTTTAACAACGAAATTCTTTCACGTACAATACGTCTATCTGTTTCAATTTCAGTTTCACCAGGTCCACGCATACCAATACCCCCTTTTTGACGCTCAAGATGCGTCCACATACCTCTTAATCGTGGCAATAAATATTCGCATTGTGCCAATTCTACCTGCGTTCTGGCATAACTAGTTTGAGCACGTTGTGCAAAAATATCGAGGATTAAATTGGTTCTATCTAATACTTTACAATTAAGAATTTTACTAATATTACGCTCTTGGGCTGAAGATAATTCATCATCAAAAATAGCGGTACCAATCTCATTTTCTTCAATATATTTACGAACATCTTCTATCTTACCAGATCCAAGAAAGGTTTTAGGGTCTGGACGCTCCATTTTTTGGGTGAATCGTTTTATCACTTCACCACCTGCTGTAAAGGTTAAAAACTCAAGTTCATCTAAATATTCTTGAGATTTAACTTCATCTTGTTCTTTAGTAATAACACCTATTAAAACGGCCTTTTCTAAACTAATATCTTTCTTTTCTAACATAAATTAATCGTAATATGCAAAGTTACATAATTGCATCCACTTTAATTTTTATATTTTTAAGCATTATTTTGATTTATGACTGACTTTTTTGAAGAAACACCTATACGCCACGATTTACAAACTGTTGCATTTTATAACCTTGAAAATTTATTTGATTATAATGATGATAGGCACACTAACGATAATGATTTTCTACCAATCTCTGTAAAAAAATGGACGCCTAAGCGCTACGATAATAAACTTAGGAAGTTGAGTTTTGCCATTTCAAGCATTGGAATGAAGGAAACGGGTAAACACCCAGCACTTGTTGGTTTAGCCGAAGTTGAAAATGCCAAAGCCATTCAAGATTTAATAAATTATAAACATTTAGAAAACTGCCACTACAATTTTGTGCATTACGATTCTTTAGATGAACGCGGGATTGATGTCGCCTTAATTTATGATTCAACAGCTTTTGAAGTAACCCATTCCGATGTTTTTAGAATTCAACTAGTGAATGAACATGGCTTACCAGATTATACCCGAGATATTTTATTGGTTTCTGGTTTGTTGGATGGTGAAGCGATACATGTTATTGTAAACCACTGGTCTTCTAGACGTGAAGGTGAAAAAGAAACCGAGCCTAAACGTATGGCTTCTTCACATAAAGTAACCGAAATTATTGCCAATTTACGTTTAGTAAATGCTGATGCTAAAATTATTGTTATGGGCGATTTTAATGATGATCCATCCAGCAATAGCATTAAAAATTTAGTTGAAGTCTCCAATCTTTATAACCCTATGGATACCTTGCGTTCCTTTAGTAGAGGCACTACCATGCATAACCGCCAATGGAATTTATTTGACCAAATTATATTTTCTACCAACTTTTTTGATAAAACCCCCAACAAGCTTGAATTTGAAACTGCTAATATTTTTGATGAAGATTTTTTAAAACTCTTTAACGGAAAATTTAAAGGAAGTCCTTTTAGAACTTATATGGGTAAAAAGTACCAAGGCGGTTATAGCGACCACTTTCCTGTGTATGCTATTTTTCAAAAATGATTAAGCAGCTTGAAAAAGGATAAGAGCCAATACTAAAACACCTATTGGCAGCAATAAAAGCAACCAAATGTTATGTTTTGGAGTTGTCTTTTTGTTCATTTTGGCATTTATCATCATGCGCCTTTTTCCTGTATACTGCATCCAATTTTTAAAATACACAAATACTGAAACAAAAACGAAAAGCGTCCACGCTTTTTCTTTACTCATGGTAACCATGTTCATTTGATTAAAAAATTTAGCAAAGAAAACACCTAAAAGCAATAATAATGCACATTGTAACACCGAAATATAAGCAATAGCAATACTGCTTGATTTTTGTTTGTATTTGGGTTTTAAAAAAGTAAAAATATTGTAGAAAATGGTGTCGAAGGCATTCATATTGCAAATGTAATTCATTCGTTTCTATTTATTCAATACATTTATTGATGCAAAAAAGAAATAAGAAGTACATTTCAACTTCTAAGGCATATAATCAATACTAACTTCATCTAACTCATAAACACCGTCAAAGGCTTCTTGTCCGCTTCCTGTATATTTAAAAGCAATGTACATGGTTCCGGTAGCACAGGTTAGATCAACATTTCCAGAATTGAACCATGGCACAAACGAATCGGTGTCTTTCACTACATAAGCTGCAGAAAGCACGCCCCAAGTAGCCATTTTAATATTAGCTTGCGTACCATCCCAATTTAAAGAATATAGTATTTCCAAAAAGCTACCATCTGCTAAACTGTTTGAAGTTTTAAACCTTAGAGTTACACCATTTTTTCCTGTTAAATTAATGGCTGGAGTAATTAACCATGCTATATTACTAACATCTCCAGAGCTAGCACTTTGTACTCTTGCCGAACGCCCCAAAGATGCATTTGTAGTTGTTACGGTGTAAGCTTCCCAACCTTCGGTTCCAGCCTCTATATAATTGGTCCAGCCATTACCTTCTACCAATTTATTATTGGATTGCGATTCGAAATCTTCATAAAATAAATTAGTGGTTCCGTATGTTGTTGCTAAACCGCAATTCAATTCCAACGGGTCACAGCGTTCAGCATTGTCAAAATTAATATCCGACAAGCTATTAATCATAATAACATTAAAATCGTCGCCATAATCTCTACCAAAAATGCCCGTTATAGTACCTTTTCCTTGCGGAACAGGTAAGGATTTAAAATCGGCAAACGTACTGGTTTGCATCAATATGGACACTTTAGAATCGCAACTTTCCAATATACGAAACCCATCAAATTCATCAGTACTTTCACCAGCATAAGTCGACCCTAAATCAAAGCGATTTACCTGCATATTATTTAATTGTATTAACGTATTTTCATCTTTATCTGTTAAATCTTGTATGTTGGCAACTTTAGGTATTAGCGCTGCTACTTCTGTTCCTCTTAAAATAATACTGCGATATTCAGAAGCTTGAATTTGTTTTAAACTGTTAGAATCGCCTTTGCCAATAGCAATTACACCGTTTGATAAACCAATAGTCAATCCATTCAATTTTACATATACTTTTCTACCAATTTCAAAAGCATTATAAAGACTACTGGCATTTATTTCTATTTTTAGTCCTAAACGCGGGTCGTTATCAGGATTACTATTATCTATTTTATTTTGAATAATGAGTTCTTCAAAAAAGTTACCGCCTTTATCACTAGAAATCACATAGCCTTCAATGTATAAATCCTGTTCGTCCTGAATTAAAACGGTGGTATTTCCACCAGCAACCGCTTGTTCGTAACGTTCTAAAACAGCCTTAAAAGTTGTGATGTTACTCGCTGGTATTTCGATTTCTTTTATGATTATATCTGGAATTGAATAATCGTCATCTTGCACACAAGCCACTAAGCTAATGGTTATTAAAACGCTTGTTAAAAATTTATATATGTTATTCATAATACCGTTATTTTAAAATCTATAGTTCAGGTTTACAAAATAGGTAGCGCCTCTACCATACCAATATTTTGAGCCAAATACAGGTTTGTTCAATGCTTTATCGTCTCTTAATTCTCTAAAATTAGCGTTTCTGGATTGTTCAAATCCGCCTGTTTTATACACTTCATCTAAAAGATTATTCACACTTACAAATAATCCAATATACTTGCCACCAATGCGCCACGATTTACCTCCGGTTAAGTTTACTACTATATAATCGGCAAAACGTTCTTGTTCTAATAGGGTTTTGGCAAGTGTTTCATCATAATCGTTAAAAGGTTGCCCATCTACATCCGTATTAAAATTAGAACTTCTGTTCAACGGACTAATATCAATATACGTGTTGCTGAAAAAGTTTGCCGTAGCACCAAACCACCAATAATCGGGGTCTTGATACTCAAAACCCACAGAAAATGCCGTTTGCGGGCCCACTGCCTGTTTGTAGTTTTTTAAATTGGCTTTTCCTAAATAAACGTTTGTGAAATCTTCAGAGGATAAATACAAATCGGGATTATTATTATAAGTAAATTGACCTATTGCCAATGCCGCTTTTAATTTGATACCAGTGGTAACCTGAGCTTCTAATCCTAATTCGGCACCTATATGCTTATTTTCTACACCTTGAAGAATTTCTTGTACAAAATTGGCAGTTTCATTAAATCCGTTTTCTGAAAATGCATTAATAGCTCCAATACCATCTGCAAAGAAAAAAGAGATTTCGTTAGCATCTTTTATTTTTGTGTAATAACCTGTAAGTTTTGCTCTTACGATGGATGACCTAAAAATATAACTCGCATCGATACTGCTTATTTTTTCTTCGGAAATATTAGGAACTATATTATGATTTTCTCTAGAATTTGAATATGTATTTTGAATGGATGGCGCTTTTAAAATGTATCCAAGATTGAAATCAAACACATGCTTTCCAGAAATTTTATATGTTGCTCCTGCTTTGGCCCCATAACCTAGAAAGCGCATCTTTTTTCCTTTTCCTAAAGATTCCGCTCCGGGGAACGAACCGTTTTCAAAAACACCCTCTCTTTGGTAACTGGTATTGGTAACACTTCCCGCAACATAAAAATCTACTTTATTATATTTAAATTGTGTTTGTGCATAGCCACCAATAACATCGGCATTCACATTGTAGTTGTATTTAAACGTATCACCAACTTCAACAATTCTATTTGGATTTAATAAATCGTTTTGAATGGCTTCCGGGTTATTTACAAAATCATTAGCATACCCATCTACATCCAAATAACCTTTAGCCCCCAATAAATCGAGCATTTTGGCGTAGTTTTCAGATGTAAGGGTTTTATAATTGACGGATGCATTAAAAATGATACGGTTGGTTATTTGATAATTGATTGTAGAATTAAGCGTTATCTGTTTATCATCCACTCGGTCTTCATATAACGCATAAACAGCATTACCACCTTGTGTTGTATTGCTTATATTGGCACTGTACAAATCGTTCCAATTAATTTGCCCGTTACTTAAAAACTCCTGTTGAGCCATATACGCAAAACCCAAATCATTTGGAAAATTACGCTCGAAATAGCTCGGTAATTTTTGATAATAAGAAGCACTTGGGTTAGAGCCTCCACCTTCTGGGTAGCCCTTTACTAAATCGGTGCCATTATAATCTAATCTGCTATTTCCTTGTTTTCCAAATTGATAAGCCACCGTATTTGTTAACGCCGTTTTTTTGGAAATATCCCAATAATGACTTAAAATAAAAATAGGCTCTTCCACCTCTTTAATTCTTGAATTTCGTTTTTCACCATCTTGCCATCCCCAATATTCATTATACTTAATCCCTTTTAAATCGTAAACTTCTTGTGTGTTGGGTGAAGATTTTCCACGTCTGTTTGGTGCATAAATACCCGTAAAATTAAAACTATGCTTATCATTAATTTTCTTTTCTGCGGAAATAAAAAAAGAATTAGAATCGTAAAGTGTCGCATCTTGATACCCTTCGTTACCCCAACGCCTGCCCAAAGACATAGCAAATGCCCAATTATTCTTTAATAAACCGGAGGCATAACTTGCCATGAGTCGGTTGGTATAACTTCTGTTAGATGCCGAATAGGTAATGCGGCTACCACTTCGGTATGAAGATGCTCTAGTACTAATATTATTTGTGCCTAAAATACCTCCAAAATTATAATGGGATGGTGCTAAGCCTGTGGTGAGTTCTTGGTTGCGTAACACATCGTTCATACCGCCCCAATGACTCCATTGTGGTCGCCCATTAAACAGTTTGTTCATTTCGATGCCGTTAATTAAAACGGAACCATTATCAGAATCTAACCCACGCATACTAAAAAATGAGGAACTAAACTCGAAAGCCGCTGTACGTTGAAACACATCCATCGACGCTTGTAAGATCCCAGAAATATTATCAATACCGCCAATATCGTCATCCAATTCATCATCGGAAAGCATAATGGTAAACAAATCGTGAGATTCTGTGAGGTCTTTTTCTAAAGTCATATCAGAAATATCAACCATACCAAATTCATTAACCACAATAGGAAACCTTTTGGTTATATACCCTTCTTTAGAAATTCTTAAAATTTGTTCACCCAAAGGGATATTTAACTTAAATTCAAATACACCATCAACATTTGTTAGAGCAGATTGATTTGTTTCTTCAATAGTAATTAAAACTTCATAAACAGGTTCAAAAGATACTGCATCTTTCACACTCCCCTTTATAATGGTTTGTTGTGCAATAGCTGTACAAATTGAAAACATTCCGAATAAAGAAATAAATAATCTCTTTTTCATCCCTAATTTAAAATCATAAACACTGTGTTGTTAAATACTACCATATTGAATTACATAAACTTACATTATTTATTGATTATATTTACATTTAATAAAAAAAATATTATATTTTATTTATGAAAACAGCCAGATTATATTTTTTCGCATTTATAATATGCCTATTTGCAAAAGCGAATTCACAAAACAAAAAGGTTTATAAAATACATACAGTAGCTTTCTATAATTTAGAAAACTTATTTGACCCCGTAGATGACCCTACCAAGTTTGATGAGGCAAGCCCTATTATGGAATTAAACACTAATAGAGAAGATGTATATAAGAAAAAAGTGAAAAATATGGCAGGTGTTTTAGCTGATATTGGTAAAGATGACACCCATAATTCGCCCGCTATTATTGGTGTTTGTGAGGTTGAAAACAGAGAGGTTTTAGAAGATATTGTAAATGATACTATTTTAAGAGATAAAGATTATGGCATTATACATTTCCACTCGCCTGATGCTAGAGGTATTGATGTTGCTATGTTATACCAGAAAAAATTATTTACGCCTATCTCTACAAGTAAACATGAATTGAAAATTTTTGATGACCAAACCGGAAAACCTGTTTACACCAGAGACCAACTATTGGTAAGTGGTGAATTGGAGGGCGATTTAATTCACGTAATTGTAAACCACTGGCCCTCTAGAAGTGGTGGTGAAGCTAGAAGTAGACCAAAACGGGTCGCTGCAGCTAAACTAAGTAAGCATTTAGTAGATTCGCTTCAGTCTATTGACCCGTATGCAAAGATTTTTATTATGGGCGATTTAAATGATAATCCCACCGATGAAAGCGTTAAAAAAGTTTTAAAAACTGAAAGAAACAAAGATAAAGTAGGTTTAAAGGGCATTTACAACCCGTATGAAAACTATTTTAAAGACGGACTGGGCACAACGGCTTATAGAGATGCTTGGAGTTTATTTGACCAGATAATGGTTAGCAGACCTTTATTAGAAAACGATTATTCGTCATTCAGATTTTATAAAGCAGGCATATACAATAAAAATTATTTAATTGAAAAGGCTGGTGCTTATAAAGGCTACCCAAAACGAAGTTGGGGCTATGGAGGTTTTACAAATGGTTTTAGCGATCATTTTCCTGTTTATGTGTATATTATAAAAGAGGTTCTCAATTAATATACTATCTTAATAAGATTTAAAAAAAAAAGAAGCTGTCTAAAAAGTGTAGTTCTGTGTCATATTGAGCTTGTCGAAATATTTTAACTTACTAACGATTAATAATGGTTTCGACAGGCTCAACCTGACAAAACAAATATAAAAACACTTTTTAGACAGCCTCTTTTTTTATTTTAATTTCTAAGCCAACCAAGTACTCCAAGGAATTCTTGATAAAAACAATACCAAAGCAAGGCTATAAAAAATAGCTATTGGTTTTAGTTTTGCTTTTGATGTTAATTTCTTCTTATGTTTTGAATAGCCAATAGTAATTAATGCAATTGCTATAATGTTAACTAATGGATGCTCAACTAAATACAAACGTGCCATAGCGTTTTTCATAACTTCACCGCCCATTTCTGCCCACAATTCAAATCGAGGAGACACAAAATACAATATCAAACCAATTAATAATTGAATATGTGATACGATTAAGGTAAACAGCGATATTCTAAAATCTTTAGCTTCATATTCTTTATCTCCAAATACTTTTACTAAAGCATTTATAACCGCAATAATTAAAATTAAAAGCACAAGGTATGCCCAATAAGAATGAAGATTTAATATAGTTTCGTACATGAAAAAAGGTTTTAAAATTTATAATTGCAAATGTAATAATTAAAAGTATAAAAAAACCGCTACTAAAAAGTAACGGTTCGTTTTATTAATAAAATAAATAGACTTAGAAAGAATATTTAACACCTACTTGAAGCTTCCAAGTTTGTCCAAAATAGTAGTTATAATCATAAGTTTTTACACCATCAGTTGGTGCGAACGAGTAAGAAGGAACATTATTAGCATCTCTACCCTCATATCTTAAAACCTTACCATTGTTTGATATGTTATTGTTTTTTTCAACACCCCACTCTGAATTTAAAATGTTACCTACATTTATAAAATCCAAACTAAATTGTAAAGTATTTTTAGTTTCACCTACGTTAATATAATACTCACGTAATAATCTAAGATCAAAGCTGTGAACCCAAGGACTACGTGCTGCATTAGCTTCAGCATATTTACCTTTATTTGCTTTTAGGTAACTATCTTGTTCCATAAAGTTAAAGAATGCATCTTCTTCAGCAGTACTGATAAAATTGATATCACCCCTTTCTTTAGGTATGTAAATTAAATCGGCTGCAATACCATCACCATTCATATCATTTGAATAGGTAAAGCTATATCCATTAGGAGAGTAACCAGAATAGAATAAGTTAACAAATGTAGAAGATTTAACTGCATCATTCCACCAAGGGATTTTATATGAAGCAGATCCAATTACTTTACTTGGCACCACATATTGAGAACGTTGAAGTTCTGGTAAATGAGGACCGTTAACTGTAACTAACCCTGTATATGCTGAAGCAGCATTACTACCTGGCATTCCTGAAATTTCTTGTGATTCTGTATAGGTATAAGCTGCCATTAACTTCAAATCATTTATTGGTTCAGCATTAACAGTAATGTTAGTTATAGATCCCCAACCTTTACTAGTGTTCGACAAAACGTATGCATTATTTGAAGTATAAGTAATATCAGCACTAGCTGGGTAAATATATCTGTTATCAGCACCAGAAAAACGTTGCCATGTAGCATCTGGTTGTTCTAAGTTATAATTTTTAAGCATCACACCATTCATGGTTTTAGTATATATGCTTTCCAAGGTAACAGATAATGGGAAAGAAACTGGAACTTCATAATCAAAAGCCAAAGAAGTTTTCCATACTTGTGGCATTTTAAAATTAGGATCTACACCATTTACATCACGTGGTAAAACCCCATCCTCAGGAGTAATTGTATTTGGCAAGCCCAATCTATCAATCATTTCATCAACATCTGTAATCATTGGTCCTGCTAAACTAGCCAAGGCTGGATTAACTACATTTACTGTACCATCTGAATTATATGTGGTAGTAGCTGCATAACTTCCTTGTACCATACCTGAGTTGGTTGGCATATTTGTGAAGAATACCAATGGTAATCTTCCTGAAAAAATACCTGTTCCTCCACGAAGTTTCATTGATTGATCACCTTTAACATCCCATGTGAAACCAACTCTTGGAGATACTTGAACATTTGCATCTGGCCATTTTCCAGTATCAATGTTTCTACCACCAAAATCTAGGTCATAAATTGCATTGTTTCTAATTAAATTGTCTTCATACTTTAAATAATCGGCACGAATTCCATAAGATAATTTAAAGTTAGGATTAATGTTCCATTCATCCTGAAGATAAATTCCGAACTGATTAAAAGCAACTTCAGCATTCGGATTTTTTTCACCATCGTAACCATAAGTTAAAGCAAAATCTCTTGGAGCCGCTTGGTTAAGGAAATCATCAATACTAGCATAACGATAATAACCAGTTCCATTTCTCATATAGGAATTGTTCGCTAACTGATGTTCAAAACTTAACCCACCCGTAATTGTATGATTATCTAAATAATAAGTTAAATTATCTATGGCAGTAAATGTGTTGTTATTAACAGCATTGTTCCAAGTAAACAGTTCATAACCCGCAGATATATAAGGTTCAAGAACCTGCGCTCCTGTTCCTGTTACACCGTTCATAATATCTATAAAAGGAAATGGAGAAGAATTGGTACCACGAGCATCTTGAATTTCTGAATAGGTAACAAGAAACTGATTTGAGAACTTATCTGAAATTCTACTATTTAAATCCAATGAAAATGAATTTACTATATTATCCATTGAATAAATAGAATTAGAGAAGGCCATAGAGTATTGTGAAATACGATCCATTGTTCTATTACGGAAACCAGCATCTGTTGAGTTACCGTTTGTAGGATTCCATCCTTGGTTTTTAGTATGGTTATAACGCACACTTAACTTATTAGCATCATTGATATTCCAATCAACACGAACAAGAAGTTTTTTGTTAGTTTCATCAGCAGGATAATCACTATAAGAACCAGGATCGTAACCATAGTTAGTAATTAAATGTTGTTTTACTCTTTCCATTACTTTACTTGGCACCACATATTGAGAACGTTGAAGTTCTGGTAAATGAGGACCGTTAACTGTAACTAACCCTGTATATGCTGAAGCAGCATTACTACCTGGCATTCCTGAAATTTCTTGTGATTCTGTATAGGTATAAGCTGCCATTAACTTCAAATCATTTATTGGTTCAGCATTAACAGTAATGTTAGTTATAGATCCCCAACCTTTACTAGTGTTCGACAAAACGTATGCATTATTTGAAGTATAAGTAATATCAGCACTAGCTGGGTAAATATATCTGTTATCAGCACCAGAAAAACGTTGCCATGTAGCATCTGGTTGTTCTAAGTTATAATTTTTAAGCATCACACCATTCATGGTTTTAGTATATATGCTTTCCAAGGTAACAGATAATGGGAAAGAAACTGGAACTTCATAATCAAAAGCCAAAGAAGTTTTCCATACTTGTGGCATTTTAAAATTAGGATCTACACCATTTACATCACGTGGTAAAACCCCATCCTCAGGAGTAATTGTATTTGGCAAGCCCAATCTATCAATCATTTCATCAACATCTGTAATCATTGGTCCTGCTAAACTAGCCAAGGCTGGATTAACTACATTTACTGTACCATCTGAATTATATGTGGTAGTAGCTGCATAACTTCCTTGTACCATACCTGAGTTGGTTGGCATATTTGTGAAGAATACCAATGGTAATCTTCCTGAAAAAATACCTGTTCCTCCACGAAGTTTCATTGATTGATCACCTTTAACATCCCATGTGAAACCAACTCTTGGAGATACTTGAACATTTGCATCTGGCCATTTTCCAGTATCAATGTTTCTACCACCAAAATCTAGGTCATAAATTGCATTGTTTCTAATTAAATTGTCTTCATACTTTAAATAATCGGCACGAATTCCATAAGATAATTTAAAGTTAGGATTAATGTTCCATTCATCCTGAAGATAAATTCCGAACTGATTAAAAGCAACTTCAGCATTCGGATTTTTTTCACCATCGTAACCATAAGTTAAAGCAAAATCTCTTGGAGCCGCTTGGTTAAGGAAATCATCAATACTAGCATAACGATAATAACCAGTTCCATTTCTCATATAGGAATTGTTCGCTAACTGATGTTCAAAACTTAACCCACCCGTAATTGTATGATTATCTAAATAATAAGTTAAATTATCTATGGCAGTAAATGTGTTGTTATTAACAGCATTGTTCCAAGTAAACAGTTCATAACCCGCAGATATATAAGGTTCAAGAACCTGCGCTCCTGTTCCTGTTACACCGTTCATAATATCTATAAAAGGAAATGGAGAAGAATTGGTACCACGAGCATCTTGAATTTCTGAATAGGTAACAAGAAACTGATTTGAGAACTTATCTGAAATTCTACTATTTAAATCCAATGAAAATGAATTTACTATATTATCCATTGAATAAATAGAATTAGAGAAGGCCATAGAGTATTGTGAAATACGATCCATTGTTCTATTACGGAAACCAGCATCTGTTGAGTTACCGTTTGTAGGATTCCATCCTTGGTTTTTAGTATGGTTATAACGCACACTTAACTTATTAGCATCATTGATATTCCAATCAACACGAACAAGAAGTTTTTTGTTAGTTTCATCAGCAGGATAATCACTATAAGAACCAGGATCGTAACCATAGTTAGTAATTAAATGTTGTTTTACTCTTTCCATATCTGCAATACTAGTACGTGAAAGCTGTAAATCTAAGTCAGCAACACCATCTTCTGAAGGTCTCCAAGTAACAACTTGTCCTGGCTTCACTATAGATTCTGCATTAACGAAAAAGAATAATTTATTTTTAATAATTGGACCACCAAAAGTTAATCCGTAAATTTTTGTAGATTCCTCTGCACGCACTCCAAAATCAGTATCACCAATTCTATTACCTCGCATATCTTGGTTAGTAAAATAGGTATAAGCAGAACCTTTAAATTTATTAGTTCCCGATTTGGTAATCGCATTAATACCACCACCAATGAAATTTGTTTGACGAACATCAAAAGGAGCGATTACTACTTGAACTTCTTCAATCGCATCTAATGAAATTGGACTTCCACCACCTGGTAAGCTAGAGCTTAAACCAAAGTTGTTGTTAAAATTAGCCCCATCAATAGTAAAGTTTGTTGAACGACCATCGCCTCCTGAAATACTCATTCCATTTGCATATGGAGAAATGCGTGCAATATCAGAAATGCTTCTATTAATAGTTGGCATCGCAGACATTTCAGCATTAGAGATGTTGGTAGTAGCACCCGTTTTCTCAGCAGAAAACTTGGTTCTTTTTGCAGATATCACAACTTGATCTAAGGAAACATTTTCTTCACTTAAAACTACATCATGAACATAAGCTGCTCCCAACCTAATCATAATATTATTAGTTATGTTTTTTCCATATCCAATATAAGATACTTCTACACTATATGGTCCGCCAACACGCATACCAGGCAAATTGTAACGCCCTTCGGTATTTGTAATTGCACCATAAGTAGTACCTGAAGGTGTGTGAGTAGCAATAACTGTTGCTCCCATAACAGGCCCTTCAGCATCTATAACCCGACCACTCATGCTGGACGAAGTTACTTGAGCCATCATGACTGTAGTACATAGTAAAGCTACAGACATTAATAATAATTGTGAAATTTTTTTCATAATAGAGATTAATTTATTGAATTAGTCGACGCAAAATTACGCATTATTATCGTTAGATTATTAACTTATTGTTAACATATCAAAATCTTAATATATAAACAAAAAAGCATCTATATTTTTCATATAAATGCTTTTTTCAATACTATTATTTAACTTTTTTTATGTTTTTAAGACATTTTCTTGTAATGATTCAATAAATTCTGAGTTGAAGAATCGTGTTTATTAACAGTTGCACTGTTAAATTCTTGTAAAATTTTGCTAGCTAATTGCTTTCCTAATTCAACGCCAAATTGATCGTAACTAAAAATGTTCCAAATAATACCTTGTACAAATATTTTGTGCTCGTACATAGCTATTAATTTACCTAAACTTTCTGGCGTTAATTTGTTAATAAATATAGTGTTGGTTGGTTTGTTTCCATCAAATATTTTAAATGGCACTATTTTAGTTTCTGTTCCTTCAGCAACCACTTCAGCTTCTGTTTTACCATTTAATAAAGCTTCTGTTTGCGCCAAAAAGTTAGACATTAATTTGTCTTGATGGTCTTTATTGCCGTGTAATGATTGCGTGAATCCAATAAAATCGGCAGGAATTAATTTAGTTCCTTGATGTATTAACTGAAAAAAAGCATGTTGTGAATTCGTTCCAGGTTCTCCCCAAATGATAGTGCCTGTTTGGTAGTTTATTGGGTTTCCATTTCTATCAACACTTTTACCGTTACTTTCCATTATACCTTGTTGCAAATAGGTAGCAAACTGGTTTAAGTATTGAGAATATGGTATAATAGCTTCACTTTCAGCTTTAAAAAAGTTATTGTACCAAACACTAATTAGTGCTAAAACCACAGGTATATTCGTTTTGAAATCTTCATTCTTAAAATGTTCGTCCATTTTATTGGCGCCTTGCAATAAGCTATCAAAGTTTTTATAACCTACGGCTAAACTAATGGTTAAACCAACAGCACTCCAAAGTGAAAAACGACCTCCAACCCAATCCCACATAGGGAATACGTTGTTTTCTGCAATTCCAAAAGCTGTTACATTTTTTATATTGGTAGAAACTGCTACAAAATGTTTTGCAATAGCATCTTCATTAGCCGATTTTAAAAACCAAGCTTTCAACGTATTGGCGTTAGAAAGTGTTTCTTGTGTTGTAAATGTTTTTGAAACAATGACAAATAACGTTGTTTCTGGATTTAGCTTTTTAATAACTTCGTTTACATGGTCGCCATCTATATTACTCACAAAATGAGTAGTTAGTTGGTTTTTATAATATTGAAGTGCATCTACAACCATAGCAGGACCCAAATCTGATCCACCAATACCAATATTAACCACATCGGTAAATGCTTTTCCTGTAAAACCTTTCAGTTCGCCATTTACAACTTGATTAGTAAATGCTTCAATTTTTTGTTTTACAGCATATATTTCTGGCATTACATTAACGCCGTCTACCTTGAAGTTTGCGTCTTTTGGTGCGCGTAAAGCAGTGTGCAAAACAGCACGACCTTCAGTTTCATTTATTATTTCACCTGAAAACTGACTTTTAATAGCGTCTTTCAATTTTACCTCATCGGCTAATTCTAACAGATATTTTAAAGTGTCTTCAGTAATTCTATTTTTAGAAAAATCTACATAAAAATCATCCCAATTTATGGTGAATTTATTAGCTCTTTCAGCATCATTAGCAAACAAATCTTTTATGTGATTGTTACTAACTTTATTAAAATGATCTTGAAGCTTTTTCCAAGCGTTCGTAGTTGTTGGATTGATAGTTGGTAGTGCCATAATCTATTCTTTTTGTTTTATCGTAGTTTTAACCTCTTTTTCTTTTGAATCGTCGAAAATAGGTAATGCATCTAATTTTACTTTTATTGGTTTAATAAAATTCAAATAGTCACCTTTTAGTGATTCTGCAATAGGCTCTGATTGTGATAGTTTTTCTTTAAACGGATCTACTTGTTTACCATTTTTCCAAAAACGATAACAAACGTGAGGCCCTCCAGTATTTCCCGTCATTCCAATCCAACCAATAACATCACCTTGTTTTACATGGTCGCCTACTTTAACCTTACGTCTCTGCATATGCAAATATTGCGTTTCGTAGGTGCTATTGTGTCTAATTTTAACATAATTACCATTACCGCCTTTATATTGCGATTCTGTTACGGTACCATTGGCGGTTGCCATAATTTCCGTTCCAATTGGAGCTGCAAAATCGGTACCTTTATGCGGACGCAGCGCAAACCCATAATACGCAATACGCCTATTTAAGTTGTATTTGGATGATATTCTACTAAATTTTACGGGTGCTTTTAGGAAGGCACGACGCAAATCTTTAGCAGCTTCATTATAATATTCGTATATGTTTTTTATGGAATCTGTTCGATACCTAAAGGCATAATATGGCGTGTTTTTATGGTTGAACACAACCGCTTTTACATTATGGATGCCTGCGTAAATAGTATCGTCAATATATTTATCGGTATAAATTACTTTAAACGTATCACCTTTTTGAAGTCGCGTAAAATCGATAGTCCATGCATATATTTGTTCTGCCAACATGTTGGTTAAAATAGGACTGATGCCTCTTTTATCCAACGCTTGAGATATGCTACTATTTAATACACCCGTTACTGTTTTTTCAACATATTTAATAGGTTTTCTGCTTGTGTAGGCATGAATGGAATCTTGAAAACTAATCACCACAAATTCTTCCTGGTTGGGTTGATATATGAAATGTTTAGGGACTTCCAAGGTGTCTTTAGAACAAAGTAGCGTGTATGGTTTTCCTATTTGAAGGCGTCTAATATCGAACGTGTCTCTGGCTTTTTCAGCAATTGAAAAAATTCTTGGATAACCAATATTGTTACGTTCTAAAATAACTCCGAAGCTATCACCTTTCCTAACGGTATCTTTCTTTACAACAAAATCGCTTAAATTAAAACCAAACTCATAGATATCGGCAGGTTCCTCAACAACAACCTCTTCTACAACGGGTTGCTCTTTTTCTTTACACGCAATAAAACTTAATAATGCTAATAAAACTACTAAATATTTACTCCCCATTCTTCTATCTCTTTCTTTGTCCATAAGTCTGGAAAAAATATTCTTTTTTGATACTTTGGATGCATGTATTTTACCCATTCACTTCCCCCTGTTGCTTCGGCAGTTTTACCACCTATATTTAAATAATGATTTGCTGTGTTATAGTGTGCCATCACCCATTTTATATTAACGGTATAATCAAAATGGCGCATGGCATTAATTAACTCTTCATTCTCTCTGGCCTCTTTAGGAAGCTCTTTAAATTTAGAGTATAAATTGTTTGTGCCATAAAACTGGGCAAATCTAATAAATTCGTCTTTATATCTTTCTTCAAAAACTGTTAATGTATAACTTTTTTTGCCTGTTTCGTAATTCTTTCCAGCAGCTTGCCAGTATAAATGCTCGAAAGCGTTTTCATAAGAAGAATTTCTGTCAAAATTATCACGAAACCGCTTATCAATTAAGTTTATTAATTCGGTAGATGCAAATTCAATTTTTCGGTATTGGGCACTTTGAAATCCGCTTGCAGGTGTTAAAGTGGCTCTAAATTTATTGTACTGATCTACATCCATACCATCTTTCATGATACTGAATGATGATGTAAGCATATCGAAATAGCGACTTATACGCATTAATTTATCTGTGAACAATGCCACGGTTAATTCTTTGCTTTTTGCCACTTGGTCAATTTCAACAAGTATCATTTTAAACAGCAATTCGTTTATTTGATGATACATGATGAATACCATTTCATCTGGAAAAACGGTGCGTTGTACTTGAAGATTTAATAAAACATCCGTTTGAATATAATCCCAGTAATTTATAGGTTTACTGTGCAATAAACCTTCCAAATAAGCATCTATATCTTGGTCTATTGCCTCGTATTTTTCTTTAAGTTGATTGTTTATTTTAGATTTCAAAATGTCTTTTAATTTTCAACAACTATTTTAAAAGGGTGTTTTAATCCTTTAAAAGCTTCAAGATCGGCTCGTAGCGAACCTACTCTTAAATCGGCCTTGATACGCAAAGGTATTTTATTTTTATCTTTTGACACCCAAAGCGTTAAACTTTCTTCTTCTTTAAAAACACGACCTGCCATAACATAAGGCCTAAATTTTATAGATTCTATTTTGCCAAAATCGGTATCAATGGTTTCTGTGCCTAAATATTGTAGTTTGAATCCGTAATTTTCTTCATCAAAAAACATATCGGTACGTATTTCATCACCAACTTTTAAACTATTTATATTTATTTTATTTCGTAAATAGTAGTAAGTTGAAACCATATCCTGAATGTTTGGTTTGGTATCAAAAACTGTTTTGGTTTTCTTCTTTTTGTCGTTTACGTAGGCTTTGTTATTGTTTTGGTCAAATTCTACCTCTAAATCTTTGGTATGGCCGCCTTCATCTATATTTCTAATGAATTTATAAGGCAACAACGTGTGTCTATCAAAATAGCTTTCATAGCGATCTTTCACTTTAAAAAACCATTTTATCATGCCAGAGGTCCAACCTTTACCTACTACGTGATAAACATCTTTATTATTGAGTTTTGTTTCCCTTACATTAAGTGAAGCGTTTCCTGCTTTTAAAAAACCACTATAGCTCATTTTAAACTGAAACCATTCACCATCACCAAATGCAGATTCTTGTTGTGCAAATGTGAATTGCGTTATTATTATTGCCGATATTATAAGTAGTGTCTTTTTCATTTTGTTTGGGTAATTGTAATTAAATTCTTAAATCTTATAATTATATTATAAACAGGAATTTGCAATTACTGTTCCAAAAATATAAAAATTACTTTTACTGTATCTATTTATTAAGAAGACCTTTATGTTAATTTGTTACAAAAATGAAAGAATTACTAATAAAAAACCTAGTTTGGAATAATTTTAAATTTTGGCAAAGTAGAGCACTATTAAGTTGTTCAACTTAAAACACTTTTAAATTTTCTTTTAATTGATGATGACTTTTGCAGAGATAAACACTAGTTTTTAAAACCAGAAACCAACATTAAAAAACCAATAACTTTGTCTTAGTTCTGGTGAGTAACTAAATTTTGCTTGGATGGGGCCCAGAAACGTTTCAATAGCATAACCTAGAGCATAGCCATTATAATTAGGAAGCGAAAGCCATTCGCCTGTTTCAAAAATATCATCGTCTACATTTGCCCAATTGCCTTCTAATGTAATGTGCTGTTTTTTAAAAATCTCATAATCGGCACTTAAAAATGCTTTCACATAACTGTTGCCGGTAATGGAAACAAAGTCGTAACCTACAAAAGGAACAAAATTATTTATTAAATTATTGCCATAGCCACCAAGTGCAAAATCTAATTTTTGTGTTGATTTGTCGCCAACTTTAAAACCCCCACCCGTTTGTAAATTAAATGCCAATTTATCAGACACACTAAATGCATAACCCATATTGGCCTTTGCAATAGAAAAATTATCAAAATTTTCATTAAAACTGGAAGCGTATAAATACATGTGCAAATCACCATCAAAATACAATCCTTTTTTAGGAAAATATTTATTATCGTAGGTATCTAATTTCAACCCACCAAATACACTTAAATAATCGGTATTTTCAAATATAAAATTATTGGTTTGGTTATTTGCTGTAAGTGTTTCTGTTTTTATTTCCAATCGTTTATGCTCTAATCCGGCTCCTATTGAAAAATATTTCCTGAATAAGGTTTGAATATAAATTTGATTGGTTTGGTCCTGCAATTTAGCATCTATTTTATTTAATTCGGAACTCGCCATTTGAGCATCATCTAGAAGTAATTTCGCACTTATATTTTTATTAAATTGATTGTATCTGGATTTTAACCCAATACTCCAATAAAAACCTCTATCAATAAAATATTCGAAATTGTACCTTACATTATCACCTAAAACAACATCTAAAGAAGCCACATCGTTATCAAACAACCATCGTTTTTTTGTTAAGTTAACCAAAGCACCACTCTTGTATAAATCATCATAATGTAATCCGAATTTCAAAAAGGTAGTCGTTTTAGTTTCTACCAAATTCGCTGTTAAATCATAACCTTCTTTGTTTACACTTTTTTTTAATTCATATTCAAATGAATCAAAATTATTTGTAGCAACTAAATTGTTAATGCCTTTATTAAAATAATTATAAGTTATTTTTTCGTTGGTTTTTAATTTTAGCTTTCCTAAAATATAAGATCGGGTATATTTACTATTTCCGTTTATAAAAATATTATTAATTGAAATACTGTCGTGCACGCAACAATTAACTTTCGATTTTATTTCAGTAAAATTACTGCTCATTAATTTTTTTAAAGCGTCGATATTTTCCAAGGTGGCTTGTTTACCGCTTTCAATAATTTTTGAACCCTCATCAAATGAAACCACCGAATAATCCTTAATATCTGGTTTAATATAAATGTCGGTTTTTTTAACCTTCAATTTCATGTCGTTAATGGTTCTAAAATTATTAATTTGAACCAAAACATCTGGAGCCGATGTTAATTCGTCTCTGGTAGCCAACCCATCTTGCACATCTACACCAATAATAATGTCCATGCCTTTGGCACGTAGCTCATCAACCGGATAGTTGTTTGCTACACCACCATCTATTAATATTTGTCCATTAATGTTAACTGGCTGAAATAAAGAGGGTAACGCACCACTTGCCATGATAGATTGTGCTAAATTCCCTGAATCCAATATCACTGCTTTCCCTGTTTCTATGTTGGTAGCAATACAGAAAAATGGGATGGGCAATTCGTCAAATTTATTTATCTCGCTAACATGCAACGTGAGCCTTAAAAACAAACCATAAGTATTCTGCCCACGAGATAGTGCCGATGGTAACTTGATTTTAAAATTATCAAACGGCAGTGTAACTCCATATTTTTCAGAATTATTACGCTCGTAAAAAGCTTTGGACGCCCTAGGTAGTTCGTCGTTTATTAAATTATCAAAATCAATTTCTTTAAAAATAGAATCGAGTTGCTTGCCTGTATAACGAGAAGCATATAGCGCACCAATAATAGACCCCATGCTGGTACCTGCCACATAATCAATTTTTATACCAAGACTATCAATCACTTTTAAAACACCAATATGCGCCAACCCCTTGGCGCCACCGCCACTTAACACCAATCCTATTTTTGGAGTGCTGTTTTTTAATGTGTCATTTTGCGCTTTCGCGGAAAACAACACCAGCATAAATAAGGCTGATATGATTATTTTGGTTTTCAAATTATGATGTTATTTGTTGTGATAATAATTATAAACTTTTTCGGCTCTTGACACTCCTACAACTGTTTCCAATTCATCTAACTTAGCATTAGCAACACGTTTAGCCGATTTAAAATGTTTTAGCAAATCGACTACCGTTTTTTCACCAATACCAGGAATGGTTTCCAACTCGGTATTTAAAGCACTTTTACTACGTTTGTTTCTGTGATGTTCTATACCAAAACGATGCGCTTCATTACGCAATTGCTGTATCACTTTAAGCGTTTCGCTTTTTTTTTCTAAATATAATGGAATTGGATCGTTTGGGTAGAATAATTCTTCCAAACGCTTTGCAATTCCGATGATTGCAATTTTTCCTCTTAAATTTAAAGCATCCAGACTTTTTAACGCCGAAGAGAGTTGCCCTTTTCCACCATCAATAATGATAAGATGTGGCAAGGTTTGTTCTTCATCCAACATACGTTTGTAACGCCGATATACCACCTCTTCCATCGAAGCAAAATCGTCTGGTCCTTCAACTGTTTTAATATTAAAATGCCTATAGTCTTTTTTGCTTGGTTTTCCATTTTTAAAAACCACACATGCCGCTACAGGGTTGGTTCCTTGTATGTTCGAGTTATCGAAACATTCAATATGTCGTGGTTCTTCATGCAACCTTAAATCGGCTTTCATTTGTGCCATAATTCGGTTGGCGTGCCTATCGGGGTCTACAATTTTATCTTGTTTAAAACGCTCCATGCGGTAATATTTGGCGTTTCTAAGCGATAAATCTAATATGTGTTTTTTGTCGCCCAATTGTGGTACGGTTACTTTAATGTTTTCGCCCAATTCCACTTTAAAAGGCACATAAATTTCTTTTGATTTAGAATGAAAACGCTGACGAATTTCAGTGATGGCTAACTCTAATAACTCCACATCGGTTTCGTCTAATTTCTTCTTAATTTCTAAAGTATGCGAACGAATAATAGAACCGTATGATAGCTGTAAAAAGTTAACATAACCATAACTTTCATCACTCATAATAGAAAACACATCCACATTGCTAATTTTCGGATTTACAATAGTAGATTTAGACTGATAATTTTCAAGAACCTCAATTTTTTCTTTAATTTTTTGAGCTTCCTCAAACTGCATATTTTCAGCATATTGCTTCATTTGAAGCTTAAATTGCTGCAACGAATCTTTAAAATTTCCCTTTAAAATTTCTTTGATATCTTTAATGTTTTCATGGTATTCTTGCTCGGTTTCATAACCTTCACAAGGGCCTTTGCAATTTCCTAAATGGTACTCTAAGCATACTTTGTATTTACCGGCTTCAATATTTTTTTCAGACAAATCATAATTGCAAGTACGAAGGGAATACAAACCTTTTATTAAATCTAATAGTGTATGAACCGTTTTCATGCTTGTATAGGGTCCGAAATATTCCGATCCATCCTTAATAACCCTGCGGGTTGAGAACACCCTAGGAAAACGTTCGTTTTTTATACAAATCCACGGGTACGATTTGTCGTCTTTCAACATCACGTTATACTTGGGTTTGTACTTTTTTATGAGATTATTTTCAAGTAACAACGCATCGGTTTCGGTATCAACCACAATATGTTTAATAGTCGCTATTTTTTTTACCAATACACGTGTTTTTCCATTATCGTGAGTTTTAGTAAAATAGGAACTAACCCGTTTCTTTAAATTTTTGGCTTTTCCAACGTATAAAATAGTACCTTCAGCATCATAATACTGGTAAACCCCTGGTTGGTTTGGTAAGGTTTGTAATTGTATTTCTAAAGTAGGTTTGTCCATTGTCTCAAAGGTAATTTTTTAATTTTTAATACTGAAATAACACCTTGTAAATCTGTTAAACTTTGAGGCTAAATAAGTATTCGCTACATTGCGGCAGATTTTAAAACTATTAAATGATCAAAAAAGTAATTGGTAGAGTTGATAAAGTAGATTTTCCTAAATTGGGGCTATTTAATATTGATGTTAAAGTTGATACAGGCGCTTACACCTCTACCATTCATTATGATGAAATTATTGAAGAAAACAATACTTTACGATGCATTTTTAACAGTGATAAACATCAGAATTTTGGAAAAACCGAGATTATTTTTAATGAATATTCAAGCACCGTTGTAAAAAGCAGTAACGGATTGAAAGAAAACCGATATAAAATAAAATCTGAAGTCATTTTTTTTTGTAAAACATATAAGATTAATTTAACCTTAAGTACCCGAGACGATATGAAGTTTCCTGTATTAATTGGCAGACAATTTTTAAAACGAAAATTTATGGTGGATGTAGATTTAGAAAACACTTCTTATAATAATAAACCCTTATGAATATAGTTATTTTATCCAGAAACGCGAATCTTTATTCAACTGATAGACTTGTTGAAGAAGGCGAGAAACGGGGCCATAAAATAGAAGTTATTGACCCTTTAAAATGCGATATTATTATTGAAAGGGAAAAACCTACCATTTATTACAAAGATCGCTATTTGGATTACGTAGATGCCGTAATTCCTAGAATTGGAGCCTCCATCACCTTTTACGGTTGTGCGGTGGTTCGCCAGTTTGAAATGATGAATGTATTTACCATTGCAACTTCTGACGCTATACAACGCTCTAGAGACAAACTACGTAGTTTACAACGCTTAAGCAAAGCAGGAATAGGCATGCCAAAAACCGTTTTTACCAACTACTCTCGCGATGTTGAAGAAGTTATTGAACACGTTGGCGGTGTACCTGTGATTATAAAATTATTGGAAGGCACACAGGGCTTAGGTGTTGTGTTAGCAGAAACAAAAAATGCAGCCGAATCTGTTTTGGAAGCTTTTAATGGTTTGGAAGCCCGTGTAATTGTTCAAGAGTTTATTAAAGAAGCCAAAGGTGCCGATTTAAGAGCGCTTATAGTGGATGGACAAGTGGTTGGCGCCATGAAACGCCAAGGAAAAGAAGGGGAATTCCGTTCTAATTTACATCGTGGTGGCTCTGCAAATATTATAAAATTAAACGAAGCCGAATTACGCTTAGCTATCAATGCTGCCCGTGTACTAAAATTACCCGTTTGCGGTGTCGATATGCTACAATCGGCACGTGGACCCTTGCTTTTGGAAGTGAATTCCACACCTGGTTTAGAAGGTATTGAAGAAGCTACCGGAAAAAATATTGCCAAAAGCATCATCACTTATATAGAACGAAGTAAACGTATTTAGGCATGACATTAGTAAACAACATTTTAACAATTCTGGATACTAAAATATACCCAGGTGAAAGTAAAGAAATTGATTTTGATGTTGCCAATCTACACACCTCATCGCCCGTAAATGTGCCCATTATTATTGAGCGCGCTAAAAAACCGGGCCCTATTGTATTGTTCACTGCGGGTATTCATGGAGATGAAGTAAATGGTGTAGAAATTGTTAGACAACTCATAGCTAGCGGTATTAACAAACCTAAAATTGGTACTATTATTTGCATACCAGTAATTAATGTTTTCGGGTTTATAAATTTAAAACGTGAATTTCCAGACGGCAGAGATTTAAATCGGGTATTTCCGGGTACGGTTGATGGTTCTTTAGCCAGTAGAGTAGCGCATAAATTAATGCATGATATTGTGCCCTGCGTAGATTGTATTATAGATTTTCATACGGGTGGATCCGGACGTTTTAATGCGCCACAAATACGCATTTCAAAAGAAAACAGACATCTTAACGAGTTGGCAAAAGTATTTGCTGCACCGTTTGTTTTGTATTCTAAAAACCTAAACAAATCGTTTAGAAATAGTTGTTATAAACTAGGAAAAGCTATGTTACTTTTTGAAGGTGGCAAATCGTTTCATATCGATGAAAGCATTACAACCCATGGTGTTAATGGTGCCAAAAGAGTTTTGAAACATTTAGGGATGTTAAACTCACAATCTAAAGTTACCAAACCTAAAACAGATACGGTTTTTATTAACGAAAGTAGGTGGCAACGTGCCAGTTTTTCAGGAATGTTTAGAGCTACTATACCCATTAGTAGCCATGTAAAAAAAGGGGATGTTTTAGGATATATTACAGACCCGTATGGCAAATTAAACCAAGCCGTAAAAGCACAAAATTCTGGGTATATTATAAATGTGAATGAATCGCCCATTGTTTATCAAGGTGACGCCTTGTTTCATGTATCAACAAAACTTAAACGCTAATACAAGATGCTTAAAGTAGACTTACGAAATAAATATAAAACACTTCGTAAAGCATTATCAACTACTCAAGTTGATGATTTAAGCATGTCTATTGCCAACCAACTTTTAAAACTGCCTATTTGGGAATATTCTTTTTATCATATTTTTCTAGCTATTGAAGAACAAAAAGAGGTTAATACCGAATATATTTTGAATATACTTTCAGGAAAAGACAAGCATATTATTATTTCTAAAAGTGACTTTGAAACGGGTTTGATGACAAACTTTCTACTAACAGATAATACGGTTATAAAAAAAAACAGCTACAACATTCCTGAACCAGTTGATGGTATCGACATTTCTAACGATAAAATAGACGTTGTTTTTATACCACTTTTAGCTTTTGATAAAAAAGGAAATCGCGTTGGTTATGGCAAGGGGTTTTACGATCGTTTTTTAACCCATTGCAAACCAGAAACTATAAAAATTGGGCTCTCATTTTTTGAAGCTGAAACTGAAATTAACGATGTTTTTGAAAGCGATGTTAGGTTGGATTATTGTGTGACGGCTGATTTAGTTTATAGATTTTGATTTTTTTTACCAAATCAAAATCTATAAACTTCAGAATTAAGCATCAATTACTTTATACTGTGTAACATAATCATCATCAATATTTTTATAACTATTCGTGCAATAAACATGATCTATTGATTCTTTTAATTCAGCAAAACCATAATTAAACTGCGCATGTGTAACATATAAAAACACACTTTCTGCTCCTTGTTTTTTCAGCTCTTCTGCAAGAAATTTAAACGTTCTTCCTCCATCTGCTAAATCATCAACAATCAAACATTTTTTATCTTTTACATCACCTTGAATACTTATAACTGGCACGCCGTTAATTCTAACTTTGTTCGATGGAACTAAATCTGCATGTAGTTTTTCAGCAATTTCATGAGTTGTTTTATAAGCACCTGCATCTGGACTTACCAAAACAGGATAACCAATATCACTATACGCTTTTTTAACATATTCGTAATTTTTCAACTCTTTTGAATTATTAATTAAAGCTAATGTTATACTACTATGTGGGTGTAATATTTCAACCCTATCAAAATTCATGGTATTTATAAAGCTTGTGATTATTTTTAAATCAAAAGATTCTAAATCATTAAAACGTCTGTCAGAACGTTGACCTATAAGACAGTAAATCGTTAACGTAGTAGTTAGTTTTTTATTAGTAGTATTTTCATTGTCCCAGGCTTCCTTTATAGATGCAATTCTGAATAAATCTTCATAACTATTTCCTCTTATTTTGATATGCAAATCTCCAGATTCAATAATTTTAGCGGTAACCTGCCCGTCTTTAAAATTTTTTATTTCGTATGTCATTTGTTAACTTTTTTAAATTGTAATACGCTTCTTTTAGCCCTGCTCTATCATCTAACAGAATGTTATAATATGGTTTTCGAGTTTTCATCAATGGATTTTCATTAATCAAATCATATGGAATGTTTCGATTAATTAAATCTTCCTTTATAATTTCTAATTGATCACCTTCATTTCCAGTAAATAATATTAGTGTAAAACCTAAAGATTTACAAACTCGCAATAATCCTATTATTTTTATGTAACTAATGCCTTGGTTATGATAATCAAAAACGGTATTATCATAATCGTAAGCAACAAAAATACTTTTGTGTTGTTGATAGTCCTTTTTTAGCCTTTCGTAAAAATCAAAATCCAATACATCCATTTATTTTTTCTCTTATTTGTTCTAATGTAATTCGGTTTAAAAATTCACCATTATTATATATCACTTTTAGCTCCCCATTATCTTCTTCTTCTTTAGAAACTTGATCTACCAATATATAGTCACCATCAACTAAATCAACTCGAATCAAACCTTTCGCTGATTTTTTCACACCATCATCTGTCACCGGGTCTTTAAAAATTTCACGTCTTTCACCTTCAACCACCACAGATGTTGCTTTCATTGCAAATCCAAAAGTATCTCTTGTGTTAAATTGGTAAGTGAAAGACCCTATTCCTAAAACAACATTTGTGGTTGCAAATCCTTTATCGTGCAATCTTTGGCAAATTTGTTCTGCTCTTTCAGTAGTAATGCTATCACCATAAATAGCCCCTATATGAGGGTCTAGAACTTTAAATCCACTTTTATTGATAGTCCCACCAAAAATATCCCAAAGTAACTCAATTACTCCTTTTTCTTGCGGTTTCACACCTCCTACCTGTCTCAATTCACCACAAATAATATCAACAGGATCTCCACTATCAGGACGAACAACCAATTTACCATCTCTTGCAAGAATTTCTCCTTTTAGTTTTGGTAAATAATCTGTAAGCACTTTCCATAAATCCCAAGTATCACTTACTACAGATAAAATGCCTTTAGGATATGTTGTCATTAAATTCCTAAAAGTACCTATTTCGTCGTCTTTTGTTCCTGCACACATAACAGAATGCTCGGTTGCATTTACGGATCCCACAACAAATCCTTTTGCATCATAATATTTACGCATACCACTAATAACAGGAAGCGTATCTGATCCTAAAAAAACACTAGCGTGCCCCATCCCAGAAGACAATGCACTTTCAAAACCTCCCATACCTCTCATTGAAAAATCGTGCCCTTGAAAATCTATAAACGCCAAGCTTTCACTATCTGTTAACACTGCCCATTTTTTAAAAACACGTTTGTATTGCATTGCTATAGACGCAGAAGTCATAGGTTGCCATAACATTGTAGATAAAATAGTTTCTAAAAAATTGGTTATCCAATAGAATTCTTTGTTAGTGTTTACAACCGTTAGCATTGGAACCCTTATTGGAACCTCTACGCCTTCGGGCAATGATTTTACTTTTATTGGAAGGTATTGTAAATCGTGTAATTTTTCATAGTGTGAAACATCATATTCTGCTCCAAGATACATAGAAAGCTCTTCTTTAATTTCATTACACACCTGCTCTTTTGGTTTTGAAAAAAAATGGTCGTTAAAATAATCATGTAACCATTGCATAACATATTGCTGACCAAAAGAAACTACTTTGTCGCAACCTTTTGGTGCATATTTATTGCTTCGCGGCGTCCAATTAGAATATACTTCTTCAGTGCCTTTTGGGTATTGTTGATGATGTCCTGTTTTGTATCCGTCTGTTAATAATAATCCATTCATAGTATTTTATATTTGCGTAATTATTACACAAATATAAAATGGAATATTTTAATTTCAAAATATATTTGTGTTTTTTTTACGCAAATAAGATAATTAACAAAAATATGTGTTAAATTTCAAATATAATACCTTCTTTTTTAAGTTGAAAATAACGTTTTTTATTAAACTGAAATAAATTAGCAGGTCTTCCTGAACCTTTCGATACTTTTTCATTAAGTTCATCAAGCACATTAAAACTTATTATTTTCTTTCTAAAATTACGTCTATCTATATCTCTACCAAGAAGTGTCACGTAGAGTTTTTCTAAATCGGAAAAAGGAAATTTTTTATCAAGTAATTCAAAACCAATTGGTTCATAAGTAATTTTACCCTGCAATCGCTTAATGGCCAAATCGAGGATATTTTCATGATCGAACGATAGCTCTGGCAGCTCTTTAATATTAAACCACTCTACCTCTGAGGCATCAGTTGAAGCAAATATTTTAAAGGCATTTGGTCGCACCAACCCAAAATAAGCAATTGATACTATTCGACCTCTAGGGTCTCTTTCTGGATCGCCAAAGGAATATAATTGCTCTAAATAATTAATTTTAATACCCGTTTCTTCCTGTAACTCTCTTTCAACTGCACATTCTAAAGTTTCATCATTTAAAACAAAACCGCCTGGAATTGCCCATTTCCCCTTAAAAGGTTCATACTTGCGCTTTATTAACAACACGGAAATAATGCCTTCTTCATACCCAAATACAACGGCATCAACAGATAATTTAATGGATTGCTTATTCATATGCGTAATTTAAACACAAAAATAAGAAATAACGTTTACATTTAGGAATTACTTAAATCAATTTCTCATAAAACGTCTTATTGTTAAACACAATAAAACATTAATTTATACTAAAATTGAGTAACTATAAATATTAAAATTAACTCTTTTTCCTTGAAACAATTCAAATTTTATTCCTAATTCTCACAATTCTCACAATACGTATCACTCAAATAATCATCTTCTAGTAATTGAAATGTTACGCCTCCTTTTTCAATAGAGTTAAACAATTTACAGAAGCGTTCTTTATTAATATTAATGGCATTTAACATTATAGTTCTATAATTTTCATCTTCTGTCAAATCTTTGTCAATTAATGTTAAGTTTAAATAATAGAATAACAAATCTTCATCTATATCAATACTTTTAGCTTTGTTTTCAAGCAATTTTACCGAGAAATCTGTATTAGCATAATAACTAAAAAATTGTGCTAAACTTAAATAATCATAATCTGAAAGTGGAAAATTTTTAAACTTGCTGTTAATAAAATCTACCGATTTATCTTTGTTTACATAATCTCTTGCCCGCATCAAATCCTCTGCTTTTATTATTTGTAAATTCACCAGCATTCTATCAATTAAAGATCCATCAATTTTATAATTTTTCAACCCATTAATCTGGTTTTTAAGCTTTGTTTCATCTGCTTCAATTGCTTTATGCTTCCAAAGTTTTATTTTAACAGCTGCTATATTATATTTTATTTCGCCATTATTAGGTGCTAATTTTTCTAATTCCAGCAACTCATTGTATACTATTAAAGATTGCCTAACATCTTGCATGTACCTAAAAGCAGAGTTTTTATTAAAAATTTTCACAAATTTTGACTGTTTAGGAATTTCCATTTTTCTTAAAAACTCAGGATCTATTTCCTTACCTTTTATTTTCTCGAAAATAGAATTTTGAATTTCTAAAGCTTTTTTTTCATTTTGATTATGTATCGCTGCATTGAAATTACTTAATAATTCATCGGGCGCCATAGTTGCATAATTATCCTTCTTTTCTAACTCCAATTCTATAAGCGCTTTTCTGTGATTTTTTAAAATAGGCTCTAATTCATTAGAAAGATTAGCATCTAACTTAGCTTTAATTTCTTTTTTTGTTAAGCTTTTTAAATTTTCGTGAGTTGTTCCTTTTATATCATTTAAAAATTCAACCCAATTTTCAGATGTTGAAACTTCGGTTATTATAGTTGGTTTTTGAAAACTTTGCAATGCTGCAACGATACTTTTTGCCCGTAATTCTTGAAGTTCCAAATTTCTTTCGGCACTTCCTTCAATAGAAGAATATGCTTTTATTTTTATTGTTTTTATATTAAAATCTGTTAATCTTAAAGAATCATAAATAGGCTTAATATCTTGTTGTGAATATTCAGATTTGTTCTTTTCAAAAGGAATTTTAAACTTTAAAGTTTTGTACTTAACAATAAATCCTTCATCGGTAATGGGTTTAATTTTTTTTGGATTATAGGTTAAAGAATCTAGATACATACCCATATCCAACAAATCCCAAGGGTACGATTCTAAATGATATATTGTACTATACCTGCACAAATTATTGTTCGATAAAAACAGAATATTGAATTCTAATTCTTTATTTATTAATGTATTAGGTATTTTACCAAGGTAAACCCGAAACAGATTTTCTCCAGCTGGTTTTAGTCCGCTTTTTAAATTGGATGTAAAAACAGGTTTAAGTAAATCTCCTTTAATTTGTGGGTTGCCAATAATGATTTCATCGCAACCATAAATATCTTTTGAAACAATGTCAATAGCTATTCCATCGGTTGGATTTTTAAAAAGCTGGTTAAACCAAGCTTTGTCATTTATTTGAAAATACAGGTTATCTTGTTCTCTATCAACCGAAAACCGAACCTCTTTTGGCTTTTGGTTGAACGTGTTGGTACATGGTTGACAAACAATATCTCTATCATTTTTTGGAAAAACAATATTATGATTGTTTTGACTGGCAAGTTTATTAAAGCTGAAAATTAGAAAAGATGCTATTACTAAGAAACAATATTTCATTGATTGCTTTTTTTTACATTTTCATAAAAAAATGAAAATATAAATTAGGCCTCAATTTATGAAAAAATTACTTACAAAATAATTCTTTTAAATAAAAATTATTTCTTTGAATACACTTTTCTTATTACGCTCTATAAAAGCCAAACTTATCGGCATTTTCGGCAATATTAAAATAAGTTAAAATATTTGTGCTAATAAGTTTTAATTTCCGCAATTATCGCAATACGTTTTACGCAAGTATTCGTTTTCTAACAACTGGAATGTTACGCCTCCATCATCTACAGAATTAAACAGCTTACAAAAACGCTCCTTATTCATATTGTAAGCATTCAACAAAATGGTTCGGTAATTGGTTTCTTTGGTTAGCTCTTTATCTATTAATGTAAGGTTTAGGTAATAAAATAATAAATCTTCATCTATATCAATACTTCTAGATTTTCTTTCTAATAATTTTGCAGCTAAATTTGAATTACCATAAAGACTAAAAAACTGGGCTAAACTCAAATAATCATAATTAGATAATGAAAACTTTTTATAATTTTCATTTACATAATCGATAGCTTTATCTTTATTATCAAAATCTCGGTTTTTCATATATTTATCGGCGATAACTATATAGAAATTCACCATCATTCTTGAAATAAGAGATTTATCGATACCATAGTTTTTAAGGTCGTTTATATCCTTTACTATTTGCGATTCATCAACATTAATACCATTATTTTTCCATAGTTTTATTTCCATGGCGACTAAGTTGTACCTTACGTAAGCATCTTTAGGTAGCAGTTTCTCAAGCTCCAACATTTCATTGTAAGCGATTAAAGTTAATCTTTCGTCCAACAGACATTTATAAGCCGCATTTTTATTAAGAAATTTTGCGTATTTTTTTTGCTTAGGAATTACCATATCCTGAATGTTAGTGATGGAAGCCTCTTTGGTTCTCATTTTTTCAAAAATTGAATTTTGAAGTTCTTTAGCGATATCAAGTTTTTCATCGGCGATAGCCTTGTTAAATTCCGATATTAAACTTTGAATAGATTCACCTTTACGTATAACTTTTTTTTCTAATTCTAACTCTACAACTGCTTTTCTATGGTTTTTTAAAATAGGCTCTAAGTCATTCGCAATTGCTCCAACCACTTTTTCTCTAATTTCATTTTTATTAAGCGATCTTAAGTATTCATATTTGTTACCTTCTATGTCATTAAAAAATTCTACCCAGTTTTCTAATGAAGTAACGGTTGTTTTAATAGTGGGTTGTTGAAATTTTTGTAATGCAGCAACCATACTATTGGCACGTTGTTGTTGCAATTCGGCGTTTCTATTGGATGTGCCTTCAATGGAGGAATATGCCTTAATATTTAAAGTCTTTATATCAAAATCTGTTAATCTTAACGTATCATAAATTGGTTTTATATCAGATTGAGAGAAGCTTGATTTATTCTTCTCAAAAGGAACAACAAACTTTAATTTTTTATTTTGAATAGAAGACTTTTCGTTAGATGATCGTATTTGTTTGGTTTCATAAGTTAAATAATCTAAATACATTCCCATATCTAATAAATCCCAAGAATAGTATTCCAAATCATAAGTTACGTAATATTGGCAAAGATTTTTTTTGCCTAAAAATAGAATGTTATATTCTAATTCTTCTTTTAGGAGTCCGTTGGGTATTTTACCAACTTTTACCCTAAATTTATTTTGCACAGTTGGTGCAAGACCACTTTTTAATTCATTTGAATAGACAGGTTTAAGTAAAACCCCTTTTATTTGGTTCTTACTGAGTGTTTCAGTATCACATTTATACCTATCTTCCATCACAACATCTATCGCAATGCCATCGTCTGGATTTTTAAAAACCAAATAAAACCAATTTTTATCGTTTACTTCAAAATAAAGATTGTCGTTTTCTCGAATTATAGAATACCTTACTTCTTTTGGCTTTTGGCGAAATGCTTGAACGCATTCTTTACATTTTTCATCTCTATCTCCAGCATTAAATATTATATCGTAAGTGTTTTGAGACCAGGACATGTTTAATCCCAACAACAAACATGCTATAAAAACTAAATATCTATTTTTCATTTGATAAGTAATTGAGAGAATTTTTTTGCCAAAATTAAATATAATAATTTCTTTTATATAATAAATTATTAATTAATAATTTTTTTACCCCTTATTTCTTTGGAAATGCTTTCCTATTGAAGATAATAAGCATAATAAATCCCGTACTTATTGCCATATCGGCAATGTTAAAAACGGGTTCAAAAAAGTTAAAACGTTTACCTCCTCCTATTGGGAACCACTCGGGCAAATCCACTTCAAATAACGGAAAATAAAGCATATCTACTACTTTTCCATGCAACAACGAATCGTAACCCCCTGCTTCAGGTAAAAATGTGGCTACTTGGTTAAAACTATCTTCAAATAGAACGCCATAAAAAACAGAATCTATAATATTTCCCAAAGCACCTGCGAAAATGAGTGCAACAGCCAGTATTAATATTTTGGACGCTTTCTTTTTAGTGGCATCAAACAACCAATAACCTATACCAAAAATGGCAACAATTCTAAAAACGGTTAAGAATATTTTAGCTGAACGCTCGGAAATAAAAGACACAAAATCACTAATTTTTGTTCCCCAAGCCATACCATCGTTTTCAATAAAATAGATTTGAAACCAACTAAACACCTCAACGCTGTCCTGAAGCTTGAAATGTGTTTTGATGTATATTTTACTTATTTGATCTATAAGCAAAATGATGACGATTAGGACTGTGGCTTTTTTTAATGACATGAAGTGAATTACGAATTACGATTTTTGAATTACGGTTGAATACGTGATTTTAAAAATAAAAAACGCCTCAAAAATGAGACGTATCAAATATATCATTTAAAATAAAATTATTGCATGTTTTTTGCTTCAATACTTAACGTAGCATGAGGCACTAATTTTAAACGCTCTTTTGCAATTAACTTACCAGTAACTCTACACACACCGTATGTTTTGTTTTCTATTCTAATAAGCGCATTTTTTAAATCGCGAATAAACTTTTCTTGTCTAATAGCTAAAGCAGAATTAGATTCTTTGCTCATCACTTCGCTACCTTCATCAAACGCTTTAAACGTTGGTGATGTGTCTTCGGTTCCGTTGCTAAGATTATTCATATACGCACTTTTTATAAGCTCTAAGTCGTGCTGTGCTTTTACTATTTTATCCTTTATTAACTCTTTAAATTCGGCCAAATCAGCGTCAGAGTATCTTACATTTAGTTCATCCATGTTTTTAATGTTTTTGTATGTACAATTTGGTATTTACATCATCAAAGGCAATTTCTATACCACTATCTAGTTTATCAATAATTTTTAGGTCTTCAGTTAATGTTTCTGCTTTAATATACGACAAATTTGTGTTAATAGCTGTAACTATTTGTATATCCTTTTGCAATTTAACATCTATTCTATCGGTTACTTCAAACCCTGAATCTTTTCTTAAATTCTGAATACGGTTAACAAGTTCTCTAGCAACACCTTCCATTCGTAATTCCTCAGAAATGGTAACATCTAAAGCCACTGTTAAATTCCCTTCATTTGCAACCAACCAACCCTCAATATCTTGCGATGTAATTTCTACATCATCTAGGGCTAAAGTTATATTTTTTCCATTAACTTCAATATCCAAAACACCATTTTGTTCTATTTTGTTAATATCTTCTGCTGAAAAGTTAGTAACTGCTCCCGCAATAGCTTTCATATCTTTCCCAAAACGAGGCCCTAAGGTTTTAAAGTTAGGTTTTATCTGTTTCACCAATATTTCTGAAGCCTCTTCTAGAAGTTCAATTTCCTTAACGTTTACTTCGTGTTTTATTAAATCTGAAACCGCTAAAATCTCTTCTTTTTGTTGCTGGCTAGTAACCGGAATCATTATTTTTTGAAGTGGTTGACGCACTTTTATCTTTTCCTTGGCACGTAATGACAACACCAATGATGAAATGATTTGTGCCGCCTCCATTTTACGTTCTAAACTCTTATCAACTACAGATACATCGTATTTAGGAAATTCTGCTAAATGTACACTTTCAAAGGTTTCTTTTTGCGTTGCTGCATTTAAATCTAAATACAAACGATCCATAAAAAACGGTGCAATAGGCGCACCTAATTTGGCAATGGTTAACATACACGTATAAAGTGTTTGGTATGCCGAAATTTTATCCTGCTCATAATCACCTTTCCAAAAACGTCTTCTGCACAAACGCACATACCAGTTACTTACGTAATCTTGGGTAAAATCTGAAATCGCTCTTGCTGCTTTTGTAGGTTCGTACTCTGCATAAAACGCATCCACTTTTTGTATTAACGTGTTTAATTCTGAAAGAATCCATCTATCAATTTCTGGTCTTTCATTTAAAGGAATATCGGCCTCAGAATAAGTGAAATTATCTAAATTAGCATATAGTTGAAAGAACGAATAGGTATTATAAAGTGTTCCAAAGAATTTACGTTTCACCTCTTCAACACCTTCCAAATCAAACTTTAAGTTATCCCATGGGTTAGCATTTGAAATCATGTACCAACGCGTCGCATCAGCACCATAGGTTGACAACGTTTCAAAAGGATCGACCGCATTTCCTAAGCGTTTGGACATTTTTTGTCCGTTTTTATCCAACACCAATCCGTTAGACACCACGTTTTTATAGGCTACCGAATCGAAAACCATAGTTCCAATAGCATGAAGCGTATAAAACCAACCACGTGTTTGATCGACACCTTCTGCAATAAAATCGGCTGGATACGACGTTCCATTATCAATTAAATCTTTGTTTTCAAATGGATAATGCCATTGTGCATAGGGCATTGAACCAGAATCGAACCAAACATCAATTAAATCGCTTTCGCGGAACATTTTCTGCCCTGTTGGAGATACTAAAATTACCTCATCAACAATATTTTTATGTAAGTCTATTTTAGCGTAGTTTTCTTCGGAATTGTTCCCCACTTCAAAATCTGCAAAAATATCTTTTGAAAGCACACCTGCTGAAACTGCTTTTTGCATTTCAGCTTTTAATTCCTCAACAGAACCAATACAAATTTCCTCTTTACCATCTTCAGTTCTCCAAATAGGTAACGGAATTCCCCAATAACGGGAGCGTGATAAATTCCAATCGTTGGCATTTGCTAACCAATTTCCAAAACGACCCGTACCTGTTGCTTTTGGCTTCCAGTTGATGGTTTCGTTCAATTCGAACATGCGTTCCTTCACATCGGTTACTTTAATAAACCAAGAATCTAATGGATAGTAAAGAATCGGTTTATCAGTTCTCCAACAATTTGGGTAACTGTGTTTATATTTTTCAACCTTAAAGGCTTTATTTTCTTCTTTTAATTTAATGGCAATCTCCACATCTACAGAACGTTCTGGAGCTTCACCATCGTTGTAATATTCGTTCTTCACATATTTACCAGCATATTCTCCTACTTCTGGACGAAATTTACCTTGTAAATCGACTAATGGCACCAAATTTCCATTTTCATCTTTTACCAACATAGGAGGCACTTCTGGGGTAGCTTGTTTTGCTACCAAAGCATCATCGGCTCCAAAAGTTGGTGCGGTATGAACGATTCCTGTACCATCTTCAGTGGTTACAAAATCTCCAGAAATCACTCTAAACGCATTTTCTGGTTTGTCGTTTGGAAGTGCATATGGTAATAATTGTTCGTAGGTGATGCCTACTAAATCTTTACCTATAAATTCTTTAATTATGAAAAATGGAATTTTTTTATCGTCCGATTTGTATGCATACAATTCAGCTTTATTATCCACTTGAACAAACTTCCCCGCAAATTGATAATTGACTAATTTTTTAGCTAAAACTACTTTAATTGGCCGAAACGTGTATTGATTATATGTTTCAACTAAAACGTATTCAATTTTAGGGCCCACCGTCAACGCTGTGTTACTTGGCAATGTCCAAGGCGTAGTTGTCCAAGCTAAAAAATGAATGTCGCCTTCGTTTTTTAAAAAGTTTGGTAACGATTCTTGTTTTGCTTTAAACTGTGCTACAATCGTGGTATCTGTAACATCTTGATAGGTTCCTGGTTGGTTTAACTCGTGCGAGCTTAAACCTGTTCCTGCTTTTGGTGAATATGGCTGAATGGTATAGCCTTTATATAATAAATTTTTATTGTAAATTTCTTTTAGCAACCACCAAACCGATTCCATGTATTTTGGTTCGTAGGTAATGTATGGATCTTCCATATCTACCCAATAGCCCATTTTTTGGGTTAGGTCGTTCCAAACATCGGTATAGCGCATTACGGCTTTTCTACAAGCAGCATTATAATCTTCAACAGAAATGGTTTTTCCAATATCTTCTTTAGTGATACCTAATTCTTTTTCAACACCCAATTCAATAGGCAAACCATGTGTGTCCCAACCTGCTTTACGCTTTACTTGAAAACCTTTCATGGTTTTGTAACGCGGAAAAATATCTTTAATGGCACGTGCTAAAACGTGGTGCACACCTGGCAATCCGTTTGCAGAAGGTGGTCCTTCAAAAAAAACAAACGATTGGTTGTTTTCTCTAGTAGAAACACTTTTTTCAAATATGTTGTTTTCTTGCCAATAGTTAAGAATTTCTTCTGCGACGTTTGGCAAGTCAAGACCTTTATATTCAGGGAATTTCATGCGTTTTATTTCAAATTTCATTTCGAGGTGCGAAATTAAGGATTTATCCTTAAATGATTAATTTTTAATCATAAAAAAAGCCAAAACAATTGTTTTGGCCTTTTTTTATAATAACTCTAACTTATTATAAAACTAATTTACTATTATTTTTTTAGTGATTACTTGCCCAGATTTGGTTCTAAACCAAGCTACATAAGTACCAATTGAAACATTGTTTATTTTTATACCATTATTTAATACTTCTGGTGATACATTGTTAAACTCCAATACTGTTTGTCCACGCATGTTTACTATGGCCAACTTATCAATTGAAGTATTTAATTTTTTACCATATAATGTATTTGTTGTATTTTGAAAATAAATAAAATTTTCGCTAATTGCTGCTTCCTCTGTACCTAAACTTTGTTGTTTCGATTGAAAAACAATCTCAAACCTTTTATCAAACTTTCCTACAGGTGAAGTAAAACTGTATGCTGAGCTTTGTTTTAGATCATAATAAGTATCTGTATCATTATCTCTTAAATAAACTTCTTGGTCGTCTCCAATACCCACAAACTCTGTTGCTTTAATTTCAAAGCTGTTATTGCCCGATGATTTAAAATTTAACGGAATAATTTTATCGCTAGTAATGGAACCATATGCCTGCATATTCATATTTTTTCCTTCTAAATTCAAATTAAAATCGTTGTTATTTAAATCGCCACATTCAGCATCATAACCATAATCGTAACTATCGGTAGTATAGTCACTAAACCCTAAAACCAATTCTCTTTTCATTTTTGGCCCAACAACCGAGTTAAACTCTAAGCGTATTTTCTGCATTGAACTTGTTTGTTCTTCACTATATGTACTTGTTTCTTTCGATTTTGAATTTGATGACTTAAAAAATGTCGAACCATTGTTATAAGTTCCGTCTGCATCAGCTTCTTTTATAAATACTCGCTGACTATTATTAAATTCAACAGTGCCATTTCCTACAATTTCAACAACAAAGCCTTGTCCTATAGGCAAGTATTTTGTTGGAGGCAATGTGCCTTCCAATGCACCAGTTGTTGCTCCATATATTCCAACAAACTGAGAAGCTCTTACCGCATCTAAATTATTAACTTGGGCATAGCCTCCTTGGTATTGGTCTAAATAATGAGAATCGCCAGCCCATTGTTGCCATAATTGTAACGTACCGTCTATTACCCCTGCATTATCATTGATAAATTTTTCTATATCTAAAGCAGATGGATAAGGATTCCCTAATAAATACTCTGTTTTAGAAACAGAACTAACAGATCCTTCACCTCCTTTATCGGTTACATTTACTAAAATAGTACCGTTATTTGGCTTGCCTTCAAAAATATATTGTTGCTGCAATCCGGCATTCCCAGTACCTTTTTGTGAATAACCTGTTCCAGGCGACAATGATGTTGTTTCTGGGTTTATTGATACCCAATCCCAATAAGTCACACCATTTTTATAGGTGTACAACCAGGTTTTACTTATTTTACCAATTTGGTTATAAGCAGTAGTAAAAGACATATTGAATTTAGATTCATCTTTTAACATATTTAATTTAAAAGCTGAATTGTTAGTGTTACCTGTTGAAGCATTATTATCTATTAAACTTGTAGCTGCTTTGGCCCCTACTGGTGATGACCAATAATTATATCTAAAAGCATTTGATGTTCCTTCTTGTCGTCTCAAGAGTTTTCCATTCTCAGAAGTTACCAAATCACTATTAACAGTTTGTATTAATTGAGAATCATTCATTAAATCTATTGTACCATTTAACTCTAAATACCAAGTGTTTTTAATAAAGTTATCTCCTTCTACTGTTAAAGTTTTATCAGCATCTACTATCAACCCTAGATTAGTATGTGAAATGGATGTTGTAACATCATTTTTTATATGAACAATTGCCCAATCTTTATTTTGAATTTCACTAACATCCCAAACATTACCATATAACCAAATATCGTTACTAGACCAATCTCCAGAGGCTTGTGAAACATAAGGTATTGGTGCCGTTTGTTCATTTAAGTTTGTGATATTATGCATTTGAAGTTCATGATTATTACTTGAATAATCTGCAACAGTATTATTAGCAATATCATTCATTGTATAATAAGCTTGCAAATTACTCCATGATACTTTTTCAAGTGAACCAAAATCTTGAATTTCTTTTGGCAAAATTTTCCCTTTCACGTTCCCTTCATTATTCTCAATTTCCTGATACACCATTTGCTGTAATTGGTCATCTGTTAATGCTTTGTTGAACACTCTTACCTCATCCATGTTTCCACGAAAATAATCTGCTCCTGTTGTGCTTGTATTGGTAGGATATCTGCCAACCACAAACCCTCTTGTAGAATAAATATGTGTACTGCCGTTGAAATTTTTTGTTAATAATTCAGAATTTAGTTTTGAATTTGTTGTAGTATTTACTAATTCTCCATTAAGATAAAGTTTTAAAGTTTTTGTAGAAGAATTAAAAACACCAGCAACGTGATACCAACGATCATTTACCATTTTAATATTTTTACTAGACGCAGGCTGTACCTGAATATTACTTGGGTTATTACTTCCAGAAGTTATTTGCTTTTGAGTGTAAACCAGAAACGCAGGTGTTCTAGCTTTTGTAATATACAACCTCACATTTTCTTGCCCAAAAAGGCTGTAATTAGTTGGTAGATTTCCAGCATCATCACTTTCTATTTTTACCCAACCCATAATGGTAGATTCAGTCCAGTTTGTAATTAATGAACTGGTATCTAGATAATCATTAACCCCATCAAAATATAGCATAGCTTCAGATGGAACATTAGCAATTGTATAAACAGTATCTCTAAAATCTACATCACCACCCGAGTTAACGTCGCCATCTGTATCGGGTAATGACACTGGATTATTTATATTCCCATTAACATCAGTATAATCTGCAGTGGTGTCGACACTATTATCAAGTCCATCAAAATCAGCATCATTACCTGAAAGCGTTAAACCTGCCTCACTGGTATCATTATCACCTTCGTTGTCTGAATCTAAATCTAAATAATCTTCATTATCTTCTGCATCGGTATTTATTGGGTTTAATCCCGCAGTATAATTATTATCAACACCACCAGCATTTATAGAACCAGAAGGTGCCACATACCCAAGGGTTGTTTGAGCCTCAACATTATCTGGAATGCCATCACCATCACTATCTAAATCTAAATAATTTAATATGTAGTCGGCATCGTCTTTACTTTCTTTAACAACATAATTGGTAACACTATTATTTGCAGAATCCTGAACAGCATCTGGAATTCCATCTGTACCAACACTTCCATTTACCACACCATTTGTATGAGATTTACCGTGTCCTGCTTCTTCAGCATCAAGGATACCATCATTATCACTATCTAAATCAAAGATATTAGCTATACCATCACCATCACTATCAAGATTTGAATTAGTAACCTTTACTGAACCTTCATCGAAATTACCATAATTTGACATGGTAACTACATAAGAGTAAGTTCCAGGACTAAGGGTAACCGTACCCTGAACCAACGTCCAAGGTGTTGCGGCCGAAGATCCATTTTGAATTGGAAGTGAAATTGTTCCAGTATTTGCCACTAAAGTAGCTCCCATAATATTGTTACCTACACCAGAATAAATAGCTATTTTAGCTGTAGCTGTGCTGTTATTATCTCTTGGAGAAAAATACCCTGAATATGTAACATTGGTTGTTGAATTTATAGAGAAAGACTGGTATATGTCTGCTTCTCCATTGATATCAAAATAATGTTGCTTTTGCCCAACTGTATTTGTATTAGAGTCTGCATCAAATGGTGGCCCTCCATTTCCATAATTATATACACCACCATCAACTTGAACTATATTTGGTGAGCCTCCAGACCCTAAACCTCCCGGAATAAGAACCCAAGGCAAAATAGTTGTGGCATTTATCCCCTGTGCTGTTAGATTATTTCCATTACTGGTAACAGATACGTTTTCAAAACCACCGTAACTTAGGATATTATTTTCTTGCTTATCTAAAATTCCATCATTATCATTATCCAAGTCTACTGAATCGAATATGCCATCACCATCTGTGTCAATATTTGACACTAAATTTATTTTATAATCCTCAACTTCTCCTACTCCCCAATCGTAATCGCATGATGTGAAATTATTACTTGTGCCATTTCTAAGACCCACTCTTATTCTTGAAAGCCCTGTTTGCGCCGTTGCAGGCACTGGAATGTTAATAGGAACATTTATAATCTTATTAAACCACCACATATTGGTTGCATTAGTAACGGTAAACAAAAAACGTTCACCACTATCCTCAAAATCATCATCGGAATTCTCATTAAAGTTCATCCAAACTGCAATCGTGTTTGAACTTGTATTCCAACCATTAAGGACGATGCTTACTGTTCCATTAATGGTTTCTCCTACAGTTACATCTGTTGCTGGCACCGAAGAATAATAAGTATAGCCTCCAGTAGACCCAGAACTAGCCATATTAATACTTCCAAGTTCAACATTAGAAATATAATATGTATTATAATTATTAATATTAGCTGGAGTACAATATTGAGCAAATAAATTACTCGAAAAAAAGGATCCAAAAAAAAGCAATAATACTATTGCATAACGTGGTCTAACGTAATTTTTTTTCATAGGTTATGTATCATTTAATAGTTTGAGGCTATTTAATTTTTAATGATAACAACTTAAATTTTAGTAAAATGGATTTTTAAAAATCTTTGAGGGAAGATTGTCAATTACATAAATACTTGTAATCAAATACAATGCAAAATTAAACTATATTTTTTCTTTTTAAATGAATGTTTGTTTTTTTCGATAAAACCTTATAAAAACACTTTTAAATACAATAAAAAAATTAACTCACTAATCAATCGTTTTTGAAATAATTAAACAATATTAAATAAAACAAACGACAAAACATAATAAAAACACGATTAAGTGTTTATTTTTTCAGATGAAATGTGACACTTCTAGTATATTAACGCTATATTGATTTTTAAATTAGTTGTTCAACCAAATCTTCAATTTTAGAAATCAATTGAATTTTTATAGAAGTATTTTTTAATGAAATTTTATTGTATTTAGACACAAAAATGGTTGAAAATCCTAATTTTTCAGCTTCTAAAATGCGTTGTTCTACACGTTGTACGGGGCGAATTTCTCCTGAAAGTCCAACTTCGGCAGCAAAACAAAAGTCTTTTTGCAATGCGACATCTTCATTGGAAGACAAAATAGAGGCAACTACAGCCAAATCAATGGCGGGATCATCAACATTTATACCGCCTGTGATATTTAAAAATACATCTTTAGCTCCTAAACGGAAACCGGCACGTTTCTCTAAAACCGCCAATAACATATTTAAGCGTTTGGCATTAAACCCCGTGGCGCTGCGTTGTGGCGTACCGTAAACAGCGGTACTCACTAAGGCTTGGACCTCAATCATTAGTGGACGCATGCCTTCTAAAGTGGCTGCAATGGCGTTACCCGAAAGTTCTTCGTCTTTTTTTGAAATTAATATTTCTGAAGGGTTTGATACTTCCCGCAAACCAGAACCTTGCATTTCATAAATACCCAATTCATTTGTAGAACCGAATCGGTTTTTGTTAGCACGCAAAATTCTAAATACATGGTTTCGGTCGCCTTCAAACTGCAATACCGTATCGACCATATGTTCTAAAATTTTAGGACCTGCAATGTTTCCATCTTTAGTAATATGACCAATTAATAATACTGGTGTTGCCGTTTCTTTAGCAAATTTAATAAGCTCGGTGGTGCATTCTTTTATTTGTGAAATACTTCCAGAAGAGGATTCAATATAATCACTGTGAAGCGTTTGTATAGAATCGATAATTACGATATCGGGTTCTAAAGCTTCAATTTGCTTGAAAATATTTTGGGTTTTAGTTTCTGTAAGTATGTAACAATTATTATGCTTTGGGTTGATGCGTTCAGCACGCATTTTTATTTGTTTTTGGCTTTCTTCACCCGAAACATATAAGGTTTTATAGGGTAATTTTAATGAAATTTGAAGTAGTAAGGTGCTTTTCCCTATTCCTGGTTCGCCACCTAAAAGTGTTAACGACCCTGGAACGATCCCACCACCAAGTACGCGGTTGAATTCACCATCAAATGTATCTAAACGTGCCTCGGTTGATACGTCAATTTCTTGAATCCGCAGTGGTACAGCCGCTTTTTTTACTGTAGAACTTGGCGATTTCCAATCACTTTTTTCGGGTGTTTGAATCACTTCTTCAACAATGGTATTCCATTCTTTACAAGCGTTACATTGCCCTTGCCATTTAGCGTATTGCGAACCGCAGTTCTGACAGAAAAAAGTGGTTTTTACTTTCGCCATTAATTTATTATTAGTATCCAAAATCTGCTTTAATAGATTCTGATTTTTCAAACATTAAATCTTTAGTAATACCCCCTATTTCATCTAAATCGAATGCCGATTGATAGGCTCTCATCGCCTTTTTAGTCTCGCCAGTTTCTTCGTAAAATCGTGCTAAATAATAATTTCCTAAAAGTGTATCGGGGTATTCATCACGTCCCATCTTTCCTAAAGCTTCATAATATTCAAACTTCTGTGTTTTCTCAATAGCTGCCGAAATGGCTTTAAAATCATTCACCAAAATTTGCTTTTTTAAACCAAACAATTCATGAATGGTTTTATATTTTTCTTGTAGATACTCTACAGGTGAACCCTCTAATTTTAGAATGATATTATTATATTCTTCTTTACTTATAGGTTGAAAAATTTTAAATATACCTTCAATAGCATTTGGAATAGCATGCGTGGGCACTGAATAATGCGAAGGTTTTTCAAAATTATTGAAGTCGTAAACAAGGTATTTATTCTCTAATGCTGAAATATCAGTATTTAAAGCATCAGTCATTTGTTTAATTGACGCTGTATCGTTATTCGTATTCGCTAAATAGTAAAAAGTTTTAGACGTTATTTTAGCTAATGCATCAGGAATATAATTAATCATTTTTGGTGCTGACTCTGGACTTATAACAATGTATCCTTTAAAAACGGGATCTGGTTTTAATAAATAATAATTGATAAAGTTAGCAGTATCACCATGCCCTACAGCTACTCTAAAATTAGATGTTCTATATTTTTTTTCTAAATACGGAATAAGTTCCATTCCAATAAATTCGAAAAACTTGGCGCCTTTATCAATAGGCAATGAGTTTTGTTCGGAATACAAACAATCATCATAACGTTTTTCATATTGGTTGATACCTACTACAATGGCATCTGGCATATCTTCCCAATAGGTATAATAATCAACATTTCCGGCAACGGCTTCAAACAAATAATCGCCATCCAAAACTATAAACAAAGGGTAGGTTGTTTTACCATCTGCACTATAACCTCTTGGAAATTGAATTTTTAATTCGCGGGTTTCACCAAGTTTTTCAGACTCTATAGCTTCATACTTTACTTGGGCATTAAAACTATTTATGGAGCAAAGAATTAATAAAAAAGAATATAGGTGTTTCATTTTAAAAATGATTTGATATTTCAACGCAAGGTAAGAAATTAGTTAAAACTAAAAAAAGGGTTTTGGGTGTTAGGTTTTGGGTGTAAGGTTTTGGGATTTTGAATTTTGGATTGGGGTTTTATTACGGTTATAAATAGGCAAATAAATTAAAGATAAGCCTCCAAAAATAACAACCATAAGGGTTTGAGACGCCCACATAATCCACCCAAAAGCAATACTGGGTTCTTGCGCAATACCAAATATTGAAAACGCCGCATAAACCGCTAATGGATACGAACCAATACCACCATTAGTTGCAGCAATACTGAAGCTTGCAGAAATAAAACCAATAAAAATAGCGCCTATGGAAATACCTTCCAAATCTTCAATAGCCAGTGATGTTACATAAAACATGAGCACATACATCGCCCAAATAAACAGCGTATGAAAAATAAAAGCCCATTTCTTTTTCATTTTGAAAACACTTAGAGCGCCTTCAATTAATCCGTTTATGAAATTTTTGATTTTTATCGCTAATTTGGATTTACTTTTCTTTATAAATCTAAAAAAAACAATGCTTAATAAGGCTAAAACAACCAACGCCAAAACGATTTTAATGGGATTGAATTTTTCAGCAAAAAAACCATAAATAAAATCAAACTGAAGAAATAACGTTAAGAGAATAATGCCACACATAACAATTAAATCGGCAATACGTTCGGCTACAATGGTTCCAAAGCCTTTTTCAAAAGGCACTTCTTCATAGTTTGCGAGGATGGATGCTCTAACCACTTCACCTGCACGCGGTATGGTGTAGTTTATTAAATAAGTAGCAAAAACTGCCATAACACTATTGCCAAATTTTATGTTATAACCCATAGGCTCTAACTGAAAACGCCAACGGTAGGCACGAGATAAGTGACTTAACAGTCCTAAAAACAAGCCCAAAATAATCCACCAATAATTGGATTTTTGCAAATAACCCCAAATAGCTTCAATAGAAACTTTAGACAGCGAATACCAAACTAAAAAAACTCCCAATAATAATGGGAGTATAATTTTTAATGCTTTCTTTATGTTTAGGTTCAAATGCTTATTTTAACAAGTTTGTTTTCTCGTCTGGAAACACTAATGCGGGTTTAAAAACTTTAGCTTCTTCAAAATCCATGATAGCGTAAGTAATTAATATTAGGGTATCGCCCACCGAAACTTTTCTGGCAGCAGCACCATTAAGGGTTATTTCACCCGTATTTCTAGGTCCCGGAATACAATAAGTTTCCAAACGCTCGCCATTATCATTATTTACAATTTGAACTTTTTCTCCTTGAATAATGTTGGCAGCCTCCATTAAATCTTCATCAATAGTGATACTACCAATGTAGTTGAGTTCTGCACCGGTACATTTTACTCTGTGAATTTTAGATTTTACTACGTGTATTTGCATGTGGCAAAGATAATTAATTTAATGCGATATTATCAATGAGTCTAATATCGTCTGCATATACGGCTATAAAAGCACGATAGCTTTTTTTGTTTAATTTACGTTTTACAGTTTTTAGGGTTGTGGTGTCTGCAATAATAAAGTATTCTAACTTTAATAAACCATGGCTTTCAAACTGTTTTTCAACCCATTGCGTTACTTCTATAGCACTTTTTGTGCCAAAACGCATTTTGGCAGCTTCTAATGTTTTATAGATAAAAGGAGCGGCCTCTTTATAGTCGGGTTTTAATCGGGTATTGCGCGAGCTCATGGCTAAACCAGATGGTTCTCTATAAATAGGACATGGTATAATATTAACAGGAATATGATGTTTTTCAACCAACTTTTTTATGATAGCCAATTGCTGAAAATCTTTTTCACCAAAATAAGCATTGCCTGGTTTTACAATATCAAACAAACGCTTCACAATAGTACCAACGCCATCAAAATGTCCAATTCTAAATTTACCTTCCATTTCAAACTCTAAACCATCAAAATCGAAGGTTTCAGAAACTGTATTTCCGTCATAAACATCATCAACAGTTGGTGCGTAAACCAAAATATGCTCTTTACTAAGTGTTTCTAGTAATTTAACATCTTGATCTAAAGTTCTTGGGTATTTTACTAAATCTTCTTTATTATCAAATTGTGTTGGATTCACAAAAATACTAACAACCACTTTGTCGTTATCTTTTAATGCTTTTTCAACCAAAGCCAAGTGCCCATTATGCAATGCGCCCATAGTTGGAACCAGCCCTAAAGTTTGCTTTTCATCTTTAAAAGCATCAATGGCAGTTACAATTTGTTGTTTTTCTGTGTAAATCTTCACCTTTTATAATAAAATTAACGGGTGCAAACTTAAGATTTTACAATCAATCTGCATAAATTTTTGTACTTTTGCGTGTTTTTTATTTCGATTTGCCGAAAGAAAGACATTTATGCAGCACATATTTTCTAAATTTCTTACAAAAAGAAGTTTAAAACTAAGTTGTACGAGATTTATAAAAGCAATAAAGACGAACACATGAAAGATAAGAGGATATTATATGTATCATCTGAAGTAGTGCCCTATTTACCAGAAACCGAAATTTCATCCATGTCTTTTGAGGCACCAAGATTGGTAAATCAACAAGGTGGACAAATAAGGATTTTTATGCCTCGATACGGCAATATAAATGAACGAAGACACCAATTACACGAAGTTATTAGGCTTTCTGGGATAAATTTAGTGATAAACGATTTAGATATGCCACTCATTATTAAAGTAGCATCTATCCCCAAAGAGCGTATCCAAGTTTATTTTATTGATAATGATGAATACTTTAAAAGAAAAGCAACCTTAACCGACGAAGATGGTAAGTTATTTTCCGATAACGACGAACGTGCTATTTTCTTTGCAAAAGGCGTTATTGAAACGGTTAAGAAATTAAACTGGTCGCCCGATATTATTCACGTTCATGGCTGGTTAGCTTCTTTACTACCTATCTATCTTAAAGAATACTATAAAGACGAACCTTTATTTACCGAAAGTAAAATAGTAACTTCAGTTTACAATCAAAGTTTTAACAATACGTTAAATAAAGATATGTTTAATAAAGTTAAATTTGACAATCTGGATGAAGATGCCATTAAAGCACTTGAAGAACCATCGTATGTTAACTTAATGAAAGTTGCCATTGATTATTCGGATGCGCTGATAATAGGTTCTGAAACCATTCCAGAAGACCTAGAAACCTATTTAAAAGCATCAAATAAACCCGTTTTAGAATACAAAACCAAAGATGAGTTTGGTGAAGCCTACAAAGCATTTTTCAATACGAGCGTTTTAAGCTAAACCCATTACATTCATTTCAACATATATATGAAGAAGACCATTAAAGCCCTTAAATATCTTACTGTTTTATTATTAGTATTTTTATCTTTTATTGCTTGCGACAAAGATTTTTCGGTTGTTGAAAGTGATGTGCTTGGGGAACAAAATCTAAATTTTAAAACTGATACATTAGGCTTTCAAATAGCCGCTTACAACAAAAAACTAGAGTCATTACAAATTAACGGTTTGTCTTCAAATTTATTGGGCGTTTATAACGACCCAGCGTATGGGCAAACCATGGCCAGTATCATAACCCAAATAACACCCACTACACTCAGTCCCAATTTTAATGATACACCGGCAATAGACTCTGTTGTTTTAAGCATTCCTTATTTTAGTAGAGTTACAGGTACAGATACTGATGGCAACCCTACTTATACGATATTAGATTCTTTATATGGTTCAAAAACTGAAGAAGATATCAAACCTTTTAGATTAACTATTTATCAAAATAATTATTTTTTAAGAGATTTTGATCCAAGTGCTAGTTTAAATGAAACACAAAAATACTACTCGAAAGCAGATGGCAGCATTAACAGTACAGATAATTTCGCTTTAAACGGTAGTTCTATTATCAATTTTGACAGCAATAAAGGAGCAATAATTAAAGACACTGTTTTTGCACCTAGCAGCAACTCGATTAGATTAGACACTTTTGATGATGATGGTGAATTAGAAACAACAGTGTACATAGCGCCTGCTTTTAGAACAAAATTAGACCCAACTTTTTGGAAAGCTGCTATTCTAGATAAAGAAGGAGACGCTGTTTTAAGTAGTGCCAACGACTTTAAAAACTATTTTAGAGGCTTGTATTTTAAAGCTGAAGCTGTTAACGGTGATGGCAGTATGGTTTTATTAAATTTAGCATCTACCAATAATGCTAATATTACTATTTATTATTCCATTAATGATGCCGATGCTGATGCTGACGGTATTCCTAATTATGCAGATATAGATTTTACTGGTACCGTAGACACTGATATTGATGGCATTAACGATACATGGGATATAGATGCAACAACGACGGCTACAGACAGTGACGGAGATGGCATAAGAGATGATATACCTAGCCCAGGTTCTTATGTGCTTAATTTTACGGGAAATATACTTAATACATTTATTAATGATTATAGCCAAGTTACATTTCCAACAAACCCTAACACGGAAATTGGTGATGAAAAGCTTTATTTAAAAGGTACAGAAGGCTCTATGGCTGTTGTAGATTTGTTTAACGGTATGGTAGATTATACCGATAGTGACGGATTCACCTCATCCATTCCTGCATTAGAAAAATTTAAAAAAGAATATAGAATACCACTTGAAAATGGCGAATACAAAAAAGACGCTAACGGCAACTATATTTTAAAACGCTTTATTAACGATGCACAATTAATTGTTTTTGAAGACGATAACCTTCTAACTGGCGGGGATACTGATTTACATCAATACGACCGAATTTATGCATACGATATAGAAAACAACACGCAACTTGTTGATTACAATTACGACTCTACAGCAGGGAATACAGTAACACCGTATTTTTCTACTTATTTTCATTTAGGACTACGTGATACTGATGATGCAAATGTTTCAAAATATAAAATTCATTTAACCGAGCATTTAAATAATATTTTACTTAGAGATTCAACAAATACAAAAATAGGTCTGGTTTTATCCAGCAATGTAAACAAAGTCAATAGTTCTAAAATTCTAAATAGTACAGGTGAGGTTACAACAGTTCCTTCAGTATCTATATTAACACCACGGGGCACTATTTTGTATGGAACTAACCCAAGCGTACCAGCTAATAGAAAAATGAAATTAAAGGTGTTTTTTACGGAGCCTAAGTAATTAAAATATAAAAAATTCACACTACGGAAGCATTTTTAAGTGATTTAAAAGTGATTTTTATCGTATAAAATTAGAACTTTATATGATATATATCTTTAAATAGTGTTTTATTTTACATATTTGTCTGGAACTAAAATACCAAAAACTAAACTATAAATTATGTGTGGAATTGTAGGATATATTGGAACAAGAGAAGCGTATCCAATTATAATAGAAGGACTTAAACGACTAGAATACAGAGGTTATGATAGTGCTGGTATCGCACTTTTTGACGGTTCAGAACTTAAAATTTCCAAAACAAAAGGAAAAGTTTCAGATTTAGAAGCACGTGCAGATAAAGAAATAACCAAAAACGGCAATATTGGTATTGGACACACAAGATGGGCAACCCATGGTGTTCCAAACGATGTTAATTCACATCCACACATTTCCAATTCTGGAGACTTAGTTATTATTCATAATGGTATTATTGAAAATTATGAAACTTTAAAACAAGAATTGATTTCTAGAGGATACACTTTCAAATCGGATACAGATACCGAGGTTTTAATAAATTTAATTGAAGAAGTAAAGAAACAAGAAAACGTTAAGTTAGGTCAAGCCGTTCAAATTGCTTTAAATCAAGTTATTGGCGCTTATGCTATAGCTGTTTTCGATAAAACGAAGCCAGAAGAAATTGTTATCGCCCGTTTAGGAAGCCCCTTAGCCGTTGGTGTTGGTGAAAATGAATATTTTATTGCTAGTGATGCCTCTCCTTTTTTAGAATATACTAAAAATGCCATTTATTTAGAAGATGAAGAAATGGCGATAATTAGGTTCCATAAAGGCATTAAAGTTAGAAAAATTAAAGATGACTCTATAGTGCCTGCCTATGTTCAAGAACTTCAAATGAATTTAGAGCAAATTGAAAAAGGTGGCTATGAACATTTCATGTTAAAAGAAATACACGAACAACCAAAAGCAATTACAGATACGTATAGAGGGCGCTTATTAAGAAACGAAGCTATAATAAAAATGGCGGGTGTTGAGGATAACATGAAAAAATTCCTTAATGCGAATCGTATTATCATTGTAGCTTGTGGTACTTCATGGCATGCTGGTTTAGTAGCAGAATATATATTTGAAGAATTGGCAAGAATACCTGTTGAAGTTGAATATGCTTCAGAATTCAGATATAGAAACCCAATTATTGGTGAGAATGATGTTGTTATTGCTATTTCACAATCTGGTGAAACCGCCGATACTTTAGCCGCCATAAAATTAGCAAAATCTAAAGGTGCTTTTGTTTTTGGCGTTTGTAATGTAGTAGGTTCATCTATTGCCAGAGAAGCCCATGCTGGCGCATACACGCATGCAGGCCCAGAAATTGGAGTTGCTTCAACAAAAGCATTTACTACACAAATTACGATTTTAACCCTAATGGCATTACGTTTGGCTAGAGCTAAAGGCACTATTAGTAGTTCAGACTTCAGACAGCATTTATTAGAATTAGAATTGATTCCTAATAAAGTAGAACAAGCACTAAAATCGGATGCACATATTAAAATGATTGCAGACATCTATAAAGATTCCCGCAACTGTTTATATTTAGGAAGAGGTTTTAATTTCCCTGTGGCATTAGAAGGTGCTTTAAAATTAAAAGAGATTTCATATATACACGCTGAAGGGTATCCTGCTGCTGAAATGAAGCATGGTCCTATCGCTTTAATTGACGAAAATATGCCAATTATTGTAATAGCAACAAAAAAGGGGCATTACGAAAAAGTAGTAAGCAATATTCAAGAAATTAAATCGAGAAAAGGAAAAATTATAGGCATCGTAACCGAAGGTGATACCCAAGTTAGAGAATTGGCAGATCATGTTATTGAAGTTCCAGACACCTTAGAATCTTTATCTCCTTTATTAACTACCATTCCTCTTCAACTATTATCTTACCATATCGCTGTATTGTTAGGTAAAAATGTAGATCAACCCCGTAACTTAGCAAAATCTGTTACAGTAGAATAATTAAAAAACTATTTAGATAATTAACATAAAATGAAACGTCATAATCAAAACTTGATTATGACGTTTTCTTATTTATAGCCTATTTTTTTACATATAAATCAATATTTACCCCCTTTTTTTGTTAAAACCTACTATGCATGCATAATTTTTATGCACTTTTTTTACTAAGTAATATTTAATTTATTTATATTGCTCAACTCAAACTAAAACTAAATAATACTAAATGAAAACAATTCTTCCTTTTTTACTGTTGTTTTTTTGTGGCTTCACTTATTCACAAACTACAATCTCTGGCTCTGTAACAGACGATAATAACCAACCCATACCCGGGGCAAATATTATTGTTGTAGGAACTTCCACAGGAACAGTTACAGATTTTGATGGAAACTTCACACTAACCTTTGGGCAAAACCCACCTTTTAGCGTTCGGTCAAGTAGTGTAGGTTTTGAAACTATTACCATGCAAGTAACAGCGAATAATCAAAAATTAAATTTCATTCTTAAAGAAGGTACGTCATTGGACGAGGTCGTTATTTCAGCTTCCAGAACACCAGAACGAATTTTTGAATCGCCAGTAACGGTAGAACGCTTAGGGCTTAAAGAAATAAAAAATACTGCTTCTGCCGATTTTTATGATGGTTTGGAAAACTTAAAAGGTGTAGATGTGAATGTGAATAGTTTAACTTTTAAATCTGTTAATACCCGTGGTTTTGCAACTTTTGCTAATAATCGTTTCATGCAATTGGTAGATGGTATGGACAACTCCTCACCGGCACTAAACTTTCCTTTAGGTAATTTGGTAGGGATGACAGAAACAGATGTTTTAAGTATTGAACTTTTACCAGGAGCATCATCGGCTCTTTACGGAGCAAATGCGTTTAATGGTATATTATTCATGCGAAGCAAAAACCCTTTTCAACATCAAGGTATTAGTGCATCTATTAAAAGAGGAATCACATCACAAAAAGCTTCTGGCGATAACCCCTATACAGATGTAAGTTTTCGTGCAGCACACAAGTTTAGCAATAAATTTGCTGCAAAAGTCAACTTTGGGTATTTAAAAGGAACCGATTGGGCTGCAAATAGTGAGGTTGATAAAACCAATATTGGTGGTACGCGCGCAAATACAGATTATGATGGTGTTAACGTGTATGGTGATGAAGTTTCTACAAACCTTAAAGCTGTTAAAGAAAGTCCCGCATTTTTAGCTCAACTACCAAACTCAGCTTTAGCAAATTTAGTCCCAAATGTTGTGGTTAGTAGAACAGGTTATGATGAAGGTGACTTAACTGACTATAATGCTGAGAGTGTAAAAGCTGATTGGGGTTTATATTACAGACCATTTGAAGACGATTTTGAAATATCATATGTTGGAAAAGTAGGCTCGGGCTCCACCATATACCAAGGTACAAACCGATACAATATTGATGGTTTCTTTCAACAACAGCATAAATTTGAAATTAAAAACGACAACTTTTTTTTAAGAGGCTACGTGGTTACAGATAAAGCCGGAGACTCTTATGATATGGTGTTTACTGGAATCAACATAAACAGAGCATGGAAGGACGATAATACGTGGTTTGGTGAATATGCTGGCGCATATATTAGTGAAACCCTTAATGGTGCAACAGATGCTGAAGCCCACGCAGCAGCAAGAGTTGCAGCAGATACAGGCATGTTATCACCAGAATCTGATGGCTTTAAAGCAGCTTTTAATAGAAGTATTGCAGACCCAGATTTATCGACTGGTTCAAAATTTCAGGATGAATCTAAATACTATCATGCAGATGGAAACTACAATTTTAGCCAGTTAATAGATTTTGCCGAAATTCAAGTTGGTGGCTCTTATAGAAAATATAACTTAAACTCATTTGGAACTATCTATACAGATAAAGATGGACCAATTGAATATTCTGAATTTGGCGTTTATACACAAATTCAAAAAGATTTGGAATTAAATGATATGCTAAAATTAAAGTTAACAGGTTCTGTAAGATATGATAAATCTGAATTTTTCGATGGTTTCTTTTCTCCAAGAATTTCTGCAGGCTTAACTGTTAATGAAAACCATAATATTAGAGCTTCAGTACAAACCGGATTTAGAAATCCCACAACCCAAGATTTATTTATAGGGCTAAATGCTGGTAGAGCAATTTTAGTGGGTTCTGCTCCAAACAATTTAGACCGGTATGTGCATGTTGATGGCGCTTTTACACAAACTGGTCGCGTGGCTTACGAAAATTCATATACCGCTACTTCAGTACAAGAGCTTGCTGCTACTGGAAACCCTGCTGTTTTAGAAATTGCAAATCCAGATTTAATAAAACCAGAACAAGTTTCATCTGCCGAAGTTGGGTATAGAGGAAAATTTAATGGTATCATAGTAGATTTTAGTGCTTATTACAATAAGTATAAAGATTTCATTTCCCAAGCCGTTGTAATCTCTCCATACTATGGAACTGTGGGTGATGGTGCAGCATCTGTTGCCGCTATCGCTAATGGCGATTACCAAGCATACAGCACCTATACAAACTCACCTGCCGATGTGAACTCTTATGGTGCATCTCTTGGCCTATCAACCAAAGTTTTTGGGGATTTTGACTTAGGTGGAAGCTACACCTTTTCTAAATTAGATTTCGACCAAAACAAATACCCAGATTTTACAACAAATTTTAATACTCCAGAACATAAATTTAAAGCAACTTTTGGCAATACGGAATTGTTTAAAAACTTCGGTTTTAATGTCGCTTACAGATTTAGTGATGATTATTTTTGGGAAGCAACTTTTGCAAATGGCGTAGTACCAGAATTTCATGTAGTGGATGCTCAAGTTAACTTAACGGTACCGAGTATGAAATCAATTTTTAAAGCGGGAGCAACTAACCTTACTGGTAAAGAATACTTTAGTGCTTACGGAACAGGACATATAGGTTCTATGTATTATATATCATGGACAATTAACAACTTATAAAATGAAGACTATTATGAATACAAAATATATATGGCTGTTATTAACACTTATTGGTTTTACAGCATGTAATGATATTGAAGATGTAAGCAGAGAAGAAGTTCAAGTATTACCTGAACTAACAACAGGTTCGGTCGATTTCTCATCATATGTAGCCGTAGGAGCTTCATTTACAGCAGGTTTTACAGATAGCGCTTTATTTATAGCATCCCAAGAAAACTCGTTCCCGAATATATTATCCCAACAATTTGCAAAAGTTGGAAGTGGTGATTTCACACAACCTTTAATGAATGATAATTTGGGTGGTATTGCTTTAGGCGGGGTACAACTAGCTGGTTCAACGGTAGCACCAAGATTAGTTTTTGGTGGCGCTGGTCCTGTACCATTGGCAACCGCTTTAGGGCGTCCTGTACTCTCAACCACAGATCTAGCCGTAAATAACTTAACTGGGCCCTTCAATAATATGGGAGTTCCTGGTGCCAAAAGTTATCATTTACTTTTTGATGGCTACGGAAATATAGCGAACTTAGCAACTAAAACCGCTAACCCTTATTTTGTAAGAATGGCATCTAGTGCTACGGCTACCGTATTAGGTGATGCTATGGCAAAAAAGCCAACATTTTTTACATTATCTGAAATTGGAGGTAATGATGTTTTAGGATATGCCTTATCGGGTGGAGACGGAACAGACGTTATAACCCCAAGTACTGGAGCTGTAGGTGTAGGTTTTGATGCTACTTTTAGTTACTTGGTCACCACCTTAACTTCTAGCGGTGCAAAAGGTGTTGTAACCAATGTGCCTTACATTACAGATTTACCCCATTTTACTACAGTTCCTTATAATCCAATTCCCTTAGATGCTGCAACAGCTGCATACTTAAATAGCGTTGCTGCCTATGGCGCATATAATGCAGGTCTTGTTCAAGCTTTTGCTTATTTAGTAAGTGTTGGTGCAAAAACACAAACGGAAGCGGATGCCGAAATCGCTAAAAGAACCATCTCTTTCTCAGCTTCAACTAATAACGCCGTTGTAATTATGGACGAAAGTTTAACGGATTTAACTAGTATTAATCCTGCTTTAGAAAGCATGAGACAAGCAACTTCTGCAGATTTATTCGTTTTATCGGCTTCATCATTTATAGGAACTCTTGCTGTACCAGGAAATGCTCAAACCGTAAACGGCGTTGCGGTTCCTTTAGAAGATAAATGGGTACTTATACCTAGTGAACAGGCTACTATTAAGGCAGCTACCGATGCTTATAATACAACTATTGCTAGTGTAGCAACCTCTAATCCTAACATAGCTTTAGTAGATTTAAATAGTATTTTACAAGAATTAGCCTCAACAGGAATTTCTTTTGATAGCTTTACCATGAATGCTAAATTAGTAACTGGCGGCGCTATTAGTTTAGATGGCATACATCTAACCGCTAGAGGTTATGCTTATATGGCAAATAAATTTCTGGAAGCTATTGATGCTAAATTTGGCTCCAATTTTGTAGAATCAGGAAATGTTGCAAAAGCAAAAGACTATCCAACAAATTATTCTCCAACATTATAAAATTTCAATTATATTAAACCACTATCTTATAGAGCATAGTGGTTTTTTTATGCCATAAAACGACTTTAACCATTTAAAATATGGTTCCTATTTTTAACCATCACTATTTTTGATAAATAGGTTTTCGGTAAAGAACAAAAAATTATGTAGTTTTGCTGAACTTTCAAAAACTATTATGAAATATAAAAGAATTCTTTTAAAACTTTCTGGTGAAGCCCTAATGGGAGAACGCCAGTACGGTATTGATCCAGAACGTTTATCCGAATATGCAAAAGACATTAAAACCATAACCGACAAAGGCGTTCAAGTTGCCATCGTTATTGGTGGTGGTAATATTTTTAGAGGTGTTGCCGGCGCAAGTAACGGTATGGACCGTGTACAAGGAGACCATATGGGTATGCTAGCAACCGTTATAAACGGGTTGGCGCTACAAAGTGCATTGGAAGATGCTGGTTTACCAACACGCTTACAATCTGCCGTACACATCAACCAAGTTGCAGAACCTTTTATACGCCGTAAAGCGATGCGTCACCTAGAAAAAGGGCGTGTTGTTATTTTTGGAGGCGGAACAGGAAACCCTTATTTCACCACAGATTCGGCAGCAGTTTTACGTGCTATTGAAATTGAAGCCGATGTTATTTTAAAAGGAACTCGTGTTGATGGTATTTATAATGTAGATCCTGAAAAAGATGACAAAGCGGTTAAATTCAATTTCATTTCATTTGAAGATGTATTGAAAAAAGGTTTAAAAGTTATGGATACAACGGCATTTACATTAAGTCAAGAAAATGAATTGCCTATTATAGTTTTCGACATGAATAAAAAAGGCAACTTACTAAAAGTTGTTTCTGGCGAAAAAGTAGGAACCGAGGTAAACCTGTAATTTGGCTTAATTTTTGAGTTATTGATTGAAAAAGTTTCATATTATGAATGAGGAAATACAATTTATATTAGACACTGCAAAAGAGTCGATGAATGCTGCAATTAAGCATTTAGAAAAGCAATTTGTAAACATTAGAGCGGGAAAAGCTAGTCCTGCCATGCTTGGAAGTGTTATGGTGAACTATTATGGTGCCCAAACACCACTTTCACAAGTTGCCAATGTAAACACTCCAGATGGTAGGACCATTACGGTTCAACCTTGGGAAAAAAAGATGCTTCAAGAAATTGAAAAAGGCATCCAAATTGCAAACCTTGGTTTCAACCCCATGAACAATGGAGATACCATAATAATTAATGTACCACCTTTAACGGAAGAACGTCGCCGCGATTTAGCAAAACAAGCTAAAGCGGAAGCAGAAGATGCCAAAATAGGAATTCGCTCTGCTAGAAAAGATGCCAATAATGATATTAAAAAGGCTGAGGATGTTTCTGAAGATTTGAAAAAAAATGCCGAAGTAGATATACAACAATTAACAGATACCTACGTTAAAAAGATTGATGACCTTTTCGATAACAAAGAAAAGGAAATTATGACTGTGTAATTTTAAAGCGACTTTATAGTCGCTTTTTTTTCTACAAACCTTAGCTTTACATTGTACCTATGTTTAAATATGGCATTCTTCTTTTTTGCATTTTGTATGCTACACTATTTCAGGCACAATCTTCTCATGAAAACGATTTAAAAACTTCAAACGATTCTATTAAAAAAAATGCTTTTGTAAAAGGGCTTGGTAATGGATATGTTTCAACTAAATATTTTAATTTCGATTTAAGATATCTTATAAAGTACAATCAATATGAAGGCATACGAACCGGAATTGGCGGTATTACAAATGATGCCTTTTCAGAAAAAGTAAGAGTAAATGGCTATACTGTTTACGGTTTTAGAGACCACCGTTTTAAATACAGTGTTGGCAGTAGTTTTAGGTTAATAGAAAAATCTAATACTTGGATGACGCTTTCATATACCGACGACCTACAAGAAACTGGTAGTACCAAATTTTTAACGGACAAGCGGTTTTTTCAGTTTTTTGAACCCCGTTTGCTTAATATCGATTTATTTCATAAACACATTACAAAAGCAGTGGCGTTTGAACATGAAATATCAAATAATTTAAATACGGAAACTGAATTCTCGACAAGTAACATAGCACCTACCTATAGCTATGGCTATGTGACCGATAATGGCATACTTAACACATTCAAATTAAGTATGGCGAAAGTGGCTCTGCAATGGAAACCCCTAAAAAATTCATCAGCTTCTGAAATAGATTCCAATGAAAATGATTACCCATTAATAACATTGCAATACACCAAAAGCTTTAACGATGTTTTTAAGAGCGACTTAAGTTTTTCAAAATTAGATTTTAGGACCATTCATCAAATAGGAAAAAAAGACGGCAATCTATCTGAAATCACACTTGTTGGAGGTATCGCTAACGGAGATATTCCGTTAACACATTTATACCATGCCTACCCCAACAACATTACTAAAGAAACCATCATGCAACGTTTCTCGGTGGCAGGCACCAATAGTTTTGAAACCATGTTTTTTAACGAATTTTTTTCTGATAAGTTCGCTACATTTCAATTGAAACATTTCCTAAAACCTTTTAATGTTTCAGAACGTTACAAGCCCCAAATGGTTTTAATTACCCGTTATGCCATTGGCGATACAAAACATCCTGAAAAACACCAAAATGTCACTTTCGGATCGCTTAAAAAGGGTTATACAGAATCAGGTTTTGAAATCAATAAACTACTTTTTGGTTTTGGTCTAAGCTTCACCTACCGCTATGGTGCCTACCACTTGCCAGAAATTGGTGATAATGTTGCCTTTAAATTTACATTTAACTTGACTTTATGAGGTATTGCCCTCAATTTTTCTACCTTTGCCCAACTTTTTATTTAAGGTATGTTTAAACTTTTTACCAAAGATTTTTGGGACGTTACGGCACGGTTAATTTTACGTAATAAAATAGGTATTCTTATTGGTATTCTTATTATTACCATTCTATTTAGTACGCAATGGAAAAATATGCGTTTTTCTAATACGGAAGCGAATCTTTTACCAGACGACCACGAAGTAAATATTACCTATAACAACTTTTTAAAAACCTTTGGCGAAGAAGGAAATCTTGTAATTATTGGGGTTAAAGACAGTACGCTATTAACTGTTGATAAACTAAATGCATGGAATAAATTAGCCGATAGTTTTAAAAAATACAAAGAAGTTGAAACAGTTATCTCTGTAAAAGATCTTCAAAAACTTGTAAAAGATACGCTTCATCAAAAATTTGAATTAAAACCATTCATTAAAGATTCTGTTAATTCTTTAGCAGAAATAAATGAGCTAGAAGACGAACTTTTCAACAAATACCCTTTTTACGATAATTTTTTATTCAATAAGAAAACAAAAACCATAAGAACCATTATTTATCTTGATAAGGCCATTGTTAACACGTCGGCTAGAAAAGAATTTATACTTAATGAATTAGAACCAAAAATCAAGGCTTTTGAAGAAGCAACAAATTTAGATGTACGTGTTTCGGGCATGCCCTATATTAGGACCCTAAACGCAAAAGTAATAGTTGATGAAATTGTTTGGTTTGTACTAGCTGCTTTATTGGTAACATCGCTTATTTTCTTTTTCTTTTTTAGGTCGTTTAGGGCTACATTAATTTCATTGGTTGTAGTATGTATAGGCGTTATGTGGACACTGGGTATCATTGGCGCCTTAAACTACGAAATAACGGTTTTAACAGCTCTTATTCCGCCATTAATTATTGTTATTGGTATCCCGAATTGTATTTTTTTAATTAATAAATACCAACACGAAGTAAAACTTCATGGCAATAAAGTAAGATCATTACAGCGCGTTATCACAAAAATTGGTAATGCCACTTTAATGACGAATGTAACTACAGCTTCTGGCTTTGCGACATTCATACTTACAGAAAGCACCCTTTTAAAAGAATTTGGTATTGTGGCATCTTTAAGCATTTTAGGTATTTTTATGCTATGCTTACTTATTATTCCAATTATTTATACGTTTTTACCTTACCCTAAAGACCGCCATTTAGAACACTTAAATAAACGCTGGATTGGTGGTTTTGTGAGTTGGATGGAACGTATGGTTAAACATGAACGTATTGCCATTTATTCCGTTGCTGTGGTGCTTTTAATAGTAAGTATTATTGGTATTTATCAGATAAAAATTTCAGGAAGTCTTATTGAAGATATGCCTCAAGACTCTGAATTCGTTAACGACATCCGTTTTTTTGAAGATGAATTCAATGGCATCATGCCTTTAGAGTTTGTGATTGATACCAAACGCAAGCAAGGTGTAATGAAGCTTTCTACCTTAAGAAGAATGGATGAACTTCAGGAATTAATTACAGAAATACCCGAATTATCAAAACCTATTTCGGTAGTCGATTTGGTTAAATATTCCAAACAGGCTTATTACAACGGCAACACCAAATTTTACCAATTGCCAACATCACAAGAAAATAGTTTTATTTTATCGTATGCCAAAAATTCAACATCCGATGTCGATTTACTTAAAAACTTTGTAGATAGCACAGGGCAATACGCACGCATCACCACCTTTATGAAAGATATTGGCACCGATAAAATGGAACGTATTGAAGAAGATATTCAAACGAAGGTAGATAAACTTTTCCCTAAAGAACAATATAACGTTACCATGACGGGTAAAGCACTGGTTTTTCAAAAAGGAACTACGTATTTGGTGAAAAACCTCGCCATTTCTCTATCGCTCGCTATTTTTTTAATAGCCTTGTTTATGGCGTATATGTTCAGGTCTTTTAAAATGATTATTATATCGTTAATCCCCAACCTTATTCCACTATTAGTAACAGCCGGTTTAATGGGCTATTTGGGCGTTCCTATAAAACCTTCAACCATTTTAGTATTTAGTATTGCGTTTGGTATTTCGGTAGATGATACCATTCACTTTCTCGCAAAATACAGACAAGAATTACAGGCTAATAACTGGAAAATCAAAACATCTGTTTATGGCGCATTACGCGAAACGGGGGTGAGCATGTTTTACACATCCATTGTATTATTCTTTGGTTTTTCCGTTTTTACCATTTCTAGTTTTGGTGGCACCGTAGCTTTAGGTGCTCTGGTATCTGCAACTCTGCTTTTTGCTATGTTATCAAACTTATTATTGCTTCCGTCGTTGCTATTATCTTTAGAGCGTAGCATCGCCAACAAGGAAGTTTTAAGAGAGCCTGCAATAAATATTATTCCAGAGGAAGATGATACGGATGAAGTAGATTCCAATATTTAAATTCTAAATTCCAAACTGAAAATCTTTGGAATTTGGTTTTTAGAATTTGAATTTTCAACTACGAAACCTTTATATTTACATTACTAAATTTAATGCTTATGAAATTACGTACTATTTCAGAATTACTATCGCAAGATTTTGTGAGTTCTGAAGTTGATATAAAAGGATGGGTTAGAACTTTTAGAGCGAACCGATTTATCGCTTTAAACGATGGTTCTACAATTAATAACATACAATGTGTAGTCGATTTTGAAACTTTTGATGAAGCACTTTTAAAACGCATTACCACAGGTGCTGCTATCCACATAAAAGGCGACTTAGTTGAAAGCCAAGGAAAAGGCCAAAACGTTGAAATTCAAGTAAAGGAATTGAAAGTTTTAGGAGATTCAGATCCTGAAACCTACCCTATCCAACCCAAAAAACACTCCTTTGAGTTTTTAAGAGAAAACGCCCATTTGCGTACCAGGACCAATACATTTAGTGCGGTGATGCGTTTACGCTCGTCACTTTCATTCGCTATTCATAAGTATTTTAATGAAAACGGATTTTACTATGTGCACACGCCAATCATTACAGGTAGTGATGCAGAAGGTGCTGGCGAAATGTTTAGAGTTACAAACCTAAATGCTGAAAAACCACCTTTAAATCAAGAAGGTGATGTAGATTATTCTAAAGATTTCTTCGGAAAAGAAACCAATTTAACCGTTTCTGGCCAGTTAGAAGCTGAAACTTATGCCATGTCCTTAGGAAAGGTTTACACATTTGGACCTACGTTTAGAGCTGAAAACTCCAACACATCACGACATTTAGCCGAGTTTTGGATGATAGAACCCGAAGTTGCATTCATGGATTTAGCTGGTAATATGGATTTGGCTGAAGATTTTATGAAATTTGTAATTAAATACATTCTTAAAAACAACCACGAAGATTTAGAGTTTTTAGATGCCCGTTTGCAAGACGAAGACAAAGCTAAACCACAGGCAGAACGTAACGAAATGACTTTAATTGAAAAATTACATTTCGTTACCGAAAATAATTTTAAACGTGTAAGTTATACCGAAGCTATTGATATTCTTCGAGATAGCACTCCAAATAAGAAAAAGAAATTCAAATACATTATTAAGGATTGGGGTACCGATTTACAAAGTGAACACGAACGCTTTTTAGTTGAAAAACACTTTAAATGTCCCGTTATTTTATTTGATTATCCAGCAAACATCAAAGCTTTTTATATGCGTTTGAATGATGATGGTAAAACCGTTCGCGCTATGGATATTCTATTTCCTGGTATTGGTGAAATTGTTGGTGGTGCGCAACGTGAGGAACGTTTAGAGGTACTTAAACAACGCATGGCTGCCATTAATATTCCAGAAGAAGACCTATGGTGGTATTTAGATTTACGCAAGTTTGGAACCGCTGTTCATGCTGGTTTTGGTTTAGGTTTTGAACGTTTGGTTATGTTTGCAACAGGTATGAGTAATATTAGAGATGTTATTCCATTTCCTAGAACGCCTCAAAATGCTGAATTCTAAATAAAAAAATCATACATTAGGCCTGTCAAGTTTTAAAAACCAGACAGGTCTTTTTTTTAGAAATAGTTTTTTTATTTTTACAGAAACCAAATCACGTATGCTCAAGCAACATTTACAATTTAAGTTATCGCAAAAACTGTCGCCACAACAAATTCAATTAATGAAATTGATACAGTTGCCTACGCAAGCTTTTGAGCAACGTTTAAAGCAAGAGCTAGAAGAAAATCCTGCTTTAGAAGGCGGGAAAGAAGAATTGGAAAGTGATTTTGATTCAGATTTTGACAATACTAATGATGAGTTTAACGACAGCGAAACCATTGGTAATGACGACATAAATGTTGATGAATATTTAAGTGATGACGAAATTCCAGATTATCGTACACAAGCCAACAACTACAGTAGTGATGATGAAGAAAAGACGATGCCTTATGCCGCAGGAACCTCGTTTACACAGCATTTAATAAATCAGTTAAACACATACAGACTTGATGACGAAGAATACGAAATCGCCGAATTTTTAGTTGGAAGTGTAGATGAAAGTGGTTATATACGTCGTGCATTATCAGATATTATGGACGATTTAGCTTTCACTCAAAGTATCTATACCACAGAAGAAAAAATAGGCAAAGTACTTAGAATTGTGCATCAATTAGATCCTGCTGGTGTAGGAGCAAGAGATTTGCAAGAATGTTTAAGTATTCAATTACATAGAAAAGAAAAAAATCCAGATACAGAATTAGCTATTGATATTATTGATAATGCATTCGATCAATTCACAAAAAAACATTACGATAAGCTTCTTCAAAAGTTTGATATTTCAGAAATTCAATTAAAAGATGCCATCAACGAAATTGAACATTTAAACCCAAAACCAGGCGGATCGTATGCTGGCAATTATAGAATTGTAGAGCATGTAGTCCCAGATTTTGCCATAAAAATAGTGGATGGCGAACTGGAATTAACACTTAATGGCAGAAACGCACCAGAACTTCACGTATCCAGAGAGTATAACAACATGCTTAAAGGTTATAAAGAGTCGAAAGACAAATCGAAATCGCAAAAAGATGCCGTTATATTTATCAAACAAAAACTTGATGCTGCCAAATGGTTTATTGAAGCCATCAAGCAACGCCAGCAAACTTTGTTTATTACTATGAGTGCGATAATGCATTACCAAGAAGAGTATTTTTTAACGGGTGATGAACGTAACTTAAAACCTATGATCTTAAAAGATGTAGCCGATGAAATTTCTATGGATGTTTCAACGGTATCTAGGGTTGCAAATAGTAAATATGTTGATACGCCTTACGGAACAAAATTGATAAAAGAATTCTTTTCAGAATCGATGACAAACGACCAAGGCGAAGAAGTTTCAACCAGAGAAATAAAGAAAATTTTAGAAACAGTAATTGAAGAAGAAGAGAAAAGAAAACCTTTAACCGATGAAACTTTAGCCTCCATTTTAAAGGATAAAGGCTATCCTATTGCACGACGTACTGTAGCAAAATACAGAGAGCAATTAGACATTCCTGTAGCACGATTACGCAAAAAAATATAATGGATCGCATTTTAAAAAGTATCTCGTTTATTTTTCACCCATTAATTATGCCTGTGTTGGGTGTTGGGTTCTATTATTTTATTTCTCCACGTTTCACCCCACAAGAAATTATATATGCTAAACTTGTATCGCTTACTATCCTAACCATCATTTTACCTGTTTTAATATATTTTTTATTAAAAACATTAGATAAAGTACAGTCTATTTATTTAAAAACAACGAATGAGCGCATTTTACCTCTGCTCTTAAATTGTGTGATTATATTAATTGTTTTGCTACGCATTTTAACACAATCTCAATTTGCTGAACTCTATTTCTTTTTTATTGGCATTTTAATATCAACAATGTCGTGCTTAATATTGGCTATTTTCAGGTTTAAAGCGAGTATTCATATGATTTCTATATCTGGGCTTTTTATGTTCTTCATTGCTTTAAGTATTCATTTTAACATCAATATTAACGACATACTCGCTTTAATGTGTATCATAACAGGCGCCATAGCCACTTCAAGGCTGCATTTAAAAGCGCATAATTACAAAGAACTGCTTATGGGTATTTTTGTGGGAGTTATGCCCCAATTAATACTGGTTAATTATTGGTTGTAGAGCATTATAAAATATAAAACATTAAGCCAACTTTTAGGGTGTTGGTTTTTATATCGTTTCCGTTCACAATGACATCCTTTGAAAAAATTGGATTTAAACCATAATACAAATATAAGTTCCAGGTATTATAGCCTGCAGACAGCGTTAAACCATATTGAAGCTTATTGAAGTCGCTAATATTACGATATTTAAACTCTCCGGAATCTCCTTTAAACTTAGTTGTACTTGTTATCAAGTAACCAATCTTAAACCCCGTATAAATACGCCAAAACTTATACTCAGTTGGTGTTGATGTACGCCATCTAAACTCTACCGGAAGTTCAATTAGTTGGTTTGTATATTTGTTTTTTGAATAAATACTAGAATCATCTAAAATAGTATAGGTAATATTACCATCATTGTCTTTATCAATCAGCAAATTTTCATTGAAAGAATTTAGGGAATACCCCAAGCCAATACCTATGGCTCTATTTCTTGCATCATTTAAAGGCATGTCTTTTATCATACCAAAATGAATACCGCTTGAAAACCCAGTTTGTGATAAATCTTTTGGTTTTTTTCCTAATAAATTATAAGTAATTCCTATGTAAAATTGGTCTTCTTTGTAAAAATGGTCAACATGACTAATACTGTCTTTTTGTGAATAGCACAAATGAGTACTAAGTAAAACAAGTAATATTCTATAAGAAAATTTCATTTTTTAAGCAGTTATAATCCATTATACAAACATACTATATTTATTAAAATGTGAAGTTATTAAAAACAAAAAGGCGTTCTGATATTTCAAAACGCCTTTTTATAAAATTAAGAATATAGAAATTATCTGTTACCTGATACAGCACCTTTTTTGGTGGTGTAATTTATTTTAAGCGCATTTACTTTACGTAATTCTTGCTTAATATCTCCAATTAATCCCATATTAGCATCTTTATCTACTTTTAAAGCTGTAGTTAAAAACGGAATTAATTCTTCTCTTTTTGAAGCTCGCTCAGCAGCAATAAAAGCAGCTATGTCATTAACATCTGCAAAATCATCATTTAGTTGAATTCTGGTTTCAGTACCATAATTTCTATAATTCGCACTTGGTTTACCTGCATATATATACATAACCAAATCCTTCTTATCCAATTTTTCAACCTGATCTGCAAATGGTAAATTATTCTCTATTTTCAAAGTATTCTGTCTCATAACAGTTGCAACCATAAAAAAGAATAATAACATAAATACAATATCTGGTAATGATGCTGTTGATATTGCTGGCATTTCGCCTCCTTGTTTCTTTTTAAATTTAGCCATAATAATGTTTAAATTTTAATTTTGTACTTCTGAAAGCTTTTGAGGATACTCGATTTTTATTTTTTCAAGTTGCTCCTTTAGCCTTGTTTTATCTCCTGGCCAATTAACATCATTAAGGTTCGCTTCCATTTCAACAAAAGATTTGCCATATAAAGCTTCAGCTCTAATGTTTCTTAAATCGTTATATGCTGCCACTAATTCATTTTGAACAGATATATACGTTTTATAGGTTGTTTCACGCTCATTTTTCAATGATATAACAGCTTTATCTGGATTATCAGAAGAATCAGGATTTCTCTTTCCTTTACAATAATCGCATGTGCCGTCTCCTCCATTATCTAAAAATTCGGTGGCTGCCTTTCTCAAATCTTTAAGTTCCATAATCTCCTCTTCTACAAGTAATTGATCTTTACCGTTTAAAAGTACCGTAAAAATATTTTTTTGCTTGATGATAGGTGGTTCTGTGTTATCTTCAATTGGCGGAAGCTTTCTGTTTAATCCAGAATCCGTTTCAATAGTAGTTGTTACTAAGAAAAATATCAATAGTAAGAACGCAATGTCGGCCATGGAGCCTGCATTTACTTCTGGTGCTGCTCTTTTTGCCATAATTTATCTATTTAAAAGTTTTTTTGCGCTTGAAAGAAAGGTTGCAACTATTGCAGTTATAATAAGAAAATAAAAAGCATATAAACCTGCTCCTACATTCTTAGATATACTTTCTGTAATGCCCAAACCTTTATCGTTAAATTGTTTTAAGTCTAAATCTGTACCAGAAGATACCATATAAGAAATTAAAATAACTGCAAAAAATAAACCTACAGTTAGTAAAGTCTTTTTTATATTTCCTGAAAACAAGCCTTTAAGCACGTATATAAGTATTAAAGCTATAACAATAAACAGTACAACATAAGTAACTATTAATATGTTATCTATCATGCTATCTGAATCTGTCGTCATTAGCAATATTGCAAAAACAGCTCCAAGAATACCAAGAGCAAAAGCTAAATACTTGAGTATTTTATATAAATTCATGATTATGTTATTTAATTATTACTTTTTATTTCTAATTAATAAGTCCATTAATGTGATAGAAGCATCTTCCATATCATTAACGATACTATCAATTTTAGCAATAATGTAATTATAAAAAACTTGAAGAATCATAGCAACAACAAGACCAAATACTGTTGTTAAAAGTGCTACTTTAATACCTCCAGCAACAAGTGATGGTTGCATATCTCCTGCAGCTTCAATTTTATCAAATGCTTGAATCATACCAATTACTGTTCCCATGAACCCTAACATAGGTGCTAATGCGATAAATAATGATATCCAAGATACGTTTTTCTCTAATTGTCCCATTTGAACACCTCCGTAAGCTACAACAGCTTTTTCAACAGCGTCTAAACCTTCATCTGTTCTATCTAAACCTTGGTAATAAATAGATGCGATTGGACCTTTTGTGTTTCTGCAAACTTCTTTTGCTGCATCAACTCCTCCAGAAGCTAAAGCGTCCTCAACTTCTTGAGTTAATTTTTTAGTGTTTGTAGTTGAAAGGTTTAAAAAGATAATTCTTTCTATAGCAATAGCTAATCCTAGAATTAAACATAATAATACAATCCCCATAAATCCAGGACCCCCTTCAATAAATCTCTTTTTTAATTCTTGATGAAACCCAAGTTCTTCTGCAGGTGCTGCTGTTTCATCTTGAGTCATACTTGCTACAGTCGTTGCAACTGTACTTGTGTTTGCATTGGTTGTTGCGTTAACAGTTCCAAAAGCCATCATTCCTGTAATGGCAAGGATAGAAAATAATCTTTTCATGTTCTAAATCTTAATTTTATTAGTTAATTAAAGTGTTAAAGATATAAAAAAAATACAATAAAAAAATAAAAATAACAGCAGAGAGGAAGGGATTCGAACCCTCGATACCCTTTTGAGGTATACACACTTTCCAGGCGTGCGCCTTCGACCACTCGGCCACCTCTCTTTATTTATTTAATGTACTTATTTTGGGTGGACAAATAACAAAAAAAACTCCGAAAGTTAAAATTTTAAAGGTTAATTTTAAGACAATTCGCCTCTTAACGACTTTTCGAAAGCAGTTTTAAAACTTTTTTTCGCTATATTTTGTCCCAAAAGATACATCAATTTGGCAATAGCAGCCTCTGTAGTAAGGTCTTTACCAGATATAACCCCTATGTTTTTCAGTTGGTTACTGGTTTCGTAACGCCCCATCACTACACTTCCGCTAACACATTGCGTTACATTTATTATATATACCCCACTATTAATAATTTCTCGCAAAAGATTAATAAACCATGCCTCTGTTGTGCAATTTCCAGAGCCGAAAGTCTCTAAAATAACCGCTTTTAAGCCTGAAGTTGCTAAAATACCTTTTAAAAATACCTCAGATATGCCAGGAAAAAGTTTAACGAGCGCCAAATTCGTATCAAAATTTTTATGAACTACTAAGGATTTTTTTAAATCTGGCTTCCATAAATAATCATAATTAATTTTTAAATGCACTCCAGATTCTGCCAATTCGGGGTAATTTAATGACGCAAATGCTTTAAAATTTTCGGCATTTAGTTTAGTTGTTCTGTTTGCTCTGTACAATTTATATTCAAAATACAAACAAACTTCTTTAATTACTGGGCTCTCATTCTCCCGTAAAGAGGCCGTTTGAATGGACGTAATTAAGTTTTCTTTAGCATCAGTTCTCAAATCACCAATAGGCAGTTGTGAGCCCGTAAACACCACTGGTTTTGCTAAATTTTCCAACATAAAACTTAAAGCAGACGCTGTGTAGCTCATGGTATCGCTTCCGTGAAGCACCACAAAACCATCAAATTTGCTGTAATTTGATTCAATTATTTCAGCAATTCGAACCCAATATACAGGATTCATATTACTGGAATCAATGGGTTTTTCAAAAGAAACTGTTTCAATGTTACATTCTAAAAGTTGTAATTCAGGTATTTTATCTAAAAGATTTTTAAAATCGAAGGCTTTTAGTACGCCCGTTTTAAAATCTTTTATCATACCAATGGTGCCACCAGTATAAATGAGTAAAATGTTTGGTTTAGCCATTTGATTTACGATTTAAGTTATTTCACAGGGATTCACGGAAGTTTCACGGAGTTACACAAAGAAAAACATACATATATTAATTTGTATACGTCTCAAGTAATCCGTCATTTTAAACCCCAAATACATCTTTAGAGTTTTGAGTCGTTACTTTTGCTATCTCTTCTAAAGATACATTATATATATGTGATAATTTTTCCAAAACCTTCATTATATACACACTTTCATTACGCTTACCTCGGTAAGGTGCAGGGGCTAAATAGGGTGAATCGGTTTCTAAAACAATATGTTTCAAATCGATTTGATTTAGAAACTGATCAATTTTTCCATTTTTGAATGTAGCTACACCACCAATTCCTAATTTCATATTATAAGATATGGCTTTTTTGGCCTGTTCTAAAGTTCCTGTGAAGCAATGAAAAATTCCGAATAAATCATCACTTTTTTCAGTTTCTAATACTTCAAATATCTCATCAAAAGCTTCCCTACAATGTATAACTATCGGTAATTTGTGCTTTTTAGCTAATTGAATCTGGTGTTTAAAAGCTTCTTGTTGAATATTCAATGTGGTTTTATCCCAATACAAATCAATTCCAATTTCACCAACCGCATAAAATTTACGATTTTCGAGCATCTCTTCAACGTGTTTTAGTTCTTCCTTATAATTATCTTTAACATGTGTTGGGTGCAAGCCCATCATTAAAAAAATATTTTCTGGATACGCTTTTTCTAATTGAAGCATCGATGCTGTGTATGCTGAATCGATTGCTGGAATAAAAAAACGTGAAACACCTTCATTTAATGCCCGATTAATCATGGCATCTCTATCTTCATCAAAAGCTTCACTATATAAATGGGTGTGGGTATCTGTAATTATCATGTGTTTTTACTATATTTTATATGGTCACGTGCTGTTTGCTATCAATCAATCCAATAAGCGAAAACGTTTTGAACATGCTCGTTTCATGTGGTAAAAATAATGAAGTATTTAAAGTTTAACACTAATTTCACGAATTTTCATGTATGCGAAAAGACCTCACAGGTTTTAAAAAATCTGTGAGGCCTAACACACTTTATGAATGATTTAATCTAATTTCTTAATTAATTTTTGTGCTGCATTATAGTCTTCAGCTTCTTCTGGAATGGTTTTTAATATTTCCACGCAATCATCATATTCTTTTTGTTTTAGTTTACTTAAAGCTAAATACCAAATTGCTTTATTTTTATATGCCGATTGCCCTTTGCTTAAGGCAATTAATAAGCTTTCAGCAGTATCAAATTTGTTTAATTCCAAACTGGAAATGGCTCTATAAAATTGTAATTCGGCATTATCTTTATCTATAAGCATTAAACTTTTAAAAGCTTCATCTGCCTTAGTGAAATCTTTTGTGTTAAAAGCATTTTCAGCCGTGTTTAATAAAGCATCTTGCTCGCCTCGTACAGTTAAACTAATAGCATTATGATTTGCAAAATCTTCATAAACAGGACTTGAAAAGGTATTAAATAAAGTGATGCCAATTAATAACAATACACTCGCCGCTGCCACAAATTGCCATGGTTTAAAACTGATTACTTTTATTGGTGCATCTTGCTTTTCAAAATAGGTTTTTGAAATGTTTTTTAAATTATTTTGAAACGCTGTTGAAGTTGCTTCATTTTGAAATTTATGCTCCAAAAATGATGACAATTCTTTATAGGTATTAAAACTTTCATTGAATTTTGAGTCTGTTTTCAATCGAGTTTCAAAAGCGTCTTTTTCTGTTTCAGAAAGTTCATCTAAAAGGTAATTTTCAAATAATATATAATCTTGATCGTCCATAGTGGTTAATTATTAAGTAGGTTAAACTTAGGTGATGCTTGAACCAGCTCTGTTAATTTACCAATACATAAAGATTTCTTTTTTCTTGCATAAGCGTAAGTAACACCTAAACTTTCGGCTACTTCTTCCATCGATTTTATTTTAAAGGTTGCCGTTAACAAATCTTTACAAGCGGTTCCTAGTTTATTGAACATTTCTGTAAATAAGGCTTGTTTTTCGCCAAACAGATCCGTTTCAAAAGCTAGTTCTTGAGCGTCGTCACCTTTAGATAAAAGTTCCTCTTTAATTGTTACCTCTTTATTAGATGTTTTTTTTAGGGCGTTTAACCATTTGCGTTTACATAATAAAAAGAAATAGGCATCAAACGGACAGGTTAGTTCCAGTTTTTTTTCGCTTGCTTGATTATATATAGTTATTAAGGTGTCTTGTATAATGTCTTGCGCTTGGTCGCTATCGCCGCTATTCTGCCTAATGTAATTAATAACCTTGGGCGCAAACTTATCATAAATGGCTTGTATAATAAAGGAGTTGTTTTGCAGCAATCCTTCTATATATTTTTGGTCTTCATGTATTTTTTTTTCGCTCATTAACCCTTGTATTTATAGCTAATTTAAAAAAACTTTAAAATAAAAGGGTAACAATTTTTAAATGGTTTTGATATAAGGGTGTAACATCAAAAATTACGAATCAAATATTTTAATTAATCCATAAAAATTAGAAAACATGAAAAATTCAATTTTAATTATCGCAACAGTAGCTTTTTCAATATTAAATATAAATGCTACAAATGAAAACAAGACCCTTAACACTTCAACAGAAGTTGTAACATTAACAAAAGAAAACATCGCTCAAGTATTTGATTGGAAAGTTGAAACCGACAAAGGCATCTACTCAGGAACTTCTCTTTCTCTTGAAAACGCAGAAAAAATGATGGCTTTATCAAGTTCTGGTGAAATTGTATTAGGAAGCGAAATTAAAAGTTACTTGGTTTTAAAATCTGAAATAAACAGTAATAGAAATTATTTCTGGGAAGTTGAAACTGAAACTGGTTCTGCAAAAGGATATGCATCTTCCGAAGATTATGCTCATAAAATGATTGCTTTAGTAGCTTCGGGTGATGCTGTTGTTTCAAAAATAATCATCAGTCAACCACAACAATAAAAATAATTGCCAAAACAGGGTAACAAAACAGTTGCCCTGTTTATATAATAATGAATAAACAATTAAAAACCCAATAATCATGAAAAATTTAAAACACATTTTAGGAACACTTTTATTAGCAGCTATAACATTTACAAGCTGTACAGAAAATGATAACAACGATTTAATTATTCCAGCAACCGCTGAAGAATTTAACAACTTAAAAGAAGAGGCTTTAGCAGCTATTACACAAAATTTTCAGTTTAATGCTGAAGATGGCTCGGTAAGTTTCACTTCCGAGAATGGCATAGAAATTAGTATTAATGGTAACTGCCTTACAAAAAATGGAAACGCTGTAACAGGTAATGTAAAATTAGAATTTGTTGAAATTTTTAACAAAGGCACCATGCTTGCCACCAATAAACCTACTATGGGATTCATGCCAAATGGCGATAAAGCTTTATTGATTTCTGGTGGTGAATTTTTTGTAGAAGCGACTCAAAATGGTATTGCCTTAGATACCAATTGCGGATTTCAACTTATCATTCCAGCAAATTTAACTGGCGGTACAGATAACGCTATGATTCTTTGGAATGGTATTATTGATGAAGATGGCGATTTAGCTTGGGCAGAAAACAAACGCGATGGTACCAATGGCCAAGGTGGTGTTTTTGGAGAAGGAGGAAATTACTATGCTTTTATGGGAAGTTTCGGGTGGAGCAACGTTGATAGATTTTACAGCGATCCAAGACCAAAAACAACCATTTTAGCTGCTGTACCAGAAGGGTTTGATAATACGAATGCTGCCGTATATCTTTCATACGATGGCGAAGCATCGGGACTTGCCCAATTGGATACTCACGATCCTTTAACCAGCTTATTTAGTGAGCATTACGGACAAATTCCAATAGGATTAGAGTGCCATGTTATTTTTGTATCAGAAGAAGACGGTAACTGGAAATACGCCATAAAAGCGGTAACTATTACTGCAAACGGAGTGATTACATTTACAGAAGGCGAAACTTCTATAGCCACAGAAGCGCAACTTACAAGCATCATAAATGGTTTGCCATAAATAATCTACACAAATAATTATCTACTTAGTATTGGATTGCTCAATTTCTTAACCTACTTCTTAAAAACCAGTGACATTTGTTTCTGGTTTTTTCGTTGTATTGGGTAACAAAAATCCATTTCAGTTGATATCATTGTATGAAGAAAAATGCCGCCATAGTACTTTTAATAGCTTTCATCCTGTTTATTTTATGGGCGAACCTCATCATGATAGCGACTCATTTTCTTATGTTATAAAATAAGTGGTCACTTTTTGTATATTTATGAACAACTAAACTGAACATCTATAATGAAGAAATACATCATCATCATATTATTTTTTGTGAGTATAGTTCCCGTTTCAGCTCAAAAGTTGATTAACGATACCATTACACGCACCGCAACCATAAAAACAAACATCACAGGTAATACGGTTCTTTTTACGCCAGAAACCCCTGAATTAATTCAAATAGCTGGTGCGCCGAAAGCTTTTTTTACCCATTTCTGGGAATTTGGCGATGGTAATTACAGTACAGAACCAACACCAAAACATATTTATAAAAAAACAGGCGACTACGAAGTGAAGCTTTGGGCAACCAATAATTACGATAACGGAAAACCGCCAACTACCAGACCTAAAAAAATTGCTATTAGCGATATATCTGAAACACCAAACGATATAGCTTCCATGGATGAAGATTTCATTTTGAAACGCAATAGAGAACCCGTTCCCGAAGAAGAAATGGTACTTGTAATGAGTTATAAAAACCAAAAAGAATATACCACTAACGGAAAACTTTACCTGTTTTACAACGAACATCAATACAAAGCAAATAATTTTGAGCTTTTAGAAACCCGAACGTATCATAATGAAAAAAACATACATACTGAAGGCTTCGCTTTTACTAGAAACATCGATGATGATGGTACGCTTTTAGCATCATCAAATACCGATTTTATTGAAACTAAAACCGTTTTACAAGATTCTACCGAAAAAACCAATTTACCCTTAACCATTGCAAACTCTAAAGCATTCTATAAAAATTGGAGCCTTTTAGAATTCAATGATTTGAAACCTAAAGAAGAACGTAACATTTTTATCAGTTTAAAAACCACGCCCGAAATGCTTAAAGATACCAGTGCCATTATTTCGGTTCGTGGTATTTATGTGCCCGATGCCAATTACGACAACCATAAAGTAAAAGATATGGAAATGGAAATCGTTACCTCACACGATCCTAATAAAATGTCATCAAATGGCACGTTTATGAATTACCGGTTGGTACGTTTTAAAACCTTAAAATATAAAATCAAATTTCAGAATAATGGTGAAGGGCCTGCAAGAACCATTCGTTTGGAAAGCGATATTCCGGATATGTTGGACAAATCGACTCTGAAAATTTTAGAAATGTATCCTAAATGTGATATTTGTCCCAAACGCGATGTTATTTATAGTTGTCTAGATACCACCTTCACCAAAACACAAGCTATTTTCACTTTTAAGAATATTTATCTTCCAGGAAGTGAGCAAAAAAACGTGAAAGAATACGATTCCACTAAAGGCTTCGTAAAGTACAGCATCAAATTCGCTAAGGATTTTCATAAGCAAAAAACAAAAAGTAGAACCGCTATTATTTTTGATAAAAACGACCCTATTATTACCAATTATTCCACCACGCGCTTTTTACCCGGAATTTCTATTGGTGCCAAAGTGGGCGTTAACTCGTTTTCAGATTTAAATAATTCTGAAAGTTACTTTTTCGGCGCTACACTTTCACCTTACAAATCGTATCGTTTGTATTGGCAAGTGGAATTGATGAATAATTTTCACAATTACAACGCCAGCACAAATGTTATTGAAGAGTTTGTTGAAGATGCCCAAGGACTTCGGGTTTTTCAGCGTACCACAAGCAGCAATTCTTTTGAAAATATAGATTGGGACGTGCCTGTTTTATTGCGTTATAACCTAAATAATTATATTGGCTTAGGCGCTGGTTTACAAAACACCATTTCACTCAGCGAAAAACAAGAACAATCGGTATTAATTGAACAATTTGAAGGTGATACAACAGATGGTCCTGTTATTAGTTCTAAAGAAGACACCATTAATACATCCAACTCTTTCACCAATCTAAGAACCGGTTTGTTATTTGAAGCTACGGCAGGTTTTGCCAGAATTGGCCCAAGTTTTGGTGCACGCTATATTATGAATTTTGAAAATAACTTTAATTATTGGCAATTTTACGCTATTTGGAAATTCTAAGAACCTAAGGTTCTTTTGGTAGCTCACTCTTATGAAAAAACTTTGCTTTCTTTTCTTTTTAATCTGCGGAATTTCTTTTTCTCAAAATCTGGAAGAAGCAATTTATACTGCGGCTGAAAGCTTTATTTCAAATAAAAATGAAAATTCGTTTCAGCTTTTAAAAAAACAAGAAGCACTATTTAAAACTCAAGCAAAAACCAAGGATGAGCAACTCGCTTTGGTGTTTTTACAATGCCATAAAGCGTACTATTTAGATGAACATTCCAAATTAAAAGACGCTATTTCTTCTTACGAAGATGCTTTAAATCGTTTCAAAAACAACGAACTTTCTAAACTTTCCAATTTTGATATTATTGAAAGTTGCCTAAAACCTTTAGGTAATTTATACACCAAAACAGGCGATTATACCAACGCCGTTAGTACCATAAACCAATATATTTTTTTAGCTGAAAAAAGCAAAAACACCAAGCATCAAATAAGCGGTGCTATTAATTTGGCGAAGTTGTACCAAACCATTGGAAAACACGAAACGGTTTTAAAAATTGTGGACGATGCTTTTAAACTTTCAAATAGCAGTACCAATCAAAAAACATTATTACAAAGTATCAAAGCCTCTAGTTTAATCGCTTTAAATAAGTATAACGAAGCTGCACTTTTAAATAATTCAACTTCAAAATTTGAAAACTTTAAAAATAATTACATTGTAGATTTTCAAAAAAACAATTATGAAAACGCTTTAACCTCTCTTAAAAAAGCAAAAGAATGCCTTAGTGAAGCGAATTTATCTACAAGAGAATTAGCTAAGTTTTATGTTGAAGAAGCGCAACTTCAATTCATTTTAAAAAATCAAAATGTCGCTTTAAAAAGTTTACAAAAGGCAATAAAATTATTAATACCCGATTTTAAAAGTAACGGTTTACCAACTAAAAACGATTTATATGCCGAAAACACTTTTATTGATATTTTCGATTTATACGCCACTATTGAAACCAATTCAAAAAACGCCTTGGAATGCTACAATTTAAGCTTCCATGTTTCCGAATTATTACAAGAAAACTGGACTTCCCAAGAAAACAAAACTCGAAATCAATCTGATAATCGCATTAGAAGTGAAAAGTGTATTGATATTGTTTATTACAACTACCAAAAAACTAAAAACAAAGCACTTTTGTTTGAAGCATTTCAATTTTCTGAAACTAATAAAGCATCCATTTTAAAGTCCATCAATCAGAAAAAAAAGCGTTTACAACAACATCCTAACGACCCTTTATTGGTTAAAGAATTCAGCTTGATAAAAGCCCAAGAACATTATACCAACTTACTCATAAAAGAACAACTTGGCAACAATCAAGCATCAAAATTAAATGCTTTAAGTGAACAATTAACGTCCATAAGTCTTCAATTAAAATCTCTAAAACCTAATATTGAAAAGAAATATCCTGAAAATAAAAACTTCTATACTCTAGAAACTATTCAGAAAAAATTAAAAAAAGACAAAGCGGTTTTGGTGGAGTATTTCTATGGAAAAAACAGCGTGTATCAATTTATTATTTCTGAAAAAGACATGACTCTTCAACGTTTCGAATTAAGCAATGAAACCAAACAAAACATCATCAATTTTATTCATTTATTTGATGATGGATCCATTATAAATAATAATATAAACAATTATACAAACCAAGCATTTAGCATTTATAATTTACTGAAATTAAACACCATCTCACCTTATAAAAACGTGGTGATAATACCTGATGGTTTATTGAATTTCATACCTTTTGAAGCGCTTTTATCATCAAAAACTAGAACAACTTCGTTCGAGAAGATGCCTTTCCTTATTAAAAATCAAACGATTGTTTATAATTCTAACGCACAGTTTTATCTAACGGAACATGTTACAAATAACAACAATCAGTTACTAGGTTTTTTCCCTGTGTTTGAAAATACAAACCAAAAGCTCACCTATTCCATTGATGAAGCCCAAGCTATTGAAGAAAATATACCTTCAAAGATTTTTATGAATGCCGAAGCTTCAAAAAAAAACTTCATTAAAAATGCTTCAAAGTATGGTATTTTACATTTATCTACCCATGCCAGCGCGGGCAATTCTGTAACTCCTGCAAACCTGTCGTTTTACGATGATACGATGTTTTTAAACGAATTATATAGTTTAGATATAAACCCCAATTTGGTAGTTTTAAGTGCTTGCGAAACAGGCATTGGGGTTCTCTATAAAGGTGAAGGTGCTATGAGTATGGCGAGAGGTTTTCAATACGCTGGTACGGAAAATCTGCTTTTCACCTTGTGGCAAATAAACGATTTATCTACTTCACAAATTATGCAATCGTTTTATAAAAACTATAGTGATTCACAATCGGCATTTTTTGCAAACCATCAATCAAAAATTGATTATTTAGAAAATAAATCCATTAGCAATGCAAAAAAATCACCTTATTATTGGAGTTCCTTTGTGTATTACGGTAAACTTGAACCTCCAAAATCAAATTATACATTATTTTATATAATTTTTAGCATAGCAATAAGTTTGATTGTGTTATTTTTATTTCTGAAACACAGAAAACATGACAGAAACACTTCAAGAATTTCTTCTAAATAAAGGCTATATTCGGGTAAAATTACGCCTAACCAAAACCAATCATTTTGAAATGAAAGCGACTCTAAACGGTGTAAAAGGGCGTTTTATTTTAGATACTGGCGCATCAAATTCCTGTGTTGGTTTTGAAGCTGTAGACCAATTCAATCTGAAGGTAAAAGATTCTAATATTATGGCAGCTGGAGCGGGCGCTATTAATATGGAAACAAAAATGTCGAAAAAAAATAAGGTGAAGATTGGCAAGTGGGAAAATAGTAAAATTGTTTTGGTGCTTTTTAATCTTTCCCATGTGAATACAGCTTTGATAAATCATAAATCAAAACCGGTTGATGGTATTATTGGTGCCGATATTTTAAAAAAATCGAACGCTGTTATAGATTATGAAACGAAATACTTATACCTAAAACTGTAATATTCATTATATTTACCTTAATTAATAGCAATTTAACTCCCTAAAGTTAATGAGTACTTCTATTGTAATAGCTGACGACCATCCGCTGATGTTGCGTGGTCTTACCGATTTTTTAACATCCAAAGGTTTTAATATCGTGGGAAGTGCTGCCGATGGTAATACAGCTTATAATCTTATTGTAAAATTAAAACCGGAAATTGCGATTCTTGATATTAGAATGCCGCATAAAACGGGATTAGAAATAGCTGAAGCTTGCACAAAAAACAACTTACCAACTAAAGTTATTCTAATAACCTTTGATAAAGAGGAAGAAATATACGAACAGGCGAAAGAATTCAACGTATACGGTTATATTTTAAAAGAGTTTGCTATTGAAGAAATTGAAATTTGTATTAATCATGTGATTAATAATGAACGCTATTTTAGTGAAGAAATCGCATTCTATTTAAACCACAACACAAACAACAAACCTGCTGATTTAGAAAACCTTACGAAATCTGAATTAAAAATAGTACAACTTATTTCTGAAAATAAAACCAGTTTAGAAATTGCCAAAGAACTTTCAATTTCGGTCCGAACGGTAGATAAACACCGAAGTAATATTGTAAATAAGTTAGGTTTGGATAATAAACCCACATCACTTTCCATTTGGGCAAATGTAAATAAACATCATTTTTAAAAAATACGTAGAAGTGCGTATTTTTTTTATGCTTTATATCCCTTATCTTTACAGTGCTATTAATTAGTTCTTAGGGAGAATTATAGGAAGGCTTCAGACGTAATGTTTGAAGCCTTCTGAATTTTATAAATCTTTGTAAAACTAAATATACGTACAAGTGCGTATTTTTTTTTAGTTATTTAAAAAGTACTTTTACCATGCTATTAATTATTTAAGAGGAGAATCTATAACACAGAGAATCTGCTATCTAACATGCAGAGGCTTTTTATTTAAGTTGTTGAAGATCCAAAAAAATATAAACTATGGAGAAAGATAATAGTTGTCTAAATAAATATTTTATTATTGGATTAATTACATTAGTTGTAATTGTAATTTCAATAAACGTCATCTATTGCTTAACCTAACTTTTTTTTAAATGGAAAAAGGGCTAACATACAAACTATGCTAGCCCTTTTTTGTTATAGATAAACGTGCTATTAAAGCTCTAAAGCTTTTTTAACATCATTGTTCATTAATAGCTCTGTAGGATTTTCTAAAGCTTCTTTAACAGCTACTAAAAACCCAACACTTTCCTTTCCATCAATAATTCTATGGTCGTAAGATAAAGCAACGTACATAATTGGTCGAATTTCAACTTTTCCATTAACTGCAACTGGACGTTCAACAATATTATGCATTCCTAAAATACCGCTTTGTGGTGGGTTAATAATGGGCGTAGATAACATACTGCCAAAAACACCACCATTAGTAATTGTAAAAGTACCACCCGTCATTTCATCAACGGTTATTTGTCCGTCTCTTGCACGAAGCGCTAATCGTTTCACCTCAGCTTCAACACCTCTAAAACTTAGGTTTTCAGCATTTCTAATTACAGGCACCATTAATCCTTTTGGTCCAGAAACGGCAATACTAATATCACAAAAATCGTAAGTTATCATTTCTTTCTCATCCATCATCGAATTTACGGCTGGATACATTTTTAATGCTCTTACCACCGCCAATGTAAAGAAACTCATAAAGCCCAAACCAACGTTGTGTTTGGTTTTAAATGTCTCTTTATAGTCATCTCTTAAAGCAAAAATTGGTGACATATCTACTTCGTTAAACGTAGTTAACATGGCTGTTGTGTTTTTCACCTCCACTAAACGCTCTGCTACTTTACGACGTAACATAGACATTTTACTTCTTGAGCTACCACGACTTGCACCAGTTGGTGTTCCCATAGAAGGTACCGCACTAACAGCATCCTCTTTAGTTACACGTCCATCTTTTCCGGTTCCAGAAATGGATGAAGCATCCATATTTTTTTCAGCTAAAATCTTTTTAGCCGCAGGACTTGCTGTTCCTGTAGCATAGGTTTTAGTTTCTGCTACAGCAGGTTTTGGTGCTTCAGCCTTAGGGGCTTCTTCTTTCTTTTCAGCTTTTGGAGCTTCAGTTGTTCCTTCAGGTTTTGCTGCACTCGTATCAATTAAGCATACAACAGCACCTACGGCTACGGCATCCCCTTCTTCAGCTTTCAGGGTAATGATACCGCTTGCTTCCGCTGGAAGTTCTAAAGTTGCTTTATCACTGTCAACTTCTGCTATAGCTTGATCTTTTTCAACATAATCGCCATCTTGAACTAACCAAGTTGCTATTTCAACCTCTTTTATAGACTCGCCTGGTGAAGGCACTTTCATTTCTAAAATCATTGTTTTGTTTTTATTTTTTTATGAGTTTTTGCTCAATTATGTTTAATTATGAAATATCAAATACTTGATCGATAACGCTTTGTTGTCTTCTTTTATCTCTGGTGCTTGAACCTGGTGCAGGTACAGAACTGTATGGTCTCGAATTAAGTTCTATTTTAATAAAATCCAATCGCTGTAATATATAGCTCCAAGCACCCATATTTTTTGGTTCTTCTTGTGCCCAAACATATTTTTTTGCATTCGGATACTTAGCTATAACTTGTTTTATTTTTTCTTCATGAAGCGGAAATAACTGTTCTACTCTAATAAGTGCAACGGTTGAATTCTCTAGTTTTTCGCGTTGCGCTAATAAATCATAATAGAATTTACCTGTACAGAACACTAATTTAGTAACATTTTCTGGGTTTAAAGTATCGTCTATAACTTCTTGGAATTCACTCGTAGCCAATTCATTTAATGATGACACTGCTTTTGGATGGCGCAATAAACTTTTTGGAGTGAAAACAATTAATGGTTTTCTAAAATCGCGTTTCATTTGACGACGCAATAAGTGGAAAAAGTTTGCAGGCGTTGTACAATCGGCAACAATCATATTGTCATTAGCACATAATTGTAAATAACGTTCCATTCTTGCAGATGAATGTTCTGATCCTTGACCTTCATAGCCATGAGGTAATAATACCACAATACCATTTTGAGACTTCCATTTATCTTCGGCTGCCGATAAATATTGGTCGAAAATAATTTGAGCACCATTACTAAAATCTCCAAATTGAGCTTCCCAGATAGTTAACGTATTTGGGTTGGCCATGGCATATCCATAATCGAAACCTAACACCCCATATTCTGATAACGATGAATTATAAATATCCATTTTACCTTTATTCCGTGGGTTGATGTTTAGCAAATTAATTCGCTCTTCAGAAATTTCATCACGTAAAATAGCATGACGGTGGCTAAATGTACCACGTTCCACATCTTGACCAGAAATACGGATGTTAAAACCTTCTTCAAGCAAACTTCCATAAGCTAAGGTTTCAGCCATACCCCAATCAAGCGTATCGCTTTCAAAAACCATAGTGGCTCTACCATCTAAAATTCGTTCCGCTTTGCGTACAAACTTGACACCCTCTGGAACTGTTGAAACTATTTTCGCAATACCTTCTAAATTGTTTTTAGGGTACGATGTGTTTTCGGTTTTGAGCATAGCTTCTAGCCCTTTACGACTAAAACCTTTCCAACGCTCTTCCATAAACTCTCTTACCTTAGATGATTTTTCTTCTTTAGATTTTTCGTAGGCTGTTTCTAAAACGTTTTTAAACTCTTCTGTAATGCCATCAGCATATGCTTGGTCAATTGTTTTTTCTGCAATTAATTTATCTGTATAAATTTGAAACGGATTTTTATGTTTCGCAATTTGTTTATATAGCTTAGGCTGTGTAAAACGAGGTTCATCACCTTCATTATGCCCATATTTTCTATACCCTAATAAATCGATGTATACATCTTTTTTATAACGCATTCTGTAAGCCAAAGCTAGTTCTACAGCATGCACAACAGCTTCAGCATCATCGGCATTAACGTGTAAAACAGGGGATAATGTTACTTTAGCAACATCGGTACAATAGGTGCTTGAACGTGCATCTAAATAGTTGGTTGTAAACCCAATTTGGTTATTTACCACAATGTGAAGCGTTCCTCCCGTTTTATAGCCGTTAAGCAGGCTCATTTGTGCCACTTCATACACGATACCTTGACCTGCAATAGCAGCATCACCATGTACAATAATTGGTAAAATTTTAGAGTCATCACCACCATAATCATTGTCAATCTTAGCTCTTGTAATACCTTCGGCCACCGATGCAACAGTTTCTAAATGAGATGGATTTGGCACCAAATTCATTTTAATGGTTTTTCCATTTTGGTAGGTTTTATCCAAGGTTAAACCTAAATGGTATTTTACGTCGCCATCAATATCTAAATCTTCAAAATCTTTACCATCAAACTCGCTAAAAAGTTCGTGAACCGGTTTTCTAAAAATATTAACCAAGGTGCTTAAACGACCCCTGTGCGCCATTCCCAACACACATTCTTTTACACCATATTTTTCAGATGATATATATAATGTATTGCTTAATGCAGGAATAAGCGACTCGCCTCCTTCTAAAGAAAATCGTTTTTGACCAACATACTTTGTCTGCAAAAAATTCTCGAAAGTAACCGCTTGATTTAATTTAGAAAGAATATATTTTTTAGAGTCTTCGCTAAAATTAGGATGATTATCATTCACATTTAATTGACCTTGCCACCATCCAATAACTTCAGGATTACGCAAATACATATATTCAACCCCTATAGAACTACAATATATTTTATTTAAGTGGACTAAAATCTCTCGTAATGTTTGAGGTCCAATACCTAAAACTTCGCCAGCATTAAAAACAGTATCGAAATCGTTTGCGCTGAGACCGAAATTTTCGATAGCTAAAGTAGGTTCGTAACTTCTGCGCTCGCGAACAGGATTTGTTTTAGTGAACAAATGCCCACGCATTCTATAGCCATCAATAAGTTTCACCACTTGAAACTCTTTTTGAAGGGATTCTGGCATTTGAGCTATGGCATGTTCAACAACATCTGGTTGTAAACTACTTTCTTCACTACCAAAATCATAACCTTGAAAAAAGGCTCTCCAACTTGGTTCTACAGAATCTGGATTTTGTAAATACTGGTCATATAAATCGGCAAAATACGATGTATGCGCTGCGTTTAAAAAGGAAAATTTATCCATTATATTTTTTAATACACTATGGTTTATCAATCTCCCAATATTTATTGGGACGACAAAAATACAATTTTTAGAAAAACTAGCGGATTCTTTAACTATATTTATAAGCTAAATATAGCCATTTCATTAATAAGTTAATTTTTTATGTTAATTTTTTAAAGATTTCTAATTTTATGAAGACATTTCCTTTAATCATTAAAATTTCAATCGTTTTTTTTGCGATAAATTTCAGTTATCTAAATACTTTAAATGCTCAAGAAAACAAATCTGATTTTTGGAATCAAGTACGTTTTGGAGGTGGTATTGGTTTAAGTTTTGGTGATAATTTTTTTAGTGCCACCTTAGCTCCTAGTGCCATTTACGAATTTAACAATCAAGTTGCTTTAGGATTTGGCTTAAACGGGACTTACAATAAACAAAAAGACTTTTACAAATCAACTATTTTAGGAGGCAGCCTTATTGGTTTATTTAATCCTGTTGATCAAATACAACTTTCGGCTGAATTTGAAGAACTTCATGTAAACAGACGATTTGACAATAATTTAAATTTAGAAAACGACACATACTGGTCTCCAGCCTTATATGTAGGTGCAGGTTACCGAAACGGCCATGTTACTTTTGGTGTTAGGTACGACCTGTTATATGATGAAAACAAAAGCATTTACGCCAATGCTTGGGCACCTTTTGTAAGGTTTTATTTTTAATTTTTTCCACAATTATTCATCCCAAATTTTAAAACAAAATAAAATTAAATATAAAAAGGATAAAAATGTCCTAAATATGATTTTTGTCATATAATTTTGCCAATAAAGGTTTTATCTTCGCATGAATATTTTTAACTTTACATGAATATTTAATTAAAACTTATGAAAAAAGCACTAAATTATTTAACTGTATTATCTGTATCATTACTTATAAGTTGTGGTGGTAAAGAAGATAAGAAAAAGGAAAATTTTTCTTATGAAAAACCAGCAGTCACAGAAGAAGCTGCTCCAAAGGAAGAAACGGTATCTGCTTCAAAAAGAGTAGACCTAACAAACAAAGGCGTTGGCCCTGTAAAAGAACTCGTATTGCCTGCTGAAATTGATCAAGCTATGGCAACTCATGGTGAAGAAATTTATACTAAAATGTGTACCGCTTGCCACAGACCTGATAAAAAATTCATTGGACCTGCACCTAAAGGAATTCTTGAACGCAGAACTCCAGAATGGGTTATGAATATGATTTTAGATCCTGAAGGTATGATTAAAAACGATCCATTAGCTAAAGAATTGCTTGTTGAGTTTAATGGTGCGCCCATGGCAAATCAACACCTTACTGAAGCTGAAGCAAGAGCTGTTTTAGAGTACTTTAGAACCTTATAATAGGAGATTAACCAACTTCTATCCGTACTAAAAACTAAATAAACTTAAATAAATGAAAACCAACTTAAACTATTTATTTACTGTTTTACTTGTTGTGCTGTTCTTTAATTGTAAGAACAATAAAGAACAGCAACAGGTAGAGCCTTCGAACACCACCGTTGAAACTGCAACTGACAAAAGACAAGGTCAAGCTTTTATTGAAGATGATGGTTCTGCACCAAACGTACTGCAAATTGCCATTGGTTCCAAAGACCACACAACGCTTGTTGCCGCGGTACAAGCCGCCAATTTAGAAAACGCTCTTGTAAATGCGGGTCCCTTAATGGTTTTTGCTCCTACAAATGAAGCTTTTGCAGCTTTACCAGAAGGAACAGTAGAAAACTTACTTAAACCAGAAAACAAAGACGCATTAGCCAATATTTTAAAACACCACGTAACGCCTGGAAACTACTCTAAAGATTTTTTGAAAAAATTCAAAAAATTAGGGCAAGCCAACAACCAAAGCGTAACTGTTGAAGTTAAAGGCGATGATGTATTTATTGGAGGTGCAAAAATAATTGCAAGTGTACCTGCGGGAAATGGTATTGTACATATAGTTGATAAAGTAATTTTACCAAACTAAAATTTTAAAACGTTAACGTATTTCTTATGAAAAATATTTTTAAATTATCTATTGGATTTTTAATGGCAGCTGTAGCTTTTACAAGTTGCAATGATCAAAAATCTGGACAATCTGGGGCACTAAGGTCCAGTAATGCTGAAAAAGTATATGTAGCTCCTGGCGAACACGATTCGCATTACGCATTCATTTCTGGAGGCTACAGTGGTAACCTTACCGTTTACGGCTTACCCTCTGGACGCATGTTTAAAGAGATTCCAGTATTTTCTCAATTCCCAACAAATGGATATGGGTATTCTGAAGAAACCAAACCTATGCTAGAAACCTCGTATGGTTTTATACCTTGGGACGATTCACATCACCCAGACATTTCGCAAACTAACGGTAAGTTAGATGGCCGATGGATTTTTATTAATGGAAACAATACACCTCGTATCGCTAGAATTAGTTTAACTTCTTTTGAAACTGAAGAGATTATCGAGGTACCTAATAGTGCTGGAAACCACAGTTCTTCTTTCATTACAGAAAACACAGAATATGTAGTGGCAGGAACCCGTTTTTCTGTGCCAATTCCTCAAAGAGACATGGCTATTAAAGAATACAAAGGGAACTTTAAAGGTGCATTATCTTTCATCTCGGTTGATCCAGAACATGGACACATGGATATTAAATTCCAAGTACTAATGCCTGGTTTTAACTACGATTTATCACATCCTGGACGTGGAAAATCTCATGGTTGGTTCTTCTTTACCACTTATAATACGGAAGAAGCTAATACGCTATTAGAGGTTAATGCATCTCAAAACGATAAAGATTTTATTGCTGCCATCAACTGGAAAAAAATTGAAGAGTATGTAAATAATGGTGGTGGTACCATGATGCCTGCAAATTATGCGCACAATGTATATGACGAAGCTACGCACAACGCTACATCAACTATGAAAAAAGAAGTGCGCGTGGTTAATCCAGCAGAAGTTCCTGGAGCTGTTTATTTATTGCCAACACCAAAATCTCCTCATGGTTGCGACGTAGATCCAACTGGAGAATACATTGTAGGTAATGGTAAATTATCAGCCAATTTAACCGTACATTCATTTACTAAAATGCTAGACGCTATCGAAAACAAAAAATTTGATGGTGATGCTTACGGAATTCCTATTTTAAAATTTGAAGATGTTTTAGCTGGCTCGGTAGAACAACCAGGTTTAGGCCCCTTACATACCGAATTTGACGGAAAAGGAAATGCTTATACTACATTCTTTATTTCTTCAGAAGTTGTAAAATGGAAATTAGGAACTTGGGAAGTTATCGATAGAAAACCAACTTACTATTCTGTTGGTCACTTAACAATTCCTGGAGGAAACTCAAGAGAACCTTTTGGTAAATACATGTTCGCCATGAACAAAATTACCAAAGACCGTTATTTACCAACAGGCCCAGAAATGGAACATTCTGCACAACTCTATGATATTTCTGGCGATAAAATGGAATTAATTTTAGATTTCCCAACGCATGGCGAACCTCATTATGCGGCAGCTATTCCAGCAGAAATCATTAAAAATAATTCAAGAAAAATCTATAGACTAGCTGAAAACCAACATGCTAAAAAAGCAACTAGCGATGCAGATACTAAAGTGGTTCGTGACGGTAAAAACGTGCATGTTTATATGACCATGATACGTAGTCACTTCTCGCCAGATAATATTGAAGGTGTTAAGGTAGGAGATAAAGTTTTCTTCCATATTACCAACCTAGAACAAGATTTTGATGTACCTCACGGTTTTGCCATGATTGGCGCCAATAATGCCGAGTTATTAGTTACTCCTGGTCAAACCAGAACGTTAACTTGGGAACCAAAACAAGTAGGTGTATGGCCTTTCTACTGTACAGATTTCTGTTCTGCATTACACCAAGAAATGCAAGGCTATGTTCGTGTATCGCCAGCAAATTCCAATATAGAATTATCTTGGGGCTTAGGCGAAGAATAAATTAAAGCATAGGAAAATTTTGTTTTAGTGTTTATTTTCCTATTAAGGCGAGAGCTGAAGTTTCGCTCTCGCCTTTTTTTTTTAAAATCACTATCAACTAAATGGCTAATTAGATAATAAAAATTATGAAAAAGGCTGGAATTATAATGGTAATAGGGTCCTTATTGTTATTAGGGCTTTTCAAATTTCCTTTATGGAATATTATGCTTGGCGCACCACAATATCCCGATCCATTAGGTATGGATATTTATATTAATGGCATTCAAGGTGTAAAAGAATTCGATCTTCAAAATATAGATGGATTAAACCACTATATTGGGATGAAAACCATACCGAAACCAGAAGAAATGTGGGAGTTCTCAGTATTTCCTAAGGTTATTTTGGGAATGTCCATTTTAGGTGCTATTATTGGATTATTGGTTTTTTTCAAAAAAATAAGTTATACATCTATATTAGCTTGGTTTATTTTAATGTCTTTTTTAGGTATCTTAGGCATGTACGATTTTAATAATTGGTTAATCGACTATGGAAGCAATTTAGATCCACATGCCATTATAAAGGTTACTAACCCAGATGGCACGCCTATGTCTTACAAACCACCATTATTAGGATTTCAAAAATTATTGAATTTTGATGTTAAATCCTTGCCACATATTGGCGGTTATTTAATGTTTGTTGGTATGGCTCTAACGCTTGTAGCCTTTTGGATTGGCAGAAAAGCAAGTGTAAGAAAAACAACTCAATAGCTTAAAAATTTTAAAAACACTAAAAAATGCGAACACTAAAATACTTTTTAATTATGGCGTTGCCACTGTTTTTAATCAGTTGTAATGTATCGCCAAAAGCCATAAACTATGGTAACGATGGCTGTCATTTTTGTAAAATGACCATTGTAGATAAGGTGCATGCTGCCGAAATTGTAACAAAAAAAGGCAAAGTGTATATGTTTGACGCATCAGAATGTATGGTTCATTTTATGGATGAATTCGACGCTAATGAAGTAGAATTATATCTATCTAATGATTATAATGAACCAGAAGCGTTAATTGATGCTACCAAAGCTACTTTTTTAATAAGCAAAAATATACCAAGCCCTATGGGCGCTTTTTTATCGGCTTTCAAAACCAAAGCGGAGGCTGAAAAAGTACAGGCAGAAAAAGGAGGAACACTCTATACCTGGGACGAACTTCTAGCACATTTAAAACACTAATCATGAAAAAAATAGTGCTTTTCTTAGCAGTCATTTTAATGGCTTACTCTAGTTATGCTCAAAAAATTGAAGTGTGCAACACCTGCCCTATTTCAACATTAAAAAAAGCAATAGCTGTAGCTAAGGATTATGACACTATTTTTGTAAACAAAGGCACTTACAAAGAACACAGTATTATTGTTGATAAACCTCTAACCATTATTGGAAAAAATTATCCGGTTATTGATGGTGAAAAAAAAGGCGAAATTATTACCGTAACTTCTGATTATGTGACGGTTGATGGTTTATTCATTATTAATGTTGGCACAAGTTATACCGCAGATTATGCTGCCATCCGCATAAAACGCAGCAAACATTTTACAGTTAGAAATCTGGTGCTTGAAAAATTGTTTTTTGGCATTTATCTAGAAAGATCTAGCTATGGAAAAATTTACCATAACAAAATTGTCGGAGATGCGGTACAGGAATATAATTCCGGTAACGGCATTCAACTTTGGTATAGTAACAACATCGTTATTGAACATAATTATATTGAGCATGTGCGCGACGGTATTTATTTGGAATTTTCTGATAACTGCCTCATTAAAAATAATGTAAGCGAACAAAATATACGTTACGGACTTCATTTTATGTTTTCCAACGATGATGAATACCGCGATAACACCTTCGGAAATAATGGTGCTGGTGTTGCCGTTATGTTTTCAAAAAAAATAAAAATGTACAACAATATTTTTAGGGAAAATTGGGGAACGGCATCCTACGGCTTACTATTAAAAGAAATTAACGATGCAGATATTGTTGGTAACACCTTTGAGGAAAATACCATAGGTATTAATATTGAAGGTTCTAACCGCATTGTTTATAAAAACAATAATTTTACTAATAATGGTTGGGCAGTTAAAGTACGTGGTGCCTGTTATACAAACAGCTTTTTAGAGAATAATTTTTTATATAATTCTTTTGATATTTCATACAACAGCAATGTAAATGATAATGTTTTTAATAAAAATTATTGGAGCAATTATACGGGTTATGATTTAGATAAAGATGGCATTGGCGATGTTCCTTACAGACCAGTAAAATTGTTTTCATATATTGTAAACCGAACACCCGAAACCATCATTTTATTACGCAGTTTATTTATAGATATTATTGATTTTTCCGAAAAAGTATCCCCTGTTTTTACCCCAGATAATTTATTGGATAACAACCCTTTAATGAAAAAAAACGTATGGTAAGCATTGAAAATTTACATAAAGCCTTTGGTAAAAACCAAGTTTTAAGCGGTGTTGATTTATCCATTAAAGAAGGTGGTATTTTCGCTGTTTTGGGCCCTAACGGATCAGGAAAAACAACCATGATAAAATCTATTTTAGGCATGGTAATCCCGAACAAAGGCACCATTACTATACAAGGACATAATATAAAAAACGCATCCAATTACCGCCAACACATTGATTATTTACCGCAAATTGCCAATTTTCCGAGCAATTTAAAGGTGAAGGAATTGATTAAAATGATTAAAGATTTACGCGGAAAAACCACCGAAGACGAACGTTTAATCCAATTATTTAAACTCGAACCTTTTTTAGATAAAAAATTAGGAACACTTTCTGGCGGAACAAAACAAAAAGTGAATTTAGTTTTAACGTTTATGTTTAACAGTCCACTTGTTATTTTAGATGAACCAACCTCTGGGTTAGACCCCATTTCGCTTATAAGATTGAAAGATTTAATTCAGGCTGAAAAAGCAAAAGGAAAAACCATCTTGATAACCTCACACATTATGAGTTTTGTTGAAGAAATTTCTGATGAAATCGTGTTTATTTTAGAAGGTAAAATATACTTTAAAGGGAGTGTTTCAGAATTAAAAACAAAAACAAACCAACCAGACTTTGAACATGCCATTGCATCCATTTTAACCGAAAATCATGCTTAAAATATTAAAATATAGTTTTTACGATTTAATGCGAAGCCGCTGGAGTTACGTGTATTTTGCCTTTTATTTACTACTAGGTGTTGTCCTGCTGTTTTTAAACAACGATTTATCAAAAGCAGTTATCACGTTAATGAATGTCATTATTGTATTAGTCCCTTTAATTGGTACTATTTTCGGTGTGATGTATTATTACAATTCCAAAGAATTTACCGAGCTTTTACTGGCACAACCCATAAAACGTTCCTCCATATTTTTGGGTCAGTATTTAGGTGTTGCGCTTTCTTTATCTATGAGTTTAATTTTAGGTTTGGGGCTTCCATTTATATTTTACGGCTTATTTAAAAGTACTGCCATTTGGGACTTTTCGCTGTTATTAATTACAGGTACATTCCTAACTTTAATATTTACAGCCTTGGCGTTTAATATTGCTTTATCGAACGAAAACAAAATAAAAGGGTTTGGTTACGCTATTTTAATGTGGTTATTTTTAGGCATTATTTACGATGGCATCTTTTTAATGTCGCTAATTATTTTTGAAGATTATCCGTTAGATAAATTATCGCTAATTGGCACCATGTTAAACCCAATCGATTTATCGCGTACACTTATTCTTTTAAAACTGGATATTTCAGCGTTGTTAGGTTATACAGGTGCGGTATTTAAACAATTTTTTGGCACCAGTTTCGGACTCATAATCTCATTCGTTATGTTAGTTTTATGGGTTGTTTTTCCGTTATTAAGAATTCTTTACAAAGCAAAACGTAAAGATTTTTAATGGTTTAGTCATTTAATTTTAAAAAATATTAATAAAAAAAACTTTAGATTTGCCAAATGATTTCAGCGATTACGCATAAAATAACAGCTTTTGTTTTGGTATTTATATTATTCGCACATAATATAAATACACTTGCTATTATTGGCGACTTTGTTGTTAATCAAGATTTTATTGCAAAAAATTTATGCGTTCAAAAAGAAAATCAGCAAGGATGTAACGGTAAATGTCATTTAATGAAAGAATTGAATGATAGTGAACCAGATTCAAAAACCACCATTCCTGTTAAAGAAACCAGACGTTTTTCATTGGATGCTTTCTGTTCTTATGATATTAAAAATTTAGAAAGTAAAAACATTTTTAATAAAGCATACTATTTCAGCTTTAATTCCTATGCTTCAAATTTAATAGCCATCTATTTTGATATAGATACGCCTCCTCCCATTATTTCTTGATTCTTTTTTAGCTTCAAAAACCATAATTGGTACCATTTTTTCTGAAAAATTAGAAAAAACGAAGCTTTATTTATTCTAAAAAGAAAAAAAAGATTTCGCAATTTTATTTAACATAAACAATAAACAGTGTACGGTTATTATTGCGATACACTTAAATACACACACGTAAAATATTCCGCAGAATTTGTGGGAAATAAAAAATGTAAACATATGAAACTTAAATATATATTACCTATCCTATTCATTTCGATATTCGCCGTATCATGTTCATCAGATGATAATGATTCTGAAACAAATGAAATTGAAGGACTTACACTAGTTCAAGAACTAACAAACGCTACACACACCATCGAATTATACAATGCTACTGGCGAATTTTTAACTGGTTATAATGTTATAAGTATCCGTGTAAAAGACAATGTTTCAAATGCCTACGTTGAAAACGCATCTATTACCTGGAATCCAGTAATGCAAATGACTAACATGTCGCATTCTTGTCCAAAATCTGCTATCGTTAAAGATTCCGGAAAAACAACAGTTTACGAAGGTTTTATCATTTATCAAATGGCAAATTTAGATGGTTCTGGTTGGTCCTTAACGGTCGATTACACCATTAATGGTGAGGCCTATTCAGCAACCGATACTATTACTGTAATGCAAGCCGAAAAGCAAAATGTTACTAGCTTTACTGGTAGTGATAATACGCGCTACATCATTGCTTTATTACAACCCCAAACCCCAAAAATAGCGATTAATGACATGGTTGTTGGTTTGTATAAAATGGAAAGCATGATGTCCTTTCCGGTGGTTGAAGATTATACCATAACATTAGATCCTAGAATGCCAGGAATGGGAAATCACAGTTCGCCAAATAATACCGACTTAACATATAATAGTATTAATGGTTTGTATTATGGCGATTTATCACTAACCATGACGGGATATTGGGTGCTTAATTTAAAACTACTTAATACACAAAACGAAGTTTTAAAAGGTGAAGATGTTACTACCGATAATATTCAAAGTTCTCTGTATTTAGAATTAGAATTTTAAACTTTATAAGCTTTCAAAATTTGAGGGTATCTAAAACGTGTGCTTTTTCTTCATTGCGAGCAACGAAGCAATCTGTAAGTTATTAGTATTCAATTAACAGATTAGTTCACGACGTTCGTAATGACGGTTTTGTACACCTTTCAGATACACTCTTCAAAATTTTTCATATGAATAAACTTATTATATATGGAGGTTTTTTATTATTTAGCACTTTAATATTTGCTCAAGAAGAAACCAATATAATAAAAAAAGATACCACAAAACTGGATGAAGTTCTTGTTATAAATCGTCGGAATTTGAGTAACTACCGGCAAGAGAAAACCTTATCGAGCATTGATGATTTTCTAGAAAAATCGAACCAAATCACCATGATAAAACGTGGTAATTATGCTTGGGAAGCCTCTATGAATAACATGAACAGCGACAGGTTAGCCATTACCATCGATGGGATGCAAATTTTTGGCGCCTGTACCGATAAAATGGACCCTATCACTTCGTATGTAGATGTGTCCAATTTAGAAAAGGTAAGCATTGGTTCGGGGCAATCGGGTTCAGAAAACGGACATTGTGTAGGTGGTGGTATTGATTTGCAACTGCCAACTTCTACCTATAACAACAATGGTTTAAAAACAAGTATCGATTTAGGTTACGAAACCAATGGCAACTATAAAACATCAGGTTTGGATCTAGAATATTCCACCAATAGTTTCTATTTAAATACGGATGGTATTTATAGAAAATCTGATAATTACGATGCTGGCGGCAACCAAGAAGTGCTGTATTCCCAATTTGAGAAATATAATATTTCGTTACAAAGTGGCTTTAAATTGGATGCAAATCAATCTTTAGATGCCAATATTATTTACGATAGAGCGACCAATGTTGGTTATCCTGCACTCACCATGGATGTGTCGCTTGCCGAGGCTTTAATTACCTCGCTATCGCATAATTATATCAATAATACCACTTTTATAAAGTCGTTAGAGTCTAAGCTTTATTTTAATACCATTACCCATATTATGGACGATTCAAAACGTCCAGATGTGCCTATTCGTATGGATATGCCCGGTTGGAGTGATACCTATGGGTTTTACAGTAAAGCAACTATAAAGGAAAACAAACATAACGTTTTATTGAATTTTAATGGATTTTACAACCGGTCCTTAGCAGAAATGACCATGTATCCAAACGATCCCAACCAACCTGCCATGTTTATGTACACATGGCCAGATGTAAGAACACTTTATACGGGTTTGTATGCTAAAGATGCGATGAGTTTAAATGCTTTTGAAACCGTTTCTGCTTCATTAAGATTAGGCTATCATAAAAATAAGATTGCAAATGAAGTTGGCTTGGAAAGTTTGCAAATTTTCTACCCAGACATTAACCATTCCAAAAGTAGGTTGCTAACCAGTTTTTCATCTGATTATCAATGGAAAAAGAATCTATTTGATATCACTTTTGGTTTAGGCTATGGTGAAAGAGCGCCTACGGTAAGTGAAGGTTATGGTTTTTTCTTATATAATAGTTTTGATAATTTCGATTATATCGGAAACCCTTCCTTAAACACCGAAAAATCTGTAGAAGCTAATTTCAAAGTGAACTACCATAAAAATGACTTTAAAATAGGTATTGAATCGTCCTATTTTTATATCATGAATTACATTATTGGCAATATTGATGCATCATTAAGCCCAATGACCATTGGTTCAAATGGTGTAAAAGTTTATACAGCGCTCGATTATGCTACTATTTTTGATGTCTATTTAAATACATCGTATCAACTTTCCAAAGCTTTTTCAGTTAATGGCACGATTGGTTACAATTATGGAACAGGCAGCAATAATGAGGCTTTACCCCTAATAAAACCATTTTTGTACGTCGCAGAATTCAATTATAATACCACCCATTTTAATGCTGCTATTCAATTGGAAGGCAATGGCAACCAAAGCAAATACGGCAGTTTTTATGGCGAAGATGAAACACCTGAATATGCCATTTTAAATTTAAATTTCGGTAATATATTTTATGTAAAAAACCATAAAACAGTCTTAAAATATGGTATTGAAAACATGTTAGACAACAACTACTCCACCTACGCCGATTGGAATAATATTTCGCGACAAGGACGTAATTTTTATATAAACTTGTCATTTATTATGCCTTAATACCTTTTTTCCTCAAGTTCAACACCCATCATCAAACATATTTTAAAAATGTTAGTGAGTTTTTTAATTTATGATAAATGTCATATTCCTAATTAAACACAACTCATACTTTTGTGTTTTCGTATAAAAGACAAATTTATCCTAATTAAAATTTAACAAGAAACACCATTTTAAAAAATGAACTCATACGCTCCAATTGTCGAAACATTACCAGAAGGGCATCCCGTAAAAGTATATTATGAGGAAAGTGCTTTAATACAGGATTTATTATTAGAATTAAATGAAGCCAATCCTGCTGAAGATTTTCAAAAATATTTCAACATTTTCAACCAATTAACAACCATTGAAAAACGGTTTGTGCGTAAAGAAAACCAATTATTTCCTTACTTAGAAAAACACGGTTGGGAAGGCCCAAGTCAAGGTATGTGGTCGTTTCACGATAATTTACGGGAACAAATAAAAATATTAAACACTTACAATAGCGAAAAAAACATTGCCAAAATACAAGACAATATTCCGTATTTAACGCAAGGCATTGAACGGTTATTGATGATTGAAGACAGCAGATTATTCCCCAATTCTATGGAATTAATAACCGAGGAAGAATGGAAAGAATTTTACATAGGCGATGAGGAAATTGGTTGGATGTTACTGGAAAAACCCAAACCCTATCCAGCCATTACTAAGGAAGAAGCATACATTCACCCAAGTGAAGATACGGCCGAAAGGGAACTGACATTTTCATTGGAAAACACGTTTCATTACGATGAAGGTTACATGACGCCAGAACAAGTTAACTTACTTTTACGGTTTCTCCCTATTGATATTACTTATGTGGATGAAAATGATAAAGTGATTTTTTACAACCGTGGCGACGACCGTGTTTTTTCACGAAGTAAAGGTATTATTGGTCGTGAAGTTCGGTTTTGCCATCCTCCAAAAAGTGTTGATATGGTTTTGCGAATTGTTGACGAATTTAGAGCTGGCACCAAAGATGTGGCTGAGTTCTGGTTCAACTTTAAAGGGCAGATTATCCATATTAGGTATTTTGCCATTAGAGATAACAACAAAAAATACAAAGGTGTTATTGAAATGTCTCAAGATATAACCGACATCCAAAAACTTGAAGGCGAAAAAAGGTTGTTAGATTGGGATTAAACTGAATAGTAACAAGCTATATTATTTCCAAAATTCATCATCAAGCTTATCTACAAAGTCAGCTTCATGGTGAATTTTTTCTATTAGCTCCAATTGGGATTCAGTCGCTATTTTTTGAATTTCAGGAAACAAAATACGTTCTTCAAACCGAATATGAGCATCCAAAGCTTCTTCAATTTTGCTTAATGCATTTTTTATGTCTTCATCTGAAAACAGTTTTTTTAAGTATTCATGTTCTGATAAAGCACGTTTAATCAATTCATTATCGCCATCCAAAATAGTGAAAACATGTTGTTCCTCCATTTCAAAATGAGGTATTAAATGGGTTTTAAAAAACCAATCGGCATACACTTTTACACGCTCTGGAGCAATATTTTTGCTAAAACCGGCTCTAATTTTCCATGATAATAATAATCCGTGGTGGTGTTCTCTACTTAAGGGTTGCAACGCTTTATGGCGTTTTATTGGTTTTTGTGTCATAATTTTTAGTTTTTAAAATATTGATAATAAAGATGCCTATGCCAAGTGGCAATAAGATACTGAATACGAATAATATAAGATAATAATTAGGCAATAATCCTTCACCAAAATAAAATAGAACCCCTTGAATAGCTAGAATAACTTCGGTTAATATAAACCCTAAAATAAAGGATGCGATTCCGAAAGTGAGTAATTTGGTCTGTTTTATTGAATAATTTTGTAACAAGAATGCAAATAAAAACCCAGAAATAACACCTAACATAGTTAAATGTATAAAACCTATTACAAAATTTCTATGCTGGTAAGCTGTATTTGCAAGTTCTGGAAACAGTGAAACCGATTGCAAAACAATTTTTAAAACAAAACATATCAAAGCAAATACATACATGAATTTAGTACTATTTTGCTGGTTTTTTACCCATACTCCAAATACAGGTTTTACCATGTTATAGAAGTAAAATAGCGCCGCCAATTGTAATAAAACACCAAATCCATTAATCCATATCAACAAAACATGAGGTGCATACCAATTAACAGGTAATGCAAAAGTGAGTACTGTTGAAACGATTAAAAGCTTGAAGAATAATCGGAAATTTTTAGAATCCTCTAATTTTAATAGATGAAATAATACCGCTATAACGGCTATTAAAAACCAGCCATTAAACTGAAAATGCAAAAAGAACTGAATGGCTATTTGATAAAAAGCCGATGCTTGACCAGCCATAGAAACCGCAGGCCCTAAACACCAAACACCGATGGTAGAAACCAACATAAAAACCAGTGATGTTTTAAGTAAATAGCTAGTAACAACCGATTCGGTTTTATGATACTTAAAAATAAGGTAGGCAAAATAATAGCTACAAAAAATATGTAAGGTTGAAAAAGTGATGGAAACTACCGCATACCCTTGAAACGGGAAACTAAACAACATACCAAAAACCGCCACTTGCGTTACCCAAAACAACCTGTTATAAATGGGTCTTTTCTCGGGAACAAAATAATGAACAAAAAGTGTAAACAACATTAAATACACCCAACCCAACATGGCAATATGCGAATGTGCATGTGTTAAAAACCGATAATTCAACCCAACGGATTGCACAAAATAATATCGCAATACCAACCCTAAAACGGCTGCAATAAAAAAGTTGAGCAAGCAAATTAAAACATATTTTTTAGGCATTTATGCAAGGTTTTATATTGAATTCTGTGATTAATAAGTCACTTAAATGTATTTAAGGTTTTAATGTATGATGTTAATTTGAATTTAGGATGGCACACATTAATGTACTAAACAAAATATAAATTTTAAAAATAAAAATTCCAGAAGATATTTAAGCAATCTCCTGGAATTTATTCGCTATTAATTAGGGATTAAAAAATTTAGTTTAGTTTGCTATTAACCAAATTGCTGTTCTAATTTAATAGCCTCAGGGAATAAAATATTATTTTCTAAATGAATGTGTAAATGTAAATCCTGTTCAAACTCTTGCAACATCGCAAAGGTTACTTGGTATGTGTTACACCCATCGGCAGGAGGTGTGTAGTTGTTTGTTAATTCTGCTATTTGTCTAAAACGTTCGCCTTCATTATCGTGTTCTTGCATCATCATGGCGATTGGGTTTTCAACTTTACCAAAATGAGGCGTTTCGATAGTGCCATGAGAAAGTTTAGCAGCAACCAATTTTTTTACGAAAGGGAAAAGAACCAATTCCTCTTTTTTCATATGTGCAGAAAGTTCGCCGGCAGACGCTGTAAACAACTCATTTATTTTGAATAATTCTGGATGTCTTTCACCGTGAACAGCGCATAATTTGTTTAAGAACTGTAATAATACTGGTATTTTTTCTGCTACGTAGCGGTGGTGGGTTTTCTCAATATATTCTGCCAATAAATCCAATGGCCAAGATTTATAATCGATGGATTGATTTGTTTTAGAGTTTAAAACAGCCTGCAATTCATCTAATATCTTGTTGCTATCTATCCCTTTTTTTTCACAGGCTTCTTCAACAGATCTGTTTCCGTTGCAACAGAAATCTATTTTATATTTTGCGAATACCGCTGCGGTTCTAAAATCGTCGGCAACATACTGCCCTATTTGTTTTTCTGATTGTTTTTGTGTTGTTTCCATAGTTTTTTTATTTCGGATATTTTTATCCTATTTATATTCAAATTTTTTTAAGTCTTCAAAAATGAAGCACCAGATTTTATGTTAAGTGCTAATTCTTCCAAACTCGTATTTTCTAACATTAATTTAAGTTCATCTCGAACTACTTTAAACTTATCGTGCACAGGACAAGGATGGTTTTCATCACATTTTTCCAAACCCAAACCGCAACCATTATAAATATTATCGCCATCTATAGCTTTTACAATTTGAGAGAGTTTAATATTTTTTATTTCATATTTACTAACCTCAAACCCGCCATAAGCGCCTTTAATAGAATTAATAACTTTATGTCTTACCAAGGCTTGCAAAATTTTAGCCGTAAAAGCTTGTGGTGAGTTAATTTCTTCAGCTATTTCTTTAGGGCTTACACGCTTTCCTTCATACGAATTTATCGCTATGAAAATACACGCCTTAATACCATACTCGCAAGCTTTTGAAAACATATTAATTAGTTAATTTGAGGCAAAGATACAATAAATTTTTAATTCGGACAAATTTATCCTAATTAATTTATTTGTATTTATTTCTGAACCATACCTTTTGCCATTCACGTTTTAAAATTAAGAACGACACATCTTCAGATAGTTTAAGTAAATCATCACCATTTAAGGCTTTAATTTCCTGTTCAGAAACATCGACAATATATAAAAGATTTAAATAATCGGTGAATTTTTCTTGAATAAGTTTATAAACTGTTTCGTGAAGCAGTAATTTTAAGCTTGTTGGCAACACATCTTCATGAAAATCTAAATTGATATTTGCCAACAAAAAATCTTTATTCAGTTGAAGCACTAATTGTTGGTACAAACTTAATTGGTTGGCATTTTCAATTAAATCTTCAAATGTTTTTGGTAATTGCATTATACACTTCTGTTCATTAAATTTTCACCAAAAGCTTTTAAAAGCATTTTCTTGTTTTCAGAAATTGACATGAAATCCAAAACATGAAATGCTTTATTTGTGTACGCTTCTATGGCCGTTTTTGTGGCATTTGCAGATCCGCTTTCGTTAAAAATAGTTTTAACCGTTTCTATTTTTTGCTCATTATCTTCCAGCGTTTTACTGAATAGTTCAGAAAGTTTAGCTTTATTGTCTTCGTTTGAAAACTCCAATGCTTTGATGTATAAATACGTTTTTTTGTTTTCAATAATATCGCCACCAACTTGTTTTCCAAAAGTTTCAGGGTTTCCAAAGGCATCTAGATAATCGTCCTGTAACTGAAATGCAATACCTAGATTTCTTCCAAATTCATAAATATTATTTTGGTCTTCTTCTGAGGCATTGGCAACTATAGCACCCATTTTCATGGCGGCACCTACCAAAACGGCTGTTTTATATTCAATCATTTTCAAATATTCTGAAACTGAAACGTCATTTCGTGTTTCAAAATCGACATCATATTGCTGGCCTTCGCAAACTTCCAATGCCGTTTTACTAAACAGTTTAGCAAGTGCTTGAAAGGTGTTGGGTTCGTAATTTTCAAAGAGTTGATAAGCCATAATCAACATGGCATCACCAGATAAAATACCGGTGTTTATACTCCATTTTTCGTGTACGGTTTCTTTACCTCTACGCAAGGGCGCATCGTCCATAATATCATCATGCACTAACGAGAAATTATGAAATACTTCAATACTTAAAGCCGCATCTAATGCCTTTTGATAATTGGTGTTAAAAATTTCTGCCGCCATTAATGTTAAAACGGGACGTAAACGTTTACCGCCTAATTGTAATATATAATTAATTGGATTATATAAAGAAACAGGCTCTCGGTGTGTTGTAAACCCTTTTAAATACGAAGTGAACTCGTCTTGGTAAAATTGTACTTGTTGCATGTAACAAAAATAATGTAATTACGTCAACTAATGCAACTACTTTATTTTACAATATTAATAAATCGTTAAAACTTTGGAAACTTTTTTTGTTTTTAAAGTTTCCTGTTGTACATTTGCCGCAATTATGAGAGAAAAAATTATAACAAAATCTGCCGAAATGTTTTTAACCCTTGGTTTCAAAAGTGTAACCATGGATGATATTGCGAATGAATTAGCTATTTCTAAAAAAACAATTTATGTGCATTTTACCAATAAAACAAAACTTGTAGAAGCAGTCGCTTTTCACGTTTTTGAATCTGTTTGCGAAGGTATTGATGGTATTTGCGTAACATCGCCAAATCCCATTCAAGAATTATATGATATAAAACTCTTTGTACTAAACTACCTTAAGGATGAAAAAACATCCTCACAGTATCAACTTAAAAAATATTATCCGCAAATATATCAGAGATTGCATATAAAGAAATTCGAAAAAATGCATGAATCTGTTAAAGAAAGTCTCCAAAAAGGGATTGAAACCGATCTGTATAGACAAGCCATTAATGTCGATTTTATTTCTAAAATGTACTTTATTGGTATGACAGGCATTAAAGATAACGACTTTTTTTCGAGCGAAACTTACGATAAGGAATACCTTATGGAAAGCTTTTTAGAATACCACTTAAGAGCCATTGTTACAGAAAGAGGGCTTGTAGAATTAAATAAATTTATAAAATCAAACCAATCATAAAATGAAACACAAACTAATACTTTTATTTAGTTTATCACTTTCTATAGCTATGTTTTCACAAGAAAACACACCAAGTTTCTCGTTACAGGAAGCTATAAACTACGCCTTGCAAAACAACCGAACTGCAAAAAATGCCGCACGAGATATTGAAGCGGCAAAACAACAGAAATGGGAAACCACATCAACGGGTTTACCACAAATATCAGCTGAAGTTGGTTATCAAAACTTTTTAAAACAACAAATATCTTTAATTCCTGCCGAATTTTTTGATGGAAACCCAGGAGAGTTTGCAGAACTTACTTTTGGCACCAAACAAAACATGACAGCATTCGCTACTTTAAGTCAAAAAATATTTGACGGCTCCTATCTTGTTGGCTTACAATCTGCTAAAGTGTTTCTGGAAATTTCAAAAAATGCCAAAACCAAAACCGACTTAGAAGTTAGAAAAGCCATTATTAACGCCTACGGAAACGTATTATTAGCCGAAGAAAGTGTTGCCATTCTTGAAAAAAACAAAACCATTCTTGAAAAAAACCTATACGATTTATCAAAAATGTTTGAAAATGGCTTGGAAGAAGAAGAAAGTGTTGAACAACTTCAAATAACACTATCTGGGGTAAGCAGCTCATTAAGTAATACCACCCGCTTAAAAACGTTAGCATACCAAATGTTAAACATCACTTTAGGTTTGGATGTTTATAGCGATACCGTTTTAACAGATAGCCTTGAAAGTTTAACCGTGCAAAATATATCTTTAGAATTGGTTGACTCTGACTTAGATTTAGATAATTCCATTGATTATCAAATAGCCGAAAATGATAAAAGAGCCAAAGAGCTTTTACTTAAACTTGAAAAAAGTAAAGCTTTACCAACCTTGAACGCCTTTATAAATGGTGGCTACAGTGGTTATGGTGATGATTTCGAATTTACAAGTAAAGACCAAAAATGGTTTGGCTCTTCCCTACTTGGCGTTACCATGAACATTCCTATTTTTAGTTCTTTAGGTAGAAGTGCTGCCACACAACGTGCACAAATTAACTTAGAAAAAGCACAAGATGATTTAATTGAAACCGAACAAAAACTACAACTTCAAACGGCGTCTGCAAAAAGCGATTACCAATTTGCTATTGAAGATTACGACAACAAAAAGCAAAATCTAAACCTTGCAGAACGCATCGAGAAAAAAAACCAAACCAAATTTTTTGAGGGTATTGCTTCCAGTTTCGATTTAAGACAAGCACAAACCCAATTATACACGGCACAACAAGAATTTTTACAAGCCATGCTGGACGTAATAAATAAAAAAGCTGAATTGGAAACGATATTGAATGAAGTTGATTAGATTATAGAAAAGGTTTATGAGGTTATAAATGGTTATGAGGTTATAAATGGTTATGAGCTTATGAGTACTCAAACAAATAAACCCATAAACAAATAAACTTATAAACTCATAAACCCATAAACCCATAAACCCATAAACCCATAAACTCATAAACCCATAAACTAAATAAAAAAATGAAGCAATTCTCTTTCGAAAAATTAACCGTATGGCAAAAATCAAGAGCCTTGTCTGTTTCAATATATAAAACAACAAAGTTGTTTCCAGATGACGAGCGATACGGTTTAACAAGTCAAATGAGAAGATGTGCTATTTCCATTGCATCGAATATAGCGGAAGGCTCTGGAAGACACACCAATAAAGATAAAGCACGATTTACAGAAATTGCCTTTGGTTCTGCTTTAGAATTGTTAAATCAACTTATTTTATCAAACGACCTTGAATATATTTCGAACGAAAATTATACTCAAATTCGAGAAAACATCACAGAAATAACAGCAATGCTAGATGGTTTGCATAAATCTCAACTTAATCAAAAAACAAATAAACCCATAAACTCATAAACTCATAAACTCATAAACCCATAAACCCATAATCATATAAACTCATAAACTCATAAACTAATAATCATATAACTCCATTAAAAATGAAACATATATATTCTTTATTAATCGTAACTGTTCTTTTAGTCTCTTGCGGAGGCGATAAAGAAAAATCGGTCGAAACCTTAATTGAAAAAGGTTCTCTACAAGAATTACGCACAAAAAAACAAGAATTAAGCCAACAACAATCTGAACTTAAAAAGCAAATTGCTTTGTTGGAAAGCAAAATAAACACCTTAGACGACACAAAACACGCTGCCATTGTAACAACCATTACCTTAAATGACACCATTTTTAAGCATTATGCTGAAATACAAGGTGACGTTGAAACCAACCAAAATATTGTTATTTATCCACAATTTTCTGGTATTTTAACTCAGGTTTATGTAAAAGAAGGTCAAAAAGTATCTAAAGGTCAGGTATTAGCAAAAATTGATGATGGCGGTCTTTCAAGTCAAGTAGCACAAGTACAAGCACAAACGGCATTAGCAAAAACTACGTTTGAGCGTCAAGCACGTTTATGGGAGCAAAAAATAGGTAGTGAAATTCAGTACTTACAAGCCAAAACAAATTACGAGGCTTCAAAAAATGCATCCGACCAATTACAATCGCAATTAGGAAAAACCACTGTAAGAGCACCTTTTAGCGGTACTATTGACCAAGTAATTACCGACCAAGGTAGTGCTGTAAATCCTGGGCAAAATCCATTAATGCGCATTGTAAACTTAGATGACATGTATGTAAAAGCAGATGTGCCAGAAACTTACTTAGGTAAAATTACAATAGGTTCTGAAGTATTGGTTGCCTTTCCTTCTCTTAACAAAACTTACCAAGGAAAAATACGTCAAGTTTCAAACTTTATTAATCCTGATAACAGAAGTTTTAGTATTCAAGTCGCCTTACCTAATAAAGATGCTTTTTTGAAACCTAACTTAATTGCGACCGTAAAACTGAATGATTACACATCAGAAAAAAGCATTTTAGTTCCAAACAACGTCATCCAAAAAAATGGTAACAACGAATCTTTAGTTTTTATATACGAGCCAAAATCTGATTCTGAAGGTACCGCAAAACGCATCACCATAAAAACAGGTAAAGAGCAAAATGGTATGGTAGAAGTTTTAGAAGGCCTAAAAGCAAACGATATTATTATAAATGAAGGCGCACGTACATTGCGTGACGGACAAGAAGTAAGCACTAAAAACACAAGCAATGAGTAGCATAAAAAACACTTATAAAGAATTTAAGCTATCTTCTTGGGCTATCGATAACAAAATGACTGTTTTCGTTATCATCGCTATTTTACTGGTTGGTGGTAGTATGTCCTATTTAAGCATGCCCAGAGAAACGTTTCCTGAAATTATTGAAACTAAAATTTATGTTAGCACCGTAAACCCAGGAAACTCGGCAGAAGATATAGAAAAGTTTGTAACCGAACCGCTTGAAGAAGAGTTTAAAAACATAAGCGATGTTCGAGAAATTACATCACAAACTTTACAAGATTATTCAACTATTTTGGTTGAGTTTGACGAGAATATAAGCATCGCCGAAGCCAAACAACGTGTTAAAGACAAAATAGATCAAGTAAAAGCAAACGTTACATGGCCTACATTAAGTAATGGGGCCAAGGTAGAGCCTAATGCGTTCGATTTGAACATTTCAGAAGAAATGCCTATTTTAAATATTAGTCTTACCGGTAATTTTTCAACAGAAGAATTAAAAGATTATGCTGAACATTTGCAAGATAAAATTGAATTACTCTCGCAAGTTAAGGAAGCAACCCTGCGTGGTGTTGATGATAAAGAAGTGGAAGTTGCTGTAGATATTTACAAAATGACGGCAGCCATGGTGAGTTTTGATGATATTATTGACGCCATTAACTACGAAAACAAAACCATTTCTGGAGGAAATTTAATAAATAACAACTTCCAAAAAAACATTCGAATTATTGGCGAGTTTGACGACCCTTATGAATTAGGAAACATTATAGTAAAGCACGATGGTGGTAATATTTTCTTAAAAGATATAGCCGAAGTCAAATTTAAGGAACAAGATGCTACCACATACGCCCGTGAATATGGTGAACCTGTAGTGATGCTCGACATCAAAAAGCGTTCTGGCAAAAACATGATTGAAGCGGTCGAGGAAATCAAACAAATTATAAAGCACGAAAAAGAAACCTATTTACCTGATGGTCTTACAATTTCCACCTCAAACGACCAATCTATTAAAACCGAAAACCAAGTAAACGATTTGGTAAACAACATCATTTTTGGTGTTATTCTGGTGGTTGGTGTGCTTATGTTCTTTTTAGGTTTTAGAAACGCCGTTTTTGTTGGATTTGCTATTCCGCTTTCCATGCTTATGTCGCTTATCATATTAAGTTCCTTAGGTTACACCATGAATACCATGATTTTATTCGGTTTGGTTATGGGCTTAGGGATGCTGGTTGACAACGGTATTGTGGTGGTAGAAAACGTTTATTCCCTCATGTCCCAGGGCATGCCAAGACTAAAAGCAGCAAAACAAGGTATGGGAGAAATCGCATGGCCTATTATAGCATCTACGGCTACCACATTAGCAGCGTTTTTTCCGCTTGGTCTATGGCCAGGAACTATTGGTAAATTCATGATTTATTTTCCAATTACGCTTTCAGTTGTACTATTTTCATCATTGTTTGTCGCCTTATTAATTAATGCAATGCTTACATCGCGTTACATGAAAGTAGAAGAAGAATCCTTAAGTAAACGCAAATTAATTCGTTGGAGTTTAATTCTGTTTTTTGTTGGTGCTTTACTATTAATCTCAGGTCTTTCTATCGGCTCTGGTGCATTAACAGGCTTTGGAAACCTTGCTATTTTATCGGCTATTTTATTATGGGTTTATAAATACTTTCTTAAAGGAGCGATCGATTATTTTCAATACAAATTGCTTAAACAATTAGAAGATCTTTATGAAGTTACTTTAAGTAGATTCATTAAAGGGAAGCGGGCGTATTATGTTTTAATTGGAACGTTCGTTTTACTTATTTTCTCTTTTATTTTAACAGGAATAGTAAAACCCAATGTCTTGTTTTTTCCTGAAAACGAACCTAATCAAATTATTACCTATATAGAATATCCTGAAGGAACTTCTATTGAAAAAACAAACGAACTCACAAAAAAAATTGAAAATCGAGTTTATAAAGCCATCGAAAAATATATAGATGCCGATGGCACTAATTTTATGGTAGAATCGGCAATTTCACAAGTTGGGAAGGGTTCTGGCAACCCACAAACCGATGGTGGTAACCAAAGCGATATGCCACATCGCGCGAAGGTAACCTTGTCTATGCGCGATTTTCAATTACGTAAAGGCATTAAAAGTAGTACGGTTTTAGATGAAGTTCGAGATGCCGTAAGAGGTTTTCCAGGGGCTTCGGTTGTAGTTGAAAAAGATGCTGCAGGTCCGCCTAGTGGCTATCCTATCAACATTGAAATCATTGGTGAAGATTACGACCAAATGCTTGCCGAAGCTCAAAAATTAAGAGCTCACATTGAAGAAATTGGCGTTGGTGGTATCGAGGAATTAAAAGTGGATGTTAATAAATCTAAACCAGAATTAAATTTACACATCAACCGCCAAAAAGCAGGTCAATTGGGTATTAAAACAGCTCAAATTGGTAATACCATTCGACGCTCTATTTTTGGTCAAGAGGCTTCAACTTTTAAAGATGCTGATGATGACTACCCTATAAATGTGCGTTTTAATGACGAATACAGATATAATGAAAATGCCATTTTAAATCAACCCATCACGTTTAGAAACAACAAAGGTGTATTGCTGCAAATCCCTATATCGCCTTTAGTTGAAGTTACTAATATCGAGTCCTTTAACGTTATAAAACGTAAAAACTTAAAACGAGTTATTACGCTTTATTCCAACGTATTAGGAGGTTATAATGCGACTGATATTGTTACCGAGCTTAAACAAGATTTAAAAGGGTACGATATGCCTGAAGCCGTTACCTATAAATTTACCGGAGAACAAGAAAAACAAGCCGAAAATCAAGCTTTTTTATTAAAAGCCTTATTATTTGCGCTTGGTGGTATTTTGTTAATATTGGTAGCTCAGTTTAATTCCATTTCTAAGCCCATTATTATTTTAAGTGCCGTTATATTAAGTTTAGCAGGCGTGTTTTTAGGTTTGGTTATTTTTCAAATGGATTTTGTGGTTATTATGACCATGATGGGAATTATTTCTCTTGCGGGTATTGTTGTTAATAATGCTATCGTACTTATTGATTATACCCAAATTCTAATTGATCGTAAAAAAGAAGACTTAAACGTTGACAACGACCAGTATTTAACCAAACAAATGTATTTTGATATCATTATTGCTGGTGGTAAATCGCGTTTACGTCCTGTTTTATTAACAGCTATCACGACTGTTTTAGGTTTAATTCCATTGGCAGTTGGTTTAAACATCGACTTCTTTAAACTGTTTACAGAGTTTAATCCTAATATTTATGTAGGTGGTGACAACGTTATTTTCTGGGGTCCTTTAGCATGGACCGTTATTTTCGGTTTAATTTTTGCCACTTTCTTAACCTTAGTGGTAGTTCCAGCTATGTTCTATTTAGTAAATCGTGCTAAAATTCGTTTTGCTAAAGAAGAGATGCTTCCTTTAGGTAAGTAAAATAACTTTTATTTTATAACAAAGAGGCTGTCTGAAAAGTGTAATTCTGTGTCATATTGAGCCTGTCGAAATATTTTAACTTATTGATAATGAATATCGGTTTCGACAAGCTCAACCTGACAAAGTAAATATAATACACTTTTCAGACAGCCTCTTTTCATATTTATCAAAAACTAACCTGTTTAATTGATTATGATTAAAAACACAAATTTCATATTTAAAATAATAGTACTCCTATTAATATTAAATTCTTGTAAGGAATCTAAAATTCCAATTACAAAACCCCAATATTCCAGAGGTTTAGTTACAGAAAATGCCATGGTTGTATCTGCACGCATGGAAGCCTCTAACATTGGTGCTGAAATACTTAAAAATGGCGGAAATGCTTTTGACGCTATGGTCGCTACGGAGTTAGCCTTGGCTGTTGTTTATCCATACGCAGGTAATTTGGGCGGGGGTGGTTTTATGGTTTACAGAATGGAAAATGGCGATGTAGGCAGTTTAGATTATAGAGAAAAAGCACCACTAGCTGCAACTAAAAACATGTATTTAGATGAAAACGGGCATATTATTCCTAATAAAAGTACACTTGGCGGCTTGTCTGTGGGTGTACCTGGTACCATAGCAGGAATGTTTGAAGTTCATGAAAAATTTGGATTATTACCAATAAAAAATGTATTAAACCCTATTATTGAATTAGCTACCAAAGGTTTTATTGTTACAGAAAAACAAGAAAAAAGAATGGCAGCATATCAATCTTATTTTAGACAAGTAAATAAAGCTTCAATTTTATTCGAAAAAAAATGGCAAAAAAACGACACCATAAAAAACTTGCCTTTAGCAAATACCCTAAAACGCATATTATTAAATGGTAAAGACGAGTTTTATAAAGGTGAAACCGCCAAAATTTTAGTGAATTTTTTACAAGATAATGGTAGTATAATTACAGAAGAAGATTTGATAAAATACGAACCAAAATGGCGAACACCCATCACCTTTAATTATAAAGATTTAAAAATTATATCCATGTCTCCTCCATCAAGTGGAGGTATTTGTTTAGCGCAAATTTTAAAAATGATTGAACCTTATAACCTAAATAATTATGGGCATAATGCTATTGAAACCATTCAAGTTATCACAGAAGCTGAAAGACGTGCTTATGCTGATAGGAGCCATTTTTTAGGAGATCCAGATTTTGTTCAAATTCCTGTCCAAACATTAATAAGCACACCCTATTTAAAAGAAAGGATGAACAATTTTTCATTTTCAAAAGCTACAGCCTCTAAAGACATCAACTATGGAACTGTGGACATAATTGAAAGTGATGAAACCACACATTATTCTATTGTCGATTCTTTTGGCAATACTATTTCAGCAACAACAACCTTAAATGGCGCCTATGGATCTAAATTATATTGTTCTGAACTTGGTTTCTTTTTAAATAATGAAATGGATGATTTTAGCAGCAAACCTGGAACACCAAATATGTTTGGTTTAATAGGGTCGGAAGCCAATAGTATCGCCCCAGAAAAACGTATGCTAAGTTCCATGACACCTACTATTATTGAAAAAAACGGAAAATTATTTATGTCTGTTGGTACGCCTGGAGGTTCTACCATTATCACTTCAGTTTTACAAACGATTCTAAATGTTTATGAATTTAACATGACTATGCAACAAGCGGTAGATGCCCCTCGGTTTCATCATCAATGGTTGCCAGATGAAATTAGAATGGAACCAAACTCTTTTAATAAAAGCACGATAGACAAACTTAAAGCTTTAGGCTATTTTATAAATGAAACAGACTCTCCAGTAATAGGAAAAGTGGATGGAATTCTTGTTTTAGATGATGGAAAACTAGAAGGCGGTGCCGACCACAGAGGCGATGATGCATCGGTTGGATTTTAATTTTTATTTAAAAAAAACAAATCAAAGTAATCAATCCATTTAATTAAATTAATGCAGCTTTAAAAAAGAATACCAAAACATTTCTACTCTGTGGTATTTCATTAAATTTGCACTTCAATTTTTAACTATGTATAGAAGTCATAATTGTGGTGAATTAAACGCATCGCATATTAATAAAGAAGTAACACTTGCTGGGTGGGTACAAAAATCTAGAGATAAAGGTTTTATTGTTTGGGTCGATTTACGCGATCGTTACGGCATCACCCAACTTGTTTTTGATGAAGAACGCAGCTCTAAAGAGATGCTTTTACAAGCACAAAACTTAGGGCGTGAGTTCGTAATTCAAGTAAAAGGAACTGTTATTGAACGCGCTTCCAAAAACCCAAATATGCCAACTGGCGACATTGAAATATTAGTTTCAGAACTAACTATTTTAAATGAAGCATTATTGCCACCTTTCACTATTGAAGATAAAACCGATGGTGGTGAAGAGTTAAGAATGAAATACCGTTACCTGGATATTCGTAGAAATCCAGTAAAAAATAGCTTGATTTTTAGACATAAAGTAACACAAGAGGTTAGAAATTATCTTTCTAAAGAAGGTTTTATTGAAGTTGAAACGCCTTATTTAATAAAATCGACTCCAGAAGGCGCACGCGATTTTGTAGTGCCATCACGTATGAATGCGGGTCAGTTTTATGCCCTACCACAATCGCCTCAAACCTTCAAACAACTATTGATGGTTGGTGGCATGGATAAATATTTCCAAATTGTGAAATGTTTTAGAGATGAAGATTTACGTGCCGATAGACAGCCCGAATTCACACAAATAGATTGTGAAATGGCGTTTATTGAGCAGGAAGATATTTTAAATGCGTTTGAAGGGTTGACACGTCATTTACTAAAAGAAGTGAATGGTGTTGACATTGAAAAATTCCCAAGAATGCTTTATGACGATGCCATGCGTTTATACGGAAACGACAAACCAGACATCCGTTTTGGTATGCAGTTTGGAGAACTTAATGAAGTTGCCCAACATAAAGATTTTGGCGTTTTTAATTCTGCCGAATTAGTTGTTGGTATTGCAGTTCCTGGCGGAAACGCTTATACTAGAAAAGAAATTGATCAATTAATCGATTGGGTTAAGCGCCCACAAATTGGTGCTTTAGGAATGGTTTATTGTCGTTGTAACGACGATGGTACTTATAAATCTTCCGTAGATAAATTTTATGATGAAGGTGATTTAGCAAAATGGGCAGAAGTTACTGGCGCAAAAGCAGGCGATTTAATTTGTGTGCTCTCAGGCGATAAAAATAAAGTACGTACCCAATTAAGTGCATTACGTATGGAATTTGCAGAGCGTTTAGGACTAAGAAATCCTAAGGAATTTGCACCGCTTTGGGTTATGGATTTCCCGTTATTGGAATGGGATGAAGACACCGAACGTTACCACGCCATGCATCACCCGTTCACATCACCAAAACCAGGACAGTTGGAATTATTAAAAACAAATCCTGGTGACGTAAAAGCCAACGCCTACGATTTGGTAATGAACGGAAACGAAATTGGTGGTGGTTCTATACGTATTCACGATAAAGAAACCCAAGCCTTAATGTTCGATTACTTAGGGTTTACTCCTGAACAAGCAAAAGCACAATTTGGCTTTTTAATGGATGCCTTTCAATATGGTGCACCACCACACGGTGGTTTAGCATTTGGGTTGGATAGATTAGTTGCAATTCTTGGCGGACAAGAAACCATTCGCGATTTTATCGCATTCCCAAAAAATAACTCAGGACGCGATGTGATGATTGATGCACCTGCCGCTATTGACGATGCACAATTAACAGAACTAAGCCTAAAACTTAATTTAAAATCTTAAAAATTAATCCTGCGTAAAGCAGGATTTTTTAGTAAATCTAATCATGCCAAAACAAACCATTTTAAAACAATTACTCATCTGGAGGGCAAAACATATTTCTCACAGACAATTTGTTTATATCCTTAGTATAATAATTGGTTTCACCTCAGGTGTGGGAGCTGTTGTTTTAAAAAACTTAACGCACTTTTTTCAGCACCTATTAGAAGGCAAATTAATTAAGTATTACCACCATGCTTTTTACTTTTTATTTCCTATTCTTGGGCTTACACTTGTTTATTTAATTATTAAATATATTATTAGAAACAAAGTGAGTCATGGGATTCCTTCCACCCTTTTCGCCATTTCCAAGCGAAAAGGTATCATGAGAAGATACCAAATGTTTGGTTCTATTTTAACGGCACCCATTACAGTTGGTTTTGGTGGTTCTGTTGGACTAGAAGGTCCTACGGTGGCAACAGGTGCTGCGATAGGTTCCAATATTTCGAGAATGTTTCATATGAACCAAACCACTCGAAATTTATTAATTGGTTGTGCCGCAGCTGGTGCCATGAGCTCTATTTTTAAAGCTCCTATTGCAGCTATTATTTTTGCTATAGAAGTGTTTAGTTTAGATTTAACAATCGCCTCTATGCTTCCTCTTTTATTAGCGTCACTTTCGGCGATTTTAACATCTTATTTTTTCTTTGGAGATGATATTCTATTGCCTTTTAAAATTGAAGATAAATTTGTAATCTCAGACACTCCTTTTTACATGGTTCTTGGTGTTTTTGCCGCTATTACTTCTATTTATTTCACGCAGGTTTACCATAAAATCCATACACTATTTGATACCTTTAACTCCCCCATAAAACGCCTGATTATTGGCGGAATAGGCTTAGGTGTTCTTATTTACTTTATTCCGCCACTTTATGGTGAAGGGTTTGATGTTATTAATAATTTAATTGCAGGTAATGTTGAAATAGCTTTAGAACAAAATGTCATGCAAATGGATTTAACAAATATTTGGATTGTTATATTGCTGCTGTCTGGCCTGGTGTTTTTTAAAATCATAGCGAGTTCATTAACCTTTGGTGCTGGCGGTGTGGGCGGTATTTTTGCTCCTACACTTTTTATGGGTAGCATCATGGGCAATTGCATAGCTAAAATAATTAATAACTGCGGCTTATTTAACGCCCCAGTTTCCGAAAGTAATTTCTCCTTAGTTGGTATGGCAGGTTTATTAGCGGGGGTTTTACATGCGCCTTTAACGGCTATTTTCTTAATTGCAGAATTAACGAGTGGTTACGAACTTATTATTCCTTTAATGCTCACCGCCACTATAGCATACGGTTTAACTAAATATTTTAGTCCGCATTCTGTTTATAATATGCAACTTGCAAGAAAAGGCGACTTAATTACTCACGACAAAGACCATGCAGTACTAACTTTAATGGATATAGATAAAGTGATTGAAACCAATTTTGTAACCATCACATCGAATATGAATTTGGGAGAAATTGTACATACAGCTGTTATCAAATCAAACCGTAATATTTTTCCTGTTGTAAAATCTAAAACTCAAGAGTTAGTAGGCGTTATACTTTTAGACGATTTAAGACCTATTATGTTCGATCAAGATTTATATGGCGATGTGGTAGCACACGATATTATGCAACCAGCACCTGAAATTATTGACTTTGATAAAGACAAAATGACCGAAATCATGCAAAAATTTCAGGATAGTAGTGCATGGAACTTGCCGGTAATTAAAGATGGAAAATACTTCGGATTTATTTCAAAATCGAAACTATTAACCGCTTATAGGCGTCAATTAATAACCTTGCAAGGCAACACATAAAGTCAAATTTGGCCTTCATTTAAATCGTCAAAACGAATACACTTTATCGCAGATTTATTTAGTATTTTTATAAAATGCCAATTAACTCAAAAAAACTGTTGCGCCAATTCTTAATCTGGAAATATAAACATATTTCAGAGCGCCAATTTATTTACATTCTTAGCGTATTGGTTGGGGTTTTTGCGGGTATGGGAACCGTTGTTCTTAAAAACTTAACCCATTATATTCGATCGTTATTAGAATTAGACTTCTTAAAAAACTATCAAAACACGCTTTATTTTATATTCCCGATGATTGGTTTGGCATTGGTTTATATCATAAAACAAACTTGGCTTAAAAAACATATTGGTCATGGTATTTCAACCACTTTATACGGATTATCAAAATTAAATGGCATTCTTCCAAGATATAATATTTACGCTGCATTAATTACAGCACCCTTAACGGCAGGGTTCGGTGGATCGGTTGGTTTACAAGGACCCGCGGTGAGTGTCGGGGCCGCTTTGGGATCTAACACCGCACAGTTTTTTCACATGAGTACCAAAACCCGTTTGCTTTTAATTGGTTGTGCTTCTGCGGGCGCTATGGCTTCCATGTTTAAAGCCCCCATCGCAGCGGTTGTTTTTGCTGTAGAAATTTTTAGTTTAGATATTGCTTTCACATCGTTGGTCCCCTTATTGCTGGCATCCATATCCGCAGTAATTACCTCCTATTTGTTTTTAGGAACCGATGTGTTGCTGCACGTCGATTTAACTGATAATTTTAATTTTAAAGATATACCACTGTATATTCTTTTAGGCATTGTAACTGCTATAACCTCTGTATATTTTTCAAAAGTATTTTTTGCCATTACCAACTTTTTTAAACAATTTGAAAGTCGTGCGGTGCGCCTATTAATTGGCGGATTAGCCATTGGTACCATGCTTTATTTTATTCCACCACTTTACGGTGAGGGTTACGGTATTATGAACAACCTTTTAAAAGGCGACCATATAGCGGCCATTGGCAAAATGCCTTTCAATTTCGATTTAACCAACATTTGGGTTGTTATTGGTTTGCTTTTAGGCATCGCTGTTTTCAAGGCAGTTGCCATGACTACCACCTTTGGAGCTGGAGGCGTTGGCGGTATTTTTATCCCAACACTTATTATGGGCAGTGTTTTAGGCAATGTATTTGCTAAAATAGTTAATAATATTGGCTTAAATTTATCGGTTCCCGAAGCTAATTTTACACTTTTAGGCATGACAGGTTTAATGGCAGGCGTGCTCCATGCACCACTCACTGCCATTTTTCTTATAGCTGAAATTACAAGTGGCCATGAACTCTTTGTACCACTTATGATTGTTGCCGCTATTTCATTTGCCATTACAAAATATTACGTGTCGCACTCAATATATACTATGAAACTGGCTGAACGAGGCGAACTCTTAACACACGATAAAGACCAAAATGTACTCATGGTTTTAAACATTGATAAAGTGATTGAAACTAATTTTATCGAACTCTCCCCAGATATGAAATTAAAAGATCTGCTGGAAAATGCCGTTGCCAAATCGTCCCGTAATCATTTTCCGGTAGTTAATGAAAATCGAGAATTTATGGGCGTCGTACTCTTAGACGATATCCGGCATATTATGTTTAAAACAGACCTATACGATAAAATTGACGTTTCTAGCTTAATGCACGCCGATGCCGATATTATTAGTTACGAAGGCGATTCCATGAATGTTATAATGGATAAATTTAAAAATAGTGGCGCGTGGAATTTGCCCGTTATCAAACATGGCAAATATTACGGCTATATATCTAAATCCAAACTACTTACGGCCTACAGACGGCAATTAATAAAACACACAAAATAACCCTTTAATTATCTACTAAACTCGACTAACTAAAAATGAAATACCTTATACTCATACTACTTATAGCCGCTTTCGGAAGTATTTTAGCAGGATACTTTCTAGATAACGAATATTCACAAAAACTCATTGGTTTTGGAGTTATGGGCTTATTTTTCATCGTTTTTCCATTATTTTCATACTACCGCTGGAAAGATAAAGATGTCAAGGATTATATGCTTACCAAAGAGAATTTAGATAAAATGCGTGAAAACCAAAAAGAAAAAAAGTATTAGCATTTGGGCGTTCCCCTACGGGTCGCGCTTTCACTACTCGCTGCCTTCTGCGTCGGCGAGCTCAAACAAACCGTTCAATCGCTAACGCGGGGTTATTTACAGTGTTCAGTCTCAGTCTCAGTTTTCAGTTCTTGTCAGGTTGAGCGAAGTCGAAACCTCTTAAGTCTTCAGTCGCAGTCTCAGTTCTCAGTCTCAGTTTTCAGTTCTTGTCAGGTTGAGCGAAGTCGAAACCTCTTAAGTCTTCAGTCGCAGTCTCAGTTCTCACTTAAGTATGTCAGGTTGAGCGCAGTCGAAACCATTTATCCGTGAAACTCCGTGAAATCCGTGTCAAAAAAAGTCTTCAGTCGCAGTCTCAGTTTTCAGTTTCATGTCAGGTTGAGCGCAGTCGAAACCTCTATACCAACCAATTTTAAAAACCTTTCGACTTACTCCGTAAGCTACCTTCGTCTAAAATGTATTTTAACCTCGTTAATACTCAAGGTGACAACAACCTAATTCAAATTACGCTTCTGTATAAAAAACCGTTTCAAAAGCTCAGAAGCCTCATCTTCCAAAACCCCACCTTTTATAACCGTTTTAGGATGCAATTTGGTATTCAAATTGATACACCCACGTTCCAAATCTCTAGCACCATACACAATTTTCGAAATCTGGCTCCAATACAAAGCCCCAGCACACATTTGGCAAGGTTCTAAGGTTACATAAAGCGTGCAATCTTTTAAATATTTTCCACCTAAAAAATTGGATGCCGCAGTGATAGCCTGCATTTCTGCATGCGCCGTCACATCGGTTAAAAGTTCGGTTAAATTATGTCCTCTGGCAATCACTCTATTATCAATAACAATAACAGCGCCTACAGGAATTTCGCCCTTATCAAAAGCCATTTCAGCTTCTTGCAAAGCTTTTTTCATAAAATAGGTGTCATCAAAAGGTTGTAACATAAAAGAAACTTAGATTTTAAAAAATCAAAAATACAATTTCAAAATGATAATGTCGCTTGTATCGTTTTCAAATATTACATTTGTAAGCACATGAGCAAATTGTTAAAACATATTCACTCTCCAAAAGAACTCCGTCTTTTAAACCAAAAAGACTTACGGCAACTTGCCCAAGAATTACGAAACTTTATCATAAACATTGTCGCTACCAAGGAAGGTCATTTAGGCGCTAGTTTGGGCGTGGTGGAATTAACCATCGCCTTACATTATGTATTTAACACACCCGAAGACCAACTCATTTGGGATGTGGGCCATCAAGCATACGGACATAAAATTTTAACAGGCAGAAAAGAAATTTTTGACACCAACCGACAAATAGGCGGCATTAGTGGTTTCCCAAAACGTGATGAAAGTGTGTTCGATGCTTTTGGTGTTGGGCACGCATCGACCTCTATTTCAGCAGCGTTGGGAATGGCCATTGCCTCAAAATTGAAAGGCGATTTATACAAACAACATATCGCAGTCATTGGCGATGCCAGTATTGCAGGCGGTATGGCGTTTGAAGGGTTGAATCATGCAGGTGTTACCGATGCTAATTTATTGGTTATTTTAAACGATAATGCTATTGGCATCGACCCAAGTGTAGGTGCTTTAAAACAGTATTTAACCAACGTTAAAAAAGGCATTCATAGAAAAAACAATATCATTGAAGCCTTAAATATTGATTATTCCGGACCAATTGATGGACATGATATTGATAAAATTATTTCAGAATTAAAACGCTTAAAAACCGTTAAAGGCCCTAAGTTTTTACATGTTATTACCACCAAAGGCAAAGGCTTAAAACAAGCCGAAGAAAACCAGGTAACCTACCACGCACCCGGAAAATTTGATGCTTCTACGGGTGATATTATTTTGAAATCAAAATCTGAATTTACAAAGTATCAAGATGTTTTTGGACACACAATTGTAGAGCTTGCGAAACAAAATAAAAACATTGTAGGCATCACGCCCGCCATGCCAACAGGAAGTTCCTTAAAATATATGATGGACGACATGCCAGATCGCGCTTTCGATGTGGGTATTGCCGAACAACACGCCGTAACGTTGGCTGCAGGTATGGCCACCCAAGGGTTAATTCCGTTTTGCAACATATATTCCACCTTTTTACAACGTGCTTACGACCAAATTATCCACGATGTGGCATTACAAAAACTACCCGTTATTTTTTGTTTAGACCGCGCAGGTTTGGTGGGTGAAGATGGCGCTACGCATCACGGAGTTTTTGATTTATCATTTTTAAGATGCATTCCCAACCTCATCATTTTTGCACCACGCAACGAGATGGAGTTGCGCAACATGATGTACACTGCGCAACTAGGTTTGGATTTACCCATTGCTATTCGTTACCCCAGAGGTACGGGCGTGACGGTAGATTGGGAACAACCATTTACAAACATTGAAATTGGTAAAGGTATTCAACTAAAAGAAGGTAATAAAGTAGCCATTTTAAGCATCGGCACCATTGCCAAAAATGTAACCCAAGCGATTGCAAACTACAAACAACCCGAAAACATAGCGCATTACGATATGCGTTTTGTAAAACCTCTGGACGAAGCTTTATTACATACCATCTTCAAAACATTTGAAACCATTATTACCGTTGAAGACAACAGCATAAAAGGTGGTTTTGGCTCTGCAGTTTTGGAATTTGCTTTTGAAAATCACTATAAAAACAACATCAAACTTTTAGGCATTCCTGATGTGTTTATAGAACACGGTAGTGTTACCGAACTCCAAAAAAGTATTGGGTTGGATGTTGAGAGTTTATCAACTTTTTTTAGTGGTCTTATTTAGCTTAGTCAAGCTTCTGACATAGTCGTTCAAAATTAACAGCACTTAATTGGCTCAAAAAAAGGTAAAAACATGAGCCGATTAACAAAAATAATCGGCTCATAGCTAAATATTTTTTCAATAATTCCTACAAATAGAGCTAGTGTTGTGAGAAAAAAATTTAAATTTGGTTTATTAGTCGATGAAGTTTATTGAAACGGGACTTTATTATACCTCATACCCACAAAATATATGATAGGAAAAATAATTTTCATTGGAGGTATTCACGGAGTGGGAAAAAGTACTATATGTAAACACATATGCAGTGAGTTGAAAATGGAATATTTATCGGCTAGCGAACTTCTGAAGTGGAGTGAAATAAGTGAAGATTCTGCCAATAAAAAAGTAAAAGACATTATTTATACACAAGAACGTTTAATCTCAGGATTAGAAAAAAAAACACAAACAGGGAAACAATATTTGTTAGATGGTCATTATTGTCTATTTAATAAGCAAAATGAAATTATAAAGATTCCATTGGAAACTTTTAAAAAAATTAATCCTATTTCTTTAATTGTTATTTTTGGTGACATACTTGAAATAAAAAAAAGACTGGAGAAGAGAGATGGGGAGAAATACACAGGCCAACATTTAGAACGTTTGCAAAAAGAAGAACTTTTATACGCAAAATACTTGTCAAAAACTTTGGGTATAACTTTAAATGTAAGTCACCAAAATAATTATTTGGATTTAATAAATTCACTTAAAAAGCTCTGATTGTAAAATGAATGATGCTAGTTAAATAGTATTATTAGCCTAAATTATATAAATGGAAAACTCATTCTTCGTATTCACAGATAATAATACTCATCTACAATTGGAGAGATTCCATATTTGCACATGGGAATTTAATAATAACAGTTCATTGATTGAATTTGGATTTGAAGTTAACAAAGAAACTATTAAGTCCAACAGTTTAGCAATTTCACTTTTTATACCTTGGATGACAAAAGCCTGTGAAGTAAAAGATTTGTATGATAATCTTAAAGTTGCTGAGAACAGTCGTTTTATTTTTAATGATTCGGTCACAAGAACTGATTCTTTGGATGGGGGCAGAAATAAATTTGGAGTGATACATGGATTTACAGAAAGAGAAGACTTATGCATTTTGCCCATAATTGTTGACAAAAGCAATGACCAATTAATAACTGCCACCGTAAACCTCAAGCCATATAACGACCACAATGCTGAACATAAGCCTAATATATATTTTCGATTTTGGATTAAACCTTCAACCCCATATATCTCAATGAGAAAAAAAGGAATGGGTAAATCGACAATTATTTATGACTTAAAAATTAATGAGAAAAGAAATATTCCTGATAATCAAATCAACTTTTTTAGCGATAAAGAGTTATGCGATATAGAGAACTGCTTTTTATTTAACATCGTGCCTAATAAGTATGATATTTTATTTTTTGACAACTCATCTTTGAAAAATGTTAGAACTCTTGAGCACGAATCTTTCAATAAATATTTAGGAGATAAGCGAGTCAAAAAAGATGAGCTTATTGTGGTTTTCAATAAAAAGAAAGGGACTGAATCTTATTCATTTTTTTCTATTTATTCTAAAGAGCGTATAGGTCTTGGTCAATTTTCTTTGGCCATTTTGATTAATATTGTGTGTGGCATTTTACTGTTTATTCCTGCTTACCGTAGATCATTTAACCCTGAAATGCCGCTCAAAGATGTATGGAACCAATTACCCGCTGAAATTTTTATTGCAGTTTGTATTTTCTTTGCAACACTTATCTACTTTATATGGCCATGGATAAAAAATAGTTTAGATAAAGGATGGGATTTGCTCAAGAAAAAATAGAGTAAAAATATGTACATTATGGAAATTGAATATACTGTTAATTTGACCAATGCAGGGTTAAATAAGTACATTGATTGGTTATCTGAACATCATAATAAATCTATTCTACAGATGGAAAAATCTAAATTTCATTCAAATTTAAATTTATGAAAGCTTTACTCGATACAAACATTATAATTCATAGAGAAGCATCAAGAGTCATAAACCAAGATGTAGGGATTTTATATCGCTGGTTAGACCGTGTGAAATATACCAAATGTGTGCATTCAATGTCAATTACTGAAATTGAAAAATATAAGAACCAACAGACAGTTGAAACTTTTCAGATAAAATTAGATAGCTACGAAAAAATAGATATTCCTTCGCCTTTACAAAAGGAAGTAAAAGATGTATCAGGTAAGATTGACGTAAACCAAAATGATATAAATGATACCCAACTTTTAAATGAGGTCTTCATTGGAAGGGTTGATATTTTGATAACAGAGGACAAAAAAATTCATAAAAAAGCTGTTCTATTAGGTATTGATGGTAAGGTGTTTACGATAGATTCATTTCTTGAAAAGACATTTGCAGAGCATCCAGATTTAGTAAACTATAAAGTTCTCAATGTTCAGAAGTTAAAATTTGGCAGAATAAATCTCGAAGATAATTTTTTTGAAAGCTTAAAAGAAGACTACGAGGGTTTTGACAAATGGTTTATAAAAAAATTTGACGAAGAAGCTTATATAACAGTAAATTCAAACAATGGTCGACTTTTATCTTTTCTTTATTTAAAAGTTGAGGATATGGATGAGAACTACAGAGATACTAATCCTGTTTTTCTACCTAAAAAACGATTAAAAATCGGGACATTTAAGGTCATTAACAATGGCTTTAGATTGGGTGAGCGATTTATGAAAATCATTTTTGACAACGCTATAAAAAATAAAGTAGATGAAATCTATGTGACCATTTTTGATAAAAGAGATGAACAAAAAAGGTTGATTGACCTTTTTGAGCAGTGGGGATTTGTGTTATGGGGTAAAAAAAATGAAGAATTAGTTTATGTGAGAGATTTTAGCAAGAAAGTAAATGAACATAATTTAAGACATACTTATCCATATATTTCAAAAAATACTAATAATTGTTATATCGTTCCAATTTATCCTGATTATCATACAGAATTACTACCTGATTCCATCTTAAATACTGAATCGCCTTCTGAATTTATAGAAGATTTTCCTCATCGAAACGGAATTAACAAGGTTTATGTTTCGCGAGCATTACTACCACACCCTAATATCGGTGACATTCTTGTGTTTTACAGAACAGGTGGTTATTATAAAAGCGTGGTATCAACGATAGGAGTGGTTCAAGAAATTAGATATGATTTTATAAACGAGGAAGATTTCGTTGTTTATTGCAGAAAAAGTAGTGTATTCCCAGAAGACCAGCTAAGGGCGATGTGGAAATATTCAGGAACTAAACCTTTTGTCGTTAAATTCCTTTACATTTACTCCTTTCCACACCGAATAAACATGAAAGAATTGATAGATTTGCAAGTTTTAAGCGGAGTAAACGATGCTCCTAGAGGGTTTAAACAAATTTCAAAAGAACAATTTAAAAATATATTAAAAGCAACAAAAAGCGATGAAAGTTTTATTATCGATTAAACCAGAGTTTGCTTTCAAAATATTTGAAGGCGAAAAAAAATTTGAATTTAGAAAAGTTATATTTAAAAATCCAAGCGTGAAAACAGTCGTTGTTTATGCTTCATCCCCAGTTCAACAAGTTATTGGTGAATTTGAAATAGATGATATTCTAAGTTCGTCACCAAGTGAAATATGGGAGTTAACAAAAAAATATTCAGGAATTTCTGAAATTTATTTCCACGAATATTTTGAAAATAAATTAGTTGCACACGCCATAAAAATTAAAAACACTAAAAAATATAAGAAACCCCTATCCTTAAAGGAAGATTTTAATGTCTTACCCCCACAGTCTTATATGTATCTTAATTCAGAGGCAATAATTTGATAAATGAAAATAATGACGAAGTCTTTTATAACTTCAGAAAAATTATCAAAAGTACATTTGAAAGACTACTACTTACAATTATAATCTTTTTCTTTGGGTTATTAATATTATTAAAGACAATTAGCTACCTACTAATTCAAAAAAACGCAACTTTCCAAACCCATAAACGTTAAACGAACAAACCTAAATTTAATATTCCCAATTCCATGTAGGGTTAGGTACTATATTCACTACAAAACAACACCAAGCAAAAACCCTCACCCAACAATGACCTTCAGAAAAGCCACAGCACAAGATATTTCAGCTATTGTAGAACTCATGGCAGACGATGCACTTGGGCAACAAAGAGAAAATTTCCAAACGCCATTACCCGCAGCCTATTTAAAAGCATTTGAAAACATAATTGCTGATGCCAATCAAGAACTTATGGTTGTGGAAGATGACAACCATGCCATTATTGGAACGTTTCAATTAACCTTTATTCAATACTTGTCTTATTGTGGTGGCATAAGAGCGCAAATAGAAAATGTAATGGTTCGCAAAGACCAAAGAGGTTTAGGCATTGGAAAAGGTATGTTTGAATGGACCATAAACAGAGCGAAAGAGCGAAATGCACATGTACTGCAATTAACTTCGGACAAAAAAAGACCCAGGGCTATTAAATTTTACGAAGATTTGGGTTTTGTTGCCACTCATGAAGGGATGAAATTACATTTTAAATAAACGTCATTACGAGGAAGCATGACGAAGTAATCTGCAACTTCAACTTTCTAAGTAATCTAGGACTCCTAATTTAAGAGATTGCTTCGTTGCTGTCGCAATGACGCTCGGGTTGATATTCCGTTACTTTGTTCGAAATAACCTAAAGTATCGTTACGAGGAGTTCCGATAATTATTGGAAGACGAAGTAATCTTTTTGGTTTATGAGATTGCCACAGAAAATTAGAAATTTTCTTCGCAATGACGGAACTAGATTTAGTTTTTAGGCTATGCTTAAGACAATCTTCAACCCTGAAAACGTCAAAACATTGCCGAATTTGGTTAGGGATAGCAGTGGAAAGCCTTTTTAAAACTTTGTTACAGACAAATTAGGCAAGAACTTAAATTGGACAGATTGCTTCGCCCTTCGTCCTCGCAATGACGTTTTAAAAAGATTGTAGCGTATAGCCCGACCCCTTTTCGGGGTAACGCCCAAACACTTAAAAAGATTCCTTTTCTTAAAGGAATTTACTCCTTAAACCAGCTTGAATATTTAATATAATTATTGGCGATACGGTCTATTTGACCAGATACTAACTCTTGGCTAATGTCTTTTATTTTTACGGCTGGACAACCTGCGTAAATACTACCCGACTCTACTCGCGTATTTTGGGTTACTACAGCACCTGCTGCTATGATGCTGTTACTTTCTACAACGCAATTATCCATAACGATGCTTCCCATACCTATTAGAACATTATCGTGAATGGTGCAACCGTGTACAATGGCATTGTGCCCTATGGATACGTTATTGCCAATTGTGGTTGGACACGTTAAATAGGTGGCATGTATAACGGCACCATCTTGCACGTTTACTTTATTGCCCATTTTTATAAAGTTTACGTCGCCACGAATTACGGCATTAAACCAAATACTGCATTGGTTTCCTGCAACGACATCGCCCACGATGGTGGCGTTTTCGGCTATGTAACAATCTTCTGGCAATTGTGGTGATTTTCCGTTTACTGGTTTTATTATTGGCATGATACTATTTGTTATTTTTATTGACTATTATTGACTATTATTGACTATTAAAACGAAGCAACCTGTTACATATAATAAGATTACTTCGGTCATACTTTCCTCGCAATGACGTTTTATTGGAAATATGATAAAAGTTCGGACTTTCTGGAAGCGGAAACCATGATTTCTTTTCCGTTGCTTAAAACAACGCTTCCGCCTTTTCCTTTTACGTATTTCACAACTTCGTTTACGTTTACTAAATACGATTTGTGTACTCTTGCAAAATTACTATCAATTAACGCATCTTCAAAGTATTTTAACGTCTTACTTACTATTTTTTTCTTATTGCTGTTTAAATGGATTTCGGTATAGTTATCATCGGCTTTACAGAATAAAATATCGGAGGTATTTATTACCTCGAAACCATCTAATTGCGGAATGGTTATCTTTCCGTTAACCGTGCTGGTTTTTGGTACAAGTATTTGGTTTTGTAATTTATTTTCTTTGGTTTTTATTTCGGTAACATAATCTACAGCTTTAATAAGCTCGTCAATAGAGATGGGTTTCATTAAATAATAGGATGCGTGCGCGTTTAAAGCATCTATTGCATAATGATTGTAAGCTGTTACGAATATGGTTTCGAAATTGATATCGCCAACCTTGTCGAGCAAATCGAACGCATTGCCATAGGGCATTTCTACGTCTAGAAACACCACATCTAAATCGTTATTACGAATTAACACCAAAGCTTCTTCAACGTTTGCTGCTTCATCTAAAACTGTTATGTTTGGGCAATATTTTTTGAGATAGTTTTTGAGAATCTGTCTGCTTGTTTCTTCGTCTTCTACGATGATGGAGGTTAGTTTCATTCCTTTATTTTTTATTCTTTATTTTTATTGGCGCTTCGATAAGCTCAGCGTGACATTTCGTTTTTCATTTGGCTTTTTTTGGTTGTTTAATCATGTTTCAAAACTTAATGCTAGTGAAAATGCCAATTGATAACCTGTATGTCAGTCCGAGCTTGTCGAGGACTCACCCCGATTATCTGGACGACCATTTTCTTTATAATTCTTTGAAAACTCAACCAAATCTTCCCATTTCTCGTTAATTAAAGCTTCTTTCTTTTTGTGCGACCATCCTTTTATTTGCTTTTCAATCTTAATTGCTTCGGTTGGGTTGGTACATTGTAAATGCCTTTTAAGTTCAATAGGTCGTCGTGAAAATGTGTACCCATCGGTTTTGTATCCTGATTCGTGTTGTATTAATCTTCTTCCTAAATCATTAGTCATTCCTGTGTAATAGAAGTTATCTGAACATAAAAGAATATATACGAAATAGAATTTCATTTTAAAGTTAATTATTATTGGCGCTTCGACAGGCTCAGCGTGACATTTCGTTTTTCATTTGGTTTTTGTTTCAATTCAAAAATCGTTAATCAAAAATCGTAATTCATTAATCTTATAATCTTTTTTCAAGGTTACAACTACTCGTGTTCCTGTATCTTCTTCATCTTGAAAATCGTCAATAAATACATCTACTTTATCTTTATACATCTCATTTAGAATAGCAACACGTTTTTTAATATTACCCATGCCTTTTGAATTCTGTTTTTTCTGATTTTCGGTTTTTAAAGCTTTCGATTTTTCTCGTCCTATGCCATCATCTGTAATGGTTATTTTAATTTCTTCGGGAGTAGATTGTGAAATAATAATATCCAAAAATCCTTTTGATTTTTTGTAACGCAACCCATGCCAAACGGCATTTTCGATATAAGGTTGCAACAACATGGGTGGAATTACAAAGTCATTTTTGTTAATATTTTTATCGATGGTGATGTTATAATCAAACTTATCTTGAAATCTAAAATGTTCAAGTTTGGTGTATAATTCTAGAAGTTCTATTTCTTTTTCCAAAGGAATAAAATCTTCTTCGCTATTTTCTAAAACGGCACGCATGAGTGATGAAAAATCGGTGAGATATTTATTGGCAGCACGCTCATCATTTGATGCTATAAAACTATTAACCGAATTTAATGCATTGAAAATAAAATGCGGATTCATTTGACTTCTCAAACTTTTTAATGCCAACAAATTATTTGCCAACCGTTGTTGCTTGATGTATTTAAACATTAAAAAACCAGCGACTAGCAACAAGACAAGTCCACCAATTAAAGAATAAATTATGATGTTTTGACGCTTGGTTTGTTCGATATTGAGTTCATATTTACTTTCAGATAAAGCTCTGTCGCTTTCTAAACTTAAAATCCTGTTTTGTTTTGAAACGATATCTTTACTAAAGCGTGCTGCCTGCGATATTTCTTGTTCCTTTTTTGAGTATAATTGATCGACTAAATCTACATAACTTTGGTAAGCTACAAGTGCTTTATCAAATTCCCCAGCATCTCTATACACTTCCGAAAGTCGTCGTGTAGCATCTTTTTGCACTATTAAATCTTCTTTAGTATCGGCTTCTTCAATACTTTTTTTCAAATACGGAATGGCATTCTCATAATCTTTTTGGGAGGCATACGCATTACCAATCTTATAGTTTTGTTTTTGTGCTGTTAAAGCACTTTCATTACTTAAAACAGCTTCTTTTTGGATTTCACTTATTTGTTTTAAGGCTTCCTTTCTTAATTGAATTTCACCAGAATAATTATTTGTTTCATTCTGAAAATCGGCCACCTTAATTTTTTCTTCAACAGCTCTTTTCTTGTTTTCATTGTTAGCCAGTTTTAGTGATTCATCAAAAAATCCTTTCGCTTTTTGGGTTTCACCTTTGGCATTATAAACTTGAGCTATTTTAGAGTTTAAGTCGGTTACCTTCGGGGAAATTAAATGTTTTTGCGCCACTTTCAACCCTTCGTTATATGCATTTATGGAAGCTTGATACGATTTAGTTAACAGATTCACATCACCAAGTCCTTCATATAACTCAACCAATTGCCAATTTGATAATTGGTTTTTATTGATGCTATTATAAATTTGAAGGCTTTCTTGATAGTTATTGTTTTGTTTATAAGCGGACGCTAGTTTTAACTTAACGATGTTGGTACTCGTGTTTTGAAGGCTAATTCGGTAGTTTGAAACTGCTAAATCGAACTGTTTCCATTGCAAATAAATATCGCCCAAAACCTCATAAGCTTCACCATTTTCTTTTGAAGAATTACTGGCTCCCAAGGCTTTTTCAATAAATTGAACACTCCTTTTAGCATCCTTTTTTAAATATGTTTCAGCCGAATCTATGAGCGATTTAAACAATTCGGGATTGGTTCTCGAATACTTTTTCTTCGAATATTTAACATCTTCAATACTAGGCTGTACCTCAACTTTAATGCGTTCATTATTTAAAATCGTATAATAAACAGTTTCAAAATCTTTGTGTTTTATAGTAAGTTCATCGCCTTTCCTGGCCTCAATTCTAAAATTTCCATTGGAATCAGTGGTTGTGTACGAACCTCCATTTACTTCAATATTTACATTTGGTATCGGGTTTTTAGAGTCACTTTCAACCACAGAACCTCGAACCGAGAATTTTGGTTGACTGTTTAAGCTTCTGCTATTATCTTGAGCCAACAAAACTGTTGAAAACAACATCACGCATACAAACCATATATGTTTTGGCACTAACTTCATCTTCTTCTTTATAATAGATAAACTTACGCACTTTACTTGATAAAATAAAATACCAATTTCATAAAAAACGATTCATTTCACAACAAAAAGAGGTGTTTACGCATTTATATAAGTGCATCACTCACTCAACGTGTTCACTCACTCATTCTACATTTTTTAGGAACTATGTTGTTTTTAGATTTACAGAGTTAATCAAAAAAATATAATCTTATGAAATTAAAAACATCTCCTGCCTTTTTATTTTTATCACTGACAGCATTTATATCATTTTCACAAACCCAAGGAAAAAATTTTATTGATCAACCATACATTGAAGTAACAGGTCAAATTGAAACCGAAATTATTCCCAATGAAATTTACATAAACATTATACTTAATGAAAATGATAAAAGAGGAAAAGTAAGTGTTGAAGATCAAGAAAATCAAATGATTTCAATCTTAAAATCTTTAAATATTGATATGGATCACAACTTTTCTATAATTGATTTTGACGGTTACTACAAAAGAAAAGTTTTTGGAGATAATGAAGTAAGTAAAATTAAACGCTATGAACTTATAGTGAAAGACGGAAAAACACTTGGTAAAGTATATGAAGCACTCGATAGAATTGATCTTTCTAATATTTCTATAATAAAAGTAAGTCATTCTGAGATTGAAAAATTTAAACGAGAGGCTAAAATAGAAGCATTAAAAGTCGCTAAAGAAAAAGCAAAATCCTATGCCGAAGCTATAAATCAGAACATCGGAAAGGCTTTATTTATTCAAGAAACAAACAGTTATAACAATTCCCAATACGAAAATAACTTAAACGTACTTAACGAAGTAGTCGTTGTAGGTTACGGTACTAATAAACAAGAAAAAATTCAAGATTTAAAAATTAAAACAATTACTATAACAGCAAGTGTTATGGCAAAATTCATATTAAATTAAAAAAAAACGCAAACACATGAAGACACATTTTAAAACACTCGTATTAGGGATAACATTAATAGGTTTTACAGCTTGCAACGCCAACAACAAAAAACAACCTATTGAATACGCCAAAGTAGAAACTTTAAAACCCGAAACTAACAAACAATATATTAAAGTAGCACTTTTGTTGGACACCAGTAATAGTATGGACGGATTAATAGACCAAGCAAAAGCCCAACTTTGGGATATTGTAAATGAGCTATCCTATGCTAAATGCGGTACTGCAAAACCCAATTTAGAAATTGCTTTATACGAATATGGTAATGATAGATTGAATAGTGCGGAAGGCTACATCCGTCAAGTTCTAGCTTTTAGTAACGATTTGGATGAAATCTCAAAAGAACTATTTTCATTAACCACCAATGGTGGCGAGGAATATTGCGGACAAGTGATTCAAACCTCCATAAACCAACTAAATTGGGGTAAAAATGCCGATGATTTAAAACTTATTTTTATTGCTGGAAACGAACCTTTTACACAAGGAAAACTTAACTACAAAGACGCATCCATTAATGCTAAAGAAAAAGACATTACTATAAATACTATTTTTTGTGGCGATTATAACCAAGGTATTTCTACCTCATGGAAAGACGGTGCTGCATTAACCAATGGTGATTATATGGCTATTAATCAAAATAAAACAACGGTTCATATCGTATCGCCTTATGATGATGAGATTCTAATACTAAACCAAAAATTAAATAAAACCTATGTGATTTATGGCTCTAAAGGAAAACAAAAAATGGAGTTACAAGCTGAACAAGATAACAATGCACAAGGCTACAGTAAAGCCAATGCAGTGAGCAGAACGGTAAGCAAAAGTTCGCATTTATACAAAAATGAAACTTGGGATTTAGTGGATGCTGTTGAATTAAAAAAGGTTTCGGTTGAAACTTTAAAAGATGATGGGTTGCCGGAAGAATTGAAAGGAAAATCGGCTACAGAAATTAAAAAATATGTTTCAGAAAAAAAGAAAGAGCGCGAACAGATTCAAAATAAAATTCAAGATTTGAACGAGAAACGCAAAGTGTTTATTTCAGAACAAAAAACAGATGCTAAAAATGGTTTGGAAAACGCCATGACTAATGCCATTAAAGAACAAGCAAAAAGAAAGAAATATACTTGGCAATAAACCAATATTGCTTTTTCAATTACAAATTATAACCGCTAATTCGCAAATTTAAATGCTTACTAACGCAACAATTTGCAAATTAGCAGTTATAATTTGTGTCTTATTTTTTTCGTTTAGCCTGCTAATGGAAGTTGTTTTTTAAAATAGCGGAAAGCCCAATCAAAATATAAAATAATAAGATTAAAATCTACACAGTAAGTTAAACGTACTTTTGAATGATACCAATTAGCGTATTGGCATCTTGCTCGCCACTTTGGCGCCATTTCATTTCACCATCTTTATAAATAATTAAAGTTGGCAATGTTTTTACGCGCAAGGCTTCGGCAAGTTCTTCGTTTTTTTCAACATCAATTTTAATTACTTTAGCCTTATCGCCAAGTGCGGCAGCTACATCTCTTAAAACGGCATGCATGGTTGTAGATTGATCATTCCAATCTGTAAAAAACTCTAACAAAACAGGAATTTCTACATCAATTAGTTCCCCAAATTTTGACATACTTTATTGTTTATTAGTCAAATGTACTTATACAAACCTACGCAATTTTTCGAAAATATCAATAAACACGCTGCTTATAATGAATTGTTATAAAACTAAGCAATTTCTTTGAATATAAAAAACTGAAAAAATCATGCCGTTGGCGTGCCTTTTTTTAGTTCTATTACGGTTATTTCTGGCCATATTCCAACACGACCAGGGAAGGCTAAATACCCAAAACCTCTGTTCACATTTATGTATTGTCCCATTTCATTATAAATACCTGCCCAATATTTGTAGCGCCATTTTGCAGGACTCCATTTAAACCACCCAGGAATTTCTATTCCAAACTGCATCCCATGTGTATGCCCGCTTAATGTTAAGTGGTAATGATAATCATCTGGAATTACTTTCTTTTCCCAATGTGTTGGATCGTGACTCATTAAAACTTTAAAATCGGCAGCTTTTATGTTTTGTGACGCTTTTTTTAAATCGCCTGCTTGTTTAAAGCCTCCTGTTCCCCAGTTTTCAACACCTATTAAAGCAATTTTTTCACCATCTTTTTCTAAGTAACGATGCTCATTGAGTAATAAATCAAAACCTATTTGCTTTTGAAGGGCTTTTAAATCTTCCAAATTTTGATGTTTTGCAGCTTCAGAACTCCATGTGGCATAATCTCCGTAATCATGGTTTCCTAATATTGAATACTTACCGTCTTTGGCATGGAGTTTATTAAAAACATCTACATAAGGACGCAATTCATCTGCTTTATTATTTACCATATCGCCTGTAAACAAAATCACATCACTTTGTTGTTCGTTTACTAAATTTACGGCGTATTTAACCTTTTCCATATCATCAAAACTACCTGAATGGATATCGCTAATTTGGGTAATTTTATAACCATCAAAGGCTTGTGGTAAATCTTCAAACGTTAGTGTATATTTTAAAACTTTAAAATTGTATTTCCCTCTATATATTCCATAAATAATGGAAGTTAGTGGTATGGCAGCAATGCCTAATGCCATGCTACTAATAAATTTTCTGCGTGATGGGAAATAGTTGCCTTGGGCAGTGTCTCCATGCGCAAAGTAGCGGTAAATAGCTTGTGGCAGTCTAAAAATATCTTCGGCAAACATACCCAACAATAAAACCATTTTCGGAATTACCAAGGCGAGTAAAAATCCGAAAGCAAAGGCGTGGGCATGGTTAAAGCCATCGCTTCTGTTAAATCCGTAATAATTATATATAAAATTACCAACAACCAATAATGATATGAGCCAATATATAATGTGAATCCAATTGTTTTTTGTTACCGTTTTAATGGCTTGAAACGCATAAATATCAACAATTATGAAAAGGACTAGAAAGAAAATCCAACGAAGCATATATTCCGAATTTAATGTGTAAAGTTACTCATTTCGCATTTTTATTTTCTTATGAAATTGTTAAACATTGGGATTTCAGTTTTTTGATAAAAAACAGCATCAATAGTTTAGCTTAATCTTTAAATCAAAAATACTTTTCGTAGTTTTGAAATTCTATCAAAACAAACAACATGTCCGATCAAAAACGCCTTTTTTTAGTAGATGCTTATGCTTTAATTTTCCGTGGGTATTATGCCTTTATAAAAAACCCACGAATCAATTCTAAAGGTCAAGATACTTCGGCTATTATGGGTTTTATGAATTCACTTTTAGATGTTATTAAGCGTGAACGACCAGACCATTTAGCAGTATGTTTTGATAAAGGCGGAAGTGCCGATCGTGTTGAAATGTTTGAAGCCTACAAAGCCAATAGAGATGAAACACCTGAAGGGATTAAAACAGCCATTCCCCATATTTGCGAAATTCTGAAGGCGATGCACATTCCTATAATGGTAAAAGATGGTTATGAAGCAGATGATGTTATTGGTACTTTATCCCGACAAGCGGAAAAAGAAGGGTATAAAACCTATATGGTTACACCAGATAAAGATTTTGCACAATTAGTTACTGAAAATATTTTTATATACCGTCCCGTATTTGGTGGTGGTTATGAAACTTGGGGAATCCCCGAAGTTCAGAAAAAGTTTGAAGTGACAGACCCATTACAAGTCATTGACTTTTTAGGTATGATGGGCGATTCTAGTGACAATATCCCTGGATTGCCCGGAGTTGGCGAAAAAACAGCTAAGAAACTGTTGGCGCAATACGGTAGTATGGAAAATCTTTTAGACAACACCCATGAACTGAAAGGCAAAATGAGGGAAAACATTGAAGCTAACAAAGAACTAGGATTGCTTTCAAAAAAATTGGCAACCATCATGTTGGATGTTCCCGTAACGTTTCATGCTAAGGATTTTGAATTGGACCAACCCGATTTACCGAAAGTAACCGAAATTTTTCAGGAATTAGAATTTAGACAATTACTTGCTAATTTTGAAAAAACATTTGCTGTCGAAGCAACTTCAACTGAAACAGCATCAGCTTCAAATACAACAGAAATAAAAGCAACACCTAAAGAAACAGCTTCAGCAGGAGCAGGACAATTTTCGTTATTTGGAGGAGATATTTCAACTTCAGAAAAAACGGAAACTGTTTCAGGATTCACTAGAAATACCGCCCAAACAAGTTCACATTTTTACCAAAGTGTGGCTTCAGGCATGGCAACAAAATTGTTTGTTAAAAATTTAATGAACCAAACCTCAGTCTGTTTTGATACCGAAACCACTGGATTGAACCCCATTACGGCAGAGTTGGTTGGTATTGCTTTTTCTTGGGAAGTGGGCAAAGGGTTTTACCTACCGTTTCCTGAAAATAAAGAAGAAGCTCAAGAATTGATTGAACAATTGCGTCCTTTTTTTGAAAGTGAAACCATCCAAAAAATTGGTCAGAATTTAAAATATGATATTAAAGTACTTGCTAAATATAAGGTTGAAGTTAAAGGAAAATTGTTCGATACCATGTTGGCGCACTATTTAATTAATCCAGACATGCGGCATAATATGGATGTGTTGGCTGAGACCTATTTAAATTACACGCCTATTTCAATTGAAGAATTAATAGGAAAAAAAGGCAAAAACCAATTATCGATGCGCGATGTTGCTTTAGAAAAACAAACGGAATACGCTGTAGAAGATGCCGATATCACGCTTCAACTTAAAGAACATTTTGAAAAAGAATTAGGCGACGCCAATACACAAAAATTATTTGATGATATTGAAATCCCATTACTCCGCGTTTTGGCTGCTATGGAATTGGAAGGAATTAATTTAGATGAGAAATTTTTAAATTCACTTTCAGAACAATTAAATAGTGATATCAAATCTTTAGAAATAAAAATTTATACGGAGGCTGGTGAAGAATTCAATATCGCTTCACCAAAACAATTGGGTGATATTCTATTTGACAAATTAAAATTGGTTGATAAACCTAAAAAAACCAAAACAGGTCAATATGCTACTTCGGAAGATATTTTGAGTTATTTGGCAAAAGACCACGATATTATTCAGCATATTTTAGACTATCGCGGACTCGCAAAACTAAAAAGCACCTATGTAGATGCCTTACCAACACAAGTAGAGCCATCAACAGGCAGAGTGCATACCGATTACATGCAAACGGTTGCCGCTACGGGTCGACTTTCAAGCAACAACCCAAATCTTCAAAATATTCCTATTCGTACCGAACGTGGGCGTCAAGTGCGTAAAGCGTTTATTCCGCGAAGCGAAGATTACACCTTATTAGCTGCCGATTATTCCCAAATAGAACTGCGTATCATTGCAGCTTTAAGTAAGGAAGAGACCATGATTAATGCTTTTAAAAATGGTGAAGATATTCACGCTTCAACAGCTTCTAAAGTGTTTAATGTGCCTATTGATGAGGTGACTCGTGAACAACGTAGTAACGCCAAAACCGTAAACTTTGGTATTATTTATGGTGTTTCAGCGTTTGGGTTAAGCAATCAAACAGATTTATCGCGAAGTGAATCAAAAGAATTGATCGATACGTATTACGAAACCTATCCAAAACTTCGTAATTATATGAGTGAGTTGGTCGATTTTGCGCGTGATAATGGCTATGTACAAACCGTTTTAGGCAGACGCCGCTATTTAAACGATATCAATTCCAGAAATGCGGTAGTACGTGGTGCTGCCGAACGTAATGCTGTAAATGCACCAATACAAGGAAGTGCTGCCGACATTATTAAAATCGCCATGATTAATATTTATGATAAACTTCAAGCTGGAAATTTTAAAACCAAAATGCTCTTACAAGTGCATGATGAGTTGGTTTTTGATGTTTATAAACCCGAATTGGAAACCATAAAAACATTGGTTAAAACCGAAATGGAAAACGCCTATAAACTTGAAGTACCATTAGATGTTGAATTGGGAGTTGGTAATGATTGGTTGGAAGCACATTAAAAAATTATGATTTTGAAATATTTAAAAACCATTTTTATTTGTCTGCTATTGGTTAGTTGTTCAAAAGATATCTACAAAGTTTCTAAAGCATCTTACAAAAAACAGGCTAAAACTCTTGGGAAGAGTTTGCAATATATTCAACCTGATACTATTAACAATAAAACGGTACAGGTTATTGAATCTCAAAATTTCAATTTACGTAAACCCAATTTTATTGTCATTCACCATACCGAACAAAATAGCTGTGAAGAAACCTATAAAACGTTTGCTCTTCAAAGCACCCAAGTAAGTTCGCATTACGTAATTTGTGATGATGGAACTATCACCCAAATGTTAAACGATTTATTACGGGGTTGGCATGCTGGAAGCGGTACTTGGGGGACAGTAAGTGATTTAAATAGTGTTTCTATAGGTATTGAGTTGGATAATGATGGTGAAGAAGCATTCTCATACGCACAAATAAATAGTTTAACGTGGCTGTTAGAAGATTTAACCAAAAAGTATAAAATACCAAAACAAAATATTATTGGTCATGCCGATATAGCTCCTGGCAGAAAAGTAGACCCGAGTGCATTTTTTCCATGGAAAACATTAGCGCTAAGTGGATATGGTATTTGGTATAAAGAAGAACTGTTGGCAGATGTAGAACTTAAAGAGGATTTTGATGCCAAAAGAGCCCTAAAATTCATTGGGTATAATATTACCAATCTTGAAAGTGCCATTTATTCCTTTAAACTACATTTCAATTCAGAAGATGTTTCAAAAAAACTAACAGAAAAAGATAAAAAAATACTGTTCTTGTTGGAAAAAGAACTTTTAGGGTATTAATAATTATATCTAATACTCTTCAAAAGAACCACTAAACCAAGAATCTTAAAAAAAATGAAAACAGATTTTAACACGGTTGATGCTTATATAAATACCTTTTCAGAAGAAATACAGGAAAAACTAAATTGTATTAGAAACATTATTTTGAATAATGCTCCAGATGCTGTGGAGTCTATGTCATACGGCATGCCTGCATACAAAACGTATAAAAAACCATTGGTTTATTTTGCTGGTTATAAAAATCATATTGGTTTTTATGCAACTCCAACAGGACATGAAGCTTTCGCTGAAGAATTAAGTGTTTTTAAACAAGGCAAAGGCTCTGTTCAATTTCCTATAAATGCTCCACTGCCTATTGATTTAATTGCTCGTATTGTAAAGTTTAGAGTTAAAGAGAATAATGAAAAGTTTAATGCCAATTAAATATGTTAACCGACATTCATCCAAAGCTTCCCATGCGAGACAAAGCAGTGACTAAAGACTATTATATAACCAAATTAGGTTTTGAGGTATTTGGAAGTGCCGATTTTGATGGTTATTTAATGGTTCAAAAAGACCATATTCAAATCCATTTTTTTGAATACAAAGAACTTGATCCTAAAGAAAATTATGGACAAATTTACATTCGAACCAATACATTGATACGCTTTACAACTCATTTGTAGAAAAGGGGATAGGCATTCATCCCGCAGGACATTTACAAATAAAACCATGGGGACAAAAAGAGTTTTCGTTACTTGACCCAGACAATAATCTAATAACATTTGGAGAAGCTATTTAAAACCTACCGTTTCTTCTTACTCTTAAACTTAGCCTTATTTTTCCGTTGATTAAAAGGAATAGCATCATCAAACGTATGTTTGGCATCGCCACTTGGTTTGTTTTTACGCCATTTATCATTCTCAGGTAATAACACATTCAATAAATCTTGACGGCCTAATTTATTTAAGGTTTTTCGAATCCAATCTTTATTTTCGTTTTTATACCAAAAGAAAAAACGATGTTGCTCATCTTTTTCTTTCTGGGTTTTTGGCGTATTTACTTTTTTAAGCGTGTATGGGTGGTAACCGCTATAATAAATAACCGTAGCTACCGTCATAGGCGTTGGTGTAAACCCTTGAACTTGCTCTAACTGAAAGCCCATATCTTTGGTTTCGGCAGCAAGATTCGCCATGTCTTCAGCTTCACACGCAGGGTGATTCGATATAAAATAAGGGATCAACTGCAAGTTTAAACCTTTCTTAATATTAATTTTATCAAAGCGTTCCTTAAACTTATGGAAATAAGAAAATGACGGTTTCCGCATTAACTTTAAAACGGGGTCGCTGGTATGTTCTGGAGCTACTTTTAATCGTCCAGAAATATGCTTCGTCATCACCTCTTCGGTGTAATCATCCAACTCTTTCGGGTCGGCATTTTTATTGAATTCAGGCACTAACATATCATGACGAATACCACTTCCAATAAACGATTTTTTAATTTTTGGATGGCTATCAACCGCTCGGTACAACTCGGTTAAAGGTTTGTGAGACGTGTCGAGGTTACTACAAATAACAGGCGAAATACACGAAGGTGCTACACACTTATCGCATATAGACTGTATTTTGCCTTTCATTTTATACATATTCGCACTTGGGCCACCAATATCTGACAAATAGCCTTTAAAGTCGGGCATGTTTGCCACCGTATCAACTTCACGCAAAACAGACTCCTGACTTCTAGATGCTATAAATTTCCCTTGATGTGCGGAAATAGTACAAAAACTACAACCTCCAAAACACCCACGATGGATATTAATGGAAAACTTAATCATTTCATAAGCAGGAATGGGTCCACGCTTATTATATTTTGGGTGAGGTAATCTCGTGTAAGGCAAATCAAAAGAAGCATCAATTTCATCTTCCGTCATCGTTGGATATGGCGGATTAATCATCAACGTCTTTTTGCCAACTTTCTGAAAAATACGTCTTGCAGCCAGTTTATTACTCTCTTGTTCTATCGTTTTAAAGTTAGAAGCATATGCTTTTTTGTCTTGTAAACATGTTTCGTGCGATACAATTTCTACATCTTCCCAATTACTATTCTTAGGCACATCTTCCTCATTATCTAACAAAATAGCGGTTTGTAATACGGTATTTATGTTTTTAAAAGGAACCCCTTTTTCTAGCAATCGCACCACTTCTCGTAAAGGTTGTTCACCCATGCCATAAACCAACATATCAGCTTTTGAGCTTTCTAAAATTGAAGGCATCAACTTATCACTCCAATAATCGTAATGCGTCACACGACGTAACGACGCCTCTATACCTCCTATTAAAACAGGTATATCTGGCCATTTTTCCTTTAAAATATTAGTGTACACTGTAGTAGCGTAATCCGGTCTAAAACCAATATCGCCATTAGGAGTGTAGGCATCTTTATCACGCTTCTTTTTGCTAGCAGTATAATTACTAATCATCGGGTCCATACAACCTCCAGTAACCGCAAAAAACAATTTTGGAGCACCCATTTTTACAAAATCCTGAAGATTATCATTCACATTAGGCTGTGGCACAATGGCAACCCGCAAACCATAACTTTCTAAAATACGACCAATAACCGCAGGCCCAAACGATGGATGATCTACATAAGCATCACCACTAAACAGAATAACGTCTAGCGCATCCCATCCGCGTATTTTCACCTCTTTGTTTGTGGTAGGCAACCAATCTGAAAGTTGTAACTCTTGTTTCACGTTGCAAAAATAGACAAAAATCGGTTCATAAACATGATGTGGTAATTTATCGCTATAACGCCTTCCTTTTTTTATGAATGATAACAAGGAGTCATTGAAGTTTAACTTGAATACATTTCAAAAAAATAACGTAGTCATATTCATTATAAAAATCAAGAAAACAAGAACCTGTTTTAACGCATTTAATGCCTTTAATAAACTTTGTTTCGAAACTTTCTAAACCACTGATTATCAAAATATTTTTAATAGACAATAAAAAAGTTATTCACTATTTGGTTATCAAACAGAATATCGTACATTTGCAAACTCTTTTTGAAAGAGGAATGTTTAATAAAAAATAATTAATAACGTGGACACATTAAGCTACAAAACAATTTCAGCCAATAAAGCAACTGCAGATAAGCAGTGGGTTTTAGTTGACGCTGAAGGACAGTCTTTGGGCCGTTTAGCTTCAAAAGTTGCAATACTTTTAAGAGGTAAACACAAGCCTAGCTTCACACCACACGTTGATTGTGGTGATAACGTAATTGTTATCAACTCTGAAAAAATCAACTTAACTGGAAACAAATGGAACGATAAAACGTACATTCGTCACACAGGTTATCCAGGTGGTCAAAGAAGTTTAACTGCTACAGAATTGTTTGGGAAAGACCCATCAAGAGTAGTAGAAAAATCAGTAAAAGGAATGTTACCTAAAAACAAATTAGGGGCAGATTTATTCCGTAACCTTACAGTTGTTGTTGGTACAGAACATGCACATGCTGCACAAAAACCAAAAACAATTAACTTAAACGAATTCAAATAATGGATGTAATTCACAAAATTGGCCGTAGAAAGACGGCTGTTGCTCGTGTGTATGTAGCTTCTGGAACAGGAGCCATCACGATTAATAAAAAAGACATAACTGCTTACTTTCCAACTGCAACTTTACAGTACAAAGTAAAGCAACCTTTAGTTATGACTAACAATGATAGCAACTTTGATATTACAGTAAATGTATTAGGTGGTGGTATCACTGGTCAAGCAGAAGCTGTTCGTTTAGCAATCTCTCGCGCCATGTGCGAATTGGATGCTGAAAACAGATTAACTCTAAAACCAGAAGGTTTATTAACAAGAGATCCAAGAATGGTAGAGCGTAAAAAATTCGGTCAGAAAAAAGCGCGTAAGAAATTCCAATTCTCTAAACGTTAATATTATCCGAAATGTCTTGCTAAGCATAGTCGAAGCATTTACATTTCAAACAAAAAAAATTAAATCAGTTATTGTTGTCCATGACCTAAAGGTCAGGATTTAGTTAAGCATCTAAATGAAGCCAAGAGCCAAAAGCTAAAAGCCAAGAGCCAAATGGAACATTGCTAATCAACAGAACGTAAACTATTAAAAATGGCAGTAGAAGTAAAAGAATTACTTGAAGCAGGTGTACACTTCGGTCACCTTACACGTAAGTGGGATCCAAACATGGCTCCTTACGTATACATGGAGCGTAACGGCATCCATATTATTAACCTATACAAAACAGCAGCTAAAATTGACGAAGCTGGAGAAGCATTAGCTAAAATTGCAGCTTCTGGTCGTAAAATTTTATTTGTTGCAACAAAAAAGCAAGCAAAAGATATCGTTGCTGAAAAAGCAGGATCTATCACGATGCCTTACATCACTGAAAGATGGCCAGGTGGTATGTTAACGAACTTCGTAACTATTAGAAAAGCTGTTAAAAAAATGGCTATGATTGATAGAATGAAGAAAGACGGTACTTTCTTAACGCTTTCTAAAAAAGAACGTTTACAAGTAGATCGTTTAAGAGCTAAGTTGGAAAAAAACTTAGGTTCTATTGTAGACATGACACGTTTACCAGGTGCATTATTTGTAGTTGATATTAAACGTGAGCACATCGCTATTAAAGAAGCTCAAAAATTAAACATTCCTATTTTTGCAATGGTTGATACCAACTCAGATCCACGTCAAGTTGATTATGTAATACCTGCAAATGATGATGCTTCTAAATCTATCGATAAAGTGTTATCTTATGTTACAGCTTCTATCGCTGCTGGTTTAGCCGATAGAAAATCTGATAAAGAAGACCAAGATGATGACAATGAAAAAGTTGCACCAACTAAAAAACGTGCATCTAAAGCAGTTGTTACCGACGAGGAAGAATAATTAACAATTTCACAATACAAATAAGTCGTTTAATTATTTTCTTTACAGGAATATTTGAACGACTTTTTTAAATTAAAAAATATATGGAATCTACAGTAAAAATTACAGCAGCTGAGGTTAATAAATTAAGACAAGCTACAGGTGCAGGAATGATGGATTGTAAAAAAGCTTTAGTTGAAGCGGAAGGCAATTTTGATAAAGCAATTGAAGTTTTACGTAAAAAAGGACAAAAAGTAGCTGCTAACCGTGCAGACCGTGAGTCTTCTGAAGGTGCTGCTATTGCAAAAGTTAATGCAGACAATACCGTTGGTGTTGCGATTGTTTTAGGTTGCGAAACTGACTTTGTTGGTAAAAACGAAAACTTTATTGCACTAGCGGAACAATTAGCAGATTTAGCATTTACAGTAAACACAAAAGAAGAGCTTTTAGCTGCTGATTTTGGTGGTATGACTGTTGCTGATAAATTAATTGAGCAAACAGGTGTTATTGGTGAAAAATTAGATATCAATGCTTTTGAAAAATTAGAAGCTCCTTATGTTGGTTCTTACGTTCACATTAACAAAATTGCTGCTTTAGTAGGTTTAACTGCTAATGTAAAAAACGCTGAAACATTATCTAAAGATGTGGCTATGCAAATAGCTTCAATGGGAGCTAGCACATTATCTTACAAAGATTTTGATCCTGCTTTTATTGCTTCAGAATTAGAAGCTAGAATTGCAGTTATTGAAAAAGATAACGAAGAGTTTGCACGTTTAGGTAAAACACTTAAAAATGTACCTCAATACATTTCTATGGCACAATTAACTCCAGAAGTGTTAGCTAAAGCTGAAGAAGATGCTAAAGCAGAATTAAAAGCTGAAGGAAAACCAGAACAAATTTGGGATAGAATTTTACCAGGTAAATTAGAGCGTTTTATCTCTGATAACACTACTTTAGATCAAGAACAATGTTTATTAGATCAAAACTTTATAAAAGATGAAAAAATAAACGTAGCAAAATATGTGGCTTCTTATGGCGATGTTGCCATTTTAGGTTTTAAACGTGTTGCTTTAGGATAGTATTATAAATCGATTGGATGAAAATCCACTAAATAAAAAGAATCTTATAAAAAACGTCTTGGTACTCAAGGCGTTTTTTTATTGCAAAAAAGCTTCAAAAACAACTTTCATTTTAAATTAAAAAATTTATCTTTGCACGCGGAAACTAAAAGTGTTTTCATTCAATTAAAACGCATAATATTAAACATATAAGTAATGGCTAAAGTTACAGGTAAGGTTGCACAAATAGTAGGTCCAGTTATCGATGTTGAATTCGGCGCTGGTTCTGAACTTCCAAAAATTTATGATTCATTAGAAATCAAAAGAGCAGATGGTTCTTTATTAGTACTTGAAGTACAATCTCATATTGGTGAAGATACCGTACGTACTATTGCGATGGATTCATCGGATGGTTTAAGTAGAGGCACTGAAGTTACTGCAACGGGTTCGCCTATACAAATGCCAATTGGCGATGCTGTTTACGGACGTTTATTTAATGTAATTGGAGATGCTATTGATGGTCTTGGAGATTTGCCTAAAGCAGGAAATGCTGGGTTACCAATTCACCGTCAAGCGCCTAAATTTGAAGATTTATCAACTTCTACCGAAGTTTTATTTACAGGTATCAAAGTAATTGACTTAATTGAGCCTTATGCAAAAGGTGGTAAAATTGGTTTATTTGGCGGTGCTGGTGTAGGTAAAACAGTATTAATCCAAGAGTTGATTAACAATATAGCAAAAGGTCACGGTGGTTTATCAGTATTTGCTGGTGTAGGTGAAAGAACTCGTGAAGGAAATGACCTTTTAAGAGAGATGTTAGAGTCTGGAATTATCCGTTATGGTGATGATTTCATGCATTCTATGGAAGATGGCGGATGGGATTTATCTAAAGTGGATAAAGCTAAGATGAAAGAATCGAAAGCAACTTTCGTATTCGGACAAATGAATGAGCCACCTGGAGCACGTGCACGTGTTGCTTTGTCTGGTTTAACTATTGCTGAATATTTCCGTGATGGAGCTGGAGAAGGCCAAGGAAAAGATGTACTTTTCTTTGTAGATAACATTTTCCGTTTTACACAAGCTGGTTCAGAGGTATCTGCACTTTTAGGTCGTATGCCTTCTGCGGTAGGTTACCAACCAACTTTAGCAACTGAGATGGGTGCGATGCAAGAACGTATTACATCAACAAAAAGAGGTTCTATTACATCTGTACAAGCGGTTTACGTACCTGCGGATGATTTAACGGATCCTGCGCCTGCTACAACGTTCGCGCATTTAGATGCTACTACGGTATTATCTCGTAAAATTGCTGAGTTAGGTATTTATCCTGCGGTAGACCCATTAGATTCTACTTCTAGAATTTTAACTGCTGATATTTTAGGGAAAGATCATTACGCTTGTGCACAACGTGTTAAAGAGTTATTACAACGTTACAAAGAATTACAAGATATTATTGCCATTCTTGGTATGGAAGAGCTTTCAGAAGATGATAAATTAGCGGTAGGACGTGCAAGACGTGTTCAACGTTTCTTATCTCAACCATTCCACGTAGCAGAGCAATTTACAGGGATTCCAGGTGTGTTAGTAGATATTAAAGAAACTATTAAAGGTTTTAACATGATTATGGATGGTGAATTAGATCGCCTGCCAGAAGCAGCATTTAACCTTAAAGGTACTATTGAAGAAGCTATTGAAGCTGGAGATAAAATGTTAGCGGAAGCCTAATCCAATTGATAATTATCAATTGACAATTATCAATTATCAATTTTAAAAATTATGTATTTAGAAATTGTATCACCAGAGGCTACTTTATTCGGTTCAGATGTTGAATCTGTAGTGCTTCCTGGTATTAATGGCGAGTTTCAAATTTTAAAAAATCACGCTTCTATCGTGTCGCTTTTAAAGGAAGGAACCGTTAAAATTCATACAGAAAACCCAATGGTTTTAGATGAGTTACACGCTGATATTGTGCCTCAAGGGAAAGACAATAAAGTGTTAACACTTAAAATAAATTCTGGAACTATTGAAATGAAAGACAATAAAATAATTGTTTTAGTAGATTAAAACTTATTTTATAATATAATAAAAAAACGCGAAGCACATGCTTCGCGTTTTTTGTTAATATACTTTTTTAATAACATTGGTTACAATGCCCCAAATAACAAAGTCGTTGTCACTTGTTATTTTTATTATGGGGTAGTTAGGATTTTCGGGTTGCAACCACACACCTTCCTTATTCACTTTTAAGCGTTTTACGGTAAATTCACCATCGAGAAAGCACACGGCAATTTTATTGTTTGCAGGTTCTAAACTTCTATCTATTACTAATAAATCGCTATCATCAAGTCCGGCGCCAATCATCGATTGACCGCTTACACGCGCAAAAAACGTGGCCTCTTTGTTTTTTATAAGTTCTTTATCTAATGATAAGCGTTGCTCTTTAAAATCTTCTGCTGGTGAAGGAAATCCTGCTGAAATTCCTGCATCGTAAAAAAGCGTACCTAAACTGTCTGACTCGGCTGGTGTGAAAAACGTTAGGTTATTGGATTGATGTAATATCATTTTATTTTGTATTTTTTTGCGTTAGGGATTACTCATGCATACCATTGTACTAAATCGAAATCGTGAATACCTTTGGTATTTGTAGTGAAAATCCTTTTTGCCAATTAAAAAAAGTAATTGCTTCCAATTAAGAGATTGCCACAGAAAATTAGAAATTTTCTTCGCAATGACGCAAAAAGATTGAAACGTAAAGCCCGACCCTTGTGGTAAGCCCAAATAGTTTTTATTATTTCTGTTTTTAAATTTAGTTCTAATTTATGAAATTATTGCATTTCTAGGATAAATCATTTCACTTTAATAACATCATTAATATTGGTTGTGTACCGTGGCGATAAGCGCTCCTGACGCATTTTCCAAGTTCGTTTTAAATCTTGATTCGCTATTTTTACTTTACTATCGGCATATTTAGCATTTAAACCATCAATGGCTTTCATTAAAGGTTTATGCTTTGGGTTTTCCTTTTCGAATAATTGTAATTGATAATTTGATGTATCTACCAAACCCATCACAATCACTCCTGCCCTTTTATATTTGATGCCTTCCATAAAAATACTCGTTACCGCCTCCACTGCCTGCTGACTTATAATTAAACTAGAATCGGTTGGATAGGACAAGCTTATTAATTTGCTGGCACGATGTTGTTCTAAATCTTTTTTATGCCTATCACTACTCAACATCACATAAATAACATGGCAACTGGAGCCTTGTTTACGTAATTTTTCGGCGCAACTTGTGGCAAAGGTGGAAATACGCTCTTTGATGTTATCAATATCTGAAAACGTGTACTCGAAACTTCTAGTGGTGGCAATGGCTTGCTTTGTGGTTACTTCATCTAATTGCAAGGTTGGAATGCCTTCTAAATCCTTTTTAAGTTTCCACTGGGTGATGGAGAAATTTTTGCGCACCCAATCATCGGGTAACTGAACAAAATCGAATGCGGTGTTGCAGTTTTTAGCTTTCAACCGTTTTGTTAAACCCCGCCCAATACCCCAAACATCTTCAATTTTAATCCATTTTAGGGCTTTAATGCGTTTTTCTTCAGAATCAATAACATAAACACCATTGGTTTGCTTCGGGAATTTACGTGCAATTTTATTGGCAACCTTACTCAATGCTTTTGTGGGCGCTACACCTACGCAGGTTGGAATGCCCGTCCATTTTAAAATACGGGTTCGAATTTGTGTACCGTAATCTTCAAGATTATAATTTTGGAAGCCTTTTAATTGAATAAATGCTTCGTCTATACTATACACCTCAACATCGGGCGTAAATTGTTCTAAAATAGCCATCACTCGGCTACTCATATCACCATAAAGTGGATAGTTTGAGGAGAATATCTGAATATCGTTCGCTTTACAAAACCCTTCCCATTTAAAAATAGGCGCACCCATAGGCAAGCCTAATACCTTTGCTTCATCGCTTCGCGAGATAACGCAGCCATCGTTATTACTTAAAATAGCCATGGGTTTGTTGCGTAAATTGGGGTTGAAGGCACGTTCGCAAGACGCATAAAAATTGTTACAATCTACTAGGGCGTACATGAAAACAAAGATACTATTTTTGCAATCTAAAACTCAAACGCTTTTAAAACCCAGTTAAGTATTTATTTAAAATAATTTACCACTTTCTATAATAGCATGTCCGGTGCGTTTGTAGGTTACTTTTTTACCGTTGGCACAAAAATAATAGACTGCTTTTGCTTTTTGTTCAGAAAATGATAATAAAATAACGTCTTCAACCTTGCAATTATAATCTTTTGCCACTTTTGCTTTTACATGATCTATAGTGGCTCGACCTTTTTTTAATTGCGATTGAATTTTATTATCTAATTCTGGTTCTGTAAATCCCTCAGCTAATTTACATTCGTCTTTTTTCATGGGTGCTTCAGTAGCACTTTCTTTTGGGATCTCAGCATCAATATATTCCCATGTAAAATCTGCTTTTAACCAAACACGTCTACCGTCCTCAGTTTTTACAATGTGGTTGTTTTGGGAAAAACTTATACAAGAAATTAAAAACAATAGAATAAAGAGACACTTTTTCATAACTAGATACTATTTCGTGAATTACAAAAATACGGTTTCACATTAAATTAGTCTTCAACATATTCTAAAATATCTGCGGGTTGGCATTCTAACGCTTTACAAATGGCTTCTAAGGTTGAAAAACGCACCGCTTTGGCTTTTCCGGATTTTAATATAGATAAATTAGCTTCTGTAATACCAATAATTTCAGCCAACTCTTTACTTTTCATGTCGCGTTTAGCAAGCATGATATCCAGATTTACAATTATTGACATAGCTTATATGGTTAGGTCGTTTTCTTCCTTTAACAAAATTCCTTCCTTAAAAATCTCTGCCATTATTAAGGCAAATACTATTAAAAACAATATAGTAAAAGGTATAGAAATTCCCATAAAATCACCATTTTCAAAACGAAAAGAATCATAGCTTGATATTATAGCGAATCCTATTAAAAGCCTCCCTATTCTTCTAAACGACTGTACATTATTTTTTCTAAATGTTTTTATATCTTTTACAGATTGCATAATTTTTTGAAACTCTCGAATACACAAAAAAATTAAAATGAACCCTCCAAGAATTTTAAAATATGTGATATAAAGTGATACCGTTTTCAATTTATCTAGTGTAAAAATCTCAGTGTAATCTGCATCTGTTTGATACTTCGACTTCATTGAATAAAAATATTTACTCTCAGTTTTAAGATCAATTTTTTTAGAATTATAAAAATCTCTATCCAATTGCAAATGAATAAATATTGCAGTAACTCCTATCATCGTTAAAATTAAAATAGTTTTAGCAACCTTACTTAATGTGATGGCTGCATTTAAAAGAGAATTTCTAGTCATAACCCGTTATTTTATTATTGTTTAACGATAACAAATATAGTAAATTTATCGAAAAACAATAATTTTTTATTAAAAAAGCAAGAAAATATTTAATAACCAGTTGAGTGTTATTATTATAAAAAGTCAATTTTGTACTATATGTCACATTGAGCTTGTCGAAATGCAACCTTTCTGAGGTCTTCGACAAGCTCAGACTGACATCTAGTTTCTAAATGGCTTATAATTTTCATATAAAAAACTACTTTTAATTGATTTTTTTTTAATTACACCCAACTGGTAAATGATAATAAACTAACTACTTAAAACCATATTATAAGCTGCACGTAATTTCTTCACTATAATTTCAATATCCTCTTCATTCAAATCGCCAAACCCAAAACGAATAGAACAGGTGTTTTTATCTTGATAAAGAATGGTTTTGGGAAGAAATAAGTCCAACTGTTCAGTATAAAATGCCAGCTTAATTAACGATATTTTAGGTTCAAAACGCAGCCATAATGCTAAACCACCTGAAGGTTTTTCCCAAATTATTTGTTCTTTAAAATGCTCATGTAAACATTCACATAAAAAATCACGCCTTTGCTTATAAATAATAATGTTTTTCTTTATTAATCGGTGTATTTCCCCTTCATAAATAAGTTCAGAAAGCATTTGTTCTTGAATTAAATCACCTTGACTATCCAATATTTTTAAATAATTTTTAGCTTCTTGAATTAAATTTTCGGGCGCAATTACAAATCCCGTTTGAAAACTTGGAAATAATGATTGCCCTAGTTTGCCTAAATAAATAATAACCCCATTGGCATCGGAAATCGCCATAGGCAACATAGCAGAACCATCAAACTGAAAATCGTAATCAAAATCATCTTCAATAATAGCGAATTGATACTCTTTTGCCAGTTGCATTAATTGCAAACGGCGTTCGGCACTAAGTCCTCTCGTAGTTGGGTAATGCCGGTGCGCACATACATACACACAACGAATGGCATGTTTTACAAAATGTTTTCTAATGTATTCTACATCGATGCCATCATCATCAATGGGGATGGTTTTAATAGCAGCTCCCGATTGTTGAAAAATCATATTAGCGGCATAGTTACTTAAATCTCCTACCAAAACAATGTCTTTAGGCTTCAACAATACTTGCGAAACAATATACAAACTCATTTCGATACTACGCGTACTCATTAAATGATGTGGTTTTATATGAAAACCGCGCGTGGCATTTAAATAATTACACAATTGAATTTCAAAAACTGAATGAGAAGATGAAGCTGATTGATTCCATTTTGAAATCAACGTTTTTCGCTTCATAGATGCACTATACCATTTTGAAAATTGATGCGTAGGATGCAATTTTAAATCGGGTTGACCATCGTTGATACGGTATTTTTTATCACTATTTTCATTCGTAGATGCTAAATTAAAAGACGTTTGAAACGGAAATCCCGTTGTTTTTGCATAGTCATGCGCCTGATCGATACGTTGTGCCGTTGCTTTAATGGTTGCTGTTTTATGCTCAGGAACTAAAATACAGGTGCCTTTATTGGGTATAATTTCCACCCAACCTTGCGAGGCTAATTCGTCGTAAATAGCCACCACCGTATTTCTATTAATATTAAAAAGTTCACTAAACGTACGTGTACCAGGAAGCCAATCGCCTTCAGTTAAATACCTACGCTGTATGGCATTGATAATTTGTTGAGCCGCTTGAATGTATAAGGCTGTTGAACTTGATTTTTCAAGATGAATTAATTGCTTTAGAAGTTCGCTAACCGGACTATTCATTATTTTAAAACTGGACTATTTAACTAGTCCAGAAAGTTACGAATTTTGCAGCGTAAAAAACAATACAATTATTTGTTATGAAGAATAACTATTTCCTAGCGTTAATCATACTAGTTTCTGTCACCATACATGCCCAAACTCCTCAAGATAAATCACAAGATACCACGGCGCTTAGCGAAGTAATAATCAACTCTACCCGAATTGATTTACCATTTAAGGAAAACTCCAGGACTATTTCTATTATTTCTTCAGAAGTTATAAAAAACAGTGCTACCAATAATATTGCCGATTTACTTCAACAAGTTGCTGGTATTGATGTGAGACGACGTGGAACTTCGGGAAGTCAAGCCGATTTATACATTCGTGGTGGTAGTTTCGACCAAACTTTATTACTTATTGATGGCATTAAAATGGACGATGCACAAACCGGGCACCATACCATGAATGCTGCTTTACCAATTGAAGTTATTGAGCGTATTGAAATAATAAAAGGACCAGCAGCGAGAGTCTTTGGACAAAATGCTTTTAATGGCGCTATAAATATTGTGACTAAAAAAGAATTAAAAAACACAGTTTCGGCAACCATGGAAACGGGTTCTTTTGGGCAATTAAATGCGGGCGTCACCGTGGGATCTCAACTAGAAAATTCATCGCATATTATACATGTTGATAAAATGTCTTCTGCTGGGTATCGTCATAATACCGATTATGATAACAATAATTATTTTGTAAAAAGTGTTTTTAATAAGAACAAACAAGCTGTTGAAATGATTACCACATTCCAAGAACGCAAGTTTGGTGCTAATGGATTTTATGCCAGAGAAAGTGCTACAGAACAATACGAAGAAACCCAAAATAGTTTAATAGCCTTTTCTACAGAATTTAAAACAGAAAAATTAAGTATCACACCACGTATCTATTGGAAACGAAACCAAGATGAATATGTGTACTTAAGAAACGATCCCACCGTTTACAGAAACTTACACATTACCAATAAAATGGGCGCAGAAGTAAATGCCAATTACACATCCAATATGGGTATAACAGGGTTTGGGGTCGATATTTCTAAAGTGTATATGACCAGTAACAACTTGGGAGATCGTAACAGGTTTATGACCACACTATTCCTAGAACATGAATTTAAAATTTTCAATGACAAATTAGATATTACACCTGGAATTGCCGTAACTTATTTTTCAGATTTCGATTTTTACGCTTTCCCGGGAATCGATTTAGGTTACAGAATAACCGACCAATTAAAAGCTTATGGAAATATTGGTTATACCTATAGAATTCCAACATATACCGATTTATATTACAACGATTCCAGTACTGCAGGAAATCCAGATTTAGAAGTTGAAGAAGCTTTTGCTCAAGAAATTGGTATTAAATATTTCTCTCCTAAATTTTCAGCAACATTGGCTGTATATAACCGAGATGCTCAGAATTTAATTGATTTTATACGCCCAAACATTACCGAACCCATTTATACAGCTACGAACATAACCGAAGTTAACACTAAAGGGTTCGAAATTGATGCTGCATATAATTTTAAATTAAACGATTTTAACCAAACACTGGCTGTTGGGTATAACTTTTTGGAAGACGATATTTTAAATCAAAATAAAGAACTGTCTCGTTATTCGTTAAACACCCTTAAACACCATTTCACGACCCGTTTAAGCACACAATTATTTAAAAATGTGAGTCAGAATATTATATACAAACATGCCCAACGTACCACAGGCGATAGTTATAATGTGTGGGATGCCTCCTTAGCTTTAAACCTTAAACAATTAGAATTCAGCATAACTGCAAGCAATATTTTTAATGCCGATTATATTGAAGCAGGTTTTGTACCGATGCCTCCAAGCAATTTGCTATTTGGTTTGAGGTATAGTTTTAAATAAAATTTCACCTTAATCTTATTTCAATTGATCTAAGACTGTCTGAAAAGTGTAATATTAAGTCATATTGAGCATGTCGAAATATTGTAACATACTGGTAGTCAATATCGGTTTCGACAGGCTCAACCTGACAAAGTAAATGTAAAATCCTTTTTAGACAGCCTCATTAATAATCCACTCAAATTCATAGTTTCCTGTTTTGTCAATTACTAAAATAATTAAACATTTTCTGTAACAAAAAACAGCTTTAAAACACTCATAAATAAAATCTAATTTTAGTATTGCGAAACTCTAACCAAAGAGTTACCTTACAAAAAATTACAAACGGTTTTATATTATGATGAACTGGTTTTCAAATTTAGAATTATTTCCAAAAATTTATTGGGGTATTGCGTTATTAGGCTCTTTAATTTTCATTATCATGATGGTTTTAACCTTCATTGGTGGGGAAACAGATGGCTTAGATACAGATGCCGAAATAGAATCGGATACCGGTATTGGGTTTCAATTTATAACCTTTAAAAATCTCATTGGTTTCTTTACTTTATTTGGCTGGAGTGGTATCGCCTGTATTGATGCTGGCCTTTCCAATATACTAACTATCATTATTTCCTTTGTCTGTGGTTTACTCATGATGACAATTATGGCTGCCATGTTTTACTACATGCGAAAACTTAACGACAGTGGCACCTTAGTTTTTAAAAATGCCATTGGTGCTGTAGGCGAAGTCTATTTAACCATTGGTGCCAACAGATCTTCCATAGGAAAAGTACATATTAAAATACAAGGCGCTTTACGAGAACTGGAAGCCCTAACCGATGCTGATACTAACTTAAAATCATCAGCTGTTATTAAAGTAAAAGACGTTACAGAAAACGGAATTTTAATTGTTGAACTATTAACCAAATAACCATGACCTTATTAGTAACCCAAGCCTCCGATTTTGGCTTACCCGTAGCAATCATTTTTGCTGTATTATTTGTTTTTGTATTTTTTATTGTCTTAGTAAGGCGCTATAAACGTTGTCCTTCAGACCGAATTTTAGTAGTGTACGGTAAAGTTGGTGGTGGACAATCGGCAAAATGTATACATGGTGGTGCTGCCTTTATAGTACCCGTAATTCAAGATTATCAATTTCTAGATTTAACACCTATTTCTATAGAAGTTAATTTAGTAAATGCTTTAAGTAAGCAAAACATTCGTGTTAATGTACCATCGCGTTTTACTATTGGTGTTTCCACCGAACCAGGTATCATGCAAAATGCTGCCGAAAGACTTTTAGGTTTAGGTCAAAACGAAATACAAGAATTGGCGCAAGAAATCATTTTTGGTCAGTTACGTTTAGTAGTGGCTTCTATGGATATTGAAGAAATCAATTCCGATCGTGATAAATTTTTAACCAATATTTCTGAAAGTGTAGAATCTGAGCTTAAAAAAGTAGGTTTAAAACTTATCAACGTAAACATTACAGATATTGTTGATGAATCTGGATATATTCAAGCTTTAGGAAAAGAAGCTGCGGCACACGCTATCAATGCCGCTAGAAAATCGGTTGCCGAAAAAACCAGAGATGGTTCCATTGGTGAAGCCAATGCGGTACAAGATGAACGTACCCAAGTAGCAGAATTACATGCTAAAGCGAAGATTGGTGAAGCCAATGCGATGCAAAATGAAAGAACTCAAATTGCTGCAGCCAATGCATTAGCCATGATTGGTGAAGCTAACGCAAGCCAAAACGAGCGTGTGCAAACAGCGAGTGCCGTAGCCAAAGCTAAAATTGGTGAAGCTGAAGCATTAAAGGAAGAAAGAATCAAAACATCGGAAGCTAATGCACGAGCTATTGATGGAGAGAATATAGCTAAAATCTCGATTGCAGAATCGGATGCCTTAAGAAGAGAACGCGAAGCGGAAGCTGAAAAAAGAGCCATTGCTTCGGAAAAAGTACAAGCCGCAAAAGCATTAGAAGAAGCCTATGCTGCTGAAAAAATGGCGGAAATTGCCAGAGCGGAACGTGTACGCTCTACACAATTAGCAGATATTGTTGTTCCTGCTGAAATAGATAAAAGAAAAGTAGAAATTGATGCGGAAGCGGAAGCTGAAAATATAAGAAGAATAGCAAAAGGGCAAGCGGATGCGATTTTACTAAAAGCACAAGCCGAAGCGCAAGGTTTATACGAAGTATTAACCAAACAAGCGGCTGGTTTAGACCAAATTGTTAAAGCGGCTGGAAACAACTCAAAAGACGCTGTGTTACTGTTAATTGCAGATAAACTTCCTGAATTAGTTAAAACACAAGCCGAAGCTATTAAAAACATTAAAATTGATAAAGTAACCGTTTGGGAAAATGGCGGCGGAAAAGATGGAAAATCATCTACAGCTAACTTCCTATCGGGTATGTACCAATCGGTGCCACCACTTCAAGACATGTTTAATATGGCTGGTATGGATTTGCCCGAGTATTTAAAAGGTAAAACCATAGAAGAAAAAGCAACGCCTTCAAAAAAGAAACCAACTTCAAAGGATATTGATGATGCCATTGAAGAATAGTTAAACAAAAAAAATTCCGCTAGTACAGCGGAATTTTTTGTTTTAAATCTTATAAATAGTTATAGTAAAAGTTATATATCTAATTAACCGCAGGACAGTTACAATCGTAACGCTCTCTTTTACAATTAAAGTTATAGCCTAAAGTTAATTGATGAAAACCCCCATTGGCAAATACCACCGAATTATTTTGATAGGTATAATTGTAAGCAAACATAAACTCGTTATAATTAACGCCTAAAATAGGTGTAATTTGCTGTAAACGTTGGGTATTTACAGAACCCGACTGTGTATATTCTGCACCATCAAAACTATTTCTATACGACAAGCCTCCCCAAATTTTACCAAATTCCACTTGTTTATATACTTTAGCATTTACATCAATAGAGGCTTCTTTGGTTTCATCTCTATATTGAAACATCACCGATGGCTCATAACTCCATTCACTTCCGTATTTACTAAATACATTTCCAACCGAAAGTAAATAACGTCTTAAATTACTGGTGATATTCACATCTTTATTAATTCCAGAATTTTCCAATACATTTTTAATTGTTGCATGGGCATAAAAATCCAAAAAATGGTATGAAAATCCTAAATCGATATTAAAGTTGGTTTCATTTTGAACAAAGCCATCAATTATTGGGTCTGGACCATCAAACAGAAAGGATGTTTCATCTAATTTATACTGAATAAATCCTGCACTCAGTCCAAAAGACAACATATTTAAATCGGTTTCACTTCTAGAAAACATCAAGTGGTGTGCATAGGTAGCGTAAGCACCTGTTTGCGAATGATATCCATTTTTATCTGTATATAAAATACCGCCAATAGCCGATTGGGAATCGCCTATTCTACCGTTCATACTTAAAGTTAAAAGTTGTGGTGCATCTTCATGCCCAAACCATTGTTGCCGTGCAGTAAGTCTTACTTTAGCACAATTGGCAGCACCAGCCATAGAGGGGTGTATTAAATAGTAATTATCGGTTAAATAGTCGGTATATATGGGCAACCCTTCTTGAGAATTTACAATGTTAGCGCACATAACGCCTACTGCAACCATGAAAACATTCATTAACTTCATAAGTTCAATCAGGTTAATTTGCTATTAAAAGCCTTAATTAGTAATAAATTATACGAAAAAGAAAACATGCAAAAAGTTATCTTTTACTCCCAAAAAAGAGGCAACAAAACTCAAATATATGGATATCTAAAGTTTTCTTTTAGTATTTTTGTGAAAAATTAGCTAAAATGAATACTTTCAAGGTTTCTGTGCAAGAAACATCAAATAACGCCATCATTAAATTCGAAATAAATGAGTTTATAACGAAACATCAAAGTTTTGAATTTAATAATATAGACGACGCCAAGGCATCGCCTTTAGCACAACAATTGTTCTATTTACCCTTTGTAAAAAAGGTATATATCTCTGGAAACTTTATTGCAGTAGAGCGCTATAACATTGTTGAATGGAGTGATGTACAGGATGAAGTAGCTGAACAAATTGAAGCCTATTTAAACGATGGTGGTATCGTTATTGAAGAAACTGCCAAAGCAAAAAAAGTACCAGTTACGGTGTACGCTGAAAGCACACCAAACCCAGCGGTAATGAAATTTGTGGCCAACAAAAAAATAGTAACAACTCTTTTTGAATTCACTTCCATAGACGAAGCAAAATTATCACCTTTAGCAACCGAGCTATTTCATTTTCCGTTTGTGAAAAGTGTTTTTATTGACGAAAATTACGTGTCCATTACCAAGTATGATATGGCTGAATGGCAAGATATTACAATAGAACTTCGTGAATTTATTAAAAACTATATTGAAAACGGTAAAGATGTGGTAGTGCCTAATGCTGCTGAAACATTAAAAAAATCGACAACACAATTAGATTCTCACTATGAATCTCTGGATGACACTTCTAAAGAAATTATCAACATTTTGGAAGAATATATAAGGCCAGCTGTTGCTAGCGATGGTGGAAACATTCAATTCATTTCCTACGATGCCGAAACTAAAAATGTTAGCGTGATGTTGCAAGGTGCTTGTAGCGGTTGCCCGTCTTCAACTTACACTTTAAAAAGTGGTATTGAAAACATGTTGAAAGAAATGCTAAAAGGCAGAGTTGAAACAGTTGAGGCAATAAACGGTTAATTACATTAAATTTCTTAACTTTAGGTTTTAACTTAAATTTTTTAAATTATGTCTGTATTAAAAGTTATTGAAATTTTAGCTAATTCCGATAAAAGTTGGGAAGATGCTACCAGAAAAGCTGTAAAACACGCCTCTAAAAGCGTTAAAAACATCCGTTCTGTTTATGTAAATGAACAAAGCGCTAGCATAAAAGATAGTGAAGTAACCGAGTTTAGGGTTAACCTAAAAATCACTTTTGAAGTTGATTAAATTTAGAAAAAACGAAAACGTCTGAAAAGCGTAATACTATTTCATATGGTCCATATATATATATTGGGACTGTCGAAATATTTTAACTTACTAATAATCAATATTGGTTTTCGACAATCCAGATAGTTATCTGGACAATCAAACAAAGTAGATACAAAATACTTTTCAGACAGATTCGTTTGCATCTATCTTTTAAAACATAACATTCATGACCTTTATTTTAATAGCCTGTGTTGCGTTATTACACTTCTATTTTTTAATTTTAGAAATGTTTTTATGGACCACACCAAAAGGCATTAAAATATTTGGTTTAAAATCTAAAGAATTTGCTGAAGAAACCAAAGTATTAGCAGCAAACCAAGGTTTATATAATGGCTTTTTAGCGGCTGGTTTAGTGTTTTCAATTATTCAAAAAGATATACAAATAGCAGCTTTTTTTCTTATTTGTGTGACTATTGCTGGTATTTATGGGTCTTACTCTACAAAGCAAATAAAATTATTTTATATACAAGCAGTTCCTGCCATTATCGCTTTAATTAGTTGTTTTATTTAAAACTTAACTATTAGTTTACCTCTATTTGCTTCTAAAGTTTTACATTATAAACATTAAATAAATTACAAATTAAAATTATGAATTTAGAAAACATTGACACTACGTATTGGATTGGATTAATAACAGAATACGGATTAAAAATAATTGGTGCTATTGCCATTTGGATTATTGGCTCGTGGATAATTAAAAAACTCCTGAAAGCGACCCGAAAAGTAATGACAAAAAGCAATTATGAAGAAAGCTTGCAAAAGTTTCTAATAAATCTACTTAGTTGGGGACTAAAAATATTACTAATCATAACACTTTTAGGGACTTTAGGCGTGCCTACAACCTCGTTTGCTGCTATTATTGCTGCAGCTGGTTTAGCTGTTGGCTTAGCACTTCAAGGTTCGCTAGGTAATTTTGCTGGTGGTGTATTAATAATGATTTTTAAACCTTTTAAAATTGGCGATTTAATTGAAGCCCAGGGTGAAATAGGCGTCGTAAAACAAATTGAAATTTTTACTACTAAACTCATAGGTTTGTCTAATAAAGAAATTATAATTCCGAATGGAGCCTTATCAAATGGCAATATCGTAAACTATACCACCGAAGGGACCCGACGTGTAGATTTAACCTTTGGTGTTGGATATGATTCAGATATAAAGAAAACGAAAGAGGTTTTAATGAAGGTAATTACTTCACATCCTAAAGTTATTGAAACTCCTGCTCCAACAGTAAATGTTTCTGAATTAGCAGATAGTTCGGTAAATTTTGCCGTAAGACCATGGTGTAAAACAGAAGATTATTGGACAGTTTACTTTGATGTTACCGAAAACACTAAAATAGCACTTGATGCTGCAGGTATTGAAATTCCTTACCCACATCAAGTTGAAATACATAAACAAGCTTAATTATAATTGAGATTTTGGTTTTAAAGCCACAAAATCTTTTAAATAATAAGGTTCAAAATAAGCGACATCTTCAAAGTCGCTTTTTTTGTACTTATTAAATGCTAACAAACTCATTTGGCTGGCAGAAGGCAATGTATCTTCAACAAAAACAGTATTCGGGTGGCTTATCAAGTCTTTTGTTTTTTCTACGCCATTACCAACAAAATAGACTTTGCCTTGGTTTAATTGTTCCGCGAAAGCGTTTTCATCTAAAACTTGTGCTTCCGTTTCTCTAATTTCATTATAATTTGAATCGAAAATAGCCGCATACACCTCTAAGCGTCTGGCATCGAGCATCGATACAATAACGCCATCATTTGCATCAACTTGATGCGCTAAAGCTTCTAAAGTTGGTACCGAAATCAATGGTTTATCTAAAGCGAAACAAAGTCCTTTTGCCGCCGAAACGCCTATACGTAACCCCGTGTAAGACCCCGGACCTTTACTAATGGCAATAGCATCCAATTCTTTAGAAGTAATGTTTGCTTCTTTTAAAACCGCATCAATAAACACATGCAAACTTTCGGCATGCGAGTAGTTTTTGCTGTTATCTTCCTTTAAAACAATTGTTTTTCCATTCCGCGAAAGCGATACCGAACAATTGGTTGTTGCTGTTTCTATATTAAGAATTAATGACACAAGAGTTGAATTTAAAAAATAAATTCCCGCCAAAAAGCGGGAATTGCAAAATTAAAGAAATATTTATTAATCTAAGGTTATAGGAGTACCATTATAGAACTCTAACAATTTAGATTTAAACACAAAATTGTATTTGGAATTTGCTAAAGTAGATTGGGCATTTATTAACCTGTTTCTTACTTGTTCAAATTCAAAAGAAGTCATCACACCCAAGCTATAACTTTCGTTGGCTGTTCTAAATGCTTCTTCTTGCGCTATTAGAGACGCATTTGATGCTTTATATTGATTTAAAGCTGCACGCGCATCTAAATAAGCATTTTCAATGGTAGAAAGCAAATCTTGTTTTGCCTGTTCTAAACCATAAGCCATACGTTTATTACTAATTATAGATCTATTAACGCTGGCCCTTGTTCTATTTCCATTAAAAATAGGCACACTTACACTTACACCAACATTATAACCTAAATTATTATTGAATTGTTTTCCGAATCCATTTGGAATCGATTTGTAATTTGCTGGATTTCGAGGGTCGGTAGATTGAATTAAAATTGGATTTACTAAATCTGTAGGTTCATAAATAGGAATGTATGCAATACTCCCTGGATTGTCTACATCAACTATAGTAATCCTATCTTTTTCGCCCAATGTATGTTGGTATGAAGTACCCAAACCTGCACCTAAACTTACCGATGGATAAAAGGCACTTTTAGCTATTTTAATATCTAATTCTGAATTTTCTATACTAATTTCGGCAGCTCTTATTTCAGGTCTGTTTTCAAGGGCTTTGTTATATATTTCGTCCGTGTCGTTGTACATCAATTCTACCGAAGACAAATCGAAAGTAACTTCCTCAATATCAAAACCTCTATGAGAAATTTGTAATAACTGAGCTAAATTTAACAATGCCAAATCGATTCCGTTTTGAGCATTAATTAATTGCTCTTTATTGCTAGCTAATTGTGCTTCAACATCAAACAATGCTGTTTTTGGCTGAGAGCCTTCATTAAACAATATTCTAATACGTTCTACTTGTTGCTCTGTAACCCGAACCTGCTCTTCTGCTATTTTGTAGTTTTCCTTATTTAATAACGCATTTAAATAACTGTTTACAACTGCCAAAGAAATATCATCTTTTAACTTTTGTAATTGTACTTGGCTGGATTCCAAACCAAGCTTTGCCTGCTTATATAGGTTGGTGTTTCTAAACCCATTAAAAAGTGTAACACCTGTATTTACGCTTAAACTTGAACCAAAAGTATTACTAGAAATTCTACTTCCATCCTGACCAATATAGGAACCAAAATTAAAGTTTCCAGAGGTTGAACCATTAACCGACGGTAAAAAATTACCTTTGGCGCTCACTATATTCTCTTGGGCAGTTTCGGTATCTAATTCCGATTGCTTAACGGTAATGTTATTTTCTAGCGCATAATTTACACACGCTTCCAGTGTCCATTTTTTATCTTGTGCAAATGAAAACATACACACTACAAGTGCTACTAAAACTAAGCTGTTCTTCATCTTATTTTTCTTCATCTTCATTATCTTTTGATGCCTTGTTCCATACTTTTATTTTATCGCCTTTCTTAACGCCTTCGGTAATTTCGACGTTTATACCATCGGATAAACCTAAAGTGACATCTTGTTTTTTGTATTTTCCCTCACCTTCCTGTATTTCAACAAAAGGTTTTTCAGTAATTCTGTTGTATTGCAATAAGGCCTCTCTTATGGCTAAAACACTGTCTTTACTTTCAATATCAATTTCGGCATTGGCGCTATAACCTGCTCTTACATTTGTTGAATTATCAAGCGTTACATTAGCTTTAACGGTAAATTGAACCGCACCATTTTCCTCAACACCACGTGGTGCCACGAAAGTAAGTGTCGCCGGAAATTCTTTTTCGTTGATAGCTCCCAAAATAACTTTAATTTCTTTGCCCTCTTTAAGTTTGCCTACTTCTGCTTCATCTACTTTTCCTTCAAAAATCATGAAACTCATGTCGGCAATAATAGCAATAGTGGTTCCTGCATTAAAGTTGTTACTTTGAATGACTTGATCGCCTTCACGCACCGGAATTTCTAAAATGGTACCCGCTATTTGTGCTATAATATTAGTATTTGCTGAACTGCCTCCAGAAATAGACCCACGCTTTATAATTTGATAATCGTTTTGTGCTTGCGATAAAGTTTCTTTAGCTTGATTAAATGCCAATTCGCTATTCTCGAAATCTTGTTTTGAAATCACACCTTTTTCAAAAAGCGATTTATTTCTTTCATATAACACCTTCGCATTATCAAAAGACAATTTTGTTGAAGATATTCTACTGCTAGCACCTACCAAACTTTGCTCGTTTGGTACAACTCTAATTTTTGCAATTAAGTCACCTTTTTTTACGATATCACCTTCTTCAACAAGAATTTCATCTACAATACCAGAAATTTGAGGTTTTAATTCAATTTCTTCTTCAGGATTTAATTTTCCCGTTGCTACGGCTTTTGTATTGATGGATGTGTAAAAAGGCTCTTCTACTTTAAAATCTTCAATACCCTTAGAATTGGCGTCTTTAAAATACTTTAATACAAACGCTAATAGTATGATAACTACTAATACTAAAATAATTTTTACTGTTTTGTTCATTTTTATGTTGATTGATTATTCTTCTCTTAATGCTTCTATTGGTTTGATGCTTGTGGCTTTAAATGCGGGGATTAAACCAATTAACGACCCTAATACAACTAATATGATAAGCGCTATAAATACGATTGCTATAGATACAGAAGCGTTTACTATCACCGCATCTGTACCTTGACCGAAGGCTGCATCCAACCCTATTAAAATCCAGCCGCCAGTGATGATTCCGAAAATACCAGCTACCATTGTTAAAAATACCGCTTCCAATACTATTTGGCGTTTAATTTCAAAAGGTGTTGCGCCCAATGCTCGACGGATTCCGATTTCTTTAGTACGTTCTCTTACGGTAATCAGCAATATATTTCCAATAGCAAAAACACCGGCAATTAATGTTGCAATGCCTACAAACCATGTTAAAAACTGCATACCTATTAAAAAACCAGTAAATTTTTTAAATTCTTTACCTAGGTTGAAACTGCCAAAGGCACGTGAATCTTCTGGATGAATATTGTTTAAGTTTTTTAATAACAGTTTAACGTCTTCTTCAATTTGTTTAATATCATAGTCCGGTTTTCCGGTTATCATCATCCAACCTATTCTATCACCTCTATTGTATATTTGCTGAAAGGTTGTAAATGGAATGTGAATATCTGTTGATGGTCCCATGTTCACGTTCCCCACTTCAAAAATGCCCACTACAATAAAATTGATACCATTAATATCGATATATTTTCCAATGGCATCTTCATCTTTTTCAAAAAGTTGTTTGTAAGTGTCTTCTGAAATGACTGCTATTTTTTTATTATCATCTATATCATTTTGATTGATGAACCGACCATTTATGAGTTTTTTCTTTTGTAATTGGTCCAACAACGGATAATCGCCCGCCATTTGGAAACTTCCCGAAAGAAAATTTCTGGTAACATTTGTACCTTGTTGACTTCTTGGAAGCACAAACTCGATGCCTTCTACATTTTCTTCAACTTTTTTAGCATCAGTTAATGATAATCTTACTTGCTTACCTTCCTGAAACCCTTTAAATGGTTTGCTTGTGTTTTGGCCCCAAACAAATACACTATTGGTTGCGAAACTACCAAATAATCTATTAAATGAATTTTCTAACCCTCTAGCAGAACCCAATAAGCCAATTAGCAGTAAAATACCCCACCAAACACCCACCATAGTAAGGATAGACCTTAGTTTGTTTTTACTAAAGCTATCAAAAACTTCTTGCCACGTATCGCTTTCAAATAAAAATTTAAACATGTTTAGTCGTTTCTTAGTGCTACAATTGGTTTAATTTTCGATGCTCTTTTAGCTGGAAAATACCCTGCTATGGCACCTGCTCCTACTAATGTTAAGGTGGCTCCTATTACCAAACTATTACTTACGCCAGGGTCTTTAATAAAATAATCCTTCAAAATGGGTTCAGCAAGTTCTATAACGCCTACGCCTATTAATAGCCCAACGTAACCTGCAATAGCTGTAATTAAAATAGATTCCATTAAAATGATAGAAACAATAGATCTTGGTGTCGCTCCTAATGCTTTACGAATACCTATTTCTTTGGTACGTTCTTTAACAATAAAAATCATAATATTGCTTACCCCCACAATTCCGGCAATTAAGGTTCCAAAACCAATTACCAAAATAATAACGGTTAAACCAAAAGTCATTTGGCTAACGGCTTTAGTACCTTCTGCCATGTTTCGAACTCTTACAGCCCGTTGGTCGCTACTGGCTACTGAAAATCGGTCTTTAAGTTTTTTTGTAATGGATGTACTAAAAGCCAAAGCTTGATCATAATTCATTTCAGGGTTGTAGGTAAGGTTTATTTGATCGATATAATCGTTGTTACCATAAACTTGTTGAGCGGTACTTACTGGGGTATATATGATACGCTCTTCATAATCGCCGCCATCATCGGTAAAAATACCCACAACTTTATAGGGAATACCACTTAAATTTATATACTTGCCTAAAGCTGTGGTTTTTAAAAATAGATCTTCTTCAATTTTTCTGCCAATTACAACTACTTTGGTTTTATTTTCTAAATCGTTTTGATTGATGTAACGCCCTTCTATGACATTGGTTTTTTCAAGAAATTGATGATCTGGATGCACCCCGCGTAAACTGTAGCTGCTTTGCTCATTTCTAAATGATGCTTGCACATTATTGTAAATACGAGCAGTGATAAATTCTACTTTATTGCCAAATTCATCTTTAATATAGCTAAAGTCTTCATTTTTAAATTGAATTTGTCTTCCTGCCTGAAGTCCTTTATTGGCTTTGGTTGTTTTTCCTGAATTTATATATATAGAATTTGTAGCATCATCACTAAATGCTTCAGCAAACGTGTTTTGTAAACCATTTGCAATACCAAAAAGTATAGTGAATAACAATATCGCAAAAGCCACCGTAAAACCGGAAAGTAAACTTCTGGTTCTGTTTTTATTGATACTTTGGAATATTTCTCGCCAAAGGTCTATATCAAACATACTGTTCTGCTCTTACTTGGGTTACTTTTACATCTTCTAGTATGACACCATCGCGCAGGCGGACGATACGTTTACACATATTGGCTATATCTTCTTCGTGTGTTACCATTAAAATGGTTTTGCCTTCATCATTTAACTGCTGAATAAACGCCATAATTTCATGGGAAGTTGTGGTATCTAATGCTCCTGTTGGCTCATCGGCTAATAATAATTTAGGATTTGCAGCTAAAGCGCGCGCTATGGCTACACGTTGGTTTTGCCCCCCCGATAATTCTTTTGGTAAATGATGCGCCCAATTTGCCAAACCTACTTTTTCCAAATGAAACATAGCCAATTCTTGGCGTTCTTTACGTTTCATCCCTTGGTAATATAAAGGTAATGCCACATTTTCAAGGGCATTTTTATAATTTATAAGGTTAAAAGATTGAAAAATAAACCCTAAAAACTTGTTTCTATATACAGCAGCTTTTTTTTCGGTAAGATTTTTAATAGGCAAGCCATCTAAAATATACTCTCCAGAATCGGCTTCGTCCAACATACCTATAATATTTAGAAGTGTTGATTTTCCTGAACCAGAAGAACCCATAATGGCAACCATCTCCCCTTCTTCAACAGAAAGATTGATACCTTTTAAAACGTGTAAACTGGAATCGCCTATGGGATAGGATTTGTGAAGATTTTTGATTTCTAACATACTTTGATTGATTTAGCGTGAAGCTATATAATTAGACTAACTATACAAAGAAATGTTACACAAAATGAACAAAAAAGTTTTTATTACTTTTTTAACTTCTTGTATTTTAAATAAATAAAGTAGCCTAAACCGCCAACCAAAAGATACGGGATTGCCATTAAATATACAATACCATCATTAATACCCTTGGCGGCTGTTTGGGTTTCTTCACTTTCAAGAACCGCTCTACACATGGCGCACTGAGCATTACTTTCTAGATAAAAGAAAAGAGAAAAGACAAGAAAGATGATTTTTGTTTTCATTTTACAGATGGCTTGGTTCCTCGTGATGACGTTAGACATAATAAGGTGAAATCATTATATAAACAATAACCCCTGTAACCGCTACATATAACCATAACGGAAAGGTTATTTTTGCTATTTTTTTATGCTTCTCTATGTTATTGGTAATCGCCCTAACATAAGTTATTAATACAAACGGAATGATAATAATAGACAGTAAAATATGGGTTAGTAAGATAAAATAATACACATATTTAATGGGCCCTTCACCTCCAAATTTGGTGGAATCGCTCGTCATATGGTACGCAACATACATCACCAAGAATAATGCAGAACACCAAATAGCGGTCGTCATCAAATTTTCGTGAAGTACAATTTTTTTGTTTTTAATAGCGAAAAAAGCAATCACTAAAATAACGGCCGTTAATCCATTGATAGTCGCATAAATAGGTGGTAAAAATGATAATGGTTCTACATTAGGTATTTTAACACCAAATAAAATAGCCACTACTATTGGTATAACTACAGACAATATTACAATGAGTTTATTGTATTTTTTATCGTCTAAAATTTCTTTATTTTTATTCATTGGCTATTTTAAATTTGATTTTTTCAACTATTAAAAATTTAAAAAACGACATTACGAAAAAGGCTCAACAGAAATAATCTTTTGAATTGGAACTCCAAAATATAAGATTGCCTCGTACCTCGCAATGACAAAAACTTATTCACTAAGTAACTTTTTAATATCTTCTTTTAAAGCACTAATTTCTTCTGGAGCACCGTCGTCATCTACTTTTTCAGTTTCTGAAGCAATACCTCTATAATAAATAATTGGGTTTCCAAATTCATCCTTTCTTGAACGGATGAACCCATTTTTGTCGATTAAAGCAAAATTTCCAGAATGCTCAAAACCACCAGCGGCATCTTCTTCTTCCGCTGTATAAAGATTAAAACCTTCGTTTGAAAGTTTATATATAGCATCCTTATCACCCGTCATTAAATGCCAATTTGGATTGGTTACACCATACTTTTCGGCATATTCCTTAAGAATCTCTGTGGTATCGTAATCCGGATTTATGGTGAAAGATGCCACCCCAAAATTTTCAAAGCCTTTAAATGCATTTTGAACTTGAATCAGGTTGGCATTCATACGCGGGCAAATGGTAGGGCAGGTTGTAAAAAAGAATTCTACAACATAAACTTTTCCTTCGTAATCTTTATTGGTTATGTTTTTGCCATTTTGGTCGGTAAAAGAGAAATCGGGTACTTTTTTAGCCACTCCGTTAATTTCTATGAATGCTAAATCTGAGAGTTTTGTTTTTCCGTTAGCAAAATCGCTTCTGCTTTCATCCCTAGTCACATCGTTATTAGAAATTCTATCTACAATTTTTGGAACGAAAATGATACCAAAAACTAGAATAATAAAGGCAATTCCTATGTAAGAATAATTTGTTTTTTTGCTCATTATTTCTTTATTAAATTCAATTAAAATTGATAGGTTTTGACTATGCTAAAACACTTCAAAGTCGATTCCTGCCCAAGAGCAAGAAAGACAATCAATTTAATTGGCCGTTTCTTTTAAATCGTTTGCTCTTCGTGTTGATGAATCGAATTCACCTTTTCTTATTTGCCTATATTCGGTAAATAATATACGTAAATCGTCGCTCATTTTATTCTTTATTTCTGCAACCTCAATACAATTGTAAGCGCTTAACAAGTACGTTGGTGCTTGCTTCGAGATTTCATTATCGGTTCTATCGTCTAATCTTCCTCTTTGGTTTAAATCTTTGTCGACTATAAAAACATCATTCGTAGATAAATTATTTGTTAAACCGGTTTTACTTTTCAAACTTGTAAACACATTTTCTATAGCTTCAGGTTCACCAAATACAAAATGCCAAAACCTCAAATCTTCATAACCAGTAATTTCGGCTTTAAGCTTTTCAACTTCAGCTTCCGTGCCATTAGGCACTAAAATAACGATTTGAAATTTTTTAAAACCTTTAAATTTATCGTACACCAATTCTTTTAAATTAGAAGCCACAATATTGTTTTCAATTGGGTTAGAACCTAGAAAGCCTAATATGGTAATATGGTCTTTCAAAACAACTTTTTCTTCGGAATTTGAATGAAATTGATTGATATCCAAAACCGATTGATTTACAATATCAAGCGGTGTATAATGATGTGTTGCCGGGTATAAAAACAACAAGAAAGTAACGGGAAGAAAGAATAAAATTCCTAAAATTAAATACCTACCTGCTTTTTTATACTCCATTAAAAACGTGTTTATTATGTGTGTGTTTATTTTTTTAATGGCACATAGAACATTCATGTAATCATTGCCTTATGTCTCGAAATATCGTTATGAATGTTTCAATTAAATGCAAAAATAAATAAAGGTGGTTTAAAAAACCACCTTTATTTAACACTTTAACACTTCTATTTTCTCGATTCGGGTTTATTTAAATTAATTAAAAATCTCTTTTAATAAAACCTTCATCATACACTCTAAAAACGTAACCGCCTTCTTGTAATAAAATGAAAATTAAATATAAAATCAAGAATACGGCTGTCCAAACCACAGCACGTCTTAAACCTTTAGTTTCATCGCGCATGTGCATAAAATCCCAAGTAATATAATAGGCCTTAACTAAGGTTAGGATAATGAATATCCAGTTAAGGGCTTTCATGCCTAAAACATGTGCCATTAAAGGTTCTGGTTTGTATATACCCAATACAACTTCAATTGCAGTTACAATGGTTAAAAGTATTAAAACACCCCAAATTTTTTGAGTGTTCGATTTAAACTTAACTAAACCTTTAAATATTTCTAATTTATGTGCGTGTGCCATTTTTTTAAGTTGTTTAGATTTCCTTATTTAAGGATGACAAAAATATTATTAAATTAAACTAGGTAGAAGAACGTAAATACAAATACCCAAACTAAATCCACAAAATGCCAGTATAACCCTACCTTTTCAACCATTTCGTAATTTTTGCGTCTTTCGTAAGTTCCTAGAACAACATTAAAGAAAATAATAATGTTAATTATAACTCCCGATAGTACGTGAAAACCGTGAAACCCTGTGATAAAGAAAAAGAAATCGGCAAATAACGGTGCTCCATATTCGTTTTGGTGCAAGTTTGCGCCTTCCACTACATGTGTTCCATTTGCCTTTAACTGTTTTAAAGATTCCGCTCTAGTTAATACTGTTTTATGACCATGTTCATCTAATATTTGAGTTCTTACTAAAATATTATCGTGGTTTTCTAAACCGTGCATGACTTCATCCATCGTATAGGTTGGTAAAGTGCCTTCACTTACAAACCAAACACCATTTTTACTTTCATGCTGCACTCTTTCTCCTTCACCAGCAACCACAAAGTCGCGCAATGCAACACGATTACCATCTGTATCAACAAATTGAAGAATATTTCCTCCTTTAGTTTGTACAGCGCCAAAATCGCCTTTTATAAATGTTGCCCATTCCCAAGCTTGAGATCCTACGAATATGATACCACCAATAATGGTTAAAAACATATATAGCGTTACTTTCGCTTTGTTTAAATGATGGCCAGCATTAACCGCCAATACCATGGTTACAGAAGACATGATAAGTACAAACGTCATAAACGCCACATATATCATGGGGTGTTCTTGACCGTGTAAAAACGGTACATGCGTAAATACCTCATCGGCTATTGGCCATGAATCAATAAATTTGAATCTTGAAAACCCATAAGCAGCTAAAAACGCCGAAAAGGTTAATGCATCTGAAACGATGAAAAACCACATCATCATTTTACCGTAACTTGCTTTTAAAGGCTCATTGCCTCCTCCCCAAGTTTTAACTTCTGTTCCAGTGTTTGCAACTGTAGTACTCATATATGTTGGTTTTTATTTAAAAGTTGGACAAAAATAGTTAATTTATCTATTTAATAAAACATACATCATTAAATTTTAAAAAATCAATAAACATAAAAACATTTTAAAATATGATATAAGTCATTTTAAAAGCCATAAATCTATCTTACAAAGTATAGGAATAAAAAGAGATATACCCATAAAATATCTATGAAATGCCAAAAAGTAGCCGCCAATTCAAAACCAAGCATTTTTGTTGCTGTGTACTTTTGTTTAAAATGATTATAAATTACAACCAATAAGCAAATTAGCCCTACAACTACATGCAGAATATGCACAACGGCAATTAAATAGATGTAAGACATGGTCACATTGCTAGTTGGTCCCGTAAAATTATAACCCAAATCGATTATTTGCTGAAAACCAGAAAATTGAAAATAAATGAAGACCATACCTAAAATAAGTGTGATGATCAACCCAACTGTGGTTAACACCCTATTATTGTTTTTTAAAGCTTTTTTGGCTAAAATAAATGATAGACTGCTTATCATAATCATAACCGTGCTAATTATAAACGCATTTGGCAATTGAAAATCTTTCAACCAATCGGGTCTAGAACTGCTTACAACAAAAGCACTCGTCCACCCTGCAAACGACATAATAAGTGAAATAATACCAAACCAAAGCATCATTTTTTTGGCTCTACCGTGTTTTTCCTCTAAAGTACCTTGAGTTAAATCCATAATTATCTAATAAATTTATCTATAACATATACTATTTGCATTAACGAAATGTAAGACACGCTAACAAGCATAAGCTGTCTAGCGGCTTTTTCGGTCATCAATTTAAACAAGCGAATGGCGTAATACAGCATCCACAATCCTAAAGCAAAAACAATAATTGCCGACACGATTGATAATTGCAAGCGTCCTGTAAATCCAAAAACGGGAATTATAGACACCAACAACGTCCAAATACTGTACATAATCACTTGTACCGCAGTCCCTTTATCTTGTTTTCCTGTTGGCAACATAAAGAACCCTGCTTTTTCATAATCTTTAAACAAAAACCAACCAATAGCCCAAAAATGTGGGAATTGCCAAAAAAACTGTAAAGCAAACAAAGTTCCTGGTTCTATACCAAAATTATCGGTCGCCGCTACCCAACCCAACATAAATGGAATGGCACCCGGAATAGCCCCCACAAAAACCGATATAGGGGTTTTAGTTTTTAGCGGCGTATAAACACAGGTATATAAAAATATGGAAATAGCACCAAACATAGCCGTTTGCTTGTTTATGCTGTATAAAATAATAATACCTAAAAGGGTAAAAACAGAGGCGATTACAAATGCCGAAGTAACACTCATACGGCCCGCAGGTATGGGTCTGTATTTGGTTCTTTCCATTAAAGCATCCAAATCTTTTTCAATAATTTGATTGAATGCGTTTGATGCGCCTACCATAAAATAGCCGCCCAATGCCAATAAAATTAAGATTTTAAAATCGACTGTTTCAACACCTAACAAATAACCAGCAATGGATGAAAACACCACGCTTAATGACAATCGCATTTTTGTGATTTCCTTAAAATCTGATAGTACAGAAGGCGCTTTTACCGACGTTTTTTTATTGCTCAATAGTATATTTACTTAACCGCTTTGTATTGCGAGTGCAAAGATACTTCATTAAAGCATTTTGGGCAATGCTTTTTATTGGTAATTTATTTAACGGAAAAATACTGATTATTTGGGCGTTACCCCAAGGGGTCGGGCTTTACGTTGCAAGTCCTCGCTCCTGCGTCGCTGTGGGCTTTTCACTGCAATCCCTAACGCAACTTATCCGCGAAAGATATTGTCAGTATGATATTTAAGGAACTCTTGCGATGGCAAGAATTTGTCAGGAAGTGATATTTTTTGGTTATTATATTTCAGAAAAAAATCTGCAATTGATTCATTTTCTTTGTGTTCGTAGATTGCATCGGAAATTTTGACTTCATAATCGGCAGTAATAGTCAAAAATCCTTCATCAAAAGCTCGGTCGTGAATTGAGTTTAAGCATAAACCGTTTCTTGGGTTGATTCTTTCATCTTTATTTATACTCCAAGGAATAATATGGCTTGCAACTAAAAAATCTGAAATATTGATTTCTGTTATACAACATTTTTGGTAATATGAAGATAGTACTGAAGAACGGAAGAAGTTTTGATTAACTCTTGTTTTTACAAGTCGCTCGACGTCTTTTCCTTCTGGAAAATCTGTTAAATCAATTTCATTGGTTTCAATTATAGTTTTATTCTGAAATTGAGAAATTAACTTTTCGCTTTCATAAGCTAAATCGTCCCAATTGCCGTGAAATTCATTCCAAATAACTTCATCTAATTTACTACCATTCGCAAGACCTGTAATTCCTCTTTTTTGTAATTCAGGGTCTAATCTACCAAAGTTACCAACCTTCATATTTAAAGCAGATGGCGAACGACCAATTATATTGGCAAATTTTATTATTGTTGGATGGGTTTTGCTACTATTTTTAAATGGAATTTTACAGTAAACATTAAATGCTACTATAGTTTGTTCTTTTGTCCAGTTCTTTGATTTAGCCATTATTTGATTTGACTGATTCTTAGATTATGGACATTATAATCACAAATTAATTCATTCAAAAGTTCTTTTGTGATATCAGAACTACCTTGTAAAATTTGAAGAAATATTTCAACTCTATCATCAGATGAAAGAGTGTTCAATTTTTCATCATCACGGAAGAAATTCATAAAATCTTCTCGATTTATATTTTTTAATGTGTTTTTCATTATGCATCGAGTTTTTACGTTAGGGATTGAAGTGGAAATCCTTTTTATGATTGTGTAAATAATGAGTAAAAGAAGCTGGCTTTGAATCATTTGGGTCAATTACTTTTATTTCAAATAACTGTCCATCAATGATTTCTATGTCGATTCTTTCGTTTAGCATTTCTTTTTTATTTCAATCCCACAAGTTATAAAAGATTTGACCGTTTTGTTCGGTTTGTTGGTTTTTTTGTTCACATTTTACGGTGGATAATTTGAGCACAAATATAATAAACATCTCTTTATTTTTTTTGAGCGTTGACTTTTTGCGTTGGAAAAAATATATTAAACTTTTAATATAGTAATACTACTAAAAATTAACTGGGTTTATGTTAAGCTGCCTTAGGGATAGCAATGGAAATCCTTTTTAAAACTTGATAGTAAAAATTAAGGTTAGAACTAAAAATTTGGCAGATTGCTTCGTCCTTCGTACTCGCCATGACGTTTTAAAAAGATTGAAATGGATAGCCCGACCCGATAGGGTAACGCCCAAAAAAATAAAAGTTGTAGTTATAATTTATGAGATGCTGAAACAAGTTCAGCATGACACTAAAAATCAAAATACCAATTAAACAAATCGGTTCTAATACCGAAGTTAAACCAAACGGTATTGCTTTTAACAATAGTAGCGTTTTCTGTTTCTGGGTTAAAATTTCTAACAATAACATCGGCAAATATTTTAAGGTTGGTTGCTGGGTTAATTAAATAGCCTGCTTGCAAATTACCATTAAATATGTTGGTTTTTATGCCTTGCCCTATTTCAACACCGGTATCAAAAGGTCTGTCGAAATAGTTTCTGTAAATATCGCCACCATAACTAAAATTGTCTGTGCCATCGTTAATATCAAAGCCTTTAACTCCAAAAATTAATTTGGCGTTTGCAAACCAACGTTTGTAATGGTACCGCCCAATTATGATCGCTTCACTAAAATTGGAGTTCCATAAATGTGCCATCGATTGGTTATTATGGGCATAGTTTAACACGATGGTATTGTGTGAGTAGGTGTATGGGCGCACGCGGTTGTATTCAAACTGAAGCAATAAATTGTCCACTTTAAAAGCGTTGTAATATTTAACCCCTAATTGGTAACCAAATTTGTTTTTGTAACTCTTCTCGCCTGCTTGAATATCGCTAAGTGAAAATTCATCTAAAATAAATTGACTATATAGATTCACGTTATCATTCCATTTGTATTTGGCTGATGCCCCCATAATGGCATTTCCCGCACCTTGACCTGTTTCAAACTCAATAGCGCGGTAAAATATAATGGGATTTAGATAGTTTATATCAAAACCTCTGTCGTTGCTATTGGTCCATAAAACGGATTCAAACAGACCTATATTTAATTTTTCCGATACATTATAACTTAAATAATGGCTCGCCATGTATTTGGTTAAAAAGGCTTTATCTTGAATTACTTCATCTCTTACATCTTTTAACCACATCCAGGTATTGGTGTATTTTATTTTCCAAAACGAGGTGTTTAATTTTAAAAATGGGTGCGGACTCGCCACATCGCTTAACAATAGCGAACGATACCCATCCCCTATAAAATTTTTACCATGGCCAAATTGAATATTTAAAAACTTAGCTGGCGCATACGATAAATAGGCTTCTGCCACCGGATAATCATACGAATCGGTTTTGAAACGCTTCGCAATACCACGCCCCGGAATAATAGCTGGATCTGGGCCAAAAGCTTTTAAACTTTCAGCATATTCGTTTATGTATTGAGCGAAACGGCCTTGACTTTCAAAAACGGATGTGTAAAAACTTAACTTGCTTCCCAAGCCACCTTGTACCAATATACCACGGGTGTTATTGTAGGTTGAATTGAAATCGGCATTGGCATCGGTGCCCGTTTCTAAATCTAAAATAGGGTCTACCGTAAACCAATAATCTTTTCCTTGTAATTGCACCAAATGTTCGTTCCAAAGTTTTCTTCCTACCCAAGTATCGGTTTCTTTTAGCAACTTGTGTTTTTCAGCTTTAAAGTCATAATATTTTGAAACGTCGTTATAAACAAATGGTTTGGATGCGGTATGGCTATTGGTACCAACCATATTCATTTGTCTATCAAACTTGGCATAATCGCTATGTGTAAACGGAATATTTAATTGACTGGAATATGCTTGGTCTTCAAATGCTTTCAATGACTTATTTACACTATCAAATTCCGATTTTGCTTGCTGCTCCAGTTTAGATAGTTGGTTTTGGGTGTTGTTTTCTGCTATATCTTGAGATACTGCTGTTTGTTTAACTAGCGGAATACGAATGGGAATAGTGTATTGCTTATAGGTTTTTCTGCCATTATAAGTCGCTGGCTTTACCTGTGGAAAAATTGAAAATACGCGTTTTACTTCAGTTTTCAATTCATCGTACATGGCCTCTACATACAGTACTTTAAATTGTCCTGAGGTATCTACTTCAAAAAGGACAATAACTTCACCTTTATATTTTTCTTTAGAAACCTTTTCAGGCACTTTAAAGGTCTTAAAAATATGATTGTAAACTTGGGTATCAAAACACTGTTGTAACGCATCTATTGTTAAACTATCACAACTTGGGAATACAGGAGGTTTTTCATTATAAACGCTATTTTGCGAATGTATGCTGAGGCTTGTAAAAAGTAGGAACAGAACAACGAATTGCTTCATGGTTTTTATTAACTTGGATTTAGAGCTGAAAGATACTATATTTTTAATAATCGTTAATTAAGATGAGATCGGAATAACGAATAATTACATATTATTGATTTCCAGTTAAATAATTTGTTTTGTCAGGTTGAGCGCAGTCGAAACCAAATTAAAAATCGAACTTTTAAAAACCTTTCGACTCGCTTTGCGAGCTACCTTTGAACAAAATATATTTTGTTCTCTGTAATGCTCAAGGTGACATAGTTGATATTAGTGACAAAAGAACTTTAAAATTGAATTTATTCTGTCGAACTTACGTTAATTAAAAAAGCCGTTATCGATGCATAGATAACGGCTTTTAGCTTATAAAATTATAGTGTGATTAATTTTGTACTTCAAATACAATAGGCAATGTATAAATAACGCCTACATTTTTATCACGTTGTTTTCCTGGAGTCATTTCTGGAATAATATTAATAACACGCGCTGCTTCTTTTTCTAATTCAGGATGTGGACCTCTCACTTGAATTTCGTTCACATGTCCTGTTTTATCAATTTTAAATTGGGTATGTATCACTTGCTTACCCGACAAACCTAATTCGCTACCCAAATTGGTATTAAACTTTTTTTGAATTAGTTGAGTAATCTTATCAGACATACACTTACGCTTTTCATCGTTGGTTTTTTTGTTTTCACAACCGGGGTAAACAGGAACAAACTCAATAGTTTCAAAACGAACATTAGCATCATCTTTAGGCTTGTCTACAAGTTTTAAATTGCCGGTAATAAAAGGTTGAGTGACTGTTGCTGTTGGTTTTGCTGGTTCATCAATAAAAACATCGGGAGTTTCATTAGTAACCTCTTTATAATCATTAGTATCTGGAGTGCTCGTTTTCTGCTTTACTGGTTCGTCAACAACGACTACTTCAGGTTTAAAAACGGTAACGTCTGCCATGTAAACCTCATCTGGAGGCAGCCGGTCTGCAACCTTTGGAATGGTTGTTTCAAATTTCATCTCTAACAGCCCATAGGCTGCGAGTAAACAAATAATTAAGCCTATTTGAAAATAAAGGCTTGAGTTTTTTCGTAAATTTGCATCATACTTTTGTGAGTTTTTCACGTTTTCTCCATTTTGGCGAATGGATTCGTGAGTTTTTTTTGGATTACTCATAATAATTAAAGTTTAAATGTTAATATTATGGTAAAGTCTCAATAAGTGTACCAAAAAAGAAATCCCGTTACAAAAATTGTAACGGGATTCTATATGCCTTATTCAAAACTGTAAATCAACAGTTCCGACCTCTCCGAAGAAGATAGAAAATAAAAAACTCAAAGTTGCCTTTGAGTTTTTTATTTATTAAGATAAGATTATTCCTAGTCTTGTACTTGAAAAACGATTGGTAATGAATAAGGAACGGTTACTGCTTTACCACGTTGTTTACCTGGTTGCATTTTAGGAAGCATTCCAATAACACGTGCCGCTTCTTTTTCTAAACCTGGGTGCGGTGCTCTAGCACGAATACCAGTTACATCGCCATTTTTATCTATTTTGAAAATAACGTTAATACGTTGTCTTCCTGATAAACCTAATTCGCTTGCTAACTCTGTGTTGAATTTTTTATTTACAAAGTCAGATATTTTTTGAGCCATACAATTTCTTTTCGCATTGTTATCGCCTCCTTCACAACCTGGGAATACAGGTACGTTTTCAATAACAGCAAAAGGTACCTCAACATCTTCTTCAATGGCAGGAGCTACTTTTACAGCTTCTACTTTTACAATTTTTTGTTCTTGATTCGATTCTGTAGATTCTATAACAGTTTCTTCCACTTCTACCTCATCCTCTACAATTTCAATAACTTCAGGAGCTGCTGGTGGCGGTGGCGGTGGCGGTGGCGTTGCTAATTGTTGTGTTAAAGGAATTTCTTCAACTAATTCTTCTTCCATACTCACCATGCCTATATCGACACTTGCTTTATCATATGTTTTGAAATTGATAGCAAAATTTGTTAAGAATAACATTAATGCTAAACCAATTGCGAAATAAAGTGAACTGTTACGTCCAACATTTGCTTTAGGATTTTTTTTAGGTTCCATAATTTTTAATTGTTTTTCAAGATTGGTAAAATAACTATTTATTTATCAAATAAGCAAGTGTTTGTTATTTTTTAATAGTAATCAAATTTTTAATAGATATAATTACTACCGCAAGAAACACGCCTATGGTATTCGCCATCACATCATATAAATCGGCTGATCTTGATGACGTTAGTGTTCCCTGTAGTATCTCAATAATTATACCAAATATTATTGAAAAAACTGCAGTATACATTAATGCTTTCTTTTTTTCAAAATTAAATGCTTTATAAAAGGTGCTGTACCATAAAAAAGCTAGCACCGTGTACGATAAAAAGTGAAATATTTTATCGCCAAAAGACACGCCAACATCTGGAATGTTATTTATTTTAATTAAACAAACTGCAGCTAAAGCCACCGTGAAAAGTACACTTATTAAAATAATGAGCTTTTTAAGCACCTATAAGCGTTTTATAAGCATCGGCAGACATCAAGTTTTCTAACTGTGATAGGTCTGAACATTTCAACTTTATCATCCAACCATCGCCGTATGGGTCTGTGTTTACTTTCTCTGGTTCATCTTCTAAAGCCGTATTGAACTCAATAATTTCACCAGATAATGGCAAAAATAAATCGGATACTGTTTTTACAGCTTCAACCGAACCAAAAATTTCTTCTGCTTCTAAGGTTTCATCTAAGGTTTCAACTTCAACATACACAATATCGCCCAATTCACTTTGTGCAAAATCTGTAATACCAATAGTTGCAATATCACCTTCAACACTTACCCACTCGTGGTCTTTTGTATATTTTAATTCTGATGGAATGTTCATGTTATTATTTTAAGTTAGTACAAAGCAAATGTATTTATTCAAATTTTAAAATTCAAACAATTATAAGTTAATTCCCGAAATTATATCGGATGGTAAAACCAGAGCGAATAGTTGTTTGAGGGAATGCTGTTGAAATAGCATATTCTGAAAATGTATAATCAAAATAAAAGATTCCCGTTAGATTTTTACTAAACGCATAATCGGCAGTATATTTTACACCCCAAATAGTTTGACCTGATGTTACTTGGTTATTTTCTAAATCTAAATATCTAATAATAGTTTTGTTGTCTCTTATCGATATATCTGCTTTCATATTCAAATCGCTCACAATACGTTTACTTGGTCCCGCTAAATTGGAATTGATACGTAAATCCTTAATCCTATACCCTAAGCCCAAAATGTATTCCATTCCTTGCACTTCGGTCATTAAATTATTATCGAAACTAAGCGACATTAAACGGTCTTTTTTAATTTCAGTTAATATCTTAACTGAATTGTTCATTTCGAAATCGATTCGAACTAACGGACTAAACATTTCGGTTAAGTTGATGTTACTGAATAAGGTTTCACTTTTATAATTTCCAGATTGGTTAAAAACTTCTGTGTCTTGGTCATCATAAGCCTCATTAAAATCTGGTTTTACATAATCTAAATTCGTTTGAAACTGATTAATAGTGTATGTTGAACGATAACCATGAGTTAAAGAGAAACGTTTAAAGTTCTTTTTAAACCAAGCAAACTTCATGAAACCTGTGTATTTTAAGTCCCAATTAGGAATGGGTACATCTCTAAACGCTGAGGTTTTTACTTTGCTGGCATCCTGCCCAGAATATGCCGCTAAAAATGCTGGCAATAATACCGCTTGACTGTTTTTGCCAAACCCTTTAGGGTAACCATCGTCATCCAAATCTGTTAAATCGGCACCTTTTTCTTGCGCTAAGCGTTGGGCAACTATAAGTCTGTTAGCCCTAAAATCATTAAACGCATCGGAAGATGTTTCATCACTTTTACTAAATGCCGTTTTAATTAAAACGGTTGAAATATTGAAATTACCAAACGTATTTGGTGTTAGTGAATTATAAACACCGTTTGTAACATTATAATTTTCGGTGTAATTTTCATAATAAGTTCTATTCCCGGTTAAATCTATTTTCAAATCTTTTACTGGCTCTAAACTTGCAGAGATATCCATTTGTTTTGTATTGGTAGACGTATACTGCTCATTAAAATCTGGATACACGGTTAACCAACCACGTCTAGCTGCTAAATCTCTAATATCGCTTTGGCTACCAAATGTAAAAGCTGTTGTAGGTTTTAAAGTACCAATAAAACCGGGCGTTTGTAAATACCCTGGTAAGTATATTCCGTTATTTTCAGAATAATTAAACTGAATTCTTTTAATACTTGTTAAAATATCGACGCCTGCATTTAACAACTTAGTAGCAGATTGACTTTTAATTTTTGGCTGATTTGTTTTATTCTGATTTGCATTAGGAACACCCCCTGGAGGCGTTGTTCTTGCTCTTGATCTAGAAATTGGTTTCTTAACCAAACCTATATATCTATACAATTTATTCATATCTAAAGTTGTATTGATATTATGTGTATTGGCATTCTGAATGGTGTTTCCTAAATCGTAAGTATTACCCTCTAATTCTAATTCACCATATAAATCGGATCCTTTTTGCCATTGGAAATTACCACTATATTGATAAGTTGCATTTAAAAAACTAAAGGTTGGAATTTTATTAATTGGTATTTGATAGGTGATGCCCAAGTTTTGCGATTGCCTATTTGGGTCTCCAAAATCGAAAAAGCCATCCCAAACATTTAAGGTTTCATCTTGCTCACCATTGATGATATTATCTTTGAAATAATTACGAACAATATTATTATTTGCCGCAGTGAAATTGAAACTTAGTGATTCCGTGAAATTATAATTGATGGTGTACTGGAAATCAAATGTATAATTTCTTCTGAACAATTCTTCAATACCAATATTATCGCCTCCAAGTTCTACTTCTCTAAATTTCTGTTTATTGAACTGTCTATTAAACTCCGAATTTACAGTGAAACTTGATGGTAATAAATTCACATTAAAATCTTTTAAAATTTTCCAGTATTTACCCATAAATAAGGAATCGTTCTTTTTAAAAGGTTCTACTTTTATAGGGTTAAAGTTAAACGCATAATTTGCTCCAGCACGTACTGTTTGATTTAACGAGTTTTCAATTTCAAAATCTCTATGCTCTACTTTATTATATGAATAATTTAACGTGACATTTTCCACATCATAAAAACGTGGTTTTGCATCGGTGGTTCTGGTTTTTCTAACGCCTATAAAATTGATACTTTGGCGTTTTGTATAATCTTCCGATTGTTCTTTTATTAAATCTTTATCTGCGGTTGTTTCTGCAGCATCTATTCTGGATTGCAAAGTTAAATCTTCATAATATGCATCATATTTAGGCGTAATCAATTCTTCACTTTGTCCATAATTAAATGGCACTTGAATACCCCATTTTTTAGGCAATAATTGACCCACATTAATATTGGTTACCACATCATATTGCTTAACATCTTCCAAACTACGTTGGCTAGGACCTTGCTCTATAGAACCAAACCCCGAAGTGCTTTGTCTTGCTGTGGCACTGATGTTCATAAAATCGGCAATATTGGTATCTAAACTTACTACGGCAGCCCAACCACCTTCGTTATCCATATCAGACAAACGTAATTCATTAAACCAAACCTCGGCACAAACGGGAGATGGTACTGGATCTGCATCATTTGAACCATCTAAAACAGCATTTTTAACACCAACCATCAACGTTCTAATATCACCATAATTAGGATTTCCTTTTATGGTAACACGATGTTGCCCTGGGATATATGCAGAAAATTCATCAACAGCGGTATCATCCAAAACCCCGTCTATTACATTATAAAACTTTTGATCTTCGGTAGATAAAGTTGGGTTTGCTATTTCCAAGGCTTTAATTTGTCCTAAGATATTAATGGGTAAGTTAATTTCATTATTCGTGGGCCAAAGACCTTCAGCGGTTGTTGATGTTGAAACCTCTAATGGCAATTCTATTTGATAATAGTTTTCTGTTAAATCGTTACCCATACGAATAAAACCAACAACGGTACTGGTGTTACTAGGAATACCGGTGTCTTCTTCTTGAAGATGCATAAACATACGCATGCGCTTGTATTGACGCATATCTAAATCGAAGTTTTTGTAAACACCTCTAGAATCTTGCGATTCTAAATTACATACATTTACCAATAATGATTGCTCATTTTGTTCAACGACCGTATTGTTATTGTACAACTCTTCTGCTTCAATACCTGGAGGCCTTTGATAACTGCCATCATTTTCAAGTGTACCAATTACCCCTACAGTAAAATCAGTGCCATCATCGGTTGGATCATCCTCATCTACTTCTAATGTTTGTGTGTAACGTCTCCATTCACTTCTTACTAAATCTAGAGTTCCAAAACGAAAAACGGTTGGTTGTGTAAATTCTTTAAGGAATAAACGCGTAAAACGCACCGAACGCAAATCGGTAATACCTCCCACTGGTTTTCTTAAACTTCCTTCCACAGGAATTCTAAACAAATACCATCTAACATCAGGTGTATCGCCATTTGGCAATGTTCTTGTCTCAGATTTAAAATCAACTATATACTCTTTTAAAGGGTTGCTTGAAGTCGATAAATTATTAAAATCCAATTCTGATAATGGTAAATTTTGTCTAGTTATTGGTAACTCATATTCGTAATAACTATCAATAGTATTCATGGTATTATCACGATTCACATCCTCTACATCGGGTTGGGTATTGGACCCCCTGTTTGTATCGGTAAAAGTATCTGGTGTGTTCCCCTGAACACCGTTGTAATTTTTATAACGATCGAAAATATCACCATCAGTATTTAAGAAATAAGTGTAATTGTCTTTTGATGGATCACTACCAAAGTTTGCACCAAAAGCAGTTATTTCAGCAGCATCGTCATAACCATCATAACCAACATCTTGGTTTGTACGCTCATCTCCAGTAGAATCAAACGCATATACTAATGATTGGTTTAATGGTACTACCGTACCCCAAGAAGTTGTATTTAATAAACTTATATCGCCATCTTTAGGTAACCCATTTTCATAAAGTTTTTTATCATCTTTGATAATATCTTCTGAAATATTACCTAAGTTGAATACCAATTTACCCCCAGGATTTGATGGATTTTCTTGAAACGGATCTTGCATCCAAAACTCAATATATTCTACGTTTTGTTGTTCAAAATCGGTTGAAGTTAATTGGCGTGTAATACCTGCCCAATTGTTATAAGCTTCGGTGGAATTAATGCCGTCGGCAGCCGAAGGGTCGAAATTATAAGGCCCTCTTTCTGTTGGGTAATAGGCTAAATCTAACGTGTTTATTACGGTATTTTGACCTTGTACTAAATCTCTGTCTGGGAATAATTCTTTTATAAAAACACGACTTGTGTATAAACTGGACATATCGTTATCTGAAATACCATTGGGCCGTTGGCTTGTGTAAAAAATAGGGTCGATACTATACCAATTTAACATGGCTCTACCATAACCACTTTCAATACCATTGGTGTATTCTGGGTCTGTGACACCATCGCCATCCAAATCAGATGGTCTACTTGACAGAAACCACGATTGTTGTGACTTTAAATCGATGGAATTTTGAGAGCCCTCAAAATCGTCAACATACGAAGTGGCTTCACCATTTAAGTTCGTGCCATTTGGAGATCCCGGAGCTAAATAAGCGAACTCACCACGCAAAGATAAATTTGATTCTACATCGGTATCAATATTTGGTAAGGCATTTGCTAATCGGGTTAAAAATGGCACTTTGGTTGAATAATTACCATTAAAACCAAATATGGTGTTATTAATTGGTTCTGTACCGTAATTGGCTTTTTGGGTAATTGGGCGTTCATTTAAATTTAAAAGTGTTGCCCCCAACACAAAATTTTCATTAAACTTATGCTCCACATTAATACCTGTAAAACGTTTAGTTTGTTGACCAAAAACGGCATTATTTTCTGTTGAAATTTCTATAGGTGTATCAGAAGCTTTTAAGGCTTCGTCTAAAATTTCAACGGTACCTAATTGATAATTTACTGTATAATCGATACCTTCTACTAAAACGCGCCCTCCAGCTGTAACTGTAACCGAACCTTGTGGCACATTAAATGACCCAATAGAAATTCCGCTACTTCCACTAGACTTATAACTTCCTTTAAGTTTGAATTTATTTTTTTCAACTTCTTCTAAGGCTGCTGTTTTTGTGCTTTTATATAATGTTCTATATACATACTTCTTTTGATTCTCATTAAAATCAGCAGGATTCGTTATAGCACCTTGGTAATTTTCTGAGAGATCAAGTCTCAATTTCTCAAATAAATATTCACCAAAAGGTTCTGCACTAGGGAAAATAATTTTTCCTGTTTGCGACAATACGGTAATGCCTTCAACATAATCGAAAAAACCATCACCACTTGTTTGCGGATCGTTATTGTAATTCAATTTATCTAAACTAAATACGCGCAACAAAGGGGTTTCTTCCAAAGGATCTTCGTTAGCCCCTGGTGTTGGAAATGCCGTAGAGCCTACTGGTTTAATATAATTTAAAGGCGAGGCTTCATTATAAAAAATATTCAGTTTAAAATCATCAGAACTTAAATTATATGCACCAGTATCGTAGATGTTTTTCATCATCAAATCCCAAACAGGCTGCGCGACACTAGTAACGCTGCTTTTTAGTAATTTCACTATTAAATTGCTGTTCACCACATTTGTTACATCTCCAGAAGTATTTGTAGTTACATCAGTAGCATCAACCCCATCATTAGCAAATTCACCTACTTGGTATACTTTGCCTCCTAATGTGTATTGAAATGCCACGGCTAAAACCTCATCATTATTTAACCGTTGGTTTAATGAAATGTAACCTAACTGTGTGTTTATAGTATATTCTTGATTGCTAATTAACTTTCGGGCATTTTCTAATTTGGCATAATCATAACCTTCTCGAACACCTGATACAGAGATACCCGCTTGGACTGTGGAAACATCTCGAATAGCTGAATTAATTTGAGAACTCCCTACACCAATATTAGTTGGATCGAAGGCATTATTTTTGTTACTTGGGTAAGCTCCTGGTGATGCTGATATTGTTACTGCTGAACCCACTTTAGATGGATCTGACTCACCAATATCTTGCAATGCTACAATATTCCTAACGTTGCTGGTGGTATTGCTTCGGTTGGTAATCCAAACTTCATACCGTGTTATTTGCAACCCTTTGTTGTTTATATATGGATAGGTTTCCAAAGCAGTATCATAGGTGTCTCTAAAATATTGTGCTAAAAAGAAATGACGGTTTTCATCATAATCTTGAATATAGAACTCAAATTCCTCTAAAGTACCACCGCCTTGTGAAACTACAGTATTGGCTTCCGATTTTTGTTCAGAGAACACGCCTGTAACCGTAGTTTTACCAAATTTTAATTGAGCTTTAACACCAAATAAACTTTGTGCACCTGTAATAAGGGAACTGTTTAAAGGCATACTTACGTTACCAACTTCTATTTTTTGAATGATATCGTCTTCGGTTGGAGTATATTCTAATTTAATGAGGTTTTGAAAATCGAATGTAGATTGTGTATCGTAATTGGCGGTTACTTGAAGACGCGTTCCTACTTTACCCAATAAACTTAAACTGATACGTTGATCGAAATCGAAAGTAAAATTGCTTCGGTTTCTTGGTGAAAACGAGGGGTTATCCTGTTTTGAAAAAAGAACCCCTAAATCCATTTCTACCGAACCTTGCGGCACCACTTCAATAGTATTGCTTCCAAAAATGGATTCAAAAAAGTCTGATTTTACATAAAACTCGGGCAAAAGATTTTTTTGGGCATCGTCGGACCCTTCCTTTTTACCATCAAAAGCACTTATTTTTTCTTTGTAATATTCTTTAACACTTTCTCTAGCTACTAAAGCATAATACTCTTTAGGCGTTAAAATAACCGGATAGTTTATGTTAAAACCGCCTATTTTTTCGGTATAAATATAACGGTCTGTTAAGGCATCATAGGTGTACTTCGATTCTATGCTATTAGGATTTGGTGTTTTAATACTTCCTAAATTAAAACCCGTTTTCACCGAATCTTGAGCGGTTGGCTGTTGCGACCATGCAGCAACAGAAAACAAAAACAGAACAACTAAAAATGTGCTTCGACCGGGCTTAGCAATACATTTATCAATGGATTTATAAAAATTAAGGTTGGTTATATTCAAAATCTATTATAAATTTTTTAAAGCTTGTTTAATAATGGTTTCTACATTAGCATCTGGTTGTGCCGAAACAATTTTTTCCACAACACGTTCTGCTTGTTTTCTTACAAAACCAAGTACTTCTAAAGCAGATAACGCTTCATCTTTATTGGTATTGCCTTTAGAAACAGAAACTTCATCAATATCATAAATCTTTAAGACCTTATCTTTCAAATCTATAATAACACGTTGAGCTGTTTTTGCCCCAATCCCTTTTATACCTTGAATTAACGCCACATCGCTACTGGCAATGCCTTCTATAACTTGTTTTGGTGTTAAGGAGGACAACATAGTACGTGCAATACTAGCGCCAATACCACTAACGGATATTAATAACCTAAAAATTTCACGTTCTGCCAACGATGAAAATCCATAAAGTGTATGCGAATCTTCTTTTATTTGTAAATGCGTGAAAAGTTTTAAATGCTCACCATTGGGAATTTGAGAATAGGTATGCAATGAAATATTTAGCATATATCCCATACCATTACAATCTATAACAACATCTGTTGGGTTTTTCTCTACAAGTTTTCCTTGAATATGTGTAATCATTTATAGCAATTCGTTAATCGACCAAATGTAATAAATTTATTTTCAACCGTTTTATCTAGATTTTCCCTTTTCTAATTCTTGTTTTTCTTTTTGTTGTGCATCTATAACAGCAATGGCCGTCATGTTTACAATTTCATCTACATTTGACCCAAATTGCAAGATATGGACTGGTTTACGCATTCCCATCATAATAGGCCCAATAGATACCGCTTCATTTAATTCTTTTAATAATTTATAAGTGATATTTGCTGAATCTAAATTTGGAAATATTAACGCATTCACTTTTTTACCAACCAATTTTGAAAACGGGAATTTTTCTTGAAGCATTTCAGCATTTAAAGCAAAATCGGTTTGCAATTCACCATCAACAACCATATCTTGATAATAACGGTGTAAATGCGCCACGGCATCACGAACTTTTGAAGCACTTTCGTTTGAAGAAGAACCAAAGTTTGAATATGAAATCATAGCCATTACTGGGTCCATACCAAACATTTTAATCACTTGCGAGGTCATTTGTGCTATTTTGGTTAATTCTCTAGCCGTAGGATTGATGTTAATAGAAGTGTCGCTTAAGAAAATAGGCCCACGCTTGGTCATCATCACATTGGTAGTTGCAATACGTGATGTGCCTTTTGCCATACCAATAAGTTCTAACATTGGTTTTACAACCGATGGGTAATTTCTGGAGTACCCAGAAACCAAAGCATCTGCATCACCTTCGTTTACCATCATTGCTGCAAAATAATTACGTTCTCGCATTAAACGTTGTGCTGAATAATAAGTAACACCACGACGTTTACGTTGCTCCCAATATACTTTGGCATACTTATCTTTTCTGTCTGATTCTTCATCTGCTTTTGGGTCGACAATTAAAACATCGGCATCAAATTCAACTTCTGCCATCAACTCTTTAATAGTTTCCTTTCTTCCTAACAAAATAGGAATTGCAATACCTTCCTCATAAACTATTTGAGCTGCTTTTATTACCGCCAATTGATCTGCCTCAGCAAAAACAACACGTTTTGGATCTGATTTAGCACGGTTAAATAACAATCTGATTAGTTTGTTATCATTCCCTAAGCGTTCTCTTAATTCATCTTTATATTTTTCCCAATCAAGAATCGGTTCTTTAGCTACACCACTTTCCATAGCTGCTTTAGCTACGGCTGGTGGTATTTCGGCAATTAAACGCGGGTCGAATGGTTTTGGAATGATGTATTCTTTACCAAATGTTAATCGCGTTTCACCGTAAGCAATATTAACTTGTTCTGGCACATGCTCTTTGGCTAATCTTGCCAAGGCTTTTACAGCTGCCATTTTCATTTCCTCATTAATTTTTGAAGCTCTAACATCTAGCGCTCCACGGAATATAAATGGAAATCCTAACACATTATTTACTTGGTTAGGATGGTCTGAACGTCCCGTTGCCATTATAATATCCTTACGCGTTTTTACTGCTAAATCATATTTTATTTCTGGATCTGGGTTTGCCATAGCGAAAACAATAGGATCTTTAGCCATTGCTAACAACATTTCTGGTGTTACGATGTTTGCCATAGATAAACCAATAAACACATCGGCATCAACCATAGCTTCATCAAGGGTGTCTATTTTTCTGTGGGTAGCAAACTCTGCTTTTTCAGAAGTTAGGTTTTCCCTATCATCTCTAATAACACCTTTACTATCACACATTACCATGTTTTCACGTTTGGCACCACATGCTTGGTACAAACGAGAACACGAAATAGCGGCTGCACCTGCACCACTTATTACAATTTTAACTTGGTCTAGCTTTTTCTTTGCAATTTCAACCGCATTAATTAATGCAGCTGCCGATATGATGGCGGTACCATGCTGATCGTCGTGCATTACCGGAATATCCAATTCTGCTTTTAGGCGTCTTTCAATTTCAAAAGCCTCTGGCGCTTTAATATCTTCTAAGTTAATACCTCCAAAAGTAGGTGCAATGTTTTTTACAGTTGCAATGAACTCTTCAATATTTTCGGTATCAACTTCAATATCAAACACATCGATATCGGCAAAAATTTTGAACAGCAGCCCTTTACCTTCCATAACTGGTTTTGAAGCTTCAGGACCAATATTTCCTAAACCTAAAACCGCTGTACCGTTCGATATTACGGCAACTAAATTACCTTTAGCTGTATATTTATAGGCGTTGTTTTTGTCTTTTTCAATTTCCAAACATGGTGCCGCTACGCCTGGTGAATAAGCTAAGGCTAAATCGCGTTGTGTTGAATATTTTTTGGTTGGAACTACTTTTATTTTACCTGGAGTAGGTTTGGCGTGGTATATAAGAGCCTCTCTACGTTTACTTTCTTCGCTCATGGGAATAATTAGTTAACTAAGTGAACAAAGATAATAATCCTATGATTGTAAACACTATTCTTTTTCTGGAAAGTCCTATTCTTTTAAGTAATATTTCTAATATTTAAAACAAGAAGTGAAATTATTTAAAATAGGCCATAACCTGTTGCTTATAACTTCTAGATATAGGTAAATTCCATGCTTTATTAATAATAATTTCATTACCATTTAATGTTGCCTCATTTGGATTTACTAAAAACGATCTATGAATACGAATAAATGTATCCAACTTTAGTTCCCATTCAGTTATTCTAATGGTATTTTTATATTGGCTCCCGTCTAAAAGCACTGCTAAAGTAAAATCGCCTCTACTTTCAATGTAAGCTAAATTAGCTATGGTTATAATGGTCTTCTTTCTATCGCTAAATATTGTAATTGTTTCTTTATCAATTTGCTTATTTTTTTTGAAAACAGCTTGTTCTAAAAGAATAAAAAAACCTATAATAATCCATATAAAAATGGGGTTTACAAGCGTGCTTTCAATTGAATTTGCTTTCAATTCTAAAAAATACCAATAAGCCAAAACGATGGCAACATAACCCCAAAAAAGTGAAATTATGGCTATAAAAAAATAGCGATTCCATTTTTTAAAGCCTTTTAATAGTTTCGTTTTTTGTATTCCGTATTTAATAAAAAAAGCTATTGGCAGAAAAAAGAGTGCTATTAACCATGCATTCCAAAAATTAGGAATGGAGTTTTGAAGTAATATAGCTAACAAAAAAGAAGCTATTACCCAATAAAGAATATTATATATTTGGCTTTTATTCACCTTGTAAAAATATAATAATTACACAGAAATAGGCTTAATTTGAATGGGTTAATCGCTTAACTAATGGATTTAACCTCTCTAGAATGGTTTTTAACATGGGCACTTAATTGTGATTATTAATACATTTGAATGTAACCTTTAAAACAAAAATCATGTTAGATTTATTTTACCAAGGTGGGCCATTATTTATGACCATTCTTACCATTTTATTACTAAGTGTTATTGTGTGTTTTTGGAAATACCCTGAGTGGATTAAAGAAGTTGGCTTACTAGCGCTTTCAATTGGAATTTTAGGACAAGTTATGGGTTTGTATAGTGCTTTTAAAGCTATTGAACAGCTGGGGGAAGTTAGTCAAGAAATGATGTTTGGCGGACTTAAAGTGAGCTCAATAACGACCATGTATGGGCTTATAATTTACATTATTTCACTTATTTTAAGATTGATTAATAAACCTAGATTAGGTTAATCGTAAAATGAATAGGAAGAATTACATTAAATTCTTCCTATTCATTTAAAAAATTGATATTCCGTTTCAATCCCGAAAACTTGGTTCGTTTTACTGCTGAATCTTTGAAAATTTTTCTAAAAACATCTTCGGTGATCTCATTCCATTCTTTTTTAGACATGGATAATAGTTCCGGATGCGGATTGAATAATGGCTCTGCATGCGCTTTTGAAAACCGATTCCATGGACAAACATCTTGACAAATGTCGCAACCAAACATCCAATCTTCAAATTTTCCTTTAAAACTTGATGGGATATTTTCTTTTAATTCGATGGTGAAATAGGAAATGCATTTACTCCCATCTACCACATAAGGTTCTATAATGGCTTGTGTTGGGCATGCATCGATGCATTTGGTACAGGAACCGCAATGGTCGGTTGTGATGGTATCATATTCTAATTCTAAATCAATAATTAATTCTGCAATAAAATAGAATGAACCCACTTGTTGGGTTATTAAATTACTGTGCTTTCCTATCCAACCTAAACCCGATTTTGCTGCCCAAGCCTTATCTAAAACTGGCGCTGAATCTACAAAAGCACGGCCATGAACGTCGCCAATTTCATATTGAATGAAATTTAAAAGTGTTTTTAATCTGTTTTTTATAACGAAATGATAATCGGTTCCATAAGCGTATTTAGACAGTTTAAAACTTTCTTTGTTTTGTGTTTCTGAGGGATAGTAATTCAGCAATAATGAAATAACAGATTTTGAATTCTCAACCAGTTTTGTAGGGTCTAAACGCTTATCAAAATGGTTTTCCATGTATTGCATTTCACCATGCATGTTTTTGTTTAGATAATTTTCTAGTCGAGGTGCCTCTGCTTCTAAAAATTCAGCTTTACTAATACCACAAGACAAAAAACCGAGGCGTTTGGCTTCGGTTTTAATGAGATTTGTATGTTGTTGTTTGTTATTCATTAGAATACTGTCACACTGAGCGCAGTCGAAGTGCTAAAATAACTTAATTTTTATATTTATAATGTGTTGCATTTCTACATTCTGATAATATTTGAAGCATATCAAAATCCCCATTTATTAACGCTAATTTCTTAGCTTTAGCCCAGCCTTTTATCTTCTTTTCAAAATAAATAGCTTGTAAAACATCATTAAATTCTTGACGAAATTCCAAAGTTAATGGTCTTCTTTTATATGTATAAGAATTTTTTTTTTGCACCCTGTTTGATGCTCTGCAAATCTAGTTTCTAAATTATTAGTTATCCCTGTATAATAAGAATCATCCGAACACTTAATAATATATACAAAGTAAAAATACATTCTTTACTATTTATGGGCTTCGACTGCGCTCAGCCTGACATTACAACTTTAAATAATCCTAAAACAACCCACCTTGAATAGGCCCTTTAATTTTTCCCAAATGTTTATAGGCAAGTTCGGTTACTTCACGTCCACGAGGGGTTCGCATAATGAAACCTTGCTGAATTAAAAAAGGCTCATAAACCTCCTCAACGGTTTCTGTACTTTCACTTACTGCGGTAGCAATGGTAGAAATACCTACAGGACCGCCTTTAAATTTTTCGATGATGGTTGTTAAAATTTTATTATCCATTTCATCCAATCCATGAGCATCTACATTAAGAGCCTGCAACGCAAATTTTGCTATTTTGATATCGATACTGCCATTACCTTTAATTTGGGCAAAATCACGAACCCGACGTAACAAGGCATTAGCAATTCGAGGTGTCCCTCTACTTCTACCCGCAATTTCTACAGCTGCTTCCATGGAAATTGGTACGTTTAGTATTGACGAACTACGCTGAACGATGGTAGTTAGTAATTCTGTATTATAATATTGCAACCTACTTTGGATACCGAAACGAGCACGCATTGGTGCAGTTAACAATCCTGAACGTGTTGTTGCGCCAACTAAAGTAAACGGATTTAAATTTATTTGAACCGAACGCGCATTGGGACCAGATTCAATCATGATATCGATCCTGAAATCTTCCATGGCGGAATATAAATATTCTTCTACAATGGGGCTTAATCGATGTATTTCATCAATAAATAACACATCGCGTTCTTCAAGGTTGGTTAATAAGCCTGCTAAATCGCCCGGTTTATCCAATACAGGACCAGAAGTTATTTTGATACCTACATTCAATTCATTCGCTAAAATATGTGCCAAGGTAGTTTTTCCTAATCCTGGAGGTCCATGAAACAATGTATGATCTAAAGCTTCTTTACGTAAGTTGGCAGCTTGAACAAAAATTTGAAGATTTTCCAATACTTGGTCTTGACCTGTAAAATCATCAAAAGCTAAGGGTCTTAACTTTTTTTCGACATCAAGTTCTTCTGGAGAAAAGTTTTCGTTTGTTGGATCTAGGTTTTCGTTCATAGCGGAGACCCTTCGGCTTCGCTCAGGGTGACGTTTCATTTCAATTTAAATACTTCGAAATTGGATTCCAAAATAATTAGGAATGACAATAAGAGCAAATATAAAGAAAAAGACCTTTGTATTGAATTTTCATTACAAAGGTCTTTTGATTATTTATCATGAGATTCCTGCCTTCGCAGAATCACAGACATAAAGAAAAAGCCTTTCTAATCTAAAGAAAGGCTTTTAAAAATATTTGGTTGGTAATAATTGGGGTTAATTTAAAATTGTGAATTCACAACGACGGTTAACATCGTACTCTTCTTCGCTGCAAATATCTTCTTTCACACATTTGTTAAGCGGTTGCATTTCACCATAGCCAATACTTTTTAATCGGTTTCTTTCAATGCCTTTACTTACTAAATATTCTAACGTGGAAGCGGCACGACGTTTAGATAAATCTAAATTATATTGGTCGTTACCTCTTGCATCGGTATGTGCTGATACTTCTATTTCCATGGATGGGTATTTTTTCATTAAATCTACCAATACATTTAAGGTCGTTGCTGCATCATCACGGATTTTAGATTTATCAAAATCGAAATAGATTTTATCCAATTCTACTTGAACATCGCCTTTTTCGTTTTCTTTCACATTTTCTTCAGCATCGGCAAACGATTCTAGACTTAAGTAAATATTATGCTGAATTTTTCCTTTACTATCAGTTGAAAACTCTACGTCTTGTGGAATATACGCTTTACGAGTTCCTCTAACTTTATATTTTTTATTTGGTTCAATTTTGAATAAATAATAGGCTTTAGCTCCAACAATAGAATCTTGAATTACATTACCTGCATCATCGAATAACGTGACCAATGACCCTGGAAGTAATTTTTTACTGTTATTATCTTGTACAATACCTTCAACCAAATATTTAGTTAAGATGTTTTCTTCTCTTCCGAATCCATATAATCTATCAAATCCACTTCGGTTTGAAGACACAAATCCTTGGTTATCTTTCTCTCTAATTATATAAGCAAAATCGTCTAGACTACTATTTATTGAACTTCCTAAGTTTACAGGTGTATCAAAGTTGCCGTTTACAGAATTACTTCTAAAAACATCCAATCCGCCATATCCTAAATGACCATCGGATGCAAAATATAACACATCCAAATCGCTAATAAATGGAAATTGCTCACGATGTTTTGTATTCACATTTGAACCTAAATTTTCTGGAGTTCCGTAAGTGCCATCATCATTAATTGCGACTTTATAGATATCAAAACCACCCATAGTTCCAGGCATATCGCTAGCAAAATAAAGTGTTTTTCCATCTTTACTTATTGATGGGTGCTCGCAACTGTAGCTGTTGGAATTAAATGGTAATTCTTTAACATTCGTCCAGTTTCCATCTACTAATTCTGCTTTATAAATTTGAACATGTGCGATTCTTTCTTCTTCTGTCTTAGCACGCAAATTATTAGTTCGATTAAAGTACATGGTTTTCCCATCTTTACTGAATGTGGCATTACTTTCGTGAGAATCGGTATTGATTTCCTCTGAAAAAGGCATGACATTTTCTAGCTTTTCATCGGGGGTAAGGGTTCCTGAGTACAAATCTAGATAGGGTAACTCATTCCATGCATATGATGGGCTTTCTGAGTTTCTGGTTGAAGCGAACACTACTTTATCATCACCATAAAAAGACATACCAAAATCGCTATTAGTAGAAGCTTCGTTTGCTATTTGTTGTAGTTTAAACGTGTGGGGTGTTGTTTTATCAGTATTCTCAATAAAAGCAAGAGTATTAATTCTTTTGTTATAGTATCTACTTAAATGAGCATCGGCTTCTTTGTAATCTTTAACACCTTTTAAGGCTTGCGCGAATCTAAAATGGAATTCGATGTCTATGGAATCACCATAGCTAACAAATAACTCTCTATAGGTTTTAATGGCCTTTTGAAGTTTTGTGTTATAGTAATAACTATCGGCTAAATTTTGAAGCACTTCTTGGTTACGATCTTTGGTTTCGTAAATTTCGGCAGCTTCTACATAGGCTCTCATTTCGAAAAGCTTATTGGCTCGTTTTAAGTTTCCTTTTTGTGCTAATGTGATTCCACTAACTAATAAAAGGCTTGCAAGTATGTATATATGTTTTTTCATGTGGTGAAGTTTAATGTTTTTCAATTGTCACATGCAACATCCATATCATGTATATTCTTGAATTTTGAATTTTTAGAAATGGATGTTTCATTTTAATAGTCTTTATGGTTAGAAGAATCTAGGTGAACGATCGTAACCACCTTTAAATCCGAATAAATCAATATCAAACAAAATAAATATTTCGTGCGAACCTGAGTTGTAATCACCAAGGTTTGAGGTTGTGAAATCGTAAGCATAGCCTATTTTTAAGTCTGGCATAACTCTAAAACTTACCAAACCACTAATAGCATCATCTAAACGATAGCCTAAACCTGCTTCTAGTTTTTCATTAATTAAAACATTAGCTGTAATATCGAGTGCTAAAGGCGCTCCTTGAACCGACTTCGCCATGAATGCTGGCTTAAATTTTAAATCTCTATTGATGTCAAACACATAACCTCCCGTTAAGTAATAATGAATACTTTGAACGCCTGTAGCCTTTACACCATTTTCGGTTTCAATATGTTTTGAATTCAGCATGTTGGGAGCCGAAAAACCAACATAATAATTATCGGTAAAATAAAATGCTCCAATACCTATGTTAGGGAATGTTTTACTTATGTTTTCGTTGAAAGCTACATCGAGACCGTTTGATGCACTACCCGATTGCAGGTTAAAACCATCGAAATTAACATCGAAGAAAGTAAATCCTGCTTTAATTCCTAATGATAAATTACCACGGTCTAGCCCCATTGGTAACACATAGGCAAAATCTGCATAAATGTTATTTTCTTGAATTACATCACCTATATTATCGTTGGTAAATGAGATACCAGCTTCAATTTTATCATTAATAGGTGTGTGGGCAAAAAAGGTTCCTGTTTTTGGTGCTCCTTCAATACCTACCCATTGGGTTCTGTACAATCCACCCAAATTTAAAATGGCTGGATCTGCTGTTGCATAGGCAGGGTTTATCACGCTCATGTTATACATATATTGTGTAAACTGAGGGTCTTGCTGTGCAAAACTTTGAAAAGACATTAGTGTCAATCCTACTAAGACAGCTATTTTATGATATATATTTAAATTTTTCATGTTTTCTAAATTTTGTTTATCTAAAAATTATCTGCTTAAGTATAAATGTCCTTGTTTTGGTTTATTCTCTCCATCGTTAAAAATGAAAATATAATAGTACATTCCTACTGGTAAATCACCTTTAATGAGTGTTCTTGCCTGATTAGATATTCCGTTAAAACGGGGGCTAGAAGCATTTCCTTTATAAACCATATTGCCATAGCGATTGTAAATCTCCATTTCAAATTTTGGATAAAGAATATCTAAATTATTAACCTCGTAAGTATCGTTAATACCATCTCCATTAGGCGAGAATCCATCTGGTAAAAATAATTCTCCACAAGAAGTTAAATCTGGTGTCACGGCTAATCGCACACTGCTTTCACATCCTGAAGCTGCATCAATAAGTGCCGCATAATAGGTTGTTAAATTAGTAAGTGTTTCAGAATCGCTAATCGTTGTACCATCTGTACTGGCATCATACCAAACTACATTATTTGTTGATGTGATGTGTTCTGCTATGTTAAGTGTAAGATCATTAATAGTTGGGTCATTGTTAATACAATATTCCTTATTTGCATCTTTTAAAGTTGGCGTTGGTGTATCGTTAATGGTGACATTAATTTCAACACTCTCAGAAGACTCACAACCAGAACCAGTTGTTTGGGTTGCAAAATAATCTTCACCATCTACTAGAGCAGTTGATTCTGCTAATGGTGTTGCTAATGTAGCATCGGTATACCAATTAACTGTTCCTGTAGGTTGAATACTTAAAGTCAAATCTGCAACTGTTGGATTATTTACTAAACAGAATGATGGATTCGAATCCAACACCACTATTTGAGGTGAATCGCTAACAATTACGGTAATTTGCGCACTAGAATCTGGTGCACAAGGCGAGGTTGCTGCTACAGTATAAGTGTAAATACCTTGACTATCAGTATTTGGATCGAATACTCCTGAACCGCTGGGTAATGCTGGCGACCAAGTTCCTCCATTCTGTGCAGACGTTCCTAAATAAGAAAACAAATCTATTGGACCATCAATTACACATATGGCGGCTGTATTACTATTCCCTGCATTTGGTGCTAGCGTTACTGAAACTTCAACTTCGCTAGTATCTGTTCCACAAGCATTTGTTAAAGTATAGATATATTTACCTGGAGCATCTACTAAAGGATCAAATACACCTGTACCACTTGCCATTGCTGGCGACCAAGTTCCTCCAGTATCGGCACTTCCAATTAAAGTAAATAAATCAGTAGTTCCATTATTGCTACAAACATCTAAAGTATTATTAGTCCCCGCATTTAATGGGCCTTCAATAGTTACAGTTACTATGGTACTTGAGTCTACACATGGTGCAGACGCCGTTACCATATAAGTGAACTGATAATTTCCAGGTATAACTCCGGTAGCATCAAATGTGCTTCCTGTTAAGATTCCTACTCCATCATTATTATTCCAAATACCACCCGCATCTTGTGTACCATCTAATCCTATAAACAAGTCTATAGTATTATTATTGTTACATGCTATGATTGGAAGAGCAATTCCAGATTTTGGTGATTGATAAATAGTTGCAGTAACCAATGTTCTTACTGAAGACTCACAACCTGAAGTGGCATCGGTTTGTGTTGCGAAATAATCTTCTCCATTAATTAATGAAGTAGTTCCCAATAAAGCGGTTCCTCCTGTTGCATTATCGTACCACTGAATAGTAGTTCCTGCAGCGGTTAAATTTGCTATGGTTGCTGAATCGCAAAATTCTTGAGTTGGTGAAGCTGTTGGTGATGTTGAGTCGTTTATTATGATTGTAACGGTTACCAATACATCATCACAACTTCCAATGGCATCCACATCGTAAGTAAAATTATAAGTACCTGAAGCAAGCCCGTCAAGGGTTACTAAATTTCCTGATAAAGCCAAAGATGAATCATCATCACTCCAAATTCCTGTCTGGTCTTCACCAGTTAATAAATCGAATAAATTATACGTTTGACCTGTTCTAATCTCAGCGACACAAAATTCAAATGGCGCATTTGCTGTTCCAGATTCTGGTGCATCTTCAACTGTGATAACAACTGTTGAGCTATTGGTACAACCATTCACATCTGTAATGGTATAGGTGAAGTTGAATACCCCTATTGTTAAGCTGTTTAAGTTCACATCACTTCCCGTTAAGGCTCCCGTGGTATTATCGTCCGTCCATGTGCCACCAGCATCTTCACCTGCAAGTTGACCAAACAAATTTAATGGCGAATTAGCTGCCAAATCATTTTCACAAAATACGGCTGGTGTTGGTGTGCCTGTATTGGGCAATGGGTTTATGGTTACCATTACTGTTACTAAAACATCGTCACAGCTTCCTATGGCATCAACATCAAAAGTGAAATTGTAATCCCCAGGTGTTAAGCCTGATAAATCTATAGGGTTTGAAACTACTGTTCCTGTATTATCCAAACCTGAATACCAAGTTCCGGTTTGGTCTTCATCGGTTAATAAATCGAATAAATTATAACTTGATGGCGCTGAACCTTCACAAAACGCTATTGGAGCATTTGATGTTCCTGATTCTGGTGAATCTTCAACTGTGATAACAACTGTTGAACTGTTGGTACAACCGTTTACATCTGTAATGGTATAGGTGAAGTTAAATACTCCTATTGTTAAGCTGTTTAAGTTCACATCACTTCCCGTTAAGGCTCCCGTGGTATTATCGTCCGTCCAAGTACCACCAGCATCTTCACCTGCAAGTTGACCAAACAAATTTAATGGCGAATTAGCTGCCAAATCATTTTCACAAAATACGGCTGGTGTTGGTGTGCCTGTATTGGGCAATGGGTTTATGGTTACCATTACTGTTACTAAAACATCGTCACAGCTTCCTAGGGCATCAACATCAAAAGTGAAATTGTAATCACCAGGTGTTAAGCCTGATAAATCTATAGGGTTTGAAACTACTGTTCCTGTATTATCCAAACCTGAATACCAAGTTCCGGTTTGGTCTTCATCGGTTAATAAATCGAATAAATTATAACTTGATGGCGCTGAACCTTCACAAAACGCTATTGGAGCATTTGATGTTCCTGATTCTGGTGAATCTTCAACTGTGATAACAACTGTTGAACTGTTGGTACAACCGTTTACATCTGTAATGGTATAGGTGAAGTTGAATACCCCTATTGTTAAGCTGTTTAAGTTCACATCACTTCCCGTTAGGGCTCCCGTGGTATTATCGTCCGTCCATGTGCCACCAGCATCTTCACCTGCAAGTTGACCAAACAAATTTAATGGCGAATTAGCTACCAAATCATTTTCACAAAATACGGCTGGTGTTGGTGTGCCTGTATTGGGTAATGGGTTTATGGTTACCATTACTGTTACTAAAACATCGTCACAGCTTCCTATGGCATCAACATCAAAAGTGAAATTGTAATCACCAGGTGTTAATCCTGATAAATCTATAGGGTTTGAAACTACTGCTCCTGTATTATCCAAACCTGAATACCAAGTTCCGGTTTGGTCTTCATCGGTTAATAAATCGAATAAATTATAACTTGATGGTGCTGAACCTTCACAAAACGCTATTGGAGCATTTGATGTTCCTGATTCTGGAGCTGGTTCAATTGCTATTGTTATAATTTCGGTGTCTGAACAACTTCCATTGTCTATGGTGTAGTTAAATGAATAAGGACTTCCGGCTACTGTTAAAGTCGCTAAATCTAAAGAATTAGAAATGATAGTATCACTAGCATCCCTCCAAGTACCCAAATTATTATCCTGAGAACCATCTAAAGCATCAAATAAATTAAAAGGTGAATTGGCAACCAATTCATTTTCACAAAATGTTTTATTATCCGCTATTCCGGCATTAGGATTTGGCAATACAACTACTTGTACTGTTGTAGATTGATCAGTACATGGGTTCAATAAATTTTGAGTATATGTAAAATTGTAAGTTGCAGGAGCAAACCCTGTTAAGTCTATGGGGTTTGAGACAACGGGATCTGAACTTGAAAGACCTAGCGTCCACTGACCATTTGGATCTTCATTATCTAATAATGTGGACAGATCAAACGCAGACGGTAAATCAACAACACAAATTGATGCAGGATTCGCTGTAGAGACAGTTCCTGAACTCAATGTTTTATTTACTCTTATTGTTACTGTAGCAACACCATCTGGACAAAAGCCCATGCTAGGTACTGTATAAGTAAATCTGTATTCTCCCGCTGTTGTTAAAGTTGAAATATTAACAGTTCCAAGATATCCTCCCGAGGTAACTAAAGGTCCAGACCAGGAACCTGTAGTAACTTTAGTACCTCCTAATTCATCAAATAAATTAAAATCGCTTATTGGCAAACTATCATCACAATATTCTAAAGAAGCAGGGGTACCAGGTTCAACAGGGGTGTCTATATTTACTGTAACAGGTATGGCATTACTATCGCAAAAAGTATCATTAATTTGTACATAATAAGTTCCGTTTGCTAAAGGTTGTGATGCTGTTAAGATAGGAGGAATAGGATCTCCAAAAGCATCAACTTGGTCATACCAGTTATATAGACCAGTAGTACCAGGATCTAAGTCTCCTATTGTAGGATTGGAATCGGAACAAAATTCCTGATTGGGAGCAGGTGTTGGGTCTGATGGTGAAATAGATTGAATTGATTTCCCTATCTTAATTTGACTAGTACATGGTGTTGGAGTTGAAGCATCACTAAACACAATATAATAGTTAACAATACCATTTACTATAACATCTGTGGTATTCGCTTGATTGGTTAATGCTAAATCATAATAAACATTTACAGACCCTCCTACTGGCACATAAGCTAGTAGTGTATCATCAATATAATCTTGAATGGTAGCGTTATCATTACTACAATAAAATTTATCCAAAGAACCTCCGGGAGGTACTGGGTTTACTTGAAAAGTTATATTTATGGATTGTCTTGTCCCACAATTGCCTGCATCATTTCCTGCATAATAAGTTCCTTGTGAAACTAACTGGGTTGAATTATATCTAATTCCACCTGTAGCCGCACTATACCAAACTGCACCTGAGGCGTAATCGGCACTTAAATTTGCAAAACTATAACCTGACGCATTACATATAGGAGCGGGGTTAGGATCTGAAATAGTAGGGCACTGTGCAAAACTCGAATAGGCACTCCATAAAGAAACAAAAACAAAGGATACTATTTTAAACGCATTCCTAAATAAGGGTTTTGTTATCATAATTGAAATATTTTAGATTCATGTTAATTGTAACCGTTTAAAGCTGTATTCATCGAATTAAATTCGTTAACAGAATTAATCTTACATTTATTAAAACGGTGCAATTTAACTGATTTTTTTGTTATTTCAACGATTTTTTTAAATTATTTTACACTTTATCGAAGTAAACATGCATTTAAACGAAAAACCCACCTGAATAAGGTGGGTTTTTTATTACGAGTTATGTTAAATGTTTAATGCTGTAGTTCTTCTTCCCCTTCTTTTAAAGGAATATTTTGAGGCACAAAATCTACATCATGCCCTGGCTTACTATAATCATAAGCCCAACGGTATACATGCGGAATGTCTCCTGGCCAGTTTCCATGAATATGTTCAACAGGTGTTGTCCACTCTAGCGTAGTAGATTTCCAAGGATTTTGAGTTGCTCGCTTTCCGTAGAAAATACTGCTAAAGAAATTGTATAAATAAACTATCTGTACGATCCCTCCAACTATGGCAAACAAAGTGATAACAACATTTACATTTGCTAAATCATCAAATAATGGAAAATTACTATTTGTATAATAACGACGAGGTAAACCTGCCATTCCTATAAAGTGCATGGGGAAAAATACACCATAAGCACAAACAGCAGTAATCCAAAAATGAATGTATCCTAAATTTTTATTAAGCATACGCCCAAACATTTTTGGATACCAATGATAAATACCTGCAAACATACCATAAAGTGCAGAAATACCCATTACTAAATGGAAATGAGCTACTACAAAATATGTATCGTGTACATTAATATCTAAAGCACTATCACCAAGTATAATACCAGTTAAACCACCAGTAATAAATGTGGAAACGAAACCAATGGAAAATAACATTGCAGGATTCATTTGTAAATTACCTTTCCATAAGGTAGTAATCCAGTTGAAAGCTTTTACAGCTGATGGAATTGCAATTAATAATGTTGTAAATGTAAATACAGAACCTAAGAATGGATTCATACCAGATACAAACATGTGGTGACCCCAAACAATAGTTGATAAGAATGCAATAGCCAGAATAGAGGCGATCATAGCACGATAACCAAAAATAGGTTTTCGGGAATTTGATGCCATAATTTCAGAAACCAATCCCATCGCAGGTAATATAACGATATAAACCTCTGGGTGACCTAAGAACCAAAATAGGTGTTCAAATAATACTGGAGATCCTCCTTGATAATGTAATACTTCACCTTGAATAAATATATCTGATAAGAAGAATGAAGTTCCAAAACTTCTATCCATTATTAGCAATAAAGCTGCTGATAATAATACTGGAAATGATACAATTCCAATGATTGCTGTCACAAAAAACGCCCATATTGTTAAAGGTAAACGTGTCATAGACATCCCTTTAGTACGTAAATTAATTACAGTAACAACATAGTTAAGTGACCCTAATAATGATGATGCAATGAATATAGCCATAGAAACTAACCAAAGTGTCATACCCATACCAGAACCTCCTTGAGCCATTGGTAACGCACTTAATGGTGGGTAAATGGTCCATCCAGCTGCCGCAGGACCCGCTTCAACAAATAGTGAAAAAACCATGATGATACTTGATAAGAAGAATAACCAGTAAGACACCATATTTAAAAAACCCGAAGCCATATCACGTGCTCCAATTTGTAATGGAATTAATAAGTTACTAAAAGTACCACTTAACCCAGCGGTTAATACAAAAAACACCATAATGGTACCGTGAATAGTTACCAATGCTAAATAAATATCGGCGTCCATAACACCTCCTGGAGCCCATTTACCCAATAATGCTTCAAACAAAACATTTGGTTCTTCTGGCCATGCAATTTGCATACGGAACATCATAGACATTAAAACACCTATAACACCCATAATAGTACCTGTGATTAAGTACTGTTTGGCAATCATTTTGTGATCTTGACTAAATATATATTTAGTTACAAAGGTCTCTTTATGATGATGTCCGTGGTCGTCATGAGCGTCGTGAGCGTGAGTATCTTCGTGTGCTGACATAATCTTATAGCGTATTTATCTTTTTTTAAATTAATTAACTACTAAGGAATTCTTGAATTCTTTTTGCTCTTTCATCCAAGCATCGTATTCTTCTTGAGTTTCTACTATAATTTTCATTTGCATATTGTAATGAGATTTTCCGCAAATTTTATTACATAATAATAAATAGTCAAATTCATAATTCTCTAAGGCTTCTCCACCTTTAGCTGTTAACTTTTGACTTTTTTTAACTCTGATTTTATTAATATTTGCTACTTTTTCAACCATTTCTGGTGTTTGACGCATATCGGCCGTAGTTACTGTTGGCGTGAAACCAAATTGAGTTATCATACCTGGTACACAATTCATCTGCGCTCTAAAATGAGGCATATATGCTGAATGCAATACATCTTGAGATCTCATTTTAAATAATACAGGCTTACCAACTGGTAAATGTAATTCCGTAGTAATCACATCATCTTGCGCATTTGGATCTGCTTCATCTAAACCTAAAATATTAGCGCGATCAATATCAATTAAACGAACATTAGCTTTTCCTAAGGTATTATCTGCGCCAGCATAACGAGCTTTCCAGTTAAATTGTTGAGCATACAATTCAACTACTAAAGGGTCGTCACTTTCATCAACACCCATAATGCTTATCCATGAATTAAGTCCATAAATAATTAAACCTGCCAAAACAATTACTGGTATAATAGTCCAGATAGCTTCTAATTTATTGTTATCAGCAAAAAACAAGGCTTTTTTACCTTTCTCACCTTTGTACTTAAAAGCAAAATAGTGCAATAAAAATTGGGTAATAGTTTGAACAAAAAATATTACTGCCATTGAAATAACCATTAGGTTATCTATAGTAGACCCATGTTCTGAAGCCGAATTTGATACTAATGGTAAATTTCCCCATTTAGCAAAACAAACGATGGTGATAATGTAAATGAAAGCTAAAAAGCCCATCATTAAATACCCATTTATTGTGTTATCCTTATCGGTGGCCACTTGAGAGTTTACGGTTTTAGCTTGCGCCAAATCGAAAATCTTTACCATTTGCCAAATGGCAATTAAAATAAATACTAAAACTATAATTGTTAATAAAGCAGTCATTGTTGTCGTTCGTCTTTATTTATAACTTAATTAATAATGAAAATCTTCACTTTCTTTTCTAAAAGGATATCCTTTTACAAGTAATGGTGCTTTGGTCAAAGCTGTAAATACCACAAATATGAATAACCCGGCGAAAAGCAATATAGCGCTTATTTCAGGAACACCTATAAACCATCTGTCTCCTACGGTTGCCGGCATAATCATAACAAATATATCTATGTAATGTCCAAATAGGATTACCAATCCAGCCATAACAACAAACCAAGGAATACGTTTATAATCTGCATTCATCAACATTAAGAATGGGAATACAAAGTTCATAACCACCATTCCTAAAAATGGTAATTTGTAATCGTTGAAACGTGTTATGAAATAAGTAACCTCTTCTGGTATGTTTGAATACCAAATAAGCATGTATTGTGAAAACCACAAGTAAGTCCAGAAAATACTGAAAGCAAACATGAATTTTGCAACATCGTGTAAATGGTTTTCGTTAACAAATGGTAAAAAATTTCTAGATTTTAAGTAAATTGTAATTAATGCTATTACTGTTATACCACTTACAAACATACTAGCAAATACATACCATCCGAATAATGTTGAGAACCAATGCGGGTCTACACTCATAATCCAATCCCAAGACATCATAGACTCTGTGTAAATAAAGAATACTAAGAATGCTGCTGCAATTCTAAAAGACTTTTTAAAGTTACTTTTATCTTCGGCTGTATCTTGTGCAATTGAGAATTTACGAGCAAAATGACGGTATAAACTCCATCCAGCTATAAAAATTAAACCTCTTAAGGCAAACATAGGAATGTTTAACCAACCTGATTTTCCTTGTATCAATTTATCGTGAGCTACTACTTCAGGATCCATCCATATAAAAATATTGTAATGTCCAATAGTACCAGACGCCACAGCAATTGCTACAACTATTAATGCACCAGGAAGCACATAAGCTGTAATACCTTCCATAACTCTAAACAATACTGGAGACCAACCTGCTTGAGAGGCAATTTGAATAGCATAAAAAGCTAAAGCACCTAAACCAATCATCATGAAGAAAAAGGCAGCAACATAAAGTGCAGACCATGGTCTGTTAGCTATTTGGTGCTGAACATGTTCGATATGTTCTTTATGCTCATCAACTTGTGCATGGGCTTCTTCTCCATGAGCACTGTCCGATACATGAGCATCGTGTGATGCATCTACTGAATGGTCACCACCATGATGGGATTCTTCTGCAAGTAAGGTTTCAACTTCTTCAAAAGATTTATGAGATGTCATAAAACCATATCCAACTCCTAATGCTCCTAAAATCATTAGAATGAAAGAAAATGTCTTTAATTTATTTGAAAATGTATACATATCTATAATAATCTTGTCTATCTTACTTTTCTAAATTAGCCTTTAATTCCAATACATAGGAAACAACTTGCCAACGCTCTTCTTCTTTCAATTGGTTTGCATAAGAACCCATCGCATTTTTACCATAGTAAATAGTATGGTAAATACTTCCTTCGTTTATGGCTCTACCTGCATCATCATAACTCGGAATACCAAGAATTTTTTCGCGCTTCACTAAGTTTCCTTGTCCATCACCTTTAGCACCATGACAAATTCCGCAGTAAATATCATATAATGCTTTGCCTCTTTCTAAATCTACCATAGTAGAATCCAATGGACTTTTTAATGTTTCTTTAGCTAACACAAAACCCTCTGTTGAATTTTCTATATCAAAAGGAACAAATCCTCTAGCAATAGAACCTTCAGCAGGTAATTGCGCTTCAACGCCATTTTTAAAAGCAGAAGATTCGCTATAGGTTTCGTAACCTACAGATTCATACATATTAGGCATGAATTGGTAGTTAGGCGCTGTATCTTTTTTACATGATACAGTTACTAAAACAACTGCTATTGCTACTATTTTAATTAAGCTCTTCATCATTATTAATGCGCTTTATCAATTAAACTAATCTCCACTGCTCCTGTTTCTTTAAGTAAATTTTCAAGTGCTTCTTCATTACCATCAACAGCTATTTCCATTAAGAAATGATCATCGGTCGTTCTTGGATCTGGATTTTCTGCTTCTTTAAATGGCCACATTCTGCTTCTTAGATAAAATGTAATTACCATTAAATGCGCTGCAAAAAACACGGTTAACTCAAACATAATTGGCACGAATGCCGGCATGTTTTCCAAATAACTAAAACTTGGTTTTCCACCTATGTTTTGAGGCCAATCTTCAATCATAATGTAATTCATCATAACAGTTGCTACTGTTAAACCAATCAAACCATAAATAAATGCTGCAATAGCAATACGTGTAGGTGCTAATCCCATAGCTTTGTCTAGCCCATGCACCGGAAATGGTGTATATATTTCTTCTATGTGATATCTTTCTGCCTTAACTTTTTTAACAGCCGACATTAATACATCATCATCCGTATAAATAGCGTGAATAACTTTTGAAGCTTCCATTTACTATATTTAGTTTATTAAATTTTTAGCTTGTCCTGACCAATCATCACGTTCTGCTCTTCCAGGGAAAGAACCTGTAATTTCGTCTAACAAGTCATATTCTCTCTTTGTCATTTTGCTTACTTGAGCATAAGTAAAAATACCGATGCTATTCAAGATTTCTTCCATTTTTGGACCAATACCGTTGATAACTTTTAAATCATCAGGAGTTTGCAAAGTGGGATCAAATTTTCCAACACCTTGTAGAAGATTATCCAATTTCTCTACATTATCTTGAGTTGGCTTACTTCCTGTAGTATCTTTAGGTAACTTAAAGTTTGATGTTCTTGCATCAGCACCTGTTCCTACTAAACTATCACCGCGTTCTCTAATATTCTTATAACGTTCACCCGAAGATTTTAAAATGGTTTTAACCTCAGCTTGCGCTATTACCGGGAATGTTCTAGAATATAACAAGAATAATACAAAGAAAAATCCGATAGTCCCTATAAAAATACCTATATCTACAAATGTTGGCGAGAACATGGTCCATGACGATGGCAAATAATCACGGTGTAACGATGTCACGATAATTACAAAACGCTCAAACCACATACCTACGTTTACTACAATAGATATAAAGAAAGAGAACATAATACTTGTTCTTAATTTCTTGAACCACATAAATTGTGGAGAGAATACATTGCAAGACATCATCATCCAGTATGCCCAAGCGTAAGGCCCTGTTGCTCTGTTTAAGAATGCATATTGTTCGTATTCTACACCTGAATACCAAGCAATAAATAACTCTGTAATATAAGCCACCCCTACTATAGAACCTGTAATCATGATTACAATGTTCATTAATTCGATGTGTTGCACAGTGATATAATCTTCCAGGTTACACACTTTTCTCATAATAATAAGAAGTGTATTTACCATGGCAAATCCTGAGAATACTGCTCCCGCAACAAAATACGGAGGGAAAATAGTAGTATGCCAACCAGGTATAACTGATGTTGCAAAGTCAAAAGATACAATAGTATGAACAGAAAGTACAAGTGGTGTTGCTAATCCTGCAAGAACCAAAGATACTTCTTCAAAACGTTGCCAATCTTTAGCACGACCAGACCATCCAAAACTCAGCAATGAATAGATTTTCTTTTGGAAAGGTTTTACAGCACGATCACGTAACATAGCGAAATCTGGTAATAAACCTGTCCACCAGAATACTAATGATACCGATAAATAGGTTGAAATCGCAAACACGTCCCAAAGTAATGGTGAGTTAAAGTTTACCCAAAGCGAACCAAACTGATTGGGAATTGGTAACACCCAGTATCCTAACCATGGGCGACCCATGTGGATAATTGGGAATAAACCCGCTTGAACTACCGAGAAAATGGTCATCGCTTCCGCAGAACGGTTAATGGCCATTCTCCATTTTTGACGGAACAGTAATAGTACCGCAGAAATAAGTGTTCCTGCGTGACCAATACCAACCCACCAAACGAAGTTAGTAATATCCCAGGCCCAACCTACGGTTTTATTTAAACCCCAAGTTCCAATACCTGTTGATATAGTATATAAAATACATCCAATACCCCAAAGGAAAGCGACTAGTGCTATAGAAAAAACTATCCACCATTGTTTATTTGCTTTTCCTTCAACAGGTTTAGCCACATCCACAGTAACGTCGTGGTATGATTTTTCGCCTGTAACTAAGGGTCTTCTAATAGGTGCTTCGTAATGAGACGCCATTTCTTAATTGTTTATTTGTTTATTTGTTTAAGCGTTTATTTGTTTAAAAGGCACTATTCTTTTTAAACTTTTTACTTTCAAACTTTTTACTCAATTCATGCTTCAGTTGTATTTCTCACTTTTGTTTGATACATCACGTTTGGTTTTACACCTACGCTCTCTAACAAGTGGTACATACGGTTATCTTCTTTAAGTTTCGCAACTTGACTTTCTTTATCGTTAATGTCTCCAAAAACCATCGCACCATTACTACAAGCCGCAGAACAAGCTGTTTGGAATTCACCATCTTTAATTTCACGTCCATCACGTTTCGCATCCAAAATTGTTTTTTGTGTTTTTTGAATACACATAGAACATTTTTCCATAACACCACGAGAACGAACAACTACATCTGGATTTAATACCATACGTCCTAAATCATCATTCATATGATAATCGAACTCATCGTTTCCATTATACAAGAACCAGTTGAAACGACGTACTTTATAAGGACAGTTATTTGCACAATATCTAGTACCTACGCAACGGTTATAAGCCATATGGTTTTGACCTTGACGCCCATGAGATGTTGCTGCCACAGGACATACAGTTTCACACGGTGCATGATTACAATGTTGGCACATAACTGGCTGGAAAGCAACTTGAGGATTAACAGATGCATGTTCCATTTCACCAAAACCTCCTAAAGAACCATTATCTCCAAACAACCCAGAGAAACCATCTTTTTTAGCATCATCCTCTTCAAATGTAGCATCAGATGAATAATATCTATCTATTCGTAACCAATGCATATCACGGCTACGACGTACTTCCGTTTTACCAACTACCGGTACATTATTTTCAGCGTGACACGCAATAACACAAGCACCACAACCTGTACACGCATTTAAATCGATTGATAAGTTGAAGTGATGCCCAATTGAACGATCAAACTCATCCCATAAATCTACTTTTGGCGATGTTACTGGTGTTTCTTTATGGTTTAAAGATACCATAGGAACTGCGTTCCAATGTTTCTTATCTTGAGTATTAAAGATCTCTAATGATGTCTCTTTAATAATATCTCCACGCCCCATCAACGTATTATGTAACTGAACAGATGCAAATTCATGCTCTCCAGCTACAGCTTCAATAGTTACGCTTTGAGTTGTATTAAAATTTTGGTATAAAGCATAAGCATTCACACCCGTTTGCATTTCTTCTTTTAAACCAGCAGTTCTACCATAACCAAATGCTAACCCAACAGAACCTTTTGCTTGTCCTGGTTGAATCATAATTGGAGCAGTAATAGACTTACCATTTACCGTTACTTTAGCATAGCTACCATTTAATGCACCATTAGCCACATGTTTGTTCATCAAACCTAATGCATCGGCATCGGCTTTAGAAACTGTTAAATAGTTGTCCCAGGAAGCTCTTGTAATAGGGTCTGGAAACTCTTGTAACCATGGGTTGTTGGCCTGTTGCCCATCACCCATACCTACTTTGGTATATAATGTTAATTCTAAACTTGATTTCTTTGCTGAAGCAGCTAAAGCATTTGCTGCATTTCCTCCTGAGGCAACAGTTACACCAGCTAATGCTCCAGAATTTGAAGTAATTGTTGAAGTTGAAGTGGTAGTTATAAACTCATCCTTATCTTCATCTTTAATACCAACACCTACGGCAACATCATGAATGATGCCTCCTACAAACGTTCTATCTTTCTTATCTTTTAATTCTGTTGATGTTGATTCAACAGTTTCTTCTGAAGTCTTATGAAGACCTCCAATTGAAGAACCATAAACAAAACCACCATCGTGTAAGGCCTGATTAAATGAATTACCACCTAGAACACTAGAATTCCAATGATTTTTAATGTAGTCATGGTAAGTAACATCGTTTCCAGTCCATTTTAATAATGCATCTTGAAATTGTCTTGTATCAAATAACGGACGGATGGTTGGCTGCGTTAAGGCATAATGCCCTTTTTTAATCTCAACATCGCCCCAAGATTCTAAATAATGAGGTGCGGCGGCTATATATTGTGTTTGTGATGACGTTTCATCAACTTTCATTGAAAACGCTATCGATAATTCTGTTTTCTTTAATCCTTCAGCAAAATCTGAAGCATTAGGTAACGAATATAATGGGTTTACACCACTCATGATTATAGCTCCAACTTTACCTGCTTTCATATCAGCAACTAAAGTTAAAACTTCTTTATCACTACCTTGTCTTGTTTTTACAGCTGTTTTAGGGTCGAATGCTTTACTTCCTAAAAAAGCATTTAATTCTAAAGCTAGAGTTTGTGCATTTACATCTTGAATACCTGTAACTACAACCGCATCACTGCCAGCTTTCTTTAATTGAGCAGCCGCTTTTTTAACAGCATCTTCTATATGCGAAGGCAAGCTTCCAGATACAGAGCCTCCAACCACATAACTATATAATTTAGCTAAAGCTAATTTTTGCTCACTTGGTGTTAAAGGCACACGCTTATCGGCGTTTGCACCAGTTAAAGACATATTAGACTCAAACTGAATGTGACGAGACATCTTTCCGTTTTGTGGAATTTTGTTTTTTGAATATCCAGAATCAAAACCACCACCTTGCCAGTCACCTAAAAAATCGGCACCAACAGAAACAATCGTCATTGCTTTAGAAAAATCATAATTTGCTAAAGCACGTTCACCGTATTTCGCTTGGTAAGCATCCAACGCAGCCGATTCTGAAACAGCATCGTAAACAACGTGACGAACATTACCATATTTTTCTTTGAATTCAGAAATTAACTTACTTGTAGATGGACTTGCAAAAGTTTGTGTAAATAACACAATCTCTTTACCTGCCACATTTAAATCTGTTAATTTTTGATTGGTTTCATTATCAAATGTACTCCAAGAAATAGAAGCACCCTCTTTTTTAGGGCTTTGCACTCTTAAACTATCATACAATCCTAAAACAGAAGCGTTTACTCTGGCATTAGCACTACCATTAGTGGTTGCTAAAGCGTTATTTTCAATTTTAATTGGACGACCTTCACGCGTTTTAACTAAAACACTTGCAAAATCAAATCCATCTGCAATAGTTGTAGCATAATAGTTAGCAACGCCAGGAATAATTTCTTGAGGCTGTACTACATAAGGAATAGATTTAACAACGGGTCCTTCACAAGCAGCCAAAGAAGCCGCTGCGGTACTAAACCCTACATATTTTAAGAAATCGCGACGTGTTGTAGAACTTGCTTCTAATGTGTTTTTATCACCTAAAAATTCATCAGTAGGTATTTGCTCTACAAACTCGTTTTGTTTTAGCGTCTCAACAATAGAACTATTCTCGTTTAGCTCTTCAACACTTTTCCAGTATTTCTTGTTTGATGACATATTATATAATTGAATTACTTCTTTATTTATTTATAATTTCACTTTAAAAGCACTTCAGCAGCGCTCAGCGTAACATTTTTAAGTTTTTAATAATGGCATTTACCACATTCCAAACCGCCCATTTCTGCTACTGTTAACTTGTCTTTACCATACTTTTTAGCTAATTGTTCGTGAATTTTAGCATAATAAGCATTGTCTTGAATATTTACATCAGTTGTTCTATGGCAATCAATACACCAACCCATAGTTAATGGAGCATGTTGATACATCACTTCCATTTCCTCAACAGGTCCGTGACATGTTTGACATTCAACACCTGCAACCGTAACGTGCTGTGAGTGATTAAAGTAAACGAAATCTGGTAAATTATGAATACGAACCCATTTTACAGGTTGCGAATCTCCAGTATATTTCTGTTCTGCATCATCCCATCCTGCAGCTTTATATAGTTTTTTAATCTCTGCATTATAATCTACACCTATAGCAGCACCTTCAGCTAATGTTTCTGGTGCAACTTCATAGATGGATTTATGACAGTTCATACAAACATTTAACGAAGGAATTCCTGAAGTTTTACTTGTTCTTGCTGAAGAGTGGCAATATTTACAATCAATACCATTATCGCCAGCATGAATTCTGTGAGAATAATGAATAGGTTGCACTGGCTCGTAACCTTGATCTATACCTATTTGCATCAAGTAGCCATAAACAAAATAAGCACTTGCCAATAAAAAGAAAATTGCTGTAATCAACATTAAAAATTGATTCTTAACAAAAGCTTGCCAAAGTGGCGTTCTTTTAGTTTCTTCTGGTAAATCTATATTTTGCACCGAAGCAAAACGACGTAATGTTTTATTAACTAAATATAAACCAGCACCTAGCAATATAAATAAAATAGCTAAAGCTCCTAAAATAATTTCGTTGGAAATACCTCCCGTAGCCGCTGCTTCGCCTGAAGGAGCTGCCGCCGCTGCATCACTAGCAGGAGCTTCTGCTTTTACTTCAGCAGTATATGCAAGAATATTATCAATATCTTCATTTGATAACTGTGGAAATGCCGTCATAGCTGCACCGCCATACTCGTTGTACACTTTATTAGCGTATGCGTCGCCAGATTTAATCATCCCTGAACTGTTATGAATCCAGTCGTAAAGCCATTCTTTATCCAATCCTTGCTCGTCAGCTAAACGCGCTTCTACATTACGTAAAGCAGGCCCTGTCATTTTCTTATCTAGTTGATGACATGCTGCGCAATTGGCATTAAATAATGATTTTCCCTTTGCTGGATCTCCCCCTTGAGCAGAAAGACCGGTTGTAAACGCTAATAAAATAATTAAGCCTAAACTAAGAATGCTTTTACTTAATTTACGGTGAATCACCTTTCTCATATTGTTGGTTATATTAACTTCTAAACTATGGTATGACTTTTGTCATTTTATAAATGAAAAAAATACAGTTAAAAAAAATCTCTCGCAAAAGTAGTATTAAAAGTCGATTTGGAAAATGTTAGATAACTGTTAATTGGTAATTTAGAGAGATTCTAAATAATAAAAAGAACTTAAATTAAGATTATAACGTATACATTTGTATAAATTTATTTGAAAATGAAATTATTAAATTTAAAAATGAGTGCTTTAGGTATTTTAGCTTCCATATCAGCTTCAAACTATTGTTTTGCTCAACAAGGAAGCATTGTGGTTAATCAAGACAAAAAAATTACTACTCTGCTTGAGGCTAAAAAAGAAATGAACAAAAATGAACCTGATTCCGATAGATATAAGATACAAATTTATAACGGAAATCGTTCAAGCGCCGAGGCTTCGCAAAGAGAATTCAATGCAAATTTTACTGATTGGAAGGCAACATTAGAGTATGAACCACCAAATTTTAAAATTTGGGCAGGTAATTTTAGAACACGCTTAGAGGCTGACCGTGCTTTGAAAAAAATAAAAAATAAATTTCCTGCTGCTTTTATCTTTAAACCTAAGAAATAGCACTAAGATTGTTTGATGAGTTAGACTCTTAGATCTTTAGAAACATAAAAAAAGCGACCAATTTGGTCGCTTTTTTTATGTTTCTAAACTTAGATTTATTTAAGTTTCTTTTTAACTTCCACTTGATGGAAAGCTTCAATAATATCACCTTCTTGAATGTCGTTGTAGTTTTTAATTTGCATACCACAGTCAAAACCTTTAGTTACTTCTCTAACGTCATCTTTAAATCGTTTTAACGAAGCTAATTCACCAGTATACACAACTACACCATCCCTAATTAAACGAACACTTGAACTTCTAAGAATTTTTCCGTTAGTTACCATACAACCAGCAATACTACCGATTTTGGTTACTTTAAATATTTCTCTTATTTCCGCTGTACCTAAAATTTCCTCTTTAAACTCTGGAGACAACATACCTTCCATAGCATCTTTAAGATCGTTTATGGCGTCGTAAATAATAGAATATGTTCTGATATCTATTTCTTCTTTATCAGCAATAGAACGTGCATTTCCTACAGGACGCACATTAAATCCGATAATAATCGCATCGGAAGCAGATGCTAATAACACATCACTTTCTGTAATGGCTCCAACACCTTTATGTAAAATATTTACTTGAATTTCTTCAGTTGATAATTTTTGGAATGAATCGGTTAACGCCTCCACTGAACCATCCACATCACCTTTAAGGATAATGTTCAATTCTTGGAAATCTCCTAAAGCAATACGACGACCAATTTCATCTAAAGTAATATGACGTTGCGTTCTAACAGATTGTTCACGTTGTAATTGTGCGCGTTTTGAAGCAATTTGTTTGGCTTCACGTTCATCTTCAAATACATTAAATTTATCACCTGCTTGTGGTGCACCATCTAAACCTAAAATGGATACAGGAGTTGATGGACCTGCTTCTTCAACGTTATTACCACGTTCGTCTTGCATGGCTTTCACCTTACCACTATTTTTTCCTGCTAATACATAATCCCCTACTCTAAGCGTACCTGCTTGTACTAATATAGTTGAAACATAACCACGCCCTTTATCTAAAAAGGCCTCAACTACAGTTCCTAATGCTGGTTTATTTGGATTTGCTCTCAACTCTAATAATTCAGCTTCAAGCAATACTTTTTCTAATAACTCTTTTACACCTGTACCAACTTTTGCTGAAATATCGTGAGATTGAATTTTCCCTCCCCAATCTTCAACCAATAAGTTCATTTGTGCTAATCCTTCTTTAATTTTTTCAGGATTTGCAGCCGGCTTATCTATTTTATTAATAGCAAACACAATAGGCACCCCTGCAGCTTGTGCATGGGCAATGGCCTCTTTGGTTTGTGGCATGATATCATCATCGGCAGCAGCCACAATAATTGCAATATCAGTTACTTGAGCTCCACGGGCACGCATCGCGGTAAACGCCTCGTGACCTGGAGTATCTAAAAACGCAATTTTTTGGCCGTTATCCAATTCAACACCGTAAGCTCCAATGTGTTGTGTAATACCTCCAGACTCTCCGGCAATTACATTTTCTTTACGAATATAATCCAGAAGCGATGTTTTACCATGATCGACGTGACCCATTACGGTTACAATTGGTGCTCTTGGTATTAAATCTTCTTCTTTATCTTCATAGATATCAATAGACTCTTCAATATCGGCAGTAACAAATTCCACTTCATATCCAAATTCATCTGCTACGATAGATAATGTTTCGGCATCTAAACGCTGATTCATGGTTACCATCATACCAAGCGACATACATGCTGATATAATTTGAGTAACAGAAACATCCATCATGGTTGCAACTTCGCTAGCAGTAACAAATTCGGTAACTTTAAGAATTTTACTTTCTGCTGCTTCTTGCTCTAGATTTCTTTCTGTTTGATCTCTATGTTGATCTCTTTTATCTCTTCTATATTTAGCACCTTTCCCTTTAGAAGACTTACCTTGAAGTTTTTCTAAAGTTTCGCGTACTTGTTTTTTAACATCCTCATCGCTAGGATCTTCCTTAACAATAGGCCGTCTTGCTTGTCCTGGCTTTCCTTTAAAACGATCATTTCCAGGTCTATTTGGAGCGCCACCACTTCTATTATCGCCACCTTGCTGTGGCCCACCAACTTTACTAATTCTTCTACGCTTTTTCTTATTAGCGTTAGCATCACCTGGTTTTGAGTCGGTTTTCTTTTCTTCTTTCTTTTTCTTCGGTTTATTAAATTGAGACAGGTCAATTTTATCACCAGCTATTTTTGGACCACTAAGAACTTGATACTTCGTTTTTACTTTTTCATCAGGAACTAATTCGCCTTCTGAGTTTGTTCTAAGTTTTACTGGTTCAACCTCTTTTTTAGATTCTTGTTTAGGTTTAGAAGTTTCTGGTTTTACTTCTGGTTTTACCTGATCTACAACTGGAGGTTTTACATCTTCTTGTTTAGCTACTGAAGGCTCTACAGGTTTTTCAACCACGGTTTCCTTAGGAGTTTCAACAGGTTTTTCCTCTTGTTTAGGCTCCACTGGTGTTTCTGCAGGTTTTTTAGGATCTAAATCGATTTTTCCAACCTGCTTAGGGCCTGAAAGTGTTTTAGAGGCTTTAATAATTTCTTCTTTTCTGGCTGCCTCTTTTTGTTTTTCTTCAAGTTCACGCTCACGTTGCTCGCGCAACACTTCTTTTTCTTTAAGTTTTGCCTCACCAACTTCTTTAGAAGCTACTTTTTTGTTAGCATCGGTTTGAAATTCATTTGAAAGAATTACATGTACTTCTTCTGAAATTTTGGTATTCGGACTTTTCTCAATATCAACCCCTTTTGATTCCAGAAAATCAACAGCACGGTCAATAGAAATATTGAGTTCGCGTAATACTTTATTTAATCTAATCGTGTCAGCCATAAATTGCCTTTAAAATACTCAAATATATGTTATTCTTCAAATTCTTCTCTAAGAATTCTAATAACGTCTTTAATTGTTTCTTCTTCTAAATCGGTTCTTTTTACTAAATCGTCTACATCTTGCTCTAAAATACTTTTTGCAGTATCTAATCCAGCTTTACTAAACTCTTCAATAACCCATCCCTCTATTTCATCAGAGAACTCTCTTAACTCAACATCTTCCTCTGCACCTTCTCTAAATACATCTATTTCATAACCAGTTAATTGACCAGCCAAACGAATGTTGTGACCACCTCTACCAATGGCTTTACTCACTTCTTCTGGCTTTAATATAACCTCAGCACGTTTTGTTTCTTCATTAATTTTTACTGAAGTTACTCTTGCAGGGCTTAATGCTCTGGTTATGTATAATTGTAAATTGTTTGTGTAATTAATTACATCAATATTTTCATTACCTAATTCGCGAACAATACCGTGAATTCTAGAACCTTTCATACCAACACAAGCTCCAACTGGGTCAATTCTATCATCATAAGAATCTACCGCTACTTTTGCTTTTTCTCCCGGTATTCTAACTACGTTTTTTATGGTAATTAGGCCGTCGAATACCTCAGGTATTTCTTGTTCAAAAAGTTTTTCTAAAAACGCAGGCGATGTTCTAGACATAATGATGGTTGGTTTCGCACCTTTTAACTCTACACTATCTACAACGCCTCTTACATTATCACCTTTTCTAAAGAAATCTGAAGGAATTTGTTTTTCCTTTGGAAGCACAATTTCGTTTCCTTCATCATCTAATAAAATAACAGCTCTGTGACGAATGTGGTGCACTTCTGCTGTATAAATTTCACCAATTAAATCTTTAAATTGTTTAAAAACAATAGTGTTATCGTGTTCATGAATTTTAGAAATTAGGTTTTGACGCAATGCTAAAATAGCACGTCTTCCTAAATGGATAAGCTTCACTTCTTCAGATACTTCTTCACCAACTTCAAAATCCGGCTCAATTTTACGCGCTTCAGATATTGAAATTTCTTGGTTTGGTTCTTCAACTTCGCCATCAGCAACCACCACTCTATTTCTCCAAATTTCTAAATCGCCTTTATCAGGATTTACAATAATGTCGAAATTATCATCATCACCATATTTCTTTTTTAAGGCGCTTCTAAACACATCCTCTAAAATCGCCATTAACGTTACTCTGTCAATTAGCTTATCGTCTTTGAATTCTGAAAAAGATTCAATTAACGCGATATTCTCCATAACTCTTATTGAATTAAAATTTAATCATAACTTTTGCTTCTACAATATCTTCGTAAGCGATTTCCGCTTGCTTTTTTACAGTTACTTTCCCTTTACCAACTGGCTTCGGTTCTCTAACTTTCCATTCTAGTACAATATTTGTATCGGTTGCATTAGCAAGTGTGCCTTCAATTTTTTCTGAAGCTGTTCTTACTAATAACTCGCGTTTCAAATTCTTTTTATACTGTCTTCTGTTCACTAAAGGCGATGTTGCTCCTGCTGACATCACTTCCAAAGAAAAATCGTGTTCTTCTCTATCAATATTATGTTCAATGGCTCTACTTACAAACATGCAATCTTCAACTAAAACGCCATTATCGCCATCAATAACAATATGGACATGATTATCTGTGCTAATTGAAAAATCAATTAAAAACAAATCTGGCCGTTCTTCCAACGCCGTTTCCAGTAAATCTTTTACAGTATTTTTAAACATTTTTATTATAAAAAGAGGGGACTTTCCGTCCCCTCTTATTTAGTTTTAGCCTTTCAACGGTGCAAATATATAATATTTTATTGATTTTTAAAGTAATATTTCATAAATTTAGATACATCTTACTTGTGAAATTAGGAAACGAGCATACTAAAAAATTAATACTTAATAAAGGAAATGATTCATAGCAAACTGCAGTGCCCTTTAATAAAATAACAAATATAAACAGATGAAAAAAATACTTGTCCCGACCGACTTTTCTACGCAAGCCGAAAACGCTTTAAAGGTAGCTGCACAATTAGCGAAAAAGCATCATTGCGAACTTTATTTGCTACATATACTTGAGGTGCCCGTACATACCGTAGATGCTTTGAGTACTTATAATGATTTGCCGGAAGCTATGTTTTTTATGAAACTGGCACAGAAGCGATTTGAAGAACTAAAAGCAAAAGACTATTTAAAAGGCCTTGTAGTACACGAACACGTCGAGTTTCAAGAAATTTTTAAAGGGGTATTTCACGTTTGCAAAAACAACCATGTAGATTTGATTGTTATGGGTTCCAATGGTGCCAATGGCCTAAAAGAAATACTTATTGGAAGCAATACCGAAAAAGTAGTTCGCACTTCTGAAATACCTGTTCTTGTTATTAAAAAGGAACACACGGTATTTAAAACGAAACGTTTTGTTTTTGCTTCAGATTTTAAAGAAGAAAGTAAACCAGCTATTGTAAAAGCCATTGCTTTTGCTAAAATTTTAGGTTCTAAAATGCACTTACTTATGGTGAACACCCCCAATCATTTTATAACATCTAGCGATGCCCAAAAAAGAGTGCAAAATTTTATAAAAGACATTGAAATGCCTAATTATTCGATTAATATTTACAATGATGTGACTATTGAAACAGGCATTATGAATTTTTCCCAATCTATTGAAGCTAATTTAGTAGGCATGAGTACCCATGGAAGACAAGGTCTTTCGCATTTCTTTAATGGCAGCATTAGCGAAGATTTGGTAAACCATGCCAAACGACCCGTGATTACTTTTAAGATTTAGTGGTTTTGGTGGTTGTTAAAGCGTATCTGGTTTAAGTGATGTGTTCGATTAATAAAAAATAGAAAGTCCAAATCTTTTTTAAAATTTGGGCTTTCTATTTTTTATTAAACTTTTATTTCCAAAAAACGCTTTATGACTCGTTCCCTCGTCTTTTTAATTTTATATTCAGGAAGTTAATCGAGATACCTATAAAGTATTCCAATTTCAGCCCAATAACTATTTTTATGAATTGATTATAATTTCTTTCCAAAAAGCATTCATAAAAGTGATGACCTTTTTACGGTGATTTCTATTTAGGTTAAGTAACCATTAAACCTAAATTTATGAATCGCACAAAAACACCAATAGTTATAACACTACTTTTAGTGTTATTTACATCTTGTTTAAACTCTCCAAGTGGTGCTCAAACTTCAAGTAATTCTCAAGCCTCTAACACCATCCAACTTAATGGCAAAACCTATACGCTTAAGGAAAATGTGGATGCTACAAAACTTCAATATAACAAAAAAGTAGAGAATAACATTGTATTTCACAAATTTGAAGACTCTGAAAGAAACATGACCATAGGGTACTTACCCTTACCTAGTGATTGGATATTAAAAGATAAACCTGATAATGAGGGCGCACAGATTTTTGGCCCAAATAATATTAAAGTTTTTCTTCCTAGAAACAATGATTTTGTTTACTCACAATTACCTGGTTTTAACCAAATGGCAGCACAAATGGGTCAACAAATAAAACCATTACAAAGCTTAGAGCAAATGGTTAAAGTAGAGTTCGTTCCGTTATTAGCCAATGACGGTGTGAAACTAATAAAACAATACAAAGTACCTCAACTAAAAGCTTACGATGAAAATTATGAGCAGTTTGTTTTTAAACCAGTGCCTATGCAAAAAACGTTTGAGGTGCTTGCTACAGAATGGCTGGACAAAGACAATAACAGTGTCATTTTAATAATTCGTCAATATATCACTTACACACAAGAAGCTTGCTATTGGGGCTACATTTTAAATGTGATGAAGGCACCTAAAGCCTATTTTGAAGATGCAAAAATCAAATATTTATATGCCCTTGAGTACACTAAATATAATCCGCAATGGTTGCATACCCGCTATATGGAAGATGCCAAAGAGTCTGCTAGATTGGGCAAATTGCATGAAGACCGTATGCGCAGTTTAATTGCTGAAGGTGAAGCCATTGTAAAAAGAGGTGAAGCACATAGCGCCATGGTAGACAGAAACCATAAACGCTTTATGGATACCCATTTAGAACGACAAACGGTTACCAACACAGCATCTGGAAAATCTTATCAAGTTGATGCAGGAAGCAAAGACTATTGGATAAACAGCGATGGCGAATACATCCCATCGGACAATGTACATTTTGACCCCAATTTTGATCCCAATCTTAATAACCAAACATGGACAAAAGCACAAATTAATAATTAAACTAACAAAAACAATACATCATGAAAAATTTAAAAATCCTCTCGCTATTATTTATCACTCTTTTTATTTTCAATTTAAGCTGTAAAAAGGATGATGATACAGATGACCAAAAACAAGAAACTATAGGTAGAACGCTTATAGACTTAACCGTTAAATTACCTGAAGGGTCAAAAATAAATGTAAACGATACTTATGTTTACACACTTGGAACTAGTGATGATGTTGATGCCCAAGGAAACGTTTCTGCTTTAATTTTTGAAGGAAGCACCGAATTAGCTTTTCTTTTCAACTCAAGTAATGAGCCTTTACTAGCGGGTTTTATTTCAAAAGAAAAAACCGAAATAAGCCTAAGCTCAACCGCTGAAGTATTGTTATATTATGCGATACCAACTTATTTGCAGGATAATCAATATAAGGATGCCTATATTTCAGAAATAAGTAAATTAGATGAATTTCCAGCATTCGTTGAAGGTCTTCAAACACTATATACATCAGATAATTTCACACTTAAAAATGGGGCTTACTTTAATTTGTTAAGTGAACAACTTGAATCGTTATCACAAATTACCGTTATAAATTCAACTGGTAAAGTTAATACAGACTCTAAAGATGCAAGAAGTGGTATTTCAATAAAAGATGTACCCGAAAACAGCATTCAAGTAAGCAATAAATACTCGAGAGATGCGCATGCTTTTATTTATAAAAAGTCGGTAATCAATTTAAACGGACAAGAACAAATTATAAATTTAAAAGTATCTGGTAGTGATGAAGCTCAAATTCAATTTGAAATTGACAGAGCTGAACATACCGGGCAGGATGTTAAAGCAGACATCAGAGTTTTATCTATTGCATGCCAAACAAAACGTTTTAAAGAAACACTATCCAAAGCTTTTGAGTTGGAACTTAAAGACAATGAAACGGCTGCAAAATACGAAGTAACTGTTATTGGAGCTGGTGGCAGCAATTCCAATAGAGAATTCACCGATGCTGAAAATGAGAAGTTTCAAGAATTATCAAAAAAAGCATTTATTATCGATTATTTTCTTCCAATAGCCTTAGATATTGCTGGTAGAAAAAGTGAATATGACAAATTGAATGGTTCAAAAAACGATGCGCTATTTGCTGCTGTTTTACCATATATAGAAGATAATGCAGCCGTTTTAGATTTAGTTTATAAAGGTGATTACAAAAGTGCTGTTGAAACATTTTTAACTGATATTTACGCCTCAGGAAGTAATTTTGGTGATGCCTTTCGAATAATGCAAGCTATATATGATGTGTTATCTGAGAATAACACAATACCTTTTGATTATGGCGTTACAGATGCTCAAAAAAATAACGAAACCAAAATTATGGAAATAATTAGCGAGGTCATGAAACTGGAGAGTTTTGATTGCCTTAATTTCTTTTTTGAAGACTCAAGTGTTTCAGAATCTTGGAATGTTACCGTTGAAAAGGGAAAAGTGAAACTATCACCCAAAAAAGCCAATGTTACTATATTAGCAAACACAACACAGGAAATTAAAGCTACGGTATCTTCAATTACGTTGAATGCTGGAGAAAAATTTGAATATGAATGGTCTACAACCACAGCCTACGGAGGTGTTATTAATGATTTAAACGGTAAAAGTGGCACTAGTTTTACATCCAATTTTGACAAAGTATACTTTCTAAGTAATGCCAGCGAATCACAATTATCAGATGGTGATAATATTGAAAAAGTAAATGTAAAAGTATTTACAAATGGCCCAAGTGGCAGGTTTGAAGTTGGCACCGATGAGATGGAAGTTAATGTTAGAAAGAACAATTTTGTTATAACACCAAATGGAATTACTATTAATGGAGATACTTCCCTAACTCTTAAATTGGAACATAATGACCAAACTACACAAATACCCAATAACAAATTTGATTATAAAATAATCTGGGAAACCTCTGGCAGACATGGTGGTTTTAAAACTAATAAGACATTATATACTGTTTACAATTCAAATAGTATTGAATATTTATGCACTAATACAGAAACCATGAATGGAACTGAAGAATTCCAAGCTGTTGTTTACGCAAAACCAAAAGGCAGTTCTGAAGATTATGAGATTGTCGCTTCTGCTGATGCTTCTATAAACATTGATAACGATCCTAAAAAGAAATATTATGTTTTAACACCTATTTTCACAATAACAAAATTAGCTGATGAGGCTTGTACCGCTGGTGCAAATGATATTAGAAATTGGCTAGATAGTGCTATCTATGTGGATAAAATCGCTAATGCTAAAAGTTATACCCTAAAAATTACAGATATTTTCAGTGGACCTAGTAAGTATGATCTTTGGGATACAAAACCTGCTCCAGATTTATTTTACAGTTGGAATCAAGGAGACACTAGATATAAAAATACAAACACAAATACAGCTGTTTCCAATGCTGCCTTTACGTTTAGTCTGGCTGCTACTTCTACCAATACTTGTAATCCTGATTATAGTGATTCAGTAGGCTGGGTAAGTGGAACAAGAGGTATCGGTCAATTGGTAGTAACCCTAGAATAAAAAATATTATAAGAATTTAACATAAAAGTGTATCTTTCTGCTGCTATTATCAAACTATGCTTCAAAAAGATACACTTATTAAAAATTACGAATCGCAGTGGCATTTAATTTCAGCCATAAAAAATAATAACGAAGCGGTACTTAAAACCATTTATAATGAAAATTATCATCATATAGAACGTTATGTATTAAGCAATAGTGGCAATTCAGACCAGGCCAAAGATGTTTATCAAGAAGCCTTTATTACCCTTTGGGAAAATATAAACCTAGATAAATTTTCGCCTACCAGCGATAACGCCTTAAATTATTATTTGTATAACATTGCAAAAAACAAGTGGTTAGATTATTTAAAATCATCAAAATTTAAGAAAACCGATGTTTTAACAGATTTTAAAATCAATACCATTACACATGAAGAAAATGTGGATTTAGACCCTTTAAAAAACAAAAAAATAGATAAAATAGTTGCCAGTTTTGATTTATTGAAAGACCCATGCAAAAAAATACTATCGGTTTTTTATTATGAAAACAAATCCATCAAAGATATTGCTGAAACTTTCAATATTACAGAAGCTTCAGCAAAGAATAAAAAATACCGTTGCTTGGAAAGATTGAGAGCTATGGCGTTAACATCAATTTAAACACAATACTTTTGAAAGACCTACATAACATACCCGAAGCACTTTTAGACACCATAGACAGGTATCTACAAGAACGTATGCCTGCTGATGAAAAATTGCAATTTGAGGAACGTATTGAAAAAGACCCCATATTAAAAGCACAAATAGAAGATGTTAAGTTATTGCGAATTGGCATTGGTAAAGCAGTGTTAAAATCGAGACTAAAAAGCTTCCATGAAGACCTACCTGATGCACCAATAATTTCAAAAGAAAAAGTTTTCAAAATTAATTATAAATACCATGCTATTGCAGCATCCATTGTTATAGCTCTAGGTTGCTTTTGGTTTTTAAATAGAGACTCAAAAAATGAACGCCTGTTTGCTAAACATTTTAAACCCGACTTTGGTTTAGCAACCACCATGAGCGAAAGTAACAACTATGATTTTGATGACGCCATGGTAGATTACAAACAAAAAAACTACGATTTAGCCATTAAAAAATGGGAAACAATATTAAATGCTAAACCAAAAAACGATACGCTTAATTACTTTTTGGGAATATCTTATTTAGCTAAAAATGCTGAAAAAGAAGCTGTTTCAAAATTTCAAAATGTTGTAAAACAAGATCAAAGTGCATTTAAAAGCGATGCTTATCTGTATTTGGGGCTCGCCTATTTAAAATTAGATAATCTTGAAAAAGCTAGAGAAAATCTTGCTTTGAGTGATACTGAAAACAGCAGATTATTGCTTTCAGAATTAAAAAATTAAAATGGAATATCGTTTAAAATACAAGATTTCATTACTAATAATATTTTGTTATTCAATCACATTATTTTCACAAAACAATAAAGGCATTAACTTAGTAAGTGAACTGATAAGCTTAGACCGTTTAAATCAGGCTGATGTTGAAATAAATAAACAAATTCTGTTTTTTAAGAATCAAAAAAACTTCGATACCTTATCTCATTACATCTATCCTTTAGGGAAAATAGATTTGCTTAAAAATAAAGACACACAAAGAACGTTTAACCTAAAAAAAACCATTCAAGATCATACAAAGAACATTCAAACTTTATATATTTTAAATGCCGATATAGCCAAACTTCTCTTCGAAAAAGGGAATATCCAAGACGCTTATGACTATGGAAAAAAGGCTAAAGACTTCGCTTTAAAACTTCAAAACAAAAAGTTTCTGGTTGAAGCAGAATATTATTTAGGTGATTACGCCATGAAATTGGGTAAAATTTCACTTCTAGAAAAACATATGAGGAGTGCCGAATCTTTAATAAAAAACAACTCCAAGATAGCATACCCTATTTCTGCACGTGTGTATAATCTTATGGGAGCGGTTATGTATTTTTCTTCAAAGCAAGATAGTGCTGTTTACTACTTTGAAAAAGCACTAAAAAACGTTCCTCTATTGGAAAACAATTTGGAAAATAGACTTTATTTACCTGCCGCGATAAAGGGTAATTTATTTAATATAAAGCTAAATAGCGGAAAACATTTGGAAGCAAAAGCGTTGGTAGAAGCCTCCATTTCTCTAAATAAAAAGTTTCTTCAAGAAGCAAAAAATCACCCGTTAACACCAAGAGTAAAACGAAATTTATCCGTTGGCTACACCAACCTATCTAGTTTATATTATGATTTTGGCGATTTTGATAATTCAGATAAAATTACTCAACTCTGTTACCAATTCACAAAACAAAATTTTGCGTTTAATACCGAAGAATATTTTATTGGAACCATTCCCGTAGCCGAGGTTAAGGTTTCCAAAAGAGATTTTAAAGCTGCATTTCAATATTTAGACGAGGCTAAAAGATGTCTTGAAGCTATGCCAAGTGAAGATTATAGATGGCTGGCTTATTTAAACAATGTTTATGGTGAGGCTTATTATATAAACGCAGCGTATGATAAAGCCATTGAATACTATAAAAAAAGTGATTTTTATTATGAAAAATCGAATCCCGGAAAATATGATGGAAACAGACTTTATGCCGCAATGAACATGGCTATTGTTTATAGCGAGCTGCAAAAAAAAGATGAAGCCATTAAAACCGCCACTAAATTATACAATTATGTAAAATCCAGCAATGGCGAAACCGATTACTTAATTAATGATATTATTTTAACACTTGCAAGAATAAATTATAACGTTGGTGACTTTGAAAAATGTGTTTATTGGAGTTCGAAGGTTTTAGATTCTTATAAAAACTATAGTGGCAGTAAAAATAGTTTTGATAAAAGGCATTTTGAAGCAGACAAAGCCGAATTCATAATCTTAAACGCCAAGGCTAAATATGCATTAGAAGAAGTAAAAACGCAACAGTTTATTGAAGATTTACTGCTTCAGGTAAATGAGGCTATTATAATTTTGGAGCAACAAAGAGAGGTTATATCTACTTTAGAAAGTGTAAACACGTTAATAGAAAGTAACAAGGATGTTTTTGATTTTGCCAAAAAATTAAACTTGGAACTCTATAATAAAACGGGCAAACCAAAATATCTTGAAAACCTTACTAGTTTACATGAGTCTTCTATTTACAACAAACTTAGGGTGCGGTTAAACCTAAATCACGACATTTCCTTTTTGGAAGTCCCAAAGCACTTAAAAGATAGAGAAAACGCACTTCGCAAAAAATTAGATGTCGATATTGACCAAGAAGAAGATGACATTGAATTTATTCAAAATTTTCAGAAATCCAATTTAGCGTGGAATAATTTTCTTGACACTTTAAAGCAAACACATCCCAAATATTACAAAATGCGTTATGGAACCATTTCAGAATCTTTGGAAAATCTTCAGAAAAACCTTCCTAAAAACACATCCATAGTTCGATACTTTTTTATTGATGGTGAACTGTACGCCGTAATTGTTGATAAAAAAACTAAAAACATTTATAAGTTAGACTTTAAGGATGTAGCTGGATCTGTTGCCCAATTAACTAAAGATCAATCTGATATTTCTAAAACAAGCGATTTGCTTCACAAACTTTATATAAAACTTTGGCAACCTTTTGAAAATAAAATTACAAATGAAAAAGTAGTGATTATTCCAGATAGAGAACTTTTCAACCTAAGTTTTGAAACTTTAACGCCCAAGAAAATAAAATCGTTTAAAGAACTTGCCACAAACAGTCTTTTGGCAAAACATACTATATCCTATAATTACAGCCTCTTTTTGCTAGATGATACCAAAAAACAACCCATCTACAAGAATAATTTTGTAGCCTTTGCACCAGAGTTTAATAAGGACATGAAGCAAAAATATAAGCTTGCCATAACAGATTCTATTGGACTAGATAAAACCTATTTATCACTTCTACAACAACCGTTTAGTGTTAATCTAGCCAAAACCTATTCTAATGTGTTTGATGGCAGTTGCTTTTTAAATGAAAATTCAACAGAACAAGTTTTTAAAAACAATGCCAGCGAACATAAAATTATTCATATTGGCACCCATGCAGAATCCAACAATATAAGCCCCGAACTTTCGCGTTTAATCTTTGCTAAGGACATTTCTATCTCCAATGATGACAACTCGCTATATACCTATGAAATTTATAATTGTAGCTTAAACTCTAATTTGGCCATATTAACAGCCTGCGAAACAGGAAAACCAACCTATCAATCTGGTGAAGGCATGATTTCATTGGCACATGCCTTTAATTATGCAGGTAGTGAAAGTATTTTAACCAGTTTATGGAAAATAGATGAACAGTCTAGTGCTATAATCATCGAACAATTTTACAAGAATATAGAAGCGGGTCAAAGTAAAGATTTAGCCTTAAAAAATGCTAAATTATATTTTATTACTAATCATGACGGCAGAGCTTTGAGCCCACAGTTTTGGGCAGGTTTGGTTTTAATGGGAGATACCAATCCTATTGAAATGTATTCAAACAATAATTGGTGGTGGTTAGGGATTTCTATGTTTTTATTAATTGCTTTTTTAGGTTTCTACTTTTATAAAAACAAAAAAGTCTTTCAGATTTACTGAAAGACTTTTTGTTGGCTTACTAGGGCTCGAACCTAGACTCTTCTGGACCAAAACCAGACGTGTTGCCAGTTACACCATAAGCCAGTGTGTAATTGAGGGTGCAAATTTAATACAAAGTTTTATTTCCACAAGTATTTTTTTGAAAAATAATTTCTAATACTTAACGTTTACTTAAAAACATTCCGAATACCATATTTATTGTTAAATTCGCCACAGTTAATAAATATACCTTTTTTATGACCAATTTCAATTTTAAAAAATGGAATACCATTTTAGGATGGTTCACTTTTTTAATAGCGTTTATCACTTATGGATTAACAGTAGAGCCTACTGTAAGTTTCTGGGATGCTGGCGAATACATTTTAACTTCGGCAAAATTACAAGTAGGCCATCCACCAGGAGCACCGTTATTTCAAATGCTTGGAGCATTTTTCTCGATGTTTGCTTTAGAGCCTTCGCAAGTTGGTTTTATGATGAACATGATGAGTGCTATATCTAGCGCATTCACCATTCTTTTTATGTTTTGGACCATTACGTTGCTTTTAAAAAAGTTGGTTGGCAATAAAAAAGAAATTACAAATGAGAAAGCCATCGCTATTTTAGGCAGTGGTGTTGTAGGCAGTTTAGCTTTTACATTTACCGATTCGTTTTGGTTTAACGCCGTAGAAACCGAGGTTTATGCCATGGCCACCTTAATTATGGCTGCTATGTTTTGGCTTGGGTTACGTTGGGAACAAGATATGCACAAACCTCGTGGGAACCGTTGGCTTATTTTAATTTCGTTTATTATTGGGCTTTCTTTTGGTGTCCATTTTATGGGTTTATTGACCATTCCCGCCATCGGGCTTATTTATTATTTTAAAAATTATAAAACCATCACTATTAAAAACTTCATTATCGCTAATGTGGTTTCGGTGGCCATTTTACTTTTTATATTTAAACTATTAGCACCTAACATTCTTAAAATTTTTAGTATTTCTGAAATTTTCTTTGTGAATTCCATTGGGCTTCCTTTTAACTCAGGGTCTATTATTGCAGGTATTCTACTGGTTGCTATTATCTATTACGCACTAAATTACACGTATAAAAAAGGCATGGTTCATCTTAATACAGGTGTATTATGCGTCACTTTTATTATTATTGGGTTTTCAACATGGTTAATGCTTCCTATTCGCGCCAATGCAAATGTAGTGGTCAATGAAAATAACCCATCGAGTGCCAGAGAATTATTGGCTTATTATAATTTAGAGCAGTATCCTGAAACACACTTGTTTTATGGACCACAGTTTACCGACCAATATGCTTATTTAGATGAAAACGATCCGTATGTCGATGATAAGCCTAAATATGAAAAAGACGAAGCTAAAGGCGAATATGTAATAGTGAACGATTATAAGAACGCAAAGCAAAACTACAACCATAAGCATGCATCTATTTTACCACGTATGTGGAGTGCGGAACACGCCGAAAATTACATGATGTTTTCTGGGTTTTTAGATTTTAAACTAAAACCAGAATACCAAATGGAAAACGAATTGCGAACTACCATTACTAACTTTAAAAATGATGTCGCCAAAGGATCTGTTGATTATGAAGATTATAATAACTTCTTAAAACGTTTTAAAAATTATATTGATATTGATACGCCTTCTTTTGCCAGTAATGTTAAATATATGTTTGAATACCAATTAGGATATATGTATTGGCGTTATTTTATGTGGAATTTCTCTGGCAGACAAGATGATATTCAAGGAAAATATGACAACCACGGTAATTGGATAACTGGTATTAAACCGCTAGATGAAAAACTTTTAGGTTTATCACAAGACAATTTACCAAGTGATGTAATTAATAATAAAGCAAGAAACACTTATTATATGCTGCCTCTTATTTTAGGTTTGATAGGTTTCTTTTTCTTATTCAATAAAAATAAAAACGTCTTTTGGATTTTATTGGTGTTTTTCCTTTTCACGGGAATAGCCATACAAGTTTACACCAATGTGCGCCCTTTTGAACCGCGTGAACGCGATTACTCGGTTGTAGGCTCATTTTATGTGTTCGCCATTTGGATAGGTTTTGGGGTATATGCCTTGTTCGATGCTTTGAAAAAGTACATGTCGCCTAAAATTTTAGCTCCTGCATTATCCATTTTATGTTTAATATTAGTACCCGGTATTTTAGCTGCTAATAATTGGGATGACCATGACCGTTCAGATAAATACACTGCCAAATCTATGGCTAAAATGTATTTAGATTCCTGTGCCGAAGATGGTATTTTATTCACTATTGGTGATAATGATACGTTTGCACTTTGGTATGCCCAAGAAATTGAAGGTTATAGAACCGATGTGCGTGTAGTAAACACCAGTTTATTTCAAACGGATTGGTATATAGACCAGATGAAGCGTAAAGCCTATGAAAGTGATCCCATTCCGTCTCAATTAACCCACGATTTATATAAATATGGTACTAACGACTATATTATTATAGAACCTGTTGTTAAAGATACATTGCTAGTAAAACAGTTTTTAGATTTTATTGCTAGTAATAACCCCAAAACCAAGTATCGATATATCTTAGAACAAAAAGGGGTTGATATTTCACAGGTTAGATCACAAGATTTAAATGCCACTTATTTGCCTACGGAGTTTTTAAGAATTCCAGTAAATAAAGAGAATGCTTTAAAATATGGTATTGTAAGCCCTAAAGATGCCGATAAAATTGTGCCTTATATAGACATAAATGTAACTGGCGGTGCTCTATACAAAAACAGATTATTAATGCTTGATATTGTTGCTAATAATGATTGGAAACGTCCTATTTACTTTACTGGCGGAAGCTTTGGTGACGACGATTACATTTGGATGAAAGACTATTTGCAACTAGATGGCATGTGCTACAAATTAGTACCAATAAAAACACCTATTGACAGAGCAAACCCCTTTGATATGGGACGTGTAGATAGCGAACTTATGTACAACAAAGTTAAAAAATGGGATTGGGGTAATAGTGGAAGTCCAGATATATATCACGATCCTGAAACACGTAAAAACTCTATTTCTTACAGAGGTAATTTAGCCCGATTAATTGAACAGCTACTTACCGAGAAAAAACTAGGTAAAGCCGAAGAAATTGCAGACATCGCCATGACTAACATGCCTGTAGATTATTTTGGATACTATACCCTTTTAGAACCTTATATTAGTGCTTATTATGAAGTAGGCAATAAAGAAAAGGCACGAAATTTATTTAAAGAAGTCGCTAAAAAGTATCAAGAAAATTTGAACTACTACAGCAAATTAAAAAAGGATAATCAAGAACGCTTGTTTGAAGAGATTTATACAGATATTGAACGTTACAAAGGCTTAATAAATGTTTTAGTGAAATACGACCTTGATTTTGCTGAAACAGAAGGTGATGTTTTCAATAATAACTTAATGTTATTTAAACACTTTTACGGAGGTAATTCTAAAGAACAGGATTCTATGCCGAATACAGAAATAGATTTATCAACATCAGATAGTATCGATTTAATAACGGAGTAAGGCATGACCTTAGTACCAGTAAAAACACCATTAGTTGCAAAAAAGATGTTCCCAAACTTTGTTTGGAACATCGCAACTGATGATAAAGTAATCTATCTAACTTTTGATGATGGACCAACGCCTGAAATCACAAATTGGACGTTACATACTTTAAAAAAATTCAACGCAAAAGCCACTTTTTTTTGCATTGGTAATAATGTTGAAAAGCATCCTGAGATATTTCAAAATATCCTAGCTGAAGGACACGCCATTGGGAACCACACCCATAACCATATTAAGGGATGGAAAACGAAGCTACAAGACTATTTAGATAATATAGCTGAAGCTGAAAAGGTAATCAACAATCAAATTTCAAGTTCATCAATCGTTAACCTTTTTAGGCCTCCTTACGGACTCATTACACCCATGCAAGGCAATAAACTTATAGAGTTAAACTATAAAGTAATTATGTGGGATGTCCTGTCGTTTGATTGGGAAAAAGACGTATCAAAAGAAACTTGCACAAATAATGTTATTTCCAACACAACTAACGGCAGTATTGTGGTATTTCATGATAGTGTAAAAGCCTCGAAAAACATGCAATATGCATTACCTAAGGTGTTAGAATATTTTAGTAAAGAAGGATTTTCTTTTAAATCTTTAAATTTTTGATTAATAAAAAAACGAAATTTAAAAACCATAACTAACTTCTTGTTAAACTCATGTTAAGGGTTACTCATTCCTTCTATTTTAAAATTAAAATCGTGATGAATCCGCATTTACAATGGAACACACAAAATACTATTTCTTATTTCATTACGTTTTATTAACTTTGGTTTACTAAATTAAATACGCCTTGTCTTTAAACTTAAAAGATATTCCTCGAGTAAAAACAATTACAAAAGAGGACTTTTTAAAGCACTATTTTAAACCGCAAAAACCTGTGGTTATTGAGCATTTTATTGACCATTGGCCAGCGTACAAAAAGTGGAATTTAGACTATATGAAAACTGCTGGCAGTGAAATTACCGTACCACTTTACGACGACCGCCCAGTAGATTACAAAGATGGTTTTAACCAACCACACGCTAAAATGAAATTGGGCGATTACATCGATTTGCTAAAACACGAACCCACCAAATACCGTATTTTTTTATGGAATGCCATTAAAGAAATCCCGCAATTACAACAAGATTTTTCGTTTCCAAATTTTGGCTTGCGCCTTATGAAAGGCATCCCCATGTTATTTTTTGGTGGTCGCGATTCATACACCTTTATGCATTATGATATTGATTTGGCAAATATTTTCCATTTTCATTTTGAAGGTAAAAAACAAATTATTTTGTTCGACCAAAAGCAGAGTAAATACTTATATAAAATACCACATTCTTTAATTACCCGAGAAGATATAGACTTTGCAAACCCCGATTTTGACAAATGGCCCATGCTTAAAAATGCCGTAGGTTATCAAACTGAACTAAACCATGGTGAGGTTTTATACATGCCCGAAGGTTACTGGCACTACATGCGCTACATAACGCCTGGTTTTTCCATGAGTTTGCGTGCCATTGCCCGAAACCCAAAAAATTTTAGTAAAGCGCTTTACAACTTGGTTATAATGCGTCATTTTGATAATACCATGCGGCGTATAAAGGGACAAAAATGGATAGACTGGAAAAACCAACAAGCCATTACAAAAACCCACAAGAACTTATAAATAACAAGCCTTTTTAAAATAAGTTATAATATATTTGCAGTACTTAAAATTTAAATAAAAATCATGCGAAAAATAATTTTATTAGTAACTATCCTTAGTGCAACACTGGGCTATTCACAAGCTTATACAGGCACTAACGATAACAAACTTCAATTAGGGGCTAATTTTCAAAACAATGCAACAGGCGTAAATATAAGCTACGATTATGGTTTGGGCGAGAACATCTCCGTTGGTGTGTCATCATCATACGCTTTAGGAATTAGCGATGAAGTTTCTAAAAATTTTGGAGACCGTTTTGATCTAAAAGCACGTTTTAACGCCCACATAGGAAACGTTATAAATGTAGACGAAAATTTTGATGTGTACCCCGGTTTAAATCTTAGCCTTAAAAACTTTGGTGGCCATTTAGGAATGCGTTACTTTTTCTCGGATGGATTTGGACTTTACACCGAATTCAACGTGCCTTTTGCAAAATACAATACCGATACACTAGATCCTGGAGAAAAATTACACAACCAGTTTACACTTAATATAGGTGCTGCTTTCAATTTATAGTAATACCTTTTGTAATATTTGAAAAGCGGAAAAATTTATTTTTTCCGCTTTTTGTTTTTGTAGGTACTTCAATATATGAACTATTATGATGGGCGAAGCAATCTGTTTGCTTAAACTTTTCTTAATTTCAAAAGATGAGATTATTTCATTTGTTATCTTCTCATAATAACCTTACAATCTATATTTTAAAGATAAAATGAAGTTTCTTCCAGCAGCAGCAATACCTGATGAATAGGTTTTATAACGCTGGTCTGTTATATTCTCTAAACTGGCGGTTATGGTAGTCGATTCGCTTATTTGGTATTGACCTCTAAAATTAAGCGTGTACCACGATGGGCTGTATGGGTTACCATTGGCATCTTTAGCATATATATAATCTTTTTCAATTTCAGAAGGTGCTAATTGATAAAAAGAAAGTTCGTTGTTATAAACTGCAAAAGCATCGAATTTCAAATTATTATGCATCCAAACTAAATGAGTGTTTCCAAAATTGGGAGCTGCATGTCTAACAGGCATTTCAACACCATCTTCTTCTTCTGATCCACCTATTACGCTGTATTGCGAAGTTAAGTTTAATTGATTAGTTATAGTTAATTTTAAACCCATTTCAAACCCATAAATCCAAGCTTTTGACGCATTTTGTATGGCCTGTACGTTGCTTAGTTCTCCATCGTATATAATTTGGGTTTCACCATTTAAAGTGAAATCGCGTCGTACCAAGGCATTATCTAAATAGGTATAATAACTACTTAAATCTAAAACAAGTTTTTCATCAAAATTAAGTTTTAAACCCAATTCGCCACCATAAGCATACTCCGATTTTAAGTTGTTGTTTGGCACTACCACAGACCCCGGCTCCGAGTCGAATACCTTACCTATATCATCTATATTTGGCGCTCTAAACGCAGATGATGCATTTAATTTCCATTGTAAAATAGCATTTGGCGACCAACGGATTCCTGCCGTTCCTGTAAGTGCAGAAGCCTCTGTTTTTGCAGTGTTGAATGGCAAATTTAAATATTGGTTGTTTTCTGAAAAATCGGCATTTGAAACGATATAATTAAACCTTAATCCCGACTGAAATACAAATTTCAAATTAGGTTTGTACTTAATACTTGTATAAGCCGCGGCAGATTGCCAACTGGATCCATTAGGATATCTGGAAACGGTTGGAATGACAGTGTTGGTACTAATATTTTCTTCTTCACCATTGGACCTTATTTTGTTATAAACGTATTCAACTCCATAAAAAAGTTGGGTTTTAAGAGCTAGGTTTTTTTCGAAATCTAAATTAAAGGAATACGCATCAACCGCTTCATCTCTTAAATTTCTGATGGAAGATTGAAAATCTCTATCCATGCGGCTTTCTTGAAAATTTTGGTAAGCTATGGTTGCTTTTATTTTATCGTATAAACTGGAATGGCTACTTAATTTGGTAATCTGTAAATTTGACATGAACCAGTTTTGTGGCCCATAATTCCATTCTGCAGAACGTAATGTGGTGTTTTTGTAGCGAATAAGCCGGTCGTATCTTGAATAATCTGAAGTTGTGGTGTAAAACAACCCTAAATCGAAGCTTAAATTATCTTGAGGTTTATAATGCACTTTTTGCATCATATTTAATTGTTGATAGCCTGTTGGTTTTTGCACTAACGGATTGTTGTTTTGTATAATAACGTCTCCAGTACTAGTAGTTTGGGCAAATTCGGTTCTTAAATATTCGGTTGGGCCATGTTTGCCCATACGTAAATCGCCAAAATCGGAATAACTCACATTGGTTAAAAACGCCCATTTTTTGTAACCCAAGTTAAAATCGATATGGGCAGTTTTTTCATCGCTTGCTGTAGCATATCGCAAGATGGTATTTGCTTTAAAAAATAACGAATCGGATAGAGATGTTTGGGGTTGTTGGGTGTAAAAACTCATCACGCCACCTATGGCATCACTTCCATAAATTACCGAACCAGAACCTAAGGTAACTTCCGTATTTTGTATTGAAAATGGGTCGATGGATATAACATTTTGCAGATTTCCACCTCTAAAAATGGCATTGTTCATTCTAACACCATCTACAGTTATTAACAATCGGTTGGTTGAAAACCCTCTAATCATTGGGCTTCCACCACCTAACTGGCTTTTCTGCATATAAACTTGTCCAGTACTTTCTAGCAAATCGGCACTTGTTTGCGGATTTGTAAATTGTATAGCTTCCGCATTAATATTTATTATTTTTTGGGGAATGTCGCGTTTGTTCTGTTCAAACTTAGAAGCAGATATTATAATTTCATCCAAGCCTTCGGTATTCGAGACTAAATAAACTCGGTTTGACAACCCCACTTGTTGCTTGGTTATTTCTTTAAGAACATGCGATAAATGCTTAAAATAAATAATTTCGTTATTAGAAAATGCATTTAAAGATGCTTCGCCCAAAAAGTTTGTAACCGTACTTTTAGATTTATCTACATTATAGATGGCCACCCCGAAAATAGGCTCTCTAGTAAGACTATTTAGAACCTTAATATTTTGAGCCTTTAATTGTAATGAAACTACTAAAAGGACTGAAAGGGCAAAGAAAAACTTCATGTTTTAATTAAAAACTTGATTAAATATTTGCAGTGATTTGGGCGGTTTAAAACTGCCCAAATGTAATTCAAAATACAGTAACATCATACTTAAAAATGATTGGCGTTGTTTTGAATTTATCTTAACTGCTGGTAAGGCATCAAATGTTGTGCCTAACAACTGCCTTAACAGTGTTAAATTTTCACCTGAAATGGTATAATTATCATGGTGATGGCTTTCAAATTTACCTTCTTTCAAACTAAAATAGTTATATTCTTGATGTTTTGTATCGGGGTAAAAACCTAGATATTTAGATAAATTAAGAAGAAATAATAAATGGAAATTTGAATATTCAGATTGTTCATCCAACCATAACAACGTAGTTTCTATATAGCTGAACAAGGTTTCGTTTGGCTCTTCCTCTTTTAAAGTGCTCGATAATATTTCAGATAAAAACATAACAATAGCGCTTTTTAAAACATGTGTATGCAAACTATTATAAACATGGTTCATTTTAGTATCACTAACACTTTGCAAGGATCTGTTTTCCTTGTAACTAATACTTAGCTGAACTTGTGAAAGTGGTTGGAAATATGCCGCTTTAGTATTTGCTTTTTTGCTTTTTAAAATGCCTCGGAGCAAAAAACTAACAACGCCCAAGTTTTGGGTATAGCATTTTACAATTAAATCGTTATCCTTATATTTTAATTTTGAAAGTACAATCGCATTTGTAGTAATAAGCATTATCTAACGACCATTAATTTTAAAACTTTGGTTTCGTAGGTATCTAAATCTGATAGCATAACTAAATACACTCCAGAAGCGACGATATTATTTGCTAAGTTTTTACCGTTCCAATAAGCGGTTCCGCCATCAATCTCAAGGTTATACCCACTGTAACGTTTGTTGGTTGTAGATTGGGCTTCGGCTACCAAATTACCTTCAATATCGGTTATTTTTATATTAACATTTTCTGAAATGTCTTTAATTTTTACTTTTTGATCAACAATATTAAAAGTAGGCCTTACAGGGTTTGGATAGGCATAAGCCCTGTCCAAAGTATCAAAAGCGCTTGAACTACCCGATTGAAAAGACACCAAGCCTTTGCTAGTCGCTATATAAACGATCCCATTGGTGCCATCTATTGAAATATCGTTTATGATGTTTGATGGTAAGGGTGAATTATCGTTTGTGAAATGGTAGATGGTTTCTTGTCCATCTGAAGATAAATAAAAAACACCCGAATCGGCAGTAGCAATCCACTTGTTATTAGAGCCATCTACTTCGATATCTGTAATAAATTGTTGAAATAATAGTTCCTTGGCGATGCCGTCTTCTAAAATAATGATTTCATCTACATTTATATCATCTTCAAAAAAGCTTGAAGTATTATAAAGAACCCTTAAACCTGACACCGTACCAATCCAAAGTTGGTTTCTGTTATCTAATCCCAAAGCTGTAACATATATGGAGGGCATATTATCTTCTTCAGTTTTTACGTTTTTTATTGAAAAGCTATTGCCGTTTTCTTTAAACCCTATAAAACCATGCTCATAACTAGCTATCCATTTTGTTCCGTCTTGACCTATTACCATATCGCCATAACCTAAGTTTCTACTCTGAATAATATCACTAAAACTATAGGATTTCCATGTGTTATTGGAAGGGTTAAACGATTTTAAAGGCTTATCTACCAAACTTGTAACCGTCCATAACAAACCGTTGTCATCAAAAGCCGTTGGACCTACCCTAATATCAACATAATTTGGATTGTCAGCAAGAATTAAAGATTCCAATCCACTGTTTTTTTCATTGTATAGTTTAGTGGGTATTTCACTATTAACTTCCAATAAACCATTAAAAAACGAACTGATAAAAACTTGATTATTATTAGAAGGATTCACCGTAATTGTATTCAAGCATTTTGCATCTAAAACATCACTAAAAGGTGTATTAACCCATTTATTATCGTTTAAATGACTAATGCCACGACTGTTTAAACCATAAGGATTAAAAAAAATATCATAATCACCAAAAGTAACCCAAACACCATTAGGTTCTGCCTCAACAGAAAACGGAATGTTTAGCAAAGGACCTTCGGGATGTATTTCTTCAAAGGTCGTAGGGTTTGTAAGTGATGTTTTTAAAACACCAAAATCTGTTGTGCCTAAATAAATAAAATTAGCATCTGTAGTGGTAGAAACATACTGTGTTGAAAAATCTGGGCTTATTGCCACTTGAGATAGAAGTGTAAAACTACTATTATAAACAAATACATTATTTGAAGTCGTTACAACTAAATTACCAAATACATTTTTAACCTCTAAAGGGGTCGTATTATATTGAAATAAAGAGTTTAACACATCGTTTGTTACCTGAAATATTTGCCTATTTGTGTTTAATGCATAAAGTTTATCTTCAACCGTTTCGATAGCTGTGAAATCTCCCGTAGTAACCGTTTGCCAATTTTGGTAATCAACTAAATTAGGACTGTTAACTAAGGCCTTTTTTAATCCATTTCCTCCAGAACAAGCAGCGTAAATATAATTTCCAAAAATAGCGGTTTGGTTTATTTGTATCTGGCCACCTCCATTACCAATAAAATAGGTGTCACCAAACTCTAAACGTTCTAAATTAAAGACTGAAATTCCGTAATTTGTTGCTATATAAACTAAATTACCATAAGGATTAAAGTGATTAATCTTTTTTTGTACAGCAGGAATAGTTGGTTTTTCAACAATATCAACAACAGTTAAAATTTCATCATCATTATCAAATGCGATTTCTATAAGCCCGTTTTCATAGCCAATAATTAAAAGCTCATAAGTGTCACTGTAATAAATGGTTGAAATTGATTCACCCGACAATCCATTCACTGTATTTAACTGTTTTATTTCGTTTGAAATTAAATCGATGCTAAACACTGCATTTTCACCAGCGGCATAAATTTTATTGTTGCCCTGTACAACTTCCTTTATGCTGTTATATGAAAAATGACCTTTCCAAAGTGCTGAAAAATCTTGTGCATATTGAAGTAATGGTGTTAAACAAATTATAAATACAATGAGTCTTTTAATCATTTTTAAATTTTCAATATTCAAATATATTTATAAGTAACGAGTTTTGCTTTAAAATAATATATTATAAAACAAAAAAGCTTCCTATGGGTATATAGAAAGCTTTTCATTTTATTGTTTTAGTATTTAAACAATACCTTGAGCCAACATAGCATCGGCTACTTTAACAAATCCTGCAATGTTAGCACCTTTAACATAATCGATATAACCATCTTCTTGTTTACCATATTTAGTACAAGAATCGTGGATGTTAGACATAATTTCTTTTAGTTTTATATCAACCTCTTCTCTGGTCCAATTTAAACGTAATGAATTTTGGGTCATTTCTAAACCAGACGTGGCAACACCCCCTGCATTTGACGCTTTTCCTGGTGCGTATAATATTTTAGCTTTTTGAAATTCGCGAATCGCATTAATGGTAGATGGCATATTGGCACCTTCGCTTACACAAATACAACCATTTTTTAAAAGCATTTTAGCGTCATCTTCATTAAGTTCATTTTGGGTTGCACATGGCAATGCCATATCACATTTTACTTCCCAAGGCGTTTTACCTTCAATAAACTTAGCCTTAGGGTATGCTTTTAAATACTCGTTTATTCTGGCACGTTTTACATTTTTAAGATCCATAATATGAGCTAATTTTCCAGCATCAATACCTTCAGGATCATGAATATACCCTGAAGAATCGGACATGGTTAAAACTTTAGCACCTAATTGAATACATTTTTCAACCGCATACTGTGCTACATTACCTGAACCCGAAACTACTACATGTTTCCCTTTGATAACCTCTCCTTTGGTTTCTAACATTTTTTGCGCAAAATACACGTTACCATAACCTGTTGCTTCTGGACGAATTAAAGAGCCTCCCCAAGACAAGCCCTTGCCTGTTAGCACACCTGTAAATTCATTTTTTAGTTTTTTGTACATGCCAAACAAGAAACCTACTTCTCTAGCACCCACACCAATATCACCAGCAGGCACATCGGTATTTGCACCAATATGCCTATACAATTCACTCATAAAAGCGTGGCAAAAACGCATAATTTCAGCATCACTTTTTCCTTTAGGATCAAAATCGCTACCACCTTTTCCACCACCCATTGGCAATGTGGTTAGACTATTTTTTAATACCTGCTCAAATGCTAAAAACTTTAAAATACTCATGTTAACGGTAGGATGAAATCGTAAACCGCCTTTGTAAGGTCCTATAGCCGAATTCATTTGAATTCTATAACCTCTGTTAACCTGTATTGCGCCAGAATCATCTACCCAACAAACACGAAATGAAATAGTACGCTCTGGTTCTACCATTCTTAATAAAATGCTTTTACCAGAATATATCTCGTGTTTATCTATGTATGGAATTATGGTTTCTGCAACCTCCTCTACGGCTTGTAAAAACTCTGGTTCGTTACCATTTCGTTCTTTTACAAGATTTAAAAAAACTTCAACATTACGTTTCATTAATTTTTATTTTTAATTTGTTATAATTCACAAACAATCTGCCTCTTAAATTTTTGATTTTTGTTGCGAATCTTTTTTATTTTTATAATTATTGCTTTAATCGCTTTTTATAACATATACATTCTTAAATTAGTACGATAATTCTTGGATTACGATAAACGGCTAAATTTAAAATTGCATTATATTTATTGAAAAAACAATTTATAAGCACAAATATACGTTATCTTTAAAAATAACACTATTTTATTTTTAAATTCGCAATTAATAATTTCACGCTTAAAGCACCAAATTATAATTATTTGTTTCTTTATCGAGTTTTTATATATTTGTTATTATTAATGCCTCAAAAAACAGAATCTTATTATGCTTAACTTTAAACGTTTAGCTTTTTCTTTATGTTTTATAGCATGCTTTCAAGTAGCATTCTCCCAAATAGGATTTTCTAATGAAATTGGCATTGTTGCAGGTCCCGTTCAATTTAGGTCTGATTATGGAGTTAGAGAAAACGCAACAACAAATTTTGGTAATACCGGAATTGGGATTGGAATAGTTCATTACATAAACTTCTCTTATAAACGTAATTATAATTTTAGACGTCCTAATACCTATTTTGAAGAGCACTTTAAATTTCGAAATGAAATTTCTTGGAACAAAACCAAATTAGAGCATTTTGGCAGATGGGTAGATGCAAGCAAAACATCTGAAGATGCCAAACGACTTAGAGCACATAAGGGATTTGCTAAAAATTTAGATTTAGGAACCGAACTTGAGTTTTTTCCTCTAGAAATTCATGATTTTGAAGCATTTGGTCATGCCCTTGCTCCTTTTGTAAGCTTAGGAATACATTATACTATTTATAGCCCTGAAGTTAGTACCACTTATGCAAATTCAGACCCAACTGCTGTTGGGAATATTTCAGATCCAAGTAACTTTTATTCGTTGTGGGCGCCACATTCAGTAGATGTATCTGGAGGAGATACTTTTTCTTTAATAAGCAGTATAGGTGTTAGATACAAACTGGATAAGATGTCCGATTTAATGTTAAATTTAAGGGGACAATACTATTTAACAAATGATTTTGTTGATGGCCTTAACCACCAACTGTCTTCCAATAAATATAACGATTGGCTTATATGGCTTAATGTAGGCTACATTTATTATTTAAATTAAACTTCGCTTTTTATTCGGTGTATTCAAATTCAATAATTACCTTTAAACAAGGTTAATAATTTACGCATGCATTACACAAAAAAAATTTTATCTGTTGGTTTATTATGCTTCATGTTATCTTGTAATGAAGACTTGAAAACAACATTTTTAGATACTAAAATTACTACAGCAAACAACAAATTGGTTGAAATAAACGTGCCTAAAGCCATTGAAAACAATCAAATTACTACCCAAATAAATAACGAAATAAACAACACGGTTATCGCTGCACTACAAACTGGCGAAGAAGATACTGCAACATCTTCAACTATTGAAGAAAGTATTACAACATTTAATAACGAGTACACTGCTTTTAATAAAGATTTCCCTGATGTTTCACAGCCTTGGGAAGCTCAAATTGATGGTGAAGTTATGTTTCAATCGCCAAAAATTATAAGTATTGCCATAACTTCTTATGTAAATACTGGTGGCGCACACGGCATTACCCATATTTCATTTTTGAATTTTGAATCGTCTACTGGGAAACGTATTGAAAACACTAACTTAATTAAAAACAAAAAAGCCTTTGAAAATGTAGCACAAACGTATTTTAAAGATGCGATTACAGAAGAAGATGTGATTTTTGAACCCAATACCTTCAAGTTACCAGCCAACATTGGTTTTAATGACGAAGGTGTTATTTTGCTTTACAATCAATATGAAATTGCACCTTATTCAACAGGAATTATAGAGTTCACAATCCCTATTGAAAAAGTGACTAAATATTTAGCTTTTGATGGCTCGTAATAAAGCCATCACGTAACCTAAATGCAAACCTTCATGAAATAACGCAAACTGAAACGCTTCATCTATATTTCTTAACGTGTTTCCTGTGGTTGAAACCGTATATTCAGTATAATTTTTAAATAGGCCGTTACCATAATCTTCCTTTGTTTTTTCAATGGTTGAAAAAAGCAAAGCTTTGATGCTGTTAACCTCATCTTGTGTTAAGTCACTTTCTGGCTTGGTACCTTTTTGGTATTTCTCAACCAGCGTATCACTTATCATCATAGGTAAACCAGATAATTTATAAGCTAACAGTTGTTGAGTGACTACCGTATGCCCAATATTCCAAACAATATTGTTGTTAAAGCCATCCGGAATAACGTTTAAAACTTCTAACGACTCATTTTCCAAACACTTTTTAAAAAATTGTCTGGTATTTGGTAATACTTCTAATGTAAAATGCATATTTAATTTTTTTATAAATATAGTTTTTAAGCAATAAATACTTTTGTTTTTCTTCTTAAAATCCATTAGATTTCCCTCCTCAAGAAAACAACAAAGTCATTAAAACATGAAAAAAGTATATTATTTAAAAACCTGCAGTACCTGCGTTCGGATTTTAAAGGAACTGAATTTACCTTCTGAATTTATTTTACAGGATATTAAAACTGAAGAAATAACCGTAAAACAGCTAGAAGAAATGAAAGCCTTGGCAGTAAGCTATGAGTCACTTTTTAGCAAACGATCCAAACTTTACAAGGAAATGGATTTAAAAAACCAAAAATTAGAGGAGCGCGACTATAAAAACTACATTTTGGAGCATTATACCTTTTTAAGCAGACCTGTAATTATTATTGATAATAAAATATTTATAGGAAACTCTAAAAGTGTAGTTGAAGCTGTTAAGGATACTTTACGATAAAAAATAAACTTATAAATTTCAACAAAAAACTATAGATTAAACTAGGGCAAAAAAAAAGTGAGCCACCACAGCTCACTTTACCAACTAAACTAAATAAGACATTAAACTAATTATTAATGAATTTCTGTACACTCTTTATTATCAGAGTTATATGATATAGTATTTAACTTTTCTAATTTTAGGTTGCCGTATTAACAATATTATTTGCTAACCTTCAACACGACAAAGATAGGATAGATGTATAATTTTAAAAACAACACATTTGACCAATTTATATGCTATATTAACTGTTAACTAAATGTTAAATGCCTCTAATGTTAATATAACACACAATAGAGGTAATTAACGTTATATTTGCAAAATAATATATTGTAATTTTGCTTTAAATAAATTTTGTATGATTAATAAAAAACCAACTTTTAGAAAACTTACCCCAAGTTTCGGAAGTTCTATATTAGTTAAACAGCATGTAGAAACTATAGATAAAGACGGCGCTTACTGGCATTTTCATCCAGAATTAGAGCTTATTTATATAAATAAAGGGCAAGGAAAAACACATATAGGAAATCATTTATCCTATTTTAATAATAGTCAATTAATACTTATTGGATCTAACTTACCGCACAATGGCTTTACCGATAGGTTAACTGCCAATGGTACGGAAACGGCCATACAGTTTAAATCCAATTTTTTAGGAGACGATTTTCTTAATGTACCAGAAATGGCCAACATATTATCGTTGTTTGAAAGAGCTAAAAAAGGTATAAGATTTAAAGTTGAAACCAAACAGAAAATTGGTCCAAAAATTGAAAAATTACTAGAGCACGGCGGATTAAAACGTGTTTTAAAGTTTTTGGAAATTTTAGACTATTTAGCTACAACAGATGATTATACATTGTTAAATGCCGATGGTTTTGCTTTTGAAGCTGAAGCACAAGACAGTTCTAAAATTGATGTTATTTTTAAATATGTTAATAAGAACTTTCAAAACCACATTACTTTAGATGAAATAGCAGATGAAGTAAGCATGACGGTACCAGCTTTTTGTAGATACTTTAAAAAATCAACAGGTAAAACATTTACGCAATTAGTTAATGAATATCGTGTTGTGCATGCCACCAAGTTGCTTAACGAAAGTCAAAAAAGTATTGCAGATGTTTGTTTTGAATGCGGATTTAATAATTTCTCGCATTTTAATAAACAGTTTAACGAGATTACAGGTAAAAGTGCCTCAAATTATAGAAAGGAAATTAAGCTAATTATTCAATAGGTAATTTTAGCGAGATTGTCGGGCTAAGTCTTTCGTCTTCGCTTAAGATAAAATAAGCCGAAACCTATTTTTTAAACGTTTCCATTCCATTCGTTATAAAACTGGTCAAGATATAGTTCCATAAAAGCATGTCTTTTAGAAGCTATATCTTTTCCTGTTTTTGTATTCATTTTATCTTTTAGAAGCAGTAATTTTTCATAAAAATGATTGATTGTTGGCGCTGTTGATGTTTTATACTCCTCTTTTGTCATATTCAGGTCTGGCTTAATATCAGGATTGTATATTTCCCGATTTTTAAATCCGCCATAATTAAAAGTACGCGCAATACCGATAGCACCAAGAGCATCTAACCTATCGGCATCTTGAATGACATCGAGTTCAGCCGATTTAAACTTTTGTGTGTCATTTCCGCCCTTAAAAGAGATGTTTTCAATAACATGTACAACATGCTCAATAACTTTAGAATCTACATTTAGGTTAAACAAAAATTCGCGTGCCTTATTAGGACCAACTGTTTCGTCGCCATTGTAAAATTTACTATCTGCAATATCATGAAGTAAAGCACCTAATTGTACAATAAATACATCTACCTTTTCATTTTTAGCAATGAGCAACGCATTATTATAAACACGTTCTATATGAAACCAATCGTGTCCACCCTCTGCGCCAGCAAGGGTTTCTTTTACAAAGTCGATGGTTTTATTAATTATTTCTTGTGAAGTCATAGGTGTATAAAAGTAAAAATTCCTTTCTGAACCGAAAGGAATTTAATATTAATATATAATGGTGTTGCTTTTATCTAATTACAGCAGGTTCTACCCATTTAAATTGAAAAGAATTTTGAGGTATTTTCATGCGTTCCGATAAACGATACATTCTTGCGGGAAGTTTCATTAAATAATCTCGGGCTTTTTCAGCTTCATCGGTAAGTCCGGTAATTTTATCAATTTCCCAACGTTTGATTAATTTATCTAAAATATCAACATAATCGGTCGATGTGTAAACGCCTATACGCTGCGCGGTATTAGAAAACTCTTCAAAAGCTGTACTAATTTGGTTGCCCGATTCTCTTAAAAAATGTGCAGGCATGGTTATTTTAAGCTTCATCATATCGTGAAATGCCATCATCATTTGGCTTGGATCTACTTTAAAAATACGCTCAACAAACTCAGAATAAGCATGGTGGTGTCTCATTTCATCACCAGAAATAATCTGGCACATTTTAGCCAATTGTTTGTTGCCATTTTTCTTTGCTATTTTAGCAACACGGTTATGCGAAACATAGGTTGCCAACTCTTGAAAACTGGTATAAACAAAGTTTTTATATGGGTCTCTATCGGTACCAATATCAAAACCATCTGCAATTAAATATTGTGTTGTTTTCTCAATTTCTTTCATGTTTACACGTCCAGAAAGATATAGGTATTTATTTAGCACATCGCCATGGCGATTCTCTTCACCAGTCCAGTGGCGCATCCATTTGGACCAACCGTTGCGTTCTACTTGCCCAACACCTTCAACATCCATTAACCAAGATTCGTAGGTTGGCAAAGCTTCTTCGGTAATCATATCACCAACCAAAACCACCCAAAAATCATAAGGTAATTCTTTTGAAAGCTCTCTTATTTCACGCACTTCATCAAAAAAGGAATCACTTTCAGAATTTGGCAAAAAATCTGTTGGTTGCCATATAGTTTCAATAGGGATTAAATATTTCTGTATTAAAGATTCAACGTCCTTTTCCAAAAAATCCATTACTTCTAGTCTTACATTTTTTAACGACATCGTTGTAGTTTTTTAATTATTTATATTAATTGCAATAATAGTTTCAATACTATTAAGTAGCTCTTCTTTGTTTACAAAGGTACTAACTTTTAAAGGCTTATGCACAGTAAAAGTGATATGAGTGCCCAAACCCATAGGGAATTTACCGTATTTTAACATTTTCCATGAATTATTGATAGTTATGGGCACTACCGTTGCAGATGGTATTTTTTTTAATAATATCTCTAATCCTTTAGTTTGAAAAGGTTTGGGCACACCATTTTTACTTCTTGTACCTTCTGGAAAAATAACAGCTGCTCGTTTGTTGGTTTCTATGTATTCACCAAATTTCATAAGTGCAGGTAGTGACTGTCTGGGGTTTTTTCTATCAATTAATGCAGCCCCACCATGACGTAAATTGTAAGACACACTGGGTATGCCTTTTCCTAATTCAATTTTGCTAATAAATTTTGGGTGGTGTTTACGCATGTACCACGTAATGGGGTAAATATCATGTAAACTCTGGTGGTTTGCCACAATTATTAAAGGTTGATTGGTGTCTATTTGATACGGATTTGTAAACGTAAAACGAGTGCCCAAAATGTTGGCACAACGCATGAGACAAAATTGTAAAGCATCAACGCTTTTTTTATGTGCCTGATAACCAAATACATTAAAACAAAACCATTGAATGGGGTGAAATATAACCAGTGTTATAAAAAAACACAGATAATAAATAACACTTAAGGGGTATGATACTATTTTTTGCATATTTCAAAAATAAACAAAAAGTAGTTTTAATAAACAGCTACGCAGATGTTATTTTCACATTTTAAACTGGTTGGTGGCATGGCATAAGCACAATCGGAAAAAACATCCCATTTATTATTATATTCGGCTTCTTTTTTATTGTAAGCCGCTACCATATTTTCTAGTTTCTCAATATTTATAGAGGTTGAGTATATTAAATAACCCCAAGGGCCACCACAAGGCTTACTTCCTAAAGCAATAAATTTACAAGTAAAACTATCGTTGCATACAGAAGTTGCCGCTAAATCTTCAATGGCTTTTTTTGAAACCAATAAATCTTGTTGTTCAGTTTCTTGAGTTGAAACCGCATCGTCTTCACATTGAAATGCCATTAAGAATAAGCAGGTAATAAATAGAAGGAGATATAATTTTCTCATAATCTTTACTTTTTAGATGCTTTATCATGTAAAAGGTTGCGTAATTAACGAAAAAAACCACGACATAATCGTGGTTTTTTTGGTTTAATAAGATATTCCGTCTTATTTAACAATACTCATTATAAGCATCACTAAGGTTTTCTGCAATTAACTGTGCGGGTCTGCCTTCAATGTGGTGGCGCTCTAACATGTGCACCAATTCACCATCTTTAAACAAAGCCATACTTGGGGAACTTGGAGGAAACGGCACCATATGGCCACGAGCCGCATCAACAGCTGCTTTATCAACACCTGCGAAAACCGTTACTATATGGTCTGGACGTTTTGCGTTTTGCAAACTCATTCTAGCACCTGGGCGCGCATTTGCTGCTGCACAACCACAAACCGAATTAACCACAACCAATGTAGTTCCTTCTTTAGCTAAAGCCGCATCAACTGCCTCGGCAGTATGTAATTCTTCAAAACCAAGGTTGGTTAAATCTTCACGCATTGGTTTTATTAATTCTGCTGGATACATATTTTTTAAATTTTAATAATTAACAATTTTAAGACTGCAAAGATACAGAAAAGTATTTAGTAACTAGTCGTATTAAACAGCTCCTGCTTACAAATCAACAATAAACGACTCGACAATAAACTTCAACGTAACAAATCATTAAAAAACTCGACTAACAGTAGTATATTTGAAACCTATTTAAAATAAAGAAGATTACATGAGTTTTTCAAAGTGGATTGGTGCAGCCTTAGGGTGGTCGTTTGGTGGACCCATTGGTGCTATTTTAGGTTTGGCACTGGGTAGTGTTATAGATGGTATGTCTAAAGGAACGGTGGTTTATACAAATAACCCAAAACAACGCCCACAAACGCAACCTGGCGATTTCGAAGTAAGTTTACTCATTTTAGCCTCTATAGTTATAAAAGCCGATGGTAAACAAGACCAACGAGAACTGGACTTTGTACGACTTCAGTTTGTTAGTATGTATGGTAAGGAACGGGCTAATAATGCCTTTAAGTTATTTAAAGAAATAAACAAACAACAAGATATTTCAACGAGGCAAGTGTGTTTGCAAATAAGACAAATGATGCAACATGCTTCACGCTTGCAACTTATACACTTTTTATTTGGAATATCGAATGCCGATGGCGCAGTAACCGAAGATGAAGTTGCCCAAATTTACACTATGGCAGGTTATTTAGGAATTAGCCATAACGATTACGAGAGCATCAAAGCCATGTTTTATAAAAGCACCGATAGTGCTTACAGAATATTGGAAATTGATAAAACGGCAACTAACGATGCCATTAAAAAAGCCTACCGTACTATGGCGAAAAAATACCATCCAGATAAGGTGATTCACTTAGGAAAAGAACATCAAAAAGGCGCTGAAGAAAAGTTTAAGCAAGTACAAGATGCCTATGATCAATTGCAGAAAGAGCGAGGGTTTTAAAATTTCTGCCTTAGCTGAAATCTCATTCAATTAACTTAAAATTTATTTTTTTGAAATAATTTAGGAGACCTTTTTGAAATTTGACCATTAAGTAATAAACCAGTTTTATGAATGATAAACAAATTTTAGAACTTTTTCAAAATGGTCAACGTGAAAAAGCTTTTTCAAAACTATATGGTTTATACCCGAAAATTGAAGCTTTAATTCTATCAAAAGGCGGAAAAAAACAAGATGCTCACGATGTTTTTCAAGAAGCCTTAATTATATTGAACAGAAATCTGGAGAAATCAGATTTCAAACTAACGGCTTCATTTTATACCTATTTATATTCTGTATCCCGATTTATTTGGAAGGATACACAAAAAAAATTTTCAAAAGAAGAATTAAATAATTTCGAAACAACTGAAATTGAATATTTCCATAGTGTTTTAGAAGAAAAAAAATACCAACTCGCCGAACGTGCATTTCTCGAATTAGGAGCACGATGTCAACAACTTTTACAACTGTTTTACAGCAAAGCCATGCCTTTTAAAGGCATTGCCGAAGTGATGCAATTTAAATCTGAAAAAATTGCAAAAAACCAGAAGTACAAATGCTTAGAAAAAGCTAAAGACATCTATCAAACTATTAAAACAGTTCAATCTTAATTCGGAAAATCATGGAAAATCATATTCAAAATATAGAGTCAATTAATAATTATTTAAATAAAACGCTTTCAGAAACTGAAGTTATAGATTTTGAAATCCGTTTAGAAAATGATTCAGAATTCAAAGATCTTTATGAAAACCATATTGTTTTTTTAGAAGGATTAAAACGCCAAAGTTTAAAAGGTGAAATAATAAAAGGGAAACAGCGGTATATTAGAAATAAATGGTTTCGATATTTAGGGATTTTGATAGCTGTTTTGGTAATTCCAATAGTAATTTATAGTAGTTTGAAAACTTCTAATGTTGAAGAAACTGATGTTCAGCCAGAAGAAAATACCAATATAGTTTTAGATACTATTTTTCCTAAAAACGATTTGCATGAGGAAATAATAATAGATACTTCAAAAGCAACTATTGAAACAGCTGTAGATGAAGTTGCCTCAAAAAAAGATATCACTAAAGTTGAAATTCCTAAAAAAGCAGCTCAAAAATTCACTATTGATACTTCAAAAGATATAACTCTAACATGTAAAGAAGGTACTAAACTGGTTATTAAAGCCAATTCATTTAGTGATCAAAATAATAAAAATGTTACTGGAAACGTAGATTTAGAGGTTACCGAATATTATAAGGTTTCCGATATTCTTTTTGCCAATTTAACTACAAAATCTGATGACAAACTTTTAGAAACTGGAGGTATGCTTTTTATTAAAGCTAAAAAGGATAATTTAGATTTAAAACTAAAAGAAAACACAAGTATTGAAATGTCTTTTCCAACGGCTAACAAAAAAGAAGGCATGCAGCTTTTTTCTGGAGTATGGAAAAACGATGAAATAAACTGGCAACTTCAAAATGAGTTAATTGAAAAAGTTGTGACACCAATAGAAGAAGATGTTGAGGTGCCTTTTGCCGTTATAGAACAAGTTCCCATCTACCCAGGTTGTGAAAATTTAACTAATTCAGAGGCAAAAAAATGCACAACAGAAGCTATTAGTAAATACGTTCAATCAAATTTTAATACTGAAATAGCCAAAAACCTAGGTTTAACAGGTAGGCAACGAATTAATGTAATTTTTAGAATCAATCAAAATGGAAATGTTATTGATGTGAGATCAAGGGCTTCCGATCCTGACTTAGAAGATGAAGCCAATAGAGTTATTACATCGTTACCAAAAATGCAACCTGGAAAACAAAGAGGTAGAGTTGTTACGGTACCTTATTCATTACCAATTATTTTTGAGGTTGAAGGTGGACCACAGTTAACAGCTAAAGTTGGCGGTGATTTAAGAAAGGATAAACAAATTCTAGATTCCTTAAATAACAAAAGGTTTGAAGATAGATTAACAGGTTTGGATCGCAAAAATGTTACGGCATCGGAAGTAAATAGATATATCTTAAGAACATCAAACTTAGGTTGGATAAATTGTGATAGATTCAATAGTAGCCGTCAACGGATAAAATATAAACTCAAAATTAAAAATGATACTGACGTACGTATTGATATGGTTTTTAAGTCTATAAATTCGGTATTGACGAGTTACAGAAGCGGCAATATTTTTGATTTTGATATGATTCCGAAAAATGAAGATGTTGTATTAATTGCTGTAAAAAAAGATAATAATAAGTTCTATTTAGACGTTGTTGAAACCACTATTTCCGAAAATCCAAATATAGAATTAAGCTTTAAAGAAGTAACGCTTACTGAATTGAAAGAGCAAATAAAAAAACTTGATAAATTATTCAAATAGTAAAAGTTAATTTAAACAAATAGAAGTTGCCCATTAGGAATTTTAAAAAAAATTTGTGATTTTAATGGTTGCCAATGGATGAAAAATAAAAAAACACACCAGAAAGTATTACGGCAACAATTAATAGTACCAATACTATAATTACAAATACCCCAGTTTTTTTAGTAATGCCATCTTTTTGGAAAATGTAATTCTTTTTCTTGCTTTCTGGATCTTTTACTAATTCAAAATCTTCTTTATCTTTTTTCATGGCCTCTTTTTTAATCATTTAATACAAAGATGGAACGCTTATCGCCTATTTGCTTTACACTATTTCTTGTTTTTTTTACAAAACTTTCACTTGTAATACACTAAACTCAATTTAAAACCTAAATATTTAGTATTTAAGAAGTTTCAAACTAAGATTAAAATAAATAAATTGCAGCTCGTTTAAAACTAAAACATTTATTATGATAAACATTTTCGACATTAACGAAGCCAATACCGTTATTCAACGAATAAACAATCTTAAACCAGATGCATCACCATTATGGGGCAAAATGAGTGTTGATAAAATGTTGGCGCATTGTAACGTTACTTACGAAATGGCGTTTGAAGATGTTCACCCTAAACCAACTGGTTTTAAAAAAACCTTGCTAAAACTATTTGTAAAGCCTATTGTTGTAAGTAAAAAACCATATAAGCGAAATAGTAGAACTGCTCCAGAATTTATAATTCACGATTCTAAAAATTTTGAATTGGAAAAAGTAAGACTCATTAATTATATTCTGAAAGCGATAAGTTTAGGTGAAGATTATTTTGACAACCGTGAATCTCTTTCTTTTGGAAAACTTACTAAAAACGAATGGAACACCATGTTTTACAAACATTTAGACCATCATTTAAATCAATTTGGTGCTTAAATATTAAGTTTTTAAGTACTTATAAACTCTAACATTTTATTAAATGGCTAAATGTGCTTTGTTTTTTGCATTAGTAACGCTCTTTATTCTTAATACTTCCTGCGCTACCAAACAACAGTTAATCACTTTAAAACCAGAGCCTGAAGAAACAGCTCCTTTGGTATTGGAGCATGTACCATCGTTTATAAATGTTCCGGTAAGCGTGAATTTGAAAGATATTGAATATCAAATAAATACCATTTTAAAAGGTTTGATTTATGAAGATAAAGTCATAGAAGATGATGACATTGAAATAAAGGTTTGGAAACAAGCCCCCATTACCATTCAGAATAATCGTGCTTCAAACAACGAACGCATTAAAACAATGCTCCCTTTAAAAGCTATTGTAAAATACAGAATTGGCACCCAAACTATGGGTGTAGATCTTTATAAAACCAGCGAATTCAATTTAAATGGGGTTGTTACCTTAGTTAGCGATATTGGTCTGTCCAACTGGAAATTAAAATCAAAAACACGTATAACCAATTTAGAATGGACTGAAAGCCCATCGATGGTGGTGTATGGTAAAAATATACCTGTGACTTATTTGATAAATCCAGCCATAAAAATTTTTAGAACAAATATTGAAGAAAGCATAGACGATGCCATTGAAGCATCTATGGATTTTAAACCAAATGTGCTTGAAGCCATCGAAAAATTAACCGTCCCTTTTAAAATGAACGATGATTACGAAAGTTGGCTAAGAATAGTGCCCATAGAAATTTATAGTACCGATGCACAGTTAAAAAACGATAAAGTACTACTTCAAATGGGTATGAAATGTAATATGGAAACCGTAATTGGTCAAGAACCTGAGCCAAAATTTGATGCTAAAAATATTGTATTGAAACCAGTTACTAAAATGCCAAATCATGTTACTTCAAATATCATTGCCATATCCACATATGAAGATGCATCAAAAGTTATGACCAAAAATTTTGCAGGTGAAGAATTTAGTTCTGGCTCTAAAAAAGTAACTGTAAAAAAAGTAGATATTTGGCACAAAGAAGGCCATATGGTTATTGCGCTCGATTTACAAGGTTCGATAAACGGCACCATCTATTTGGAAGGTATGCCACAATACGATGCCTTAAAGAAAGAAATTTATTTTAATGATTTAGATTATGTTTTGGACACCAAAAGTAAATTGTTGCGTACTGCAAATTGGTTGGCAAAAGGCTTAATACTTAGTAAAATTCAAGAAAATTGCCGCTATTCCATTCAGCCTAATTTAGATGAAGGCAAGCAAACCATGTTAAATTATCTTAGTAATTATTCGCCAATTCCAGGTGTTTTTGTAAATGGAACTATGGAAGACATCAATTTTCAAAAAGTAGAATTAACCAACAGCGCCATTTTAGCTTTTTTAAAGGTGAAGGGTAACATAAGTGTTACCGTTGATGGTTTGAAGTAACTATAATAAAAAAGCAAATGCCCGTCAAAACGAGCACTTGCCATAATATTTTCTATGCTAAACCTAATTTAGTTTAATTGCATGCTTAAATACAAACTAAGGTTGCTATTTTTCCCATCAGGAATGGTGTAAGTTTGTCCAGCAACCGTTCTTTCTTTTCCAACGGTTGATAAACCATAATTATATCTTAATCCAATACCAAAATTGTTAAAATCGAAACCAACACCTGCGGCTACACCAGCATCAAATTTATTAAAATCGTCGTTATCATAATTATCTTCAAAATCGAAACTTCCACTGTCCGATTCATTTGTTACCTGGGCGTCAACTAAATAAGCAAAATAAGGACCAGCATGTACACTAATATTTTTAGCTAAATTAACTTTTAGTAAAACCGGTATTTCAATATAATTTAGTTTAAATTTCGCTGTACCCGAAAGAAATGCATTATCATAAACCAATTCCGAACCTTTTCGAGAATATAATAATTCGGGTTGAATGGCAATAAAATCGGTGATGGGAAACGATGTGTAAATACCAGCATTGAAACTGGTTAGCACATTATTATCATCTACTTCATCGGTATATAAATTTGAAAAGTTAGCGCCACCTTTTATACCAAATTGCGGCCCATCGTTAACTTGCGCATTCGATGTTGCTGTAAATCCGAATACTAAAAGAAGTGCTATTGAAATTTTTCCTATGTTTTTCATAATTGTATGTTTAAAATTTTACCATACAAAGATGAGGTAGTTAGAATTTTTCAGCGTTACAACTTTTTATTGATGTCTTATAGAATTTCCATTTTATAAGTGCCAATGGTAATGAAATTATAAAATTGTTTAAATTGCATTAAATTGATACTATATTTATTTTGAATGTAAAAAAAAATAGTCCCATACTTAACCACCTATAATAATGAAAGGATACATAATTTTATTATCACTAATCCTTTTTTTAAAAGTAAATTCTCAAGAAAGACCTTTTTATATTGGTCATAGTTTGGTGAATAGCAATATGCCAAAAATGGTAAACGATTTAGCCGTTGATGCTGGCCTTACTACAAATTATGGTATTCAAATAATAAATGGTTCGCCTTTACAATGGAATTACAATAATGCCGCTAGTGCAGAAGGCACCCCTTATACAACTGCTTTTCCTAATGGAAATTTCAATAATTTGGTAGTTACAGAAGCTGTGCCTTTGCAAAACCATTTAACATGGAGTGATACATATCTATATGCAAATAATTTTTACAATTATGCCAAAAACAACAACAATAATAATCCTGTAAAATTCTTTATTTATGAAACTTGGCATTGCATAAATACAGGGTTAACTGGCTGTGAATACGACAATTCAGCCAATAGCAACACGCTTTGGCACCCAAGGCTTCAAGCCGATTTTTCTTTATGGACAGGCATTGTAGATTATGTTAAAAACGAAAATCCTACCGATACAGATATTTGGATGGTTCCTGCAGGACAAGCGTTTTACAATTTAACCACTCAAATAAATAATGGTAACGTTTCAGGAATTACAAGTTTTACAGATTTGTTTGTGGATGATATTCATTTAAATAACAAAGGAAATTATTTCATTGCATGTGTTATGTACGCCACTATTTTTAAACAATCGCCTTTTGGTTTAACAACAAATATAAATAATACTTATGGCTCAGCATTTACAGATATGCCAACTCAGGCACAAGCAGAGATAATGCAACAAGTAGCATGGAATACAGTTAGTACTTTAAGCACATGGACGGGTGTTTCAACGTTGTCAAACAATTCATTCCATAAATCTACAATTTCTGTTTATCCAAGCCCTTCAAATCATTTTATAACCATTGAATTGCCTAATGTTTTGAAAAACGAAAAGGTGAAAATATACAATACTTTAGGTCAGCTTATTGAAGAAATTCCATTGAAAAGTCCTTCAGAAGAATTAAATATTTCCCATTTAGCTGGTGGGTTGTATTATTTAGTAATTAATAATTATGAAGTTGTTAAGTTTGTAAAAAACTAAGATATTTATGAAATCTATTTTAATTTTGAAAAATAACTTTAGATTTCTCTTTTTCAACAACTAATTCAACCATTCTCCCCAAAATCAAAGCACGATTATCTTTTTCATGGCCTGCAGGCATATTAAAAGCAATTGGGAAATTGTATTCAGCCAAAACATCTAAAATAAGTTGTTGTACCGGTACGCCCCATGCGGTCGTATTTCTTCTAACTTTAGTGATATCGCCTACCAAAACGCCTTTACAATTTTCAAAATAACCAGCACGTTTTAGGCTTTGGAGCATGCGGTCTATATGGTATTCATATTCGCCAATTTCTTCAATAAATAATATTTTACCAGAAGTTTCAATACTGGTTTTCGAGCCTAACATGGTGTGTAGTATGGTTAAATTGCCACCAACCAATTGTCCTGAAGTGGTGCCTGTTTTATTGTATTTAGAACCTTCCAAAGTATAGGCTAAAGGTTTGCCAAAAAGGGCGTCTTTAAAGGTTGAAATAGTTTCTGAAATAGTACTATTGTCGTCTTGTAAACTAGTACACATCATGGCATGCAAGCTTTCAAAACCTTCATTATGAACTTGGTTATGAAGCGCTGTAATATCAGAATACCCTATAACCCATTTCGGGTTTTTCTTAAACTTTGAATAATTTAATTTATCTAAAATCCGAACGGTTCCGTATCCACCACGAGCGCACCAAATAGCACTAATTTTAGAGTCGTCCATAGCTTTTTGTAAATCTTCAGCACGTTCGGCATCTGTTCCAGCAAAATGATTATTTTGGTTAAACACATTTTTTCCAACAACAGCATGCAAACCCCAACTTTTAAGTAAGTTTTTAGCTTGTTCAACTTCCGAAGTTCTATTTCTTAAAACGCCCGAAGGCGCAACAATGGCAACCGTGTCGCCAGCTTTTAAATATGGTGGACGCATTAATGTAGTGGTTTTAGTTGTATTGTTTTGTGCTGTAATCGTTATGTTTCCACAGAAAAAATTAGCACAAAGTAGAATTGTAAATAAAGTGATTTTAGACATGATGTAAATGTACATTTTTTTTCAATATAGCAGTCAAAATGTGTACTTTTACGGCTTCAAAATGATACGTCATTCCGAGTAAAGCATGGGAATCTGTTTGTTAGGAGTTTCAATTAATGAGATTGCTTCGTCGCATACTCCTCGCAATGACGGTAACATATAATTTTTAGATTGATGAACAAACCGAAAAGATACACCATAACTTCTGCATTACCGTACACAAACGGCCCTATTCATATTGGACATTTAGCAGGTGTTTATGTGCCAGCAGATATTTACGCACGCTACTTACGCTTAACAGGAAACGATGTGGTTTTTATTGGCGGAAGTGATGAACATGGTGTGCCCATTACCATTAAAGCAAAAAATGAAGGTGTGTCTCCGCAAGATGTGGTTGATAAATACCATGCGATTATAAAAAAATCGTTTGAAGAATTCGGTATTTCGTTTGATAATTACTCACGAACTTCGGCCAAAATTCATCATGATACCGCTTCAGAATTTTTTAAAACACTTTACGATAAAGGTGATTTTATTGAAGAAGTTACCGAACAACTATACGATGAAAAAGCAAATCAGTTTTTAGCTGATCGATTTGTAACGGGAACTTGCCCAAAATGTGGCAATGAAGAAGCTTATGGCGACCAATGTGAAAAATGCGGTACCAGTTTAAATGCCACCGATTTAATCAATCCAAAATCGGCATTAACAGGTAATGTACCTACTTTAAAAGAAACAAAACACTGGTTTTTACCTTTAGATAGATATGAAGCTTTTTTAAGAGAATGGATTTTAGAAGGCCACAAAAAAGATTGGAAACCGAATGTGTACGGACAAGTAAAATCGTGGATTGATGATGGTTTACGTCCACGTGCTGTAACCCGCGATTTAGATTGGGGAATTCCCGTACCAGTGCCAGGTGGTGAAGGCAAAGTGCTTTACGTTTGGTTTGATGCACCTATTGGCTATATTTCTTCTACCAAAGAATGGGCAGAACGTGAAGGTAAAGATTGGGAGCCATATTGGAAAAGTGACGATACCAAATTGGTTCACTTTATAGGAAAAGACAATATTGTTTTCCATTGCATCATTTTTCCAGCGATGTTAAAAGCGGAAGGAAGTTTCATTTTACCAGAAAATGTGCCAGCTAATGAATTTTTAAATCTAGAAGGCAACAAATTGTCAACCTCTAAAAATTGGGCGGTTTGGTTACCAGATTATTTAAAAGAATTTCCTGGTCAGCAAGATGTGTTGCGCTATGCCTTAACAGCTAATGCACCAGAAACTAAGGATAACGATTTTACTTGGAAAGATTTTCAGGCAAGAAATAACAATGAATTGGTTGCTATTTTTGGAAATTTCATTAATCGTGTTGTTGTTTTAACTCAAAAATATTATGATGGCATTGTACCTGCGCCTAATGAATTTTCACAGGTAGATGAAGAAACTTTGGCTGCCGTAAAAGCATATCCAGAAGTTATTTCAAGTTCTATTGAGCGTTACCGTTTTAGAGAAGCACAAACAGAACTTATGAATTTGGCACGACTTGGAAACAAATATCTTGCTGATGAAGAACCTTGGAAAATGATAAAAGTTGATGAAGCACGTACAGAAACCATCATGTATGTGGCACTTCAAATAGCAGCAGCTTTAGCAACGTTAAGTGAACCATTTTTACCATTTACTTCTGCAAAATTAAAAGGTATTCTTAATTTGAAATCGAAAGAAAATAATGGAAACGTTAGTCATGCTGAGCTTGTTGAAGCATCTCAATGGAGCGATGTTTCAATTAAGGAAGTATTACTTCCAATAGGTCACAAAATAGGCGAAGCAGAATTACTATTTTCTAAAATTGAAGATGAAACCATTCAGTTTCAATTAGATAAATTAGAAGCCAGTAAAAAAGCAAACGAAGCTGCAAACAAAACAGTGGAGCCTCAAAAAGAGACCATTACGTTTGATGATTTTACAAAACTTGATATTCGTATTGGTACCATTTTAGAAGCTGAAAAAATGCCAAAAGCTAAAAAATTATTGGTTTTAAAAGTAGATACGGGTATTGATGTACGCACCATCGTTTCTGGTATTGCCGAAAGTTTTACACCAGAAGAAGTGGTTGGTAAAAAAGTAACCGTTTTGGTAAATCTTGCTCCCAGAGAGTTAAGAGGTGTAGAAAGCCAAGGCATGATTTTAATGACTGAAAATGCAGAAGGTAAATTGGTGTTTGTAAATCCAGACGACCCAAATGTTTCAAATGGTTTGCAAATAAGTTAATGTACCGGTTTAATTTTAATTAAAACTGAAGTTTTATAACATTATTATTACTTTTTTGATACTTGAATACGCTAAGAAATTTATTAACTTTACAAAAAACGTATAATTATGTTATCAAAAAATATTGAAAAAGCGCTAAACAATCAAATTAAAATTGAGGCTGAATCTTCTCAAATTTATTTAGCCATGGCCTGTTGGGCAGAAGTGAAAGGTTTAGAAGGTGTTGCTGGTTTTATGTACAAGCAATCGCAAGAAGAACGCGACCACATGCTTAAATTAGTTAAATATGTGAACGAACGTGGTGGACACGCCCAAGTTTCGGCGCTTGCTGCACCTAATGTTACCTTCAAATCGTTTAAAGAAATGTTTGAAGAATTGTATAAGCATGAAGTTTTTGTTTCAGAAAGCATCAACGAGTTAGTGCATATCAGTTTACAAGAAAAAGATTATTCTACCCATAACTTTTTACAATGGTACGTTGCCGAACAGATTGAAGAAGAAGCAATGGCACGCACCATTTTAGATAAAATAAATTTAATTGGTGACGATAAAGGTGGCCTGTATCTTTTTGATAGAGATATATTAAACTTAACTGTTAGTACAGCAGCTACCGTACCAGCACAATAATTTTAACATTTAATCTTATTTAGATTCAATAAAAATAGCATACATTTGCCCATGTAATTTATTTACTCATAATCTCTTGGGCAAAAAGAAGCAAAAAAAAGCACTAAAAAAACTTAAAAAGGCAGGAATAATACTTCCTAACAAAGTTAAAAGTAGTTGCTGTGAAAAATACAAAAAGAAGGAAGATAAGCGTTGTGGAAAATGCCCTTGCTTCGATTTAGTTAAAAAAGTAGCCTAGTTTATTCAAAGACTATCATTAATATAATTTAAAAAACAGACTTTCTTCATGAAGGATCTGTTTTTTCTTTTTAGAACAAATCTGTTTTGTCGTCCAAATACAAAAATGAAAATTTTATAATCAAATTGGATAATAATGTAATAGAAAACTAAAAACTCTGTCGCATCTTTGTATCATTAAAAATCTAATATTTATGAAAAAATTAATTCTATTGTGCGTTGCAATAACTATTTTAAGTTGTGGAGCTTCTAAAACTGTTAGGGTTTCAAAAAAAGTTATTAAGGGCGATTGGGTGTTAAATTCAATTACATACAATCAATCAGGAACATTTAACGCAACCTTGTTAAACGATGCTTCTAAAGCCTGTTTTGAAGGTAGTACTTGGCAATTTGTTCCAAATAATAATACAGGAGTTTACTCTATTAATGATGCCACTTGTGCTACAGGAGAGAGATATTTTGTATTTACCATTCAAGAAGTGGATGCAGAAACGGGTTTGTATGACTTCTTGTTAAAACCTACGGATGAAAAACACAAATCGGAAACCAATCAAGGGTTTAGATTGAAACTTTCAGCATTGTCTGATACCGATATGCAGTGGCAACAATCAGTAAATGTGGGCGGTAGTCCACTAACTATTAACATGAATTTTTCTAAAAACTAAAAAGAAATGAAAACAATTATAAATAAAGCAGGAATATTATTTTTTACAGTGGCAATAGCCATAAGTTTAACTAACTGTAAATCGGTACAAAACGCAAATAATAAACAAAAAGGAGCCGTTATAGGCGCTACTGGTGGCGCTTTATTAGGAGCCATTTTAGGCAATAATTTAGGTAAAGGTGGTAATGGCGAACTAGGTGCTGTTATTGGCGGTGTAGTAGGTGGTGGAGCAGGTGTTCTTATTGGAAACAAGATGGATAAACAAGCCCAAAAAATTGAAGAAGAAATACCTGGCGCACAAGTAGAACGTGTTGATGATGGTATTGTTGTAACTTTTGATGAAACTAGCGGTGTGTATTTTGATACGGCAAAATATAACATTAACGCAGCATCTCAAACCACTTTAAATAAGTTAATAGGGGTATTTCAAGAATATCCAGACACCAATTTATTAGTAGTTGGTCATACAGATAGCGTAGGGTCTGAAGAATCAAATATGACGCTTTCTAAAAACAGAGCCAATGCTGTTACTAATTATTTAACTTCAAAAGGCATTTCTAGTGGAAGATTAACAACCAATTGGTTTGGAGAAACACAACCCATCCATGATAATGCTACTGCAGAAGGACGTGCAAAAAACAGACGTGTTAACATCGCCATTTTACCAAATGAAAAAATGATTCAAGATGCGGAAACACAAGCTGGAAAATAATTATTTTTCAATATAAATTTTACAAAACTCGTTTTCAGACTAAGTTTGAAAACGAGTTTTTTTTTGCATCTGTAATGTTTAGAAATATAATTAGACAAATTACAAATGCAAGAAATATTTACAGAGTTCTCCACCAATGCCACTTTAAAAATAGGCAACGAATCACTTTTAGAATCTTACAAAGTACCAACACAAACGGGTTTATATACGTTTATAAAAGTCAATCAACACAAAGCTGAAATTCTAGTAGATAATATTCCTTATTCTATAAGCCCAAATAGTGTTTTAGCCTTAACGCCTATTCAATATTTTAAATTTGTAGAAGGTAAAGATTTAACTGTGTATCAATTTAACCGTGAGTTTTATTGCATTAAAGACCACGACCAAGAAGTTAGTTGTGCCGGACTTTTGTTTTTTGGAAACCTACACATCCCTATTATAGAGTTAAATATAGAAGAACAACGAAAATTTAAAACGCTCCACGAAGTTTTTATTGATGAATTTGAAACCAAAGACACCATTCAAGCAGAAATGCTTCGTATGCTCATGGCGCGCTTTATTATTATGAGTACGCGTTTATTAAAGGCTAAAGAAGGTTATCTTGAAATTTCAAAAGACAAAAAACTAGATTTATTACGTGAATTCAATTTATTGGTAGAATCGCATTTTAAAACACAACACAGTGTTTCTTTTTATGCAGATTCACTTTATAAATCTCCTAAAACCCTATCAAATAATTTCGCTAAATTAAACACAACGCCGTTACAAATAATTCACGAACGCATTGTACTTGAAGCAAAGCGGTTATTAATGTATACCGATAAAACCGCAAAAGAAATAGCCTACGAAGTTGGTTTTGATGATGCTTCACATTTAAGCCGATTATTCAAAAAAAATACCTCTTTAACACCTTCCGACTTTAAAAAAACATTAAAAACAACACTTTAGGGAAAAATTGACAACACCTAGGGAATTCTATCCATTTTATACCCTTCCCTTTTAGTACATCTTTGCATTGTATAATTAAAACAACAAAATTATGAATGTAAAACATGTATCCATATTCAATTTAATTGAAATATTTAGAGGAAGTAGAAAGGTTGCACTTAAAACCATTACTGAAAAAACACATTGCGAACAAAATCACTTAACCGATTTTTATTGCGATGCAGAAACTCCTTATGTGTCATTAAAAATATAACTTAAAGTTATTTAGGGAAAAATTGACAAGCTAAAAGGAAATAATTACATGGTGTCACTTTAATAACCGTCGCACCTTTGTACCAAGAAAATTAATAATAAAAACAAATAAAACAATGAGCACATTTAATGTACCAACAAGAGAAGAAGTAAGCGAAAATAATCAAGCAATTTTCGATAACTTAAGTAAAGCAGTAGGCTTTGTACCAAATTTATATGCAACCTATGCACATAGTGAAACCGCTTTAGAAAATTATTTAAATTTTGCAAATGCTAAAACATCCTTATCTGCTAAAGAAAAAGAAGTGGTGAATTTAGCTGTAAGTCAAGTTAATAACTGTGTGTATTGTTTATCTGCACATACAGCCATTGGAAAAATGAATGGTTTTACCGATGAACAAATACTAGAATTAAGAGCTGGTAACGCTTCTTTCAACACAAAACTAGATGCTTTAGCACAGTTAGCTAAAAATGTAACGGTTAACCGAGGAAGAACCGATGCTAGTGTTTTGGAAAACTTTTTTAACGCTGGGTATTCAAAAGGTAATTTAGTGGATGTTATTTCATTAGTAGGAGACAAAACCATTTCAAATTACCTACACAGCACCACACAAGTACCAGTAGATTTTCCAGTAGTTGAAGAATTATTAGTGGCTACAGTTTAATAATAAAAACAATAATAAACCAGAGTAAAAATCTCTTAAAAACAAAAACACATGAAAAAAATAATTTCAATTTTAGTATTAGCATTAGTTTTCACATTAAACACGAATGCACAAGATAAAATGATGGATAAAGCAGTAAAAACAGTTGCTTTAGAACAAACAAAAGGTGAGTTTAAACAAAAATCTTTAACATTAAATGAAGGTGTTTATATTTTTGAAGTGACAAACAATCATGCAGCTAAAGAGGTAGGTTTAGTTTTAGTTCCTAAAGGTAAAGATGCCAGCAATCCTGAAAACCATATAAAAACGGCTTACGTAACCACAACGGTTAAAGATGGTAAAACCGAGAAAACAAATGCAACAACATTAACAAAAGGGGAATATGTGTATTTCTGCCCGTTAAATCCAACGCCACAATACACACTTACAGTTAAGTAGTTTTTTAATTTGATTAATAGCAAAAAGGTTGCCTATAAAAGGGTAACCTTTTTTGTTTTATGATCATTTTAAGTGGAACTTTATTAAATTCGCAGCAACTATTTATAAACAATGAAAGCACTTACTACTTATATTATTTCCCAAACGAAACTTCCTGAAGTTTCAGTAAAAAACACCATTGAATTATTAAATGAAGACTGCACCATCCCCTTCATTTCCCGCTACAGAAAAGAGCGCACCGGTAATTTAGATGAGGTTCAAATAGGTGATATAGTAAAGTTTAAAGAGCAATTTGAAGCTTTAGAAAAACGAAAAATAGCCATTTTAAAAGCTTTAGAAGAACAAGGTGTTTTAACGCCTGAATTAAAACAAAAAATTGAAGCTACTCTAGACTTAACAACCCTTGAAGATTTATATTTACCCTATAAAAAAAGCAGAAAAACCAAAGCAGAAACGGCGAGACAACATGGTTTGGAACCGTTGGCAAAAATAATCATGTCTCAAAATGCGAACGATGTCGAATCGATAGCTTTTAAGTATGTAAAAGGTGAAATCGCTTCGGTTGAAGATGCTTTGGAAGGCGCACGCCATATTATTTCAGAATGGATTAACGAGCGCACCGATATCAGAAACAACATCCGTCAACAACTAGAACGTTTTGCTATGATTTCCACGAAAGTGGTAAAAACAAAAGCGGACGATGAAAATGCACAAAAATTCAGAGATTATTTTGATTGGGAAGAATCGTTAAGCAGAATTCCATCGCACAGATTACTCGCTATTTTAAGAGCCGAAAGCGAAGGTTTTATAAAAACAAAAATTCAAATAGATGATGATAAAGCTCTAGATAAAATTGAAAGCCGAATCATTCGTTCAAATAACGAGTGTTCCGAGCAAATTCAAATCGCTATTCAAGATGCTTACAAGCGTTTGCTATTGCCTTCGTTAAGTAATGAAGCGCTTCAAATAGCAAAAACAAAAGCCGATGAATCTGCTATTTCGGTATTCGCTAAAAACTTAAAACAGTTATTATTGGGTTCGCCATTAGGTGAAAAACGCATTTTAGCCATCGATCCTGGGTTTCGTTCGGGTTGTAAACTGGTTTGTTTAGATGCGCAAGGTGGTTTGTTGTATAATGAAACTATTTACCCGCATCCACCACAAAACGATAGTATGGGTGCCATAAAAAAAATAAGTTCGTTAACCGAAGCTTATAAAATTGAAGCCATTGCTATTGGAAACGGTACAGCATCACGTGAAACCGAAGCCATTATAAGAAAAATTCATTTTAAAAATGAGATTCAAGTATTTGTAGTAAGCGAAGCGGGTGCGAGTATTTATTCAGCTTCAAAAATTGCTCGTGATGAATTTCCTAATTACGATGTGACGGTGCGAGGTTCGGTTTCTATTGGTCGACGTTTGCAAGATCCGTTGGCAGAATTGGTTAAAATTGATGCTAAATCCATCGGCGTTGGCCAGTATCAACACGATGTGGATCAAACCAAACTTAAAAAAGAGTTGGATGTGGTGGTTGAAAGTTGTGTAAATGCCGTTGGCGTAAACATCAATACAGCGAGTGCAAGTTTATTAAGTTATGTATCGGGTATTGGCCCAAAACTAGCAGAAAATATGGTGTCTTATAGAGATGAAAATGGCGCATTCACTTCTAGAAATGATATTAAAAAAGTACCACGCTTGGGCGGAAAAGCTTTTGAACAAGGCGCCGCTTTTTTAAGAATAAAAGAAGCTAAAAATCCGCTGGATGATTCGGCAGTACATCCTGAACGTTACGATTTGGTTAAACAAATGGCAAAAGATTTAGGCAAAAGCGTTCAAGATTTAATAGGAAACGCTGAAACACTTAAAAAAATAGATTTAAAAAAATATTGTACAGAATCTGTTGGCTTGCCAACGCTTCAAGATATTATTAAAGAACTTGAAAAACCAGGATTGGATATTCGAGAACAAGCTAAAGTGTTCACCTTCAATCAAAATATAAAAAAAATTAACGATTTGCACGAAGGACAATTACTCCCGGGTATTGTAAATAACATTACCAATTTTGGCTGTTTTGTAGATGTTGGAATAAAAGAAAGTGGCCTCATTCACGTATCGAATTTATCGGATGGTTTTGTTAAAGATGTGAACGAACATGTAAGCCTTCACCAACAAATTATTGTAAAGGTTTTGGAGGTTGATGTTCCGCGAAAGCGCATTCAATTAAAATTACATACATAGATCATTAACAACCAAATAGTTGTTTTTAAGCACGGTTTATTTTATAAGTTCGTTCGCCTTGTCGTACACCAAAAAACTTTCCCAACCACGGTATAAAAAGTAGTCAACAAATTTCTTCTTTTTCTTAAAAACATTGGGTTCTTTTATGGAATTCGCTTTTTTTTCGGCAATAGTATTAAAAACGCCGATATACTCCTCGTCCGAAATATCTTCAAGTGCCTGATTTATATTAACTTTGCTAATGTCTTTTTTCTTTAATTCAAAAGATAAACGGCGTTTGCCCCAGTTCTTAATTTTGAACTTGCCACTAACAAATGTTTTGGCAAAACGTTCTTCATTTAGAAAGTTATGCTCAATTAGGTGTACAATAATAACATCTATCGCTTCGGGTATCATGTACATACCTTCAAGTTTTTGCGCAACTTCTTTATGGCAACGTTCTTGGTATGCGCAATAATGCTCCAGTTTTTTGGTAGCTTCTTGTAGTGTATATGTTTTTTTGGTTTGCTGCATGGTACCCCAAAAATAACAATTGAAACAGAAACTAGTAGTATAAAAAAATATAAAAACCAAATCTGACTGTACTAGGTAAACAGAAGTACACCTTTTAAACTTAACAACATGAAAAAAACTACCCTTATAAAGCAATTCTCTTTTTTCATTACCCTTTTTTGTGCGATGAATTTTGGGTTTGGGCAGACGACTTTAGCTCCTGGTGATATTGCTATTACTGGATTTAACTCAAGCTCTCCATACCAATTAACATTCGTACTATTAAAGGATGTTTCGAATACTACACAAATAAGTTTTACAGATAATGGTTGGAATTCAACTGATGGTTTACGCGATTCTGAAGGAACATTAACATGGCAAGCAGATTCTGATTTGCCATGTGGGACTGAAATATCACTATCGCGCGTAATCAACTCAAACCTTACAGTTTCTCATGGCTCTCTAGTTGCTAAAGGTAGTTTTGTTTTAAGCACAATTGGCGACCAAATTTTAGCATATCAAGGATCATTTTCATCTCCATTTTTTATATACACAATCCATTATGGCCCAAGTGGTTGGTCTGATGTAGACGGAAACTCTAATTTAACAAATATTCCTCCAGGATTAACTGATGGCTTAAATGCCGTTTATCTCGGAAATAATTCTAATGGTAATTATTTATGTTCTGTTACTACTAATCAATCTTTAATTCTAGCAGCAGTATCTAATGCTACTAATTGGGCTACAGGCAATACCCGATACACAACATTAGGTGGTTGTTCTTTTTCTTGTGATCCATGTCCAACAAGTACAACCTACACAGCATTAGGTGGCTGGTCAAATGGCACACCAAATAGCTTATCAAAAGCTGTAGTTATTGCTGATGATTATTACACAAGTTCTGGTGATATTACAGCTTGTAGTTTAACAGTTAAAGCTGGCGCCACTTTAACAGTTTCCAATGGTACTTATGTAGAAGTTGAACATGATGTTGAAGGGGCTGGCAATATTTATGTAGAAACAACAGGAGCATTTGTTCAAAAGGATGATGCTGGTGAATTTAAATTAACTGGCACGGCTTCCGTTAATAAACAAACACCAAATAAAGCAAACTGGTATTATTACACCTATTGGAGCTCGCCAGTTAAAGATGAAACCATAGGAAATGTGTTCCCCGATGTAGATGGGGATAGACGTTTTTGGTACAATGCAGCAAACTTTAAAGATGAACATACCGTTGGCACTACTGATGGTAATCCAGATGATGTTGATGACAATAACAATGATTGGCAATATGCTTCTGCAGGAACAATTATGGAGCCTGGTGTTGGATATGCAGTTACCGAAGCTCGAACTTTTTTATCTGGGGGTACTGGTACTGCTAACTTTGCAGGTGAATTTAATACAGGTAATATACCTGTTACTATTACGTTTGACCCAACCAACCCTGGTGAAAAATGGAATTTTATTGGAAACCCCTACCCTTGTGCCGTCGACTTTGACGCATTTTATGCGGCAAACATTGGTGAAATAGACGGTTTTGCAAATTATTGGTCCCAAGGTTCACCAGCGTTATCAAGTAATCCTGGAAACCAGCAAGTAAACTTTAACGCTGGTGATTATGCTATATATGCAGCTGCCTTTGATGGTAATGCGGGTGGTGCAGGTATTAAACCAACACAATATATTCCATCTGGCCAAGGCTTTTTTGTTAAAGCTAATCCTGCTGGAACTGGAACTGTAACGTTTACAAATGCGATGCGTGTAAAGGGAGATACCGATAATAGTCAGTTTTTCAAAAACACCAATACAAAAGCTAAAACGAATGCAACAGATGCCAATAAATTATGGGTTAACTTAACATCTGATAATGGTGTATTTGGTCAAATTTTAGTAGGCTATGTTGACGGAGCAACCGATGGTTATGATGTAACCGCTTATGATGCCCCTAGAACTGCTTCTGAAATACCTGCAACTTTATCTTGGATTATTGAAGGCTCAAACAAAAAGTTTGTGATTCAAGGTAAAGACGCCAATAGTATTAATGAAAATGAAGTTATTAAACTTTCGTTTAAAACCTCTATAAACGTTGCAACACTTTACACCATATCGATAGACCAATTGAAAGGTGATTTTTTAAATAGCAACACCATATTTTTAAAAGATAACTTACTTAATAAAACGCATAATTTATCGGCTTCAGATTACACATTTACATCGGCCGTTGGTGAGTTTAACAGCCGTTTTGAAATTACGTTTAGCAACCAAGCCTTATCGGTTGAAGATATTATTTCAAGTAAACACACGCTTAAAATTGTGGAGTTAGATAACGATAACGTACAGTTTAATACGTCAAACAATTTAAGTATTAAATCGGTTCACATTTTTGATATGTTAGGCAGACAGCTATATAGTTTTAAAGGTGATTCAACCTCAGAAACCTACAAACTTTCAAACTTAAACAACAGTGTGTTTATTGCAAAAGTTGAATTATCTAACGGTGCTGTAATTACTAAAAAGGCATTTAAGAAATAACATACAACTTCAAACAATAAGATTACTTCGTCGTACCTCCTCGTAATGACGTAAATACTATAAGGAAACGTCATGGCGAGGCACGAAGCCATCTGTTTATCGCAATACATCATGGCGAGGCACGAAGCTATCTGTTGTTGGGTTTAGTTTATAACATACAACTTCAAATAATAAGATTACTTCGTCGTACCTCCTCGTAATGACGTAAATACCATAAGGAAACGTCATGGCGAGGCACGAAGCCATCTGCTTATCGTAATACGTCATGGCGAGGCAAGTAGCTATCTGTTGTTGGGTTTAGTTTATAACATAGAACTTCAAACAATAAGATTACTTCGTCGTACCTCCTCGTAATGACGTAAATACTATAAGGAAACGTCATGGCGAGGCACGAAGCCATCTGCTTATCGTAATACGTCATGGCGAGGCAAGTAGCTATCTGTTGTTGGGTTTAGTTTATAACATAGAACTTCAAACAATAAGATTACTTCGTCGTACCTCCTCGTAATGACGTAAATACTATAAGGAAACGTCATGGCGAGGCACGAAGCCATCTGTTGTTGGGTTTAGTTTATAACTCACAACTTCAAATAATAAGATTACTTCGTCGTACCTCCTCGTAATGACGTAAATACTATAAGGAAACGTCATGGCGAGGCACGAAGCCATCTGTTTATCGTAATACGTCATGGCGAGGCACGAAACCATCTGTTAATGGTTTTAGTTTATAACATACAACTTCAAATAATAAGATTACTTCGTCGTACCTCCTCGTAATGACGTAAATACTATAAGGAAACGTCATGGCGAGGCACGAAGCCATCTGCTTATCGTAATACGTCATGGCGAGGCACGAAGCCATCTGTTAATGGTTTTAGTTTATAACATACAACTTCAAATAATAAGATTACTTCGTCGTACCTCCTCGTAATGACGTAAATACTATAACGAAACGTCATGGCGAGGTACGAAGCCATCTGTTAATGGTTTTAGTTTATAACATACAACTTCAAACAATAAGATTACTTCGTCGTACCTCCTCGTAATGACGATCAGCCATAAAAAATTAGACAAAATACATTTTTATGTATATTTAAGATTACAATTACAACATTTAAACGATATTTTTTGTTCTTTAAACTTGTTTTTTTCTATTTTTGAATAAAATTAATACACCACGTATTACTTTTTTTTAATTATGATTTTGCCCCAAAATTCCCTCCAAATTCATAATGTCTCTCACACACAAATATTTAAAACCAGACATTATGCGCAAAACTACCCTACTAAAAAAAACGATTTTCCTATTATTCGTATTTACAAGTGCTTTAAGTTTTTCTAAAAGCATGTTAAATAACCCTACAATAAGTACAAAATCAAGTACATCCCAATCTAGTATCACAGTTCAGGCAAATGACACTTTGAACAGTAATTTAGTTTATAAAAACTTAAATAACAGTAACAAAGAAAGCACCGTAATTTCTAATAAATTATGGTTCAATTTAACATCAAACAGCGGTATATTCAATCAAATATTGATTGGCTATGTAGAAGGAGCTACAGATGGTTTGGACGGCCCCACTTATGATGCGCCAAAAAACATTGGTAGTAATTATACGGCTTCGTTATACTCATGCATTCCTAATTCTACCAAAAAGTTTATTATTCAAGGAAAATCTCCTAACAGCATTCACAAAGGTGAAGTTATTAAATTAGGTTTTGGTAAAAAAACAGACCCTGCTTCGTTATACAAATTATCTATATCAAAATTACAAGGCGATTTTTTAAGCAGTAGTCCTATTTATATAAAAGATAATTTACTTAATACATGGCACGATTTAACAATTGGTGATTATACATTTACTTCGGTTGTTGGTGAATTTAACGACCGTTTTGAAATAAGGTTTGAAGCACCACTTTTAGCCACGAAGAATGAAACTTTACAACCTAAATCTCTTAAAATTGTTGAGTTAACTAACGACAATGTGCAATTTATTACATCAAACCATTTAAGTATTAAATCGGTCCAAATATTTGATGTATTAGGAAAACAGGTATATAATTTTAAAGGCAAAACAAATTCGGAAACCTACCACCTTTCAAACTTAAAGCATAGTATTTTTATTGCTAAAGTAGAACTATCAAACGGTACTGTAATTACTAAAAAGGCCTTTAAGAAATAAAGCCATCATCACGAAGCACGAAGCAATCTTTTAACTTTAATATTTATTAAAAGATTGCTTCGCAGAACTTCCTCGTAATGAATGCTTTTATAATTATTTATTTAAGAAGCTAACTTTAAATTAGGTTGTGCTATAATAGCATTTTTAATTAATGCTTGCCATTTTTCGATGCGTTGTAATTCAAAATCTTCGGTTAAATCATCGTCTACATCAAAAAAGGAAACTATTGTATTTGGTTTGCCAGACGTTTTGTAAATAAATTCTAAGGCTAAGCTTTTTAGCGATTGCGATTTATTAGCACCATTTTGATAGCTTTTAATAATGTTACATGCTTTAACCTCAATTAAGTTAATATCGTTAATGGTTTTAGATTTATCTGAATTAAATTTTATGTGAGTTATCGCTTTATTATCAGTACTAATACCAATAAAATTTTTGCGCCAAACTTCTTTTAGGCTATAAACCAACCCGTTACCTTTTATTATAGCTTCCGCTTGTTTTTTTACGCTCACTGTGTTTTTTGCACCGTTGTAAACAAATAAAAGAAAAGGAAGTACAACGCTTAAAACTAAAATGGTTGAAATAAATATTAATGAAATTTTCATCTTGTATGTTTTTTAAAATTAATTTTTTTTGAATAGATAGAGTAACCACTAATCGATTTAATGGTTATTTGGGTTCATAAAAAAAATTAATTTCTACAAGAAGGAATGAAACGGATATATAATACTTTGAGTCGTTAAGTTTAAATCGATAAAATCACAAACCTTTAAATATTGCGACTCATTTTCAAAAACCACAAGTTTTAAAATGTTTTTAGCGTAAAACTGGTTTTGGAAATTTGGTTCTTTCTCTGCGTTAAAGCTTACTAATTCTGGAAAAGAATTATTGGTAGTAATGGCTAAAGCATTAAAAGAATGATCGATTTTAACATCGTGGGTAGGCGTAGTTTTCTTTAAAGCCAGATCACCTTCAGTTTCACACAGAAACAAGGTAAATAAACTTAACGCAAGCGTTAAAAGTAAACTGTTAATCTTTAGCATTTAATAAAAAATTACAAAGTGTAAATGTATAAATAATGAATGTTAAAAAAATAATAAATTTTAATAAAACAAAAAATGCGAACCAAATGGTTCGCATTTAATATTATAAATGAACTATTTACTATCTGTGCATGTTTTTTATTTCGTTAATAAAAGTATCCAAATCAACACCATTCCTTACCAAGGTTAAAGCTTTATCTACAATATATTTTACGTTTACCGCATGAAAACCAAGGCCAACACCAATTTTATTTAATAGTTTATGTTCCGTGTCTCCTTTAATTTGATCTACATGTACCATACGCACCAAATCGTACAAACGCTCCAAGCGTCTATCGTACTCAATTGGTGGATTTATGGGGTGCGATTTGTAATTTTTTAAAATTAGTTTATAATCTTCTTGATTAACTTCTAAATTAGTGGCTAATCGGTCTAAAAATGCTTTTTCATCATCAGTAATCACACCATCATCCATGGCGACACGCACTATAGCAGCAAAATGGTCTTCATTACGCTTTTTAAATCCACTATCAAATAAATCTGAAAACGACATATATTTTTTGTTTTAAGTCTACAAACCTACATATTTTTTTCGTTTTTTTTTACTTGTTAAAATGAAATAAATATTTTAGATTCTTCTCCTTACACAAGTTAGTCAATAAAAATCATTTTTAAAAAAGTAATAAAATATTTTTTTTTTGGCATTACCGCTTTTAAGCTTGGTAGTCTTTCCTGTTTATCTTGAGCAGATTCGAAATGTGACATCTATTTTGCTTTTAATGGCAAAAAACATGCCGCTCTAAATATGAAATATGACGATTTAAATTTAATATAAATCGTAAGAGCAATCGTTAATGCGGCTTTCGATTAAGTCGGCGCTATAACATTAAAACAAAAATACTTATGAAATTCAATCAAAACATTTTTAAAATAATTCTAAACTGTATCTTTGCAATCTTAAAACCCGAATGTTAGGTGAGTAAAACCATAGTATCTCAAACCTATTTACAGACTTTGCAAACGCAAAATCTGCAAAATGCTATTGCCCAAACTAAAAGTAAAACACATTTAAAAGGACTTACAGGTTCTTCTTTTTCCTTCGTTATTTCAACTGTTTTCAATCAAAGTGAACTCCCTTTTTTATTGGTTTTTAACGATAAAGAAGAAGCCGCTTTTTACCTAAACGATTTGGAACAACTTTGTAACGATAAAGATGTGCTGTTTTACCCAGGCAGTTACCGCAGGCCATATCAAATAGAAGAAACTGATAATGCTAATGTGTTGTTACGTGCCGAGGTTTTGAACCGCATCAATTCGCGAAAAAAACCGGCCATCATCGTAACGTATCCCGATGCGCTTTTTGAGCAAGTAGTTACCAGAAAAGAATTGGAACGAAACACTTTAAAAGTATCGGTAAATGATAAATTATCCATCGATTTTGTAAACGAAGTTTTGTTTGAATATCAATTCAAACGGGTCGATTTTGTTACAGAACCTGGTGAATTTTCAGTGCGTGGTGGTATTGTAGATGTGTTTTCATTCGCCAACGACACACCTTACCGCATCGAGTTTTTTGGTGATGAGGTTGATAGCATTCGAACGTTTGATGTAGAAACACAACTTTCCATCGAGCAAACCAATAAAATTAATATCATCCCCAATGTTGCTAATAAACTATTGCAAGAAAGCAGACAAAGTTTCCTGCAATACATGGCGCAAAAAACGGTGGTGTGTTTTAAAAATGTTGATTTATTCTTTTCAAGAATAGACGATTTTTATTCGAAAGCCGAGGAAGCTTTTAAAACCCTGTCTTCTGATATTAAACATGCTCAACCAGAAGAATTGTTCTGTAATTCAACCCAATTAAAAAGGCAATTATTAGATTTTACAATTATTGAATTTGGTTCAACGGCTTTTTTCAAAAGTAACGTCATTGCGAGAGAAACGAAGCAATCTGTTCCATTGGATGAGATTGCTTCGTCAAAAACGACTCGCAATGACGACATCGTTTTTAACACAACCCCTCAACCTTCTTTCAACAAACAATTCGATTTGTTAATTGAAGATTTAAATACCAATTACGATAAAGGTTATACCAATTATATTGCTTGCGTAAGTGAACAACAAGCAAAACGTTTCCACGATATTTTTGATGATTCACATCTGGAAGTGAAGCCTTATAAAGCCATCGTACTTTCGTTGCATCAAGGGTTTGTAGACCACGATAACCAAATTGTTTGCTATACCGACCACCAAATTTTTGAACGTTACCATAAGTTTCATGTAAAAAATGGCTATGCTAAAAAGCAAGCCATCACTTTAAAAGAGCTTACCAATTTAGATATTGGCGATTATGTAACCCACATCGACCATGGTATTGGGCGTTTTGGCGGACTTCAAAAAATTGATGTTGAAGGCAAAAAACAAGAAGCTATTAAATTGGTTTATGGCGAGCGCGACGTCTTGTATTTAAGCATTCATTCTTTACATAAAATTACCAAGTTTAATGGAAAAGACGGAAAGCCACCCAAAATTTACAAGTTAGGAAGTGCTGCTTGGAAAACGCTTAAAGAAAAAACAAAATCGCGTGTTAAACATGTGGCGTTTAACCTTATAAAACTTTACGCCAAACGTAAAACAGAAAAAGGCTATCAATACAATCCAGATAGTTATATGCAACACGAGTTGGAAGCGTCTTTTATTTATGAAGACACACCCGACCAAAGTACAGCCACCGCCGATATAAAAGCAGATATGGAAAGCGAACGCCCTATGGACCGTTTAGTTTGTGGTGATGTAGGTTTCGGAAAAACGGAAGTTGCTATTCGAGCTGCATTTAAGGCGGTAGATAATGGCAAGCAAGTGGCGGTTTTAGTGCCAACCACTATTTTAGCCTATCAACATTCCAGAACCTTTGCAGAACGTTTAAAAGATTTCCCGGTAACGGTCGATTATGTAAACCGTTTTAGAACCGCTAAAGAAAAACGAGAAACCCTCGAAAATTTAGAAAATGGTAAAGTTGATATCATTATAGGTACACATCAACTGGTAAATAAATCGGTGAAATTTAAAGATTTAGGTTTGCTTATTGTAGATGAGGAGCAAAAATTCGGCGTTGCAGTAAAAGAAAAACTTAAAACCTTGAAAGATAATGTGGATGTGTTGACCTTAACCGCAACACCCATCCCTAGAACGCTTCAGTTTAGCTTGATGGCGGCACGCGATTTATCAGTTATCACCACGGCACCACCAAACCGCTATCCTATTGAAAGTCATGTGATTCGTTTTAATGAAGAAACCATACGCGATGCGGTGAGTTATGAAATTGAACGTGGCGGACAAATTTTCTTCATTCATAATCGTATTGAAAATATTAAGGAAGTAGCAGGTTTAATTCAGCGTTTGGTACCCGACGCTAAAATAGGGATTGGTCATGGGCAGTTGGATGGTAAAAAACTTGAAGAACTCATGTTATCTTTTATGAATGGTGCTTTTGATGTGCTGGTAAGTACCACCATTATTGAAAGCGGATTGGACGTTCCTAACGCAAACACCATATTCATTAACAATGCGAATAATTTCGGATTGAGTGATTTACACCAAATGCGAGGTCGTGTTGGGCGAAGCAATAAAAAAGCTTTTTGTTATTTTATCACTCCTGAATATTCGGCAATGACCGATGATGCCAGAAAACGTATCACCGCTTTAGAACAATTTACCGAGTTGGGAAGTGGTTTCAACATTGCTATGAAAGATTTGGAAATTCGTGGTGCTGGTGATTTATTAGGTGGTGAACAAAGTGGTTTTATAAATGAAATAGGTTTCGATACCTATCAAAAAATATTAAATGAAGCCATTGAAGAACTCAAGGAAAACGAGTTTAAAGATTTATATGAAGATGACGGTGTTGAAAAAGTGTATGTGAAAGATGTAACGATTGATTCCGATTTTGAACTATTGTTTCCAGATGATTACGTCAATAATATTGCCGAACGATTAAGTCTATACACGAAGTTAAACGATATAAAAACCGAAGCCGAATTACAAAAATTTGAAACCGAATTAATAGACCGTTTTGGTGAATTGCCTAAACAAGTAAACGATTTGCTAGATAGTGTTAAAATAAAATGGATTGCCACCAAAGCTGGCTTTGAAAAAATCGTAATGAAACAAGGTAAACTTATTGGTTATTTTATAAACGACCAACAAAGTAGTTTTTACCAAAGTAGTAATTTTACACGTGTTTTGCAGTTTGTACAATCAAATCCAAGCAGTTGTAAAATGAAAGAAAAACAAACCCGTAATGGTTTACGCCTTATGTTAACTTTTGAAAATATTAAATCGGTAAAACAAGCATTAAAAGCACTACAACCTATTGTGGTGTAATTATTGTTGTTAAATAAATAACTGAGCATCAAATATTTAATAATTTTATGCTCTAAAACTTTTGAAACTTATAAAAAACTATGTTATCTAGAATTCTTGCTTTATTAATATGCTTACCGCAAATACTTTTGGCACAACATACCATTAAAGGTGTGTTCAGTCCTGCCTCAAATTATAAGGTGGTTTTATTATATAAAGTAACCCCAACTGTATCGGATTATATTACAAATGTAGATGTTCAAAAAGATGGTAGTTTTCAATTTCAATTAGATGCTTCAGCTGCTCCAGGCATATATCGCATCGTTTATGCCGTGCCACAAGAAGACTTTAATTTTGATGTTATTTACAACGGAAAAGAAGATATTCTGCTTACTTTTAATACAGAAACGGGCATTTCATTTAAATCATCCGTAGAAAACAAATTACTGGCGTCTTACACGAGCAGTATGTCTGCCATTACCCAAAGTATTAGTAATTATTTTAGAGAAGGTAAAAAAGATACATTGGCTCTAAAAGCTATTTTTAGAACACAACGAGAAGCACAAACGCGTTACGAAAAACAAGCTGAAAATACCATTGCGTATAATTTTATAAAGGCAAATAAACCATACATTCCTAAAAAATATGAGGATGTTAAAACCTATGTGAAGAATTTAAAAATTCATTATTTTGACAACATAGATTTTAATAATAAAACATTACAAAGTTCTAGTTTTTTACAGGAGCGCATGCTTAATTACGTATTTGGAGTCTCTGCTGATGGTAATGACGACATGACTAATTACAAAAATAATATTGATGTATTTTGCAATGCCGTAAAAACAATTCCAGCTAATATAAAACGCATTTTGTTGGTTGATTTGTGGCAAGAAATGGTTGATCTAGATTTAGAACCCGTTGCAAACCATATTTCAAAAAACCATTTATTAGATGTTGCAAAGCTTTTAAAAGATAACGAACTTATTGAAACCTTAACACGCTACAGCAGTTTATCTATTGGGAATAAAGCACCCGATTTTTCTTTTGTAACAGAAAAAGATAATCAAAAAGTAACCAAAAAGTTGAGCGAATTAAACAGTGCCGAAACCTATATTCTTGTGTTTTGGAGTAGCAGCTGTTCTCATTGTTTAGATGAAATTCCGCAGTTGCAAAACTTTATCAAATCAAAAGTGAAAAATAAATTAAAGGTGATTGCCATAGGTTTAGAAGATGATGATAAGAAGTGGAAAGAACAAATTAAAAATTATCCCGATTTTATAAACGTTTTGGGCTTAGGAAAATGGGATAATAAAATAGGAAACGATTATGGTGTCGATGAAACTCCAACATATTTTATACTAGATAAAGACAAAAAAATTGTTTCTAAGCCTGAAGATTTTGATGTTTTAAAAGCTTATCTAGGCAAATAAAAAGTATTATTGAATATATCTCTTATAAGTTTTTAGACACTTATTGAGAAGCTCCTGTTTTTTTAGAAATTAAAAATGGTAAAAAGCATTTTCCAAATGCTCTATGTTATAAACTTTTCCTTGTTTTACAATCGCAATAATATCAAAGCGCACTTCAACATCAAACCCATTTACCGTAACATATTCATCAACCGCTTTTACTAAGCGTTGTATTTGTTTTGGTTTTACAAAGTCTTGCGGGTTTCCAAAATCGACTGTCGATCGTGTTTTTACTTCAATAATGGCTAGTATATTGCTCTTTTGGGCAATAATATCGACTTCGGCCTTATCAAAACGGTAATTCTTTTCAATAATATCGTAGCCGTTTTTCAACAGAAAATCTTCTGCAAGTTGTTCGCCTTTTTTACCTAATTCGTTGTGTTTTGCCATTTACCATTCTTTATTTGAACTAAATATATTAATTAAAACAAAGAAACGCTTTCTTTATTTCAGCATATATCGCAATCCAAAAAACAAGCGTCTTCCTTGATTGGGTGCATAAATATAGCCAGGATCGAAGGTTAAAGCATACGGGTTATTGGCTGTTTGTGTCGCATTTCCGTTGCCATCAAAAACAACATCATTATCAAACGGGTCGTTCGCTCTTGCTATTATAAACGGATTTCCTTTATTTGGGGTCCAGTCTAACAGGTTTTTAACTCCGCCATAAAACTCAAAATTCTTTAAGCCATCATAGGTTATTTGTATGTTTTGAATGCTCCAAATGGGTGATTCTGGTAATCTAGGATCTAAATCACCTAAAATAGGCAATCTCATGGGGCCATAAATATTACCTGTATAATCAATTAAGAAATTATGATTGAAGTTTTTATAAGAAACAGACCAAGTTCCAGAGTATTTTTCAGTTAAAATTTGCTGTTGCTTAATGCCATCTTCTTTTTGGGTTACTTCTTGAACTGTAAACCCTGCTAAAGCTTTAAAATTACTTGTTATTATGGCGTCTATATTAACACTAAAACCCAAACTTGAGGCGCCACCACTTAAATTATCATAAATAACTTGATTCGGGTTGGTATCATAATCTGGTAAAATAGCATTGGTAAAGAAGGTGTACCAAGCAGAGGCATCAATCCCTATTATTTTTCCGCTTTTTGTATATAACTTTTTAAGGTAATTTAAATTGACGTTATACGAGCGTTCTGGTTTTAATTCCTCTTCAATAATAACATCTCTTGCGCCATTTAATGCGGCATGCTCTTCGGTAAACAGATTTACAACTCGGAAACCAGTACCTGCGTTCAATCTAAAAATATCATGTTCTGTTGGTTTAAATTTATAGGCTATTCTAGGGGTGAAAATATTGCCATGGCGTTTATCGTAATCATATCTAGCACCAAGTAACACTTTATGTTTTTCATTTAATTTTATTTCATCTTGAAGGAATAGTGAAGGAATCACTATTTCATCTTCTTGTTCAGTAACCGGCGTGTTATCATTATAATAATTGTAACGTCCTGAAACTCCCAAAAGCCAATCGTGATTCTGGTTTGAAATATCCCATGTTAATTGACCAAAACCGATGCGTTGTTGCGCTAAATACAAGGTATTACCATAGGCTGAATTTTGGTCATGATCTGAATATGAAAACTGAAACATCATTTTTTCCTGTATAGGTAATTGATACTTTCCAATTAATTCATAACGCGTTGTGTAGATACTTTCGCCATATACATCGCTACCACCTCTGTACTCTGGTGTCCATTGCATTTCGCCACCCCAGCGGTCTTCGTAAAAAAAGCGACCAGCTAACGAAAATGCTCTGTTGTTTTGCCTTTTGAAATCCCATTTTTGAAAAACAGAAATACGGTCTTGCAAGGTAACATCGGTAAAATTATCATTATTCGCATCAATAGGATTTGAATAATTAAAATAATTAGCTCCTAAAAGCATGGTCGCTTTTTTACCCACATTTGCTTTAAAACCTAAATCAACATTTAGTTCTTCCCAATCTGTGGTATAACTATCAACAAATACAAGTGGTGCATTTTCAGGAAGTTTTGTAATAACGTTAATTAATCCGCCCACAGCTTCACTTCCATAAAGTGATGACGCCGGTCCTTTAACTATTTCAACCTGTTCTATTAAAGAGCTTGGAATGCCTGAAAGTCCATATACGGTAGAGAGTCCACTTACTATAGGCATACCATCAATTAGCACTAATGTATAAGGCCCTTCTAATCCATTTATGTGAATATCACCCGTATTGCAAACGCTACAATTTATTTGAGGGCGCACCCCATTTACGGCTTGTAAAGATTCGAAAATATTAGGTGCTGGATTTTTTTTTAGGAATGTTGGAGAATACACTTCCACGGGAACAGGACTTTCTAATCTGGTTACAGGTTTAAGGGTTCCAGTTATAACAATTTCGTCTAGTAATTCATCTTCCACTAAATTTATATCAAGATTAATATGCCCTCCTTTTAATGTTATAGGTTTTTGAATTGTTTTAAAACCTGTATAGGAAACGATTAATGTATAATTGCCTTCTTTAACATTTTCTATTATAAAACCGCCATCTTCCCTAGTTACAGCCCCTTTAGATGTGCCTTTTAAATACACGTTTACATAAGGAAGGGATTCATCATCAGTTGTTATTTTACCCGATATATTGTAAGTGTTATCTGCATTCAATACATTGGAAAGAAGCAAAAACAAGGCAATAAGGTTCTTCATTGGTTAGGTTTTAAATAATTTTTGGCAAACATAGTTATTTTTATTAAGTCTAAATAATGACAAAGGTCATATTTTTGAATATATTTATTTTTAGTCTTGCCTAAAAAAATATTTAATTGAAAGTAAAATTTAGTATATTTGTAAACTAAAGTGAACGTATGATTACATTATATGATTACATTATCAGAAGAAAATTATTTAAAAGCTATTTACCATTTAGGGAAGCAAGGTGTTGCAGCCGTAAGCACCAATGCTATTGCAGAAAAGATAGAATCGAAAGCTTCTTCGGTAACTGATATGGTTAAAAAACTAGCAGATAAAAATTTAGCCAATTATGTAAAGTATCAAGGCGTAAGTTTAACGAACGAAGGGCGTTTAGCTGCTGCTTTAGTTATTAGAAAACACCGTCTTTGGGAAGTGTTTTTAGTTGAAAAACTTAACTTTTCTTGGGATGAAGTGCATGATGTTGCCGAACAATTAGAGCATATAAAATCATTAAAATTGGTAAATGAATTAGATGCTTTTTTAGGGTTTCCAACCCACGATCCCCATGGCGACCCCATTCCAGATAAAGATGGCAAATATGCGCCAAATAAAAGTGTTAATATTCTAGATTTAGAAATTGGCAGTGAAGGTATTTTGTCTTTGGTTAAAGATTCTTCCGATGTGTTTTTAAAATACTTAAATAAAAACAATTTGGCTTTGGGAGATGTTATTAAGGTTTTAGAGTTCGAACCGTTTGATGATTCGGTAACTATTCAAACAAAAGAAAGGCAAATTATTATTTCTAAAGAAGTTGCCAAAAATTTATACTTAAGTCTATAATTATGAAGTACAATCCCACATACGCCCTCATTCTATTTTTTATCATATCGGGTGTTTTATATGTGCTATTTCGGCCTGCAAAAGGTTGGTTTTGGATTATAAAAAACAACTTTAAAAGCAACGAAAAAATAGTCACTGAAGATATATTAAAACAACTATACCATTTTGAGAATTCGGGAAATAAGGTCGATACCAAAACATTGCTTCAGGTATTAGACTTTAATAACAATCAAATTATAGAAGTTGTAAAAAAAATGACCATCAATGATTTAATTTATTTTGAATCGGATGTATTAAAATTAACGAATGCTGGTAGAGATTATGCTTTACGAATTGTTAGAATTCACCGACTTTGGGAACGTTATTTAGCCGATAAAACAGGGTTTAGTAAAGAAGAATGGCATGATAGAGCAGAAATGATGGAGCACAAATTAAACCATGATGAAACCAATACGTTGGCGGCTCATTTAGGAAATCCAAAATTTGACCCACATGGCGACCCCATACCTACTAAAACAGGAAAAGTGGCGGAAGTTCATGGTGTAGAATTGCCTTTATTACCTGTAAATTCCATTGGAAGAATTACCCATATAGAAGATGAACCCGAGATTATTTATAAGCAAATTTTAGCTGAAAACATTCACATGGGGTCGCTTATTAGAGTGGTTGAAAACAACGCAACGCGAATTGTTTTTCTTTCGGAAGGAGAAGAGTTTAGGTTAGCACCCATTGTGGCGGCTAATTTAACTGTAGCTCCTATTGAAAAAGAAATTATAATTGAGGATAATATTGCCAGATTATCAAGCTTAAAAGAAGATGAGACGGCCATAATAACAGGCATTTCAAAAGAAAGTAGAGGGGAAAGCAGACGCCGTTTACTCGATTTAGGCTTTGTAAAAGGTGCCACTATCAAAATAGATTTAATAAATCCATTGGGCGAACCGAATGCTTACCTTATTAAAGGCACCTCCATTGCTTTACGAAAAGATCAAGCGGCAAAAATTCTTATTAAAAAAGATTAATTTATGGATACTAAAGTAAAAAGTGCTTGCGAAACCTGTGCCCATTTTAATGCAGATGGTTTAAAAAAAATGGGCATTCATACAGATAATGTCGATTTTGTAGTAGCACTCGCAGGAAATCCAAACACAGGAAAAAGTACCGTTTTTAATTCATTAACCGGTTTACGCCAGCACACAGGCAATTGGCCAGGTAAAACAGTAACTAGGGCCGAAGGTGGTTTTGAGTATAACAAACAAAAATATAAGTTAGTCGATTTACCAGGCACCTATTCATTACTTTCGACTTCGGAAGATGAAGCTGCGGCCAGAGATTTTATTCTTTTTGGAAAACCAGATGTCACAGTTATTGTAGCCGATGCGAATCGATTGGAACGTAACTTAAACTTGGTGCTTCAAATTTTAGAAATTACCGATAAAGCTGTGTTATGTTTGAATTTAATGGATGAAGCCAAACGAAACCACATTATTATTGATGAAAGAACTTTGGCACGCGATTTAGGTATTCCTGTGGTTGCCACCAGCGCTAGGTTTAGTCAAGGAATTCCCGAATTGATACACACTATAAGTGAGATTGCTAATGGAAATATTATTTGTAAACCACACCGTATTAAAAACGTACCGAGTAATATTGAAAACGCTGTTAAAACACTTACTGCTGAGATTGAAAAAGAGTTTCCTAACATTCCGAATAGTCGATGGATTGCATTTAGACTGCTGGAAGGAGATACCGAGATTATTAAAGCTTTAAAATCGGGTGAATTAGTTTAAAATAAAATCATGGCAAATAAAAATATAGATCACATATTAGAACTCTCAAATGAATTGCGTTGGCAAATTGGCGATGAATTTCATGATAATTTAACCGAAGGTATTTATGCCGATGCCGCTCAAATTGTGAGTGATACCGTGCAAGTTGATGAGTCAAAAAAACGCTTCCGATTAGATAGACAAATCGATAAAATAGTGACGAGTAAGGTTTTTGGATTTCCCATCATGTTTTTAATCTTGGCAACGGTGCTTTGGTTAACAATTATTGGAGCCAATTATCCATCGTCGTTATTGGCACAATTATTATTAGATACCTTTCATCCCATTTTAAAAACGGGTGTGGCAGCTATTAATATGCCTTGGTGGCTTAGTGGTTTTTTAATTGATGGTGTGTATTTAGCCGTCGCTTGGGTAATTGCTGTTATGTTACCGCCTATGGCTATATTTTTTCCCATGTTTACACTTTTAGAAGATTTTGGTTATTTACCGCGTGTAGCATTTAATTTAGACAATTTATTTAAAAAATCGGGCGCTCATGGTAAACAAGCATTGACTATGACAATGGGTTTTGGTTGTAATGCAGCAGGCGTCGTAGCTACGCGTATTATTGACAGCCCCAGAGAACGCTTAATCGCTATTATTACCAATAATTTTTCTCTTTGTAATGGGCGTTGGCCTACACAAATACTAATTGCCACTATTTTTATTGGTGCTGTTGTTCCATCCACATTTTCTAGTCTAGCGTCTTTATTGGCAGTAATAGTTATAGCGGTTTTAGGGATGGCATTTATGTTTGGTACATCGTGGGCATTGTCAAAAACATTATTAAAAGGGCAAGTTTCTACATTTAATTTAGAATTGCCTCCGTACCGTCCACCACGTTTTTGGAAAACCATTTACACATCGTTAATTGACAGAACCATGATTGTTTTATGGCGCGCCATTGTATTTGCTGCGCCTGCAGGTGCTGTTATTTGGCTTATTTCAAATATTTATATTGGAAATGAAAGTATTGCTGCTTGGGCTATTGACTCCATGAATGGATTCGGGTTTCTTTTAGGTTTAAATGGCGTGATTTTGTTAGCTTATATCGTAGCCATTCCAGCTAATGAAATAGTGATTCCTACCATATTAATGCTTACGGTTTTAGTAACGGGCATTGATGGAGGTGCAGGTGCAGGTGTTATGTTTGAACTTGATTCAGTAAATGCTACAGGCGATATTTTAAAAGCAGGAGGTTGGACGTTATTAACCGCCATTAATTTGATGCTTTTTAGCTTGCTTCATAACCCATGTAGCACGACCATTTATACCATTTACAAAGAAACAAAAAGTGTAAAGTGGACGGTTTTTGCATCCATAATGCCTGTAATTTTAGGGTTTATAGTTACATTTTTAGTGGCTCAAATTTGGCGAATTGTGTTTTAGTAACCCAAGCTTTTTTTTAAAAAACTCAAATTAGAAGTTGAAAGAATGAATTAAAAAAAGTAATTTTTTGAAAATTTATTCTTTAAACTTCACCTGTTTCAAAATAACTTTAGGAAATTTTGTAATAGGTGTAATAGTTAGTTGTTTATAATAGCACTCCGCAGCTTCCGATTGTATTTGAATTTGCCCTTTGTTTAATATAGAACCATCAGGTTTTTTAGCGTTTTCAACCACCATAACCACTTCGCCATTTACAACATGTACTGAGTTGTTTCCTACTACATAGATTTCTAAAGTATTCCATTCGCCATGTGGTGCATCTAGTTCTTTGCTCGCACTAGTGTAGCCTATTTTTTCTAAGTAAGAAGAACTATTTGGATCGTAACTATTTCGTTTTTCACCCACAGTGCCTCGAATTTCTACAAGTGGTGCAGGGACTTTTGGTTCAGCAGCATTTCCTCCCAACGGAATAAAATCGCCTAAATCGGTTTCTTGAACTTGATACTCTAAAGAGGTTTTCCAAGTTTTCCAAAAACGACCATGCTCTCCATAACAATGGTAAAGGATACCGCTATCTCTTAACTCATCTAAACGTGGTTCCCATTTTTTATCGCCCCATTTAAACATGGTACTTAAGTGGTAATTTTCGAATTCCTCTTTAGTTGCTAAACACCCATAAATTTCCCCAGTTATTTTTAAAATGGGTTCTTCATTTTCAACAAAAACAGTAAAAACATTTTTTATATCGTTGTTTAAACCAAGAGGTTCTCCTTTATAAACATTATCTGCTTGGTAAGTTCCTTCGGGTAAATCTTTAACGGAGCTATGCGGAATTCCAATCCATACATCAAAATGGCTTAAATCAACATCTAGCAAATTAAGAGATTTTGAATTGTTTTGAGCAAAACTATGTAAACTGAAAAAAGTGATAAGAAAAGCAAACTTTAACTGAAGTGTCATTTTTTGAATATTTATGAATTCCAGTTAAATATATAGAAAAATTTTCTTTTAATGGCAGCCGCAACCATCATCGCCACCACATACTTTTTTTGATTTCGATTTTTTCCAAATAAATTTTCTAATCAAAAAAATGAAAGCAAACGCAATGGCTACAAAAACTAATATATTTTGAATGATGGTGTTCATAGTTTATTTTGTCGCTGTTACTTTAGTTTCATTTCAAAAGATTGTTGCTTCCGCAGAGAAATATGTCACTTTAATAATTGATAAGCAATTAATGCCACTACGTATGCAAAACCACTCATAATAAACAATTGTAATGTGGGCCATTTCCAACTATTGGTTTCCCGTTTCACAATGGCTAGTGTACTCATGCATTGCATGGCAAAAGCATAAAAAAGCAGTAATGAAATACCCGAAGCGAAGTTAAATAAAGGGCCTCCCAGAATTGGGTTAACCTCAGCAGCCATTCGGTTTTTGATGGTGGCTTCATCATCACTTCCAACGCTATAAATAGTTGCCAAAGTACCCACAAATACTTCTCGGGCAGCAAAACTACTTACTATGGCAATACCTATTTTCCAATCGTAACCTAAAGGTCTTATAGCGGGTTCAATAGCATGACCAGCGATACCTATATAAGAATGTTCCAGTTTATAAGAAGCAATATGTTGGTTAATTTCGTCTTCCGATAATTGTTGTGATGCATATTCGGTATTAATGATACTTTCGGCATTATTAAAGTTGTCACCAGGGCCATAAGATGCTAAAAACCATAAAATAATAGAAATAGCTAGAATAATCTTTCCAGCACCAAATACAAAAGATTTTGTTTTTTCCAACACCGTTATGGCCACATTTTTAAACATAGGCAGCTTATAGTTTGGCATTTCAACAACAAAAAATGTTTTGCTTCTTATTTTTAAAACCTTGTTTAATATGTAAGCCGAAAGAACAGCTATACCAAACCCAATAAAATATAAAAGCATTAATGTTAAAGCTTGATAACCTAAACCTAAAAATCGACCTTCAGGAATAATTAAAGATATAATGATTAAGTAAACCGGCAATCTGGCAGAACAGGTTGTAAAAGGCGTTACTAAAATGGTTATTAAACGCTCTTTCCAACTTTCAATATTTCTGGTAGCCATAATAGCAGGAATGGCACAAGCGGTACCTGAAATTAAAGGCACAACACTTTTTCCGCTTAACCCAAAGCGACGCATGATTCTGTCCATTAAAAATACCACTCGACTCATGTAACCACTCTCTTCTAACACTGAAATAAACAGGAATAAAAAAGCAATTTGCGGAATAAAAATAACAATACCACCAAGCCCGGGAATGATGCCCTCTGCCAACAAATCGGTAAAAGCACCTTGTGGCAACTGGATCTTGGTCCATTCGCTTAAGGATGCAAATGCGCTATCTATAAAATCCATAGGAACACTAGACCAATCGTAAATAGCTTGAAAAATGGTTAATAAAATAACAAAGAAAATAAAATAGCCCCAAATTCTGTGCGTTAAAATTCGGTCTAATTTTGAACGTAAATCTTTGGCTTGCGAAGCATCAATAGTTTGCCCATGCTTAAGCGCATTATTGATAAACTGGTAACGTTTTATGGTTTCTTTTTGCTGTAATCGTTTTAAATCGGCTTTACTTTTGGTCTTAAAATTCGCAACAGCTTCAATTTCCTTTCGATCTGTTTTTCCGAAGTTAACATCCTGCGTTATAACTAACCATAATTTATATAAAAGTTGGTTAGGGAATGCTTTCTGTAAATTGTCAAAATATTCTTTATCAATATCAGAAGGGTTTATGCAAGGTGTTACAGAAAGCTCTTTATAATTTGCAATTAGATTTTTTAAATTGTCAATTCCTTCTTTTTTTCGGGTACTTATTAAAGCTATTTTTGTTTGAAGTTCAGCTTCTAAATAATCAATATCCAAAGAAATTCCTTTGTAGCGCATCCTATCGGCCATATTAATTACCAATAGCGTAGGGATTTCTAAATCTTTAATTTGGGTAAAAAGGAGCAGGTTCCGTTTTAAATTTTCAACATCACTTACCACAACAGCAATATCAGGAAAGTCTTTATCGTTTTTATTTAAAAGCAATTCAATAACCACATTTTCATCTAAAGATGATGCGTTTAAACTGTAAGTTCCGGGCAAATCGATAATATGTGCCTTAATACCGCGAGATAATTTGCAAACCCCTTCCTTTTTTTCTACAGTAATACCAGGGTAGTTGCCCACTTGTTGGTTTAAACCGGTAAGCGCATTAAAAACCGAAGTTTTTCCTGTGTTAGGGTTCCCTATTAAAGCTACATTTATTTGCTTGCTCATCCTTGTTTTTCTATTAAAATATGAACAGCAGTTTCTTTCCGAATTGCCAAATGGGTACCATTTATGTTTAAATACATGGGGTCCTTAAATGGCGCCAATTGAACAAGTTCTACCAAATTACCAGGTAAACAACCCATTTCTAAGAGTTTTAATGGAATATGAATGGACGAAACATCTGTAATAATGGCGCGTTCTCCTCGTTTTAATTCGGCTAATGTGTATTGCAAACTTATTTAGATTGATTTTAAAGAAGCAAAAATAACTTAAATAGTTTAAAGTTAAAAAGTTTAAGGTTTAAAAGTTTTGGTTATCTAAAGTTGAATGGTTAAGTCGATTTACAACTTAACGACTAACAACTTAACAACAAACGAACATACAACAAACTATTTTTCCTGTTTAAGAATCTCTATATCCTCAAGAAGTTCTTTTATAGCTTCAGGATCAGTACCATCATAAAAGCCCCGAATTTGACGCTTTTTATCTATAAGCATAAAGTTTTCAGTATGTATCATATCAAAATCGCCGCCATCACCATCATCTTTCACAGCTAAATAACTCTTTCTTGCTAGTTCGTAAATTTGTTTTTTGTCACCTGTAACCATGTTCCATTTCGCATCATTCACACCCTTTTCAATGGCATATCGTTTAAGTTGCGCCACAGTATCAATATCTGGAGTAACGGTATGCGAAAGCAACATAACCTCATCATCATTTATAATTTCTTTTTGAATGTCTGCCATGTGGTTTGTCATAATTGGGCAAATGGTTTGGCAGGTAGTAAAAAAGAAATCGGCTACATAAATTTTATTCTTATAATCGTTTTGGGTAATGGTTTTCCCATTTTGGTTTATCAGTTTGAAGTCGGCTATTTTATGGTATTTTTTTTGATATTGAATGGTGCTATCCACCAACTCTGTGCTTACCATAGCTGGTTGATAAATAGGCAGAGGTTGGTATACGTTTAAAGTGTTGTAAATAATGGAAACAATAATGATGGATAAAATCAAGAAAACAATTCCGAAAATTTTATAATCTTTAAAAAAGGAAAGCATAATGTGCAGTTTAAAGGTAAACAATGTATAATAGGTGCAAAAATACAATACATTAATAATAAAAATAGTAATTTAACACCTTAAAGTGCTTTGAATTATTCCAAATAATTATAAAAAAACATTTTCATGAAAACAGGTTTCTTATCCGTTTTTTATCTAGTCTCCCTAAGTTTATTTGCGCAGGATTTCAATAAAAATTTCAATGCCATACAGAAAACAGAAGCCAAAGCGGCATTAAGTAAAATGCTTTTTAAAGCGAATATCAATACGGGGAATTATGATGTGAAATATCACCGTTTAAAGTTTAATGTAGACCCGTCAACTCCATTTATTTCTGGGGACGTAACCACCTATTTTGAAGCTAAAGAAAACCTAACGCAAGTAACGTTCGACTTATCAAATAATATGACTGTTTCGAAAGTTTTGCAACGCGGTAATGCACTATCGTTTTCTCAAAACGCAAATGATGAATTGATCATTACTTTGCCTGCAACACAAAATACGAGTGTTTTAGATTCTTTAACCATTAGTTATTCTGGAGATGCAGAAAGTTCTGGCTTAGGTTCTTTTGAACAAAATGAACATAATGGCTCCCCTGTTATCTGGACCCTTTCTGAGCCTTACGGTGCTAAAGGTTGGTGGCCTTGTAAACAAGATTTAATTGATAAAGCAGATTCAATAGATGTTTATATTACATCACCAACGCTCAATCCTTCAAACGAAGTTTACGTTGCTGTTTCAAATGGTTTAGAAAAAAGCCAAACTATCAACGGCAGTAACAAAATAACACATTTCAAACATCGTTATCCCATTCCTGCTTATTTAATAGCCATTGCGGTAACCAATTACGAAGTGTATTCGCATACCGTACAAAATAATAATAACCCATTCGATATTATAAATTATGTGTACCCAGAAAACATAAGTTATGCGCAGTCCAACACACCGGTTACCGTTGAAATAATGGATTTATATACAAACCTTTTTGAAGAGTACCCTTTTGCTAATGAAAAATATGGACATGCACAGTTTGGTTGGGGCGGTGGTATGGAACATACAACGGTATCGTTTATGGGTAGTTTTAGCAGAGGCTTGATAGCTCACGAATTAGCCCATCAATGGTTTGGTAACAAAATTACATGTGGAAGCTGGAAAGATATTTGGTTGAATGAAGGTTTTGCTACCTATTTATCTGGATTAACCATTGAAAATTTAGATGGTAATTCTGATTTTATAGCATGGAAAGAACAACTAAACGCCAATATTACATCTTCAACAAATGGTGCCGTTTATTTAACAGATGCCGATACCACAAGTGTAAATAGAGTTTTTAGTAGTAGATTGTCCTATGACAAGGGAGCGATGGTTTTGCACATGTTAAGAAAAAAGCTTGGTGACGTTAATTTTTTTCAAGGAGTAAAAAGTTATTTAAGTAACCCCAATCATGCTTATGGATATGCTAAAACGCCCGATTTTATAAATATTATGGAAAGTTCGAGTGGTGAAAATTTAACCGAATTTTTTAATGATTGGCTATACAACGAAGGATATCCTAGTTATACGGTGCAATGGAGCCAAACTTCAGCAAATCAAACAGCAATAAACCTGTCTCAAACGCAAAGTGATGCATCAGTTACTTTTTTTGAAGCACCAGTAACTTTAAAACTTATAGGGACTTTGGGCGAAACATTGGATATCACCCTAAATAATACCGTAAATAATGAAGATTTTTCACAAACCGTCAATTTCACCGTGGCATCTGTTCAGTTTGACCCCGAATCAGATTTAATTTCAAAAAACAATAATGTAACGCTTGCCGATAAAAATTTAGAGTTACAATCCCAATTCAAAATTTATCCAGTTCCAACTTCAAATCAATTCAACATCGTAAAACCTGAGCATATTCAAGTAACCGATGTTAAAATATTCAATACGTTGGGACAATTAATATATCATTCTAATTGGTCGCAAACTATTAACGCTACAACGTTTTCTTCGGGGTTGCTTTTGGTTCAATTCATTACTAATCAAGGTGTAATTAATAAAACCTTGTTAAAAAACTAGCAATACTTCGCATTATGTTTTCTAAATGGTGTTAAAAGCTTACTTTTGTGCGATTATAAAAAAAAACGATTAAATGCCAGAATTTTTAATAAAAGGAGCTCAACTGCTGTTAAGCCTTTCTATACTAGTTGTTCTACACGAATTAGGACATTTTATCCCAGCAAAAATATTTAAAACACGCGTAGAAAAATTCTATTTATTCTTCGATGTGAAATTTTCATTATTCAAAAAGAAAATTGGCGATACTGTTTACGGTATTGGTTGGTTGCCTTTAGGTGGTTATGTTAAAATATCGGGTATGATTGATGAGAGCATGGATACCGAGCAAATGGCGTTACCGGCGCAACCATGGGAATTTCGCTCTAAACCGGCATGGCAACGTTTAATTATTATGCTTGGTGGCGTAACCGTTAATTTTTTGTTAGCCTTCTTTTTATTTATGATGATGCTACTTGTTTGGGGAACAAACTACACTACTAAAGATGATATTAAATATGGTTTTGGTGTTTCGAAAACATTAGAATCTTACGGTTTTCAGCAAGGTGATAAAGTTATATCGGTGAATGGGGAAGCTTATGAAGATCTTACTATAGATATTAATAAGTATATCATGTTCAGAAAGGTTGATAATATTAAAGTAGAACACCCAAACGGTTCTGTAGAAGACATTAAACTTCCTGAAGATATTGGTACACAACTTTTTGAAGCAGGAGATTTACCTGCATTATCAGAACGTTATCCATTTCAATTAGATTCCATTGTAAAAGATTCTCCAGCAGATAAATCGGGGTTAATGGCTACCGATAAAATTATTGCAATTAATGGGCAGCCAATAGATTATTTTTTCGATGTAGCATATGCCATTAAAAACAACACGAAGAAAAACTTAGCTTTAGAAGTAGAGCGTAATAATGAAATTAAAAATTTGACGATTACACCTGCCGAAGATAAAACGATAGGGATTTACAAATCTTCAACCGATTTAGAGTATATTAAAATACGAAACAGACAATACTCATTTTCTGAAAGTATTTCGGGAGGTTTAAGTCAAGGTTATTGGGAAGTGAAAGACTACTTAGGTCAATTTAAGTATATTTTCACCAAAAAAGGCGCCTCTCAAATTGGTGGTTTTGCCGCCATAGGCAACATGTTTCCAGCAACTTGGAACTGGCATGCCTTCTGGTATTTAACGGCCTTTTTATCTATTATGCTAGGTGTTTTAAACCTATTACCAATACCAGCTTTAGATGGTGGGCATGTGGCATTTTTACTTTACGAAATGGTATCAGGAAGAAAGCCTGGAGACAAGTTTATGGAATATGCACAAATGGTTGGTTTCTTTATATTAATCGGTCTAGTTTTGTTCGCAAACGGCAACGATATTTTCAAGGCAATTTTTAATTAAAATTTTTTAAAAAAATGTTTGTAGTAATTAAAAAGATATATATATTTGCGCTCGCTTAGGCGAAAAACAAACACTCCTCCTTAGCTCAGTTGGTTAGAGCATTTGACTGTTAATCAAAGGGTCCTTGGTTCGAGCCCAAGAGGGGGAGCAACAACAAGAAAAAGACTTTACAGAAATGTAAGGTCTTTTTTGGTTTTAAAAACTACTTAATTAAACTGCTTTCAGCAATTCTAACCATTTGCCAATAAGGCGGGAGATAACCATTTTTGACTATAAAACGATCAATTTTTGACTTGGTTAATAATTTACACTTTTGAAATCTATCTACAAAATCATTGTTTTTAAGAGCCGTTTCAGCGTTCATGCCTTCTGGAATAACACCTTCTTTACCAAATAATGTAAGCACAAACGAATAGGCTTTTACAATTCTGGCAACAGGAAGCAACCAGATATTATAATCTAGCCTTTCTCCTTGGTTCGCTCTGCTTATTAAAGCATCCATAACGGCATTATCTAAATGATCTTGAAAAAGGGTTTCTTTATTTCTCCATTCGGCAACAATACTTAACATCGGGTCATACTCAAGATCTGAAGGCATTTGAGTTACAAAATTTTCTACACCAAAAGCATTTAACCAATTACTAATGCCGATTGAAGATATGGTTGATTCAAATTCCCAAAGCTTAATCCCGTGTTGTTTGTAGGCATACGATCCAACCTCCGAACAGAACATGGCCGATGCATCAAAATAGTTCATTTTAAAGTCGTATGGAATGTGTCTTTTCTGCGATTCACCAAAAATATACAATGAAGCTTCATAAGTGAGCATGGGATTTTTAATCAACTCCGGTAAATCAGCTCTTGGCCTCATAACCATAAACCTTAGTTTTTTATCTTTTAAATATTGGTCGGCTGTTGCTATAGCCACCCCTTTTTCAATATGCGCTTCAATAAAGTAAGGTTCGTTAGTTTTATTGTCTATATGCACAATAGCGACATGTGAAAAATTTCCAGGAAAATCATTTCCTCTAGATATAAATGCCGAAACTTCCGCACCTCCTCTGCTTACAAGTAAATCACCACTATGTACTTTTATTCCTAATAGGTTAACAAATGGCGCTTTAGAATGCTCATCATTAACATACATGGTAGAAATAAATTGGTCATCGGTAGATTGTAACAATATTTCTTCTACCGTGGCTCTCATGCCATAAAGCAAGCGGTAGGTTGTAATTCTTGCTTCTGGAGTACTCATATCCCAATAACGTGAATCGAGTTTTACTTTTTTTCTAACCCGATTATAGAAGCGAATATACCAATCAGATTTATTTTTTTGTGCAGCAATATAGGGCGCTATTTCATAAAATTCATTTTCAATTTTTTTAAAAATACTGTCGTCTGGTGCATGAACTGCATCTTCAAAACCCAATAATTTCAATTCGGTATTATTAATCTTGGTAAGAACGAGGGAATCAAGTTCGTTTGACGATGTTTTTAGAGCCTGTTGAAAATTTGTCTCCAATGTATTCAAAAGTGTATCCTGATTCCATAAAAAGGGAGTTTTAGATGCTTTTCGAGGTTCGTTTTGAAGATTTGGTACAGGAATTAGAAGCAATAAATACATTGCCACTATAAATAATAAAATTTTTAAATACTTCTTCAAATTGTTTTTTATTTATTTGAATCGGGCTATATTGGTGTTAAATATAAGCTATTAAGTTTCACGCAAAGTGTTTGATTTTAAATATTTGAAAATCAAAAGTTTTTCAGAAAAGTAATGGTGAATACTTTAATATTACAAAAAGGCTCCATAGTTCAAGGGATAGAACAAAAGTTTCCTAAACTTTAGATTCAGGTTCGAATCCTGATGGAGTCACTAAATTCAAGACTGTTAAAGCGTTTTATAAACCTGAACCTACTTATCTATTCCAATATAATTAGTTAATTAAGCTTCAATAAATCCTTTTGGTTCTCTTACCAATATATATGGTTCTTACGTTAACTCCCCAAACATATTATTATTAAAGAAAATTTTTAACCATACCTTATTATTTAAAGCAAATAGTTGGCTGTTAAATTTTAAAAATAACAAATTAATTACCCCAACTATTCAAATTTACCACAGATGTATGCTATATTAACTTTACACAATGTTAATGTTTTATTAACAGATAATTTAGCATACATATTGGTCAAAATGAGTGTTTTGCAACATGAAAACCCACCATATATTTGCCATGTAAAACATTGTAAATAAAGAAAATTATGAAAAACGCAATAAACAATACAAAAAAAGGATTCCTAATGGTAACTATGTGTGCTACCTTGTTAGGTTTCGCTAATGAAGCTTCATTTTCAACAATTAAAGATGATGCTAAAAAAACGGCATTAACCTTAACAGATGTAAAAGTTGGAAATCAATTATCTATTAAAGATGCAAATGGTATTTTACTTTACACAGAACAAATTCAAAAATCTGGAAACTATATTAAAGGTTTCGATTTTACTTCTCTTCCTGATGGTGAGTATGTTTTTGAATTAGATAAAGATGTAGAAATTAAAACGATACCTTTCACGGTAAGCAAAACAAGCATCTCTATTAACAGAGCTAAAGAAACTACAAGTTTCAAACCTCAATTAAGACAAAAAGACAACTTATTATTTGTTACAAAATTGTCTCCAAATCTTGAAGCAGTTAAAATTAGTGTGTATGCTAATAACGATAGTGATTACCAATTAGTACACGCTGAAAGCATCAAAGATGTTCAAAATGTTCAAAGAGTTTTTAAATTAGAAAAAGGAAATTATAAAATTGTAATAAGCTCTGATAATAAAGAGTTCACCGAATTCATTAATAATTAGTTTAATGTCTTATTTAGTTTAGTTGGTAAAGTGAGCTGTGGTGGCTCACTTTTTTTTTGTTCTATTTTTAATTGAAGCATTTTATCACTCAATATGTTTCTTCAAGAATTTGCTCTATTCAACATATTTAACCCCAATATATTCTATATTAATTTAACATAAAATTGACGTAATAATAACAGATAAAATAGCACATAAATACATCAATATCAATGTTTTATAAACTATAAATCGGTTATATATTTGTCTTGTGAAACGTTAAAAAAACCAAATCATGAAAAACGTATTAAACAACTCAAAAAAAGGAATCTTAATGGTAACACTGTTTGCTACCATGTTAAGTTTCGCAAATGAAGTATCATTATTTAAAATTGAAAATGATGCAGAAAGAACCTCTCTTACTTTAAATGATGTAAAGCAAGGAAACCTATTATCTATTAAAGATAATAATGGTGTCGTTATATATAAAGAGCTCATTGAACAATCTGGAACCTATACTAAAGGTTTCGATTTAACAGAATTACCAAACGGTGGTTACATTTTTGAGCTTGATAAAGATGTAGAAATCAACACCATACCTTTTACAGTATTATCAAATACGGTGACATTTAAAAAAGAAATGGAAGCTACTATTTTTAAACCAGTAACAAGAGTAAAAGGCAATGTTGTTTTTGTTTCTAGACTATCTTTAAACAAAGCACCAATGAAAATCGCTATTTACTTTACTGATAGTCAAAACAACTTTAGCACACCAGAGCTTATTTATTCTGAAACAGTTGAAAACACTGAAAATGCTAGCAGAATTTACAAACTAGCGAGTAAAAATAGTGGTGATTACAAAATTGTTTTTACTACTGAAGACCGAGTTTTTACAACAGAAATTAACTAACTACTCAATTATTTTTTGTTAAAAGAGCAGGCGATTTGTCTGCTCTTTTTTTTATTAAAACAACTTTAGTTGTCCATCTTTAAATTGCTCGTGCAATTGGGTGTTCAATTTTAAAATCAATTTATCCTTAAAATATTTTTGTCTAGCCAGTTTTACCAAATTATTAATCTGTTCGGCAATTTTTCCTTCACCTCGCATTCTGGTGCCATAACGGGAATCGTTTAAAGTACCACCATGGCAACTTTCAATTTGATGTAATACTTTTTCAGCTTTATCGGGCATGGTTTTATGTATCCAATCGGTAAAAATTTCACCAATGGCACCATTAAGTCTTACAATAGTATGGGAAATTCCCAAAGCCCCATGATCAGACGCTGCTTTTCCCAACGGTAATATTTCATGGCTATTTATAGATGGAATAATAGGTGCCAACATCACATTAACTGGAATACCATTTTCGCTTAATATTTTTACGGTTTCCAAACGTTTGCTGATACTAGCAGTTCTGGGTTCTAAAACACGTCTAGTTTCTTCTGAAAGTGAGGTAATAGAAATATTCACCCCAATTAAATTATCTTTTGAAAGTTCCTTTAAAATTTCTAAATCCCTCAAAACCAAAGCATTTTTAGTGATAATAGCAACAGGGTGTCTATACTTTAAGAACACTTCCAAACATTGCTTTGTAATCTCAAATTGCTTTTCGGCAGGTTGGTAACAATCGGTATTCCCAGACATAACAATGGGCTGTGCTTTCCAACTTTTCTTTTTTAACAAATCTTCCAGCAATTTTGGCGCCTCTTTTTTTACCATAATACGTCGCTCAAAATCTAAACCTGCACTATATCCCCAAAATTCATGACTGTTGCGTGCATAACAATAAATACATCCATGTTCACAACCTTGATAGGCATTCATGGAATATGCCATCCCAATATCTGGACTCTCCACTTTGTTTACAATGGTTTTTGGGAAAACTTCTAAATAAAGCGTTTTATTTTTATCGCTCTCCTCCCCTTCTTTATGGCAGAATTCTAAAAAATCGTCACGCATTTCATGGCTTAATTCAAAGAAGCGGTTGGGTACGTTAAGCTGTGCACCACGACCTTTTATGGTAGATTTTGGATTCATTTTAGTAAAAATAAAGAGTGTTTAAGCGAAATAGCACTTTAAAATTACTTAATATTTTTACTGAAAACTGTTAAAACCCTAGTGGGTTATTAACAAAACACCTAAGTTAATCACTAATAATGTTTTATTAAATATGAATATGAATTGTTTATGGAGTTGAAAAAATGTTTACTTTAGGCTTATTAAAATTTTAAACTTTATTGAAGGATTTTTAAGAACCGCACTATTATGAAAAAGCTTTATATATTATTTTTTATTCTGATTACCAGTACTTTAACTGCCCAAAATAGCGAGATGATCTCGTACAAATTAGATGACTTGGTTAGTTTGGATGTTCCAAAAAATTTCGTTGAATCGGACACAATTGTCGATGGTGTAGAAATTCACCAAATTAGATTTAAAACTAAAACTTTCAATTTCATTGTACAAAAAGTACTTTTTGAAAATGAAGACCAAAAGGAAAGTCTATCCAGATTGCCATACGATTACACAAGTTTAATAGACGAATATAATCGTGTTATAGCTAGAATGCGTTATAGAGTTCCTTATTATTTAAAATCGAAAACACTTGTTGAAAAAGAAGGTTTTACCGGTTATAATTTAAAATTTGCAAACGACTTAGAAACACCTACTTACGAAGCTGAATTCTATTTATTAAACAAGAATTTATATACATTTTTCTACGCAAGTGATACACAATTTAATAACGATGTTAAAACCGAACTTTTTAATTCTGTTAAAATAAACACCAAGCAAGATATTAGCCAATATTTAGGAAAACCACCAAAATATAGATATGGCTACGTACTAGCTACCTACTTCTTTTTAAGCTTATTCGTGATTTGGGTCATCATTATATCTATTAAAATTTACAGAAAAAAAAGAGGGAAATCTAGTATTTTTCATGAGTAGGATTATTGTTTTATACTTATTGGCTACAATTAAATAAAGTACTTGAATAAGATAAAACTTATAGTCCTGATATTATTACCATTTGTTTGCTTCTCTCAAAAAATGGATGTTTTAGAATTGAATGGAATTACTTTTCATTTTCCTAGTAGATTCGAATACTTAGGTAAAAACACCAATGCCAATCAGCATTTTTTTAAAATAAAAAAGACCAATCAGATGTTTACAGTATCAGTAAGGAACAAAAACCTGTTTGAATACTATTCAGATAGTTTATCGACAACTGAATTAATCAAAAAATATTACAACTGGGAATCTAACTATTGGAGCAACAATTCTGATGAAAAAATAAAAGCGGAAATAAAACAACTTGAAAATAACCATAATGATGACATTCTTTTATGGAAACTGCGGATTATTGATAAAAACGAAAATGATAACAAATGGTCAATTTTTTTAATTGGTATAATTGAAAATAAGTTAGTTTCGATGAGTTTAAAAGACACAAAAGAATTAACCATTGACAGTGAAAAAATTAAATTTTTAAAAGAAATTTATGAAAATGTTAGTACTAAACTGTAGCCATCACGGTATAAAAAAAATGTTACTTTTAGCTTAACCAATGCCAGTTGCATTGTTTACTAACGTCTTATTTTCATTCGGAAAATCCTCGACGCAAACACGAAACTTTCAATATAAATAAACATTACCACTAAAATAGATTGCTCAATAATGACAAGAGAAGAAATATTAATTAACAGTATTTGGACTTCTGGAAAAATGAATGTCCATTCTAAATTTTTTAAAAAAGAAGTTCGGTTAGACTTATTTACTTCCGATTACAATCTCAAAAATACAGATAAAATAATATCGGAAAAGTTTGTAAAAGCAGTTAATGATTTTTTGAATTTACCAGTCGAAAGCAAATCTCTTATGAAGATATTACTATACAAACATTGTATTGAATGTTGCGAAAACACTTCTTATGGATTTGAAGTATTGGATGGAGAAACAGAATCGCAAGCCAATCTAAGGGAATTTGGAATAACTGATGAAGAAAGTGCCTTTGAAAAGTCAAATATCGACCACGTTGTTATCGACGAAACTGACCAGGTAAACAATAGATTTGTAAAATTAGTTTTTTACCCTGAATGGGAAGATGAACACGGTTGCGAATTGATTTTAAGAAATGGCATTCTACTGGACCATTATGGGGAAAGCGGAGGTTATATTCGACATTTTGACTATGAAGAGTAACACAGTAATATATGAGCATATAAATAAAAAGTACTAGACACACCGTGTCTTGACCTAAAATATGATAACACATTAAAATTGAATTTGAAACCTACCTCCCCGGAAAATTAGCTTTTCTTTTTTTCAAAAAAGCCGTGGTACCTTCTGTAAAATCATCGGTCCCAAAGCAATTTCCAAATTCCTCTATTTCAACATCGTACCCGTTAACACCATCTTCAAAATTGGCATTAATAGCTCGAATAGCAGAACTTATGGCAACCAGCGAATTGTTCGCAATTTTATTAGCTATTTTTTCGCAAAGCGGAATCAATTCTTCTTGTGGTACTACATGGTTTACCAACCCATAATTTAAGGCTTGGTTTGCGTCAATCATACCTGCCGTCAAAATCATTTCCATGGCGCGACCTTTACCTACTAACTGTGGCAAGCGTTGAGTACCACCATACCCAGGAATAACACCAAGAGACACCTCTGGAAGTCCCATTTTAGCATTATCGCTGGCTATTCTAAAATGGCATGCCATAGCTAATTCCAAGCCACCACCAAGCGCAAAACCGTTTACAGCAGCAATAACCGGTTTAGAAAAATTTTCGACAAAGTCAAAAAGCATTTCTTGACCTTTTGCGGCTAGTTTTGTGCCTTCATTCACATCAAAATTAGCGAACTCGCTAATATCGGCACCTGCTACAAAAGCTTTTTCACCACTTCCTGTTAAAATAACAACTTTGGTATCGTCATCTTCTTCCTCATCTTTAAAAGCTTCATGCAATTCTTCAATCGTTTCCTTATTTAAAGCGTTTAATTTGTTTGGTCGGTTAATAGTTATGGTGGTTATTCCATGGTTTTCTTCTACTAAAATGTTGTTGTAACTCATAATTTATTCTTTAAATAATTCTAATCCTTTAATATGAAAAATATCAGATTCATAAAATCGTAATGACGTTTTTAGTACTTTATCTGATGTATCTCTGGGTGATTTAGTTGTATATCTTGCTTTGGAATTTGAAAAATTCATGGTGTGCATATCATCCAAATCTGTTTCTTTATTTGTAGTTAAAGAGATGACATTATTTTCAGCTTTCCAAGTGCCTTTTCCATAAAAATTTTCTTCTGGATTACCCACTCCCTCAATATTGCGATAAAAATGGTACAAAAATACACCATCATCATTCAATGTAAGGGTCCATTTCATTTTTGTACCATCAGTATTTTTAGATTCTCTAATATACACTCCAGCTTGAGCAAAAACACTTAAACTAAAACAAAAAACTAATAATAAAACTATATACTTCATAATTCATAATTTAGGAAATGTGACACGAAATACGGTACCCTTATCTTTCTCTGTGTTAAATGTAATGGTGCCTTTGTAAGTTTCTACAATATTTTTTACCATGGCCAAACCAAGCCCCATACCACTAGTTTTTGTGGTGAATTTTGGTTCGAAAACCTTATCTATATTTTCTTCTAAAATACCCGAACCATTATCTGAAACTAAAATAACCACATTGTTATTATTAGTAGATACGTTAATATTAATTTTTGGAGTTTGATGCTCTGGCATAGATTGAATGGCATTTTTAACCAAATTGGTAACAACGCGTATTAATTGCGTTCTATCTAGTTTCGCTATAATTTCGTCTTTTTCAGCAGAAAAATCGATGTAATCTTCATTAAAAATTTCTAAAGCAAGCTTTACAATGTTAACCACATTTAAGGTTTCGTTTTGTTGCGCTGGCATTTTAGCAAAGTTTGAAAAAGCGGATGCAATAGAACTCATGGTATCTATTTGCTGAATTAACGTTTTGCTATATTCATCTAATTTGGAATGAATATTTTCATCTTCCGGATTAAACTTCCGTTGAAAATTTTGAACTGTTAAACGCATAGGTGTTAACGGGTTTTTAATTTCATGAGCTACTTGTTTTGCCATTTCTCTCCAAGCCTGTTCACGTTCGCTTCTAGCTAATTGTATGGCACTTTCTTCAAGTTCGTCAATCATACTGTTGTAAGAACTAACTAAGGTTGAAATCTCTTCACTGGTATCATCTACAACAATTTTCTGGTTGCGTTTTTCTAATCGAGTGGTATTAATTTTATCGCTAATAGTTTTTAACGATTTTGTGATGTATTTGGATAATAAAAATGCAATAACGATTGCCGTAAGTAACACAAACATAAAGGCAACAGCGATACGCGTTAAAAATTCTTCAAGTTCTTTAGTTAGAAAATCGTCTTTTTCTAAATATGGTAAATTTAGTATGGCAATGGCTTTCGATTTTTGATCGACAAGATAGGTGTATGACGATTGAAACGTTTCGCCATTTTCTACACGTTTATCTACAAACCTATGAAACGCTGTATTTGATATGGTATTTAAAATTTCAGCATCAATACATTGGTCTGCGGCATTATTTTGCAAACCTGCTCTGGAAGAAATCAATAAGGATCCTTCTAAATCGTATAAATTAATTTGAAGTTTATGAATATCGGCTATGTTATAAACCTCATCCTTAAAAATGATGGGAATGTTTTCGGTTTTAACTTCCCAAGTGTTTTGCCTACCGTTCAACACACGTTTTAAATGTGTTTGGATATTCTCTTCCTTACGTTCTAAGCGCTCTTTATGGTAATCTTCACTTTGTTCTTTATATTGGTAAATAGCAACTATGGAAATAAGCACCGATGCCATTAATACCAACAGGATCATGGCTAAAAAAATACGAGTACGTAAGGAAAGTTTTTTGAGTTTCATCTATATTTTCAATTCAATAAATATAGCAATAATCAAACCAAAAACACGTTTGTGAAATTCCAAATTACACTTTTTAAATTTTTAGAATTTGGCACTTGGGTTTTAATGTTTGAATTTTTCGATTAAGCTTCTGGATTTTTATCACGTATGTTTTTATACAATTTAAACCCTAACATGATTAACACCCCTAAAACAAATATGCCTACAATACCCCAAATCCAATTAATGGCACTTTTTAAAATAACCAAAAATATAACAGCGAATAAAATAAATGTAGCACCTTCGTTCCAGATTCGCATAAAACTGGATGTTTTTTTAACGATATCGTTTTGTAATTGTTTGTAGTATTGTTGTGTTTTTAAATGATAAATAAAGAGTAAAACAATAAAGCCTAATTTAACTTGCATCCAATCGAAATAAATTAAAGTCGGATTCATGTAAAATAAAATCAATCCAAAAAGTAAAGCTAGAATAGCCGATGGCCACGTAATAATATACCACAAACGTTTCGCCATAAGTTTTAGTTGTTTCCCAAGAATTTCTTTGTCGGGTGATGGTTTGTGAAAAGCCTCAATTTGATATACAAACAGCCTTGGAATGTAAAACAAGCCTGCAAACCAAGTAATTACAAAAATAAGATGAAATGCTTTGATATAGAAATATGCCATAACTAAACGGATTGATTCATTAAATTTGTTTTAACTTCCTTATTTAAAAAATAAGCGGTGACGATGGTTGAAAGCACATCGGAGATGGGAAAAGAAATCCAAACACCTAATTCGCCATAAAATTTTGGCAATATTAATATTAAAGGAATAAAGAAAAACCCTTGACGTGTTAAAGTTAATAACAACGCTGGAATGGCTTTTCCGATAGATTGAAAATACGCAGCACCAATGAGTTGAACAGCAATAATGGGGGTGGCAGCGAATACCCAACGCATATCGCTTGGAGTTTGTTTAATAACCTCCAAATCGGTTGTAAACATCCGTGTTATGGCCTCAGGAAAAATCATTAAAATAATAAATATGAAAGTAGATAAAATAGCAGCATATTTAATGGCCGTATTGATACTTTGCCTTACCCTATCGTAATTTTGGGCGCCATAATTAAACCCGGCAATAGGTAAAAAACCCTGTGTAACACCTAAAACTGGAAACATGGCAAACATGAGCATGCGCCCCACAATGGCATAAGCAGTTACCGAAGTTTCTCCACCTAAATCGAATAAAATATTATTCATAAACAAATAAGTAATACTCACTACTGCTTGTCGCGCTAATGTTACAAAGCCTAAAGATCCAATTTCTGAAACAATAGATGGATTTAACCCAAAATGGGTTGCATTTATTTTTAATTCTGAATTTTTAGAAATGAAAAACCATAGTATAAAAGAGAAAGATAATATATAAGAAATGGATGTTGCCCATGCAGCGCCTTCCATTCCAAAATCTAATACATTTATAAAAATATAATCTAAAACTAAGTTACTTACCGAAGGAATCATCATCGCATACATCGCAAATTTTGGTTTGCCTTCAGCCCGAATTACGGTGTTTCCCATCATACTTAAAGCCAAAAATGGCACACCGTACAATACGATGGTATAATAAATTTTAGCAGGTTCGAAAATTGCACCTTTACCACCAAAAGATAAAATAATGGCATCTTTATAAATCAACCCAATCACCGCTAAAGTAACCGTAAGCAGTACCGTTAATGTAATTTGATTACCAAATGTATTTAGTGCTTTATCTGGACTATCGGCACCCAAAGCTCTCGATATAATAGAAGAACCACCAATACCAATGGCCATACCTAAAGCGGCAATAAAAAATGAAACTGGCAACACAACATTAATGGCTGCAATGGCTGTTGAGCCTATCCAATGTCCAACAAAAATGGTATCTACCAAAATATTTAGCGACATAACTAAAACACCAATAGACGCAGGAATGGCTTGCTTTATCAGTATTTTACCGATGGGCTGCGATCCTAAATCTTGTGATGATACTCTAGCCATTAAACTAGTATATTAGTAGTTGTCCAAGTGTTAATCCATTTAGAAAGTAATGCTACCCAAGCATCATCGTCATTTAGACATGGTACGGTTGCAAAATCCTTTCCGCCCATTTCATGGAAAATTTCCTGACCTTCCATCGCTATTTCTTCTAAAGTTTCTAAACAATCGCTCACAAATGCTGGTGTTACAATCGCCATACTTTTAAGCCCTTGTTTCCCTAAACGTTCAATGGTTCTGTCTGTATAAGGTTGCAACCACGGGTCGAAACCTAAACGGGATTGGAATGATGTTGAATAGGTTCCTTCTTTAAATTGAAGTTTTTCAGCAACCAATCTGGTGACTTCTTTACATTGATGGCGGTAACAGAATTCGTGAGCTTTACTTGGCGTTACACAACAACTACCATCTATTTTACAGTGCGATTTGGTGACATCACTTTTTCGAATGTGGCGTTCTGGAACTCCATGATAGGAGAACAACAAATGTTCGTAATTTTTACCTTCTAAATGATTTTTTATTGAATTTGAAAGCACCTCTATATAATCGGGTTTGTTATAAAACGCTGGCACCGATTCTATCTTTACATTAGGGAAAAATTCCTGACGAAGTTCTTCTGCTAAAACCGTAATAGTTTCTGTGGTTGCCATGGCGAATTGTGGGTACAATGGAAATAACAACACCTCATCTACACCTTTATCAACCAATTCTTGAAGTCCTTTTTTAATGGTCATACTACCATAGCGCATCGCTAAAGCAACTGGAGCATCAACTTGCTTTTGTATTTTCTTTTGAAGTCTTTCTGAAAGCACAATTAATGGAGATCCTTCATCCCACCATATTTTTTTATAAGCTGCAGCCGATTGTTTAGGGCGCGTTTTTAGTATGATACCCTTTACAAGTGCTGTTCTTGCTAAAAACGGGATATCTATAACGCGCTCGTCCATTAAAAACTCGCCTAAATATTTTTTTACGTCTTTTGGGGTTGGGCTATCGGGAGAGCCAAGGTTCACAAGTAAAATTCCTTTTTTCATGTTGCAAAAATACGATAGAAATTGCAATCAACATATTTTGGAACAAGTAATTCTAGATTTGTTTTTCTATTTTTTGTTGATGGTATAATTTAGGGCGTTCCTCATTATAATCACAATCCTGAAAAATACCACAAGAGGTACTCGATCGCACTAAAGATTTCGTGTTTGCATTTTTAGATAATGCTTCTATTTCTGGGGTTAGATATTTCATTTTAAACATTTTTAATATGGCAAAATTACAATCATTTAATTGCACGTTTGTTAACAAATAGTCAATTAAAAACCATATTACTTACAAAAATTATCGTTTTAAGCAATATAAAATACCGCCTAAAAGGTGTTGTTTAAATTCGGGTTCGGCATACGATTCGTTGGTATGTCCCAATCCTGTGTAAAACGAGCGGCCACCGTCAAATTCATGATACCATGCTATGGGATGAAACTCACCATTTTTTCCACCTTCATAAGTTGATTCATCTAAATTCAATATCACATTTATATCTTGATTAATAGATTTAAAATTATACCATTCATCATAATGAACCCATTTTTCCTGTAAATGTTTTGTAGATGGATGCTTAGAATTAACACGCTTTATCGTTGCTGTTGCTTGTTCTGGGTGGTTTAAAAAATAGGCGCCTACTAGTTTACCAAACCAAGGCCATTCGTATTCTGTATCGGTAGCAGAATGGATGCCCATAAAACTTCCGCCATTTTGAATAAATGCTTCAAAAGCTTTTTCTTCATCGGCATTCAAAATATCGCCTGTGGTGTTAAGAAAAATAACCAATTGGTATTGTTTTAAACTGTCTGGAGTAAACACCGCAGCATCTTCAGTATGTGTTATTTCAAAATTATTTAGCTTGCTTAATTCTTCAATGGTTTTAACACCCGTTTCAATAGATTGGTGCCTAAATCCAGCCGTTTTTGTAAAAATAAGCACTTTATCTGGACTTTTAAGTGTATCTGAAGCTTTACATGAAAGGTTTAAAAAAATAATAAGAATTGCTAAGATGTTTTTCATAAAATTAATTTTAGGACACTAAATATTTCTTTTCTTTTTTACTGGGTTTTGCCAAGTATTAAATACAGCGTAAACGATTATATTATGCTTTTCAACTTCATAAATAATTACGAAAGGGAAACGTTTAATAAAGGCCTCACGATAAGGTTTTCGTTTTTTAGGAAAGTGATTTGGGTTGGCTTGAATTCTGAGAAAATAGGTATCTAAATGCTCTAAAAACTTTTCTCCCAATCCTAGGTGTTTACTTTCGTAGTAAAGATAGGCTTCAATAATCTCAATAGTAGCTTCTTCTTTAATTTCCAAATTAAAGGCCATTATCTTGCGGCGTTTCTTGCATTTTTCTTCACCTCATCCCAAGTATTGGATGCGCTTTTTCCTTTTAAGTGTAAATCACGACGCTTATCAAGTTTATAATAATCATCTTCGTTTAACAAAAAATCTTCTTGAGAATCCTCTTGATAACTTTCTGCCAATGCTTTCATTAATTTTAAAAGTCGTTCGTCCGCTTCATCTATATATTTTAAAACACTTTTTTTTAAATCTAAAGTTGCCATAACCGTTCGCTTTTATATCAAATATACAATTAATGTTCCATTATTTATTTCAGGACAATGACATTAAATATTTTTTAGGCGTAGTACCATACTTCTTCTTAAAAGCCGCAATAAAATGACTCGATGTGCTGTAACCCACTTTTAAACCCACTTCATTCACATTGTTTTCACCAGACTCTAAAAGTTTTCGAGCAACTTCCATTTTGTAATCAAACAAAAAACTAAAAACCGAATCTCCGTAAATTTGTTTAAAACCCTCTTTTAATTTCTTAAGAGTCAATCCAATTTCATCGGCAAGTTCTTGTAAACTTGGTGGTTCTGCCATTCGAGACACTATAATATCTTTTGCTTTTCTAATTTTAATTACATTCGTTTCATCAACTAAAAATGGGCATTGCTCAATATTAGTATCTTCACTTCTATTAAAATATAAGCTTAAAAGTTCATAAGCTTTTCCTTTAAAATATAAATCTTTAATGGATTGATTCAGATTATAATTAATTAATTGATTGAGAACAATAGCCATAGATGGTGTAATGTTACCATCTTTATAATATTTTTTATCCTTGTTATCTTCGTCTAAAAATGTAATATAATCGGCCTCTTGGGAGAACAGTCCATGGAATTTTTTTATTGAAATTAACACCGTAACCATCCAAGAGTTTGGACTAACTTGAAGGTTAATTGGCAAATCTTGTTGTGGATTATAAAGCAACAAAGAGTTTTCTTCCAAAATATTCAACAAATAGCGCCCTTCATTAAAAACAAATTTACTAGAACCCTTTAAACAAAAATGAAATTGAATATAATCGCTATGTATTTCTTTAAGAAGACTTTGCGTTTCGTTTCCATCATTTTTATAAACTAGAACAAAAAAACCATCATCTACTTTTGTCTCATCAAAAGCACTTACAGCGTTATTTTTTTGTTGACTATTATGGTTATTTTCAAACATACTATTTAGATTTATTCTAAACTAATCGATTTTAACACATTGGTTTTACTGCAAAAATATGACAATTATCATATATTTCTTTAAAAACAAGGTAAAAAACCACAAACGACACTAAAAGTTCTTTCAGCGTTACTTTTTTTGTTTCCATACATTTACATTTGCTTTCGGAAATTCGTAAACCAACTATGCACCAATATAACATATCTAAAAGCAAATACTTTTACGCCATTGGCTTAAGTTATAAAAAAGCTGATGCTGACGTACGAGGCCATTTTAGTTTGGACGATACTGCTAAATTAGCACTGCTTAACCAAGCTAAAAAAAATGCCATAGAGAGTTTGGTGGTAACTTCTACTTGTAACCGTACGGAAATTTATGGGTTTGCCGAACATCCATTCCAATTAATCCAATTACTTTGTGAAAACACTAGAGGTACTGTTGAGGAATTTCAAAAAGTAGCTTACGTTTATAAAAACAATGATGCTATAGCGCACATGTTTCGTGTAGGTTCTGGATTAGACAGCCAAATTCTTGGTGATTTTGAAATTATTAGTCAGTTGAAAAAAAGTGCTCGTGTTTCTAAAAATCTAGGTTTATTAAACCATTTTACAGAGCGTTTGATAAATGCTGTTATTCAAGCAAGCAAACGTATTAAAAATGAAACCGAAATTTCATCAGGCGCCACCTCTGTTTCTTTTGCTTCTGTACAATATATTTTCAATACCGTTGCAGATGTTTCAAATAAAAATATTTTGCTTTTTGGAACAGGAAAAATAGGAAGAAATACGTGTGAAAACTTAGTTAAGCACACAAAAAACGAACACATCACTTTAATTAACAGAACGAAAGATAAAGCAGAACAAATTGCTGGAAAATTCAATTTATTAGTTAAAGATTATGCTAATTTACAGGAAGAAATTCAAACGTCTGATATTATAATTGTTGCCACAGGTGCACAACGCCCAACTATTGATAAACACATTATTCAAACGAAAAAACCGTTATTGATTTTAGATTTATCGATTCCAAAAAACGTGGATGATAATGTTGAAGAATTGGATAATGTAACCTTGGTACACTTAGATCATTTATCTCAAATTACCGATAAAACTTTAGAAGCAAGAAAAGCATACATTCCGTTAGCTGAACTTATTATTGAAGAGGTAAAAGCAGAGTTTAGCAGCTGGTTAGAAACTCGTAAATTTGCACCAACCATTAAAGCTTTAAAAGCTAAATTACATGATTTCGCTGCTGCGGAATTAGATACACAGCGAAGAAAAAATAGCGATTTTAATGAAGCCCAAGCAGCGTTGATAAGCAACAATATCATACAAAAAATCACCAATCATTTTGCACATCATTTAAAAGATGATGGCATTCCTACCGATGAAAGTCTGGAACTCATAAAAAAGGTTTTTCAGTTACAACCAACAACACATGTCTAAAATTATAAGAATTGGTACGCGCGATAGCGAATTAGCGTTATGGCAAGCCAAAATAGTACAAAAATTACTCGAAGGTTTAGGTTATAAAACACAATTAATCCCTGTAAAATCTACAGGCGATTTAGTTTTAGACAAACCCCTTTATCAATTAGGCATTACAGGTATTTTTACTAGAACGCTCGATATTGCGATGTTAAACCATGATATTGATATCGCAGTACATTCGCTTAAAGATGTGCCAACAGTATTACCAAATGGCATTGTACAAGCAGCTGTTTTAAAACGTGGCAATGTAAACGATACCTTAGTTTTTAAAAATAACGAAGAGTTTTTAGGTTCTAAAAATGCTGTTATTGCCACAGGAAGTTTACGCAGACGTGCGCAATGGCTAAACCGTTTCCCAACGCATACGGTTGTAGATTTAAGAGGCAATGTGAATTTACGTTTACAAAAACTGGAAAATAATGAAGACTGGAACGGTGCTATTTTTGCAGCCGCAGGTATTGGCAGAATAGGGATTAGACCCGAAGAAGCTATCAATTTAGATTGGATGATTCCTGCTCCTGCACAAGGTGCCATTATGGTTACTGCTTTAGCTGAAGATGAATTTGTTCGCACAGCATGTAAAGAGTTAAACCACGAAGAAACTGAAATTTGCACCACTATTGAACGTGAATTTTTAAATAAACTAGAAGGTGGTTGTACCGCTCCCATCGGCGCTTTGGCTTACATAAAAGACGAAGAAATAAACTTTAAAGGTGTTTTATTAAGTGTTGATGGCTCTAAAAGAATTGATGTAACCCGAGTTAAGAAACTAGGCGAACACCATGACATGGCAGAGTTTTGTGCCAATTTTGTGATTGAACGTGGTGGCAAGCGTTTAATGGATAGTATTAAAAACTCCCATAAAAAAACGAATGTATATTCAACAAAATCGTTTACAGAAGCCCAACGTTTACTTTTTCATGAAAAAGTAACGGTTGAAAGTAGCGATTTTATTAAGATAAGTCTAAATAGAATTCATCCGCGCTTTGTAAAGAATGAAATTCAAAATGTTATTATTACCAGTAAAAATGCGGTTGAAGCCTTACTTACTAATTTTTCAGCTATAGAACTTCAATTTAAAAACATTTATTGCGTAGGCCGTCGAACCAAGCGTTTGGTGGAGCAAAAAATTGGCAAAGTAAAACACTTTGAAAACAATGCTAAAAAATTAGCTAATTATTTAGTTGAGTTTATGGAAGGTAGTGAAGTAACCTACTTTTGTAGCGATTTAAGAATGGACGACCTGCCAACTATTTTAGAAGAAAACAACATAAAAGTAACCGAAGTGGAAGCCTACCAAACCAAATACGATGGCTTGAAAGTTACAGATAGCGTTGATAGTGTTATGTTTTACAGCCCATCAACAGTTGAAAGCTTTGTTCAAAAAAACAAAACAGAAATTATTGCTTTTTGTATTGGAGATTCTACAGCAAATGAAGCTAAAAAACACTTCAAGGATGTTCGTGTTGCTAAAGTGCCAACGGTAGAAAGTGTTATCGAATTAATAAATGAACACTACATTTAAAATTATTTAGATATTTTTTATAATTTTAAATTTTCAATTTTTTAGAGTTTTTATATTTTACTTTAAGTATAATAAAACATCCATAACTAAATTTCAATACCCATAGAAATGATTATAAGGATGAACCATGTGACCAATAAAAGGCAATAACACTAATACATGAAAAGAGAATCAATACTCAATTATATTTATCGTTTTTTTGATATTATTGTTCTTATATTCATTGTTTTCGATTTTGGTTACGATTTTGCCGAAAACTTTACCACAGCCCACGTTACTGGTTTAATAGTTCTTTCGTTTTTTTTACTTCTTTTTAATGCTGTTAAATTTTTTGTTTATAATTTCAAAAAAGGTAAAAACATAGCACTTGTAAACATGGTTATTATAGCTGTGTTATTTTTTATTTCTATTGTTGTTTCCTTGTTTCATATTAAACAGGATTATCATTTTATCCTACAAAGAATAAAACCAATATTAGAAGGCGGATTAATTCTTTACTTTCTATTAAGGTTATTCGTTTTAGTAAGGCATATTTACGATGTTTACTTTAATCCAGCCATTGTTTTTGTTGGCAGTTTTGTAATTTTAGCTTTAGCAGGTGGTTTTTTACTTATGCTACCAAGTGCCACAACTAACGGCATTAGTTTTACAAATGCTTTGTTTACGGCAACCAGCAGTGTGTGCGTAACTGGATTGGCAGTAGTTGATACCAGTACAGACTTTACTATTATGGGGCAATCCATCATTTTGGTATTAATACAATTAGGCGGTATTGGTATCTTAACATTTACATCATTCTTTGCCTTTTTCTTTAGAGGAAGTTCTTCATTTAAAGAAGGTTTAAATACCAAAGATTTTTTAGCCCATGAAGGGTTGAAAGATGTTTTTAGAGTCGCATTAAACGTCGTTACATTTACACTTGGTATCGAAATTGTTGGGGCTTTATTCATCTATTTTTCAATAACAAACAATCAAAGTATAAATAACCCATTTTTCTTTTCAATTTTTCATTCTATTTCGGCATTTTGTAACGCGGGGTTTTCTATAATTTCATCAGGGTTGTTCGACCAAAGTATCCGTTTTAACTATTTCTTTCAATGGGTTATTATGATTCTTATCGTTTTTGGAGGTCTGGGGTATCACATCATTTTTAATTACTATAAATATTTAAAAACTTACGTTTTAGAATTATTCAATCAAAAAAGAATCCACAGGCGTGTCGCTATTCTAACTTTAAATTCTAAAATAGTTATATACACCACCATTATATTATTGTTTGTTGGTTGGATTTTCTTGTTCATTTCAGAATACAACCATACACTTTTAGAGCACACAACCATTTTTGGTAAAATTACAAATGCCGCTTTTAGTTCTGTAACACCAAGAACAGCAGGTTTTAACGTGATAGATTATACACAAATGACGGTACCTTCCTTATTATTTGTTATATTTTTAATGTGGGTTGGGGCTTCACCAGCATCAACCGGTGGTGGTATAAAAACCAGTACCTTTGCATTGGCTACCTTAAATATTTATGCGATAGCCAGAGGAAAAAGTAGAATAGAAATTTTTGGAAGACGTTTTTCAGCAGAATCAACCTCAAGAGCCTTTGCTATTTTATCTATTTCGCTCATTATTATTGGTATGGCTATTATGGCATTATTAATTTTAGAACCCACAGACACGCCGCTTTTAACGGTGGTTTTTGAGTGTTTTTCGGCTTATAGCACCGTTGGTTTAAGCTTAAATTTTACGCCAACATTAACCGAAGCTAGTAAGTATGTTATTATAGCTGTTATGTTTATTGGTAGAATAGGAATGCTCAATTTAATGATTGGTTTATTACGACAAGTAAACCATCAATTTTATGAGTTACCAAAGGAAAATATTTTAATAAATTAGAAAGTTAAAACACATGAAAATAATTGTTTTTGGACTTGGAAATTTCGGAATGTCTTTATCAATTAGCTTAACTGAAACCGGCAACGAAGTTATTGCTATTGATAAGCAAATGGATAAAATTAACTTGGTGAAAGATAAAATTTCGCATGCCATTTGTATGGATTCTACCAACGAACTTGCCTATGAAGCGGTGCCTTTAAAAGATGCCGATAAGGTTATAGTTGCTATTGGCGAAAATGAAGGAGCTGCTATTATTACGACGGCCATTATTAAAAAATTATGCAATGCGAAAATTATAAGTAGAGCACTTTCCCCCATTCACGATACGGTTTTGGAAGCCATGGGCATACACAGTATTGTTCACCCCGAGCAAGATTCGGCTGATAGACTTACAAAACAAATTAACTTCAAATCGACTTTAGAAAATTACCAATTAGACAACAATTATACTATTTCTGAAGTAAAAGCAAAAAAAGAGTTTTTTGGTAAAACATTGCAGGAATTAGATTCTATAGACAAATACCGCCTTACGCTAATTACCATTATTCGAGAAGTTGAAAAGAAGAATTTAATAGGCAAAAAAACAATTGTTAAAGAAACTTTAGGTAGAACATCTCCCGAAACCATTGTTTTAGATAACGATATTTTGGTTGTTTATGGCAACAATAAAGATATTGAAAACTACTGCATGGGTGAAGAAGAATACGATTTAAGAAATAAAAACATATAATTGAAAACCATCTTGTTTAACAAGAACCACACGATATGAGTATAAAAAACGATTTATTTTTAAGAGCACTAAAAGGAGAAACCGTTAACCGCCCACCTGTTTGGATGATGCGTCAAGCAGGTCGTTATTTACCAGAATTTATAGCGCTTAGAGAGAAATATGATTTCTTTACACGCTGCCAAACCCCAGAAATTGCGAGCGAAATTACAGTACAGCCCATTCGCCGTTATGGTATGGATGCTGCTATTTTATTCAGTGATATTTTGGTGATACCGCAAGCCATGAATATTGAGGTACAGATGAAACCAAATTTTGGCCCGTATTTACCAAACCCTATTCGTACTTCTAAAGATGTTGAAAACGTTATTGTTCCCGACGTTAAAGAAGCTCTTGATTATGTATATCAAGCCGTAAAAGCAACTAAGGAATTGTTGAATGATGATATTCCATTAATTGGTTTTGCTGGTTCACCTTGGACCATTTTATGTTACTGCGTACAAGGTCAAGGCAGTAAAAATTTCGATAAAGCCAAAGAATTCTGCTTTACAAATCCAGTAGCGGCACATACTTTATTGCAAAAAATCACCGATACGACGATTGCTTATTTAAAAGAAAAAGTAAAAGCAGGTTGTAACGCTGTACAAGTATTCGATTCTTGGGGAGGCATGCTTTCCCCTGTAGATTATCAAGAATTTTCATGGCAATATATCCAACAAATTATCGATGCTTTAAAAGACGATGCTCCAGTAATTGCTTTTGGTAAAGGCTGTTGGTTTGCGCTTGGAGACATGGCAAAATCTGGTGCTTCTGCTTTAGGAGTGGATTGGACGTGCTCCCCTAAAAATGCGCGTTATTTAACAGGTGGAAATATTACACTTCAAGGTAATTTTGATCCTTCACGCTTGTTATCGCCACCATCGGAAATCAAGAAAATGGTAACCCAAATGATTAATGAATTTGGAAAAGATAAATATATAGTAAACCTAGGTCATGGTATTTTACCTAACATTCCGTTAGACCATGCTAAGGCTTTTATAGATGCTGTAAAAGAATATAATGTCCCATCCTAACCTTCCCAAAGGGAAGGAACTCGTAATGGAAATCTTATTTATAAAAAATCTTTCAAACCGAACTATTATTTTTAAATTGAAAATCGAATAACAATATTTAACAACATAACAGTTTCCTCTCCTTTGGAGAGGATTAAGGAGAGGAATGATTAAAAATATTATTTCAGGAATTAAAGCATATTTTGGAGCTTTTAGTTTAATTTCAAAACTAAAACTCTGGAAATTCTTTGCTATTCCTATGCTAATAAGTTTTATAACAGCTGTTCTTATTGGTGTTTCCGCTTATGGATTATCCGATAATATCGGATTTTATATCTCAAAACTTTGGATTTGGAATTGGGGCAAAGAAACCTTTACAAGCATTGGCAATATTATTGGAGGTCTATTCATCATATTGATAGGGCTTATCCTATTTAAACACATCATAATGGCACTATCTGCACCGTTTATGAGTCCTGTTTCCGAAAAAATAGAAAAACATTTAGTGGGCAACATACACACGCATCGCAAAACAACATTCACAGAACAATTGTGGCGAGGTATTAGAATAAATATTAGAAATTTAAGTTTAGAATTACTGCTAACCATTCCCATTTTGCTATTAGGATTTATCCCCATAATTGGAATCATTTCTACGGTGCTTTTGTTTTTAGTTCAAGCCTATTATGCGGGGTTTGGTAATATGGATTATACACTGGAACGCCATTTTAAATACAATGAAAGTATTCAATTTGTTAAAAAAAATCGAGGTTTAGCCATTGGAAATGGCATTATTTTTATGCTGTTTTTGTTAATTCCTGTGATTGGTGTTATTTTAGTTTTACCACTTTCGGTAACTGCGGCTTCCGTTAAAACTATTGAAGCCTTACAATTAAAACCTCAGCTATCGAATGCTGTTTAAATTTGAAAATTTTTATATAGAACCTGTTCAAATTCAAGATTCTTGGAGTATTTGTGATTTTGTAGTTTCAAACGAAGACCGATTAAAGCGCTATTTTCCAAAAACTTTAGAACAAAACTTAACACCAGATTTAGCCAAACGATTTGTTGAAAAAACCATAAAACAACAGCAGTTTAAAGAAACGTTCTTATTCACTTTAAAAGAAAATGAGACCAAGAAAATAATAGGTTTAGTCTATATTAAAGATATCGATTGGTTAAAAAAACAAGGTGAATTTGCATATTGTATTGGCTATGAATATGAAGGTAAAGGGTTCGTTAGTCAATCTGTAAAAGCTTTATCAAAATATGCATCTGAAGTTTTAGAGTTAAAAACGCTTCAAATTATCGTCCATAAATCGAATTTTGGTAGTATTAAAGTTGCCGAAAATTGTCAGTTTAAATGGCAAAGAATGTTAGAAAAAGAATTTACTCCAATAAATGATATTCCATTAGATATGGAATTATACGAATTATCATTTTAATTGAACATCTCCACACATAGAGAAAGAATTTTCAACAGCATAAGAAAAAAATACACCGTATTTAAATTTCAATTATATTCGCCTTTAAAAAAATCTATGAAAAAAATAATTTCAATGTTCGTCATTTTGTCTTCTATCCTTTCATGTTCAGATAAAGAAGACAGCCCAATAGGCTTAAGCTCAGATATTTTAATCACGCATATCACCATCAATTATGCTAACAATACCGATTATAGCAAGTCATTTAACTATGAAAATGGCAATGAGTTATCATCAACTGTAGACTCAAATGAAAACAGGGAATATTATACCTATGAAGGTGATTTTGTTACTAAAATTGAAATTGATTATAAAGATCCTAAATTTTCAAACGAAAGATTCTTTACATACGATGCTACTGGAAGATTGATTCAAGAAATAACTTTATATGATTATAATTCAGTTGGTACCAAAACGGTTTTTACTTACAATACCAATGGCACGATCAATTATACAACATATTCAGGCAACTTAACAACTCAAAACACCCTTAGCATTCAAGGTACTTATACTTTAGATTCAGCAGGACAGATTTTAACAAATGCATATACTGATGCCAATGCCATTAGCACCGTACTTAGCTATACATACGATAGCAAGAACGCTTCACACTTAAACATTAAAGATGGGTCAAAAGGCTTTAAATATATTTTTGGTGGCATAAACAATACTAAAACCCATAAATTTGTTCGATCTGGGATGGAAATTTATAGTTACAGCTCAGATTTTGAATATAACAGCAACAATTATCCTGTTTCGGAGCATAAAACTGAAAATGGTGGATTAACATGGATTCTTTATACCTACAATAAATAAGTTTAAGATAATATGAAAAAACTGTTTTTTTTAGCCTTAATTTTTATTTCCTTAAATGCTTTTGCGCAAATAGAAACAGATTGTGATGACCTAAACAAACTCGCTTGTTGCCCTAGTTTAGAGAGCGGGTATATCCCCGAAATACTGCCATGGGACAAGGTAGGAAGCAAAACCACTTATAAAGAGGCTATATACGGTATGTTTCCAAAAATACTAGAGTATAAAGAATTTATTTATCGTGACCTATTTTCTTCTTCGTTTCAAAATTTAGAAGAATATGCTCCTTTGGATCCTCCTACTTTAACTAATTCCAAACTAAGTTTTAGTTATTGCATCCCAAATACCAGACAAGTAATGAAGGTTGAAATTACAGACTATAATGCTCCTTTTTTTGAAACCAAAATAGGAAAAGCTCTTAAAGACTTAGATTTAGTCGTGTTTCAACCAAATGTAATCGCTTTAGGAATTCATAATCACTCACCATTAAACAAAAAATATAAAAATAGCGTTATTGCATCTACTCGTTTTTCGCCTTATGGAGGTAAAAGTGACGATGTCCAATATGTTGCCTACGTAAGCGATAGGTATTTAATAACAATAACTATAGACGATAAACCTATGCGTTTTACTGAACCTATACAAGTTGAAGAATTTATAAATGACTATGTTTCGCAAATAAACTTAACAGAAAAATAGAATGTTTTCTACACAAACATGAAATACATAATAAACGCTATTCAATAAAAAATCGGTTAGCCTTTAAATATTATTAATGAAAAATAAATTTTACGCATACATACAGAACTTACAAGATCAAATCTGCAAAGGTTTGGAAGCTGTTGATGGAAAAGCCAAATTCCATCAAGATTCATGGGATAGACCAGAAGGTGGCGGTGGAAGAACTCGAGTAATCGAAAACGGTAATGTTTTTGAAAAAGGCGGTGTCAATATTTCTGCTGTTCATGGGAAGTTACCTGATTCTATGCAAAAATTATTCAACGTTGATGAAGCTGATTTTTTTGCTTGTGGTTTGAGTTTGGTTTTACATCCAAAAAACCCAATGGTTCCAACAGTTCACGCAAATTGGAGATATTTTGAAATGTATCCTAAAAACGTTTCTGGAGAAACTTCCCCTTTGGGGGCTGGGGGGCTTAGTTGGTTTGGTGGCGGACAAGATTTAACCCCTTATTATCTATTTGAGGAAGACGCTATTCACTTTCACCAAACTTGCAAAACAGCTTGCCACAAGCATAATCCTGAGTTTTACCCAACTTATAAAAAACGTTGCGACGAATATTTCTATAACGCACATCGTGAAGAAGGCAGAGGTATTGGCGGTTTATTTTTCGATTATTGCAAAGCTACAGATGACATGACTATGCAAGATTGGTACAATTTCGTGACCGAAGTTGGTGATAGTTTCCTTGAAGCTTATGTGCCTATTGTTGAAAAGCGAAAAGATTTACCATATACAGAAGCACAAAAAGACTGGCAAGAAATTCGGCGTGGGCGTTATGTAGAATTCAATTTAGTGCACGATAAAGGCACACTTTTCGGATTAAAAACTAACGGACGTATAGAAAGTATTTTAATGAGTTTGCCACCGCATGTACAATGGGTTTACGACCACCATCCAGAAGTTGGAAGCGATGAAGACAAACTTTTAGAGGTATTGAAAAACCCGAAAGATTGGGTTTAAAACCTCAACTTTAATTCCAAATAACGGCTTTTTTAGTGGTTTCTTTAAACGAATTTGATAGATGGAACATTCTTGCTTTTAGCAATATTTTCCGCCCTTTTAAATGGCGTGTATAAAAAACTTTGGATGTGCCTACATGGTTTTTCCAATGTTTTAAAAATACCTCACAGTGTTTCTTTTTTTCTCCGAACAATTCGGGAACTGAATAATAGTTTTGTATCTCAAAATTTCTTCGTAGCCAATTCGTTTTCACAATTAAATACCGTGGGTTTTTAATGGGTTCAATAATTTCTTGAAGCGAATTTATAAACAAGGCACTTTCCATTTCGCTCCCTCCTTTTATGGCACAAATCACTTCGCCTTTTGGTAGAATTTCTGTGGTAAGGATAATTTTTGACCTATCAGTTGAAATCATTTTTAAATCGTACATACTATCTAAAAGGGCGTTTGCAATCTTTTTTAAATCTTTATGTAATAACCCGAATTGAATATAATTCTTTATGGATTTATAGGTTTTCAAACCGAAACTCAATCCTAAAGCGGTTAACAACGAATAGATAAAAGTCATAGCACCCTTCGTAATTAAAACATTCAGGTTTTTAGCTAAAAACTGAGGTAAGAAAAACGAAAGTGCTACCGATAATTCTAAAAAACTATAGCGAACCACATCATTAAACGTTTGGCTTTTTCAGTTTCATAAGGTTCATCACCTTGGTAATACTGTTTTATTTCTCTAGACATTCCTGTTCCAAGTCCAATAGCATGGTGCCATTTTTCTTTTAAAATGCCTCGGTTTTCAGATTGACTTAACATAGCATCATTCAAAGATTTAAGATCCACATCCGAGAAATTATCTGGGAGATTCAATCGATCGATGCCACTTTCTATATGGTTTTTTTCAGAATTTGAAACTCCAACAAAAGCATCAAATCTTCTCTTTAAAGTTTCAATATCCTTTCCTCCTTTAGCATCGGTAGGATCTAAACACACCAAATGCCAAATATTTCCTGTTTTATTTATATTTCCTTTTTGCGTTCGAATGGCACGACCTCGCATTTGGTTGGAAGACACATACGAACCTACAAACGACGCCAATACCAAAGTGTTTATGGAGGGCGCATCCCAACCTTCACCCAAAAGCGATTTAGTACCAATTAGGATTTTAAAATTTCCTAATTCAAACATTTTAGTCATCGTATTTACTAAATGATTAGCGCCTACTCTCGGAACTATTTCTACAAAATCAGTATCCGATTCAAAAGGAATAAAACTGTAATTTTCAAAAGGCTCAACCTTACCAAAAGCTTCTATGTTATTTTTATGAATAATGACTAAAGTGCCCGTTAATACCGCAATTTCTTGTTTCGGAATAGCACTTATTCGAAGGTGTTGAAAAATGGGAATAACACCCAATCTATCTATGGAGTGAATAGCTTTATCCTCGGTGATTTTAAACTCTTTTTTAATATAATCGGTTAAAACGACAGCGCGTAAATCGGTTTTTAAATTTCTATATTCATTTGAAATAATATCAACAATACTAAACAGTTTACTTGGGCTATTGGATAACGAACGGTACAACTGCTTATCGCCAATTAAATCCACTTTTTTGTTTTCGAATATATTTAATCGTCTCAGTTTTGTTTCTAAATCATTTAAAAAGGGTTCTTTTTCTATTAAATTAAGGCGGTCTACAACCAATAAATTTTGAAATAACACCTCAGCCCAATCATTAGTAAAAGCAGGAAATTCAACTTTCTCCTTTTTTTCAAAACCTAAAATATATAAGTTCTCTTTAGGAATTTCTTGATGAATCGCATTTAGGAAAATTAAAATAGCCGAAAAATATTCAGGATTACTGTAAATGTCATTTAAACTATGTTCTGTCGATTTTAAAAATCGGTGGTTATTTATAAAAGAAATAAACTCGGTATTCAGCTTTAATTCATCAATAAAATTTGAGATTTTCATTCTATATTCAAAAATAAAATGAATCTGTTTTTCATCAGGTTTAGAAAAATACACAAAATCTTGGTGCGGGCACAAATCGCCTTCCTTTACAAGTTTAGGTACGGCGATTTCTTCATCAATATCACCACAAAGTCTGAAATATTTTGACACTTCAAACGCATCACTATCATAAGGTGGGGTTGCCGTTAGTGCAACAATGGTTAAATTATTATCTCTTTTTAATTCGAATAAACAGGTCCACCAAGCATTTTTTAAATGATGCGCTTCATCTAAAACAATCGCATCGATGTTTTCACTTTCAAAAAAGGCGTAGTAATCTGCTTTATTTTCAAATTTTTTATAGAATGCATGTAGCGATTGGTAGGTGGAAAAAGTAATCGCTTTTGGGTTATTGATGTCAAAAGAAAAATCGTTAAACAATTCATTTTCAACAAAAAAAGTTTGCAATCTGTTTTCCCATTGATTTCTAACGGTAAGTGTTGGAGCAAGCACCAATGTTTTTTTACCAATTTGCCTCACTATTTCAATACCAAGTATGGTTTTTCCAGAACCAGGTGGTGCTACAACATGCAAATGGTTATCATCAATATGCTTACTTATATTATTTATAAACGTTTCTTGATAGCTTCGCCAAGGAAAAATAAATTCTAGTTTTTTAAAGGGCATATTAAGAATTAGTATTTTTATCGTTTCAAATATAGAAAAACTATGACCTGCTACTGCGGAAATTTAAAAACTTACGCCAAATGCTGCGAAAAAGCACATAAAAATATAGATGAAGCTTTAACCGCCGAACAATTAATGCGTTCCAGATACTCTGCATTTGTATTAGCCAATGGCGATTATTTAATGCAAAGCCACCACCCTTCTACACGCCCAATAAAAGAGAAAAAATCTATTGTTGAATGGGCAAAATCGGTACAATGGATTAAATTGGACGTATTGGAAACTTCAAAAGGAAAACCAGAAGATACCGAAGGCACTGTCACATTTAATGCTTATTTTTACGAGCACGGAAACGTGAGTATAATTCACGAAAAATCTGCTTTTATAAAAGAGAATAATCACTGGACCTACTTAGGTTTAAGCAAATAAAATTATAGTCATGTACCCACTTAGAAGAAACAGACGTTTAAGAACCAACGAAGCTATTCGCAGTTTAGTTCGTGAAACCATCATATCACCTAACGATTTTTTAGTACCGCTTTTTGTGGTGGAAGGCAAAGGTGTGAAAGATGAAATTCCATCGATGCCAAATTATTTTCGTTACAGTTTAGATTTATTGGAAAAGGAAGTGAAGGAACTTTGGAGTTTGGGATTAAAATCGGTATTGCTTTTTGTAAAAGTACCCGATAATTTAAAAGATAATAAAGGAAAAGAAGCATTAAATCCAAACGGATTGATGCAACGCGCCATTAAAACCGTAAAAAATGCCTGCCCAGACATGTTGGTTATGACGGATGTAGCACTCGACCCCTACTCTGCTTACGGACATGATGGTATTGTTGAAAATGGGATGATAGTAAACGATCCTACTACTAATTTTCTAGCAGAAATGAGTATTTCCCACGCTAAGGCAGGTGCCGATTTTGTGGCGCCAAGTGATATGATGGACGGACGTATTTTAACCATTCGTGAAGCTTTGGAAGATGAAGGATTCATCAATACAGGTATTATGAGTTATTCAGCGAAATACGCTTCGGCATTTTACGGACCGTTTCGTGATGCTTTAGATTCTGCTCCTGTGGATATGGTTGATATTCCAAAGGATAAAAAAACCTACCAAATGGATTATGCCAACCGTATAGAAGCGATACGAGAAACCAACATGGATATTGACGAAGGCGCTGATATTGTGATGGTAAAACCAGGACTTTCGTATCTTGATATTTTAAGAGATATTAAAAACGAAGTGAATGTGCCTGTGGCGGTGTATCAAGTATCTGGTGAATATGCGATGATAAAAGCGGCAGCCGAAAAAGGTTGGTTAAATCACGACCAAGTAATGATGGAAACCACAATGGCTTTTAAACGTGCTGGTGCAGATATTATAGCATCTTATTTTTCTAAAGATGTTGTGAAATTGATTTCGTAAATTAGCCTTTATAAAAAACACTTTTAATGAGCGCATTAATTTTTTGGGCAACCGTATCTATTTTCTTTTCTTTTTTATGTTCCATACTTGAAGCTGTTTTGCTAAGCGTTACGCCCACGTTTATCAACATTAAAAAGCGAGAAAATAAAGCGTACGCATTTACATTGGAAACGCTTAAGGCCGATATCGATCAGCCCCTTATTGCTATTTTAACGCTTAATACCATTGCGCATACTGTTGGTGCGATGATGGTTGGTATTCAAGCGGAAAAATTACCTTTCAAAATAGAGCTTTTTGGTATTAATACGGTGGGCATTATTTCTGCTATTATGACCTTGCTTATTTTAGTGCTTTCAGAAATTATTCCAAAAACCATTGGCGCTTCTTATTGGAAACAATTGGTCGGTTTTACAGCAACGACGCTTAATATTTTAATTTTCCCTTTAAAATATAGCGGTCTTTTATGGCTTTTAAGGCTTACCACGAAACTTATTGGAGGCAATACCCATGGTAGCGTTTTAAGTCGTGAAGATTTTCATGCCATGACCAATTTAGCTGAAGAAGAAGGTGTTTTTCATGAATCTGAAAGTAAGGTTATAAAAAACATGTTAACCTTTAAAGAAGTATTAGCCAAAGATGTTATGACGCCACGAACCGTCATGTCTATTGAAGATGAAAATCAAACTATTGAAACCTTTTTTAGAAATAATGCTAATATAAAATTTTCTAGAATTCCCGTTTTTACTGAAACGCAAGATAATATTACCGGATTGGTTTTAAAACATGAGGTTTTTAAAGAAATGGCCTTTGGAAACGGCGATAAATTGCTTTCAGATATAAAAAGAGACATTATTATCATTAACCGCAGTTTACCCATTCCGCGTTTATTTGAGCAATTGGTTGAAAGTAAAAATCACATGGCTCTTATAGTAGATGAATACGGTTCTGTAAGTGGTTTGGTGACTATGGAAGATGTTATTGAAACACTTTTAGGTTTAGAAATTATGGACGAAAGCGATGATATTCCAGATTTACAGCTACTAGCAAGAAAAAGTTGGGAAGCACGTGCCAAACGACTGGGGATGATTGACGATATTAGCCCAAAAAAATAATGGAATTTTACATCATTCAATCATCTTTTGGTTTTATTAGGACCATTTAATCGAATGATGTTTTTTTTGAATTCTTAAATAAATTAAAAATTTATCTTTCTATTTTTTTATCAACGGTAAAAATGGTTTCAAAATACCCGATTTTACCATTATTTGTAATGCCTTCCACTATAAAAAGCATATCACCTATAGTATCAGCATTATAAAACTCTACTTGTGCATTTCCTTCTGCATCAGTATCAATACTTGGCACCCAATGAACTACCGAACGTAAATCTGGAAGGTTCCAATCGTTAGGGTCATCAGTTCCATATTTGGGGGCATAAAATTCACGCTTTGGAGTAAAACCTTGAACAGAGAATTTGTCGATTCCTTTATTATTGCTAACATAATTAAGTCCTTTACCAGCGTAAGTATAAATGCTTATTATGGATGTTTTTGGATCTCTTATTAACCTTTCTTCAAACAACCCTATACCATCAAGTCCTCCATTAAGATTACTCACTGGAGTATCTATTTTCCCAATAAGTCCAATTTCTTCTTCATGAAAAGGCTCACGAAAAACTTCACTAATATAATAATTTGCGTTTTTAGGATGTTTTATCAATTCAAAACTTTTAATTTCTTCAATGGGTAAACTTTGTATATATGGATAGTCCAACAATGTTACAGGAACACCATCTATCACAATAAAAGTAAAGTTACTACCAAATAATTTAGCCTGTAAAAACCCGCCAGCATCACTTATTTCCACATCATCTGGAAAACTAGCCTGTAAAGCACTAAACAACCCTGAATTCCATTTTGGGGCTTCGCTTATTAACTCTTTATTCTCTATTACCAAATCTGGTGGCCCATGTAAATCCATCATTTTTTGTCGTTGTGGTGTCAGATTGTAACCATCTAATTTCACTTCATCTAAAACAATAGTGCCTTTTGCTACTTTTAAATCTTCAGCTTGTTTACGGGCTATACTCTGTTCTACATAAACATGGACACTATCTGCCAAATAAACTTTTTCTTCATTTTTGTAGTTTATAATCGGACTTTTATGTTCCTCTAATTCAATAGTAAAATCTTGTTTCTTTCCCTTTTCATTTTTAGTTTGAAGTGTCACTCTAAATTCATCTTTATAGTAATCTTCTAAATTTATATTAAAATACCCTGTACTGTCTACTTGTTGGGTCGCTACGTTTAATGGTCCGTAAACAGCTGTAAGCTCCACAGGCTTTTTTAATTCTTTTTTAGAAAACCATATATCCTTAACCTTACCAGAAATACTCAAGCCTTTTTCTGGTAGAAACTTAAAATCGGTACTGAATGCTGAGTTTTCATATTTGTAATTGCTCCAACCTTGGGTTAATAAAAGCGCATCCATATCGTTTTTTCTGCTCTTATTTTTTGGGTTGAAATAATAAGAAGGTGTTTCTATGCTACCTCGCAACTCTGAATTCAATAAAAAATAGGATAAAATATTGTTTCGTGCATTGTTTACACTTCCCAGTTGTTCTTTGTTGATCACCAATACGGAAAGGTTCGTTTTAATGGCATTACTATCTATATCCTCTGTAGTTATATTAAAAACGGTCTTATCGCGTTGGCTATAGTGTTTTAAATGTGGAGTTGCGGTTATGTTGATGCGTTCTTCTTCTTCTTTATAGTTAAAAAACAAACGTTCGGCAACAATTTGGTTTGCTTTGTTTATTATGGTAAATTTTATAATGCCTTCGGGAAACATGCTTTTTTCTATGCCCATATTGGCAACACCTTTTTTAAATGAAATATTGAAATTATCGTATTCTACGCCTCGAACTTGTGCTTTTACATGGAGTTCCTCCTGGTTTGGATTTTTTGAATTTAGACTCATTATGATATAGTCCTGTAACTCTTTTATCTTTAAAACAACGCCTGTTTGGTTTGGTTTTGGCAGTTCGTATTTGTATTCAATATCGTCCTTACCTTTTACACTGGCATAGTACGTTTTTTGAAAGTCGGGTGTTAAATACGTAGTACCCATACCCAACGTGTTGGTCTGGAATGGTATAATGATATTGTTATCCTGGTCTATAATATAGCCGGTAACTTCCTTTCCCTTGTTGTTATAATCGAGTGCCTTAAATCCGAGGGTACTTGTTAAGCCATCTACTAACTTACCGCCTTCTGGAAAAAATTGTAAATCGAGATAATCCTTGTTTACAGCTACGGTTTTACTGTAAGAGTTAATGAAACCTAAATTGTTATTTTTTAGTTTTATGGAATCCAATTTTAATTCGATTCTGGCTTTTATAACATCTTTTGGGAGTTCATATTTAAATGTATAGCCATCATCTGTATCCTTTTTAATTTCAACGGAATCTGTTTTGGTATCGGTATGTATGTACATTTTTAGTCTGCCCCTGTATTTTGGGTTCAGTAAATTGGGGAATGCTTTTGCGGAAAGTTCAAACTGGTTGGGAGCGGTTTCCGTAAGTGTGATGTTCCTAATGGCTTCTTCGTTTTCAGTAACTTTTTTGGCAGCGTAAATGTCGATATATGTTTGCGATATAAATTCACTGCCAAAGTTTTTGTTCCATTGGGTATAGGCACGAACCATGTAGCGTCCCGGTGGTAAATCCTCGTTCAAATCGAAAAAACTATCTGCAATACCGTTTTCCAGTTTCAACAGTTTTTTATCAATGATGCGTTTGTCAAAATCAATAAGTTCTACATGTAGAACACTGCTTACCATGGTTGGAAAATGTACAAAATCGGTTACTATGGCTTTGAACCAAACCGTATCATCGGTAGTGAAAATGGTACTGCTTAGTTGAAGGTATATTTTCTCAGCATAGGCATTTTTGGAATCTATAACCAAGGCCTTTTCTTGAGATTGAACTTGATGGCATATTAATAGAAAATGAAAACTGAACAGGATGAAGCGGAAATGGTTTATCATAAATAGTTAGTTAGGTTTAAAAACCTGCACAATTATCATACCAATATAAAACAAATTCTTACAAGATTTAATTTTTGATTAGTTTTTGTACATTAGCTATAAAATTTAGCGTTATGGAAACCTGCATCATCAAATCGCCTTTAGGTTTTACCAAAATTATTGGTGATGAAGATGGTATTGCATCTGTTTCAATATTAAATAATATAGAGACATCCGAAGGGGAATCAAATGGTTTATCTTTCCCACGAAAGTGGAAATCAGAAGAAAAAATAACCGATATCATTCCTGAAGTATTAGAAGATTGTGTGTTTCAGCTAAACGAATATTTTGAAGGGTCTCGCACACAATTCGACCTTAAATTAAATCCTGAAGGCACCGATTTTCAAAAACAAGTTTGGAAACTGCTAGAACAAATTCCTTATGGCAAAACAATTTCTTATTTAGAACTTTCTAAACAACTAGGCGATGTAAAAGCGATTCGAGCCGTTGCAAATGCTAACGGAAAAAATCCGCTGTGGATTATCGTTCCATGCCACCGCGTTATTGGAAGCGATGGTAGTTTAACAGGTTACGCTGGTGGTTTACACCGAAAAAAATGGTTATTGGAACATGAAAGTCCATTCAAACAAACATCACTATTTTAGTTTCTTTTCGGAAACAGAAATACATAAAATATTTCCTATATTTAAAACAACTAAACTCCTTAAAAATGAAATATCCATAACTGCATTATTTTTAACTATAAAAATGATTAAATGGATGTAGCATTCAACAATTAAAAAACAATAAACACAAACACATGAAATTCTTAAAAAAGCTTTTTAAATGGATTGCAATTATTCTTGTAGCACTTGTAATTCTTCTGTATATTTTTGATTATAGTTATATTTTAAAAGGTGTACGTGTGGTTTATTTGACAGGGCACAACACTGCTTTTATTGATGATTATCCTTATTTTGAAAACGATACCATAAAAAAAGGAACTGATGTAAGTCCGTGGCCAATTCATAAAGATTACAACAGTGTAAAAGAAACAGAAAAGCTTTCTAAAGTAAATAAAGATTGGGGTACCATAGCCTACATGATTATAAAAAACGACAGTATTTGGTTTGAAAATTATTATGAAAACTTCGATGAAAATTCCAAAACCAATTCCTTTTCCATGGCAAAAAGCATCACCACATCTATGCTTGGTAAAGCTATTATGGATGGTTATATTAAAAGTTTAGACCAACCTATTAGCGATTTTTATCCAGAATATAAGGGCGAAAAAACTACGGTAGGCGATTTAGCATCCATGGCTTCTGGTTTAGATTGGGTTGAAGATTATAAAGGTCCCTTTTCCATTACGGCACGCGCTAATTACGACGATGATTTAGCCGAAACCATGTTAAACCAAAAAATAGTAGAAACACCTGGCAAAGAATTTAAATATTTAAGTGGCGACACACAACTATTGGGAATGATTCTTCAAAAAGCAACAGGAAAAAGCTTAGCCACTTATCTTTCCGAAAGTTTTTGGGAACCTATGGGTGCTACGGACGATGCTCTTTGGCAATTGGATGATGGTGAAAACAGACTAGCTAAAGCATTTTGTTGTATTTCAAGTAATGCCAGAGATTTTGCTCGCTTTGGAAAACTTTACAAAGATCATGGTAAATGGCATGGCAAACAGTTATTAGATTCGGTTTTTGTTGCAAAATCTATTACACCTAGGTTTAAGGAAAGTCCGCAATACGGCTACGGTTGGTGGATGAAAGATATAGGCAAAAAGCACTTTTTTATGATGCGCGGGCACTTAGGTCAATATGTTATTGTTGAACCCGATGATAATGTAATCATTGTACGTTTAGGACACAGAAAATCGCCCGATGAAGCTGTGGGACGATTTACCGATGACATTACGGTTTATATTGAAGAAGCTTATAAAATGCTTGAAAAATGATTTCAAAATTAAACTTAGAAAACATCTTATTTCTGGACATTGAAACCGTTCCAGAAACGCAACATTTTTCTGAATTAGATGATACCAAACAAGCCCTTTGGGAACACAAGTCGAAATACCAAAGGAAAGAAGATGAAACTGCTGAGGAATTTTACGAACGTGCCGGTATTTGGGCAGAATTTGGTAAAATTGTATGTATTTCGGTTGGATATTTCATTCTAAAAGGAGATTTAAGGCAGTTTAGAGTCACATCTTTTCATGGTGATGAAGTTAAAATTTTAAAAGATTTTAAAAACTTACTGATTTCCCATTTCAGTGAAACTAAACATTTACTTTGCGCGCACAATGGCAAAGAATTCGACTTTCCATACATAGCACGTCGTATGATTATTCACAACATCGAATTACCATATAAACTCAATCTTTTTGGCAAGAAACCTTGGGAAATTCCACATTTAGACACATTAGAATTGTGGAAATTTGGCGATTATAAATCTTATACCTCATTAAAATTATTAACCAATGTATTGGGAATTCCATCACCAAAAGATGACATTGATGGCAGCGAAGTTTACAGAGTTTTCTATGAAGAAAATGAAATTGACCGCATCGTCATTTATTGCGAAAAAGATACCATTGCGGTGGCTCAAATATTTCTACGCTTACGTGGCGACAACATTTTAACTGACGATGAAATTATTCATATATAAATAAAAACTGCTTTTATGTGGTTTAAAAAAAACAATCCCTAATAATTCATTAAGTTTAAAATGAATTATTAGGGATGTTTATTAAAATTAGTTTAAGTATTTTAAAACGCTTTGTCGTTTTAAAACTTATTTCTTCTTGATATTAAATTCAAAAACTGAATTTGTACCCAACAGAAACCTGATTATACTTTAAGAAATTACGCGTTGTAAAATCGATGTAAAGTTTTCCGTTTAATACATTCATACTAGTTCCAACAATTAAATTCGCATTAAGATTCACCGTGTCTTCAATCCTCATAAATCCTAACCCAGCACCTGCATAAGGGCTTATTTTTGTGCTATTAACATTTATTGGAATGATACCGTTTGCTGACAAACCGAATGATACAGGGTCTGAAAACCCAAAAAACAATTCGGGTACAAACAGTATTTTAGAATTATCAATGCCAAAATTGGCGCGTACACCGGTTACTGGCATAGTGGCATCGCCAAACATAATCCCTCCAAAAATAGACAAGTCTTGAAAAGTTAATTTAGAAAAAATACTTACCTCTTCATCATTTACTTCCATGTTCTCTTCTTCCTCGTCTTGAATCTGTTCAACTTCAACCTTTTCTGTAACTGGAGCAACCTCGTCTTGGTTTTCTAATGGTATACTTGATTCTATGCCCGGTTTCACAATAATAGTTTGTGGATTAATTGTTTCCGTTGGGCGTGAATCAATTTTATCAGAATTACGTTCAATTTTTCTGTTTAATTCATCTAATTTATCAAGTATTTGTCGGGTTTTATCATCGTTTTCTTCCTCCAAAGCAGGTTGTAACGTATTAATAGCTTTAGTATTCTCTCTTATTTCGGAAGTTTTTCCTTGTAAAAGTCGTGTTTCTAAAACCTTAATTCTCTCATTTAAAATACGAATTTGTTCATCTTTATCAATTTGATTGGGTTGAACAGTCTGTTTTATTGAATTGTATTCAACCTCATTTAATATCCGTTGAATTAATAATTCGAACTCAACAGGCGTCATTTGAACTAAGGGTTCTTTAACTTCTTTTTGTTCAATTTGCTGTTTTTGTGGAACCACAGGCTGAGCTATTTGTTTTTCAGCAACTACTACAGGTGCCATTTTAGATGTGGTTGCATCCTTTTCTATTGCTTTAACTTCTTCAGCTTGTTTTTGCTCAATTTGTTGTTTTTGTGGAATTACAAGTTGAACTTTTTGCTTTTCAGCAACCTCTACAGCTGCTTTTTTAGATGTGGTTGCAACTTTTTCTACTTCTTCAACTTTTTTAAGCGCTTCTTCCGTTTCTTTTTTCTCTTCTAATAGTTCTACAGCTTTATCTACATCCTGATTTTGATTAGCTGTATTTAAATCGGATTCTAATTGGGCTATTTTAGCTTTATAATCAGATTTAAGAATCGCTAATTTTTCGTCATTTTTAGCTTGTTGTTCATTTAAAGCATTATTTAAATTTTCATTATAAACAGAACTTGCAGATTTTGCTCTTTTACCAATCGATATTTTCAAACCAAAATTATACATGGTATGCGTTTGAATTTGATCGGGTGATTGAAGATCTTCTTCATTTGAATTAGACGTTAATAAGGCTTTTATACCACCATAGGCTTGAAGTCCTGTCGCCAACGGAATGTTTAATCCAATACCACCAGAAGCAAAATAACTGCCATCTACGGCTAATCCATCTTTTCCTAAATAATCATTCGATGTATTTAAATAACCACCGCCTAATGCTAAATATGGCGCAATGCCTTTAGCAATATTTAGTCGTGCTCTAAATTCTGCGCCATACATAGATAGCTCGTCAAAATCTGTAGAAATTTGCTCGTCTTTAGTCGATTTATAATAGAATCCTCTTAAGCCAACATAATTATTAAAATCTAAACCCACATAACCTCCTAACATCCAAGTGTCTCTGTAATTGGATTTATCATCAAATTTAATATTTGCTAAACCTGGTTCAAAAACCAATCTTAAACCTCTAAATCCGCTAGAAAAACCATTTAAATAAGCTTTGTCTAATTCTGTTAGCGCGCCTGGTTTTCTACCACCTAAATAAAATTGCAACGATGCCATTGCAGACCAGTTACTCAATCTTTCATTTTCAAAATCAGCATCGGTAACACTAAAAGTAGTTTTGTCTGCATCGGTAAGTAATCTTGCGCCCGCATTAAAATTATACATCGTGTTTTTAGCTTCTAACGCAAAAACAGCACGTTTACCAATATTAAACTTAGCACCTAAGCCTAAAGTGGCAAAAATTTGCTCCTGCTTTTCGAAATCTTCTAACTGAATTGTTTGAACACCAGACCCTAAAGTAAAGTAGGGATTAAGTTTTGTTTTTGTGCCAAAATTAGCCTTAAACTCACCGCCCCAACGTGTCAAATTAACATCTCTTGAAATAAACAAATCCTTTGAATAATTGGATAAGCCAAAATTTTCAAAATTTGTAGTTAAATCAAGTCCTTGCATGTAAGTTGCTCTTAACTCGATATATTCACCAAATCCAAAACCAACTTTACCTCCAAACAATAAACCGTCTTCTAATCCAGATTTATCGTCCCAAAAGGTATATTCTACAGCTGGAGACAAGGTAACACTTATGTCTTTTACTTGCCCGAAAAGCGTTGTGGTTCCAAGTAAAATTGTGAATAATACTATGTTTAATTTTTTCATTTTGAATTATTTATAATGACCATATGCTTATTCTCTTTTTTAAAGATTTAAACAAAATCATTTATTAAAAAAAAATGTAGACCTTAATCGCTTAATTTATTATTGGCTTCGATAATAGGTGCAGACTCTTTAGTTTCGGTTAATTTGTTTTGGTTTTGAAGTTTATTTATTACAGCATCTTTTTCAAGACCTAAAATGGTTTTTTGAAGTTCTGAAATAACGACTTCTCTTTTTAAATCTTTAACCCCGTCTAAGACAGCAAAAATTATTAATGCTACCAATCCAATAACCTGTAACATGATTAATGGTGGCATACTATATACCCCAAAACCCAAGTCCATATTTATGGAAGATGAAAATAAATTCCAGTTTAGGATCAATAAAAAAACGTTAATAGCCAGATAAATGTATATGATGATGTATTTCATATCGTTTTAGTTATCTAGTTTTTTTAATTCTTTTTCAAGTTTTATTAACTGTTTTTCGTTCGCCTTAAATTCTAATACCAAATCGGTTATTGGCTTAGTATTTAAAAAAGCTCTATGCATTGAGTCATTTTTTAAATAATGCTGAAGTGTAATTTCACCAAATTTTAAAGTTAACTCTGCTTGAATATCTTCAATTCTATTCTTTTCTTTATTTAAAGATTGCTTGTCGGTAAATTGATGAATCTTTTCATTGGCTTCTTCTACCAATTCTGTGCTAGCCACATAAGCCTTTGCAGTTGTTTCTTTAACCTTTTCTGTTACAAAAGAGGCTCCTTCTGCTACATTTTCGGTAACATGATCTAATGTTTCGGTTACATTTTCAAACAGCGTTTTAAAGAAGCCTTTTTTTGGTATAGGAGTCTCTTCTTTTATTACAACAGGTTTTTTAGTAACTACTTTTTTTGCTTTTGCAGGTTTAGTAGCTACTTTCTTAGTGGCTGCTTTTTTAGTGGCTGCTTTTTTAGTGGCTACTTTTTTAGCTGCTGCCGGTTTGGTTGCTGCAGGCTTAGTTTCTGCAGTGTTTTTTTCTATAGGTGTTTTTGACGTTGCCATTTTTCTTATTTTTTAATGTTTTTATTTTTTCTTCTTTTTCCTATTACATAAAATATTGCCATAATAACTCCAAGCGCTAAAACAACAATTAATGCAAATGACGATTTTCCTGATTCTTCATCTGAATCTGCGGTTTCAGCATTGTCTGCTCCTTCAATTTTGCTTAAATCTACAGTAGGCGTGTTTAAATTGGATAGTTTTGCAGCTAATAATTTATAATCGGTATCTAAAATTGACGATTCATTTAAAAGCATATTTAAATTTTCATTCACTTTAGCCAATTGAGCGTCCAATCTGTTTTTCTCATCAGAATTATATTCACTTAATATGAGTTGCGTGTCGTAATTATTTCTAATTTTTTTACTTAATTCATCTCTTTGACCAGTGATTCTAAGCATTTGCTCTTCGGCATCTGCCACATTTCTGTTAATGTTTTTAACAACATCATTTTGGATAAGCATTTGAGAATTTATTCCGTTTAATAAAGAATCAACTACTTTAAAGGCAACTGGTGGTGCTCCTTTATCATAAAGCGCTTTCTTTTGATCTTGGTAAACTGCTTTTTCTTCATTTAAAATATCAACTTTTTTTGTAGCTAAAGCAACTTCTTTCTTTTGAAGTGCTATTTGCTCTTGCAAATTTTCTTTTTGTCCTTTTAGTTGGTCAAGTTTACTGTTTACACCTGCGATGCCCGGCGATAGTTTTTTATCATTTATCGCTTTAACAGATGTTTCAAGTTGAGCTAATAAAGCTTGCAACGAGTCTCTTTGCTTAGAAACCATATTAACCAATTTTGTTTTACCATCTTTTTCAGCACCCAATAAATTTAGTTTTGAGTTGAGAAAATTAATAGAATCTTGGTTTTTTACTGAAACTAATACATTGGAACTTGTTTGATTTGCATCTTTTGTTAAAGATTGATCTGCGTTTTTGTCTGCTTTTGAACAATTAAAAGCTACAAAAGCAAATACACTTAGTAAAATAATTTTTGTTTTCATATTTTGGATTATTAATTAATTAAAGAATATTGATTATCTTATAGTTATGACTGTAACTTTTTAAAAAAGTCACTATTTTTATAAAAAGTGACCAAATAATAATTTCACCGTCTTATATATAGATTCCGTATTAATTATTAAATCCAACAAAATGGCCTTAAAACATATTATTATAGTATCGATAGCGCTATTTACAATAGCTTTTCATGCCCAAAACAAAACAGAAACCACCAGCGTTATTAGAATGTCTGAGGAAGATTTACAAGCTGTTATTGGCAAAATAGTTGAAGCCAAAAAACGAAATATGCGTGAGCATGGTAATATCAATGATCAAGGTAAGCCGCAAGAAATAGAATCAGACAGTTTTGAAATTGATTATCTAAACAAAGAAATAGAAGCTTTACAGAAACAAATAAACGCGACTAACTTAAAAAAAACGCCAAATCCTACTACGACACAAACAAATAACAATTTATATTTAAGAAGGGATATAGAAGATTTAGAATTTAAAATTAACGAATTACGAAACTTACAAGCTAAACAGAATAGCAACGAACCAATTACCATAATAATCGAAAAGGAACCATTAAAACAAACAAATACGCTCGAAAAAGATAGTTTAAACGTTATTTACAAACAAAAACTTCAATATAGTATAGATTCGCTATCGGCAGTTTTAAATAACAAGGTTGCTACTTTACAAACTTCAAATCCTGATTATTCAGATGATTTATCAAACATTGAGAAAAAGTTAATTGCCATTCAATCTGAACTCAATCTTAAGAAAGCATCGCTTTCTAAAGAAAGCGTGCTTTTGAATAAATATAGCAGTTATAAAAATCAGATATTTTTTAAGAACAACTCTAAATCTATTGAAGAAAACCAATTTGAGAATTTGAATAATTTGGTTAAAATTTTAAATGAAAACAAGAATTTTGATGTGCTAGTGAAAGGATTCGCGAGTAAAAAAGGGTCCGCTGTTTATAACCAAAGCTTATCAATGGAACGTACTGAAACGATTAAAAAATATTTGATATCAAAAGGTATACATCCTACAAGGATTTTAACAATCAACTATGGTATTGATTATAAAGCGACTACCGATGACGAAGCACGACGTGTTGAAATATCGTTAGTTATCAGAAAATAGGTTTATCGCTATTATTTAAAATATCTATTCATTCTGAATATTATTTGATTCAAATAAGGAATGTTGCTATATTTACTTATGGCAAATAATGTAATTCTTAAAATCACAGATTTAACCATTTCCTTTGGAAGTAATGAAGTGATTCATCATATTTCTTATCATTTAAATCAAAATGAAATTTTAGGTATTGTAGGCGAATCGGGCTCGGGGAAATCGGTGTCTTCGCTCGCTATCTTGGGTTTGCTCCCAAATAAAATATCTAAAATCACATCAGGAAGTATTGTTTATAAAGACGTAGATTTAACTACGTTGTCATCAAAAGCATTTCAAAGCATCCGAGGAAAAAAAATAGCGATGATTTTTCAAGAACCTATGAGTTCTTTAAACCCATCGATGACCTGCGGAAAACAAGTTCAAGAAATTTTATTACAACATACCAATTTATCTAAACAAGAAGCAAAATCTGAAACTCTAAATCTTTTTGAAAAAGTAAAATTGCCAGATGCCAGCCGCGTTTACAAAGCGTACCCACATGAAATTTCTGGAGGCCAAAAACAACGGGTTATGATTGCCATGGCAATAAGTTGTAAACCCGACATTTTAATTGCCGATGAACCTACAACAGCATTGGATGTTACGGTGCAAAAAAACATCATTCAATTGCTAAAAGAGCTGCAAATTGAAACCCAAATGAGTATTATTTTTATAACACACGATTTGTCTTTAATATCTGAAATCGCAGACCGCGTATTAGTTATGTATAAAGGCGCTATTGTAGAACAAGGCGTCGTTTCAACCATATTTAAAACACCTCAGCATACTTATACAAAGGCACTTATTAATTCGCGTCCTTCATTAAAAACACGCTTAAAAGTATTGCCAACTATTAAAGATTATTTGGAAAATACTACCAAACATGAAATTATAACGCAAGAAGAACGTCAATTAAATCACGAAAAACTATACAGTAAACCGCCTTTATTAGAAGTTATTAATGTGGAGAAGGAATATATTTCCAAATCGGGTTGGTTTACAAAACCAGAATCTTTTAAAGCAGTAAATGATGTTAGTTTTAAATTATATGAAGGTGAAACCTTGGGGTTGGTAGGCGAATCGGGTTGCGGAAAATCGACGTTGGGAAATGCCATTCTTCAATTAGATAAAGCGACCGCTGGAAAAATTCTTTATCAAGGTATTGATATTACAAAATTACCAAATTCAGAAATTAAAAAACTTCGAAAAGACATTCAAATAATTTTTCAAGATCCTTATTCATCACTAAACCCTAGAATGCCCGTAGGTGAGGCTATTATGGAACCTATGAAAGTGCATAAGCTTTATAATAATGATGTAGAACGAAAAGAAAAAACAATTGAAATTTTAAATAAAGTAGGCTTATCTGAAGATTATTTTAACCGCTATCCCCATGAATTTTCAGGTGGGCAACGTCAACGCATTGGTATTGCCAGAACAATTGCCTTACAACCTAAATTGATTGTGTGTGACGAGTCGGTTTCGGCGTTGGATATTTCGGTGCAAGCGCAGGTTTTAAACCTCTTAAACTCACTTAAAGATACGTTTGGATTTACCTATATTTTTATATCGCACGATTTGGCAGTTGTAAAATATATGAGTGACCAATTACTAGTTATGAATAAGGGTAAAATAGAAGAATTGGACGATGCAGATGTTATATATGCATCGCCCAAAACAGATTACACAAAAAAATTAATTGATGCCATCCCTAAAGGATTATAGCATAAAAATTTTCTTAGTTAAATACATTAAGCTTTTTAAAAATTGTAAATTCTCACGAACTGTTTCTTTGAATTTACTTTCATTAAATGTAGGTTGTTCAGGTAGATTTGTTGCAAAATTCATAGGCTTCAAGTTTATGGTAGATTTGGGAATCTATTTATTTTGTTTGGTTAATTTGACTCTTGCTAATATATAACGTTTTTTAAGTATATCAGTTTAAAAACACATAAATTCGTTTAAATGCGTTTATTTTTAACATTTAAATCTATTATGTAGTTAAAATACTTCTTTTTTACTATTAAAATAAATGGAGTTATAAGTAAAATCTATTTTAATAAGCAGTCTTATTTTCTTAATTTATCTATAAGCATGAACTTCTAAAAAATCCATAAGTTTTTTTTTATAAGCATCTCCACCAATAGCTGCTAAATTATGATGACCTCCCCCTTTTACTAGAACAAATGATTTGTCTTTTGATGCCAAATTTTCAAACAAAGCATGTCCATAATCCACACTAATATTTTCATCTTGATCACCATGAGAAATTAATATGGGCTGTGTTATATGTTTTACAGACTGAATTGGAGAAACTTCATCTGGATTAAATTTAGCGATTTCACCAGCTTGGTTTAATGCGATATTTGAAGCAAACTTAATTCCTATACCATACAAAAAATGCTTTTGGTAATCATAAACTATCTGCCTCAAATTGGTAAAAGTACTTTCTACAATTCCAAATTGTATCCTTTTATCATACTCCATTGCTTGAATGGCTATGGCGCCACCTAAAGAATTACCCCAAATAGCTACTTTGGTTTCTGGTATTTTAGTTTTAATGGTATCAACTATTGCTTTAATGTCTTTTTTTTCAAGATAACCGTATGTCGAGTACAGTCCGTCACTTTCACCATGTGCCCTATTATCAAAAAACCAACAATCATATCCTTTTTTGGCGAGATTAATTGCCAGATTAGAGAAATGTTCTTTACAACCTCCAACTCCATGAACTAAAATTAATGAAGCTTTGGGTTTCTTTAAAATAGATTTTACATGAAAACCTTTAAGTTTTGTTGAATCAAAGGAAACTACAACAACTTTATCGTAACTAATAGAATCAGTTAATAAATAATTTATCGCAGTAACTCTTGGTGGTTTTATTATAGAATATGGAAGCACATGTATTAAAACCACATATCCAGCGACTCCTAAAAACAGTGCAAGGACTATTAAAAATTTATACCTTTTTTTCAAGGCTTAATTATTTATATCCATTTCTGGAATATCACCTTCAATAATTAAAGTGCCTTCTGTAGCTTCTTTAATGGCTTCAACCGAAATTCCTGGAGCACGTTCTAAAAGTTTGAAACCTTTATCGGTAACCTCAAGAACAGCTAAGTTGGTCACAATTTTTTTTACACAGCCAACTCCTGTTAATGGCAATGAGCAACGCTTTAATAATTTAGATTCTCCTGCTTTATTAGTGTGCATCATAGCAACGATAATATTTTCAGCACTGGCAACTAAGTCCATAGCACCTCCCATACCTTTAACCAGACGTCCAGGAATTTTCCAATTGGCAATATCGCCGTTTTCAGCGACCTCCATGGCTCCTAAAATAGTTAAATCGACATGTTTGCCTCGAATCATGGAAAAACTTATGGCTGAGTCGAAAAAACTAGCTCCCGGTAATGTGGTAATGGTTTGTTTACCTGCGTTAATCACATCGGCGTCTTCTTCACCTTCAAAAGGAAATGGTCCCATGCCCAAAACGCCATTTTCACTTTGAAATTCTACCTCTATATCATTACGCACATAATTGGCAACCAAGGTTGGAATACCGATGCCTAAGTTTACATAATAGCCATTTTTTACTTCCTTAGCTATTCGCTTTGCGATTCCTATTTTGTCTAACATGTTTTTAGTTATAATGTTGAAAGTATAAAAGTTACTTACTCGTGCTCATAAAAACCTAAGCGCAGTTTAAGTCCTTATAACTTTAAACTTATTTAGTTTCTTTGTCTTACTGTTCGTTGTTCAATGCGTTTTTCATAGTGGTTTCCTTGAAAAATTCGTTGCACAAAAATACCTGGAATATGAATTTGATTGGGGTCTAAAGTTCCAAGTGGTACCAATTCTTCAACCTCAGCAACTGTTATTTTTGCGGCGCCACACATAACAGGATTAAAATTTCTGGCAGTTCCTTTAAAAATTAAATTACCTGCGGCATCGCCTTTCCAAGCTTTTACAAAAGCAAAATCGGCTTTAAAAGCGTGTTCCAACACATACATTTTTCCATCAAATTCCCGGGTTTCTTTTCCTTCGGCTACTTCCGTTCCATATCCTGCGGGTGTGTAAATAGCTGGAAAACCAGCCTGTGCTGCTCTGCAACGTTCTGCTAACGTCCCTTGTGGAATAAGTTCCACATCCAATTCGCCAGAAAGCATTTGGCGTTCAAATTCATCATTTTCACCCACATAAGACGATATCATCTTTTTAATTTGATGCTTTTGAAGTAATAAACCCAATCCAAAATCATCTACACCTGCGTTATTAGAAATGCATGTTAAACCTTTGATACCGAGTTTTACTAATTGGGCAATCGCATTTTCTGGAATGCCACTAAGCCCAAAACCACCGACCATACAGGTAATATTATCTGTAACACCTTTAAGGGCCTCTTCAACATTAGCTACTTTTTTATTAATCATGCTTATTTTGTTTATTGCTTTTTAAAAATACGAAATAAAAAAGCCATTCTAAAAGGAATGGCTTTTCATTTTTATGTTAAAAAGTAGAAACTTGTTATTAAAAATTCAAATCATCGGGTGTGCTTCCAGATTCTTCCCCATTTACATAATTACCAGATTCTTTAGAACAATCTACATTAATAGAAAGGTTTTTAGGAACTTCAAAATTACCTGTTGATACATCTAAAGTTTTATCAGCATAACAACTTTTCATAAACAGTCCCCAAATTGGTAACGCCATAGAAGCTCCTTGACCATAAGTAATGGATCTAAAATGCGCAGCTCTATCTTCGGCGCCTACCCAAACACCTGTTACAAGGTTTGGTACCATACCCATAAACCAACCATCACTTTGGTTTTGTGTGGTTCCTGTTTTTCCTGCAATTGGGTTGGTTAACGCATACGGATATCCTGTAATAATTTCTTTATAAACACCATAAGGCTCGCCAGTTCTTCTTAATCTTGCACCAGAACCAAATTGGGTAACACCCTCTAAAAGTTTTACGGTTACGTACGCCTCTTCTTCACCTAAAACATCGCGTGTTTCTGGTTTAAATTGATACAAAATAGTGCCGTTTTTATCTTCAATAGTAGTTACCATGACTGGTTTTGTGTAAACACCTTTGTTAGCAAAAGCTGCATAGGCGCCAACCATTTCGTAAACACTTAAATCGGCAGTTCCCAATGCTATGGAAGGTACCGCAGGAATATCGGATTCTATTCCTAATTTCTTAACTAAATCTATTACTGGTTTTGGACCAACTTTGTCCATTAAGCGGGCTGTAATGGTATTTACTGAATTAGCTAAAGCATCCTTTAACGTTCTGGTTCCACCATAATCGCCACCAGAATTTTTAGGACACCAATCTTTAAGGTTTCCATATTTATTGGCTTCTATACAAAAAGGAGTATCTGGAAATACATCACAAGGTGAATAATGTAATTGATCGATAGCTGTGGCATACACAAAAGGTTTAAAGGTTGACCCCACTTGTCTCTTACCTTGCTTTACCATATCATATTGAAAATGACGGTAATTAATACCTCCAACCCATGCTTTTACATGTCCTGTTTGTGGATCCATAGCCATCATACCTGTACGTAAAAATGTTTTGTAATACCGTATGGAATCAATGGGTTTCATAATCGTATCTATCTCGGTTGCTTTTCCTTTTTTCCAAGCAAAAACAGACATTTCGGTAGGTTTGTAAAAAGAAGCTTCAATTTCTTTATCAGACTTATCTAAATCATATTTCATTTTTCTCCAACGCTCCGATTGCTTCATGGCGCCTCTTAATAATGACTTAATCTCATCTGCTGATAAATCTATAAATGGTGCTGTTTTATTTTTTTCTGGTGTGTTTTGACTAAAAAAGGCAGCCTGCAATCTGGACATGTGATCTTGAACCGCATTTTCAGCATATAATTGCATACGAGAATCGATGGTGGTATGAATTTTTAAACCATCGTTATATAAGTTATATTTTGAACCATCTGGTTTCGGATTGTTTTTTATCCAATCTTTCATAAAACCATCTAAATAGGTTCTGAAGTAAGTGGCTATACCTTCGCGGTGAGATTCTGGATTGTAGTTTAAATCTAGAGGTGTTTTTTGAAGGGAGTCTTTAACTTTCTCATCAATATAATCGTATTTATACATTTGTGCTAATACTACATTTCTTCTTTGCAGTGTAAGCTCAGGACGTTTTCTTGGGTTGAATAATGATGAGTTTTTAAACATCCCAACAAGCATTGCTGATTCCTTTAAATCTAAATCTTTAGGTTCTTTTCCAAAGTAAATTCTAGCAGCGCTTCTAATACCATCGGCATTATTTAAAAAATCGTAAATATTGAAATACTGTGCGATAATTTCCTCTTTGGTGTATTGCCTTTCTAAACGGGTGGCAATAATCCATTCTTTAATTTTTTGGGTCATCCTGCCCAATTTATTTTTAGAACCTTCACCATGAAACAACTGTTTTGCCAATTGTTGAGAAATGGTACTGGCACCACCTCCACTACCCATTTTAACAATAGCCCTTAAAGTTCCAACAGCATCAATACCTGAATGATCGTGAAAACGTGCATCTTCAGTTGCCAGTAAAGCTTCTACTAAATGCTTTGGTAATTCATCGTACTCAACAGGCGTTCTATTATCATTTAAATAAAATTTACCTATAGTTTTTCCATCAGAAGAAATAATTTCGGCTGCAAGATTTGTTTTAGGATTTTCTAAAACCGTATGGTCTGGCATCTCACCAAAAAGTCCCCAAGATGCTAATAAAAACATAAGGATTGCTAAAAGAATACCTCCTATAAAGAGCATCCAAAACCAACGAATGTATTTTGAAAAGTCTTGAGTTACTGATGTTTGTTTTTTTGCTGCCATAGTTTAAGTGGCTTAAAGATTTTTAATTTATAAAATTATTTTATACTTGGTTTCTCAATTCTAAAACCAACATCGGTAATGCCTTCAAGCTCTACCACGCCATTAACTTTTCCGTTTTCGCGCATAGCATGTTGAATTTTAACCACATAGTCTCCTTTTTCCTTAAAAACAACCTGTTCTTTATACCAAAGTTTATTTTCTTTAATATCGGTTAAACCAGTACCTAAAAACTTACCTGAAGGATCTGCCATTTTATATTCTAACGTGTCTTTTATTGTTTTTCCATGCGGAAAAGTCATTTCAACAATTAAAAATATATTATTGTATTTATAGGTATTAGTGTTTCTTAAATTAACAAACAAATTGTAGGCGTTTGTTGAATCTGGAGCCTTGATATTAAAACTTGCAACAGAGTCTTTATGCCATTTGTTTGGTACGGGTTGATAGACATCAAAAACACGATTAGGGTCGCAAGATGTAAATATTATAGAAGCTAATAACAAAAATAATGTGGCACTATTTCTCAATGTTTTTAGTGTTTTGAGGTTTATTTCTATTCTTCTTATTTCTGTTATTATTTTTTTTAACAGCCTGCCCTTGGGTATTATTACTTTCTGGAGGTTTGTTCTTATTACCTTGATTTTGTTTGCGTCTGTTATTTTTACGTTTTTTATTAGGTTTTGGACTATCAAAACGTGTTAAACTATCTTGACCTACAACGTTTTCAAACTCGGTTTTAGTATCTTCAGTAACTTCTAAAGCATATTCTTCCAAACTAACTACCTTTTGGTTCTTCTTGTTTAAACTAATAATTTCATTAGCTTGATCGGTAGTTATTTTATGCCAGTTTGCCCATTCGCCTTCATAAGCATACCACATATGCCCTTTAAAAATATCGGTTTTTTGGCATACAGCCGTTCCTTTTTCAGTTTGAAGTTTAATTTCTGTTTTGGGGAAACTTTTTAAAGCATCGAGGTAACTATCCAATTCGTAATTTAAACAGCATTTTAGCTTACCGCATTGTCCTGCTAATTTTAACGGATTTAATGATAATTGCTGGTAACGTGCTGCTGATGTACTTACAGAACGAAAATCTGTCAACCAAGTAGAACAACAAAGTTCGCGCCCACAAGAACCAATGCCACCAAGTCTGGAAGCTTCTTGACGAAACCCTACTTGTTTCATTTCAATTCGTGTTCTAAATTCGCGTGCAAATACTTTGATGAGTTCTCTAAAATCGACGCGTTCTTCGGCAGTGTAGTAAAACGTTGCTTTACTGGCATCGCCTTGAAATTCGATATCAGAAATTTTCATTTCTAATTTTAAATCGATAGCAAATTGTCGCGCTTTAACCTTCATAGGTTCTTCTTTGTCTCGCGCTTCACTCCAAATATCAATATCTTTTTGACTTGCTTTTCGGTAAATTTTAAGAATTTCTTCGGGATTTTCTGAAATATTTTTGCGCTTCATTTGAACACGCACCAATTCCCCCGAAAGGGTAACCATCCCTATATCATGACCAGATTGTGCTTGTGTTGCCACCACATCGCCAATACTTAAGGTTAAGTTTTCGGTATTGTGGTAGTATTCTTTTCTGCCGTTTTTAAAGCGGACCTCAACCCAATTAAACGGTTTTTCACCATTTGGAAGCGACATATTGGCTAACCAATCGAACACCGTTAGTTTGTTACAACTATCCGTTCCGCATGTGCCATTATTTTTACATCCTTTTGGTTGACCGTCTTTTCCAGTTGAACAACTGTTACAAGCCATATGTTTTTATATATTGAATTCGTTAATAATTAAATTATTACGAATGAAGGTTTATAATTATTTTAAAATCCCCATATTTTCGAGAATACCAATTTAATTGAACTATTATTTCAAAAAAACTTCTCGATGTAAAGATAAGATTATTTATTCAGTTTGAAATATTATAAATATATCACCCAAAAATATCTTTAATTTTTTTGTTGAGTATGTAAGCAAAAACAATGAAATTATTCACTAATTATTATTTTTTGTAAAAATATATTAAAAAAATATGCTCACAATTCAAAAAAAAATTGATGTTTGTAAATAACTACTAAAAAATCTAGCTTATGAAACTTAATTTTACATTTACTTTTTTTATGTTTACAACCTTTTTTATGTTTAATATACATGCGCAAGACATGAATAAAACAGTAGCTGGTGGTGAATATGCCTTCAACAAGGAAAAAACAGAATGCCTGACTAATGTGCAAAGAGACGAGATAAAAACAGAAATAAAAAAAAATATTGCGCTATTAAAAACGCAAAACAAATTAGTTTACAATAAAACAAAAGCCTTAGATCACCCACTTTTCATCTGGCCAGTTAAGAAAGCAAGTAACATAACTTATAATGATGTGTGGGCCATTTCAGGATATATGGATCACGATACGGCGTATCCAAATAATTTAAAGGATTATAACTGCGGAACAAAAACCTATGATACAGACGCCGGTTACAATCACCTTGGTGTCGATATTTTTACATGGCCATTCTCCTGGAATCTAATGGATACTGATGGTGTTGAAATTGTTGCAGCTGCTCCTGGGCAGATTATTGCTAAAACAGTTTCGAATTCAGATAGAAGTTGCAGTTTTAATTCAAACCAATGGAATGCTGTATATGTTCAGCATGCAGATGGAAGTGTTGCCTTGTATGGACATATGAAACAAAATTCGGCAACCCAAAAAAATATTGGAGATTCAGTAGTCGCTGGTGAGTATCTAGGAATTGTAGGAAGTTCTGGTAACTCTACCGGACCCCATTTACATTTTGAAGTTTACTCTGAAATTGAACAAAATGGTGTAGGACAAGATATTTTAATAGATCCTTTTGCGGATGCCTGTAATAATTTAAACACCGACTCGTGGTGGCAAGACCAAAAACCTTACGTGGACTCTAACATAAACGCTTTGCTAACACACTCTAGTCCGGCCGTTTTTCCTGATTGTCCAACAACTGAAACCCTTAACGTTAGTAACCAATTTGCACTGAACGAAACAGCTTATTTCGGATTGTATTTAAGAGATCAAGTTGCTGGGACCAGTATCAATCTTAAAATTATTAGACCAAACAATACCAATCTGCGTGATTGGAATTTTGATTTTGTTGATAGTTATGACGCCTCATGGTGGCGTTGGAGTAGTTCTTTTGATGCCGCTGGCGAATGGAAATGGCAAGCAACCTATAAAGGACAAACGGTAACGCATACCTTTAACGTTGGTACTTTAAGTGTTGACGAAGCAATTTTTAAAAACACAGAAGTGTATCCAAATCCGTTTAATAATAGTATTAATATCAAATCAAATACTATCATTAAAAAAGCTACTGTAGTGAATATGTTAGGTCAACCTATTAAAGTTGAAAACATAACATCGGGAAGTATTAAAGAAATTAACATGGAATCTGCTTCAAAAGGCATTTATTTTTTAACGCTTGAAGACGCTAATTCTCAGAAGAAAACTGTTAAGATTGTAAAAGAGTAAATTGTTTTAATTATTTAAAGAAGAGGCTGTCTAAAAAGTATAATTTTACGTGATTGCGAGGAACGAAGCAATCTGTAAGTCGTTAATAGTGAATAAACAGATTACTTCACTGCGTTCGTAATGACGATGAATTTTAACTTTTCGTACAGCTTCTTTTTTTTCAGAAGAATTCAAATGTCTAAATCAACTTCACTCTAATTATTTTTACTGGACATGCTTTTGATGCATTTTCACAAGATTCTAAAATCTCGTTTTCATTCGATTTCAAAGTGAAAAACCCTTTTTTATCTGTTGCATGTAGCAACACCGATTTTCCGTCTTTTTTCGACATTTGAAACTGTTTCGGCGCTAATTCCACACAATAATTACAGCCAATACATTTGTTGCGTTGCAATGTGATAACCACCATTAAGCTTCTACTTTATTTTCTACAATTTTATATAACTTGTCGGATGGTCTGATTCTAAAACCAAGCGGAATGGTAACTAAATCGCCTTTGCTACCTTTACTTAGCTTTTGGTCGTTTACCATCATGTCGCTCACTTCAAGTTCTTTCGCTCCTGTGGTTGGGCCAGTAATTAAAATGGTGTCGCCAATAGCAATATCGAACGCTTCAATTTTAAATTCGCCTATTTGAGGTTTCGGAAAAAAGTGTGTGCCTTTCCCAATATACACTTTCTTTTGTGTAGCATGCGACCCAGAACCATTGCTCCACTCCCCTAATTTCTGACCTAAATAATAACCATTCCAAAAACCACGGTTGTACACTTTTTCAAGATCTTGCATCCAAGAGATTACCTTTTCTTTATCGTAGGTTTCGTTTTCTAAACTATCAATCGCCGCTCGGTAACAAGAAATTACTTTGGCAACATATTCTGGCGCACGACCGCGTCCTTCAATTTTTAAAACTTTGATGCCAGCATCGGCAACTTGATCTAAAATATCGATGGTACATAAATCTTTTGGCGACATAATGTATTCATTATCAAGCTCCATTTCAAAACCCGTTTCCTGCTCAATAACCGTATATTTTTTACGGCAATTTTGTTTGCAAGCCCCTCGATTTGCCGATGAATTATAAGCATGTAAACTCATATAACATTTGCCAGAAACTGCCATACAAAGTGCGCCGTGACCGAAAATTTCAATTTCAATCAATTTTCCAGCTGGCCCTTTTATTTGGTCTTTCTCGATTTGTTCGGTGATTTTTTTAACCTGACGTAAACTTAATTCACGGCTCAAAACCATCGTATCGGCAAACATCGCATAAAACTTAACGGTTTCAATGTTAGTTATGTTTATTTGGGTGGAGATATGCACTTCCATACCAACTTCCCGAGCAGCCATAATTACTGCTTGATCCATAGCGATAACTGCTGTAATATTTGCTTCTTTCGCCTTGTTTATAAGTGTTTTTACTATAGATAAATCGTGGTCGTATATAATAGTATTCAATGTTAAATAGGTTCTAACATTTTTAGCTTTACATCGTTTTGATATTTCTTGAAGATCGTCCAAAGTGAAATTTATGGATGCACGAGCACGCATATTTAACTGTTCAACACCAAAATAAATGGAATCTGCACCATTATCTAAAGCGGCTTGCATTGATTCAAAATTCCCTGCAGGAGCCATTAATTCTATTTTTTGCATCTTATTATTTCTTTTGAAAATGGTCGAAAATATTTCTTAAATCCTTTTTATGTGGCAAGTGATTTGCGCGTCCCTTTTTGAAAATATCGTTGCTATTACCTTGTCCTTTTCTAAGTTCCTTTTGTTCCTCGAAAGGCAATCTATTAATTTCCATACAGGTTGTAGAACAACAATTTTCCATCGCTTCTTTACATTTTGGACATTGTATAAATAGTAAATGGCAAGCTTCGTTCGCACAATTGGTATGCACATCGAAAGGTTCTCCACATTGGTGGCAATTTGCTATAACATCGTCACTAATACGCTCGGCGCGTCTATCATCAAACACAAAATTCTGACCTAAAAATTTATTTTCAAGATTCTGTTCTTTTACTTGACGTGTGTATTCTATAATGCCACCTTCTAATTGAAACACATTTTTAAAACCTTTATGTTTAAAATAAGCACTGGCTTTTTCGCAACGGATACCGCCTGTGCAGTACATCACTAAATTTTTATCTTCTTTGTGGTCTTTTAAATCTGCTTCAATAATATCTAAGGAATCTCTAAACGTATCCACATCGGGTGTGATGGCGTTTTTAAAATGGCCAATTTCGCTTTCGTAATGGTTACGCATATCCACCAAAATAGTGTTTTCATCTTCAATATATGTATTGAAATCTTCCGCTGCCAAATGAATGCCTTTATTGGTCACATCGAAGGTGTCGTCATTTAAACCGTCGGCAACAATTTTATTACGCACTTTTACTTTCAGCTTTAAAAACGATTTATTGTCTTGTTCAACGGCAATATTCAACCGAATATCTTTTAAAAAATCGATGCTATCTAAATGGTTTTTGAATTCATTAAATCGATCGGCAGGTAAAGAAAGTTGCCCGTTAATACCTTCTGTGGCAACATAAATTCTGCCTAAAACTTCTAGTTTATCCCAGGTTAAAAATAAGTGGTCACGTAAAATTTGTGGATTTCCAATATTAGCGTATTGGTAAAAAGAAAGCGTCAAGCGTTTTTTTCCAGCTTGGTCTATTAATTCGGCTCTTTCTTTTGCGCTTAATTTATTGTACAGTTGCATGCTATACCAATGTTTTAAGGTTAAAGAATTATTTTAAAAATGCAAAAGTACAATTTTTAAAAAAACTAACCTTATAAACATAAAAAAAGCACCCATTTACGAACAGGCGCTTTAAATAATAGTTTGAGTTAGTCTACTTTAAAAGTATACTTAAGATAAGTTTTTCATAGCAAAATCTTCCCACTATTTATTAGTAGATGCAAAATGTTCATAAAGGTTGCGTTAGAATATTGTAAGATGACGAAACTTATAGTATTTTAGCATCCATTACTTTAGAAAAATAAAAAACGAAAATGAGCAGCGAAAAAGAAGCAAAATTAAAAGCACTAAAACTTACTTTAGATAAATTAGACAAGGCCTACGGAAAAGGTACCGTAATGAAAATGAGCGACAAAGCAGTTGTTGATGTAGATGCTATTTCATCGGGTTCTCTTGGTTTGGATATTGCCTTAGGCGTTGGTGGTTATCCACGCGGACGTGTAATTGAAATTTACGGACCAGAGTCTTCGGGTAAAACAACTTTAACTTTACATGCTATTGCTGAAGCGCAAAAATCTGGCGGTATTGCAGCTTTTATTGATGCGGAACATGCTTTTGATCGGTTTTATGCTGAAAAATTAGGTGTCGATTTAGATAACTTAATTATTTCTCAACCAGATAATGGAGAACAAGCGTTAGAAATTGCCGATAATTTAATTCGCTCGGGCGCTATTGATATTGTGGTAGTTGATTCTGTGGCTGCCTTAACACCAAAAAGTGAAATTGAAGGCGAAATGGGAGACTCAAAAATGGGATTACACGCCCGTTTAATGTCTCAAGCTTTAAGAAAACTTACGGGTTCTATTAGTAAAACCAACTGTACTGTTATATTTATTAACCAGTTACGTGAAAAAATTGGTGTTATGTTCGGTAATCCAGAAACAACAACAGGTGGTAATGCTTTAAAATTTTATGCATCTGTTCGTTTAGATATTCGTCGTTCTACTCAAATTAAAGAAACTGACGGAAGTGTGTCTGGAAACAAAACCCGTGTAAAAGTGGTTAAAAATAAAGTGGCCCCACCCTTTAAAATGGCAGAATTTGACATTATGTATGGTGAAGGCATTAGTAAAGTTGGTGAAATTTTAGACATAGCTGTTGAAAACGAAATTGTTAAAAAAAGCGGTTCATGGTTTAGTTATGAAGACACGAAACTAGGGCAAGGTCGAGATGCTGTAAAGGCACTTATAAAAGATAATCCAGAACTTATGGACGAACTGGAAGCTAAGGTTAGAAAAATAGCCAAAGCAGCTTCAGAAGCAGAATAGTTTAAAAAATCCCGATACACATCGGGATTTTTTTGTTTTAATACGCAACCATTTAGGTATTAATGCATCTATAAAATAAAAACTATTTAAATATTTAAAGTCGAATTTTATGAAAAAGTTAATAGCCCTAAGTTTAGCTTTAGTTTTGCTTGTTTCTTGTAGTCTTGACGACAACGACAACGATAATTATAGCTTTGAAATTTTATCCGTAGAGAGTGTTGATATCCCTACTGAATTTACTCTAGGAGAAACATACCCAATAACGGTTACGTATTTAAACCCCTCAACTTGCCATGTTTTTAGAGAATTTTATTATTCAAAAAACCTAAATGAACGTACTGTGGCACCCATAACATTGGTTTATGAAAATGATAATTGCCAAACTTTGGAAAATGTTACAGAAGACGCTACTTTTAACTTTGTAGTTACAAGTAACGGTTCTTACATATTTAAGTTTTGGCAAGGTGAAGATGAAAATGGAGAAGATCAATACTTAATTATTGAAGTACCAGTAACAGAATAAGTTTAAGTATTAACTAATCCATTTTTTTAAATTGAGTTTAAATCTACTCATAGAAAATTGTAAAAAAAATGATATTAAAGCACAAAGTGAATTGTATAAACTCTTTTCGAGTAAACTTTTCTCTGTGTGCTTGAAGTATTCGCGTAATTATGTCGAAGCGGAAGATAATTTACAAGATGCTTTTTTAACCATTTTCAAAAAAATTGAACAATACAAAAACAAAGGCTCTTTTGAAGGCTGGTTAAAGCGCATTACTATAAATACCGTTTTACAGCAGTACAGAAAAGAAAAGGTTTTTGATATTGTAAATGAAAATATTATTGATGATGTTGAATTAGAAGTTGATGAAGAAGCCCTTTCCATCGACTATCTTTTAAAAATCATCCAAGAATTACCAGATAGATACCGATTGGTTTTTAACCTGTATGTACTAGATGATTATTCGCATAAAGACATAGCAAACATGCTAGATATTAATATTGGTACTTCAAAATCAAACTTAGCACGCGCCAGACAAATTTTGAAGCAAAACATTGAAGATTACAAAACATCAGAAAGCTCTCAATCATTATAAATGAATGATAAAAAACATATAGATAGGTTATTTCAAGAGCGCTTCAAAGATTTTGAAGCGACTCCTAGCGACGCTGTTTGGAAAAACATTGAAGCAGAACTTAACCAAGACAAGAAAAAACGCCGCATCATCCCTATATGGTGGCAATATGCTGGCGTTGCGGCACTATTAGCGTTACTGTTAACCATTGGTGGTTCTTATTATTTCAATAAAAAAGATATAAAACAAAAACCAACAAATGTTGTAGATACTGAAAACACGCAAACGCGAAGTTCAAACAATTCAACCGAAACTAAAATTGCTGTTGAAAATAACCATGTGGCACCAAGTGATGTAGAAAATGATTCTAAAAATAACACCAATGTTATATCACATTCAACGCATGCGTCTCAAGAATCATCCACTTCAAATACATCTATTTCAACCCATAAAGACAAAAGAAAACATCCATCTAGCTTGTCTTCAAATAAAAAACCGAACGCAACAAACAATTTAACAAGTTCAAATAATAATGCGGTTGCTACTGTTTCCGAAGAAAAAAACACTTCTAAAAACATTGCTGATAATTCTGAAATAAAAGAGGAAACATCTAAAAAAAACTCAGCTTTAATAAACAATCAAAGAGCTAAAGAAATCATTAGTAATACTTCAAAAGACAGCACCACTGTTGCAAAAGCTGAAAACAAAGAAAAAACATCAATAACCATTGAAGAAGCTTTAGAAAAAAATAAAGATGTTATTGAAAATGAAAAAAGCGCGAACAAATGGCGCATTACCCCAAATGCAGCACCTGTTTATTTTAATAGTTTAGGCGAAGGCTCGTCTATAGACCCTCAATTTAACGCCAACTCTAAAACGGGCGAAGTAAACATGAGTTATGGTATTAGTGCTAGTTATGTTATTAACGATAAAATAAAAGTACGTTCGGGTATTAACAAAGTGAACTTAGGCTATAATACCAACAATGTGGTTGTTTATCAATCGGTTGGTGTAAATTCAAGTATGCGTGCGTTACAAAATGTTGATGGGAGCGCCTCCAACTATTCATCTGATAATCTTTCAATTGTTAGTGGTGAAAGTATAAGTGCTAAACCAGAATCGTTTGTTACCACCAACACCTCTATCAATCAGGCTTTAGGCTATATAGAAGTGCCTTTGGAAATTCAATATGCGCTTTTAAATAGAAAATTAGGAGTTAACTTAATTGGTGGTTTTAGTTCGTTCTTTTTAAGTGATAATAAAATATATTCTGAAGCCGAAACGGGTACACGAACCTTTTTGGGTGAAGCTAGCAATATAAACAACGTAAGTTATAGTGCTAATTTTGGTATTGGTTTTAATTACCAAATCTCACAAAAAATAGATTTGAATTTAGAACCTATGTTTAAATATCAAATTAACACGTTTAATAATACTTCTGGCGATTTTACACCCTATTTTATTGGTGTTTATACCGGATTCGCCATTAAATTCTAGGTTTTTGGTTAGATCTAGATATTAATTTTCCTTAAGCTCGGAAATTAATATCAATGAAAACGGCTCTCCCCAGAGTCGTTTTTTTTATGGATTGAAATCTTGCAATTGTTCCAAAATAATGGTTCTCGCCTTTTCATTTAATGACTTTGTATCTTGAACCGTTAAATTTTCAGTGGATAAAAATTTATGGATTTTTACACGCATTTTACCAGGACCTCCACTAAAGAAGGTGTACGAAAGTCGTTTTTTATTATCTCCAAAAGTGATGGGTATAACAGGAATATGATGGTTAATAGCCAACCTAAAAGCGCCATCTTTAAAATCATCTAGCATAATGTGTTCTTCTGGCACGCCGCCTTCAGGAAAAATACAAATACTCACCCCTGTTTTTAATCGTCTCTGTGCTCTTAAAAAAACAGCTTTTCGGCTTTTTTCAGAACTTCTATCAACCAAAATACAGGTGCGCTTATAAAAAAAACCGAATAACGGAATTTTAGTCAGCTCCTTTTTCCCCACAAAAACAAAGGGGTTTTTTATTGAAATTAACATGAGCATAATATCGGCCATAGAGGTATGGTTGGCAATAAGCATATAGCTTTCGTCTTTTTCGGGCGTTTGTTCTCTTTCTATTTTCCATCGAAAACCCATGCCTACTAAAATTATTTTTGCCCAAAAACGCGCCAATTTAAAAAAGTATGGATACCACGACTCTTTCAAAATAGAAACTAAAAGTATAGGAAACAAAATAAGTATTGGCAATGCTACAAGTATGTAGAACCAAATACGGTATAAAATCCAGAATAGATATTTAAAAAGCTTCATCAAGCCCAAAAATACATAATTGTATTGAGCAATTCTATTAAAAAAATTACCTTTGTTGCTGTTAAAATTTTAAAATTATTAATTAAAAATAGATTCCCACCTTCGTGGGAATGACAGGATGGCAAGAATACTTACTGGCATACAAGCTACAGGAATACCACATTTAGGAAATATTTTAGGCGCATTAATGCCCGCAATAAAAATGGCTAACAGCCCCGAAAACGATTCGTTTTTATTTATAGCCAATTTACACACGTTAACCCTGATTAAAGATGCCGAAACTTTAAGGCAAAACACCTATTCGGTGGCTGCTGCTTGGTTAGCCTTTGGGTTGGATGTTGAGAAAACCGTATTTTACAGACAAAGTGATATTCCGCAAGTAACCGAATTATCGTGGTATTTAAGCTGTTTTTTTCCGTATCAACGCTTAACATTGGCACATAGTTTTAAAGATAAAGCCGATAGGCTGGAAGATGTAAATGCTGGTTTGTTTACCTACCCCATGCTTATGGCTGCCGATATTTTATTATATGATGCTGAAATAATTCCCGTAGGGAAAGACCAGTTGCAACATATTGAAATGACACGCGATGTGGCTTCTCGTTTTCATGCGAAAATGGGAGACGTTTTTGTATTGCCAGAAGGGAAAGTGGAAGAAAACATCATGCTTATTCCTGGTACAGATGGTGAAAAAATGAGCAAAAGTAGAGATAACACCATCAATATATTTTTAGACGATAAAAAACTACGCAAGCAAATAATGACCATTCAAACCGATAGCACAGCACTTGAAGACCCTAAAGATTGGAAAACCTGTAACTGTTTTGCTATTTACCGTTTGTTGGCTAATGATGAGCAAATAAAAATCATGAAAGCCCATTATGAAAATGGTAATTATGGTTACGGACACGCCAAACAAGCCTTGTTTGAATTGATAGTTGAAACCTTTGCGGTTCAACGCGAGCGTTACCATTATTATATGAATAACCTTAATGAGCTTGATAAAGCTTTGTCTTTAGGTGCTGAAAAAGCGAGATTGGTTGCTGATGATGTTTTGAAACGAGTTCGTGAGAAGGTTGGGTATAGTACAATTAAACTAACTCTAACAATTCAAGATAAATACTTTAACAGCCTCAATTCTAAAATTAAATCTTGGAAAACAAATCACAGACAAGCCATTAACTATTGGAATAAAACACATGGAAACAATAATCTCCAACAGTTTTTAAACATAGATATCCAACAAATTTTAGATCAAGATAATTGTCAAAGAAAGATAAATTTTGAATTAGATAGTTTAAACTTGAAAAGTTCAGAAAAACTAAATTCAGCAAGCGAAATTTTAAATCAAACAATTAAATTATTCGACAAAACAACTCAAGATGAGTCTTTACATTATGCGATAACAAACAAAGATTTAAAAGTAATAAAGAATGAAACTCATTTATATAATTATATTCTAAAAGTTAATCAATTAATTTATTGCTTTAAGTTAGAAATTGATATTTTTAAACTTATTGTTTCTTCCCTAAAATATAAAGCAAGAATTAATATTAGATAACCTCAAACAACTTCCCGGGTAACGGGCGCACAACACCTTTAAGTTCCATATTCAACAACACGCTGGCTACTTTAAAAATAGGTAGATTGCAATTAATAGCAATCATATCCAACTGCTGTTTTTCGTTGTCTTTTAAATGGTTATAAATTATTTTTTCGGTAGCATCTAATTCAACAAACAACTGTTTTTGAATAACAGGTTTTTTATCGTCATCTAATTTCCAACCCAATATATAAGGCACATCTAAAGGTGTTGTTAACATATGTGCTTTTTGGTGTTTAATTAAATTGTTACAGCCTACACTTTGCGAATCGGTGGTTCTACCAGGTACTGCAAAGACATCACGGTTGTATGAATTGGCAATATCGGCAGTGACTAAGCTTCCGCCTTTTTCAGCAGATTCTATCACAATAGTAGCTTCACTCAACCCCGCAATCACTCGGTTTCTCTTTAAAAAGTTGTTTCTATCGAAGGTATCCGTGCTCCAGAAATCGGTAAAAAAGCCACCTTTCTTTTCAACATCCACCATATACCTTTTATGCACCGCTGGATAAATTTGGTTCAATCCGTGCGCCAAACAACCAATAGTTTGTAAATTATGCTTTATAGCTGCTTTATGGGCTGTAATATCGGTGCCATATGCAAAACCAGAAACAATAACGGGATTGTAAATGGCTAGTTTTTCAACCAAATCTTCACAAAATGCTATACCGTTTGAGGTAATTTTTCGGGCTCCAACAATACTAATGATACGTTGTTGTTTTAAATGAATGTTTCCCGATTGAAATAACACAAGAGGACCATCAATACAATGCTTAAGTTTATCAGGATAATTTTCTTCTTCAAAATATAAAACCTGAATGTTATTTTCTTTAATGAATATGAGTTCATTTTCAGCTTCCTTTAAATGGTGTGGTTTAAACAAATCGCCTAAAATCACACTTCCAATACCATCAATTTTAAGTAAGTTTTGTTTCTTTTCCTTCAGAACAGCTTCCGCAGAACCACAATGTGAAATGAGTCGTTTTGCCGTAATATCCCCTATGTTTGGCACATGTTGCAACGCTAAAGTGTAAAGCAAATCGTTTTCGGTCATTCTATATTGTTGATTTCGAAGTTAAAGAAAAGAATTTTTTACGATGTTAATAAATACTTCGCTGTAAATTTTATCTAAAAGCAAAAAATTTTAACTTTGTTTCTATGCAATTAGAAACTTACATAAGCGATTTACTCTATAGATATGAGTGTGTTACCATACCAGAATTTGGTGCATTTTTAACCCAACGTACATCTGCAACGATTGATGATGCTACGAATAGCTTTTATCCACCTAAAAAAACGGTGTCGTTTAACGAGCAGATTCAAAAAAACGATGGCTTATTAGCGCATTACATTGCCGATGTGGAAAAAATTCCTTTTGAGGTTGCTAATGAGAAAATTGCAAAACGTGTAAATAGCATAAAATCATACTTAACACAAGGAGAAACCATTACTTTTAAGAATATTGGTGACATTACTTTTAATAGTGAAGGTAAAATTTTATTTGAACCTGTTTATCAACTTAACTATTTAACAGATTCTTTTGGGTTGTCTCAATTAGTATCGCCTAAAGTGTCTCGTGAAGTTTATAAAACGGAAGTTGAAGCTATTGAAAAAGTAATTCCATTAACAATTACTCCAGAAAAACGCAAGTCTAAACCGTATTTTAAATACGCTGCGGTAGCTTTAATTGCATTAACTTTAGGTGGATTGGTGTCTTCTAAATATTATATCGATCAAATTGAGCAACACAATCAAATAGCTCAAGATCAAGCAACACAACAATTGGAAGCTAAGATTGAGCAAGCTACTTTTAATTTAAATCCGCTTCCTGCTATCACTTTAAATGTGACTAAACAATCTGGTAATTACCACGTGGTTGCTGGTGCTTTTAGGGTTGAAGATAACTGCGAATCAATCATTAGCCAATTAAAAGAGCAAGGTTATAATGCTAGAACCATTGGCGTAAACAAATATGGTTTACACGAAGTGGTTTACGGTAGTTATGAAACTGGCGAAGAAGCTTTAAAAGTATTGCGTGACGTTAGAAATTATCACAATGAAGATGCTTGGTTGTTGGTTAAGGATTTGAACGTAACTGCTGAATAATTAATTCTTAAAAAGACATTCTAAATTCTAAAATCCTTTTCTTTGCGCAACTTTAAACATGTTGTTATGCAAGCAAAAACACCCAAACAATCTAAAACAACACTTACCGACGTTGTTTTACCTGGTGAAACCAATAGTTTACACAACCTTTTTGGCGGCGAATTATTAGCACGTATGGATAGAGCAGCGAGTATAGCTGCAGGACGCCATTGCAGACATATTGTGGTAACGGCATCTGTAAATCATGTGGCTTTTAATAAAGCAGTACCTTTAGGTAGTGTGGTTACGGTAGAAGCAAAAGTATCACGGGCCTTTAAAACATCGATGGAAGTATTTATTGATGTTTGGATTGAAGATAGGCAATCTGGAGATCGAACTAAAGCCAATGAAGGTATTTATACCTTTGTGGCGGTTGATGATATTGGAAAACCTGTTTTAGTACCAGAAATAATCCCTGAAACCGATTTGGAAAAACAACGTTTTGATGCTGCTTTACGCCGTAAACAGTTAAGTTTATTATTATCTGGTAAAATGAAACCTATTGATGCTTCAGAATTAAGAGCTTTTTTTAAGTAAGGCTTTTTACGTTCTGGATAGCGGTATCCTTTTTAAAATGCGAGAGGTAAATTGGTTTGAATAATACAAAAATTAACAGATTGCCTCGTTCATACAATAACTTTAAAAAGAGATTCCTGCTTTCGCAGGAATTTGTTACATTTTAAAAACCCAAGATGCCGGATTTTCAGTCGCTGTACCTTTAGAAATTGAAAAACTTAAAATGGTTTCTCCGTTTGAAGGGTTCGTAAATACTTCGCCTATAACTTGTTTCGTAGTTACTTTATCGCCCTCTTTTACAAATACCGATGATAGATTCTTGTATAAAGTTATATAATCTCCATGACGGATCATCACTATAGGATTCACGTTTTTCATTCTAATAATGGCACTTACTTCCCCATTAAAAACAGCGAGTACTTTAGCGCCTTTTTCAGTTGCTATACGTACGCCATTACTTTTAATAGTTAACGAATTATCAATAGGGTGCGGTTGTGTGCCATAACCTAGCGTTACATAGCCCTTTTCAACTGGCCACGGTAATTTGCCCTTATTTGATACAAAATTGGCTGCTAAAACCTTTTCTTCTGGCGTTAAAGCAAACCCAGAAGAACTTTTTGTTGTTGTAGCACCCGATTTTTTATTCGATTTAGCAATGGCTTCTTTAATAATACGGTCTATTTCAGCATCAATTCTATCGGCTTCTTGTTGTTTTTGTTTTATTTGGGCTGCATAAACAGATAGATTCTTTTTAATGGCTTTCATTAATTCTTCATGCTGTTTACGTTCGCCTTCTAATGTTTTTTGAACTTCTCTGTTTTCAGCAATCAGTTTTTTCTTGGTTTCTTGTTGTTTTAGCAAATCTAAGTTGGTAGCTTGTAATTCGGCCGATTTTGCTTTTATCGTTTCACCTTGTTCTTTTTGATGATCCGTATATTGCTTCATATACTGCAAACGCTTATATGCCTGTTTGAAATCATTCGCTGAAAGCAAAAACATGATTCTACTTTGTTGGTTTTTGCTTTTATAGGACTTCACCATCATAGCCGCATAATCTTCCTTTAAAACCTTTAATTCGTCTCTTAAACTTGTTATTTTTCTTTGGTTATAATTAATATCTCGGTTTATTAAATTCGCTTGTTGGTTGGTGACTTTAATAAACTTATCCAACACATCTATTTTGTGCTTGAAATCTTGAATTAAGGTTAATTGCGATTTTTGTTTACTTTGATTTTCTGAACGTAACTTGGCAATTTTTTGAATTTCCAAACGGAGTTCCTGCCTACGCGCCTCCAATTCTTGTTGTTTGGCACTTTGGGAAAACGAAAAAACACTACAAAACAAAAAGCTTAGTAGTACTACTATTTTAAATGGATGGTTATTTTGTAACATTAAAGTTTTATTTCTTTAAAACCTGAGGGTATTTTATAAGGAAAACTTAAATTTTCATTTAAAGTTACACCTTTAAACTCTAAATCTATAACAGTTTCACTTTTAGCTTCAACAGCAATTACTTTTATATTTTCTGGTAATGTTTGCTTTTCTACTTCTTGATAGGTTAAATAATCTATCTGCAAATGCCTCAACTCTTTTGGTTGCGATACTTGTTGGGATTTTATTTTAAAATGAATGGGGTCTAACAAAAAGAAAATTTCAAAAAGTTCACGTTGTTGTTTGGGTTGAAGAATATAAGCATCCTCATTAACAGAAACTTCATAAGCATTTGAATTCAAAGGGAAAATAGCCTCCCCAAGTAACAAATTCTGTACTTTTTGAAAATCTAATTCAGTTCCTAACAAATCACTTAAATATTTATAATCGCCTTCAAAATAAGTGTTATCTATTTTATTATAGAAACTTACTTTCTCTGGTGTAACTAACGCTTTTACAACCGAAAACATAGCACTTATCCATATCACCTCATCTTTTTTTGCTCTAAAATTTACGGTGTACGATTGTTCTTTATCGCCTTGAGCATAGCTTATTTTAAGTCTCGATTGCAAGGTTTTAAAGTCTGGCGCACTTTTGGCATTTTCCTTTATGAGCTGTTTGGTTGTTAAATTTAAATTGGTTTCACCACCTGAAATGGTTTTAGTCGTTTTACAACTAACCACTACCAATGCCAACAAGGTTAAAACAATGTACTTTAATAGCTTCATTAATTTGAGGTTTCTAATTGTTTTGCTTTATCACTAAACGTTTTTGCCTTTGCTGTATTGTTTAACGAGTTATAAGCGTTACTTAATTGCTTATAAAAATCGATTTCCATTTTGGTATCATCAATTATAAAATCCAATCCCGTTTCTAAAATATCAACCGCTTTTTTTGGTTGGTTTAATTGGTTTAATGCTACGCCATTTATTAAATAAAACAACGGTTGTGCTGGGTACTTTTGCAACACTTCGTTACTCTTTTTTTCTGCCACATCAAACTTTTGCAAATCTATGTAAAGTAACAATACGTTGCGAAGTACATTGAAGTTTTCTGAATCTATTTTTAAAGCCGCTTCAAAATACTCTAAAGCCTTTGGTTTGTTGTTTTTAGATAAATAATACTGCCCCAGTTCTATAAGTGTTTTGCTGTTGTTACTATCACCCACTAAAGCTGTTGCTTCAACTAAATCGGCTTCGTATTGCGGATTTTCACCTACAAACTGAACAAAATCTGTAAGTACTTTTAGTTTAGCCTCTGGTTTTATTTCGGGGCTTTTAACCACAATTTTCATCGATTCAATAGCCTTTTCAGCATTATTTTCATCTAAATAAAATTTGTATAGAGCCAAATGAACAATTTGTGAATTCGAATTTATTTTCAATAATTCCTTAGCCGTTTCAAACGCTTTTTCCTTTTCGTTATTTTCGCTGTAGCGGAAAATGAGTTGCAAATAATTAGATTCTTTATCTGGATTATCTTCAACGCGCGCTTCCAAGTTTTTAATTTGGTCTTTTTTACGTCCTGTAGCTTCGTAAATTTGATTTCGCATGATGTCGCGTGCCACCGAAATACCAAATTCGGCATCCAATGCATCCAAAATTTTTAAAGCTTCATCATAATCCTTGGTTTTTACATACAAGGCTGCTAAATTCTCTTTGTAATCGGGGTGATATTTCAACAATTGCTTCACCGTTTTTATGGCCTTATCAAACTCATTTTGTTCCATGTAAAAACTGTAAAGTGCATCCAAAAACCATTCATTTTCAGGTGCTTTACTTATGGCTTTTTTAAACGCATCTTCAGCAGCGCCAAAATTTTTAAGCTGATTGTAGTTTTTTCCCAGTTCATAATATAAAACAGGTACTGAATTATCCAATTCAATACATTTTAAAAGCGCGGTCACCGAACGGTCGTAATTCTCAATACCTTTTTGTTTTAACGCTTCGTAAAATTGCTCTTGAAATTTATCTTCAACATCGCCTAAATCATCATCTGGCTTTTTATTAAAATCTACTTGGGCATAATTTATCTGCGGAAGCAAAAATGTTCCGATGATAAAGATGACTATGTAGATTTTTTGCTTCATAAATTGTTAATTGGGCGTTACCCTTATCCTGAAACAAGTTCAGGAACCGGGTCGGGCTTTACGCTATATCTTTTTTGCTTTTAATGACAAAAAAGGATGCCGCTTCAATCCCTAACGCGCGTGTTTGCCCACAATTGGTTTAGTCAAAAGTTATTCCAAATTTGTTATGACCTTATTCTAAAACAGAATAATCACCAATACTCACACTCGTAAATTTCCCGTCAAATTTTACGTGGTTACCAATCATGGCATCATCCAAATTAGCATTTTTAATAATGGTGTTTGTTTGAATCAAACTATTTTTTATAGTTGAATTTTCGATAACACTATTATTTCCAATCGACACATTAGGTCCAACCGTACTGTTTTTAAGCACCACATTTTCGCCAATAAAACAAGGTTCGATAATGCTAGAATCTTCCAATTTCGCCGAAGTTGCTACCAATTGTTCTTCTCCATCTGCTTTTAAAAATCCTAACATTCTGGTATTTGTTTCAACGGTTATGGCTTTGTTTCCACAATCCATCCACTCATCAACCGATCCTGTTTTAAAAATTTTTCCATCGGCCATCATACGTTTAATACCATCATTAATTTGGTATTCGCCTCCATTGGTAACGTTTTCATCTAAAATTTGTTGTAGTTTTTCTTTTAAAACCGCTACATCCTTAAAATAATAAATACCAATTACGGCTTGGTCGCTTACAAACGTTTCTGGTTTTTCAACCAACTCGACGATCTCTTGGTTTGCATTTAGTTTCACCACACCGTAAGCTTCTGGGTTGTCCACTTGTTTGGTCCAAATAACGCTATCTGCGGCTGGATCTAAATCGAATTGAGCACGTATCAACGTATCGGCATAAGCTATAACTGCAGGACCTGATAAAGATGGTTTCGCACACATAATGGCGTGACCAGTACCCAAAGGTAAATCTTGACGGTAAATGGATGCTTTGGCACCTAAATCGGTTGCTAGTTTTTCTAAGCTTTGAACAACATCATCACCAAAAAAAGCGGGATCGCCTAAAACAAATGCAATTTCATCAATAGGTTGTTTTAAAACTTTAGCAATGTCCTTTACTAAACGATGAACAATAGGTTGACCTGCTACTGGAATTAAAGGTTTTGGTACTGTTAAACTATGTGGACGCAAACGAGACCCTCGTCCTGCCATTGGTACTATTATTTTCATTTTTTTGAGTTGATTCGTTTATTCGTTGATTTGTGTATTTGATTTATATTCTGAAATCAAAAATCGTTAATCGTAATTCTTCAATCACTTGGTTCCTGTACTCCCAAAACCACCTTCTCCTCTAGCGGTTTCAGTTAATTCTGCAACATCAATCCATTCGGCTCGCTCATGTTTTGCAATAACCAATTGGGCGATACGTTCCCCATTTTCAATAGTGAAATTATCATGGGAAAGGTTAACCAAAATAACGCCAATTTCACCTCTGTAATCAGCATCAACGGTTCCCGGTGCGTTTAAAACAGTAATTCCTTTTTTAGCTGCTAAACCACTACGTGGACGTACCTGTGCTTCGTAACCTATTGGTAGTTCTATGAATAGCCCCGTACCAACTATGGTTCGTTCTAATGGTTTTAAAACACGAGATTCTGATAAATTGGCTCGCAAATCCATTCCAGCCGAAGCAAGGGTTTCATAATTTGGTAATGCGTGACTTGATTTGTTTATTATTTTAATTTTCATATTATTTTTTTAATAGTCGTTTTAGTTCATTTCGTTCAAACAAGATTACATTTCCCAAAAATAACAAAACTAAAAAAGTATTAATGTAATAATTGCCATTTGTATTTAATGTAATGATGGATAATACAATTGCTAAAGTTAAATACCCTAATATTTTCTTTAAATCGTAAGGAACTCTATAATGTTTTTGGCCAATTATATATGATAACACCATCATAACACCATATGCAGCCAAAGTAGCCCAAGCAGCAGCTATGAAGCCCATTCTTTTAATAAAAAATAAATTAAAAGCAATAGTAATAACAGCTCCAACTATAGATAAATACATACCATACCTCGTTTTATCTGTCAATTTATACCAAATAGCCAAATTAAAATAGATTCCCAAACATAAATTGGCAATTAATACGATGGGCACTATAGAAATGGCTTGCCAATAACTTTCATCTTTAACCAACGCTATTTTAAAAATATCTAAATATGAAATAATAAAAACCAACATAAAACTACCCACAATTACAAAATACTTCATAATTAATGCATAGGTTTCTTTAGCATTTACTTCTTTTGAATGTGAAAAGAAAAAAGGTTCTGCTCCCAAACGAAAGGCTTGAATAAAAATGGTCATAAACATTGCTATTTTATAACAACCACTATAAGCACCATTTATATCTTTATCAAGCAAATATGGGAGTATCCATTTATCAAAATTCTCATTAATTACATAAGCTAAACCAGCTATCATAATGGGCCATCCATAATTAATAAGTTGTTTAAACACACGCTTACTAAACTCTAACTTTGTTTTAAAAAAATAAGGAGACAATAATAAAAGTGTAACGGTGCTAGCTATTAAATTAGCTATAAAAATATACTGAACCAAATCTGATTCATCATAATAAGGTACGTTTATATTAAATTTTGGTATTGCCCATAAGAAGAAATAATTTAATAACACATAAATTAAAATATTAGCAATTTTTATAGATGCGAATTTAATGGGTCTACCTGTAGCCCTTAAGTAAGCAAAAGGCGCCACAACAAGCGTATCTAAAACTAATAAACCCAAAAGAATATTAAAATACTTTTGTGAAATATTAAGCCATATTGAAAGTTGCTGATTAAAAACAAACACCACAATTAAAAAAAATAAAATAGTTGTTACAACTAAACTTATAAATGTGGTTGAAAAAACTTTATCTTTCTCATCAGATTTATTAAAAAATCTAAAAAAAGCAGTTTCCATTCCATAGGTTAATAGCACATTAAAAAAAGCAGCATATACATAAAACGTTGTGTTATCAGAATAGCTTGTAGTTGCTAATTTGCCTGTGTGTAATGGCACTAATAAAAAGTTCATTAAACGAGGTAAAACAGTTGCTAAACCATAAATAATAGTGTCCTTAAAAAACTTTTTTAATACGCTCAAATTAACATATAATTAGTTGTGTTAAAAGTAGATAATTCAAGAGAGCTATAAAAATAATCATGACATAAAAAAAGCCTCAAATAATTGAGGCTTTTGAATATATAAAGGATTTCTGCTTATGCAGAAATGATAAAACTAGTTATTTAGTGCTTCTGCTCCACCAACAATCTCTAAAATTTCATTGGTAATCGCAGCTTGACGCGCTTTATTATACGTTAATTTAAGCTGATCCCTTAACTCTGTTGCATTATCTGTTGCTTTGTGCATCGCAGTCATACGTGCACCGTGTTCGCTCGCAAAAGAGTCTCTAACACCTTTAAACAGTTGTGTTTTTAACGACTTAGGAATTAACTGTTCAACGATTTCAATTTTTGATGGTTCAAAAATGTAATCTAAATTCACATTTGACTCTGATTTCACAGGAACTATTGGTAAAAATTGTTCAACCATGACTTCTTGTGTCGCAGCGTTTTTAAACTTATTATAAACAATTTCAATTTTATCGAATTGGCCAGCAACAAATTTCGCCATTAATAGTTCAGCTATTTCAGCGACGTTATCAAAAGTTAAATCGTCATAAATAGCACTTTCATTTGCAATAACTCTATTGGTCTTTTTAAAAGCATCATTACCTTTTTTTCCAATAGCCAAATACGAAACTTCTTGGTTGGCATAGGTTTTAGATGTTAACCTATTAACTTCTTTTATAATATTTGAATTAAATGCTCCTGCTAAACCTCTATTCGACGTTATAACTACAATTAAAACCTTTTTTATTTCGCGTTGCGTAGAAAATTTACTTCCAGAATCTGCATCTAAGGTAGCACTTAAACTTTGTAAAAGCTCGGTTAGCTTATTTGCATACGGACGCATTGCTGTAATAGCGTCTTGTGCTTTCTTTAATTTTGCAGCCGATACCATTTTCATGGCACTGGTAATCTGCATGGTTGAAGATACCGATGCTATTCTGTTACGTATTTCTTTTAGATTTGCCATTTTTTCCTCTCCTAACCTCTCCAAAGGAGAGGGATTGATTCGTTAAATATGAAATTCCCGTTGCTGTTTTCTCCCCTATGGGAAGATATAAGAGGGGATTACGCTTTATATTTTCCTGATAAATCTTTAGCTACAGCTGTTAATGTATCTGTAACTTCATCAGTTAATTTACCTGCTTTTAATTGTGCTAACACATTTGCATGTTTCGCTTTTAAGAATTCAAGATAATCTCTTTCAAATTCTTTTACTTTTTCAACAGGTACATCTCTTAATAAGTTTTTAGATCCTGCGTAAATAATCGCAATTTGATCTTCCACTTTAAACGGATCGTTTTGAGCTTGTTTTAAAATCTCAACGTTACGTTTACCTTTGTTAATTACGTTTAAAGTAACCGCATCCAAATCGGATCCAAACTTAGCAAACGCTTCTAACTCACGATATTGTGCTTGGTCTAATTTTAAAGTACCAGCCACTTTTTTCATGGATTTAATTTGAGCATTACCCCCAACACGAGATACCGAAATACCAACGTTAATTGCTGGACGTACCCCAGAGTTAAATAAATCTCCATCTAAGAAGATTTGTCCATCTGTAATAGAAATTACGTTTGTTGGAATATAAGCTGATACGTCACCCGCCTGCGTTTCAATGATTGGTAACGCTGTTAACGAACCACCACCTTTAACAATTCCTTTTAAAGATTCAGGAAGGTCGTTCATGTTTTTAGCAATCTCGTCATTATTAATCACTTTTGCAGAACGCTCTAATAAACGTGAATGTAAGTAGAAAACGTCACCTGGATACGCCTCACGTCCTGGTGGACGACGTAATAATAAAGACACCTCACGGTAAGCTACCGCTTGTTTTGATAAATCATCAAACACGATTAATGCTGGACGACCTGTATCTCTAAAATATTCTCCAATAGACGCTCCTGTAAATGGCGCATACACTTGCATTGCAGCAGGATCTGATGCGTTTGCTGCTACGATAGTTGTATAGGCTAAAGCACCTTTTTCTTCTAACGTTTTAGCAATTAAAGCTACGGTTGATGCTTTTTGACCAACGGCAACATATATACAATATACAGGCTCACCTGCATCGTAAAATTCTTTTTGATTTAAGATGGTATCAATACAAACCGCTGTTTTACCAGTTTGACGGTCACCAATAACCAACTCACGTTGACCACGACCTACAGGAATCATCGCATCGATCGATTTAATACCTGTTTGTAATGGCTCGGTAACTGGCTCACGGAAAATAACTCCAGGCGCTTTACGCTCCAAAGGCATCTCGTAAGTTTTACCAGCAATAGGTCCTTTACCATCAATTGGGTTTCCTAAAGTATCAACAACACGTCCAACAATACCTTCACCTACATTAATAGATGCGATACGACCTGTACGTTTTACTGTAGAACCTTCTTTTACGCCTTCAGAAACTCCTAATAATACAATACCTACGTTATCTTCTTCAAGATTCAGTACGATACCTTCTAAACCTGCTTCGAATTCTACTAACTCACCATATTGTGCGTTAGCTAATCCGTAAGCACGTACAATACCATCACCTACAGTTAATACAGTTCCAACTTCGTCTAAGGAAGCACTTGCTTCGAAACCTGCTAGTTGTTGCTTTAAGATTGCTGATATTTCAGCTGGTTTTACTTCTGCCATCTTATTATTTATTTAGATATAAATATCTTAGTTTAATGTGAATTCTCTTTTTAATTTACTCAATTGATTTGAAATACTTGCATTATATTGTATATCGCCAATTCGTAAAATGAAACCTCCTAAAATGCTTTCATCTACAATGCTTTGTACTTCAATATCTTTTCCTGTAAGCTCTTTTGCTTTTGCCAATACTTTGTGTTTTAGAGCATCGGTTAAAGGAATTGCTGTTGTAACCGTAGCAACTTCAATACCTTTGGATTTGTCGTATAACTGGTTGTATTTAGCAGCAACATCTGCTAAAATAGCAATTCTATTATTTGCTACCAAGGTGTCGATTAAACCTAAAGTTGTTTTATCTGCTTTTTTAAAAACTTCTAATAAAACAGATTTTTTAACTGAAGCACTTAATACTGGGCTTTGAAGCGCATCGCTTAAGTCTTTACTTTGTGCAATAGTACTAGCTATTAGCTTCATTTCATCGTTAACAGCATCGGCTGTTTTTCTGTCTGATGCTAAACTTAGTACTGCTTTTGCGTAACGTATTGCTGCTCTTGCTCCTGCCATGTTTTAGTTTAATTTAGCTTCACTTAACATAGACTCAACCAATTGTTCTTGTTTGTCTTTGTTAGATAATTCACCACGTACTACTTTTTCAGCTATTTCTATAGATAAACCAGCAACTTGACTTTTAAGTTCAGCCATGGCAGCTTTCTTTTCACTTTCAATGGCAGCTGTTGCTTGCTCAATCATTTTATTAGCTTGTGCTTGTGCTTCACCTTTAGCATCATCAATCATTTTGTTTTTGATGTCCCTCGCTTCTTTCAGCATCTCTTCACGCTCTGCTCTTGCTTCTTTTAATAATTTTTGATTATCAGCTTGAAGGTTTTGCATCTCTAATTTTGCCTTTTCAGCAGAATCTAATGCATCTTTAATTCCTTCTTCTCTTTTTTCTACAGCATCAAGAATTGGTTTCCAAGCAAACTTTTTTAATAAAAGTACTAATCCAACAAATAATAATAATTGCCAGAAGAATAATCCGAATGAAAATTGTTCAATTAATTTTTCCATTTATACGTTTTGTTAACCAGTTAATTTTTAATTTAAAAACAGCTATAACCAACCGTTATAGCTGTTTTTGTTTTTTAAGCTGCAAATAAAGCAGCAAATCCAATACCTTCAATAAGTGCAGCTGCGATAAGCATAGCTGTTTGGATTTTTCCTGAGGCTTCTGGTTGGCGAGCAATAGCTTCCATTGCTTGTCCACCAATTCTACCAATACCTAAACCAGCACCGATAACGATTAAACCAGCTCCTACAATTGTTGGGATTTCCATAATATATATATTAAAAATTAAACACTCAATTTAAATTTCCATCTTTACTAAAACAACTTCAGTACAGGTATGGAAATGACAAAAACTACAATTTAATGGTCGTCGTGGTGATGTTCTTCTACAGCCGAACCAAAGTACAATGCCGATAACATTGTAAAGATATAGGCTTGTAAAGCTGCCACTAAAAGTTCTAACAAAGCTAGCACGAAAGCTAAACCAAATGATAATGAACTTCCTAACCAATTTTTAAAAATAAACATTAAACCAATAATACTCATTAATACAATGTGTCCTGCAGTAATATTTGCATACAAACGAATTAATAATGAGAAAGGTTTAATTATTGTTCCTAATAACTCAATAGGAGCTAAAATAATTTTCATTGGCCATGGCACACCCGGCATCCAGAAAATATGCCCCCAATAGTTTTTGTTAGCTGTAAATGTAGTTATTAAATAAGTTAATAATGCTAATGCGAGCGTTACAGCAATATTGTTGGTTACGTTAACCCCAAGCGGCGTTAATCCTAATAAGTTGATAATCCAGATAAAGAAAAACACCGTTAACAAGAAACTCATGTAACGTTTGTAGTGTTTTTTTCCAATATTTGGAATGGCGATGTCGTCGCGAATATAAAGCACAATAGGCTCTAATAAACGACCCATCCCTTTTGGTATAGCTCCTTTTTGGTAAGATTTAGCCATTCTTCCAAACATGAAGAATATTAATAAACCTACTAAGAAAATAGTGAAAACGTTTTTAGTGATTGAAAAATCTAAAGGCTTTGCGTTTGTTGCATGATGATGCTCGTCATAATTAATAGTACCTTCTGCATCTGTTTTATAAATTTTTCCGTGGTATAACTTGTAGTAGTTTCCATTAACTTCAGCCACAGATTCTCCATGATGTAATTTTGAAGACATAAAAACCTGTAACCCATTATCCCATAAAATTACTGGAAGCGGAAAACCAATATGCTTATGTTCACCTGCATCATTTACGTAAGAATACAAACCAAAATCATGCGAATCTAGCAAGTGATGATTGATGTATTCTTTAATTTCTTCTTTTAAACCTTGTTTACCTTCTACTTCTGGTGCAATTTCTTCAATGTGCATCTTTTGATGACTATCTTGAGCAAAAGAAATGCTTGTAACAAAGAAAAATAATAAACAAATTGTTTTTAATGAAAATATATTTTGCATATCACTTAATTAATAGTGGGCTAAAAATCGGTGCAAAGGTATGTTTTTATCTTAAAATAAAAAATCTAAATTTCACATTATTTAAAGGGGTTGTTTTTGCTTCTTAATTTGTATCTAATTTATTGAGAATCCGTACAGTTGTTGTTGTTTCGGTTACTAAACAAATGGCATATGGAATAAAGAAGGAAAAAAACTCGTAGCGTGTTATATTTCCATCGGAATTATAGGATGGATAAAAGAAAATAAAAAAACAGCCGAATTTTATAAAACTCCCCAGCATAAAAAGAAGCCCTAACTGGTCTTTAAACCGTTCTCTAAATAAAAATAGAAAACACATAATACCTATTGCCAACAGGGTATTAATAATATACGCCCATAAAATTTGACTTTTAAGTATGGGTAATTCTGTATATTCTAAAACAAAAATGTAAATGAAATAGGTTATAATAGATATGCTAGCTATTATAAAAATATTTACCGCTAATAATCTCCTCATTAATCATTAAACTTCTTTAATTGCTGCAAAACAACATACAGCGCTATGGCAACACCAAGCAGGGTGCCTATAATCAAGAATAATTTTCCGCCGTTAGAAAATTTGACATCTAACCATTTGCCCAGCATAATAAAAAGGTAAATAGTTATACCCATTTGAAATGCTATTCCAGTAAGAATAACAGCGTTTTTAAGCGGTTTTTTCGGATCCTGTTGATTTTTCCTGTCCACCTTTATTCATTTCTTTTACGGTTCCTTTCATAATACAGGTCACGTTAAAATTAGCACCTGGTTCAACCGCTAATTTTCCTGCTACCACTTCCCCATCAATATTTGCTGTTGCTTTTAAGGTTAGTGTGCCCGATAATGCTAATTTACCATTAAACTTACCTTCAAAATAAGCATCGGTACCTTGCAAGGTTCCTTTTATAAATCCTGATTTACCAACTACCACTTTGCCTGAAGTTTTAATGTTACCCTCTAAGGTACCATCTATTCTAAAATCGCCTTCGCTTGTAAAATCGCCCACTATTTTAGTGCCTTGTGAAATGATGTTCTGACTCGATAAGCCTTCAATAGACTGTTTTTCTTTTTTGTTATCTGAAAACATAATATTGTTTATTTAGAGTTATTACCTGTACTTAAATAAGCATCCAAATTTTTATGGATTTGAATAATTTGATAATTTGCAGATGTTATTGCAAAATATGGTTCTTTAATTTTTTTCTTATCTTCTTTAACAAGCAACTGGTCAAATGTTTTTGCTACTTGTTCATTTTTTAACCCATGAACTATCACAAATGTGGTATTAGGGTTATACACATCAACCGATGATTTTAACGTGTAATATCTAATGTTTTTTAATACCTCATCCAATGTCTTTTGAAAACTCGCAATCTGTTCTGGTTTAGGGTTTTCAAACTTGAAAATAACTTTATAATTATTTGCAGTATTATCACTTTCTTGAATGAAATCGGAACTCGCTAATTTTGGCAATACATTAGTTTCTATATCTTGTGCTTGTTTGCCTTCAGGTGTATTAGCATACGTAATTGCAATATAGTTAATAGCTTTTCCATAAGCCTCCAATCCATATAAACGGCCAGTGGCTGTGGCTTTTAGAAGCTCTAACTTTGGTACAATTGGTTCGCCATCAAACGTGTTTATGTATGCTTCACTTTTTGAAATAACTTCTGCATACTCTTGATTTTCATACTGTTCATACAGTGTTTCATATAAACTTTCTGGACTGTTTTTATCTTTATCTGAAGCTGAATCTGGATTCGTTAAAATAGTGGCATATCGAGATTCTGGGTAGTTTGAAACTATATCTGCTTTAGCAATTGAAGCTTCGCTATTTTCGCCTAAAACTTCATAAATTTTATATAAATTGTATTTTGAAGGAAGAATTAATCGTTCCTCTGGATTGCTATTTAGTAAGTTTTGAAGTTTACTTTTTGCCAATTCGTATTCTTTAAATTTCTCTTTATAAATCAATCCTAATTGGTAATAAGCATAATTTCTATCTTTAGAAAGACTATCAATTTCTTTAGCTTCGGAAGGAATTTTAGAAATATAAAACTGCGGATCGAATAATTCGTCTTCTGAAGCCGATACTATTAAATTATTGGTTGAAGCATTTCCAACGGCTCCAGATGTTCCTTTGTTAGACCATCTCCAATTATCATCCAACGCACGATTTCCCCAAATTTTTGTAAATTCATTTTTACCATACGCCACGGTTGTTGGGTTATAAAAATAAAACATGGCAGCTTGTGTTGGCGTGCCTGTTCGAACCGGTTGATTTCCTATATTATTAGCAACTACTAAGCCCGAGTTACTATTACGTTCGGCAGCTTCTGCTTTTTCTTTTTCTTCTTTTGCTTTAATTTTTAGCTTTTCAATGAAAGTTTCAAAATAAGCAACACGTTCATCTTCAGATAAATTGACTAAATTCAAAATACTGTCATTTACTTTAGCGATGGATTCATAATAAATTACATCTTCTAAATTATCGCGTTTACGTTTTATAATTCTGTATGGTTTCGAGTTTAAAACCAAACTTGTCATGGTACTATCGTAATAGTTTCCTGCTGTTTCGTAAACAGATTTATCAAAATTCATATCACCCAAAATCTCGTAATTTTTGGCTCTTAAAACTTTGTCTGGCGAGTTGGTTCTTAACGATTTATTGAAGTATGCGGTTGCTAAAGAATCTGATTGATAGTGCAGAAAATAAGATGCTTTTTGATGATAGATTTTATCTAAAAAAGGTCGGTTTTCACGATTTTCTTCAAGTTCTGTAATATGTTCTAACAACTCATATTTATCGCCGTTTTCATAATCGAAATTTTTAATTTTTTCAATTTCGGCACCAATCATATAAATTCGAGGTGTTCTGCGGTTGAGTTCAATAACCCGATCAAAAGCATAAATAGCACTATCTTTTTTTCCTAATTCGTTGTATAATTGCCCTTGAATAAATCTGTAACGCCCACGTTCATCATCACTTTTTGTAGCATTCGAAGCTATTTCTAGTTGGGTAATGGCACTATCAACCGATTTTGTATTTAAATACGCTTGTGCCAACATAGACGTAGCATCGGCTAAATCTTGGTCTTCAAGTTTTTCTTGTTTTAATAAACGTTTTAGGTTTTTAATGGCAAGTTCATCGTTATCCAATCGGATGTTGGTTTTTTCACGCCAAATTTTCGCTTGGTTAATTTTATCACTTGCAGGATATTTGTACAAGATGTAGTTAAAAGCCTCCAACGCTGGTATAAAACGCTGATCGAAATATCTAGATTTTCCTAAAAGCAGGTACGCTTCATCAATTTGAGGGTTTTTTTCTTTCCCATCAATCGTAATGCTATGTTTTTGAATGGCTTTTACCGCTTTTTCTTCTGCTGTATTGAAATTTTCATTTTTAGATTGCCCAGGAAGCATGACTTCCTCAGATATTTGCATACGTTCAATTGGTAAAACATCCCAATAATTATCAAAATACCCATCAATTAAACTGCTTCTGCCAGCTTCCAAGGCATTGTAACCATTGTAAAGTGCATTGAATTCTGCAGTAACGGCATGAAAATTTCGGTTAATGAATTTGTCCTTTTTTCTAGAACAACTTACTAACAGTATTATAGAACATGCAATAACGAGGGCTGCTTTAAACGGTATTTTCAATGTTGGTATTTTTAGTCTAAATAATAACTATAAACTCGTGCTTATATTATGTAAGCAGGTAAAAATAAGCATCTTTTTTGATTATCCGATAAAATGACAGGATTTTTGGATGAAGTGACAGTATTTGTTTGGTTTTGAGGCTTGAAACAAAAATTATTACGCTAAGATTCGCTGTGAACCACAGCGTTTCACAGAGAATAATAATTGTTACCTAAAGGCGCAGAGTTGGAAATGACGAAAACTGAAGACTCCGGCTGAAACCTAGGCTAGACAACTTCCGTTCCCGCAAAATGTGCTTCCAGTTCTTTTAAAGTAGTGGCATTGGTTGCTAAATCTTTTACAACTTCACCTTTTTCAAGCACCACAATACGTTCGCAAACATCGGTTACATGCATTAAATCGTGACTGGAAACCAATACGGTAACACCTTGTTTTTCTGCTAAATCTTTAATGATGCCTTTAAGGCGGATTTGTGTTGTTGGGTCTAAATTGGCAAAAGGTTCATCTAAAATAATCACTTCAGGATTTCCTATTAAAGCCGCTACAATACCCACCTTCTTTTGGTTTCCTTTACTTAAATCGCGTAAGTATTTTTTCTGATTGAGTATTTCACCGTGAAAGAAATCTTCAAACTGTGCTACCAAAGCATCTACATCGGCCTTATTTTGATTACGCAATTCACCAATAAAATAGAAGTATTCTTCCGCAGTTAAATACCCTATTAAAAAACTTTCATCTATAAATGCAGACGTAAAAGGTTTCCAGTCTTCACTTTCATTCACTTGAATGTCTTTAGTTATTATAAAGCCGGTTGTAGGCTGAATTAAATCTAAAAGCAAGCTGAAATAAGTGGTTTTACCAGCACCGTTATTACCAACTAAACCAAAACTTTGTCCTTTTGGAATTTCCAAAGATTCGATATTTAAAACTAAATTGCCGCTATATTTTTTTGATAAGTTTGATGTTACTATCATGATATTGTTTATTAGTTGTTTTGATTGAAAGCATCAATCATTTTATATTTTGACTGCACATATTTGGCGGTAATGCCTTTCATTATTTTTTGATGAAACACAATGCCTAAAATACCTAAAATTGCTAGGACTAAACAGGCTAGTTCAAAACCTATTAGAAAATAAAACAAAGCAAATATACCCATGGGGATAAGTAACAATGGAATACCAATAAGCCATTGTACCGCACCCGTACCTTGATAATTAAATGCTGCTTTTTGACTTAAATCTATCTTCTTTCTATTGAATGAGCCACCATATAAAATAACATGCGTGTTAACCCCAACATTGTAAATAGCAGCCACAAAATGAGCTAAAAGAATTTTCCAACCAAAAAACACATAAGGAATACCTAAAACAAATAATATAACAACACTTAAAGCCATTAATGTGAATTTGGATTGCAAATATTGTTCGTATTTAATATTCTGGCTCATGAGCAGTTTGTAATAACCACTATCCCAAGCAGGAATAAATTGACCAAAATTGATTAAAAATGTGCCTGTTGAAAAAATACCAATAAATGCAAAAAACCAGGGCATATCTTGGTATATAGGCTTCGAGTAAAAATACAGTCCATAAAACAAACCCAATAACAACATCCAAACTGATGATTTAGTACGCTTATTACGCCAAATTAGTTTTAAATCCAACTGCATAAAAGGCGCAATAGCTCCAAAATTTTTGGTCCAATCTAAATTAGAGGTTTCTATTTCCTTTACTTTTTCTTTTAAACCACTATCTAAAAACAGCTTTTTCCTTAGTAATTTGAAGTTTACGACATAAAGTCCTATTAAAATTAAAACAGGAATTACAATTAAAATGGGCGTATTATAAATAGCATTAAATCCATTAGAAAAAATTTGGGAAAACGAAATAATATTGAAATAGTTAAGAGCAAACAGGCCACCAACGATACTTATAATGGGCAAAAAGGATAATTCAATTTCTGATGAAAAACTCTCAATAATAAAATTTAGAAAATTTATAATGAGGCTTACCAACATTAAGGTTAACATCCAAGTTAAAACTGAAACTGTTGGATAACCTTCTATCAATAAGGTGATACCAAAGGGTATGATGGCAAAAAGCGGCAGGAAATTAAAAAATGAAGTAACCGATTTTCCTAAAACATAATTTACAATTTCCCGTCTTTTAATTGGTAGAACCAATAATGGTTTTACAATCATTACAGGTAATTTTTGAAAGAAAAACCTAAAAACCAAATCGCCAATAATCCAATAAAACAGAACACTGTTTACAATAGTTAGTGGATTTTGGTCTGGAAACCCTTTTTTAAGTGCTGGGTACAAAATAATTCCCAACCCTAAAAAAATGGTTATAAAATACAGTGCTAAAAATACCATAAGTATTTTTATGGCGAGTCCTTTTCCAAAGCTTGCCGACCTAAAAAAAGATTTCCATTCTAAACTTAAAAAGTTTTTAATCATAACTAATTAGTTATGTTTTTGGGCAATTTGACCCACTTCCATACCCCAAGATTGCCCAAACATCATCGCTTTTTGGGTTAAACTTAATTGTTTGGTTGCTAATTTTTTTCCTAAATCGGTGTGGTAAAAAGCAACGAGTTCTTTTATTTCACTTTGAGTGAATTCTTCCATATAAAGATCTGCTATCTTATCATATAAAGCATCTAATGTGGCCATAGCTTCTTTGGTATATGCTTCTTTATTTGCTTCGGGAACACTATAACCAATTTGTGCAATGGCACCATCAAACGCAGCACCCGCTCCCGTTAGTTTTATAAATTCAATAGTTTCTGTTTTAAAATCAGAAGATTCTTGGGCTTGGGTTGCAATGGCAACTAAAAATAGGCATGCAAATAGTAATTTTTTCATTTTGATAATTTCTTAGGTTATTTATTAATTTGTAATTAGTTAGTACTTTACTTAAACTGTTTGTTACAAGGTTTTAAAAATTTATTTGATAGACTCTTAAATTCAAATATATAGATAATATTCTTACACATAAATATCATGAGTAATTATTTTTTTAATTAATTGTATTATAAATCTAAAGGCTTCATTATTTTTGTCAAAAAACTTACATATGCCAACATTTCACAAACTCTCCATTAAAAACATAAAAAAAGAAGCCAATAACGCCATAAGTATAGCTTTTAATGTGCCCGATAACTTGAAAAGCACCTTTTCATTTAAAGCAGGGCAGTATGTTACTTTAAAAGCCAACTTAAATGGTAAAGAATTACGTCGCGATTATTCGCTATGCGAATCTCCTAAAAGTGGGGAACTTAAAATAGCTATAAAAGCGGTTCAAGACGGTACATTTTCATCGTATGCTAATTTTAAATTGAGAGCTGGAGATGTTTTGGAAGTGGCATCACCAAAAGGTCATTTTATATTTGAACCAAACGATTCTAAAACAAAAAACATAGCTGCTTTTGCTGCTGGTAGTGGTATTACACCTATTTTAAGCATTATAAAATGTGCTTTGGAAGAAGAAGTTAATAGCAAGGTTATTTTGGTTTATGGAAACAAATCGACCGAAGATACTATGTTTTTAAATGAACTTTTAGAACTTCAACATGAACATAAAGATCGTTTTTCTATTCAATTTGTTTTTAGCAAGCAAGATAAAGACGATTCTATTTTTGGCAGGATTGAAAAAAGCACGGTTAATTATGTGATGTTAAACCAACACAAACATATTGAGGTAGATGCCTTTTATTTGTGTGGACCAGAAGCCATGATTCATGTTGTTAAAGATGTTTTAACAGATAATGGCATTGATAAAGACCGTATTCACTTCGAGCTTTTTAAAGCTGCAAAACCTGTTGAAATTGAAGAAAAAATAGCGCCAACCGGTAATACAACAGCAACCATTACGGTAGATGACGAGACAACGACCATTGAAATGTCTCAAAAACAAACTATTTTAGAAGCTGCTCTAGATGAAGATATCGATGCGCCATATTCATGCCAAGGCGGTATTTGCAGTAGTTGTTTAGCCCGTCTAAAAGAAGGCGAAGTAACCATGCGCCAAAACAATATTTTAACCGAAAAAGAAGTGGCTGCTGGTTTAATTCTTACGTGTCAAGCACATCCAACCACCGCTACTATTGTGGTGGATTATGATGATGTTTAAAAGCCCCCAACCCCCGAAGGGGAATACTCACGGTTGTGGATAAGAATTTTTAGTAAATTAAATTCCTACTTTCACAGAAATTATGTACTCAATTTTATCAACAACTGTTTCTTGTGAAATGCTTCTGGATGCTTCTTTGTATGTTTCTGGGTATTTATTGCCGTAAACGGACGTTGGAATTTTGGGATATTTATTTCTATCTGAAAGTAAAGCGTATTCCTCTGGTTGATTAAATGGCGCAAAACCTGCAAACGGATGTGTTACACCCCAAATGGTCACCACTTTTACACCTAACATGGCTGCTAAATGCGCATTTCCAGAATCCATGGAAAGCATTAAGTGTAAGTTTGAAATAAGGTCTAATTCTTCAGTAAGGGTCAATTTTCCGGCAACATTTATAACATTTTCAAATGTTGTTTTGACCTCATTTAGAATATCCGTTTCCTTTTTTCCACCGCCAAATAAAATTACTTTATATTCTTTTGAAAGCGTTTTAATCACGTCTTTCATAACATCTAATGGATACATTTTACCTTCATGAGCTGCAAAAGGCGCGATACCAATTAACTTTTTTGAAGTGTCTCCTAAAAGGATTTTTATTTTTTCATTTAAAATAGCTTTTTTAGGAAATGTAGGATTTGATAAGTTCAATTTAAAACCCAAAGCCTCAAAAACATCTGCATAACGTTGATGCGTGGTTTTTAATTGCTGAAAATTTTCACCTGAAATCAATGCTTTCTTTTCAGCTCTGCCTTTATCAATTTGGACAAAACGTTTTCCGAAGAAAAAGGTTTTTAAAATATTAGTTCTAAGCACATTATGCAAATCTGCAATAGCATCGATTCCTAAATTTTTTAATTCTTTTGAAAGTTTGTAAAGTCCAACAATGCCTTTATGGTTTCCATTTACTTCAGCAGGAAAAACCGAAACATTTTCTAATTCTCTAAAAAAAGGGCTAAAAAATGCTCTGGTTAAAACGGTAATTTTAACATCTGGATATTGCTGTGTGAAAGCTCTTAAAACAGGTACTGTCATAGCCACATCGCCCATAGCGGATAGACGAATAACGAGTATGTGTTTTGGCAGTTTAGACATCGATAGTTACTTGAAAAGTCTTCGACAAGCTCAGACTGACAGGAGTTTATTAATTTAACTGTATTGCTATTATTTCTGTCCTCTTAGTACAGGGTTTAATTCATCATCATTATACATTTTCATTTGCTTATACACTTTCATGTATTTATCGCCTTTTTCAATATCACTAAGAAGCGTATCGATGGCGGTAGATAGATCAACGCGTTGTTCTAATAAAATATCCAGTTTTGTTTGGCAAGCAGAACGGTGTGCATCAGAAGCATCTTTTCTAGTTGCTTCTTCATTCATATGATAAATTTTCAAGGCTAAAATAGATAATCTATCTACGCCCCAAGCAGGACTTTCGGTGTTGATTGTTGCGTTTTGCTTAGGCGTTACATGTTTGTATTTTTCTAAAAAATAGCTATCAATGTATTCCACCATATCGGTTCTATCCTGGTTGGAAGCATCAATTTTCCGCTTTAAGGTTAAAGCTGCCACTGGGTCTATTTGCGGGTCGCGAATAATGTCTTCGTAATGCCATTGTACCGTATCAATCCAACATTTTCTATATAATAAATGTTCTAATAAATCACTTTCTGAATAGGGGTTGTCAAAGGATTGATCTACAGTATTTATAACGTGGTATTTTGCTATAACGTCTTGAAAAATTTTATTGGCTTTATTTGTAAACATGGTGTATAAATTTTAAGAAGTACAAAACTACAAAAATTAAACATAATTAGTAGGTTTTCTCTTTTATACCCAATACGATTTCATTTTTATTATAAATGGTAAGATACCCATAATTTGACACGAAATAATTAACTTTAGCATTCAAAACGAAAGATTGAAACTTATGCACATTCATAACTTATCACAAAAAAACTCAGTTTTAAATACGTTTATTTCTGAAGTTAGAAATGTAAACATTCAAAAAGACCGTATGCGTTTTAGAAGAAACATTGAGCGAATTGGCGAAATTTTGGGCTATGAAATGAGTAAGATCTTAAATTATAAATCGGTTTCTGTTGAAACGCCATTAGGAACATCGTCCGTACAGGTTCTAGAAAATGATATTGTATTATGCTCTGTTTTAAGAGCCGGCGTACCGTTGCATAATGGATTGTTAAATTATTTTGATACCGCAGAAAACGCCTTTATTTCCGCCTATAGACACCACGAACAAAATTCTGAAAATTTTGAAATTATAGTAGAATATTTAGCATGCCCCAATTTAGAAAACAAAACGCTTATTTTAGCAGACCCCATGCTAGCAACAGGACAATCGATGGTTTGTGCTTTTGAAGCTTTAAAGCCTTATGGAACCCCTAAAGAGATCCATTTAGTGAGTGTTATTGGTGCACAAGAAGGTATTGACTACGTTGAAAAACATTTTGACAAAACAACACATTTATGGATTGCTACTGTTGATGAAAAACTAAACAATAAAGGTTATATTGTTCCTGGTTTAGGTGATGCAGGCGATTTATCTTTTGGAGAAAAACTACAACATTAACACCAAAAAAGGCGTGAGTATTAAAAGCGCCAGAAATACTTCTTTAAACCATTTGTCTTCTACAATCTCTATGTAGTTTGTAATAATTATAGCTAACGGGGCAAACAAAAACAAAAACTCACTGCCATTTTTATTTGGCGCAAGCGATATTAAAACAAATGCAAGTATCGCTGTAACAATAACAATTTTAAAAGATGCCCTCAAATCTTTTTTTTTCTTTTTAATACTCTGCATATAAAATATAGAAGACCATATTCCAAAGGAAAGCAACATGGTTATAGCTACTAAATATTTAGTGGAATTGTATGGGCTAAAATCGTAACTAACACTTCTGGGTGATGTAAATATTCCAAAAAAATCATCATAAACAATAACCGACACACCAACCGAAATACTAAAAACAGATACTACACCTATAAATGGGATAATCCAATGTCTGATATTATTATCAGAATAGAATATCAAACTAAAAAGAAATACTATAAAAAAGAGAATGGCCCAAAAATAAAATAATGAAGCCATGGCTATAAATAAAGCGGCATCAAAAAGTTTATTTTTAATGTTTTTTTGTGAACGCAAACTTATAATTCTTCTAAGACCCAACAACACAAAAAGATTAGATATAAGAATATTAGTATGGCTTGTTGTTTGTACGATTGCTAATAAAAACAAACTGAACAATAAAATTTCGTAGTTATTGGTTTGGGTTAAACTATTCTTGGTAATAATAAAATTAAAAACTAAAATTGTAAGAACACAAATACCAAATACCGTTATTTGTTTAAAAACAAATGCAGGCGTTACAGGTTCTGTTATTAAGTTTGTTCTAGCTGCTAGAAAAGCCAAAACAGTAATAAAAAGAACAATGATAAAATTTATTGATTTAGATTTATTAAAAATGCTTGTTATCATTAACTGTTTTTGTATTTTTGCTTCGTAAATATACTAACTAAAACTGGTTAGAAACCAATAATTATAATACCATGAAAGATTTCTTTTACGCTATACAAGATTTATTTGTTGATGTTTTATTCTTGCCTTATGATGCTTTAAGAGCTTTAGAGCTTGAAAACTGGTTTGCCGCAAACTTTATTTCTTGGATTTTTATTATCATAGGTATTGTTGCTATGGTTTATTGGATGCTACAACTTAAAAAATACAGTGATAATAACGAAGAAAACAAAAGTATTTCTTCGCATTCTTATCTATAAATCGAAACCGATATCCTTACGATAATTCATCTTATCAAAATGTAGTTTTTCTATATTTTGATAAGATTTTTTTACGGCCTCTTGGTACGTGTCTCCATAAGAAGTAATCGCCATAACACGACCACCAGACGTTACCACTTTACCATCTTTTAATTGTGCACCAGCATGAAACGGAATAGAACCTTCAATAGCGTTTATTCCTGTAATTTCTTTTCCTTTTTCGTAATCTTCTGGGTAACCACCAGATACCAACATAATGGTTGTTGCAGCACGCTGGTCAATTTCAATATTAATTTTATCTAAAGTCCCGTTACCCATGGCTTGAAGAATTTCAACAAAATCGTTTTTCAATCTTGGTAAAACCACTTCAGTTTCAGGATCGCCCATACGTACATTGTATTCGATAACTTTTGGGTCGTCCCCCACTTTTATAAGTCCGATAAACACAAAGCCAACATAAGGCAAATTATCCTTTTTAAAACCATTAATTGTTGGTTTTACAATACGTTCTTCAATTTTATTTAGAAACTCATCGGTAGCAAATGGCACTGGAGATACAGCTCCCATACCACCCGTATTTAAACCTGTATCTCCTTCACCTATACGTTTGTAATCTTTGGCGGTTGGCAAAATTTTGTAATTTTTACCATCCGTTAACACAAAACAGCTCAATTCAATACCATTTAAAAACTCTTCAATAACCACTTTGGTGCTTGCTTGACCAAATTTAGCATCTACTAACATGCTTTTCAGCTCCGCTTTAGCCTCCTCTAAATCATTTAAAATAACAACGCCTTTTCCTGCGGCTAAACCATCTGCTTTCAATACATATGGCGGCTTTAACGTTTCTAAAAAGGTAAAACCTTTTTCCACAGTATCTTTTGTAAAACTTTCATAAGCTGCTGTTGGAATGTTGTGACGGTAAAGAAATTCTTTAGCAAACTCCTTACTACCTTCTAAAGTGGCGGCTTCTTTTTGTGGTCCAATGACTTTTACGTGCTTAATAGCATCATCATTTAAAAAATAATCGTGAACACCTTCTACCAAAGGATCTTCTGGTCCAACAACCACCATATCAATTTTTTCACTTAAAACTAACTTTTTAATTGCCTCAAAATCGGTGACACCAATGTTAACATTTGTTGCTATAGTAGCAGTTCCTGAATTTCCTGGAGCCACAAATAAGTTTTTACACAATGGACTTTGAGCAATTTTCCAAGCAAAAGTATGTTCTCTTCCGCCAGAACCTAGAATTAAAATATTCATTGAATTGTTTTTAAATGAAGCACAAAAATAAATTAATGCTGCTAAATTCACGACTATTTTTTATTTACTTTACCAAAAATTATAGTTTATCTTGAATTTGTTCAATCTTTCATTAAAATTTAATGGCTTTCCTATTGAAAAAGCTAAAAACCTTTTGAATTCTATTCAGAAGCATGATGAAAATGAACTTTTAAATTATATTGAAACTAAAAAACAAGACATTGTTGCATTTCATTTAAAACACAATTCTTTTTATAAAACGTTTGCAAAAGATGCTGATCCGAAAGATTGGAGCAGCATTCCTATAATGACCAAACGGCAATTGCAACACCCTTTAAGCGAGCGACTTTCAGATGGTTTTACTAAAAAAAATGTTTACATCAATAAAACCTCTGGTTCCTCTGGCGACCCTTTTATTTTTGCAAAAGATAAATTTTGTCATGCAGTAACTTGGGCTGGTTTTATGGATAGATATAGTTGGTTTCATTTGGATTTTAACGCCTCGAAACAAGCCCGTTTTTATGGGATTCCATTAAATAAATTAGGGTATTACAAAGAACGTTTTAAAGATTTTTTAAGTAAACGTTATCGGTTTTCCGTATTCGACTTAAGTGATTCTGAACTTGAAAAGAACCTCATCATATTTAAAAATACCAAGTTCGATTACATTAATGGGTACACAAGTTCCATTGTTCAATTTGCTAAATATTTACAACGGGAAAACAGTGTTTTAAAAATGGTTTGCCCCACATTAAAAGCGTGTATTGTTACTTCAGAAATGCTTTTTGAAGCAGATAAAAACCTTTTAGAAACACAATTTGGTATTCCAATTATTAATGAATACGGCGCCGCAGAATTAGGTTTGATTGCCTTTCAAAACACCAAAAACGAATGGATTGTAAATACTGAAGATTTATATATTGAAATTTTAGATAAAAACAACATGGTTTTACCCTACGGTGAAGAAGGTCGGGTTGTAGTAACCTCACTTTACAACAAAGCACACCCCTTTATTCGATACGATTTGGGAGATATTGGAAAACTTTCAAAAGAAAGCACATCCAACAAACCGATTCTAGAATCTTTGGTAGGTAGAACAAACGATATTGTGAGTTTACCCAGCGGAAAAAAGGCAGCAGGTTTAACTTTTTACTACGTAACCAAAACCGTTATTGAAAACAATGGTAACGTAAAAGAATTTATTATTGAACAGTTGAAATTGGATACTTTTAAAATAAGTTACACAAGTACTTATCAACTTTCCGAAGAAAAATTAACTGCCATTAAAAACGCGGTTTCTAAATATTTAGAGCCTAATTTAACGGTTCTGTTCGAAAGAAAAATAGCTTTAGAACGCACCAGCCGAGGAAAGTTGAAGCAATTTAAATCTTTTCTGTAGAAACAATTAATTTCGATTTTACGAAAAAATGCTCATTTAAAAAGATTAGCATGTAGTAAACAGATTTTATGGTTGAAAACCCCAACCCTTTTCTGTACACTAAATAATTATATTTTAATAAATTCAATTTATTTGCAGACATGGAATTTTTCCGAACCCGATAATATGCTAACGATTCCTCAATACTTTTAGCGGGTTTCCCCGATTTTTTAATGGCAGCCAACCAAAGCAACCAATCTTGTCGTTTACGTAAATCAGGGGCTTTTATTTTGCCTAAAACAGTAGCATTGTAAATACCTGTTAAGTTACCGATGTAATTACTTTTTAAATATTTTTGATAGGTTAGTTCTGGTAAGGCTTTTATTAATTTGTTAAGCGGTTTGCCAGCTTCGTCTATTTGCTCGTAACCACTAAAACATACATCGCAATTTTCAGCTTGCATATACGCAATTTGTTTTTCTAGCTTTTCTGGCTTCCATACATCGTCGCCATCTAAAAAAGCAATATAAGTGCCTTGAGAAGCTTCAATGCCTTTATTTCTGGTAATAGCTGCCCCTAAATTTTTGTCGTTTTTAATAAGTTTTATATTTGGAAATTTTAAAACAAATTGATGTGCTATTTCAATGGTTTTATCGGTTGAACAATCATCAATTAAAAGTAATTCCCAATTTTTATAGGTTTGGTTTATAACACTGTTTATGGTTTCCGAAATAAATGCTTCAGAATTAAATAGGGGCGTTATGATGGATACTAATGGTTTCAAATGAATTCAATATGCTTTTTCATCGCCATGTATGATATTTAGAAGTGTTTGAAAGATGATTTTTAAATCCAATAGCAACGACCAATTTTCTATATAAAATATATCGTACTTTATTCTATTGATAATATCTGTATCGGTTTCAACTTCCCCTCTGTAACCTTTTACTTGTGCTAAACCTGTAATGCCTGGTTTTACATGATGCCTATAAATAAAGTTGTATTTGTCTATTTTTTTAGAATACGCATCGGTATAAGACAGCATATGTGGTCTGGGGCCAACAACACTCATGTCTCCCTTTAAAACATTTATGAATTGCGGTAACTCATCCATGCTCGTTTTACGTAAAAACCGTCCGATAGTTGTTACTCTACTATCTTTTTGTTTCACATAAGTACCTTTAACTTCATTTGTGATCGTTAACGACCTATATTTATAACAATAGAATTCTTTGTAGTTAATTCCGTTTCTTTTATGGCGATAAAATAAAGGCCCCTTAGATTCAATTTTGATTAAAATGAATAAGATTATAGACAACCAAGACAGAATAAATATTATTATAAATAGTGAAAAAACAATATCAAAACTTCTTTTTATAATTTTATTAAAATCATCATTTAAGACACCTTCTTCAATTGATAAAACAGGTATATAGTTGTAATAATCTGCACGAAGCCGTTTAGTAAAAAGTTTAGACCTATTGGGCACAAATTTAATATTGCAATGATGCATATTAGCATACCTAACATATTCATTTACTTCTTTTTCAGATAGGTCGTCAATGGCACAATATATTTCATCTATGTTTTGATTTTTTTCTAAGAAACTGAAACTTTCGGCTATAGTTCCTGTTGTATTTTTATCTTCTGAAATACCAAAAACACCTTTTAAGTTGTATCCAAGTTCTTTTTTAAGAGTAAATATTTGAGTTAGTTCTTCAATACTTTCTCCACGACCCACAATTATAACGTTTCTTAAATTTCCTTTAAGGTAAAGCCTAAATGTTTTAAGCACATAATAGCTCACTATTTTTACCAGCCCAATGACGGCAAATGAATATAATAAATAGCGTAAGGTTACAAACGCAGATATATCTATACTTCTAAATACCCCCAAAAACGCAAATACAATTATTGAATATATTAGAAATTGCCTAAATAAAATAGACACTACATGGAGAATCGAAGTATGCCTATAAACTTTATAAAAATTTAAAAAATAGGTTGATGTTAGCCACAAGACAGTAGAATAAATGGCATAGAGCAAATTTTTATTGTTAAGTAATTTTAACGAAAAAAAATACAGGTTTTCATCATTAAAATTTAAAAGATTAAACGCGAAAAAATTTATAACTATAAGATCGAATGTAATTAATATGGGTCTTAATAGCCATGAATATCTTCCGCGTTTATACTCCATCAGCTCATTTTACTTATTAATAAAACTGGAGAAATCTTTGTGTTCACTTTTATAAAGCTCATCTTCGGTTAAACCTTTAAAATAGTCATAGGTTATTTTCATCCCTTCTGCTCTATCTACTTTTGGCTCCCAGCCCAATAACTTTTTAGCTAATGTTATATCTGGTTGACGTTGCATGGGGTCGTTAACAGGTAAATCTTGATAAATTACTTTTTGGGTTGTTCCTGTTAATTTTATAATTTCTTCAGCAAAATCCTTTATGGAAATTTCGTGTGGATTTCCAATGTTTACAGGCTCCGCATAGTCGCTTAATAACAATTTATATATTCCGTCTACTTGATCGTCTACATAGCAAAAAGAACGCGTTTGCGAACCATCTCCAAAAATGGTTAAATCTTCACCTCTAAGTGCTTGCCCCATAAATGCAGGTATTACACGGCCATCATTTAGTCTCATTCTTGGACCGTAGGTATTAAAAATTCTTACTATACGGGTTTCTACGCCATGAAATCTGTGGTATGCCATGGTAATAGATTCTTGGAAACGTTTGGCTTCATCATATACACCACGAGGGCCTATGGTATTTACATTTCCGTAATAATCTTCTGTTTGCGGATGTACCAGTGGATCTCCATAAACCTCGGAAGTAGAAGCGATAAGCATTCTAGCATTTTTGGCTTTTGCTAAGCCTAATAAATTATGTGTTCCTAAAGAGCCTACTTTTAATGTTTGAATGGGGATTTTTAAGTAGTCGATTGGACTTGCAGGTGATGCGAAATGTAGTATGTAATCTAAATCTCCGTCATATTTTATGTATTCGGAAACATCGTGATCTATAAATTCAAAATTCTCGTTGTTTGATAAATGAGCAATATTCTTTTTATCACCTGTTATAAAATTGTCCATCCCGATAACTTTATACCCTTCTTTAATGAAGCGATCACATAAATGAGAACCTAAAAAACCTGCTGCCCCTGTAATTAATACTTTTTTCATATGTTGATTTTTATTGTTTCTATATATAAAACTATATTATTGTTGCCAATTAAACATAAAGCATTTAAATTAGGCTTGTTAAAATAATTAATAAGCCTTTTCGTCTCCTTTAAATATATTTAAAAATGTTTGAATAACGATATTAGCATCTAACAATAAAGACCAATTTTCAATATAAAATATATCGTATTTTACTCTATTTATTATATCTAAATCATTTTCTACCTCGCCTCTATAACCACTAACTTGAGCTAACCCTGTTATACCTGGTTTTACATTGTGCCTAACCATATACTTATCTGCTTTCTGCATATATACTTCTGAAAGTGAAATCATATGTGGCCTGGGACCAACAATAGACATGTCTCCAGAAAACACGTTATAAAACTGGGGCATTTCATCTAAACTAGTTTTACGTATAAATTTACCCACCTTTGTAACTCTCATATCATTTTTCTTAACATGTAAGTCATCAGTATTTTTATTTACTGCCATAGATCGGAACTTTAAACAATTAAACTCTTGACCATCTAGACCATGCCTTACTTGTTTAAAAAAAATAGGCCCTTTTGATTCTATTCTAATAAGAAATGCTATCAATGGTGTTAACCATGACAGTATAAATAATATCACTAGTGTTGAAAAAACGAGATCAAAAGTTCTTTTAACAAAAGAGTTTATAGGCTCGTGTAATGTGATTTTTCTTAAAGAAAGAATTGGAATATAGTCATAATACTCAAATTTGAGGTTTTTAGAAAAAATATCTTTATTGTCTGGTATAAATTTAAGTGTTCTTAAATTATTGTCAGAAAAATCTATTAATCTATTAATTTGCTTATTTGATAACTCAGCAACTGAAAAATAAATTTCATCTATATTATTTTCAATGATATAATTAAAACATTTATCCAAAGAAAAATCTACATCATTTATAGAAAAATTTGCTTTAAATTGATATCCATAATCTGGATTATCTTTAAAAATATTTATTAACTGCCTTGTTTTGGTATTTTTACCAACTACAATAACTTTTCTCCCATTACCACTTAGAATAGCACGAAATTTTTTTAATAAAAAAAATGTAAAAAACTTGAAAGACCATATTAATAGAGTAATAAACAAAAGATATTTAGCAAGTGCCAATCTTCCAACATCTGGTTGCTTAAAAAAACCCATATAAGCATAAAGAATAATGGCATAAAATATTATTTGTCTAATTAAAAGTGGAGTTATCTGTATTATTTTAGTATGACGGTGAACTTCATAAAAATTATTCTTTACAGATATAATTAACCATAAAATAGATATATAAAAATTAAACAGATAATGATTGCTTAAATTAATAGGGATAATAAAAGTTGCCCCATTTATAATTATTAAATCAATAAACCCTACTAATGGTTTAATGAATTTTGAATATCTACCCTGTTTATAGTTCAATTTTTTTATTTTAAATATACAAATAGCTCTTTTATAATATCTTTACTAACTTGAAAATTGATTGGTTTATTTGAATTAATACAAAAGGACGAAAAAAATATGAATCTTAGTTACATTTAACTAATGAAAATCTAATCAAAACCGGATAACCATAATGAAAGCAAAAATACCTTAATTTATTCTATTTTATTCTTTGGTAAATTTCTTTTTAGAGAATTAATTATTAAACATCTCATTATGCAAATAAAGAATAAATGATTGATTTAAGAAATTAAATTATAACCTTTTAAAACCATATGCCTTAAATCTAAGATGTACTACTAAAAAAATAATCATCATTAAAGTACATGTTAAAATATTTTTTTTTAAAAATAAACGATAAAAATTATAGTTTTCCCTAATCAACACAAATTTGTTCGTGCTCAAAGATGTTGTGTTAGAAGTTCTGTAATAAGCAAGTGGTTTAGGTAAACAATGAGCTATTTTCGCCTTTTCTAAAATATTAAACCATAGCCCCCAGTCCTGTCTCTTTCTATAATCTGGCATATAAACCTTACCTAATAATTTAGTGTCATATATTGCTGTTAAAGTCTTTATATAATTGTTTCGCAACAATTGTTTTGCATTTATCGTTTTTGGAGATAAAATAATTTTTGTTGGTTCCTCTCTATCATTCAATTGATAAAACCTAGTATAGGAAAAACTAAAATTATTTTTTAACATAAAATCTATTTGCATTTTTAGTTTATCCTTATGCCAAAAGTCATCACTATCTAAAAAAGCAATAAATCTCATTTCTGATATCTCAATTCCTTTATTTCTTGCTAAACCTGCACCAACATTACAATCAAAAAAATAAAACTTTACTCTCGAATCTATTTCTGCATATTTCTTAATAATGTTTCTTGATCCATCTGTTGAACAATCATCTATTAAAATTAGTTCCCAATCTTTAAAAGTTTGATTAAAGACAGATTCAATACATTGTGTTAAAAAATTTTCACAATTATAAACAGGAATAATTATCGAGACCATCTTAACTTCAATTTAAATGTTTGTAAGTAAATGGCAAAGATAAAACTTACTAAAATTAATCCCCATTGTCTATACAATAAAGATTCAAATAAAAAATTAAAGAGTACTATTAATAAAAAAAACATATACTCATTTCTATTATTAATAGTACTCTTTATTAAAATAAATGGGGATAAACAAAATAAAATAAATAATAAAAAACCTAAAAAGCCAGAATTAAATAAACTTTGAATATATTGATTATGAGTATTAAAATCATGATTGTATATTGTTTTAACTGCATTTTTCCCGTTTATATTACCATAACCAAACCAATAATTCTTATCTATTAAGTTGTAATAATTTTCATAGATATGAATCCGTTCATTAGTGCTTAAATTTTCTAAATCTCCTTTATTATCTATAGTTAGTGTTTTATACATATCAACAAACCTATCTATTGCATAACCTTTAAATCCAATTAAAACAACAATAAAACAAATAAGACAAAAGGCAACAGTATATTTATTGCGATATATACATTTATAATAATAAATGGGAAACAAAATAATCAAACTAATAATTACCGCTTTTGAAGCTAAACTAAAAATAATGAAAATATTTATAGCTATAAAAAGATACCGAATCCATTTGTTTAAAAACTGATTAAAAAGTAAAAACATTAAAGAAAAAGTAAAAACCAAACTCATATATGTTCCATGAGCATAACTATGAAGGCTACTAAAACTTGTTATTTTATAGCTTAACAATGATTTTTTTTGTAATAAATCTTGCCCTGAACTTAAATAAAACTTGGGGGGTAGTAACTGAATTAACTTGTTGCTTTTTTGTTGTTCAGCATACCATTTATTACCACCATTTTCACTAACCAAAGAAAAGTGAAACCATTCTCTAGTAGATTTTCTTTGAGGTTTATCTTTTAATATAAACTTAAAATAACCATTTGGCAACAATTTAGTTTCAGCCTTAATGCCTTTTTGAGTCAACCCAATCTGCCCTGTTTTAGCATTAAACCAGGCTCCTTGACTCTGTTTTTTATTAAAATTACGAAAGTATACCCAAACGTCTTGATTACTTTTCTTAACCTTGATAGTTAATTCTCTAATTACCGAATCTTTCTTGTTCCATTTTGATAAAGACCCTACTTTTCTAAATGAATTTGTTTTTGAAGTTGTCCCTATCTCAAACTCAAAAACAGAATCGTTAGGTTTATAATTATCGATTGAGGTTATTCCACTTTTTATCCATTCATTTTTTTTAAATTCTTGTTGATTAAAATATTTCATATATCCTGTTACCCATAATAGAATAAAGACCACTCCAAGCGAAGAGATTATAATTGAAGAAATATTTAGCATTTTTTTTATTCCAATTTCATTTAAATTTGAAGTAAAAACAAATAGGGGTACTATAATAATTACCAAATTTCTTAACAAAAAATCAAAATTTATAATTCCAAAATAAACGTCAATAAGAAATGAAATTATTATTGATATATAATAGATAATAAAAGGTAATAATAAAATTTTAGGGAAATTAATTTCTCTTTGTTTAGTTATTAATTTATAAATAACAATCAAAAAAAGAATTACTAAAAGTATACTAGAATACTTAATAGGCAATAGTAATGATGGAATCACTAAACTTCCTGTAAAAACACAAAAGGACTTGTTATTTATTAGTAACTTATTTAACATTTCTAAACATTTCTTTAATTAGAATACTGTTGGTACTCCATAAGTCATCTGGAAAAAATTTGTTTATATTATTTCTGTAACTACCATTATTTCTTAAGACTTTTTGAACAGATTTACAAAAGTCTATTACATTATCTTTTTCTACTATTTCTACAACTTTTCCAGTTCCAAAAGCTTCTTTAAAATTTCCAACATTATATGCGACAAAAGGCACCCCTAAACCTATGGATGTATAGGCTACACCGCTTTGACTTATTTCTTTATAAGGTAACCAAAGCATAGAAGCCTCTACTATTTTTTTAATTAAAAAATTGGTTGAAACTTCATTTGGATAAATTTTAATTCTATCTGATAAATTATAATCTAAAACTCTCTTATTAAGTGCTTCAATGTAATTTGGTTCTCCATATCCTATAATCTCTAAAAAAAAAGATTCCTGACTCTCTTTTAACATCTTAGCAACTTCTATAGCGTCTTCTATCCCTTTATATTTAGAAATATATCCTATAATTAAACAATTATTACTATTTGAATTAAATATTGGTTTTCTAAACTCTTTAAAGAATAATCCATGCTGAATTTTAATTATATTTGATTTACCATTGATTTTGTGAATAATAGTTTTGATATTTTTAGTTTGAACTGCAATATTTTTAACTTTATTATAAAGTAAATTATAACGTTTTTTTATTTTGAAATTTTCATTATTATGAGGATATAAGTTATGCACAATGTATATGACAGGAATTTTTTTTTGGAGAAAAGACACCAAATAAACTTCAAAACTAAAATATCGAAGTAGTTGCAACCACTGAATCACTATTCCATCAAATTTTTTAAAATTTAATAAAAGCCAAATCCAGTTAAGTAAATAATCAATTAATTTTAATCCTGTGTTTACACCTAAATAAGTATTGGTTTCTTTAAAGACATCCAAAAAAGGAGGTTTTTTTTTTCCTAAAATAAAAACTTCTACATTAGAGCATTTTAGACCATTAGACAGATAATGCGTGTATATTGCAGAAGTTCCATTAAAATCAACTATTAAAATTTTTTTTTCTTTCATATTTTAATCAAAAGGAGGAAACCAACGACAATTATAGTTTAAATTTTTATTTCTTAAAGACATGAATTTTGAAGGTACGCCTCCAACAATATTATATTCTTCAACATCTTTACTAACTACAGATCCCGCCGCAACAACTGAACCCTTGCATAACTTTACGCCAGGAAGTATAATTGCGTTAGTTCCTATCCATACATAATCTTCAATGATAATTTGCTTTTTAATATATTTAAAATCACTACTATTAACATCATGCGAAGCTGTGATAAACTGAACCCCAGGCGAGACAGAAACATTATTCCCAATAATCAAACCACCACGTCCATCTAAATAACACCCTCTACTGATAGCGCTATTATTTCCTATCTTAATATTTCTCTTATTAATAATCACATTCATGTGTATGCTACTACCTGAACCTATTTTAATTCCAATTATTAATTTATAATAAAAATGCCTTATGAAATAAAAGGGTATTTTATTTATTATGTGATTTGGAAGGTAATGGATAAGAAAGTAAAAGGGAATCCATAAAATTTTCTTTTTCATAAACTATAACAATTTAAATTCTTGTAATATCAAAATCCCTTTTTTAATCATTCCATAAATAAATACAAATATAGGATTAAACCCATTATTTAACATAGCCCTCTGATTTTCATTTAAAGCTACACTTTTAAATTTTGTGCTTACTCCTCCTAATCTCATAAAAGTAACATTAGAACATTTTTTAAATTTAACACCTAACTTAAAAGCCCTAAACAAAAAGTCTGTATCAATTGCTATTTTATAATCTAAATTAAATCCGCCTACTAAATCGTAAGTTTTTCTTGTTGCAAAACAAGTTGTATGAGAAAAACCAAAATTTAAATAAATTCTTTTAGGATTAAATTTTTTATCCATAACTTCAGTAACCTCATTCTTTTCATTAACCCTTTTACAAACTCCATAAGATAATTCAGAATTATTAATATTCAAACAATTTACAACATTTTCAACTGCCATATTATCATACCAATCATCAGAATTCAGCATTCCAATTATATCTCCTGTTGAAAGTTTTAAACCTTTATTCCAAGCATCAGCAATACCTTCATCTTTCTCGCTCAAAAATTTAAACAAAATATTTCTACTTTTAATTTTATCTTCATATTGATTTATTATTGAGACCGTTTCATCTAATGATTGGCCATCAACAATTATATATTCTAGATTATCATAAGTTTGATTTAATAATGACTCAATTGTGTCTTTGACTGTATTTTCATTATTAAAAGTAATAGTGATAATACTAACTAATGGTCTTTTTTTACGGTGTAACACTTTTAAAATGAGTTTTATCTGTTAAAAAAAATACACGATATGGAATATTAGGATCTTTATGTATGTTTTTTGTTCCTAGCCATAAAGTAAAAATAAAGAAACAAAAACCAACTATATAAGTTATTTGTTTTAAAAGCCTCCTTTGCTTTATGATCTGAATAACCTCTGGTGCTAATAAAATAAAAAAGACAATAAAATATAGCGCTCCTCTATACCCTGCATGGCCATAAGGCGCTAGGCTTGACCATATAAATAACCCAACATAAAAAGTGTTTATATAAAAGTTATAGACTAAATCCTCCTTTTTTTTATCTACAAAAAATAAAATAAAAAAACCAATAATTTGAAATAACAATAAAAGCTTATCTCCACCTACACCTACATTCTCATCTAAATATTTCAAATAATGTGGAAGTAAGTATTCAACAAGGAAATAAAGTAATTTAGAAGAAAAGAAACCTCCTATAAATATTATAATAAAGTGTATGTTTTTAAGCTTTAAATTATAAATCCAATATAGCACTATCGCTACAATTGCCGTTTTATGAAAAAATACAGCCACAAATATTGCTATTAAAAAATAAAGTAATTTTCTAGAACTTATATATCTCAGCGAATAGAATACTATAGAAAGAGCCATATATTGCCTAACTATAGAGAATGAGTTGAGAAAAAATATTGGGAATGATAGAAACACTAAAGTAGAAATAACAAAATCTTTGCTTTCTCTTTTAATCACTTTATATGTCAAAAACATTATTAAAAATGAGGATACAATAAAAAAGAATTGAGTAAATTTAATATAACTAGAAAAAATGACTAGCTCTCTACTTAAAAAATCAAACCTATTTAACTGTGCCTCAAGCCATCTTGATTTTCCCTCAATTAAATTATAATACATTTCGAAATCATAACCAACATCAAAACGAAAAGCACTAAATATGAAAATAAAAAAATACGCTAACCAATAAAAATTAACACCTTCAACTATTTTATATTTCCCTGCCTCCAAAAGTAGAAATACAACAATAAAAAAAAGAATGTAAATAAACATATACTTATTTTTCTTATAAGGAGATAGTGATGAAATTTAAATAAACATTTTATTTTCTGATTCCTATTTTAAAAAGAATTTGCCTAACTAAATATTTACAAAAATAAATTACAGGATCATTTTTTCTATTTAACAGAATAGTCCCTCTGAAAGCATTAATCTCAGGGTTATTTATTATGTTTTTATCATATAAACATTTTTTATCCATATTATTTAAGTTATTAATGTACCTATATGGAAAACATCCATAATCCGTTATATCTCCTTCAATTAAAACATTAGAATGTTTTTTAGATAATAAACTTAGAACAGATTGATCATGTCTATGAGCAATAAACTCTCGATCGTTTGATTTCCCCATTACATTTTCATCATCACTTAGAATTCGGTTGTCAGAAGAAAACTTAATCCATTGATTTATAAACTCCATACTTTCTTTACATTTCTTTAAAATAATGAAACCTCCCATAATTTGCGTAGAGTCTTTATAATAAGCTTTATCACAATCCATCAGTAAAAAAGCATCTCTTTTAGTCCATTGTTTTTCAATTAACGGTAATCTAAAACACATTATATTCTTTTCTTGTTTCTCCATATGTTTAATTAATGGAACGACAGTTTTAATAAACAAAGTGCCACTATCTGCATAAAATAGATATTCACCATCATTTATTTCATTAAGCGCTTTATTAACTATAAAGGGTTTCCAGAAATAATTTCCAAATCCTTTATCTCTATACTTTACACTTTCTTTATTTTTCTCGATATAAGCTTTGTCTATATCTTCAGGACCATATTTAATTACCTTATTAACTTTCCCAAATAATTTGGCTGTAAAACTGCTCCAGTTTCGCTTTTTTTTAAATTTTTTATCTGCAAAATTTACTAATGTAATCATTGTAATTTTTTAATATATAATACTCAGATTGTAATTTTTTTTTATAATCTATTTATATCCCAATACACACCTTCTTTTATTTCTTTAGCTGGGGTTCCAGCTAATAATACATTTTTTTTGAATTTATCTGTTACAGTGGAATTTGCACCAATTATTGAATTATTTCCTATTTCAGACCCTTTTAATATGAGTGCCCTATTCCCTATCCACACATAATCGCCAATAATTATTGGTTTATCTAAATTAATCCTTCTATTCGTTTTAAGGTCTAAAATAGAATGCGTGTCAGATGCCCAAACTTCAGCATTCTCTGCAAAAACACATTCTTTTCCTATTTTAATATAATTACTTTTTCCAGCAACCAATATTCTATTAGTATTAAGCCCTGTATTCTCTCCTACAATAATAGAACAATCATTATCTAACACTTCAAATATAGTATTAGTTATATTTCTAGAACCTTCTACAGAGAGCGAACAGTTATTTGCTTTAAAAATAAAAGAACATTTTTTCACCCTGGCATTGTTAATAAAATTAATTGTTATGTTATTTCCTATAAACACAAATTTACTAAAAACAACAAACCCTGAATCGTTATAAATTTTTACAGAACTCCCCTTACATATTATTTTTCCTAAAAAAACCCCATTACCAATAAATTCTATTTTTCCTCTGTACCAAATCTTGAGAAATATTTTATAAAACCTCCCTAAGACATACATTATAAAGTAATTGAATGTCATTTTTTTGTATTAATTTTCATAAATAACTCATCCCTTTTAATAAGATTAATTAACATCTAAACTTGTGCTAAAGTAGAATTTTCTTAGATAAGGAACTATTAAAATTGGCAAAACCACAATTGTACATATAATTTTTATTATTAGAATTAGATTATATCCATACGTTGAGAGATTACCAAAAATCAATGCTGATAAATATATCATTAACATAACTACTAATGCTATTTTTTGATAAGAAAACAAGTTGATACCATTAAATAAATTAATGAAAATTGCAAAAAGACAATGAACAAAAGTATATATTGAAAATAAATAAAAAGTGGTTCTTTCAAATTCCAACTCTGAATTTCCTAAAAACATAAACATAAGCTCTTTAGCAAAAACACTTACCGTTAGACAACCCAATAAAATCAAAACACTTAAAAGTGAGAATCGTATAATCATTTTTTTTATCCAAACAAACTCATTCTTCAAATACGCTAATCTAGAGCTGTCCCAAAATTGAATTAACAAAATTGAAAAAATATTTATAATTGAAAAAAATAATTTATAAATAATCGAATATTCTGCAGTCTTAACAGGGCCAAGGGAATAAGTAATTGCAAAATTATCTATATACATATATGTAAGGCCTAATCCCTGTATTATAAAAAAATTATATGACATTTTTTTAAAACTATCTATATTAGTATATTTTAAAACTTTTAACCTGAACTTTTTCTTAACAAAGAAGAAATATAAAATGTAAACAATTAACCTAACTACACAATAAGTTAAAACAGTGTAAATCAAACTACTACCTAGCTCTATTTTGAAAAAACAAAAAATTACTATATAAAAAACAAAAACAAAAACAAACTGTACAGAGGAAGTAAAAAAACTTTTTTGAAACCCTAAAGAAATTGAGTCAGTTAAACTTAATATATTATTAAGAAAAGAAAAGAAAAGAAAAATCAATAATGAATATATAATTTCTTCTTTCGGTATAGTTACATCTTCAATAAATCTGGTTGGGTCAATATTATATACAATTATAATTAATGGAAAAGCAATAAAAAATGTTGTTTTTGAAATATGGCTAAAAGCTCCGTAAACAATCCCGCTTATTTCATCTTTCTGGTCTTTAGCAATTAAGGCTGTTATTCTATTCCGTAATCCATTGTCATACCCTAATTTAAAAACAGTTATTATCATTGTTAATGATATGAAAGTTTGCCAAATACCGAATCTTTCTTCTCCAAGATAATTTATTAACAGGGGGATGGTTAATAAATTAAAACCAAGAGATCCTATTTTTAAAAAAAGATTTAAAAAAGTATTAATCTTATATGATTTAGTTTCATTGCTGCTCTTCATAAATCAAAACTTAAAAATTCTCATCATATTTTTCAATTCTTGCTTCCAATTCAATATTTTGATTTCCATCCTAAACCATATAGTTAAAAACATCCTTCCCTATTCCAATTTTAAGATAATTTTGAGTTTATTAAAACTGAATTTTTCGGTCGTTTCGCAAAAGTACGATAGCTATTACTTTTTACAAGTTTAATTTTATCTAATAAATAATTCTCAAATAAAACTTGATTTGCAAAATCATACCATGTCATTGCTTTTTCATCACAAAAGTGATAGAGTCCAAACTTGCTTATCCTAACAATAATTATCTTAATAATAAAATCAGCTAAATTTTCAGTATTTGTTGGGCATCCTATTTGTTCATCAGTAATAAAAAGTTCGTTTTCAACTTTAACCTTTTCTAGTATTGATTTGTAAAAATTTTTACTATATTTTTTACTATACAACCAGGAAGTTCTTATGATAAAATATTTTTCTAAAGTTCTCTGGATATATTGCTCTCCTAATAGTTTAGATTTTCCATATTCGTTTATTGGGTTTGGGACATCTGTTAGCTCATATGGTTCGATTTTTTCTCCATCAAAAACATAATCTGTTGATATGTGGATTAAAGTGATATTATTTTCTTTACACGATTCTGCTAAGTTTTTAACAGCTTCTGCATTTACTCTATAGGCAATTTCAGGTGTTTTTTCAGCTTGTTCTACGTTTGTATATGCTGCACAATTTATACAGTAATCAAACTTATTTGCTTTAAAATACAAAAGGAGTTCGCCTTCATTTGTTATGTCTAAATTTTCTTTGGAAACAAAAGTAAACTCTAAACTAGCATCATTTATTGAATACAATTCTTCAATGGTTTTACCTAACTGACCATTAGCTCCAGTTACGAGTACTTTCTTATTCATATTAAATTGAATAGGTTTTCGAAAGTTGGTAAAAGCTTATCTTTTTCTGAAATAATTAACTCATTTTCTGAAATTCCCCAATCAATATTTAATGTTTTATCATTAAATATAATGCCCGCTTCATTTTTGTTATTATAAAAATAATCACATTTATAAGAAAATATCGTATTGTTCTCTAGCACCACAAAACCATGAGCAAACCCTCTAGGAATATAGAGTTGTTTACGATTTTTGTCGTCTAATATTATTGAAAAATGTTGTCCGAAAGTGGGCGATTTTTTTCTAATATCGACACAAACATCTAACACTTTACCTTTAATTACTTGCACTAATTTGGCTTGAGCGTATTCTCCTGTTTGAAAATGCAGCCCTCTTAACACTTTTTTAGCGGACATAGACTGATTATCTTGTACAAAATTAACGTTGATGCCAGTATCTGTTTCAAAAACATGTTGATTAAAGCTTTCAAAAAAGTAACCTCTTTCATCTTCAAAAACTTTTGGTGTAATTACAAAACAGCCCTTTAAGTGTGTTTCTTCAATTTTCATACTATTTTATTTGTTGAAGATATTCGCCATAACCACTTTTTAATAAGGGTTCGGCTAGTTTAAGTAGTTGATTTCTTTTTATATATCCCATATTAAATGCCGTTTCCTCTATACATCCAATTTTTTGTCCTTGACGCTCTTCGATTACCTGAACAAATTGAGATGCCTGCATTAATGACGTAAATGTACCGGTATCTAACCAAGCTGTACCTTTATCTAAAATTTGAACTTTTAATTTGCCCAGCTTTAAATAAGCTTTATTTACATCTGTTATTTCTAATTCGCCTCTTTGACTTGGTTGTATACTTTTTGCAATAGAAATCACAGAATTATCATAAAAATATATACCAGGAACAGCATAGTTTGATTTTGGTTTTTCTGGCTTTTCTTCAATAGAAATAGCATTGTTATCTTTATCAAATTCTACAACACCATAACGTTGCGGGTCTTGAACATGGTAGGCGAAAATTACACCACCATCTGGGTCAACTTTAGACCTTAAGGTTTCATCTAAGCCCGAGCCATAAAATATATTATCGCCCAAAATAAGCGCGACACTATCGTTTCCTATAAAGCTCTCACCTATTAAAAATGCTTCAGCTAATCCTTTAGGCTGTTCTTGTATAGCATATTCAAAAGTACAACCGTAATCTTTACCACTTCCTAATAGTTCTTTAAACCTTGGTATGTCTTTAGATGTTGAAATTATTAAAATTTCATTTATTCCAGCCGACATTAAAGTGGTAAGTGGATAATATATCATGGGTTTATCATAAACTGGCATGAGTTGCTTACTTACCACTTTGGTAAGTGGGTGCAAACGTGTTCCTGAGCCTCCTGCTAATATGATGCCTTTCATTTTTAATTGTATTGTTTTTGATAGTACATTTGATAATCGCCACTAGTTACATTATTTAGCCATGTTTCATTATTTAAATACCAATCAATAGTTTTATTTAAGCCCTCTTCAAAAGTTACGGATGGTTTCCAACCCAATTCCTTGTTTATTTTTGAAGCATCAATAGCATATCTTAAATCATGCCCAGGACGGTCTTTTACATAGGTTATTAACTTCTCTGATGTTCCTTTTGGTCTATTTAGTTTTTCGTCCATTTGTTGGCATAACAACTTAACTAAGTCAATATTTTTCCACTCGTTAAAACCACCAATATTATAGGTTTCATGGTTAATCCCTTTATGAAAAACTAAATCAATAGCTACCGCATGATCTTTTATATACAGCCAATCTCGAGTGTAATTTCCATCTCCATAAACAGGTAACGGTTTATTATGTATTATGTTATTAATAAACAGCGGAATTAACTTTTCAGGGAATTGATTTTGCCCATAATTATTAGAACAGTTTGTTATAACATAAGGCATACCATACGTTTCCCCATAGGCTCTTACAAAATGGTCTGAGCTAGCTTTTGATGCAGAATATGGTGAATTAGGATCATAAGCCGTTGTTTCTGTAAACAAGCCAATTTGCCCTAAGGTACCATAAACCTCATCGGTACTAATATGATAAAATAGTTTATCTTTAAAACTGTCTTTCCAAGTGTTTTTAAACGCATTTAAAAGAACCATGGTACCTATTACGTTTGTTTTTACAAAAGCTAATGGATCTTTTATTGATCTATCTACATGAGATTCCGCGGCTAGGTGGATAACCTTTTCAAACTTGTGCTTTTCGAATAATTCGTTTATAAAAACTTCGTTGGTAATATCCCCTTTTATAAACGTGTAGTTGGGCTTGCCTTCAATATCTTTTAAATTTTCTAAATTACCTGCATAAGTTAGTAGATCAATGTTAAAAATATGGTAGTTTGTATATTTTTCAACAAATAACCTTACCACATGAGAACCTATAAATCCCGCACCTCCTGTAATTAATATTTTCATTTATCTGTTTTATATTTCTCTAAAAATTTAATAAATTCTAAGCTTAATAAAACTAATAGAGTTAACAATACAATACCAACAGCATAAAACATTTTATTAGTAACTGTTTTGCCAAAAACCTTTTTAGTTTTGTCTATAATACCACTTTCTTGCTTGCTAGACACTACTTCTATAACAAATTCTTTATCGGCTTGTTTTCTTCTATTTTCTACTAATTTTTCTCTTAGTTCTAGATCGCTTTTATATAGATCAAACTCTTTTGTTTTGTCTATTTGTGTAGAACCTTCAATAGTGATACTTGTTTGTCCTCCATTTTCTTTTCCAGATACCTTTTCTAATACACGCTTGTATGTACTTTGTAAGGAATCGGATTGGTTCAATGCTTCTATTAATGAAGACTCTTGATTTTTAAGTTCTGTTAAGTCCTTTTTTTGTTCTCTTTTAAAGAACTCATTAGTGTCAATATTTTCAATTATTTTATCAAATACTTTTTTGAAATTATTTCTAGCTTTTGCTTTAATAGCAATTTGTTGATATTCATAATTATAATCTTCAAAATTAGCAACATAAGTTTCATAGGTTACTTTTGATGCAACCATAGAGTCTAATGTTTTGATATAAGTATCATAATTCTGTATTTTTTCGTTTTCTGTTAAGATAGGCACTATTTCAAAATCTAAAATTGATGCCGCTTCAGCTTCTTCAATATTTAAGGATTTTTTTAGGGTATTAATATCTTTCTGTCTTACCAAATCTTTATAATAGCTTATAGAATTATATAAATTTTCACCTGTTTGGTAATTCTGTTTAATGGTAGCGTAGGATTTATATACAGGTTCTAAAGCCGTTTCAAGTGAAAATCCTAGCAGAACCCCAATAAAGCCGGCAATAAATAACTTTATAATATGCTTTTTTATAAAAAACACAAACCAAACAAAAGCTAAAAACAAGGTTTTAAAAATATTACCTATGAAACGGAAAAAACGATCAAAAGCATTCCCTATAAGCTTAAATAATTGCCCTAAGTCTACTTCTTCAGATTGTTGTGGTTTTGGTAAATCGTTACTCATATTATAAAGTATTATTAATTAAATATTTGTTCAATTATTTTTCTTGTTATTAAATACGTTGGTTTTACACCTGTAGTTCCTAAACCGCCAGAGGCTAGTGTAGCTCCAGTTTCTAAAGGATTATCGCTAGCATAATAAGCGTACCTTACTTTTACATTAGGACTAATACTGCCTCTTACTTTTGATGCTGCTTGTATGGCTTTTTGATAATGTGCTCCCTCCATTTCCAATCCAATAACACGCCATGTAGAGTTGTAAAAAAACTTTAAAATGTCTTTGTTTTGTAGTGAAGTTCCCAAAACGGTAATCATCGTGCCTTCATAAACATCAATTCCATTGTCCTCTAAGTCATCTTTAGATAATTCATTATGAAATGGATAATTATCAGCTGTACCTTCAAAAATATGAGCTGTTGGTATCATGATATCTCCTTTTCCTCCTTCTAAAATGCCCGCTTTTCCCATTATGGAAATAGAATCTATGTTCAAATGAATTTTACTCCCTTTTATTTTATAAGGTTTTAGTAATTCATCAATAGTTTCGTATGCTTGTTCTCCAAAAGCATAATCCATAACCAAAATAACCGGTTTTTTAGATTTTATCAGATTTTCGTCCACTTGAATATCTAATTTTGAAACATCTATTTTACTGGTGTCAAAAATTTGAACATCTATTTTGGTACCCGAAGTATCTTCAATATAAATCATACCATTTTGCAACGCTTCTTTGGTTACTTTACTTCGCAAATCATTGTTCTCCTTTTTACTTAATGACTCATAAACGCTATAAATATCTTTTGATGGTACTGTTTTTAAAATTGATGATGAAAACAGTGTATTCATAACACTATGCATATTGGCACTGATGATATGTATGGGTCTCTCCAACAATTCATTCTTATACAATACGTCCTTAATGGCATCTGCCCAAATTTCGCCATGTATGTGGTGACCAAGTCGTTCTCTTAAAACTGGGCTAAACGTTACGGTACGTTTGTTATTATTTATTTGCTCTTCTATGGCTAGTTTTCCTAACCAATACACAATATGCAGTAAGCGTTCTGGTTGTTCTGGTGTAGCAAAATCTTGATAAGCAGCTCTCAATTCGTTAAACGTTCGTCCTAAAATATTGGCCGTATGTGTAATCGCTATTTCACGCTCCTCTTGCGTTAATTTCTTTTTTGATGCAACGGCTTTTTCAAGTTTTGTCCAATCTCTAGTAGTTGCTCCGCTTTCATCAATTAAAACACGATTACTAATTTTGTGCGATTCAATAAAAATAAAAGTGATGTGGGTTAAAATATCATATATTTCAGAACGTCCGCGCGTGATTTCGATATTCATTTGCTCTGCATCAATTCTGTAGCAATTACGTCTTCTTTTTTCTGGAATTATAGCTTTGAAATGGGAGTTGGAATACCCCTCGTCACTCGTTAAATTAATAAACGTACACTCTTCAATCCCAATGGGAAGCCTATCAATAACATAAAGCAAGCCTTCTAATTCGGCCTTTTCTTCTCCTATAGAACCATATATTTCTGGTCGTAAAAGCAGTAAGGATTGGCGAAGCGTTTCGCCCGAAATACCCATAGGTTTGTAAAAGCCTCTATTAAATAAATGGCGCATCGTTATATACATCCGCTCAATGGCGTTCGAACTCTCTTGGGCTCGCGTTCTATCGTGATGTTTTTTGTTACTCATACTCATTTTTTAACGCACCAAATGTACTACTTTTTAGTTTAATTGATGTGTGGTAAACCCGCAACTATTTTTCTGTCGTTAGACAGTCTTGGCAGCTTATTTTGCCCACCTAATTTCCCAACAGATTTCATATACTCTTGAAACCCATCTTTTTTCACTTTGGTTATCTTAAGCGGTTGTAAAACCTTGCCTTGAATTAAATCGAAATAATAACTATTTTGCTTTTGAAGTGAAACATCTATTTTGCTAGCTAACGCTGAAATATCATCAGGTTCGTTTTCAAATTCTATAAACCATTCATGAAAAGGCAATCCTTCTTTTGGGTTAATTTGAGGCGCCACCGTAAATTCTGAAATTTGAATATTTGAGCCTAATACAGCTTCTTGCATGGCTTGTTCTACTTCTTTGCCAATAACATGTTCTCCAAAAGCGGAAATAAAATGTTTGATGCGTCCAGAAACAATAACACGAAATGGTTTTGTGCAAGTAAACTCTACCGTATCGCCAATATTATATGCCCAAAGGCCTGCGTTGGTTGAAATAATCATCACATAATTTACGCCAATCTCTACATCTTTAATGGTAATCCTTTTTGGGTTTTCATTAAAAAATTCATCAGCCTTAATAAACTCGTAAAAAATACCAGAGTTTAATTGAAGTAACATGCCTTTTTCTTGCTGTTTATCTTGAAATGCAAAAAAACCTTCGCTTGCTGGGTACAATTCTATACTATCAACTTTTCTTCCAATTAAGTTTTCAAATTTTGCTCGATAGGGTTCATAATTAACACCTCCAAAAATAAAAAGGTTGAAATTTTTAAAAACGTCACCTACTTTTTTACCTGTTTTTTGCTGAATTTTTTCAAAATACATTTGGACCCACGATGGAATACCCGATATAATCGTCATATCCTCCGGAAGCGTTTCTTCAACAATCGCATCAACTTTTGTTTCCCAATCTTCTATACAATTGGTTTCCCATGATGGTAATCGGTTTTTTTGAAGATATTTAGGAACATAATGTGCTACGATACCCGAAAGTCGGCCTAATTGAACGCCATTTTGTTCTTTAAGAATGGGGCTTCCTTGTAGAAAAATCATTTTACCATCTACAAATTTGCTATTTCCTGTTTCATTTATATACAATAAAATAGCATTTCTGGCAGCTTCTACATGGTAGGGCATACTTTCTTTTGTAATAGGGATGTATTTTGAACCAGACGTTGTCCCCGAGGTTTTAGCAAAATAAATAGGTTTTCCTTTCCAAAGAATATCTTCTTCACCTGCAACAACGCGCTCAACATATGGTTTTAAATCTTCATAATCTCGAATGGGTACACGTTTTACAAAATCTTCATGAGAATTGATACTTATAAAATCGTGGTCTTTACCAAACTGCGTACTAGCCGCCTCTGAAATTAGGTTTTGAAACACCTTTTCTTGGGTTTCAAAAGGTTTTTTGGCCCACTTTTGAACTGTATAATGCACACGTTTTGCAAAGGGTTTTGCTAAAGCCGATTTTATTGACATCATCTTATTTAAAATCTATAAAGTTTGTTGGGTTTATTGGGTAACCATCGTTCCAAAGTTCGAAATGCAAATGCGGACCGCTAGAAAGCTCTCCTGCATTTCCTGCAGATGCAATAACCTCACCTGCCTTTACCAAATCGCCTTGCGTTTTTGCTAAGGCAGAATTGTGTTTATAAACTGAAATTAACCCGTAACTATGCTCAATAATTACAACGTAACCTGTATTGGCGGTCCATTCTGCAAATATAACAATCCCATCGGCAGTTGCTTTAATGGGTGTTCCTTTGGCAACCACAATATCAACTGCATAATGTTTGTTTTTTACATTATATTGTTCACTTATTGTTCCATTTACAGGCGGAAATAATATGAAATTGGATGCAGATGTTGCCGACTCAAACAAATTATATTTATCTTCTTTATCTACTTTTTGTCTTAAAATAGAATCTTCAGCAGTTGGGTTTAAGTTTACTTCACTTGCTTCTAATTTTACTGCTTGAATAATAGAATCCCTTGAAAAATCTACCGTGCTCACTTCACCTTGTAAAACCTTCTTTATAGATTCATAATACCGATCGTTCATGGTTATTACTTGTTGTAATGAATCGGTTTTATAACTTAGTTCGGTTGCTTTTTTCTTTAATGACGCAGAAGAGTAACCAGGTATATATTCTTTTAACGTGGTAAAAGCAATGAGCATGGTGGTACCTGCTATTAAAATAATGGCCGTTAAGGAAGCTAGAACAAATACGTTTAAGCGTGTTAATTTAATCGATAAGCGTTCCTCGAACGTATGCTCGTTAAGTATTACCAATCGGTACTTATCGAGTAATTTCCGTTTTATTTTTCTTTTTTCAGGTTTCTTTGTGTTCATCTTAAAGCAAAATTAAATAAAATTATGTCAAGAGTGGTTGCTTTATGCTAAAGTTATGCTTAAAACGATTTTATTAAACTTTAATTATTAACTTTGCATCATAAAATTAATAATTATGAATTCATTAGGTATATTTCTAGCTATTGGTCCCATGCAAATTGTACTAATTGTTGTGGTTGTTCTATTATTGTTTGGAGGAAAGAAAATCCCTGAATTAATGAGAGGACTAGGAAGCGGTATTAAAGAATTTAAAGATGCCAGTAGAGAAGACGATAAAAAAGAGGATAAAAAGTAATTCATCTTCTTTTGAAATAAACAAAAAAGACCAACAGCTTGTTGGTCTTTTTTGTTTTATAAATCGTATTCTAATTAATTTTAATCGATTTAATTATAGCTTCTAGCTCTAACATGTAGTTGCGTTTTTCTACCGAAGGTGCGAATGCAAACCCTTCAACAATTACCCATCTTTTATTTATTTTGTCTTCAATAGCGTAATTTATAAATGGTCCTCCCATAAAATCTGCTTTTAAATCCCATAATCCTTTAGTTTCAATGGCTGGCTTATTATCAATTATAGTTTCATGAACATAAGGAGCATACATGTTTTCAGTAGTCATATAAGATTCAACTTTTTCACCGTTTGATTTTATATCGCCATCTTGTCTTCCCTTAATTTGCTCTTTTGCTACAGAATCTCTAATTTTTATTATTTGATTCACCAAACTATCGTTTCGCTTAATATTATTAAAAGGCACTGTGAAAAACAATAAATTGGTAGTTCCAGTGGTAATGTCTTTACTCATCCAGAAAAAATTATCGCTAGATTTTTTAATTCTATATGCTGAAGGAAATTGAATAGTAAAGCCTAATTTTTCTTGAATTGAGGTAAAATTATGAGGCGATTTGGCCATTTGTCGCTGTCTCTCAGCAATTTCTTCACTTTTAAAGGTTTTAACTATTTTTGCTGCATTATCATTTATAGCTTCCACAAGTTGTTCTCTTGATGCACCTGACACTATAATGACCTTTTGAGGCTGGGCGTATACATTGTTTTTTATTTCCATACCAGCATCTTTACTTACTTCAATTTTTAAAATGGTTCTGTTTTTTGTTACGAAACCCGTAAAAACTGATGGTGGAATTTGACTAATGGTAAACATAGGCTCATCCTGCGGTAAGCCATAAATGGGTGCTGTAAGCACGTTTCTAATAGCGTCTCCTACGCTACCGTTCCACAATTCATTGTCTACAACAACAGATACGTTGTTGATGCTTCCCGATGAATCTAAAAGCATCTTATCATCGGATGATTTTTTGTCACCACAGGAAACAAATAAAAACAGTAAAGCTGCTGAAAAAATAATATTTCGCATAATTTAAATTAGGTTTTTGGAAGTTTTAACTTTTAGATACTTTAAGTTTCATTCCTGGTTTTAATTTACTACCACTAATACCGTTCCAATCTTTAATATTTTGAACAGAAACTCCAGAAAATTTTTGTGAGATGCTCCATAATGAGTCCCCACTTCTTACTGTATATATTTTTGAACTAGCAGAAACCACTTTAGAAGTAGTCGCTTTATTAGTTGAAACTGTCGCTGAAACGGCTCCGTTTTTCGGATAAATAGTTAAACGCTGCCCTATTTTTAAATTATTACTTCTTAAACCATTCCACTTTTTTATATCGCTTACACGAACACTATATTTTCTAGCAATTAAGCCTAAAAATTCACCAGAACGAACCTTATGGGTCGTTTTTGTATCCGCGTCAAAAAATTGAGGCATGGGTTTTTCGCGCTTATCAAATTCTGTTTTAGCAAGCTGATATATTTGCTCTTCGTTTGTTACAAAATCACCAATAATAGTTCTGGGTAGACGAAGTGTATAGTTTTCACCTTTTACAAAAGGGATAATATCTAATTTATATGAAGGATTTAAAAACTGAAGTTCTTCCATTTCAACACCCGTAGCTTCCGATATTTGATCGAGTGTAATCATTTGTTTTACGCGTATGGTATCGGTTTCAAAATAAGCGACTTCTGGTTTTGGTTTTGTAAAACCATGTTCTTCAGCATACTCAAAAATATACATCGTTGCTAAAAAAGCTGGTAAATATCCTGCAGTTTCGCGAGGTAAATTATGCCTAATATTCCAATAATTTTGATACCCTCCAGAACGACGGATGGCTTTGGTTACATTTCCCGGGCCTGAATTGTAAGCAGCAAGTGCTAAATCCCAATCTCCAAAAATTTCGTAAAGTTTTGATAAATATTTTGCAGCAGCTTCGGTAGATTTTATGGGATCGCTACGCTCATCAACATAACTGCTTACATCCAATCCGTACATTTTGCCTGTACTATACATAAATTGCCATAAGCCCGTAGCGCCTACTCTGGATTTCGCTCTGGGTTTCAGTGCCGATTCTACAATGGCTAAATATTTAATTTCAAGAGGTAAATCATAATTATCTAATTCACGCTCGAACATGGGGAAATAAAAAGCACTTAAATTAATAAGTTTTTGCAAGCTACCTCTTCTGTTTTTTAAATAGGATTTTATAACACTTTCTAAACCAGGATTATATTCCACATTAAAAGGTGTTTTTGAACTTAAATCTGCTAGTCTTGTTTTTAAAACTTCAGTTGAAAGTTCGGGGTATTCCACTTCATCAAAAGTAAGTTCTGTAATGGAATTATAAATAGTATCGTAAAGCGAATTACTATATAATTCTTCTAACCATTTTTGGTCAAAATCGGCAGCGATTAAATCATCCTCAACTTTTTCAATTAAAAGACTATCCTTTTGGGTTTCAATGTGTTTTAAATCATTCGTATTTCCTTTTGCAGAAATAGAATCTTGCATTTGTGAAAAGCACAAAGTAACATTAAAAAGTGCTAGCGATATAAAAAATCTAAACGTCATAAATCTATTCATTTGGTCATATTGAACGATATTATGGCTAAAATCGTATTTTTTAAGTTAAAATAAAAACTTAATTTCATTTATCTAATAAAAAAAGGTGCAAAACGTCGGATTTTAATACATTTCATCGGATATATTGAACATTTTAAAATAAAAAACCACAAATACATGAATAAAAACACTCATATACTTGTGGCTAATTATTAATTGAATTTAAAAAGCTTATTCTAAAATAGCAGCAATTCCTGGTAAAACAACACCTTCTAAACTTTCTAACATAGCACCTCCACCGGTACTTACGTAACTCACTTTATCTTCAAATCCAAATTGTTTTACAGCAGCAACAGAATCGCCACCACCAACAAGAGAAAATGCACCATTTTTAGTAGCTTCTGCGATAGAATTTCCTAATTCAATAGTTCCTTTTGCAAAACTTTCCATTTCGAAAACGCCAAGAGGTCCATTCCAAAGAATCGTTTTACATTTCATAACAACGTCGTGAAATTGTTTTATAGATTTTGGTCCCGCATCAACACCTTCCCAACCATCTGGAATTGCATTAATATCAACAACTTGCGTGTTGGCATCGTTACTAAAAGCATCTGCCGCAATAACATCAACAGGAATATGCACTTGTACATTTTTAGCTTTGGCTTGTTTTAATATTTCTAAAGCTAATTCTTGTTTATCATCTTCACAAATAGAGTTTCCTATTTTTCCGCCTTGCGCTTTAATAAAGGTAAATGCCATACCTCCACCAATTATTAAGTGATCTACAGCATCTAATATGTTTTCGATAATAGTTATTTTTGAAGACACTTTAGCACCTCCAAGTACAGCTAAAACGGGTTTTTCACCATCTTTTAATACTTTGTTGATGCTTTCAATTTCTTGAGCCAATAAATAACCAAAACATTTATTATTAGGAAAAAATTGAGCAACAATAGTGGTTGAAGCATGTGCTCTGTGAGCCGTTCCAAAAGCATCATTTACATAAATATCGCCTAGTTTTGATAATTGCTCTGCAAATGCTTTATCACCAGCTTCTTCTTCTTTATGAAAACGTAAATTTTCAAGCAACAAAATTTCCCCTGGTTGCAAACTAGCAGCCGCAGCCTCAGCTTTTTCACCTACGCAAGCATCTACAAACTTAACTTCAACTCCTAAAATTTCTTCAACTTTATTAGCGATATGACGTAAAGAAAATTGATCTTGAACTCCTTTTGGACGTCCTAAATGTGACATTAAAATACAGCTTCCACCGTCTTCTAAAATTTTAATAATAGTTGGTTTTGCAGATACTATTCTGGTATCATCGGTTACTTCAAACTTATCGTTTAAAGGCACATTAAAATCTACACGAATTAATGCTTTTTTGTTTTTGAAATTAAAATCGTTAAGCGTTTTCATTATATATATGTATTATTTTTAAGTATTTAAATACAAATGTAACTAATTAAAATATGCTATAAAACCTGTTTTTAAACGAAAACGATATAGCTTTAATTTTTTTTAAGTAAGCCTACTTTTGGGCATAGCTATTAACTAAATAAATAGGTGCGTTAGGGGTTGAAGCGGCATCCTTTTGCTTTTCTTTGATAAGACATGACTTATAAAAAAGTTTTTAAGCTTTTAAGAGTGTATTGAGCCCTTGTAATTTAAAAAAACCAAAAGATATAGCGGAAAACCCGACCCTTGTGGTAACGCCCATTATACTAAAATTGTGTTTTACCATGTTGTAAAAATTGTGTAGGTTTGTTTATGCAATTCACAGATATTCTTGGGCAAGAACACCTAAAAAAACATTTAACACAAAGTGTTGATAATGGACGCATTCCGCATGCACAATTGTTTGTGGGACCAGAAGGCTGCGGTACATTGCCCATGGCAATTGCTTATGCGCAATATATTTTGTGTGGCAATATTAATGGAGAAAATAATTCTGGTAACGAAGCCTGCAACATAAAATTCAAGAATTTTTCGCATCCAGATTTGCATTTTGCATTTCCCGTTACTACAAGTGATAAGGCTAAAAGTCATCCTGTTTCTAGTCATTATTTAGAAGAATGGCGCCAACTTTTAAAGGAACAACCTTACGGAAATTTATTTGATTGGTACAAATTGCTTGGAGTTGACAATAAACAAGGGCAAATTGGGGTTGATGAGGCGCAAGATATTGTAAAAGCACTGTCTTTAAAAGCTTATGAAGGTGGTTATAAAGTGATGCTTATTTGGATGGCAGAAAAAATGAACACAGCTGCCGCGAATAAGCTTTTAAAACTTATTGAAGAGCCGCCCAATAAAACGGTTTTTATTTTAATTGCCGAAGATGAGCAACAAATAATTAACACCATACGTTCGCGTTGCCAAGTATTACATTTTCCACCTTTGGCCGAAGCTGTTGTTAAAGATGGTTTGATAAAACAGTACAGTTTAGAGACTACTGTGGCTTCAAAAATTGCGCACCAAGCTAATGGAAATTATAATAAAGCTTGCGATTTAGTATATCAAGATTCTGAAGATTTACAGTTTGAAACTTGGTTTATTTTCTGGATTCGAAGTGCTTTTAAAGCGAAAGGAAACAAAGCGGCCATTCACGATTTAATTTCTTGGAGCGATGATATTTCCAAAACAGGCAGAGAAACACAGAAACAGTTTCTTAATTTCTGTTTAGATTTTTTTAGACAAGCCTTGTTACTTAATTATAATGCCACCGATTTGGTTTTTTTAGAGCCCAAAACCGATAAATTTAAACTTGAAAATTTTGCGCCTTTTATACATGGTAATAACATTATGGAAATAAGCGACGAACTGCAAGACGCTATTTACCATATTGAACGCAATGGGAATTCTAAAATAATTTTAACCGATTTATCTATTAAATTGACACGGTTATTGCATAAAAAAGCTGAATAAAATCATAAAAAAAGCCTTGAAATTGAATTTTCAAGGCTTTTTAAATTTATAAGTTTCAATACTATTTTTTGTACTCCTTGTTTAAGGCATCTAAAATAGTTTTTGTTAAATCATTATCGTCAGCGCCGTACATAACAGTAGCGGCAGCGTCACTAGTACCTAAAATGTATGTGTAGCCATTGCTTTTTCCGTATTCTTTAACGTGTTTTTTTACTTTACTAATTACAGAATCAATTTCAGCTTGAAACTCTTGTTGTAATTGTTGTTGCTCCATTTGCATTTTTTGTTGAAGCAATTGTTGCTTTTGTTGCAAACCACCCATTAATTCTTGAGCTTTAGCTTGAGATGATTTTTGAGCTGTTAATTGGGTTTCTTGAACTTCTAATTGAAAATCTTGACCAACACTATCAGCTTTTTTTCTAAAAGCTTCTTCTTTAGCTTGGTATTTAGCTTCCACATCTTTTTTTTCTTGATAATCGTTTATAACTGTTCCGTTATCAACAAATCCAATTTTTGCTTGTTCTTGGCAAGAAGTAAATGCCAACATAACCGCTACTGCGTAAAATATATTTTTCATTTGTATAATTTTATAACACGAGCAAAAGTAATAAAGTAAACTATATTTAAGTTGAAAATTTGTTTGATTTTATTATATAAGTTTAATTTATGATAATTATTTACGTTAATAAGGTTTTCTTATCAAAAATAAGACTCATAAATCCGTTTAAATCAATTTTTAAAATTTACGGTGGTGATTATACAATTTCAGAGCAAAACAAAGCTTAAAACGCCTTAAAATTGATTTTAATAGTTTTTAATGACATAAATTAAGGAAGAAACCTCTTTTGTTGACAAAGATTTTAAGTTTGACAGCAAACCAACCCAAAAGCCTTTTAAAATATTCATTTTGCCATTTTTATATTTTTCAGAAAGAAGACTTACATAAAAGGCATCAAAATACATGGGTTTTATTTTTACTACTTTCATAGAAATTTTAGAAACCAATTTAGATATCGACGTTCTATTAAAATGCCATAGATGTCTGGGCACATCAAAAGCCGCCCAATACTCTTTGTAAAAAGTGGCATCGTAGCTTTTATAATTTGGGACTGCAATTATTAAAACACCATTAGGTTTTAATAATTTATTTAAAATTTGAATATGTTCTTCTAAATTTGGCAAATGCTCTAATACATGCCAAAGCGTAATAGCGTCAAAACTTTTAGGTTCAAATTTTAAAAGTTGTTCTGTATCGAAAACAGAGTTATAGGTTTTTTTGTTAGCAATACTTCTCGCCTCTTGGTTAGGTTCAATTCCAGAAACCATCCAATTATTTTGTTGCGCCGTTTGCAAAAAATCGCCCGTACCACATCCCACATCGAGAAGCGTTTTTTGTTCAGATGAAAACTTATTGATGAGTTTAAGCTTTTGTTTTAAAGAAATTTTTCTAACCAAGTGGTACACATTTTCAAAAATATTTCTTTTGGAATCGGTATGCGAAATATAATCTTCACTTATATAATAATCGGGTAGGAATTCAGAAGATGGCTGGGGCGTTGTTTCCAAAAACCCGTATGTTTCGTTTTCAATTAAACTAAACAGTTCTCCTGAAACGGAATGATCTTTTACTTTTACAAATGGCGATTTTGAATTTTCTTTTGTCACGAATACACAAATATTTTAAAAAAAACTACAAACGTTCCACGTGGAACGTTTGTATAATATTTAGTTTTTAAATGGATTAAAACTAAAATTTTACTCTTTTCAGGAATTTAACGCCCCATATAAACCAGCAATACTGAGATATCGTTAGGGGAAACACCGCTAATTCTTGAAGCTTGAGACACCGTTGCAGGTTGTATTTTTTTCAGTTTTTCACGCGCCTCAAAACTCATAGATTTAATTTGAGAATAATCAAAATTTTCTGGTATTTTAACATACTCCAACCTACTCAATTTATCAGCATTATTCTTTTCTTTCGAAATATATCCAGAATATTTAACTTGAATTTCTGCTTGCTCAATAACTTCAATATCCAAATTATTATGTTGTATGTAAGCTTCAACTTTTTCAAATTTACGCATATCATCAATAGTGATGTTTGGTCTAGAAAAAATCTTGAACATCTTATCTGATTGCCTAATTGGAGAAGAATCCTTTAACTCCAAAACAGGATTGGCTATTTCTGGTTTAATACTTGTTTCAGCAAAAAACTCAACAAACTTTTCAGCCGCATTATGCTTTTCCTCCATTCTAATGATACGCGCCTCACTTGCCAAACCTAACTCAAAACTTTTTGGTGTTAGTCGAATATCCGCATTATCTTGACGCAAAAGGGTTCTATATTCTGCGCGAGATGTAAACATTCTATAAGGTTCCTCTGTCCCCTTGGTAATTAAATCATCGATCAAAACACCTATATATGCTTCATCTCTTTTTAGAATAAAAGGATCTTTATCATGTACTTTCAAACTGGCATTAACACCAGCCATCAAACCTTGAGAAGCTGCTTCTTCATAACCCGTTGTTCCGTTAATTTGACCAGCGAAATACAAACCATCTATCAGCTTAGTTTCTAAAGTATGTTTTAATTGAGTAGGTGGAAAATAATCATATTCGATAGCGTAACCTGGTCTAAAAAATTTCACGTTTTCAAATCCAACAACAGAACGCAAGGCTTTAAATTGAACGTCTTCCGGAAGTGATGTTGAAAAGCCATTTACATAAACTTCACAAGTATTCCAACCTTCTGGCTCAACAAACAATTGATGCCTATCTTTATCTGCAAAACGATTAATTTTATCTTCTATAGAAGGGCAATATCTAGGCCCTAAACTTTTAATTCGACCATTAAACATAGGTGATCTATCAAACCCTTCACGCAGCAAATCGTGAACCAATTCACTTGTGTAAGTCATGTGACAAGACCGTTGTTTTACCAATGGTTTAGTAACGTCCAAATAAGAGAATTTCTCTGGATTTTCATCCCCAGGCTGTTCAATCATTTTAGAAAAATCCAACGAACGACCATCTACTCGTGGAGGCGTTCCCGTTTTCATTCTCCCAGATTCAAAACCCAAACTCACTAACTGTTCCGTAATACCTGTTGCGGCTTTTTCACCTGCTCTACCACCTCCAAAATTCTTATCACCAATATGTATCAATCCATTTAAAAAAGTACCATTAGTTAACACAACAGACCTGCCTTTTACCTCAACTCCTAACGCCGTTTTAACACCAACAACTTTTCTATTTTCAACTAATAAACCAGAAACCATTTCTTGATAGAAATCTAAATTCGGAGTCCCTTCCAGCATCAATCTCCAGTCTTCTGCAAATCGCATACGGTCACTCTGAACTCTCGGACTCCACATAGCAGGTCCTTTGGATTTATTAAGCATTTTAAACTGTATAGCAGAGGTATCAGAAACGATACCACTATATCCACCAAGCGCATCAATTTCGCGAACAATTTGGCCTTTCGCAATACCTCCCATAGCAGGATTACAAGACATTTGCGCAATGTTTTGCAGGCTCATTGTGATAAGCAATGTTTTGCTTCCCATGTTGGCAGCAGCCGCAGCGGCTTCGCTTCCAGCATGACCAGCACCAACAACTATAACATCATAAACATCATTAAACATAACTTGATTTATTGAATTGTTCCACGTGGAACATTAACTAAATTTGATTTTTGAATTTGCAAATATACGTTGATTTGCTGAATATTAAGCTAGCTGCTTTAGGTAGTGGTTTTCTTTGTCACGCATCAACTTAGCTTCAGTAACTGACTTGTCTTTGTAACCGCAATAATGCAATACGCCATGAACCATAACGCGCATTAATTCTTCGAGAACAGACACATTAAAATCTTTAGCGTTATCTGCTACTCTATCAACCGAAATATAAATATCCCCTTGTATGTTTTTACCAATGGAATAATCAAAGCTTATAATATCTGTAAGCGTATCGTGATTAAGGAATTGAACATTCAATTTATGAAGATATTCATCATCACAAAAGATATAATTAATCTCTTCTAACTGACACTTTTCTTCTGAAATTACACTACTAATCCATTCAGATAATTGCTCTTCATTGTCTAATGAAAAGGTTGTTTCGTAATTAAAACTAATCATTGCTTTGCTTAAAATAAGTTTGAACTTTCTTTTTATAAATTGGCTGCAAAGGTAGCATTTGTTTGTTCAATATTTCAGTCGTATTAAAATATTGCTTAGCATTAGGAATTTGATTGTTGGAATCGTTATTATAGTCTCCTTGATTGGTTTTCGATTCACGCTTATTATCCTCCCCTTGTTGAAACGTAGCATTCTCCATTTTTAATAATTGATGCTTAAGATCCATCATTTTCTGAAGTGTTTGATTGGTAAAACCTTTGTTTAACAAATCCAATTCAACCTCTTCCATTTTACGTAATAAAGACGATGCGTTACCTAATTTACCTTCTTTAGCCAACTTCTCTTCCAAGGCATTTCTAAGCTCTTGTTGTTGCTGATATATTTCGTATAATAATCCATTCATGTCTTCACTATTTCCTTCACCCTCACCGCCAGTTTTATTACCGTTTTTTCCATCACCACTATTTTCTTTTTCGCCCTCTTTTCCATGGTCTCCTTGTTTGCCTTTTTCGCCTTCTTTCTTGCCTTCGCCTTCACCTTTAGGTTTTCCCTCATTACCTTTTTTCAAACCTTCTTCCATCATTTTATTGAGCTCCTCTTGGCTCATAATAATATCTGGTAACTGCATATCACCTTGACCTCCTTTACCCATGGACATACTTAAGTTTTCTTCCATGTTATCTAAAACATCACTTAAAAAATTAGCTAGATTATTAGCTGCTGTGATAGTAAATTGTTGGTTGGAAACACCTTGATAAATTTGATTCTCCGCAAACAAACCCAGGGCTTTATCTATGTTGTAAAACACATCTGTAATTTGTTTATTTACTTCTTCGGAAAGCTTTGGTTGGCGAAGCGATAAAGCAAACAAACTATCATCTACATGCTCAAAATGTTCTCTTAAATAATTTTGCTTTTTAAGGAACGAAGCATATTGATTATCGTTTTCTTCAACCATTTGAAAACGTTTCATAAGCTTTTCTTGATCGAATGAAAACAATACCAAATTATCTAAAATTTGTCTTAGCATTTCAACATCTTCTTGCATTTGTTCGCCACCTCCTGCTTGCATGGAGCTTTGCATTTGTTGGCTCAATTTCTTCATTTTTTGAGCCGCTTTCTTTTGACTATCCTTAGCGTTTTTTTGGTTTTCATTTTTGTCTGAAGCCTTTTCTTTTTTTTCTAATTCTTCAGTCGCCTTTTCTTGATCTTTCGTAATTTCGTTTTCCAATAATTTATCTTGAGGAACTTCAATGGGCTTCTTTAAGTCTTTTCCATCTTTCTTTAATTCCTCTAATTGCTTTTTAAATTCATCAAATATTTTATTTAATTCCTCTTGTTCATCCTTGGCGTTTTTAGCTTCTTGTTGGTTGGCTAATTTGTCTTGCTCACTAGCAAGTTTATCCAAATCATCTTTGAGTTTTGCTAACTTTTTTTCAACATAAAAACGCTTTGTTAATTCCAATAATTGTTCTAAACTACGTTTCTTGTTTTTATTCTGTTTTGCCAAATCTTCTAACTTTTGGGTAAGCTCTTCTTTCCCGATTTTATCTTGAAGTTTTTGTAATTCTTCCAGTAGCTTTTCATCTTGTTTTAACTGTTTTTCATTTTCATCTAAACGCTTTTGTAAATCTTCTTTAAAAACATCTTTCTCTTTATTTTCCTTTTGAAATTCTTCTAAATTATCTTTGAGCTTTTTGTTGAAATTTTTCATCATTTCGTCCTGCTGCTTTTGGCGTTCTAAAAAAGTTTCTAACTTCTTTTTGTCGTTGAAATTTAGATTCGATTTCTCTTTTTGAGTTTTAGATAATTGTTCTAATTGTTTCTCCTGTTCGTCAAATTTCTTTAAGGATTTATTCAAGTCTTTGATGGATTCACTTTGGGAATTTAGCTGTTTAGTGGCTTCTTCCTCTTTTGTACGCTTTCTATAACTAAAAACATTACTTTTTACGCTTTTATACTTATTAACGGCATCATTATCAAATACTTGAAAGTATAATTCATAAGAAACTCCTTCTTCAATCTGTAAATTGTTAGGAAATGCCGTTATAAACTCTGAAATGTTAGAATTTGCAATAGAAATGCTTTCAATTTTCTTTTTGGTATCATCTTCGGAGGGATAATAAACCAGCTGTAGTTTGCTGAATCCGTAATCGTCGCTCACCTGTCCTTTGAAGTATAGTGTTTGTAAATCCAAACTATCTGTTTTAACTTGTAAGTTAATATTAGGAAATTCATCTTTAACAACATTTAAATTAAATGCTAAGGTTTCATAATTTTTAAGGGCAGTGTTACTTGTGCTTAGACTATAATCCAAATTATTATAAACACGTTTAGATGTTTCAAAAATACCGGCTTTATCTGATGAAAAATTAACAGTGTCTTTTGCAAATAACTGAACCTTATCGGTAGCTTTTGTTTTAAGTCTCCAAGTAATGTATGTACCTTCTGGAACCATGGCGTTACCCGTACTTTTCAAAATTTCATTTTGTTTGTTTGTGTACTTTGGGTAGTTAAGCTGCATTTCAAAACTTATCAAGGAAGGGACTTCAACAACCTCAATAGTATAAGGTTTCGAGGTGACATTATTAGAACTTAGCTGAAATTGGATGGATTCCTTTGGTTGAGAAAAGACATATTCAAACTCGCCAATTCCAGTTTGTTTTAAAAAATAGGTTTCATTGTTATAAATTATTTCAGCATTTTCGGGAATCACATCGCCTGCTGTTTTAACTATCAATTTAAAGTCTTTGTTTTCTATAGCGTTTAAATTTTCATTTACAACAAAAAACTGGAATGGTGCTGGTGGTTCATAAGCCATTCGGTAATGAGTAACGCGTTCTAAACTATCACTAAACCAATTCATTTTTCCAAAAATGAACATTACCAATAAAATTAATACGGGTATGGCAGCATATTTTAAATAAGGAATATTTTTTTTGAAATTAACAGCGAGCTTAAAAGGAATGGGATTCAGTTCTAAAGATTTTTGTTCAATGCTTGCTAAAAGTAATTCAGACTGCGAAGTACTTTTTTGAAGCTGAAGAACATTCAACAACTTATCATTCACCTCCGGAAAATGCTGACCGATAATTCTGGAAGCATCTTCATAATTGATTCCTTTTTTAAGTTTGAATAATTTTGCTAGAGGAATAAAAATAAACTTGACAAGCAAACCCAATTCAACTAGAACGAAAAACCAAAACAAAATAGTTCTTGCCGTTGTATTCAACCATAAAATATGTTCAATAAACAAAGTAAATAGGAAATACAAAAGCCCAATAGCAAAAAACAGAATAGCACCTTTAAGCAACTCATTAGTGTAGTAGCGCTTTATAAATGCTTCTAATTTGGTTTTTATATTTTTAAAATTATTCATCATTTGGGGAAACTAATTCAACGCTAAACTATTAACTTACTAAACTACAATTTTATTTTTTACAGCCTTTATAATTATGTGTTAATTGTATCTTTGCAACAAAATTACAAAACATGAGTAAAAAAGTTCGTGTGCGTTTTGCACCAAGCCCAACAGGACCCCTTCATATAGGTGGTGTACGTACGGCATTATTCAACTATTTATTTGCCAAAAAACATAACGGAACCTTTATTTTAAGAATTGAAGATACCGACCAAAATCGCTATGTTGAAGGTGCTGAGCAATACATAATTGATGCTTTGAATTGGTGTGGAATTCCTTTTGATGAAGGTATTAACAAGAATGAGAAATTTGGACCTTATAGACAAAGTGAACGCAAACATTTATATAAAGCGTATGCTGAAGAATTAATTAAATCAGGAAACGCTTACTATGCTTTTGATACTGCAGAAGAATTAGATTTCCACAGAGCCGACCACGAAGCTAAAGGAAAAACTTTTATTTACAATTGGCACAACCGTTTAAAGTTAAGCAATTCGTTATCGCTTAGCGCGGAAAAAACTCAGGCTAAATTGGAGGCTGGTGATGATTACGTGATCCGATTTAAAAGTCCGCAAGACGAAACTTTGCATTTAACAGACATCATTCGTGGCGACATTAAAATTGAAACCAACGTTTTAGATGATAAAGTTTTGTTTAAAAGCGACGGGATGCCCACCTACCATTTAGCAAATATTGTAGATGACCATTTAATGGAAATTACCCACGTTATTCGTGGTGAGGAATGGTTACCATCTTTAGCATTGCATTATCAATTATACAAAGCGTTTGGTTGGGAAGCTCCAGAATTTGCACACTTACCATTAATTTTAAAACCTACAGGAAAAGGAAAATTAAGCAAACGTGATGGTGATAAATTAGGTTTCCCTGTATTTCCATTACAATGGACAGATCCAGTTACTGAAGAAATTTCTAGAGGTTACAAAGAGGATGGTTATTTCCCAGATGCTATGATAAACTTTTTAGCATTCTTAGGATGGAACCCAGGAACAGAACAAGAAATTTTTAATTTAGAAGAATTGATTGCTGCTTTTGAATTAGAGCGCGTAAATAAATCGGGGGCACGTTTCGACCCAGATAAAATTAAATGGTTCAATCATCATTACATGCAAGAACAGAATAATGATGAATTGGCAGAGGCTTTCAAAAAAGAACATTCTGAATTAGCCGATATTGATGTGAATTACATTGCGCTCGTAGTTGGCATGATAAAAGAACGTGGAACATTTATTTCAGATTTTTGGGAATTGAGCGCTTTCTTTTTTGTTGCACCAAATTGTTACGATGAAAAAGCTTCTAAAAAAGCATTTAAAGAAAATACTGGCGAATTAATGGCTTCTATAAATGATGTTTTAGACACTATCACAGATTTTTCAATAGATAACATACAAACAGAAATTAAAGGCTGGATAACGGTTAATAATGTGGGGTTCGGACAAATAATGATGCCTTTACGTATTGCTCTTGTAGGAGGTTTACACGGGCCTGATGTTTTTGAAATTATGTTTATGATTGGGAAAACAGAAACTATAAAACGTGTTAAAAAATTAATTACAAAACTATAAAATTCATAAAAAAGCCCTAAAACAAAATTTAGGGCTTTTTAATTAATGCTTCAAAGGAATTACCATATTCCAAGTATTTTCAAATTTCCAAGCCTCGGGGCCACTTCCTACAGCTGCAAATAAATGAGTCGGCTTTCCGTCTTCAATTAAAACAAAAGGACGTTCAAAATGATTTTGATGCGAAGTCGTTCCATCATCCCATAAAACATTACGGCTGTATGCTTTTACTTGATCGAACAAATGCCATTTTATACCATCTTTAGACCACACGTGGATGCCACCACCCTCTTCACCACAAATTTCACCAGAGCGGTCTTTAATGACAGCTTCATATTTATCACCAGCCCACCAAATAAATGGATCTTCTACATCAATGTGGTCATTACCTGGGGTTTCAAACCTAAAAACAGGTTCTTCACTTAATCTTTTATACTCACCTCTAGGGCTATCGGCCATACAAACACCTAATAATAACGGTGGTTTTGGAGTCGCTGAGGATTTATACATTAACAATATCTTTCCTGTTTTAGGATCTACTGCTGGCGCAGGATTTGATGTTATGGATGCATCCCAATGCCCCGCACGAGGTTCAATTACTGGTTTATCAACACGTTCCCATGGCCCAAAAACAGAGTCGCTTATAGCTAAACCTATGCGTTTGTTTATCCAAGCTTCATTCCAATTTTCACTAGAAAATTTTGGGTTTTCTTTATTGGGTTGGGGAAAATTATAAGTCGTACCGAAGTGATACAACAAATATTTATCCTTATATTTTATAATTCTTGGATTGTGCGTACACATGCCATCAAAAAATTCTTTTCCACGAACAGGCAACACCACCTCTTGAAATTCATAAGGACCAACCGGTGTGTCTGCCACAGCTCTAACAACTTCAGAATTGGTTACCCAAGCTCCAAAACCAACATCTTTAGACCATCTGGAAGCAAACATATGGTATTTACCATCTTCACCTTTAATAACAGACGAACCCCAAATCCAATACTTATCATCACGAAAACCACCGCCTACTGGAGCGGGTAAAATACGGTCTATAAAAGCAGCTTCAGGTTGTTTTCCAAAGGCAGCACAAGACCATAAACTTGTTGTGGCAAGTAATGCGGACCCTTTAAGTGTTGTTTCTAAAAATGTTCTTCTTTTCATATCTTCATTCTTCTTTTCATATCTTCAAATTTAAAAAAATATTTAAAACCAGCAGGTATTAAACCATTCTTAACGTTATAATCACTTAAAACATTTTAAGAATTTTAAATGAGGATATATCTAACTTATTGAAAACTTGTTTTATTGCTTAAATTAATAAAAACACACTCAATTACATTTTAACTAATTTTTGTAACAAAAGCATATATTATAGCTACTAATAAGATTAGTTCTACGTTTTTCATTGTATCTTTAACTTAATTTATTAAATACCAATTATAAACATTTTAAAATATTTTATTATGAGCCTTTATCTTATCCCCTTACTTTTCCTAGCATTAGTTATTTTATTTTCGTCCTTCTTTACAGTAAAACAACAATCTGCGGCTATTATTGAACGCTTCGGAAAATTTTTAAGCATTCGCCAATCAGGTTTACAATTAAAAATACCCATCATAGACAAAGTTGCAGGTCGTTTAAGTTTAAAAATTCAGCAATTAGATGTTATTGTTGAAACAAAAACAAAAGATGATGTGTTTGTTAAACTAAAAGTGTCTGTTCAATATAAGGTTATCAAAGACAAAGTTGAAGATGCTTTTTACAAACTAGACTATCCACACGATCAAATTACTAGTTATGTATTTGACGTGGTACGTGCCGAGGTACCAAAAATGATTTTAGATGATGTTTTCTTGAAAAAAGATGATATTGCCATTGCGGTTAAAACCGAATTAAATGATGCCATGATGGAATATGGTTACGACATCATTAAAACACTTGTAACAGATATTGACCCAGATGCCCAAGTAAAAGAAGCCATGAACCGTATTAATGCTGCCGATAGAGAAAAAACAGCCGCACAATATGAAGGGGATGCTGCTCGTATTTTAATTGTTGAAAAAGCGAAAGCTGAAGCTGAAAGTAAGCGTTTGCAAGGACAAGGTATTGCAGACCAACGTCGTGAAATTGCACGTGGCTTAGAAGAATCGGTTCTTGTGTTAAATAAAGTTGGGATAAACTCGCAGGAAGCCTCTGCTTTAATTGTTGTAACACAACATTACGATACATTGCAATCTATTGGACAACACACTAATAGTAACCTAATTTTAATGCCAAATTCGCCACAAGCAGGAAGTAATATGCTTAACGAAATGCTTGCAAGTTTTACTGCTAGTAACCAAATTGGTGAGGCAATGAAAGAAGCTAAAGAGAAAAAGAGATTACAATAAGTTTTTTTTATAAATTATATAAAACCCCACAAGATTTTAAAACTTGTGGGGTTTTATCTTTTTATAAAAACGGGTGCCTTTCCTCCCACTCTTGTTTTGGGTTCATTAATCCAAAAACCTGTTTTAAAACTGCATTTATAAAACTATTGGTATGCTTTATATACACAACCATAGGTATAGGTTTAGCTCCTACCGAGCTTTTAATTTCCATAGCAGTTCTGGCATAAACAACCGTTTTAAATTGATTGTTGATACCAAATTCCAACATACTATAAAGCATATTTAAATATAACTGATTTTTATATTGATGCGCTTCATCGTAACCTAAAAAATAAGTTTCCAGATGCCTTTCATTTTCTATTAAAGTGAAAAAACCAATAAGTTCTTCATTCAAATAATAACCAAACACTCTAAATCGATTTTCTAACTGAAGTTTTAAACTGTAAAAATGATTTTCAGGCAATATAAACGTATTAAACTTCGCGTTGTTAGAAACATTCAAATAAAGGGCGTGTAAGCTCTTAGAATTCGTTTTAATGGCTTCTAAACCTAGTTCTGTACATGTAATGCCATTTAATTTTTTTCTAGCTGTTTTATATCGATTTCTATACTTTTTATTAAGTGCATTTATATAATCGTTAAAACTTAACCAGTTTGGTATAAATTCTAAAATCATATTGGGTTGTACATTCACTTTATGCAATTTATGCTGGTTAAAAAAATCAGGTTCCAGATGTATGGTATCATCAAGAAAATAATCTTTAAACATAATGGCACGTATGGTTTTATTTTGATTGGTTTTTATATAATTTTTAATCGTTTCTAAAGCATTATAAACCAAATTCAAATAAGCAATTTGAGATATATTTTCCTTTTGAAAAAATACACCGTGTTGTCCTGTATGCGTTAAGTTGCCAACTACTAAAATATTGCCTTTTAATATTTTTGAAACTACATCACGACAAAACTCTTTTGCACACGAAACGTTAATGGTTCTAAACATGTCTTTTAAGTACAACTGCACACGTTGAATAATGGCAACTCCCACTAAAATATCTTCAGAAAAAATTCCAACATAAAAAAGTTGAATGTTTTTTGGGGAAGCATCTTCAAGGGCTTTCAAATAGGATGTTTGAAGAAAAATATCGTGTGCAACAACTTTATCCCAATAATTTGGGAGGTTGGCTACCGCATAATAAATTTTAAATGATTTCAATATTAAAAATAAAAAAGACCGAAGTTAAAATACTTCAGTCTTTATATAAGTTAAAAGTTTACAAATTATTATTTCCAAGCACAAATAATACCACCCATGATACCAAGTGTTACTATCCAATACCCGCTATTTATAAGGATGTATTTGGCACTTTTTCGTTCAAATAAGGCATTGGTACCCAAAACAGGCAACGCAAAGAAAATACCAGCGATAACACCGTGTAAAACTCCATGTTTAAAAGTTCTGAAATTATTTCCATAATCCGTCATAAAATCAGAATACGATTGTAACGCGACACTTGAATCACCACCAACTAAACTTAATGCACCTGCTTGATGAATAACAATACTTTCCATTATAAAGCTTAACATAAAAGCAAAAAGTAGTGCTAAACCAAAAATTTTAGCCATGTTTCCACCTTTGATCTGTTCCTCTGTTATACCTGCTGCATGCATCCAAGCGGTACCAAATACTTTCGGGTGATACCAAACAAAACCAACCACCAAGGCTGAAATTGCGGCCGCTAAAATTGCATAAATATTTAAAAAATCCATATTGTTAAAAGTTGAAGTTAGGTGTTAAATATAGCTAAATTTTTTATAGATAACTCATTTTTAATTATTTACAAAAGGTAATTAAAGAAGCATTTTAGCCTCTTTAACTAAAAGAGCATCCGTATCTTCTAAAGCTTTGTTAATAAAATCATTAACCTCTGCATTTCTTTCAAGTCCGTTTTCAAGCAAAACACCCAAAACAATTGTGGTTGCAATACGTGTCCCCACTTTTTTGGCTGCGGTATTAAATAATGGTTGTAAGTCATCATAACTCACATCTTTAGCAAGTTCTAAAATTTCAGCTTTTGCCTTTTCTTGTTTCCCTTCTGGTAAATTAGTATATTTTTTACCTAATTGCTGAATCACATCAATAGCCTTACGCTGAGGTTGCGATGTATTATTTTGTGGTTTATTTTGGTTTTTGTTTTCTATAGGTTTTTGCTTCTCCCAAGAATCTCTTAAACCAACCGTTTTATTGAATATTAATTTATTAGAGGATGAATCATTATCCACATTAAAATAACCTAAACGTTGAAACTGAAACCTATCACCAATTTTAGCTTCTAATAGACTTGGTTCTACATAAGCTTCAATAATTTTTAAAGATTCAGGGTTTAAAAACTCCATAAAATCTTTATCTTGGTGGCTATCGGGCGCTTCATCCATAAATAAACGGTCGTATTCTCTAACTTCAGCTTTAACAGCATGTTTTATGGAGACCCAATGCAATGTGCCTTTTACTTTTTTAGCAGTGTCTTCAGAATACGTACATTGTATTTCAGTAATGTTTCCATTCGGATCTTTTGTAACAGAATCTGCTTTAATAATATAAGCGTTCTTAAGTCGAACTTCACCACCTAATTTTAATCTGAAAAACTTATTACCTGCAACTTCCTTAAAATCTTCTTTTTCAATATAAAGCTCACGAGAAAAAGGTACTTTTCTAAAACCTGCACTATCGTCTTCTTGATTGTTTTCAGCTTCTAACCATTCCTCTTTTCCTTCGGGGTAATTTGTTATAACCAATTTAACAGGATCTAAAACCGCCATAACACGTGGCGCAGTTTTATTTAAATCCTCTCGAATACAAAACTCTAAAAGGGATACATCAATAATATTATCACGTTTGGCAACACCAACGGTTTCTACAAATTTTCTTAAAGCTGCTGGTGTGTAACCTCTGCGGCGTAAACCCGAAATTGTTGGCATACGTGGGTCGTCCCAACCATTTACGATCTTATCTTCTACCAGTTTAAGTAGCTTGCGCTTGCTCATTATGGTATAGCTAAGGTTTAAACGCGCAAATTCTCGTTGCTTAGGTCTAACTAAGGTTTTATCTACCACTTGGTCTAAAAACCAATCGTAAAGCTCTCTGTGAGGTTTAAATTCTAGTGAACATAATGAATGTGATATTTGCTCAATATAATCGCTCTCACCATGTGTCCAATCGTACATGGGGTAAATACACCAATCGTCACCTGTTCTATGATGATCCTTTTTCAAAATTCGATACATAATAGGGTCACGCATCAGCATATTAGGGTGTTGCATGTCAATTTTTGCGCGTAAAATATGGGAGCCTTCTTCAAATTCACCAGCTTTCATACGCTCAAACAAATCTAAATTTTCAGCAATACTTCTATTTCTAAAAGGCCCATCTACACCCGGTTGTGTTGGTGTTCCTTTTTGTTCTGCCATCGCTTCACTAGACTGAGAATCTACGTAAGCTTTACCTTCTTTAATGAAGTGTACTGCCCAATCATAAAGTTGTTTAAAATAATCGGATGAAAATAATTCCTTATCCCATGTATAACCTAACCAAGAAACGTCTTCTTTAATGGCATCTACATATTCTTGTTCTTCCTTTGCAGGATTGGTATCATCAAAACGAAGATTTACAGGCGCATTGTACTTTTCACCCAAACCAAAACTAATACCTATAGCCTTGGTGTGCCCAATATGTAAGTAGCCATTTGGTTCTGGTGGAAAACGAAATCGTAATTTGTTTTTTGGCATGCCGTTAGCCAAATCTTCTTCTATAATTTGCTCTAAAAAGTTTAGTGATTTTCTTTCTTCAGACATAAAAATGTATCGCAATAGGTAATTAAACAAAAAATATTGTGTAAAATTAGGTAATTTTACCGACTTAAAACCACCTAACATGGGAATTATAAAAGTTGAAAATATTCGTGTATTTGCTTATCACGGTTGCTTACAAGAGGAAACAAAAATTGGCAGTGATTATCGTGTAGATTTACAAGTTGAAGCTAATTTACAAACATCATCAAAAACAGACAAACTTATTGATACTGTGGATTATGTGTTTTTAAATCGCATTATAAAAGATGAAATGGCCATACCTGCGCAATTGCTTGAAACGGTTGCAAAACGTATTTTAAATCGCATATTTAATGAAGATAAATTGGTAAAAAAAGCTACGGTTTGGGTTAGCAAATTAAACCCGCCCATAGGTGGCGATGTAGAAAAAGTGACCATAAAAATGACTGATAAGCGTAAAAAATGATTTTAACTGTTGTAAAGTCTTAATTTTTTTTAAATTTGCAGCACAATTAAGGTGTCGTGGCCGAGTGGCTAGGCTCAGCTCTGCAAAAGCTGCTACAGCGGTTCGAATCCGCTCGACACCTCAAGAAACCTTCAACCTTTGTTGAGGGTTTTTTTATGGTAAATTTTTAAGAAAAATTGATTAAAGGATAACAAAAGCTGCTACTGCGGTTCTCCAGATTGCTATCGGGACGCTCGATACCTCAAGAAACCTTCAACCTTTGTTGAGGGTTTTTTTATGGCAAATTTTTAAGAAAAATTGATTAAAGGATAACAAAAGCTGCTACTGCAGTTCTCGCGATTGCTATCGGACGCTCGACACCTCAAAGAATATTCAACATTCGTTAAGGGCGTTTTTATGATGAATTATTAGAGGAAATAATGTAAATGAAAAGCTATTACTCTGGTTATTTTTATATCGAAATACGTTCGATACCTCAACAAAAAGAACTCTATTAAACTGAAAGTCTTTTTATTTTATAGGACTTATATTTTCAAATTTTTCTTTTAAAAGTTCTTTTTCTTTTGGAAAAAAACCTTGCACCAGAAGTAATACGCCAAAGCCTAAAATAACCAATGCTATTATTTTTTTAGTTTTAAATATACGACGAGGGGTGAGCTTATTTTTCAATTTTTTTGCAATAACTATTTTAACTAAATCGACTAAAAAATAGACGATTAAAATAGTACTTAAAAAAACCAAAACACCGTCTTTTGAACTTGTAATTGAATTAGCTATTACAATAAACGCCACCCAACCTAATAACACACCTATATTGATGAAGTTGAGCAAAAACCCTTTTAAAAATAGTTTTCCGTAGCCTTTTTTTATTTCAATTTTATGATATTCCCTAACAATAACTCGAAAAGATTTTGATGCTTTTATAAATGAAATAAACCCGTAAGTCACTAATAATACGCCTCCAAAAATTAAAAAACTAGGGTCGTCTTTTATAGATTCTAAAAGTTTGTTGGTGCTAAAAAATGCTACTATAATAAAAATAATATCTGCCAGCATAACACCACAGTCGAAAATTAGCGCACTTTTAAAGCCTTTAGTAGCACTGGTTTCAAGTAACACAAAAAAAACCGGCCCAATAGTAAAGGCTAAAATGATTCCGAAAGGAATGGCTGCTAAAATATCATCAAACATAGAATATGTTAGTGTTTTACACAAAGTAAAGAAATAATTGCCTAAACAAAAAAAGATGCTTTATAAATAAACCATCTCTTTTCAAACAAACTAAACTTAGTTTTAAGACAACAATATCTATATAATCTTAAAAGAAATGAGACCGTTAACGCTTCTCATTTTAGTTTCTAAACAATTTTTGTCGCTATTATTTTATTTTTTACTCGTCATTTCACAAATAAACATGTTTAAAATTTCAGTCTTTCGCTTTTATCCCAAAGTCCCCAATAGGCTCCTACTACGCCCTCGGCACCCACTTTCCATGATTCATCAAAAGATGAGAAATAAAACATCTCAATATTATCTTCTGTAGACCAAACTTGTGAATTGATAAAATATTTTAAAGCATTATCATAAGAGGGTTCTGCCCCATCTAATCCCTCACCAAAAGAAGGCCAACCAGTTTCGGTGATAATCACTTTTTTCCCATTGGCTGCTTTTACAGCTTGTTGGTACATATCTTTCATATACAATAAGGAATACTCGGCACTGCAACCTTCCCAATACGGGTAACAATTGGCCAAAATAACATCGCAGGCTTCGGTTATTTTGGGTCGTTGTTTAAACTCATAATACGCATCTACATAACCCATGGGGATGTTTGGTATCGCTTGTTTAACTTCACCCATAAAAGCTAAAAGTTGTTCTTCGGTAAGGTCTTTTCTGTACATTACTTCGTTACCAACTGCGGCCATATCAACATAGCCCGCCTTGGCCAATTTTATGAGTCCTGCGATTTCCTTTTTATTGATTTCATCGTTATCGCCCAACCAAGCACCTACAAGCGTTTTAATACCAAATTCCTTAGCTATTATGGGTATAAGCTCGTTACCTTCGGTACATGAAAAAGAACGTATCCATTTGGTGTATGGTTTTATAATCTTCATGCGCCTTCTAATCTGGGCTTCGGTAACTTCTTGTCCGGGTTCTTGACCTTCTTCATAAGGGCTAAAGCACAAACCGTGCATACCGCTTTTTAAAATGCGTTTAAACAGGTTGTTTAAACCTTTTTTTGTTTTACCATCAAGTTTTAACCCTGCTAATGATTTTATTTTATCTTCTCTAAATGACATCCTTAATATTTTAAATGTTCGTTTTTATCCCATAAACCCCAACGCTGACCAACATCGCCTTCATGATGAACCTTCCATGATTCATCAAACGATGAAAAATAAAACATCTCAATATGGTTTTGGTTCGCCCAATTATTCGCATTTATAAAATATTTCATGGCGTTTTCATGAGACGGTTTTGCATCATTCGTATTTTCGCCTTTGTTGGGCCATCCTGTTTCTGTAATAATAACAGGTTTTCCATGAGCTACATTTGTAGTTACTGCATGCATTTGTTTTAAATATGTAGACGCTTTATCTATATGGCAACCTTCCCAAAACGGGTAGCAATTAGCCAAAATAACATCGCAAGCTTTTACAAGGTTTGGACGTTCAAGAAATTGAAAATAAGCATCAACATAACCAACAGGTATATTGGGCAATGCCTTTTTTACTTTAGCAATATAGTCCAGTACATCTTGTTCGGTTAAATCCTTACGAAGTAACGCTTCATTACCAACCACAGCAATATCTACATGCCCTTGTTTGGCCAAATTAATTAAAGCATTAATTTCTCTATCGTTTTTAGCTTTGTCGGTATCAATCCAAGCACCAACCATCGTTTTTAAGCCCTTATTTCGAGCTGCGATAGGAATGTATTCATTACCATCTGTACATGAAAAAGAACGCACCCATTTTGTGTAAGGTGCAATAATGGCCATACGCTGTTCAATTTGTGATTCAGATAATTGATCGCCTATGTTTTGACTTTCAGAATAAGGACTAAAACACAATCCGTGGAGTCCACCATGTAATGATTTTGAAAATAGTTGTGCTATTTCAGTATTTGATAATGAAGTAAAATTGGTGTCAGATCCAGTATCGATATTTAAATCAACATTTTTTAGAGATACCAATTTATTAGTTTGATAATACGAGCTTGATTGGGGTTTATGAGTATTTTTACGCGCATCTAATTCAGCACGAATTTTGTTTGCACGCTCTTCGGTTACATCATAATTTCGCATTACATACATGGCGATGAGCGTTCCTAAAATGGGAACACCTGAAAAAGCTAATCTTAATCCGTCAATGGCGCCTTCTGGTTGTATTGCTGCACCAGAATCAAAACCTACCGAACTCATAATGAGACCGCTTAAGCCGCCTGCAATGGCAAAACCGAATTTTACCATAAACCAATAGATTGCTCCAAAGGTACCTTCTCGTCGTTTTCCTGTATTCAATTCGTCTAAATCAATCACATCGGCAGTCATCGACATCATGAGTACAAATAAACTACCAATACCAAAAGAGAAAAATGGAAGGGCAAAAATAAACATATAAGGCTTTCCAGGAACGAATAGAAACCATAACATGATATAGCCAAAAATAGAAATACCTTGAGAGAGAATAAAGGCTTTCTTTTTACCCATTTTTTTAGACATTCTAGTTACAATAGGAATTACCATAAACGTAGTGCCTAAAGCTCCCAAACACCCAAAAAGAGTTGGCCAGATACCAGCAGCTCCTGCATCGCCACCAAAAAGATGGTAAACTATAATAAAAAATGAAAAAGCGGCAATCGTATTAAACGCATTGAAAACTAAAAAAGTAGCTATACAAAGTTTTCGAAAAGGTACTATTTTAAAAGCCTCTACAACACCGCTTAAAATTTCTTTAAGGCTACTTCCTATTGTTTTAATACCAAGCGGCGAATAGTTTTCATTTAAGGTCGATTTACTTTTTATAAATATAGCTGGTACCATTGCAAAAATCATACAAACAATGCCTACCCAAACCGCAAGTGATCGGGTAGCAATATCGGCCGATGGGAATAATTCTGGGTCATACATAATTACCCAAAACCAAGGTGCAATTACCCAAGCCCATTGCCCTATCCACTGCGCTACTGCCATAATATTGGTGCGTTCGTGAAAATCGTTACTCATTTCATAACCCATAGCTACATAAGGTACGCTAAAAATGGTGAGCCCCAGATAAAACACAAACGACCATAGCATAAAATAAATAAAATTATAATCGACGCCATCTACTCGGTATAATTGCCACATCACAATAAACGCCATGCCCATTATTAATGCACCAAGAAACACGTATTGCCTTCTACGTCCCCAACGCGATTTTGTATTATCGGAAATAAAACCCATAATAGGATCTGTAAAACAATCAAATAGTCTCGGAAAGAAATAAATAACACCCCACATCCAGCCAGGGAAGCCCAAATCTTGAACTAAAACTACCATAAAAATACCTAAGGCAGCAGGAAACATTTGATTGGCGAGCATGCCAATACCGAAGGCGACTTTTTGCCCGAATGGAACTTTGTTTGTGGTGGAAGACATAATAATTAATTTAGTTAGCTTAGTTAGCGGTTTTTTTAATTAGGTATTACAATAGTTTGAATTGCTTGCGCATCTATTTTAAATTCTACTAATTTTTCATTTAATGATAAACTAATAGTTTTTGGGGTTTCAAATTCATTAAAAACAACCACAGCAATACTACCATCTGGGTTTTGTGCCGCTGTTACCATAAGAGTATCATCTGAATTTTCAACTCCAATAACTTTCGCATCAGGACGTATATACTTGCTAAAATGTGCCATGGTGTAATACAATGGTGTAAAGTACACCTCATCTTTAGCCGGGTCTACAATTACAGGAGCAACACACCAGTTTTCAAACCAGTTTGGGCCTCCTTGTGTATCTAGAACCATATTCCAGTCTACCCAACCATCTACCCAATTGTTTAGGCAACCAATAATATCTCTCGCATAACGGTTTACAGGTGCGTATTTTGGGTGTAAGTGTTTTTGGTCTTCTGGTGCCCAATCCCAACCCCAATCGGTCGCTTCTTTTTTCCAATACCAAGCATCATCTTGCCATACCGGAATTTCAGAATCTACGCAACCTTCGGTTTCAATTAAATATTTATTTGGCGCTTTATTATGCGCATATTGCAAAGCTTCAGGAAAATAATCATAAGTGCTTTCATACCAGTGAATCGCTGTACCATCAAAATATTTTGAAGAAGCTTCATCACGGTACATTTCATCAACCCATTCTTTTAAGCCCGCTCTATTTTGATCGTAACCCAAAATTATTTTATCACCATAGCCATCTGCTTCTAATTTAGGACCTAAATGAAATTCAACAAAATCGGTCATTTCTTTAGGTGAAAAATGCATGCTTTCCCAGTTATTACCATTTCCATGAGGTTCGTTTTCAACAGTAAAACCCCAAATTTCCACACCTTCTTTTTTATAAGCATCTATATATTTTGAAAAGAATAAGGCCCAAGTATCGTAATATTCGGGAAGTAGTTTACCGCCTACCCATGCGTTATTATCTTTCATCCAAGGTGCTGCCGTCCATGGGGATGCAAATATTTTAAAACCATCTTCTGAAACCGCCATGGCATCTTTTATCATAGGAATTAAATCGTCCATATCATCTTGTATGGTAAAATGCTCTAAATTTTTATCGCCTTCAACTGGTGAATATGAATATTGACTTAAAGAAAAATCGCAAGAATTCATGTGGGTTCTTGTTAAAGAATATCTAGCACCATCTTTAGCGAAATATGCTTTTAGAATAGTATCACGATTGGCTTTGCTTAATTTGTTTAATAAGTAAGCTGAAGACTCTGTAAAAGCACCTCCAAAGCCTGAAATAGTTTGAAACGTTTGTTCTGGCAATAATTTTATAGTTGCCTGAACCGTATCAACCGGTTGAAAATCTGTAATTTGTGTTAATTTATTTCCATTAGCCGATGTTTCAAAAACTTCAACTTGCAATGGATTTTTGGTTTGATTACAACTCATAATTAATACGAAAAGACAATAAACATATGTTTTCATTTTTTTATAGTTTTTTAGTTAGTTACACTTACTTCTTTTAAAGCTGGTGGTGGTAAAACGGTTTTCATTAATGCTTCTTTATTACCGTTAAAGGTTTTGGAAACGGGTTTACCGTCTCTTGTTAAGCCTTTAAAAACACCTTGATCTACCAAATCCCATAACGGATATTTTGCTTCACCATTTAAAGTGAAAAGCCCAAAATGGTTTTCAGAACCTAAAGGGTTTCTGGCGTCTTTCCATTGCTCATCAAAAGCTTCAAAATAGAAACAAGAAATACCTGCTTTATTGGTCCATTCACGTAATTTTTTATAATAAGCCGCCTGTTTGTATTCGTCTGTAGCTCTAGAACCATCCTGCCCATAAAAACCATCTGAAATAGATGCCCAACCTGTTTCGCCTATATGAATCGGTTTATTTACTCCCAAGCTTTTCATGTAATTTGATACACTATCGTATTGTTTTTTAGCAAATTGTAACGCACGAGACATGGCAGCATCTGTTTTTTCAATATCTGATAGGTGTTGTTCACTTTCTGGAACTTTCCAAAACTCTGGATTGTAATGTGAATTATGATATGGGTACGTATGCATCGAAATATAATCGACTGCTTTTATTAAATTTTCTAAATCTTTAACATGATAAAGTGGGTCACCACCGCCCCAAGATGCAAAATCATCGGAACTTGTAATCCATAAATCTGCTGGTAATTTTCCAGATTTTTTTAAATCTTGTAAGTGATTCACCCATTTTAAAATAATACTAGGTTGCACAAAATAACTGGTAGCCCATTTTACCATGGCTTCATTACCAACAGCAATAACCTTTACAATGTCAGGATATTTATTTGCTAAAGCCACGGCTCTATCAATCTCGCCCGCGTTTTGAGGACTTTCAACATCGTGATTAGGTGTTTTGTCTGTCCAGGCATTTTCACAATCCATCCAAGCACCCAACATCACGTACATTTCGAAGTTTTTATCTTCTTGTTTTAGTTGATGGATGGCTTCTAATACATTGGAAGCATGCGGCAATGGTGTTTGAACATTATATGTACGCAATATTTTAATACCCATGGCAGAAAGAATTTTCATGTCTTCTTTAAGCTGCGGAATGGTAGGTTGACTATCTCTTAATTTTTCTCTGTAACCACCATAAGATATTGCTAAATAATCTGGATTTCCTAAAATAGATTCAGCGGTCATGTTTTTATTATTTATCACAGTTTCTGCTTCTTTATTCGACTTATTTCCGCAACCCGCCATGGCTAAAATGGCTGTAAGCATTAGAATTTTATTTAAATTGAAAGTCATATTTCTATTTTTTAATAGATACAATTATTCTGTTTATTTCTCCTTTTCTTTCAAAAACCAGTTTTGAAGTTTTTTCATCTAATTCTAAACCTTCCATTTCTGTTTGTTTATCATTAAAAGACACTTGAATACTATTTTTATTTGAAAGCTTATAAATTATAGGGATTTGGCAATATGTAAAACATAGCTCACCAGTATCCAATTTAATTTCAGAAACGTCATTTTTAAGATTAAAATAGTTGAATACTTTAGGCTCCTTTAAAAATTCTTCTTTTCGTAATAAACGTGGGTTAAATAGGATGCTTCCTCCTTTAACGAAAACACCTAATTCACCAAATCTGCTTAACAAATCTTCTTTAACTTGTCCTGTCATTCCTGGTTGCTGCGCGCCCTTTGTAGCTGGCGTATGTGAATAGGGATCGGTTGGGAATGCACCATATAACTCAGGCGATTTATGCACACCAATGCCCGCATTTATTTCGTAGTAGTGGTCTAAAAGTTTACCAATAAGCACTTCGCTCTCACCATTATTAACAGCCAATAAACAATTTTCCTGTACGGCTAATAACAGTTTTGATACCATGTGCCAGTAAATAGACCCTAAACCTTCATACCCAAAAAAGGTGCCTGAACGTCCTGTAAAAGATTTATGGTTGAAAATGGTTTCAAAGGTTTCTAAAAGATATTTAGTTTCTTTTTCAACCAAAGGACTGTAGGTTTCTGATAAACCTTCTAAGGCTGTTTTTAAACTATTAGCATTATTGAAATTACCGTTAAAATGATAATTGCCTAAAACATCTTTTTCTATAATTTGAGAATTTCCATCTTTTACCAATTGCTTTAATAAGCTTGATTGTTCCACTTTTTCGGTTGGAATATTGTTCTTTTTATCAAATCGTGCTAATTCTTTATTTGGATATAAAATATAGCTGTATTGATCTTCTCTAAAAAGTGCGCTACTTTTTAAACCATCCAATAAATTTAATGCTTGTGAAGGTGTTAAATAGCCTGCACTTAAAACAGCCACTTGACCTTCTAACATTTCAGATAAATAAGAAATAGAGACTTCTTTATCGTTTTCAAGCGTCATTAAATTATAGGCATGATACATGTTATCTTCACGCTTATTGGCATCAATAGTATGCTGTAAATAGTGTTTTGTTGTTTTAATGAACTCTAATAACGTGGCTTTAGTTAGTTCTGCTTTATCACTTGAAAAACCTTTTTCATAAATGGTTAAACGGTAATCGCTTCCAGCTAATCCTAGACCATCTAAAACAGTTTTTCTATCCTTGTTAGATACTTTACCTGAAAGAATACTTTTATTAGCTTCTAGGGTATTTAAAACACCTTGAAAGAACGTGTATAATTCTAGAGAAACCTCAACGCTTTCGGTTTCAGATTTTGATACAACTGTTTCAAAGAAATTTAAAAAACGGTTCAAATAATACAACGTCACCATAGAAACACCATTACCAACCAATGCGTTGTTGGCATCGTTCCATTCGGGGCGCTGTGTATTTAACCAAATACCGCCTTCTGGAATAAAGTTTGATACTTTAGCAAGTACAGTTGCCAATAGTTTTTCTATTAAATTAACTTTATAAATAAAATAATTTTCATCACGTAATAAAGCACCATCGGCACCCAATTCACCTCTTTTTTCAATTATTTTAGCGTTTAATTCATGATCAAAATCAATAGTATCTTTTGGGTTTTTTAGTGTATCAGCATAGCTCTTAATTTTATAAGGCACATTGGCATACACAAAAATATCTTGATTAAAGAGTTTTTCTAAACGCTTTGGATAATGACTTTCTATAAATTCTAAAAACTTTAATAGATAGATAATTTGATGATCGCCCCAATAGCCAATAAAAGACCATGGATCGTGTTCTTCAATAACTTCCCAGTCGAAACCTCCTTTTGTAACACGGTAAGGGTTGTAGCCTTCAAACGTTGTGGCGTTTAAAAACTTGTGAATCATGCTTTCTATAAACTCTGGGTATGAATGTGCCAAAGCTTCCCAATTCTGGAAAATATCTCGCCAATTGCCTTCATAATCCAATACTTTAGAACCATCAATTTCGTTTTGTGTGTTAATTGAAAATCGGTTCCAAGGTCTGCTTGGGTCGCCGTGTCTTCTACTAAACTTTAATGGTAAATATTCAAAACAAAGACGTTTTAAATTCTTATCAGTATCATTTTCAGCTAGATTTTTTATAAAATCCAAAGAGAACGTTTCGGGTAAAGAAGCTAATACATCTTCTTTCTTTTTAAATACTTTTTTGTTTGCGTGTGCAATATATTTTACAAAATCCTCTTTTTCAATGGTATAGCCATCATCAAAAATACCACCACGCATGATGTTAAATAGTGTATTTGAAAAGTGTCTGGTGTTAATTAAATCGTCTTCACATAGTTGTACACCATCGGCAGCAGCCGTTAATGCTACTAATTTGTTTGTACCCGCATCAATATCGTTTTGAATGAGCGAAACAATATCCTTTTCATTTTTTATAATTTCAGCAATTTCAACCACTCCAGAAATGGATTGATTTACATTGGCAATAAACATCCAATTTTTTTCATCATTGGCATCAATATCTACATTTGAAACTATAAAATAAGCACCCTTTTGTGCTTTAACATCTTCCTCTTGTTTTACTTCGAAACCTCTTCTGAAATTATTTAATTGAACAGACGATAACAAATATGTAGGCTTATTTAAACCATGAGACCACACCATATTAGATTTTAAAGCTTCACTTGGCTCTGGTTTATCTACAATAATGGCGCTTAATTCAAAAGTACCTATACCTACATTCGCTTGTAATTCGCTTCTTTTATAAGCATCAACTAAGTTGCTATAACTGTTTTGTAAACTAGCAGAAACTCCAAAAGGGACTATGTTTTGTAAACCATCTAAAACTGTAATATTCAGTTTTTCTTTGGTATTGTTTATTATGGTCGATTTTTTAATAAAGCCAAATCTGTTACTTGAATTCCATTGGTATCTGAAAGTAAGACCTAAATCTGTATTTATTTCTTCAAAAACCACTTTATTACCGTAACTATTTTTATAAAGATTCGTTACGGTATTGTATAGCCCAATTTGACGAATAGAAAATGGTTCCCAGATACGGGTTTTGCCATCTTTATGAACTTGAAAGATGGTTTTACTTCCAGTAACGTCGGTAGATTCTGTTATTTTATCGTCGGTATAATAAGGAAATAAAGCATAATCAGCGTTTTTTCTTCCTGCGGATAATCCACCGTTACTTGATACAAACATCCAGTGATTTGAGTCACTCACAATGCTCATAAAAAAAGGTCTCATTTTATCTGAATTCGATATCTTATAAAACTTTTCATTTTCAAAAGTTACCCAATCGCCTTGTATGGTATTTACTTGGTCCATTAATTTAGTTCTTTATTGATTTTACTATATTTTCTTTTTCGTTACGTGCTAACAAAACAGCATTCTTTATTTTAATGTTTTTGAAAGCATTATCTAGTGTCGTTTTTTCTGAATACGGGTTTATTTTATGCACTTCTTTTAATACATAATACGCTGCTCGTGGATACAATTTATATAACCCACGGCTATTTGTTGGCCCTTTTTCACAAATACCAAACCACTCTTCGTTCATATTATTTTTACCAGGTTTATAATCTTTTTTATAACCTGCATTTGCCCATGAAGCATGGGTATCGTGTATATCTAAATCTGTTGTTTGGCCATGTTTCCACCATCCATCACTAAATTGAAATGTATAACCTCCAATAGCATTTCCTGCTTTGCCTTGGCCAGCAACGTTTTCATAAATTTCTTTCCAGTTAGCTAAATTATAGTAAGCTTGCGATTTTTGGTCTTCTTTATTTTTAATGGTATTAAAAGCATCTGAACCAAATTCTGTAAACAAAATGGGTTTGTTTAGCTTCTCTTTCACCACTTGAAATGCATCTACGAAAGAAATACCACGGTACATGTTAACACCGAATATATCGACATCTTTACATTCTTCTGCAATAATATCAATGAATAAAACATCGCCATTACAAATAGCAAAAGGATGAGATGTACTGATGGATTTCATTTTAAGTACAGCATCATTCATCAATTTATACATGGGTCTACCTCGGTTTTCACCTATAAATTGCTTTTCATGTTCATCATCTGGAAAATCTTCAGTTTCGGCACCTGCCCAAAAAAGTCCATAATTATTTTCGTTTCCTAATAGATATAACAATAAGCCTGGTGTGTTTTTATAAGCTTCGACCATTTCTGAGACTTCTAATAATAACTGCTTTTGAGTGGCCTCATCACTGTAATTAGTAACTGGTACCCATGTGTTATTTACCATAACCCCATACCTTCCAAAAGGATGGTTTAGCATGGTATAAATACCATAATTTTCGTAGATATATTGAATCCATTTTGGTTGAATGCCCGTGTACACTCTAATGGAATTTACGCCCATATTTTTTAACAAGCTCATTTCTGCATCTAAGGCTTCTTTTATAAAAGCATCCGATTGACTCCATAAGCTATATGAATAATTGGTTCCAATGGGAAAGTAATCCCAATTCATACCATTAATCATGAAATCGTTACCATTAACAACCAATTTCATTCCTTCTTCATTATTTACTACAGATACGTTAGCTGTTTGTGCTAAAACAGCAGATGTAAATAAAAAAAGTATGAATTTTAAAAAATTGGTTTTCATGTGTATTTACTTAAATTCAAATAATTAAATAGGAAAAAAACATTTTAATTATTGATACACCCTAACATAGTCTATTTCCATTACAGATTCTGTAAAACTAGGATCGATGGTAAACCAACTTCCTCCCATAGCTACATTTAGAATTAAAAATTGAGGTGCATAATAAGGCCAAGTACTGCTATTAATAACCGATGGTTTATAGCTGTATTTATAAACGTCGTCTATTAAAAACTTAAGTTCGTTTGTTGTCCATTCTATACTATACACATGGAATGCTGTATCATAATCGGTTACTATGGTTTCGCCAACAGAAGTACTGGCACAACCTCCAGAACATGACGGTGTATGTGTGGCACTTGATATTTTGGTTGGATTATGCCCCCAGTGTTCCATAATGTCAATTTCTCCACATGCCGGCCATCCTGCGGTATCAATATTAGCACCCAACATCCAAATAGCTGGCCATGTACCAGTTCCTGATGGTAATTTAGCTCTTACATCCACTCTACCGTAGGTGAAATCGAATTTGCCTTTGGTTAATAATCTTGTTGAGGTATATTCAAAACCTTGATAACTTTCCTTTTTAGCAATTATTTTTAAAAAGCCATTTTCTACTTTAACATTATCGGTTCTGTCTGTATAATATTGTTTTTCTCCATTGCCCCAACCATAATCACCATTACCAATATTATAACCCCATTTTGTAGCATCTGGAGCACCAGCAGTATCAAACTCATCAGACCAAATTAATTGTGCCCCTTTTTCAGTAACAAAAACTGCTACTTTTTTAAAAGTACTAATGGAATTTCCTGTACTAGAATATGCAAAAACGGTTATGATATAATCGTTTAAACCTTCATTAGTACATGTGTAACTAAAAGTACCAGTTGTGTTTTTTACTTCGGCTTCACTTCCTACTTTAAAGCCATAAGAAATGGCATTGGTTGCTGTAGCGGTACATGTAATTAAACCTGATCCGTCTCCATTAGGATTACTACTATCTAAACCAGAAATATCTATTTGTAATACTAGATTATTAGGGATAATATCCTTAGTTTCTTCCTTTATTGGTTCATCACTGTCTCCAGAGCATGACAATAACAAGAAACATAGTACTTGAACAATATAAAGCGTTTTTTTAAACATTTTTTCTGTTTTAAATTTTTATTTTTAAAAAAGGGAGATATTAAATCTCCCTTCTTCTTGCTATTAATCCCTTTTTATTCAGGTATTAAAGTAAACCACCAATTAAATCCGTTATTACCATCTGTAGTTGTTAAAACCATTTCATTCGCCGAACGACTATGAATAATATATTGATGATTTCCACCAGTGTAATAGCCAATAAAAGCTAAACCAGATAAACTAATTGTTTCAACACCACTTGGAGCTGTTAAAGACCATTGGGCTGTATAATCACCATAAACATAATTTAATATATCTGCGCCATCTGCAGTTCCGCCAGAACCTCCTAATTCATCAATTAAAACTTCACGACCAAAAACAGTTCCGTTAGTCACTGCGGTAAACGTCCCATCTATATTAAATGTATATCTGTCATCGTACATTCCAGTTCCATCTTTATCATTTGCTCCCGCACTATACCATTCAAAAGGAGTTCCTCCACCTACTGGACCTAAACCAAAATGGGGTTTAGATTCTGCACTAATTCTCCATGTTCTAGAGCTGTTTGAAGTAAGCATGGTTATCAAATCAGCTGGTGGTTCATATAAAGCAAGCGCTTCAACTTCAATAGTTTTACTAGAAGACACACCACCCGTTCCGTAAGCAACTACAGTAACCGCATACGTATTGGTTCCTAACGTTGTGAAGGTATGAGATGCGCTACCTGCTTTTTGAAGTAAGGTTTTTCCTTGAATTATAAATTGATATGCCGTTGCATTATCAGCTGTTGCAGATACTTTAATTTCACCGCTTCCTAATCCTGGTGCTGGTGATTCTGTATCATTATCAATATAAGTAACCGTTATTTCTATGTTTGAAGGCGCTACAAGGTCTCCTATCGTTAAATCATCTTCTTGACAACTTGTGAATGCCAAAATAGTTATTAAAAAGAAACTTATTATGTTTTTTAATTTTTTCATCGTTCTAAATTTTAATTATGAAAGTAAAAGTTATCGATATATACATTGGCTCCAGAAGACTCGAAAACAAATTGTGAAATTGCTGAAATATCTGTTGAATAATTAGCTAAAGGAATATCTACACTTACCCAAGTTCCTTTAATTATACTTGTTACATATTCTATATCTTCTTTAAGAGCATTACCATCAGCATAAGCTGTGTTAACTAATTTTAAACCAAGCGTTGTTGCATCAGGAGTAAAATAATCGAAGTGTACATATTTCAAACCTGATAAATTAGTTGGGTTATCATAACTAGTTACAATACCAGTATAATTTAAAGATTGATACGACCAGATATTATTACCTCCAATATTGGTAGTTGTTAAGGTTGTTGTTTGTCCCCAATTTGGATTCACTTCACTTAGGGCCACATTGGTGTAAGCATCACTAAATATTGATACAACACTACTTGCACTAAACGTAGGTGTTGGCGCTGCTACCGTAGGAGCACTACCATCGCCATTAGTATAAAAATATAGGTTATCTATATATACTTTGGCCGTAGAAGATTCAAAAATAATTTGAGTGATTCCTGAAATATCTGTTGAAAAATCAGATAAAGGAATATCTACACTTACCCAAGTACCCAATGATAAGCTTGAAACAAATTCTATATCTTCTTTAAGTGCATTACCATCTGCATAGGATGTGTTAACCAATTTTAATCCCAAAGTTGTTGCGTCTGGTGTAAAATAATCGAAATGAACAAAGGTCTTACCTGTTAAATCTGTAGGATTCCCATAATCGGTTACTAAACCAGTATAGTTTAAGTTTTCGTATAACCAAGTAGTATTACTTTCTATATTAACACTTGATAAAGTAGTAGATTGCCCCCAATTTGGGTTTACCTCACTTAAAGCAACATTAGTATATGCATTACTAAAAATAGAAATAACATTAGCCTGTGGTGCTGTTGGTGTTGGTGCTTTAACAATAGGTTCTGTTGGAATGCTTGATGGTTTATAAAAATAGATATTATCTAAAAATATAGTACCCGTTCCAGTAGGAGACACAAATTTGAACTGAAATAAATCGTCCATTGATAAGCCTTGGGATGTAAAATCACTTAATGGAATATCAAAACTAACCCATTCGTCTGCAACAAGGTTTTTTACAACAGATTTCTCACCAGTACCAGAGCTTATTGGGAAAATTTCTAAGGAAGCCAAATCGGCTGTCCAAACATCAATGTGTAAATATTCCATAGCAGAAGCGTCAATTGTAGTTCCAAAATCAACACCTTCATAGTTCAAATCACCATATTGAATTATATTATTTTCCTCAACATCAATTTGAGTGTATGTAGTTGCTTGTCCCCAGTTTGGAAAAAAATTCACTCCAGAAATACTGGTGTAAGCATCACTGTAAATAGAAATAACATCAGCAGCATCACGACGTGGTGGTGTGGTGGCATTTGTAATAGGCTGTAAAATAGCTGTTACCAAAAATTCCTGAGAATATTCGGTAGTTTCAATGGCACCACCTTTTGCAACTATTCGAATGGTATACGTTCCTACTTCTTGGTAGGTGTAACTTACAGTTTCGCCAATATTACCAAGCACAGGCTCATCATTACCAGCTTCTCCGAAATACACTTCATAAAACATAGCAAAATCTGCAGTTACCGTAACGTTTACTTGCTTAGTTAAAGCCGCATCGTTTTCAATAGTAACCTCTAAATTTTCTGGTGCTTTAAAAGATACCACAATGTCTTTTGAAACCTCTGTAGTAAGTCCTGTAATGCCTACAGCTTCTATTTTTGCTGTATAGCTTCCTTCGGCATACACATGAGTACCACTAGAGCCTTGTTTTACATTAATAACTTCTGAACCATCGCCCAGCGTTATATTGTATGAAACGGCCGATTCTGCGTTTGGAGTTATGGTTACCAACCCTGTATTATCTTGAGTTATTTGAAATAACGCTGAAACATTTGAAGGTGCTGCAACATTATCTATAAAACTCAAATCATTATTATCTTCTGTACAATTTATAAAGAAGAAAAAAACTAGGCTTAGCCTAAATATATATTTTAATGTTTTCATTTGTAGATATTTATTAGTTTTAAAAAGTCTAATGCTATTTTGCTTATAGACTTTTGTTTTATATCAGCCTCTTATAAGGCTCATTTCATATCATTTTTAGTTTTCGTATCCTGGGTTTTGAGTCCAAGTATTTCCTGAAAGTTCAATTTCTTCAATAGGAATTGGAAAAAGTTCATTTTTATTTGATTGAAAACCTGGAATTGTTCCGGCAGCTCTTCCTGTTCTAACTAAATCGAAGAAACGTAGACCTTCACCAACAAATTCTACACGACGTTCTTTATAAATATCGTTGGTTAAGTTGTTTCCTGATGTTGTAATATTGCCTAAAGTAGCTCTATTACGAACTCTGTTTAAATAGATTTTTGCTCTTTCGTCGCTAATATTGCCACGGTTTAAAGCCTCTGCAGCCATTAACAATACATCTGCAAAACGTATTTCGCGAAAATTATTAGGGTTTGTTAGTGCTGCATCTGGACGGTTTTGGTCTCCTAAACGTGCAATATATTTTCTGTTATAATAACCGGTTTGTTCATAACCAGCATCTTCATTATAACTTGCTGTTGGATTATCAATTATCCATTGTTTAATATCCAATATTGAATAATCTAAACGAATATCTCCATCTTCAAAGGCATCAACAACATCTTGAGTTGGTACATTGAAACTGTAACCAAAATCGAAAACAGGCCCTTCATAACCTCTTACACCATTGAAACCAACAGCATAATTACCTTCTAAACACTCAAAACAATCGTAAGAACCTCCATCAACATCAGAATATTGAATTTCAAAAACAGACTCTATATTATTTTCATATTCGTTTTCCCACATTAAGGGTGCCAATGCAGTAGGTACTAAATCATATGGTCCTTTGCTAATTAAGTCTTCTAAAACGGTTGCAGATTCCGTAAACTTATCTTGATATAAATAAGCTTTTCCTAGTAACGCCTGTGCAGCTCCTTTTGTTACTCTACCTGTTTCACTTTGTGTATAAGGTAAGTTCTCTATAGCAAAATTTAAATCGTCTTCTATTTGAGCATAAACTTGCGCTTTTGGTGTTCTTTCTAAACCAAATTGTTCACCATATAGAATACGTTTATCAACTACTAAAGGCACATCGCCAAACCATTTAACCAATTCAAAATAATAGAATGCTCTTAAAAATCTGGTTTGAGCCAATACACTTGTTTTGTTGGCAAAATCAGTTTTATCTTGAAATTCCATAATATAATTGGTACGGTTTACACCTGTGTACATCCACTTCCAAATATTTCGTAATTGATCGTTTGTTGATGTGTGAATCATATCGTCAATTTCTTGAATACCTGGAGTATCGGTAGCACTTTCACCACCCGCTAATGTATTATCAGATGCTATTTCGGCGATTTGATTTTGTTGAGCAGTAGCTTGTAAATAATCGTAAGCCGCTATTAATGCTTTTTGATAATCTTCTTCCGAATTGAAAAAATCTCCTGAATTTTCATCTTGTGATGCCACATCAATAAAGTCATCAGCACAAGAGAATATTGCTAAAAAAGCAAAACATACCAGGATATTTATAGTTTTAAAATTTTTCATAATACTTAATTAAAGTTTTAAATTAACACCTAATAAAAATGTTTTAGCACTTGGGTAAAACCCTTGGTCTATACCTCCTCCAAGTGGATCACCATTTGAAGTTGTTGGATCGTAACCTTTGTATTCTGTTAGTGTAAATAAATTACTTGCAGAAACATAAATACGCAGTTTGCTTATTTTAGAATTTGAAAATTCATTAAAAGTATAACCTAATTGAACGTTTTGTAAACGGATAAACGACCCATCTTCAACATAAAAATCTGAGAACAAACCATTAGGTGTTGCACCGTTAGACACTCTAGGGAATGAGTTACTTGTACCTTCACCTGTCCAACGTGCTAAATAAGAATTGGTTCTGTTGGTAAGCTGTTGTCCACGTTCGTAATTCCGAACTATTTCGTTTCCAATTGAAGAAAATGCATAGGCACTAAAATCGAAATTTTTATAATCTAACGATATATTAAGACCCATAGTGGCGTCTGGTATTGGGTTTCCAATATCAACTCTATCATCGACAGTGATAACACCATCCTTGTTTTGATCTACATATTTAATATCGCCAGGTTCTGGTGCAATATCGCCCACAGCAGATTCATTAATTTCAGCTTGATTTTGGAAAATACCATCAGTTTCATAGCCATAAAAATAGCCCATAGCATGACCAGCTTCCATTCTAGAAGGTGCTGGTTGGCTAATACCAAAACTTCCTCCTGTTAAAAAGCCTGTGTTAGTATCTACATATGTAACTTCATTTTTAATATATGTTACGTTATACTTAACACTGAATTTAAAATTATCGTTAACTCTATTTGAATATCCAATAGCAAATTCAAGACCTTCATTTTCAACGGTACCACCGTTTACATAAGGAGATTCACCTGTACCAAGTAATCCTGAAACTTCTGGAGCTACTAATAAATCTTCGGTTGTTTTTTTAAAATAATCGGCTGTAATATCCAGTTTGTTATCTAAAAGACGAAGGTCTATACCAAAATCGAGTGTTTTTTGTTTTTCCCATCTAATTTCTGGGTTGGCAATACCACCACTTGCTAATCCTATTAATTCAACATCATTAAAAATATAGGTGCCTTCTCCATTTAACAGAGATACATATCTATAATCACCAATTCTATCATTTCCTAAAACACCGTAAGAAGCTCTTACTTTTAAAAGATTAATTAATGAATTGTTTTTAAGAAAATCTTCATCGGATGCTACCCAACCAATAGAAGCAGATGGGAAAAAACCAAACTTATTTTTAGGTCCGAATTTAGTTGAACCATCACGACGTACTACACCTGAAAACAGATATTTTCCTTTATAATCGTATTGAATTCTTGTAAAATAAGATAGTAATCTAGAATCGAATTTATCATTGTAACCAGTAAATCTGTTTCTATTTTCAATATCTGTAGTTTGCTCTAAATTTGCATTAGCAACATCATTATCTATAATATCAAATCCAGTAGCTCCAGTGTATTCTCCAGTTGTTTTAAATACAGATGTTCCTAAAAGTAAGTTGATGTTATGGATGTCGTTAATTTTGTTTTCATATTTAATAAACGCATCAAATGTGTAATCTTTATAGTAATCTAAATTTTCGGTTACACTACTTCTATCCACATTACTATTTTTACCACTACCAAAATATGCTATTGGATTGAATACTTTTGAAGATACTTCAGAATAATTAAATTGAATGTTTGATTGCGCTGTAAAATGATCTAAGAAATTGTATGATAAACCTGCGTTACCGCTTAACCTCATAACCTTACCTCTATCATAAGTATCATCAATTTGTGCTAATGGATTAATAACCTCACCGCCCAAACCTTCTGCTAAAGTATAATCGCCATTTTCATCATATACAGAAAATGTTGGTGCCATATTAATAGCATTAAAAAGTACCGAAGAATTAGAGTTTTCTGGAAGATTCTTTTTGTTAGTTCTCATTAAGGTAAGCCCCGATGTGAATTTAAAATTATCTAGAAAGTCTAAATTATAACTGGCGTTGTTTGTAAAACGTGTGAAATTTGATTGACTTCCACCAACAATACCATCTTGGGTTAAAAAAGATCCACTATAGGAATATGCCGATTTTTTTCCACCACCACGAAATGATATATTGTGATTGGTAATTGGCGCATTTTCAAAAACCTTGTCTTGCCAATCGGTACCAGTACCTAAACTTGCCAAATCTGTAAATGGTATGGCATTACCACCTGCTGCATATGCTTCGTTTACAATAGCTGCATATTCTGTTGCATTTAAAACAGGAATTTTACGAGTTGTTTGTTGAAAACCAGCATAAGCACTATACTCTACCGTTATAGGCATTTCTTTACGCCCTGTTTTGGTTTTTATAAGAACAACACCGTTGGCCGCTCTTACACCATAAATACCTGCTGTTGCATCTTTAAGTATGTTGATGCTTTCAATATCGTTTGGATTTAAAACGCTTAGGTCTTCAATAACGTTACCATCAACCAAAATTAATGGTTTACTGTCGCCGTTGGTAGAAACCCCACGAATACTAATGGTAGATCCTCCACCTGGTGAGCCCGATTGCGTTGTTATGTTAACCCCTGCCACTTGCCCTTGTAAGGCTTGTTCAATTCGGGTAGGTTTTAAAGCTTCAATAGCTTCGGAACCAACAACACTTACTGCTCCTGTTATTTCCTTTTTAGTTTGTGTTCCATAACCAATTACAACAACCTCATCAAGTTTTGCTAAATCTTCTACTAATTGAACGGTTAATTTAGAACTATTGGTAATAACTACTTCTTTTGTTACGTAACCAATATAACTAAAGACGACTGTTGTACCAGTTTTAACATCTGAAATGGTAAAATTACCATCAAAATCTGTTACAGTTCCTTTAGTTGTATTCTTTACGATTACATTGACACCCGGAATTGGAAATCCGGAGTTGTCTTGAACATTTCCACTAACATTCACATTCTGAGCTCCAGAATATGCAATAAAGAATAATGCTAGGATTTTAAAGAGATAATGCCTCATATTAATTTAGTTTATTTTTAGTTTATGTAAATTTAATTTTATTGATTGGTGTATTATAATTTTTAACCGCAACAAAAAACATACATCATAAAAAAAATGGTTAAATATTATCAAAACCACAATAATCAAGGGTAATATTATCAAAAATGCATTTAATATTTTTTTTTGGAAAAGTTGATAAAACCACAAATGTTGTGGTCTTGTATGGGTAAAAGTAAATACTGTTGTGTTGTTATATCTCTAAAATATAATCTGTTAAGCTAGATTCATGGGGTAAATCCATTTTTTTACGTAACCGGTAACGTTTTACTTCAACACTTCTCGATGATATGTTAAGTAAGGGGGCAATTTCTTTAGATGTTAAATTTAAACGCAAATAAGCACAAAGTTTTAAGTCGTTCGATGTTAATGCAGGATGCTGCGATTTTATCTTTTTAAGGAAATCTTTATCGGCGTTATTGAAAGCTTCTTCAAAGGCGTGCCAATCATCGGTATTGGTTAAATTCTTATCTATTATTTTAATAACACGTTTTAAACTTTTTGGGTCTTGAGATTTTTGTAATTCACTTTTTATGGTATTTAAGAATTCATTTTTCTTGATTAAACTCATGGTTGAAATACCTAATTCTCTATTTTTATTGTCAATATCCTGTCTTAATTTATCATTGTTGTGGAGCATTACTTGCTCTTTATTTTCCAACTCTTTCAATTCTAACTCCCGCTGTGTTCTGTAAAGTAATTTTTCGCGCTGTTTTCTATAATACCGTTTATACAATGTGTGCATCAATAAAGAAAATAGAGCCAACAAAATAAAATAGATAGCAAACATTACCTTAGTTAAATACCACGGTGCATCAATTTTAAAGCTATAGGTTTCGATGTTTTCTGAAACTTCATTTCCTAATCTGGATTTAACATAAAAAGTGTATTCGCCATAGGGTAAATTTTCAAATAAAACACTTGGATGTGAAGACCAATTGCTCCATTCATCATAAATACCTTCTAGTTTATATTGATATTCGGCTTCTAAATATTTATTGTATTCTGGTACACTGTAATTAAACTCAAAATTATTTTCGTTATTTTTAAAAATGCCTTTTTTTGATATATCTAAAAATTGAGATTTAAAACCATTTTTATAATTACCATTGGAAATTGAGTTAAGATATACTTTGTGCGATTTGTATGTTAACTTATCCAAATCTATTATTATATATCCTAAGGTATTACCATACAAATATTTGTTGTTATTAATATAGGAAATGTTTTCGTAACCTGTAATATCATTTCTTAACGAACTTGGTAATGAAATGGTATTAATTTTATAACTGTTACTAAGTTTGGAAGTAGTTAAATAACTCATGTTTTCCAATGAAAAAGCCCAAAGCGTATTGGTATCCTTGTTGAATACTAATTTACCAGAGGTGTATTCTTCTTTTGAAAAAAATTTGCTTAAAACAGAGTCTCTTTCAAACCTGTTTTTTACTTCATTAAACTTAAAAATACCATCTTTTTGTGTATATAATATGTTATTTTTATATTTTATTATACTGGTTTTAAGTCCTTTAGCAACAGAAGTGTCTTTTAATACAGAAATAGTCTTAATATAGTTAGCGTCCAACTTTATTTTAAAAACACCTTTATACTCGTGGCTTACAAATACATCGGTATTATTAAGCATTTCAAAATAACGACTCGAACCATCAAAACCTTCTATTTTATTTCTAAACACCCATTGTCCTTGTTTGTTTTCAATAATGTTTAAACCATTATAGTTACCTTGAAGTAATAAATGATTGTTTTCAGGAATTGTTTTAATATTCCAAGTACCTTGAACATCAGAAATTAACGCAGCCTGCGTGCCGTTTATTATGAAAGTTCCAGAGTTATGTCCACAAAACAGTGTACCATTAATATCTGTTAAACACCAAACAGCACCTTTAGTTCCTGGTATAAGCTTAAATTGATTCTCTGAATTAATTTCTTTATAAAATAACCCTTGATTGGTACCGATATATAAAAAATCTTTGAATAAAATAGAGGCATTCACAGAGCCAACTTCACCTTTTTTATCGTTATAAATACTAAATGGTGAATTGATATTGATACAATTAATACCATTTTCTAAACCTAACCATACGTTTTTGTCAACATCTTCAAATACTGAAAGTACCGTATTGTTGCTTAGTCCATTATCTTGATTTATATGGTGTTTAATATCTCCATTTGCAGTTAGATGCAAAATACCATTAGAAATAGTTCCCAGAATAAAACTATTGTCTTTTAACTTAATGCTGCTATAAATTCTATCATTTGAAAGCAAATTATTAGCTGAAATATCCCATTTTGTAAGTGTATTATTTTTGAAAATATAAAAACCATTATCTTCTGTTTGAAATAGGATGTTACCTTGATGGTTGAAAATATTAACCAATAAATTTTCTTTTAAAATAGGATGATTGGAAACTAATTGCGCCTTACCATCTACAATTTCAAAAATACCTTCTTTTGTTTTCTGAAAATAAACACCTTCATTTATTTTAAATACTTTATAAATAGTAGATTTAGAATTTATTACAGAACAGGTATTATCGCTTTTACTGTAAACATAAATACGTTTAAGGGATTGAAACAGAATAAAATCATCAACATTTATGATGTTCCAAATTTCTTCATCATCTAAAAAAGATATTTCAAGTTCTGATGATAAAGAGGTGTAATTTAATATACCAAAATTGTTTTTTTTCCAATAACCAAACTCTTTATAACAACCGGTATAAATTAATTCGTCTATGACTTTAACAGACCTAATATTGGTTTGGTTGGGTGAGTTATAGAGTACCCATTTAGCACCATTATAAACCAATAAGCCAATACTATTAGCTATATAAATTTCCTTTTCTTTAGATTGTGATATGGCCCAATTTTGATTTTCTGCGCCATATTCATTTGGCGAAAAAGTTTTTATAGGCGGATGCTCTTGTCCATTAGCTACAATGAAAAAAAATAATATGAATAATATAGATAGTGGTTTAATTGGCATTAAATCGTTTAAGGACTTATAAGAATACTAATTTAGTAAAAAATAAAAAGTAAAGGGAAAATTGTATAATAATTATATAGACGCTTTCAAAAAAACGGAAACAAAAAAGAGGCTATCTATAAAGTGTTTTTCATTTGCTTTGTCAGGTTGAGCTTCTCGAAACCAATGTTGATTATCGTAAGTCAAAATATTTCGACAAGCTCAATATGACAAAGAATTACACTTTTCAGATAACCTCTTTTAAAAAAAATATCTAAAAAAAGGTTTTATTCTATTTTTTTAATTCTACCACCTAAAACTGTGGTTTCGTTAATAGTTTCTGGTTTTCCATAAATATATACATCGCCTCCTGCTCTTACTTTTGCATCTACTTGTTTTGAGGCTTTTACATAGGCTTCTCCAGCAGCATTTATGGAAACCTCTGTTTTATCGGTTTCCAGTGTTTCTCCTTCATATATGCCCCCTGTTAACAGGGATACTTTTTGAGATTTTGATGTACCAGACGTTTTAATTTTACCACCTGTAACCGCTTTTACAATAGTGTAGGTAACATTTAAAGGTATTTCAATACTTCCACCCTCTTGGGCTCTTAAATCTATCTCAAATTGCTCAATAGTGTCTTTTCCAGCTATTTTAGCACCTTCATTCGCATCTATAATATCTAAAGATGTGTAATGTAAAATTACTTTGGTTTTATTTCCATCAAAACTTTTTCCAATGGTCATTTTAATTTTAAGCGTACCATTTTTATTGTTTATAATCACATCGTCGGTATCTCTTCCTGTGATAATAGCTTTATTTTCGGTAGATTTTACTAACTCAACTTCTATTAAATCGTAAACTTTAAGTTCCTGAAAATCTCCTAACGATTTTTCTATTGGGTTTTGAGCGATGGCAGCTCCAGATATTAAAACTGTTACTAATAAGATTAAGCGTTTCATTTTTGTATGTTTTTGTTTAAAACGAAGAATATCAATTATTATTCCGTTGTGATTTTTTTTTTAATAAAATTTTACCATTCATCTAAATCATTGGTTTTAAAAATTAAATTTTCTTCAATTTTTTAACTAAACCTTCCGATAAGTTGAATAACCATCTCACTTGCTCGAATACTAACTGGGTTTCGTGCAATTGTTGCCGCATTACTTTAGTAATTGGCAAGCCTTTTTCGATTTCCTTATCTCTTGCTGTAGATAAATCATTAAAATAGTCTTCATAATTTTTTGATGCCAGAGCTAATGCTTCAGAATCTAGACTAATGTTCGATTCATCAACATTATTTAAAATACTAATGGCTTCATTTAAATTAAATAAAATATGTTTTACATAAATTTCAAATTGTTCTGGAACTTTACCCGTTTCATTGGTGCGTATAAACATGCCCAATGCAGAAAGTGACGATAAATACGTGTTGAAAATAGTTATCAAATCATAAATCATGGCACTATTTTCTTGTTTAGATTTTGGTTCTTGAGTTAACCTTTGGTAGGCCGCGTTTAAATTTCCAACTTGTAAAAAGGCTTCTTTTCTGGCTAAACTATATGCGGTTGAAACATCGCCTTTTTCATGATATAGAGTATCTATTTCTTTTAGAAAATCTGAAAAAGATTGAATGGAATTAGAGAAAAACTCTTTAATATTTTTAGATTCCCAAGCTGGCCAAAAAAAGTAATTTGCTATGTATGCTAATGAAGAACCAATTAAAGTATCGAAAACTCTAAATTTTATAACGGTTAATATATTGGGATGTATGAGGGCAAACATAAAAATAACATACATGGTAATAAAAGCCGCTGCATTTCTATAGTTATTTTTTACTAATGAAAACCCAATTATTAAGGATATTGCCGCAATTACGCCATAAATAATCATGTTTTGTGTTAATAATACAATGCCTACACCAATAGCAGCACCTATTAATGTACCAACAACACGTTGAAAAGTTCGTTCTTTTGTTAACCCGTAACTAGGTCGCATAATCACAACAATGGTTAATAAAATCCAATAGGGTTGTTGCATATCGATAAGATTACCAATAATAAAACCAATTAACATGGTTAAGGTTAACCTTAGAGAATGCCTAAAAGTTGGTGACTTAAAACTAAAGTTTGCATTCAGTTTTCTAAAATCATAATCTTGAGGTGTAATAAACTGCTCAGCATCCTTAATAGACCTAATTTTATCGTTTTTAGAATAATTAGACAATATTCTAACAATATCATTTAAGTTGCCAATTTGTTTTTCTTGGTAGGCTTTATAGTTTAATAAAAAAATAACTCCTTCCCTAGATTCTGGCAAACCAACACTTACTTTATAAATTTGAATATGGTTATCTATTTTTTTTAATAATACTTTAAAATTGTTATTGAACGCTAGCTTTTCTTCATTTAAAATAACTTTAGAAATATGATGTAACCGTTCTGAAATTTCAAAAATTAATAATTTAAACTCATCTACTTTTTCAGGATGCTCTTTAAATAAGGTATCAAACTTATCATAATCAATCGTGTTTGAAATAGCCAACTCATATATTTCCATAATTTTAGAAAATATGAGTTGCTGGCGTCTTGTTCTGTTACTAAAACCAGAGCTTTGCCTTTTTTCTAAAATAACTTCCCTTATGGTTTCGTGCAGTTCATTAATTTCCGTTTGAAGTTTAAAAATCTGCTCTAAAAGGTTGCTTCTATCCTCTGTTTCAACTAATAACTTGCCTCTTATTTTTACAAATTCTGAAGTTTTTTCAATCAATTGAACAAACAAAAAATCTATCTGAGCTTTTTTTAATAAGACTTGAGATAACATGATTAGAAATAAATACCAAAAACCACCTAAAGCTATAAATAAAGCATGTTCTAAAATTGAAGTTTCGGTATTTTGACGCGTAAAAGCTAAAACCAGCGCCAATAAACCTGTTAATGAAACCAATGACGCCCTAAAGCCAAATACCGAAATATAAGAAACTGAAAAAACTAAAATGACTAGTAAAGGAATTAAAACAGGAAGGTAATTTTTAAAATAACCTATTAAAAGCGTTATGGTAAACGCTAATATTATGGAAGCTAAAATACCATAAAACTTATGTTTTAAACCTCCAGGAATATCGGATGGTGCACATAAAATTGTCCCCAAAGCAATACTAAACCCGATATCTAATCTATCGAAAAAAAATATAGATATTAACACAGGAACAGCCATTGCTAAAGCAACTAAAAATGCTTTAATAAAGTGGATGCTCTTAAAATACCTAATTAAATTATTAATCATAAATTAAACTAAGCTCCAAATTTATGAAGTATTTTTAGGTATGACTTTTTATTTGGAAGTTTTAAGCTTAAAATACTTCTAAAATATATTTAAAGAAATTAACCGCTCTATATTTTATAAATGCTTAAAAATAAAGCACAAAATTTTAATAGAATGTAAAACTTTATAAAACCTATGCTTCGTGTTTTCCTATTAAGTTGAAATCGAGGTGTTTTTTAACTAAATCGGTGTTTTTAACTTTTACAACTACTTCATCACCAAGTTGATACATGGTTTTTGTGTTTCTTCCAACCATAGCATATTGATCTTGGTCGAAGGCATAATGATCGTCTTTCATATCTCGAACGCTTACCATACCTTCACATTTATTCGAAATAATTTCAACATAAATTCCCCAATCGGTTACACCAGAAATAACGCCTACAAACTCTTCATCTTTATGATCTTGCATAAATTTAATTTGCATGTATTTGATAGAATCGCGCTCCGCTTTGGTAGCTAAATTTTCCATGTTACTGGAATGGTTGCATTTATCTTCATAAAGGTCTTCATTAGCCGATTTTCCGCCATCTAAATACAATTGCAATAAACGGTGCGCCATCACATCGGGATAACGACGAATAGGTGATGTAAAATGACTGTAATAATCGAACGCCAACCCATAATGACCAATATTATGTGTGGAATATTCGGCTTTGCTCATACTTCTAATAGCCAAAGTATCTACTAAATTTTGTTCTTTTTTACCATTCACTTCCTTTAATAAAAAGTTAAGTGATGCTGAGGTTGTTTTTCGGTCTTTAAAATTTAATTTATAACCAAATTTTGAAACAATACCTTGTAAATTAGCCAGTTTACTATCGTCTGGCTCATCGTGAATACGATAAACAAAGGTTTTTTTAGGATCTTTTTTACCAACAAATTCCGATACTTTTCGGTTTGCCAACAACATAAATTCTTCAATTAATTTATTGGCATCTTTACTGGTTTTGAAAAAAACACCTACGGGGTTTGCATTTTCATCTAAATTGAACTTTACTTCTACTTTATCAAACGAAATAGCCCCAGCAGTCATACGTTTTGCACGCATTTTTTTTGCTAGTTCATCCATTTTTAAGATGGCTTGGGCAATTTCTGGAGTGGTATTGTATGCTTTATCTGTAAGTGAAACTTCTTTTGGAATGGTTGTGTTGATTTTGTCCAACTGAGAGGTTTCAACTGCGCTCAAACTGACATTATTTTCGATGATAGCTTGCGCTTCTTCATAAGCAAAACGCGCATCACTATATGTTACGGTTCTACCAAACCATTCGTTTTTAATCTCACATTTTTCATTCATTTGAAAGACTGCAGAAAAAGTTAATTTTTCTTCATGCGGACGTAACGAACAAGCATTGTTTGATAATACTTCTGGAAGCATGGGAACCACCCGATCTACCAAATAAATAGACGTTGCGCGCTCGTAAGCTTCATCATCTAAAACAGTTCCTTCTTGTAAATAATGCGATACATCGGCAATATGAATGCCTATTTCATACAAACCATTTTTCAATATTTTAAAGGAAAGGGCATCATCAAAATCTTTTGCATCTTTTGGGTCGATGGTGAAGGTTAAATCTTGACGCATATCGCGACGTTTTGCAATTTCTTCTTTCGTTATGGACGTATCAATTTTATTTGCAAATTCTTCAACTTCATGCGGAAACTCGTAAGGCAAGCCATATTCCGCTAGAATAGAATGGATTTCGGTATTATGATCTCCTGGTTTTCCTAAAACTTGAATCACTTTTCCATAAGGGGAATCGGCATTTTCTGGCCAATCTTCAAGTTTAACTAATACCTTATCACCATCTTCGGCTTTATTTATTTTATTGATAGGTACAAAAATATCTTTGTACATTTTATTACTATCGGCTACTACAAAAGCAAAATTCTTTTTCTCATGAATTTGAATGGTGCCGACATACTCACTTTTTTCACGTTTTAAAACTTGGGTAATTTCACCTTCTAATTTACCACGGTGGCGACGTTTATAAACATAGAATTCTACTTCATCACCATTTAAGGATTTATTTATATTGTTTGATGCGATAAATACATCATCATCAAAATCATCACTGATAATGTAACCAGTTCCTTTACCAGATAAATCTAAGATACCTTTATGGTATTCTGCATTATGAACTGCTTTAAACTTACCGCGTTCTACTTCTTCAATTTCTTTTTTTACAGCAAGTTCTGCTAATTTTTTAATAATTTGATTTCTACTGCTAGCATCGTTAACATCTAATTTAGCAGCAATTTGTTTATAGTTAAAACTTTGGTTTCTATCTTTTTTTAAAATACTTAAAATAGTATTTGTAAGGTTGGAAATACCTTTTTTGGATTTCCCTTTTTTCTTTCTTGTCATTTAATTTTTGTAATCATATTCATTTCCTAAGATACTGGAAATTCTGTTATTAAATAGCTTTATTTTAGGAGAAGATTTGCTATTTATTTTATACAAAGCTACGATTTAAATATTAAATGGATGTTTTGTTAATATTAAATCATAAAAAAAAGGCTTACAAATTCTCATGTAAGCCTTTTTTTAAATTAAAAATTTTTAGTTATTCAATAATTACTTTTTTAACTTGTTTTCCAAGATTCGTATTTAATTCCACAAAATACATACCTGATGTTAAATGGGAGGTATCAATTTTTAAATCTTTTGTTGATAGTACATGTGATCCCTGAATATTATATATGTTAACTTGTTTAAGTTCTATACCTTGTTTTATAGTGATATTCATGATGTTTTTTACTGGGTTTGGATATATAACGATGTTGTTTTCTAAACTTACTTCAGAAGTACTTAAAGAACCAACTAACTCAAACCAATTGATGTTGCCTACATAAGCTGTACTAGCTGGATCAACAGTTTTAAATACTAAGTAAACATCATAAAAACCAACTTTACTTGATAATGCACCTGAAAATGTTTTCCATGTTTGCCAATTAGTACCTGTTTTAGGCAAAGTTACTGTACCTAATAATTCGCCAGTAGGGGAGTCTGTTCTTACTTCTAAAATACCTCCAACTGTTTTGGTTGCAAAACGCGCATTTATAGTTTCTACTCCTGTTAAATTTATGTTGGAATACATTAAATAAGCACCATTTTTAATTCCAGCCATATTAGATCCGCCACCAGTGTCTGAAGTATTTTCAGAATTAGATCCCGAAACGGCATCAAAATGTTCTGCTTGTATGATGTCTGATTCATCGTGACCCATATAAATAGAAATTGCTGAAACATTATAATAAGCACTAGAACTTGATGATTGGGCTTCAATAATAAGTTCCAAAGAACTACCTGATAAGTTATCTTTATAAATAAATTTATTACTACCAGATACTAGTATATTGGTTAGTTCTGTTTTTGTACCACTATCTAATTTGTAATAAACTTTGAAGCTATCCGATTGCGTTAAAGTACCAATTTCATCATACTTTATTAATACGTCAACTTCATCTTGACATGAAATATTTACGAGTCCTGTTGTCCAGTTAGTTACTGTATTTTGTACTGTAAACCCCGTATTTTGATAAGGTAAACTACATGCGTCAATTAACTCTATAAAATTTAACTGTAACCAATTGATATTCCAATCATTTGTACTTGGAAGTATTCTTAAGGTTTGTAACCCTTCTTCTAAATATATGGCAGATTGCGTTTTAGTTTCCCAAGTTTGAGCCCCTCCAGTTGCACTAAAACTTATGTTTTTAGTTAGTGACCCATTAATATTTAAATCGAAATTTATAGAGTTTGTAGCACTTGCAACACGATAGTCTATGGTGTAAAGTGCTCTATATGGTACATTTACTTGGTATTCTAACCAATCTCCTGAACCCATATTAGTAACATTATTTACACCGCTTGTATCGCTAGTTACTTCAACGGTTACACCATTCATTAGTGTATAATCTTCGGCTTCAATATAAATTGAATCTGTAACATTCACAGTAAAAATTTGTGTAATTGGTGCACCGCAATCTCCTGTATAAGTCACTTTGTAATTACCAGATGCACTTTTTTGAATATTATCTAATACTAATACTCTTTGATTTGAAATAATAACATCGTTTGCATCGGTCCAAGACCATGAGCCACTTGCTTGTTCTAACGGTTCTAAGCTCGCTTTATTTCCTGGTAAAATAGTGATTTCTGAAGTTTGACGTTTACCTAAAGATACACCAGACGTATTAAACGACTCCACATAAGGAATAATAGGGATATCTTTACACTCTAATAATAATCGCATCCAATTTAATTTAAAACCATTGGAATTAGCTAATACTTTGATAGTTTGCGTTCCTTTTGATAAATAAAATGGTGTTGCAGATTGAATGGTAGTCCATTGATTATCACCTCCAGTAGAAGTAAATGTGACTTGTTCTAAAGATCCAGCTCCTGATGATAGTGTTATATCACTTGCAACAGCACTTGCAACACGATAGTCCATTATATAAGTACCAGAAAAAGGTACATTAATTTCATATTCCATCCAATCACCTGCTTCTATTGAAGCTACTTGCTCATTACCTGAAACATCTGTAGTAGTTTCGGTAGAAATACCAGACATTAAAGAATAATCTTCAGCTTCAATTTGTGCATAAACTCCTAAATCTTCGGTATTTCCGTCTACATTACCTATTTTAACATCTGTAAAAACAGAAGTACAAAGCTCAATACTATTTGTAGATGAAACTCCTAAACCTATATAAAAATTATCAGACATGTCGAACATAGTATTTTGTTGAGCAGACCAACTTACACCATCAGGACCTACAAAACCAACAATATTATCTCCTCTACGTTCAATCTTTATCCAAAATGGAGCAACCGGTTCTGGATCAGAAAGAGAACCATTACCATCAGCAGCATAAAAACCGCGTGAATTATAAATAGAACCTGATGTAGACTTTAAAGACATTGTTGCTGTTTTTGAATTAGCAGCCAAACTTTCTCTTATTACTACTGCCGCTGTAGCATTACTATCTGTGTTTTCGATTGAATTTACCTTTGCTATTAATACTGCATCACCAGTTATTTGTTTATATGCATAATGAAAGGAATCGCTAGTAGAATTATAAACACCTGTTCCTGCTCCTTCAATAGTCCAAGTTCCATTACTATAATTTGTATTACCGTTAACTCCTACAGAACCAATATTTGTACCCGTTAAATCGGTAACTTCACTTAAAGTAAATTCTGGATCAGATGCAGAAGTAAAGGGTGCAGTGGTCATAAACGTTGCATCCTTAGCAAAAAGAAATGTATTCTCATCAACTCCCATTGCAGCACGATATTGTGTTATATAGGGTGCTGAAAGACCTTTACGAACCGCATATGCCCCATAAGTTAATTCCGTTACAGGAATAGCATCTGAAGAAGCTGGATTTCTACCATCAGCACCAATAGATGTAAAATAATTATAACATGTTCCAAAATCAATCCAAGGTACATCATTTCCTAAATTATATTTAGTCCAATACTCGTGTACTGCAAGTAATCTATTATCAAGTACACCATATAAATCAATTCCTTGTGCCCATGCAATTTCTGCACATGTAGCAAGATTTCCAATCATACCCATAGCATGTCCTTGATCTCTACCTGTATCTCCATTTTCACCATTAGGTAATGTATTAGAAATACCGCCACATTGATCATTTAAATAAGCATCTATACACATGTCAAACTTTTCTTGATCGTTAATATATACAGCAACATACATAGCTCCCATAAGATTGTTTGCTCCTTGGTTAGCTGCTCGTAATGGGTTAGGCAGTCTAAATAGTGGCCAATAAACCTCTCGAAAATAATCTTCTGTTTTTGCCGTAAGTTCATCTGTCCATCCTGGATACGTATATCTTAAAATTTCACAAGCTTGTACAAGAGTACCACCTCTCCACGCAGCACCAAGATGTGCCGACGTTCCACCCCATGATTTATGAGTGGTAGCCCATGGTTCTATAATAGACATGGCCAATTCAGCATGAGCTGAATCTTTTGTAAAATACCATTGTAGTGCATGATAAAGTGCAGCATTTACATCGTTTATAAAAAGATCATCATTTCCTTTGTTTACAACCTCTACTGCGGGTCCTTGCATTTGATAATCAAGAGATGATTGCTGCATACCTAAAATAATGTCCCATGACTCTTTCCAAGGTTCTACATTGCTTCGGTTTGCCTTCATTCGCTCTAAATCATTGATAGTGAATGGTAAACCAGGATGAACAAAGTTTTGTGCATTTAATGTTTGCAACAATATAATGCAGTTAAAAAATAAAAATGTAACTAGTGTAATTTTTGCTTTCATAATTAAATATTATTTTTTCTATAATTTTATAATTATAAATAAAAGCATTAAAAAAAGTATTTTGTATAAATTATAGGGCAAACACTATTAATTATAAACCTTAATTCAAAAAATAAAGTTAGTTATCCACATTATATATTATATAAATATTTTCTTTTAAAAATTTAAAAAATAAAATGGTGATTATGATTGCTTGTTAATAGCGGTATAACTTTTTTAAGTTTTATTTTGTTTACAATAAATTTACATTCTATTAATAGGTAATTAACAATCTATTTTACTTTAAAGAGTTCATTTTTAACGATTTTTAAAATTCTATAAACAGTTGTTAACAACTTAAAAATACTATTAATTATTAATAAATATTTTAAAAATAGGTGTTCATATAGGTCTTTTAAATGCTTATAATATTTCCAAAAAAAGTGAGTTAAATTTTTGGTGATGTCATGTTGGTTTTTGATTGGAAAATTAAATGGATTTACAATATTTTAATTTTAAAAAATTATAAACACTTATTAACAAGTAATGAATACTATAATACACATGGTTTATAATTATTACCTTTGTTTAACAATACAATAAATATATAAAAATGAAAATTGCTATAGGAAACGACCATGCTGGTACTGATTATAAATTTGCTATTTTAAAACACTTAGAATCAAAAGGTTATATTGTTAATAATTATGGAACTGATACTAATGATAGTGTAGATTATGCCGATTTTGTACATCCAGTTGCTGAAGATGTTGCGAATAAAAAAGCCGATTTTGGTATTCTACTTTGTGGTAGTGCAAACGGTGTTGCTATAACGGCTAATAAACACCAAAAAATACGGGCCGGTTTATGTTGGAACAAAGAAATTGTACATTTAATACGCAGCCATAACAATGCTAATATTTTATGTATTCCGGCACGGTTTACAGCGGTTCAACAAGTTATAGAAATGGTTGATGTTTTTTTAAATACAGAATTTGAAGGTGGCCGCCACCAAACTCGTATTGATAAAATACCAGTTTCTTGTTAAATGTCACATTCGCACAACCATTCCCATAATCATACCGATTTAAAAGGACGCAACCTTTTAATATCTATTTTTTTAAACATTTTAATAACGGCATCTCAAGTTGTTGGTGGTTTAATATCGGGTAGTTTGGCGTTATTAAGCGATGCGCTTCATAATTTTAGCGATGTACTTTCTTTAGTTGTTAGTTACGTAGCTAATAAACTAACAAAAAAAGAAGCGTCGGTACAAAGAACCTTTGGCTATAAACGTGCCGAAATTTTAGCAGCATTCATTAATGCTTCCACGTTAATTATTGTTGCTGTTATTTTAATAAAAGAAGCTATAGAGCGTTTTCAAAATCCGCAAACCATTGAGTCTAACCTAGTAATTATATTGGCTTTATTGGCTATTTTAGGCAATGGTTTTAGTGTTTTGTTATTGAAAAAAGATTCTAGTAACAATATAAATATTAAGTCTGCATACATTCATTTATTAACCGATATGTTGGCGAGTGTAGCCGTTTTAGTAGGTGGATTATTAATGAAATATTATCAAATATTTTGGGTAGATAGTTTCCTTACTTTTTTAATAGCCTTGTATTTAATTTGGATGGGTTACGATTTATTAAAAACCTCTACAAAAATGTTGATGCTTTTTACTCCAAGTCATATAAACATTGATGATGTTGTAAAAAATGTAAATAAAATTTCTAAAGTAAAAAAAATGCATCACGTTCATATCTGGAATTTAAGTGATAATGAATTGCATCTGGAAGCCCATTTAGATTTAAATGAAAACGTATCAATAACAGAATTTGATGGTATTTTACAAGATATTGAAGCTGTTTTGCATGAGCAGTACGATATTAACCATGTAACTATTCAACCAGAATTTAATAAAAACGATCCTAAGGAAGTGATTGTTCAAGATTAATTAAGAAACGAAGTTATTTGTCTATTTTTTAAAGCAACTCGTTCAAATTAACGACCTTCAACCAACGATTTTGTAACACGCACCGATGCTATTTTTGAAGCTATAATACCCAAAACAGAAATAGTTACAAACACAATAAATAAGTTTTCAATTTTAATGTTTACTGGGTAAGCCAGCGATGGCGTTATCATAACCAAAGAAAATGTTTTTTGAAGAAAAACAATAATAAGACTTATTAATAAACCTATAAAACCACCTACAATGCTCATTAAACTGCCTTGGTAAAAGAAAATGCGTCGAATATCTTTTATGGTTACGCCAATATTAAATAAGGTATTGAGGCTTCGTTTTTTATCGAGCATCATCATAATTAATGAACCTATTACATTAAAAAAAGCAATAATTAAAACGAGTGTAAATATTAGATACACCACTAAATTTTCGGTGTTTAACATTTTATAAAGCGCATCGTTTAGCTGTGCTCTATTTTTTAAAACCACTTTATCTCCCAAAATGGCTTGAATATGTTCTTTAGCAAGGGCTTCATCAACACCTTCCTTAAGTTTAAATTCTATAGCATTTATTTGGTTAGGTTCGTAATTGAGTAAGTTTTGAGCTAACTCTATAGGTCCAAAAACATAAGTGTCGTTTAATTTTTCATTTATAAAAAACACACCTTTATTAACAACTTTTACACTATTAAAAGCATTTTTAGTAGAGGTTATTTGTCCTTTTCCTGGTTTAGGCACATAAATATTTATGGGATTTGTAAAATCTAAAACGCCTAACGATAAAGTGTTGGCAATGCCCCAACCTACTATAATTTGTCTTGAATTTGGATCTATCCAATGCCCGTGTTCAATAACCGTATCAAAATTAACTACCTTTTCAAAACGTTCATCGACACCCTTAAGAGTCGCAATGGTGTTTTTTTCTTGAGATGCAACAATAACACGTTCTTCAACAATTTTAGAATATTGGGCAATATCACTTAATTGATTAAGCTTACTAATATCGGCATCGGTTAATAAAAACGATTTTCCTTTTGCGGTTTCAGCTTTTAAATCGGGGTCGATAATACTAGAGAACTTAAGTGTAAAATCTTTTAAGCCCGAAAAACCAGAAAGCACAATAAATAAAGAAGCTGAACCTAAAATAACGCCAACAACAGCAATAATGGTAATAAAATTAATAGCATTGTTACTGCTTTTTGAGCGTAAATAACGTTTTGCTATATATAAAGGGAAGTTCAAATTTCGATTAAGATTTTTTCCTTGGATCTAAAATAGAAGGATCTTTTATAGGGTTTTCCTGTCCTTTTAAAGATTTATCAATTTGGTCGATATACTCTAATGAATCATCTATAAAAAATTCTAAATTAGGCATGCGGCGTAATTGGTGTTTGGTGCGTTGGGCTAATTCGTGTCTAATTAATGGCGAGTTCGATTTGATGCCCACAAGTAATTCTTTAGCTTTTTCGTTAGGAAAAATGCTTAAATATACTTTGGCAACACCTAAATCTACCGTTACCTTTACTTTAGAAACCGATATTAATATACCATGCATACCACCCTGTGTAGCTGCACCTTGTAGCACTTCAACTAAATCGCGTTGTAAAACCGATCCTATTTTTTTTTGTCTTTGACTTTCCTCTTCGTTGCTCATTATAAATACCTGTTAAAGGTTTAGGATGCAAAAATAGCGGTTATTTAAAGATTATTTAACTTTTTACGGTAGTTTTAAGTAAAATGAATAGATTAATTATAATTTAAAAACGTTTAAGTTGAATAAATGATTCCATTTTTTGAATGAAATGACAATTTTTTTTTCGATTAAAGATATAATTGAAAACATAAGAATTGCCATTAAAACCCTAAAAAGGATCTGACAATAAGCGAGTTGTTTATTTTCAACCAAAACTATAAATGCATTACCTATTAAGCTATGTAAAGAAAATATTTTAAAAGAATAATTTTCTTGTAGAGTTTTAAAAATAGTATTAAATTCGCAGCCAATTTCGGAATGAAACCGTATTTTATACAGTAGCATATACGAATCGGTCCTATAGCTCAGTTGGTTAGAGCACCTGACTCATAATCAGGTGGTCCCTGGTTCGAGCCCAGGTGGGACCACTAGTAAAATCAAGGCTTTACAGAGTTTTAACTCTTTAAAGCCTTTTTATTTGCAAACAATTTGCAAACAGCACAAAATTTAACATTTTTTAACAGTATTTCGCGGCTTTTATTTCGTTTTGGGTATCGTTGTTTCTTTTATGTCATTTTATTTTTAGTGACCTACTAATTTTCCGAAACTATAAATATAAATTTAGAGTACAAGGTCCATCTTCATAATAATTTAACACATCATATTCCTATTGATGTATTTGAAGAAGAGGTGACATTGTTTTTTAATCAAATGTGTTATTAATTTTAATGAAAAAACTTTTTTTAGATGATATTAGAACAGTAGATATGGTTTATGATAAAACCATGATTTCAGAATTTGATGTTGTGCGTACCTATGAGGAATTTGTTAATTACATAGAAGTTAATGGACTTCCAGAGTTTATTAGTTTTGATAATGATCTTGGATTGGCTAATGATGGTTTGGTTGCGCCCGATGGATTGGCGGCAGCTAAATGGCTAGTTTATGAATCAGGAATAGATTTACAACATTTAAAATTTAAGGTACATTCCGCAAATCCGGTTGCCTCAGAACAAATTAAAGGACTTTTAAATAATTATATTAAGTTTTTAAATAAAAGTGTTTAAGTTTAATAGTATTGTGTGTGTTTTAAATTTATTTTATGAATAAATCAAGTAACAAAATGTTTGAAGTAGAAAAGATATTAATTTTTAAAACCAAAACAATTTTAGAAAAGCAGAAAAAATATCTCAAGGATAGTGGAGAGGATTTCAACATCTTTAGTATCACTAAAATTGAACGGTACGAGAATAATACGCATTCCGCAATGATTACCGAATTGTTAAACCCAAAAGGATCACATCATCAAGGTGTCGTATTTTTAGAGGAGTTTATAAAGGTCATTTTTCCAATTGTATATCATTCTAATGATGAAAACTGTGAAGTAGAGAAAAAAATTACAGAATTTATAAATGCTAAACCTATAGTCTTTCAAGAAAAATCGATAGGCATTATTGATTTAGATGAAAGTACAGGAGGGAGAATAGATATTTTAATACAATCCGATAAAATCAATATCATTATAGAAAATAAAATTGATGCCCGTGATCAATTATTACAATTGGAACGTTATAATAATTATAAACCTAATAGTTGTTTAATTTTTTATCTGAATTTATGGGGGAATGAAGCACCAAATCATAGTGCAGGGAAATTATTAGCAAATCAAGATTATTATCCCATCAGCTATCATTATCACATTATTGAATGGCTTGAAAAATGCGTTGAAAAATGCGATAACGAATACGTAAAGATAAATATTCGTCAGTATTTGAATTTAGTCAAAAAAATAACGAACCAACTTAAAGATGAATTTATGGATGAATTAGAAAGGATGTTAATTAGCAATCTATTAGAGGCTGAACAAGTTGCCAATACATTTCCAGTTGTTAAGAAGAGAATAAGAGAAGAATTTAGAAAGAAATTTGAGACAGCTTTATCTAAAAGGATACCTAAAGAATTAGAATTTAATATAGATTCCAAAAATACTTATCTTGAATTACCTAATTTTAAAAACGAACAATTATGTTTTGCTATAATGTATAATGAAGGAGAACCTGTTCATTATGGCATTTATAACCATACTGCCAATATTGAGAATGTAAAAATGGTTCAAGGCTTTATAAAGGGCACAGTAAATACAACAAATCATTTTCCTATTTGGGAATATTTAAAGGAATTAAATGGAGAAAAAATAGACTTTAATGATGTTGCTTTCCTTTCAAATTTAATGGACGCTGATAATTATGAAAAAATTTTAAATAAGACAGTCAATGAGGTATCTGAGTTTATTCAAAAATATTTTCAAATATTAAGACAAATTTAAAGTGTTTTTAGAACAAGTCAGATTCTTGTTTTAAGTAGTTTGAATAAAGATGAGTTATTTAAACAACTCATCTTTATAATCTAAAATGTCTTTACCTATTTTTTGCAAATGAGACTCATTTTTAAGTTTTCCAATTGATAAAAATAAATTTGCAATAGGGATGAAATTTTGAAGGACCATACTGGAAATATGAGGCACAAAGTAAATATCAATACCCTGTTTTGTGGTCAAATGAGGGGATTCAGTGGAACACTCTAATATTTTTGAAATGGCAATTTTAGCGTCTTTTCCAATTGTAATAATATTGTCTGGTTTAATAACATCTATTTCTTGTTTTAAAATCCTATAATGAGTAACTTTATCTTTTCGAATTAATTTTCGGTCAGTTATATTTTTAGCGAATAGTTTATAAACATCCGTTATATAAATTCTATTATTCTCTAGAAGCGGCTCAGTAAATTGCCAATATTTATTTTTAATAGACTCTCTGCCTTTCTTGTTTGCCAGCCCAAATGGCGAGCTAATTATCAATTCATTGTTATGGTGATTTCGTTGTGGGTCTCTTCCAATTATCATGGTTTTCTTTTTATCTTTTTCCCATTCAAACCATATCGGGAGATCGATTCCTAAACCTGTTTTTTCGAAAAACACTTCAAAATCATTATTTAAAATGTCGGCAGGTTTTCCTCTTTTAGTAAAATCAATTTCATTTTTAGATTCTTGTATAGCATCATATAAATTTGATAATTCCAATTTGTTATAAGATATTATATTTTGTAAAATAGGTATGATCTTAATTTTAAGATCACCTTGTAATAGCGAGTATTTCATTTAATTCTATATTTTTTCTTTTCAGCATAATTTTATACTTTGTATACTTCAAAAAAGTCTTCTGCCTTAATAAGTAATAATTTCTATTTTAAACATTTTCACGTGGTTACTAAATCCCTTGAAATTAAATCCAAAAAATTATTTGAAACATTTCCATATTTCATTTCATCTCGGGAGTTATTCAAGATGTTTGACCAAGTATAAATTAAGTCGTTGAACTCTGATTTATTAATCTTAAAAACTGGGGCAATAGTTAACAAAGATCCTTTTGTTTTATATTTTCCGTTGCTATTAAAATAATCTAGAGAGTCATCCGATTTTATAAAAAAATTATTAGTAATAATACATCTTGTATGGGGTGTCAAATTTGAGTGGTAAATAATTAGATTTGTGTAGTTAATTTTTATCTCATCTAATTGCCCCTTAATTAATTCATAGGCATCACTAATCGAGTTATTAATTAGTTCATTAAATCCTGTAAAAAAGATAATATTTTCAATTTTTGAAGTTTTTTCTGCTAGGTTTTGAATTATGGGAATAATATTCAATTTAATGCCCACTTTATCTTTCAAACAGTATCTATCACTAATTATAATATCTTTAAAAGGGTGTGAAAAAGTACTTAATTGAGACCAATCTTTTAGCGAGTCAATGGAATTACTATTGTTTTTCGGTCCAACATAAAAAGATTTAGTTTTAGACATTTCTTTCCACTTATTAAGATCGTCATCATTACTCAAAAAATAGTAAGGATTCGCTTTTGAGTATTTGTCTAAGGAATGGTTATAAGAGTTTCCTAACCAAAATGAAGCAAATGGATTTTTTAATTTACTATAAACCTCCACCCGTTTTAACTCTCTAAAAGTGTTTCCGCATTTTGTTTTTATAGTGGTTCCGTTGCGTCCAGTTGTTAATTTATTGATGAGAGTTAATACAATTTGAACACTCTTTTTGTCTAAGTTGTTTAACATTGTTTCAAAATCAGCCTCTAAACTTATATTAGTTTTACTTTTAAAGAAACTCAAAATCTCTTCTCGTATTTCAGCTTCATTTGAAAATCGATCCGATTTTAATAACGCATTAAAAAAATGTAATAAATACTTGTTATCTACAAACGATTGCATCATTTTAATTAAAATTAGAAGAGTTTATTAATCTTAAAGATAGTGAAGATGCTTCATCAAAAAAACCGCTGCCAAAATCATTATTCATAAACCCATCTTCTCTCAAATCAAGTTGATATATTTGATTTTCTCCTTCAGGAATCTCATTTGGGTTATAAAAATAATATATAGCTATATCATTTTTTGAAATTCCTTCCTGCTTAGATGCTACTAAATATTGCAATTTTCTTATAAGATATTCTGAATGCGTTTCTACTACAATCTTAACATTTAAATTCCTATATGCATCTATGATAATATCGGCCAATTTACTCTGAAAGGATGGGTGTAGATTTGATTCTGGCTCTTCAAGAATTATTAATTTTCCATCTATGATTATATTTTCATAACCAATTATTGAGTTTTTTTCGCGTTTCTTGTATTCCATGTCACCATTCATAGCGAGTTGCATTAAGATCAATAATAGCTTTCTGGACCCTAGACCTAAATCTTCAATATTGGTTTCGCAAGACTTATGGATTACTTTATATGTAAATTTAATAATATCTCCATCTCCATCTCTTGTAGGATAGATAATCAATTCATCGGCAATATTTAAATTTTGTAACCATTTATTTATGAAATTTAATTGCTTTTCTGCTGTAAATTGGAAATAATAACCACCAAACTGATATAAAATCGAAGATTCAGGTTCAGATTCATTTTCATAAAAAGTAGATTTAAAACTTTGGTCTTGTCCAACATATGGTAAATCACTATTCAGTGTTATCCATGGGGTTTTAGCTAAAAATTGTGTTAAATCCTCTTCGAAGTAATCTAAAGATTGCGTTATTGTCCAATTTATTAGTTTTTCGATTAAATGAATATCATTAAAATCTAATTTACTATTCGGTTTTAGGAATTTATTATCCAAATAACTCATTAAGATTCCTTTAGGTTTAGTTTCAATATTTTCATTTGATAAAATTTCTGTTAAAACAAGATTTACTATGGGGCTGTTAATAGATTTAATTTGTTCTTCATAGAATTTGTTTAATTCTTTAGATCTAAAATTGTCTTTTTCAAACGCTTCTTTTATACTTAAAGGAATTATTTCGTAATTCATTAGAATATCATTCTCTTTAATTTTAAAAAGATTAGAAAATTTTCGGCTAATAATTTGATTAATCAATTGAGATTCAAAATTAAAATACTCAATAAGTAACTCATCATGATTTTTTATACCATTTTCAATTAAATAATCTAACAGTCCTCTTTCATAAGATTTTAATGGAAATTCATTGCTAAAAAAATCAGGATTTGATATAGCAATCTTAATAAAGTGACTTGGCAAAAGTATGTCATACTTTTTATTGAAATTAGTCTGCCAGTCTTTTTTTCCATTTTTTACTCTTTGCTCTTTCCAATACGTGCATATATAATTTTTTAAATTATTGTATTGTATACCATTTTCTAACCTCCAAATAGGCGTGTCGGCATTAATTACATTTTTTCCTTCAAAAATTTTATTGTTTTGATGGAGTTCTAAAGAAAATAACAGTTTATTTTCATAATAAAACGCCATTCTATTTAAGTAAAGATGCTCACTTTCAACTTTATTACTATTTTTTTTAGTAGGAGCATCAAAAGCATTACTGGTATATTTTAATTTGGCAGTAAGCTGCATTCCAGAAGTGTCATGTGGATCACTTGGAAACTTGTTTGCTAAATAGGTAAAAGAAAAAGTTAAACTTTTATCCGCAGCATTTTTTGATAAAAATTTTCTTAAATCGCCAAAATTCTTAATAGCATATTCATTTAAAAATAAGTGCTCAAAACTTTTAAGAACAATTCCACCACTACCGCCATGGTAATCTTTATCATATTCTAAGTAGTAGGTTCTGAAAATAAATCTAATAAAACTTATAAATGAGCTTTTGCCACTGTTATTGGCACCTGTAAGCACGGTGAGTGGTTTTATCTCTAAATTTACCTCATCCTTAAATAACTTAAAGTTTTGAACTCCAATTTTTGTAATCATAATATTTTATATGCTTCTATTTCCTAACCCCTCTAACTTCTCGATTATAAAACTCATTAAATAACATGGTTTTAAACATGGCATTAGCTTTATCATCCGTCATTTTGTTATAAAAGTCAAGTTTGGTGTTTATGAAATTTAAAAATTCGTTGTCAACCACTTCATCAAACTTATCCTTGATGTTATTTTTAGAATTTTGCTTGTTGAAATATGCCATCAACTCATCATTGTCATAAAGGTTTTTCTTTACTCTATTGAAATCCACTTTATCTTCTTCCGTTAGTTCTAAACCAAAGGTATCATTTAGGACTTTGATAATTTTGGTTAGCAAATCTAATTCATCTTCTGGTTTTTGGGTGGGACCTCCTGGTTTCATTCCTACATCTTCACCATTAGCAGATTCCAGTTCTAAATCTGTCGTAAATTTATGTTGGATTTTATAGCTATCTAACTCAATATCATTTACTACATCTAAAGGCAAGTTGCTTTGCGTATATGGTAGCTTCTTTAATAAAGCTGCTAAAAAAACATATTTTTTTTCAAGTTCAACATCCGTAAATGTGATAATCTGACTTAAAAAACGATACACTTTAGTAAACGACTGTACTGCCGCCTTAAAGGCTGCTTTGTCTTCTTCTTCAAGTTCGTGGTCGAAACGTGCTGAAATAGTATTTAAAATGGGTTGTATGGATTCCATATTCTCTTTTGATATGAAAAAAACATTAGCAAAGGCCTCTACTTCGGTATCGTAATACACGTTAAAGCCTTCAATAGTATTTAAAACATCGTATAAACTGTTAGGATCAGTTTCATTTTCTTCGTCCATATAGTTTTTACCATAAAAATGTTGAAAATCAGCTCTTACTAATTCAGGATCGTTTACAAAATCTAAAATCATGGTAGAATCTTTACCACGTCGGTTTCTATTTAAACGCGATAAGGTTTGTACTGTGTTAGCACCACCCAATTTTTTATCAACAAACATGGTGTGTAACAAGGGTTCATCAAATCCAGTTTGGTACTTATTCGCTACTATTAAAATTCTGTTTTGTGGTAATTTTAATGCTTCTGGAATACCTATTTTACCTCCCAAATTATTCATGCTTGTTTCGGTATAATCTTCTCCAGTTTCTTCATCTTTTACCGTTCCCGAAAAAGCAACAAGAGCTTTATATGGTAATTTCATTTCTTGCATGATTTCATCAAACTTACGCTTAAAACGAACGGCATGTAAGCGTGATTTGGTAACCAACATCGCCCTAGCTTGACCTTGTATTTCGTTTTGGGTTTGACTTGCAAAATGCTCAATAATAATTCTAGCTTTCTTTTCTATGGCATGGTCTTGTAAATCGACATAATTTCCTAAAACACGAACTGTTTTTTTCTTTTCGTATTCTTTGTCGTCAATTTCTGTGCGCTTTACTAATTTGTAGTATCGTTTAAACGACATGTAGTTTTTAAGCACATCTTTAATAAACCCTTCTCTAATGGCTTCTTCCATGGTGTATTCATCAAAGGCGGTAATTTGCCCATTCACTTTGGTTCCAAACAATTCCAATGTTTTGGGCTTTGGTGTGGCGGTAAAAGCAAACTGTGAAATATTAGGTTGCTGGCCTTTTTTAGAAATCTCTTCTGCAATAATCTCATCAATTGTTTTAATGTCTTTTTCCTCTTCTGCGGCTTCTTCCAAGCTTAATGCTTTGCGCATATGCCTTGAAGCTTCACCAGATTGTGAACTATGTGCCTCATCTATTAAAATGGCATATTTTCTATCGGGAAAACTGGTTACCACGTTTGAAATGATGGGAAACTTTTGTATAGTAGTTATAATAATTCGTTTCTTTTCTTCAATGGCTTGTTTTAAGTCTTGTGCTGTGGTTTTTTCGTCTAAATATGCTACTACTCCGGGAGTGTTGTCTAACTGACGGATATTATCCTGTATTTGTTTATTTAACACGCGTCTATCAGTCACAACTATAATAGAATCGTATAAGGCTTTATTATCGGTATAATTTTGATAAAAATTAGCCAATCGATACGCTAACCAAGTAATGGTGTTCGATTTTCCTGAACCTGCCGAATGTTGTACCAAATAGTTTTTACCTGTTCCATCTGTTTTTAAGGCTTCTAAAATGCGATTTACAGCACGACGTTGATGAAAACGTGGAAACAATAGTTTAGTAGATGTTTTATCTTCTAGCTTTTTGGTTGCTGGGTTGTATATTTTTTCTTTGTCGGTTTGTACACTTACAAAGTTTTGTACTAAGTCCATTAAAGAATCTTTGCGCCATACATCTTCCCATAAGTAAGCTACTGCAAACCCATTGGGATTTTCGTTAACCAAACCTTTATTAAATGGTAAAAAATAGGTGGATCTTCCTTTAAGCTCGGTTGCCATTAACACTTTTTCGGTACCCACAGCAAAATGAACCAAACAACGTTTAAATTCTAAAAAAGGTTCGCCTTTTGGTTCTCTATCTTGTATATATTGTTTAACCGCATTGTGGTGGTTTTGACCTGTTAATGCATTTTTAAGTTCGGCAGTTACTACCGGAATACCATTTATAAACAACACAAAATCTATAGAATTGTTGTTGCGATTGGAGTATTTTAATTGGCGTACAATAGCTAAACGGTTTTTAACATACGCCACCTCATGCTCTGGTGTTTTATTGTGTGCTGGTTTAAAATAAGCCAATTCAAGCTTTTCGCCTCTATCTTTTATGCCATTACGCAACACATCGAGGGTTTTGTTTTTAGAAATATTTTTGGCAACATTTTCAACAATTTTAGTGTCTACCTGTGTGCCATATTGTTTTTGTAAAGCTTCATATTGTTTAGGTTGTGTATCTTTTACAAACGCAATAATCTCGTTAGGTATCACGCATAAATCTTTATCATATAAAGCTGCTGAAATGCTATGATACTCCTTAACCGTATTGGTTAAATAGTTTTCTATATGTTCCTCGAAATGGATTTCTTTAGTGCCTGATGCCATAATTTATGATTTTACCAATCTAACGTTGTGCTTGTTTGTTCCGGGTCACTACACATACATGGGTCTTCCATACATGCACCACAGTATGCTTTTTGCATTTCTACTTTTTCTTCTTTTAACTTTTCAACTTCCTGTTCAAGGTCTGTTTTTTCATTATTTAATGCTTTTTCATAAAGCTTTTCCAATTCCTCTTCTGAAATATTTTTAAATCTTTTAAGTGTGTCAATAACAATTTGAGGTTTTTCAACTGCATTAATTTCTAGAAGTTTAGTTTTTTTATAAGTTACTGTCAAACATTTCCATCTACCATTCCATTTATATTCATCAAGCCATGATATACTTACATTGTTAGTTACAAGTGTATAGGTGTTTTTACTATATGTTTTATTAGGTTCTTTTAAAACAATATTTAATGGCTCTTTTTCAGATTCTATAATCTCAAAGGAATCTTTATTTACAACTATATATTTTGTCATATTATTAGTTTTGTATGTATTTTCACAGCGCTTAATTACCCCCAAACTCCATTTTTTCTTGGTTTTTCATTGTTTTGTGTCTTTAATTTATATCTTTTGACCCCATTATGAGCCCTTTATTTTAACTTGTTGAATACTAATACGACCCCTTTATTTATTTGTAATTCATTAAAAAACAGAGTTTTATAAAAATATTGATAAAGTTAACCCATCTTTTGGCCCCATGATGTCCCCTTTATTTGAGTTTACTCTGTCCCCATGGTGTCCCCTTTTAAAACATACGTGGTACCAGCACCAGTGGAGCCACTTTTTACCAAATACGATCCTTCTAAATCGGTTAAATATCTAGTGGCTGTTCTTTTGGAAACTTTACATAGTTTTTGAACAACCGAATTTGAAATACTTTGATGCTTTTGAACATATAAAATTATAGTTATAAACTCTGGTTTTAGTCCTTTTGCAGCTAAAGAGGACACTGTATAGTTAATAAGCGTTACCTCAAAATCTGGTGCTGTATTGGTGAAAATGGGTGGTGCTATTTTATGTGCTTTGCAGGCATTAATAATTTTTATGGTACCACGTCCCCAAGATTCTATATAACCTGCTCTAAATAATGTGTTGGCAATATCTGGATTAAATGGTTTAGATGGGTGTTTTTGAGTTAACCTATCTACCGTCCAATTTCCAGGGAGCTGCCCTTCGTTCCAAAAAATAATTTTATCGTTATAAACACTTATTTGAATAGGAATACCGCTGCTGTAATCTTTATGTGCAATGGCATTTAATAACGCTTCTCTAACTGCATCTTGTGGAAAGGTGAATTTTTCTTCACGTGTGCCATCTTCTGCATACGAAATACTTGCCTTATCGTATTTTGTTTTTAATAAGTCTAAAGCTTCTTCGGCTTGTTCTAGCAAATTACCTTTTACTTCATCTTGATATTTTAAATCGTCGTCGGTTTCAAAAAAACCAATTTTAATGTACGACCCTGTAATGTATTTTTCTGGGTTGGGATGAAACAACAAAACCGCAGCCCGTTTTAGCATGTTTTCGTTATCGGCATACAGGTTTAGGTTTTCTAATAATTCTTTATTGGTGCCTTGTAAATCTTCTGTAGCTAAACGTTTGCTTTTTTCGGCTTTGATTCTAAACCCATCAAAGGTGTTGGCTTTTAAATCTTTAACTGTAACATTAGGAACAGGAACAGCATCCCACTTTTTACCTTGGCGTTCCAACAAAAATTTGGTTAATGCAGCGCCTTTTAGTTCCTGCAAAGTACTGCCTGTACGGTAATAATATTTACCTCTTAAACTTATAGGAAACGGATACGACTCAACCACAATTTCCAGGTATTCCAACCCCTCTTTGGCGCGCAAATTAACTGCTACTATTAAGCCTAAAACATCGCGTATTTGGTTGGGTAAATCTTCTAATAGTTTTTTAGCATTGTTAATGCCTTTTACAACACCATGATCATTAATACCAATATATAAGGTGCCGCCTTGTGCATTGGCAAAACCGCATACCCATTTTAGGTACTCGTCGCGCCAAGATTCTTTCCACTCGATGTTTTGACTCTCTGCCATAGTTATGCCATTTGTGTGGTTTTAGGTTGCCAATCTCTTACATCTATTTTGCCGGTAACCGCTTCACTAATTATGGATTGACGGTAGCTTTTTAGTTTTTTGATTTGCATATTATTTAAACTTATAATTTTATTTAATTTTTTAGTTTGAGTTTTTAATTCCCTAATAATTGACTCTCTCTCGTTTTCATCTGTCGGAAAAGCTATTTGCATATTATTTAGAACCCCTATTGTTAACTGATTTATTGTAGATGATAAAAACAAACTGGATAGCCCAGTGAAAATATCAGAATTAAAAAAATAATACATAAAACTATTGTAATCGGAACGATATATAGTCATAAAAGCACCCCAACTTTGATTTTCTACTCGCGCATCAAGCATGATATTTTTACCTATCAAGTTTCGACTACCATTCCTAGAGCATAATAGAATATCCCCTGTTATAGTTATATATTTTTTAGCAATTTGTTTATTAACATAAACAGTGTCATTTAATTCTAATTTACCGTTCTGAATATTTGAAGACCTTAAAACTAAAGTTCCATTGTCAGTCACATCATCTGGACTATACGTAATTCCAGTTATCGATTCTCCCAGATGCTTTAACTTTTTAACTTCCCAATGCTCCGGAATTTCACCCAACCACTCAATACCAGAATCTTTCATATTGGCATTTGGGTTTAAACCTTTGGTTACGGCTTCGTTAATGATGGCTTGCCGTTGGGCTTGTAGTTTTTGTATTAATAGCTCTTTTTTTTCGATTAAGGCATCAATTATGGCGGTTTGGTGGTCTAGGTAGTTGGCTATATGGGTTTGTTCGTTGATTGGAAAATAAAAAACATTTAACTTTCGTAATACAGATAGAGAAACAAAATTTTGAACACCACCATTCGAGTTTAAATCAAACTGCCTCTCCACAAAATCACTAGATAAAAGATAGTTTAAATAGGAAACATTAATTTTATTACTATTTGAGGTTTTAAATAAGGCTACATTTTTTATCGAAAACTCACGATCGGTTTTTACAATTACTGGTGAGCCAACAGTTCCAATCATTGGCATTAAAATATCTCCTTTAGAAACGTCTGATCTTTTAATAATCTGATAATGATCTTCTTTAGTAATAAATTTACATTTATTAAATTCTAAATTTCCAGAGACCAAATCTTTTGAGGTTACTAACGGAAAACTAAATTCATCTTCATCGACGTATGAAGGGGAATCGTGTGTACCATCTTTAACTTCCATAAAATAGTTCATTTTACCAGTTTGCCAATGAACTGGAATTTCATTAATCAAATCTAAATCTGTACTTCTATATGATTCGTATCTCTCCATTATGCCAACAAATCATTTAAAAGTTTGTTTATGTCGTTTTCAAGGTCAACAATTTCGGCTTTAATTTCAGCCGCTGGTTGTAAACCTTTGTACTCGTAAAAGTATTTGGTAAAGTTAATTTCGTAACCAATACGGGTTTTATCGTAATCTATCCAGGCATCGGGTACGTGTGGCAATACTTCGTTAGAGAAATAGGTTTCTATATCGTCAGTTAAAGGCACGTTCTCTTTATCTCGCTTTTTAGAGTCTGGCTTTGGGTTGCCTTTTAGCATTTTCATTTTGCCCTTGGCGTCGTATTCAGGTTGCTCTATGGTGAGTTGGTAGTAGCCAAAAGCCTCGTTATTAAATATTTTACAATAGTCGCTTTCTTCAAAATTGGTGTATAAGTCTAATAAGGCAGCAATATGTGCTTGGGTTAATTCGTTACGTTTGTTACCCAAACTCTTTTTGTTGGAGCGTGCAAAAATATGGTCGGTTTGTTCTTTTCCTTTGCCGTTAACGCCTGTAACTTGGGTAGCATTGCCGTTAATTAACTGCACTTTACCTTTGCGGTTTGGGGCTTTTTTATTGGTTAAAAACCAAATGTAGGTGTTTATGCCCGTGTTGTAAAACAGGTCTTTGGGTAAGGCAATGATACACTCCAGCCAATCGTTTTCTATAATCCATTTACGTATGTCGCTTTCGCCACTCCCAGCATCTCCTGTAAATAATGGGGAACCGTTGGTTACAACACCAATTCGGGAACCGTTGGTTTTATCCATTTTAGAAATCATGTGTTGTAAGAACAACAATTGCCCATCGCTGGTTCGTGGTGTCCCTGCATAAAACCTCCCTGCTGGATTTAGTGCTTCGTTTTCTATAAAGTTTTTGTCTTTTTTCCAAGTAACACCATACGGCGGATTTGCCATCATGTAATGGAATTGCTTGCCTTGAAATTGGTCGTCTGTAAATGAGTTACCGTGTTTTACATCGCGTGGGTTTTCGCCAGATATTAAAGCCTCAGATTTTGCAATAGCACACGATTGCTCGTTTAACTCCTGCCCATAGGTTAAAATGGTGGGTTTGTGGGTGGTGTTTTTACACAAATAATCCAACACATAGTTTTTACCCAAATTCACCATACCACCCGTACCGCACGCTGGATCGAATATGGTGCGAATGATACCGGGTTTTGAAAGTTCTTCTTTTTCGGGTGTGAAAATAATGGCGTTCATAAGTGCAATAACATCACGAGGGGTAAAATGCTCACCCGCTGTTTCATTGGATTGCTCGTTAGAGATACGGATGAGCTCCTCGAACACATAACCCATACTGTGGTTATCGATGGTGTTTTGGTGCAAATCTATTTTGCAGATGGCATCAATCATTTCATAAAGCAATCGGTTTTTAACCAATCGTGCAATAATCTTATCGAACTGAAAACTTTCCAGAATATCCCGTACTTCGGGGTTGAACCCGTTTAGGTAATTGTTGAAGTTTATTTCAATGTATTGCGGTTCGTCTTTTAGCGAATGCAAAGTGTGTTTTGAGGTGTTGTAATAGGTAAGGCCGTTGGCTGCTTTTTTAAGAATGGGGTCTAGTTTGTCTTCGGTAACCTTATCTTTAAAATCGTTATAGCTTTTACGAACTTTTTCGTTTACTACTTCAAGCATACAATCTAGCCTGCGTATTACTACAAAAGGAAGTAGTACATCTCCAATTTCATTTTTCTTAAAGGCATCGCGTAACACATCGTCTGTGATTTGCCATATGAATCCTACGTCTACTTTGTTTGTTATGGTGCTCATTTATTGTTTTTTCTTATTGTATGATACAAATATATGTTTTATGTGTGCAGTGGGTTTGCGTGGTTATTATTTTTTTAATGTTTCAAATCTTATGTCCATTTGAATGTCTTTTAATATTTGAAAACTAGATAAATAATGCACACCACTATTTTTATCAAAGTCGTTGAAAGGTGTTTTCGTGTCCACAGGACGTTTATGATAACCGTCTGAAGAATAGGTTCTGTTTTTTACATATGGATACACCATATCAACATCTAAATTAATTCGTTCTGCAATATCGATAGCCGATTTTTTAGCATAATAATCTTCTTTGAACACTGCTAGTCCTTCTTTTAAGTTTAAAAGAAATTTTTGTCCAGGTTCATTGATTTCATAATAATCTCTAACTTCTTCTCCTACCATATTACCCTCATTAAACATATATCTAAGCACAGGCAAATCGAAAGCACGCATAAACTCATTAAAGAGATTATTTGTACCTAATAAATGGGTTTTTCTAAAGTTGCCAAAGTTTGTTCTTTCCATTTTTTTTATTGTAGTACAAATGTAAATATCATGTGCGCACTGGATTTGCGTAGGTTAATTGAAGTTAGACAATATTGGACTATTAACGTTGCCAATATTAAAAATCAAACTAGTTTCGTTTTTATTATTGTTATTTATTAGATTAAAAACATTTAAGGCATTATTTAAATGTTGATGTTTTCTAATTTGACCTACATAATTATTTATATCCTTAAATACCCAGTTTCTATCACCATTAGTTTCATTTTTGATTTTTCCTTTTGCAAATGAAACAAAACCTTTATGACTATAAATATAATGGTAATTTGTAATGATAACTCTTTCGTGAAATGTTCTAGTGTCGGTTTGTGTTACAACTGAAATGTCTATACCATTATTCCGTACTATTTTTTTATTCATCTTTTTGATGATTTCTTTAACTTTTTCTTTGTTAATATTGCCTCCTTTGTTTTGTAAAACAATTAAAAGGTGAAAGGGAACTTCTAATGATTTTGGAATTAAATTTTCTAGTATAGGGTAAATGTTATCGTCATTTTCATCTCTATATTTAGAGAGGTCATTCCACAAAAAATTATCAATTATAATAGCAGAATTAATTGGGTTTACTGGTTTTTCTTTAAACAACTCACTCCAGCATTTTAAAGACCCAAGTTTATTGTCTATAGTATACCCAAAGTGATAATTTTGATTTTCAATAAAACTATCAATTAGGCTAATAGCCAAAACACCGAACTGGTCTCTAATCTTTTCAGTTTCGTTTTGTTTTAGATCAAGTAATAAAATATCATTTAAAAAATTAGCATACTTTTTATTTGCTAATTCCTTGTATTTATCTTTATTTCCAGAGAGGCTTGAGTGTTCTCGTTTAAACAAGGATTTAAAAAAAGGGTTGTCATTAATTTTTTCAGAAATTTCATTTTCGTCAATATTTAAAACCACATCGCAAAATTGCTCCACAATATTATGCAAAGCGAGGTGGTCTTCTTTGAACATAAAAATTTCTTCTAAACTTTCTTCAGAACAAAATAGTTTGTGTGCTCCCATTATTTTGACTTTTGATTTACTCTATAAGTATTCATGGCTAATTCGTCAGCAACGTTAAAAAACCCAGAACCGAATGGTTTGTCGAATTTTCCATTTTCTAGATAATTCATTACATATGGCTCCCCTTGTTTTTGAAAATAATAAAGGCCAAAGGGATGTGCTGATTTATTGTTTATGGGAGGTTTAACATTTATATATAGAGATTGTCGTATTAAATACTCGGAGTGTGTTTCAATTATAAATCGAATATCAAACTCATTGAAAGCGTCAAGAAACAAATCAGCCAATTTGGATTGCAATGCAGGATGTAAATTAGCTTCGGGTTCTTCTATTAAAATTAGTGTAGCGGGTCGCCTGAGCAGCCTAAAACGAATATTAGAGTCATTTCGAGTATATTCTATATCAAGTGCTATTTTTAAAAGTATAGAGAAAATTTGCCCAGCACCAAATCCTTTATCAACAAGATTTATCCATGTAGTATTTTCCAAAATTTCAATTTTAGTTGCAACGCCTTCTATAGGACTAATTCTAAAATCCTCACCAATGTCAAATTCGTTCATCCATTTTTTAAGGAACACACCAGCTTTACTTTTTTTGTTAATAGGCTTAACAGAATGTTCTTTTATAAGTTCATTTATGTCTGAAGATGTATTACTATTTATATATAATCTGGTTTGATTATTTCTTTGAGGGCTAAGATGGTCTACAGTAAAACTTAAAGCAGCCATTATTTTATCGCTTAAACTGAGTAGTTTTGAAAATTCTTTTCTTTCATCAAATAGACCAAACTCATTTTCATTTTCTCTGAAGTATTTTGGTAAAACCCGTCTAATAACTCTGTCGATTGTTAAATTATTTGTTTGAAATTCACTCAAAGAAAATTCAGGCATAAACACCACTGAGTTTTTATTAGATGTTTTCGTTTCGCTTAATAGTTTATTAACACTTTTAAGTTTCTTTTTTGCGTCTGAAATTTCTTGATTTATCGAAATAATTTTTATCTGAATTTCTTTAGATGAAGACTCTTTTTTGTCCAGTTGTGCTATCTTTTCAGTATTTGATTTGGTTGATGAATTAGTTTCGTTGCTTGAAATTTCCACATTTAACCGTTCTATTTCCTTTTGCAGTTTAATAAACTGTCTCTCTAAATTTCCTTTTGTTTTTAAGTCATCTACCATTAAATTTTCAATGGTTCTAGCTAAGACCTGATTCTTTAGAAAATTATTATCTTCATTTTTATCTTGATTTCTTTCCAAAAAAAGACTGTCTAATTTCAGCAAATAATTTAAACCGCCGGTATGTTGAAGCGATAAGAAAGCACCATCTTCTCGAGTTATATTTAAAGATTCTAACCTTCCCCTATTAACTACATTATCCTTGATCTCAAATGGTTTAAAGTGCAGAATAATTTCATGGTCTCTATTAGAATACTGGAATTTTAAGTCAAGATTTTTTTTATTAAAATTATTTAGAGCATTTGAGTAACAATCAATTTTGTGTTTACGACTATTTTTTCCATTAAAATCTAACTCAAAATGGTTATTAGATTCAACATAATCTTCAAGCAAAAGGAGTGCTTTAAATATGTTAGATTTTCCAGAATTGTTTGTCCCTGTAAAAAAAGTAATCGGGGCAAGGTCTAAATCCCAAGAATCTTGAATTTTTCTAAAGTTGGATATTTTTACGTTTTCCATGGTGCAAATATTGTATTATAACTATGCAATCAATCTGCATGAGTATAATTGGTATTCATTTTTGTGATTTTTTCTTTAATTTCTGCCCTCAAACCAGCAGGTGAAATAACTTCAACGTCTTCCCCAAACGATAAAATTAATTGATATAATTCTGGGTTTGGTATCACTTCAATTTGAATAGTTAAACCAGTAGTGTCGGACTTAACTAGTTTTTGGGTACCGTGAAGAGGTTTTGTAAGCACGTAGTTAATACGGTTTTCGGAAAATTTTAATTCTATCACTTTAGGCTCTTCATCCATTGGTTTTGTAACTCCAACAATGTCGTCAAAATAATCTAGCCAATTTATGCAAGATTCTTCAAATACATTTGAGGTTTCCCGTATTTTAATAATCCTATCCAACGGGTAATTTGATAGGGCTTTATATTTTTCATTGTAGCAAAATAAAAACCAGCGGTCGTTATGTTGTTTTAAATGGTAGGGATGCACATTAATAGTTTCCGAATCTTTATTATAAGGTTGGTACTCTATTTCTAGAACTTTTCTTTTTATTATTTGATTAAATAATATGCCAACCAATTCTCGACCTTTTAAATCTTGATTTTCTTGATAGCTAATAATACTATCATCCCCGCTTTTAACCAAATTAAATGCTAATTCCATTCTAGGAATCAATTCCTCCAACCAATTAAACTCTTCTCTATGTTTATATCTTGATAAAATAACTAAGGTTGTTTCAAGTTGTTCCGAATCGTTTTGATTTAAAGGATGGTTTGCTAATGAGAAATTTTTGTCTTTATATCTAAAAATTCTTTTTTTAAATAGTTTAAGATCTTCATCAAGTTCGATGCTGTAACCAGCATCCGACTTCATGTGTTCAATATCGTATTGTAATTGCCTTTTCTGGATTCCGTCTGTACCTAAATCATATAAAACACTGTTGATTTCTTCAAGTAAATCTTCATAAGTATATTCCCTGTTAAAATTACTGAAGCATCGGTCTAAAATGGTATATCGAATTTGAGCATGTTTATTGGTTGCCATGAAAGAAGGTAATTAAAATTCAAACTATTTTGATAGTTTTTAAGGGATTTTAAAAATACTAAACTTTTTAAATAAAAGTCAGTTATACTTTACTTTTTTATCTATGCACTTCTATTGCGTATTAGTAGTTGATTTTTGTGTCAAACAACTAGAAAATGAAGCGTAACTCTAGTATAAGTATTCGGGAACTAAACGGTAATTTAGGATTTGACACAACAAATCAGGTTTGGTATGCCATCATGAAAATGGATCCGGAACTTTTAAATCTTTTACTTGATAGCAATATTGATTATGAAGATATAGGAAAAACTAGGTTTATTTCTAAATTAAAAAGAAAATTTGATACGTTTAGATCGCTCGGTGATTCGGAATTAATGTTAGATTTGGAATGTTGTAAGGGATGTAATTTTGATAAACCCATGTGTAAATTTATTGGAAATGTTAGTGGAAAACATTTTGGGTTATTTTTTGAATATAAAAACGATGAAATTTCCGATATTTACCATTGTTATTGGTACGAAAGTTCCAATTTATTAGATTTACTTTAATTATCATTTTGTTATGCAGATGTAATGCATATATCGAAATAATATTTGCATAAGTTCTTTGAAATATAACCGTAGTTAAAAAATTGAATTGCCTGCTTCGGCAGGTAGTCTGCTGTATTCGGCAGATGGTTGCAGTTTACTGCAACTAAATGTTAGAGATGTTATTGTAACCTAGTTCAAAACCCTCACTTTTTTTAGTTTTTAATATTTTATTATTATTTATTTTAATAGTGAAATCTACTTTCAAAGCTATTTAATTTTTAAAGTCATAGAGAAAGAATTAAAGCTACGGTTGTATTTTAAATTAAAAGTTAAAAATGAAACCAACCCCAAATCAAAAATATACCATAAGGCAACTTTTTGCTGAAATGAAAACTAAGGAAGACTTTTTAAGTCTTCTAAACTATTCTAAGGAAGTTTTATATAGGGAAAAAATGATTCCTTTTTCTATGAAACAATTGAACTTTTATGGTTCACCAAAATTCAATATTCATAGGTTTGATAAGAAGTTTTATCATGAATTTGAAATTCCCAAGAAATCTGGTTTAAAACGATTAATCCATGCACCTACAAAAGGTTTGAAAGAGTTTCAGAAAGCATTAAACTTAATTCTTCATTGTGTGTATGAACCCCATTATGCCGCCACTGGTTTTGTTCCGGACAAATCGATAGTTGACAATTCTAAGCCTCATGTTGGGAAATTGTATGTCTACAATATTGATTTAAAAGATTTTTTTCCGAGTATTGATGCCAGTCGCGTGTGGGGACGATTATTAGTAACGCCTTTTAATTTGGGAACTACAAATGAACGACGTTATATAGCGAACATGATTAAAATATTATGTTGTCATTATTTGCCAGCAGAACGTTTTGTTGACAATGTTTGGGTTACTGAAAAAAGACACGTTTTACCACAAGGAGCAGCAACATCTCCAACACTTACTAATGCCATTTGTGAACGTTTGGACATAAGATTATCTGGCGTTGCAAAACGATTTGGACTTACATATACGAGATATGCAGATGATATAACTTTTAGTAGTATGCACAACTCATTTCCGAACAAAGAAGGTGTTGCCGAAACTATTTTTAAAAAGGGTAGTACTTTTGATTTAGAATTGAGAAAAGTAATAGAGTCTCAAAATTTTCATATTAAAGAGAATAAAGTAAGATTACAAAAAAAAGGATATAAACAAGAAGTAACAGGTTTAGTCGTTAATGATAAAATTAACGTTCCAAGAAGTTATATTAAGGATTTGAGACATTGGATATACTTTTGGGAACGCTATGGTTATGACAAGGCATATGAACTATTTTTAAAAAAATACAGTAACAACAGAGGACATGTAAAAAAAGGTAAACCTAACATGGGCATGGTAATAGAAGGGAAGTTATTGTATTTAAAAATGGTAAAGGGAAGTGAAGATTCTACTTATTTAGGACTAAGAGAACGATTTAAAACTATTTGTGACGAAAATTCAAATGACAATAATAAAACAGTAAACACACATATTGAGGGGTTGCTGGAAGAGTTTTTCCTTAAAATGGATAAACCAATAGAGAATACTAATACTCAAAAAATATTAGATTTAATTTTTGAAGAAGGATTAGATAGGGCAATGGAACTTTACAAAACATAATATGGGAGCAGTTAAAAAGGAAAGTTTGGAAAAACTTCTTGTACTTATTGATGATATATGCAGTAAGGATGAGAATTTTTGGTTTAAGGACAAATTATCTATAAGCCTTGGCGTAAATAGCTCTCATGAAAAGACTTCTAATTTTAAATTATCGAAAATTGAAGGATATTTAAAGTTAGATGGCTATAAAATTATTGATTATACAGATATTAAAAATGAAGTTGTCAGAAATCAATTATTTCGTGACTGTATAGAGATGTCAAAATATAGGCTTGGAAAAATTAATGACACTATAAGTTTTGATGAATTTTGTCGTTATGCACATTTACAAGTAGAAGAACTTTTGAATTATTTTTATTATGAGAAATTCAAAGGTAAAATAGGTGAAGCCAATATTTTTATAACCAACAATTGGTCATTTTATATTCCTCCTAAAAGCAAAAAAATAGCTTCTATATCAGTTCAGGCAAAAGCAATTGGATTTTTGAATGAATATGGCTTTAATAATTCATCACTTTCAAGAACTTTAGACTTTTTAAGAGATTTTAGAAATGAACTTAGTCATCGAAACAGTTTTGAAACGAAAAAAGAAGATGATATTCTATCTACTTTAGCTCTAAAACGAATAAATGTCCAAAGTTCATATATTGATTTCCAGAACATTTCCAAAGAGGATATAAAGTTATATAATCAAGGCCGATTTATATATCTAAAAAGAAATCAAGATTACGTTGAAATATTGGAAAATCTGGAAATATTAAAAGAAGCTGTAGTTTTAGTTTTGCAATAATTTTAGAGGTGCAGATCTGTTGCACACTTATATTTTTAATTTGTCTTGTTGAATTAAAAATGCAAGACCATGAAAAATGCAATAACCATTTTGGACCACCTACAATTTGATTGCCCAACTTCAGAGCAAAAATCCGCTTTATTGGGTATGTCAGATTTTATAAAAGAATCAAATAATGATGATTTCTTTATTTTATGTGGGGCAGCAGGCACAGGAAAAACATCTATTACGACAGCATTAATTGGTTATTTAAACACAAAGTGTATTGCATATAATATTGCAGCCCCAACCGGAAGAGCAGCAAGAATTTTGGGAAGGAAGTCTAAAACAGTAAACAGCACCATTCATTCCCTTATATACAATGTAAAGTCTAATGCCGACACGGGTGAGGTTGTTTTTGAATTAAAACATAACGATGTAAAAGATTTTAATGTATTTATTATAGATGAAGCCTCTATGATTTCTTCTAAACCTCAAAATGAGGAAGGAAACTTATTTAAAAGTAAAAATTCACTACTTAAAGACCTTATTCGATTTGTTAAAAGTGGAAATAGTAATAATAAAATTATTTTCCTGGGTGATAAAAACCAATTACCACCTATTAATGAAACGGAATCATTAGCACTTTCTAAGGATTATCTTGAAAATAATTTTAATTTAAGTGGTTCATCAAGCTTGTTAAGCGAGGTAAAACGTCAAGAAGATGGTAGTTGTGTCTTAAAAAACGCTGTCTTACTTAAAGATGGGATTGAAAGGAATCAAAAAAGCGTGAACTTATTTGGAATAAAAAAACAATCAGTAGAAGATGCTTCGCGCAGTTATGTTTTAGACTATATGGCTAATGGACAAGATTCTATTATTTCTATTGGAACAACTCATAAAATGAACATGATGTTTAATAATAGCGTTCGGTCTAAAATTTATGGCTATAAAGCTAAAGCAATTGAAATGGGCGATTTATTGCTTATAACCCAAACATGGAAACGTAATGGCTTTCAACTTTATAGTGGTGATCATGTGGTGGTAAAGGAATTTGATATCGATGATGTTGAAACAGTAGCTGGTTTAAGATTTATGCAAGTTAAATTGGTGTCTAAAAATTTAGAAGGAAAAGAGGAAGAAATTGATGATTATCTTTTGTTGGATTGTATCACTAATCCTCAAGGATTAAGTTTAAAACAAGAAAATTTCTTGCGTCATGAACGTTTTAAGAAAAACAAAGTTTACAGAGAAAGTTTAAAGCCCTGGGATGATAAATATGTGGGAGCAATTAGAGCTACTTATGGACACTCGATAACCTGTAATAAAGCACAAGGTGGTGAATGGGATAACGTTTTGATTAATTCTTTCTTTATGCCTTCTTTGAGGTATCAATATACTGCAATAACAAGAGCAAAGAAAAAGGTGTGCTTTTATTAAATTTCCAATACAGTAATGGCTATATAGTAGATTACTCAAAAATATATAAGGAGCAAGGAAATTCAGAACCTTGGAGAGTTAGTAGATAAATGAAAATATTATGTATGATTAATGTGTCAAAACACCCCATTTCCAGCACATATTTTTTCATTCACTCAGCAAAAGCATCATTTCATAAAAAATAAGAGCTTCCTGTTCCGCACAATATCAGTTATGACATTTTAGGATATTTCATTTATATAACCTAAAACGCCATTACCAATATTTTTAGCCCACTCGCAATTTAGAATTTCTATTGAAATTTAGAAAGGGCATCCTAATTATTCCAATGAGCTTGTGACTTTTCCAAAGAAGTTTTAAAATTTGTTTCTCAACAGATTGCATAATCAGGTGCAAAAAACGGGCATAGTATACCACCCACAGCGGATTAAAGTGAGCATAGTGCGGCGGGTGAAAGTGAACCACCCACAGCGGACGAAAGTGAAC
>NZ_SLUP01000002.1 GCF_004341235.1 Mariniflexile fucanivorans
GTTCACTTTCGTCCGCTGTGGGTGGTTCACTTTCACCCGCCGCACTATGCTCACTTTAATCCGCTGTGGGTGGTATACTATGCCCGTTTTTTGCAACATGATTATGATAAGTTGTTTTTGATTTGATTTTTGCCCGTTCCATTATGAGCTCACGATTTACTGTTATGGTTTCTTTGAAAAACTTTCTGTTCCATAAATGAAAGAATGCCAGATACAAAGTGATATGCCCTTGTTTAATTCGTTCATCGTTATTAAACGTTTCCAAGATAGTATTGAGATGTGATATGTAGTTTACTGTCTCCATTCTTCATCAATTTCCAGGTTTTTAATTTCTCCAAAACGCACATTTCTTGTATTTTCTGGAGGATTTTTTTCTATAAACAATTTCTTCTTAGGAGGTCAGCTTGTTCAAAAAGAGATTGCAGCATGGCTACCGTAGGTTTGGTTTGGGTCTTTTCGATATTCTTTAAAATAGCTATCACAGCATTGATGCGTTTGTTTGTTCTATTGTTATTGATTCCTAAATCGTCGTCTGGTGACAAATCATTCCGTTCAAAGAAATGGAGCATGGTTTCCAAGGCATCTGTATGGGATTTAGAAATCTGCTTTGAGAATTTTCTAAATTTTATGGCAACGTCCTTCTTTACATTGATCCCAGAAAAGCTGTATTTTGAATATCCTGTCATTTTTTGTTGCAAATAAATGCCTGTTTTCAAGGGTTTTAAAGCGTTTTGTTGCAAAGCGTTTGCTTTCAATATTTTTTTAAATTTATAAATAATTGATTTTCAGTTATTTATATAATAATCTCAACTGTAACATCGCGTTAGCGTGTTACCCTCTTGCTATTCCATTCCTTCATTTCATTTCGGTCTTTCATACTTTTTATCAAAAGCTAAACAGCCAGATTTGGATGATTGGTATTAATCCATTTTTTAACAGGACTAATATTAATATTTTAAACTATCCTTAATAAAACCGACGAAGTTTTGACTTTAATTTTATTGCATTTACTTAAAATAGCACAATATTTACGCCATATAATTTGATTTAAAATGCTGTCAATTGGTTGCCATAATGGCATATATCCATATACTTATTATATCCAAAGCGTTTTCCTTTTTTTAAATGAACTTTACTAAACTGAATTTTAATGTTTAAACCATTTTTAGTCAATTTTATAAAAACAATGAACATACGATTCATTTAATTCCATTTACTTCCCATAGTGCCGACACGTTACCTTTTCAGTAACCAATGCTAAAATTCAGTATGAGTAAGGACTTATAAAAGGGAGTGCGCGACTGGTTATGCAGTCCGTCTCGTTCTGAATTTTAAAACTTTGTGGAGTAAAAAGATGAAGGGATTTGTTTCTGAAGCGGACTCTATTCCTAAGTTGAAATCTTTGCTAAATACGACAACATTTGATACCAATCGTTGGTGATGAATATAATTTCCTATCAACTTTGGGATTGTGTCCAAGATTTTTTAAGTGAAGCGATTTGCTTGAAATGTAGCTTTTCGAGTAATGGAAGGAAATGGGCTGAATGGATTATTTAAGTTTTAATCTTTTCAATTATATGGATAAGAGTTTGAAATCGTTTCAATATAGCTGTATGTAATAAGGATTCTCATTAAAACTAAAAAAAACCAAAAACATTAGTTTTTATGGCTTTTTTTTAAAATTGGGTGGTGTCTATGAAGATTTTATTTTCTATCAATCAAAGCTTCATATATTATATATCACAAATATTCTTTAGCGTCAATATTTTAACCACCAAGCATCATCAACTTATTAAAGGTTTCCAAAAGTTGGGTTGTATTATAAATATCTTTCCGTAAAACCTTCTTTAAATCTTCTTTAGACTTCTTATTTGATTCAGTAACTGAGTTTTCTATTTTTGATCGAACCAAATGTATTATTTGTTTTGGTTCATTATATTTTTTCTAAACTATATACTATTTTAAAAACTCCCTAAAATTTTCATTTGTAATAACTTTTACTTCTGTATTATAGGTTTCTACAAATGTTTTAGGGATTTTGACTTTACTTTTTGGATTCCATTTTATTTCAAAGCCTGTAACTTTTCCTGCTTCTTCGGCTACATAATCAATTTCTTGTTGCTGCGTGGTTCTCCAGAAATAACCTTTACTTAATGAACTTGTGTAGGCGTTGTGCTTTAACCGTTCGGCTATTAAAAAATTTTCCCAAAGGTTACCTTTATCTTGGCGTACTTCTAAATGATTTAAATCGCCAATAATCATATTCCGTACGCCTGTATCATAGAAATATATTTTTTGATTGGTTTTTATTTCATTACGTAAATTTTTGCTGAAACTTGGAAGCTTAAAAACAACATAGGCTTGACAAAGTAAATCGATATAATTAGATACGGTTTTCTTATCAACACCTAATAATTGCGCCAGTTCATTATAACTTACCTCACTCCCAATTTGAAATGCTAAAGCTCGTAATAATTTTTCAATAATTTCAGGCTTACGAATACCACCATAACTCAGAATATCTTTATACAGATAACTATCTGTTAATTGTTTTAAGATGTCTTTTTCATCCCCAAAATTATTGATAACATCTGGGTACATTCCGTACACGATACGCAATTCTAGTTGTTGTTGCGCTTTTAAATAACCTACATTATTTTCAAACTCATTCCACGAAATAGGATATAATTGATACTCCCATTTTCGTCCTGTTAGCGTTTCTTGTGTTTGATTATTAAGCTCGAAAGCCGAAGAGCCACTTACCAATAATTGAACAGATTTAAGTTGATCGGTTATTAATTTTAAAGTAAGACCAATATTTTCAATACGCTGTGCTTCGTCAATAATTACAACTTTATAGTTTCCTATAATATTTTTAAGTTGCTCTATATTGGGGTTGGTCAAGATTTTTCTAACTGTAGGATCGTCTCCATTAAGAAACAAATGCTCTTTATTTTTTAACAACTTATTAAAAAGCGTGGTTTTACCCACTTGTCGTGGACCAATTAAAATAATGGCTTTTCCTTTGCCAAAACGGTTATTTATTTGCTCTTCTAAGTTTCTTTTAATCATATTCAGTGATTGTAATCCCCAAATATAATGTTTTTTAGGGATTATATTGAGCGAAATTTATTTAAATTTAGAAGCTTTTTAAAACGTTGATCTAGAAAAAGAAAGGGTCCTACTTATTTCTATCGTAGTATATTAACGGCATTTGGCACCAAATCCAACCAAAAGCGTAAAAAAACTCTTAAACTTTTGTTAAAAAGGAGCAAATTCGGTGGAGGTAAAAAAAAAAAAGAGAATGCTTTTAGACCCTACAAACCCTCAAAAAAATGAAAATTTGGATAGTCCTCTTTCTCCGCTGAAAGGCATACAATCAACACCAAAAATAAAGAAGGCAAGTTACTACTGCTTTACGATGAAAATCCAATGGCCTACATTGCCATACAAGCTGTTAGAAAAGCAATAAGTAGTAACCAAAGAATTTTAGATATCATACCCACAGAATTACACCAACGCATTCCTTTTTTCTAAGGTAGTACAAAAATGGTTGGAAAATTGGAGTCATTTTTAGAAGATTAAATTAATGCAATTTCTATCTTTGTTGCAATCTGTTGTGACAAAAATTGCCATTAAAAAATTCAAAGTTTAATGATCAAAGAATTTAAATATTCCAAATTTATTTTATCAATATTTTTGATAGGCTTTTGTATGTCTAGTTCTCTTTTCTTGAGTGCTCAAAACTTTGAAAGGTTTTCCAACAAAGAAGGATTTAATCAAAATACTATAAACGCCATTTCTCAAGACCGTTATGGTTATTTATGGTTTGGCACCCCTAACGGGTTAATAAAATATGATGGTTATGAGTTTGAAACTTATACATCACAAACCAAAACCAATGGAAAGATTTCTAGCAACTTCATCACGTGCTTATTCAACGATTCTAATGGCATCTTATGGATAGGCACTAATGTAGGCATCAATGTGTATATCCCTTGGCTTGAAAAGTTTTACACCATACCGTTAACCTCAAAATTAAATATAAGTAAGATCTCTTCTGGACCAAATGGTGCCATATGGTTTACGGGCGAAAATAAATTATATGCCTGTGTTGTTACAGATGTTGACAAAGGTGTATTTAAAGTTTCCGATAATTTTTTAGATTCATATACCAACGTAACTGCTATAAATCAATTCAGTTTTACAAATAAAAACTCATTGATTTTAGCTACTGCAAACAGTTTAAAACAGGTTTATTTCAACAAAAACAATATTGATATTAATTCAAAAATAGAACGAATAATTAATTTTGATGATTTTGAGGGTAGCAATATTACATCCATTAAAAACATACAAAACATTCTCTGGATTGGGACTTATGATGGCCTATTTAAAACAAGCTTAGAAAATGGTCGAATCCATATTATTCGCAAATACGATAATAAAAACAGCCAAAACAAAGCAAAATCCCCATTAAGAATAAACACAATTTTTGAAGATAACAATGGAGCTATCTGGGTAGGCACAAGAGAATTTGGTCTTTTAAAATATTTAGAATTGGAAGATGAATTTATAAGCTATACCTACAACCCGAAAAACGATCTTGGCTTAAGCAGTAATTTAATTAATGTCATTTTTCAAGATAATTATGACGTTTTATGGATTGGTACGGCACAAGGGGGTATTAATAAATTGGATATTGCGCAAAAACAATTTATTAACTATTCCAAAAACCCTTACGATAAACAATCAATAAGTGATAATTTAATCACTTCCATTTTAGAAGACAAAAATGGTAAATTATGGGTTTCTTCGTTCAATAAGGATTTATGTAGAAGTACCAATTCAATCAACGAAAAAACTGTAAACACAATTAAATTTGAAAACTTATCTAAGCAGCTTGATGTATTTGGAGACAAAAATATAATAAGGTGTATTTTTGAGGACAAAAAAGGGTATATCTGGTTTGGCACAGATTTAGGCATAATGGTTTATAGTCCCCTTAAAAATAGTTTTAAAAAAATAATTTTAAAAAATAACGGCATAACTGTCCAAGAACAATTATATCGTAGCATATGCCAAATAGATGAAAATCATTTACTTTTTACAGGTTATCGAATTACTGTTATAAAAAACCCTTGGGACAAAATACAAGGTGAAAAAAACCCTCAAATAGAAGCGGTAACCATTTTAGATATAGATCCTAAAACAATATACCAAACTGTACTAAAAGACAAAAAACAGAGGCTATGGTTCGGTACTAGTAATGGTTTGTATTATGGGACTTTTAATGGCGAAAAAATCAATATTGAAAATCGTCTTTCGGATGAAGGAACTAACAGCTTAAACTTAAGCTACCCAAATATTTTTTCACTCCATGAAGACCTACAAGGAAGTATTTGGGCAGGAACATTTGGTGGTGGATTAAACAAAATAAGTTTGGATAATGAAGGGGTTCCCACTAAAATAGAGCATTTCAGAAAGAACAATATTTTACCCGATGATGCTATTTATGGAATTTTACAAGAAAATGATAGCAACTTATGGATTAGTACGGATATGGGGATTGTAAAATTCAATACCAAAACCAATGGTGTAGATGTTTTTGATGTAAGAGATGGTTTGGCTCAAAATAATTTTAGACAAGGTGCATCATTTAAAGGCAACTCTGGTTATTTTTATTTTGGGGGATTAAATGGTTTAACCCTTTTTAAACCTGAAAACATTCAATTAAACAGCACGCCTCCAAGAGTCATTATCACATCACTTTTAGTAAATAATAAAGTAATAGAAATTGGAGAAAAGCTAGATAACACAGTTATTCTTGAAAAATCCATTTCAGAAACAAATAGTATCTCTATAAGCCAAAATGAACAGACTATTGCTTTTCAATTGGTAGCTGAGCATACTTCTACCCCATCAAAAAATAAATTAGCCTATAAACTAGAAGGATTTAACAATACTTGGATTGAAGAACAAAGTGGTAAAACTACAGTAACCTATACGAATCTTTCGGCAGGTGATTATGTGTTTCAAGTAAAAGCCGCAAACGGTGATGGTGTTTGGAGCCCAGAAATAAAGAGCTTAAAAATCATTATATTACCACCATGGTATCAAACGTGGTGGAGTTATTTGCTCTTCTTTTTACTAACTATTTTAGTAGGTGTTGGCATTATTATATATTTTGTTCAACATGAAAAGCTAAAACAGCGCTTAAAATATGAACAGCTCGACAAAGAGCGATTAGATACAATAAATCAAGGTAAATTTAGATATTTCACCAATATATCACATGAGTTTAGAACACCTCTTACCTTAATTGCTGGACCTTTAGAGCATATTATTGCTTCCAAACAAGATGCTGTTAACACAAAGTATTTAGCCATAATTCAAAAAAACACAAAACGACTACTTAACTTGGTCGATCAATTAATAACCTTTAGAAAAGCAGAACAAGGCTTTATAGATTTAAATTTTAGCCAGAATACTTTAGGTGGTTTTATATACCCAACAACCGAGGCCTTTGAAAATTATGCCTTTGAAAAAAATATAAATTTCTTCTACAAAGTTAATTCTCCAAATGAAGAAATTGTAATAGACACAGAAAAAGTAGAACGAATTCTTTTCAACTTATTATCTAACGCATTTAAAAACACACCTGCTAACGGAAGCATAAGCATCGAATCTGATATCATTTACGTAAAGGACACAAGAATGATACGCATAGATGTTATAGATAATGGAAAAGGAATACCTGCAAAAGATTTAGATAATATTTTTGAAAGATTTTATCAATTAGGGCATTTAGATCAACGTGTAAGTGGTGGTGGTATTGGATTGGCATTTTGTAAATCGCTCATTAATTTACTCCAAGGAGAAATTTCAGTAAAAAGTGAACCAGGTGTAGAAACTAGATTTTCTGTTTTAATACCAACAGGTAACATGGAAGACTATAATGATGTTGAAGTTAATACCAATACAAAATCATTTATTAAAGATTGGGTACCACTATCTACCGATTATAAAAAAGAAACCTTAAATGAAGTTTCAATAGATAAACTAAAAGAACACCATATATTAATTGTTGAAGACGAAGAAGATGTTCAAAACTTTTTAATAAGTACACTTTCTGAAGAATACAATATTACCATAGCAAACAATGGCGTTGAGGGCTTAGAGAAAATAAAACAACGTGAACCTACCCTTGTAATTAGTGATGTTATGATGCCTGAAATGGATGGTTTTGCTTTCTGTGAAAAAATTAAATCAAACCCTGAAACATGTCACATTCCTGTGCTTCTATTAACAGCATTAGGTACTAATGAAGATACCATTAAAGGCTTGGAGTTTGGTGCAGACGAGTATGTAAGTAAACCATTCTCAATAAAAGTTTTAGAATTACGGATTAAAAAACTTATTGAAAATCATATTAAAATAAAAGAATATTTCAAAAAGAACAGTACACTTCCAAAAAAAGGAATTGAATTATCTACCCGAGATGAGGACTTTTTAAACGAAATTATTAATATTATTGAAGAAAACATTTCCGATTCCAATTTTGGTGTTGAAGAATTATCCGCAAAAATGAATTTAAGCGCCTCTCATTTTTACCGCCGCTTAAAACAACTTACAGGGCAAATTCCTAATGCTTATTTACGAAATTTTAGACTACAGCGCGCTGCCGAATTATTGAATAAAAATGATGGCGCCAATGTTACAGAGGTTATGTACCAAATTGGTATTGAGTCTAACTCTTATTTTTCTACTTCATTTAAAAAGTTGCACGGCGTTTCGCCATCCGAGTATTTAAAAAATTCATAATTCCAATAAACGTCATACTTCACTCTCGGAATATTATTATTATTTCAAAATAAACAGCAATAGCACTTAATAAGTGAAATCCTTACATAAAAGTACAATTAGAGCAAAACAATGATGAAAATGAGAAAGGGTTTTGTTTTAATCAAATGTAAATTTGCATAGGTATGAGCATCATATCTATAACAATACCAATTACATATATAAAACAGTCTAATAGGTATTAAAGTAACTCTAGTAAAATGTTTAATTTAATTTAATTTTAAAATGAAGAAAAGTATCTTAACAGTATTAGCCGTGTTATTAATTAGTATATCTGCGATGGCACAATCTAAAAATGAAAAACGTGCTATAAAAGCAACGAATAACAAAATTGAACTAATTGAAAAAATTACTAAGTTATCAGATTTAGAAAAAGAAACATTTACGGAGTTAAATAATGCATTTGCGATTAAGCATTTCAGTTTAAGAGATTTAAAAGAAAGTGACCCTGCTAAATATAAAGAAGAAGTAAAAGCTAATGGCGCTGACTTCGCTAAAAAATTAACTGCTGCTCTTGGAAAAGAAAGATCAACTGAAATAATTAATGCTAGTAAGAAGAAAAAAAATAACAAGAAAAAGAATAAAAAAGAATAAATTACCATATTTTATGGTATTGCTAAATGCATTAACAAAATAATGTTAATGCATTTTTTTTAATCACAATACAAACAATTTTGTATCTGTAATATAAAAAATTAAATCTTACAAAATGAATTTTAAAAATTCTCTATCAATAATCATTGCATGTAGTATTTCAATTATTGTAAATGCTCAAAAACAATCAAATTATAAAGATTTAAAAGACGATAGACCAGAACCTAACGTAGTCCTTTTACTTACTGACGATTTAGGGTGGCAAGATGTAAAATGCTACGACATAGATCAACCCTCTCCTTACGAAACCCCAAACATTGATGCCTTTGCAAAAAACGGCGTGCAATTTTGGCAAGCCTACTCCCCTGCGCCTACCTGTGCACCAAGTAGATCTGCCATAATGAGTGGAAATCATCCTGCAAGAGCACAAAAAACACATGTTGTAGGTGGTGCGCCTCCTACAGTGTATGCTAATAAAGATACACAACGTATTATGGACCCATGGTATAGTGGACGAATGCCAGAAAACGAAATGACATTAGCAAGAGTATTGCAACAAAAAGGATACACGACTGGACATACCGGAAAATGGCACATGGCTATTAATCACTTGGCCTATCCACAGCCTGAAGACCAAGGATTTGATATTACAACTCATGATCGTGGTGCAACAGTACCTCAAAAACCACATAGACTTACAGATTTTGCAACAACGGATGCTTCTGATCCTTACCGATTGGATGAAAACGGTTTTCCTTACCATCAAAACAGTGAGGATGCTTTAAAGTTTTTAAAGGAAAATAAACAGGATCCATTTTTCTTGTATTATGCTACGTTTTTAGTACACGCACCTATTCACACTAGAAGTAAAGCGCTTTTAGAAAAATATTGCAAAAAATTAGGCGTAGCATTTCCAACAGATCCTAATCATTGGGACTTAGAAGGTCAAAACAACCCTTATTACTGTGCTATGGTAGAAATGATGGATTACTATGTGGGACAAGTTTTTAATTATTTAGAAACAACCGAAGACCCCCGATGGCCAGGACATAAATTAAGTGAAAACACTTATATTATTTTCACTTCAGACAACGGAGGTATGGAAGGACACCCCGGAGAAGTTTTTACTGATAATTACCCTTTAGACAAAGGAAAGATTAATGCTAAAGAAGGCGGCACAAGAGTCCCTTTAATCATTTCTGGGCCTGGTATTACAAAAGGAGTACAATCTGACGTTGTTGTAAACGGCCTTGATTTTTACCCGACTATTTTATCATTATTAAATATTGAAAAACCTAAGGATAAACATTTAGATGGAGATGATTTATCGACCTTATTATTAAAAGATCCAACAAATCCTAAATTGGTTTTGGATAAAGATGGAAAAGAAAGAACTACCATGATGTGGCACTTTCCACATTCATCGTACCAAAGTACCTTACGTGTTGGTGATTATAAATTCATCAGAAATTACGATTACAAAAACAACCCAAAAACGCCAGAATTCGAGCTTTACAGATTGTATGATTCTGCTAAAGGAACAGCACAACGTGTTGACATAGAAGAAGCTAATAACTTGGCAATATCTGATTCTAAAAGAGCAAAAGAGATGAATGATAAGCTTACAGAAATGTTAACAGAAATGAAAGCAAGCTATCCTTCATACAACCCAAATTACAAAAGTGATATGGAACATAAAGAAACGGTTCCTACCGTATTATCTGCCTCTAAAAACCACAACCAAGTCACTTTTAAATATAAAGAAAATGGAGCCAAAGTAGTTATGGCTAACTTAATTTATACTACAAATGGCGGACACAATTATGAAGAATGGTTTAAGGCAGAAGCTCAAATTAATTCAGATGCCACTGTATCGGCTACTTTACCAAAAGGAACAACGCATTATATCATCAACTTAATTGATGAACATAATTTCTTAGTAAGTTATCCTGAAATGCCTACAATAAAAGGACTAAATAGCAAAAAAGAACAGTATTCTAACTATGCATTAAGTAGCAACTAGTTCCTTTTTATATAAAAGTTCAAAACGGGAACATTCATCCTAAAAAAACATAAAACTCTGTTTTTAAACACACAAACAAACCTTTTACAAGAAAACAGCAAGCTTTTGAGCAAATTCAGCAAAACGAAAACAAGCCTTATCACTAATTTTGACTAACTAATTTAAAACTAAATATATAATGAAAAAACAATTACTTTTTACAATCGCATTTTTAGCAGCAATTTTTGTTGCTTCAGCGCAATCAAACACATTAACTTTCACTGGTAGTGAAGCTGTAAATCAAGAGTTTGGTCTTGGATCTAACCAAGGTATTTATGCGCTTTCTATTGGTTCTGTATTCACACAACCTGGTACATCTATCCAATATAATCAAGAAATTGTTTCTGGCACTGATGCTCCTGTTAGTGAGACTTTTAGTATAAATACGGATGGTAGTAACATGGATGCAACACTAACATTTAAATATAGAAAATTTGCAGCTAGTACTGTAAGTGGAGTTATTTCTATAGCTGGACAAGCTGATTTCCCTTTTGATTTACCTGATACTACAGTAGAAGATGGTGGAGATCCTGATTTTGCTGACAGTCATAAGTTTTTTGATTACACTATAGTTTTTCCTATATCTCCAACAGCAACTAATGTAACATTCACTCTTAATGAATTTGTTAAAAATGCTGCTTCGACTCTTCGTTTTAGAATTTACAGTATTCAAATTAATGGGGCGGTAGCTGTACCTCCTTTAGATTCAGAAGCCGTTTTAGATGCTGGAAATGAGTGGTACCATAACTATAGCCCAGATACATTTGGCGTAACACTTAATGAGGTACAAGGTGGTGTATTTTTAGAGCAAGCATCGGCAGTAGCTACACCAACTACTACAGGAAATAGCAGTCCGCTAGTTGCCAAATTCACAAAAGGAGAAGATGCACACTCACAATTAAAGTTCCAATTACCTACTGTAATTACAACAGCAGATCAATCAAGTGCTATTTTTAAAATAAGGACCTATGTACCGTCAACTAATGTAGATGGAAGTTCTGGTAGAAGATTAAGATTGTTTTTGCGAGATGGAGTTGAAACGGTAGAACAAAAGAGCGTAACAATTGATGTTACTGTTTTTGATAAATGGCAAGAATACACCTTTGATTTTACGGGAGTTGCACTTACAGAAGGTGTATCTTATAGTACTGTAAACCTATTATTTGATCAACCAGATGCTGGTTTTCTTGCTACCGGGAACGTGTATTATTTAGATGCTTTTCAAGGACCATCTGCAGCCACATTACCTGTAAATGAATTTGAATTAAATAGCGCTTCTATTGTTGCTTATCCTAATCCTGTAACAAACAGTTTTCAAATAGATTCTAGTATAAACATTGAGAATGTAAAATTATATAATGTTACTGGGCGTTTGTTAAAAACATTTAATACACAGTCTAATTATGATATTAGTGATTTAGCTACAGGCATGTATATTGCAAATATTAAAACGGAATTTGGTTCTAAATCCTTAAGGATTGTAAAAAAATAAAACCTTAATTACCTATTAAATAATTTTTTGAAACCAACTATCCTCGAGGCAGAGCCTCGAGGTATTTCGCTGGTTTCATTTTGACCAGAAAAGGTCAAAACCAAAATTATGTATTTAGATTCCCGTTTTATTCATTGGTTTATATTTTAAATTATTGAAATCATGAATCTACGATTTCACGGGAATGACAATTTCAACGGAAACCTCGAGGCAGAGCCTCGAGGAATTCTTTTCGATTAAAAAAGTTCCTTAGTTACATTTAAACTAAGGAACTTTTTTGCTTTACTACAACTTCAAATAGTAATCATCTAAATAGTGCACTATATGGTAAAATCATTGTTGATGGACCTCATCTACTTTTAAATCAAACAAAATGAATAATGGCTCTTAAATACAACCACCTGTGTTTGGTTTAGTATAACTAAATGCCTGAATACTGACATTATACTTCATAACCCCGAGATTCATAAAAATTTACATTTTTACTTAGCAAATAAAACATTTGCTTTCATTTTATAGCTTCCTTAAGTCAGTACAAATAATATCCTAATTTCTCTAAGTCCATTTTGATTATTGGTTCTACATAGCCTTCAAAAAAAAAATAAAAAATAAACCCTTTGCATCAAAGAAGGTCGATCTTTAATACAAAGGATTATGTTTTAGTTATAGGAAGTAAGTTTATTCTTTTAACAATTTTATATGTTTTTTATTGCCATCCTTATACATCACATGTAATATATATATACCCGATTGTAAATGTGATATATCAATATCGCTATGCTTATTACTAAATTCATAGGATTTAGCGCCACTCAAGTTATACAAAACACCTGATTTTACTTCTTCAGAAAGACTAAAAACATCTTTTACAGGATTAGGGTATAAACGAAGATCTTGACTATAATCTCCCTTACCAATATCATCAATTCCTAAAGTAACTTCTTTTATACTAAAGACAATATCTTCAAGTCTAAATCTTCCAACAACATCATCTTCTGAATTAGAAAGACCTGTGGTTACAAATTTTATTTCTATAGTCTCATCGTCAGCTAACGTAAGTGGGGTATCAAATACAAACTCGAAACTATTACCTTCATTATTCCCACCACTTATATAAGTAGCTTGCTGTTGAGTCTCTCCATTTATGGTAATTGCAACGTCTACAATATCATTTTTTTGAGATTTCGAGGCAAATGTTACTTTATTTAATGTACTTTGATAACCTTCTGCAGATTTCACAAGAAATTTAGCTCCGTCTCCTTCAAGATTATCTGCTGGGTCAAATTCTGTTCTCATTTGCAAATAAATATCACTCCCATCCGCTGTACCTCCAATCAATTCTGAATAATTATCTACAGCTTTAAAAGTTTGTTCCAAATCTGAACTATTCAGCGTTATTTCATGAAGTGGTTGTGTAGCTCCGGATACATTAAAGAAAAGATCTACAAATCTCACTCTCGGTGTTAATCCTTCTGAATTAGAAAGTGAGGTTGTTATAACCTGAATTTCTTTAGATGACTGTGTAAATGTCACCGGAGTGTCAAATTCAAATAATTCTGGAGTATTATTATTTGTACTTGTATAAGTAAAACTTTGTGTTTCACCCGCAATTTTAATATCTACATTTACAACATCTCCTGCTTGAGATATAATTCCTAATGTAATTTTATCACAAGTTATGGATGCAACATCAGCAGGGGCTTTTACATAAAATTTAGCGCCATCTCCTCCTGCTTCAGTCCTCGCTTGTAAATAAGCTGTACCACCTATAGTTATACTCCCTATTAATTCAGCATATTCACTTACCACTTTAAACGATTGTTCGCCAACAGAACTATTAAGGGTTATCTTGTGAGGGTTAAATATTGATATCGCTTCCGATTTTACTAAAAAATTATTTTCATCTACTAAGGTAAATATAACTCCTGTAGCTACTTCTGGCACATCGGCTGTAATCACGTTACCATTTATAGTTGCTGAAATTTCAAACCACTCTATTTTTGATGAGTCTACCTCTTCTATTCTATAAAGTAAATAAGCCGTTTCAATAATAGCATCTCCAGCATTAGTAGTTAGTGTTGCTGTGGCTACACCTGTATCCTGGTTATAAACTGTTGAGACAACAGATGGAACAATAGCTTGATTATCTAATGGATCACCATTATAATCTGGATTAAATAGTGGTACTCTTACATTGTTCTCTGTTAAAACAGTCTCTAATTTTTGGATCATTTCATTTTTAAGCGACGCATCCATAGTATCTATAACATCAAACATCTCTTCTATATCATTATCCGATCCATCGTCATTATATAATTTGTAAGCTTGATAATAATTTCCATTATCATAAATTTTATACAATTTATAATTTCCACTTCTAATAGCTGACGATGCTTTTTCATCTTGTCCATGTGGAAAGTGCCAGAAAAGATCTGTTCTTACTTCGTTATCACTATTTTTTATTTCTGTTTCAGTTCCTCTTAAAAATGAATATAAACTTAGACCATCTAAATTGTTAAGTACAGCTTCATCAAGAATAGTATCAGCTCCTGTCATCTCCATGATTGTAGGATAGAAATCTAAATGAGAAACCATATTATCATATAATTTATTTTCTACAATACCAGGTCCAGTTATAACTAGTGGAGTACGCAAACCACCTTCTTTGGTATTTGTTTTCCCTAAATCTAAAGGATAGTTATCTGTAATAATTTCTCGACCATGAATTTCTGCACCCCCATTATCTGACGCAAATATAACATACGTAGTTTCAAATAATTTTTTTCCTGGATTTCTTGGGTCATCAGTCTCTTTTAAATAATCTACAACTCTCCCTAAACTCCAATCTAAACTAGCAATCATTGCTCCATAATATGGATTTGTTTGCCCTGGTGTCGTAATATTAGCATCCGATGTTGGCAGAGGAATTCCTAATTTATCACAATAATATTGTAGTAATGCTAAATCTCTTGTTTGTATAGGTGAATGTACCAACCAATGAGCCATATATAGAAAAAAGGGTTCATCTTTATTATCATCCATAAAATCCAACGCAAGTTCTGTTACAGCATCATAAGGTCTTCCATCTGCATCTAATCGATAAGGATCATCTTCAGCATCAGTAGCAAAGTCAACAGACCTGTCATCCATAGATCTCGTAATTCCTCTATCAGTATCTTGGTAATCAAACCCTTGATCTACAGCCTCTGGATAAATATTGTGATTAGCTGCCATATGCCATTTACCAATATGACCAGATACATACCCTGAAGGTTTCAAGGCTTCAGCTATAGTTACTTCATCTAGTTGTAATCTACCCGGAAAATACGACTCTATAGTTTTATTTGTAGCTTTCCCTTCTGGTATTTGTCCTCCAGCTACATGGGTCATTTTATTTTTAAGAGGCATTCTACCACTCATTGTACCTCCTCTTGATGGAGAACAACTAGGTGCTGAAGCATAGGCTTGTAAAAAATTAGCTCCACTCTCTGCCAATGTTAACATATTTGGTGTTTCCCATGGGACAACATCACCAACGTCATTTAATTGAGTATCTTGCCAACCTAAGTCATCTGCATAAATAAAAACTATATTTGGCTTAACAATTTCTTGACCATATATCTGTGACAAAAAAAGTAAACTAAATAAAAACAACAAGGTGTTATTTCTCATAATTGAATTATTTTATACAAAGCTAGATTTCACAGAAAAGAAACCTTGTCTGTATTCAATCAAAAAGTTGTTTAAATCTACCATTATGTACTAAGAACTTAGATTCTATTAGTATAAACCACGTTGAATACTACAGTGATGTATATAAGTACTAATAATCATATATGAAATAAAACTTCAAGTGACATTATAGAGTATTGCAATACTTGTATGGGTGTTATGAAACAATAGTTAATTTTATTTTGAAATAATTATTCTTCTCGTGATGCTCCTATTAGTACCATTCGAAAGGTTTACAAAATACATTCCCGTATTCAAGTTCGATAAATCTAATCGTGTTGTAAAAGCCCCATCATCCCATAACTTTTCTAATACTTTTATACCTATAGTAGACATAACTACAATATTATTTATTTCATTAGTAGTTCTAGTAATTGTTAATTCATTAATTACTGGGTTAGGATACATCTGAATTTGAGATGTATTTGATGTAGGGTCAATAGAATCTGTTGATAAAACATTGTCAATTTCTCCAACAAGAAAAGCTCCTTCAGGTCTTACATAGGGCTCATAATCAGGTACAGGACTAGACATCAATCTGTCATTAATTGCTTTCATAATAACCATTTCATCAGGAGTCATATATCCTGCAATTCCATTAATATTAGATACGGTATTTGCAAATGTAACCCCTGCTTTGGCATCGATAAGAATTTTAGAAAATCTGTAAGCGTCTTCTATTCCAAATATTAAATTTGCGCTAGAAACATGCCACTTATCTCTAATTGGAAACCATGCATGTTTTAACACTTGTTTTTTTTCATACATGGACCATGGATTACCAACCATAGCAGGTAATGTAAACTCTTCGTAGCCCCATGAATTTGGAGGAGCTCCACCACCTAATGCAGAGACATGTCCTCTTGTAAAATCTGAATAAGAGTTGTTTCCTCTAAAGTTTGAGACATCATAGTCTCTTTCATCTTCATCATCAACTCCATCAGAATCAACAGTAACAGGTTCTCCCTCTATATAATGTAAATGACCAAACTCAGAAACCGACATAGCAGCTCCAGGATCAGCATCTTTAAACATTTGAACAAAATCTTCTAAATACCCATCGTCACGAAGCGTTGTGGTTGTGTCAAACCAATACCCATCAGCATACGCTGCTATAGCAGGAATAAATCCTTGAACTAAATCTTTATAAGCTAAATATTCATTTCCACCAAAATTAGCTGTGTAATATGCTACCCAAGCAACTTTTGTTTCATCGCTTGCTCTATCTAAATAATTTGTAGATATGTACAAAATAATCTTCTTCCCAGAATTTTTTAGCGTTTGTAAAACTTCAAGCATTATTTCTTGATTCTCTGCACTAGGAACTAAACTTTCGTGTATCTCTGTAGCTACATCTACATTGGTATTATCTCTTACGTTAAAATAATGTGAGTGTGCAAAATAAGAAAGATTTGTAATCACATGACCTACTGCAGGAAGTTCTGTAACTAACTCCTGTACACCTCCTAGTGGGTCATGACCAGTTGCTATTTCTGCATCTAATCTTTCTCCACCATAAACAGGGAAGGTAGCTCCCCATGAACCTGCTAACCATGCAGCAGGATGATCTACCGTTGTTGCTGTTTGATCTGTTGATCCATATATTCCATCAAAATAGTATGTCGTGGCTGGTTCTACAGTACTACCATTAGCTAAACCTAGTGTCATAAGGTCATATCCACCTACATCTAGTACATTTTGTGGAATAGCAACATTTTGAAAATGGAAGGTAAACGTTTCCCATTCTTGCCCAACTGTGAAATTCAATTGTTTATAAACACGTCCTCCTTCATCAGAACTATCAAAAAACACTCTTAATTTTGAATTGTTTGTAGTTAGTTCATCAGTAGGTATGTCAATATATGCTTTAAGTGTAACTGTATAATCGGTTAAATCTGTTACGTAATTGAATAAATTAAAATGAAGAAAATCATTTGTACCTTCAGGTCTATTGTATTTAGAGACAATAGTGTGTGTATTAATTCCTGAAGTATTAGGGTTTAGAAAGTTTCCTGTTAAATTTGTAGGTACATCTTCTTCGGCTGTAAACTCAATTTTACGCGTATTTGTTTGATCTTCTAACCACAAAAATTGCGCATTAGCAATCTGTACAAACGACAGCAATACTAGGAAAAATGGGAAATATTTATTCATAATGATTAGGTTATTCAATTAAGATTGTTGTTGGTTAAATTTCTATATAAAAAACATCTTTTTCATTGTGATAAAAACTAGTTTAGTTCAGATACTAAGATTTTACACTTTTGTCTGTATCCTTTTAAAACCTCACTGTAGTCTTTATTTCCAACTAAATTATTTTGTTCTTTAGGGTCTTTTATTATATCGAATAATTCTTCGTAAATTGGCTCTTCATCTGTTTCTACGGTTTGTCCTGGAATGTATTTATTTCGGTCATTTTCTTTACTGAAAGAGCGAATATATTTATACTGTTTACTTCGTACTCCTTCTTGTCTTGGATAGCCTTGATCTGTAAATAAATTTTCCAAAAAGACTTCTTCTCGCCACTCCGTTGATCTATTTTCTATTAAAGGAAGCATGCTTTCGCCTTGATACGTTTCTGGAATAGCGATTCCACACATATCTAAAATTGTAGCGGGTATATCTTGACCTACCACCAAATGATCTAAGCGTTTTCCTTTTTCAGTATTCTTAAAGAATGGAGAGTACACTATTAAAGGCACGTGAACAGATTCATCATACAAAATAGTTTTACCGCCTAAACCATGTTCTCCTAAAAACAAACCATTATCAGAACAAAACACAATGATGGTATTTTCATCTTCATCAATATCTTTTAATAATTTACGCAGGTTACCCATAAATTGATCAATAGCATAAACAGCTCGGTCCATTTTCAGTTTTTCATCTAGCAGTTTTGCTTTGTTAGACGTTACGTAATACTTCATTAAATCGGCTGTGGCATACACCTCTTCTGGTAAACTTATTGGTACTGGATACCCCTCTGGAAGTTCTATGTCTTGCTTTTTATCTTCATAAAGCGTTGAATAAAATAAAGGATCTGTAGGTTGCGTACCCATGCCTCCTATACTCGATGCGTGGGGAAGATTAAAGTTAACCCATACACTAAACGGTTTATTTGGGTCTCTTCTTTTTAAACGATCTTTTAAAGAACTATCTGCGTTTTCGAAAAAATAATCTGTTTCATGGCCTTGCTTTAAAAAGGCTTCGGTAGCTTCAAACAAGCCTTCTACCTGCGTTTTATTTTTAAGGTTTGAAAACTCTTTATGCTTTTTAGCAGGATAAAAACCCAAATGTCCGTTACCATAATATGTGAAATCTATACCCTTATTTAGTGGTGAATCATTGCGATCGGCTATTTTTGTATGATGCTTTCCTATAAAAGCCGTAGAATATCCTGCATTTTTCATTTGCATTTGCCAACTGTTATTAAAAATGACCTCTGAAATAAAATTATGAGATACATTAGTAAAACCTATTTGATTCTTTCGCTCCCATTGACTGGTAAAAATATTAGCTCGACTAGGTCCACAAATAGGACTTGTTATGAATGCCTGATTAAAGAAAACACCTTCTTGTGCTAATTGATCAATATGGGGAGTTTCGGTTACTGGATCGCCCGTTATCCCTAAAGAATTAAAACGTTGATCGTCTGTAAAAACAAAAATAACATTGGGCTTTTTCTTTCTATCATTTTCATCTGTCTTTATAACAAAAGAAGCGCATCCAAGTATTATAATTGTCGTAATGCTAATTAAAGCAGTGGTTTTAATTAAATGTTTCATCTGTTTATATTTATTGATTTTTAATGGTCAGATGCTGTTCGCTATTAATCATTCGGTTGTGTGTTAAAATTTTCAACTTGCTCGTTTCATTTTAAATTTTTATAATAGTGATGACCTGGTAAGCGTTCTGTTTTAGTTCCAAAGCCGAATAAATTAATTTCATCCTCATTCTTAGGCAATTCTTCTATGGATAAGTTTACCTTGCTTATTTCTTTTGAAGTAATGATAACAGATTCATCTGCTTTTAAATCAACCAAATAAAAACCATCTTCATCCATTTTTACTGAAATTTGTTTTCCGTTGCTATAGAATTTAGGGTTTTCTAAATCTACTTGAACTTTACACTGGTTTCCTTTTAAACTTTTTATGGACACAAACTCTGTTATTCCTTTTACTTTTTTGGCACTCACTAAAAAGGCGCCTTGTGTTCTTAAATCATGAAATGCCACGTCTTCCCATTTTTTGGGGCTGGCTGGAAACACCCTGATTTTTCCGCCCCAACTTTGAAGCATCATATCATGTAAACTTGTTGCAAAAGACAAGGGACTTTCAATAACCGGATTGATTTTCCCTTCAGCATACATAGTTGTTGACGATACATTTTCATGTTTGATAAGAAAATCTAAGTAATAATATGCTTTATCGGCATCTCCCAAACAAGCATACATGGATGACGCCCCCGTAGCTGTATAGCCTGTTACTGGCATGGCTTTTATGCCTATACCACTATTAAAGGTAACATCCAACCAATGATCGAGTGAGGTTTTTAGTAGTTTTTTGTCAGCTTCATTTTCTGGCGTTATAACCATTAGAGGGTAGAAAGCTAATAAGTGCGAATAGTGACGATGCGGTATAGAAAACGGAATGTCTTTTCCAATTCTAAGTCCGTTTTCATCAATTTGAAATTCAACTAAATTATCTAATATGCGTTGCCATTCTTTTAGCAGCGGGTCATTTAAATTGTGTTGGTTGTTAATATCGATTAATGTTTGGCAACTCCAGCGAATTAATGCCAATGTGAAATTAATATCTTGTCCATGCCCTGGTTTATATTCTGGGGACCAACTGTTTTTTATATGAATTTTTCCATCATCAGAATCTACAGGGTTGTCTTTTATATAATTCAAATAACTATTTACTGTCTTTTTTAATATGGGAAATAGCTTGTCTCGCATACGAACCTCATCGCCTGCAAATTCGCAATGCAACCAATAATCGTTTAACATCCACGCTAACATATCCGGTACTTTTGCGCCATTATATGCAATAAGGTCCTGTGGTAACAAAGCTGCAACTGCCGCACTATGCTTCCATCTCTCAGGAACATTGTTTTCTAAATTTTCAGCATATTTATCAATATTATTGGGCAAAGATTCTCCTATAGACATTCTGTTTGCCGTTAAGTGCGTCCAATAAATGAGTTGCACATTTAAATCGCCCCATACCATTGGCCAAAAAGTTCTATTATACCAAGGCCCCATTAAATCTAAAATAGGCCCATTACCTCGTGTAGCAGAAGCCAATTTATACATCTGTATCCAATAAAACGATTCTTTTTCAGCATCATTTATAGTCAAAAAACTCAATGGATAATAGTCGTGCCACCATTTTTGATGTGAGGATACAAATCTGTTTTCTTTCATCAGTTTTTCAGCAACTTCTAAATTTTTAGTTACAATGTCTAACGAATTATGTTCCGGATAACTATGATGAACACTTGTAATTAACTGTTGTTTACCCGAAGGATTCCCTGTTAATTTCCAACCCGTGGTGGTTTCTCCTCGATTGTCAAACAAAGGCTGATAACAAAAATCATAATCGTTTTTTTTACTAATTGTTGGTTTGGGTGGCATTTCTAAATCTGTGGCACGCATTTTATCCCACGTTTCTCCTTTTGGTCCTCCACCAGCTTTAATGGCTTCATATACTGGGGGTATTGGGTCTTCTGGATGCCAATTAATCTCTAGGTTTTCATTACTTGCATCTGTTTCAAAATAGATGACGTCCTTTTCACTATGTGTAAATCCTTTAATTTTATAAGTGCCTTGTGAAGTGGTAACTGTTCCAGATAATTCTGCGTTCCATAAACTTAAGCGCATATCAATTCCTGTTACTTTGCCTTTAGAAACTAAATCAAAATGACCTAATGGTAATCTACTCCGTTTTATCCAAAGCATTTCTTCTTCTTTAGTTTTAGCCTCTCTATGGTCGTAATAATCATGTCTGCCAACATAAACGGACATCACATTATCACCTTCGCCTTTTGTTTGATAAAAAAGAAAACCGACGTTTCCGTTGCCAGTATATGGCGCAATTTGCCACTTATCTGGAACCATATCCCAGAGCATATCGTGTTTGGATAGAAATGATTCGTAATCGACTTTAAAATTTACCTGAGTATTCTGTGAAAATAAGGTGCTTGATATAAGAATAAAATGATAAAGAAATAGAGTTTTTAAATTAAACATTGATACTTATTATTTTTAATTTATAAAATGAATTTTTGCTTATACTAACCTCCTCACTTAAGCTATCTAAAACATTATACAAAATTATTATATATACTAATAAAACACTGACTCTAATCACTCAAATACTTTCTTTAATTGAGCATTTCGCTAACATATATTTGATAAACCAAAAAAATATTAACGGCTACGTGAAATAAATAAGCAACACACTCTTAATTAAATACAAGCAGAACTCTTAGTCATCAAGCTCAAGAGTTCATTTTTATTAAATAGAGCAACAAAATGACCAATTAGAGAATATATATGCTAGTGGTATATCCTATTTTTGTGATATTCATAAAACATAAATATGTATAAATCTATAATTGCTGTTGTTGTTTTAATTTTGAGTCAAAATATATTAGCACAAAAACAAGCAGATACCAGTCGTCCTAATATCATTTTTATTTTTGCTGACGATATGGGTATAGGTGATGTTTCTCATACTACAGGTAAAGCAGCAACACCACATATAGATCGTATAGCAGCAGAAGGAATTCGTTTTACGGATGCGCATACCTCATCTTCTGTTTGCACGCCGTCTCGCTATTCACTTTTAACAGGACGTTATAATTGGCGTACAAGTTTATCTAAAGGTGTCATCCATGAACCGACTACGAAACCGTTGCTTAAAAAAGAAGAAACAACGGTAGCAAGTTTGTTAAAGAAAGCAGATTATCATACAGCTATAATTGGGAAATGGCATTTAGGTATCGGCTGGGAATTATTACCCGATTATAAGAAAGAGAAATGGCAATTAGGTGGCGGATGGGATATCGATTATACAAAACCTGCTATAACTCCCACAAGTAATGGTTTTGATTACTTTTATGGAATAGCAGCTTCTTTAGATATGCCTCCGTATGCATATATTGAAAACGAAAATGTAACAGAACTTCCTTCTGTCATGAATGATCCAAAGATACGTTCTAGAAAAGGCCCCTCTGCTCCAAGTTTTAAATCAGGTGAATGTTTACAAGTTTTTGCAGAAAAATCAGTGAATTATATAAATAAAAGAGCAGGTGAAAAAGAACCCTTCTTTTTATACTTACCACTAACCTCTCCACATACTCCTATTGTACCTAGTGAAAAATGGAGAGGAAAGTCTGAATTAGGTCCTTATGGAGATTTTTTAATGGAAACGGATTGGGTTGTTGGCGAAGTTTTAAAAGCTCTTGACAAACATCATTTAGCCGAAAACACCATTGTTTTATTTTCTACGGATAATGGCTGTTCGCCTGCTGCAAAAATTCCAGCTTTACAGAAGAAAGGGCACTCACCTAGTGGAAATTTAAGAGGAAATAAAGCTGATATTTACGAAGGTGGACATCGCGTTCCTTTTATCATTCGTTGGCCAGAGGTTATCGAAGCAGGAACACAAACAGATAGATTAACATGTATGACTGACTTTATTGCTACTTGTTCTGATATTACAGGGGTAAAATTAGATGATGCATCAGGTGTAGATGCCATTTCCTTTTTATCAACATTAAAAAACCAAACTAAAACAAATAGAGAAGATATTGTTCACCATAGTATTAATGGTTCTTTTTCTATCAGAAAAGGATATTGGAAACTAGCACTTTGTCCTGGGTCTGGTGGTTGGAGTACGCCAAAAGCAGGGCAAAGTCCAGAAGGATCACCTAGTGTGCAGTTATTTGATTTATCTAATGATATCGCAGAAACCATGAATCTGCAGGGTAAATATCCTGAGAAAGTAGCAGAATTAACAAAATTACTTCAATCCTATGTAGATAAAGGAAGAAGTACCCCTGGGGAAATTCAAAAAAATGATAGAGGCGTAAATATTTATTCAGAAGACACTCCTCAGTAATAATTCGCAAATCATATAACAGATGTACTTTCAAAATATGACATCTTTTTTTAATGCTTAAAATCGTAAAATTTAAATAAATGAAAAAAATAATTACCGTATTACTAGTACTATGTATACTACCAGTGTTTGCATTGGATATCCATGTCGCTACAACTGGTTCGGATTCTAATGAAGGAACGGCATCTAAGCCTCTGCTAACTATTGAAGCTGCTCAAAAAAAGTTAAGAACAAGTGGACGTTTAGGTAAAGAACCCTGTCAAATAATAATTCATCAAGGAACTTATAGGTTAAGTATGCCTCTGAAAATTACAACTGAAGATAGTGGTAGTGAACAATTTCCTGTTATGTATTCTGCCGCTGAAAATGAAGCCGTAGTTATTACAGGAGCGCAATTAATTACCTCTAAATGGGAATTATTTAAAGATGGGATCTATAGAACCAATGTTGGTGATTTAAATGCCATAGATCAACTTTTTGTGGGTCAGAAAAGACAACACATGGCTAGATACCCAAACTTTAATGCAGGTTTCGTGCCTACTGATGGTGATGATTCTGTACGTGGAAAAAAAGCAGGAACGGTTCCTTTTTCAGGGGCTACTCCAGACGCTTGGGATGCTAAAAAAGCGGCTGAATGGAAAAACCCTGCAGGCGCCATCTTAAATGGAATGCACAGAGGTCTTTGGGGAAGTCAGCATTATTTTGTGACTGGTAAAAACGATAAAGGAGAATTGGTTTACGAAGGTGGTTGGCAAAACAACCGATCTGCTCCGCCTCACGAAGGCTATCGAATGATTGAAAACGTTTTTGAAGAATTAGATGTTCCAGGAGAATGGTATCACAATACTAAGGACGGTTGGTTATATTATATGCCAGAAGCCCATATGAATCTTAACGACACAAAAATTGAAGCCGTCCTTCAAATTAAACACCTTATTGAAATTTACGGAGAACATAAACTACCTGTTGCAGAAATGGTTATTCACAAAAGTGGTAATGCACAAAAAGAGACCGTTGTTAAAAACTATGAAACTACTAATCCGGTAAAACATATTCAGATTTCTGGTATTCACTTTACAGGTACTAAAAGAACTTTAAGAGAAACCATTGAACCTTTACTTAGAAGCGATTGGTGTGTATATCGTGGAGGCGCTATTCATATAAGAGGGACAGAGCATATTGTTGTTAAAAATTGTTCTTTCGAGGAATTGGGAGGAAATGCAGTGTTTATAGATAGTTATAATCGTAATATAGAAATTAAAAGCAACCTTTTTCAAAATAATGGTTCTACGGATGTTAACTTGGTTGGTTCATTCGCAGCGGTTCGTGATCCTTCATTTAGTTTTCAGCATCTTCCTCCAGCTTTAGATGAAATAGATACTACAATTGGTCCAAAGTCAAATGATTATCCAGCAGATTGCCTAGTGGAAGATAATCTGATGATGCGTTGTGGTCGTTTTGAAAAACAAGCCTCAGGAATTAATATTTCTATGTCATCAAGAATTACACTTCGCCATAATACCATTAGTCACACACCAAGGGCTGCAATAAATATTTGTGATGGAACTTGGGGAGGTCATATTATAGAATGGAACGATTGTTTTGAAACCGTACTAGAGACTCACGATCATGGCGCTTTTAATTCTTGGGGAAGAGATCGTTATTGGTTTAGAGCTGGACCATCAGGACCTGACTTTAGAGATAAGAATGGAAAAGCAATGATTAGTTACTATATAGAAAAGTATCCAAATGCTCCTTTATGGGATGCTTATCAAACAACTACTATTCGAAATAATAGAATGCAATGTGATCATGGTTGGGATATCGATTTAGATGATGGCTCTACTAATTATGAAATCTATAATAATATCAGTCTATCAGGAGGCATAAAAACACGTGAAGGCTACCATCGTATTGTTACCAATAATGTGATTCTAGGTGGAGGTTATACCTGTAATGTGCCATACCCTAAACCAACAAAAGATATTTTTGAAAGAAATATTCTTTGGGGTTCACCCATATATCGTTCTAGTAATCCAGAGCTATGGGGAGGAACTAGAAATTTCAATTTTGTTCACAATCCAGATTTTAAAGATGTTGTGCCTGCTTACGGTGCACAAGAACAAACAAAGGATGATGCACAAAGTCTATATGGCAATGTACTGTTTAAAACTAATTCTCTTGATGACTTTACTGTAGCAGATAATTCTCAAGCATTAGAACTTGGATATAAAAACTTTCCAATGACTGGTTTTGGCCTTACTTCTGAAGCATTGAAGCGTTTAGTGATACGTCCTGAAAATAAAGCACCAAAAGAGATAGCATCCAACGTGTTTGTAGAGCAAAAGATGAAAGGATTATTGGGAGCTAAATTTAAAACTCTAGCAACGGAAGCGGAACTTTCTGCAACAGGAATGTTTGACACCTATGGAGTCTTATTGGTTTCTGTTCCTGAGGATAGTAAATTGGCTAAAATGGGATTTAAAGTGGATGATGTAGTAATTGAATTAAATTCGGAAAAAATAGCAAATGAACAAGATTTTATTAAAAACTTAACGGATGGTAAACACACCGTAAAAGTATGGAGACATCAAGAGTCAAAAACATTTTCTTTTGAAAAATAAATAATATAAAAAAATAAAATTCACCTAAAAAATCATGAAAATAAACCATAGAACACAAATAATTAAAGCCTTTTTGTTGTCACTTACATTTTTGTTATTTACTGCAAGCGGAGTTCTACAAGCACAAAATACTTGGACTATTGAATCTCAGGAAGACTGGCAAACAAATATGGCTGAGAAATCAAATTTGGAAATCAGCAAAGGAAAAGTGGTTCCTACCTCAAAGGAAGCAATTTTCAAAAGTTCCATGAAAAGATTCACGAAAAAGAGAACTGCAAAATCCATCACTTTTTCTCAATCACCAGAATGGTTAAATTGGGAACCAATTCCAAATGTAGGACCTGCAAACTTAGGTGATGCTCCTGTGGCATTGCAGTTAGGAGATGGAAATTACTGGATGTTTGGTAAATATGATACAAGAAAGGATAATAAACGACCGGAAGATTTTAAGAGTAAGGATACCCTATTAAAAGGTTATGATGTTGTGTTAAAAACCACACATCTTAAAAACCAATTTGATGCTCCAGGAGGATTAAAAAAACCGCAAAGGGGCTATCATGCTTGGCAAAGTATCGATATGAAAAATTGGGTGCATCATGGACCAATATCAGATGCTTCTTCAAGTTGGGTAACCACTGCGGAGTATGTTGATGGAAAGTTTTATTTTTATTACGATTTCCCAAACGATCAAGACCCTCATTTACTTATTGATGACAACTTAACAGATGGTCTTATTGGAAAAAATATGGGCATGGCTTTTAAAGATCCATCAGATGGTTCTGATTGTGCAGTCATTAGAGATTTAGATGGTAATTTTCATATTATAGCTGAAGATTGGTCGCCTATTGATGCTTCTACGCACGCATGGGATTCACCCTTAGCAACTCATGCTGTCAGTAAAGATGGTTTAAATGATTTTAAAATTTTAAACCCTCCAGTAGATGAACGTACCAAACCAACAGGGAAATTTGCTGAATATGCACATCCGCATTGGTATAAGGAAGATCCTGATAACTATCCTGGAAAAGCAGCACCAATGGATATACCTAGACAAAGAATTAAAAAAGGAGATGTCGTTGCTTTTGGTAAATACGAAATCCATGAACCAGAACAGAATGCATTCGGAGATTGGGCTTCGATCTCCATCGGAGGACAGTACTATTTGTTCGCAGATTATGATCCAGCTGGTAATACAGGTGGTAAACACATGAGTGTCGCTTGGTTTACTTCTGATAATATCAATAAACAATTTGAATTTTGTGGTAATATAGGTCAAGGGCATCCAGATCCAGATATCATGTTTGCAGAAGGTAAATATTACTTGCTTACGCAAACAAGAAATGATTATGTAAGTACTGGTCCTTGGGTTGAAACTGTAGAAGTACGTATGGGAGTAGATACTACCAATGATGGACGCATTAATGAGTGGAGTGACTGGCAAGTTGTAAAGGAGCAGTATGATTATATAAAAGGATTTTCTAAGCAGGTTGAAAAAACTCCGGCGCAATTGAATTTTTCAGACTTAGCTGAAGGATATGGTTTTCAATTTGAAGTTAAAATGACGGATACAACGGAAAATGAATCTAAACCCATTTTGGATAAGGTAGTTGTTTCGTTTAAGGAATAAAAAAATAAATAATTTTTTGAAACCAACTATCCTCGAGGCAGAGCCATAGAAGTATTTCGCTGGTTTCATTTTGACCAGAAAAGGTCAAAAACCAAAATTATGTATTTAGATTCCCGTTTTCACGGGAATGACAATTTCAACGGAAACCTCGAGGCAGAGCCTCGAGGAATTCTTTTCGATTAAAACCGAATTTAAGTTTCATAAGATGATGAAAAATATATTAATAGTTCTTGTCGTATTGTTAATAACAGGAAACTCTTTTGCTAAAGATATTTATGTATCACCTAAAGGAGACGATGCTAATTCCGGCACAAAAAACAGTCCTTATTTAAGTTTTGAAAAAGCCTTACAAGACGTAAAAAAATATGCAGGTAACGAAGCCGTAACGGTCTGGTTTTCTTCTGGAGAATACTATCTTAATAAGACTATTGAGATAGGTAGTGATTATTCCGGAACGGAAAAATATCCCGTTATATTTTCAGCTTTATTAGGAGCAAAAGTAATCATCAAAGGCTCTCAGCGATTAGAGCATCTAGAATGGAAAGCCTATAGAAATGGTATTTATCAAGCGCAAGTTCCTGAAGGATTGTCGTTTGACCAATTATTTGTTAATGAAGAACGCCAAATTAGAGCACGATTCCCTAATTATGATTATGAGAATCCACTTCGTGATGGCAAAGGATATCATCAAGTCACAGGCGGTACAGATAAGCGTTATGATACATGGTTTTCATTTGACCCTAAAACATTTTCAGATAAAACATGGAGCAATCCAAAAACAGGAATAGTTCATGGTTTTCAAAGCCATAACTGGGGAAACATGCAGTATAAAATTAATTCAATAAATAAAGAAGCGCATAAAATACTCCTCGATGAAGGTGGTTGGCAACTTCAAAGAACACATGGTATTGGAGGAGAAAAAAGCCATGCTTCTTACTATTTTATTGAAAATATTTTTGAGGAACTTGATGTTGCTGGAGAATGGTTCTTAAATACAGAAACCAATACCCTTTATTATTATCCGATGCAAGGCGTAACATTAAGTGACGTTAAAATTGAAGTTCCTGTTATAAAAGATATGATTCAGTTGAAGGGTACTAAAGAAGCACCTGTGAAAAATATTCAGTTTAAAGGCTTTCATTTTACACAAACCAACTACACGTTTATGGAGCCTTATGAGCCGGTTGCTCGTGGAGATTGGGCAATTCATAGAGGTGGAACCATTTTTATGGAAGGTACAGAAAACCTATTGATTGAAGATTGTAATTTTGAATATGTTGGTGGAAACGGCATATTTATGAGCGCTTATAATCGTAATAATAAAGTAAGCAGTTGTAGGTTTGTCCATACTGGAGAAAGTGCCGTTTGTTTTGTTGGTTCTCCTGAAGCCGTTCGTTTTTATCAAACTTGGGATGATCAATTATTAGAAGGAAAGAGTTGGAATAAAATGCGGGAGCAAATGGATTTAGAAGCAGGTCCAAAAACTCCAGATTATCCAAAAGATTGCGTTGTTGAAAATAGCATCATGCACGATTTTGGTGATGTGGGTAAACAAGTGGCAGGCGTTTACATTTCTATGAGCCATAAAATAACGGCCTCACATAACACTATATACAATTGTCCGCGTGCAGGAATATGTATTAACGATGGTACTTGGGGAGGACACCTTATTGAATTTAATGATATATGGGAAACGGTTAGAGAAACAGGCGAGCATGGGCCTTTTAATTCTTGGGGACGTGAGAGACAATGGAAAGGAGGTAGAGGAACGGATGAGCATTTTATTAAGGAATTGACGCGACTAGATGCTATTGACAATGTGGTTATTCGAAATAACCGAATCGCTAATTACCGTAAATCTATTAGTGCAGGAAATTGGACCATTGATTTAGATGATGGGTCTAGTTACTATGAGATATATAATAATTTAAATTTAGGTTCTACCATTAAACTAAGAGATGGCATGGGACGTAAGGTGTATAACAATATAACCGTAAGTGCAGTTCCATCAGGATGGCATGTATGGCCAGAATATTCAGAAGACGAAATTTATAAAAATATATTTGTGATTTCTGGTACATTGCCCGGGGAAAATAAACCTACACAAAATTTTATTCGTGGTGTAGGATTATCTACGGACGTTAAATGGAGTGAAAATTATGATAATAACACCTATTGGAATGTAAATTATCCTGATAATTTTCACATGTCACCAAATCAGAAAATGGAAGCTTGGAAAAAGGAAGGATACGATCTAAATTCTGTTTCAGCAAACCCAAATTTTGTGGATCCAATCAAGGGGAATTATCAAGTCAAAGAAAATTCACCAGCATTAAAGACAGGTTTTAAAAACTTCCCTATGGATCAGTTCGGTCATCAAATGACTCGTATTTTACCCTTTGGAGGTGATTTTGAAAACGAAATTATCGTAACCTTAAAAGCAGATAATAATGGAGGTAAGAAAGCAAAAGTTTATTTTACTACAGATGGTTCAGAACCCACTATGAATTCAGCAGAATACTTAGAGCCCTTTAAAATAAATAACTCTACGGTTGTAAAAGCTAGAACGTTTAATTCTGATGGAATTCCAGTTGGTTTTACAGCTCAAGTTGCATTTACAAAAGTTGAAAAAGTTACGCATCCTAGTTGGTTAAGCACTTTACTTGTTGGTGAATATCAAGGAGAAAGAATCGATCAAGGAAAAAGTACAGAAACTAGACAAGCACTTGAAAAAGAATTACATGGCGCTTTGTTAATTAATATCGCAGACGATCCTGATTTAATAGATGCAACAGGTGGATATAATTTTGGTTGTTATATTAAGACGTTGGATCCTAAAAAAGGGAAAATGTGGTTGGATGCTGGATTGAACAAAGATTGGGTGATTCAAAAATTAAACAAACATAAAATTTTACATATAGCACATTTACAAAAGTTCCTTAAAGAATATTCAGGACAAACAGTAACGATTACTGCGGTAAGAGATTATGGTTCTAAGGTGTTTGAAGTAAGAATTCCTTAAGTTTATGAGATTAAAATGATGCTTGTTAATGTTGTTATTGCACTAAGTTTATTGAACCATAAACCAAAGCGCCAATAGTACCATTTCCAGAAAGAAGCCCTTCTCTCCATTGGCTAGCAGGAGTAATCATAGTCATACCACGATTGCAGTGCTGATTATCAAATTTAGTTGTTTGATTTTTAGTTTTAGTCTCTGGGGTTGAGAACAAGCAAAAATAATAGGGAGTGCGTTATCACAAATAGTAACGCACTCCCTATTAACTGTTCTCTTAATCATATTAAATATTTTAATTATTATCATTTTGAAGTCAAGCCTACATTATCTCTACTTTTATTGCTTTATAAATTTCGAAAATTGGCTTTCACCGTTTTTAGAAATGACTTTAAAAACATAAATGCCATCATTTAGTATTGAAACATCGAAAGAGGTTTGGTTGCCTTTAAATTCTAATATTTTCTGACCACTCAGATTATAAATGATTGCAGAAGAAATTTCTTTTGATAATTTAAAACTTTGTTTTACTGGGTTTGGATACAAAACAAGATTATTTTCTTCTAAAATATTAGAATTAACACTTAATGTCTCACCTACCAAGTGAGCGCCTTCTGGTCTTACATAAGGAATATAATCTGGTTTTGATGATAGCATCATTCTATCATTTATTTCCTGCATGATTGTCATTTCATCAGGAGTAATAGAACCATCGGTTATTGTAGTACTCCAAGTAATTGCAGCTCCTGCATCCGTAAAAGTTCGTACAAAACGGTAGGCTTGTTCTACTTCAAATATTAAATCGGCTCTTGCTACGCTCCATTGTTGTCTAATAGGTGCGAAATAATGTTTTAAAGTTTGTTTGCTACCATCATAAGAGGACCAAGGATTTTCAGTAATTAGAGGAAACGTAAACTCTTCATATGCCCACGAATTTGGTGGTGCCCCTTGCCCTAAAGGTGTAGGATGACCTGCGGTAAAATCCATATAAGGATCATTGGCTTCTAAGAAAAATACATTATAATCTGTAGGATCTGTATCATCTACGCCGTCAGAGTCTACTTGGATTCGGTTTCCATTAACATCTTTTATATAGGATTTATCAAGATTAGTTGCAATAGCAACATCTGGATCTACGTCTCTAATCATTGCGATAAAAGGAGCTACCTCTGCCGCTGGTAGACTACCTAGGTTATCTACCCAATATCCATCTGCCAAGCCTTTGAATCGTTCAAAATAACCTCTCGCTAATGTTCTCCAACCCAAAGCTTGATCTCCACCAAAGTTTAAATTACAATAATTTTCCCATGCTACTGAAATGGCAGCTTCTGTAGCATCAGAAGATCCTTGAATATTAGAAGGACCACCTCCATTGATATAAAGAATTACTTTTTTTCCTGAATTTTTCAGGATAGAAATTATATCCAGTATTATTTGTTCGTTTGCTAACGAAGGAACCATTGCTGGATGAATTTCATTGGCAACATCTACATAAGGATTATCTCTTAAGGTATAATAATATCCATGTGCTGGATGTGTAAAATTGGTCATAACATAACCAACTGCTGGTAAATTATCTACAATTTGTTGCACGCCTGCTACCCATCCTGAACCGCTTTCGGCGTCCAAATTATAACCTCCAGGAACATTGAATCTAACTCCCCAAGTACCCGATAAAAAGGCGGCTTTAGTTATAATATTTTTATTAGTAACTTTAAAATTATATAATCTAGCTGCCGTAACTCCTGATGAAGTACCTACATCCAAATCAGTTATTTCAAATTTAATAGGCGTTGGTGTAGTTGAAAATGTGACAGCCCCAGCATAAGCAACAGTTAATGCTTGATATGGGGAACCACTCCCATCACCAGAGGCATAGGTAAATGTCTGTGGTGTTTCAGTCCCAACCGTAATTTTTATAGCCATTGTATTTCCTTCGTATTTTCTAAAATCAAAAGAAATAATACCATCAACAGTACCTGATGAAGTTTGAGCATTAAGTTCAAACGTACCGGCAACATCATTAGAATCAGCAACTGCAGCCCTTAATTGAGTATAAACTGATGGATTTCCTCCTTCAGTAATATTAGCAGCCGTACCAGTAGAAACAACCGTTACCAAAGGACCTACCATCTTAAATGTATTATCTACTGCATCCAAAGTTATAGTAGCTTGTGCAAATGCCATTGTGCTAGCAAATAAAAAGGTTGCGAGAATAAGTAATTGTTTAATCATCATATTTAAGAGGTTCAATTAATGGTAATTGTTTAATTACCATTAATCTTGTTAGTTAAAACAAAATTAAATCCAAACACAATATTTCGTTTTGCTTAATTCAGTCAAACACTTGCTTATTCCTTGCTAAAACACTTATAGTAAGCAAAATACTGCAATAACAATATCTTACTAGCTATATTCAATATTATTTTGACCCCATTTATGAAGAGAAACACCCTTGTGGGCGTAAACAAAAAAATCCATCCGTATAAATCACTTTATCAAAATAACCTTTAGAAATTTACTCACCAGAGTCTTTCTTTTTAGACTTACCTTTTTTAGACTTACCTTTTTTAGAATTGTTGTTATTAGAACTTTTGTTTTCTTCACTTTTCCACAAAACAATTCCATCAACATCATTTTTAGATGCAATACCTTCAGTAGTACGACCATTAGCAATATCTTTTTCTAAATGAGCCAGTAATTCTTTGACAATTTCAGGCTTTTTATCATATAAATTAGTCGTTTCAGCGGGGTCTTTTTCCATATCATACAATTGTGCTTTAGGCATATTTCCGGATTGCGCTTCATTTGGTGAAGACCAACCTCCAGAACCTCTTGCTAATAACAATTTCCATTTTCCTTGTCTATACCCAAAATGACCACTAATAGAATGATGTATTACACCTGCTCTTGTAGAAACAATCGGTTTTCCAGATAATGCTGGTAAAAAACTAACACTATCTTCACCACTACCATCTGGCATAGATTTTCCTATAATGGTTGCCACGGTTGCAAAAACATCTGTTAAGCAAATTAATTCCTTGCTTGTAGAACCTGGTTTTACTTTATCCCCCCATTTTAAAATAAAGGGTATACGGTGTCCTCCATCCCATAAATCGGATTTCGAACCACGAAACCCTCCACTTACTAAATGGCCTTGTTTTTCTAAAGCAGGAATCTTAGCGGCTTTGGAACACCCATTATCACTACTAAAAATAACCAGTGTGTTTTTTGATAAACCATTGTCTTCAATCGCTTTCATGATGGCACCAACGGTAGCATCCGTTTGCATCACAAAATCAGCATAATCCCCCATTCCACTTTTTCCTTGCCATTCCTTTGAAGGAACTATTGGTGTATGCGGAGATCCTAAAGGAACATACAGAAAAAAGGGTTTCTTGTCGTTGTTTTTAGATTGATTGTTAATATATGCAACTGATTTTTCCGTTAGTCTTGGCAACATATTAATTTCTTCATCGTGAAGTATGACTTTGTTATTTTCAATCACTGCTTTCATATCACCAGCGTGATGAAATCCATGATAATAATCAAATCCACGATTTACAGGTCCGTCAGGAATTACAGTTCCTACAGGAGGTAGAGCGTCCTTACCCTTCTTTGCAATAGATTTTTTTGTAGTAGGGTCTAAATACTGAAAATTAAGGTGCCATTTACCAATGATTCCTGTATGATACCCTTCTGATTTAAGGAAACTCGCCATCGTAGGACGGTCTTCCACAATTAAATCTGGTGCATAGCCTTGAACAACGCCACTTTGCAACTTAGTTCGCCAACTATAACGCCCCGTCATAAGTCCATAGCGTGTTGGTGTACAAACGGATGCCCCCGCATGAGCATCTGTAAAAATCATTCCTTCACGACCCAATTTATCTATATGAGGTGTTTTAATTTTACTGGTTTCAGGTGCAAGACTTTGCACATCTCCATATCCTAAATCGTCACATAGTATCAATACGATGTTTGGTTTTTGAGGTTTCACTTGAGCTGTAATAGTATAACTTGTGAACCCAAATACTAGTAGTAAGTAGAATGCTGTTTGTATTTTATTTTTCATTTGAATATAGTTGTTAATTGTTTTTATTTAAGGCAAATTCTGCTTGTGGCCAATAACTAGAAATAGGATCATTAGGTTGATTTTCACCTTTTGTCGTTCTTCCATCATTAATTTGTTTGATCAATAATTGTTTTAATTCTTTTACTTTTTCAGGGTATTTTGTTGCTACATCATCTTTTTCAGCGATATCTGTTTTTAAATTGTACAAAATATCATGGTCATCTTTGCTCCTTGATTTCCCTGGTTCTCCCGCTGCATTTACACCTGAATTAGGCGATGCAATCAATTTCCAATCCCCTTTTCTGATGGCGAAAACACCTTCTTTACTATGATGAATAGTCGCTTCTCTTTCGTATTTCCCATTTTGAAGCAATAATGGAAGCATGCTAAAACTGTCTTCTGCTTCATTATCTTTCAAATTATAATTCACTAGATCCGCACAAGTAGCCATAAAATCCGTAGTACAAATAGTAGCATCCGAAACCGAATTGGGTTTAATCATTTTTGGCCATTTTACTAAAAAAGGTACGCGATGACCTCCTTCTAAATAACTTCCTTTGAAACCATTGTATATATAACTTGGGCTATGACCTGCTTTTTTTAACAATGGAAGATTTACTGTCGTTGCACATCCATTATCACTAGTAAAGACAACTAGTGTATTTTCTTCAATTCCTTGTTCTTTTAATGTTTTAAAAATGTCTCCCATTAAATCATCAATCATCATTACAAAATCAGCATACGGATTGATACCACTTTTGCCATCCCATGGTGCAATTGGCAATACTGGATTATGTGGTGCTGGTAATGGTAAATAGATAAAGAAAGGCTTGTCTGACTTAGCGTTATCTTTAATATAAGAAATCGTTTTATTTACAAAATCAGGAAGCACTTGTTCATGCACAAAATCATCTGAAATGGCTCCTTTTATCCAAGTACTATACTCATTTTCACCGCGTTTTCGTTCCGATATACTAGTAGGAAGCATCGATGGTTTATCATTTTCTAAATAGACAAAAGGAGGCATATTTAAAGAAGCGGCTAATGTATAGGAATAATCAAAACCTAAATTATTAGGTCCAAATTTTAACTTTTTGCTATAATCAATTTTAGAGATATCAAGACGATCTTCTCTGTCTGCATAATAGTCAAACTCTTTAGCACCGTCTTTCATAGACCAATTAAGACCTAAATGCCATTTCCCAATACTTGCCGTATTATAGCCTTTATCTTTTAGCATTTTTGCGACTGTCAAACGTCCTTCTTTTATCAAAGTTGGTGAACTTCCCCATAAAACAAATTCTTTCAAAGGCGTTCTCCAATTGTATCTCCCTGTTAAAATACCATATCTGGTAGGCGTACAAACGGATGATGAAGTATGCGCATCGTTAAACTTCAACCCTTCTCTTCCCATTTGATCAAGGTGTGGTGTAGGTATTTTTCCGTTTTCGTTATAAATGGTTAAATCTCCAATACCTAAATCATCTGCCAGGATATAAATAATATTTGGTTTTACCTGCTCTTGGGCTTGTAATGAATTACAAACTAAAAGAAATACTAATATTTTAAGATAATTACTTTTCATTGTTTTTCCCTTTTATAAACTTGTTTCAATTACAAAACCATTTTTATTACTTTTTATCCCGTTTAAATTTACTTCAAGTCCTAATTCTGTTTGCTTCCATTCAACTTCTTTATCACTTCCAAGAACTCTCACATTTTTAACCTCTCCATTCGTTTTATTTAATGACCGAATTAAAATTTTATTTGATGCTGGTACTAGGGATATGGCATATACTTTATTTTCCTTGGCTGTAAACCAAAAATCACTGGTCGTAAAACTACGTTTAAATCCTTTTGAAGCGCGATGTCCCGTTCCATCTAATAGTGTTTCGACCTGACCTTCATTGGCAATTTTCCAACGGGAAGTACCGTAAACAGCTTCTTTATTAGTTGCTATCCAATCTCCCATTTCAATTAAACCGTTAGCACTTGCTTCTGGCACATTACCTTTTCCATCAGGTCCTATATTCAATAAATAATTACCTCCTTTGGATAAAATATCTACAAAATAATACAACAATTCTTGAGTACTTTTCCAATCTGTATCATACACTTTGTATCCCCATGAATTATTAGTCGTACCACAAGTTTCCCAATATTTATCTATCGTTTCATCAGCTGAAGGAATTTTATTGTCTCCCGCATCTAAGTAATCGCCAAAATCCCATCCAACTCTTCTATTCACTAATACATTCGGATTCGTATCATAAACCAATTTATAGAATTGGAACGATTGGTCTTCATTTATCAATCCTTCACCATCAAACCAAATCAAACGTAATTTTGGCAACAAATTTATAAGCTCTTTTACTTGAGGCATCGCTTTTGTTTTAAAATAATCCGCATGTGAATTTGGACTTGGATCCCATAAATTTTTACCAGAATCATGGGTAAAGACGCCTAACGAATCGTTCACTTTTTTGACATTCGCATAATTCCCATCACCACCGTCATTCCAATCATTTCCATGTGAATAATACACTCCAAAATCAAGTCCTTCACTCAAACAAGCATCGTATAATTCTTTGACCGCATCTGCTTTATAGGGTGTGGCATCTACCATATCATAATTTGAAACTTTAGAATCAAATAAAGAAAAACCGTCATGGTGTTTTGAGGTTATGACCACATATTTCATTCCTGCTTTCTTTGCTAGTTTAGCAATATTCTCAGCAAAAGATTTATCTGGATTGAATGTTTTTGCTAATTCAGCGTACTCCGCTCTAGGAATTTGAAAAGCATGCATCAACCATTCGGCTACTTTTGGTCCTTCAAAAGGAGCGTCGTTAATTCGAGTGCCTTTCCACATACCTCCTGCTTGAGAATACAATCCCCAATGGATGAACATTCCAAACTTCGCTTCTTTAAACCATTTTAAAGCGGCTTGTTTTTCTGGTGATTCATGCATTTTTAACCATTGTTCATGATATTGTCCTGAACCTAGTGGGTTTTTATAATGAGGAATAATCCTGATTTGTTTGAAATCAGTATCGGTATCAATGGTGAAAACGTGTTTTCCCATTTTACTAAATTTAATAGTCTTTTTAAATTCCGCAATTAGTTGTCCGTTGTATGTTTTATAACTTTGATTTAAAGCATCAACAGCCTCTTGGTCATCCATCGTTATTGTTGCTGATTTTGCGTTTATTGGAAAATCCTTTTCAAAAACAACTTGCACCATATATTCAATTGGATTTCCTTTTTCAAATTCCCAAGAATAGATCGTTCCTGTTTTGGTCGCGTCTTCTTTATTAAGTAGTATCCAGTTTTTTGTTTGGTCAAAAACTACTTCTTTTGATTCACTTCCTTTGAGTTTATTGATGCATCCAAATACGATTAAAAATAAGGTTACAAATAAACAGGTGATTATTATTTTCTTTTTCATATTGATAAAAGGCTATTCTGTTTTCTAGATCTTTTTATTCAATTTACTTTTCACCATAAATCTATTTTCATCAATTAAAATAAAAATATATTCTTGTGCTTCTTTAGGAACATTGAATGTATAATCTAATCCATTTGAAGTAGTAACTACAGGTACTTTTATATAGGTAGTAGCCAATTTTCCTCTAATTTTATTTCCATTCTTATCCACTGCTGGATCACCTATTTTTATAAGTGCATAGCTTTCAATCACTTTAGATTTTCCTTTTTCTAATTGAATAGAAGCCTTTCGAGAATTAGCATCAAAAGAATCGGTTACAATCTTTGGAACAGCTGTTATATTTACTTTTTCTGAAGCATCTTTAGTGTCCGCTATACTTTTATAAGGAAGCTTAGCATCATAATCTTTTAAATATTTTTCTAATCTGGCAGATAAATCTTTAACAATTTTAGGTTCTTGTTGCGCTATATCATGTTTTTCTTCTATATCAAATCGTTTCCCATCTTTATACAAACGATGCAACACATACGTTCCGTTAAGAAGGTTTTTATACAATTTATAGTCTCCTGCTCTTATTGCTGACTGATTTTCAGAATCATTATCATAAGGGTAATGCCACCATAAATCTTCTCTTGGTGCTCCATTCGCTTTTTTAACAACAGTTTCATTATTTAACAAAACACCCGAAATATCTAAACCATCCAAATCAGCACTATAATTAGCTGGGATTTTACTATTGGTAAGATTTAAAATAGTTGGAAAATAATCTAACTGATTGATCAAAACATCCTGTGTTTTTTCTTTTGGAATGTTTGGTCCCGAAACAAGCATTGGGACTCTAATACCACCTTCTTCGGTATACTTTTTACCTTTATCTAAAGGTGCATTATCGGACATTATTTCTGTACCTCGGCTTTCTGCTCCACCATTATCCGATGAGAAAAAGATATACGTAGTTTCATATAGTTTTTTACCTGGATTTCTAGGATCGTCAGTTTTCTTTAACAAATCAATTACTCGTCCTAAACTCCAATCTAAGGTGGTCACCATAGCTCCGAAATAAGGATTATTTTGTCCACCTGTAGTGATTGGAATATCTTCTTTAGGAAAATCCACTCCTAATTTATCGCAATAATATTGTAATAATTCTTTGTTTTTAGTATGAATTGGGTAATGCACCATCCAATGCGCTAAGTACAAAAAGAAAGGTTCCTTTTTATTATCATTAATAAATTTAAGTGCATTTTCTGTAACCTCATCCTTTGGATATGAAATCCCATTTGGAGATTCTTTTGTGAACGGATAGTATTTCTCGTCACTTAAACGGTACTTATCCCCTTTATCATGCGTTGCAAATGAATTCACTCGATTATCAGGTGCTTTAGGTCCTATGTGCGCTCCTCTTGATTCATGTACAAAATCAAAACCTTGATTCTTTGAACTCTGAATCTCTAGTCCCCCAGCATGCCATTTCCCTACATGTCCCGTTTTATATCCGTTCATTTTTAAAGCTTCTGCAATGGTAAAATGCTCAGGAGTTAATCCTTCTGGGAAAAATGGACTAATATTTCCTGATCTTTTATTAGGCTTCGGAATGGTTCCTCCAGCAACATTTGTCACCCCAGTTTTAGCAGGATGTAAACCTGTTAAAATAGAACATCTTGAGGGAGCACAAGTAGGTGCCGCAGAATATGCATTTGTAAAATTTATAGATTCTTTTGCCAATTTTGCAATATTAGGCGTTTCCCAAGCACATGGCTCGTCTAAATCATTTAATTGTACGTCTTGCCACCCTAAATCATCCGCATAAAAAATGATGATATTGGGTTGGATCAAATTATCTTTCTTTTGACTATTTATATAGTTTGAAGAAAATAAGGTAACTAAGACAAATGCTACTAAAATATTATTGTTTTTCATTATCTATATTATTTAACTTTTTTTATACTTCTTTTTAAATCTTTTTAGTCTCCTTGCTTTTTACCAAAAATCGATTCTCATCTACTAGCATAAAAAGAAATTCTTTTGCTCTTTCAGGAACATTTAAAGTAAAAGTTAATCCATCAGCGCTTGCTTGAACTGGAACTTTTAAATAGGTTGTTGCATGTTTTCCTCTCTTATTTCCATCTGCTATTTGGATCAATGCGTATCCTTCAATTACTTTAGATTTTCCTTTCTCTAACGTAACAACTGCTTTTTGAGTTTTAGCATCATAAACATCACTTATAATTTTAGGTACGTCAACTGCTTTTTCCTTTCCTTTATAATCCACCTTTTTTTCAGCTGGATTTAGATAAGGATATTGTGCATTGTTGTCTTTTAGGTATTTTTCTAATTTTGTTGCTAACGCTTCCGTTACTGCCACTTCTTGTTTCGCAATATCATGCATTTCTTCTAAATCAGCTCTTTTACCATCTTTATACAAACGGTACAATTCATACGTTCCTTTAGTAAGGTTTTTGTACAATTTGTAATCGCCACTTCTAATAGCAGATTGCATTTGTTTATCTGTATTATTAGGGAAATGCCACCACAAATCTTCTCTAGGTTTCCCTGATTTATCTATGATGTTTTTTTCATTATTTAATAAAACTCCTGTAATATCTAAACCATCCAGATTCGAACTATACTTTGCATCAATTTTAGTTTGTGTTAATCCTAAAAAAGTAGGAAACAAATCCAATTGATTGAATAAACCATCGAAGTTGGAACCTTTTGGAACACCAGGTCCAGTAATAACTGCTGGAACTCTAATACCACCTTCTTGTGCATACTTTTTACCTTCATCTAAAGGAAAGTTGTCAGTTATAATTTCCTGTCCTGTTTTCTCACAGCCTCCGTTATCCGAAGAAAAGATGATATAAGTTGTTTCAAATAATTTTTTCCCTGGATTTCTAGGATCGTCTGTTTTTTTCAAATAATCTACGATTCGCCCTAAACTCCAGTCTAAGGTAGTCACCATAGAACCATAATAAGGATTGGTTTGCCCTGGAGTAGATACAGGAATATCTGATGTCGGGAAAGGAACGCCTAATTTATCGCTATAATATTGTAACAATTCTTTGTTTTTAGTATGAATAGGTGCATGAACCAACCAATGTGCCAAATACAAGAAGAATGGTTCTTTTTTGTTTTTATCTAAAAACTCTAATGCTTTCTCCGTTACTGAATCGTACGGATATGAAATTCCTTTTGGTGACGATTTAGTAAAAGGCGCATATTTTTCAGTACTTAAATGATACGGATCTTTTGGGTCATTAGTCGCAAAACTATTCACACGATCTTCTTTTCCTTTTGGTCCTTGGTGCGCACCTCTTGATTCAAAAGCAAAATCAAATCCTTGATGTTTTGAATCGACTTCTTCAAAATCTCCCATGTGCCATTTCCCTACATGTCCCGTTTTATACCCATTGGTTTTTAAAGCTTCGGCCATTGTAAAATGTTCAGGAGTCAATCCGTTTGGGTAAAATGGAGCCATATATGCAGAACCACGTTCTGAACTTGGCAAAGCACCACCACTAACATGTGTAACCCCTGTTTTTGTAGGATGCAGTCCTGTAAGCATGGCACATCTAGATGGCGCACAAGTAGGTGCCGGAGAATATGCATTGGTAAAGTTCATGCCTTCCTGTGCTAACTTTGTAATGTTTGGTGTTTCCCAAGGCGATGGAGTATCCAAATTATTAAGTTGGGTATCTTGCCACCCTAAATCATCAGCATAAAAAATAATGATATTAGGTTTAATACCTGCCTTGGCTTGTTGTGCCGTTACAATAAAAGAGCACAGAAATACGCTGGTTATAACAGCTATTTTATTGAATAAAAGTGTTTTATTTTTCATTATAATATTTATTACTTAATTTATTTCCAATCTAATTTTGCTGTTTTATTTTCAATATCTAAAGTGACGTCTATGTGTTCAAAAGATCTTTTATAAGTATATCCTGTTTTAACTGCAGGACCTTTTGGCGCTCCTAATTTGTTTTCATACTGAGTAAAAGACTTTAACCATACTGCCGAAGTTTTACTATTATAACCATCGTGAGGATACACATAACTGTATTTCTCAGCACAAACCAAAAAGATAGCCAACACGTAATCCAAACGTTCTTTAATGTTGTCATTTAAATTTACAGACTGTCTAATATCATCCATCCCTTTTACGGCACCTTCAAGGCCTTCTCCAAGACCTATAGACATTGCAATGACATTACCTTCTTGTGCCGATTTCTGAAAAGCTTCAATCCCTTTAGAAAGGTACTCTGCATAAGTCATACCAAAACTTTCATGATCAAATCCTTCAAGATAAGAACCATCAAAATATTTTAAATAGTCTCTTCCCACATCGTTAAATTCGGGACGAACACGAATAATATTCGCGATAAGCAAATTATCTTTACCAACACCTGCTTTTAAATCCGTCATCATTTTAAAGTAACCAGAAACAATGTCTTTTTGTTTATCTAATCCTACTCTACTGTCAAAAAAACCAGGAACCAACACTTTGATATTGGCATCTAAAAACACACCGTCAATATAAGGGCTGTCCGTTTCATTTTTAACATGGTTCAACCAATAAGCACGTACTTTTTCCTTTGAAAGATCATAAAACCCAGTAGAACCATTGGGCATAAAAACTTTTTGCCCTTTATCATTTACAAGTATTGCATCTGGATTTTTTTTAATAAAAGCTTCATCTTCCTCATAAGTTCCCCAATTAATTACGACATTTTTGTAATATAAAATTTTAGCTTTAGGGTTCACTTTTTTCACTTCCTTTGCAGCTTCAATAGTCCCTTTTTCGGTTGAACCAAATGTGGAGCTTCCAGTCGTTTTTTCGAAAGTGATTAATGGGAATTTTGACAAGTATGTAATCTCCTCCTTTGTGAAAGCATCGTTTTTACGCACATGCATATACAAAGGCATGGTATCCCAAGAAAATTCTGGAAATTTTTTAGTATCCTGAACTTGAGCAACACTGCAGCCCACAGTTAATATGGTGAGTACTACTAAATAAACATTTTTAAAATTCATTTTTAGTTATCGTTCTTTTAAATATTAGAGTTCTATTTTAAGATTATAAAATTAACTTGTAACCAAATTATATGCTTTCTCAAATTAATCAAAAACATGCTCTAAATGACCATTCTTATAAATGATAAATTTGAGAAAGCATGAATTGAACAACTATCACCTTTGAATACTATGCTACATTTAGCATACCTATTATACCTATACACTTAACCTTTCAAAGAACACAAAAAACTAACTAATAATTCGGTTACTAATCATTACAATGAAGAAAATGAGCAAACAATTGGTTAAATAAAGAAAGCCTGTGTTTCAAACAAGCTATATATTCGCATTAACTAATTAAACTATTACATATGAAAAAAATTCTAAGTATTTTTCTTATTATGCTAACCATGCAAGTATTTTCGCAAGAAAAAAGTATTTCAGGTAGTGTAAAAGATGAAACAGGACAACCCTTAATAGGTGTTACTATATTAATTAAAGGAGTTGCAAAAGGTACCATAACAGATTTTGATGGCAATTACACCATAAATGCTTTACCTAATAATGTTTTAGTATTTTCATATTTAGGTACAGAGACCAAAGAAGTAACCGTAGGTAACCAAAGAACTATTAATGTAACACTAACTAATTCAGACATGGCGCTTGATGAAGTTGTTGTAATAGGTTACGGTACTGCAAAGAAAAGTGATTTATCAGGAGCTGTTTCTTCGGTAAAAGCAGAAGATATTTCTAAAATAGGAGCCATAGGAATAGAGCAAGCCTTATCTGGTATGGCTTCTGGCGTTGTTGTAAGTCAGGCATCAGGGGCACCTGGGTCTTCGGCATCCATAGTTATTAGAGGACTTAGTTCTTTAAGCAGTAGTGAACCCTTATATGTTATTGACGGCGTACCAATGGATAACACTGCAAGTCCTGGTTTAGGAGATGGAGATTTAGAAAGTTCTACCATTAGCCCTTTATCGCTTATCAATCCCGAAGACATTGAATCTATAGAAATTCTTAAAGATGCATCTTCAACCGCTATTTATGGGTCAAGAGGAGCAAATGGTGTTGTATTAATTACAACAAAAACAGGAAAGACAGGAAAGGGAATTATAAGTATCGACCATGATTACTCTGTTGTGGAAGTTCCTAATTTTATTGAGTTATTAGACGCCAATGAATATACCATTCTAAATAACGAGTCTAAAGTAAATGTAGGAGTTGCTGAAAGCACTTCACAACGATTAGACTCTGCTCGTGCAGGATTATTACAATCAACAAATTGGCAAAAAACAATCATGTCGCTTGGAAAATCTGCTAACACAAACATTAATTTTAGTGGAGGTAACCAAGACCTTAACTATTTAATATCAACAAACATCTTAAGTGCCGAAGGCGTTGTAGTAGGTACAGATCTTGATAGAATAACCACTAGAGTAAATTTAAGAGCCTCTGTTTCAGATAAACTTAAAGTAGGCACCTCTATTAACTATGCACACGTAACATCTAATCAAAGATCAATTAACACCGGAACGAGTACTGACGGAAATACTAGTGCTATAAATAGAGCTTTTAGTGCTAGACCCTATTTAAATTATGAAGATGAAGTAGACGATCCAGATGATGCGGAAACACTTGATGGTTTCTCTCCTTTAACCTCATTAGAAGCAAACCAGTATACTAACTTGTTGACTCAGATAGTAGGTAGCTTAGATTTGGAATATGAATTCAATAAAAATTTTACGTTAAAAACGGCATTAACTCATCAAAATAGGAATACAGCGCAACGTTATTATCAATTTGATTTATTAGGTCGGTTTTCAGAAGGTGGTAGAGCTAAAACTTCAGATACAAGAAACACGAGTTCTACAATAACAAATACACTAGACTATAACACAAGTATTGGGAAGCATAAAATAACAGTTTTATTAGGACAATCATTAGAATCTGCTGAATTAGAATCTATTCGAGTTTCAAATTTTGGGTTTCCAAATGACTTACTAACGTACTACGCTCCTGAAACCGCAACTTTTAATGATCCAGATTATGTAGGATATTCTAAAACGAATTTATCATCTTGGTTTGGTAGAATCGGTTATAACTACAAAAGCAAATTTATTGCAACATTAACAGGAAGGTATGAAGGATCTTCTAAGTTTTCCGCAAATAACCAATGGGCATTTTTCCCTGCGGCAGCGGTTGCTTACAATGTGTCTAAAGAAAAATTTATGAAAAAAATAGATTTCATAAATCAATTAAAGCTTCGTGCCAGTTACGGGTTTTCTGGAAATCAAGCCATTCAACCTTATCAATCTTTAAATCAATACGCTGCAGGTATAACAGGATTTAACGAAACACTAACTACATTCTACAGTCCAAACCAAATACCAAACGATAACCTAACTTGGGAAACAACAAGCCAGTTAAACTTTGCTATTGATTATGGTTTATTAAAAAACAAAATATCTGGTAGCTTTGAGTATTACTTAAAAGAAACCAATGATATCTTATTTGCAGACAATGCAGCCGCCATTCAATCTGGGTTCGCCACCTACACAGAAAATTTTGGTCAACTACAAACCGAAGGGTTTGAAATGGACATTACAGCTCGTATTATTAATAAAGAGAAATTTTCTTGGACTCTAAAAGGTAATTTAGGTACTGGAAAAACTATTATTACTGATATGGCTTCAGATTATATTCAGAGTGGATGGGATCCTGGATATATTCCTGGTGGAACACAACGTTTAATTATTGGAGAAGAAGTAGGTGCTTTTTATGGATACAAAACTACTGCAATAGCTCAATTTGACGATTTTGTTGAATTTCAAGGCTTATCAAATCAAGAACAAATAAATAAATATAATGCTGATCCTTTTAAAGGTGATTATACCTATGTAGCAGGTTTTGATAAAGGCGTTCCATTTACAAATATTCAAAACAGGCCAGGAGAACAACTATATGAAGATTTAGATGGTAGTGGTGATTTTAATGAAGCAGATAGACAAGTAATAGGTCGTGCGCAACCAGATATTACATTTGGTGTTAACAATACCTTCGAGATTGGGAATGTCGATTTTTCATTCTTCTTTGATTCTCAAATAGGCAAAGAAATTGCAGCTATTCAAAATATGAGATTATTAGAATTTGCTGATAGACAAGCGCTAGCAATCGCCACTCAAAGGTGGACACCAGAAAACCCCAGCACTGTTTACCCAAGAGTTAGTATGGAAAACAGAGAAACTATATTTAGCTCTAGATATATAGAAGATGGTTCATTTGTTCGTTTACAAAACATAACTATTGGATATACATTCCCTAAAGATGTCATAGAAAAATTAAAACTATCGTCTTTAAGAATTTTTGCATCTGGTTCTAATTTATACACTTGGACAAACTATACTGGATATTCACCAGATGTTTCCATTAGAGGGTCGGCTACAAAAGCAATAGGACACGATAAAGGAGGATATCCTTTAGCAAGAACAATAAGGATGGGTATAAAATTAAAATTTTAGAAACAATTTATAATATATAAATTATGAAAAATAAAATAAAAAACACAGTAATTATTCTATTAATCTCACTTGGATATGTTTCATGTAGCGATTTTTTAGTTGAAGAACCACCAACATTTATTGCCGCTGAAAATTTTTATAAAACAGAAGAAGATGCAAGGAATGCTGTAGATGGCGTTTATGAGAGAATGGCTAATGTATTTGGCAGACGATGGATGTCTATAGACTTGTACACAGATGATATTGTTAGTAAAAGAGGTAATACTTGGACAACGCCTATGGCAAACCACACGGTAACACCTTCTTTTGAGTTATTTGATGATAACCATGACATTTATTTTGATTGGTGGATAGGCATTGGTAGAGCTAACGATGTTATAAAAAATGCCTCTGCAATGGATTTGAATCAAGATTTTGTTAACTTAATTATAGGAGAAGCAAGAGCACTTAGAGGGTTTTATTATTACAACCTAGTAAGAGCTTTTGGAGACATGCCTTTAATTATAGAAGGGTCTGATTGGGAAGTAGCAAGAACAGACGTGGATGATATTTACAATCAAATTATTATTCCAGATTTACTTTTTGCAGCAGAACACTGTTCAATTGGTTTGCATGATGGACATATTACCAAATGGACAGCAAAAGTTATTTTAGCAGAAGTATATTTAACCAGAGCTGGAAAAAGACGTACCTCTCAAGGTGTTTTTGTACAAGGAGATGCTAGTAACTATGCATTAGCCAGAGATATGGCAAAAGACGTTATAGATAACTCACCACATTCATTAAACCTCGTGGCATCACAAACAGCACCTGCTTATGGAGTGGCCTGGGATTCTAATAATACTTTTTCAAAGGAGTCTATGTTAGAAATTTCCTATCTTCCAATTGACGGTATTGGAAACTGGATGACTCGAGAAGGAAGAGGAGCTAACAATGGTGTAAACTACTGGGGAAGAGCAAACGACGTACCCGAATTATTTGATAAAAATGGTAATGATATTGGAAACACTGCTACAGTAGATGAATTGAGTTTTCCTCGTACTAATAACGCAGGTATTTACTTACCAACCCCACATTTATATGATGCCTTTGAAGATGGTGACGAAAGACGCGATTTCAATATCATGACAAGATATGATGTTCCTAATGGACCAACATACCTGACGCAACCCATGTTTAGAAAATTTGTGGATACCGATGTATTAACATTAGTTGAAGGATCAGATTTTAGATACGCCGATAACAACACCATATTATTTAGATTTGCAGATGCTTTATTAATTTATGCTGAAGCTCAAAATGAAGCGGATGGTGCACCAAATAACGATGCTTATAAAGCTGTTAACGACATTAGAAATAGAGCTGGCTTAGATGATTTAACACCAAATTTATCTCAAAGCGATTTTAGAACAGCTATTTGGAAAGAAAGAAGGCTTGAATTTGCAGGAGAATACAAACGTAAATTCGATTTAATCCGTACAGATAGACTTACTAACTGCACATTTCCTATAAACATAATTTGGGAAGCAGAACAAGGTTCAGTTAGATCATTAAATGCTGTATCGGCTGATTTTTCAGGCAATATACAATGGCCCGATAATGAATGGTTGTGGCCAATACCTCAAGCCCAATTAGAAATAAACCTTAAATATGGTTGGATACAGAATAAAGGCTATGAATAGCTAAAAGAAAATTAATTTAAAAAGCCCTGATTTCACGAAAGTAAAGACAGGGCTTTTTCAATTACTATAAAAAAGCACAACAAGCGTGAATTTAGTTTAACAAAACACTATTTGAGCAATAGAATGAAAGAACAGAGAAAGCGTTTACTGTAATCTACAGCTATTTTTGTAGTGTATTCAATTTTAAATAAAAGAAAATACATGTTCTACGATTAAAAAAAATAAAAAAATGAAGAGGATGATTTTAAAAAACAAAAACAAATACGTACTGTTATTTTTAACCATACTATGTATTTCAAACCTAGGCTTTTCTCAAGACAAAAAAGAGAAAGGCATGGAAGAAATGTGGGGAGAAAACAGCGTTTCCATGGATGCTTTAAAAAGCGGCAAAGCAAAGTTTTTTGATGAAAGTAATTTTGGAATGTTTATCCACTGGGGGTTATTTTCTGAATTAGCAGGTGTTTGGAAAAACAAAACCTATTACGGCATTGGAGAGTGGATTATGAACCCAAGAATGGCAGGTATCCCTGTTGAAGACTACAAGCAAATTGCTAAAAATTTTAATCCCACTGGATTTGACGCTAAAAAAATAGCACAGTTAGCCAAAGATGCTGGAATGAAATACATTGTTATTACCAGTAAGCATCACGAAGGTTTTGCTATGTTCGATTCTAAAGTGAGTGATTTTGATATTGTTGATGCAACCCCTTTTGGAAGAGACCCCATGCATGAGTTGGCAGACGCATGTCATGATATAGGTTTAGGCTTCGGGTTCTATTATTCACACAACCAAGATTGGACAACACCTGGTGGCGGTAGAGGTCCTGAAACTGATAATACTGGAAAAAAAGTAGACTTTAAAGATTACTTTTACAACAAGTGCAAGCCACAAGTTAAAGAAATTTGCACCAATTATGGCGACATCGATTTTGTATGGTTCGATACGCCCGGTGATATGCCAGAGGTATATGTTAAAGAACTTGCTGCTATGGTTAGAAAGTTACAACCCAAAGCCATGATGTGTAGTCGCGTTGGCTATGGTTTGGGCGATTATGCCAGTGTAGGCGACATGGAAGTACCAACAAAACGCATAAAAGGTTTATGGGAAACATGTGATACTAATAATGATTCATGGTCTTATGCTTGGTACGACAATAACTTTAAAAGCCCGAAAGTCATTTTAGGCCGATTGGTGGAAACCGTAGCTCGAGGAGGTTCTTATTTATTCAATGTAGGTCCAAATCAATTAGGAATCGTTCCAGAAATTGGCGCTGAGTTTTTAAGAGAAACGGGGAAATGGTTGAAAAAATATCCTCAAGTGGTTTATGCCGCTGACGCTTCGCCATGGGATTACAAATTACCTTGGGGCGATGTTACAACTAAGGGTAGCAATATGTATTTGGCTGTTTCAGAATGGCCTACGGATGGTAAATTGTATTTACCTGGTTTAAAAACCAAAATTAAATCGGCTAAAATTCTAAATCCTGAAGGCGAAAATCAAAACATTGAATTCAGTCAAGGAAAAGACCATTGGGTTACTTTTGATGTCCCATATAAAGCACCAGATCAATTAATTTCTGTTATTGAAGTTGAAGTAGATATCCAAAATGAAGCCGAAATAGTTGCGGAAGACACTGCATTAGGAGTGTATCCAAATATTGAAACTGAGCTAATCACCGAGTTTGGAACCGTTAGTAATGCCATCCAAGAGAACAAACGTTGGATGGAGAAGTTTGGAGAATGGAAACATGCCAATCAAGTTGGTGAATGGGAAGAAAATGGGCAAGTAACTTGGAAAATCAATGTAAAAGAAGCTGGGTATTATTACATAGATTTAGCCTATAAAGGTGAAGACCGTTTGGTTTGGAAAACCATTACAGACGAAGGTGTTATGGTGCAAAACCAACAAGCAGCTACCGAAAAATATGTTTTTTATAACATGGGGATTTTAGAATTTAAAACTCCCGGAATACACACCATAACAACTACTCTAGTAGAAGGAGACAGAAAAACAGCTAGTTTAAAATCAATAGCTTTGAGACCTATAAATGATTAAATAAATAATTTTTTGAAACCAACTATCCTCGAGGCAGAGCCATAGAGGTATTTCGCTGGTTTCATTTTGACCAGAAAAGGTCAAAAACCAAAATTATGTATTTAGATTCCCGTTTTATTCATTGGTTTATATTTTAAATTATTGAAATCATGAATCTACGATTTCATGGGAATGACAATTTCAACGGAAACCTCGAGGCAGAGCCTCGAGGAATTCTTTTCGATTAAGCTTCTCTCCTAGCGCTTGTTTCTATTGAAGAAAAAACAGCCTATTCTAAAGACTTTAGAAGAGGCTGTTTTATATATATCGATATTTAACATACATCTTTTTAATATAATTGATTTAGTTTTGTTTTAAACCCTTAGTTGGGGGCTTTCTTTCCTGAGTTTTCTGTCATTCCTGCGCAGGCAGGAATCTACTTGTTACTAAAATTACTATAAGATATCCTAACTTATAGGCGTTCACATATTTTATATTAATCCCTAAAATAGGTTAATAATTTATGCTTAGCACCAAGTTTTAGACTGAAAAAAAATCTATTATGACACTTTAAACTCAGTACCACAATAGATTATTAAATAAATTGCCTGTAAAACTTACATCAAATTTTACAGGCAAAAATTATTTTCTCTAATTCAATTTTTCAACATCAATATAGAACGCATTACAAGGTGTTCCATCTTTCATATCAAAATAGGCTATTAATTTTGTTTCTCCTTCTGCAACTTCCATTTCTAGTACTGTAGCTCCAAGATTATTATCTACGCTGGCTTCAACTTGCTTATCCCCTATTTTTAAATAGGCTTTTGAAAACTTCATAGATTTTCCATCAACAATAGCTTCTGTATGTGAGGTTTCTGGTTTTCCGTCGTTTATTTCTGCACCAAGAGCCAAACCACTTTCTGCAGGCCATCGTCTTAAATGAAACTTATATTTTCCTGCCTTTACAAAGTTTACTGTAAATGGCGCTGGTTCCATTGGTTTTCCAGCACGAATCAACTGTTGGTTCCATGGTGGATAAAAATCTATTGTTCTCGCATCATGACAAGTAAGCACATCCATATCGGTTACTCCTAAATCTATTACAGAAAACTTAGTTTCTTTTATTACATCTTCCCACCAACTTTCATAAAAAGCATTCATTTCGGCTACTTTTTCTGGGTGCGCATCGGCAACGTTGTTTTGTTGCCCAGGATCATCATTAATATTATAAAGTTCAGTACCATTTATTAAACGCCAATTGTCATCCATTACACTACTATTCTTCCCTTTAATCGGCCAAGGAACGCGTTGTGTATCTGTAACCAAATAGCGTTTTGGAGCCTCTTCTTTCCCTAAGAGATACCCACTTACATCGGTCCCATCCATTGTTTTTGTTGGTGTGAATTTTTGACCAACCAATTTTGTTAGTGTTGGTAACATATCTACATGTGCCACCAAACTGCTTAATGATTTACCTCCTGTTAATCCACCATCTGGCCATCTAATAATGAAAGGTACCCTATGACCTCCATCATATTCGCTGCTTTTTGTACCTCGCATATTGGCGTTATAACCAAATACTTGGCCAGTTTTTTCATCTACACTATACCCTTTTGCTGTACCATTATCTGTAGTAAAAACAATAATCGTATTATCAGCAATACCTAAGATTTCTAATTTCTTTAACAACTTTGAAAAATTATCATCAATATTGGTAATCATACCATAAAAACGCTTTTGTCCTTCGGTAATAGCCGTTTCATCTTTATACATGTTATAATATTCCTCAGGCACATTATAAGGTCCATGTGGTGCATTTAAACTCAAATAACAGAAGAACGGTTCATCTTTTTTATCTTCAATAAAACGCATAGCTTCATCAAACCAAACATCTGTACAATAGCCTTCTTTTTTCTCAGGCACACCATTTCTGTGGTAAGAATCGTCGAAATAATCATTATTCCAATAGTCTGGCGTTTGCCCGACACCACCACCTCCGTGGTAAAAGGCTTCATCAAAACCTCTTTCATGTGGTTTAAACGGACTATTATCCCCTAAGTGCCATTTACCAAACATGCCTGTTTTATAGCCACCTTCATGCAGAACGTCTGCCATGGTTACTTCTTCACGATTTAACATAGACGCTCCCATAATGGTATGCCATACACCATTTCTGTTACAGTTTCTTCCAGTAAGTAATCCAGCTCTTGTTGGGGCACAAGTAGTACCAACATGATAATTTGTTAGACTTACAGCCTCTGTCGCAAATTTATCAATAGTAGGTGTTTTAATTATTGGATTACCTGTATGCCCTAAATCTCCATAACCTTGGTCATCGGTTATTACAAATATAATATTGGGTTTGATGTCTTTACTTTCTGTTTTTTCCTGTTTTTCTTTACAAGAAAAAAGGACGATTGGTATGGCTAAAAACAAGAAATAAGAGATTGAGCTATTACTCTTGAAAATGCCTTTTCCAAGGAAATTAAAAAAATGTGTTCGCTTCATAATTAGTATTTATTTGATTTGATTTTAAATTCTACTTTAATATGGTTTTTATATATTAATAAACCTAACAGGATTAAATTTTATTTTATATCACGCATCCAATTTAATTGAGGCCAAGTTTCTGGTTTATCATTTTTTTGCTTAGCCCCTATTGTACTTCTTCCATTTTTAACAATAAGTGAAAGTTCTTTTCTGTATAGCTCTAATAATTGAGGTTGACTCCCTTCTAAGTTATTTTTTTCAGCAATATCATTTTTTAAATTATAGAGTTGAAACTTTGGCAATCCCTTAGCTTCATCCGTATTAATCTTAGGAAAACTCCAACCACCAGAATCGGAGCAAAAGACAGCCTTATAGTCTCCTTTGCGGTAAGCAAAAGAACCATTTATAGAGTGATGAACGATGCTTTCTCTAACAGTTGCATTTGATTTCACTTTCAATGCTGGTAAAAAGCTGAAACTATCTTCTGCCATGGTGGCTCCGTTTTTGATGTCTAAAGCATCTGTAACCGAAGCAAAAAAATCAGTAGTACAAACCAGTTGATCTGACTTATCTTGTTTCACTTTTGATGGCCAACGAACAATGAAAGGCACGCGATGTCCGCCTTCAAAAATATCAGCTTTAGTTCCTCTATAAACATAACTAGGATTATGCCCTTTTGTAGCCAATTGTTTAAAATTTGCTTGAGGCGAACAACCATTATCGCTAGTAAAAACTACTATGGTATTATCTGCAATCCCTTGTTTTTCAAGTGCTTTCATAATCTCACCTACACTCCAATCAACCATCAATACAAAATCGCCATAAGGGTTATCTAAACCACTTTTTCCTTTAAACTCTGCCGTTGGTAAAATAGGTGTATGTGGTGCCGATAATGGCATATACAAAAAGAATGGTTTGTCCCCATTTGCATTTTCAGCAATGTATTCCACTGACTTAGAGGTGATTTGCCCCAATATTTCCTCATGAACAAAATCATCCGAAGTAGGACCATTTCTCCACATTCCTTGCCCTGTGTTGCTTGTAAACTTGGTCGGCACCATGGTAGGCTGATCATTCTCCACCCAAACATAAGGAGCCATGTCTAAAGAACCACAGAATCCAAACCAGTAATCAAAACCCAAGGTTGTTGGTCCATTCTTTATTTTCTTGGTATAGTCAATCTTATCCTCGCCCGCTTCAATATTGGCCCAATCCCAACCTAAATGCCATTTACCAATTGCAGCTGTTTTATATCCATTTGCTTGCAATACTTTTCCAATAGTCGTCCTGTCCTGCGGAATTAACGCTTCACTATACCCTTGAATAACCCCTTTTTTCAATGTTGACCGCCAGTTGTAACGCCCTGTTAATATACCATATCGGGTTGGAGTACACACTGCACTACTAGTATGAGCATCTGTAAAAGACGCCCCTTGCGAAGCCAGCTTATCGATATGCGCTGTTTTTATTTTAGAATTTTCATTTAAACTGGATACATCGCCATAGCCTAAATCATCGGCTAAAATAAAAATGATATTAGGCGCTTTATTGTCCTTTTGCCCAAAAGAAAAGGTGCTAAATAGCACTAGCACTATATAAAAAAAGTGGTTTTTATTTAAAAAATTCATCGTTATTAGTTTGTTATTTTATTAGAAAGTAAACTTTATTTTATGTTTTCAAATTGAATGAGTACTATTTTTTTCTTTCTGCAGAGAAACAACTTGCTGGAGGATTCTTTGGTAACGTTAATTCCCATGCATCCAATTTTGCTAGCATCGCTTTTACTTTAGCCGGATTTTCTATAGCTTGATTTGTTTGTTCTGCCCAATCCGTTTTAGTATTGTAAAGTTCTTCTCGGTTATCTTTTTTATTAATCAGTAGCTTCCAGTCGCCCTCTTGAATAGCAAGACTTGGCCAAAAATCGGTGTTTTTACTAGCAAAATTCCACTGCCAGTAAATAGTGGATTTTCTTGTAAAAGGTTTTCCTTTGATGGCTGTACTAATGCTTTCCCCATCGGATACATAATCATTAGGCAACTTCCCTCCTGCCAATTCGATAAAAGTAGGCAGTAAATCCACTGCTGCTAATGGAGTTGACTTATCAACTTTTCCATTTGGAGTTACACCAGGCCAACGTACTATAAATGGAACTCGAATACCACCTGCAAATAAGGAACGTTTTCTGCCTTTTAAATCTTTTGCTTCTCCAACTGAATAATAGGTTCCATAACCTGGACCTGTAGAATTATCATTTAAAGTTTTGTGTTGGTCATCCCCAGTGATTTCAGGACCATTATCCGAAGAAAAAATAACCAATGTATTCTCATCTAAACCTAAGGCTTTTAATTTTGCAAATAACAAACCTATGTTATAATCTGCTTCAGCAATGATTGAAGCATAAACCTTTTGCTGTTCATTCAAATGAGAAAATTGCTTCAAAAACTTCTCTTTTGGATAATGTGGGGTATGCGGTTCATGAAGCCATACATTAATAAAAAAAGGATTTCTTTTGTTTTTTTCTATAAAATTGATTGTTCGCGTTATCGTAGAATCAGTGCTCATTTGAGGAAGCCAACTTGATAAATTAAAGGCATCAAATTCATCATAACCATATGCTGTTGGCGGAGGAGCATCAGGAACATCTGTATTTGATAAATGCCATTTACCATAATGTGCCGTTTTGTACCCTGCTTCTTTTAGCAAACGAGGTAACATGACTTCTTTCGGATTTAGCCAATCAGGCATATTTCTTTTAATGTGTGATTCCACCGTAGCAAAATGTCCGTGCACAGAATGGCGTGCTGGAAATTGTCCAGTCATCACCGCTACTCTACTTGGAGAACAAACGGGATTGTTTACTGAGAAATTCTGAAAATCCATTCCCTCGCTTGCCATTTTATCCAGATTGGGAGTGGTACAAAAGGTACTACCGTGAACACCTAAATCTTCGTATCCCCAATCATCGGCATAGATAAAAATTATATTCGGTTTAGGAGTGACTTTAGTTATATTTTCTGTGACTTTACCTTTACAAGCGGTTAGTAGTACACAAAACAATAAAATAGCAAGTTCTTTTTTAATCATCATTTTTTGTCTTATTGTAATTTTAAAAAATTTAGTTTTTCCAAGTTATTTTTGCCTCTTTCTTCTCTGTGTCTAACCAAACAGAAGCATGTTCAAATTCACGTGTAAATTCCCATCCCTTTGGAGTCGTTCTTTTGTATGCCTCTTTTGGTGCTCCGAGCGGTTTGAGTAGCTCAGGATAATCTACCAAAGGTCCTGTCGACAATTTCCAACCCCAACCATATTGAAAATAGCTGTATGGCTGTGCACCAATTAAAAAACAAGCTTGGTAATACTCTAAACGTTCTTTTGACAAAAGTTCCAATTCTTTTTCACTTGGTTTGTGCTTCCCTCCAACAGTTGCTTCAACGCCTTGAGCATTATCCCACTCAGCCTCAACACCTATTCGGAATATGGACATTTTTCCCGCTTTTGCATTATTAAGCATTTCAGCCCATTCTTTTAAAAGACTCTCTTTGCTTAATTTTTTTGCATTGTAATGTTCAAACATAGCAGCATCTATCGCAGGAAAAACATCTGTTACACTTGATGCATTATTTCCTATTAAAATTTTGTCTGGACCTATTTTTGCTTTCAAATTCGTCATCATCTCCCCCATTGCTTTCTCTACTTCGACCTTCTTCTCATTACGTAACCAAACAAACCCATGCATTTGATCAATAAAAACGCCATCGGCTCCTGAAAATTCAACACCTTTTGCAACGGTATTTACCCACCACTCACGGAACTCCGGATTCAGCACATCAAATTGAAAGATGTTATTACGGTGTTCTAATTCTTCACTATTTGGTTTCTTAATCAAGAATTTTTTAAGTTCTGGATGCTGGTATATATTCTTTTTTGTAAAGTTTTCATTGTAGGACGTAAATGGCCATGCGTATGCTGAATTAAAGTAAAACAAGGCTTTTATTTCAGGGTTTACTGCTTTGAAAGCCGCTATTTCTTGTTTAGCACCGATTTCTGCATATTTTAATGTCTTTTGAGCATGATTTTTTTCAATGCAGATGAAAGTTGTTTTTTCAGCTATGGTTGCCACTTCTTTAGAACTAAGCAATCGAGTTCCATCACCAAACATAAAATATTGAGGTGTTACCTCCCAACTAAATTTAGGATAAAATTCCTTGCTTTGAAAAGTGTTTCCATCACTTAAAACACAACTATTTTGCGCCATTAAAGAAGAACAAAATAAAGTTACAAGAAATAGGTAATTTAACATTCTAACAGATTTATTCATGATTTGATATAGTTTGATATACTGATAATTATTTTTATGGATTCCATCCTTTTATTCTAACAAAAAATCCTGCCGAAGGATCTTCATCATGACAAGCAAGAAAAAGACATTCAGGTTCCCCATTTTTCCATAAAATATGGGGACGTTCTGTACGAGCTAATTTGGTACCAAAGTATTCTTGATTTGTTTTGTATCCAATTTCAGGTCGTTCCCAATTTAAACCATTATTCGATTTATAAATGAGCCCCGGTCTCCAACCCCCTGGTTTGTTTAAGCTGTCTGCAACGGTTTTATTCTCTAACATATTTTTAATCCCTTTACGATCTTCGACAATTATGTAATAGGAATCTTTATATAGGAAAGCATAACAGTCTTCAATATCCAAACCTTTTTCGGCATAACTGATGAGCGGGTTTTTATCATAATTGCGATAAGGTCCTTCAATTTTATCACTAATAGCCATCGAAATCTCTCGGTGTCTTTCATTACCATAAGCATCGGTTATTGATTTATAATAAATCCTGAATTTCCCATCTTTGTCTTGTAAAAAAGTAGGATTTGAAGCGTGAATAATTGTCGCCCCGTCTCCTTGTTTTCCTGAAGCTTTAAGTACTGGATTATTAGGACTTTCGATCCAAGGTCCATTTAATGTTTTGGTAGTTGCAATGCCAATTTCCTGATTAATAGTTTCCGTTTTACTATTTTTCCATAAATACACTAAAACATAGATATCGCCAACTTTAGAAATTTGTGGATTGTGATAGGTATGGGTTTTACTCGTAAATGTGGTATCGACAAAGGTATAAGGCCCTTCGGGAGAATTGGCGGTATAATGCACAATACTACTGTTTCGTACCCAACTTCCTTTATTAGGAATTGAGGACATGAACACATGTAACTTCCCCTTTACGTCATAAATAGGTGCCATTCCCCAATGCCAAACTCCTTCCGGTGCATCTAAAATGTATTTACCTGACACCTGAGATTTAACAAAAGACGATTCTTTAATTGAAACATTTTTGCAAGAAAAAATCAGAAGAGTGATTATCCCTAAAACCGCAAATTGAATTTTATATTTCATTGTCTTTTATTTAAAAAGTAAATATCATATAAAACCTCTTCATAGATTTGCTCTATTCCTCCATTATGTTGCTGAAAAAGTGTATATCGTCCGAAACCATGCATACAAAGTACCTTATATCTCCTTTTCAGTTTTTTATACACTTTAAACTTCCTTAAAAAGAAAATATAATACTCCTATAGCATCATCCTTTATCAATTCCCAATCTCCTTTTTTATAGCACGCATACTTGATTTTGTTCCTCCGAATAAACGCAATACATCACGTCTTTAACTTCCTTTTTTACTTCTTTTGTTTATTTTTGAGTGTTCAGTAAAATAAAGTCAACAATAGGTTTTGGATCTTTAAACGAATGGGGATGATGCCCTACATCTGGTTTATGAATAATTGTTAAATCCCAATCCATTGAAATCAATCTTTTTTGTAGTAAAGCTGTGTTTTCCGCAAAAGGAACTACGGTATCAACATCTCCAACTACGCATAAAATAGTCACTTGGTGACTAGCTAGGTTTTCCATGTGATTGATAGGATTCCCGTTGTAGAGTAATGCTACCTCCTCAGAAAAACCATACGCCTTTAAACAACTCGCCCATGCCCCTGCAGATCCCTCACCCTTTCCTTTTCCTGCAGGCCAACTTTTAAAATCGCAAACAGGAGCGTCAGCGTAGATACAGGCTACTTTTTCAGCATTACGATTACCCCAATTAAAAATAATAAGACCGCCTCGACTCATTCCTTCCAATACCACTTTTGAGTTTAACTTGTATTTATTGGTAACATATTCATAAAAACCATCCCAAATTTTCATAGCCCGCTCATTACCAAACAACCCTCCTACTTCAATATAAACCAAATGAAAACCTTGTTCCAAAAGCGCTAAATCTGTTTGTGGTTCATGTCCCCAAAAACGTGCACGCCAAATCCAATGCTTATTCGCATTGGCTTTTTTTGGAAAAACAATTTTAAATTTCACTCCATTCAAGGTAGAATCTATCATCTTGAAACCTTTCCATAATGAAGCTTCTTTATTAGACAACGCATTTTGATCCAAAATAGGTTTCTTATAAAAACTCAAAGCTCCTATATTATTTTCGGCACCGTTTAACCATGGGCCATTGTAAATTGTAGTTGTACCTGTATAAAATTTATTAGGCAAATAAGTAACATCTTTAAAATCAGATTCTTTGTTAAGAGTCAGAATTACATTCTTATCCTTCACTTCGATCCTATTAATAATACCAAGTGCTGTACTGCTATCGTCTTTAAAATCAAAAAAGAATTGGTCTTTTAGAAAACATTCTTTTCCCTTAACTTCTTTTTTATCTTCTAGAACAACAGCTTGATCAAATTCTAAAACGATTTTGGTTTTATCTAAATATTGTGCTTTAACCAGTTTTGGTGGACTGATCATTCCTTTAGGAGTTTGGTTATAGAAATCCCTTGAAACCAAAGGAAAAATACGTCGTGCAAATTCAAGATAGCCTTCATACGAAAAATGACAACCATCGTGCCCAGGTACTCCTAGGGTCGACATAATATCAATCATATCATATTTTTCAGTAATATGGGTTTGAAGATCACGCATCTCACCACCAAAACTTTCAGGCGATTGACCACAACCGGGATGCAATTGAAACAAATAAATTTTTTCTAATCCTGTATATACTCTTTTCCAATCTTTTAGCAGGTTGTCAAAATTTGATTCATACGCTTGAACACTTTCTTTTGTATTCGAATTGGATTCACCCTGATGCCAAAAAACAGCTTTAATTTTATCTTTTAGACCTGCTTGATTTACACGATAAGCCAATCGACCAAAGCTAGTTTCAAGAGAGGATTGTTCTGGATATAGCATATTTTCTTCAATTGATGAAGAACCGCTACCACCATTGATGATACATACGGGCACTTTGTATTTTTCAACAATTAACCTCATGAGTTCCATTCCCCAAACACCTACTCCATATGGATTTTTAGTAAACCAACCGCCAATATCCTTTTTCAAATCAGGACAATTACCAGAAGCTAAACCCCAGCGTACTTCTTGATCTTCATTATTATAAAGTTCAAAACCTGTTTTTACACCAAAACTTCTGCAATAGGGATTACTATAGGTTGATAAGGGACTACTAGCATGGGAATTGGATTGGCCTGTAATTATGTAAGCATCACCGCAAACAATGTTATCTGCGACAAAATAAAGATTGTCTTTATTATTTTTTCTGACATAAAACTCAAACCTATACTTGTGTAAACCTGAATTGATTTTTGTCGAAATTGAAAATTTCTTATTCTCCAGACTCCCCATTTCTTTAACAAAGAGCTCATCATCTTTAAATACTTTTAATGAGTATTCTTCAAAATCTGGCTCACCTTTTATATTCCCTGAGATAAAAACCAAAGCACTATCCGATGCATCACGGGCATATAATCGATAATCTTCTGGAGCTTCAGTAAAATTTATTTTTTGAGCAAACAAATTGCTTATTGCAAATAAAAAAACGTAGATACATAAACATGCTTTAAAATTTTTCATATTGATTTTTGTAATATTCATCAACTTTTTGATAATTAAAAATACTATTTTAGGTTCACCTTGGTATCCATTTCATTTCCTTTTTTAAGATTCAATGAATGATAAAAATCACCATATTTTGAATAACTGATATTATTGTACGCATTAAATCATATGTTACCTATTTCAAAAGGAAATTTTTAATCAAACACGGTATCTCTCTGCGAAATGAGATATTTCTATTATTTTTTTATCCAAACTCCATTGTACAGAAGTCTTAACTCCTTCGCGACAAAAATAAAATCCTAAATGCATTTTTGATTGCAGATTTCATTAACTACACCCTAATTGAATATTTTAATAATTTTTTAAAATTAAAAAAACATTCCTAGGGGTATTTTCTCTATTCTATCAACTATTTACTCTTATCCATCATTATTGCCTTAATTATTTCATTTTTACAAACTATGCTAAATTTGAGAATTAAACTATCATATTTGACCAAATGATTACTAAACTTATAACAAAAAAATGGACAATTAATAGCGAGATTTAAGCATCTACTTTTTTGTTATATATTTGACTGTAGCCAAATTCATTAAAATGAGCTGTGTCATTTTAACTAAAATAATGCTAAATAATATTAATTTGAAAAAAAGATATTTAGTGGTTTTAAAACACCATAATTAAAACTAAACGTTGACCTATTATATTAAACTAATTGAGGTCAAATGACATAAGTAAAGTTAAATAAATGTTAAAAAGGGGCTAATTCGGTGTCAGTAAATTTTTAGGGGCGTTTTAAGCTCTGTAAATGCTATAAAAATCAGATTTTGGATAGTTCCTCTTTCTCCGTAATTTCAACTGACAATCAGTTATTTATGATTTTTACACCCAGTATTACACCCAAATCTATTAGATTTGGGTGTTTTTTTTATTGTAAGTTTTATATGATTAAGCCTAACTCCAAAGCTATATCTCTATATAATTTTGAAAAAGGTCTTTTATGTAGTTCTGTTAATGAAGTATAATTACCAATTAAAACTCTGTCTATTTCAGCATCTGAGAATGACAAGCCTTTGAAATCCTTTAAATACTTTCTGTATTTATCATTGTAATTTACTTTAGACTTAACAATTAATTCTAAAACGTGGTCATTATGCAATTGATATAGTTGGTCAAGTTTAAAAACATCTACATTACCATTTACTTTTTTTGAGAATTTTATCTCAACACTACTCTTGCCATCAAGAGGTGACAGATAATCTAATTTTGTTAAATTAAAAGTAAATTTATAAGCATCATTTTTAATCAAATAAGGCGACCCATTTTTATTGAAAAGGGATCATTCTCTCCTTTGACTCCTAAACCATTGCAAGATTGACAACTTGGAATTAAATTATAAAAACTAACACCAAAATAAGGATATAAGCTTTTTGGATAATAATGGTCTAACTCTGGTTTTATCATCGCAGTTTTAGACAAACTATAAATTTCTATTACAATAAGGACAAGTGTCTACTTTTAAATTGGCTATAAAAGCGTGATTATCTATAGCGCCATAACCATCAGAGACAAAAATTTTATATAACAAACGATTTAAGTTATCATTATTCGAATGTATGTTTGGAAAACGAATCAACATAAAACGTCTTAATATCTCTAATTCTTTTGGACTTGCAGTTATTAAGCGTTTTAAATTAGTTCTCCGCTTTAGAGAATTTAAAAATATACGTTCATTACCTACTTCTGTATATTTACTCCCTTTATGCCTACAACCATTTTTCAAAACATACGTGATACTTTTTTCTAATCTTTCGACTACAAATTCAAAATGAGCATTTACAATAGCTAACGATAAAGTGTTAAGTGGAATCATTTTAAATATCTAAATCTCTTAAGTGCTTCTGTAATTTTTCTCGTTGTACAGCTTTATCGTCTTGGTGTTTATCATAATACATAGCTAATAATTTAGTTCTTAAAAAATCTTCAGACCGAAGGGTTAAAACACATCTCACAACAAATCTATCAGCATCAGAATTAGAATACTACTATGGCAATCGCGTGAGAAGCAGATTAAGAGAATCCTTCAATCTAATAGCCTTTAATAATAATTCAAAAGACAAACGAAGGTAAATTTTACCCATGTTTATTAAACGAGCGTAAATAATCCAATAATTTACTCGTGTTTACATCATTGCGAGGAGTGCGAGACGTGGCAATCTCATCAGTTTAAACTGATATTTTAATTATTTAAAAGATCATGTAAAAAAAATAAAAAACACAAAATGTTGCATATTATCCACAATTATAATATTTTTTGGGGAAAATAATCAACAAAATGAAATCAAAGAAAAACATAATCTTCCCGAAACATCAGGAAATTATGGAACGTTTGGGAGAAAATATTAAGCTAGCTAGAAAAAGGCGAAAGTTAACAACAACTCAAGTTTCTGAGAGAGCAGATATAGACAGAACAACCTTATATCAAATAGAAAAAGGCAGTTCTAAAGTATCAATAGGTGCCTATTTCAATGTATTAAGAGTATTAGGATTGCAAGACGATTTCTTAAAACTAGCAGCCGATGATGAATTTGGAAGAAAATTACAAGATTTAGAATTATTATAAAAACACCCGTCATTGCGAGCAAATGCGAAGCAATCTCACGAAAAAACCTAATATGCCAACCATTTGATATTAAGAGGAGGACTGCCAGTGGCAGTCAGGTATAATTTAAAGTTAATAAATAAAGTAATCTAAAAATGTCCAAGAAACTAGACATATACGTATTCGCCCATTGGAAACCAATGCAAGAACCTCAATTAATAGGCACCCTTTCAGCTCTAAACGCGAAAGGAAAAAAGGCCTTTAGTTTTGAGTATTACAAAAACTGGATCAAATCTAAAAACCAAATGCTATTAGATCCAGATATTCAGTTTTATGGTGGTCCACAATATCCAAATAACAAAGAAAATTTTGGTGTCTTTTTAGACAGTATGCCAGATACTTGGGGACGTACACTTATGAAAAGAAGAGCCTCACAAGAAGCTGCTACAACTGGAGAAAAAGCAAAAACGCTATATGAAATCGACTACTTGTTGGGTGTATATGACGAAAGCCGTATGGGAGCATTAAGATTTAAAACAGACTTAAATGGTCCATTTTTAGATAATAACAATCTGACTCCAACACCACCTTGGTCATCAATACGAGAACTTCAAGATGCCGCTCAAAACTTTGAAAATGATACCGACAGCGATGACGCAAGACAATGGTTAGCGATTTTAATGGCACCTGGTTCCTCTTTAGGGGGTGCAAGACCGAAAGCCAACATTCTAGATAACGATAAAAATTTGTGGATTGCTAAATTTCCAGCAAAAAACGATACTACAGATAAAGCTGCCTGGGAATATCTAGCATATCAATTGGCAATAAAAGCAGGTATATACATGTCCGAATGTAAAATCCAAAAGGTTATCGGAAACTACAATACGTTTTTTACAAAACGTTTCGATAGAGAAAATGGCGAAAGAATTCATTTTGCATCATCTATTACCATAACAGGTAATAACGAAGATACCATCAGAGATCATCAAGCAAGTTATTTGGAATTAGCAGAGTTTATCCAAAACCATGGTAGTAATATCGAAAGTAATCTTGAGCAACTTTGGCGCCGTATTGTTTTTAATATTGCCATTTCAAATACCGATGATCATTTACGCAATCATGGGTTTATAATTAATGAAGACGGCTGGGAACTCTCCCCTGCTTACGACCTCAACCCGTCTATAGATAAAGATGTCTTAGCTTTAAACATAGACATGGATAACAATGCGTTAGATTATGATTTAGCAAAAAGTATAGGCATGTATTTTCGCTTAGACGAAAACAAAATGAATCGTATTTTAGATGAAGTTATAGCAGCTGTAACACCTTGGAAAGAAATCGCAACAAAAATTGGTATTCCTAATAAAGAAATAGAATTGATGCAAAAAGCGTTTAATGTATAGTCCTTATATTCGTGAAGTTATGGGAGAAGAATTTTCGGCTAAATATTTTAGAACCCAGTCAGAAACAATGATTGCTTCGATTGCTTTAGCTGAATTAGGTGTGGTTAATAAGGAAGACCAAAAATTACTTGACGAGAACATTAAAGCGGCAATATCTTGAAGGAGGTACTATTCAATATTTTGAAAAGAGGTTAATAAACTTTTAAATAACACTAAAAGTCTTTCAAAGGAAGAAGTGGGCTTGCTATGTTTGCTACGGAACTGTTTTGGTTAATAAACCTATCTCAAAAACCAATATCATTTGGCTTCCAATTTAAATATATGAAAAATGAAAATTTTAAAAAAGTTTTCTTTAACTATTTCTTATTAAGTTAGTTTTTAAATAATTTCAATGGTCTTGATAAGGATATAAATAATTTTATATGAGTCAATCTATTGTAAACGAATCAATTAAATTTAATAATCGAATCTTAAAATTTAAATTAAGTAGAAATCAATAAAGAAAAAGTAATTTATTAGAGCAAGTGTGAAAGATAAATATTAGACTTTTTTACCTGTTTGTATATTCCATAACAATGGAATTTGAAAATAAAAAAATGGAAAAAATAAGGAAATTATTAATCATCATTTTGTATTCAATAGCAGTGTTGGTTGTTGTAAGCTCAATTTTATCGGTTTTCCGTAATACGGAATCTCGCTATTTAAAAATGTTAGATTTTCCTAGAATTCAGTTTTTTTTAGTAACCCTAGTTTGTTTAATAATTGTATTTTTTGTATTTAAATTCCGATATTGGTATAATTATTTAATAATTTTCGCCTTACTTCTCGGTTTAGTAATAAATGGAAGATACCTTATTAACTACACACCATTTGTAGCAACAACGGTTCCTTCGCAAAATTTTTTGAATCCAAATGACGAATTGATAAGTATTTTAATTGTTAATGTAAAAATGTCTAATCGAAATATGCAACCGCTACTGGAGCAAATTGACATAAAAAAACCCGACCTCCTGTTAGCTATGGAAATTGATACATGGTTGGATAGGCAATTACATAGCATTGAAATGTTATATCCTTATTCAAAAGAAATAATAAATGAAGTCGCTTATGGAATGGTTTTATATAGTAAATTTCCTTTGGACAAGTTAAAGGTTGATTACGTAAATAATAAAAATGTGCCTTTAATTGAAAGTATGTTAACACTTTTAAATGGCAAAAAAGTAGACCTATATTGCGTTCATCCCGTCCCACCAGCCCATTTTAAGAATTTGCCCGACAATGAAGGCCAGCATGAAATTGCTATGAAAAAATTGGGAAAACAAATTGAAAGCAAGAATTCACCAACTATAGTTATGGGGGACTTAAATGATGTGGTTTGGTCCAATGTTGATGAATTAACTAACACAAAAAATTTACTTTTTGATATAAGGACAGGAAGAGGTTTTTATAATTCTTATAACGCTGAAAACTTTTTAATGCGCTGGCCACTAGATCATGTGTATGTTACTAAAGAATTTCGTTTAAAAAAAATTGAGCGCTTGGATTATATAGGGTCTGATCATTTTCCAATTTATGTGGAATTAGTGTTATAAAAAAGTGAGAAATCATCTCGAATAAGAAATATCAATTATTATAACATAACAGTTATATCTAACCCAAATATCATTATTTCCAGATTTTTAAAATGGTCTAAAATTAAAAGTAGTTCAAATATATTGAAGATTATAACATCTAAACAGTACCAAAACTATTTGAAAATTTTAAAGTTCCTATCTTAGGAATTCTTCATAATTGTATCATTATGGAAAAAGCTTTAGACAATCTTAATACTACCGCACGTTAATCAATTATTTATTTATTCCTAATGGTTATCATTAACCCCTAGCGTATTTACATCACTTAATAATTGTGGCTCAATTGACTTATCATGGCTATTGTGGATTACAGATATATCTCCCGTACTTTCAAAAATTACGGCTTTTACTTCATCAAAATTGTGAACATTCGCTTCTCTTAGCTTTGCAATAAGATCATCATGTCCCACATTACATCGTTTTAATCTATCGTTCAAAATTTTTCCATTCCACATTATTATGCGAGGCTTATTGGTAAAGAGCTGCTTAAAGAATTCGTTTTTTCTCACCAAAAACGAAAAAAGTGTTTGAAATCCAATGATAGTGAATAATGTTACAGCTCCTTTAAAAAGGGAATAATCAGAATTTAAAATTATCGATGCTAAAACTGAACCAATAGCTATTGTTGATGCAAAATCAAAACTAGACATTTTTGCAAAAGTTCTTAAACCAAAAATTCGAGTAATTATAATTATTATTGAAAAGATTCCAAAAACTGATGCAATGAGTATTAAAATTTCCTTTAGTGCCATAACCTGTATTTTTACACATAAACTTATTCAACAATTAAATTAACCTTTAATGATATCTGCACATAAAATAAAATTATGCATACCAGTTAAATTTATTAATTGAGATTAATGGGGCAGCTTTTTTTTAAGTATTCCATAAATAAAAGTGCCTAATAAAGCCCCAACAATTACAATAAATATGGAATAATAACCTGCTCCTGCTAGTACATACATAGGCCCTGGACATACACCAGCAAGCCCCCAACCTAAGCCAAAAATAATACCACCTAAAATATAGCGTATCACTGTTTTCTTTTTAGGTTTTAACTTCATTTTATTACCGTCGATTGGTTTAATGTTGTTTCTTTTAATTACTTGAACTCCTAAAATTCCGATAACGACAGCAGAACCCATGAGACCATACATATGAAATGAACCAAAATGGAACATTTCATAAATGCGAAACCATGAGGCTGCTTCAGATTTATACATTATAATACCAAAAAAAACACCAATTATTAAATACGTTGTATATTTCATTTTTAAGTAAAAATTAAAGGATATATAAAATGAACCATTATTATGCCACCAATAAAAAATCCTATTACTGCAATAAAAGACGGTAACTGTAAATTACTCAACCCGGAAACGCCGTGCCCTGAAGTACATCCACCTCCATATCTTGCTCCAAATCCAACCAATATGCCTCCAATTAATAGCACAGCAACATTAAATGGATCGCTTAACGCACTAGTCGAAAAAATTTCTGGTGGCATGTAACTTTCTCCAGCACTCTTAATTTTAAAGTCCTCTGCAAGTTGTTGGGCTATTAACGGATTTATTTCCACACTACTGTTACCCATATAGTGCGAGGCAATAAAGCCACCAATAATGGCACCTAATACAACCATCAAATTCCAACGTTTCGATTTCCATTTGTAATCAAAATAACCAGTTACACTATCTGCACCCATGGCGGCACAAACGGTGCGCAAATTTGAAGACATTCCAAATTTTTTACCTGCAAATAATAGTAAAAACATGACAATAGCGATCAAAGGACCTCCAACATACCAAGGCCAAGGTTCATAAATTATTTTCATGATAGCGTTCTTTATTAATTAAATTATTTAAAATCTTTCACTTTTTTAACCAAATTAAATATCCAACAGCAGCATATAAAATAATGAGGGTTATGTGGCATTATCAAAACTCGTTTCTACTTCTATCCTATTTTAAACGGCTACGTATTTATAGAATTTATTTTAATAGAATACTAATTGTTGTTGTGGTTAACCATCCAATCAATTCCATATTTGTCTGTACACCGACCAAAATACCCCCATTCTCTTTCTCGATAATTATGATGTATTTGACCCTTACTCGACAATTTTTCAAAAATTTCTTTTCCTTCAGCTACACTAGAAGCCTCAATACTCATTTGAATTTGATTGCCATTATTAAGAGGTGTATCTGGCGATACATCGTATGCCATGAAGTGAACATTTTTCCCTTTCAGTTCCGCATGTTGTAGTTTATCTCTATAAGAAGATGGAATATCAATTTTTTTATCTTCGTAAGTTTGACGATTAATAATGTCTGCATTAAATAAATCGGCATAAAAACTTAATGCTTCTTGACAATTTCCTCTAAATGATAAATATGCTTGAATTTTCATAATTTTTTAAATTTATATTATACGTGTAACTAAGTAAAATCTATTTATACCTATGTACTATGGTTTTATAATTTATAAATTGAAAAAAATATACTTTAGTTTGATTTGACTTTTCAAAAATGATAGGTACTAAAGCTATATAAAAAGGGATAATAATATTATCCCTTAATTTTCAATTTATTTAAGCACGTTATCTCATATTGTACCCATTATAAATTTCTGTTCCATAAGTTTTGCTCAAAACAATGTCATGTCTGTCTTTAGGCTCTACAGAAATAATAATATGACCTTTATCCATAGCGTCTTTATATTCCGTTGCAACAGAATTTGATAAACCTGCATTAGTTAAAGCACCTATAATTGCGCCTCCTGTTCCACCTGCACCTGCACCAATTAGAGCCCCAGCAATGGGTCCTGCAATCGCAATACCAAGTCCAGGAATAATAATTGATGTACCAATAGCTACCACTGCGCCTACTACCGCACCAACAGATCCACCAATGGCAACCCCGGCACCTGCTCCTTTCAATGCGTCTTCGCCAGTATTTGAAACATGTTCATTAGTGGCATAAAAAATTTCCTTGGTTTTTTCTGACATGATAACTGTGATGTCATCATTTTTATAACCTGATTTTATTAAAAAATCATAATAATCGTTTGCGCTTTCAGCAGTAGAAAACACTCTATCTATACGCGTTTCTTTAAATCTATAATTTTCCATTTTTATTTTATTTTATGTATTAAAGCAGCAATATCTCTATTAATTACCTGATTAATTATCTCAAATCATCAAAAAATTAACTTATTTAAATTATTCATTAATTAAACAAAATATAAAAACCAGTATTAAAAGTCCTTTTTTTAATGCCACTTAAAATGGTAATGATAGAATATTTTAAAGGATAAAACTTCGTATGTTTTCTAATATTAGTATAGGTTTTAACTTTGAAAGTGCTCCATAAGTTTAGCTTTTAAACTTGTAAGCCATTACCGTAAAAAAAATTAAAATTTTCTATAATTTATTCTTAAAAATACAATCAAAATGATCCAATTCAAATGAATTTAAATTGTTAGAAATAAACATAAACTGAATACTATTTAAGAATTTATTTTGATTAAAAATATTTTCATGAGCCATACCGCATAAATTTCTAGCGTAATGCAATACAGTCATTAATTAATGCAATTGTGTTAATTATTTTATTTAAAATCTAAGAATTTAGAGCATTTAATTTTTTCGACTTTTAAAACAAATCTTTAATTTTTTATTCATGGAAAAAAATATAAACTCTACTAATCAGAAAACAAAAAGTTTAAAGCAATTTGAGAAAAATGCTGAGAATAAGGTTATGACAACAAACCAAGGTTTGAAGGTAAATGACACTAATAATTCTCTTAAAAATGGTGATCGTGGTTCTACTCTTTTAGAAGATTTTTTGCTACGCGAGAAAATTACTCATTTTGATCATGAGCGTATTCCAGAACGTATTGTTCATGCAAGAGGTAGCGGGGCACATGGGCATTTCGAACTATATGATAGCATTGAAAAATATAGTAAAGCTGGAATATTTACTGATACAACCCGTAAAACTCCAGTATTTGCAAGATTTTCAACTGTTGCTGGCTCCAAAGGTTCTCCAGATTTAGCAAGGGATGTACGTGGGTTTGCTGTTAAATTTTATACTGAAGAAGGTACTTGGGATTTGGTAGGAAACAATATGCCCATATTTTTTATTCAAGATGCTATGAAATTTCCAGATTTAATCCATTCTGTAAAACCAGAACCAAATAAGGAAATTCCGCAAGCGGCATCTGCCCATGACACTTTTTACGATTTTATATCTCGCACCACCGAAACGCTCCATAATCAAATATGGGTGATGAGCGACCGAGCTATTCCGCGTAGTTACCGTATGATGGAAGGTTTTGGAATTCACACCTTTCGATTAATAAACAAAAAAGGGGAATCGCATTTTGTAAAATTTCATTGGAAACCCAAATTAGGCGTACACTCGGTAACCTGGGATGAAGCCGTGAAAATAAATGGAGCAGATTCTGATTTTCATAGACGTGATTTATGGGATGCCATTGAAGCAGGGCATTATCCTGAATGGGAATTAGGTATTCAAATTGTGGCACAAGAAGATGAACATAAATTTGAATTTGATTTATTAGATCCTACTAAATTAATTCCTGAAGAACTTGTTTCCGTTGAAATTATAGGTAAAATGACTTTAAACCGGAATCCTGAAAATTTTTTCGCAGAAACTGAACAGGTTGCCTTTCTTCCTGGACATATAGTTCCAGGTATTGACTTTACAAACGACCCATTATTGCAAGGACGCTTGTTTTCTTATAGAGACACACAATTATCACGATTAGGTAGTCCTAATTTCCACCAAATACCTATCAATAGGCCAGTTGGCGAGGTGCACAACAATCAGCGTGATGGACACATGCAAATGGATATACCTAAAGGTCAAACAGCCTATTTCCCCAACAGTTTAGGAGGTGGTTGTCCGCATTTAGCAAAAATGGCCGAAGGGGCATTTCATTCTTATGAAGAACGTATCGATGCCAAGAAAATAAGAACTCGAAGCGAAAGCTTTAACGATCATTTTTCTCAACCAGCATTATTCTACAGAAGTCTTGCAAATTGGGAACAAAAACATGTGGCAGAAGCCTATACTTTTGAACTTGGTAAATGCAGCCAAAAGCATATCAAGGAAAGAATGTTATGGCTTATTTCACAAATTGATATGGATTTAGCAAATAAAGTAGCAAAAGGTTTAGGCTTAAAAATTCCAGAAAATATTGAAGAACCCATTAATCAGGCTATTGGTGCAGATGCAGATATTGAGAAACATCAACCACCAAAGAAAAAAAATTATTTAAACAGCGATCCTGCTTTAAGTCAAGCCAATACTAAATTTAACAGTATAGAAACCAGAAAAATAGCTGTTTTAGCAGCAGACGGATTTTCTATGAGCGATTATAATTCTATGGCAAAACCATTGGAAAAAGAAGGTGCTATGTTAAAATTAATTTCGCCTCACGGAGGCACCATTACTTGTGATGAAAATATGGAGCATGAAGTGGATGCTGCCATCATGACCACAGAAAGTGTACTATTTGATGCGGTATATATTCCTGGTGGAAAGAAAAGTATTGATAGCCTAAAAAAAGAACCCAAATTTAAAAAATTTATTAATGAAATTTTCAAACATTGTAAAGCCATTGCAGCTAACAATGAAGCGGAAAGCTTAATTGACACAACATTTGTAGTAGATTATAAAGATGATAATTCAGTATTAATAAATAAAAACCCAAAAGATTTTATTGATGCCATTTCAAAACATCGAAATTGGGATAGAATGGATATAGCGGCTAAGATACCAGCTTAATATTATTGCAATAAAACAATAATACCCAAATTTGAATTTTTTGAATAAAGTTACTTATCATAGGGCGCTAAACAAACCTCGTCTTGAAAAGTAGAGGCAACATTTTAAATACCTTGGGTAAATAACATAACTCTTATATTAAATATTATGAAAAATATTTTAATTATAGTTACCTCTCATTGCAATTTATTCAATACCGATAACAAAACAGGATTATGGATTGGTGAATTTACGGAACCATACTATGAATTTATAGATGCAGGTTTTAAAATTACTATTGCAAGTCCAAAAGGTGGAGATCCTCCTATTGACAATTTGAGCCAACTCACGGAAAATATTACCGCTTCTAACAGACGCTATCAAGATGACTTGCAAGCACAACAAGCTTTAATGAATTCATTGCGATTGGATGCTATTACAGGTTTTGATTACGATGCGATTTTCTTACCCGGTGGACATGGTCCCATGTTCGATTTGGCATCAAACGAAACCTGTGCATCTTTAATTTTAGAATTCATTAAAAGTAAAAAACCAATTGCAGCCGTTTGTCATGGTCCTGCCGCCTTACTAAAAGCAGCTCATCTAGACAAAAAAATACTATCGGGTAAACGCATAACAGCCTTCTCTAACATGGAAGAGAAGTTAGCTATGAGATCTGATAATATTCCTTACTATTTAGAAGATAAATTAAAGGAATTAGGTGCCGATTACTGTTCCTCACCCATACCTTTTATACCGCATGTAGAACGTGATGGTTTATTAATTACAGGGCAAAATCCCCTATCTGCTGGACCAACTGCCAAAGCATTGATTAAGGTTCTTCAAAAAAATTGACATATTTAATAAATCAATATTTAAGTATCTATTCATTTTCTTATGACGTTTATTATTTAATGGATTAATATTTAAATCATATGAGCAAACAATGCATGATACTATAAACTATATTTATTTTTCATTTTTAAATATTCAAGTTATGAAAAATTCAATTAAGTTATTAGGTTTATTACTGCTAGTGTTTTTAATGTCTTGCAAGAACGAATCCTCGAAAAGCACTACTATAGACACTCCCAACGCTACTAATGAGGAATTGACCAACACAACGAATTATAAAGAAAATAATGGAAACTTTAATGACGAAACTTATGACATCAATAAGCAAACGGATAGTTTAAATGAAAATTGGAATTTGAACGACCCAAATAGACAAAAATTATTATTTTCAACCTTTGATATGTCACAAAATCAAATCCAAAAATATAAAACGGCATTGAAAAAATGGTGGAATGAGGATGTAGAAAATCAATATGATAAATTATCTGCAAACGAGAGAATTGAAAAAGAGAGAGATATATTGAAGGAGATTTTGGATGATTCTCAATTTGAAAACTATAAAGATTGGGCCAATAAGAATGACGATAGATAGGCTTGTTGAATTTATTTTTCGGTAATATCAAATAGTTTAAATTAATAAAAAATCAAAAACTCTACAGCAAGATTACAATGGAAGAAATTGTTGGCATATTAGCCGGAGTATTCACAACTATCGCAGTTTTGCCACAAATTATTAAAGCAATTAAAACAAAAAAGGTTAAGGATGTGAGTCCTTTAATGTTTGTTATTTTATGTATTGGGGTAGGTTTATGGACTGTTTATGGTGTAATTAAATGGGATTTACCAATAATTTTAACCAATGGAATTTCATTTATTTTAAATGCAATAATGCTTAGCATCGTTTTAACACAAAACAAAGACGATTAAATAAAATTTAAAACTTTCTGTTAAAATTTATTTCCAATGTTACAATGCTAGTTTAGTATGCTATCATTCTAAATGTTAAATTAATTCGTGGGGTTTTTACTTTTTTTGTTGGAGGTAGCCTATGTAGCCAATGTGTTTGCGTAGCCCCTTTCATAAGCAATAAACTTCCGTTTTCCAATATTAAGGAAAAGTTTTGTTTTTCTATTTTGTGTTTAAAAACGAATTTACGATCAGCACCAAAACTTACTGATGCTATGGCGCTATGTTCTTTTAAGTCCTTTTCATTATCACTGTGAAACCCCATACCCTCCTCTCCACTATGATAAAGATTTAATAAACAGGAATTAAATATTTCTCCAGTTTTATTCTCTATTATTTCTTTTAGTTCTAAAAGTTCTTTAGTCCATGACAAGGCAACTTTTGTATTATTAGAATAGGTATATTCAAAAGGTTTGTCACCGTACCATGCTACCTTGCGTTTAGTAACGAGGCATTTTCCAAAAATGAGTGTTTGGTCATTCTTCCATTCAATATTATTAAGTAATTTATCAAAATAAAATTGGGAATCTTTAAAATTAAATATTCTACCATAATAATATACTTCTCCATCATATGGTAAAATGTTGTTATCAAAATTATCGTTAAATAAGTCCATTTTAAAATTATTTTAAGAAATTAAAACACACACAGTATAAAAAATACGTCACAATTATAGAGAGTTCTTCATTGATAAATATATATATACTTTGGAGGAAATTGTTAAGGATTCATTAAATTATTAAAATATAAATTACACTATTGTAAAGTGATTTCAATAACTTTTTCCGGAGTAATTCCATACACCAAATCCTTATTTGTGGGCTTTAAATAAAAATTGCCCGTGAACTCTCCAAAAGCAGGTAAAATCATTTGATTAGGTTTTCTGAAAAAACAGGGAATATTTAAAAATTGTTTGCCCTTTGCTTTTAATTTTATCCCAGGATGTATGTGTCCACAAAAATTATATAATGTTGAAACTTCCAATGGATGATGTGTTAATATAAATGAATCAATAACAAGTTTTGGTACCACTTTTATATCAATTTCTTCAAAATGATTATCTGTTAGAATATCATGATTACCTTTTACTAAAATAATTTCTTGTGGTACTGTTTTGGCCCAATTCATAAATAAATCCCATTCATTATTTATGGTACTGTGAAATAAATCGCCCAAAAATATAATAGTTTGAGGTTTGAAATCATTTATTAATGTATCCATACGTTTAAAATTTTCTAAAATAGCCTCCATGGGAATTGCAATTCCATGTTTCCTAAAATGGCTGACCTTTCCAAAATGAACATCTGAAACCAATAAAATAGATTTCTCCTGCCAAAAAATGGCACCAAAATGATGTAATATAAATGTTTGATTTTGAATTTTAATAGTCATAAAATCTATTCTCTTAAATAACTCGCAGTCATTTTTGCAATACGATCTGCCAAGGTTTCACTGGATAGTTTTTCACGCAACCTATCCGTAATAATTGGAAAACTAAACGGCGTGGGTTTCCCGCAATTTTTCAAAATAATGTCTTGTGTTGCAATACGTTCCAAGGCTTGTATTAACCTACCTTCTTCCATTTGATGCTCAAAAGTTTCAATATAGGCTTGTTTTAATAATAAATTTTCGGGTTCGTAATCTCTAAATACTTCAAATAATAATTGGGAACCGCTCTGCAAATGTTTTGTTTTAATAGGTTTCCCCGGCATGCCTGTAAAAACCAATCCAGAAATAACAGCAATATCCCTAAATTTTCTTCTAGCCATTTCGGTTGCATTCAGGCTTTTTTGCAAATCGTCGTGAATATAAGACGTCGAAAACAAATCGTTATCCAATACCGCTTGAATATCAATTTCTTGGTCTGAGAGCAATTCAAAACCATAATCATTGTATGCCAAAGAAAAAGTGATGGGAGACAATAAACTTATTCTATAAGATAAAACACTCGCTAATGCTTCATGTACAAAGCGTCCTTCAAAAGGATAAAAAACCGCATGAAACCCTTCTCGTGTTTTAAACGTTTCTATTAAAAACTGATTGGAATTTGGTACGATACTTTCTTTTTTCTGCCGAATAAAAATGGGCTGCAATGCTTTTGCTTCGATTGAATTGATATTTTTTTCCAATAGATACAATTCCTCTCTTAACAATTGACTCATTTGAGCAGAAAAAGTCATCCGCCCTCCCATCCAACTCACCGTTTTTGCTGCTTTTTTAATATTTGCTTTTCTAACAAGCACTTTCATATCTTTTATAGCAAAAAACTCCAATTTTTTTCCTGCGAAAATAAACGTATCACCACGTTCCAGTTTTGAAATAAACCATTCTTCTATGGAACCAATATAACTGCCTTTTAAAAACTTAACATGTAATACAGCATCGCCCACAATAGTTCCAATTTGCATACGATGCTGCATGGCAATTTTTCTACTATTGATTTTAAATAGCCCATTTTCTTCTATTTCAACTTTTTTGTATTCGTCATAATGTTGTAAGCTTTGGCTTCCTTGTGTAATGAAATTTAAAATCCATTGCCATTTTTCAGGGGTTAAATTTTGGTAGCAAAATGTTGTTTTTACTTCTTTAAAAATGTCTGCTGGAAAAAATCCATCAGATACGGCCAAGGTATTTAAATATTGAATTAATACATCGTAGCTGTCCAAATAAGGAACTCTGTCTTCCACAATAGTGTTAGCCGCCGCTTTTTTTAAGGCTGAAGCTTCAATTAATTCCATGGCATGTGTGGCCAAAAAATAAATGACACTTTCTTTACCAGGTTGGTGGCCGCTTCTTCCTGCACGTTGCAAAAAACGTGCGACACCTTTTGGACCTCCTACTTGAACAATAGTTTCTACAGGTGCAAAATCCACTCCCAAATCTAAACTAGAAGTACAGACCACCACTTTTAAATCTTCATTTCTAATGGCATTTTCGACCCAAGTGCGTGTTTCTCGTGCAATACTTCCATGGTGCATGGCCATATCTCCTGCAAATTCTGGATATTTATCTAATAAGGTTTGAAACCATAATTCACATTGCGATCTCGTGTTGGTGAAAATTAAAGTAGTTCTACTGTTTCTTATGATTTGCGCCACTTCATCAATAAGATGCAAGCCCATATGCCCGCGCCACGGATAGGTTTCTATTTTTTCTGGAATGATAGATTTTACCGTTATTTTTTTGTTGATTGATGCCTTAATTAATACAGAGTTTTTCAATGTATTTTGATAAGTTCCCAACAAAACTTCCTGAGCCAATTCAAGATTTCCGATAGTGGCAGAAATGCCCCAAATTAGTACTTTTGGGTTTATTGTTTTCAATCTTGACAGCGCCAACTCCATTTGAACACCTCGTTTTGTACCTAACAATTCGTGCCATTCATCTACCACAATGGCGTTGCAATTAGCGAAAATTTTGGAATAATCCTTTGTTGCCAGTAATAACTGCAAACTTTCGGGAGTTGTAATTAACAGGTCGGGCATTTTTTTCTTTTGTCTTGCCCTTTCACTAGCGGAAGTATCTCCCGATCTAATACCAACGGTTAACTGTGTACCAAGATCGGATGCTAATTTTTCGGCAGCTTGTTTTATTTCAACAGAAAGCGCCCTTAATGGGGTTATCCATATAGCTTTTAAACCCGATTTATGTTTTGTTTTATACTCAGGATTTTCTTTAATATAACTTAGAATTATAGGAAACCAAAGCGCATAGGTTTTTCCACTGCCCGTTGGTGCATTAAGCAATCCATTTTTCCCTTGCAAAAAAGCCTTCCAAGTATGTTTTTGAAAAGGAAAAGGTTTCCAGTTTTGTTCAGAAAACCAATTTTCGGCTATTTTAAATAATTCTTTATTGTTCATTAATTTATGTTATACAATCATGTCTTTAAGATCATCTATGGTGTTTGCCTCTTCTATTTTTTTATCTTGTCTCCAACGCATAATTCTGGGGAAGCGCGTGGCGATACCACTTTTATGCCTTTTGGATAATGAAATGCCTTCAAAACCAATTTCAAAAACCAGTTGTGGTTTTACACTTCTTACGGGGCCGAATTTATCAATGGTGTTTTTCTTTATAAAATTATCTACTTTTCTAAATTCAGCATCGGTTAAACCAGAATATGCTTTTGCAAAAGTTACCAATTCGCGTTCGCCATTTTCGTTATTCTGCCACAATGCGAATGTATAATCGGTAAATAAATTGGTGCGTCGTCCACTTCCTCTCATGGCATAAGTAAGCACTGCATCAATAACAAGTGGTTCTAATTTCCATTTCCACCAACTGCCTTTTTTTCTTCCTACTTGATAGGTTGAATCTTTTCTTTTCAGCATTAAGCCTTCACTTCGCATCTCTCTTGCCAACATACGTTCATTTTCAACTTCTTGCCATGAGTTGCATGTTTTTCTTTCGGATAAATGAAAGGGGATATTATGATGTTGAATGTTTTTGTATAATGCTTCCAGTAAAAGTCTGCGATGTTCGTAAGGTTGGTTTCGAATATCCTCTCCTTGCCATTCCAATAAATCATACGCTTTTAAAATAACTGGATTGTTTTTCAATAAATTGGCCGAAACTGTTTTACGTCCAATTCTGGCTTGCAAATCGTTAAAAGTTCCAATGTTGTTATTTGCAAAAACCAAAATTTCTGCGTCTATCACCGTTCCAGATGGAATGACGTGTATAAAGGATTGAAATTCAGGATATTTATCGGTTACCAATTCCTCGCCTCTGGACCAAACAAATAGCTGATTATCGCGAATAATAGTTTGCGAACGGATGCCATCCCATTTATGTTCAACAGCCCAATCCTCCACATTACCAAGGTTTGATACCTCACCATCAATAGGATACGCCAAATAAAAAGGATAGGGTTTTGATAAATAATCGCTGCTTTTTTCATCTAAAACCAATTCCTGAAAACTTATTTTATTGGGGTCCCAATTCCCCATAAGTTTATATGCCAAAATATCTTCATCTAGATTTTCTGCTTTAGCTAAAGCACGAGTCATTAATTTTTGACTCACGCCAATCCTGAAACTACCTGTAATTAATTTTGTAAAAACGAAGCGTTCATAATAATTTAAAGTGAGCCAGTTTTTTTGCAAGTAACTTCGTTTTTCATCATCAGTCTTTTTCTTAAGTTGAATGATTTCTTGAAGGAATTCCGATAAACTTTTATCTGAATGCTGATTGGACGCTGGAATGATTAATGCAATGGTTTCTGCCAAATCGCCCACTATATGATAACTTTCTTCAAATAACCACATGGGAATATTGGCTAGCTCGTTCGCCCAAATTCTTAATAAAGTTGTATTAACAGGTCGTGGAGGTCTTCTATGGGAAAGGATGGCAATAGTCCAAACTTTATCTTCAGGTGAAGCGGTACAAAAATAGGCCGTCAACGCTTCCACTTTCACTGAAGTCTTGTTTGAGCTATCTAATTGTTTTATTAAAGTGGCAAAATTTTTCATTCATAATTATTTTGATGATTGCAACTAGATAATTTCAGAATCGGCTACTTTTTCATTTTCAGTTAATTCACCTTCATATTGTGTCTTTTCAGTTCTAGCATCATAACCTAATTCTCTTAAATATCTTGAAAACACTTCGGTGTATCCATGCGTGCAAATAATTTTTTCGGCACCGGTTGCTTTAATACTTTCCAACAATGCAAACCAATCGCAATGGTCGCTTAAAACAAAACCTTTATCGATGGCACGTCGTCTTCTGGCACCTCTAAAGGCCATCCAACCACTTGCAGTCCCGGTAACAAAAGGTGTCATTTTCCGTATCCAAGTACTACCATGGGCGCTTGGTGGTGCTAAAACAATATTCCCTAATAAATCTTCTTTTTTCGTTTCCCTTGTTATTAATGTAGTTGGTGGAAGTTCAACCATTGGCCTAATTATATTGGTCATATTTTCAATGGCACCGTGCGTATAAATAGTGCCTATATTGGCATCTAAATGTTTTAATAGGCGTTGTGCTTTTCCTAAGGAATACCCAAAAAGAATGGACGTTTTTTTATCTGCTTTGTTTTCTGCCCACCAGTTATTTATATTACACATAACTTCTGCTTGAGGTGTCCATTTAAAGGCGGGCAACCCAAAGGTACATTCCGTAATAAAGGTGTTGCATTTTACCACTTCATAAGGCACGGAAACACCATCATCTTCCGTTTTATAATCGCCTGTAAATACCCAAACCTCACCTTTGTATTCTACCCTAATTTGCGAACTACCAATAATATGACCGGCTGGATGCAATGAAAACTTTACATTATTTATTGTAAAACTTTCATTCCATTCTTTACCCGTTACATTAATATCACCCAAGCGGTGTTTGATTATTGGTACGTTGGAGATATGGGTCATGTAGTTTTGATGTCCCCACCTGGAATGATCGGCATGCCCATGCGTTATAATTGCATTCTTTACTGGTTTCCAAGGATCTAGGTATACATTGGCTTGTTCACAGTAAATGCCATTATCATTAAAAGCCAAAAGAGGTATCATATAATTACAATTTATAATTTAACCCTAAATTTAGTTAAACTTAATAGAGATAATTTACATGATTATTTGAATTTGTATTTATATTACCATTTAAACACCATTTCGAAAATTGAAGTTATATAAAAGATTCGAATAATATTGTAACATAATCTTTCCCAAAAATGTAAAATTTGTAAGTATCATTTTGATTAATTGAACAATGCTTAAAATAGATGCAAAATTTATTTTAAAGGTATAAATTAAGATTAAATTGAACCTAATTAATTACAACAATGATCTTACAATTAAACCCTAGTATTATGGTTAACACCCCATTAGGAGTAGGTCAAGCCCTATTTATAATAGATTATGGCATGCACCAAAATACGTGTTGGGTGGTTGCACTGCAGCACAATGGTGTTATTAAGCATTTTGATTGTAATGATGTGATTTTAAGTACTAATTATACTTATGGGATGAATTTACGAAAAAACAATTTTGATGAAAATAGAAAGGAAGATGATAAATAGATTAACCTGTTGGGTGTAAATTATGAAAATCAGTTTTATTTGAAATTCATAAACCAATTAGAACCTAGATGTCAGTCTGAGCTTGTCAAAGACCTAATATCAAAAACATTTGGACAAACTCCATGTGACAATTAGTAGAAATTGGACTTTTTAAAATAATTACACAACGGTAAGATTTTTATTTAATATCTCTTTTTTCGGTTAAATATTTCCAATACCTTTTTGGTAGATGCTGCACATGAAGTTTCATGTTTTTCCTTTCTGTTATGTTGGTATGATCGAAATATTCTTTCCATAAATTTTGATATTTCAATTCCTCATCTGAAAGTAAATCTTGGTTCGTTTTAATATTATTTAACTCAATATCTAGAGTAATAATGTCTACTTTTTGCAAATTATAATATAAACCATAATTTCTTTTAATATCGTAAATTATCCATTCCTGATCTTGATATCTATTTTTAAAATGATTTAAAATGAGCATTAATACATCAAAATCTGGAGCGATTTTGGAAAAATATATTCCATTTAATAATTCTTCAAACCTTACAAACGCTTCCATTCTATGTTTTTCCCTAGCAACACTCCTTGAAAGCTTATGCACTTGCATCACATTTGGGTTTGAAAAATTATTAATGACATTCTTGTCCGGAAATTCAAGTATATACTTAATAACCTCAAATAGATATTTTTCTAAATTTATGTCTTCAGATAAAAAACTATATAATAAAATCTTAACACCTATTTTACCTATAGATTTTTCAATTTTCAATAAAACTCTATTGGCTTTTTTCTCATCTGTAAAAACATCAATAGTTTCATCTAAAAGTGATAACGTATGGTTTTTATCTTTAACAATTTTCGGTTGAATATACTTATATTCATAAATCTCGAAGATGGCTGTTAGAAATCCTTCAAATGTGTTATCGTAAACTAAAAGCGTCATTATCAAATAAGGAAAGTTGTGGGTTGAAAGGATTATCGAATTTACTTTTTGTTTGATTTATAAGTAACTCCCTAAAGTTCAATCGGTTTAAAAATCTTAAATTTTTATTTATGGAACGCGTGTCAATAAAATATTTTGCTCTATTGATACTTACCCCTATTTTAGATAAATGCTCTAAGCTTAAATTTTGAAACTTTCGAGCTTGTAAAATTTTGTAAGCCGATTTGGTTCCAACTCCCGGAATTCTTAAAATCATTTCTAAAGATGCCGATTGAATATCAACAGGAAATTCATGAATGTTTCGTAGTGCCCAAGCCATTTTAGGATCTACTTCTAAATCTAAAAAAGGATTGTTTTTATCTAAAATTTCATCGGCTTTAAAACCATAAAATCGCATTAACCAATCCGCCTGATATAATCTATTCTCCCTAACCATGGGTACTTGTGTTCCAATTGATGGCAATCGGGAATCACTCAAAACTGGAACATACCCCGAATAATAAACCCGTTTTAGATTAAAATTTCTATAAAAATGATCAGCCACCTTAATTATTTGAAAATCGTTTTCATTGGTTGCTCCAATAATCATTTGTGTGGTTTGTCCCGCCGGTGCAAATTTGGGAACATGTTTGATAATTTTTCGTTCGCTTTTATACTCAATCAATTTATTTTTAACGAAACCCATAGGTTTCATCATTTGCTGATGGTCTTTCTCGGGCGCTAATAATTTTAATCCCGATTGTGTGGGAATTTCTAAATTAACGCTCAACCTATCTGCATATAATCCAGCTTCTTGCATCAATTCATCAGAAGCACCTGGAATAGTTTTTAAATGAATATAGCCATTGAAGTTTTCTTCTAAACGTAACAATTTTGCAACTCTTACCAAACGCTCCATGGTAAAATCGGCATTTTTGAATATACCAGAACTTAAAAATAAGCCTTCAATATAATTACGACGGTAAAAATTCATGGTTAAATCTACCACTTCTCTTACGGTAAAGGCAACACGTTTTATATCATTACTTTTACGTGTAACACAATAAGCACAATCATAAATACAATGGTTGGTTAGAAGTATTTTTAATAAGGAAACGCACCTGCCATCTTGGGTATAAGTATGGCAAATTCCTGAAGGGGCGGCATTACCAAGGCCTTTATTATTGTTTTTTCTATTGCTGCCGCTTGAAGAACAAGACACATCATATTTAGCAGCATCTGCCAAAATCTCAAGTTTTTCTTTTATACGTTCATAATTCATGCAATTTGTCCTTTTTACAAAGATAGTTTTTAAGTAATTTTGACTTGTATTAAAACGCAGCTTAATATGTTAAATTATATAAAAAACTAAGTAGTATATTATTAATAATGTTAAAAGCGCACCAAATGGTGCGCTTTTTATAAAAAACTATTTAAAGACTATTTATTTTAAATCTTCCAATCTTTTAATGGTATTTAAATCGGCTTCAATGGTGTTTTTTTGTTTAACCAATAGGGAATGCGTACTCGATGGCAAATCGGTTTCACTCAGCACATCTTCATATTCATCTAATGCTGCTTTTTCGCCTGTAATGGCTTCTTCCAACATAGATTCATCATTATCGATGGAGAAAAACGCTTTAACATTCATCCAGGTTCTGTGTGCAGTTCCTGTTGCACTTCCTCCTTTATCTACATGACCGCCAAAAGATTTTATCTCACTTTTTAATTCGTGCCCAAAATCATAGCGCTCTTTAGATTTTCTTTCAAAATATCTTTTTAAAGCTGCATGTTCTGTGTTTTCTGAAGCTGTATTAAAGCCTTTTTCGGCATCATAAGTTTTCTCTAATAAGTCGTTTAATTTATCACTTATATTTTCTGTGTAATTATTCATAATTATATGTATTTATATTATCAATGGTTTTTTTAGGGATGCCCAATGTATTACATCCTTCACTCCAATAAAAATTAGGTGTATATATTTTTAATGTCTTTTACGACTGTGAATTTTTTCAAAAACAAATTTTGCTGATGAATAAATTAAACACCCCAACAAAATTCCTGTTATTAAATTAAATATCATGATTTCAAAATTTGGTAATAACTTTAAATGTTTCATGAAAAATGACCATCAATAAAAGATATATATAAATTTTACCTATATATTACTTTATATTTTCAAGTATATAAAACGCTCAAATTATTATAAATTAATATTTACAAATTTGAAGAAAGTGTAGAAAGTAGGCCTTATACAATTTTACGATTGTATTATATAATTTTAATGTTTTGATAAAATTTAAGCATTGAAGTGAAATGTCTCTTAAATTTTAGGAGTAATTATTATTAGAGTACTGCAAAAAAGATATTTAATTTGAAATTCCTTCTAAAATCGATTTTTCAAGTGATTCTTTTAGTATAGAATAAGAACTTGGTTTTATTAAATAACCATTGGCTCCTAACTTGTAAGCTTCTTCAATGTCTGCCTGTGCCGACGATGTAGAATAAATGGTAACTAATGGAATATTTCTATCTGTAAATTCTCTAATTTTTTTTAGACATTCCATTCCTGAAATAACAGGCATATTTAAATCTAGAAAAATATGTGTGCCCATATAATCGTCTACTTCTTTTAAAAAATTTAATAATTTATTGCCATTCTCAAAAACAAAAAGATTGGCATTTAATTTTAATTCTTCAAATGCTTCTGTAAACAACATACGGTCATCCTCATCGTCATCTACAAGAATGATCTTAATATTTTTCATCGTAATATGTTATAATTTATAATTGAAGCAGAAATGGGGTACGTAAAGTTAAGATAATTTTAATAAAAAAATTGCCACAAAAAAGACTATTTATAGCATTTTAAAGACAAATTAAATAATTTTATAGGTTTTTTGGTATGCTTTTGGAGTTAAATGATACTTTCTTTTAAATATTTTAGCAAAGTAACTCGGGTTGGCAAAACCTAAATTATCGGCTATTTCTGCGATATTAAAATCCGAATTTAATAACAATTCCCGACTTTTATCAAGTTTTAAATCTGTAATAAACTGAATGGGCGATTTGTTAAAATTTTTCTTGAAATAGCGTTGAAATTGTTTGTCGCTCATGCCGCTCATTTCGGCAAGTTTCTTCAATGACATTTTTTTAGAAATATTATCTTCAATAAAATGAATGGTGAGTAATATTTTACTTTGATCTTTCTGAGATATGTTTGATAAAAATTTACTATTTAAATGACCTGTATACTCTTCTAATTGATAACCAAGAATACGTATTACAATAGATTCTATTAATAAACTTCTTAACATTCCAGTTGCATTAAGTTTATAATATTCTTCAACTGATTCTAAAATACTGTAGTCCAAATAATTAAACTGTACATATGATGCGTTTTGGTTCTCTGAAATGTCATTTTTTAAATTATTCTTTAAAATCATAAGAGGTTTTTCAAACCTTATGTTACTACAGGTGTAATCAATATTTATAGCTAAATAGCGAAGTTTAACATTTTTAGGAAGCTTTATATAAGTTATATGTTCTGGATGGGCAAGCGCAATCATGTTTTGTAATTTGTTTACCTTTTTAAAATTAGCATGTTCTCCAATTCTATATTGAAAATAGCCTTCCAAAATATAGTTAAAGTATAGATGCCTATCTTCATATTCCTCAATTTCAAAAATATGCTCGTTAGTAAATGTGATATTATAAGCCAAACATGATATGCCTCCTATAAACTCGAAAGCACTTATAGTTCCCTTTCCGTTTTCATTATTTAATACCATAGTGCCTTCACCAACATCTTGGGTATAATGCCCATTAAGGTGCAAGCACATTTTTTCCAAAACCTTAAATATATTAATTTTCTCTATTTGGATTTTAGTCATTTTTCACACTAACGTTTGCTTTGCTTTGTTGTTTTTCTTTTGGGATTATAATTGTAATAATGGTGCCTTGGTCATTATTGTTTTTTGCATAAATTTCTCCACCATGATTTGTAATTATTTTTTTTACAATAGCCAAACCAATACCTGTACCTTCATACTCATTTTTGCTGTGTGCCCTTTGGAATACTTCGAAAATTCTACCTTCCATACCTTTAACCAGACCAATGCCGTTATCTGAAATGGTTATTTTATAATTTATAATAGTAGACTTAAGTTTCAAATTTTTAAGTTCTTTTGTTGTAGCAAGCTCTGAAGTAATTTTGATTTTAGGAATGGAATCTATTTTTGAGAATTTAATGGCATTACTTAGTATATTTGAAAACACCTGATTCATTTGAAAAGGAATGGCATCTATAATAGGTAAATTGGAAAATTCAATTTCGGCCTTTGAGTTCTGAATAACAGTGGAGAGGTTTTCAAGCACATCTTCAACAATTGAATTTAAATTTACCTGTTCAAAATTATCTTCAATTATATTTGTTCTTGAATATGCCAATAAATCATCTATTAAAGTTCTCATTCTAACAGCAGAATTGTTTATAATGTTAAAATAGTTCTTCCCTTTATCTGATAAATTTACTGTCTCTTTTTCATTAATACGTGAAATAAATAATTGAATCTTTCTTAAAGGTTCTTGTAAATCGTGACTAGAAACATAGGCAAAGGCTTCAAGTTCTACATTTCTATTTTCAAGAGCTTGTATTGATTTTTGCAGTTTGAGGTTAGCGACTTTTAATTGTTTGGTTCGCAAACTGACCTGTTTTTCAAGGTCTTTGGAAAATTCTTCCAATTTTTTTCTTGATATTACTCTATCTGTTACATCGGTTGATGTTAACATGATTCCAGATATACTTCCATCCAGTTCCCTTAAAGGTATGTAATCATAATCTACATAAAAATCCCAAATTCCATTTTCATCCTCCAGGGTAGCGTAAGATTCTATTTCTGATATAGGAATTCCTGTTTTTAAAATATTTCTTATAATTTCGGGATATTTGGAATCCTTTAAATTTGGAAAAATTTCCAATAACCCTTTCCCAACGACATCTTCCATCTGTTTGTGCCAAAATTGGTTTAACAGGGTGTTATTAGCCATTTCAATTTCCATGTTTTCTCCCTTTAAAATACCCATGGCAATAGGAGACTGCATTACAAAATTTTTAAATTGTTTTTCAGATTGTTCTAGCTCAAATTTTGCCTTAACAGTTTCTGTAACTTCAAAAGCGACCAGCATAATTTCAACAACCTTATTATTTTCAAGTACAGGTTTAAATATAAAATTAAAATAAGCGGTTTCAATTATCCCATTGCGCGATAATTTAAAAGGGTATTGTATGCCTTTGCTTGGTTTTTTGGTTTTAATTATATCTTCAAAAATAGGTGTAATTGTCGCTTCAATTTCGGTTAAAATCTCAAACAAAGGTTTATTATGAGATTCTTCAAATGTTTTTTGCCATATTAATAAGGCCATATCGTTAACTACTTTTACGATATAATTCTCAACATTAATAATAGCAATACCCACAGGAATTTCCTTAACTAAACGTCTAAAATTTTCTTCACTTAATTTTAATTTATTAATACTTTTTTGTTGACTGGTGATGTCTTGTAAAGTCCCGTTAAATCGGTAAGCTATTTTATTTTCGTCAAACCAAGCACGACCTAAAGCTCTAACAATCCTTTCTTTTCCGTTTTTTTGGTTGCGAATGGTATAAGTAACATCATATCTCCCACCTGATTCAAAAACGAATGTTTTTATTATTTCATTGTTAACCCGTTCCCTATCTGCTTCTATTATAGCATTGGTTGCTTGGGTTAATTCTACTTCTTCTTGTAGAGGTAAGCCGAACCAACTTTTTAGACGTTCATTTGTTTTCAATTTATCCTTTAATGGATCATAATCCCAAGTACCTAAATCGGTTGCATTAATGGCGAATTGAAGTTCATCCTCATTTTCCTTAAGTTGTTTTAAAACATTAACGGCATCGGTAGTTTCAATACATGTTATTAACACACCATTTATATCCATATTATCACCTAATACAACACTATAACTAAAAGTCCAATAAACCTCTTCCATTCTGCCATTTCGAAATATTGGAACTAGCTGGTTTTCATGCCATGTAGGTTTACCTGTTTTAAACACTTGTTCAACTTCAGACAGCATGGTATCTTTAAGCTCTGGCCAAGCATCTTCAAACCTTTGTCCTAAAATGAAAGGGTGTTTGCCATCATTACCCAAACTAGGGCGATAGGCATCATTATAAAAGCAATAAAACTCTTGGCCCCATAATAAAAATTTAGGAAACGCTGTATTAAGAATATTACTGAGATTCAGTTTTAATGCCGTTGGCCAATTTTCTGTTAAACCTAAGGGGTGGGACTGCCAATTTTTATCGAAAATAATTTGGGCCATTTCGCTATTCTTAGGCAAAAATTTTGGTAATATGGCATGGTTCATTGAATTCATAGTTTAAAGTATATAATTGAAAATAGCATTTAAAATTACAAATAAATGGTGATAAAAATGTTAAATTTTAATTTCTAAATGTATATTAAACACAACACATTTGATACATTCTTTGATTTTTTGGTTTGATTAAAAAATATATTTGGCAAAACCAAGGCATGAATAAAGGATTAGGAGACTCTCTAAAAAAGACAGTATATATTTTGCAAATAATACCACTCATGGTTTGGTTAAAATTGGAGGTGAAAATGTACTTTTATTTTCAAGATAATTTACAGAAACCAAATTCAAAATCTATACAAATGACAACTAACAGCTGGATAGTACTGATGTTGAATATTTTGTATATTAGTATGATGCTTAAGAGGGATAAGAGTATAAAGTTGTGTTACCTATTTTAGAATTTAAAAAAATAATTAGCTATTTGTATTTAAATAATGAATTGAGATCATAATTCATAATTCATAAGTTGAAAAAGAAACTACCAGATATAAAAATAACAATAAGCTTTCTTATAAATACTAAATGAAATTAAACTGAGCCAAATACTATTTAGCAAAAGTTAAATATCAAAATTCTGTATTTATTCTGTACTGTGTGAAACAAAAAAGCCTGTCTGAAAAGTGTATTATATTTACTTCGTCAGGTTGAGATTGTCGAAACTGATATTGATTATCAGTAAGTTAATATATTTCGACAGGCTCAATATGACACAGAATGACACTTTTCAGACAGCCTCGATTTTTCTAGTAGCGGGAACTGGACTCGAACCAGTAACCTTCGGGTTATGAACTTAACAGATAATATAAAATTATTCTAGTCATTTTAATTAAAACAAAGCCAACACTTATTTATATCAAATAATAATTAAAAAGAGGTACTTAATTCGGCACTTAACTATAAAAAAGGGCAAATCAGGTACCACTAAAATCTTCTTCTAAACTCAGCTGATTCATTAGCTTCTGTTAAAAAACAGTTTGGTATAGTTCTAAAATTAGTATTTAAGCTGTTAGAATTGTATTAAAGGTTTTGAACCGTGATTGTTCGACATTATTAACAAAAAAGCGACCTAAGTTTTTTTAGATCGCTTTTTATAAATACTAGTTTCTTTTTATATTATTTGTTAATAATTGTTAACTCATCTACAATATGTTTTGCGTTAGAGTATTTATCAATTAACCAAAGCACATATCTAATATCTACATTAATGGTACGTTGTAAATTAGAATCAAAAATTACATCACCAGCCATAGCCTCAATGTTTCCATCAAAAGCTAAACCAATCAACTCCCCTTTTCCGTTAATAACAGGTGAACCAGAATTTCCTCCAGTAATATCATTATCGGTTAAAAAGTTTACAGGTAATTGGCCAAATTCGTTTGCATAACGACCATAATCTTTCTTTTCATAAATATCCAACATGCTTTGTTCTAAATCAAATTCATCATCGTTAGGCTTGTATTTGTTAATCATGCCCTCAAAGGTTGTGTAATTATTTATGTTGGCATCGTTTCTGCTATCTGCTGGTAATGCTCTTACTTTTCCGTAAGATAAGCGTAAAGTAGAATTCGCATCAGGATATTGTATTTTACTCAATCCAGACTCTCGCAAACCTTGAACTAATAATCTGTATGATGCTTCGAAATCATTTTCAGGTTGCACTAAGTTTTTAGGGCTTTCTCTATATTTATCAAGTAATTGACTAGATAATTTGTATAAGGGGTCGTTAGCCAACACGGTGGCATCGGGATTCTTCATGAATGCTTCTACTTTTTCTTTTGAAGAAAATATACTTTCACTAAAAATATTGGCGATATAAGAAGTAAAATCGTTGTTATTTTTTGCTCCTATTTCTGCAACAATTTCCGGGATTGGATAATTAGATTTTGACGCATATAAACCCAATTGCTTAGCAAAGACTTCTTTTTCCAAAGGCATAAATAAATCTTTATAAGAGCTTTCAATTAACGCATCAAGCTTAGGTTGCATTTCATTGCGCTTTGCTTCATTTTGACCTATATAATATTGAAGATTTTGACCAATTCTACTTGGTATAACAGCAAATTTACTAGAGCGTAACATGCCCAATAAATAATTGTCTTGTTTCGCTTTTTCGTTTGTTAAGTTATAATAGTTATTAATATTTTCAAGAACCTTTCCATATTTCGATTTGTTTTTTTTCTCCTTAGCCCAATTTTCGAATTGTTTTTCAATTTCTCGCTTTGTTTCAACTGTTTTGTGCGCTGTTAAGGCATCAATCATACCCATTCTATTCTTCCAATAATTGGCAATTTGGGCGTATTGAGATGCGTACATTAAGCCAACTTCTTCACTTTCATTCATGTATTTTTTCATCACATCCATACTTAATTTTGAGCCTTCTACCCAAGCAGGATAAGCGAATTTTATATTTTGTTCAACACCAGATGCAGGCATCCAACGATTGGTTCTACCTGGATATCCTAGTATCATGGCAAAATCATTTTCTTTTACACCATCAATATTAACCGGTAAATGATATTTTGCTTTTAAAGGCACATTGTTAGTTGAATAGTCTGCCGGATTTCCATTTTCATCAGCATAAACTCTGAATAATGAAAAATCTCCTGTATGTCTCGGCCATTCCCAGTTGTCTGTATCGCCACCATATTTGCCTACACTTTCTGGAGGTGTTCCTACTAAACGAACATCTTTATAATCTTCATAAACAAAGTAGTAATACTCATTCCCTTGATAAAAAGGTCGCACGGAAACGGTGTATTTTCCACCTTCATTATTTTCTTTTTCAATTTTAGCAATTTCTTTATTAATGGTTGCTTCACGTTCTTTTTCACTCATTTTATCATTTACAAGAGATAAAATACGTTTAGACACATCGTCCATTCTAACAAAAAAGCGAACATATAAACTTTCTGGTTTCAATTCTTCTTTTAAAGATCCTGCCCAAAATCCGTTTTTTAAGTGATTTTGTTCGGCAGTTGATAATTCTGTAATGGCGCTATATCCGCAATGGTGATTAGTTAACACCAAGCCACTATCTGAAATGATACTCGCTGTACAACCTCCATTAAATTGTACAATAGCGTCTTTTAAACTTTGATTATTAATGCTGTAGATTTCTTCGGGAGTTAATTGTAACCCCATTTTTTGCATATCCCGATAGTTTAATCGCTCGATATGCATTAAAAACCACATACCTTCATTTGCCATGACCGACGAAAGTGAAATAAAAAAGACAGCAATTGTTAAAAATATTTTCTTCATGTTATTTTGTTTTGAATCAAGCCTTAAAAATACTAAATATTATCCGTTATGCATTTTAAATAATGTTAGTTTTCATATTGTTTATATTCCTATTGATTGTAAACTTATTAACCTAAGTTCGATTAATAAATTATTGATTTTAGGTTTATTAGGGTAACCCTGCAAGGTTTTGAAAACCTTGTGGTATTGTTTGCCTAACTGTAATACATAAAACGTTAAAATAAGACCAGTCATTAAATGCTTAGTAACAAGTAAATTAAACAAACTTAATGCTATAAATGTTACTTACAATTTCATCCCATACATCTTAGCATCTAACGCCTTCCAATTGGGCATGTGCTTGGAAAGTTCTGCCCAAAACTCTTTGGAATGACTTTTAACTTTGGTATGTACCAATTCATGAACTATCAAATAATCAATGAGGCTAAATGGTAATTTAATAGCATCAAGGTTAATGATGATCTTATTTGTTGGTGTGCAACTCCCCCAACGCTTTTCTAGTTTTCTAATTTTTACATCATTAAAAATTAATCCTGTTTCTTTGGACCATTTTTTTATTCTAGGCACTATTTTTTCTAAGGCTTTCGTTCTAAAGAAGGTTTCAAAGGCTTGTTGTAAGCTGTCTTGATTGTTTTGGTCTTTTGGTACATTTACTTTAAACTTAGATTCTGTAAAATCTATTATAATGTCTTCAATATCATCGGTAATTAATACCTCCACATAATATTTTTTTCCCAAATAGGGTATTCTAGAACCTGTTACAATAGCATCATAACCAATAGCCTCAACCAAATCCAATTTTTCAAGTATCCAACGGGCTTTTTTAAGGATTAAAGCCTGTTCCTTTTCCAGAGAAACAGGATTGCCTTTTAGCACCACACCCGTGTCTTTCTGTACACTAATGTAATGCGATTTTAGCCCTTCTTTTGGTATAAAGGTGTATGCTATTACTTGATCTCCGTATTGAACTTTAGGCATCTTTATTTTTTATGAGTACATCCACCAGTTCCTTTGCTTTTTCTTTGGCGTTGTCGCGTTCTATTTTGGCGGTTGTTAAATACCTTCTAATTTTATTTTCAATGTCTTTTTTAACCTGCCCTTTTACTTGCCAACCCACAATGTTCAACTCGCCTGCAATCAGGTCGAATATGGTTTTTGTCGCATCCTCGGCATTGGTATTAAAAAGCACTTTCATGGAATCGTAAACAGCCCGCTCCCGTTCGGTTTTAAAGCCTTTTTCTTCGCCTTCTTTTTGTTGTGTAATAATGTCGTCCTGTATATCGGCATAGGCTTTTAGCAGTTCCAATTGGGTGATGCGTTCTTCGGCTTTTAGCTTCAATAACTCATCCAAGCGTTGGGCCAATGGTTTATAAAAGTCTGAGTTTTTATCAATACCCACTTTTATGGTATGCATTAAATTGTTTCGCATTTTCAGCTCTTTAGTGGCTGGCGATGCGTTCATAATGTCTTCCTTAAACTTCTCCTTATCAATTATGGAAACGGGTTCTTCCAATAGGTTTTCCACACCTTCGGCAATTAAATGGGCATCAATCATCCCTTGAAGCATGTTGCTTTCATCCTTAGTAATCTTTAATTCTTCATCATCGGGAAAGGCATTTCGAGCCCTTAGTTTTATTTCATTGAAGAGTTTAAAATCACCCTGATATTTCATGGCTTTGGTGTTCGGCAACACGATGTTAATAGACTTATTAAACTCTTTTAACAGTGTTTTAAAATCGTCTCTTTTATTGATGGGTTCAATAAACCGAACCGCGGCATCCATATACTCAGCACGATTATAATTCCTGTCGATGCGCATGGGCTTGAAAAAGTCCACCAGTTTCGTATGGTTCATTTCCAACTTAGGAAACTCTTCGTTAATATTCTTTAAAATATCATCAGGACGAATATCCCCCGAGAATATCTCTAGGGCTTGAATTAAATACGCCGTAATCCCATTATAATCTACTATATAGCCCGCTACTTTGCCTTTTTTAGAACGGTTTACCCGGGCAATGGCTTGCAACAGGTTATGTTCCTTAAGTGGTTTATCTAAATATAAGCAGGAAGCTATGGGAGCATCCCACCCTGTAAGCAACATATCGGACACAATAATGAAGGCCGTATTATCATACTTCTTTTTACCCGATTTCTCCGTTTCACTTTCGTTTCCGTACGGTAATTTATAATTATCGGTCACCTCTTTGATGTCTTCTGGGGCCACCACATGAATGGGCTTTTTGTTGTGTGGGTGGTTTCTATTCCACTCCAAGGTTTCGTAGTATTCTTTAGCAATGGGATCCGATTTTGGCGACCCCATGCTCATCACCACTTTCGACTCAAAATCATGATACCCGTCGTCTCTTAACTTTTGTAACGCTTCTTGGTATCTCAAGGCATGTGGGCGACCACTACACACGATCATGGCCTTATGCCCATCGGGATATATTTTATCTCTAAAATTATCAATGATGTGTTTGGTGATGTCGTTGATACGTCCTTTAGAAAGCTGGTATTTTCGTAAGGCTTCGCTTTTAAGCTTATCTTTTTTCTCTGCGGAATAATGCCCAAACTTGTCTTCAAACTCTTTATCTAAAGCTTCTTTTTTAACATCCAGTTTGGCAATGCCTTCATCGTACAACAGTTCTACCGTGGCACCATCGGCTACGGCTTCTTTTATGGTGTACACATCAATATAATCGCCCCCGTAAAACTCACCTAGGGTTGATTTATCTTCTTTAGAGATGGGTGTGCCTGTGAAAGCAATAAACTTTGCATTGGGCAATACAGTACGCATAAACGATGCTAAAAACCCATAATGGCTACGGTGTGCTTCATCTACCAATATGTATAGGTTTTCTTTTTTTGATAGTTCTTCCAGTTGTATTTCCTCCCGTTCTATTTCAACCCATTTCCCTTTTTGGAGTTCTTTGGTAATTTTAATAAGGGTCTTTTCTTTAATGTGCTTTTCTATCAGCACATTAACACGTTCTTCCATTTCGGTTTGGTCTGTGGTGGCGGTGGCTTCCTTATCGGTTTCCTGAAACTTTTGTATGGTGGTGGTGATGATACCGCCATAATCATTACGCAGTAATGTATCTAAATGCACCACCGATACCGCTTGATTCAAGTTTTTAAAGCCCACATTTTGTAAGGTAGTTGTTATCTGCCTATCCAAATCCTTTCTATCGGTCATAATCATAACCGTGGGATTGTTAAAACCAAATTCGGGCGCTTGCAGTTTTCTAGCCACATACGCCATGGTTAACGATTTACCAGAACCTTGTGTATGCCACACCACCCCACCTTCACCGGCTTTTAAGCGTGCAATGGTTTTGTTGGTAGCCCTTATTTGTTGGTATCTGGGTAGCTTTTTAATAGTCATACCTTCATCGAGTTCAAACAGAACAAAGTGCCTTATCATATCTAACACCCGTTCTTTTTTAAACAAGGCAATGAGTAATTTATCTTGTTCGGTGGTGGCTTGCGCTAGTATATCGATATCGTCTTTACTGGTTTTAAAAACGGAATAAAACTGTTGCGGTGCATTAATGGCGCCATACCTCCCATCTACCTGCCAAATACCTACGCATAGTTGGTTAAAGTGAAACAGCTTTTCATTTAAATCTTGATATTCTTTTAAATCGTTAAAAGCCGAATGCCATGCGTTTGATGATGTAGGCGATTTACATTCTATAACGGCTATGGGTAAGCCATTAATATACACCACCAAGTCGGGGCGCGAATTACAGCCCACACGGTTGCGAAACGACATTTGGTTCACCACCAAAAAATCGTTAGTATCGGGGTTGGTATAATCGATATAGTGAACCGCTTTAAATTCCTCAACGCCATTAATAACTTGCTTTACGGTAAACGTGCCCCCTTTAATGAGTTCCCAAACTTTTTGGTTGATTTCCATTAGGGAAGCACCATTAACCGACGTTAAAGTGGTGTAAGCTTTATTAAGGTTATTATCGTTTATCCAAGGGTTTATTCTTTTAATGGAAGCTAATAGGCGGTTTTTTAAGAAAACCTCTGTAACATCTGTTCTTTCATCTTTAATAGTCCCATTAAGATATTGATAACCTAATTGTTGAAGCAATGCTATTGCTGGTAATTCGCTATGTGTGTATTCTGATGTGTTACTCATAATTTCATTTTTTACCTTCCCCTCCGGGGAGGGGTGCCCGTAGGGCGGGGTGGGCTTTACAATAATTCAACCCGTGTGCCACGGTTTTCTCACGCTTTTACTAAGCCCAATTAAAATGAGCGCGGGCCAAACTGGGAAATGACATACGCCTCTAATTCTTTCATTACGTTTCCTAAATCATGCTTTACTCTATAGTCAGAGATTCTATAAACCTTTAAACCCAATTGCATTAAAAACAGCTCTCGTTTCGCATCGTACTCTTGTTTGTTCTCATGGCTTGAACCGTCAATTTCAATTATTAATCCCAAAGTTTTTATATAAAAATCAACAATATAATGGCCAATAACCCGCTGCCGGTCAAAATCGATGTTCCAAAATGTGTCATGCCGTACCTCCTTCCAAAAAATAACTTCTGATAAAACACCTGCTTTACGCAAGGCTTGTGCCCTGATCAATAACTCTTTTTGGCGGGGTAATATCGCCATATTTTGCTTATAAATTGGTGTTTCATGAATATAGGTCAGTATTTGTGGAGGCATAGGCGGTTTATGGGTTTAGGTAGCTGTTATCTTTTAATTTCTTTTTTGGTGTTTGGGGGGTTATTTGGGGGTTTTTCACCACCCCGCCCTGCGGGCACCCCTCCCCGGAGGGGAAGATGGCGGGTAACTCGCTATGGATATATTCTGGACTATGGTTCATTGTAAAAAATTATATAAAATATCGATCCTTTAATTCGTTCAACCAAACGCTTTCAGCTAAGGATAAATCAAGTGTATCCAATATTGAAATTATAGCTTCCAAAGAATACTTTTTAAACCTTTCATTTCCTTTTTCTGAAAGAAATGACTTAAATTGAAACTCAATGTTTTCACCATGATTATTCCATAGAAAATCATTATTCTGCTTAGGAGAGAACACCCAAAAATGTGACTCGTTTAATTGGCGTGCTTCCTTAACTTTCTCAGAAAGCAACATATTTCGCCACAACTGATTTAGTGAAAACCGAAACGGGCAAACATTCGAGTCTCTTATTTTCTGGACATCAAAACACTCTGATGTTTGTGTTAGCTTCCAATTATCATATTTATTGTACCCACACAATAATTTACCTTTTGAATTAACCTTCTTACTTTCAACCATTAAATCCCAAAAGTTGGAAGTATTACAAATTGCTGGTACTTCTTCTTTTTTATATGAGGAACACATAGAAAATTCTGCTTCAATAAACTTAAACTCTATAAGTATCACCCCTTTTTTTTCTTTTGAATCTTTATAGAAAACTGCAACATCTGCATCTGTACCAGCATAAGCTGCTTGGTCACCAATACTTTCATCTTTACCATGTCGTTCAAATTCTTTAATAGAATCAAGCTGGTTAGGTGTAAATTCAATTTCGATATGTTTTACTTCAACATTTTTATCCAATAAAGTTGAAAATAGTCTTGATGCTAATGCTAGATTTAACTGTAATGGCACAAAGAGGTTGAAACAATACGTTTGAGAAGCAACTGTGTTAATTTTTACTCTCTTTTGGTCTCCTGCTTTATGACTTGAAAATCGTTCTATCACCGCATTATAAATAGCTTCATTAATAAAATTGAGTTTAGAATCACTTTCAGTAAGTAGGTGTTTATATGGTGTTTTCCCTCCTACTGGGATGCTAAATTCACTTACTCCTTTATCTTGGAAATAGTCAGACATTTTACTGTAAGCATGCTTTTGCCAATTATTTCCTTTTTGATATTTTTCTGTTTTAGTCGACATATTTAAAAAGTCTTTGGGTTTAAATCTTCACTTAAATATAACGGGTGTACTGGTGATATCTTTCTATCTCCGTTTAGATTCAAGTTATATAAATTATTAAATTCACTAAATATCCTTTTTGGTTTGCCTACTACATTCCCCCATACATAAACTATTTTATCACAGGTATTTGAAAGTGTTTGATTCTGGTTTCTAATAGGGTCTGAAACCGTTTGTATAACACTTCTATCTGTTGCTCTATAAACCTGTGTGTCCAATAAACGTCTATCCAATAGCGCCCATAACTCGGTTTGCTTATTTGGTATTACGATACTAATATTCTTTATTAAGCTTTTTAATATCGCATCCTTTAAACCGTGCGACTCATTAGGGTCGAACAACCAACCTAAAAAATTACTGTGCCGTATTTCTCGGTATTGAATACCCAATACATTAAAAATACTAAAGGCGGTTAATGCCTCTTTAATGGTGTGCAATTTGGGTTCGCACTCCTCAACAAATTTTTCTAAGTCTTGGCTGGTTACACTCATACGGTTACACCTGTTTTAACCCGTATTTTACCCGTTAACAATTGTTGCATCAAGCCTTGTTTGAGTTCTTGGTAGTGGGTTTTCTTTTCGGATAAGACTTCTAGTTTTTCGTCTACTGAACTTAAAATATTGGATATTTTATCTTGTTCTTCTATTACAGGAAAAGGAATATCAAATGATCTTATTTGCTGAAAATTCAAACCTTCTCTATTGCCTCCTGCTTGAAATTTATTAATGGAATTAACTCCAAAAGACGAGTTTAAAAGTTGAGACAAATAATGTGGATTAAGTCTCGATTTTGTTCGGATTATACATACATGCTGATTAACATTCCCTTCTTTAAAATCATTAGGAAGCACACAGCTTCTGCCAATAGAAGCTCCTGTAATATTGAGAAGCACATCATTTGGTTGTAGTTTAGAATTATTCATTGAACTATGTATTTCATTTGAAATAAATACAACATCCGACAAGTTCAATTTTCCTCTTAAAACGTTTTGACTTCTAATAAATATAATTCCTTTATCAGTATAAATTTCACTTCCGCCTTTAGGTGTTTTTCCACTACCAACTTTAGTAACTAAATTACCTAGTTTAACCACCTCCCAACTCTTAGGAATCTTACCCAAAGGCGAATCTTTAAACTCGGTGTGCCCAATGCCTTTGGTTAACAAACGTTGCATCAAGCTTTTTTTGAGTGCTTGGGTTTCGGTAATTTGTTGGTCTATCACGGCTATTTTAGCATCTACGGTGCTTAATATGTCGGCTATTTTTTGTTGTTCTGGGAGGGGTGGTACAGGAATCTTTAAATGTTGATACTCTGATATCCAATACCTTTTATGCTCTGTGCATTGATAGTTTATCCTCTTTAAAGATTCAAACACAAAAGGTAAATTAAAATTCTTATTTTTCCTTTTAAGGATTTTTAAAGCAGAAGAACGTACCTTAAAAGGAAAATTAACAAACTTAGAATCAGTAGTAAAATCATCAAAAATAATTACTGGAACATCATTATAAATATTTTCTATTTCATCCGAAAAACCTAAAATAAATGCTTTATTTGCTGTCAAAACAGGTGTTTTTCCAGTCTCATTAATATTATTTGTAATGTAATTTTTTGGTTGAACATAATCCAAGAAACTACCTAAATTTTCAACCTCCCAATCTTTTGGAATCTTTCCAATAGGCGTGTTTTTATAACCCTCACTCATACCCCCAACTCATTTAAAAATTCAGCCAATTTTTTATCAATTTCAGCTTCTCTTTGTTCTAAAGCATCCAGCTTTTGGTGTACGGCTTTAATATCTACTTCGGGTTCTGGTTCCGACGTATCAATAAATCTAGATATGTTTAGGTTATAATCGTTTTCAGCTAATTCGGTAATAGCTACCACGCGCATGTATTTATCTACATCGGTTGCCGCATCATAGGCTTTTACAATTTGCTTAATGTGTTTTTCTTCTAGCTCGTTTTGGTTCTTGCCTTCTTTATAATCGTTACTGGCATCTATAATAATCACCTTTCCTTTTTGGGCGTCGGTTTTGTTTTTATTAATAATCCAGATACTGGCTGGTATGCCCGTATTGTAAAACAAAGCACTTGGTAAGCCAACAATGCCTTCTACCAAATCGGCTTCTAACAAACCTTGGCGTATGTTGCCTTCGGTACCACTTCTAAAAAGCGTGCCATGTGGCAATACCACCCCTGCCTTACCATCTTGTTTTAAAACGGCTATCATGTGCTGTAAAAAGGCTAAATCGGCATAGCCCCGTGGTGGTATGCCATATTGAAAACGTCCGTAAGGGTCGCTTACCACCTTGCTGTAATTGGGGGTTACTTTCTTTTCTTTGCCGTTTTTATCGAGTTTTACTTCTATGGAGTTTTCTGCAGGCGTCCACCACCCATCCATAGAAAAGGGCGGGTTGGCAATCACCCGGTCAAAAAGCGTTAATTCGTTGCTATCGTTTTTATGTTGTGGGGTGGTTAGGGTGTCGCCTTTACGAATATCGGCATCCATAAAATTATGCAGCAACATGTTTAATTTACCAATGGCCCAAGTGCCTAAATTCTTTTCTTGCCCAAATAAGGACACATTTACGTTGTTACCCACTTTACCGTGGGGTTGTTGTGCTATGTATCTGGCAGACTCAATAAGCATACCCCCAGACCCACAGGTGGGGTCGTACACTTTTTGTTTGGGTTCTGGTTTAATAAGTTGTACTATCAACTGCACCACACCTCTGGGTGTGTAGAACTCGCCTCCTTTTTTACCAGCATCATCCGCAAACATTTTAATAAGGTATTCGTAGGCATCGCCTAAAAGGTCATTCGATTCTAAATGATCGTTACGCAAGGAATGTTGGTTGAAATGGCGCAATAAACGTTGCAATAGTTCATCGGACAGTTTTTCTTTATCGCCAAATTTGGTGGCGGTCATCACACCCTCTAAACTGGTGTTTTCGCGCTCGATGGCTGCAAAGGCTTTATCTAAAGCAATACCAATGTTTTCGGTGTGGGTTTTTATGCTGTTCCATCTGGATTCTATGGGCAGTTGGAAATAGGTGTCGTCTTCGGCGTCTGCTCTGGAAACCCCGTCCCGTTTCATGATGGTTTCTACTTCTTCTTCAAACACATCGTTGGAACGCTTTAAGAACAGCAACCCGAATATGTAATTTTTAAAATCGGAGGAGTCGATGCTGCCTCGTAATATATTTGCTGAATCCCATAGCCAGCTTTCTAGGGTACTTAATGTGAGTTTATTTTGGGTCATTTTAGCTTTAAAAAATTTAATACCTAAGCTTCTTCTAAATTGTTTATTTAATTTAGTTATCGAAGATTATAAAAATATAAATTCTTACAAGACTAATTGATATTTATTTGAATTTAAATAGGGTTTTTATTAACATTGGGGTATGGTGGTTTGGCTAGGCAAGAAATTCTTATCTTGGCAGTGCTTAAATTAATAAATTGGAGTAAAAAAGCTAACACGGCAACTTTCTTACTCCAACTTAATGTTACTTTTATATTTTATTGATTTTTTAGGGGTTAATACCCCAAGCCTGCCTTATTTTTATTTATAGAATTTGGAATTTCCTTTTTTTGGAATTTAATACCTCCTGGGCTTGTCCTGAGGTCGTTTTATTGAGCATTCGCTTCATTCCGTCCAAAAATATAGAATGAATACCCTAATTGAATTTGCGAAAAATTATTGGCAGAGTATCCCATTTCATGGTTTAAACGCCACCTTGCAAATATTTGCCCTTTAGAACCTACATCTACATAGCCTTTAAACTCAAATTCACTCACCCAATTGGACATACCTCTTCTATCCCCTGTTATGGGATTCGCAACACTTTTAAACTCTAATTTATCAGATATTAAATGGACGTACTTCGGTCGCCACATAGCATAAAACCCATAACGCTCCTCTGGCAATAAATGCATTTTAACTTCTGGATAAAAAGTCCAGTAGCTTACCGAATATTCCAAAGGCTTTAAATTATTTGAGCCAATTTGTTTAATACTATCTTGAATGGCTGTTTTACCAAATCTCACCCCTGCGTTAATATGGAATTGATATTTAAGATCTGGACTATCAACTAGAAGTACATTAATATCAGAACCAATATTCCAGTTACTATAATGTAATAAGTCTATGGGTGTTGAATAACGTTTAGAGTTGAACACTAAAACGCTGTCCTGTGACAATTGTTCGTTGTCTATACGTTCAGGGTTTAAACGTCTTTCCTTGTCTTCAATCTTGGTAATACCCCCAGCAACTTCTATATATTGAAAAAAACCATAGCCACCAAACACCCAATTTAATCCCCTCCAACCATCAAATCTTCTTGTGTTTAAATTAAAATGTTTTGAAAGCTCCATTTGAATTAATCCATTGGGCGATTCAGCATCAAAACCTTGAAAATCACTAAACACTTCCACTTCTAAAATTTTACGGGTTTCTTCTTTTTTTAATGTGAGACTTGCTCCTCCCTCCACATTGACTTTTTGATCCATTGGACTAAAATCCCTGGTTAGTTTGTTTGTATAAAAGTCATAGTTAATTAAGTCATCCATTAAAATAAACATTTTGTTTTTTAATTTTGAATTATATATTTCAGTATCTCTTGTGAGGGTTTCAAAATTTTCTTTTTTAAATTTTTTATTTACCTGATTTAAACTTAAACTTACATTAGCCAATGTCTTGTAATTTTTTCTACTCGTAAAACCAATTCCATACTTATTTGTAAGTATTAAACCAGCCTCCTTTTTTAAAAAATCTGGTATTAGATTACAGTTATAAAGCAGATTATCGCTATCACAATCTAAATGACCAGACACTTTAATAACCTCTAAAAATCCTTTAGAAAATTCAAAATCAACATTATCTATTACCAAGTATGTGAATACCATTTTATCTATATTACTTGGTATGTATTGCGAAAAAAGAGTTGCTACATACAAATTTTCTAAAGCCTTATATGCTACTGTATCTTTAGTACTTAATAGCTCAGAAATTTTAGCTGCCAATTTCGAATTTTCTTTTTCAATCTCAGCAACGCTTAAATTATTTAAGTTAAACTCTTGAACTTTAGTTTCCGCTGTTAAAACCAACAATGTATCTAAATATCCTATTGGTTTTGCTTTAATTAAATTATCAATGCGCTGAATTTTTGCCTTAAAGACCTTTTTTACTTCATCTTCATAAACCTTTTTAAGTTCTACGAAATGATTTTCCTCTAAATATATGGGAATTCTATCATTCACCTTCAAAATTCCCGTATTTGGTTGGTAATCTAAATTATCTAACACCCTTAGGTTATTGGCAAAACTATAATAAACACTTTCAGCCTTTTCATCTATTTTTTCTAAAGCATTTTTATCTATTTTATTTTCAGATTCATCTAACGAAAATTCTAAAAGCTCTTCATAAATAATATTTCTAAACTGTTTTTTAAAATCAAAAAAACTTCCTACTGCTCCGCCTAAATTAAAATTCTTATCCACATCTCCTTTTGACAGTTTAATTACGTATTTATTTTCTGGTTTAGAAATTTCAATTTCTATCCTTTGTTTATTGACTATAAAATAATCTGTTAATGTTGTTTGTGCAAATGACGATTGCATGACAAGAACGCATACTGCTAATTTTAAAATGGTTTTCATATGGATTGGTTTAGTTATTTAAATGTTTCGAATACCAGCTATGGTATTACCATATTAAATATGGTAACAAAAAAAATTAACTAATTCATGCGGGAGTATGCGGTAATATATTTTGAAAGTTAACAAATTAAAATTAAAATTCCTATAAAACATTTTGATTGAGACAATTATTGTCCTGATAGCATTGTTTATAAAATAGTATGCCATTAAAATATCCCTCAAATAATTAGTGTTTTTAGGCTATGACTTTTTTTGGGGTTTGGGTGGCATTTATTACTAATTAAGAATATTTATTAAAAGAAATAGTGTACAATTATAAACTCGCAACACACAACATGTTCTGAGTGTGAGTGTGAGTTTTTATGCTGTTTTATCTGGATTCTATGGGAGCTGGAAAGAGGTATCGTCTTAGGTGTTTGCTCTAGTAAGCCTATTGCATTTTATGGATGGTTCTACTCCTTTTTTAAACAAAACGCTAGAACGTTTTAAAAATAGCAAGCCGAATATGTTGTTTTTAAAATTGGAGGCGTCTATGCTATCTCTTATTATATTTGCTGACTCCCATATCCAGCTTTCTAGGATACTTAATGTTAGATGGAGCACGTCAACTTCGCTTTTTACAGGCTTATCGAAATGTTTTTTTATGAAATTTTCGACAAGCTCAAACTGATATTTAGACTATAATTGGCTTAATAATTTTATGTAAAAAAGCATTATTGTTAAATTAAATTTTATTGTATTAAAGCATTATAATTTATTCGCTTGCAAAGTTGCTAAGACGCAAAAAATATATTACTTACTGGGCATCTTTGTGTCTTTGCATCTTTGCATCTTTGCATCTTTGCATCTTTGCGTCTTTGCGTCTTTGCATCCTTGCATCTTTGTGTCTTTGCATCTTTGCATCCTTGCATCTTTGCATCTTTGCTTCTTTGCATCTTTGCTTCTTTGCATCCTTGCATCTTTGCATCTTTGTGTCTTTGCATCTTTGTGTCTTTGCATCTTTGCATCCTTGCATCTTTGCATCCTTGCATTAAAATAAAAAAAAATTTAAGAATTTAAAACACCAATACAATCAATGATTTAACCCTTGGAGTATCTTTCATTAATTACACCCAAATGACACCTAACGTGTTACTGATTAATTTTGAATCATTTAGCCCTAATGCATGCATGCTTTCTTTATCATTTCTTATAAAAGCTTTTTAAAATCTCAGTACAGATACACACCCTACAACAATTTATTTTACCCCCCACCAAGCCTTTTATCCATGCTAGCAATTGCATTTCATCGACTTTTGTGTCTTTTTTATTACTTTTTTAGTCTTATTGATTACATTTATAATACTTATTAATAAGTAAATACATACGCTATAAGCATAAATCCGTTATTTTAACATAAACCCCAACCCTATGTCTGAATTTTTAAACCACCACCGCTTTAAAGATGAAATTTGGATGACCACCAATGAAGCGCAACAATTCTTTAAAGTAAGCCGTAGCACCTTATACCGGTGGTGCCAAACCAAACTCGTACCCTATACCCTTATGGGCGGTACCCGCTATTTTCCTAAACATTTTATTGAAACCCTTATGGGGCAGTATTTAAACAACAAACCTTTTGAGTAGGTTTTTTTTAAAATATATAGCAGAGACCACCTATGCGTCGCCTCTGCTATAAAAACAAGTTGGAAGGCCTTAAGCCAGTGTTACCGTACCCAAATAGCTGCTGGTTGCTGCTAGTTTGGCATCGTCTGTTGCAAAAGTAGCCCACACATGTATAAGCTGTCCTGCCCAATAGGCTGGCAGGGGTATTTGTACCATTGTTAAATTGCGGGTACCTGCGGGGTTTGCCGTTACAAACAAATCGAGTGCTTCGCAATACACCACCACCACAAAGCCATCAGATCCGGAGGCATTGCCTTGTCCACTGTTGTCGTCCCAGGTGATAGTTATGGTTTGGTTGACATCCAAAGCTACCGTTCCATTGGATATGCCACGCAAATCGCCTTTACCAATTAGTACTTTAGGGTAATCTATCACATACCCGTCTAAAGGATCGGGCAATAGAGCGTATTTTATGTGGTAGCCCGTTGCTAAATTAAAGGAAGACTTATCGCCCTGTTGTTTTCCAAAATATGCCGAGAGGATTTCCTTAATGGGCGTTAAAAACTTGATAGCCGTTGCAAAACGGTCGCGTTGGTCCAATTGCGCTTGTGTAGGGGTGTAATTACCTCGTTGCGGTAAACTGCGCATAATGTCTTTACCACGCCAACGTGCACCTACTACGTTGCCAACTTTTCCGGAGAAGCCTCCTAGGATGCCTTTACTAAATGTTCCCATGATGTTATAGAATTTGGGGTTAATAGACCGTGAAACTAATACACTTTTCCCCGATTTACAACCCCTTGACACACATTGAAACGATTTGACACACCATGAGACGATTTAGGACAATTTGAGACGATTTGAGACAGTTGCCAAAAAAACAGGGGTTTTGTTCGGGTTTTGTTCGGGTTTTGTTCGTCCACGGTTCGGGTGTATTTTTTTTAGATGGGGGTTTGGCTGAATAAGGATGGATTCCATGTAGAATTGTTATTAGATTATTGACTATTGATTATTGACTATTGACTATTGATTATTGATTATTGACTATTGATTATTGATTATTGACTATTGATTATTTACAAATGAATAAAAGCTTATGGCTAATTGAAAAAATGTTTTGCCATGTTGTAAAACATTTCTAAATTGCTACGTACTAAATTTTTTGCTTTAAAAATATGAAGGCTTAAAAGATGAAATACATCTAAACTTCCGCATAGTAAGCCAAATGGGTTGGCATGCATATAAAATGACCACAAAACAACAGACATATCAAGAAAGAGCTGAACAGCTTGTTAAAACAATTGACATTGCTAAAAAAGTCATTGTTAACTCAAAATCATTAGACGATAAAACCAGAACCCACTTCTTAAATTGGGGCCGAGATATTAAAAATATGGCTCTTAACCCTGAACCTCAATTTAAAAAAGTAGCCAGTCTTAAATATCTTAAAAATGACTTCTTAATTTATTGGAATGAAGAGGATGGCAAAGACATTGAAAAATTTTGGAGTAAATTATATGAAAACGGAATTGACTTTGAGAAAAAAGATACGATTCAAGCTGTTTTGAAAAGAAAAAGAATTAAAGACATTCACGAGTACGAAAGCGTAATTGACAATATTGTTGTTGCTGAACAAATGGGACGGATTAACAAGACACAAGTAAAGGTGTTAAATCAAATGATTGGAGAGTTTGAGCAGCGACAAACAAATAAGGGAAAATAAAAACTCGACACGCCAACATTACCTTTAACTAAATACCCTTCGGGATACGCAGCATAGCCTAAGCCTTGTAAGCAATCCTCCATATACCGAAGGATTGACTTCTTGGGCTAACGTACAGGTTAAAGACAGGGCAAAAGAGAGGGATAAAAATTAAATTTATAATACATTGATTTTCAATAATTAACAAAAACGTTACTCAGAATTTATCAAAACAGCGATAACTTATTCTAAATTGAACAAATAGCAACAAGAATAACACCAATTAAATAAAAATATAGAAATGGAATTTTAACGATAATTAATGACTTTAAAGAATAAAATATTACTTAACAAATTTCTATTACCTTCAATATTGTTGATAATTTTAATAATCTATGTTTTAAGACAAAACTCTTTAGCATTAGGATTCGTGATTTATTACATAATCTTGTGGTTAATAGTTTCTTTAATCATCATTTATAAATCAAAAAACTATTTGATTGAATATAATATAAAAGCTAATCAATTAAAAATTAAGTATTACCCAGGAATAAATAAAACGGCTGAAAAGATTATACAAATAGATAAAATAGTAAGCAACAAATTAGAAACAAGAATATTTGACTTCGAATTTGATGTATTGTCAATAAAATATATAGATGAACAAGATTTGTACAACCTTTTAGATTTAAGGATTAACAATAAAGAAGATTGGATTGATATGTTATCATCAATCAAAAACAAAACCAACATAAATAGGTAAGCAGCATAAAACCACCGACAACAAAGTATGAAAAAAAACGCTATTTTATGCTTTCATTAAGCTTATTGCGTCTTTGCGTACATCTGAGTTTCCTTTAAAAAATCCTCGCTAACAGGTTTGCAAAATATTATACCAGAAAGATTTGTATTTAAATCATACAAGATTTTCAAATTTCACATCTTCCTAAATTGTTAAAAAAAATATTCTATCAGCATTTATTAAAGGCAAATCTATACCTAAGAAATTAAAAAATAATCACTAATTTTAACTTCTTATGAATCGATTTTTAGCACCTACTTTGCTATGCTCCCTTTCGCCCACTGCTGGTGGCTCACTATGTAAACTCTATCCCGTTGAGCCATACCATAATGCTATAAAAAAATTACGCATGAAAAACACTTATATCCTGATTATTCTATTCTTTTTTTCTATTTCCATAAAAGCACAGGAAAGTCAAATTTCCATTTTAAAAGATAATTGGAAAAATTACCTACTCGCTGAAGAAGTAAACCAGGACATGATCCCCTATTTTTATAACCTAAAACCGGACGGAACTTGGAGCGATTTAGATTACACGAATAGGCAACGTGGAAATTGGCCATTACGTACCCACCTATTGCGAACCGTAGAAATGGCTAAAGCATATCTAAAAAAGGGAAATCAGAATTATAAAAACGAAAAATTGAAGGTGCATATCCTTCTTGCCTACAACTGGTGGGTAGATCATGATATTGTGAACCTCAATTGGTGGTATCCTCAAATTGGTGTGCCGCAAAACATAGGCATCATTATGCTGTTAATGCAAGACGACATAGATGAAGTACAATGGCAAAAGGGCATGACCATTATGAATAGAGTAGTTTTTGGAGACAAAACGGGGCAAAATTTAGTTTGGGTGTCGTCGAATATCATTTTGCGCAGTATCCTAAAAACGGATACTACTTTGGTTGCCGAAGCTACCGAAAAAATACGGAATGAAATGCAAATGGCAAATAGCGCCGAAGGTTTACAACCCGATTACTCCTTTCATCAACACGGTAGACAGTTGCAATTTGGTAACTATGGACTTCACTTTCTCGAAGATCAGGTAAAATGGATGTTCATACTTAAAGATTCAAAATACGATTATACGCCAGAACAGATTGATTTAATGCGTAATTACTTTGCCCAAGGACAGCGGTGGGTTATTTGGAACGGTGTGTACGATATTAACAGCAGTGGGCGCCAGCTCTTTCCAGATGAGCAACACAAAAAATACATGCGTGTACACAAAGCCGCTTCAGAGATGAAAAAAATTGACCCAAATCATGCCGATCTATACCAATCGATATGTGAAGAAAACGACTTGGTGGGCGTTAAATATTTTCCGTTCTCTGAATTAACGGTTCAGCGTACCAAGCACCAACTAACAACCATTAGAATGTGTTCTAGCCGAATTAAAGGCTCGGAATCAGGAAATGGTGAAAACCTAAGTAGCTACTACCTTGCCGATGGCGCCATGTACACCATGAAAACCGGTAAAGAGTACCTCAATATTTTTCCTTATTGGGATTGGCGTAAAATACCCGGTACCACTGCCGTTCAAGACACCGTAAAGCTTCCAGAACTTGGATGGGATAGCTATAATATTACAAGCGACTTTGTTGGTGGATTGACCTATGAAGATTGCGCTATTACCAGCATGCAATACATACGCGATGGTGTTCATGCTAATAAATCTTACTTTTTGTTTCCCGATTTTACAGTCTGTTTAGGGTCGGCAATACATGGGCAAAACAACCAGCATTTACAAACTACCATAGCACAATGTTTTAGTACCACCCCTATATATTTAAAAAATGGGAACATATTACAGCCTGAAAATTCAGGAACAAACCAATCGGTTAATGCCCGAAGCTTTTGGCATCAAGGGTCAGGCTACATCATAAATCAAGGTCTGGATATTGTGCTGAGTTCTGAAAAGAAGACTGCTAACTGGACCAAGGTCATTAGTTGGGTCGATAAAGAAGAAGACGCAAAAGATGTTTTTACATTGGGCATTGATCATGGTACAAACGTTAAGAACGAAACATATGCGTATGCTGTATTTCCAAACATGAATAAAACCGACCTTGCGAAAACAGAAAAGCATCTACCCTACCAAATACTTTCCAATACCGAAGCCATACAAGCGGTTCAATTGGATGCGTGTACGTCTATTGTTTTTCATCGGTCTGATACCTTGAAAATACATGATACGATTGAGCTAAGCTGTAGTGTTCCCGCCATTTTAATGTGTAAAGTAAATCAGGATCAATTAAGTATTTCTGTATGCGATCCTACACAAAAATTAAAATCGGGACAAATTATAATTACTAGCAAAGGCAAGTCGGGAAAAACCACATTTATAAAAAACATAACCTTCCCTGTGGGTATCGATAAAGGAACAGCGGTAAATATGACGCAAAATATTAATACAAATAACTAATTTTTAGAGGTTTAATTCATTATTCTTGAGGTTGAACATGTAAAAAAAACGTGGGTTTTATTCGTTTACGGTTCTGATTATTTTTAAGATGGTGTTTGGATGGACAAAAGTAGAATGAAACCCAAAAAAACAAATGGTAATGGTTCATTTACCATTGGTAATTGGTCATTATATTCGTGAGTATATGAAGTGGATATTAAAAATAGTATCTTTTTAAAAGACTATAGATTATTGATTGTATCCAGTTGTTGTAAGCAATTTGAACAAAACAGACATATGAAAACAAATTTTTTTATTTTAATACTAATCTTATTTACAAATTTATCCTTTGGACAAAAAGTATTGAATAAAGATTACAGATTCTTGAATAAAGAATCAAAAGTAGCAATCATTCCTTTAACTAACGAATTAACAAAGTTTAATGATTCAATTTCTAATGATATTTTTAAAGATACATTGTCATTAAAATATCTAAAAGTAGAAGAATTAAGAACTGAATTAAATGAGGAATCGACAGATATTCTAAAAAGAATCGCGTCAAAAAAATATAAAAAGTCTGACCTAAAGAAATATCCGAATCTGAACACGTTAATAAGTATTTCGGATTTGAAAAACTTAAAAGAAAATTTACAAAATGCGGACTTATTATTATTCCCAATCAAGTTCAATATTAATCAATCAATTGGAATGACTTTCGGAAGTGCTACTTTTAGGTTTTATGATTTAAATACAGGCGATTTTGTTCATCAATATGAGTCAAGCTTTAATGTGAATACAATTGAAGATGGTTCAAAGCAAATAGTAACAGCATTATTGTTTTTAGAAGAAAAAAATTATTTAATAAAACAAAAAAGCGAATAAAAACGGGGTGCAGTCGCATATAATCAATTTGTAAAAATGAGAAACCTATTAAAAATAACATCAATTTTATGTACAATTGTTCTCTTGACAAATTGTGCTGCGTTCGGAACAAAAACACTTTATAAAAAAGAAACGAACAGTCTTATAAAACCAAAAACTCTCGGATTTAGTCAACTGGAAAGCAAACCAATAATTGACAAAATTGTAATCGGAACTTCAGATATTTATGATCAAATTATGGCTTCCGAACTCAATAAAATGGATATTGAATCTCATAACATAGAATACCCAAACTTTGAAAAATGGACTGACCTTGAAAAACAGAAAATATCTGATATATGCGCTTCAAATAAATTGGATGGAATCATTTTCACACAACTTATATTCATTAACACAAAATATAGTATGATGCTTATTCCTGTTGGCAAAAGTCAAGACACAGAAGTTGAAATGCAATATTTTGACTCAAATGGAAATTTGATATTACATACAAAACATAACACAGCTAAAGGAAATTCATATTTGGATTATCCCGATGCGAAAAAAAACTGTACCTGATGGAATAAAAGGTGCTTTAAAAAGAATATTTAAAGAAGTTTAAAAATAAAAAACTGCTTACAACACTGTAAAAAAATTGGTAGTTTTAGCTAAACCAAATTTAGTTGCTTGTTCGCTTGTATCTGATTTTTCTTATGAAAATCTTCTCTTGCAAAACCACACTATGCTTATATATAAATTGAAAAACTAAACTTAAATTAGATTAAATGGGAATATTTGGAAAATTATTCGGAAATAATAATAAAAAACCTTTCAGTTCTGAAATGAGATCTGAATATAATTTGATGACCAATATATCATTAATTAACATGGTTAAATATGAAAATATATCAAAATACAAACCCATTGAAGACGGCATTTATGAAGATTTGACTGATGATGATGAGGCAAAATTTCGAATGACTATATCATACGAACTAGAATCTGATAATACTAACAATCAATATCCTCTTGAAGATATTTTAGATAAATATTTAATACATGTATCTGAATCCTATGAAGCTGAAAATGAACAAGGAGCAAGTCTATTTATAATTGAATTGAGTGGTTCCTTAGAAAAAATACAAGATGCCAAAGAAATAATTGGAAAAAAAGTTTTTAATAGAGAATTTATAGATTCAAACGGACAAGTGAGCGTTAATTTAGTAATAGAATAAAACTGTATTTTTTTAGTTGCTTTTTATTGGATTTTGTTTGTTAATAAGTAAATATTAATACTTAGTCCAATATGAATCCAATCATGATAACCATGAAATTTCTAGTTCAATTTTAGTATCATGAAGTTGAATTTTTAATACGACAAATTCAAACTAATAGTCAGCATATTTACGAATCTTAAATATTTCAGATGGTTTGTTTGTATTTATAACTTCAGGTGTAAAATCCCAAACTTCGTCTCCTAAGTCTGTAACTTCAATAAAACGTCCTTCAATTCCTGAACAAATTAAGGTATTTCCAGACTCAAGACGTTGTGTTCCTGATATATGATCTGAATAAAAATTGCTTGAATAACTCCAAACGACTTTATCTGCTAGTGTTATTTCTAAAATAGCTGATTTGTTCGTTTCGGCATTATTATTATAAACGAGTATGTTTCCATTATCTATAAATGTGGCATCATGTTGTCCAGACAAAGCGCCAGAAGCAGTAATACTTTGCGTAATAACTTTACTCGCTTTATTTATTAGGTATAAGGTGTTTTTGCCTCTTGAACTTATAAGTATGTTGCCGTCTTTATAATCAACCGAATTAAAATGTAGATAATCTACTTTGTCATTATTTGCTGGAATAATACCCCCATCATCCATAGCACTCCATTCCCAAATAGTTGAATTATCAGACTTATCAATTATGATAACAACCTCATTCCAATACTCTGAATTATTATATGTTCTAAGTTCCCAAGTGAGTGCAATAATGGTATTAGCATCTATTTCTTTAAAATCATGATGAAATGTGCCCTCGTCACTAGCTTTCTGAATAGACCAAATTACATTACTAGTATCATCGAGCTCTTCTATAATTCCTGCAACAAGACCACCCGTAGAAAAAGCGCCATTACTAATTTCAGTAGTTTTACCTAATCGTAATAAAGTCTTATTTTCTGAGAGATAACAACCTCCAGAAGACGTAAAAGTAGACGACCATGTTTTAACATCTACTCCCAAAGAATCAATAAGATGCGTCGTTTTATCTCCTATATAGGAATATAACACATAACCTTCGGTAATATTGGATGTTGACTCCGTATCTGAATCTGTTTCACTACTTCCTACCTCATCTGATGTGCAAGCACAAACTAAAAACAAAATAACAAGGAATAACGATATATTAAAGCATCTGATTTTCATCTATATTGTTTTAAAAATTAGTTAGCATCTCTTACACATCTCACAAAATTATAAACCTTACGTATATCGCCTTGTGGTCCAAATGTATCAGGGAAATCATCTGTACTACCTGCTTTAGGGTCGTTACGTTGTGCACCAGCGCCGTGGACATCTAATAATACACCATTCATTTCACCTTCAGCTTCTCCAAAACAAAAATAAACAGCATCCGTATAAGGTGAAGGGCCATCTTGTAACGGAGAGCTTGTCCAATAATAACCGTATTGCCCAGAATTGCCTTTAGAATCTAAAATGGATGTACAAGTAAATAAAGGATCAATAGCAGGAGCATTTGTAGTTTGTGGCGACCTTGTGTAATCTACAATACTCTGTAATTCTTTAGCATTTGGCATTCTCCAATCACTATGGCCCGCAAGTGTAAGCGATTCTGCATACCCTAAACCATGTTCCCAATCGTAAGTTTCACCATTATCTGCTTGTTGCCACATTAACCCTGTGGCATTATCTATAATTGTTCCATCTCCATTATCTTTAAAATCATTTTCACCATAGGATGTGTTTCCTCGTACCATTCTAAAATACATGGTATTTGCTGCTCCTGTTGCTGGTTTATATTTTGGATAGCCTTTCAACCTTCCATCAACAAAATTATATCCAAAAACAGCTTCGTTTCCGTTCATTATTTGTCCGACGTATTCTGTAATCGACCAGGTTTGTCCATCAATTTCTCGTTCTCCAATAGATTCATCTCCAATAGGTTGGTCGAAATAATTGACATCAATAAACATGTCAACCGAATTATCACCAAAACAACGTCCTGTAAAATTAGATAACGAGTACAATTCTTTAATAGTTGGTATTCTCCAATCTGTATAACCACCTAAATTGAAAGTTTTTACTAATGTTATAGCATTGGCATAAGACATTTTATTTCCCATATCTTGTTGCCACATTAACCCTGTTACATTATCTGTAACCGTGCCATCTCCATTATCTGTATATGAAGGTTGATTACCAGAATAGGTTGCATCTTGACCATAGAAAGCATCTCCAACTCCAGGCTTGGATATTATAGCATTGTTACTATAAAAATCTGAAACAGCTGTGTCTACAATAGTGTAAGGAAATTTGGTAGTTATTACTTCTTCTTCATCTTCAGTACTCGTACCTGAATCCTTATCACAAGAGAAAAATGCTAAAACAGTTAGTAAGCTTGCTGATAATTTTAAATATTTATAACTCATAATTTATTTTTTTAAATGCTATTTGTATCAAACATAGTTCAAAGATGCATAATGGTTGGATTTAAGGAAAGAAGTATCCATAGAATCTGTATTATAATCAATGAAATAGTTGATGAAAGGTCTTGTTACAATTTAATAGTACGTACGCTCCTCACATAATTGTAGACATACCGAACATCACCTTGAGGTCCGAAATAGGTAGGATACTGATTTTTATTACCACTTTTAGGGTCACTTCTTTGGCATCCTGCGCCATGTACATCCATAAGCTGACCTCTCATTTCCCCTTGTCCTTCACCAAAAGCAATATACACCGCTCCAGAAGCTGGATTTACACCATCTAAATGCGTTGTACTCGTCCAGAAAAATGGATATTGCCCCGAGTTTCCTTCGGGATCTTTAATTTCTGTAGTAGAAAAGATAGGGTCTATTGCCGGTGAATTTGTGGTTTGTGGAGACCTAGAATAATCTACGATACTTTGTAATTCTTTAGCATTTGGTAAACGCCAATCTGTATGACCAGCAAGTTCTAAACTTTCGGAATATGCTAAAGATGCTTCCCAATTACGACTTTTACCATCATCCGCTTTTTGCCACATAAGTCCGGTTGCGTAATCACTTACGGTGCCATCACCATTATCTATAAAGTTATTTTTTCCATAGTTTGTATTTCCTCTCACCATTCTAAAATACATGGTGTTTTCTGCTCTGCTCTTTTTGTTGAATTTTGGATACCCTTTTATACGTCCATCTATAAAATTTACGCCAAAAATAGTAGCATCACCACGCATCGTTAAACCTACATACTCGGTTGATGACCATGTTTGTGCATCAATTTCTCGTTCTCCAATATTGGTATTTCCTAATGACTGATTAAAATATTTGGTATCTATAAACAGTATATTAGATTTAGCGCCTTTAACCTGACCGGTAAACTGAATTAGAGAATACAACTCTTTAATTGTGGGTACTCTCCAGTCTGAATGTCCTCCTAATTTGGATTGTTCTGCTTTAGAAAAGGATGCTTCAAAGGTCATTTTTTTACCCATATCTTTTTCCCACATTAATCCCGTTACATTATCGGTAATGGTACCGTCACCATTATCGGTATACGAAGGTTGGTTTCCAGTATATGTGGCGTCTTGACCATAAAAATCATCTCCAATACTCGGTTTTGAAATTACATAATTATCACTATAAAACTCAGTAACACCAGTATCCACCATTGGATATGTTATTTGTGCGACTGCAGAATATCCCATGTATAAGCAGATACTTAACGTTACAAACCCCCTTTTTTTATACATTTTCATAATTTTAAATTTAACTTGCTTCAAAGGTCTGTATTTATGTGTTAGAAAAAGAATAAAATCAATAGAAGGGCATTTTCTATCAATGAAATTTTAGTTAAAGAAATTATTATTCAAAAAAGTCTTGAAAGCTTCCTGATACGTGTCACTAACTACAATAAACTCTTTTGGACCATAAATAATCCGATTCCGCTCGACGGTAACAATATGATTCAGGTTAACTATAAAAGAACGGTGTATGCGCATAAAGTACTCCTTGGGTAAAATATCTTCAATATTTTTAAGACGAAGTAATGTTTTTACAGGTTCGCCATGCACTAAATTTATAGATACATATTCTTTTTGTGCTTCAAGATATTTAATGTCTTTAAACTGAATTCTAATATGTTGCTGACCCGATTTTATAAATAAAAAATCATCTTTCTTTTTGACCGTAGTTACAAATTGTCGCTCCTTATTTATAGTTTCTGACGCTTTGTTTGATGCCAATAAAAAGTCTACATATTCAATTGGCTTCAATAAATAATCTATGGCGTTTACTTTGTAACCTTCTATGGCATATTCACTATACGCAGTGGTAAAAATAATGCGAGGTGGATTTACCAAAGTCTTAGCCAATTCCAATCCGTTTAAATCGGACATATGAATATCAAGAAACAACAAATCAACCGGGTTTTCATTTAAAAAACTACTAACCCCTAAAGCATTGGTAAACTTTCCTTTAAGCCGAAGAAAAGGCGTTTGCTCAATGTAAGACACAATTTGTCTGAGTGCTAAAGGTTCGTCGTCTACAGCTATGCAAGTTATCATATAGGTATTTTTATAGTTGAATTATATACATTTTCATGCTCTGTGTTTGTAAATACGTAGTTACCATTATACAATAATTTTAAACGCTTCTCTGTATTTTCAATACCAATTCCTGATTTTTCAATTGATTTTAATTTGTCGTGTACACTGTTTTGAATCGTAAATTCAAGTTCATTTTCATGAATAAAGAGGTTAATATATACAAACGATTTTTGCTCGTAACTTATACCGTATTTAAAGGCATTTTCCAGAATATTAGTAAATAAGAGTGTTGGAATGGAAATATTTGGCGGATTTTCAGGGAGATTCAATTGAATCTTTACGTCTTCATGAAAACGCAACTTCATAAGTTCCACATAACTCTCTATAAATTTAATTTCTTTGGTTAATGGTATCGGTTTATCGCTAGATTCATATAATAAATGTCGCATTAAAACAGACAATTTTCCAATAGAACGTTTGGCTTCTTTGGTGTCAAAATCAACCAGAGCGTGAATATTATTAAGGGTATTCATTAAAAAATGAGGACTCACCTGGTTGCGTAAAAAGGCCAATTCATTTTTAATGCTTTCTTTTTCAACTTCGGCTTTTTGTTGTTGGGTTTCTGCCCATTTTACAGAGGTTTTCATGCCTGTATCAAAGCCCACTAATAAAATAGATAATAGAATTAAATTGACATACGGTGGAAAAGTTCCTGCAGGAACTTGGCGCCCAAAATCCCCTGGTTGCCCAACTGCTTTATTTGAATTTGGAAATTGAAGTCCTGTATTTCGCTGTGGCGGATTTATATTTTGAGAACCAATCGCTTGCCGAATAGAAATAGACCCTAAAACGGTACATCCTATAACCACAATAACAGCTAATATATATATAATTTTCTTGTTCTTAAATAGTAAGTAAGGTGTTAAAATAAATCTGTTTACACAGAATATAATTAATAATGGTAAGTAATCAATCCAAACGTTAAAAATCACATTCCACCGAATGGTATTGTTATTAATCCATTGATAAAATAGCGGTAAAACAAAAAGTAGTGTCCAAAACAGAAGGATAAAAATAGACTCAAAAAATCGAGAGCGTTTTTTATTTAATATTTTTTGATTCATAGTTAATAGACCTTTTAATGGACGCTAATTAGCAATGAATCAAAGGTGCTATTTCTATTTATAGTATTCAAATAATATCAATAGAAAGTTGATTTGAATCAATGAAAATTAAAAATACTTCTGTTAAAAAGGTTCAATTGCAACCGATAAAAGATTATAATGTTATAACTCATAAACCGTAGTATCCGTTGCAGAATAAAACGCACAAGAACTCTGTATAATTAAGATGAAATCATACATGTAAATCTATTTGCCGATACAATATTTGAAGTTTATAGGTTTTACAGCGGTTTCCGAAGATTGGGCAACAAATAGCCATCAAAATACGTATAACATTAATAAATTCAAGGCAAATATAAATAAATACTTAAGAGATACCTTACTATAGAATATAATCAAATTAAGCTGTTTTTAACTTACAAATTCTATTCTTTATATCATTGGCAACATTTAACAAAACACTTCACCTCATGGCTTTAAAAAGCCCTTTTTTACACAAAAAATGTCTATAGTGTTCAAAAATAAAAAAATTAATACAATTACATTTTAAAAAATTCACATCAATATAATAAACTTTACATTTTATAGAAGCTTTTTTATAGTTGTTGTTTCCTTAGCGTTGAACTGCATCATTTTACATTATTTAACTTATTGTATATCATTCTGTTATGATGTAAATTTAAATGAAATTTTTCAATCAACAAAAAACATATAGCAATGGCTAGACAGAAAGGACATATTAAATATGTTGGGACGTTAGGTGAAGTTCGTCACTTCAAAATTAAAGGTAACGAAGGTTACTTTGCAGGTCTGAAAGGTGGACCTACTGCGGAACAAATAAAAACTGCACCTGGATTCATTCGTACTCGAGAAAACATGTCTGAGTTTGCAGCTTGTGCTAATGCGGGAAAATCCGTTAGAGTGGGATTATCAGCTTTGATGAAACAAATGACTGATAGTCAATTTACAGGGCGTTTAACCGCTATAATGAAAAAAATAAATATCGAGGATGGTTCTGAAGCCAGAGGTCAACGTGCTGTATTAGTTTCTCAACAACCACAATATTTAAAAGGTTTAGATTTTAATCGTAACATTTCTTTTAATGGTGTTTTTAGCGCTCCTTTTACATTAACTCCTAACGTAGATAGAAACGAAAGCACTTTAAGCGTACCTGCTTTTAATCCCCTTAATTATTTAAATATTCCGACGGGAGCTACACATTTCAGAATTATCAATGCTTTGTCTGTGATTTCTGATTTTGTTTTTAATCCTGCAATTGGAGCTTATGAAGCTGCTGAACCTATTTTAAATGAAACTTCAAATATTGGCTATTCAGATTACACTCCTATTAATGCTGAAACCGCATTAATTGAAGTTGTTGCGACATTGCCAAATGCTCCAACAATAACAGTTAATGTAGCTGTTTTAGGATCTATTGGAATTGAATTTTATCAGCAAGTCGGAGTAAATTATTATTTATTCAACGCAGGAAATGCAATGAAAATACAGGAGGTATTCTAAAAGACCATCAGTTTGTAAAGTTTATTACTTTTAAAACGTTAACCCTTTCGAAAGAGAGGGTTTTTTTATTTTGCATTCATTTATCTATAATGTGCAAATATGTAGGGCTTATTGTAGAAATATGTCCTAAGTATCTATTGATAAAGTTAAAAAAATCAGGTTATTATCTATTTAGCAATTGCAAATGTGCCTAAACTTTCAAATTTGAAATGACCATTCGGATGGGTTTAAACTCTCGCTGTTTTTTTTGGAATAATGCTTACCTCCTATTTTCAATTGGAAGGAAAAATATTTGGCGTTATTTTAAAAAAAATTGCATCCATAGGGGTTTGGGGAAATGGAAGATTTCCCCAATTATTAACAATCGTAGTGCGCTGGCAGCAGCGAAACAAGTGTATATTTTTTTATTTGCTTACTTGGATTTTTGTGATTGGTTTCAAGGAAAAGCTGATGCCATATAAAATGATGGCAATTGGTGATTTAATACCTATTTATAGTTCGCTTGAAAACGTTTTGGCATCGGCTTTTACTGAAATTAATAACCTCATCCGTTTCTGGCAAATAAAAAACTATACTCTTGTGGGCTAATTTGATTTTTGAGGATGCCTGATTTTCTTTTGAAATGGATGTTTTCGGTATAGTACTCATGTTGTTTAGAAACGTCGCAGCATCTTCAAAAAACAATGAAAAAATATACCGATTAAAATGTTCCTATTTAATTCTAAATACTGTTCTGTTACGGATGTGAGCGTGGGGTATGTCGGATATTTTACATAATACCAGTTATAACTACGCCCGAAATAATAAAACGCACGCTAGTGCAACCAAAAAAGGGAAGTATTATAACTTGTATTATGTAACATAGCTTGGGTGTGGTTTTGGCTTTGAGGGGTGGGAACAGCTCTTTGCTTTTTTATAAAAAACAAAAATCAAATTATTAACTCTTTTAAAAAAAGCAATGTGCTGTTTTAGCGTTGGCAAAAGCCAAAACCGCAGGAGCGTTGGCAAAGCTTGGGCTTGGGTGGGTTCTTTTATTTAATACTTGTTATAGTTGCTAGATTGTTTTTGATTATGAAATTCGTCTCTGTCGTATTCATTTAGTAATTCATCTTCTCTGTTTGTGAAAGGATCAAACCAATCTGCTTTTTCGTTTGCCCATTTTATCCAATCTTTAAGTTGTTCGGTAAGGTTGTTTTCTTTGATTGCTTTCTGCTCTGTTGCCACAATAAAGTTTCTGTATATTGTTGCTTTATCAAATTTCTCTGCGTCTGAAAACAACTTTTTGGTTTTAATTATTTCTTTTTCTTTTCGTGTTTTAAATTCTTTTTCTATTTTTTCCTCTTCTGCTCTTTGAATCGCATGTAATCTACATTCTTCCTTCCATAGCACTTCTTTATCGGCTTCTAATTCTAGTTTAGCTACTATTTTAGCTAATTGATTTTCTAATTTAATATGGCCATCTTTCCATTCTATTGCTCTAAAGCTTTCACCAATTTTTATAAGAAGTATTCCTGTTGGCACATAGGTTGAACTGTCGTATTGTTTAACTGGTGGTATTCTTTTTTGTACTTCTCGTATATGAAATGGGAATTCAATTTCTTTTATTATAATATTTGGACCCGAATTATTTCTATCTCTTTTGAATGAATGCCCTCTAAATCTAAGCAGTTTTATGAGCGTATCCATTATTAAAAGTGCTCTATTATAATTTGCTTCTTCAACATAAATGCTAATTCTATCTGTCTTTTCATGAGGATAATACGTTTCTTTTTTTCTTTTAGAATGTATTTCTTTTGTGTTTTGTATTAAAATATCTGGTTTGCTTAGTTTGAAAGGTACTGATAGGGGCGCTTTTGGGTCGTTTTCGATTTGTTTTGTTAGAATCGTTAGTGGTTTTTGGTCTAGGTTTACACAATTACCATCTTCCCTTATAGGTATTGTTATTTTATCTTCACCTTTAAAATTACTGTTTAGTTTTTCTATATGTACTTTTTTATTGTACTTGAATTTTGACCAATAGCCATTTCCTGGAATTGGTATTTCAAATTCGTTGCAAACTTTCTTTATTCCTTCAGTAGATAAAGCATACTCCTTGGATAGTTTAGATAGTGTGGTTGACCAAACTAAGTCGTACACTTCTTTTCGTGTTAATTCTATAGTTGTCATATGATACCTTTTTATATACATATAAAGGTAAAATATATTCATGAGTAAGATAATATTAACTCAATGGAGTAAACAACTAATTGATGCTAGGAATATTTTTAATAAAATCGATTATTTCAGATAATAGAGGTTTGATCATTATCTTTTAAGTACAATTAAATCGAAATACATTAACCTAGTTGCTAATATGGTATCTATGGGAATACCTGTGTATTCCTTTTCTTGTTCGTCTGAACTGAATAATGGGATGAACTGATTTTCTGTGTAATACCGCAGTGGGCTTACATCGTTATATGAATCAACAACTATGAAACGACATCCTGTTTTATTAGCACCATCTATAAACCAAGATTTAATAAAATCCATTAATTGTTTCCCTGTTCTTTCTGTTTCTCCTTCTATAAAACGATATTTCTTGTTTACTCCCAAACGACCTATTAATACCGCTGGATAGGATTTCATTGTTTTTTCTCGTGGAATATCTTTGATAACTTTTTTCTTCCTTGCATTTGGCAACAAAAAAGTTTTTATACTGTCATTTGAAATGGTAAATGCACATACAATTATTTCAGGATTTTCATCTAAAGTAAAACAGTATGTTTTGCCCAATAATTCATCATGATACTTTAAAGAATCGTTACGAAAGAAGTCGTTTAAATCGGGATTATCACAATCGAAAGGTGCGCAGGAATTTATAAGTTCACTATTGTAAACTTTGAAAGTGCACTTATTGAGTAGGAAACCCAATTTTAATTATAATTTAGCTTTAGCTAAAATTTTAGATGCAACAGTGGCTTGCTTGGAAAAATCTACGCTAGATTTATTTGCTGTATTAACCCTAACTGATTCAGTAAAAGCTTGTGCCGCTCTATCCTTTAAAACAGGTATTGATTTAATTGCAATTGCCATAATTAATTTAGTTTAATGATGCAAATATAGAATATTGCTTCATATGTTGTATCTTATTTAGTAACTTATTAACTATCGCTTAATGATTTACTATGTTTTTAAGCATTAGTTTCTTTACTGTTACCTTTATAAGTTAGACGTTCTACATCCTTAAAAGTTACATTACTTAGATGTTTATCTTTACTATTACTAAGTGTTTCATTAAACACAACCATTTGTTACTTTAGACGCGTTTATAAAAACCAAAGGTTGTTTTTTCCAAAATCTGGTAGTTTGTCTCCTTCAAAATGAGGAAATATTTGCGCTACCATTTCGGGGTATTTTATGGTTACTGGTAGATTTTGTTGTTTTATGGACTTCCAATACATTCGGCTGAATTGATATACTTGATCTATTAATTCTTTAACTACCGTTATATCTTCGAAATAGTCTTGTTCTGTACAGAATAAGGTAAGTTTTACTGGGAATGGATGGTCGGTTGTTTGCCCATTTGCGCTATATTTGGCATTATTGAATAGTAGGTATTTTAGTTTTGCTATTTCTATAATGGTTCCGCTTAAAGGCATTAAAGCTTCACTACTCGTATCGAAAGCGACATAATCATTTGATTCTGTTTTATTGATTGTTATTATGATTACTGGAATTTTTAAACCTAATGTTTCCAATACTTTTTGGATGGGGTCGATTTCCTCTTTACCCATTGGTTTGTAGTAATGAATTATTAACCGTTCTACTGTACTTCTATCATTATCCACTACAAATTTTAAAATTTGCTTACCAATTGCTCCGGCTATTAAATCGAATTCGTTGTTTCTGAAACAATCAAAACCTTTGAATTCCCCTTTATTATTAAAACAGAAGGCACTACCCACAAAACGTGTGTTGGTTTCTAATGATTTAAAAGCCCCTACGCCTACTATTAACTCTTGTTTTAACTCTCGGTCTAATCGCCAAGGAATGCCGTCTATTTTAGCTAATAATGCAGGTGTTATGTTTTCTAAAAAAGCTCCAAAATAGGCATTACTGATGCTTTCTTTAAAAATTACTTGAGAGGTTATTTCATGTTTTAAGAGTTCTTCTTTTACTTGGTAGTAAAGCTCCTTATTATCTTCATCTTCTTTGTGGATTGGGCTTATATAAATGGCAACGTATCTTGTATTTGGTGTTTTTTCTAGATTAATTAAATGGTGTTTTAACTCTTTAATTGCCGTTGCAGGACTTTCAAACGCTAAACTGGTATTCTCGTCCATAAAGAATGGTTGTTTAATGTGTTTTTTAAGTGGCGGAAAGAATTCTTTATAGCCATTTTCGAAATAATCGTATAATTTTTTCACATACTCTTTACGGTCTGGTTTGTGGTAAATGAAGAAAAAACGAACGTTGGGGTGTGGACTTGCTTTGTATGGCCCCATTTTTTTCATACCTACTTTAGGGTCTATTTCGGTATTATTGAAGAACCTTAAATTATTTGATTTGTAATTCGTATGATGGATTTCTTTTTCTGGAACGGTGAAAAACCCTTTTTCACTTAAAGGCAATACCTTTTTAAACGCTGCTGTATTTAAATAGTTGTTGTAAAAATCTGTTATGTGCTTGAAATAGGGTTTGTAACGATTGCCTTTTTTAGGTATGCTATTTGGTATTTCGAGGTGGTTTTTAATAGGTATGTTTAGCAATGGAAATACCTGCTCTATATTTTGTTTTGCTTCTTCTGAAAGCTGATTGAATTTGATTATTTCTTTTTTGTAAACTACTGTTTTAAAATAGTTAGAAGGGATATTTATTTTATCAATGCTTGTTGTGGCTACTTTAGAAGTACCATCATACGATAGTAATAATGCTGGACTTTTTGTTAGCCCTGAAAATTCTATTTTTAAGGTATATTTATTATAGGTTTTATAACCTGTTGCCATTACTTTCGTATCTAAAAACCAAACTTCCGTATCTTTTACGTAATTGCATTTAATAGCATCGGCAATAGGCGTAAAATAATTATAAACTAATTGGGTGTAGTAGTGTTTTGCAAAGGTTGTGTTTTGGTACATATCTACCTTAGCCAACATATCGCAGTTTTGGGTATCTAAAAAATTGGAATACAAGAATTTGAGGTCTTGCAACTCTGTTTTAAAATTATCCCATACCTCATTTGGCAACTGTGCTCTGTGAATAGGAAAAAACCCTTCTGTTTTATCTTTATAAAACCCAAATTCTTTAATTAATTCAGGATGTTTGAATGGTAGGATGTTAATTTTAAGATTTTCCAAAATATCACCGTTTAATAATTTAATTTTCTCTAGAAAACACGTCTGCTAAACTCTCACTTTGCGCAATTACTCTATCGGCTTGGATTCTTGCAATGTCTGGTGGATACCCATAACGCATTAATATTTTCTTTACAGCTAATCTTAAAGTGGCTCTAACATCGTCTCTTTTACTCCAATCTACAGTTGCATTTTTTCTTACTAAATCAACAATCGTATGAATTAGTTCTTTCATTTTATCGTCTTGTAAGAAAGAAGTGGAATCGTTATCCTTTAAAACCGTATAAAAAGCATATTCTTCAGGTGTTAAACCTAAGTCATCTGATTTTTTATCTTCTAATTGCATTTCTTTTGCAATCTCTGAAAGTTCTGCTAATACTTGTGCCGAATCGATTTGGTTGTTGTGGTAGCGTTTTACAACAGATTCTAACATTTCGGAGAACTTTTTACCTTGCACTAGGTTTTTTGTTTTACGCACTTTTACCTCATCACTTAACAATTTTTTAAGCAATTCAAACGCGAGGTTTTTTTGTTGCATGTTTTTTACTTCCAACAAAAACTCGTCTGATAAAATACTTACTGATGGTGCTTTTATTCCTGCAGCTTCAAAAATATCAATGACCCCATCGCTTGATAAGGCTTCGTCTACAATTTGTTTTATAGCTGTTTCTACTTCAAAATCAGACTTTACTCCATTGCTTGTGAATTTGTTTATTCTTGCTTTTACGGCTTGAAAAAAGGCAACCCCCTCTTTAATTTTATTGGCATCTGGACTTGGAATAGCCATTGCAAAAAGCTTTGACAATAAAGTCACTTCTTTTAAGAATCGTTCTTTTAATTTATCACTTGATAACATAAAGTTTTGCGCCCCTAATAGTATTTGTAATTTTTGTGCTGTTTCTGATTTAAAATAGGCTTTGAAGTCATAACCATTAAACATTTGCTCTATCACTTCAAACTTCTCTTTCATTCCTGCAATGGCCTCTTTTATATCAAATATGGGTGTTCCTTCACCGCCACTTTGTAAATAGATTGCCATGGCATTTCTTAAATCTTGACCAATACCTATATAATCAACAATTAATCCGCCTGGTTTGTCTTTATATACACGGTTAACTCTTGCAATGGCTTGCATTAAGTTAGCCCCTTGCATTTTTTTATCAATGTACATGGTGTTTAAACTAGGAGCATCAAACCCCGTTAGCCACATATCTCTAACAATGACTAATTTTAGTTCATCATTAGGGTCTTTCATTCTTGTTGCCAAATCTTTACGTTGCTTTTTTGTTGTATGGTGTGGTTGCAACAAAGCAATATCATCCGAAGCACTGGTCATAATCACCTTTATTTTCCCTTTGTCTATATCGGAATTATGCCATTCGGGTTTTAACTCTATAATTTCTTGATATAATTTAGCGCATATCGTTCTCGTCATACCAACAATCATTGCTTTGCCTTCAAACACTTCTTGTCTTTTTTCAAAGTGGTAAACAATATCTTTTGCAATGTCTTTTAATCGGTCTGGATGACCCACAACGGCATCAATAGTCGCTACTTTTTGCTTGGATTTTTCTAATTGTTCTTCTGTAGCTCCAGAAATCGCATTAATTTCAGCATCAATCGTGGCTGTTGTGGCATCGTCTAATTTAATTTTTATTAAACGAGATTCATAACTTATAGGTACAGTTGCTCCATCATCTACGGCTTGTTTGATGTCGTAAACGTCTATATAATCGCCAAATACTGCTGGTGTTGATTTGTCTTCTTTTTCTATGGGTGTTCCTGTAAAGCCTATATAAGACGCATTAGGTAAGGCGTCACGTAAATACTTCGCATTGCCATACCGTGTTTCCATACCTTCCTCCGTTTCAACTTCTCGACCTTTAAAGCCATATTGACTACGGTGCGCTTCATCTGCCACTACAACAATATTTGTTCGCTCTGATAAGGTATCATACACATTGCCTGTTTCTGGTGAAAATTTTTGAATGGTAGTAAAAATGACACCGCCACCAGACACTTTTAATAATTCTTTGATGTGTTCTCTGTTTTCAGCTTGAATGGGTTTTTGACGTAACAAGCCAATACAATTACCAAAGGTTCCAAATAATTGGTCGTCTAAATCGTTACGGTCGGTTAGCATTACAATGGTTGGGTTTTCCATTAGTGGATGCGTAATTATTTGACCACTATAGAACACCATTGTTAATGATTTACCACTACCTTGTGTATGCCAAACAACACCTGCTTTTCTGTCTCCATCGGTACTATGTGTTGCTCGTATGGTTTGTGCTACTGCTTTTTGTACTGCATAATACTGATGATAGGCCGCTACTTTTTTAACCTTGGTTTGAAAAATTAATCCTGTTTTGGCATCTTTTTTTTCTTCTGATTCAAAAACGGTACAATAGCGTATTAATTCTATTAATGTTTTTTTATCTAGCATGTACTTGGTTAAAATTTGCAAGTCTGTAGCACCATAATTTTGTGAAGGCTCTGCGGCCATAGCAAAATTTTCTTGGTTTGGTTCTGTTAGATATTCTGCAGCAGTTGGAGCTTTCCATGAAAGATACCGACTTATAGGCGCCGAAATACTAGATGCTTTTGCATCTATACCATCGGAAATTACACATAGTGCATTGTAATAAAAAATACTAGGAACTGCTTGTTTGTAGGTTTGTATTTGTTGAAATGCTTTTAAGACTGTTGCTTTTTCATCTGTGGCATTTTTTAATTCTATAAAAACTAAGGGCAACCCATTTACATAGATTACGACATCAAAACGTTTTTCGGTATTATTTTCTTTAACCACTAATTGATTGACTACCCAAAAGCTATTGTTTTCAATATTTTGAGTATCTAATAAAGTAACCGGAATACCAATAGTGTTTTCCCCTTTTGTATATTCTACCGTAACGCCATTGGTTAGATAGTTATGGAAACGTTCGTTGTTTTCCATACTATCTTCTGTACCCAAATGGAGCACTTTTTGGTATGCTTCCACTCTTGCCGATTCTGGAATATTAGGATTTAGTTTTTTTAAACTTTCCTTAAACTGATTCTCTAAAATAACCGAAGCAAAGTTTTCTCTTTGGGGATTATCACTATATGGTGCTATATCAGGACCATAATAATAGGTATAGCCTTGCTCTTGTAATTGCCCAATTAATGATTGTTCTATGTGGTTTTCATTAATCATTTTAATTTATTTAAAAATGTATTTAATTGTACTTTACATTGTTATTATTAAAAATGTTGCCGTTTGCTTATATTAAAACATAATGTATCTTTGCACCATCTCAATGACCAAGTGTTAAATGAGAAAAGAAGCCGCCTTAATCAGCGGTTTCGGCATTTATATACTCCTCGTATTCTTTTAAAATATTTCATTCTTCATCATTATCTTGTAATCGTTTTATTTCTTTATCAAAATCACTTTCAAATAACCGATCCTGAATTATTCTGTATTTTTCAAATTCAGTTTCGGCTTTTTCTTTGGCAATTTGTACTGATATTTTCCCACCATCTTGCAATATTTCTCTTTCGTCAAAAGCTAAAAATTGGTCTATTCTTGTTGCCCAATCTTGCATCGTCATTGGTATTTTTCGTTGTGCTCTGTTTTCTGCCAAATCTAAAAAAGCATTCACAATTTTGCCTAATGATTCTAACTCTTCTTTGTTTAAATAATTTTTGGCAATGGCAACATCTGTTTTGATGATTTTTCCTTCGGGTGCATTTTTCCAAGAGGTTAAACCCATTTTATCCTTGCTACTATCTACTCTTTTATAGATGAGTTCCGAGGCTGTATGCCCGTGAATAGCAAAATGAAGTTTGTTTTGCACTTTTGCAAAAAAAGCTTTGGTGGAAACCGCATCTTTGTTGTAATCAAGACTTGTTGCGTAAATATCGGTTATTTTTTGATAAAATTTTCGTTCGCTTAATCGAATTTCTCGAATTTCGGCAAGTAATTCTTCAAAATAATTTTCATTAAGAAAAGAACCGTTTTCTAATCTTTTTTTGTCTAAAACAAAACCTTTTATAGCAAAATCTTTAAGGACTTTGGTTGCCCATTGCCTAAACTGGGTTGCTCTAATCGAGTTTACTCGATATCCAACAGAAATGATGGCATCTAAATTATAAAAGGCTACTTCTCTATTTACTTCTCGATTGCCTTCGGTTTGAACTATCCTGAATTTCCGGATAGTTGCCAATTCGGTTTGTTCTTTTTGGGTATAAATATTTTTTAAATGTTCGTTTATGGTACGAACATCTACTTCAAAAAGCGTTGCCATTAACTTTTGGCTCAACCATATTGTTTCGTCTTCATAGCGTGCCTCGATGCTGCTTTCGCCAGCTTGTGCGGTAAAAATCAAAAATTCGGTGGTGCTATTTCGTATCAATTTGTCTGAACTATGATTCATTTGATATTTGGATTTTCTTGATTTTTTTGGTTAAACTTCTTGTTATTGAGTCTTTTAAACTGCAATGATTTTGCTCCAAAATTAATTAACAAACCAATTTCTAAATCATAAGCTTCTAGATAATTGATGGCTTGTGCCAAATGCACATCTTGCAATTCGATAATTGCTTTTAATTCTACCGAAATGGTGTCTTGAATTAAAAAATCTACTCTACGCAAACCTATTTGATGATTTTTATAAAAAACAGGCATTTCGTGTTCTCTTGAATACGAAATGTCATTATTCCTAAATTCTATTTCTAATGCTCTCTGATAAATAACTTCCTGAAAACCGTTACCCAATTGACGATGCACTTCCATAGCCAAGCCAATTATTTTGGAGGTTATATCAGAATATTTATAAGTTTCATCTATCATAAATTTAGTTTTTAATTTTATTTATAAATCACAGTAATCATAAAATCATTAAAAAAATCATAGTTCAGACACCCTTACCTCACCACTCATTAACCGTGGTAATAATTCATCACGGGTTTTGGTGAGGGTTTGGATTTGTTTGGTATTTGTTTGGTATTTTTGATAAATTGGTTTTATTAAATTACACCAATTATTAATGCTTTCTAAACTTGGAATTAATAATAATAAATTACTAAGCACGGTTAAACTTACATTTGCTTGTACACCTTGAACGATATTAGAAATTATTACATCTTGTGTTTCTTTACTTTTAAGCCACAAATGAATGTATTCAAGAAAACTATGTTTGTCTTTTAATCTTATAAAAGCTAAAGCTTGGTTGCAATTTGAATTATTCATTTCTAAATCAACAATTGCAATTCTTCCTATTGTGCCAGCAATTGAAAATAATACATCATCTGTTTCTAGTATTGATCTTTTTAATTGATTTTCGTGTATAATTTTTGGAATTAATTCTAAATTGTTTTTTAAAATTAATCCATCATTAGAAATATCTTTTACTTTTAAAAAGGGTACTTCTCCCCGTAAGCCAATTAAATCATTTTTTGTTGGAGTTGTTCCTTTTGAAATTTTTATAACCAAATCCCCCAACTTCCCAACTCTCCAACCATCCGGCAATTCATCCTCAATTTGATATTTTCCAAACCATTCTGCAAATATAGTTTGTGCTGTTTCTTCTAGGGTTTTGTTTTGGGCTTGTAGTAATTCTATTTTATTGTCAAAAGCGATTAGGATGTCGGCTATGGATTTTTGTTCTGGTATTGTTGGTAATGTTATATTAATGTTTTGAACACCGTATATTGGTAACTTTTTTTGCACTGCACCCACAGTATTTTTGACAATCTCATCTTGACCATTCTTTGATATTAAGAAATAATACAAATAAGAATGATCAACATTTTTTAAATCAACTAATTTGGTACAATTTTCCGTAAGACTTGCTTTATCTAACTCTCGATCTATTTGAGCAACTAAACCAACTGTGCCTACAATTGTAATTACTACATCATTTTCATTTACAATATATCTTGATATATGCTTAAAAATATCATCAGTTACATATTGAAGTTGGTTTTTGTTAATTTGATTACCATTGAAATCTGTAATTCTTATGTATGGATGATTAGTTTTATAATTAACCAAAGTCATTCCCTTTGGTAGTCTTTTACCTCCTTTTGGGTTACATATTTCACCCAAAGTTGTTTCAACCCATCCATCTGGTATACTTCGACTAGGCTCAGTATAAATATTTTTTACTTCACTCATAACGATAAACCAATTTTAGCCAGTTGTGTAGCAATTTCGTTATTCAGTGCTATTTCCTTATCCATTTGCTGTTTTAGGCTAGTGGTCAATGCTTCCATTTTAGTTTCAAAAGAAATACCATCGTCTTCTACCGCTTCAATACCTACATAACGTCCAGGAGTAAGTACGTGGTTGTGTTTTTCTATTTCTTCAATAGTTGCGGATTTGCAAAAACCTTTGATGTCTTGATAGGCAGATTGCTTCGTTTCACTCGCAATGACGTTACGCCAATTGTGGTAAGTATTTGTAATTAAGTCTATGTCTTCTTCTGCTAAATCACGGTGAACACGGTCTTTCATGAAGCCCAGTTCACTAGCGTCTATAAATAATACTTCTTTACTGTGGTTGGCTTTTTCTCTACGTAAAAACCAAATACAAGCTGGTATTCCTGTATTGTAAAACAATTGTTTAGGTAATGCCACAATACATTCTATCAAATCGTTTTCTATTAAGTTTTTACGAATTTCTCCTTCACCACTAGTATTCGAGCTCAAAGAACCATTAGATAAAACAGTTGCCATAACACCTCTTGGTGCTAAATGGTACAACATGTGCTGCATCCATCCGTAATTGGCATTACCGCTTGGTGGGGTTCCGTATTTCCAGCGTCCGTCTTCTTGTAAAATATCTATTCCCCATTCGCTTTGGTTAAAGGGTGGGTTGGCTAATATATAATCGGCTTTTAAGTCAGGGTGTGCATCTTTTAAGAACGTACCTTCTGTATTCCAAACCACAAACTTAGAGTTGATGTTTCGAATGGCAAGGTTCATTTTAGACAATTTCCAAGTGGTTTGGTTGCTTTCTTGTCCGTATACTGTAATGTCTTGAATGTTCCCTTGATGTTCGGTTACAAATTTCTCACTCATTACAAACATACCTCCAGAACCACAAGCAGGGTCATAGACTCTTCCTTTGTAGGGTTCAATCATTTCTACCATCAATTTTACAATTGATTTTGGTGTGTAAAATTGACCTCCTTTTTTACCTTCAGCATTGGCAAACTCCCCTAAAAAGTATTCGTATACGCGACCAAAAAGGTCTTTAGAGTTTTCGTTTTCGGCTTGTAAATCTGTATTAGAAATTAAATCAATTAATTCTCCTAAAGCTGTTTTATCTAGATTCGCTTTACCATATACCTGAGGTAATACGTTTTTTAAATCTTTATTTTCACTTTCAATAGCTTGCATGGCTTCGTCAATGGTTTGCCCTACTGTTGGTAATTTTGCGTTTGCGTGAATGTGATTCCAACGTGCTTCTTTAGGAACAAAAAACGTGTTTTTCGCTAGATATTCGTCTCTGTCTTCAGGGTCTGAATATTCGTCGGATTGTAATTCGTCGTATAATTCACCAAACGATTCCGAAATGTATTTTAAGAATATTAAACCTAATACAACATGTTTGTATTCGGCAGCATCTATATTTTTACGCAGTTTATCTGCTGATTTAAAGAGTTTTTGTTCAAAAGAGGAATTATCGGTTTTCGCCATTAGATATGTTATTCTGTGTGATAGGTTATTTTTAAAGCTTAAAAGTAAGTAATTTCGATATAGTTTTTATTGCTTTTTTTTATTTGTTTAAAATTTCATCTATTTAATTATATGACGTTTATTAAGCGGTTAACTCTAAAATAAAGAATCTACTTATTTTATTAAAATTCTAGGTGCTTTCTGTTTTTTTATATACCCCATATTCAGGCTGTTGCAAGTACTTACCTAAACAACTTTTAAGAAAGGTTCCTACTGTTCTTTCTGCCATATTAAAAGCACTTGCAAGTTCAACGGCTTCTTTTCTTGTGAATTGGTTGGGTAACGCATCAAAAAACCGTTTTTTATTTTGGCCAGATTTGAAAGGACCTTGTTCTTCATTTGTTTGTTTAGGCAGGTTTTCGAACATTAAAATATTGTGTTTTAAATAGACTTCTATGAGTTGCAGGGCTATTTCGAAATCTTCGTCTAGACATTGTATATCTGTTCCCTGTTCTTGATTTTGGTATTTACGAATGGCCGTGAAAATCATGCATATTCTATACAATACGACCCCTAAGCGTTTTACGATACTTTGGGCATCTTCGGAAACAAAAGCACTAATTTGGTTTAGGTATTCACTGAACACGGGGTTGAATTTATCCCATTGTTCTCTTGATAAATGCACTGTTGTTTTACCGCTATCGAGAAACAACACCATTTCATACACTGCTATGGACAATTTTGCAAAATGGTCGGTTAAATTTACCCTTGAACCAAAGGGAGAAGGATCTATCCATTTGCTGTTGGTTTTAAACACATAGAAAATAAACCGACTGAACAAACCATCTTCTGCCGAGGATATGATATTGTATACTTGTTGTGGCGTGCCTGAAAGTGCTACGGCTAATCGTGGATTGTTAATTTCGAAATATTCATTATTGGTTTTTCTTGAAATGGATATTTTTTCGTTGTGGAATGCTTTACGGAGTAAATCGGAATAAGAACCCCAATCGTTTTTGAAAACTTGCCCTAGGGTGTCGGCTTCGGTTTCGCAAATAATTCCAGAACCTTCATTTTGTTGTAGGTGTTGAATAATTTTAGCATTGCTGGTATTGGCAGGAATGAATACGACCTTAAAAGGCGGTTCTTCAGGCATTTCTTCTTGATGGGTATCCCCTTTCTTTTTAAATCTATTGGCGTGTTTAATGGCTTCTATTTTTTTGTCGTATTCCTTTTTTTGTTCTCTTGAATTTTTGAGGACTTCTTCGTGGTATTTATCAGCTAACTCCTTAGATGATTGCAATGCCCCTTTGCCTGACGCCGCAGGTGCTAGAATGAAAGAAAACAGATGTGGGTACATCGTTCTGCCGCCGTATTCGCCTGTTACATTTGGTAAACAGCCAGACAAAACTGCTAAAGCACCTGTTAAGAATGTGTCTTTTTCTCTTGCCTCAGTAAATGCTTCTGCACCTTGTTTTAGAATGAGTGGTAAATTATTGTAAACCGATTGCGGAATTGTTGGCGTATTAAGAAGATAGTTTTCATCGTCTGTTGTTTCTTTTTTTTCTATGGGTTTCAATACCGCTTGCTGTATAGGTTTGCGGTTTGCAAAGTCGGCAAACTTTGCAAAGTCTGCAGCTTGGTTTTTGTAGGCACTTTGAACGGATGCTTTAATTTCTTTTTCGTTTAAATCGAAATTTGTGATGCAAAAGTCAAGTGTATCAGCTTCATTAATACCAAAACGGTTGGCATTAGATGCTAACAGATGCATAAAATTGTTTCTGTTTCCGTTGGCGTATTGTTCTTTTTGCTCTGTGAATTTTAGACATTTTTCCAATAAGGTGTCTGTGGATTCGAAACTTTGAGGTTCTAGTTTGTGTTCTTTTGGAAGCTGTTCTACTTCTTCTTGAATTTCAAACATTGTTGCCGATTCATTTAGATAAGTTTCTGGATCAAAAGAAACAAAACATAATCGGGTAATGTCAATACATTTTGGGTCAAAATCGTACCCTGATAGATTTTTATAAAAATTAGCCACTTGATTGTATGCTGTTGTGTGTTGTGCTGCATTTGAATTGATTTTAATGAATACTTTAATTCCTTCGCCACTTGGGCTTATAAATGATGCAAACGTGTATTTACAATCGTTTACTAATGTGACCATTGTGTTGAGTTCTGTTACTGGAATGTGGTCGAAATCCAAACCTATAATTTGAGAATAGGATTTTATATTTGCTTTGGTTCTGCTTTTTCCAAACGTTCCAGACATCGTAAATGCTAGTAAACCACTTTTGATTTCATCAGCTACTTTTTCGTCACCTTTATGTATGGCATATCGGATAGAATTTATATCACTTTGGTATTTATCGGATTTGATTTCTTGAAGTATTTCAATAAGACTTCTATCTTTTAACTTGGTCCCGAAATTTTGATACACGCTTACCACCAGCTTGTTGTTTACGACTTCGCTCATTTTTTCTTCGGTTTATAGTTATCGTTTAATAAGTCTTGAATGTCTTTTAGGCGGTAATAGATTTTATTGCCTAACTGACAATAACCAATAAATCCGCTATCTCTCCAGGTTTGTGCTAATCGTTTGCTTATGTTCATTATTTGCATAAACTCTTGATTGTCGCAAAATAAATCGTCTGGGTGCATCTGCTGTTTTTCTTTGAGAATAACAGTGAGTTCTTTTAACTGCTCTTGGATTTCCTTGAACATTTTTTCTGTAGGTTCGTAGAATGGCATGGCTTACTTTCTTTTATGAGTTAGTAAATAGTTTGCTGCCATGGTTTCGATTTCGTCGGTAGGCGTTTGACGATTGCGTTGCAGCCATTCGTCTAATTCTGTACGATTGAAATAGAGTTTTTTACCTTGTGGACAGAAATGCGGAATTGATTTCTGACTGGTTAATTTGTAGAGGTGTGATGCGCTTATGTCTAAATAATTACAGGCATCATTGAAGTTTAGCACTTCTTTCATTAAGAGGTTTTGTGCCTCTATTTTTTGCTCAAGTTTATCGAGCTTTTCTAAAATTAAAATTTCGTTACTCATGGTGTTATTTTTAAAGGTTTAACAATCATTTCTGAGAGCTAAATTCCTTTATAACACTATGGTAATTAGTTAGGTAGTAACATCTTACTACTATATCTTACTCATCTTACTGTTTTTATTTATAGTTGTTTAATTATGTTATCTATAATATCTTGTTCTTTAGGAAAGTTGTTTTTGTTTTTATATAGATTGTTACGATTAAGCACTGTTCCTTTTTTAGAGTAAAATAAATTGGATTGTTCTATGGACGTAGGGTTAAAATTACTGAAATGGTATCCTAATTTATTAACTATATAACTGAATTGTGTTGTTTCGCAGCCTAAATGAATTTGTGGTGCACCAAGTTTTAAATCTTTACTTGTTAAAACACTTAATAAGTTTTCAATTGTTGTTTTGTCTTCATTCAGAAGCTCAATATTTCTGTTCAAAGCAGTTATGACTGTTTTTAATTTAATTGCATCTCCATTGAACACGAATGATAATCGGGTATCTTTTTCAAGTTTAAAACTGTCATTCCCTAAAAGGATGTTATTCACTGTTTGAAATTCAGGTGTTGTTTTTTCAATATCTATGTCTGGAATTGGTTGTTGTAGTAGTTCGCCGTATAACTCGTTTTTGTTTGACGGTAGTTCTGAAAGGAATTGAGGATATAATTTTTCGGTTTCTTTCAGCAATCGAATTACGTTGGTAATTAATTGAGGTATTACATAATCTGTTAATTCTGTTTTAGGAAATTTTTCTTTATCCGACCCGATACAGAACAAGATGTGTTTGCATGATTTAACAAGGTTTTGGATCATTTCTTTTTTTTGAATTTCTCCAATGTCTTTATTAATACATTCGAAAATTCTATTTGTTAATCGTGTTGTCTCATTTTTTAAAAGGAAGTGATAAAACTTTTGTGTTGTTGTAATTGGTTCTATTAACGACGTTTCAACTAATGGATATAGTATTTCATGATTTGTACCGTTGTTTTTCTGCTGCAAATAGATTTCTAAGCCATCTTCTTTGAATAAGTTAGGTTTGCTATTAAGAAGCTCTTTTAATGCATTATAATACTCGTTTATATTATGTGCTGGCTTCATAAAGTTTGATGATAAATTTTGTCTGTAAAATTTATCATTAACAGCATTACTTGCCCAGGGTTTCAACTCTCCGTAGATAACACTTTTAAAAATAGTTAATTCCATATTATAAATCGAGTTTGATTCTATTGGCTGCTTCCATTTTCTTTTCGTCAATTATTTTGGCATATACTTGTGTGGTTCTAATGTCTTTATGGCCTAATAATTTTGATACCGTAAATATATCAGTTCCCAATGTTAATTGCAACGTTGCATAAGTATGACGCGCGCAATGAAATGTAATCGTTTTGCTAATGCCCCCTTTCATTACCCATTGTTGTAATTTTAGATTATGCCATGCACTGTACTTTAAACCTTTAAAAACTCTTTCTTCCGGTTCTCCTATCTCCTTTAATAAATCACGTGCTTGGTCTGACATTGGCAAAGTTTCTGCTCCTTTGGTTTTCTTTTGTCTGAAACGAATATACCACCCATAATCATTAGAATGTTGTATTTCCGACCAAACAAGCTTGTTTATATCTGACCATCTTAAACCCGTTAAACAACTGAAAATAAAAGCTGTTTTTAGAATTGGAATTTCACATTCGTTTTTTATGATGCTTTGCAATTCTTCTAATGTTAGAAACTCTCTTTCGCTATCGCCCTGTGGTAAACATTCTACTTGTTCTGCTGGGTTGGAACGCATGATACCATCTTTAACAGCTTGTTTTAAAGCTGCACGAAATTTATTGAAATAAGAGTGCGCCGAATTATCAGATAGGTTCTTACCACTTGGAGTTTTGGCGGTTTTTGTTAGGTAATCTTTGAAACCCTCAACAAACCTACTGTCTATTTGTGAAAATGAAATATCCTTTGGACAATACTTTCTTAAATGCTTGATGCTGCTATCCCAATTGCCATAATTACCTTTGCTTTCTAGTCGTTTTTCCGCTAAAGTTTCCATATAGATAATAAAAAAGCCTTTTAACTTTTCTTGGTCATTGAAATTGTATAATCCGTTCTGAATTTCTAAATGTCTTTTAGAACGAATACTTTCAGCAAGATTAAAAATTTTACTGTTTTCGTCTTTTTCGGCTTTAGTTAGTTTTCCTTTTTCAGGTTCTGGCATGAGATATAAACCTAAATATTCATATTCTCGCTTACCATTTTTATAGTAATCCAGATACAAACTGATTTTGTTGCCTTTCTGTCTTTGTCTTAATGTAACTTTCATAATACCATCAATTAAAAAGTTTATCTATTTGTGCTCGTTGAATTATTTTCTTTCTTCCAAACTTGTGTATTTGTAGTTCTCCTCGTTTTATCATTCTGTTTATAGTCCATCGACTAACACCAATTAATTCAGCAGTGTCTTGAATAGATAAAAAGTTTTTTGAAATTAAAGAGTTGGTGTTTGCTAATTGCAAAGTTTGCTGACTTTGCATTGCCTGCTGTTGCTCAATTAAGGAGGTTTGTATTTTGGCTTCTTTTATCTTTTGCTTGTAATGTCGAGAATTACACTTATGGCAACAATATTTGGTTAAAGTGGTCTTAGCTATAAAAGCCTTACCACAGTAAGAACAGGTTTTTGGAATTGCCATATTGCTACTCATAATAATGTTGCATTATGTTGCTTAATGTAGCGATGTGTTGCAATATGTAGCATCATTTCGCCTATGTTGTTGCTTATAGATTAGGGCAACAAAAAACATTAGTGGGCAACAATTGAACAACAAATATAACGAATAAAGAGTTATTTGGCAACAAATAAAAGAAGAATAATTCACATAAACACAACAAAAACAAGTAGTTACGTAATAAAAGAAAGATTATTACTTTCCGATACAGAAATTCGCAAAAATATTACCCAATAAATCATCGCTTGTAATTTCTCCAGTAATTTCACCGAAATAGTATAATGCTTGCCGAATATCAATCGCTAACAAATCGCCCGACAAACCTGTTTCTAAACCATGTTTTACTTTTTCAATTTCTTCTAAAGCTTTCAATAACGAATCGTAATGCCTTGAATTAGTTACAATTGTATCATTATTTCTTAATGCACCTGTATTTACAAAACTTAAAAGTTTTTCTTTCAAAGTATCTACTCCAATTCCTTTTTTAGCAGATAACAAATGGATATTAGGGATATCGGTTTCAAGAAATTTTATGTGCTTGTCATCCAATTTATCAACTTTATTAGCAACAATTAATAAAGGTTTTAATGGATACTTATTCTTTATTTTTTCTATTTCTATTTTAAAAGTATGAACAAACGATTCATCTTTAAAATTAGTACTATCCGCCAGAAAAACAACAACCTGTGCCTGATCAATTTTTTCAAAAGTTTTTTTAATTCCAATACTTTCTACAACATCTTTGGTTTCACGAATACCAGCTGTATCAATAAATCTAAAACCAATGCCTCCAATAGAAATTTCGTCTTCAATAGTGTCTCTTGTTGTTCCTGCAATGTGTGATACAATGGCGCGTTCTTCATTTAAAAGCGCATTTAAAAGCGTTGATTTTCCTACATTTGGTTCGCCCACAATAGCAACAGGAATCCCGTTTTTAATCACATTACCAACAGCAAACGAATCTATCAAACGTTTCAAAACAAAACTGATGCGTTCTACTAAATCTTTAAACTGGGTTCTATCGGCAAATTCTACATCCTCTTCTGCAAAATCTAATTCCAATTCTATTAAAGATGCAAAATTTAAAAGTTCTTCACGAAGTTTAGCTATTTCAGATGAAAAACCACCACGCATTTGTTGCATCGCTATTTGATGTGACGCTTCATTATCTGAAGATATTAAATCGGCAACAGCTTCTGCCTGACTTAAATCTAACTTTCCATTTAAAAAAGCTCGCAATGTAAATTCACCTGCGGTTGCCATTCGGCATCCTTTCCGAAGAAATAATTGTATAATTTCCTGCTGAATATAATTAGAGCCATGACATGACACTTCAACCACATCTTCACCTGTATAAGAATTCGGGTTTTTAAATACAGAAACCAAAACCTCATCAATAATTTTATTTTCATCCATAACATGACCTAAATGTATGGTATGTGTTTTTTGAAGGTTAAGCGTCTTTTGGTTTTTTACCGATTTAAAACAAGTATCTGCTATTACAATCGCATCTTTTCCTGATAAGCGAATAACGGCAATGGCACCGGCACCCGATGGTGTTGCTAGTGCTACTATGGTGTCTTGATGTATCATGCAGCAAAAATACTAAATTTGACATGCTAAATACCACGCATAATTTATAAAAATATAGGCCAATATGATTTATAATAGATTTTGAAACTTTGACTTATTATCAAATAACAAAAAAAAATAATTTATTTACCGCTCCTTTTAAAACCTATAAAACGTCAGTAACCCCTAAAAATACTATGCATACATAGCGCATTTGCCTAACATCTCATTTTAAACTAAAAAAAATAATTTTTAACCATGTGACTTTTAATAAATTAGAGTGTCTTAAAAGTATAAGCTAAATAATTAATAACCCATGAAAATTAGTGCATCTGTTTTTTCAAACCATATTTTAAATTCAAAAAAATTAAATTTAGGAGATATTTATTTTTTCCACAATTTTGCTGTGGTAGAATTTAATGAAGGGGTGCATATAGATATTTATAATTCCGATCAAATATTTGACGAGTTAAATAACTATTATGGTTACTCCAAACCTTTTGGAGTGATAGCGAACAGAGTCAATTCATATTCCGTAAATCTACTAGATATCGATTTATTTAGAGAAAAATCGAAAAATTTATGTGCTTATGCTGTCGTAGGTCATAACTTTGCAAGTAAAATGAATGCTGTAATTGAAAATAGCTTTTGCGAAAATGACACTATAAATTATGATAACTTACACGAAGCTATTGATGCCTTAACTTACAAGTTAAGAAAATGCGATTTAGCTATTTAAACTAAGTAAATACCGTCTGGTTTAATCTCAATTTGTTTTTGCTTATACAACGTACCCACGGCTTTCTTAAAGTTCTTTTTACTCATTTGAAGCACTTCTTTTATAACCTCAGGATCCGATTTATCCGTTAAATTTAAAAAACCACTATTATCGTGCAATTCGTGCATAATACGTTCGGCATTAGGCTCAATATTTCTATAACCTATTTGCCCCAAGGTAATATCCAATTTATTTCCTGGTCTTATCTTTTTAACAATACCTTTCAGTTTGTCACCAACACTCAATTCGGTAAAAATTTGGTCTTTGTAAATCAATCCAGTGTGTAATTTATTAACAATTACGTTCATACCAATATCCGATGGATGCGACACAATCAAATCCACTTCGTCAAATTGGTTCACCGTAAGCACTTTATTATCCAAAAAACTATTGGTTTTGCTCGACGCTGCCAATCGGCCGGTTTTTTCATCCAAATAGCAATAAACCAAATACCATCCTTTTGGCTTCATTTTAAAAGCTTGCTCTTTAAATGGGCAAAACAATTCTTTCACCAATCCCCAATCTAAAAACGCACCATATTCAGTCACCGCATTACAACGTAATAAGGCAAATTCACCCACCTTAATATACGGCATATCGGTAGTTGCAACAGGGCGTTCTTCGTTATCCAAATAAACAAAAACGTCTAATTTTTCCCAAATTTGAAACGATTCTGGCACATACCTATTCGGTAATAAAACCTCATTACCGTCTGCATCTACCAAATACGCGCCGTGGTCCGTTTCGCGTAGTATTTCCAATGTATTAACTTGCCCAATTCTTATCATGCCGCAAAGGTAACAATATTCATCATATTTCTAAATAAATGTATTTGGGCGTTCCCCTAGCGGGTCGGGTTTTCCCTTCCAAGTCCTCGCTCCTACGTCGCTGTGGGCTTTCCAGTACAACCCCTAACGCGGGCATATTCGCCATATAATTACTTAACCCATAGCATTTTGTTTATTTCTAATAGTAAAATCAAAAAAAAAGCGTTACAATTTAAATTTGTAACGCCCTATAATTATATAAATCTATTAAAATTAATAAACAGACTCTTTTTTGAAATGTTTTGTTAATAAATAATAAACAACCGCTCTGTATTTATTACGGTTCGACTTACCATATTGCTCAATAACAGCAGCTAATCCTTTATCCAAATCGGCGCTGTCTTTTAATCCTAATTTCTTAATTAAGAAATTGTTCTTAACAGTTGCCAGCTCGCTTTCATCCGATCCTGAAACCGTAGCAGCATCTGCATTATAAATTGATGGACCACAACCAATTGTAACTTTAGTTAATAAATCCATGTCTGCTGTAACACCGCATTTTTCTTTTAAATCGGCAGCATACTTTGCAATAAGTTCATCGCGTTTACTCATAATAAATTGTTGTTTTTAATATGTTAATAAAATAATCAAATTCTTAACTGTCTTAAAGATAGCTATTTTTTAGACACAATAAAAAAAAGAAAGTCACAATCTCATTTATTTTAAATATTCAAAATATTGAAGTAGCACATCATCATTAATATCTTTCGGCGTGAAAATTTCCAACAATTTAGGGCCATCTCCTTCCTTAAAAAATTCATTTAAACACTGTTGTAAAGGTTCTTCTTCTGAAACACTTTCATATGCAAATCCGTACATTTTACATAAATGACTTGCATTTAAATTATGAGTTGCCTCAAAAAAAGTTTCAAAATTTTCTGTGTTTTTGTGTCCTGGAAGTATTCTAAAAATACCTCCTCCTTGGTTATTTACAATAATAATCCTAAAGTTTTTAGGAATGTAAGCGTTCCATAAAGCATTGCTGTCGTAAAAAAAACTTAAATCGCCAGTAATTAAAGTTGTAGGTTTTTCATGTACTACCGCACAACCAATGGCGGTAGATGTACATCCATCTATACCGCTGGTACCTCTATTACAAAAAATTTGTAAAGTATCATTAACGGGGAATAACTGTGAATAACGAATGGCAGAACTATTTCCTATTTGTAATATTTGATTATACGGTATGTTTTTAAACAAAATATCAAACACCTTAAAATCGGAAAAAGGTGCTGTTGCTAAATATTCCTCATGCTTAACTAAACGGTTTTTCTTAATTTCTTTCCAAGTAGCGTTGTAACTACTTTTTACATAATGTGTTATTTTAGGCAAAAATGCAGAAAAGAACTGATTGGGTGTTACATCAATATGATTGCTTAAACAGAAAAACGTATCGTTCGCCATTTTTTCATCAATATGCCAATGGTATTTTGGTTGAAATTTACGTAACAATGTTTTTATTTTTTTAGATACTATTAAACCTCCAAAGGTTAATAGTATATCTGGCTGTAGTGCCTTTTTTTCTTCCTCGGTTAATGGAGAAATAATTTGATCGATCGACGAAAAAAAGCTTTCATGATATAAATTAGACGTGGTTTCTGTAAACACAACAACACTATCATCATCCGCCAATTCGTTTAACCATTTTTGTTCAATTTCATTGGGAGCATTAACGCCCACAAGTATCATTTTTTTGGAGGCAGAATTCCAATCCTCCAAACATTCATTCAAAACATAATCTTCAATTGCTTTAGTTTTTATAGTTGGTTTTGTTGCTTTAGGGTTTATTCGTAATTTTTCAACTGTTATATAAAGCGGTTCATCAAAAGGAACGTTAATATGTACAGGACCATTTTTAACTAAGGCAAAGTTTAAAGCCTCATTAATTTCTTCTTCATTATGTGTTTGAATGTCTTTTTGCAAGCCTAAAAAACGCTCCAATTTACCTTCTAGGTTTTTCAACATGGGCAAATCTTCATTTCCAGGAATATTATTTTCATCCTTAATATCCAACTTAAGGTTAACCGAATATAGAATATGGCTCTCGAAAATATTTTTTTGGTTAATGGTTTGTCCGTCGCCAATGCCAATTAAATGCTTTGGTCTATCGGCAGATACAACCACCAATGGAATGTTGCTAAAATAAGCCTCGGTAACAGCTGGATAATAGTTAGCCAAAGCACTGCCTGAGGTACAAACCACAGCTGTGGGCACTTTTAATTGTTGTGCAATACCCATAGCAAAAAATGCAGCACTACGTTCGTCTACAATGCTATAACACGTAAAAAAAGGATTGTTGGTAAAACCAATGGTTAAAGGCGCATTTCTACTACCTGGAGAGATAACAATATGCTTTATACCTTTAGCTTTAAAAAGCTCAATAACGGTTTGCGCAAGAGGAATTTTTGGGTAAATCATATACTTAAATCAAGATGTAAATGTAATAAATAGAGCTTAAAATAAGCTCATTACAAAATATTTTTAATAATTAAAGATTTTGATACAGTTTCTTCCCATTCACTTTCTGGATTCGAATTTTCTGTTATACCACCGCCTACATATATTATAGCTTCGTCATTTTTTAGTTGCATACAGCGTAAATTAACATACAATTGTGTGCTTTTTTTGGTGATGGCGTAAGCTCTATTTTCAATATTTCGCTTGCCAGAACGAGGTGCAGTAGTAATTTCAAAGTTTAATTCACCTAAAAAACCAGTGTAAAACTCTCTATTGTAGTTTTCATTTTTTAAAATGAATTGTTTTGCTATATCTTTTGGAACACCGCAAACGGCTGGTGTTGGGTGAATGGTACAAATAATATCCTTTAATGTGGAATTGGATTTTAAGCGTGCCGAAATCATGGTTTTTAAATGTACCAAATTACCAGCTTTTACGGTTTCGGTATCTGAAACAGTTAAGCTTTCAACCGAAGGTTTTAAGCTGTCAACTATAAAATCGGTTACAAATTTTTGTTCTTCTATTTCTTTATTCTGCCATGCGACATCTAAACTTCCTTGGTAAACCTGTGTACCTGCCAATGCCATTATTGAAAACTGGTTACCTTCAATTTTCACAAGTGTTTCTGGGGTTGCTCCCAACCATAAACCTACTTGGGGATGGTACCAACAATAATTAAACGATGATGTATATGTATTTAAAAGTTTCTTAAATAAAAATAAAGGATTGGTTTTTCCTACTAAAACCAGCTCTTGTCTTGATAAAACCACTTTTTTAAACGCCTTATTTTTTATGGCGTCAATGGCTTTATTTACAAGGTCTATATGCCGAACCTTTTCTTTTTCATCTAAAACCTTATTTTTTTTGGAAATTTCACCAACTGGCAATAGTTCATAATGTGAAGAAACAAACTCAGAACCATCAAAAGGAATTAAAACTGAAGTTTCGGCATCATTAAATGGAGCAAAAACAAAACCTTTTTCAGTAAAATCATTTATAATATGTAGTTGATTGGTTGACTGAAGCAACGCATTTAATTTACTTTCTCGCGGTTTTCTATATACAACAAACGGCAATTTATTGGTGTATTGGGTTTCAATACGGGTAAAAAAATCTTCCAAAGTCATTAATTAGCTCTTTTTTGGTAATGAAATGGTTGATAGTTTACAAACCGATATTAAATTATCTGCTTCATCGGTTACTCTAATATCCAATAATTGCGTGGTTCTTCCTTTGTGTATAAACGTTGCTTTTGCATATACAAAGCCTTCTTTTATACTTTTTATATGGTTAGCAGAAATTTCTATACCGCGTATAAAAAACTTCTCGGTATCAATAAAAATATGTGATGCAAAACTTCCTACGCTTTCGGCTAAAGCAGCTGTAGCTCCACCATGCAAAACGCCATCTGGTTGGTGCACCCTTGAGTTTACGGGCATGCGAGCCACTAAAAAATCATCACCATAATCTATAATTTCAATATTTAATGTTTCCATTAAAGTGTTTTTACTAGCTGCATTTGCTTTTGCTATAACATTTTCTTTAGTTAAAATCATAAAATAGTGTATTTTTAATCGTGCTTGCAAAAATACAAAATGCACCTGTAAAGACTGTAAAAAATCAGTTTCAATTATAAAGTTTTCCACTTAGTAAAAATGATAGATTATGAATGTATCAACATTAGAAAACCAACGTGTTAAGTTGTCGCTTTTAGATTTAAATAATTACAAACATCTTTTAGATATCGCTAAACAACCCCACTTGGTGTACTATTCGCCCAGTAAAATTGATACTCCCGAAGATTTAAAAACTTATGTAAAAACTGCCATTGACGATTATAAACATAAAACAGCTATACCTTTTATAATTTTTGACAAACAGACAAATAGTTATGCAGGTTGTACGCGTTTCGGACTTATTAACTGGAAAAACAAAGTATTGCACATAGGCTGGACTTGGATTGGCACCCAATTTCATGGAAGCGGATTGAATAAACACATGAAGTTTTTAATGTTACAATATGCATTTGAAACTTTGGAGTTTGATAAGGTAGAGTTTCGCGTTGATGAACGTAATATAAAATCGAGAAAAGCAGTAGAAAAACTGGGCGCAAAACTAGAAGGCATTTTACGGAAAGACACGTTGATGCTTGACGGTTTTAAACGGAATACGTGCTGTTATGGTATTTTGAAAGAGGAATGGAACGATATTAAAAATGGTGTTTTTGATGGGTTTTAAACATCATCAGATGATTTTATAATTAAACGATTAAAAATGATTTTCAACACAATAAATTTGTAGGTAAATTACAAAAAATTACATTTACTTCAATAAAACAATTCTACTTATGAGACGCATTTTTACCGTTCTATTTCTTATTTCCTGTTTTTTTTCAAAAATGTACTCACAAGTATCAAAAGAAAATGAACCATCTTGGATTGATACCATTAATTATTCAAAATCTGAAATAGATAAAAATGAAGTATCTGCCGGAACGCATGTTTTACTTTTCGATATGCAAGTTAACATTCCTAAACAAGTCGTTTTTAATAGGCTTACTACTAAAGTTACAGATAATGTTGGTATTCAAAATGCATCAACTATCAATATTAATTATGATCCAACTTATCAAAAATTAATGTTTCATAAAATAAATATTATTAGAAATGATGAAGTTATAAACAAATTGGATCTTGCGAATATTCAAGAAATGAGACGGGAACTAAACGCTGAAAACCATTTATACGATGGTTCCCTATCTGCTGTGATGAATATTTCGGACGTAAGAACCGATGATATTATAGATTACTCCTACTCCATCATTGGTTTTAACCCCATACACAAAAACATTTTCTCCAGCCATTTTTATTTGAACGACATGGAGTCCTACGGAAAAATAAATGTGACACTTCTTTCGCAAAACGAATTAAAATATAAATCATTTAACACATCGGTAAAACCCACAATTTCAAAAGTAAATAATTTAAACAAATACAATTGGGTTACTACCAATACCAAGAAATTAGACTATGAAGAAAATACGCCTGCATGGAAACTAATTTATGAGTCGGTTTTTGTAAGTGAATTTAATTCATGGAACGATGTTGTTAATTGGGGTTTGGATGTATATAAAATTAACGAACCTATAAACGCTGAATTACAAGCAAAAATTAATGAAATAAACAATTCAAATGAAACCAATGGCGAGAAAATAAAAGCAACTTTAAATTTTGTGCAAAATGAAATTAGATACTTGGGTTTAGAATCTGGTATTGGAAGTTATAAACCATTTTCTCCAAATCAGGTTTTTAAACAACGTTTTGGTGACTGCAAAGACAAAAGTTTGTTAATGACCACCATGCTAAACAAAATGGATATTGAAGCGTACCCCATGTTTGTAAATACTCTTTTAAAGCAAAGCATTAAACAATTATTACCATCTCCTAAACTTTTTGACCATTGTGTTGTAAAAGTTATAAATGATAAAGCGTTTTGGTACGACCCTACAATAACCAACCAAGGTGGTGAGCATGATAGTACTCATTTTCCAGATTATGCCTATGGTTTAGTTCTTAAAAAAGGTAATGATTCTTTTGATGAGATTAAGCCCTATTCTGAAAATAAAATTGAAATATTTGAAGAATATACCATTAAGGAACTGGGTAAAGGTGCGTCATTAAAAGTAGTAACCACCTATTATGAAGGTGAAGCCGATAATATGCGGTACTATTTTAAAAACAATAGCATCAATTCCATTGAAAAAGAATATGAAAAATTTTATTCTAACTATTATTACAATGTGTCTTCATCCCAATCACCACGATATGCCGATAACATAAACCGTAACATTTTTAAAGTATATGAAGAATACGCTTTAGATAGTATTTGGCACCCCATGCCTGAAAAAGGAAATTTTATTTCGGTAACCTTTACACCTAGTAGCATGTTAAATTCATTGTATATACCTTCAAAAGACAAAAGAGATTCTGAATTGGACATTATATACCCAATGATTAGAGAGCATCAAATAAAAATTAACCTTCCAATGGATTGGAATATTGAAGATGATAAATTATTTGTTACTTCTCCTGGTTTTTATTACGAATGGAAGGTAAATTATAACAGAAAACAAAAAACATTAGACCTTTACTACTATTTAAAAACCCAAAAAGACCACATTACTAAAAATGAATACAAGCAGTATATTCAAGATGTAAAAAAAATAGACCAGACGACTTCATATCAAATTTATGTTCCTGAAAATTACTCTAATTCACTCGTATCCTCTAACAGCAACACTAATTTACTGGCAGGTATAATGACTGTTTTTAAATTCTCATTAGGCCTTTGTGTTATTGTTGTTTTTATCTTACTTGTATTTTGGTACTTTGGAAAGAAAAAAGCAAATTAAAAATTACATTTCTTATGTAAAACGAATAAAAAAATCCTAATCAGAAAATTAGGATTTTTTTACAATTATTTTAAAAATGGTTTAATGACCACCAGCAATTTTTTCATCGAAACTTATTCCTTGCGATCTTAAAATTCCTTTAACTCGCCATGCATAAAATGCTAAATAGGCAAAACAGAGAATTCCAACAATGTAACTTGCCTGAATCCCTATACTTTCAGAAACATAACCTTGTAACCAGCTAACAATACCACCTCCCATAATCATCATGATTAAAAAGCTACTTCCTTGACTTGTATTATTTCCTAAGCCACTAACTGCCAATGTAAAAATACAAGGCCAAAGCGTACTACAAAATAACCCAACACTCGTAAAAGCATAAACACTAATCATACCATCTGAAGACATGCCAATGCCTAAAGCTAAAATTCCCAAAAGCGAAAATATTAATAGCATACGCGCCGGATTTCCTTTACTGGCAATATCTGCCGCAATTAATACTAAAATGATTAAGGCATACACATAAAAGGGTGTTAAATCGTGTTTTGCAATGGCATTTACGGCTAAAAACACGCCGAAGGCAAGGTAAGGCGCAATAAACCTTAATATTTTACGAAGGCTAATATCGTTAGTAAACGCTTCAACAGCACCCGTCCAGCGTCCAATCATTAAACTTGCCCAATACAACGAAATGTAAGGTGCAATATCAGATATTGCAAATCCCAATTCAGTTTCCATATATGCAGGTAAATTACTTGCAGTAGAAACTTCTACCCCAACATATACAAAAATACCTATCATTCCCAATACCAGCTGTGGATATTTTAATGCAGACGATCTAGCCTTATTTAAACTTCCTTCTTCTTCAACTATAGTCTCTGGTTTATCGGGTAGCGACGAAAATTTTAATAAAACCGCAACCAATAAGAATGCTAAACCTAAAACCAAGTAAGGTATTTTAACACTCTCGATACTCATATTGGTTGTTTTACCTATGGATGATCCAAAAATGGCAAAACTCACAATTAGAGGACCGATTGTAGTACCAAAATTATTAATACCACCTGCCAATGTTAAACGTTGAGAACCTGTTGAAATAGGTCCTAGTGCAATTGCTAATGGATTTGCAACTGTTTGTTGTAATGAAAACCCTAAAGCAACAATAAACAACCCAGATAGCATGAGTGCAAACGAGCCCGTATTTGCTGCTGGATAAAACAGTAAAGTTCCTAAAGCTGATATAATAAGCCCTAGTACAAGTCCGTTTTTATAACCAATTTTATTGATTATATCTTGTTTCATTAAAATTGAAATTCCCATATATATAAGCGAACCTACCGTATATGCAATGTAAAATGCTAGGGAAACCAGTTGACTTTCACCTTGGGTCAAATCAAATGCTTTTTTAAATACTGGAATTAGGATATCGTTACTTGCAGCAACAAACCCCCAAAAAAAGAAAACAGTAACCAGTGGAACGAACTGACCCCATTTAGTAGTTGAATTTTCAGAACTCATAATTAAGTTTTAGGATTTTTAAAATAAGTGTAAATATATTTTTTATGGATTAAATAAAATCAAATTTTCAATATAATTTAAAAATATTACACAATTCACATAAACTGGATGAAGTTCAACTAATATTCCAACAAATTTTAAAGCCAAAAAGCATAAATAACCTACCCTTTTTGAGGTAATTCAGCTGCGTTTTTTTATGTTTTTGAAAACTATTGGATAAAAACTTACATTCTACTCTGTAAGTTTCTTAATGATTTCTTTTGTCGGTAAAATAGCATTTGTATGCTCAATACTTGGTCCGGCTACCCAAACCGTTTTATAAGTAGCTTGAGTCGCTGCTTTTTCAGTAGCTTTCATACCAATTGAAAAACGAATCATTTTTACCCATTTTTTAAGCTTTTTATGCTTGTTTAAAATAGATTCTAACCAAGTTGTTTTTGTCCCTATTTTTTGCACATAAGGCGTATTAATGACTGTACATGGTGTTCCTGAAATGCGTTCAGTCATAACAATATCTTTAGCGCCATACTGGATACAAGCTTGTTTATATTCATCTGTAACATTCGCCTCAACCGATGCTATAAACGGACTTCCTACTGAAACACCTTCTGCACCATAAGCCAACATTTTATCAATATCTGCTTTACACCCAACACCACCTGCCGAAATAATTGGAATATTGCAATTAGAAACCAACTCTTTAATGAGAACTTCAGGCGATAAATTTCCTCGGTGTCCGCCTGCTTCATTATTAACGGCTATAATAGCATCGGCACCTAAATCTTCTACTTTTTGAGCAAATTTTAAATCTACCACGTCACAAAACACCTTAATTCCTACTTTATGTGCTTGCTTGATGGTTTCTTCAGGACTTCCTAGGGATGTAATAATAAAATCGCAACCTTCTTCACACAATACACGTAACTGCTCTTTATACTTAATGTTCGATTTGTTTACAATAAGATTAAAACCAAAAGAACCGCCTGCAACTTTCGCTTTTTTCAACTCAATTACTACTGTTTTTAACTCATCTAACGTTCTGTAATTAAGAGCTGGAATACAACCTGCAATACCGCTTTTCATGGCTTCAATAACCATAGTGGTATTTGATACCAAAAACATGGGAGCTTGAATAATAGGATATTTTATTTTGAGAAGTTCGGTTAGTTTCGTTTCCATAACTATTGTTTTGAACAAATATAATAAAATATTATGCACGCATAATTTTTGAGTTTATTAGAATAAAAATAGGAATTACATCCATTTTTTATTTCTATAAACACCTATTTAGGAATCACTTTTATTTAACTTTAAAAAAATTAAAAAATATTATGCATGCATAATACCTGATTATCAATATGTTATGCGTGCATAACATGTTACAACGCCTTAAGTTTCTGATTTGATGATATTTATCATATTTTAAACTTGTATATTATTCTAAATTCGTGAATAATTTTTATAAATTTAATATCATGAAAAATATATTTTTAGGTTTAATAATTTTTGGATTTACCATCCAAATGCATTCACAATCTATCGAATTAAAAGAAGTTGAAGTTGTTGCTAATTACAATTATGTGGAAGCGACTAACCATAACACGGAAGCATTACCCGTTCAAAAAATACAGGCAAAAGTAAAAGATTATAAGTGCGATGCTAAAGACATTGATAGAGACGGAGAAGTAGCTTATACTATTGAATTTAACACTTCAGACGGAAATGCCATAGCTGAATACAGTGTTGAAGGAAAAGTATTAAGAACAAAAGAAAAATATAAAAACGTACGATTACCTTTAGAGGTGCTTCAAGCCATTTCAAAACGTTTTCCTAATTGGGCAGTTTTAGAAGACACATATCATGTTAGTTATCAGTACGATAAAGGTGTAACTAAAAAAGTTTATAAAATTAAAATTATAAATGACGATAAAGTTTTAAACATTAAAACAAACCATACTGGCGAATTTATTTAAAGTACTTACTTTACCATAACTAAACCAAAAAACGCAACCAATATGGTTGCGTTTTCGTTTTATTTTCTATAAAATTAATTTTGTCTTATATAAGTAGCTATTACTTTAACATCATACTTAAATGTTAGCCCTTGTTCTGAAATATTTTCAGTTTGACTGATAGCTATTTTTAATGTGGTATCTGTAAGCTCTAAAATTGTTGCTGTAGTAGTTTCGTTATCATCTTCAATTGTCAATTTATTTCCAGATTTATTCCAACTCCCTGAACTTAGAAATGTAAGATTTTCAGTATTTGAAACTTCAGTTTCACCATTATACTTAGTGGTTAATTTTACACTGTACGAACCATCTGAAACCACCTCGTTTGGATTTTCAGTAAATACTAATGAATAATCGACATCATATGCTTCTCCAACAAATGTTGCTTTGATTTTTTCTCCTGAAACCGTTGTTTCTGTACTACCAGTATAGTCTACATCGACTCCTATCCAAGTACCAACCAAGTCTCCAGAGATATCCAATGAATCGTCACTGGAACAAGAACTAAGCGCTAATGCTAACGCAATAAATAAAATTGTAATTTTTTTCATGATTTGGGTTTTTATAAATTATTGCATCAAATATAATATTTTTATTACATCAATAACTAAATAAACAAAAAAAAAACGCAAGTATTATACTTGCGTTTTTTTAAATAAATTTTAGAAATTTATTATTTTAAAGTAAACTCAGAAGTAGCAACTAAATCCTTTTCATTATAAACATTAATAATATAACGTCCTTTTTGAAATTCAGTTTTACCTTTTGCAGCAACAAACTCGCAAACATCTAAGCTAGTGTTTTCGTAATTAAATTTACTTACTATGCTGTAGTTTAAAGCTTTATCTCCAAATCTTACTTGCTCGTTTAAACCTAAAGTATTACTTTTTGGGTCTATAACTTGAACATATAGCTCTTGGTCACCAGATTGAACTAATTTGTTTTTAGGCACTGTAAAACATACTCTAATTTTATCGGTTCTACTTGCTCTTTCTGTTGGAATTAATTTACCTGAAGTTCTTTCAATAACTCCAAACCCTTTCATATTTACGGCTCCTAATACGGCTGCATTTGAAACAACTTCAGCTAATGCATTGTTTTGTATTAGTAAAGAATCGGTAAATATAGTACGCTCTTCTAAACGAACACGTGTACTATCTAAAGAGGTTGCTAAATATGAATTTTGAATTTTTAATTTATCGTTTTCAGCTAATAAAACATCCATTTCTTTTTGTAATGAAACGTATTTTTGTTTGTAGCTCCATAAACTTTTTATATTAGTTTCAGAAATTTTTAATGAATCAATTAATCCTTGAATACGCGCTCTTGCTTCAATTAAATCGTTATTAGCAACTTCATTTTCGCCAATAGCTTCATCGTATTGTTTAGCCATCGCGTTTAAATCGTTCATTACTAATTGTTTTTGCTCTGTTAAGTCTTGTTGAGTTTTCGAGCTGCTTTGATACAAATTCATTGTGTAGAATGCAGTTCCTAAAAATAGAACCAATGCAATACCCAATGCTACTTTAAGTCCCATACTACTTTTGTTGTTTTCCATAATTACTTGTTTTTAATCTTTTTAAAATCTAGTGTTTTTTAATTATAATTCTTTGTTTTTTTAATGCTTTAAATAAATAATGATGTATTTTTATTTGAAATTTATTTACTTTTTTTATGGATAAACTGGTTTTATTTAACAATACCGCTTTAAATGAGTTATTAAACAAACGCCAAGGCGAATCCAAATTTGGTGAACATATTCAAATATTAACCAGCATTTCCAATATATACGACCAACTTTTAAATTTGGATGTTACACATGTAATTATTGGTTTGCCTGAAGATGTTGGCGTGTATGCAAACTTCGGAAAGACGGGTACATCAAAAGCTTGGGACGCTACTTTAAATGTGTTATTGAACATACAAAGCAATGAATTTACAAAGGCCAACAAGGTTTTAATTTTAGGGCATCTGGATTTTTCAGAAGAACAATTAAAAGTTTCAGAATTAGATAGTTCCAAAAAGAAAAGCATTTCCAAAGCCAGAAAAATAGTAAGCGAAATAGATAAACACGTTACATATATTGTTCAACAAATTGTTTCGGCAGGAAAAAAACCTATTATTATTGGTGGCGGACATAACAATGCCTACGGCAACATAAAAGGCACCAGTTTAGCCTTAAAAAAAACTATTAACGTTATAAATTTTGATGTGCATTCCGATTTTAGAGCCGAAGAAGGACGCCATAGCGGAAACGGATTTAGTTACGCTTACGCGGAAGGATTTTTAAATAATTATTTTATTTTCGGTTTACAACGAAATTTTACTCCGGACACCTTGTTTAAATCGCTGAAGAAATTCAAATTAATTAAATATAATATATTTGAAGATATAGCTGTTGGTAAAGAATTGAAGTTTAAGGAAGAGCTTGAACGTGCTTCCAACCATGTTACCAATAAAAATTTTGGTATTGAACTAGATTGCGATGCAATAGAAAATATACCTAGTAGTGCTATGACACCTAGTGGTTTTAGCGTTAATAAAGCCAGAAGTTATGTTTCTTATTTTGGTAAATATGAAAACGCACGTTATTTACATATTTGCGAAGCGGCACCTACAAAGAAAACAGAAACACAGGTTGGAAAACTTATAACTTATTTAATTACCGATTTTATTGAAGCGTATGAAAGTTAATTAAAGTAATTTGTTACTTTGATATGTTATTTTTTTAAGAGATTTTCTAATTCTATACAATATTTTAAGTCTTTAGAGCAAAGTGCACTTAATGTTTCTATCAATAATTTATTTAATTCTTCATTTTTAGAATCTATTTGACAGGCTAACTTCAATTCCGAATAAGCACCTATTAAATTATTATGACTCAATCTTCTAATTCCTGAATCGTATAAATAATTAAATGCTTTTTCATTTTCTAAACGATAGTGGGCAGTTATAGACTTTGAATGATTAGTTGAGTAAACATAAAACTGCTTAAAAAGGACACCGCATAGCATTAAAAAGGACAATACAATAACTATAGTAAGGATAGCATTCTTTCTTTTAACCTGATCTTCATCTTCATGAGGTTTTATACCAAAATCCCTTGAATACTTTTGAAGTGGTGAAAATGAAGGCAATTTATGTCTCTTGGCAAATGGCTTTCTGTTGCATTTTTTATAAATCCAACTTTGCATCCCAAAGCCCATGTATCCCATAACAAATTTTTATTTATAAGTACATGAACAAATTAAAATGTTACACTAAATAAGCTTTATTATTTATCCAAAAGTTTATGTATTATCGCATATTGCAATAAAACAATAGTTCTAGTATCGGTTATCTCACCATTATTAAGCATTGTAACAGCTTCTGTAAATGGTAATTCTAAAACTTCAATATCTTCGTGTTCACTTTCTAAACCGCCACCTTCATTTACTTTCATGGCTTCGGTATATTCTCCAATAAAAAAATGCATTTTCTCGGTCATAACTCCAGGCGACGAATAAGCTTCAAAAATTTTTTTAACTTCTTTCAACCTATACCCAACTTCTTCTTCCGTTTCTCTTATTATACAAGCTTCTGGGTTATCTTTATCTAACATGCCAGCACAAATTTCAACTAACATACCATCTTTATTATCATTTAAAAACGTAGGCATTCTAAACTGTTTTGTTAAAATGATACTGCCTTTTTCTTTATTATAAAGTAAAATACCGGCACCATCTCCTCTATCATAACATTCTCTAACCTGTGTTACCCAGTTTCCATTGCTTAATTTATAATCAAAAGTTAGCTTATTTAATGTGTAATAATGGTTGGAAAGTAGTTCCTTTTTTATGTTTTTTAATTTTTCAGATGGCATAGTGAATGTTAAATGAGTTTTTTAAAATATGTGAAGCAATTTCGGTAAAAATTATTAAATGACTACATTATTTCAATATTGTTAATAAATTCTGATAAAATTAATTATCAAACCATTGTTTCATTTTTCAGTCTTTAACCATTTAGATAAGTAATAATTACATGTTTTATTTGTGATATAAGACTTACTTTATAGATTTCAACGCCATCATTTATAATTGTTTAGTGAATAATTTACACTATATTTGAGAAGCTATTAAACAAACTTTGCACTGACTATGCTCTCAAATTTTTTAACCTGCTTTCAAATGATATTACTTTTGATAAGCCAATCTGATATTGTAACCATTTTAATTATTGTTGTTGTTTTCTTTTCCATATTATTAGTTTTAGGAGTTAGAAAATCTTATAAGCTTAAAAAAGAAAATGAACGCCTCGATAAAATAAGTGAGGAAATGGCAAGGGCTGAAGAAAAATATAAAGATTTTACCGATGGCCATATGTATGGTGGTAATTAAAAATAATAAATATGGCAACTATCCTTTTCGCGTTTATTGCAACTTATTTTATTGAATTGTTATATCGGAGAATAACATTAGGTAAGCAAATAAAAATTGAATTGAAAAAGTTTGATTCTAATAAGGATTATATAATGAAAATTGATTTTTATGGATATAAACTAGGGACTGGACATATTTATAAGAATAAAATCTAATCTATTTAAACCCAAACTCTGTTATGGAATCTATTCTAATCCTATCTATTTTTAATATAGTAATTTTACTTTTTGCTTTTAGAACCAAAAGAGGTCTTTATACTATTACTCCAGAAAAACAATGGAGTAAGAATATTAAGGAATTTGATAAAAATTTAAAATCAATTGATGATATAGATCTATCAAATTATAAGTTAGGCTCTGGTCATCTTTATGAATAAAAAACGCCCACTTTTCAGTGAGCGCGTCTATACTTTTTAACGTACTAACTTTTTATATTTAATACGTTTTGGTGTTAAATCGCCACCCAAACGTTTCTTTTTGTTTTCTTCATATTCACTAAAACTACCTTCAAAGAAATATACTTGCGAATCGCCTTCAAAAGCTAAAATATGGGTACAGATTCTATCTAAAAACCATCTATCATGCGATATAACTACGGCACAACCTGCAAAGTTTTCCAAACCTTCTTCTAAAGCACGTAATGTATTTACATCAAGATCATTAGTAGGCTCATCTAAAAGCAATACGTTACCTTCTTCTTTAAGTGTCATGGCTAAATGAAGTCGGTTACGCTCACCACCCGAAAGCAGTTTTACTTTTTTATTCTGTTCTCCACCTGAAAAGTTAAATCTACTTAAATAAGCACGAGAATTTACTTCACGTCCGCCCATTAAAACAAGTTCTTGCTCATCACTAAAATTTTGCCAAATGGTTTTTTCAGGATCAATATTAGAATGCGCTTGATCCACATAAGCTATTTTGGCAGTTTCACCAACCACAAATTCGCCTTTATCTGGTGTTTGTTCACCCATTATCATTCTAAAAATAGTGGTTTTACCCGCACCATTGGGTCCGATAACTCCAACAATTCCTGCTTGAGGTAATTTGAAATTTAAATCTTCATAAAGCAGCTTATCATCAAAGCCTTTACTTACACCAACGGCTTCAATAACATTGGTGCCTAAACGTGGGCCGTTTGGAATGTAAATTTCCAGTTTTTCATCAAGCTGTTTTTGGTCTTGACTCAATAATTTATCGTAATTCTGTAAACGTGCTTTTTGCTTAGTTTGGCGTCCTTTTGCTCCTTGACGCACCCATTCCAACTCACGTTCTAATGTTTTTTGACGTTTAGATGCCGTTTTGCTTTCCTGTGCTAAACGCTTCGATTTTTGATCTAACCACGATGAATAATTTCCTTTCCAAGGAATGCCTTCACCTCTATCCAATTCTAAAATCCAACCAGCAACATTATCTAGAAAGTACCTATCATGGGTTACGGCAATCACCGTTCCTTTATATTGCGCTAAATGATGTTCTAACCAATGTACCGATTCTGCATCCAAGTGGTTGGTAGGCTCATCTAATAATAACACATCTGGCTCTTGTAAAAGCAAACGGCATAAAGCAACACGTCTGCGTTCACCACCAGAAAGCACGCTAATTTTTTTATCACCATCGGGTGTTCTAAGGGCATCCATGGCAATTTCTAACTTGGTGTCTAATTCCCAAGCATTAGAAGCATCAATTTTATCTTGAAGCTCTGCTTGTCTAGCCATCAATTTATCCATTTTGTCTGGGTTCGAATACACTTCTTCCAAACCAAACATATCGTTTATTTTATTGTATTCATCTAGAATAGCAACGGTTTCCGCAGCACCTTCTTTTACAATTTCCAAAACGGTTTTGTTCTCATCAAGCTGTGGCTCTTGCTCTAAATAACCAACCGAATAATCTTGTAAAAACGTAACGTCACCTTGATAATTCTTTTCAACACCTGCAATTATTTTAAGTAAGGTCGATTTACCAGAACCATTTAAACCTAAAATACCAATTTTAGCTCCGTAAAAGAAACTCAAATAAATATTTTTTAAAACTGGGGTATTTGCCCCTTGAAATGTCTTGGTTAAACCAGACATCGAGAAGATTACTTTCTTATCGTCACTCATTGTTGATTGTTTTTTTGTTGTTAAGCTGTTTAATGTTAAGTTATTTATAGACTAAATAACCCAAAACTTTCGACTAAACTTTTATTATACACGTCCTTTTAGTGCATTAAAAACCCATGCAATGGCAAAAAAACCAATACCAACAGATGCAAAACCCCAACCAGCCACATCATTGTACCTAAAAGCACCCAGACCAATTAAAATTAAACCTACTACAATCATAATCCAAGTAGCCCAAGCCAATACTGTATTTTTATTCATTGCCATAATTAAGTTGTTTAGTTTTTTGGGCGCAACCTAAAAAAAGGTCGGGTTTGGAGTTTATCCAGAGCGGAGCCGAAGGCTATATCATTTTAATGCGTTTTTAATTTTATAACACCACAAGAGGTGTCTCGAACACATAAAAAAGAATGCCGCTGCAATCCCTTGCGCAAATTAACAGCACAAATATCGTATTTTTAAACAAAAAAGCATTCTTTTAAAAGTTTAATTTTAATTGAATGAAAACTAATTTTTATAGTTAAAATATGCAGACGCTACACTTAATCTGATAATAAATTCATTTAGTCTGCATTTATTTTGTAAAAATTTAAATTCGTGTTTGTAAATTATATAAATTTACTGCTTTTAATTAAGTACCGATTACAAAAACATATTTTCAGTTAAGTAAGTAATGAACGAACTCAACGACTGTTAAATTTCAAAACAATTTTATTTTTATCAAACAATATGAAAATATTAGCCCCTTATTTTCTGTTTTTTTGTCTTGCTATACAAGCACAAGTAAACAAAGAAACCGTTGCTCCAAAAGGAGATTTAAGAGGTATTTTCATACCTTCCATTTCTAGTTTGTCTTGGCCAACAAACAAAAAAGCAACACCTGCCGTACAACAAGCAGAACTCATTGCAATTTTAGATGATTTAAAAGCAAACGGTTACAACACGGTTTTTTTACAGATACGTCCAGAAAGTGATGCTTTATATGCCTCATCAATAGACCCTTGGTCTTATTGGCTTACAGGAACGCAAGGAAAAGCACCATCCCCATTTTGGGATCCCTTGGAATTTGCAGTAACCGAAGCCCATGCACGTGGGCTCGATTTACACGCTTGGTTAAACCCGTACCGAGTTAAACAAACGCCAACCATGGAATTAGCCCCAAATAACGTGGCAAATTTACATCCAAATTGGACGTTTCAAGCTAAAATTAATAACACGGACAAAGCTTTATTATTAAAAATGCTAAATCCTGGACTTCCTGAAGTAAGAGATTATATAGTAGATGTAGTTAAAGACATTGCAAATAGATATGACGTAGATGGTATTCATTTTGATGACTATTTCTATCCTTATGCTGGTATGGAAACTCTGCCTCAAGATGCAAAAACGTTTAAAGAGCATAATCCCGCCAATATTAAAACCATTGAAGATTGGCGCAGAAATAATGTAAACCTTATGATTGGAATGGTTTACGATGCCTTACAAACCATTAATACTACTAAAAATAAAAACATTGTATTTGGTGTAAGTCCGTTTGGTATATGGAAATCGGACACACCATCTGGGATTAAAGGCACCTCCTCGTTCAGTGCATTATATTGTGATCCACTTGCTTGGTTAAATTCAAATAAAATAGATTACCTAGCACCTCAATTATATTGGGAAATAGAGAAAAAACAAGATTATATTGCACTTTCAAAATGGTGGAACGATCAAGCAAAACTTTATTGCAAACAATTGTATGTTAGTCAAGCATTTTATAAAATTGAGCATAAAAATCCTTGGGAAATTTCAGAAATTCAAAACCAAATAAATCAAAATAGACAGCCTTACATGGATGCTACTTTTGGGCAAATAGCATATAGTTATACTGCTATAAAAAATAATTTAAAAGGAATAAATAGCGTTTTAAATAACTCGCATTTTAAATACAAATCTTTTGCGCCGCCCGTTTTAGGATTAGGCAAAGATGATATTAGCCCAATGAAACCCGCCAATATTAGATTTGAACCTTTAAAGATTTTATGGGATATTCCTGAAGCAGCTCCAGATGGAGATTTACCTGTAAAATATGTTGTTTATGCTTTTGATAATGCAGATGAAGCAATTTCCAAGATGAATGATGGATCAAAAATACTAGATATTGTCGCTGGAAATGAATTGGTATTAACCGAAGAACAATTAGCTGCTAAAGTTTTTGTTGTTACATCATTAGATAAAAACAATAACGAAGCAGGCGATTTTACAGCTACTAATTCATTTAGCATTGTAACCAAGAAAGTGAATGAACTAGTAACGAATCCCGTTCAAGGAGTTGATTTTATAAATTAGAAGCTCACTTTTGAAAAACTTATTTTCGATAGATTTTAATTGAAGAAACTTAACAAAAAAAACGGACAAATCTTTAAAAAGATAAGTCCGTTGAAATTCTATTAATTTTAAAATTTAGAAATAGCTTTTTACCTAAAACTCCATGGGGACTTCAATAAAAAGTAAGGCAGAATCTTCTGAAGCTTTAATGCTAAAAACATCTGTACTAGAAACCCCAAGAGCATCACGAGTTTCTAAAACATGAGCATCAATTGATACTTTACCGTGAATATTCATTATATAAACACCATGATTTTCAGTTTTAAGTTTATATTCAAAATCATGATTTTTATCTAAATCAATTCTTGAAATGATAGCATCTTGATGAATTTTCAAACTACCTTCGTGTATTTCATCTATAGAAGTTACAAGAGTTTGAAGCTTATTTTTTCTTTCATTTCCATTAAATTTCTTTTGGTCGTATCGAGGTTCAACATTCTGTTTATCAGGAAATATCCAAATTTGAAATAAACTTAAATGGTCATTAACAGAACCATTGATTTCAGAATGCTGCACACCTTTTCCAGCACTCATAATTTGAACTTCGTTTGGTAACACTGGAATCCATTCATCACCCATATTGTCTTTGTGTTTTAAAACACCTTTTAAAGGAATGGTAATAATTTCCATATTATCATGCGGATGTGTTCCAAAACCCATTTTTGGCGCAATAATATCGTCATTTAAAACACGTAAGGCTCCAAAATGCACTTTTTCTGGGTTGTTATAACTAGCAAAACTAAATGAATGGTTTGCCTGTAACCAACCGTGGTTTGCAAAACCGCGTTCGGTAGCTTTATGTAGTATCGTTTTCATTTTTAATATATTTTTTCATTTCCGAGAAAGCGAAAATCATTTTGTTTTTTTCAATAGATTCCTGATTTCGCAGGAATTAACGCATTTTATCAAGTAAATTACTTAATTGTTCTGCTTCTGCTTCATTTAAATTTTTTAACAAATCGTTATTCAAACTATCTGGAATGGCATCTAAAAGGGCTTTCCCTTCTTTGGTTATTGCTATTTTAACCACACGCCTATCGAACTCACTGGGCAAACGATCAATATAATTTTTAGCACAAAGCTTATCCATTAACCTTGTTGCATTTGGTGCGCGCTCTATCATTCTATCTTTTATATCTTGTACATTTATTGACTGGCCAGCTCCTTTTAATATTCTTAAAATATTATATTGTTGAGGTGAAATACCGTAAATCTTAAAAAATTCATTTTGATAGCTAGAAATCCAATTGGCTGTATATAAAATATTCAACAATGCTTTAATTTTGTTATTTGGAAATGTTGAATTGATATCTTTACTAATGTCTCCCATTTTCTAAATTATTTAAGATAAAACATCACTGTATTCTTCATGCTTTTTATCAAAAATTGCTTTTGCAAATGAACATGTTGGATTCACTTTTAAATTATTATCACGCATATATTGAACGGATGCTTCTATTAATTTATATCCAACACCTTTACCTTTCAGGGTTTCGCTAACTTCAGTATGATCAATAATAATCTTATTTGGTTTTTCATGTAAATAGGTCATTTCAGCTACCCTTTCACCTTCTTTTTCAATGTAAAAAACGCCTTTTGCTTCGTTATCTGTGTGCTTTATTTCCATAATTTATAAGCTTTTCTCAAATTGTTTAACAGCATTTTTTAATTGTTCATCTAAATCATCATTTGTGATTTTTCCTTCCGAAAAGTTATCCCCGAAAAATGGCAATGAAAAAACCTCAATGATGCTAGCGTCGTGAAATGGGAATCTACTTTTAGCGATTTCTAAAACTGATGCTCCACCTCTACCCCCTGGCGATGTCGCCATTAGCAACATAGGCTTGTCAAAAAACATTTTTCCTTCTATCCGGGTCATCCAATCAAATAGATTTTTAAAAGCGGTAGAATAAGCGCCATTATGCTCTGCCAATGAAAGCAAAATCCCATCACTATCTTTTATTATCTGTAAAAATTTATGTGCGTTTTTAGGAATACCTTGCTCCTTTTCCAAATCAATACCATAAATAGGCAATTCAAAATCGTTTAAATCTAATATGGTTGCTTTTACATTTTCAACTAAACTAGAAGCATAAGTAACTAATTGTTTATTGATAGATTCTTTACTATTACTGCCTGCAAAGGCTATTATATGTTTCATATTTATATATTTTATTAACGCAAAAGTATAAAAAATATATTTAGTTTCCAAGGAAACTATTTCCATGTAATATTATTTAATAAAACATTAACAATAAAATAATAGTATCATTGAAACTTTTGTATTTTAGCTTCAAACAAAATAGCAATGGATTTAAACTTCAACAAAAACGAAGATTACAACAAACTTTTAGTATCACAACTAAATAATCGTCTTGCTAAAGTGCATTTAGGAGGTGGGAAAAAGAGTATTGAAAAACAACATGCCAAAGGTAAAATGACGGCACATGAGCGTGTTAATTATTTGTTGGACCCAAATTCAAAATCTATTGAAATAGCTGCTTTTGCAGGAGAAGACATGTACGAATCGCATGGTGGTTGTCCGTCTGCTGGTGTTGTTGTAAAAATTGGATATATAAAAGGAAAACAATGTGTTGTTGTTGCTAATGATGCTACGGTAAAAGCTGGAGCTTGGTTTCCTATTACTGCCAAAAAGAATTTAAGAGCTCAAGAAATTGCTATTGAAAACCGTTTACCAATTATTTATTTGGTAGATAGTGCCGGCGTGTATTTACCATTGCAGGATGAAATTTTCCCTGACAAAGAACATTTTGGACGTATTTTTAGAAATAACGCCGTAATGAGCAGCATGGGCATTACCCAAATTGCGGCTGTAATGGGTAGTTGTGTTGCTGGTGGTGCTTATTTACCAATTATGAGTGATGAAGCCCTTATTGTAGATAAAACGGGCAGTATATTTTTAGCTGGAAGTTACTTAGTGAAAGCTGCCATTGGCGAAACTATTGATAATGAAACTTTAGGAGGTGCCACTACGCATTGTGAAATTTCTGGAGTAACCGATTATAAGGCGAAAGATGACAAAGATGCTTTAGATACTATTAAAAATATTATTGATAAAATTGGCGATTACGACAAAGCTGGTTACAATAGAATTGACGCTGCAAAACCCAAAGAAAACCCTGAAGATATTTACGGTATTTTACCAAAATCGAGAGCAGATCAATACGATATGCACGACATTATTAAGCGTTTGGTTGATAATTCGGAATTTGATGAATATAAAGTTGGCTACGGGAAAACCATTATAACCTGTTATGCCAGAATTGATGGTTGGGCAGTTGGTATTGTTGCTAACCAACGTAAATTGGTTAAAAATGCCAAAGGTGAAATGCAATTTGGAGGTGTTATTTATAATGATAGTGCCGATAAAGCCACCCGTTTTATAGCAAATTGTAATCAGAAAAAAATTCCGCTCGTATTTTTACAAGATGTTACAGGTTTTATGGTTGGTAGTAAAAGTGAGCATGGTGGCATTATTAAAGATGGCGCTAAAATGGTGAATGCCGTTAGTAATTCGGTGGTTCCCAAATTCACAATTATTATTGGAAATAGCTATGGCGCAGGTAATTACGCTATGTGCGGAAAGGCTTACGACCCAAGATTAATTGTTTCATGGCCCAGTGCCGAACTTGCTGTAATGAGCGGAAATTCAGCAGCAAAAGTTTTACTTCAAATTGAAAAAGCATCATTAGAAAAGAAAGGTGAAAAAATAACCAAAGAAAAAGAAGAAGCACTTTACAACAAAATTAAAGACCGATACGACAATCAAGTATCTCCATATTACGCTGCCTCACGTATTTGGACCGATGCTATTATAGATCCTTTAGACACCAGAAAATGGATAAGCATGGGAATTGAAGCTGCAAACCATGCGCCTATTGAAAAACCATTTAATTTGGGAGTTATACAAGTTTAAAATAAAACTTTCTAAAAAGTGAATCATGCTTTCGTTGTAAGAAGTGCCGTTGAAAACTTTAAAAGGGAATACTTCGTTACAGTAAATTCGAAGCAGATTAAATTCAGTATGATTCAAAAACATTCATTTTACAAAACATTAATTATACCTTTAGATTAATACATACTTTTTATGCACACTCTAGAAAATAACCAACTTAAAATAGCTGTAAATACCATTGGCGCCGAGTTATGCAATATAACCTCTGTAAAAAATAGCACCGAATATATGTGGAATGCCGACCCAAATGTTTGGGCAAGTTTTGCTCCTAACCTATTCCCTATCATTGGTGCTTTAAAAAACGATACCTATATTTTTGAAGGTAAAGCGTACAACTTACCAAAACATGGTATGGTTAGAAATAACAATACTGTGGTGTTACACGAAAAAACCGCAAATAGTTTAACTTTCAAGTTGAGTTATAATGAAGATACTTTAAAAATATATCCGTTTAAGTTTGAATTTTTCATCACCTATAAGCTTACTAATAGCACTATTGAAGTAATTCACACCGTTAAAAATTTAGATGAAAAATCACTATACTTTTCAGTTGGTGGGCATCCCGCTTTTAAATGTCCTGTGTTTGAAAATGAAGCGTATGAAGATTATGCTTTAGTTTTTGAACGTACCGAAACCTCCAAAACACACCTCATAAATATGGCAAACGGACTTATTTCAGCCAAAACCAAACTCGTTTTTAACAACACAAATATATTGCCATTAACACACGAATTATTTAATGATGACGCCCTTATTTTTAAAGACTTACAGTCTAAAAAAGTGACTTTAAATAGTAAAACACACGGAGATATTTTAACGGTAAGGTATCATGATTTTGATTATTTAGGCATTTGGGCAAAACCAACGGGCGATTATGTGTGTATCGAACCATGGTTAGGTATTGCTGATAATGATGACACGAACCAAGACTTCTGCACCAAAGAAGGAATTATAAAATTACCTACGAGCGAAACCTTTAAAGCAAGCTATAGTATTGAAATACATTAAATACTATGTTTTACACAGTAATTCTAATACATCTGCCAAGACATATAACCGTTTCGCTTGAATAAAATAATAAGTGTAACTTTGCCAACTTAAACAACTGCTGTGACTTTCGAAGATTTAAATTTAAATACGCCTTTATACAACGCCTTAAACGATTTAGGTTTCACCACCCCAACACCCATACAAGCCGAAGCTTTTAATGTGGTTAATTCGGGTGCAGATATTGTAGGTATTGCACAAACAGGTACAGGTAAAACCTTTGCCTACATGTTGCCTATTTTAAAAAATTTGAAGTTTTCTACGCAAGAAATGCCGCGTGTTCTGGTGTTAGTACCTACCCGCGAACTGGTGGTACAAGTGGTTGATGAAATTGAAAAACTAGCAAAATACATGAATACGCGTGTGTTGGGTGTATATGGTGGCACCAATATTAATACACAAAAACAAGCCATTGCTGAAGGTGTTGACATTTTAGTTTCTACCCCAGGGCGTTTGTACGATTTGGCTTTAAGCCGCGTGTTACAATTAAAATCCATACAAAAATTGGTGATTGATGAAGTGGATGTGATGCTCGATTTAGGGTTTAGACACCAACTCATTAATATTTTCGATTTACTACCCGAAAAACGCCAAAACATCATGTTTTCGGCAACTATGACGGAAGATGTAGACGGTTTAATTAACGACTTCTTTAAAGCACCAGAACGTGTTTCTATTGCGGTTTCTGGTACGCCACTTGAAAATATTACTCAAACACGCTACAACGTGCCTAATTTTTATACCAAAACCAATTTGTTAAAACATCTGTTGAACGATGTGGAGACTTTTAATAAAGTATTGGTATTTGTATCCAACAAAAAAATGGCCGACCGTTTATTTGATACTTTAGATGCTGTATATCACGATGAATTATGCGTGATTCACTCCAATAAAACCCAAAATTACCGTTTGCGCAGTATCGAGCAATTTAGAAATGGTGACAAGCGTATATTGGTAGCTACCGATGTTATGGCACGTGGGTTGGATATTGACAACATTTCGCATGTTATAAATTTTGATACACCCAATTACCCCGAAAACTATATGCATCGCATTGGTAGAACCGGTAGAGCAGAACGTATGGGTGATGCTATTTTATTTTCTACGGAAAAAGAACAGGAATCGGTTGAAAGTATTGAGAAATTAATGCAGGTGCAGGTAACACTATTGGATATTCCTGAAGCTGTTGAAATATCCACCGAACTTATTGAAGAAGAACGTCCACAAATAAAAGAACGCAACAACCCTGTAAAGCGCGACGAAAACATTGGTGCTGCATTTCATGAGAAATCTGAAAAAAACTCACAAGAAAACAAAGGAGGCTCGTATAAGTTTAAAATAGCTGCCAAATATAAAAAGCCAAAAACCAGAGGCGACAAGAATTATAATAAACGGAATAAGCGGAAGTAAGGCTTTTGATGTTTATGTATATCTTGGAAAGTTGCATGTTTGTGTGCGAGGATTTTCCGAAGGAAAATCCGATGCTAAGATATACTAGCAATTTTTATAATATGTATTGTTTATAATTGTTTTTTTAGAATCCATGTACTACAAATCTCTCTTTATATATTCCTTTTTCAATTTTCCACATTACTAAATAACCCCCTGCTCCGTCACTATTCATTGTTTGGATATAAAACGTACCAGTAACGTTATCATAATTTACTTCTGCGGTGTATATATTAGGTTCGTAAAGTCCATCTAAAGCAAATTTTGGTAGCGTTATGTATTTGTGACCTATTTTTATACTAATTTTTTCAAACTGTGTTTTAGGCATTCCGCCATCCAATCCCCAATATCGTTTATTATCTATTAATTCAATTTGGGTGGTATAATCTTTAACGTATTTAAAGACATGCTTTTTCTTATCAAATTTACTTTGCGAAATTATTACTTCAATAGTATCATTTTTTAATGTTATTAAATTTTCCGATTTCTCGGATATTGTTAAAGCTGGAAAACTGGAAATTAACTTATATATGTTACTATAAACATATCCGTTAAGTTCTTTTCCTTTGTTTTCGTAGTCTATATTTGTCCAATCTCCTTTGTTTTCAAAACAGTAAATTAAGTGCCCATTTTGTAACTTGTCTATAACCTTACTATTTTGTACTCCATCCTCTCTGACGTTTACAACATTATCTTTATCATTCACAATAGCAAATTGTCCGAATGAATTAGAAAAATAAAGTAAAAGTATTAATGTGAAAACCTGTTTCATAATGTGGTATCTGGTTAAATTATTGCCAATATTTATGCACGCAACTACCTTTGTTTTAGTACTAAATCGTCATTATTTTTATACAATACTAGCACCCATAATTATTTATTCAGTTCTATTAATTTCCATTCTCCATTCGGTTCTTTTGTTAGATAAACACCAACATTCATGTCCTTTTTATTTCCAAGAACTTTTATTTCTAGCTGTGCCTGACCGTTTCCGTTTGAAATACTAACATTTCCTATTGGCATCATTCCGTAACCTATTATTCCACCAGTTTCCGATATTATTTCTTCATTTTGTTCAATTTCAGAAACTGCTACTTTATAAGCGTCTGAATTTTTCATTGCAGAACCAGCAAACAAGAATGTAAAAGTAAAAAAGGCAATTCCTATTCCAACTAATGCTAAAATTCTCGGAAGACTTTTTGCTTTGGTTGGATTCTTAACTACAATTGCTTTTGCAATTTTATCTCCAAGTCTTTTTTTCTCTTGATTTGAAGCAAGCACTATAAACTCTACTGGCCAAATTATTAAAAATAGATTCCGTGTGAACAGTTTTCCTAAAGCAGGTACTTCATTAGGATTATTTTCATTACGAACCATAATTCCCATAATCCATTTTCCAGGACTTATTCCTCTTATAGAATCTTTTGCAAAGTATACAAGAAAGCCAATAAGCATTGTTGGCAGCATTTTGGATATTAAATTACTTAAATTGTTTTCGTCCCTAAAATCAGTTCCTAGTGATAAGAATACAGTTCCTACTATGAGAAATGTAAATACAAAATGGTCAATTATAAATGCCGCTATTCTTCTTTTTCTACTTGATAGAGTATATTCTTTTACTAAATTTTCGCTCATTATTTTACGGTTGGTTTATATTGTTGACTCCTTTTATTATTGATTTTCAGATAATTTCTTTAATATATTAATAGCCTTGTCTGAATCTTTTTTATCAACGAAAATATGGTCGTGATAATATCCAGCAACTACGTTACAGCTAATATCATTCTTTGCTAATTCTGTTGAAAATATAGCTGTTAAACCTACGGCATCGAGCGATGAGTGAACCATAAGCGTAATCCAAGAAGCTATATATTCATAGTTCAAGTTTAGTTCGTCTGCTTTTTTTTTCTCGATGACAATTGTTATTCCTTCCCTTTCTTTGAATTCGCAAATGGTATCGCTTCGGTTAATCTTACTCACATCTTTCACAGTGGAAAATATATATTCTCCATCGTTTAGCTTGGGAGTCATTCCTTTTAATAATTCAGAGATATTTGTTTCTCCAGCCATTATGTTTAGGTTTTTGTGTATAATACGGTTTTGTGTGCTAAGATTTTATAAAGTTAAATATGTAACTGGCTTACGTATATAACAACTTTTATTTCGCATAGCCAGCACCTAAGCAAGGCTATGATGCATTTTCAGTTACTACTGTAAGCTTTCATAAAAATGTAGTGTTTTCCCATCTTTCTAACAGAGGTTCTTGTTTGGCACTTTCTACTTTTATATTAATTCAAAATGTCAATTTGACATTTATTTAAATCTAATATAACCAATGTTTTGAAAAATTGACAGCGAAACAGATCATTTTAACAAAATATGGTTCACAAAATATGTTTTATCAATTTTGGTATTTTTTTTGTTTTATTAATATCGAATTCAACAAAGGAATTCAAATTTGAAATAATGTTTAATTTAAAATTTTGTAATTATGAGCAATTTAGTTAGTGTTCCTAAAAACGGAAGTTTAGCGAACAGCAATTCAAATCAAACCTTCCCAACCTTATCAAATTGGTTAGATGATATTTTTAATCGAGACCTACCATCAGTATTTACATCAAATTTCAATACTGGAATAACTTTACCAAAAGTAAATATAAAAGAAACTGCTGATGCCTTTATAGTAGAAATGGCAGTTCCGGGTCTAAAAAAATCAGATTTCCATATTGATATTGACAATCAAGTATTATCAATTTCTACAGAGACGAAGGAAGAAAACGAACAAAAGGAAGAAAATTATACTCGTAGAGAGTTTGGTTACTCTGCCTTCAAAAGAACCTTTACCCTGCCTGAGAGCGTAAATGATGAAAAAATTAATGCGAGTTATAATGAAGGTATTTTGAGTATTCTTTTACCAAAAAAAGAAGAAGCTAAACAAAAGCCTGCTAGAAGCATTCAAATTTCATAATTGATTCTCTAGATTTTTAGATTAAAGTGTATGGAAGGAGACCAATATTAAATTGGTCTCCTCTATATTACTCATCTTGTTTAATGCTATACTAAAAAGTTTAAATATGGTAAATCGCAAATTAAGTTTAACTTAAAAGCCAAAGTGATGAAAAAACATGTATTAGTTATAATAGTAGCTTTATTAAGTGTAAGTTGCAATGGTCAAAAAAATAATGCTAAACAAATTGAAATTAAAGAAAGTGAAGGAACTGTAGCTGAAGCTCCTAAAGGTTCTTGGAAAGTTGATAAAGAATTTGATGAAAACGGGAATTTAATTAGATATGACAGTATTTATTCTTGGTCATCGCAAGGTGAATTGGATCATATTTCAACTTTAGATAGGGATAGTTTGCTGCAATCTTTCAAATCAAGATTCTTCACGAATTTTTCAGATTTTGAAAATCAAGGATTCGATGATGTATTTTCTAAAGATTCACTTTTTAGCAAACGTTTTTTCAATGAAGATTTTTTTGGAAGTGATTTTGGCAAGGACTATATGGATATTGACAAAATAACACAACAAATGCTTGAAAAACAGAAGAAATTTTTAGAAAAATATCAATCAGAATTTATTAAACCAGAAGACGAAAACTAAATAGTTATCGTCTTCTTTTTGTGGTTTCAATTTTTTTTTTGGACATTTGTTAAGCTAAAAATAGGAATTTTTATATACGGTTTTATCAGACATTTTTTTCTTTTTTATTTATCCAATTAGTAATTCGGTTGTAATTAGTCAACAAAATATATCCAATAATTAAATTTATTCCAGAAATTGCCCAATCTAAATAATCTTTAGTTTTACCGAAACTAAATTCCTCCAATTGATTTAATCCGCTTGGTGAAACCTCTTTTTTAAATGCGAGATAAGTGTATTGTAAAAATTGAGGTAAATAGTCAATAATCAAAAATCCTCCAATTAGTATCAAAGCAAGTTGCATTATTTTTTGACTATTAAAATTCCCGAACTCAATTCGTTCATCGTCAAACCCTTTGTCTATTTTCAGAAAGTCAATTATTAGGTCAGTTTTGCGAATAAGAAGAGTATAAATCAAAACGGTTAAAGCAGCAACTCCAAAAATCCAAAGTAAAACAATGGGTTCAAATTGGTAAGCTACATAACTGATGTTAGTCGGAATGTAAGTGAAAATGGTTAGAATTAATGCATAAAGTCCGAATAGCTTTATTATAATTCTAAAAAAATCTCTTTTTGTCATAAGTTCATTTTCAAATGTTAGGTAACTACAGTATATAACAACTTTTATTCCAAATTGCCGGCACCTAAGTAAGAATATGATGCGTTTTTTGTTGTTACTACGTAAATATAAAATTTATTTTGTAAATAAATACCGTAATAAAAAAAGACATAAATACTACTAAGCAGTTTCTTGTTTACCTGTAGAGCCTGTTGGGTTTTGTGTTAATTGGTAAATAAAACTTGGGTTTAAACCTGCTTCTTTTCTATGGGATACATATAAAATAGCAGTATCTGTTTCTTTGGCAATTTTATTTATAAGTTCGGAGAATAGTTTGGCATCAAAATCGTCCAGTCCATTTGTGGGTTCGTCTAAAATAAGTAATGGTGGGTGTTTTACCATGGCTCTGGCAATTAAAACCAAGCGTTGGTGCCCTTTTGATAAATCTAAAAAACTTTGCTTGCGTATATCGTACATTTTTAACACATGCAGCCATTGTTCGGTTATTTTAATTTGCTCGTTGGTGGGTTCTTTATAAAGCCCAACAGAATCAAAAAAACCAGATACAATCATATTACCAATAGAATCCAACCGTTTAAAACCACGTAACATTTCGGAAGAAAAATAACCAATTTTCCTTTTAATATCCCAAACGCTTTCGCCACTCCCCTTTTTTACACCAAATAAGGTAATATCTTGCCCAAATGCTTTTGGGTTATCTCCATAAATCATACTTAACATCGTGCTTTTTCCTGAGCCGTTCGCACCGATGAGTTGCCAAAACTCACCGCGTTTAATTTCCCAAGAAATGGCATTTAAAATAGGACGGTCGCTGTAATTTACAGATACTTTATTGAATTTTACTAACGGATTGATGTTTTCTGAAATAGGACGGTATGGTTGTGGTAAGGCTTCCACAAAACTTAATGAAGTGCTTGTGTTTGTTATTTCTTTATGATTGAAAGTAACTAGTGTTTTACCTTCTAATTTATAAGTGTTTTTTATAAATGCTAAAATCTCTTCCTTTCTATTTGTTATTTGAATGATGAGTGTTTTACTACTTAAATAGGCAAATGTTTTTTCAATGGCAACTTGTTTTTCTACATCTAAATTACCGAAAATATTATCGGCAATAATATAATCGGGGTTTTGTGAAATGATGTAATCTAGTAAGGCTTTTTTACGTTCGCCTTCCGAGGAATGTAGTAAACTATTTTTTGTTTCCGTTTCTACACCAAAATGGCCATGTATTATTTCTTCTTCAATAAATTTATTCAGCGTAATTTCAGAAAAAAGAGCGGGTTTTAAGTTTGTAACATCTTCAAAAGTAATGCCTGAACTAATGCGCTCTATTAATTGAACTTTATCATCGTTATTCGAAATATAAATAGCTTTGTGATTTTTCAAGTTGTATGTTTTATTTACTAAACTAATAAATGAATTTTAAAAACTGTACGTCATAAAAAGACCTCACAGGTTTTAAAAACTTGTGAGGTCTAAAAATTATAATTAATTTATTTATAGGTTTTTAATATGATATGCCACCAAACCTTCAATTGGTCTGCGTTCAAAATTACCAACTGTAAAGCCCATTTCTTTTGCTACGGCTTTAATTTCATCCTGGGAAAAATAAGCAATAGACCCAGCAAAATGTACTGGAACTGTTTTAACTTCTTCCTTGTACTGCATGATGTAATTTTCAACAAAAATGCGGATGCCTTGTTTAATAAGCTCAACTATATATTCTGAGTCTTTGTTTAAAAACATAAACTCTGCAAAATTGGCCAAATAGGCGTTTGGATTGGGTTGTTTATAGATGTTGTACTTAACATAATCGGCCTCCATATTGTACTTACTACCAAATGCTATTTTAATGTTTTCTGGCATCGAATTGAAATAATAATCTCTTATTAATTGTTTTCCGTAATAGTTACCTGAAGCATCATCCATCAAAATATAGCCTAAAGACTGCACTTTCTGGTGTAATTTAGCACCATCAAAATAACTACAGTTAGAACCCGTACCCAAAATACAAACAACAGCAGCTTCGGTGTCATGACTTATAGTACCATAAACAGCAGCCAAAGTATCTTCTTCCACTTTTATTAAAGCTTCAGGAAACACTTCCACTAAAGCAGCTCTTACAATTTCTTTACCACGATCTGTACCACAACCAGCTCCATAAAAAAACACGTGAGTGACATCTTTTCTATTTGCCTTTAAATCTGGATTTTTTTTAATTAGTTTTTTTAGCTTATCTCCTTTTAAAACTTCAGGATTAAGACCTTTGGTTCTTACCTTTTCTAAAATTTGTTTACCATTATTATCTACAGCAATCCAATCACTTTTGGTAGAGCCACTATCAACAATTAAAATCATGTGTTTTGAAATAAAAAAACTCCACAGATTTTTATTATTACAATAAATCTGTGGAGTTCATAATTAATATTATTTTCTTAAATTATACTTTACTAATATATTGAGCAAGGTCAACTAATTTAGTTGAATAACCAAATTCATTATCGTACCAAGATACTAATTTAAAGAAATTATCATTAAGTGCAATACTTGCATCTGCATCAAAAACACTTGTCATAGATTCTGAAACGAAATCTTGAGAAACAACGGCTTCTTCAGTGTATCCTAACACACCTTTTAAGTCACCTGATTCTGATGCTTTTTTCAATACTGCTTTCACTTCTTCCCAAGAAGCTGCTTTTTCAGTTCTAACAGTTAAATCTACTACAGATACATCGGGAGTTGGTACTCTAAATGCCATACCTGTAAGTTTTCCGTTTAATTCTGGAATTACTTTACCTACCGCTTTTGCAGCTCCTGTAGATGAAGGTATGATGTTAGCTAAAGCACTACGACCACCTCTCCAGTCTTTCTTAGAAGGACCATCAACAGTTAATTGAGTTGCAGTTGTAGCGTGAACTGTAGTCATTAAACCTTCGATAATTCCGAAGTTATCATTAATAACTTTAGCTATTGGAGCTAAACAGTTTGTAGTACAAGATGCGTTTGATACGATGGTATCTTTAGCAGTAATTTTTTTGTTGTTTACACCCATTACAAACATTGGCGCATCTGCTGATGGTGCAGAAATTGCTACTTTTTTAGCACCTGCAGTAATGTGTTTTTGAGCACCTTCTAAAGATGTAAAGATACCTGTACAATCTAAAACTACTTCAGCACCAACAGCATCCCATTTTAAATCTTCTGGGTTACGTTCTGCAGTAATTCTAATTTCATTTCCGTTAACAACTAAGTTTCCGTTTTTTACTTCAACAGTTCCGTTAAAACGTCCGTGTACAGAATCATATTTTAATAAGTATGCTAAATGCTCTACATCTAGTAAGTCATTAATACCTACTATTTCAATTTCTGGTCTGCTTGCAGCTACTCTAAAAGCAATTCTACCTATTCTACCAAATCCGTTAATTCCTAATTTTAATTTTGACATATTCTTGTTTATAAATGTTAAGTGCTCATAATATCTGAGACACGCAATAATTCTAAGTTTATTTTTGTTTTTCCTTTAATGGCTTTTTCTAATGGTGTTAACTCCATTTTACCGTTAATTAAACCAACCATGTAGCTTGTTTTACCTTCCATTAAAGATTCAACAGCTTTTACACCCATTCTACTTGCTAATACACGGTCGAAACATGATGGTGGTCCACCACGTTGCATGTGACCAAGTACTGATACACGTACATCATAACCTTCCATGTTTTCATCAACATAATCTTTAAGTTCAAAAATATTTTTACCTATTTTATCCCCTTCAGCTACTACAACGATACTTGAAGATTTTCCAGATTTTCTACTTTTGTTTAATGATTCTACAAGTCGATCCAATCCTAAATCTTCTTCTGGTATTAGAATTTCTTCGGCTCCACCAGCTATTCCAACGTTTAAAGCGATATGCCCTACATCGCGCCCCATAACCTCTATAAAGAAAAGTCGGTTATGCGAACTTGCTGTATCTCTAATTTTATCGATGGCATCAACAACTGTATTTAAAGCTGTATCGAAACCAAGTGTATGAGACGTTCCAACAATATCATTATCTATAGTCCCTGGAATTCCCATTACTGGGAAATCGAATTCTTGACTAAAAATCATAGCTCCAGTAAACGTACCATCACCACCAATAGCTACTAATGCGTCTACATTCTCTTCAACTAACATTTTGTGAGCTTGTAATCTACCTTCTTTTGTTCTAAATTCTTTAGAACGTGCCGATTTTAATATAGTTCCACCTTTGTTAATAATACCTCTAACACTACGGGCGTTCATTTGTTTAAAGTCGCCTTCCATCAAGCCTTCATATCCTCGGTAAATACCAACACATTCTATATTATGGTAAGCACAAGTTCTAACAACAGCTCTAATGGCTGCATTCATACCTGGAGAATCGCCTCCAGAAGTTAAAACTGCAATTTTTTTTATTGTTTTTGACATTAAATTTTAATTTTTCAAACGTAAAATTACTAAACAAAAACCATATATCTACATGATTTATTCTATTTTATGAAACATATTAAACTATAACGTTTTAGTAAATTACAAAAAAAAGTTGAGAAGTATTAACTTAAATGCTTTTACATAAAATTGAAAAAATTATTTACCAGATGCCGGTTTCATTTTTACAAATTCCGGAAGTAATGATACTTCTTTTTCAGGCTCATTTTCAATTGTGATTTCTTCTTCTTTTTTGGCGTTCTTAAAGAATTTTTGAAGTAGTTCTTTAAAAGTATCAAAATCTACACTATATGAAATACCCAAGCCTTGTGTGTAGCCTACTTTTTCACCAAAATTTTGAATACTATTTTCTCTGTTAAAAACATTGGCAGTTAAAGTACCTTCTTCGTTTAACAAAAAGTTTATTTCAACGTCGCCGGCTATAACAGTTTCTGAAGCTCCTGCTCCACCAACCGGCACACCAACTTTACCATTAATAAGTACACGGTCGCTAATTTGGGTTTGTAGGGTTACCCCAAAACGATCATCGGTTTGGTAATCTGGCCTGTTTTCTCCTGCTTCATAATTCAACCCGATGTTAAGTTTACTATCGCCCGTTGTGAAAATACCGTTGATGATACCATTAAGACGTTCGGCAATGGTTCCTGAAAAACTAAGTTCGCTTAAGCCTCTAGAAAAAGAGCCCGTAGATAATAAATATAAGGCCTGGTTCTGTTTATCATTATCGGATTCTAACCTATATTGCAACTCTGATTTAATAGTTGAACTTACGGTAGGAAACTTAAAATCGTAAAGTGGTGTAGGTCGTTCTAAATTACCTGTTAAACTAATATTCAACTCTACAGGGATGCTTCTGTTTATTGGATTATCGAGTAATGGTGACGGATTTGCTTGCGTTTTATATATAGCCTTCATATTTAACAAGGCATCTAACGGGTCGCCTTCCCAAGCAATAGTACCACCAGGTTGTACAGTGAATTCCTTTTGAATTAAACCGCCATAGGCAAAGTTATAAACCCCTTCAAACACCGAGAAATCTCCCCACATATTGAACTTACCATTGGTGTTAATTTCAACTAAAATACCACCACGACCACGGCCTTTTAAGGAATGTCCAGAATTTTTATCAATAATGATTTCAACTTCGGCATCTTCGGTTATATCTAAATCAAAATCTAATTCAAGTCCTTTAATTTCATTAAATACAATATCTATTCCTTGTTTTCTTGCCAGTTTTTCTTCTTTAGTAATAAAATTTATATAACTATTATCTCCAAAAGATTCTGTATCGCTTAAAGGTATTTTAAAAACCGTTCCTGGTTTTGTTTCACCTACCACATTTATTACAAGTTGTTCTGTTGGCCCTTTTATGCTTGCCCTACCGCCTACAAAACCAGTACCATAATACAAGGCATCCTCGGCTTCTTTAGTATCTAACACCAATAATTTGGAGGTGTTTAAATCTAAATCTAATCGCCATTTAGAAAAATTCACATGACTTAACGATCCATTTAGCTGCCCTTTAGATTTGTACTTAGTATCTGTTAATTGAATTTTATTAAAAATAAAACTTTGGTTTTTTAATGTTACTGAAGATTTATTGGCAAATTGATAATCTACGTTAAGATAAGGTATGCCCAAGCCTGCCTTATTTAAAACAAGATCGCCATCTATATTTGGTTTATTTAAATTGCCGTTTACATTTACTTTCCCTGTAGCGAGTCCTCTTATATTCGATAAAACGCCGTGTAAAAGTGGGTTTAAGGGCTCTAAATTAAATGCATTGAGTTCTAAATCAACATCAATACTTGATTGTTTTCCGTTTACATTAATATCGCCAATGGCTCTAAACGATTTATTGATATCATCTTTAATGGTAATATCTACATTATAGTTGGTTAAGTTTTGATTCCCTTTTATGTTGGCATCAAACGAACCGAATTCCACATTATTAACCTTAAAATCATCAATAACTATGGCTGAATTTGGTAAATAAACCCCATTTTTTTGTAATAAATCTAACTTACCATTGGCGCGTCCTTCAAATTTCAAACTATCAATTTCTGGAATAATTTTAGCTAAATCGACATTTTTAAAATCGAGCTTTAAATCTTTTTGTGTTGAATCTTTAAGAAAACCAGAAAACTTAACTTCTTCATTTCCATGATTAATTACAAGCTTATCTATATTAAACTTTGTAAAGGTATTGTTGAATGAAATTTTGTTGAAACGGTCTTTCTTTTCATTAATATACCAGGTATTATCTTTTACGGTAACATCCGATTTTTTAAAACCGATAACCGACTCATTATCTTTATTAATTGTATGATAGAAGCTTAAGTTAAAAATATCGTTATTACGTTTTCCGCCTCTAAATTCTGAACGCATAAACAAGGTATCGTTTACCGTAACATTAATTAAACTGAATTTAGAAACGTTATAATATTTTGTATTTAAACTATCAACCTCTATATATGTGTTGAAAAGTGGGTTACTATTATCTACCTGAAGCTCGATATTGTTTGCAAAATAATCGAGTAATTTAATTTGAGGCGATTTAAAGGTTAACTTAAACTGCCTTTGGTCGTTTTCTACACGTCCTTTTATATAAGTGTTCTTTCCGAGTTCAATTTCCGGATAAAAAACTTCAACTATTTTATTATAAATTTTAAAGTTGAAATCGATACTCTGGTTCGTTTTAATTTTATGCGGAATGTAATTGGTATAAATATGCCCTAAAGAGTTTTCAAAAAGCTTTTTAATATCGTTCATTACAAAACGCCCTTTAAGCTCCCCTTCAATAATATCTGGCGATTTAATTTCTATAAATCGAATATCATCTTCAAATCTGGAGGTTAAATCCAATTTATCAAAATAATACGTATCATTTTGATTCTTATAAACCGTATTAGTAAATGAAATTTTTCCGTAAGCATCATCAAGCGTACTACTGTTCATGTTCATTTTAACATGGCTGCTAAATTGAGATAAACTATCTTTCTTTATAAAATTAAGAGCATTTAAATTGGCATAATCAACATGTGCTTCAAAATCATATTTTTTTACTTTTTCAGAAAAATCTACAAGTCCTAAAAAGTTTAATCTTAAATTTTTATCATTGGCTGTTAAATTTCCATCAAAAATTTTATTCCTAACATTTCCAATAACTTTAATTTCTGAATAATTATAATTGTTATATTCTATTTCGTAAATAGCTCCTTTTACCTGTGTATTTAGGTTTTTGGCAGTAAAACCATAGCCATTTACATCGAAATTCAAGGATGTTTTTCCAACAGTGGGGTCGTTAATAAAAGCACCTAAATCAAACCCTTCAAAAACAATTTTACCGTTATAGGATGCATTATCAATATCATTTATTTTTGATATTTTTAAATTGGAATCTACATAACCCAATTCGGTATCAATTTGAATGTTGGCATTAACTGTAGATGCCGTTATCTGCGAATTACCAACTATAGTGAACTTCCCTAATTTATCGAACGAAGAAGGAATAGAAGCTCCCAAAATGTTTGGCAATAAGCCTGTTAAATCTTTATAGGTAGATGATAAATTTATAAAATTTCCATTCATATAAAAATTCCCTTCTTCTTTATTAAATAGGTTTTTAAAACGTATGTTTCCCTCTACAACAGTATTATTTCCAGTATTTAATTGAAGGTTGGTGGTTTGTAAATTATTTAATGTTCCGTATAAATCTGCATTTAATTTAACCGATTGATTTTTCCCAAATTCATTGTAAAACACATTAATTTCATCTAAAAAAACATGTGAATCTTTAAAGCTGGCAGTTACCAAAACCTTATCGGTAAAATATTGTAAATCTGCTCTATTGTATGAAAATTGCAAATCACCTTTTAATAAAGAATGTTCTGTTTTAGCCTCTAAATTATCAAAAGTCATATCGGTTAGCGTGTAGGCGAAATCGGTCATCATATTTTTCATAACCAAGCCCCTACTATCTTTAAAAGCCAACGTATTTATTCGAGTACTTACGTCGCTTCCATTAATTAAAAAATTGGTGGCATTAATATTTAGCTTTGTAAATTCTAACAATTTTGTGGTTTCCCTATTTTCATCCAGTAATCTAAAAATACCGTTATAAATGGACACATCACTAGACGATAACAAAAATGAACTTGTTGTTTTTCTTGGGTTATCGTCTTCAAATTTATGTACAAAAACATCCAAGTTGGTTTCCGATTCGCCTTTATAGGTTTTAATATTAAAAATTAAATCTTCAATATCAATATCACCAAAAGTTAATTTACCATTAATTAAATTATTAACACTAATAATGGACGTGTTTAACTCTGCTATTCCTATAAGGGTATCTTGCTTAAAATCTTCTATATAAATGTCTTTAAGCTCTACATCGCCATTAAACTGCAAACTAACCCTGCTGATGTTTATGTTGGTTTTAAAGGCGTCGTTAAGGCGTTTTGTAGCATATTTACCAAGACTGGTTTGAACCGCAGGAATAGAAAGTACCAGCACCAAAATGATGAAAAGCAGCAGTACGATGCCTGCTATTTTATATGCTATTTTGAATATTTTTTTGATACTAAATAACGATTTAATAATTGAAAAGGCACTAATTAAGGTAAACTACACAAACTACTTTTTTAACTTCAATTAAAAAATATAATTAAGTATTTTTGCAATTACGAATAAAAGTACTGTATTAGACTTTAATTCTGTTTCAAAATTAACAATAATTATGCCCAAAATTCAGTAATGGCTTCACAAAATATTTATATTCTAGGAATTGAGTCCTCTTGCGATGATACCGCGGCTTCTGTAATGCACAACGGACGTATTTTAAGCAATGTTGTAGCAAACCAAAAAATACATGAAGAATATGGTGGCGTGGTACCCGAACTAGCATCCAGAGCGCACCAACAAAACATTGTTCCGGTGGTGGCACAAGCTTTAAAAAAAGCAAATATTACTAAAGACCAGTTACATGCTATTGCTTTCACAAGAGGGCCTGGGTTAATGGGTTCGTTATTAGTTGGAACATCGTTTGCGAAGTCGTTGGCTTACGGATTGCATATTCCGCTTATAGATGTGAACCACATGCAAGGACATATTTTGGCGCATTTTATTGATGAAGAAGGGTTTAATAAACCACCATTTCCGTTCTTAGCCATGACTATTTCTGGCGGACACACCCAAATTGTTAGAGTTGATAATTATTTTGACATGACCGTTATTGGTGAAACTATTGATGATGCCGTTGGTGAAGCGTTTGATAAAAGTGGAAAAATATTAGGTTTAGGCTATCCTGCGGGACCAGAAATTGATAAACGTGCCAAATTAGGAAACCCTAAAGCATTTAAATTTACGAAGCCAAGAGTTGATGGTTTAAATTTTAGCTTTTCAGGGTTAAAAACAGCTATTTTATACTTTATCCAGAATGAAACCAAAGCAAACCCAAATTTTATTGAAGAAAACCTAAATGATATTTGTGCTTCTATTCAATATACTATTATCGGGATTTTAATTGATAAATTGAAACTTGCCGTGAAACAAACGGGCATAAAACATATTGCTATTGGTGGTGGTGTTTCTGCAAATTCTGGTATTCGTCAAGCCTTAAAAGATGGTGAACAAAAATTTGGTTGGACTACCTACGTGCCCAAATTTGAATTCACAACCGATAATGCTGCTATGATTGCCATAGTAGGCTATCTAAAATATTTAGAAGGCGATTTTGCTGAACAAAATGTAGCTGCTTCAGCGCGATTGAAGATTTAATTTTATAGCCACTAATGCGCAAATGTTTTTTAAATGAGACCTATAAAACCAAATATCTATTTTTGGATAACTTCAATAATTATTTTTGTTATTGGTTTCTTTGATTACAACACTGATTCAATTGTAATAAACATTCATGATACATATTATGTTATTTCAAATTTAGACTTTATTATTTTATCTGGTTCGTTTTACGTTATTATAGGTTTCATTTACTGGATTTTGAGTAAATCAAGTTTAAATTTAAATGTTTTTTTGACTAAAATCCATACTACAACGAGCATCTTTTGCTTCTTAATATTTATGATCGGAATATTTTATTATAGCATTACTGAAAATAAATTTATTATGTTAGATGACTCCTTAAGTATGGATGCCTTCATTGTAATAATTTTTATCATTTTTTCTTTTATTCAAATACTATTCATTATCAATCTATGTACCTCAATGTTAGCACATTTCTACTTTAACAAAAAACTAAAATAAGTTATAAACAATCTATTCTTAAAAATTTATATCCTTCCCATTTAAATTTTCCGACAATAATTTTAAATTTGAGGCTAAATTTAAACCCAAAATCATGATTAAAAACCTACTTTTTGCAGCAACCCTTTGTGGTTCTGCTTTTTTGAATGCCCAAACTTCAACCGAAAAAGAATTAGAATTTATTGAAACCCCAGAGCAGATTGAAGCATATCTTGCATCAAACAAATCGAAAGAAAATAAATTGCTTACTTTTAATGAGGAAAAACACAAAACCATACTAGCCAAAGAGCTTATAGCCCTTAATACGGGTAGCATGAAAACAGTAAGGAACAGCTATGAAAGAATAATTTACAAAGTAGTTGAAAAAACCAATAAAACCTATTACAGAGTTTCTTATATTTATTTAGATGGCACCAAATATGGAAACATAGACGATTTAAATATTTTTAGATCAACATTAATTAATGAGTATAAAAACAGTAATGCACCATTTGATTTTTTAGCAAAACGCTATTCCATGGATGAGAATGCCAATAAAGGTGGCGATTCTGGCTGGTTTATAGAAGGTGAATTACAACCCGAATTTGAAAATGAAATTATTAATGGTGACCATAGTTTAGATGATATTTTCACTGTAGATATTCCAGAAAAAAACAAGTTTTATATAATTTTAAAAACTTTTGAACCTAAGGAAATCTCAGAAATTAAAGTTTTAAAAATTGTAGACAAATTAGATTAATGCAACTTTTTTACAATCCAGACATTACCGAGAGTACCACCCAATTTTCTTTTGAAAAAGAAGAAAGCAAGCATATTGTAAAAGTGCTTCGCAAAACAGGTGGCGATATATTACATATTACAAACGGTAATGGCTGGTTGTTTACTGCAGAAGTGACCATACCAAACATTAACAAATGTGTGGTAACTATTATTTCGAAATCAAAACAACAAAAACACGATTATAATTTGCATTTAGCGGTGGCACCAACTAAAATGAACGACCGTTACGAATGGTTTTTAGAAAAAGCTACTGAAATTGGTATTGATAGCATCACCCCTATAATGTGCGACCATAGCGAACGTAAAATTATCAAACCCGAACGTTTTGAGAAGATTATGCAATCGGCCATGAAACAATCGTTGAGTTGCTATATGCCAAAACTTAATGATGCTATTTCTTTTAAAGATTTTATTTCACAGGAATTTACAGGCGATTTGTTTATTGCCCATTGCGAAGAAACCGATAGAAAATCGCTGAAGCAACAACTAAAACCAAAACAAAATATTACGATCTTAATTGGTCCTGAAGGCGATTTTAGTACAAAAGAGATTGAATTGGCCATAAAAAACAAGTTTATTCCAGTAACTTTGGGAGAAACCAGACTGCGTACCGAAACGGCTGCTATTGTAGCGTGTCATTCAGTCGCTTATACAAATGAATGAAAAAGATTATAATTTCTATTTACAATTCTATATTCTTCTTTTTTCATAAAAGGATTGGATCAAATAATTATACTTCCAAATCTGCTGCATTAACCATTGTTTCTTTTGTAATAATTGGCGTTTTAATTATTTTATTAAATGCAATTAGTATAATTCTAATAAATTATGATTTTATAAAAAACGCTAATGAATGGGTTATATTAATTACATTTATTTTCATTTATATAATTACATATAGTTTTGTCAGTAAACAAATTTGAGTCAATTATGAAAAAGACAATCCTACTTTTAACTTTTAACTTTTTACTTTTTACTGTTTCTGCCCAAGAAATAGCACTAGTTAAATACAAAGGTGGTGGAGATTGGTATGCAAACCCAACCTCGTTACGTAACTTAATTGCGTTTTGTAATAATAACATTGGCACTAAAATAAACCCAAAACCACAAGATGTAGAAGTTGGAAGTTCTGATATTTTTCAATTTCCTTTTTTACATATGACGGGGCACGGAAATGTGTTTTTTAGTGAAACCGATGCTGAAAACCTTCGTAATTATTTAATTTCTGGTGGTTTTTTGCATATTGATGATAACTATGGTTTTCAACAATACATAACGAAAGAACTTAAAAAAGTATTTCCAGATAAGGAATTGGTAGAACTTCCTGCAAATCACGACATTTTTAATATAGCGTATAAATTCCCGAACGGCTTACCTAAAATACATGAACATGATGGCAAGCGCCCCCAAGCCTTTGGTATTTATTTTGAAGACCGATTGGTTTTATTATTTACCTATGAAAGTGATTTAGGTGATGGTTGGGAAGACCCCGAAGTGCATAACGACCCCGCAGATGTTAGAGAAAAAGCCTTGAAAATGGGCGCTAATATTGTTAAATATGCGTTTGAACATTGAATTGATTAACGATTGACGGTTTTTGATTTACGATTTACGAATTAACACCTAAACAGAAAACAACTTAACAAATAAACACATCAACACCTTTGCAGCTTACCCACTACAACATCCATTTTAAAAAACGTAAATTCCCAATTGTCCTAGTATGCGATAATGTAACCAACGCACCAAACATTGGTAGTTTATTTAGAATTTCTGATGCTTTTGGGGTTGAAAAATTGATGCTTTGTGGTGAAGGTATTTCTATTGGAAGGAAAATTACAAAAACTTCACGAGCTACTGAAAAAGTAGTGAATTTTGAAATTTGTGCATCTGCAATTACTGTTGTTGAAAAGTTAAAAGAACAAAACTATCAAATTATTTCGTTGGAAATTACATCTACCAGCAAACCGCTTCACACCTTAAAATTTGCGGCAAAAAAACCGATAGTACTCGTAATTGGCGATGAAAATTTTGGGGTTTCGGAAGCTATTTTAAATATATCGGATGTTGTGATTCATATTGATATGTTTGGTTTAAATAGCAGTATGAATGTGGTGCAAGCCACCAACATTGCCTTGTATGAAATGACCAAGCAGCTTGTTTAGCCCTGATAGAAGCGGCATCCTTTTTTGATTTTTCTTCAAAAAAGATATAGCGGATAGCAGGAAACAGCTTCTATAAATTGATTTTATTTCACCAAAACTTTCTTCACAAAACTACTTTTTGGGGCTTCACAAAGGGAACATTCATAAGTTTCTGGTAGGCTTTCAAACGGGGTTTCTGGCGGAATATTTTGGGTGATGTCGCCATAAACTTCGTTATAAACCGTCAAACAATCTGTGCACTGATATACTTGTTCTTCAATACTTTCCTTTTTTACAGCTTTTACTGAAACCTCTTCGCGTTCGGTTCCTAATTGCTCAAAATACAACTGACTTAATTCCATTAACAAACCAGGTAACTCCACCTTATCAATATCTTGAACATGCATGATGTAGTCTCGTGTATTTGGGTCGAAATTTTTGGCGTACAATAAATTGTAGGTGTCTCGAATTACAAAACCATGTAACGCTTCGGGTTGTTTGTTTTTCTGAATAACTACCGATGTAAAATAATAGGCCTTACTAGCGTAATTGGTGAGTCCGAAAGTTAAACCATAGGTGCTGATATCGTTCTGATCGAAATTAGTAACCAAATATTTTTTTAGACTCAAAGCTTCTTTATCATTCACCGGCAAATGCCAATTGAGTTCTAGCATGGAGTGGCGTACGTTGATACCAAACTTGCCTAAAAACTTCTCCCATTGGAGTTTTGCTTGCAACGGAATACCTTTTACAATGAATGATTTCCATGGGGTGATGGATATTTTACCTATTTTATTTTCGGCGCACAACTCGCACATCGCTTTTAAAAAATTTAGGTCGTAACGGTTATTTCTCCAATATAAACCCAACCAATATTTATCGCCTATTCTATTCATGCCCTCATAGTATGGAAATGGGTAAAATGGGACTTCCAAAGGTTTATCGACGGTTCTGTTGTTGGTGTCTATCGCATCACTAACCAATTCGAAAATAGTTTCTACATTTTCTGGTTCTTCCTGCAACATGTTTTCAATGGCAAGCTCTACTTTATCTAAATCCCAGCTATAAATAAGCGCTGGATACATAACTGTTTTTTTCCATTCTGGAAGTCGGATGTACAAATACCAATAATCTTCGTGTTCTGAAGCTATAAAATTAATATGCCCCGTAAATAAAGGCACTAAACGTTGTTTAGGGTCGGTAATATTAACACGTAAATTTAATTTATGTTTGAATTGTTCCAAAACGTATAAATACCTATCGCTGGTAAGCCATGAGGTACTTGGAAAAATATCGGACGACACATAAGACGACACCATATTTTCGCAACGGTCTGCATTTGGAACTACTATTTGAAGTTTATCGAACGTCTTTAATTTTTCTACATCTACAGGTTCTGGAAAAACAATATCTTGTCTTGAACCAAACGAAATGGAATCTAAACCCAAACTTTCTGCGGCTTCACAAATGTATTTTAACTCGCCCGGCGACAGTACACCACCGTTCACTATTAATCTATATGATTCACTCATGCCAATACTTTTGCATTATTAAGAATTTCCTTAACCTCCGTTTTACAACTTCCGCAGCCTAAACCTGCTCCTGTTTTGTTACACAGTTCTGTAAAATCGGTACAGCCACTTTTAATGGCATCTTCAATATTACCTACACCTACCTGACTACAGGAACAGACTAATTTACCAATAACAGGCACATCGTTTGAAGATCCGCGTAATAAAGTGTTTCTTTTATCAGACATTTCGATTTTGCTTTCAATCATGGTTTTAAATTCGGCAAATTCATTTTTATCACCCATTAAAACCGCACCAACTAACAAATCGTCCTTTACAATACATTTTTTATAATAGCGTTTTGAAATATCGGTGAAGATGACTTCCTCATACGAATCATCATTTTCAGGTACATTTATTTCGCCAATGCTACACAGATTTAAATCGTTGAATTTTAAAATATTCATTAAAACCGAACCGTTATAAGCACAACTAATATCGCCCGCAATAAAATTGGCTAAAATAGTGGCTTGCTCTTCTGCTGCTGAAGTAATTCCGAATAATTGATTATTAAATTCGGCAATTTCACCAATCGCAAAAATATCTGAATTGGACGATTGCAAATGCTGATTCACTTTTACTCCACGACTGCAATGAATGCCGTTTTCTCTCGCAATTTCAATATTAGGAATCGTTCCAATAGCATATACAATGGCATTAGCCGTAATGAACTTTCCACTTTTTAAAGTGATGTTTAATTCGCCTGTATCATCATCATCAAATACGGTACTTACTTCATTGTCAAAGTAAATTTGAATACCACGTTCTTGCACATCCAAAGACAACAATTTACTTGAAATTTTATCTAATTGACGTTCCATTAATCGAGATGCCCGTTGTATGATGGTGATTTTTACGTTTTTATGCTTCATGGCAGCTGCCAACTCTAAGCCTAAAAGTCCGCCTCCTACAATAACAACGTGTTGTTCTTCGGGTGGTAAACCTGTAGCATCTAAATAAGCTTTAAATCTATCGGCATCATTCTTATTACGCATGGTAAAACGCCCAGGCAGATCAATTTGAACATCTTTTGGAATAAACGAACGACTTCCAGTTGCCAAAATAAGCTTATTGAAAGTGTGTTTATCGCCATTGGTATCTGTCACTATTTTATTTTCAGAATCGATTTTGTTAATTGATGTTTCAGGATATACCTTAATATTTAACTTACCTAACTCTTTTTGTTTTATTTTAAGAAGTTGTTCCCAACTCAATTCTTCAGTTACATATTCGGGAAGCAACACCCTGTTATAAAACAAATTAGGCTCTTTTGAAAATACATGAATTTCATCAACTTCATTCGATTCTCTATAATTTTGAATAAATCGGAATGCTGCAGCTCCTGCCCCAACAATAATAATTTTTTCGACTGGCTTTTTATATTTTGAAACGGACACACGAGTATATTTAAAATCGGGTTCCTTCGATTCTGGATCTATATGTGTGTTGGTTAAATTATTAGCTCTATTTAAGGTGCTTTGCAACTGTTTCCCCCAGTGCATGGGTAAAAATACACAACCTTTTACAATACTATCAGTTACTTTTGCTCGTACCCTAACAACGCCGTTTTCGCTTTTAATTTCGGTAATATCACCATCTTTAATTTTACTTAAATATGCATCCACAGGATTAATTTCTAAAACGGGCGTTGGATAATGGGTTTTTAAACGGGAAACTTTGCCCGTTTTTGTCATGGTATGCCAATGGTCTCGTACCCTGCCTGTTGTTAAAACTAAGGGGTAATCTTCATTGGGTTGTAACGCCGTATTGTGAATACTGGTAGCCACATTAAAAATGGCTTTTTGTGACGGCGTATAGAATTTTTTATCTTGAAAAAGTCGTGGCGTTCCTGCATGGCGGTATTCTGATACTGGCCACTGAAAGGTGCCTTCACTTTTTAATCTGTCATAATTTAAAAACGATACATCAATTTTTGTTCCTTTGGTCATAGAACAATATTCATCGTAAATTTCTTCGGTACTGTTGTAGTTAAAGCCTCGGAAGCCCATACGTTGCGCAAAATCACAGAAAATCTCCACATCGGGTCTGGCTTCTCCAGGGGCATTTATTTCTTTAGGTAAATAGGAAATACGACGCTCAGAATTCGTCATCGTCCCTTCTTTTTCTAACCAACCAGCAGCAGGAAGTACCAAATCGGCAAAAGCCACAGTATCCGCTTTATGCGATATATCTTGAACCACAACAAACTTGGCGTTTTTCATGGCTTTTTCAACGCGATTTAAATTAGGTAAACTTACAAGTGGATTGGTACTGGCAATCCAAATAGCCTTTAATTTTCCAGATTCCAAAGCATCAAACATTTCGGTAGCTGTTAATCCTGGATTTGGTGAAATTTTATCAACGCCCCAAAATTGGGCTACTTCCCTGCGATGTTCTTCATTCATCAAGTCTTTGTGCACTGCCAAAAGATTTGCCATTCCTCCTACTTCACGACCTCCCATGGCATTAGGTTGTCCAGTTAAAGAAAACGGACCAGAACCTGGTTTACCAACTTGTCCGGTTATAAGTGATAAGTTTAGTAAAGCTGTGTTTTTATCGGTACCTATTGCACTTTGGTTAAGCCCCATGGTCCACATGCTAATAAAGCCTTTTGAAAGACCAATAATATCGGCGGCTTTTCGAATATCTGTTTCTGAAATTCCACAAATTTTTGAAGCTTCTTTTAATGAAGTTTCGAAAATTTGAGTTTTATAGGCATCAAACCCTTCGGTATGATTTTTAATGAAGTCTTCATCAATTAATCCGCGTTTATACAAACATCTTCCTATGGCATTATATAAAACAACATCGGTTCCGGGAATTAACTGAAGGTGTAAATCGGCAAAATTTGCTGTATCCGTTTTACGCGGATCTATTACAATAATTTTCACATCGGGATTTTTCTCTTTATGCTGCTCGATGCGTCTGAAAAGAATGGGATGACACCAGGCAGGATTTGCACCAGTAATTAGAAAACAATCGGCTAATTCAATATCTTCATAAGATACTGGCACACTATCTTCTCCAAAGGTTTTTTTATATCCAACAACTGCCGAACTCATGCACAATCGTGAATTCGTATCGATATTATTGGTCCCTAAAAAACCTTTAGTTAGTTTATTGGCGATGTAATACTCTTCGGTTAAACTTTGTCCTGATACATAAAAGGCAACGCTATCCGGACCATGTTTTTTTATAATAGATTTAAAAACACTTGCTGCTCTCTCTAAAGCATCGTCCCAACTTACACGCTCGCGAGGATGTGAACGACTCCAGCGCATTTCGGGATATAAAATTCTATCGGAAGTATCGTTAACGACGTAATGTAAATTCATGCCTTTTGAACAAAGCATACCTTTGTTTACAGGATGGTCTTTATCACCTTCAACCAGCACCTTATTATTGTTATCTTTTTTAACAATAATCCCGCAACCAACTCCACAATACGAACACGTTGTTTTTACTTCCTTTTTATGCATTTACAAATACGATTTATTACGAATTACGTTAATTTAACAACACCAAACAAGCTCCTAATCTATTATTAGTAATACAATAAAAAAGCTACTTGTTTATTCAAAATCTATTAAAATTAACTTTTATAATCTGCCTTAACAGTAATTAATTCAGGACTTACTTCGTTTAAGTTTGGTTCCAAAACCACTTCATCTTCTGTTGAAAAACGAATGGCAAGCGCTAAAACTCCTGTTAACACAACCACAAAACCGATGATGAAATAACCGCTTGAAACTGCGCTAGATGCTGCTGCAGATTGCGCTGATTTCATAACTTCTTCACCCAATCCTTGATTTGAAACAAGTGCTGCTTTTTCCGCTACAGCCGATTTAGATTTTAATAACATAGCTGCTAAAAAAGCCCCTACATTTCCACCGGCACCAACAATTCCTGAAACCGAACCAATCGCTTTTTTATTTATAAATGGTACCACAGAAAAGGTTGCCCCTTCAGCCATTTGAACTGTTAAACTAAACATGATTAAAAACATGATTCCTAACACAATACTTGTCGTTGTAGAAAATGTAACTAACATAATACCTTCTAATGATAAGATGGCCGCAAGAAACAATACACGACCACGTAAACCTTTAAGTTTTCCAAATTTATCACCAAAGAAACCACCTAAGGTACGAGCAAAAATATTCATTAATGCAAAGGACAAAACAATGTTTCCTGCGGTAAGTCTGCTTAATTGAAACGTGTTTTGCAAATAATCATCCATGGTACCATATACTGTAAGTTCTATACCAAAACAAGCAGCATAAACTACAAAAAGTATCCATGTTCTATAATCTTTTATAACGGTTGAAAAACCAACTTTATCTTTTTTAGTAGTAACTTCTTCACCAGCGGCTCTTAAATCTTTAAAGTTTCCTTCAGGTGTATCTTGAGTAAAAAAGTAATACACAATTCCCATTAAAAAACAAACGATACCTGCAATAACCATTGAATATCTCCAAGCCTCGGCATCGGCAACTCCAAAACTTACTACAGCAGCTGCGATTAATGGCATCCCTAAACGGTTAGCACCACCACCTAAATTACCCCATCCTGCAGATGTTGCATTGGCTGTTCCTACTACATTAGGAGCAAACATTAAAGAGGTATGTACTTGCGTAATTACGAACGAAGCACCTATGAAACCAATAAATAACCTACATACTAAAAATTGAAGTGGCGTTTGTACCAAACCACATGCAATTACAGGAATAGCGCCTAATGTTAGCAACCATGTATAACATAATCTTGGACCGTATTTATCACATAATTTTCCAATAAGTAATCTGGCAAATACGGTTCCTGAAACTGCTAAAATGATAGAGTTCCATTTTTGAGTTGGAGTTAATCCTAAATCTTTAACAACATCGGGCATAAATGGAACAATACCAAACCATGCGAAGAAACACATGAAGAATGAAATTGAAGTAATCCAAAATGTACGTGTTGGAATCGATTTAAAATTGAACAAACTTAGTTTAGTTGCCTTAAGAGATTGTGTCGTTTTCATAATAAGTATATTTATACGTACAAAACTAAGTATATATACTTAATAATAAAAATATAAATTACGTATTATATAAATAAATACGTATTTGATAAATATCAAAATCTGTTTTTATGAATCTATCAAAAAACCTTACTTAATATATTGAATTTTACGAATAATAGAATAGAAAAACTAAGTTTGAACTATATAAGTTGATACTCATTAGCCTTATTACTTAGTTCCATAAGATTTTTTACGTTTAATTTTTTCATTAAATTGAAACGATGTACTTCGGCAGTACGTTTGCTAATTTGAAGTTCATCAGCAATATCTTTATTATTTTTTAACTGTAAAACAAGGTTTAATATTTGCTTTTCACGTTTGGTAAGATTGAATGGGTCTTCAATTTGTTTTGTTTCCGGAGTATTAATTGAAGGGGTTGCTGTGTTACCATTCACAAAATTATTCATAATGATTGCTGAAACATCACCCGTAAAGTATTTTCCTCCTGAAGCGACTTTGTGAATGGCTTTTAAAAACTCTTCTTTACTTGCTCCTTTCAGTAAATAGCCATCGGCTCCTGCTTGAATGGCTTTTACTACGTATTCTTCAGAATCATGCATTGAAAGCACTAAAGTTCTAACATGGGGATGATTTTTACTTATTTCAGCAACAACCTCAATACCATTAAGTTCTGGCATTCTGATATCCACAATCAATAAATGCGGTTTATTTCTCTTAATAACCTCAAGAGCCTCAGCACCATTTGATGCCTCATCAATAACACGAATGCCTTCCTGATCTTCTAAAAGTGCTTTTATACCATCTCTTACTAAAACATGGTCGTCTGCTAAAACTACATTTATCATATTCATTTTCTATTTTTATAAGTACAAAAATAAGGATTTTAAGTAATACTACGTAATTTCATTTCAATAGAAAAAACATATATCAATAATTGTCTTTTAAGATATATACTTTAATAGTAGAAAACTATGAGCTTATCGAAGTAATAACCAAAAAAGCCAATAATGCGATGTCTCCTATCGTCGACATGACATTCAAATTAACCCAATGGTATATTCAACGTTACTCGTGTTCCTTTTCCAATTTCGGAAGTTATAAAAAAACGCCCATCTATATATTTAATGCGTTCTCTCATAAAGGTCATTCCCATACCGCCATCGCCATTTTTAACATGCTTTACTTTTGAAGGATCAAATCCTTTCCCATTATCATCAATAACAATACTAAGTATATTTTCACTGTGTGATAACGAAACGAGGATATGTGTAGAATCGGCGTACTTAATGGCATTATTAATAGCTTCTTGTACAATACGGTAGATATTAATTTCCACTAACGAATCTAACCGTTTATTAAAATCTGTTTTATTGAATAATACAATATTTTTAGCGGTAAGTTTACCTAATTCCAACGTTAATTTTGAAAGTGCCGGTACAATACCATGATCGGAAAGTTCTGGTGGTGTTAAATTGAAGGTTGCTGTTCTTACTCCTTTAATAATATCTGATGTGAGTACTTTTAAGTGTTCAATTTTTAAAGCTGCTTTATCAATATCCTTAATATCAATACTTTCTAAATTGTATTTTAAACCGGTGAGCATTTGCCCAATGCCGTCATGCACATCTTTGGCAATGCGGTTTTGTTCCTTTTCTTGATTTTCAATAATTTTACTTGAAACAACCTTTTGCTGGTTTATTTTTTCCTCAAAACTTTCCTTGGTTAATCGGGCAATTTCAAGTTGAGCTGCTTTTCTTGTGGTAATTTCGGAAGCAATGATAAGGAGTTCCGATTTATCATCCGTGGGGTTAAACGGAATAATTGCCATTTCCAACCAAATATCTTGATTATCTTTCGTTGTTCCTTTTACTTCACCTTGCCAACCCTTTTTTCTATGTTTATTAATTAAGTTTTCAATAACAAGTTGCTCTGCTTCATTTATAGAAAGTACTTCAGCAAAATTGGTAGTCATATTAAACTTTGTGAACTTAAAAAGTTTTGAAAACTTCTTACCCATATGCACTAAATTTCCAATAGTTGAAATGCGTGCAAACAGCAACGTTTCATCCATGGCATGACTTAACGCTCGCAATTCTTTAATCGATTTTTCTTTGGAAATACTTAGTTCGTCGGCATCAAATGCCATTTTTTTAGCTTTTTGCTCTGCAAATAATAATTCTGCAAGTATGGTTTTAACCGATTTTGCTGTTGGCCAAAATATAAATCGAAATTCTGCCAATAATATAAGTATGGTAAATGCCATTATAAACAACTCCAACTTACGTAACCAACTTACTTTAGCATCGGCTTCTAAATCGTATTGATTTACAATCTCGTCCATAACATCAAGAAAATGGCCTTCGTATTGTTTTACAATGGCTACATCCTCCACAAAAACCGAATTTGATAATGGCGGAATGTTTTCAATTTTTTCAATAATGGCTTGGGAAGCATTGCTAATACTATCCAACGTTTGATTTAAAACTTCAAATTTATCTTTGATAATTTCACTATTATTCCCTGGCAATCCTAAACTATCATTTCCGTTTTGAAGTGCCTTATGTGATACTGTCCATAATTTAAGAGTTTGCTTAACCTTTTCCTTAAGGAGCAGTCGCTCTTCAATGCTATCTTCCGTAGAAAGTAATACAATCTCTTTTGTTAATTTCTGACTCAACATACGCTGTCTTCCCGCCACATTAATAACCGAAGAGTCACTTTGTTGGTCTTTTAAATACTTGCGCACCAAAATCTGACTCACAATTACCGAAAGCGCAATGGCACTCAAAGCAATAATGTACAAACGGCTTAATCTATCAAAAGTGCGTTGATCTAATGAATTACCGTTTTTCGTCATTGGTTATTTTAATTTTTAGGAAATAGCTCGTTTAACAAGCGCTAAACTTTTATCTGAAAATTTAAGTTTTAGGGCTTCTGCATGTCCTTCTTCCGACATTTTAACCCATGTTTTTTGTAGAATATCAATTACCTTTTCATCGTTGTGCTTTTCAGCAAACTCTTCAAAGTAATAATCTAAAAATACCAAACAAATCACATCTTCAATCGTTTGGCTTTCTTCATTCTTTTTAATAAGTTTCTTATTGATTAAAAAAGAAACGCGCTCAATAAACTCACCGTCATAACCCACTTCTTTTAAAATATCAGCTGTAATTTCAGCATGCATTTTTTTAAGCGTTTCACGCCATTTTAAATAGCCAACTCTATCCATTGGGTATTCGTCTCTAGCAATTTTCCAACGGCAAATATGTTGCGCTCTGGCAGCAATTTGAAGCGCTCTCGAAGCATCTGGGTTAAACTGCAACAACTTTTGAGACATACGTTGCGAATACAATAGTTCTTTAGGAAAATCCAAACCACAAGCGTGGTAAACGTTAGGATCTTCAGAATTTTGTTTATCAATTAATGCAATGGCTGTTTCAAAACGTGTTGGTTTCATGGTGCGTATATTTTAATGTTAATCTGAAAAGCCAATATACACATTTCCTCCTTCAATTTTAACAGGATATACCGCAATTTTTAAATCATCGCCAGCTAAATTCGTACCGTCTTCCAACGAAAAATTCTTTTTATGCATGGGGCAAGCCACTTTAGCAATGCCCTCTTTATCGCCAATCATCCCTAAAGACAGCACCATTTCCATTTTATGCGGACACAAATTCTGGCAAGCATACCATTTGTCTTTTCTAGCGAAATTATACACCGCAATTTGCTTGGTTTTGTACTTAATACACGCCCCACTATTTTCAGGAAAATCCGATACGGTACCAACTTCAAACCACGTTTTAACGTCAGCTTCTGTAACCGATTTATATTGTTCAAGAATATTTTGCATATCTATTAGTTTACTCGTTTATCTGTTTATTTGTTTATGCGTTTGAAACACTTTCACAAATCCACTTTATTTAATTCATTTTTTTATTTGGGCGTTACCCTATCGGGTCGGGCTTTCCGCTACAAGTCCTCGTTCGTGCCTCACTGCGGGCTTTCCGCTGCAATCCCTAACGCTAAACAATTGATAATTGTCAATTGTCAATTGATTTACCACGCCTTTGGCATTTTCTGGTCACGCATTGGTACAAATACCAAATTATCATCCGTATCATCCGAATTCACAAAATGTTTGAAACGTTTTGCCATATTTGGGTCTTCAATAGCTTGTTTCCACTCACATTCGTATTTGTTAACAAGACCTTGCATTTCCAGTTCTAATTCTTCAGCAATTCCTAACGAATCTTCAATAACTACTTTCTTTAAATATTCAATACCACCATCCAATTTTTCTAACCAAGGCGCTGTTCTTACTAAAGGTCCAGCGGTTCGTATGTAAAACATTAAGAATCTATCTAAGTATTTAATAACTGTAGCATCGTCTAATTGTTCTGCGAAAAGCACCGCGTGTTTTGGTGTGGCACCACCGTTTCCACAGACGTATAAATTCCATCCGCCATCAACAGCTATCAATCCGAAATCTTTACCTCTGGCTTCAGCACATTCTCTAATACAACCCGAAACGCCTCCTTTTAATTTATGTGGTGAACGTAACCCTTTATATCTATCTTCAATTTCGATAGCGAAGGTGACACTTTCGTGCATTCCGTAACGACACCATGTAGAACCAACGCAACTTTTTACCGTTCTTAAAGATTTTCCGTATGCATGGCCGCTTTCAAAACCGGCATCAATTAATTCTTTCCAAATAAGTGGTAACTCGTGTAATTGTGCACCGAATAAATCGATACGTTGTCCACCAGTTATTTTAGTATATAAATCGTATTTTTTAGCAACTTCACCAATAACAATCAACTTATCGGGTGTAATTTCTCCACCAGCAATTCTTGGCACCACCGAATAGGTTCCGTTACGTTGAATATTGGCCAAAAAACGATCATTTGTATCTTGAATAGCCACTTGTTTGTTTGGCGTTTCCATAGTAATAGTCGCGAAAATAGACGCTAATGCTGGCTTACAAGTTTCACAACCGTCGCCTTCACCAAACAAGTTTAAAGCTTCGTCGTAATCTTTAACTTTATTAACTTTCACCAAATCGTATAACTCCTGACGGTTAAAACTAAAGTGCTCGCAAAGGGTTTCTTTAACTTCTTTTCCAAGAGATTTTAAAGTTTCATTTACCAAATCGACTACCATTGGTTTACAACCACCACAACCTGAAGTTGCTTTGGTTTTTGCAATAACATCGCCTAAATTTTGGCAACCGCCTTCAGTAATTGAAGAACAAATCATGCCTTTAGTCACACTTTCGCAAGAACACACCTGCGCTGCATCTGGAATATCCATCACACTTCCAAAGGATGAACCACCTTCACCTCTACTCCCTAAAATCAACTCTTCAGCATCTTCAGGAATTGGGAGACCGTTTAAATATATTTGATGAAACATATTATAATCAGATGCATCACCAACTAAAATACCTCCTAAAAGGCTTTTTCCATCATGACTGATATTAATACGTTTGTATAAATTCTTCGTTTTGTTCTCATAAATAATCGAATAGCCTTTTTCAACAGGCATAAAAGGCTCGCCGTAACTCGCTACATCTACACCAATTAATTTTAATTTGGTAGACATATCGATATCGCTTTCCATTAAAACCTCTGAGTTTCCTATAATTTGGTTTACGGCAACACCAGCCATATCGTAACCGGGAGCTACTAAACCGTAAATCATTTGGTTATATAAAGCAACTTCGCCAATAGCATAAATTTCTGGATCGGAAGTTTGCATTTTATCATTAACCACAATACCACCACGGGTTCCCATTTCCAAATAACAGGTTTTTGCTAATTCATCACGCGGTCTAATTCCTGCTGAAATAACCAACATTTCCACATCAATTTTATCATATTCTCCAAACTCCATTCCTGTGATACTTTTATCACCAAGAATTTTATTTGTAGCTTTTGATAAGTGTATATTGATTCCTAAAGATTCTAGTTTTTCTTGCAACACTTTACTTGCTCTGGTATCTAACTGTCGCGGCATCAATTTATTTGCAAACTCAACTACATGGGGTTCAAAACCCATATCCATGACTGCTTTAGCTGCTTCCAAACCCAATAAACCACCACCTAAAACCGCAGCTTTAATAGTGTCTTTTTTTCTTCCTTTCTTCAATTTAGCGGCATACGAAAGCATGTCTTCTAAATCTTCAATAGTTCTATAAACAAAAACACCTTGTTTTTCTACACCAGGAATATTTGGTACAAAAGGCGCAGAACCGGTAGCTAATACTAAGTAATCGTATTTATAATTTAAGTCTTTTGACGTTGTTACTTTTTTAGAAACACGATGAATTGCTGTAATACGTTCGTCGGTAACCAATTCAATTCCATGCTCTTCATACCATTCTCTAGGAGCCATTTCAAGAGCTTTCGCATCTTTATTCTCAAAAAACTCACTTAAATGAACACGGTCATATGCTGGTCTAGGTTCTTCACCAAAAACAGTTAACTGAAATTTTTTATCTTTTGCTAGTGCTACAAATTTTTCACAAAACTTATAACCTACCATTCCGTTACCAACTACAATAATTTTCTTCATGATTACGTATTTAATAATACAAACATAAACAAAAACTACGTATTAATACTTATTTTAAAATATAAATTATACTGATTTTATTGAATATTAGCAATTTCTTAATTTGAATAATCATTTTCTAAGTATTCATTAAAATAAAATGGTAAGAAATACGAATGGACGCTATCAATTGATAGTTAGTTAAAAGATTTTATAAAATATAAAGCTCTTTTTTCATTATAATAGACATTCTTTTTATCAATAAATCCCACATGGCCTCCAAATTTTGGCATTTCTAAATATAAATTCGGATTGTTTTTAGCTTCTTTAACCGGGTAACATTCTGGTGACAAAAAGGAATCGTTAAGCGCATTAATAATAAGTGTTGGCGTTTTTATTTTTGAAAGAAATTGAAGACTACTGCATTGCTCATAATAATCTTCGGCATTTTTAAAACCATGTGCTTTTGATGTATAAATATTATCAAAATCGTATAAAGTTTTTATTGAATTAATATCTTCCACACTCAAATCATTGGTGTAGTTTTTTTGTTTGATTTTTAACCGGTTAACTAAATGCCTTTTAAATCTGTCGTGAAATAATATATTTTTAAAAGTGTGCAATTCTTTAGCAGATCCAGATAAATAACAAGGTGCTGAAATGGCAATAGCCGATTTAATTTCCTGTGGAACTAATCCACCTTCACCCAAATATTTTAAAATAATATTCCCCCCTAAACTAATGCCTTTCAGGTAGATATCTGAATATTTTTTATTTAAAATAGCGTGATTAATAATCGCTTCCAAATCTTCGGTAGATCCCGAATGATAACTTCGGTACAACAAATTATCTTCACCACTACACCCTCGAAAATTTACACAAACCGCATCAATATTATTCTCGTTAAATAATTTAGCAGCTCCTGTTACATACGGACGTTGGGCATTACCTTCCAATCCGTGAAGCAAAATAATTAATTTGTTGCTTTTTTCTTTTGAAAAACTCCAATCTAAATCCAGAAAATCTCCATCATCTAGCCTAAGGCGTTCACGTTCTTGTTTTAATGAAACACGACGTACCAAACCTGAATAAACAGTTGAAACAAAACCTTTTTTAAAAAAGAATAGTGGTTTGTAGGTTGGTTCTATTATTGGCATATTTGGTTGTTGGTTTTTGGTTTTTGGTTGTTGGTTGATGGTTGCTGAAATTATTAATTTTTCATTGTTAATTGCTAATTGTCAATTGTCAATTGTCAATTGTCAATTGTCAAAGATGTGAATTTAAAATTAGTTCCGTCAAACAATCCTTTATCACTTAGTTTTAATGATGGAATTACCAACAATGCCATAAACGATAAGGTCATGTAAGGCGCGTGTAACGTGCTACCTAATTGTTTTGCCATGTTGTCGAGGTTAGCGTATTGTTTTCCTACCGTAATTCCATCTTTATCACTCATAATTCCTGCGACTGGAAGCGGTACAATTTTTTCTTCGGAATTTGAAATGGCGCAAATACCGCCTTTATTTTCAATAATTAAATTAACCGCTTTACAAATGGCTTCATCAGAAACACCTACGGCAATGATATTATGCGAATCATGCCCTACAGATAATGCAATAGCACCTTCTTTCAATCCGAAATTTTTAATAAATGATATGGCAGGTTTTTCATTTTTATAACGATTTACCACCGTCATTTTTAATATGTCTTTTTCGATGTTTGAAACTAAATTTCCGTTAACTATTAAAGCATCTTCAATTAATTCGTTTGTCACTAATTGACCTTCCAGTGCTTCAATAACTCTAATTTTTTTGGCTGAAGATTCATATTTAAAATCTGAAATCTCTTTTTTAATACAATTGAAATTATTCAGAATATCAAAAGATACTGGCTTAATTAAAGATTTTCCTTTATCAAAAACCAACTCGCCATTTATATATGTTTGAAGCGTTTTGAATTTTACTAAATCTTCAACAATAATGAAATCTGCAAAATCACCTACTTGTAACAATCCAACCTCTAAATTATAGTGTTTTACTGGATTTACACAAGCCATTTGCAGTACTTTAAACACATCAATATCTTTTGCAATAGCTCTTGCGCAAAGTTTGTTTATATGGTCTACAATCAAATCGTCTGGATGTTTGTCATCACTACAAAACATCATGTTTTCAAAATTATCTGATGCCAAGTCGATTAGAGCATCGAAGTTTTTAGCGGCACTTCCTTCACGAATTAAAATTTTCATGCCTTTTTGAAGTTTTTCTAAAGCTTCTTCATAAGTAAAACATTCGTGGTCGGTAGAAATTCCTGCGTTGATGTATTTAGTTATGTTGTCACCTCTTAATCCTGGTGCATGACCATCAACCGGTTTACCATATTTTTTTGCCCAATCAATTTTCTTCAAAACCTCTTCATCATCAAACAGAACACCCGGGTAATTCATCATTTCTGTTAAATATTTGATGTTAGGATTTTCTAAAAGTTTTTTTACTGCTTCAGAATCTATCACCGCACCCGCTGATTCAAACGTGGTAGCTGGTACACACGATGGTGCTCCAAAATTGAACTTAAACGGTACTTTTTTTCCGTTTTCAATCATAAACTCTACACCTTGAACCCCTAAGACATTAGCTATTTCGTGCGGATCTGAAACGGTTGCTACGGTGCCATGGGTGACGGCTAATCTAGCAAATTCACTTGGCACCAACATCGAGCTTTCTATATGAATATGGGCATCTACAAAACCCGGAAGGATATAGGTTTCAATGTTATGATTCTTTTCAATAATCGATGCGATTTTTCCATTTTCAAAAGTGATTTCACCTTTAAAAAAACGTTTGTTTGGTATGTCGATTATGTTTCCTTGTAGTTTCAAATTATGATTTTAGTTAATTAGACACTTCGACTGCGCTCAGTGTAACAAATTTATTTTAATTCAATTCTTAAAATATGTTTGGTGTTTTCGGATACTTTAAATCGGTTATCGGCACGCATACCAACTATCCAAATAATAGCTTTTCCAGAGCACAATACCCACGTTTGCTCTTTTTCTAAAAGCGATTGCTTTTCATCTTTAAGATACTTGCTCACTTTCTTCTTCTTACCATCCATTCCTAAAGGAAAAAACACATCGCCTTCCTCCCATGTTCTTAAAGTTAATGGAAAATTTAAGGTCGTTTTATCTACATATACAATGGTTTTCGATGTTTCTAAAATAGCATCGGCTTCATCAAAAAACAATATACCTAAGGGCGTTTCAACTTGTTTATCAGTTTCTGAAATAGTAATAATGGAACGCTCATCATCAACTAATTCACTTAATAATAAATAATCCCTATCTTTTACTAAACGCCAATGTTTTGAAAACACTTGCTTACCAGGTTGAGCGTTTAATAAGTTTGTAACATCGTCCCATTCTGTAAATCCGTAAGCATTTAAAAACCGGTATAAATAGGCTTTTATGTTATGAAACTTCTTAATTTCAAAAATACTTAGCTTAAATCCTGTAGGGGTTAACTTAATAATGCCCTCTTTGAATAAAGCTTCAATCCTATCGTCAATAATATCACAAGAACCCTGTAAATTATTTAAAGTAGTTTGAAAACTCTGCAATAAACTGGGGTTTATTTCCTTTAAAACCGGAATAACGTCGTGCCTTAATTTATTACGCATATATTTAGTGGATGCATTACTGCTATCATCACGCCATTTTAAATGATTTTCTTTAGCATAAAACTCAATAAATTCTCTCGAAAAAGGCAAGAGTGGTCTTACTAATTTACCATTAATTTCAGGAATACCCGTTAAACCATCTAAACCTGTACCACGCGTAAAATTTATCAAAAAAGTTTCCAAATTATCATCGGCATGGTGAGCCGTTAAAATATAATCGTATTTAAGTTGTTTTGCTAAAGTTTCAAACCAATCATAACGTAAAATACGGGCAGCCATTTGTATAGATAGTTTACTGTCTTGCGCAAAAGTGGTCGTATCAAAACTTTCAACAAACACTTCCAAATCCAAATCTTCTGCTAGTTGTAGCACAAAATCTTCATCGGCATCGCTTTCTTTTCCTCTTAAATTAAAGTTACAATGTGCCAAAGCAATATTGAAACCTAATTTATAGCATAAATACGTTAAAACCACGCTATCTATACCTCCTGAAATTGCTAGAAGTAACTTGCTATTTTTTAAAAACGAAAGCTTAGCGTTTATATGGGTTTCAAAATTGCCAATCATATTTCAAAGTTAATGTTTATTTTAATCTCGCAAAATGGCTTGCCTCTAAAGTTTTTATTTTTATAGCTACTGCCCCAAAAACTGATTTTAATCACATAAAATTCTACAGAATTTTGTAAATTTCGAAGACGATACTAAATACAGGCATTATGAGTTCTATAGAAAAAATAAACGACCAAGCAACGCAAAAAGCGTTCAATAAAAAAGTGGTAGCAACCTCACAACAATTGCATCCTTATGTAAAACAACGTCTTTATATAGCAGAATCTACAGGGGTTATACCTAAAAAAATGTATGCTTCAAATGGTATTATAGATGAAAGTATTGCTTCATTTTATGAAAAAGGCTATGATATTGACATGGAAGTAAATGCTATAAAATTAAAACTTTTTAAATATGCTGATGCGGAATTGGATGCCATATTTAGGAAAGAGGATTTTCATAAAAATACAGTAAGTACAAATTCCATTTTAGAAGAAGAAATGGAAGCTTTGAAAGAAAAATATACCATTGATGATGGTTTTGATTTTGTAATGAATGATGAATTAAACGATATTTCATACCAGCAAGACCAAAAACAGAAACACTTATTTTTATATGATGAAGCAGATAATTCCTTTTTATCAACTTTTGAATCGGAGGATTTATCAGAAAACAAATCGAAAGAAATTATAGGAAGCCTTTACGGTTGGTTGCCTTTAAATGTTTCGAGTATAATAGACTTATTGGTATTTGGAAAATTAAATTTTGAAGAAATAGCGAAAGTTAAATCGATTGAAGTTAAGCGTGTTGAATTTATTTATGAAGAAGTTAAAAATAAATTTAAAGACCATTTAGATTAATCTTCTAATACCTGTCGCATGGCTTTGGCTTTTACCAAGCACTCTTCGTATTCCTTTAGTGGGTTGCTTTTAGCAGTAATTGCCCCACCAACGGAATAGGATACGTATTTTTTGGTTTCATTGTATAAAATACTACGTATTACCACATTAAAATCAAAATCACCCATGGGAGTAAAATACCCAACAGCGCCCGAGTAGAGTCCGCGTTTAGTTTCCTCTAAAGCTTCAATAATTTTCATTGCTGAGATTTTTGGCGCACCCGTCATGCTTCCCATTGGGAAGGTACTTTTTATCACATCAACGGGATTGGTATCTGGTGAAATTTGCGAGATAACGGTCGATATCATTTGGTGCACTTGATCAAACGTGTAGATTTTACACAATTCCTCCACGGCAACCGTACCTTTAATAGCGGTTTTAGATAAATCGTTACGCACCAAATCAACTATCATAATATTTTCGCTAAGCTCTTTAGCATTGGCTAACAAATCTTTTTTTAATTGTTCATCTTCTTTTTTATCCTTAGAACGTTTAGCAGTTCCTTTTATGGGTTGAGAAATTATGGTAGTTCCCTGTTTTTTTAAATAACGTTCTGGAGAAGCTGAAAGCAGATATTTATCTTGGTATTTAAGAAAGGTTGCGAATGGCGTATTGGAAATTCTGTTAAGTTTCAAATAGGTTTCCAGTGGGTTAATCGTGGTTTCTTCCGCATAAAACTCTTGACAAAAATTAGCTTCATACATATCGCCTCGGTGTATATGTGCCAGCATGCTATTTATTTTTTTGAAATAGTCATTTTTATGGATACGGAGTTTTATTTTGATGGGATTGTTGATTTGTTGATATGTTGATTCGTTGATTTGTTTAATCTCTTTTAAATCTTCTTTCCATTCATCATCAACCATTTTTAAATACTGTATTTCAACTTCATTTCCTTTAAAAAAGAAGATTTTTTTGGGTTGAAAGAAGTATAAATCAGGAAACTCCAAGCCATCAAAATTTTGTGATATTAGATTTTCAACAGCATTTTTTAAATCGTACGTCAAATAACCAAAAACCCAATCTTTTACGGTGTTTTGATATTCTTTTAGATGCTCAAAAGCTTGTGTATAATCCGTTTTAATACTTGTAAAAGCATCAACTGCCAATACGGCATCGTAGTTAGAATAGTTTTGATGGTAATTATTAGAATCTAACCAAACTACATCATCAAACTGTTGCGACCATTGCAGCAACTTATATTTAAACAAGTCTATATTTGGTGTGGTATGGTGGTAAGTTGTTCTCAATTCTAAAATTTAAGTTGTAAAGTTAATTAGATTCCTTAAAAATTTGCAAGTTTAGTACTTTAGTTTATATATACACGCTGAATGAAATGCCTTATTATAATTATGAAATTCCTATTTGTAGAAAGAAAAAACAGTTGTAATTAGGGGCTTGAAAGGTGATAATTTAATACTTTATACAGGAAGATAAACAATAAATTGGGCACTTACATTTTCGGTTCCTTGAGCAACAATATAACCATTGTGGTTTTCTACAATTTTTTTACATATTGCCAAACCGATACCTGTACCCGAATATTCGGTTTTTTGATGTAAACGCTGAAATACTTCAAATATTTTTTCGGCATATTGTTGCTTGAAGCCAATACCATTGTCTATAAACGTTATTTTGTGATATTGTTTATGTTCTTTTTGAACAGAATCAGGCAGTTCTGTAGCTGAAACTTTGATATACTGAATTTGTATTCTTGGAGTTTCGTCTGTTCTTTTATATTTTATAGCATTAGATATTAAATTGGTGAACAATTGCTCCATTTGAAACGTGACTCCCATTATTTTGGGAAGATTATCTGAAATAATTTCGGTACTTGAATTACTAATATTTGTGGTTAAATCTTCTTTAACTTTAGCTAATACGTGGTTCAAATCAACCTTTTCAAAATCTTTTTTTGTAATGTTAATTTTAGAATAAGCCAGCAAATTCTCAATAAGCGATTGCATGCGGTTAACGGCTTTAATCACTTTTCCAAAATAGTCTTTACTCTTTTCTGTGAAATTTTCTGCTTCAGTATCTTGTATTCTTAAAGCAAACAATTGTATTTTTCGTAAAGGTTCCTGTAAATCATGACTTGCTACACGGTTAAAGGATTCAAGCTCATCGTTTCTGCTTTTTAATTCCAAATTACTTTTCAATAACATGGCCTCTGCCTCAATAGTTTCAGTAACGTCTTGAACAACACCTATCATAACCAATTTATCATTTTTGTTTATAAATTGACCATTCGTTTTAAAATGCCTTATAGTACCCTGTTTAGTAAGTATTCGGTAAGTATGTTCGGAAACTTGAAGTTCTGTTAATGCTTTTTTTCCAATTTTATCATATTCATTTAAATCCTCTGGATGTATAAATTCCCTGTATTTTTCAAATGAAGGCTCAAACTCCTTTGGTTGATAGCCTAACATTTGATAAAAATTATCTGAAATTTCAGAAATACCCGTATCCAAATACCAGATAAAATTACCAATTTTAGCAATACGTTCTGCCCCTGTTAAAATAGAATTTTGAATTATAAGCACTTCATTTAAATTTACTAATTGATTTGCTTTTTCTTTATCTCCTGTAACATCCCTGGTTGTTATTGTAACCCCATCGCCTAATTTAATGGCAGTGGCTTTAAACCATTGTACGCTGCCATTTTTATTATTGTAAGGAACCTCATATTCCACAGCTTTATCATTTTCTATGGCATTCACCATATGCTCAAAAACACCTGAATTAAAAGTACTTGGAAATACTTCTGATATTTTTTTATTTTTAATATCGTCTGGAATATCTCCTGTTAGAGGACTTATTTTATCATTAACAAAAAGAACTTCAAAATCTACAATTTTACCATCCTTATTTCTGATGCTTTTAAAGTGCATAACTATATGCGAAATACTCTTAAAAATATTTGTAAGTAGTGCACGATTATCTAATAATGTTAAGTTTTGATGCTCTAAACGTTTTTTAAGAGCCGATTCCATTTCTTTAGATTCTTCATCGGCTGTAGCATTTCGGCAGGTAACCAAAACACCTTCTGCAAGTGAGGTAACCAATAATTTAAACCACATGGTTTTACCATCAATGCTAATTTTTCTATCAAAAACAACTTTAGTCTTTTTTTTAAATGATGTTATTAATTCTTGCAATTCACTATGCGATTTATGTAAAGGATACACATTTAACACTGTATCGCCCATTATTTTATCTGGTTCGAGTCCTAGATAATCTCGATTACAATCATTGGCATATATAATTTTGAAATCTATTATTTCATTGGTAATACCATAAATGGGTTCGTAATAGTTTACTATATTATCGGTTGTGGCTAGTACGTTTTTTAAGAAGGCTTCCGATTTTCTTATCTTTAATTTGTTATTGTATATTCTAAAAAAAGAGATAACAAATACAAGCAACGCAAAAAATGCCAAGATTAATAGCATATTTGGCGTTAAAGATTTATGAAAAGTATAAGTTAGTTTTCTTTCGTTTAATAAACGCTTTTCATCTGTAAGCATTCTGTTTTTTATGCTCCCTATGTCGTCTAAAGTTCTATTGATTTTTAATTTTTGGGATTGTTTTATTTCTGCTGCATCTAAACTGTCTTGCTCATTAACAACATCCAAATTTAAAAGTTGGCTGTGTAAATTATTTAACAATGCCGTAAGTGGCTTTATGCGTGCTTTTTGTAAATCGTTATCTTGAATAAGTAAACTTAAAGTATCTATTATAGATTGCCCTTCTTGCTTATAAGCTATAAACCCGTTATTTGAATCTTTGTTTTTTAATAATTCTTCTCTAAATTCTTCTGTTTTTGCTTTATTATAATGGTTGGTTAAATCACTTAAAGCATTATAAACTTGTAATGTATGCACAACCCTTTCTGCAGATTTTTGCGTAAGCATAATTTGCCTATAGGTCATGCTAGTAGTAACCAATAATAACATAACGGCAATAACCAGCAGTACTATATAAGTTTTTGTAGAAGTATATAATTGCTTAAAGTTCATACGTTTTAAATACGAAATATAAATGTTTCTTTATTTAAATTTGAATTATGTGCTAGCCAATTAATTGTGAGTGTTTTTTCTACCATTTCGCATAGTTTAGTAAAACAACTTGGTTTATTTATATAAATATTGGCGCCTTTTTTAAAAGAATCTTCTATATCTTTTTCTGAAGAAGATGTTGAATACATGGCTATGAACAAATCTTTTAAATTAGGGTGGTTACGAATCTCGGTTAAACATTGCATACCATTAACTATAGGCATGTTGATATCTAAAAAAATTAAATTTGGAAGCTCTACATTAGGCTGAAAAAGATAATCTAACAATTCTTGCCCATGTTTAAAAAGTGACAATGATGTTTTTAAGGATATGTCTTCTAAAGCTTCACTAAACAGCAATCTATCATCTTCATCATCATCAGCTAAAATTATTTTATATATAGTATCGCTCATTTATAATAGTATTTTGTGTAAAGTTACATGTAATAAATTGTTTTATCATAAAATATTTTACACACCTTACACCAAAATAATTTAATGTAGGAACCTATGTAAATGAAAAGATTGACAAGGAAATGATTAATATTAATAAAATCAGTTTTAGATCAATGCCTTCAAAATAGTAACTAATACATGAAAGATATACTTTTTAATTGATAAATGAAATGGTTTCACTTAATATTTACAACCCTTTAAAGCACTGATTTTTAAATAGAAAGAAGTGAAAAATTAAAAACAATCACTGAATACAATTATTTTATTAAGAACTTTTAAAAACTAAAAAACACGAGCAACCATAAATAAAATTGAAACTTAATTTACTGCAATATATATAGCTGTTTGGCTATTGAATTAATATGAAAAGTGATTTTTTTACTATTCATTGGTAATACTTTCATCATTGGAGACATTACTTTTTGGTATCTTTTTAAAAAATTCCGCTACTTCCAAATCGGCGCTTGGGCCATATCCCAGCAAAAAAGTTCCTTTTTCATCTTTATTGGTTTTGATAATATAAAGTATAGACATATCAGAAGGATCACTCATACCTTCGTACCTATGTTCTGCAACAATATAAATATCATTAGGAGCATACTCGTTTTTTGTTTCACTGGTAATGAGCTTATCATTTTTAAAATGAAAATTAGCCGTGAAACCTTTTTCTTGATAGATTTTTATAAAATCTTTTTCATGTTTAGCAAATTCATTTTCCATGTCTTTAAGTTTTTTAGATTGAACAGATTTATTTAAAAGCATAACGATGAAAGAAAAAAACTTTACATACCATGCCATTCCAAACCAAATTTGCAAAAAAAACTAGGATAAGATTAACGCAAACACATTAGTATTTAACGCTATTCATTTAAAGATGGTTAAACTAAAATTAATCGTTGTTTGCATTTTCACTTGCATTTTCATTAGGAGCAATTTGCAGCTTGTTTTTTCCAAAGTCCAAGGTGCGGATTGGGAAAGGAATGTTAATACCTTTAGCATTGAAATGGGTTTTAATAAGCTTAATTGCCTTATGCCTTGCTTCATGTTCTTGCTTTGCTTTAACCATATCAATCCAAAAACGAGTCATGAAATTAATAGAGGAATCGCCAAATTCCGTAAAGAAAAACTCAACACCCTCTCCTTCTTTTTGCTCAAAATTTTCTGCAATAATACCAACTACTAAATCTTCAACTTCTTGTAAATTGCTTTCGTAACCAACGCCACAGGTTACTGCAATTCTGCTGCGCTCGCTTATAGAATAATTAGTAAATGCATTTTCAACAAATTTTGAATTAGGAATAACTACATAGTTATTATCCGTTTGTCGTAAAACGATGTTTCTAAGGCTAATTTCAGATACAAAACCATCAGCTTCACTCGTTTTTATATAATCGTTTATTCTTATTTTATCCATAAACGATAGCACTACACCACCTACCGTATTGCTTAATGTGCCCTGAAGCGCCAAACCTATGGCTAAACCAATAACACCAGCACCAGCTAGGATACTTGTTAATACTTTATCAAGATCCAAAACACCGAGGGCTATAAAAAACCCAATCATAATAACAATGATGAAAATAATTTTTGCAATAATAAGCTGAATTGATTTTTGGCTGATATGCGTCAACAAGTACTTATTTGAAAGTTTTTTAATACCGCGCGCAACAAAATAAAAAAGAAGCATTGTTAAAATTGCCATTACCAAGTTAGGCAACTTTAAAATTATGGCATCTAGCCAACCATCTAACTTGTCCCACAGTTTACTTACTGAGCCTTCTATTGAAAATTTATCGTTCATTTTTAAAAAATTTATAACATTCTGGTTAATAAAAAAGTAGCCACTATCCAAAGTATTAAGCTAAGCATGCCGCCAATAAATAAAAAGTGTTTAAATCGGTAATTACCTAAGCCGTATATTAAAGTATTGGTTTGATACCCCATTGGGGTGAAAAAACTAAAATTGGCAGCAAACATAATTGCTAATATAAAGGGTTTAAAGTCTAAATCCATACCTTGGGCTACTGAAATTGCTATAGGTGTCATAATTATTGCAGTGGCGTTATTGCTAACCACACCACTTAATACCATGGTTACAAAAAATAAAGTCCCTATAATTATGTAGTGCGGTTGTCCTGATAAAAAACCTAATAATTTTTCTGAAACCCACATATCTGTGCCTGTATTATGCATAGCAAAACCCAGAGGAATCATACCTGCCAACAAGAAAAATATTTGCCAATTTACTTTTTTATAAACGGTGTTCAGGTTTAAATTCTTTGTAATAAGCAGTAAACATACGCCTGCCAAAGCACTTACCATAATAGATAACAATCCTGTTGCTGCCAACATAATTACTAAAATTAAAACCCCTAAGGAAAAATATCTTTTGAACTTTGAGTCTGTGTTTACTTTATTAAATTCTTGTAAAACCACTACATTTTCCATGGTTTCTAAAGCTGGCAGTTTTTCTTTTGATGTTTCAACCAATAGCCTGTCGCCTGCCTTTAACACCAAACGATTCATACTGCTGCGCACCATTCTGTCTTGCAAGTTTATAAGTGTTTTTCTTTTTTTTATAGCCAACGGAATGGCATCCTGTAACATAAAACTTCGTAGACTCGCCATGTTTTTACCTAATAACGAGGCTCCTGGAAGCATTAAAAGTTCAACAAAAACATCTTCATCTAATTCATTAGTGCCAATTTCTTTTTCATTATTGTCATCATCCAATTCATCTACTTTTTTACCTTCATAAACCCTTAGGTTTTCCGATGTTTTAATACGTGCCAGGTTTTCAAGGTTACATAATAAAAGTAATTCATCATTTTGCTTTAAAGTAATATATTTTCCGGGTGAATTGTGAATTCTATTATTCCGAATTAACTGTAGTAATGATACTTCGGGGTTTTCAAAGAGAAACGTTTCTTGGATTTTTTTTCCGATTAATTCTGAATCTGGATTGATGCTCACTTTGGTAAGATAATTATCGATATTATAATCTTTCCCCAAATTTTTTACAGTGTCCCAAGGAAGCCATCGCAACGATATAGTTAAATAAATAATAGATATGCTAAGAAATATAAGACCTAAAACAGAAAATTCAAAAAAACCGAGCTTTTCTGCACCTAAGTTTTTTGCCACAGCGTTTACTATTAAATTTGTTGAAGTGCCCATTAATGTACAAGACCCACCTAAAATACCCGCAAATGAAATGGGCAACAAAAGTTTAGATTGTGGAATTTTATATTTTTCTGAAAGCTGGTTAATTATTTTTATAAAAACGATAACCACGGCAGTAGTACTTATAAACGCCGATATGCCCGCTGTTACGAACATAAAAATAGGTGCCATTATATAAATAGGTAACGACTTAATTTTGCCCATGCCCGAAGTAAGCCAATGTATTACGCCATTTTCTTCCATGGCTATGGCCAAAATCATGAGTGCTAAAACGGCTATGGTAGCTGGATTTGAAAAACCACTAATCCCCTCTTCTGGTGTTACCAATCCTAATAAAATTAGGGAAACAATAATAAAAAAAGCTATTTTATCAATAGGAAAAATTTCAAAAACAAAAAGCACTATTGTTACCAATAGCACCGAAAACATTAATATAATTTCTCCATCCATCTATAAAAATATTAATTTTTTTTAACTTATTGAAAACTTTACTGCTTTACTTAAACTTGAAAAACTTTGATGCTTTTTATTTTTATACCGCAAAAGTTTATATCAAAAATTAAATTCAATATAAACCTTGTGGATTTTAATCTCAAATTATTCTATGATGCTCTGGTGCTATTTACTAATGTTTCCAACTCATTTCGCTCCAGAGATTTACCATAAACAGCTTGGTCTGGATCCATAATATTGGTATCACTTAAGTTTCCAATATATAAAGCATCAAACCCTATATCTTCAATAAGTTGTTTTCCCACTTTCCTACTTTCTAAATCTTGTGCAGCAAATGGAATCGTTAATTTATTGGAAGTTCTAAAAGCACGATCTCTTAAATGCTCTGCATGTATACTATTAAAAGCTTTAACTGTTTTTGCTGTGCCAAATTTCATAGCTGTATATTCCGAAGCATTATAATTAGCGTCCCTAACTTTCTGTGCCATTTCTCCATCTCTTTCAGGATAGGGATTTGTTGCATCAATAATAATTTTATCGCCATATTCTCCAGCATAAAGTTCTGCTATTTCATCAATGGCTTTAAATGGCACTGCCAATAAATACACATCGGCATTTGCCTCAAAAGCCTCAGTAACACTTACTGCTTTGGCATTTTCACCTGCTTCATTCACTAAACTATTAAGCTCTTTTGGGTGCCTTGAACTAAACAATACTTGGTGTCCTGCTTTACTCCAGTGCTTACCTAAATTTCCTCCTATATTTCCGCTTCCTATTATTCCTATTTTCATAACATTTCATTTTAAAATTAATCATTTATATCAATCCGTTTATAGTTATTCCTAACAAGAATTTTAAAAAACCATAAATTTGTGATATTGTAAATTATTTATTTTAAAGTAAAACGGTTGACTTAAACCAATTGATTATTGACTCAATACATTGAAAAAAGAGTTCGTTTAGTGGTTTTTCAAAGTCTGTTATGTGCTTTTCCGTATTCTTTCTTATAAATTCTAACCACCAATAAGAATAAACTAATTAATAAAGGACCAAAAACCAATCCTATAAAACCAAAAAGCGGTATTCCAATAATAACACCTATAAGCGTAATTAAAGGATGAACGTTATCCAGTCTTTTAAGCACATAAAGGCGAATAAGATTATCTGTAACGCCTACCACTACGATACCATATAATAAAACGCCCCAAGCCTGAAATGTATCTCCATTTGAAATCGCCAAAATAAAAACCGGAATAGTACCCAAAAAGTTTCCTACAAAAGGAATCATAGAACCAATGGTTACAACTACGGCCCAAAAAAATGGACTTTCAACACCAAATATTAAAAACCCTATTAAGGCAACAAAACCTTGAGCCAAAGCTACTAAAGGAATACCAATGGCGTTAGAACGTACCATGGCATGTACCTCTTTACCTAATGTTTTAACATTATCCTTGCTTATAGGAATATAATCAATTAATGTTTCGCGTAGCTGTTTACGGTTGGTAAGCATGTAAAACAATAAAAAATACATGATTGAAATAGCTATAAACGTACTAAAAGTGCCGCCTAAAATATTTGTAATGCTCTTTGTAATTCCGTTGGAAATTGATGAAGCATCTATTTGGTCTGTTATATTATACCCGAGCGATTGCTCCCAACCTTCCAATTTATTTTTAACTACTTGTACCACTTTTTCTGAATTTTGGGCTGCTTTACCTATTTTGTTACCCAGCATAAGTACAGCACCTGCAATAGGAAGCAAAATAGATATAAAAGACAATAACATAAGCAAAGCTGCAGCCAAATTAGGGTTCCAGCCCCTATTAATCAATTTACCCATAATCCCTTTTAACAACACATATAAAGTAATGGCCCCTAATACACCAGATAAATAGGGTATCATTTCTCGGAAAATCAAAACTCCCATTAAAACTATTAACAAGAGTGTAAATATTTGGCGTATTATTTTTGCGTTTATACTATTCATTAGTTACAGTTATATATTAAAGTTAAAAATAAATGCTTAATTATTTCGAAGTGCATGTATAAGTTCTTCTTTATTCATTTTGGAACGCCCTTCAATACCAACATTTTTTGCTTGTTCATATAAGTCGTTTTTTGTCCACTTTTCATAAGCCTTCGCTTCACCTCCTTTTTTGCCAGCATTAGGTGTATTAGCAATTCTTGCAGATTTTTGTTTACTGTAACCTTTCTCGCGAAGCGCTTCATATTGGTCTTCATTTTTTATACTTGGAATATCCATAGCTTTAATTTTATGTTCAACTTTATAATTTCAGATCAAATTTTGCCATAAATAATTAATATACTTAACCTTATCAGATAAAATATTGACTTCAAACCGATTCGTAATTTATTGGCTATTGCATTAAGAAAATATTTTTTTGAGTTAATGATGCGGTGTTTCTTTCTGTAATTTTATTTCATATTAAAAAGAAATATTAACTAAAAATTAAAAGATTATGAACTCAGATCAAATAGAAGGAAAATGGAAACAAATAAAAGGTAAATTCAAACAAAAATATGGTGATCTTACCGATGATGATTTAACCTATTCTGAAGGGAAATTCGATGAAATGATGGGTAACCTTCAAGAAAAAACAGGTAAAACAAAAGAAGATTTAAAAAAAGAAATTGAATCTTGGCAATAGATTTAAAATTATTACTGATTAATAGCAATATCCTCCCAGTTTAAATTGGGAGGATATTTTTTTGTTATCTATGCCATTATTCAAAATATTGATTCGATTAAATGAAATATGGTATATGTGCCAAAAAAAAGGTTGGCAATTTTAGCCAACCTTTTTAAGATTAAATATATTGATTATTATTGTGGAAATGGGTGATATTCAAATTTTTGACCACCTACTGAGGCATCTGCCATAAGTCCCGCTTTAGGCAAAGCAAAAACCATAACACCATCGGAATAACTAGCGTTTTCAGATTTTCCTTCTTCAGCTACTACTGCAGAAGCTTCAGCTGAAAATTCATAATTACCTTGTTTAAATTTTGCTAAAGCTGCATCGGTTTCAAAAAAGATAACTTGTATCATAGCTTGTCCACCCGCTTGAAGTCCAATGTTTATTTTTTTCAAGGATGTCATTCCTACTGCAGTACCGTTTTCGTAAAGAACACCGTTACCGCTAGCACCACCTACAATTAAACCACCTTTTCCAACATTCGGGAAAATAGCATAACCAGAAGCATTATCAAAATATGTTTCCAATCCTGCATCTGTGGCAATTAGTGTGCTTTTCGCTTTTTGTGCATCTGCCATTATTTCTGTGTCTTTTTCACTTTGTGCCATGGCACCAGTTGTGATTAAAATAAGGCAAACTATCATAAATCTTTTTAGAGTTTTCATAAATTTATTTTTTTTATTGTTAATATTTCAAATATATAATATTAATAATCAGTACAATAACTCTATTAATCTCATTATTGACTCAAAAAAAAATTTCTATTTCTTTTCAATTTGCTCCACAGAAAGTGTTGTGGTTGGTAAATTAAACCCTTCAGATTTTAAAGCAGCATACATATCTAATTGTAAATCTGTTTTTAATTTGCCACCAGGAGCTCTTACTTCATCTGTTTTATACCAAAAAAGAACTAAAATGTTAACCGTGTCGTTTTCAATTTTATCTACCAAAACATCATACATAGGCGTTTTCAAAACAAACTCATTTTTATTTAAGGTAGAATCAATAATTGCAATCGCTTGGTGTATTCTTTCATCGTGTACTACTGTTAAAATGAATTCGTTACGCATTAATTCATCTATGGTATAATTTTTTAAATTGTTCTTCAAAATAGAACCATTTGGAATGTAGGCGTCTATGCCATCTACGGTTTTTATGGTTGTGGAGCGTAATCTCATTTCAATAACTCGCCCCTTTATACCGTCAATTTCAATTAAATCTCCAATTCTAAAAGGCCTTTGAAATGCCATTAATATACCAGCTATAAAATTTTCGCCTATATCTTTTAATGCAAAACCAATTATGAAAGTGGTTAAGCCTGCCCCTGCTAAAATTTTATTAGTCACATCATCAAAACCTAAGATCCCTAATGATATTACAAATAGCAAAACAGTTAAAACCAATGAAATAACACTTAAAATGAAATCTGCTATTAATGGATCGTCAGATTTTGAAATGATTATTTTTTTGGCATATTTATTTATCAGCCTAATAATTAATAGGCCAATTATGAATATTACAAGTGCTAAAAATATTTTTGGCAAATGAGATACTAAATTTAACCACGATTGATGAATTGAGTCTTTGAATATGTTTATTTCTGTGTCCATAATTTTTATTTATTTTTTTCTGCGCGTTCCTCTGCGGCTTCTTCAGCCTTTTTTTCTGCTTCTTTTTTTGCTTTTTCCTTTTCTCTTTCTTTCTTTTTAAAATAACCTCTTAAAAGAAAATTATGCTTTGCAGCTTCCATGTTTTGTTCTAAACCTTTGGAACCCTGTCTTAAATTTTCCATGGTTTTTTCCATATCTCTGGCTACACCTTCATCGTTTAGTAGTTTGCCTAAAGTACCTTCACCTTCATTAATATCAATTAACATGGTAGCCAATTCATCGGTTATAACTTCGGCATTTTCGGCAGTAATTTTAATAGATGCCAAAATATCATCAAATTCAACAGGCTCCATAGATTGAATAAAGGAACCATCTTTAATTTCTGGAGCTGATGAGCTTCCTTGTGAAATCATTAAAAGTTTATCGCCTATAACACCTTCAGAAGTTATGGACGCTTTACTATCTTTTTTGATGAATTTTTTAACATCCTTATCCATCATAGCTACCACATTTACCGTAGAATCGTTAATTATGGATACACTTTCAATAGTACCAACGGCTATTCCTGAAAACCGAACTTGACCTCCAACCTGTAAACCACTTACATTACGAAAATTGGTATTTATCTTAAATTTTGAGCTGAACAAGTTTTGATTACTTCCTATAAAAAAAATAATTATAAATAAGATCAATATTCCAATGGAAACAAAAATTCCAAGTTTCACTTTATATGCGTTTTTATTTGTTTTCATCTGTTACAATTTATTTTGTTATGGCCGAATGAAATGTCCAATTATAATTCTGGCTAATTGTTTTACAACTTAATAATGGACATTTTAAAATACAATTATTTAAAAAATGACTGTATGTAGGTATCCTCATCATTAATAAATGCTTCTAAACTTCCTACTTTATAAACTTTACCGTCTTTTATCATAGCAATTCTATCGGCTACCGTTTTTACACAATTGATGTCGTGGGTAATGATGATAGATGAATTTTTAAATTTAGTTTTGGTATCGTTTATTAAATTACTTATCTCATCGGATGTTATGGGATCCAATCCTGTTGTGGGTTCATCATATAAAATGATATTTGGATTCACCACAAGCGTTCTTGCTAAACCTATTCTTTTTTTCATGCCTCCAGATAATTCTGACGGCATTTTATCAATAGAATCAGGCATCCCTACATTTTCTAAAGCTTCCACAATTTTATCATTGATTTCTTCTTCTGAAAATTTTTCATTCAACCTTGAAAGTGCAAATGTTAAATTTTCTCTTACGGTCATCGAATCATATAGAGCCGCACCTTGAAAAAGAAATCCTATTTTTTTGCGTACTTCTATCAAAGCATCTTCATCAATATCTGTCAACTCGTGTTCACCTACTTTAATGCTTCCTTCATCATGCTTTAAAAGACTGACGATACACTTAATTAAAACCGATTTTCCTGAACCCGATTTACCCAAAACCACTAAATTTTCATTTTTTAAAAGTTCTAAATTAACGCCATCTAAAACCTTTTGATCTCCAAAACTTTTTTTGAGATCTTTAATTTCTATAAGAACGTTATTTGAGTTGTTTTCCATTAGAATAAATCGGTTATCTGTACAGCAATTAAGTCTACAATAATTAATAATAATGATGAAGTTACCACCGCAGAGTTTGCTGCAATACCAACACTTTCTGTTCCTCTACCTGCATTATAGCCTTTATAGCAGCCCACTAAACCAATAACAGCACCAAAAAAGAACGATTTTATAACCGCAGGAAACACATCAATAAATTCGACTTGACTAAATGCTTGGTTTATAAATAAGCTTAAACTTACGTTATCTTTAATATTGATGCCTAACCAACTACCAAAAATTCCAATAGCATCGGCATATAAGGTTAAAAGCGGAATCATTACGGTAGCTGCAAGTACGCGTGGGATAATTAAAAAATTTATGGGGTTTGTGTTAGATACTTCCATCGCATCAATTTGTTCGGTAACTCGCATAGAACCCAATTCAGCTCCCATACTCGAACCAATTTTTCCAGCACAAATTAAAGCTGTAATTACAGGTCCCATTTCTCTAATAATAGAAATCGCAACCATACCAGGCAACATGGCAACAGCACCAAATTCTACTAATGGAGGTCGAGATTGAATGGTTAAAACCAAACCGACAATAATACCTGTAATCGAAATCAATCCTACCGATTTGTTCCCTATTTGGTAACATTGTTTTAAAAATTCTTGAAATTCAAACGTCTTAGTGAAAAGGTTTTTCATTACGGTTTTTAAATATTCAATAACATTTGATATGTCTATGAAAAACGATACACTCTTATCTTTTATTAAGGTTATAAAAGAAGGTGTTTTAAGAGTTGATTCGTCTGAATTATATAAATTTTTAGGCATGAATTAAGTATTGCAATATGCCAATAAAGTTACATGCTTTTGAAGATTAAGAATTACAAGATTTTTACCATTTATTATAGAATATCAATGAAATAGATGGGAATTGATTGTATTGGAATTAATTAAAATTTACACTTAAAACAATCCTTAATAAAATCATATTAAAAAGGATAACCAATAGCTAAATTGAATATTAAATTTTCTTTTCTCCAGCCACTATTTCCAAAGCTAATATCATCAATAACCCATCGATTTCCTTCTTGCAAATATGGTTTTCTTAAAGGGAATGCAAAATCTGTTCTCAATACCAAGAAACTAAAATCGAATCGAAGCCCTACACCTGCTCCAACGGCTAATTCATTTAAAAATTGACCCGAAAATTTTGCTCCGGGTTTTTCAGCACTTTCATTTAGCAACCAAATATTACCCGCATCAACAAATAGCGCTCCTTTAACAAATTTGTAAAGCGTGGTTCTTAATTCTGTATTTAATTCCAATTTTAAATCGCCCGATTGGTCTGGTAAAAACGAATTGGTTACTTCATTGCCATTAAAAGTTCCTGGACCAATAGAACGCGCCCTAAAAGCTCTAATACTACTGGTTCCTCCAATGAAGAACTGTTTAATGAAAGGCAACTCTTCAGAATTTCCATATGGAATTCCTGCTCCTACTATAATTCTACTGGCCAGCGTAGTTTGCTTGTTAAAATTATAATAATGGCGAAAATCCATTTCTAATTTTGAATATTGGCTAAACGGAACGCCCAATATACTTTTGGGGTTATCGCTATCGTTAGCACCCAATATTAAGCCTACCGAGTTTCCTGACAAATCGACTTCACCTTTAAAATAAATATTATTTTTTTTATTCTTCAACATCGTATTGGTGTAGGTGTAAGAATAGGTAGTACCTAAAATAAATTGTTTATCGATTACTTTTTGTAGCGAAGGATTTTCAGCAATTTGTGATTTATATAAATCTGAAACATTGTTGGAAGATGTATATGCGATGTTCACCACATTAAGATTGTGTTCTTTACGCTCATTTTCCTTCCATAAATAGCCAAACGACCCGTTGAATGTTTTTAAGGAATATAATTTGGTACGTAATTGATATTCGTAACTTAAAGATGCTTTGGTATTAGGTACGTAGGCGCTACCTGAACTCATGGTAAAAGGTGAAATAAATCGAGGCCAAATTAAGTTAGCTTCACCACCAAATCGATACACGTTAAACCCATTGTTTTGTCCTGAAACTTGTGCTTCTAAACCTGCAAATGCCGATATTTTTAATAGTTCAGCACCTTTGAACGTATTGCGATTGCTCCAATTAACATTCAATTCCGTACCTGAATAATTGGCTGAATTTGTTTTAGCCAAGGCTTCTACTTGTATGGATTTTTTTTGCAAAGGAGTTAAATAATAATACGCATCCAAATTATTTTCTAATGAATCATTTTCTTTAAATTCATTTTTTACAAATTTAAATGTGCCTAAAGTTATTAATCTATTTAATGATAAATTATGCGTAGTTCTGTTGTACAAATCTCCCTTATTGAATAACAGCGTTTTATCAAATATGAAGGGTTTAAACACCGTTTTGTTGTCTATTATAGTAAGATCTTCATATTTAGTGGTTTCCATTTTTCTTGTAGAAATGGTGTCCCTTTTCAAATTGAAGCTTGGGTAAACAAATATGTTATTGATTCTATATTGATTTTTGGCTTTTTCAGGAATATCATTTTTTATTTTAACCAATAAATCTACTTCATGATTGGCAACCGTACTATCAACTTGAACTAAAAGATAATCTTCATTAAAATAATAAAAACCACGTTCTTTAAGTTTGGTATCTATGCGTGTTCGTTCGCTTTTTATAACGTCTAAATCATAGGGTTTTCCTATTTTTAATAGACTGTTTTCTTTTAAAGTATCAATTTCATTCGCAAGAAGTATAGAATCTTTAGGAAAAACAACCGATTTAATTTTATACTGATTATGTAAATTCACTTCATAATTAGCTTTTGCTTTTTTTCCTGTTCTTGTGGAATCCGCACTTGATTCTGCATTAAAAAAGCCTTTGTTTTCAACATAATTTTGAATTACTTTTTTATTGTATTCCAAATCCACTTTACTCATTAAAACAGGCGCTTTTCCTAGTTTGTATTTTACCCAATGTTTAAAACCTTTATCTTTATTTACGGTATCGAATATGTTATAAAAAAAGAGGCTTGGGCGCATGCCTAAAAAAGATTTGTTTGGTTCTGGACGAATTAATTCATTCAATGCAGACTCTATCGCTTTTCTTGTTTTTTTAGGTTCTTTGCCCTTTTCAATCTTTAAGGTATGACCAACATACAATAAATTGCCTTCGGGAATTTTACGTGTTCCACTACAGCCTAACAGGAAGGCTACTGAAAATAATAGAGCTATATAATTATTAATTTTCATTCTTGTTCTTGTTTTTTCTGTTGCCTTTTCGCTTTGAGTGAAACAATTCCCTAAACTTATCATAGTTCATGGTGATTATAAACGCGACCCCCGTTTCAATAACTTGACCTTGTAAAGCCACCTGGTAATTGTTTTTTCTGTAAGCTCTTATTTTGTATCTACCATCTTTTGTAAGCAAATAATCGGCTGTTACATCGCCTGCTATATTGGTAGCTTGTTCATTTTCCTGACCTTCACCCTCCAACCCAAAACTACTGCCTACGGTTACTTTTAATCGGTCGTCCAATAATTGTTTTGAAAGGCCCACATTCAAATCGGTTCGTTCTTCTCTTTCACCAGATGAATAGTCTTCTGTAGCTTCCAAATCAAAATCTAATTCAAAGCCTTTTATTAAATCTCCAGCCAAATTATTAAGCTGCTGCGATAAAATTTTGCTCACACTTTGTTTTGCTAAAAATGCACCACTGGTACCGCCCGCTTCACTTTCAAAAGGATTTTCGCCTATAAAACGGTTCAATAACAAAAGAGCAAATACTTGTTTATTAAGCGCATCTTCATCTGTTCTAATCTGTTCTAACTTGGTTTGTGTTGTATTGATTATTTCGGTTGATACATCATTGTTTCCATCTGGTAAAACAATATCAAAAGTAATTTCGGGCTGCAATAACTCACCTTTCATTATTAAATTTGTTTCAAAAGGGATTTTTTGTTTGTATGTATTTCTAGTTTCAGGAGTTATACCAACTAACTGGTCGTCCACTAAATCTAATGGCGAAGCTTCTACATTATAAACGGCCGTTATATTGATGTTTGCGGTTGTAGGTTCTCCCGTCCACAGAATATAACTTTCGGGTTCTATTTCAAATTTTCTTTTTATCAAGTTGAAATTCATTTCATAAGCACCACCAGTAAATTCATATTTTCCGGTTAGGGTTGTTTTTCCCGATGGATCGATGCCTCCTGTTAGTTCTGCTTCACCTTTAAGTTTTAAATAATCGCCATTAACTTCATCTATAATTATAGAAATTTCCGCTTCTTTGTCCACTTCAATATTTACTGATGCATCGATGCCTTTTACTTCTGTTTGGGTAATTTGTTTTGTTGGATCTTCATAGGTAATCAATACCGGTTGGTCTTGGTCTATAAATTCCACAATGCCTTCCCTATCTGCAATGGATGGATCGCTTTGTGGCAATACGATGGTAAATTTAGTATCGGCATTAATTTTAATTGTTCCATCTATAATAGGGCTTTCTAAAGTTCCTTTTATACCCAAATTATTATCTAAATAGAGTTCACCATAAAACAAATCGTTGTCTTTTGCTTCTGAATTTACGGCCCTAAAATTATCGGCAATTACATTTAAATTGAATCCTAAATTGGTGTAATCTTTACTATCAATAGAACCACTTATTTTTAAAGGATTTCCATTTTCATCCTGTAATTTAAAATCATCAAAAACAATTTTATCAGAATTAAAAACAATCTCATCATTAATCAAATTAAATTTTGAATTTAATGGCACTACCAGAAACCCCACATCATTAAACTTAATATTACCATTTACATTGGGGTTGGCGGCTTTTCCGGTGATATCTAATTTTCCTTTTAAAAAACCTTCACTTTCTTTTAAATTTTCTAAAGTGAACGGTTGAAGGGATGTCATTTGAAGTTTTTGAATATCGACATTAAAATCTAAATTTTCAGACGTTACATTGTAGTTTCCTTCCAAATTTAATTGATTATCTAAACCCGTTAACGTTACATTGGCACTATACAAATTGGCGGTTTTATTATCTACTTTCACATTTAAATTTCCTACCGTATCGTTTTTCATTTTGAGATTTTCGATATCTAAATCGGCAACAAATAATAAATTAGAGGTTACATCATTTAACGTAGCTTCTCCATTAATGGTTCCTCCTATTTCAAAATTTGATTTGGCAATACTTGTTAAAGATTCCAGCTTAAAATTTTCAAAATTTGCTAAAATGGGTGCATTTAACGTGTTATTTTCAGATTGAACTGAAAATGATTGTTGACCGTTTTCAATTTTGAAATTGGAAACCATGATTCTTTTCTTCTCTAACTTTATAAAATTAGCATCATCAATTTTCCAATCTTCGTAATTTAAAAGTAATTTTTCAGGATTAAAACTGATGACGGATGCGCCTAAACTATCTTTATAAACACCTGAAATAATATATTTATCCTTGTTTTGTACATCTTTTATATTTAGGGTGTAATCTACCGTTTTATCTTCTAAAGTGCCTGTTAATGATGTTTTTTGAATTTCAAATGCAGATACTTTTATTTTATCTAAAGACAAATCATAAAGTAATGCATCCGTTTTTGTATTTACTTTTAAAACCCCATTTGAAACTTCATTGTTTGCATAATTTAACCTTGGAATAACGGCATTGATTACAATAGAATCATTCACGGAATTGTAACTTCCATTCAATGTGATTTCAGATAATTCTATAATTTCAGGAATTATTTTTTTGGTAATAACATTGTCTTTAATAATGAATTCAAAATCTAAATTCTGATTTTCTTCATTTTTAACATATGCTTTGTCCAGTTGATAATATTTTGAAATGGAATTCGTCAATTGATCGGCTATGGTTGATAATTTGTAATTTCCAGTAATCAAACCATTTGCAAATTGCGATTTTAAAATAATAGAATCTTTTTCTATATTGGATTTAGCGATAACACTTATGGTATCCAACGGAAATTGTTCTTTTTCTAAAGCAATTAAAAAATTATTGGCACGTAGAGTTCCATTTAGATTATCAGGATTTAAATCTTCAAAATTGGCGGTAATATTCCCTTTCATTTTTAAAGGGCCTGCATGAAGATTGAGTTTATTTAAATCGACTAATTCCATATTCAGCTTTAAATCTACTGTCGGTTTTTCTGGATTGGAAGACCCATTGGCATCTAAATCAAAATTTAAATTTGGGTCTTTAGAACTTGCTTTAACTACATAAACACCTTTATCAATACTTCCGTTAAGGAGTATATTCTTATAATCATAATTATTGAATTTTGCTGTAACAATTTCAGAATTTAGTTTCGCAGTCATGGTGGAAGGATCAAGACTTCTACCATTTACAGTAGCGTTAACGGTTACTTTTCCAAATTGATCGTTTTTAATGAATTTACCCAAATCGAAATTTTCCACGCTAGCATCGGCGATGTATTTTTCATTATTTTTTCGTGATTGGTCAAAAGTGGCTTCCACAAGAGCATTACCCATTGAACTTTTCAAATTCAAACGCGTTTGAAAATCATTTAGGCTACCTTTAAAATTTCCTTCTACATTTAGGTTTTCAGGTAACTTAATGGTGTTTGGAATGGTATTTTTAGGCGTAAATGAATAAATATCTTTTGAAGAAGTTTCAAAATTAAGAATATTAAGATTAAAAATTGCTTTTTCAATGTTGGGCAAACCGCTAATGGTTCCGTTTATATTAACATTTGTGCTACCAATACCATTTGCAGTAAACGTATTTATATTTAAATCATCAATTTTACCTTTTATAATAGCATTAAAGTTAACTATAGCATTGGGATTGTTCTTAAAAATATCATTGGAATTCAACTGAGGCACCAATAACAAAACATCTTTAAATCCCAATTTACTATCTATTAAATTCGCATCGACAACTAGGTTTTCTGGATTTTCACTTAAAGATTCAATAGAAGGATAAAAAATTAAAATATTGTTTTGCAAGGTAGTCTGTGGCGTTTGCAAATACAATTTTTTAAGCGAAGCGCTTTGGGAAGCATAGTTAAACTCTGTGGTTAATGCTTCCAAACTAAAACCACTTTTTTCTTTAAAAGATAGGGTTTCAATTTCTCCACTGTATGCCGTATTGTTTATGGCAATTGATTTTCCTTGAAAATTTAAATCGTTCAATTTTAAATGATTGAAATCAATACCTTGAACCGTTTTTACGGCATTATTGTTATCGAAAGCAAAATTTAAGTTGGTCAGGGAAATGTCCGCAACATCTATTTTCCATGAAGAACTTGATGTGTTTTCAGCAGTTTTCTCTTTGCTTTCCGTACTCTTATTGGATGCGGTTAAGGTAATTTCACCGTTAGTTTCAATCAATTCTATAGTTTTTAAAGCAATAATCTGCTTTTCTAAATCAATGATTTCAACTTCGGTTTTTAATTTCTTAAATTGAATTTTAGTATCAAGATTTGTAATGGCATCTTTATACTTTATATCAATATTCTCTAAGTTAATATCCTTTAAACCTAGCTTTAATATGTTTGTATTTGATTCATTTTCAATTTTTTCAGTGGCTTTTTTAGAAGCTTCCACTATATCTTGATCTAAAACCAATCTTAATCCTTTTAAATTGATTTCAGGAACATCAAATGTTAAGTTTTCTAAATCAAATGTCTTAATGTCCGTATCAAAATGATAAATAAATAAATTGATATTATTTTTTGCAACGGCATCTTGGTAGGTGAATTTTATTTGGTCCAGATTTATGTTTTTAACAGAAATCTCCATGGGTTCAGTATCTGTTTTCGGTTCATTGGTTTCAAATGCTTTGATAATGTAATCGAAGTTAAATACAGAATCGTTGTTTACTTTAATATTAGCTGTAATATTTTCTAAATCGATGGAATTAATTTCTACCGTATTGTTCAATAATTTGAGCAAATCAATATCAATTTTCAATGTTTCTCCAGCCAACAGAGTGTCTTTAGATTGGTCTTCGAAGTAAAAATCGTGTAGAATAACTTTTTTAGGCAGGCCAATTTCGATAGAACCCACTTCTACTTTTGTTTTTATTTTTTCTTGCAAATAAACCACAGCCTTGTCCTTTACAAAATTCTGAACAAAGGGAATTTGTAATGCAAGTACAATCAATAAAAAAACCGCTACAAATATGAGCAAGATTTTTAAAACGATTTTCGCAACTTTTTTAAGTATAACCATGAAAATTTAGAAACGCTTGTATGTAATAACTGATTTATTTAGTATCACTTTAATGTATTAAAAATACTTTTGTGAAGATATTGCTTTAAAGAATAAGGCTTATTATATAATTATAAAGATTTCTTTCAAGATTTTAACCCTTTTACGTCTTCAAATTAATCAGAGATACACATATCCCATAAGTTATATTTCAGATTTTAAATTAAATATGAACAATGTAACCAATGTTACTCAACATATTATTTACAGATAGTATTTTTGAAAATATTAAAAAACCAAATTAAAAAATATCATGATTGCATCAATATTAGTACAAAACCTAAAATGTGGTGGTTGTGCACATACCATATCAACCAAACTTGCAACTATTGAAAATATTACTAACTTGCATGTAGATGTTGATGAAAGCAAGGTAACTTTCAATTATTTGAATGAAGAAGACACTATTAAGGTGAAAGATAAATTAAAAAGTTTAGGGTATCCGTCCATAGAAGATTCGAATTCTTTAACATCAAAAGCTAAATCTTTTGTAAGTTGTGCTACGGGCAAACTATCAAAATAAAATAATAAGTATGATAAAAAACATCATAACAATAGTGTTTATCTCTTTGGTTTTTAGCTGCAATAATTCTAAAAAAGGAAATTACATTTCCAAAGATAAAGAAGAGAATACACCATTACATCCAGGTAAAAAGTTAATGGAAACCAATTGTTATGTTTGTCATAATCCTGCTGCTAGTGAAGAAGATAGAATTGCGCCGGCAATGGTAGCCGTTAAAAACCATTATATTGACAGCAACACTTCAAAAGAAGAATTTATCGCTAAAATGCAAGCTTGGATTAAAAACCCGAATAAAGACGATGCAAAAATGGTTGGTTCTGTAGATCGTTTTGGTGTGATGCCAAAAACACCATATCCTGAAAAAACCATAGAACAAATTGCAGATTACATGTTTGATAATGATATTGAAGGTTCAAAAGATTTTGAAAAACATTTTAATGAGGAAATAGGCACAGGCAATGCACAAGGCAAAGAAATGGGACAAGAAAAATCCCAAACTAATTTTCAAAATTTACCTTATGCTGAACGTGGTTTGAAATATGCATTGACCACTAAAGCCGTATTAGGTAAAAATTTAATGGGAACCATTCAAAAAAAAGGCACTTTGGAAGCTTTATCATTTTGTAATGTAGAGGCATACCCGTTGACGGATAGTATGGCTGTTGTGCATAACGCAACCATTAAGCGGGCAACGGATAAACCTAGAAACCCACAAAACCAAGCAAATACTGAAGAATTAAAATATATTAAAACATTCAAAGAAGTAGTTGGAAACAACGAAGAACCTAAACCAATTGTAAAAGAGTTGGATGATAAAGTTCAGGTCTTCTACCCTATTACCACAAATACCATGTGCCTACAATGCCATGGAAAACCAAATGAAACTATTGAAAAATCAACATTAACAAAAATTAAAAATTTATACCATACCGATAAAGCTATTGGGTATGATGTAAATGAAGTAAGAGGTATTTGGAGTATTACTTTTGATAAATAAAAACATGTCAGGTATGAGCAAATTTTCAGAATTAATAAATCAAGATAAACCAGTTTTGGTCGATTTCTTTGCAGAATGGTGCGGACCATGTAAAATGTTAGCGCCCATTTTAAAACAAGTAAAAGATAGCTTAGGCGATCGTGTATCTATTGTAAAAATAGATGTGGATAAAAACCAAGCCTTAGCTGCAAAATACAAAGTAAGAGGTGTACCAACCATGATGCTATTTAAAGATGGAAAACAGGTATGGAAACAATCGGGTGTATTACAAAAAGATGAAATTATTAACATAATAACCACTTACTAAAAAGGTTTTATAAAAGCATCGAACTATATTCGGTTTACTGACAAATGTCATATTTCATAAGAATTAAGTTTGTAATTTTATACTCAGAAAAAAAACAGAAAAAGTATGATTAAATCTTTAATAGCATTATATAGTTGGTCTAACGGAGTTGTCATGATTGCAATCTTCGCTTTAGTTTGTATTACCTTAGTTGGTATACTCATTAATTTTATGATGAAAGGAAAAGATAAAGATGTTTCTAACAATCTGAATGAAGACGAAAACACAGAACACTGATTAAAATTAATTTATAGCAAAAAAAGGGGTAGTTTATAATAAACTACCCTTTTTTTATTGTGGAAAAACAACTAAAATTTATATTGTAAAAAGGCGGAAAAATTTCTACCTGGTTCTGTAATTGGAGTGTTTCCCAAATCTGCTTGATTTGTAAACGAAAAGTTTAAATGGTTGACATAAGCTTCATCTAATGCATTTATAACAGCAACACCCAGCGTAACATTTTTAATTGGTTTTAAGCCCAACCTAAAATCCAATGTTTGATAACCATCAGTTTCTGTTTCGCCAAAACTTTTAGAAATATTTTCTTGTTTTGATACTACATTGTACTGAATATTTCCCCAAAATTTATCCTTTTCAATTCCAAAAAATAATCGGGTTGTTAACGGTGGTGTTAGTGGCAATGATTCTGCCAAATCTTTGTTTTTGGAGTACACATAAGAGAGTTCAGATTTTAGAAAATAATCATCTAAAAAATCTAATTGAACCATCGCTTCAAAACCGGTTTTATAGGCTTCATCAAGATTTCTAAACACTTTTGGGTTTATTGGCTGAACCGTAGGGCTGAACTTTCGGTTTAAAGTTTCATCTACAATACCCACAATATAGTTTTCGAAAAACGAATAGTAAAAAGACGTTTCATATTTAAAACTATTAAAACCATTTTTTAATGGTTCGTTTCCTTTAAATCCAATTTCAAATTGATTATTAACTTCTGCTTTTAAATCTGGATTCCCAATATATTCATATGGATCTTGACCTACGGAAAAGTGATTGATGAAACGTTCTATCATATTTGCAGACCGAACACCTCGACCATAAGCAGCTTCTAAAGTAAACCTATTTGAAACTACTTTTTTTACGGAAACCGTTCCACTAATATTATGTTCTGTACGTTTTTCAAGATCGTACATGGCTGCAAAGTCTTCTTCAGGATCCTGTATATCGGCAGTAACATTATCATAACGCATGCCTGCGGTAAGAACCGTTTTAGAATTTAAACTGTATTTAGCTTCTGTAAAAACACCAAAATCGTTGATGTAGGAATCCTGCCAAACCTTATCATTAAAGGTTCTGGGTGTTGGCAAAGTAGTACCGTTCATTATTTTCACCAATCTTGTTCTACCACCATCTCTTGCAACATGCATGGCATCTAAACCTGAAAACACATTCAATTTTTCAATGGGATGCCAATTAAGTTCAATTTTACCACCAGCCGTGGTAGCATCGACAGCAGATGAAGATTCCGTCATCATAAAAGAAGGTCGGTTATTATTGGTCATTAAATGATCAACATAACTGTAATAAACCTTTGCGGTTAATGCTTTTGCAATTTCACCCATGTTGTCCAATGTATAGTCCAAGGAAATAATACTGCTATTGTCGTACTCTGTATCCATAGGTAGTGCCGCATGTAACACGTCACGTCCAAAAGATTGTCTCCAATGTGCTTGCAAGCGTTGATCGTCAGAAAAATTATAGCCCATTTTTAAGCCATAATCGGTACTTCTAAAAGACGATGGAATTTCAACTCCATCACCATCTTCATAATTTCCAAAATCCCGGTAACCTGCATTGGCAACAATATCATATTTATTCTGTATATATTGAAGTTGCACTAAATTTACTAAGGAGTTTCCATTGCTTTCATAACCACCTGAAACTTTTCCGTGTAAACCAAGTTCTTCATAATCTGTTTTTTGGGTTACCAAATTTACAATACCTCCAAAAGTAGCTCCGTACCTCACGGTATAAGGGCCTTTTATAATTTCAATTTTAGCAATTTCTTCAGGAATTATATGGGTGGTAATGGGGTCCATTCTATTCGGGCATGCATGCATTGCTTTGGTGCCACCATCATACTGAATGTTTAATTGTTCGTATTGTGCTGCTCTAAAGGAAGGATCGATGGCATAATTCCCTCTTTTAATTACCGAAAACCCATTGATGTTATTGAATAAATCGGCCACATTTTTAGGCTGTACAACCTTTTCATCATAATTATTGGCAACAACGGTTAGTACCGGATCTGTTTTTAAATTTCCGGTAACAATCACTTCATTAAGTTTTGTTATTTTTTGTTTAATAGTATCTTTTTCAGTCGGTTTTAGTTCTTGACCATAAGATACAGCTGTAATAAGCGTGCATAAAAGCACACTGTATAATGTTTTCATCAGTTTCAATATTATATTAATTTAAATAATTTAGGCAGTGCTTACTACCAATTAAAAAAACTTATGAAACTCGTGGCGGACGAAAACAACCTTCTATATCACTAAAAGAATATAGGTTGAAATAATATGAGAAATGCTGTTTTTTGCACTCTATTTTATTGGTAAATACAAATTCTGAAATGGGGCTTGGGTATAATAAAAGTTCCTTAAAATCAATAATACTTTCTGGTGTTTTCTGCTCTTTACTTTGCGATTCTGCAACTTTTTTTAAATGGCATTTACCATTACATTGAAGTTCGGGTTTGTCTTTATTTTCACAAAGATTTTCAATAAATCCCATTTTATCCAATTCATAATAAGCATATGTAAAAGATACCCTAGTGCTATTGAATAAAATCAATACCATTAAGATAAAAGTTATTATGTATGTGCCTGTTTTCAATTATAGCAAATTTAAAACAGTCTGTTGGTTATTAAACTGATATTTATCATTGACTTTGAGGTAGTATAATACTACTTTGATTCATTAAATAATTTATAAAGTTATTACTAAAACTAGATTCTTTAAGTAACATTAGTAGCATAGATAAATACTATGAAGTTATATATTTGCAATAAATAAATTAAATACTTATAATTATGAATACAACAGATTTAACAGAAAAAACAGAAAACAATAATGCCATGCCAAGAATTGGTGATTTTGCACCAGATTTTGAAGCTGTGACTACAAAAGGTAAAATTAAATTTTCAGATTTCGCAAAAGATAAATGGGTGGTTATGTTCTCGCATCCAGCCGATTTCACCCCTGTTTGCACCACAGAAATGAGTGGATTTGCAACTAGAAAAAGTGAATTCGACGCCTTAAATACCGAACTTTTAGGATTGAGTATCGATAGTATTCACGCACACTTAGGATGGGTACAAAATGTAAGAGAAAATACTGGAGTTTATTTTGATTTCCCCATTATTGCAGATATCGATATGAAAGTATCTAAACTTTACGGAATGCTTCAGCCTAATGAAAGTGAAACAGCTGCAGTTAGAGCCGTTTTCTTTATCGATCCTAAGAAAAAAATTCGTTTGGTCATGTATTATCCTTTAAATGTAGGTAGAAATATGAACGAAATTCTAAGAGCATTGGAAGCCTTACAAACTTCAGATAAATATAAAGTAGCCATGCCTTTAGATTGGAAAAAAGGAGATAAAGTTATTGTTGGACCACCTAAAACTTTAGATGAACTAAACGACAGACTTAACGATGATTCTTTAGAAAAAGTTGATTGGTATTTGGCTAAGAAAAATATCTAAAATTATCTTAAAAATTCGGTCTTTATTTTATAGATAAGACCGAATTTTTTATATTAAGACATTAAAAAAAGGAATATGAACATTATACAAATTAAAGACAGTCCATTGGCACATTATTCGTATGTAATAATTAGTGAAGACCAAATGGCTATTGTCGATCCTGCAAGAAATACAGAACCATACTATAAGTTGGCAGAAAAGCATCATGCAAAAATTACGGCTATTTTTGAAACCCACCCACATGCCGATTTTGTAAGCAGCCATTTACAATTACATAAAGAAACCGGGGCAACCATATATGTTAGTAAATTGGTTGGTGCAAGTTATCCGCACAAAACTTTTGATGATGGCGATGTGGTTACGTTGGCAAATATTACATTTAAAGCTATAAACACCCCAGGACACTCACCAGATAGCATTACCGTAATGGCAGAAGACCATGATAATAATCAGGCTATGTTTTCTGGAGACACCTTATTTATTGGGGATGTTGGGCGACCCGATTTAAGGGAAAAGGCTGGTAATATGAAGGCTAAAAGAGAGGAATTAGCAAAAAGCATGTACCATACAATACAAAATAAGTTTAATCATTTACCAGACAGTACCATGGTTTATCCAGCGCACGGAGCAGGTTCCTTATGCGGGAAAAGTATGAGCGACGATGCTTCAAGTACTCTAGGTAGAGAAAGAAATGAAAACTGGGCGTTTAAAAATTTAACTGAAGACCAGTTTGTAGATCACATTTTAAAAGATCAACCTTTTATTCCTTCATATTTTGGTTTTAATGTAGATATAAATAAAGAAGGTGCCGATAATTTTGAATTGAGCATTGCAAAAACAACATTTCAGTTTCAAATCAATCAGTTTGACGCTAATAATGCTTTGATAATAGATACTAGGAGTCATGAAGATTTTAAAAATAATCATTTAAAAAATAGCATTAATATTAAAGCAGAAACCGAAGATGATAAATTTGAAACCTGGTTAGGTTCCATTGTTAAACCAGAAGAAGCGTTTTATGTGGTGCTAAATTCTATAAAAGATCGTGATACCATATTAAACAGAATTGCTAAAATAGGCTACGAAAAGCAGTTAAAAGGTTTGATGACTTTGGGGAAAACCACTTTTGAAAATTCAGAAACATTTAATTTAAATGAGTTTAAAAAGCACCCAGAAGCCTATACAATAATTGATGTAAGAAACAAAAGTGAAGTTGAAGAAGGTAAAATTTTCGAAAAAGCTATCTCTATACCACTAAATCAATTAAGAGATTCTGAAGTACAAATTCCAACAAACAAACCTATTGTAGTGCATTGTGCGGGAGGTTATCGTAGTGCTGCTGGTAGCAGTATTCTTGATAAAAAATTAAAAGGTGCAACAGTTTACGATTTAAGTGATGATGTGAAACAGTTTCAAGATTAAATTAAAATCAATACCATCATAATTAAAACAAACCCGAAAGAACAATGCTTCGGGTTTTGTTTTTTGAAATTTTAAATAAGCACAATGAATTATACCAAGCGAAAACTTTTAATTTTAGAAAGACTGAAATTTGGATGCTGCTTAAGATAATGCTTCATAGCTTCAACTGCTTTTATATCTGATTCTATTCGGTTTTTACCATATTTTTTCGCCACACCTTGCATAGTCACAAAACTTACTTTATAGATTTTTTCAGGATTTATGTGGGAACCTTTATAGTAAATTTCCTGGATACGGTGGCCGCTTGGATTTTCAATACGCATATTTACTTGCAAGCCAAAAACACGTTTTACATAACCTCCCATTTGCCCAAATGGATCTTTACAAAAAGTACGTTCCAGATTTTCTTCCAACATGTCCTTAATTTCTTTTCCTGTTAAATGGACAGTTGAAACTGGCGGATTCATTGGGGCAATATTATATAAATCATCTTCCGTGATATTACCTTTTGGAATTGGCGCCCCATAACGCCATCCGTTTGAAAAGGCAATTTCAGTATTTGTACTTTGTGCAATGGCTTTCAAGAGCAATTCATCCATAGTGGAGTTTATGGTATTGTAACGATGTAGAATTTGGTCCGTGGTGCCTAAAGCAGCAGTTCTAATATCCTTATAAGGTTTCAAAATGTTTTGAACCAACTGATCCACATCCGTATTTTTTGGTAGAGAATCGTCAATTTTTATAAGTTCGAACGCACAATCTTTAATCTGTTTGTCTTGAATTTCCAAAGTAAAATTTCCTAAAAATGCTCCGTGACAACCGCATTGTACAATTCGTGCATTATTAATTTCAATAGGACTATAATTTCGGTTGTGGGTATGTGCACTTAAACAGATATCAATTCCATCTACCTTTTTCAAAAGTGCCACATCTTGCGGAAAACCATTGTGCGAAAGCAAAATAATCATATCGGCTCCTTCTGCTTTCAATTGCTTTATATGCTTAGGAAGTTCCTCTTCACCTGAAGTAAACTTTAAACCTTTACTCATTTTTTCTGGCATCACTTTATCAATAATCATGGCACATATACCAATTACGCCAATTTTAAGTCCCGCTTTTTGAATTAATATAGCGGGCTGCAAAAAATTAGAGCCATCTTCCTTAAAAACATTGCATCCCAATGTTGGAAATTCTAATTGTTTATCTATATTTTTTAAATGTTCTGGACCATAGGCAAAATCCCAATGCCCAACCAAGGCATCAAGTTTTAAAGCATTTAAAATAGGCACAAGAGCTTCTCCTTGAGAATCTACTAAAGGTTTTGTACCATGTAAGGTGTCTCCTCCATCAAAAAATAATGTATTCGGGTTTTGGCTACGAATCTCATCTACCAATCCTGCAATATGTGCATAACCACCAGCTGTTTCAATCACTTCACCCGTTTCGTTGTAAAACAATTCTGGGTGTGGTGCCAAGTAACCGTGAACGTCGTTTATAAATAAAATATTTAGTTTCATAAGTTTTATTTTTTAATTACATCTGATGTGATTTGTCTTCCCAAGAAACTAATAAACTTTAAGTATTATTTCCTCTTTCAAAAAAAATATTACTTCAAACCATTCAGAAACTCTTTAAATTCCGAAGTATTGTAATCTGCCATTCCTTTATGTGTTAATGCTAAATTTCCTTTCGCATCGATAATAAATGTGGTTGGTAAAGCAGAAGATTCAAACATTTCAGGAATATTACTTGCAAGTGTATAAATAGGAAAATTATAACCTTTACTTTTATTAAAAGATTTTGCTTTTTCAAAATCTTTGTCGAACGAGATCATTACAAAAGCAACGTCATCTCCCATCTCTTCATACAATTTATTTATACTTGGCATTTCTGCAACACAAGGTGGACACCATGTAGCCCAATAGTTCATAAAAATCACTTTACCTTTTAAATTTTCCAGAGAAGAAATATTTCCTTCACTATCCATTAGTTTTAAGTTTAAATCTGCCGTTTTAGTTTGAGGCAGATTTGTTTCATTTTCATTATTTTGAACATGTGCTATTTCTTCAATATCTGGATTCATTAAGCCCGTTGCAAGCAGTCCACGTTGCGCAAAACCAATAACTTCGGTATGTAAGCCAGTGATGTAAAGCACAGCAAGAATAGCTACAAAAATTCCATTCTTAATCCATGATTTTTTTATGTTCTTTTTTTCTTTATTCATAGTTTTATTTTTTTTAATGAAATTCATAATTCGTTTGAGGAACGGTTGAAAAAGAATACTCACCAAGATAATCACAATACGCCCTTCCTTCTAAAGTTGGCGATACTGGCGATTTTTTTTGAAGATATTCTTCAACAGCTTCGTGTATGGTATAATCTTTTACTTCAACATCCTTCACATTTGCCATTCTACACAAATTGTCAATTGGATCGCCAGGACGTACACAAGCTGAAATGGTATAATATTCATCATCTTGCATGGGTTGTCCTTTTACTGTTATTGAAGATATTCGTTTGCCTCTTTCATTCTGACTGTTAAAATCGACTTTCATTCCTGAAAAACGTACCAACCAGCCACCAAAACGTTCGGTTGGATTTTGAGAAAAGGCATTGTGCATTTCTTTTTCTAACCAATCTTTAATTTGTTTACCTGTAGCTTTTCCAGTTTTTACAGGTTCATTTACAGGAAGTAAATTCCATAAATTAGCTCTTGTAATAGGTGCAGGTTTTCCATCTTCTGGCACAATAGGATTTCCAAATCGGAAGCCGTTAGAAATTGATATGTCTGCACCAGTTTTCCAGCGTGCAGCATCTGTAATCATGTTATCCATAGGGTTTTCAACAGTTAAATATCTATAAATTGGTGTGTTGGTATAACCAATAATAGTTTCCAAATACTCTTTATATGGTGCTTTTGCTTTATCTACCAACGATTGAATTTTTTGGTTAGCAGGATAAACTTCAGGATCTACATCAATAAGGTCATAAGCATCGCCAACCAATTTACCATCTACAAAATGCAATGTTAACTTTCCAACGAAAGAACCAAAAGCTCCGGGTTCTGTAACTTTGGCATACTTACCTTGAATCATTTCACGAACACGTTCGTGGGTATCGTTGCCTAAAATGTAATCGGCATGTTCTGCAATCGGGTTACTAGCCAGTTCTACTTGTTTAAAAATTCCGATATGGGTCACTAAGAAAAGTACGTCTATATTTTCTTTGACTTTGATATCGTCTACCATTTTTTTCAAATGGTCATCAAGACCACTAAAGCCAATACCTTGACTAAAAATAGGATTTTGCCTTACAGGAACGTCTGGATCGTTAATACCAACAAAACCTAAACGTACGCCTTCAATTTCTTTTACAGCATACGCGGGAAATAATGGGTTTTCATTTTCATCATCAAACATATTTTGAACTATCACATCGGTTTCATAACCTTTCATGATTTCTAGCATCATATTCTTGCCATAAACGACTTCCCAATTGCCAGGAATGATTACATCGTAACCCATATTTTTAATCACATCTTGCATTACTTTACCTTCCGATAGAGCAGCATAACCGCTTCCTTGTATTAAATCGCCTCCATCTACAATAATTGTTTTGTTAGGGTTTGCTTCGCGTTCTTTATCAAAAAGCGTTTTAATATTTGCAAGACCACCACGATTTTTGAATACAATTTTTTCGTCTTCCCAGAATAATTCGGGATGTGTATCTAACTGCCCATGAATATCCGCCGTTTGTAATATGGTAATGCTTAAAGTGTCATTTTTAATTGCATTATTATTTGTCATTTGGTTCTTCTTTTCTGTTTTACAGGATACCGTTAAGATTACCATTCCTAAAAGGAAAACAGTTTTTAAAATTGTTCTTTTATAGTTTGTCATAATTAAAGGCTTAAGCTTTTATAATTTTGTTTTTGAAGTTGAAAATTGTAAAGAATTCCGTTTTCTACAATTTTAATGTCTTTAGGAACTAATGCCCTATCTATTTTAAATTTATTGAGTGAAAATCCACAAGCGACTATAGTTACTCCTGCTTCTTTGGCTTTTTTAATGAATTTGTTTATTTTCTCAGCATCTGTAATGTCGCCTATTTCTTGTCCACAAATAATAACTTCAAAATTGCCAAAGACTTTGCCTTCTTCCGCTTTAAGTGCTTCTGCGGTTAATATAATAGGCTGTAATTGGGCGACTTTATTAGTGACCACTACATAATTATTTTTGCTGCTATCTGTTTCCTGTGCTTGTAAATTTGTACTACTAACAAGCGTAATTATTAGCATTATGGAACTAAAAATATATGATTTCATATGTTATTTTATTTTAAAAGGTTATCGGTGTCGTTCATTATAAAAAATAGAAGTCCACCTAAAATTGCTATGTTTTTAAATAGAGGTCCAAGTGTAGTTATTTGCCCTACTTGAACGGTTAATGTAATTGGAATTAAAACCGCCAATAATACCATTGCAGCCCATTTTGTTTTGTATCCTATTAAGAATAGAAAACCTGCTGACACCATTGCGATTCCTGAAAGTACAATAAGCCATTGTGGCTCGCCAAAAAAATAGGCAATGCCTTTAAAGCTGGCTTGCTCTATCCTTTTTGCTGTTTTTTCTATATTTAGTAAATGATTTGTTCCTGCTACTAGGAAAATACCACTCACTAGGATGCGCAATAATTGTATGGAACGGCGACTTATTAAAATTTTTGTCGTCATTATTAAAATGTAAAAAGTTTTGTATTACTTAAGCGTTTCTTCAAGATAGTTTTTATAACTACTGAGAAACACCAAATTCAAATTTCAAATAAATAGAAATTATGCTAAACGAGGAGGTGGAGAAACGCTTTCTAAATAGCGATAACTTAATGTTGAAGTAAAATAATCGTTATAAACTGTAATTGATTTTATGTTTCTTGTGGTCCAAGAAAACAATTCAAACTGAAATTGAGAGGTACAAAAACCACTTAATAAAATCTCTTGAGATGTAACCAAATCAGCTTGCGAAAAATCCATAATTTTATTTGCCAGTATAGGAGCACTCTTCTTTTTGCAGTTTGGTTTTACAAAAGTGATAGTGTTTCCACCAAATAGAAGATTTAACCCATTGGCATCTATGGCAATGAATTTTGCCAAAAACACAAATGTGAGTAAAACTGGTATGTAAGTATGAATTTTCAAGATTAGAGCAAAAATAAGAGTAAGGACGTGCCGAATTTGTAACCTTTGTTACTTAAGCGTGTTAAAATTATATTAAATAACAAGATTGTTTTCTAAAATTAGCCTCAATATCAATATTTCAAACCTGTGAATAAATTTATTTTACTCAAAAAAATAAATAGAATCAGCTACTAATGTTACATACCAAAGAATAAGATTTACTTTATATTTGCAAAATAGATTTTTACTGTCCAAATACTTTTCAAAAATGGAAGACATGCTCTTTTACGATAGAATGCAATTCGCATTTACTATCACATTTCATTATTTATTTCCGCAATTAACCATGGGACTTTCTTTAATGATTGTCTATTTTAAATGGAAATTCCTCAGAACAAAAATTGACAAATACAACGACGCCGCAAAATTTTGGATGAAGATTTTTGCGCTCAACTTTGCCATGGGTGTCGTTACTGGTATTCCCATGGAATTTCAATTTGGTACCAATTGGGCAAAATTTTCTGAGCTCACAGGTGGTATTATTGGACAAACATTAGCCATGGAAGGTATGTTTTCTTTCTTTTTAGAGTCGTCCTTTTTAGGGCTCTTTTTATTTGGGGAAAAACTGCTCGGACAAAAACTACATTTCTTAACAGGCTTTCTGGTCTTTTTAGGCTCGTGGGCCAGTGGCTATTTAATTATAGCCACACATTCTTGGATGCAATATCCTGTAGGGTACGAAATTGTAGAAAACGGAAAATTTGTACTTACTAACTTTGGTGCATTATTCTCAAACCCTTGGTTATTACCTTCGTTTTTGCATAATCAAATGGGTTCTGTTATTACGTCTTCGTTTGTAGTGGCAGGTGTTGGTGCTTTCTATTTGTTAAATAATAAGCATAGCGAATTCGGAAAACTGTTTGTAAAAACAGGCGTTATATTTGGTTTAGTTTCAAGCATATTGGTGGCGTTTCCAACAGGAGATTTAACAGCTAAAAACGTTGTAAAACATCAACCTGTAACCTTTGCTGCTATGGAAGGTATTTTTGAAACGGAAGATGGAGGTTCAGAAATTATATTAATAGGTCAACCTGATACAGAAAATAAAAAACTCGATAACAAAATTGCCGTTCCTAATATATTAAGTTTTTTAACCTATCAACGTTGGGATGCTCAAATAAAAGGTTTAAATGAATTTGATGAAAGTTTGCATCCAACCAATATTCCAGGTTTGTACTATGCCTATCACATTATGGTTGGTTTAGGCACTATCTTTATTGGCTTAATGCTATTGGCTGCCGTACAATTATTCAGAAAAAAACTTTATAATTCAAAATGGATTTTATGGACTATTATGTTTATGCTCCCATTTCCTTACATAGCAAACACAACAGGTTGGTACACGGCAGAATTAGGCAGACAACCTTGGTTGGTTTATAACTTATTAAGAACTTCCGATGGAATTTCACCCACTGTTTCATCTGGAAACACCTTATTTACTTTACTTGGTTTTATTGGACTCTATTTATTACTAGGACTGTTGTTTTTAATGCTCGCAGGAAAAATAATTAACAAAGGACCTGAAACTACAAAACTTAACTAATTATGGAATTATTCTGGTATATCGTTTTAATGACTATGCTAACCATCTACGTCATTTTAGATGGTTACGATTTTGGTGCAGGCATCATTCATTTGTTTTTTGCAAAAAACGAAAAAGATAAAAAAGCAATCACTAATGCCATTGGCCCTTTTTGGGATGCGAATGAAGTATGGTTAATTGCATCGGGTGGCGTGCTGTTTTTCGCTTTTCCAACCTTATATGCTTCTTCCTTTAGCGGGTTTTATTTACCTTTAATTATGATTCTTTGGTTACTTATTTTTAGAGCCATCGGTTTGGAATTAAGAGGACAAATACACAATAAAATGTGGGAAGGTATTTGGGATAAAGCCTTTGGTATTTCAAGTTTACTTTTGGCTTTATTTTTTGGTATCGCTCTAGGCAACGTAGTAAGAGGCGTTAATTTAGGTATGGTTACAAACGGCGTTTCTGCACACGAACCACATTATTTCTTCTTACCTCTTTGGAATTCAACGTTTAGTCCACATGCTGAACATTTAGGAATTATTGACTGGTTTACGTTGTTACTTGGCGTTATTGGTGTTGTAGCATTAACCATTCATGGTGCCAACTGGATTATTTTTAAAACCAATTCAGATTTGAATGAAAAACTGAAAAAGGTGGTATTTAATCTCAACATTGTGTTATTGGCTTTAGTAATTATTTCGCTTTTTATTTGGCATATTATAGAACCACAACCCTTTCATAATTTCTTAGATAAACCTTGGTTATTTATTTTCCCAATCATCACATTTACAGGATTATTTGGAATATTTAAAGTAAAAACTTTTAAAAAACATGGTTTAGGATTTTTGTTTTCATCCTTATTTCTTTTTGGAGGATTAACATCAACCGTTGCATCCATATTCCCAAAAGTTCTTCCTTCAACAAATAATATAAATCCAGATTTAACAGTATACAATGTAGCCGCTCACGAATACGGATTGTCTGTTGGTGTCTATTGGTTTGTTATCGCAGCGCTTTTAGTTGGTGTTTATATGTTTGTACAATATCGTGTGTTTAGAGGAAAAATGGATGATGTGGGGTATGGTGAACACTAGTAAAAATCAAAAATCATGACAGGGACACTAATTTCTTTAATTAGTATTTTCGTTGGTATCATTGCTGCAAATTTATTTGGGTTGTTTAAGAAAAAATTTACCTTCAATTTTACGGGAAATACATTAATTGGAGTTTTTGGAAGCATCTTATTAATAAAAACTTTTGGAAGGTTAGGATTTGATCCATGGGCGATTATGAACAACGGAAATTTTAATGGTTTTTTATTAATTATTAACTTATTAGTATCTGCTTTAGGAGGTGTTTTAGGATTGATTTTTGCAAAAATGCTTTATAATAAAATGAATAAATAATTTAAAAAATAATCAAATACTTGTGTGTTTGATTATTTTTTGTAATTTTGTTAACCAAATGGTTAAACCATATAGTTAAAAATGAAAAAAACCAAAGACGAAAATACGGAAGAACAAATACTTGAAGCAGCAAAAAATATTTTTCAATCTAAAGGAATGGATGGTGCTCGCATGCAAGAAATTGCAGATAAAGCAGGTATAAACAAAGCCATGCTTCACTATTATTACAGAAGTAAACAATTATTATTTGAAGCCGTTTTTAACAATGCCTTTTTATTATTGGCGCCTCAGTTAAACACCGTTTTAAATGATGATTCATCCATTGAAGAAAAGATTAAAAATTTTACTACAAATTATATTTCATTCATTTTAAAACATCCTTATTTACCAAATTTTGTAATTCAAGAGCTTAACAGAAATCCGGAATTTATCTTAAAAATGAAAGAAAACAAGGAATTTCCAAATCTTGAAAAATTTAAAAAACAAGTAAATGAAGAAATTAAAAAAGGTATTATAAAACCAATAGCTGCAGAACAATTATTCATCAATATCATGGCGCTAAATATTTTCCCATTTGTTGCAAAACCATTAATCAAAGCTTTTATAAATGCCGATGATGAAACTTACCTACAACTTATGGAAAACCGAAAAACAGAAGTATCAAACTTTATTATCAATTCAATAAAGCATTAATAAAATGAAACGAATCATCCTTATTTTTATAATATTAATAGAACTTCCTAGTCTGGCACAACAGAGCATCACATTAGAGGCATGTTACCAATTGGCAACAGAAAATTATCCGTTGGCAAAACAATCTCAATTGCTCGAAAATCAAAATCAATTAGACAAGGAGGTTATTTCCAACACAAAATTACCGCAGTTAAGTTTTGATGCGCAAGCTACTTATCAATCCGATGTTATTGAGTTTCCTCTGGCAATGTCTGGAATAGAACCTTTAAATAAAGACCAATATCGTGCAACGCTTTCAGTAAACCAACTTATTTACAATGGAGGTGCTACAGGTGCTTCTTTAGAAGTGAAATCGGCTCAAAACAAAACAAAGCAAAAGCAGGTTGAAGTCAATTTATACCAACTAAAGCAAAAGATAAATCAGCTTTATTTCTCCATTTTATTATCCCAGGAAACCGATTTATTATTAAAAGCGAAACAAAAACAATTACAAGCCAAATTAAACGAAGTGAAATCGGGTATTAAATATGGCGTCATTTTACCTGCATCTGATAAAATTTTAGAAGCTGAATTATTAAAAATAAATCAGCAATTTGCAGAAGTTGAAAGCAATAAAGCATCACTAATTGAAACACTTTCTAGTATTATTGGTGAAACTTTAAGCATTTCTACCCTATTCGAAAACGCTTTGGTTACTTCACCTGTAAAAACCGAAATAAACCGACCAGAATTGGAACTATTTCAACTTAAAAAAGAAGAAATTGAAACGAACGAAGCTTTAATTGCCAAACAAAACGCCCCCAAATTACTTGGGTTTGCAACTGGTGGCTACGGAAACCCAGGGTTGAATATGCTGGATAATTCATTTCAAACCTTTTATACGGTTGGTGTTAAATTGAATTGGAATGTATTCGACTGGAATTCCAACAAAAAACAACGTCAATCCTTAGCTATTAATAAGGATATTATAGAAACTGAATCGGAAACCTTTGAATTAAACACAAACGCAGAACTGAACCAACAACAAAAGGAAATCGATAAAATTGAAGCTTTTATAACTTCCGATTTAGAGATTATCAATCTTCGTAAAGATGTGCTAAAATCTGCTGATTCCCAATTACAAAACGGCGTTATCACTTCATCGGCTTACATCACAGAACTCACCAATTTATTTGAAGATGAAAACATGATGATTAGGCACAAAATACAATTACAACTCGCAAAAGCAAATTACAATACCATTAAAGGACTCTAATTTTTTACAAATGAAAACATACAAAGCAATTTTAGGATTAATCATCATTATTTTAAGTTTTACTTCCTGCGGAAATGGAAACGATAAAGCAGACGGGTATGGCAATTTTGAAGCTACAGAAATAACAATTTCAGCAGAAAATAATGGAAAATTAATGCAATTTAATATTGAGGAAGGCGATAAAGTTGAAAAGGACAAATTCATAGGCTATATCGATACCATTCCGTTAACATTAAAACGTGAACAATTAGAGGTTTCAAAAGCGGTTATTAGTTCAAAATCAAAAGGTGTTTTATCTCAAATTAATGTGTTAAACGCTCAATTAAAAACAGCAAACACGAACAGAAACAGAGCACAAAACCTGATAAAAGACAATGCTGGAACACAAAAACAACTGGATGATGTTCAGGGAGAAATAGACGTTATCAAAAACCAAATGCGCAGTATTGAAATACAGAATGCACCCGTAGTAAATGAACTTAAAAGTATGGATGTTCAACTAAAGCAAATTGATGACCAAATTCAAAAAAGCAAGCTTACAAATCCGGTAAACGGAACGGTTTTAGTAAAATACGCAGAACCAAACGAAATCACTTCTTTTGGAAAACCGCTCTATAAAATAGCCGATTTAAGCACCATGCAACTGCGTGTTTATATAAGTGAAACACAATTAGCTTCTGTTAAAATTGGACAAAACGTTACTGTGAAAATTGATGAAGCAGATGCTATGAAATCCTATAAAGGCACTATTAGTTGGATTGCATCGGAAGCAGAATTCACGCCAAAAATAATCCAAACAAAGGAAGAGCGCGTTGCCTTGGTATATGCCGTAAAAGTGGATGTAAAAAATGATGGAAGTTTAAAAATTGGCATGCCAGCTGAAATGTGGATAAACAATAATTAAAATATATAATCATGGAAAAACATACTTATAATGTTAACATTAGTTGGACACAAGACCGCAAAGGAATGATGTGTTCACCAGAATTAAATAATGCAGAAACGAATGAATCTAACTGCATAGAAGTTGCAACACCGCCCGAATTTGACAAAGGCATGCCAAATATTTGGTCGCCAGAACATTTATTTACCGCAGCCGTAAGCAGTTGTTTAATGACTACTTTTTTGGCCATTGCAGAATATTCAAAATTAGAATTCATCAGTTTTAAATGTGGTTCTAAAGGTGTTTTAGAAAAAGTAGATGGCAAATTTGCAATAACCGAAGTGTTTTTGTTTCCTGAAGTTGTAATTAATGATGAATCTAAACGAGAACGTGCCGAACGAATTGTTGAAAAAGCTGAAAAAGCCTGTTTAATTTCAAATTCCATTACTTCAAAAATTACTATGGAAACTAAAATTATTGTTCAAAATTAACAAGACGTGAGTATATCTGTAAACCATATTAGTAAATCCTATAAAAAAGTAAAAGCCTTACAAGACATTTCCTTTGAAGTCAAACAAAATGAACTTTTTGGACTTATTGGTCCTGATGGTGCCGGAAAAACAACTTTGTTCAGGATTTTAACGACGCTTTTATTTCCCAATGAAGGCACAGCAACTGTTGCTGGTTTTGATGTGGTAACAGACTATAAAAAGATTCGAAACAGTGTTGGTTACATGCCAGGGAAATTTTCGTTGTATCAAGATTTAACTGTTGAAGAAAATCTAAACTTTTTCGCCACCATTTTTGGAACAACCATTGAAGAAAACTACGATCTAATTAAAGATATTTATGTTCAAATTGAACCTTTTAAAAATCGTCGTGCTGGTAAACTTTCTGGTGGCATGAAGCAAAAGTTAGCTTTATGCTGTGCATTAATACATAAACCGAAAGTGTTGTTTTTAGATGAACCCACAACTGGAGTCGATCCCGTTTCTAGAAAAGAATTTTGGGATATGTTGAAACGCCTTCAACAAAAAAACATCACCATTTTGGTATCAACGCCTTATATGGATGAAGCGGCTTTATGTGATAGAATTGCCTTAATCCAAGATGGAAAAATTTTAGAGATTGACACACCTGAAGCGATTGTAAAACATTTTCCGAAACAAATTTATAATGTACGTGCCAATAACATGTACCAACTTATAACCAGTTTAAATGAATACCAACACAACCATAGCGTGTACCCTTTTGGTGAGTTTGTGCATTACACGGACAGCAGAACGGATTTTAATCCGAATGATTTAAAAGTGTACTTAGAATCTAAAAATCTGTTCAACATAGAAATTGAAAAAACCAAAGCAACCATTGAAGATACCTTTATGGAATTAGCCAAATAATGAATAATAACAAAGTCATACAAGTAGAAGGATTAACCAAAACGTTTGGTGATTTCACAGCTGTAAACGCCATCACTTTTGAGGTTGAAAAAGGTGAAATATTTGGTTTTTTAGGAGCGAATGGCGCAGGAAAAACTACAGCCATGAAAATGCTAATTGGTATTTCCAACCCAACATCTGGAAAAGCAAACGTAGCAGGGTTTGATGTATTTACACATGCTGAAGACATCAAAAAAAACATTGGTTATATGAGTCAGAAATTTGCCTTGTACGACGATTTAACCGTTAAAGAAAACATTACCTTCTTTGGTGGCATTTATGGATTACCAAGAAAAAGAATCAAGGAAAAATCGGAAATATTGATTCAAGAATTAGGTCTTGAAAAAGTTGCTAATACCTTAGTTGGTGCTTTACCTTTAGGTTGGAAACAGAAATTATCTTTTTCTGTATCATTAATACACGACCCGAAAATCGTGTTTTTAGATGAACCAACTGGAGGCGTTGACCCCATTACCAGACGTCAGTTTTGGGAAATGATTTACAAAGCAGCCCATGAAGGAACAACTGTTTTTGTAACAACGCACTATATGGATGAAGCAGAATATTGCGACCGGGTTTCCATCATGGTTAACGGAAAAATTGAAGCTTTAGACACACCTAAAAAGCTTAAAGAACAATTTAAAGTGGATAATATGAATGATGTGTTTTTGAAATTAGCTAGAGGATGAAAGTTTCCCGCAGATTTCGCAGATTCTCGCAGAAAAGAAACAAAAAATAGATATGCATTTATCTGTGAAATCTGCGTGAGAAAAAAACAAAAACAAATACTATGAAAGAATTGACAGAAAACGAGATTTCATATTTAATAAGAGGTGCAATTTTTAAAGTCTATAATGAATTAGGTCCAGGTTTGTTAGAATCTGTATATGAAACTGTTTTAATGTATGAGTTGCAAAAGCAAGGTTTATCAGTTAAAAAGCAGGTAGTACTGCCTGTATTTTATGATAGTATTGAATTAGAAATAGGTTTTAGATTGGATTTATTAGTAAATAATAAAGTAATAATTGAAATCAAATCGGTAGAGATTTTGTCAAAAGTACATCATAAACAAATTCTAACTTATCTAAAGATTTCAGAAATGAAGTTAGGCATTTTAGTAAATTTTAATGTTGATGACATATCAAAAGGAGTTTTTAGAAAAGTAAACGGGTTATAACAATAAAATATCTGCGGTAATCAGTGAAATCCGCGGGAATATATTATGAAAAGATTTATAGGCTTCATAAAAAAGGAATTCTACCATATTTTTAGAGATAGACGCTCGTTGTTTATCCTATTTGGAATGCCCATTGCCCAAATTATGCTGTTTGGTTTCGCCATTACCAATGAAATCAACAATGTAGATATTGCTATTTTAGACCATTCAAAAGATGCAACTACAAAAGAAATTATCAATAAAATATCGGCATCAAAATATTTCAGCATCAAACAAATGCTAACGCGTGAAGCAGAAATTGCCTCGGTTTTTGAAAAAGGGCATGTTAAAGCCGTTTTAAATTTTGAAAAAGATTTCAGTCAAAAATTAATAAAAGACAACAAAGCAACTGTCCAAATTATTACCGATGCTACAGATCCTAATACAGCTAACACTATAAGTAATTATGTAAATGCCATCCTTCAAACGTATCAAAAAGAAATAAACAAAGACATTGTTATTTCCTATCAAATAGTACCACAAACACGCATGGTTTACAATCCAGAATTAAAAAGTGTGTATATGTTTGTACCAGGTGTTATGACTATTATTTTGATGCTAGTTTCAGCAATGATGACCTCAATTTCCATTACCAGAGAAAAAGAATTAGGCACCATGGAAATTCTTTTAGTATCACCTTTAAAACCAATTCAGGTGATTGTAGGCAAAGTGTTTCCATACATTTTTCTATCAATAATAAATGCTATTGTTATTGTAATGCTAAGCATTTTCATATTTAAAATGCCCGTTCAAGGTAGTTTGTTTTTATTAGGTCTGGAAAGTGTTTTATTCATTATAACGGCTTTGGCTTTAGGTATTTTAATCTCAACTATTTCCGCAACACAACAAACCGCCATGATGATTTCTTTAATGGGATTAATGCTTCCTGTAATACTATTATCTGGTTTCATTTTTCCTATTTCAAGCATGCCTTTACCGCTTCAACTTATCAGTAATATTATACCCGCAAAATGGTTTATCATCATCATTAAAGGCATAATGCTTAAAGGTGTTGGACTTCAATACATTTGGAAAGAAACCTTGATTTTAGTAGGAATGACCGTATTTTTCATAGCATTAAGTGTGAAAAAATATAAAATTAGATTAGAGTAATGAAAACAATTCTATACATCATCCAAAAAGAGTTCAAGCAAATCTTTAGAAATAAAGGCATGCTTCCTATCATATTTGTATTACCACTACTCCAACTTATTATACTATCAAATGCGGCCACTTTTGAAATTAAAAATATCAAATTTGGTTATATTGATAACGACCATACTTCAACATCCAGAGCATTAATTGAAAAATTCAATGCATCAACCTATTTTGATGTTTTAACAGATTTTCCTTCGGAAGAACTAGCCAGTTCAGCCATGTTAAACGGCAACGTAGATGTTATTTTGGAAATTCCACAGTATTTTGAACGCAATCTACAAAAAGAAAAATACAACCATTTAGGTGTTACCATTAATGCAATTGATGGTGCCGCAGCAGGTGTTGAAAACGTTTATGTTACACAGATTGTTCAAAATTTTAATAAACACTTAAAAGTTGATTTGTTACAACCTTCAGACCTACAAATCCAACCCATCAATATAGATACCATTCCGTTGTTTTGGTATAACAAAACCTTAAATTACAAAACCTATATGGTTCCGGGCATTTTGGTTTTATTAGTTACCATGATTACGCTTTTCCTTTCAGGAATGAATATTGTACGTGAAAAGGAAATAGGGACTTTGGAACAAATCAATGTGACCCCAATTAAAAAAAGCCAGTTTATAATAGGAAAGCTTTTCCCATTTTGGGTAATAGGAATGAGTTTATTAACAGTGGGATTAATTATAGCAAAACTAATTTTCAATGTACCGATGGTAGGTAGTTTGCCCCTCATGTATTTTTATACATCCATTTATATTTTAGTGGTTTTAGGCATAGGTTTATTCATTTCAAACTTTACGGAAACACAGCAACAAGCTATGTTTATTGCTTGGTTTTTTACGGTTATTTTCATTTTAATGAGTGGTTTATTTACTCCTATTGAAAGCATGCCAAAATGGGCCCAAACCATTACCGAATTCAACCCCATAAAATATTTTGTACAGGTAATGCGTATGGTGATGCTTAAAGGTTCAGGGCTTATGGACATCCTCCCTCAACTATTAAAAACATTATTGTATGCTTTTATTATGAATGGGTTAGCCGTTTGGAGTTATAAAAAGACGAATTAAGGCTTGTGTAACTTTAGTTACTGTAAAACAGTTTAAAAATAACAATCTTTACTTAATCGCTTTAAAGTGTTAAGAGTGATAAATATCATTTTACAATTTTTATTTTTAAACTAACTTCACAATATTAATTTACATTAAATGTCTAAAATAGTTATTCTTGGAGCAGGTATTTCGGGTCATGTAGCTGCATCCCATTTACGCAGAAAATTATCCAAAGAACATGAAGTTTTGGTGGTCTCACCAAATAGTAATTACCAGTGGATTCCTTCAAACATTTGGGTGGGTATTGGCAGAATGAAATCTGAAAAAATCTTATTTCCTTTAGAGCCTTTGTACAAAAAGAAAAACATTGGCTATAAACAAGCCAAAGCAGTTTCATTTTATCCTGAAGGTGACAAAAGCGAACAAAAACCTTATGTTTTAGCCGAATATGTCGCAGGAACCAATCAAGGTCAACAAGAAAAAATCACCTACGATTATTTGATAAATGCGACGGGGCCGAAACTTAATTTTGAAGCCACCGAAGGCCTAATTCCTGGTAAAAACAAAACCTATTCTGTATGTACTTACACACATGCAGACCATGCTTGGGAAGGATTAAATGATATTATTCAACAAATGAAGGCTGGTAAAAAAGCCAAAATTTTAATTGGAACGGGACATGCCAAATCTACTTGTCAAGGTGCTGCATTCGAGTATATTTTAAATGTAGAAAAAGAGCTGCACAAACACAATGTAAGAGACATGGCCGAAATAACTTGGATTGCCAACGAACATCAATTAGGCGATTTTGGAATGGATGGCATGTTGATGAGTTATGGTGATATGATTATGAAATCCAGTGAATTGGTCGAAATGATTTTTGAAGATAGAAACATTAAATGGATTATTGGTGCCGGCGTTAATAAAATTGAAGATGGTATTGCTTATTATGAAACCCTTGATGGTGAATACAAAGTAGAAACTTACGATTTCGCCATGCTAATTCCAGCATTTTCTGGTCATGGCTTTAAGGCTTTTGATAAGAACGAAAATGATATTACAGAAAAACTCTTCAAAGGATTTATGATTGTAGATGCAGACTATACACCAAAACCTTACGAAGAATGGACTGTTCAAGATTGGCCAGAAACTTACCAAAACCCCAATTATAAAAATATTTATGCACCAGGTATCGCCTTTGCGCCACCTCATGCCATTTCAAAACCAAGAAAAAGCGCAAACGGAACAGATATTTCACCTGCACCACCACGAACAGGAATGCCCTCAGGCATCACCGCTAAGTTGGTAGCAGACAATATAATAGATAGCATTAAAAATGGAAAAGAATCGTTAGATCATAAAGGGTCTTTAGGAAATATGGGAGCTGCATGTATTGCATCTGCTGGATATGGATTTTGGGATGGAAGCGGCGTTAGCATAACCACCTACCCTATTGTGCCCGATTTTGTAAAATATCCAGATTCACATGGAAGACATTTAGGAAAAACTTTTGGAGCTATTGGTTTGGCTGGGCATTGGCTTAAATTAATGTTACACTATGCTTTTTTATATAAAGCAAAAATGCGTCCATTTTGGTGGCTAATTCCAGAATAAAAAACAAAATAAAAGAATTATTTTAACAAAGGAATCAAAAATTAATTTCAACTATTAAAAGGAATAGAATAATGAAAAGAATTTCACCCAGAATGCGGTTTAGAATGATGAATCCATTCCTTCAGTTTTTCAAATTTATAATTTTAAGTATTAAAATTATGGTTATTGTAGCTGGAGGCCATGGAGGCACAAGAAAAGTAAACTGATGTGGTTATCAGTTTTTTTGGTTGGTTTTTAAAAGTGATAATTAATTTTTCACTTTTGATAAAGGCTGTCTGAAAAGGCAGTCTTTTTTGTTTTTAGAAGAACATTATTTTTTAACCTGATGAATATCATTGTACTAATTCCTCTTGTCGAATATTTTTAGTTAATATTCAAATAACTCATCAAAATGAAAAAAGCCCATTGAATACCTGCTGAAAAAGGAAAAGAACGCAAAGTAACATTGGTTACAGACTGCGATACAACATTCAACTATTTTTGCTCTGTAAAATTAAAATAAATGAAAAAAAATATTTATATACCATTATTACTTTTAGTATTCACTTTGTCTGTACAAGCACAAGATATCGTGCCAATTACAAAAACAGAAGTGTTAACTAAAGTTTCAGAAAACAATACAAGTATTAAAATTTCTGAACAAGAATTTAAACAAGCGAGGGCCGATTATAGACAAACCAACGCTGTGTTTTTACCAAACATCACAGCCAGTCATACAGGTATTGCAACAACAAATCCATTAATGGCTTTTGGTTCTAAACTAAATCAGGAAATTTTAACAGCAAACGATTTTAATCCTGCCTTATTAAATGACCCTGCGCAAATTGAAAACTACGCAACCAAGTTAGAAATTCAGCAACCATTAATCAATTTAGACGGGATGTACCAACGCAAAGCAGCCAAATCTAAAATGGATGCTATGTCTTTACAAACAGAGCGCACACAAGATTATTTGGCTTTTGAAGTTGAAAAAGCTTATATGCAATTACAATTATCCTATAAAGCAGTTGATGTTTTAGAAAAAGCTCTAGAAGCTGCAAATTCTAATAAAAAACTAGCCGATAACAGTTTTAATCAAGGTTATTTACAGCGTGCCGATGTGTTGAATGTTGAAGTACGTGTTACGGAGGTTCAAAACCAATTACAAATGGCAAAAAGTAATGTACAAAATGCGTCTAATTACTTATCTTTTTTAATGAATGATGACACATATGTGGTGTACACCCCTTCAGACGAGTTAATGGTTTCAACATTTTCAATGGAAAACAAAATGGTTTCTGAAAATCGTTCAGATATAAAAGCCATGCAACTAGCATCCAATGCTTATGAAGCTATGAATAAGGCTGATAAAATGGCGTTTTTACCACGATTAAATGCTTTTGGAAGTTATGAGTTATACGACGACCAAATTTTTCAAGGTGATGCTAATGGGTATTTATTTGGTGCACAATTAAGTTGGGATATTTTTAAAGGATCGCAACGTTTAGGAAAAGCTCAAAAAAGTAGAGCCGAATTTGAAAAATCCAAATTAGAATATCAGCAATATGTCTCGCAAAGTAATTTAGAATTGAACAAAGCAAAACGCGCTTTTTTAGATGCTGAAAACAAACTCCAACTCACCAATTTAGCATTACAACAATCCGAAGAATCTTTAAGAATCCGTACCAACAGATTTAAGGAAGGACTTGAAAAAACATCCGATTTACTTACTGCAGAAACACAATATGCACAAAAGCAATTGGAGTATTATCAAACTGTTTTTGAGTATAACTATGCGCAAGCTTACTTACAATTTTTAACTAAAGAATAAAGAGAAACAAAAACCAACAAGCAAGACCATTTATTTGTGTATTCGTTGCTAAAAAAACCATAAAATGAAGAAAAAATTATATACCATCGTAGCCTTTACAGCAGCTTTAGCATTAGCAAGTTGCGGTAACAAAAACAAAGAAGTTAGTACAGATAATTCACCAGCAATTGCTGTAAAAGTGAGTCAAGTTGTATCAAACGGAACAAGTCCATTTTTAAGTGTTAGTGGAAAAATTCAAGCCACCAATAGTGCAGATTTAAGCACCCGAATGATGGGCTATGTTAACAAAGTACATGTAAATGTTGGAGACAAAGTTAGTAAAGGCCAATTATTAGTTTCTATTAATAACACCGATTTACAAGCTAAACGTGCCCAAGTAAACGCAGGCATTACCGAAGCTACTGCAGCATTTAATAATGCGCAGAAAGATTACAACCGTTTTAAAAATCTATTTGCTGGAAACAGTGCTTCTCAAAAAGAAATGGATGATATGACGGCAAATTTTGAAATGGCAAAAGCGCGTTTGGAAGCTGCAAACCAAATGAAAAACGAAGTGAATGCCCAATTTACATATAGTAATATTACAGCACCTTTTAGCGGTATCATTACCAGTAAAAACATTGAAGCTGGTGATATGGCAAATCCAGGAATGCCTTTAATAAGCGTAGAAACACCTGGAAGTTTTGAAGTGATGGCCATGGTACCAGAAACTGAAATTTCAGATATTAAAAATGGTACTACTGTAGATGTTTTGGTAAAATCAATAAACCAAACTATTAAAGGAAAAGTGACCGAAGTTAGTACTTCGGCTAAAAATACAGGTGGACAATACTTAGTAAAAATAGCTTTAGATAAAACAGATGCGAATATCCTATCTGGTATGTTTACAACCGTTCAATTTCCTGTGGAAAGAAAAGCAAAAACAGATCTAGTTTTAATTCCTACGGAAGCTATTGTAACGAATGGTCAGTTATCTGGAGTTTATACAGTAAGTGAAAGCAAAACCGCTATGTTACGTTGGTTACGTTTGGGTAGAACCTTTGGAAACCAAGTAGAAGTATTATCTGGTTTAAATGCCGATGAAGCTTTTATAGTTTCTGCAGAAGGTAAACTTTATAATGGTGCTAAAATTTCAATTCAATAACTAAAAAGCTGCGTTAAGGATAGAAGTGAAAATCCTTTTTTTGCTGCCATATATGGCAAAAAAAGATTGCAACGGATAGCCTGTTAAAACGCCCAAAATATTATAAAAATGAAAGAAGGAATCGCAGGAAAAATTGCAAAAATCTTTATACAATCGAAGCTTACCGTGCTGTTGATGATTGTGTTTATGGTTGTTGGTGTGTATAGTTCGTTTTTAATTCCACGTGAGGAAGAACCACAGATTGATGTGCCTATGGCCGATATTTTTGTTGGCTACCCGGGTGCAAGCCCTACGGAAGTTGAATCGCGAGTAATTAAGCCTTTAGAGCAATTAATTTCGAATATTAAAGGTGTGGAATATGTGTATTCTACCTCGATGAAAGAACAAGGCATGGTGATTGTTCAGTTTTATGTGGGCGAAGATATTGAGCGTTCATTTGTAAAACTTTACAATGAAATTAATAAGCACATGGACCAAATGCCGGAAGGTGTTACGTTTCCATTGGTGAAAACACGTGCTATTGATGATGTGCCTATGTTAGGTTTAACGTTGTGGAGTGAAAATTACGACGATTACCAATTAGGACAAATGGCGCAAGAATTGGAAGCCGAAATTAAAAAGGTGAATGATGTGGCGATTACGCATAAAATTGGTGGTAGAAACCGTCAATTACGTGTGGTTTTAGATAAAGATAAATTGGCTGCCAGTGGTTTGGATTTCTTAACCGTTTCTGAAATGATTAAGGCAAACAACAGTCAATTAAGCTCGGGTAGTTTTGATAAAAGCGATACTGAATTTCTTGTAAATACGGGTAAGTTTTTAGAATCTGTTACAGATGTTGAGAATTTAGTGGTTGGTGTACAACAAAATCAACCAATTTATTTAAAGCAAGTAGCAAACATTATTGATGGGCCAGAAGTGCCACAAAACTATGTAAGTTTAGGATTTGGAAAAGGCAGCGAAAAGGCTTCAGATTATAAATCTGAATACCCAGCAGTTACCATTTCGGTAGCGAAACGCAAAGGTGCCGATGCGATGAAAATTTCGGAGGTTATTATTGATAAAGTGGAACATTTACGCAAAAACTTAATCCCAGATGATGTTCATGTAGAAATTACCAGAAACTATGGTGAAACCGCTTCACATAAAGTATCTGAACTTTTATGGCACCTTATTGGATCTATTTTTGCTGTAACGCTTGTGGTTATGTTGGCTATGGGCTGGCGTGGTGGCTTAGTGGTATTTTTATCGGTTCCCATTACGTTTGCATTAACTTTGTTAAGCTACTACATGCTGGATTATACACTAAACCGAATCACCCTATTTGCTTTAGTATTTGTAACAGGTATTGTGGTGGACGACTCCATTATTATTGCCGAAAACATGCATAGGCATTTCAAAATGAAACGCTTACCATTTAAACAAGCGGCTTTGTATGCCATTAATGAAGTGGGTAACCCAACTATTTTAGCAACATTTACCGTAATTGCTTCGGTATTACCTATGGCATTTGTATCTGGTTTAATGGGACCTTATATGGCACCAATGCCAATTGGAGCTTCTATTGCCATGATATTATCGTTGTTTGTTGCTTTAACTATTACGCCTTATTTGGGTTATATTTTCTTAAGAGAAAAAGATAAAAAAGGTGCTGTTGAAAAAGAGGAAAAACCAATTGAAGATACTTACATTTATAAAGTTTACAATAAATTTGAAACACCTTTATTAGAAAACAAAAACAAACGTTGGTTGTTTTTGGGTGGTACGTTTTTACTTTTATTAGCGACCATGGTATTGTTTTTTACAAAATCGGTTGCTGTGAAAATGCTGCCTTTTGATAATAAAAATGAATTTCAGGTAGTAATAGATATGCCCGAAGGCACAACCTTGGAAAGAACAGGTGTTGTAGCTCAAGAGATTTCGCAATATTTAGCATCGCGTCCTGAAGTTGTGAATTACCAAAACTATATTGGAACATCGGCACCTATAACCTTTAACGGTTTGGTACGTCATTACGATTTACGTGGTGGTAGTAACATGGCAGATATTCAAGTAAATTTATTGGATAAAGAAGAACGTACAGCACAAAGTCATGATATTGCTAAATTGTTACGTCCTGACATTCAAAAAATTGCATCAAAATATAATGCGAATGTAAAATTAGTAGAAGTTCCACCTGGACCTCCTGTATTATCTACAATTGTGGCAGAGGTTTACGGACCTGATTATGATGAACAAATAAAAATTGCTAACCATGTTCAAAACATTCTAAAAAACACCAACGATGTTGTAGATATCGATTGGATGGTTGAAGGAGATCAAACTGAATTTCAGTTTGACATCAATAAAGAAAAAGCGATGTTATATGGTGTAGCACCACAGCAAATTGCTTACACCATGAATATGGCATTGTCTAACAGAGCTATTACGAATTTATATGATGAAGATGCTGTAAACCAAATTGGTCTGGTATTGGCTTTAGATGAAAAAGAAAAATCGACCATTACAGATATTTCTCAATTGAAAGTAAAGTCGAAACAAGGAACCATGGTTCCAATTGGAGATTTAGTTGATATTAAAGAAGTTACAAGTGCAAAAAGCATTTTCCACAAAAACCAAAAACGTGTGGTATATGTGATGGCAGATATGGCTGGCGATTTAGAAAGTCCTGCATATGCTATACTTGGAATGGAAGAAAAACTGAAAGAAATACCATTACCAGAAGGTTATGATATTAACGAAATGTATTTAGGTCAACCCGATTTTGAAGATAATTACACCGTGAAATGGGATGGCGAATGGCAAATTACTTTGGAAGTATTTAGAGATTTAGGTATTGCCTTTTTAGGTGCTATTATCTTGATTTACATCTTAATTGTAGGCTGGTTCCAAAACTTTAAAGCTCCAGTTGTAATGATGGTTGCTATTCCATTATCGCTTATAGGAATTATTCTAGGGCATTGGATTATGGGCGCATTCTTTACTGCAACATCATTTATTGGAATGATTGCTCTAGCAGGTATTATGGTTAGGAATTCGGTATTATTAATCGACTTTATCAACTTAAGAACCGATGAAGGCATCCCATTAAAACAAGCTTGTATTGAAGCTGGGGCTGTAAGAACTACGCCTATTTTACTAACAGCAGGAACTGTTGTAATTGGAGCATTCGTTATATTATTTGACCCCATTTTCCAAGGGTTAGCCATTTCGTTAATGGGTGGAACTATTGTTTCAACCGTATTAACTTTATTGGTTGTACCTCTTGTTTACTACATGATAGAAAAGAAAAATTATAAATAATAATTATCCCGCAGCAAACGCAGATTTATGCAGAAAAGATTGAAAAATCTGCGGGAATCTGCGAAATCTGCGAGAATCAAAAAAATAAAATCATGAAACTAGTTATAGTAACAGTAGTGGATTACTACAAAAAGGATATCATCAAATTATTTAAACAAGCTCAAATAAATAATTTTAGTGAGTCTGACATTGAGGGGTTTAAAACCGCCCCATCTGTAAAGTTAGATTCCAATTGGTTTGCTAATGAAAATAGTGGAGCAGATTCTGAAATGTTTTTCTCTTTTACAGAAGATGAAAATATAGATGCATTATTCAATTTAATTAAAGAATTCAATTCGAATTTAAAAACGAACAATCCAATAAAAGCGATTGTTGTTCCTATTGAAAAATTTATATAAACTTAAAAATTAACAAAAATGTTAAATACATATTTTAGAGTAATAGTTGGTTTTATGGTGCTTTTAAGCGTTGTTTTAACCGTGTATGTTAATCAAAACTGGATGTGGTTTACGGTATTTATTGGTGTAAACCTTATACAATCAGCATTTACAAAATGGTGCTTATTGGAAACTATTTTGGTGAAATTAGGAGTTAAAAAAACTGATGGAGCTGGTTGCTCTGTTAAAAATTAAGCTTTCTTTTACTAAAAAGCCCTCACAAGTTTTAAAATCTGTGAGGGCTTTTTTTGTAGGCTTCTTTGTCTTGTCACAAAAAAACAAATATTAGTTTTTATTCTGCGAAAATTCGTAAAATCTGCGGGATAATTTCTCAAGTAAATATTGTTTCTTATTTCGCAAAGTATCGATGATTTTTTTCCATTACAGCTAAATAGTTAAAATTATTTATAAAAATCTTGTCAACTTAAAACTCACGTTTACCAAATTCACTTTCAATAAATTTCGATTTATTTTTTACCTTATTAAAGGTATAAGTCAAATTTAATGTCACCATATCTACTTCATATACATAATTAGTAGTAGTGTAAAATTCTCCAGGTCTCCAAGTAGCAATACTTTGTTCGTTACTTTTCAATAATCCCATATCAATATTCTGCCACTGCAAGGTTGCTGTTAAACGACTATCTAAAAACGATTTTTTAAGGGTTAAATTTGGCGCATAAAATCTAGAATCTTCACCTTGTGCCGTATTGGTATCAGACAGGTAGTTGAACGTAAGTTGTGCTGTCGCATTTTTCCAAAACGAATAGGTAGAATTAATGTTAAACGAGTAAATGGTGCTACTACTATTTACACCATAAGTTCTGGTAATACCATCCCGATGTCTAAAAATAAATGCACCATTTATATCATAATTATAGATGTTCGCTCCTATAAAATTACTCCAGTTTTTAGTTGCTTTAAATTGCGTCCCTAACTCTAATCCAATAGCTTTACTTTTTCCGACATTGGAATATACTCGGTTTAAAATACTGTCAATAACGGCTTCATTACTTTCATAAGCCAAGGTATTAACCCGATTTATGGCATTATCAACATGTCTGTAATATGCCGTTGCATACAAGGAACTTTTTGAATTGAATTCTTTAGTAATGCCTAACTCGACCAAATCTATAAATTCTGGCAATAATCGGTTATCACCTTGTTCAAAAACTTCAGAATGTTCACGTTCTGCAAAACTATTCATTTTAAAAGTGGTGGTGCGCTCTACCCTTTTACTGTAAGCGGCTTTAATTTTTGTAGCGTCATTTACCGAATATTGTAAAGATGCTGAAGGAAATAATTTTACAAAATCATAATTATATTCATTAGCAGAAACTTCGCTCACTAAAGCTTCGGTATAGGTTCTATCCATAGATTCCAAACGAACTCCAGCGGCATAATCCCATTTATCTTTATCTCCAGTCAATTGTGCATAACTTGAATGAATGGTTCTTTTTAATTCAATATTACTTGAGAATTCAGGAACAACAACCCCATCACGTTCGTAAACAAATTTACCTTCATGATCTAAATTTCTAAATTGATATCCCGTTTCAATAGTACCAAACGAAAACGGTTTCCATTTATAATCAAAATTATAACGCAAACCGTGTAGCGGATTATCATTCGTATTATATTCTTGTTGATAAATTTCATTATACGCAGGTGTATCCACATTATCATTATAAGTGGGTCCTCCTAAAAAGGTATATTCGTATAAAAATGAAGTAGATAATTTAGACTTATCATTAAACGTATGTCCATAATCAAAACTACCTAAAACAAAATCACCTTTACGGGTTCTTAAATTGTGGTTGTAATATGAAAAAGTGTACAATCTATTATTGCTTTCAATGGGTGAAACCGCATGATTATCATAATACGTAATATCAGCTAACCTATCCACCGTATGCTTACCAGCAAAAAACCCTAAGGAGAATTCATCGTTTTCATTAGGAGTGAAATCGACTGTAAAACGCCCGTTATAATTAATATCATCGAAACTACGTTCTCCATCCGATGGTAAAAAAGATTGTTTGTCTTCTGCTTCATTGATGATAAATAACTCACCTTCTCTTCTACCCGTTTTATCATTGCGCTGATAACTGGTTCCAAAGGATAAATTCCATTTATCGGTTTTTGTGTTTATGGTAGCATCTGCGCCATAACGTTGTGCCGCTACTTGCGTGTCATAAGGCTCTATGGAAGGGAAACCACCACGCACATTTATTTGTACAAAAGTACCGTTTGCAGCACCTTTCTTCGTGATGATATTAAGAATACCCCCTTTGCCTTCAGGGTCGTATTTAGCAGATGGCGCTGTAATAATCTCCACTTTTTCTAATGCATTTGCTGGCAATTGCGCTAAAATAGCGTTGGCATCGCCTTGTGTTGGTTTTCCATTGATTAAAACCGAAAAACCTTTACTTCCTCTCACACTAATATCGCCTAAACCATCTACAGTAACGGAAGGGAGATTTTTAATAACATCGGTTGCACTGCCGCCTTGACTGCTTTGGAAATTTTTAGAATCGAAAACCTGTCTATCAATTTTATTAATAACCGTAGAACGCTCTGCGTTAATTTCAACTTCGTTAAGTTGATTCCCTAAAACCAAGTTTATTGTACCTAAATCTACTTTTCTATTGCCTTTTGAAATTTCAATATTTTGAATTGTTTTAGTCGTATAACCAACGAATGAAGCTTCTAAATAATAACGTCCGTTTTTTATATTTTCAATTACAAAAACACCATCAATATTGGTTATAACACCTGTTACAAGTGTTTTATCTAATTGATTGTAAAGTGCTGCGGTGGCATATTCTAACGGATAATTATCGGCAGTATCTTGAATTTTTCCGGTAATTTGGCTGGTTGCCATTTGCGCTGTAAATAAAAAAAGGATTGTTAGTACTTTATTAAACTTCATATAATTTTAATTTTTAAATATTGAATATGATACAAGGTGCAAATATATTTTTAAAATCTATTTAAAATGCCATTTCACGATAGCTTTTTTTCTTGTAAACAATAAACTTTCAAGCTTTTAACTTCGCCAATAACAACTGTTTTTATTATTGGTTTTTATAATTCATTTCAGAAATAAAATTAAAAACCCCTTAACTTACAGCTAAAGGGCTTTCCTATTTTGTAATTTTTATAATGATATTTTTATCTGAACTCTTTATTAGCTTTTAACTAAAATAAACTTTCGACTCTATAACTTTAATGCCTAAAGTGATTGTAAACTAAACAATAAAAACTGTTAAACTCATAGCGCCGTGTGCACCAACAACCAAACATTGTTCGATATCGGCGGTTTTTGAAGGTCCTGAAATGAAAACACCAAACGTTCTATCGCGTTTTGCAATAGCTTCATAAACATGGTGCATGTGTAAATACATATCGTTTGTTGAAACAACTAAAACCAAATCGTTTGTAATAAATGGCAAAGCACGAATGGTAAAATCTTGATCGGTAACCCAAATAGCACCATTTTCGGCAACAGCCAATTCACCTTTAATGATAGCTAAATCAATATCTTCTAAACTGTGTGGGTCGGTTTCTTTATCAATAGAAATAGTACCTAAAGCAGATTCTTTAACACAAGACACTATTTTTGAAGCATTAGGATACAGTTTTTTTATTTCGGCATCCATTTCAGTAATATTATTTAACTGTATGGCTCTACCTCCAACAAAATTCAAGTTACCAATAAAGGTTTCAACCAAATTAATGTTTTCTTCAAAAATCCCCAAATCAATTTCCGGTAAGGGTAACGATTCTGGTTTGTTTTTTTTAACGGCTTTTAATATAGATTCTCTACTCATTCTTTTTTCTGTTTTTATACCAATCATCAAAATTTCCATTTTTAACTTCTGGCAAATCTCTGGCTTTACCCCAAGCATTTAATTTGGAATAAATGACGAATCGTGGGGCATATTTCAACATAAAACGTGCTGATTTCCCAGCAACATGATACATTGCAGAATTTGCTAACACACGACCTGCTATTTTTAAAATATTTTTTTTAACACCAGGTTGCGGCACCTCTTTTACTATTATTTGGCGCCATTTATACAACTGTTCATGAATATTAATTTTTACAGGACACACATCGCTACATGAACCACAAAGCGTGGATGCAAAAGGTAACGAACTGTGTTTTTTCAAATCGAGACCTGGTGATAAAATAGATCCGATAGGCCCTGGAATGGTTGATTTGTAACTGTGCCCACCGCTACGTCTGTAAATTGGGCAAGTATTCATACAGGCTCCACAACGGATGCAATGTAAGGATGCTCTAAAATCTTCACGACTTAATTGCTCAGTTCTGCCATTATCAACTATAACAATGTGCATTTCTTTACCTGGAGCAGGTTTATTAAAATGCGATGAGTATGTTGTAATAGGTTGTCCTGTAGCACTTCTACCTAACAAACGTAGAAAAACGCCTAAATGTTTTTCTTGCGGAATTAATTTTTCCATCCCCATACACGCAATGTGTACTTTCGCAAGATGTACGCCCATATCGGCATTTCCTTCATTGGTACAAACCACAAAACCACCCGTATCGGCAATGGCGAAATTAACGCCTGTTATAGCGGCTTCTGCTTTTAAAAATTTATCACGTAGGTGCTTTCTAGCTTCTCCTGTTAAATATTGTGGATCGCCATCGCAAGGTTTTGTGCCTAAATGTTCTTGAAACAATACATCAACTTCTTCCTTCTTTTTATGAATAGCTGGTAACACAATATGGCTAGGTGGCTCTTTAGCCAATTGCACGATGCGTTCACCTAAATCGGTGTCAATAACTTCAATATTATTGGCTTCTAAGTATGGATTTAAATGGCATTCTTCAGTCAACATCGACTTACTTTTAACCATTCTTTTTACGCCATGTTTCACTAAAATACTGTGAACAATTTTATTATGTTCTTCGGCATTTGCTGCCCAATGTACAGTAACGCCATTTTTTTTAGCGTTTTCTTCAAACTGTAAAAGATAGGTGTCTAAATTAGAAAGTACATTTGCCTTTAAGGCCGATGCTAAATTCCTAAGTTCTTCCCAACCTTGTACGTTGTGCGCCGATTTATCTCTTTTTTGCCTAACAAACCACAAAGCTTTGTCGTGCCAATCTACTTTTGCTTCGTCTTTGTTAAAAATTGCTGCTTCGTCTGCGTGTGCCATAATTTAGATACTGCTATTTAAAATTTCTGCTATGTGCATCACTTTTAAAGGTTGTTTATTTCTATTAATTAAGCCTTCCATGTGCATTAAACAAGAATGATCTGCACCTGTAATCACTTCTACATCGCTGTCTATATGATCTTGAATTCTATCTTTTCCCATTTTTGTTGAAATAGCTTCTTCAAATACTGAAAAAGTACCTCCAAAACCACAACATTCATCTACTCGATTCAACGTTTGAAGTTGTAAGCCTTTCACGTTTTTAAGTAAATCTTCTTCGGTTGAATAATGGGGGTCCATGCGCTCGGAACAAGACCCTAAACGTAAGCCTCTAAGTCCGTGACAACTTTTATGTAACCCTACTTTATGTGGAAAGGAGGCTCCTAAATCGGTTTTACCCAATACATCGTGTATAAATTGGCATAACTCATAGGTGTTTTTTCTAACGCGTTTTACGTCTTCCGTTTGTTCTAAAATGTCAAAATGTTTTTTTACATGATATACACAACTACCAGAAGGCCCCACGATATAATCGAATTCCTTAAAATTTTCAACAAATAATTGACAAATTCCTTTGGAATCATCCTCGTAACCCGAGTTCCCTAAAGGTTGGCCGCAACATGTTTGCCCTGTTGGATAAATAACTTCAACCCCTAATTTTTCTAAAAGTTCTAAAGTGGCAATGCCTACTTGTGGGTACAATTGATTTATGTAACAAGGTATAAATAAACCTACTTTCATTTTTATGTATATTAAAAAATCTGACTTAAAATTTTTTAAGTCAGTAACAAATTTAAGCATCTCAATTATAAATACTACCCTGTTTTGTACTGTTTTTTTCAAAAATTTTCAGCTCATTAATTAAAGAATACAAACATTAATAATATGAAGACATTTTAACTTGCTCTTAGTATATTTGTGAAGTTTATTAATCAAAAAAAAACTAAAACATTGTATACTATAAAACAGACTTTAAATAGCTCTAATATTTTAGAGTGTATTGAAATAGAAAACCCAGAAAAAACGTGTTATGCCAAAATTCACGTTAATGAAGGTGCTAGCTTACAGGAATTAAAGCTTGAAGGAAAAACGATTATTGAAGATTTACATCCTTTAACTTACAACAATACCTATGCGTCTTCAATTTTGTTTCCGTTTGCCAATAGAATTAAAGATGGAGCTTATACGTATGATGGTAATGAGTTTAAGTTTGAAATTAATGAAGCTGGCAATAACAACGCCTTACATGGTTTGGTTTATAACAAGACCTTCAAGATTATTAACCAAAAAGAGACCAACGATTTTGCTTCTATTACATTTGAATATGTTCAAGATAAAGAATCTATTGGTTTTCCATACACTTTCAGTATGCAACTTGAATATATAATAAAGAAAAATTCAGTTGATATTCATGTAAGCGTTAAAAATACCGATGCCAAAGCATTTCCTTTCACACTAGGGTGGCATCCTTATTTTAGTAGTAGCGATTTGTATAACAGCACGCTAAATTTTGATAGTAACAAGCAACTTATTTTTGATGAACGTTGCATAACTACTGGTGTTTCCGATATTAATAATGAAGCCATTTTTGAAGTTAAAGACAAAAAACTAGATGATTGTTTCATTCTAAACACCAACCAAACACAATTTAACACACCGCATTATAAGCTTTTGATTAGTGCTTCTTCCGAAGAAAACTTTTTACAAATTTATACGCCTCCAAAAGCAAATGTTATTGCGATAGAACCAACCACAGGTGTTTCTGATAGTTTTAATAACAAGATAGGTTTACAAATTTTAAAACCCAATGAAAGCCATCAACTTAATTGGAATGTGAAATTGATTTAAATCACAAAAAATGCTGTAACATTAAATTGTACAGCATTTTTTTATTTAAAACTTCAATAAAAATTGATATAGTTAAGCATCTGTTTACCTTATAGTATAATAATCAAAAGTAAAATGATAATGATTGCACCCGATGAAATATAAAGCCCATTTCCCGATGCTCTTACATCTTTCTTAATTTTCCTAACCTCTTTACGAAGTGCCTTTTTTTCCGAAGAATTTAAAGTCGATTTATCCATGGCTTTTATCTCTTCCAATCGATTTATCATCACTCGAACTTCAGCAGGAATTTCAGCTGGTGCTGGAGCTGTCGTGTTAATTGGTGCTTTTTCGGCAGCCATCATAGTGTTTGGAAATGCTATTAATGATGTCATGAATAATAGTATAATGAATGATTTTTTCATAATATGTTGGTTTTAAGGTTATTTGATGACACAAAGATACTTGACAGATTATTTTGAACTGTTATATCATTTCAACGACCTTTTATATAATTCAAACTTTAAAGAAATTTTCAGACTTAATTAGATACAAATTTTTATCTTTCCTTTTATCTAATTACAAAAACAGAACACATGGCCACTTTTGAAACAAAACTTATAGTAAATAAGAATGATTTAGACGAACTTAACCATGTAAACAATATAAGATATGTAGAATGGGTACAAGATATCGCAAAAGCCCATTGGCTAGAAAAAGCGTCTTCAAAAATTATAAATGATTATCATTGGGTGATGCTTTCGCACTACATAGAATATAAAAGTTCGGCATTTTTAAACGATGTTATAAAGCTTAAAACCTACATCATAAATTATAAAGGTGCCACATCAACACGTATTGTTGAAATATATAATGGTGCCGATAAATTACTGGCAAAATCTGAAACCACTTGGTGTTTAATAAATAGCCAAACAAATCGTCCTGCACGTATTACACCCGAAATAATCGATTTATTTTAACTAAATAACCAAGCAACATACAATACTATCAAAACAAAAGTTATATTTTTGAAATCTATTGATTCAAAATAATTAACGTTTCATGCAACGTACTATATACCTCATTTTCGTAATTGGTTTTTTAATGCTTTGGAGTTCTTGCAGAAAAGATTTCGACTTTTCTCCAAACACAGGAAATCTGCAATTCTCAAAAGACACGGTTTATTTAGATACCGTTTTTACCAATATTGGCTCCAGTACATACAATTTAAAAGTATATAACAGAAGTAATAATGATATCATAATTCCTTCTATAAAACTTGCCTTAGGAAGTGCCTCCAACTACCGTTTAAATGTTGATGGTTTGGCAGGGAAACAGTTTGAAAATATTCAAATTTTAGCAAAAGACAGTCTGTTTATTTTTGTTGAAACCACTATAGATATTAAAAATTTTTCCAATTTAGATGACCAGTTCTTATACACCGATCAAATTGAGTTTGATGCGGGTGATAATCTTCAAAAAGTAGAACTTGTAACTTTGGTACAAGATGCTGTTTTTATTTATCCTGAAAGAGATAACACCACTAAAATAATTGAAACATTGAAGCTTGACATTAATGGAGACCAGATAGAAACTGACCTTCAAGGACGTGAATTATTACCTTACGAACTCACATTTACAAACAAAAAACCTTATGTTATTTACGGGTTTGCTGCCGTACCAAGCGGAGAAACATTAACTATTGATGCTGGTGCACGCATCCATTTTCATGAAAATTCTGGGTTAATAGTAAGCGAAGGTGCCTCTTTACAAGTTAATGGCAGTTTAAGTTCAAACCCTGAAACTTTAGAAAACGAAGTTATTTTTGAAAGTGACCGTTTAGAACCTGATTTTTCAGATGTTTCTGGTCAATGGGGAGTTATTTGGTTGTTTGAAGGCAGTGTAAATAATGTTATAAATTATGCTACCATAAAAAATGCCTCGATAGGTATCCTGTGCGATGGCGACCCAGATGTGACTACTGAAAAACTTAAAATTACCAATTCTCAAATATACAACTCCAGTAGTTTTGGTATTTTGGGTAGAAACACCTCCATTACAGGTGAAAATGTGGTGATTAATAATTCTGGACAATCCTCATTCGCGGGTACTTTTGGCGGCACATATAATTTTACACATTGTACTATTGCCAATTATTGGAATGGCTCACGCCAATTACCATCTGTATTATTGAATAACTTTATTATAGACGAAGATAATACGGCGACAGTAACCGATTTAACCCAAGCCAACTTCAACAATTGCATTATTTACGGAAACGATAATCCTGAAATTATTTTAGATGAAATTGAAGATGCTTCGGTTGTTTTTAACTTTAAGTTTACCAACTGCTTAATTCGTTTTGATAATAGAAACAACAACTATACGGTTGCTAATTACGATTTTACTGATGCTAACCACTACGAAGGCAATATTTTCAATCAAGACCCGAATTTTTTAAATACCTCTTTAAATAAACTAATTATTGGTGAAGATTCGGCTGCCATAAACAAAGGGCTTTCAACATTTGCAACTCAAGTACCATTTGATATTTTGAATGTGAGTAGAATTACCACTCCAGATTTAGGAGCTTATCAGCATATTATTTTTCCAGGGGAAGATTAGTTTTATTTAAGGCATAAAAACATATAATAATAATACTTGTTTTAAGGAACGTGATACACTTAATAGTTGGAAATACTGGTTCAGGAAAAACAACCTATTCTAAAACGTTAAAGGAAAAAACGAAGGGTATTATATTTTCAATAGATACATGGAACAAAACATTATTTCTTGAAGACAAAAAACCGAACGATGGGTTAGAATGGTTTTTAGAACGCATTGAAAGAGCCGAAAAAATGATATTGGATTTAGTTAGCCAATTAGAAAATGCTAAAACCGATTCTATTTTAGATTTAGGCTTATCGAAGTTTGAACATAGGGAAAAATTCAGGGTGTTTGCCAAGTCTAAAGGTTACGAAATAAAAATTCATTTTTTAGATATTCCGAAACAAACACGTTTAGAGAGGGTTATGAAACGTAACATTGAAAAAGGAGACACCTTTGCATTTGAAGTAACAAAAGAAAATTTTGATTTTATGGAGGGTTGGTTTGAAAAACCCAATAAAGCAGAAATTGAAAAGGGTATTATTATTAACGAATAGTATTTATTTACTTAAACACTCTTCATTATACATCACTTAGGCTAAGATAAACCACAGATTATCTTACTCTTATACGAAAATATTTTTCAAAGCCACCCAATTGTTAAGTTATAATTAACAGTAACAAAAAATCTAAATCATATTTTCCTGCGTAAATCTTATGTAAAAATCAAATAAACATTTAAAGATTTATGGACATCTCATTTTACCTTCGTAAAATCAATTTTATAATTAAAAAATCAATCCATTCTACTAAAGTTTTTTTCCGTTACCAATTAACTCCTGAAAATTCCGAAAACAATTTTGTTTCCCTAAGTACATTTCTATTTATGGGACTCGGGCTTTCACTTTTCTCGGTATTTCATAACGATTTTGAGCAATTTAATGCCAATAAAGTTAGTACTTCATTAGGTTATGCTTTTGCTGTAATCGCCTTCAGTTTTATGGCTTATAAAATTTTACTTTTTATATACATGCTATATAATTTTTTTAAATATAAACCTGTAGCCTCTGTACCTGATGAGGAATTACCAACATGCACTGTTATTGTACCTGCATATAATGAAGGCAAACAAGTTTGGGACACCTTAATGAGTTTAGCTGAAAGTGATTACCCATTAGAGAAATTACAATTAATTGCCATTGATGATGGTAGTAAAGATGATACATGGACATGGATACAAAATGCCAAAGAAATGTTAGGAGACCGATTAGAAATTTACAAACAACCAAAAAACAAAGGAAAAAGGCACGCACTTTACCGTGGTTTTAACATTGGATCAGGCGAAATTTTTGTTACTGTAGATAGCGATTCCATTGTGAATACCAACACCCTAAAACTTTTGGTAAGTCCGTTTGTACATAACGAACAATGTGGTGCTGTAGCAGGAAACATCCGGGTATTAAATAACAAAAAAGCAACACTACCTAAAATGTTAGATGTTAGTTTTGTTTTAAGTTTTGAGTTTGTAAGATCTGCCGAAAGCAATTTAAATTCTGTACTTTGCACACCAGGTGCTTTGGCGGCTTACCGCAGTACTGCTGTTCACAAATGTCTGCCACAATGGATTAACCAAACCTTTATGGGTGTTCCATCGGATATTGGTGAAGATCGTGCTATGACCAACATGATTTTAAAACAAGGTAAACACGTGTTGTTTCAAAAAAATGCTGTGGCATATACTAACGTTCCTGAAGAATACACAGGTTTATATAAAATGTTTATTAGATGGGGACGCAGTAATGTGCGCGAAAATTTAGAAATGTCAAAATATGTGTTTACTAATTTTAGAACGGACTCTAAATTCGGGACTCGCTTATTGTTTATTAGTCAATTTTCAAAAATCCTAATGAGTTTTCCGTTTTTATTTTTCATGTTATATTTTGTACTTATACATCCTTTATTATTCGTGGGTTCTACATTGGTAACTATTTTGGTTCTTGCTACGTTTCCAGTAATATTCTTTGCACATAGATACAAATCGTTTGAAGCTTTTTGGGCCTATTCATACAGTATTTTATACACTTTTGGCTTGTTTTGGATCACTCCTTACGCTATTGCTACAGCAAACCGTAGTGGATGGCTTACAAGAGAACTTGCAGAAAAAAAAGTGGTTAAAGTTTAGAAATACCAACTTACTTTTTACAATTACTAAAACCAACCGCAATGTTTATTTAACTTGTGGTTGGTTTTTTTTTATATTACATATTTTATTTGTTCTGAGTGATGTGCATGAGTAAGCGCGTTAGGGATTGCAGTGGAAAGCCCACAGCCCGACGTAGGAGGTGCGAGGACTTGTAACGTAAAGCCCGACCTGGTTCCTGAACTTGTTTCAGGATAAAGGTAACGCCCAAAAACAAAAAATCCTGCATGTAGCAGGATTTTAAATTTTAACGAGACCTAATAAGTTTTTTAAAACCTGTAAGATCTTATGGTATAAATTACACAAAAATATCTGAATCTTTAAACCTCTAATTATAAACGGCAACAGTACCAACATGAATACTTGATCTTACAAACAGTAAAAGTGTATCAAAGGCATCATATTTTTTTTATAGTAATACCTATTTTAACTAAGGCGTTTTCAGCCTTTTTAGCAGAAATTTTTAGATGAATAACATTACATTTGTAACGTGAGACATAAAATGAAAAAGAATGAATTTAACGATTGAAAACATACTATTAGTTGGCTCTTTATTATTACTTATAAGTATTTTTGCTGGTAAGACTTCTTATAAGTTTGGGGTTCCCACTTTATTGCTCTTTTTGGGAATTGGAATGTTGGCAGGTTCTGATGGAATTGGAGGAATCCGCTTTGATGACCCTCAATTTGCTCAATTTATCGGCATCGTTTCTCTAAACTTTATATTGTTTTCTGGCGGATTGGATACCAACTGGACCGCTGTTAAACCTATTCTTAAAGAAGGCATTGTATTATCAACATTAGGTGTATTAATAACAGCAGTTTCACTTGGTACTTTTGTATGGTTTGTTACAGACTTTACCATTTATGAGAGTTTGCTATTAGGCTCCATTGTATCTTCAACAGATGCGGCTGCTGTATTTTCAATTCTACGTTCAAAAAGTCTGGCATTAAAAACTAATTTAAGACCCACTTTAGAATTAGAAAGCGGAAGTAACGACCCCATGGCCTATGTACTTACTATTGCATTTTTGACTCTAGTAATTAATCAAGACCAAAGTTTTTTATCCATTATACCATTGTTTTTACAGCAAATGATTTTAGGAGGCGTACTAGGAATTTCCTTTGGAATGTCTAGCAAATATATCATCAACAAAATAAAACTTGACTTTGAAGGTCTCTACCCCGTTTTAGTGATTGCCCTAATGTTCATTACATTTTCTGCCACCGATTTTCTAGGAGGCAACGGATTTCTTGCCATCTACATTTGTGCGGTTTATTTAGGCAACCAAGACCTCATACATAAAAAAACCATTTTAAAAATGTTTGATGGTTTAGCGTGGCTTATGCAAATTGTTCTATTCCTTACTTTAGGTCTGCTTGTTTTTCCTTCTCAAATTATTCCATATATGGGTATAGGACTGCTTATTTCTGTGTTCTTGATACTTGTTGCGCGACCTATTGGTGTATTTATAAGCCTTATATTTTTTAAAATGAAGCTAAAAAGAAGGTTTTACATTTCTTGGGTGGGGTTGCGTGGTGCTGTTCCTATTGTGTTTGCCACGTATCCGCTTTTGGCGGGAATTGACAAAGCCCATATGATTTTTAACATTGTATTTTTTATTTCGGTGACATCCATATTAATTCAAGGAACTACCCTTTCCGTTGTTGCAAAATGGTTGAAAGTAGGATTGCCAGAAACACAAAAGAAATTCAATACAACCGATATGCTATTGGCTGAAAACCCCAAGGCTGAAATGAAAGAGCTTTTAATTACTCCTGACTGCTTTGCAGTAGACAAAAAAATTGTGGAATTAGGTTTTCCAAAAAATGCGATAATAGCCATGATTAAAAGAGATGACAGCTATATAATTCCAAATGGTTTAACAAAAATAAAATCACAAGACACGCTCATAGTTCTTGCTGATAGACCTAAAATTTTTGAGCAAGTTTACAAAACACTTCAAACAAATAAAGCATAGAAATTTGGGTTTCTGCTCATTTTAATTATTACCATCTCATTTTTGCGTCAGGGATTCTCATGCATTCTATTTTAAATGAATGAAATAGTGAATGTTGCGCATTTGAAGCGGTATCCTTTTTTTAAGGCACGAAAAATAATAGCTGAAATCGCGACCCTTTTGGTAATGCCCAGAAATAAAATCTACTTACTGCTCGATTTTAAAATCATATTTTATCAAACCTCGTCTGATTTGGATGCTCATCAATTTATTTTTTTGTAAATTAATATGTTTTAAAACACAAGAAAACACTTTAAAAGTAGTCTAAATGCTAAATCTAAATAATTTAAAAATGAGAAAAACTTCGCTCCTATTCACATTACTTGTTGTCCTTTTTGCTTGTAAATCCAATCAAAAAACTACCACCAAAACATCAGAAACTGATAAAATACAAGCGATTCCTGTAAACAAAAATCACTTTATTGCGGAAAATATTATTGGAGAGATTACTCAAGAAAAAGTAGATTTAAAAGGTACCGAAACCCTTTGTTACATTATAAAAACAAACTCTCGAGCAACCGAACATCAAATGGGCCCATGGTGTCCTAGACATATAGAAGACGGTAAAGAAAAAGCGGGAATTTGGTTTGATGATGGAAAAGTGTATGATGTCTCTGGCCATTTTATTGCTGAACTGGATGAATTCTACAACGATGATAAGTGGAAATTATATAGAGAAGACGGTTCTATAAAGGTTACCGATACAGAAGAAGGTTGTTTGAGTGCTGCAAAACCAGATGTAGACGAAGCTTACCAAAACTATTGCGTGGAGTGTTTACCTGAATACTTTAAAAACCAAGTAACCACTTTTGTAATACCTGTTACACCTACCTATCAAAATTTTTCCCAACGTTTTGGAAGAGGTGGTATTGGTCTTGCTTTTAACGGTGTTAAATTTGATCCACCAGCACCAACGCATGCTATATTAGCTGCCCATACTATTGCACCTTTAGATGACCATGGCGGACATGTGAATCCGCATGGTGGTTACCATTACCACGCCGTTACAGGATCGACCAAAGAAATTGAACAAATGGATGAACACGCTCCCATGATTGGTTATGCTATTGATGGTTTTGGTATTTATGCCTTATTGGATAAAATGGGACAAAAACCTGTTGATTTAGATGATTGTGGCGGCCATTTTGATAATGAAAGAGGTTACCACTACCATGCAGGAGCACCAGGAGATAATCAAATTATTAAGTGTTTGCACGGTACACCTGGCTATATGCAAGTACAAGAATGAAAGTAGGTGCATTTAGTTTTTTATAAAACCATAAATAAGAAAATATCCAAAAATAAAAAATCCTGCATGTAGCAGGATTTTTTTTATTTCCATTAAGGAGAGATTGCTTCGTCGTGAAAAACGCCTCGCAATGATATTAACTACACAAACAATGGACGTCCCGCCATCATTGCATTTACTCTGTCTTTTACTGAGGCTAAAACTTCTTCATTTTCATGATTCATAATCACTTCATCAATCAATTCAACAATAGCAATCATATCAGCATCCTTTAAACCTCTGGTTGTAACAGCAGCAGTACCCACACGAATACCCGATGTTACAAACGGCGAACGTGTATCGAAAGGTACCATGTTTTTGTTTACAGTAATATCTGCTTTTACCAAGGCGTTTTCGGCATCTTTTCCAGAAATATCTTTGTTACGTAAATCAATTAGCATACAGTGATTATCGGTGCCATTAGAAATAATATTATATTCTTTCTCCACCAATGCTTTTGCCATAGTTGCAGCGTTCGATTTTACTTGTAGTTGATAATGTAAAAAATCATCAGTTAATGCTTCTCCAAAAGCAATCGCTTTAGCTGCAATAATATGTTCTAAAGGGCCACCTTGGTTTCCTGGGAATACCGCAGAATCTAATAAAGATGACATTTTACGTAAACTACCGTCTTTTAAAGTGATGCCGAATGGATTATCAAAATCCTGTCCCATCATAATCATACCACCTCTTGGACCTCTCAACGTTTTGTGAGTTGTCGTGGTTACAACGTGGCAATGCGGTAGTGGGTCGTTTAAAATACCTTTAGCAATTAAACCTGCTGGATGTGAAATATCTGCCATTAAAATAGCTCCAACGCTATCTGCAATTACTCTAAAACGCTTAAAATCAATATCGCGAGAATATGCAGAGGCACCAGCAATGATTAATTTTGGTTGCTCTTTAGTCGCAATTTCTTGAATTTTATCATAGTTTAAAACGCCTGTTTCCTGCTCTACACCGTAAAATACAGGGTTGTATAATTTACCAGAAAAATTTACTGGAGAACCGTGAGTAAGGTGACCTCCATGCGATAAATCGAATCCTAAAATTTTATCACCTGGGTTTAAACATGCGTGATAAACCGCTGTATTTGCTTGACTTCCAGAATGGGGTTGTACGTTTACATACGCTGCACCAAACAAAGCTTTTGCTCTATCAATAGCTATTTGTTCTACTTCATCAACCACTTCACACCCGCCATAGTAGCGTTTTCCTGGGTAGCCTTCAGCATATTTATTGGTTAACACAGAGCCTGCAGCTTCCATAACTTGTTGGCTTACAAAATTCTCTGATGCAATAAGTTCTATACCATGAAGTTGGCGTTCTTTTTCAGCTTCAATTAGTTCAAAAATTTGTTCGTCGCGTTGCATAAAATTAATTTCTTGTTAAATATTCGGCAAAAATAACAAATAGATTAGTTAAATACACCAAAAAACATATATTTACTACTAAGTTTTTAACTGTTTTATTAACGGTTAAAAGAAACCTAATTTTTACGCATTTTATTCCATTAAAATGAAAAAATTGTGTAGGTTTGAATATAATTCAATAAACACTAAACTTTAAAGTTATGCCATTATACGCTAACAATCCAGATAGAAAATCGTGGTTACACGTCGATAAAAATTCAGATTTCCCTATACAGAATATTCCGTTTGGGGTCTTTTTAACGCGTGATGACATTGTTACCATTGGTACGCGAATTGGTGATACCGCTATCGATCTAGGAGCGTTACACCAATTAGGTTATTTTATAGACATCCCATTAACCGATGATATTTTTCTTCAAGATACGTTGAATGATTTTATAGCCGATGGCCGTAAAACATGGCGTGCCGTAAGAAATCGTATTGCTCAAATTTTTGATAGCAACGATAAAACCTTAAAAGAAAACAAGAGCCATAAAGAAATTGTCCTATTTAGATTGGATGAAATTGAAATGCAATTACCTGTACAAATTGGCGATTTTACCGATTTTTATTCTAGTATGCAGCACGCTACTAATTTTGGAAGCTTGTTTCGAGATGCAGAAAATACCATATTACCAAACTGGCTACATATTCCTATTGGGTGTCATGGTAGAAGTTCTTCTATTATCCCCTCTGGAATCCCTGTACATAGACCAAAAGGGCAAATGTTACCTGAAGGTGCTGACGCCCCTGTGTTTGGACCAAGTAAATCGGTGGATTTTGAATTGGAAATGGCATTTATAACAACTGTAGCTAACGATTTAGGTGAACCCATCCCAATAGCAGAAGCTGAAGAATATATTTTTGGATTGGTATTGTTAAACGACTGGAGTGCCCGCGATATTCAAAAATGGGAATATGCACCATTAGGTCCCTTTTTAGCTAAAAACTTTGCAACCTCTATATCACCATGGATTGTTACATTAGATGCCTTAGAACCTTACAAAGTTGAAGGACCTAAAGCTATTAAACCACAATTGGAATACCTTCAATATAAAGGTAAAAAAAGTTACGATATTAATTTGGAAGTTGCCATTCGCCCAAGCGGTGCTAAAGAAACGGTAGTGAGCAAAACTAATTTCAAACATTTATATTGGAATATGGTACAACAATTGGCGCACCATACTGTAAATGGTTGCCCCGTAAATTCGGGCGATTTAATGGGCACTGGTACTATTTCTGGACCAACACCCGATTCGTACGGCTCGATGATAGAACTTACTTGGAAAGGTGAAAAATCTATTAAAATGAAAGATGGCAGTGAACGCACCTTTATAAATGATAACGACACCGTTATTATGCGTGGTTTCTGCGAAAAAGATGGAACACGTATTGGTTTTGGTGAAGTTTCAACCAAACTGTTACCGATTTTTAAACGGAAATAGGTTTATTCACGTCATTGCGAGGAACGAAGCAATCTCATAATATTTAAATCACAATAGTTATCCCGAAATACCAATCGGGATTTCTTTTTTAAAACACTTTTCGTATTATAATTCATATAAATAAGATAATTAAAAATCATTTTACCCGATTTATTAGCGTTTTATCTATTGTTTTACTAATTTGGCACTCTTATTGGAATAGCACCCAGATAAACCAAACGTAAAACCCATGATAAGAACATTACTTTCTACAATACTAATTGCTTGCATCCTATCGTGCAGCACCAGTAAACAAATTGAAAAAGCGGTAAGTGCCGGTAATTACGACCAAGCCATTTACGATGCTATTGGAAAATTACGAACCAATAAAGACAAAAAAGGAAAAGCGGATTTTATTGTAATGCTTCAAGAAGCTTATAATAAAGCCAACGAGCGCGATTTAACCACTATTAATTTCTTGAAAAAAGACAACAACCCAGAAAATTATCTACAAATTTATGATATGTATATGGGTTTAAACAAGCGTCAAGAAGTTATTAAACCCATACTTCCTCTTGCTATTAATGGCAGAACGGTGAAGTTTGATATCAAGGATTATTCTAGTCAAATTATCAGTTTTAAAAACGATGCTTCTTTAAATTTATACAAAAATGCCACAGAAATTTTAAAATCAAGCAATAAACTAGATGCTAGACAAGCCTTTGATATTTTTCAAGATATTGAAGACATCAACCCAAACTATAAAGATGTACGCAACCTTTTAGAAGTAGCGCACAATAAAGGTACCGATTTTGTTTTGGTTGATATGATTAACGATACCCGCAAAACCATTCCTAACCGTTTGGAAGATGATTTATTAAACTTCAGTACTTACGGACTCAACAATTTATGGACCGTGTACCACAACGCACCTGTAGATAAATTAACCTACGATTACAATATGCGTGTTAATTTAAGAGAGATTAATTTATCGCCAGAGCAAATTAAGGAGCGTCAAATTATAAAAGAAAAACAAGTAGTTGATGGTAAAAAAGATTTACTGGATAGCCGAGGCAATAAAGTAAAAGATAGCTTAGGAAAAGTTATTCAAGTTGACAAAATGATAACGGTACGATGCGAATACTACGAAAGCACCCAATTTAAATCGGCACAAGTTGCTGGCAATGTGGAATATGTTGATGTTAAAAACAAACAATTAGTAGATGCCTTCCCAATAAGTAGTGAATTTGTGTTTCAACATATTTTTGCAACATCACGTGGTGATAGACGTGCTTTAGAAACCACCTTAATACCCTTTTTAAATAACCAACGTGTGCCCTTCCCTAGTGAAGAACAAATGATTTACGACACTGGTGAAGATTTAAAACTGCAACTCAAAAAGATTATAAATTCTTATAGTCCGAGATAAAATAAACGAAAAATCTCTAAAATTATTTAGAGGTTTTTTTACAAAATTTATTTTTTAAAAATACAATTGAAACTTCCTATCTTCAATTAAAATCATAACTGGTTCATGATTATGTGGAAAATCAAAATATAAAGTTTTTTTTAAGTTTCTATTTCCTTTCAATTTTTTCTTTTTCTTTGGAAATGGTTTTAAAAAATAAATTGGATATCTATTACCTAGTTTATCAAGGGCAAAAACATTTTTAAAATTTAAATTAATGGGAGGCTTTCCTGTATTCTTAATAACTAATTGGATCATTTTAAAAGAACCTCGTGAAGATAAAATAGCATGAGATCCTTGAGGAATTGAATATCTATCTTCCACCTTTAAAATCTGAACATCCAAGTTTTTAAAATCTGGATTTTGACCATAAAAACAAGAACTTGACAACAAAAACGTTAATGAAATAATATTTAAACACTTAAATAAATTTGCCATATTTTAATTTTATTGATGTTTTATAAATTTCAAAAAACTGTAAGTCCAAATGAATCTTTATTTTATAAAATCAAATTTAATTTTTTTTCTTAAAAAAAAAGACACAAAAAATAGTAAACTACTACAACTAAAAAGGAACTTCACAACGAACCGTGAGCACCTCTTTAGTAATAGGATGCATAAAAGTAATGCTTTCCGCATGTAAATGCAATCTGTTGGCTTTGGTGCCATATAAATCGTCGCCCATAATAGGGGTTTTTAAACCTTCGCTATGGGCAGCATGTACACGTAATTGGTGGGTACGCCCCGTAATGGGATAAAAATAAACACGGGTTTTTCCGTTTTCTATGGTAATAACTTGGTAGTTGGTAGTTGCTGGTTTTCCGTGGGTGTAACACACCAATTGCTGTGGACGGTTATCTAAATCAACTCGTAACGGTAAATTTATACTGCCTTCGGTGTTGGGCAACACGCCATCTAACAAAGCTATATAACGCTTTTTTATACTACGTTCTATAAACTGTTTTTGTAAATGTTTATAAACCCGATTACTTTTTGCCACCAACAACAAACCCGAAGTAGACATATCTAACCTGTGTAACAACAAAGGTCCTGTAGCATTGGGCAAGTATGCTTTCATTCTACTTAATACCGACTCATTGATGTTTTTTCCCGGCACCGATAAAAATTCATGAGGTTTGTTTACCAAAAGCAAATGGTCGTCTTCATAAACAATATCCAATGCTTGATTGAAAATAATTTGCGCTTCAATAGGGTTTTCATCAACCAACAAACCTTGCATCATGTGCCCTAAAATAGGCTCGCATTTGCTTCGGCATGATGGGTAAAACTGTTGATGTTTCCTAACTTCGGATTTTGGTGAAGCACCCCACCAAAATTCTGCCATACAAATGGGTTTCAAATCGTTTTCATAAGCATATTGAAACAATTTGGGTGCAGCACATTCTCCCGATCCCGCTGGAGGTACAAGTGCTGTGGTGTCTTTAAAAATAGTGAGTAAATCTTTGGTGTTTCCTTCGGAATTTAAAAACCTATACTGCTCATGAATCCGTTTTTGTAAAGATGCCGATAAATTGGCACGCTTCGTTTTTAACTTTTGAATGGGTTGGTTTAAGCCATTCAAATGTGCTTCGGCTTTTTGAATACGCTGCTCCCCTTCTATTTTAAAATGCTTCAAACGTATTTGGTAACCAATACTTTGTTGACTTAAAGTTTCAACAAATACCATATAAGCTTCAGCAGACATGGTGTTTTTTGCATCATCTCGAAGTTTATTTCTATCTCGTTTTGCAGCTTTAATTTCTTCTTTTAATTGCTCTAGTTCTTCCGCAAAAGCGATTTTATTATTTAAAACATTTTCCTGAGCCTTTTTATATATTTGAGCTTCTTCTAAAATTTCAATTTCATTATTTATGGTGTTTAATTCGGCCTCTCCTTTTTTATAAAAACCAGCTTCATTTAAGGTGTTGTAAACGGTGGGAACAAACCCTTTTATGTGGTTACTATCGGCCAATTTCCCTGAAAAAGCAGCTAAATAACCTAATTCATTTTTAGTGTTTTTAACCACCATAACACCAAACATCTTCCCTATTATCAAACCTTTTTGCTTTGGGTTTAATCCGAAATTATGTTCGAAATCGTTTTGCGTTACTAAATACTGTTGCAGTTGTTCTGCCGCTAATAAACTTAAAGGATGTGGCTCGTAATAAAACGGAAAGGTGAATTTTTGGGGTAACGCTATTCCCTGTTTGTTTTCTAATGTATGAAAGAAAGAATTACCAAAATTAGACATACTTACCAGATGAAATGTGCTTTAAATGTGCAGTGGGCAAATTGTAAATGTACACATAGGTTTTAATACGTTCGGTTTCGTTAAGGTAAGCTTCAATGAGTGTTCGGGTGTATTCGTTAGCATGTTCGCCCGTATCACCAATACCTTCATAATCGTCTAAAACTTGAAAGGTTTTTTCAGGATTTTTAATTTTGAAAATATGTCCGTAAACCTTATCATTTGTATTATGACTTAAAATAGCACCCGGATACCATGATATTTGATATAGATTTCCTTGAAAAGTACCTGAACCTATAAAATTAGAATTCCGTTCTAAAAATTTAGACATATAACTTTCAAAATCTTTTAGAAGCGTTCCGTAAACAAATAAGTACTCCGATTCCATAGACTTCAGAAGTAATTAAATGTAGTTGCTCAAGTCTAAACTATTAATACCACCATGACTTTCATAAGTTACCGTTTCGCCATTTTTTATAACTAAAAGTTGAGGCGATTCGTGTAAAACCTTAAATTTCATAGCGATTTCATTTGAAATATCTCTGTAATTAAGCAAATCTAAATAGTATAAATCGAGATGGTCTTCAGTAAGATAAAAATCGGCTTCAAACTGTTTCAAAACCATACGACTGATGCCACAACGGGTAGAGTGTTTAAAAATAACCTGTGTTTTAGTACTTGATTTTGTTTCAATTTCCTGCAATTGTTCCAAGGTGGTTAATTGAATCCACGGCAAGGATTTAGTTTCCTTTTCTTCGTTAGAACCGCTAAATATTTTATTAAATAATCCCATACATTTTTTATTTCCGCGAAAGCGAACATTTTAGTATATTTTATATAACTATTCATATAAGTCGTTATCCTTTCAAAACCTTACCAACTGACTAAAAGTCACTCAAAAAAAGCTTTTAGGTGACATTTTGTCTTTAAAATCGTACTGGTAAGATTATTGACTTATACAGAGTGTAAAAGTAAAACAATAATAACACTTTCTCATTAGAGGAATGAAAAAACATACAATATGAACCCAAACAATTATACAATAAAATCGCAAGAAGCCATACAGCAAGCGCAACAAATAGCGCAAGGTTTCGGGCAACAACAAATTGAAAACGAACATCTTTTTAGAGGTATTTTTGAAGTAGATGAAAATGTTTTACCATTCATTTTAAAAAAATTGAATGTAAATATTAACATTTTAGAACAGGCTTTAGATAAACAAATTGAAAGTTTCCCTAAAGTAACTGGAGGTGAACTTACGCTTTCGCGAGAAGCTGGTAAAACCTTGAATGAAGCGGCTATTATTGCTAAAAAAATGAACGACGATTATGTTTCTATTGAACATTTAATCATCGCTATTTTTAAATCGAACAGCAAAATAGCACAAATGCTAAAAGACCAAGGTGTTACTGAAAAAACACTTACTGCTAGCATAAACGAATTACGTAAAGGCGAAAATGTAACCTCCCAAAGTCAGGAAGAAACCTATAATGCGCTTAACAAATACGCTAAAAACTTAAATCAATTAGCGAAAGATGGGAAGTTAGACCCTGTTATTGGTCGTGATGAAGAAATTAGAAGAATCCTTCAAATTTTATCGCGTAGAACCAAAAACAACCCCATATTAGTTGGTGAACCCGGAACTGGTAAAACCGCTATTGCGGAAGGTTTAGCACACAGAATTATTGATGGCGACATCCCTGAAAACTTAAAAGACAAGCAAATTTTCGCTTTGGATATGGGTGCATTAATTGCAGGTGCCAAATATAAAGGTGAATTTGAAGAGCGTTTAAAAGCCGTTGTTAAGGAAGTAACTTCAAGTGAAGGCGACATCGTTTTATTTATTGATGAAATCCACACGCTTGTTGGTGCTGGTGGCGGACAAGGCGCTATGGATGCTGCCAATATTTTAAAACCTGCTTTAGCAAGAGGCGAATTGCGTGCTATTGGAGCAACCACTTTAGATGAATACCAAAAATACTTTGAAAAAGATAAAGCGTTGGAGCGTCGTTTCCAGAAAGTGATAGTGGACGAACCTGATACCGAAAGTGCTATCTCCATTTTACGTGGTATTAAAGAAAAATATGAAACCCACCATAAAGTACGTATTAAAGATGAGGCTATTATTGGTGCTGTGGAATTATCGCAACGCTACATTACCAACCGTTTTTTACCAGATAAAGCCATTGACTTAATGGATGAAGCTGCTTCTAAATTGCGTATGGAAATCAATTCCAAACCTGAAGAATTGGATGTTTTAGACAGAAAAGTGATGCAGTTGGAAATTGAAATTGAAGCCATAAAACGTGAAAAAGACGAAAGCAAATTAAAAACGTTACGCTCCGATTTAGCAAATTTAAAAGAACAACGTAACGATTTAAATGCGAAATGGAAAAGTGAAAAAGAGGTAGTTGAAAACATTCAAAACATCAAACAAGACATTGAAAACTTCAAATTAGAAGCAGAACGCGCTGAACGAGATGGCGATTATGGAAAAGTAGCCGAATTACGCTATGGTAAAATAAAAGAAGCCCAAGAGCAACTGGAAGTGTTTCAAAAGCAACTGGATGCACAATCTGAAAATTCAATGATTAAGGAAGAAGTGACTTATGATGATATTGCTGAAGTGGTTGCAAAATGGACTGGAATCCCTGTCACCAAAATGATTCAAAGTGAACGTGAAAAACTTTTAAAACTAGAAGATGAACTACACAAACGTGTGGTAGGACAAGAAGAAGCTATTGAAGCCGTAAGTGATGCAGTTCGCAGAAGTCGTGCCGGTTTACAAAACCCTAAAAAACCTATTGGAACGTTCTTGTTTTTAGGAACTACTGGAGTTGGTAAAACCGAATTAGCAAAAGCCTTAGCCGAATATTTGTTTGATGATGAAAATGCTTTAACTCGTATAGACATGAGTGAATACCAAGAACGTCATGCCGTTAGCAGACTGGTTGGCGCACCTCCTGGATATGTTGGCTATGATGAAGGTGGACAATTAACCGAAGCTGTTCGTAGAAAACCATATTCTGTAGTGCTGTTGGATGAAATTGAAAAAGCACATCCAGACACATTCAATATTCTTTTACAAGTATTGGATGAAGGCCATTTAACGGATAACAAAGGACGTGTAGCTGATTTTAAAAATACCATTATCATTATGACTTCTAACATTGGAAGCCAGATAATTCAAGAACGTTTTGAAGCGACAAAAGATATTGATTCTGCTATTGAAGCAGCCAAAGTTGATGTACTCGCATTATTAAAACAAAGTGTGCGCCCAGAGTTCTTAAACAGAATTGATGACACCATCATGTTTACACCTTTAAGCAAAGACAACATAACAGCTATTGTGAAATTACAACTGAAAGGCATCACCAAAATGATTGGTCAACAAGGTATCACATTTGATGCAACGCAAGAAGCCATTGACTATTTAGCAAATAAAGGTTACAATCCAGAATATGGTGCACGTCCTGTAAAACGCGTGATTCAAAAAGACGTTTTAAATGCCCTGAGTAAAGAAATCTTATCAGGCAAAGTAACAACAGATAGCATAATATTGTTAGACGCTTTTGATGATAAGCTAGTATTTAGAAATCAAGGAGATTTTGTCTCAGAAGAAATATAAATGAGTGTTCAACATATTTTAATTAAACACTTTTAATAATTTATTAATTTACAGAAAGCAATATTTGTTTTTACAGAAACAAATGTTGCTTTTCTAGTTAATTATTTGTAAATTAGTTACTACATTTATTAAACATTTTTTTAATCTAAACTTATTTGTAACAAGTTTTAATTGAATATTTCAATACTAAACAGGTTCTTTCACTGTGTCGATTGTTTTAATAAAAAAATCTAATTATCAAATTGTTTTCTGCATCATACATGAATACAATTTGTCAAACGAAATTAACTATGGGAATAATAAAATATTTGAACGAAGAAGATTCTGAACTATTCATTTTCCCTAATTTCATTATTAATCAAATTAAAGAAGGTGTTATTATTGAATCGCATCATAACGACATCTTGAACACTATCATTCGGCAACATTTTAGAAATGAAGATATGGTTTATATTTCCAACCGTGTGAAATCCTACACCGTTAATCCTTTAATTTATAACGAAACCGAAAAAATACCCAATTTGCTTGCCATTGCACTAATACCAGAAACTGAAACAATGCGGAAAAACGCAGAATACGAACGCACTTTTTTCGATAAACCCTATGAAATTTTTGATACATTGGGCGAAGCCATTTTTTGGGCACACGAATTAGTTGTAAGAAGCAAAACTCAAACCATAAATGAATAATCAAAGTTTATAATTGAGAAACTATAACAATCATACTTCACCCATATAATTAAATTTAGCAATACTTTTTAAATGCACTAACCTAACTTCTATTAAAAAATTTGAAACGACATTTAAGCAATTTTTAAAAACGGAATATTTTGAAATTTAAATAGTTAATAAAAAAGTTAGCAAAAATAATTTGAAAATCGATGAACGGTATATTAATATAGACAAAATTACCTAATTTAGCCATATTGTAAGTTCCCCAAACATTACAATAATTCAATCAATTCTGTTAATTAACAAGAATTAAACCCTAAAACCCTACTTATAACAATGGATATATCCAAATTTATCGACTACACACTATTAAAAGCAACATCCTCAGAACGCGATGTTATAAACCTATGCAACGAAGCCAAATTAAATGGCTTTTACGCCGTTTGTATCAACACGGCTTATGTAGCTTTAGCAAAGCAACTTTTAGATGACACAAGTATTAAAATAGCCTCTGTTACCGGGTTTCCATTAGGAGCTACATCTACAGCCGCTAAAGTTTACGAAGCTAAAAAGGCTGTTGAAGATGGCGCTGATGAAATTGAAATGGTAATGAATTTAGGATTTCTAAAAAGTAGAAACTTTGTATCTGTTTTAAAAGATATTATAGATGTGAAGCTTGCCATAAAGGACACGCCTTTAAAAGTTATATTGGAAATTTCCGAATTAAACAAAAACGAAATAATTAAAGCTTGTTCTATTTGCTTAGATGCTAATGTAGATGTTATTAAAACTTCTAGTGGGTTTTCAAAAAGTGGCGCTACTTTAACCGCTACAAAAATCATAAAAAAAACCATAAAAGATCAAGCTCAAATAATGGTTTCTGGTGGCATTGAAGACTATGAAACCGCCATGAAATACCTAGAAGCCGGTGCTGATAGAATTGGAACCTCAAAAAACATAAACCCAGCAAGCAGCAGCCTTCAAACCAGAAATGCTAAGATTTACAAAAAGTATCTGGACGCCAACCATAAACAAAACAATTCAGAAGCTCAGTACTCAAAAATGAGCCAAGAATTGCGGTAAACCATAAATTCTTACTTACAATTTTAATAAGCAGTTTGATTGTTAATTTAAAACAATTAAACTGCTTATTTATGCTATTAGCACCGTTGAATTTAAAGAATAGTTAATACATTTGTAACACATGTATATCATATTTATTTCAAGATGATATACATGTTTAGATAGATTAATTTACTTAAATTCGAACTGCAACATGAAACAGCTAAGTAGCTATATAGACCATACCATTTTAAAAGCAACAGCCACGAAAGACGATATTATACAGCTTTGCAATGAAGCTAAAACATATCAATTTCATTCTGTTTGCGTTAATTCTTGTTATGCAACCTTGGCTAAGGAACAGCTAAAAAATAGCCCTGTAAAAGTTTGCTGTGTTATCGGATTTCCTTTAGGAGCCATGTGCACTGAAGCAAAAATAGCCGAAACCAAACAAGCTTTAAGTGATGGTGCCGATGAAATTGACATGGTACTTAACGTGGGGTTTTTTAAAAGCAAAGATTTTGATGCCGTTTCTAAAGATATTGAAGCTGTTAAAAAATGCATGCCAAACCTAACTTTAAAAGTGATTTTAGAAACTTGCCACCTAGACGAAGATGAAATAATAAAAGCCAGTGAAATAGCGATTCAAAGCGGTGCAGATTTTATTAAAACATCAACCGGGTTTGGCACTGGAGGCGCCACTATTGAAGATGTAAAACTTATGAAAAGTGTTGCCGATGGAAAAGCAAAAATAAAAGCATCAGGTGGTATAAAAGATCACAAAACAGCCATGGAATATATTAATTTAGGTGTTGAACGCCTAGGAACTTCCTCTGGAATTGCCATAGTTACAGGCAAAACTTCTACAGAGAGTTATTAAATAATCGTTTCTAACCGTCTAACAATCCAACAATCCAACTTTCTAAAAATCTAACTAATGAGCGTACATATAGAAGCAAAAAAAGGTGACATAGCAGAAACCATTTTATTACCAGGAGACCCATTACGAGCCAAATGGATTGCTGAAGCATTTTTTGAAAACCCAGTATGCTTTAATCAAGTAAGAGGCATGTTGGGATACACAGGCACCTACAACAATAAACGCGTATCGGTTATGGGAACTGGTATGGGCGTACCCTCCATATCTATTTATGCACACGAATTAATAACGGAATATGGTGTTAAAAATTTAATTCGTGTAGGTAGTGCAGGTTCTTACCAATCGCATATTAAATTACGTGATATTGTATTAGCTATGGCGGCATCTTCAAATTCTGGGGTTAACGAGCTTCGTTTTGGTGGTGCAGATTATGCTCCTACCGCTAATTTTGAATTATTTCAAAAAGCCATAGAAGCTGCAAAAGTTAAAGACATCCCAATTAAAGCTGGCAATGTATTTACCTCGGATGAATTTTATGCAGATGATTTTGAATCTTATAAGAAATGGTCGAAATTCGGAGTGCTTTGTGTGGAAATGGAAACGGCAGGATTATATACCGTTGCCGCAAAACACAATGTAAATGCGCTTACTATTTTAACTATTTCAGATTCCTTGGTAACTGGAGAACGCACTACTTCAAAAGATAGAGAAACCACCTTTAAAGGAATGATTGAGATTGCTTTAGAATTAGCTTAGTGAGAAAGTTTTGGCGTTATATTATAAAAATAAACTACCTCAGGGCAAGCCCATGAGGTATTAAATTCCAAAAAAAAGGAAATTCCAAATTCCATAAATGAAGACGGGGCAAGCCTCGAGGTATGAAACCCAAAAAAAATCAAATAATTACTAATCAACAATTATATTTTTAAGTTCAATCTTAGAAAGTAAACTTAAATCTCCAGTTTCGAATAAATTATCAAGATTTTCCAATGAAACATTTTCGTTTGTTGGTTTATAATTATTGTAATCTACAAACCGTATTCCTTTAATGTAACGTTCGTTATAAGCCTCTCGAAAGCGAAAACCAACACCATCATCTTCATTATAAGAATAGGCTAAATAATCAACTTTAAATGTTTCGGCATTAATCCAGTAAATAAAAACATCTTCAAAATCTTCACCACCACCCTCTTCATTAAAAGTAATTTTAATTTTGTAATACTCTTTTCCTGCCAATTTTGATGTTCCTAAATACGATTTGTTTACAGCATCACCATCTAACCCGTAAGGTAATACCGAAAAATAATGCACCGAGTTTACAGAAGCAGCATATTTAGGAATCATACTGTCGGCCACCTCAACAACATGCTCGTTTATAACACGTTCAAACCCCTTGTTGCTTAATAAATCAACGATAGAATCAGAAACTCTAGCTAACGTGAAACCGTTACTATTACGTTTTGCAAAATAATGTTTGTCTCTAAAATCAAATTCAATATTAGAATTTTTAATCAAATTGCCACCTGAAACTTCAATAGATTTACGAACAATGACGGTGGCATCTTTAATTTCTTTTTCACAACTAAGCATTGAAATTGTTAGTACAACTAATAATATAATTTTTTTAGGCATGATATAATTTTAGCAATTTGTCGTTAATACTAATAAATACTTAACCTAATATTGAGAATTAAGTTTAAAATGAATTGTTTTACCTGTAAACTTTTGCGCCAATACATTTATAGAAGATTCTTTAAGCTGAAACACTCTTGGATAACCTCCTGTTGTTTGGCAATCGCGCATTAAAATTATGAGCTTACCTGATGGGGTTAATTGAACCGTTCCCGGAAGTACTGGAGATGTAATGATAGGCTCTAAATTATTTTCTAAAAGTTCTGAAAGTTGATACCCCATTCGGTTATTTTCTTTGGAAATAGTAAATTCATTTTGAAGCAGCAATTTTTGTTGTTTAGTAGATAATAAATGAAATTCCGGACCTTTAAAAACCTCAATATCTTTAGTTGAGAAATGTTTATTTTTTACTTTAACTAATGAATTGTTATCATTTAAATATAAATCATTTATGTTTGTTTTTAATTCGTTATTTTTTGATAATTTATTCAAATCTGTAACATCTTTATACATACTTCTACTTCGCATGACTTCCTCTGTTTTGAAACCACCAGAAACCGCCAAATAACAACGAAAACCCTTATTTAGTTTTCCAAAAGAAAGCACATCTTCCGCACTTACTTTCATGCTTTTATTTAGATGAATAGGCACGCCATTTAATTGAGGCGACATATCTGCTCCAGACACGCAGATATAGGTACTGCAGCTAAATTGTAGTTTTGCTCCCGTCATAGTCATTTCAATAACTGCATCATTAGCATGATTACCCAAGATAAGGTTTGCTAAAGTTGCCGAATACACATCCATAACCCCTGAATATGGAACGCCGAATTCCTGAAACCCAGTCCTTCCCAAATCTTGAATTGTAGAATAAAACCCGGGAGACAATACTTTAACCACTAAACACCTCACTTTCCAACTGATACACACCAGAATCTACCAAAATCTTGATGTTTTCATATTCTTTTAAAGAAACTGGCTTAAAAACCAGACGATCTCCTGGTTTCGAAAAACAAGGTGTTTTTAATTTAGGATTGAAAAACGCAATAGGCGAATTTCCAATAATATTCCAACCACCCGGACTCGCCGATGGATACACGCCCGTTTGACTACCACCAATGGCAACAGCGCCTTTTTCAATTTGTAAACGTGGGGTCGATTTCCTAGGTATATAAAGCGATTTGTCCAAACCACCCAAATATAAAAAACCGGGTAAAAAACCAATAAAATAAACCGTATAAACAGCTTGAGAATGTCGCTTAATAATGGCTTCTTTTGAGAGTTTTTTTTCTTTGGAAACAACTTCCAAATCTATTCCAAAAAAACCATCATAACATACAGGTATCTTCCATAAAACTGACACACTGTCATTATTCAATTTTAAAGATTTGTATGCATTTTTCAGAAAAATGACTTCATTTTCAAAATTCCTACAAATTGAATCGTAAATAATTAATAACGAGTTATATGCGGATTTTAATTCAACAATAGATTTAATTTTTTTTTCTTCAATAATCTTTTTAAATTGAATAATATCATTTAATATTTCATTATCAATAACTGCTGGCCATTCCACCAAAATAGAACGCTCGCCAAACGGTTTGTATGTAAGATTAAAAGCCATAAAATTAAATTATTTTTATGCCTTTAGCCTTTAAATTTTCATGAAGTTTTTTAAGTAATTCTACAGCTTGAAGCGTATCTCCATGTAGACAAAATGTTTCTGCTTTTATTGCTATTTCTGCCTCTGTAATGGTTTTTACTTTTCGCTTGTTAATCATATAAAACACATGTTCAAACATGGCATCTGCATCATGAATTAATGCATTTTCTTGGGTACGCGACACCAAGGTTAAATCATCATTATAATGTCTATCGGCGAACGCTTCGTAAGTAATTGGGATATTACTTTGAAGTGCTAAGGTTTCTATAACCGATTTATAGGGCACATAAAGTTTTACAGGTAAAGCCATACTTCTAATAACCTCAACAATAACTGTAGCGATTCTAACGTCTGTAACAGCCATGTTGTACAAGGCTCCGTGGGGTTTAATATGATGCAATATGGTGTTTTCCTCCTGAATAATGGTCATTAAATCGTTTATTTGCTCTTTCAATGAAGTAAACAAGGCCACACAGGGCATTTCCATGGGTTTTCTGCCAAAATTTTCTAAATCTGGAAACGATGGGTGCGCACCAATTTTAACACGGTGCTTTTTGGCTAATTTAACCACTTTGCGCATGGTTTTATTAGTACCCGCATGTCCGCCACAAGCAATATTGCACGACGATACATACGGAATTAACAGTGATTCGTTGCCAATACCTTCGCCTACATCTACATTTATATCGATACTTTGTGTTTGCACAGATTTTGTTTTATATTATTTAGAAGTGTTATTTAAAGCATAAATAGCAAAACTACCTAACCAATGGCCGCCTTCATAACTATCTTCAAAAATACTAGGTAATGAATAATTTATGTGCGCATACGCGATATTATTTAAATGATTGTATTCCGGAAGGTCCTCAGCAATTTTGATTAAATTCCAAGCACGCGAAAAATTAACACCATCTAAATGCACCAACTGACCATCGGTTCTATCGGAAACTTTTCCTGTTTCTAATATAAAGCTTTTATTATTTAGTTGCGGTAAAAATTCGTTTATCCAACGTTTAAAATCTTCTTTGGTCATCAAACGCTTCATTAAAGCCGCTTCTTCCAAACTTGGCGATAAAAAATCACTTCCACTAGGTTCCCAACCCATCGGGCAATTTTCATCTTTAAAAAAGAAAAAATCCGCACGTTCTTTAATTGCTTTTTTAAGTGGTTCGTTTTTTAGTGTTTCAGCATAATCGTAAGCAAAAGACAAACCAAAAGCGGTATTAGTATGCGTCCCCACACGCTGTGGATAGTTTAATTTTGGTAAAAATTCGATGTATTTATCAACAATCAAATTGGTTAAAGGCTGTAAATTGGTTTCTAATGTTTTAGCAACAGGTGCATCCCAAGTGTGAAGTTCTTCAACCAACTTTAATAACCATGCCCAACCATAGGTACGTTCAAACGATTTGTTGTGTTCACCTAAGAAAAAAGCAACTTCAACTTCTATGTTTTCTTTAGAAATATTTTGAAGTAACTTTTGTTTGATTTCCTCGGCATGTTCCAAATCTGGAAACTGTTTGAGCAAACTCACCAAGCTCCAATGTGCATGAACTGCTGAATGCCAATCGAAACAGCCATAAAAGGCAGGGTGCAACGTTTGTGGTGATTTTAAATCGGCATCACCACCCAAAGTTTGGGATAATTTGTTTGGATACTCAACATGCATACAACTTAAAGGTAATTGCGCTAATTTGTTGGCTTGTTCTATATTTAGAACTGGTATTTTTTCTTGTTTTATTTCTGGTGCATCAGTTTTATTATTTTTTTCTGAATTGTTACAATTTACCACCAAAACCGTACATAGTATAACAATGTAATTCTTCATTTTTTGTTTTTTTTGTATAGGAAGTAAGATATAGAAATATTATCTAACTAAACTAAAATGTCCTCTAAACTTCATTCCATTCTTATAAACTATAAGATACCAATAATCGTTAGTTGGCATTGGGTTTCCATTGAAGGTACCGTCCCACCCTGTTGAAAAATCATCTAATTGTTTCAGCAACTTTCCATAACGATCGTAAATAAAAACACGAGATACAAGATTTAATGTGTTTGGAACTATCCAATAATCGTTTGTATTATCATTATTTGGTGTGAAGAATTTGGGTGGCAAATGGCTTTCATCAACTCCTGTAAAAAAACGTTGTTCGGGACATCCCATTGCTTCTCCACTTAAATTATAAGGCACTATAGTTATGTACATCGTGGTGTTTTGAGGTAAATTTGCCGGTATATCATAAGTGGTTATGTTGCCCACATCGAACGTATTCCTTATATCTGTGCCTGTTGTAAATGTTTCAACGGTTAATATGTAACCCGTCGCATCAGGAACGGGCATCCAAGACAAATTGGTTTCAATAGGAACGTTTTTTGCACCAGCCAAAGGCACTAATAAACTTGTACAGTTTGGAACCAAGGATAAATCTTGTGTTATAAATGTTTCTTCAGCACAAGACACTGCATCGCCATCTGAATTGTAAGGTGTTATTTTAACATAAATGGTAGCGTTTTCAGGTAAATCTTTGGGTAAATTATAGCTTAACACATCACCTACGTTATAAGCGTTTAATATATCGGTGCCTCCAGAACTTGTGCCTACCGTTAATTTATAACCTGTTACATTTGAAACTGGATTCCACGATAAATTCGTTTCTTTTACTACATGAATTGCCCCTGCCAATGGCATTGTTAACGTTGTACATGTTGGAGCTATAATTACATCTTCCAAAGTAAAACTATCTACCAAACATCGTTCTGATATATCTGTTCTCCAAGTAGCAGCGAGAGGTGTGGTATCCAAAAGTATGGAACTATAACTTTTTGTTGTTGAAAAAAACAAGCTAAAAAAAAGTAAAATATAAATCTTTATTGAAGTTTTTTTAGTCATTGAAATGGTTTAATTCATTTTTTAAGTAAGCAAATGAATTTACAAAAAACAGTTGACAACATGGTTTCTTTTAATAAAACTTTTAAGTTGCCATGATATTTTTAATAAGCAATAGAGCTATTAAAAATTAATGATGAATGCTTAGAAATAATGCTATTTAAACCAATTTAAAACGTTAAATATAATTTTAGAACTTTTTGCATATCATAATAATTCACTGGTTTTTTTATCTTGTTTAAGGTTGCTTTTTTGTTGGAAAATAAAAATAAAGTATATTTAGTAAAATCTTAGATAAAATAGCATGGCTAAAAAGCAAAAACCAATTGAAATTGAAGGTGTCAGAATTGTTTCAAAACCACAGTTCCTTATAGGTATAATAAGTGTTACTTTTATTGCAGCTATTCACTTTTTTACTTTTCAAAATATGAAAAAGGAATTAACTGAGAACATCGAAATAACCAAATCGATTAACCAAAAATTATCAGACCAGAAAACTGAATTCTACCAAGAATTTCAAAAATTACATTCTACAACAGCTAAAATAGAAGGAAAATTAGAAATATTAATCGAAGATTAGAATGAAATTAAAATATGTTTTTATTCTAATATTATCCTTATATCTATTGAGCTTAGTTATTACTTACAGCTATACAAAAAACCAACTCAATATACAAGAAACCCAGATTGAAACCCTAGAACAAGATTTAAAAACAAATAATAATAAACTCGATAGCATTAAACTTTTAATTAATGATTACGAAAAATTAGATTCACTTTTAGCTATTGCTATTAATAAGGAAGACAAACTTGTAAGTGAAGAAATTAAAATTAAAGACCATTTACTTTCCAATAAATATCTTAGATTAAAAAAACATGAAAAAAAAGATGAAAATACAAACACCTCGCCAATAAGCCACAAAACCACTATAAATAATATAAAAAATGATTCTTTAATTAAAAAAAATTCAGAAGAAAAGAACGTATCAACTAAAAAAGAAACGACTAATCTCAATAATAAAAAAATAAAAAAAGTATATCCTTACAATGGCAAAAATAGATTAGTTTCTAAAAGCGATTCCTTTATTAAGGTTGAATACAACCCGAATAACGATAAATTAATAAACTCTATGACTGATACCCCTTCCAGAGTAAAAATAAATGATAAGTATGCTAAATTAATTTCATCTACAGAATATTATACAGAAGAAAATGTTGCTTATTATGTTTTAATGATTGGACCTATTGGTAAGATTTTAAAACCAGGCACCAATAAAATAACTGTAATTGATAATATTAGTAGAGAACACATTAATTATTTTCAAGTCACCAATTAATTTCCCGTTTTTTGTAGCGCCCATTTCCTACCAATAAGATCTGTACCAGATATGTTACCATTAGGTTCTATTTGCAGGCTCACACTCCCATGGTCTGGAACTGCGCCGTTAACAAGAGAAACCATCACATTGTATGTTAATAATTTGGTGTGCGGATTATACCCCCAGGTACCACTAATTTGCGAATATCCATCTACACTTTGCTGAGTTCCGTTCAATGCTCCTCCCATATTAAAATAGAGGTTTAAGTAAGATATTTGTTGCCCAAATTGGTAAATATAAATATTCCAAGATCCTGGCATATATATATTATTTTGTGGTGGGGGTGACTCTGATTGTGGTGGGGGTTGATTAGCGTTAATATGAGTTTTAAAATTGTTGTTAACGGTTAATTGCTTATTCTTTATTAAGGCATAAATTTGTTCTGCCATTTTCCATGTTTGTCCTGCACCAAACCAACTAAAATTATAGAAATACATTAATTGTTTAACCCCATCATAAGTACCCGAAATACCCATATAATTAAACGTAAAACCAGGATTAATGTCTTGTGGGTAATAGTCTAAAATGTCTATATCCTTTATAATGATTTTAAAATTACCAACAAATTCTATTCTATCGGAAAAAACCTGAATAGTTCCCGATTGTTCTGAGTTATCAACAATGCTTTTTGCTTGATTAACATGTCGCATTTTTACATCCTGAAAGGTTGCTAAAAGTTTAATTGGCGCAATTTGTTGTTCATCTTCTAAAATATTTTTTTCTGGTTTTTCAATATTTTTGTTTGTTATTTCTGGTTCGGACCATATGGGAGCTAGTTCTTTTAATTTTTCAACAGCAACACGTATGGTTTTAGAACCACCACCGTTTTTATCTATTATACGAATGCTAGCACGGTTCATACCCGTTTTAGGAGATAATTTTAGTTTGATATAGGTGCCATGGTTTTCAACCTCAATCCAATCACCGTTGCAAGTAGCTGTCCAGTCTAACTTCCCGCTCCCTTCATTAAATACATCTATAATTTCATCAGGCAATTTTTCATCAGACCCAACACCTAGATGGTCAATTTTTTGCTCAGACACATTCAGCCTAGGTTTTCCTGTACCTATATTCATAGTCCCGCCATCATTATCAGTATCTTTTGGTGTTGGATTTGGGTTATATATTTTTTTTCGTTTACAAAGTGGTAGGTCTCCAGAAGTGTCACCAAATTTTCTTTGGGGTCTTTGCTTTGACTCTTGATAAATTTTAGGAAAAATATATTCATAAACTTCATTAATGCTTACATATCCATCGTCATTCACATCAATGTTTTCGGTTAAAAGTGCTTCTGAAAGATATTTTGTAAACGGACTAGGACTATCGGGTGAACTAGTATCGCTAGACAATTCCATTGAACTAGAACTTGTAAGTACAAATCTGCCTTCTCCTTGTAACGATTGTGGCAAATCGCCCCCTTTAAAACCACCGCTGTGGCAACAATCGAGAATAATAATATGTTTGTTGGACGGACAATTTTCAAACAAGATGTTTAGTGTATGATCTGATACTGTTGTAGAAATAAGCGAATCTTTCCTAGAATTTTTGGCACATAGAAACAACCTGCTCATTCTATCTTGTACCCCGTGCCCACTATAATAAAATAGTGCTTGATCTTTATTTGTTAAGCCTGCAAAAAACTGATCCAATGCTAATAAAATTTCTCCGGATGTTTTGTTTATAAGCGTAGTAATATTATTTTCTTCAAACAATCCTTTATCTGAATCGCAAAGTGCCCGTTTTAATAATTCAACATCATTTACCGGCCCATTAAGTTTTAATAACTCATGCGGATCTTCGGGAAATTCACTGTTTCCCACAAGTATAGCTTTGTAGGTAACACTCATATTATGTAGCTTTTTCTACGGCTTTTTGAAGAAATTCTTTTAACGTGTTTTTATCAATCCCTTTTGCATCGGCAGTAAAAGAAACAATCTTTCCGTTTATGTTTGCAGATAATTCAATTTTTGTAGATTTATCTCTAGCCAACCACGCTTTAACCACTTCTACTATTCCTGTTATTACTGCAGGACCCAAAGTGATAATCAGTGTTTCTAGACCTCCTTTCTTGCCCTCTACAGGCTCTGTTCGTTTTTCTACTTTTGTGGCTTTACCCTGTAAATCGCGAACAAGTAAATTTTTTTGTTGTGCCCATCGCGAATCATTTTCATCAAAAAAGTCTGAAGTTGGATTCAGAATAATTTCTATCTGTTGGTCGTTCATAATTCTAGTTTTTTTGGCTGTATTCCAAAGTTATAGAATTTATTTCAGATATATAGAGTAATTTTTAGGGATTTTTTATTGTACTTAAATGTTTTTTAGGTGTTTACGAAATATTTTTTGATTTGCTTAATGTTTACAAAACCACTATTTCAAAGCAAATTCACATCTTTTCAAATGTAAATTTTAAAGGTAAAAGCTTAAAAAATGAGTTTATTCTAACATCTTATAAACATACTTATATGGAAGATTTGATGTTTCAATGATTAAATTATTGCCATCGAAATAAGCAACAGACTTTATTATATTCAAAGCATCTCTTATTTCATATGAATTTTTCCCGGTTTTTTTCCATAAAAGCATTTCAAATTGAATGTTGCTCGTGCAATCACTTGGTGCGGTGCTATAATCTATAAAGCCTCCAAGCATTTCATGATTAATTTTAAATTCAGAATATAAATATACCGAACATTCATAAGATTCTACTAGCAAACCAGATTGATAGGTTTCTATTACTTGCCATTTACCTATAATTTTGTCGTTAGAATCCTCTTCTCTATTTGAGCATGATTGAAACAAAATTAATAAACAAAACATGCCATAAATTTTCTTCATTTTGGATATTTATTAAGTTGAATAAATTTAAACAAAATTTTATGCATTTATGAACTTTTATGAACAATCAAAAATTTTAAAGGTAAAAGCTTAAAATTTTTCATACTTTCTATATACAGAGCTTAAACATTTACAAAAAAAAAGATCGTCTTAAAATTGCTTTTTAGACGACCTCTTGTTATTTATGTAAGATTATTTTTTTTAAATTAGAACCTACAACAAAGCTTCCTTTCTTCTAATATTGATTCGCATCGTACCTTTAATTGGTTTTTCAGAAACTAATATTAAGTAACCTCCACCACCAGCACCTGCTAATTTCCAAGCTAAGGCTTTGTCTTTATATTTTTCAATTTCATTATTAATTCTGTCGTTAACCATTTCAGGAAACATGGTAGTTTGTGCATTAAATGATTTTAAAAACCCTTTAGCAAATTTATCTAAATCCATTTCCTGAATAGCATCCCAAACCTCCTCTTCGGCTTTTGCCAAAGATTTCACATTTGTTTCATTAACACTGGTATCTTTTAAAAGATCAAGTCCATTTTCTCTTGGCCAAAGTAAAGCCATGCTAATATGAGTCTCTAACCATACAAGAATATCTTCGTCGTGCACCGATTCGATTTTTTTTGGCCAATAGTCCGTATCGTAGTAATGCCTAACAAGACCCGGCATACAGATTCCAATGGCATCTTGAGCACCCGAAATTAATTCAGAACCTGGCGTGTTTTCATATTTAAAAAGAATTTCAGCCAGTTTTTCTGGTTTTTCCATAGGCAAATAATAAGGCCAAATCTTTTTTGCCGCATTTCTGGTAGAAGTAGACATACCACAACGTTCGTTGTATTCTATAACCGGTTCTAGCGATACAGTAATTGCCCAACCTGGATGATGCTTTGAAACATATGGCTGATCTATCCACGTACCAGCTAAATCTATTCTATAAGGCAATGCGCAATTTCCGCCGGTTCTTAAAGCTGTTGTAGAACGTTCAGGTAATCCAGCATCTGGAATTCTGCTAAGCATTCTTAACTCAATGCCAAGTTCATTACATAACACTTCTTTAGCTGGTGAAAACCCATCTTCATTTACAACAAATAAATCTGGTTGCAGTTTTTTAAGGTCATCTTCAAAATCTAACATGCCCGATCCTGAGTTTACAAAAGCCTCTTTTACATACCTTATTGAGTTAATCATGTAAATTCGTTCTTGTTCCGAATTGATGGTATGACGGCCTTTAAGTTCTGCAATGGTAGCATCCGATCCTATTCCTACATATAAATCACCATAAGATGAAGCCTCTTTAAAGAAAGCTATATGTCCACTATGCAACATGTCAAAACAACCAGATACGAATACTTTTTTTTTCATTTTTACTGCATTTTTTATTAAAAGACTTCACTAAACTAATTCACTTTTAGTCAATTTTTGAGGCTAATCTATTAATAAAAATTAAGAATTGCAGAATTGTGAATATGAAATTTCATCTTACTGGCTACAACCCTAATCTTATTAAAGAATCTTTAAAAAAAGACAAAATAACTATTAAGATGATAATTTTTTTTAAGTTTTTACAGTTAGATAAATACTTTGTGGTTTTTACCCATATAGTTACTAATTGGAGGCTAATTGAAGTTAGAAGTTAAATATCACCAAACTAAAGAAAAATATGAGGTTTTACCAAATTTAATCACTCATAAAGTTTTAATTGATCGTGTATTTAGTAAAAAATGATTTTAGACATTAAAAATTGATATTCAGTAATTTAACCACTTATATTCTGATAAAAATCATTTAAATTATAATTTTTTCTTTATTTTCACGCAACTATTTCGTCATTCCAACATCTTTAAAGTGAATTAAAAAGAATATTTGAATTATGAAAAAAACAATTTTATTAGTAAAAAGCTTATTGCTTGTTGGTATTTTATCTGTTAGTTGTAACAATGATAATGGATCGGATTGTCCAGATGCACTTAAAGGTGAATTAAACACAGCCGAAACCGAATTTGCTGGAACTTGGAAATTAAAGGATATTATTGCTGATGAAGCTATTGATTTAACCGATGACGATGTTGACAATCCTTCTACAGATATTTTTTCACAAAGCTCTGATTGTCAAAATGATTTGGTTTATAATTTTATGACCGATAGAGATTATACATTAACCCAAGGTGAAAATGTTACGGATTGCGATGATTTAGAATCTGTGGGAACTTGGGCATTAAGCGGAAGCACCTTAACATTGGTAGCTTATTGTACTACACAAAGTACCGTGTTAACAATTTCTGAAGATGATACTGAATTTACCTATTCAGCCAATCTTAATTTTAAAGACGTTAATGATGCTGTTATTACAAGTAGCGTTATTTTTACTTATGAAAAAGAGCTTCCATAATGGTATTTAATTAAAATGCTAGATAAAAAAAGAACGACGTTTTGCTTCGTTCTTTTTTTATGACCTATTAGCAATAACGTTCCTTTCGTTAATATAATAAATTTCTCAATTTTTAATGGTACGAGCAGGTCGCTCGCACTAACGGAAAAGCAATTAAAATAAATTTAAAACACTTACAATCAATACACAAAACCCTTATTAATTAGTTCTAAATCAGCAAATTAACAACAATCGCTTCTGTCCATTTTTTTCCATTGGTGCACGGTGAACACAAGGAAAGGCTTGACTTTCAGGATGATCGACCGCTATCTTCCATAAGTGTCCCAAACCAAAGCTTATAGGGCGTGCCTCTTGCTTAGCTTGATAGTGTAAATCAAAGAAATTTTCACTTAAAAATGATTCAAAACCTTCATCTGCTCCACCATATATTTTTTTAAGTTCATCACGTATTTCAGGAATCAATATTTTTTGAATGGATTGAGAATTTGGTAATATCTCACTGGACTCACCATGGTAAGTACATAAAAAAGTATCAGTTGGTATAGGTGAGCGATCTACATGAAAAGAATAAACATCGGCCGGAAAAAATGGGTAAAGATCATCTCTTTCATAGCAATTAATGAGATTAAGAATTGGAGAAGCGCCATGCGCTTTCAACAACTTCAAGTCTTTTAAAAGAATTTCACGAGCAAGCTTACCTTGTTCACTCAACTGAAGTTCGTTAAGCTCCTCTTCGCTAAGTTCTACCATATTTCCCTTTATTTCTACCTTGCTAACAATCTCAGAAAAATCACCAATTAATTTACGAGTCCAACAAATCGCATTCATTTCTTTGAAAAAAGGTGTCGTAACAAGTTCTTTAAAATTTGTTACATAGCGAATTTGATTTTCTATATTCAATGAATCATTCATCAATGAGTTTTATGTAATTTGTGTTAATGGGAAATAATATTGTTCCTCAAAGTCGTTAGACTTTGAAGCTCAGAGAACTGTTAATCCTCACAACTCGTATAAAAAAGATACGCTTCTGAAACTATAATGTCTTTAGAAGATTTGTTTACCGAATCTATTTTTGTATAAGGTATCATATCTTCATCTGTAGGATCATCGTAATGAGGGAAAAACTCATTCCTATATTCTAATAATTTAGGAAATATTTCAAACTCCGTATGTCTGGTTACAAAACTGAGTGTTTCTTCATCTAAATCTTCAGAATCCCCCCTTTTTTCAAGGTTAGTCATCTCGTCTAGTAATAAAACACCATCTTTATATTTAGCACGGAATGAACCACCTTGAGAGTATTCTTCAGACAAACCAGCGACAATAAAATCGTTATAGCTTTCTTCAATTTTAAAACTGTAAAAACCAGGCAAATCGCCTTGTCTTCCATCATCATAATTTTTATAATCGGGCGAAAAAGCATCTAAACTTATAAGTTTATCTTTTTGCTTATAGATATAAGGATAACTAAAACAATTGGCACCTTTATTAAACATTGGTGTAAAAATATCGTCTGTAGAACCATTAAAACGAAATGCAATACCTTTATTTCCATCTACTGCAAGACTTACAGAAATCGAATCTTTAAGCCGTGTATTATGACGTCCATAAAGCACGAATTTTGGTTCGGCATGATATTTAAACTCGTAAGTACCATCAGCTTCCAATTTCCAAGTACCTTTTTGAATACCTCCAAAATATGCCACTACAAAGTGGTTATTTGGCATGACAATAAAGTTGGCACCTCCTTCTGGACTTCCACTACTTTGATAATAGGAACCTGAAATAGCATCGTTTTGTGAGAACATAAATGTTGAAAAAAAAGCTAATATAAGTATTAATGTGGTTTTCATTTTGAAAAATTCGAATGTTAAAGATATGCTTAAAATACCATTCCAACTTTGATGAATGGTTATTTCGTAAAGAATTTACGAATAACTCCTCTAATACGATTTTTTTAGTCGTACCGTTAAAAATTAGTGTTTACTAAATTTCAAAAGATTCCTGCCTCCACAGGAATTTGTTACCCCAACCACCCTTCTCTATCCAAACTTCTATATTGAATGGCTTCACTAATATGCGAACCATTAACATCTTCAACACCTTCTAAATCGGCTATGGTTCTGGATACTTTTAAAATTCTATCGTAAGCGCGGGCCGATAAATTTAATCGTTCCATGGCGGTTTTTAATAATTGTTTTGAGGGTTCATCTAAAACACAATGTTTCCGAATTTGTTTAGTGTTCATTTGTGCATTGTAATGTACGGTATCCGACTCCTTAAAACGATTGGTTTGAATATCTCTGGCTGCTGTAACACGTTTTCTAATCTCCACCGAGGTTTCAGACTTTCTGTCTTCTGAAAGTTTTTCAAAAGGAACAGGCGTTACTTCTATATGAATATCAATTCTATCTAATAATGGTCCTGAAATTTTACTTAAATAGCGTTGCATTTCGGCTGGACTTGACGTTACTGGTGCATTGGGATCGTTAAAATAACCACCCGGACTCGGGTTCATACTCGCTACCAACATAAAACTACTGGGATAAGTTACCGTGAATTTCGCTCGTGAAATAGTGACTTCTCTATCTTCCAGTGGTTGACGCATCACTTCTAATACTTCACGCTTAAATTCGGGTAATTCATCTAAAAATAATACACCATTATGCGATAAGGATATTTCACCAGGTTGTGGATAACTACCACCGCCAACTAAAGCAACATTTGAAATCGTATGATGTGGACTCCTAAAGGGGCGTTGCGCCATCAACCCCGTTTCTTTCACCCTACCAACAACCGAATGAATTTTAGTGGTTTCCAAAGCTTCATGAAGCGTCATGGGCGGTAAAATGCTTGGCAAACGTTTTGCCAACATCGTTTTTCCTGCACCCGGTGGTCCAATTAAAATAATGTTATGCCCACCGGCTGCGGCAATTTCCATACAGCGTTTAATACCTTCTTGCCCCTTTACATCGGAAAAATCGAATTCTGGATAATTTAAGTTTTTTTCGAACTCTTCACGCGTATTTACAATGGTTTGCTCTAAGGTTTCTCCTTTATCAAAAAAATCAATTACCTGTTTGATGTTATCAACACCGTAAACCTCCAAATTATCTACAATAGCAGCTTCCTTCGCATTCTGGCTCGGCAAAATAAAACCTTTAAATCCTTCTTGTCTTGCTTTTACAGCAATGGGTAAAGCTCCTTTTATAGGTTGCAAGGTTCCATCGAGCGAGAGTTCACCCATAATGATATATCGTTCTAAATCTTCTGCTTTTATTTGGTTTGAAGATGCTAGAATGCCTATTGCCAATGTTAAATCGTATGCAGAACCTTCTTTTCGTAAATCGGCAGGCGACATATTAATGATTAACTTTTTTCCAGGAATTCTATACCCATTATTTTGAAGCGCTGCCGCAATTCGGAAATTACTTTCTTTAATGGCATTATCGGGTAAACCAACTAAATGGTAACCAATACCTGTATCTGTATTCACCTCAACTGTAATTGTTGAAGCCTCCACACCAAATACTGCGCTCGCAAAAACTTTCTTTAACATATATTTTCTTTACTGCTTAAATGTAAGAAATGTATCTTTCAATATGAAGATTCATGAAAATAATATTTGATAATCGTTCCTTTTGGATAAAAAAGAGACTGTCTGAAAAGTGTAATTCTGTGTCATATTGAGCCTGTCGGAATATTTTAACTTACTGATAATCAATATCAGTTTCGACAAGCTCAACCTGACAAAGTAAATACAATACACTTTTCAGACAGCCTCGTAATATAAAATGAGTTTTTATTTTATTTACTCTCCATTTACTTTCTTTCTTTTGAAATTATATATAGTTTCATCGATGGTAAACCAACAGAAATAGAAAATACCAACCGAGAATATCACATCGCCAATCATACGCATCCATTTAAGGGTTTGTACGGTTGGAGAATATAGTAATTCAGAATCTCTTGCAAATGAATATCCCTGTGTAATTGAAGTATAAGCTTGGATAATACCTATGGGTAACAAACTGAATACTACCATAGCCACCAAACCAATATTTAAAAACCAAAAGGCACGTTTAAGTTTTTTACTCTCCCAAACTCTATTAGAATAAAAACGTAAACAAATTAAAATAAAGCCCATACCTAGCATACCGTAAACACCAAATAATGCGGTGTGTGCATGTACAGCAGTTGTGTTTAAACCTTGTATATAATATAATGCGATTGGCGGATTTATTAAGAAGCCGAATACACCTGCACCAACAAAATTCCAAAAAGCAACAGCTATAAAGAAGAAAATAGGCCATTTATATTTTTGCATCCATTGTTTACTTTTTAAAAGGTTCCAGTTTTCTCTAATTTCGAAACCCATTAAAGTTAATGGAACTACTTCCAAAGCACTAAATGTGGCGCCCAAAGCAATAGCTTGCACCGGTGTGCCTGAATAATATAAATGGTGAAGCGTACCAATAATACCACCTGCCAAAAATATAGATGCAGATGCTATGGAAACACGACCAGCTGTTTTAGCTGATATGATTTTCATTTGAGAAAATATATAAGCAATAACAACGGTTGCAAAAACCTCAAAGAATCCTTCCACCCAAAGATGTACCAACCACCATCTCCAATAATTGATAACTGGTAAACTGCTGTTTTCACCATACATCAATCCAGAGAAAAAGAACATACCAATGGCCATTACCGATACTAAAAGTATAATCAATAAATGTTTTGAAGCATCGTTTTTACGAATGGCATACAAAATATGGCGACTCACCATAACCACCCAAAGCACTAAACCAATGCCAAGGAATATTTGCCAAAAACGACCTAAATCCATGTATTCATAACCTTGGTGACCAAAGAAGAAATTGGTAGTTAAATCTAAAAATTGGTGTACACCCAACCATTCGCCAAACATAGAACCTAAAACGATTACCAATAAAGCGACGAATAAAAAGTTGATACCAAAACGTTGGTATTTCATTTCTTTTCCAGAAATCATAGGTGCTAAAAACAAACCTGTGGCTAACCACGTTGCTGCAATCCAAAACACAGCCAATTGTGTATGCCAAGTTCTAGTAATTGAATATGGTAAGTATTTAGACAAATCAAAACCAAAAAATGCTTGTCCTTCTACCGTGTAATGCACTGTAACAGCACCTAAAATAACTTGCAAAGCAATTAATAATGAAATAACTATGAAGTATTTTAAGATGGCTTTTTGAGAAGGAAATAATTTTAAGTTTGTTAAGGGGTCTGTTTCTGGTTTATCAAGCAACTCCCCTTTTTCATGATTTAACAAATAATAATAAGTAAGAATACCGATAAATAGTAAAAGTAGTACGATGGATAAACCAGACCAAATAATAGAATCGGTTGTAATATTGTTGTCAATTAATGGTTCGTGTGGCCAGTTGGATGTATAGGTATACTCTTTTCCTGGTCGATTCGTACTGGCTGCCCAAGACGTCCAAAACAGGAAGGCGTTCAATTGTTCTAACTTCTCTTTATCAACAAGCGCACCTTTTGGTATGGCGTATTCTTCTTTTCCTTCAGAAAAAATAGATGAATAATGTTTGATGTTTTCTTGAATGGCGGCTAATCTGCTCTCCGATATAGCAATCGATTTATCCGATTCATTAAACGTATTTGTTTTAAGATCTTTAATTAAGCGCGCTTTTAATGCTGCTTTTTGTTCAACACCTAAAGATTCGTAGTTAGAATTATAGTCTTTTTGCGCCCAAGTTTCAAGCATAAAAGTGGCTTCTTTGTGAATCCAATCGGCAGTCCAATCGGGAGCTACATAACTTCCGTGTCCCCAAATAGAACCAACTTCCATACCTCCAATAGATTCCCAAACATTTTGTCCTGTTTGAATATCTTCTTTTGTATAAAAAACTTCTTTTGTTCCTTTAATTATTACCGTTTCTGGTATAGGAGGTTGGGTTTGATAAACCTCTGTGCCTACCCAAATTAATATTATAAACGATAGTGTTACAACACTAATAAATGCAATCCATGTTTTTTTCATTGTACTATATTTTGTTGGTTTTATTTAATTATTCACATTGTTAACACGTTCAACTGTATCTAAATTTGAAAGAGATAATCGAATGATACAATCTGAAATACAGGTTAAATCGTGGGGTACATTTTCATCAAGAGCAATTAAATCTCCCGTTTGAAGCAGTTGAATTTCTCCATTTACTCCGAACTCGATAATACCTTCGAACAATTCAATAACAATTGGATAGGGAGCTTTATGTTCTTTCATAAATTGTCCTTTTTTCATAACAATCTTAATCTCTTTAGTGGTTTGCGTTTTTAATAAAACGGTCACTGTCGGTTTGTTTTCTTGGTAGGTTATATCTTTTACCAATGATGCGGTATTCATAGTTTTAAAGGTTTAGTATATTATCATTAATAATTTTAAAAGTCATTTTGTCTATTTGTTTTGTTAGCATGATTTGACAAGCTAATCTGCTTTGGGAATCTGAATTATATGTGTTACTTAAGGTTTGTTTTTCTGTTGAATCCATGAAATCTTCCATAGTGCCCGAAACCACTTTTACATGGCATGTACCACATAGTCCTTTTCCTAGGCACTCACCTATTTCTTCATAATAGGTATCTATAATCAACTCCATTAAGTTGGGGTATGCATTGGGTTTGAATGGTATTTTTACCACACTATTATCTGTTGATATGATGTTTACTGAGTAACTCATTTTTTTAATTAGGATATTTTTGTCCTTATTTTCAATATTACTTTTTTTAAGAAGATGCAAATGTAGATTTAAATTAAATAACGGACAAATTTATCCTAATTAAAATTTAGATATTTTTAAGAATAGAAGTAAAAATACGAGAGTGTAATATCATTTAATTATTTACCCACCTATCGTAATCATACTTCTGTTATTATTATGCAATTTAGGTTCTTGAAGTTTTTTAAGTGTATCCATACCACCACGCACTTTAAACTTGGCTTGCACTGCTTTTTGAATGATGGGTTCTATAGAGTTTCCTGCTCGAAGGGTTGTTAACAAATCGGATTCTGAGGAAGAAAACAAGCAATTTTTTAATTGTCCGTTAGCGGTTAAGCGCAATCTGTTACACGAATCGCAAAACGGATTGGTAACCGAACTAATCACCGCAAAACTACCTTTGTAACCAGAAATTTTATAGTTTTTAGACGTATCATTTGGTGCATCTTGTAAGCGTTCAATATTTTCTTCGGAAAAAGAAGCATTTACATATTCCATCACTTCTGCATAGGAAACCATTTTACCCATATCCCATTTATTACCATCAAAAGGCATAAATTCAATAAAACGGATTACAATAGGCAAGTCTTTAGTTAAGTTGATGAAGTCGATAATTTCATTTTGATTGAAACCTTTCATCAACACCACATTCACTTTCACAGTAAAACCTTCATCCACTAAAAGAAGCATGTTTTTGTATACGATATCAAACTGATCACGACGCGTTATTTCTTTAAATTTTTCTCGGTCTAAAGAATCTAAACTGATATTGATTTTATTCACGCCATTAACTTTCAAAACATCAATAAATTTATCAATTATAACAGCGTTTGAAGTAATTGATAATTCAACGGGAAGAGTGGCCAGTTTTTCTAAAATAACAGGAATATCTTTTCTGATTAATGGTTCACCACCTGTTAACCTTATTTTTGAAACCCCATGTTTTACAAAGGTTTTGGCTATGTCGTATATCTCTTCATACGTCATTAAATGACTTTTAGGAGATAGCTGCACTCCTTCTTCTGGCATACAATACGAACAACGTAAATTGCATCGTTCTATGAGTGAAATACGTAAATACGCATGGTTTCTACCGTGTAAATCTTGTAATATGTTTTTGTTTTCACTCATTTCTTTGCTTTCTTCTGTTTAATTGTTGAATCGTTGAATTGTGTCATCGTTTAAACGACTTAACAAATCCATGAATAAACATTTTTAGTCATGTCTAGCTCCTCTTAATATGCCAAAAATGTGCAATACGGATGGAAATATAGCATCCATGGATTCGCTGGCGCCATTGGTTGAACCTGGTAATGCTAGCACTAAAGTATTCTTTATAGTACCTGCCACACTACGTGATAACATGGAATATGGCGTTCTATCTTGTCCGTAACTACGAATGGCTTCTTCAATACCTGGAATCCGTCTATCTAATAAAGGAATAAGAGCTTCGGGTGTAATATCACGACTAGAAAGCCCTGTGCCGCCTGTATAAATTATTAAATCAACACCTTGTTCTTGATACTGTTTAGCTTTGTTTTGAATCACGTCCAATTCATCAGGAATTATTTCATAAGCTTCTGTTTGTACACCACAAGCTTTAAGCTTTTCAATAATGGCTTTCCCTGCTTTATCCTCTTTTTGCCCTGCGGAAATGGTATCGGAACACACAATAACTGCTGCTGTTAAATCCTTTCTGAAACGGTCTTTAAAATCTGATTTCCCACCTTTTTTATTCAGCAGTTTTATATGATGAATTTCGATGCCTTTATCTATAGGTTTCAACATATCATACATATTTAAAGCCACAACGCTTGCTCCATGCATGGCTTCTACTTCTACCCCTGTTTTATAAATGGTTTTTACAGTGAATAAAACGTTAATTTCCAATCCGTTAATCTCATATTCAACACCCGTATATTCAATCGGTAAAGGGTGGCAATCAGGTAAAATATCGGGTGTTCGTTTAACACCTAATAAGCCTGCAGCTTTACTCATAGCAAACACGTTTCCTTTAGGAACCCTATCGTTTTCAATAGCTTCAATGGTTTCCTGTTTGCTCACTTTTACAATGGCTTGCGCAGTTGCAATTCTAAGTGTTGTATTTTTATTGGTAATATCGACCATTTTGCGATTTATTAATTTTAATTATTATTGACTATTGGAACTAGCAGTTTTCCTTGAAGCTATGAAAATAGAAGTTAATTCGCTAGATTCTTTCATAATTGATTCAATAACTTCTTTTAGGACTAAGTTTTCATCTAAAGCAAATTCTAACCAAAAATTAGATTCGTCCACTTCTTCAATAACGATACTAATTTTAGCTACGAAACTTGGTTTAGACTGCGCAATACATGTTGCTCTGTAATTTGCTGCTACAGAAGTTGAACATCTAATTAGCTGTCCTTTAATGTGATTAGCTAGATAAGTATTTGGGAATGATTGCGTTAATTTAACACAGTTGTGGGCAAATACTTTAGTCCTTAACTTTAATTGTTCTTTCATAGAAGGATTTTAATATTAAATAATCAATAAAAAATAATCAATTGTTGACTTTCCATTGATGCGAATCATCTTCAAAAATCTCTTTTCCAAATACAGGTACATGAGCTTTTATTTCTTCAACTATATACTCTAGAGCTTCAAAAACCACTTTTCTTCTTGGTGATGAAACAAAAACGAATAAGCAAATTTCCCCAGCTTTTACAATACCTAAACTGTGGTAAATATGCATACAGGTTAATTCGAATTTATCGAAAGTGGCTTCACGAATCTCGCTAAATTTTTGGTTAGCCATGTCTTCATACGCTGTGTATTCAATAGCTGCAACTGCTTTTCCATCAATTACATCAGCGCGTACTTGTCCTAAAAATATATTGTGTGCACCAATACTTGTTTTAGTTTGATGTTTTGCAATGGATTCTCCTATAAATTCCGAAGAAATGGCTCCTTGCTTGAAAACACTTTTTGGTTTTTTATCTGTCATTTTATATGTTGTTAGTCATTGCGAGGTACGAAGCAATCTTTCTATTTGGAAAAGATTGCTTCAGTCGTTCCTTCTTCGCAATGACGTTTATCGATTATATTTTTTATTTCAAAAACACCTTCTTTTAAACTAAAACAATTATTAATATTTAATTGATTTAGTATGGAAACCGCTTGCTTACTTCTAATTCCTGATTGACAAAAAATAACTTTCTGTTTTTTAGAATCGATTTTATAAAGAGAGTTTTCCAGTTCATTTAATGGAATCGCTGTAATTTCAATACCATTTATTTTTGGAAGTTCATGTAATTCCCGAACATCTATAAACTGAATATTTTCAAGTGTTGAAATATCATTGATAGAAATTTCAAGAGGTTCAAATTCGCAATTTTCAATTAATTTCTTATTATTAAAATCGCTTTGTTCTTTTAAAACCTGAGCTATTTCAAATTCCGATTTGGTGATTTTCAAAACAACTGTTTGAGAATTTAAAGCATTATAGCAAAGTAATTTTCCGCTTAAAACAGTTCCAATTCCTAAGATAATTTTAAGAACTTCATTGGCTTGCATGCTACCAATAATCCCTGGTAATACTCCTAAAACTCCAACTTGTGAACAATTAGGAACTGCATCTTTTTCTGGTGGATTTGGAAACAAACACCTATAACTGGGTCCGTTTTGATAATTGAAAACAGACACCTGACCTTCAAATTTATAAATCGCTCCAAAAACCAAAGGTTTGTTGGTAATGATGCACGCATCGTTCACCAAATAGCGCGTTTCAAAATTATCGGAGCCATCAACAATAATATCGTATTGATTGAATAAGTTTAATGCATTTTGATAGGTTAACTTTTCAGGATAAGCAATAATTGAAATTTCATTGTTTAAATCTTCCAACCGTTTTTTTGCGGCTTCGGCTTTGTTTTTCCCAAAACTTGATGTTCCAAATAATACTTGACGTTGCAAATTAGATGTTTCAACCACATCAAAATCTATAACACCCAAAGTGCCAATTCCAGCTGCCGTTAAATATTGTAAAATAGGGCAACCCAAACCACCAGCACCAACCACCAACACTTTTGCGTTCGATAACTTATCTTGACCTGTTTGTCCGATTTCCGAAAGGATAATATGCCTGCTATATCTACTCATATTTTTATCCACCAGCAAATGGTGGCAATAATGCTAGTTCTTGACCTGTAACTCTAGTTTCTAAAAACACCAACTCTTGATTTTGAGCTACTTGAAAATTTTTATTTTTTAATTCCGTGTATTTTGAATGTAATATTTCTAATACTTCAGAAATTAAATGTCCAGAAAATTGAATCGTTTCTTCTTCACATTGTGTTACTTCTGCTATCAATCCGAAATATTTTATAGTGATTCTCATTTTAAAATATCATTTAATTGTTCTGGAGTATTGATGTTTTTTGTGAAGCAGGAATCTTCATTATTCAATACCACATTTTTTACTTTACATTGATTGACTGCAAATTGCAAACGGCGCTCCCCTTCGTTTAAAAGTTTTAAAAACACAGCTTCACATGGCTTTTTATAAAGTGCAATGAGAGGCATGTTTTTACCTTGACTTTCAATTTGAATGACTTCAGATTCACCATCAATCGCATCAATAAGTTTTTTTAATAGGTCTGTTTTAACCAAAGGAATATCACAACTCAGCACTAAATTATAATCTGTTAATGAATGTTTCAACCCCGAATAAATACCAGCCAATGGCCCCGCATTTTTAATAATATCTTCAATCCGGTTATACCCAAAAACATCATAATCTTCATTATTTGAAACAATTATTATAGTTGAAACTAATGGCTTCAACGCTTCTATACTATGCTGAACAAAGGGTTTACCATCATACAATAAAAAGCCTTTATCTGTACCCATGCGCGAACTTTTTCCACCGGAAAGAATAATGCCTGTTATGTGTTTTTTGTCTATCATTTTAAGTGAAAAATAATTTTACGCAGGCAATGGCGAGTACAAAAGCTAATATGTATCTTAAATTTTGATTATTTATTTTTTTACTTCCTAAATAACCACCTAAAACACCTCCAATTAAAGCTATTACTACCAAAACAAAGGTTTCGGTTTCCAATTTCACACCACTACTTAATTGCCCTACAAGTCCAGCAGCTGAATTTACCCAAATAAATAACGCTGAAACCGCTGCGGCTTCTTTCATATTCCCCCAATGTAAAAGTAAAATTATGGGTGTTAAAATAATGCCGCCACCTATACCAATAAGTCCTGAAAAAAAACCTATGATACCTCCTACTAAAAGCCCTTGCCAAAGCTTCACTTCTTTTATAGAATCACTTTCTTTTCCAAAAATATTCAGCATTTTTAAAATGGCAAACACCAATAAAATAGCTAATATTTTTTTGTAAACGGAAGCATCAATTTCTATAGTACCTCCTAAATATGCGAATGGAATGGATGCTATTGCAAACGATAAAAACAGTTTTTTGTTGAAATATCCTCCTTTAAAATAATAGTAAAATGAAATACCAGCTACAAACAAATTGAGTACTAAAGCTGTTGGTTTCATGGTTTCTGGTGCAAATGAAAATAACGCCATAAGTGCCAAATACCCACTGGCGCCACCATGCCCCACGCTCGCGTATAGAAATGCTACGATGGGCAATAAAACTAAAAAAAGGTATATGTTTTCGGTTTGTAGCATTTTATAAATCTTTGATTTTTTCTAATTGTGCATCCAAAAACCCCCAACAATTTTGATTAATTTCATCAAAGACCCGAATTAACGATTTACCATAAGCGGTTAAATGAGCACCTCCTCCACCTTTACCTCCAATTGAATTTATAGTGACTGGTTGCTCTGCCGATTTGTTTACAGAATCTATTAAATCCCAAGCTTTTTTATATGAAATATTTAGAGTTTTTGCGGCTTTTGATAAGGATCCTGTTTCTTCAATAGCTTTCAATAACTGCACGCGACCTTCTCCTAATAATACATGATCATCATATTCAATCCAAATTCTGCTTTTAATTTTATAACTCATAAATGATGGTTTATTGCGGTAATAAAATAACATCAACAGTGTCTCCAATTTCAATACTGGAAAGGGATTCATCCATAAAAACCATGGCATTTGAAACGGCAAATGTTTGTAACATGGCAGAACTTTGTCCTTCTAAAATTGAAACTTCACCAGTATTATAAATAGCTTTTAAAAATTGTGGTCTATCTCCACTTTTAGTGAATTTTGATACTGATTTTGCTTTAATTCGAGGTAATTCAACGTCCGAATTATCCATAAATTTCTGCAATGCGATATACACATACATATAAAAACAAGTTAAAGCGGCTGCAGGATTTCCAGGTAATGCAAAAATAAGTTTGTCATCTTTTTTTCCGAAGAAAATGGGCTTTCCTGGTTTTTGTTTTACTTTATAAAAAAGGGGTTCTACCTTCAGTTCTTCAAGAGCTTTACCAACAAAATCGTAATCGCCAACAGAAATGCCTCCAGAAATAATTACTAAATCGTTTGCATTTATAACCTCATTTAATTTTGATACCGTTTTATTATAATCATCTTCGATTTTGTGAATTGTAACATCATAATACTTGTGATTGTAAAGTGCATTTTGAAGCATTTTAGAATTGCTTTCGTAAATTTTTCCATACGTTAATGCTTCACCTGCTTCAACCAATTCATTCCCTGTATTGAGGATCGCAATAGTTGGTTTTTTAAATACAGATACTTTTTGAACACCTAAAGAACTTAAATACCCAATAGCTGCTGGTGTTAATTTTGTACCTTTTGGTAAGGCTAAATCTCCGTTTTTTACTTGTTCGCCTACAGGTCGAATGTTTAGATTTATGTTTATTTGAATTTGAAGTGTAATTTTAGAACCATCAACTAATACCTTTTCCTGCATGATAACTGCATTGGCAGAATCTGGAACGGGTGCACCCGTAAAAATTCTAACGGCTTCTCCTTTTTTTAATTTGGGTTGATGCGAATCTCCTGCTTTAACTTCACCTATTAAACTATAGGCTAAATTGTCATGCAAATTTAAAGCATAACCATCCATGGCCGATTGCCTGAATGGAGGCATATTTATAGATGAAAAAACATCCTCGTAAAGTTTATAGCCACCTGATTTTTCAATGGGTTTATGTGCCTTTTTTAAAAGCGGAAAACTGTGGTGTTTAACTAATTGAATGGCTTCTGAAATCGATATCATTTGCTATGCGTTATGTATTTACAAATATAACGTAATTTTTAATGATTTAAATCAATTTCTATTTAGTTAATGGAACTAAAACACGTATTTTATTTCGTGCAGAAGAAATTTTATTTTCGTCGTTAAGTTGTTTCATTATTCTAGAAATCACTACTCTTGAAGTATGTAAATCGTGAGCAATTTCTAGGTGGGTGATTTCAAGTTCGCAATTATTATTAATCTCTGCTTTGTGTGTTAAATATTTTAAAATACGTTCGTTTAAATTCATAAATGCCAAACTATCAATAGCATCAACCATTTCTAGTAATCGAAAATGATAACTATCAATAATAAAATATCGCCAAGATTTATATGTAACTATCCAATCATCAATGTATTCAACAGGTATAAAAATGGCTTCTAGGTCTTTTTCAACAATACCTTTAAAAATACTTCGTTTTTTATTGATACAATTGGCGAATGAAATGGCGCAAGTATCACCACTTTCTAAGAAATAAAGAACAATTTCTTCTCCATTTTTCTCTTTCCTTATTATTTTTAAAATACCTTCTAAAATAAGTGGAATATGAGACATTTTGCCTCCAATATTAATTAAAAGTTCACCACTTTTAATTTTTTTATATTCACCAACTTTAATGATTTCATCAATTAATTCTTTATCAAATGTTTTTGGATAATATTTTTTGATTTTATTTCTTAAAAAAAGTTCTTGTTTGCTCACTTTGAATATATAATAGAGGTTATAGACATATAGCTCATTCAGAATAATATAATTAACAGCCGCCTTCTGCCGTTTTTTTCTTTTTTTGTTTTACTGTTATAACTTTTTTAGGAGGCGTCACAATTTGAATTACAGAGCTAGAATCTGCATTTTTTGTAGATTCTTTAATAAATTCAGCTATATCTTTTTCAGATTTTTCAATATCACTATTCTTTGTTATTAATCTGTTTTGTAAATAACTGATTTCAGCTTTTAAAAGCTTAACATTATTGTACCCAAGTTGGTATAAAATTAATAACGTAGTATTAACTTCTTCAGGATTATTTCCGTACAAAACAACTGTTTTTCCAGCTTTTTTTAAACTTTTAAAAATTTCCAAATTAGCTTCTTTTAAAATCTCTGGAGTTGAAATATTGATAGCAGTATCCAAATGCCCTTTATCAAATTCATAGGAACTTCTAACATCAATTAATTTATAATTTTGGTTATTTACATTTACTAAAGGCACAAAAAAACTATCGCTAGTTATTTTCTCAAGCGCTGTTTTTGTATTTAAAGCAAACGTATTTTTTGGTCTTTTATAGGTAAGAAGTCCAATAATTACAGCCAATATAAATAAGGTAGAAGCAATAGATATATTTTTAACTTTTTCTAATTCTTTCATGTTATTATTTTTAATTTTTATTGGAAACAATCAATTTAAATTAACAGCCACCTTCTGCTACTTTCTTTTTCTTTTTAACTGTAATTATTTTTTTAGGTGCTATTTTAGGTGTTTCCACTTCATTAGACTGTACCTGATCTGGATATACAACACCAAAAAACATACTGGCTGCTTTTCTAGTATCATATAAACTATAGGCTTCTTCGGGCATATCTTCGGTGGGTTTTGGTGGGTTTATTATGGTTTTAAACCAATGGTTAAGCCCTCCTTTTAAAACACGTAAATTTTTAAATCCCAATCTGTTGCATAAAATCCACGCTTGGTCTGCATAATAATGATCATTTGAAAAAAAGACGACATCAAATTGATTTTGATTTAGATATGCCTTCGATTCATCATCTAATAATTTTTTAAGCGGAATATTAATGGCGTTGGGAAGCGTATAGGAATTATAACTATTTTCATCTCTTACGTCCACTAATATAAATGAAGGGTCTTGGCTGATTAACTTATGCGCCATTTGATCGGTTGAAATGTAGCGTTCTAAACTAATAGTATTGGCAAGTAATTGCTCTGGTTTTATACCTTCATTTTTTTGATATTTAGGCAATAACACCAATCCTCCAGCTAAAACCACGAGTATTAATGCGAGAATCTTATATCTGAAGTTAAGAAATTTTGCAGTTTGTTTTTTAGTCATTTTGTGGCTTTATTTAATTAGTAAAACACTTTTTTTATCTTTTTCTGAACAAAATCAGAAAAGGCAAATGCAACTATGGCGATAATTGAAAAAATGAATATAAACCAATATGGGTTCCAGCTAAAGGTGTCCATTAATGTGATATTTCCTAAAAAATAGCCATCGTATATAGGTTCGATGAAGTTAAATAGTTCAGAGAACATAAAAATACCGAGTAATATACCACCCACATAAACCCAAGCATCTAGTTTACCAATGGCAACAGCGCATAAACTCGTGCCTGGACAAAAACCACCGGCTACAAAACCTACGCCCATAATAGCACCACCTATAATAGCACCCCATAAATACGTTGGATGTACATACAGTTGCGTGATATCTAAATAACCTAAATAATCCATATAATACAGACCAATTACAGAAACTACTGCAGCTGTAAAAAACACTTTCAATACAGCAAAATCGTAGCCATAAAATACGCCTGCAAGTTTTCTTGAAGAAGAAAAACCAGAAGCTTCGAGTACAAACCCGAAAACGATTCCAATTAAAATTGCGATGATACTATTCCATTCTAATGGAATTAAATTGTTAGGAATTAATGGTCCCATAGTTTTATTTTTTTAATTAATTAAATCCAGTTTTTTCTAAAAAAGTAAGCCGTGGCGTATGCCGTTCCAAATATGGCGAGCATCGTAACAAATCCACCAGTAGAGAGTACTGCCATACCGCTTAAAGCAGCACCACTAGTACAACCGCGAGCTATTTGTGCTCCTAAGCCAAATAGAACACCTCCTAATAAAGCAAATACCAAACGGCGTTTGCTACTAATTTTTGGCGAATGTTGAACTCTCCAACGAATTCTTCCGCTTAATCCTCCAGAAATAAAGGCTCCAATTAAAACGCCTAAGGCTTCATAAACCAACCAGGTATTCATAGGAGAATCGTCTTCACTAATAAAAGTGCTATAATAAGCATTATGTTCTGCATGCGAAGGCGCCACAGTATCTACTAAAGTAACCACGCTACTTTTCATAGCTCCACTAGCTCCTAAACCTCTACCTGTGATGTAAAAAGTAAAAATGATGATGATACCTAAAATGAATCCTCCGAAATACGGATTCCAATAAGTATGGCTATTTGTTTGTTTATCTATTTTCATAATTTAGTGTTTTTAATAAAGAAAACGTGTTAATTGTCCGGCTTCTACCATAACGAATCTGAAAACGATTCCGCCAATAATTACTAACATTGCAGGAACTATTACCGGTACTTTGTAACCAATAAGTTCAATAAGTTCCATAACAGCTGGTACTATCAATCCAAGTATGACTACAAATCCAAAAAACATAACGGTAAAATCGCCACCAACTAATAATTGCATAGCCTCTAATTGAACTTGAGAACCTGCGTAATAGCCCATTATCATATGCACAATTAATGCTAATTCAATAATTATTAATGCTAAATCTATTTTACCAAATAAGTGTCTTTCTTTTGTGTTTTTGGATAATAAAATAATAGCTGCGGCACCAGTTGAAAGTCCGGAAGTTAAAAATAATGGGCCTAAAATAGCGTTGTTCCAAAGTGGTCTTGCATTAAATGCCGATAGTAAAATACCCGTATAAACGCCTAGAATTAAAGCTAATGGAACTAGAGCATAGGCAATATAAATTCTATTTTTTACAATGAATTGTTCGAATGTATTTAAGAATTTAAGGCGTTGAAATAATTTTAATTTAGCTTCTGTTTTTGGATATACTTCTCTGTAATAGCTGAACGTCCAGATAAATGATAAGGGCGTTACAATAAGTAAAACCCAAGCTCCCCAAGACATGGGCGATTCTATTCTGAAGGTTGTATAAAGTTGCCAGGTGTATAGTTTGTGGGTTAAGTCGTAAACTAACGCCATTAATCCAAGAGATAATGCTATTGGAGGCACAATGGAAATTACTTTAACGGCTGTTGAGTATTCATTATCTTTTTTTAAGATATAAAATAACGCCGCAAAAAATAAAATACCTGCTGCCAATCCACCTAAAAATAAGTACAAGGAAATTGGCCAATGCCAGATTTGTAATGAAGGATCTATATTTGGAATATTTCTTCCGCTAGTAAATAATTCTTCTTGCATAATTGTTATTTTAAATTAAGTAAAATACATGTGGATTTGTACCTGCTTCTGGTGCTAAGGTTTTATATTTTCTGTTTTTCAACAATTGAGAAACTTCACTATTCGGATTATCTAAATCCCCAAAATACATACACTTAGTAGGGCAAACAGAAACACATGCTGGAAGTTGTCCTTTTTCCAACCGATGATGACAGAATGTACATTTATCTACATAACCATCAGGATGTTGGTAACGCGCATCGTAAGGACATGACTCTATACAAGCGCCACAACCTATACATTCATCGGCGGTGACTAAAACAATACCTCCATCTACAATATGACTTGCTCCTGTTGGGCAACAGCGTACACAAGGGGCATTATCACAATGGTTGCAACGTTCAGATTTTAATTCCATTACAATGTTAGGATAGGTTCCATCAACCGTTTCGGTAATCCAATCTCTGCAATATCCAAGTGGTACATTATTTTCCGTTTGACAAGCAACAACACAATCACTACATCCAACACATTTTAATGTGTCTATAACCATCGCATATCTCATATCACTTCGTTTTTATGTGGATCTTCAGTAAGTATAGTAACATAATTTCCTCTCATACCAGTTCCTCCCATGATAGGGTCTGTAAATATTCTCGAAATCATTTGGGTATCGTCAATGCCTTTACCATACGATCTAGTTAATTTTTTATTATCATTTCCAAAGCCATGAACCATATAAACAGAATCCCAGCGAACACGTTCTGTAACTCTTACCTTTATTGAAAATGTTGAAATAATGTCATCTTGATTTTTTAACCAAACATATTGCCCCTTTTTCAGTCCAAGAATTCGGGCTACTTTAGGATTTACCCATAGGTCATTTTCTTTTTTTAGCTCGGTTAAATTTGGGTTGTTAGACGTCCTGCTAAAAGTATGCATAGGCGAACGACCGTAATTTAAACGGTAGAAACCTTGAGGCGGTTCTGGATGCGGTGTATAAACTGGCAGAGCATCAAAACCTTTTTCAGCTAATTCGTGCGAATAAAATTCAATTTTCCCACTAGGTGTATGAAATACATGAGTTTCATCTTCATTCAAATACATAGAGCCTGTTGTTCGCGGGTATTTTTTAACGCCAATTTTCTCCATTTCTTCTCTTGAAGTTCCCATTTCTTTTAATTGCCAATCAACAACTTCATCAAAATCGTTATAATTATAATAGTCTTCCAAGCCTAATCGCATGCCAATTTCTTTAGCTATCCACGCACCCGGTTTAGACTCATATTTAGGTGGTACAGCTGCAAATCGTACTGCGATAGAAGGCTCTCTGTTGGTGGCAGACCGCACAATATCAGTACGTTCTAGATAAGTACATTCTGGAAGAATCACATCGGCATACCCAGTAATATCCATCGGCATGGTGTCTATTACTACTAAAAACTCTAAAGCTTCTAAGGCTTCTTGTAATTGTTTAGTATCTGGAATAGATTTAATTAGATTTGTTCCTGCAACCATCCACGCTTTAATAGGGTATTTATTATCTTTATTAGGAATTGAACACCTAATAAGTTCATTGGTAAGCCCCATTTGTGCAAGCGGAAAATTTTCACCTATATCTCGCCAATCCCATTTAGGTTCAGGATATTCTGGATGAGGAAAATTTGGAACCGAAATACTTTCTTTAAAATAGAACCCTCCACGGCGTCCCCACGATCCTAATAATCCATTTAAAATAGCGATAGCGCGTTCTCTTTGTGTATCATCTCCATACCAAACCACATGTCTGCCTGGATGTACAATGACGGCAGGAGCTGCATGCGCCATGGCTCTAGCCGTTTTTCTAATTTCTTCTGGTTTTATGGTCGTTACACCGTAAGCCCATTCGGGTGTGAATTGTTTAACATGTGCTTTTAATTCATCAAAACCTAAAGCATATTTTTCAACATATTCTTTGTCATATAGATTTTCTTCAATTAATACATGCATCCAAGAAAGTAACAATGCAATATCGGTAGCTGGTTTAATGGCTAACCAATGTTGTGATTTACTAGCTGCAGTTGAAAAACGAGGATCTACAGTTATGATAGTGGCGCCATTATCTATGGCGTCAGACATTTCTTGTACTTGGGAGTTATGCATATTCTCTCCAATATGAGAACCTATTAATACCAAGCATTTCGTATTCCGTATATCGGTTGGTTCTGGAGAGCCTACCCAAGAGCCATATGTTAAGGCAAAAGCCGTTTCTCTTGGCCCTCTACATTGTGCAAAAGCAGGTTCTGCATTTGTGTCTGATCCATAGGCTCTAAATAAATGTTCGAAATGCCAACCTGGGCAACCATGTTTAAGTAAAGCAAATGCTTCGGGACCATATTTTTCTTTTATCCCTTTAAATTTTGAAGCAACTAGGTTCAAAGCTTCATCCCAACTAGCTTCTCTAAAGGTTTGTTCTCCATTTATGGTGGTTCTAATTAAAGGCGTTTTTAATCGGTCTTCATCATTATACATGCCTACACCACCAGTTCCTCTGGGGCAAAGTCTGCCGTTGCAATGTGGATCGTCATCATTTCCAATAATTTTTTGTACATTTCCTTTATCGTCTGAATATGCCCAACCTGCACATTTCCAAAAGCATACTTCACAATACGTGGCCGTTCTTTTAAATTTGTTAGCAATGTTTTCTTTAATAACCGAATCTATTAAAGAATTACCACCAAACATTTTGTAGGCGGTAGAAACTGTTGCTAAACCTCCTAAACCTAAGGCAGAAATTTTTATAAATTTTCTTCTCGAAGTAGTCATAAGTTTAATTGTTTGTCTGTGATAAAAATATTTAAAAAGGGATTGTGATATTATGATAAATGTCATGTTATCAGTATTTTATATGTAACAAATGTTACATAAGGCCTCCATTTATTATTTAAAATCGGTTTAAATATTGTAATTTTGAATTACAATATTTATGATGAAAAACAAGAATTATTTAAGAGGATTTTTTACGCTAGTATTTTTGCTTTTTGCCATATTATTTGTTTTTAGAAATAAATATATTTTTGAAAGTGATACTAAATATGAAAATGGTATTTCAACCAACCATATTTTAAATTCCGAATCATGTTTTGCTTGTCATACAATGACCAAAGGCTTTTCAAATTATCATAATCCTGAACTTATTGGTTGCGCAAGTTGTCATTTAGGAAATACCATTGCATTTACTAAAGAAGAGGCACACAAGGGCATGATTTTAATTCCAGGAAATTTAGCCGATGCTAAGGAAACCTGCGGAACATGCCATCCCAACGAACTAAATAAAATTAATACGTCGTTAATGACTACCAATTGTGGTTTAGTAGCTGTAGATAAGTTTATTTTTGGTGAAGCGGATTCCCCAGATTATCATTACCATATTAAGGACATAAAAAATTCGCCTTCAGACAAGCATCTTAGAGATTTATGTGCTAATTGCCATTTAGGAGCAGAAAAAACAAGTTATGGTCCCATTACTGAAATAAGCCGTGGTGGTGGTTGTAATGCCTGTCATTTAAATTATTCCAAAGAAGCAACAGATGATTTAGATGCCTATTTAGCTTCAAATAAAAAGAAACTTCCATCATTTCACCCTTCAACAAACATTTTTGTAAACGATACCCATTGCTTTGGATGCCATAGCAGGTCTAGTAGAATTTCAACCAATTATATAGGCTTTCAAGAAACTTTATTGAATAAAGAAGAAGTAAAAAACAAAACGGAATATAAGGTTTTTGAAGATGAACGCGTTTATAAATTTATAGAAGAAGATGTACATCATACAAAAGGTTTGTTGTGTATAGATTGCCATTCATCTCACGAAGTTATGGGTGATGGAAACACCTATTCGCATGCTGAACAAGCGGTGAAAGTTCAATGTATTGATTGCCATTTTAAAAATAAAGCTAACACAATTCCTTATGATTCTTTAGATACTGAAAGTAGACTGGTGTTTTTGCATCGTGATTATAAACATACTGATAAGCAAATTATTGTTACTAAAAAAGACAAGAACCCTTTAGTTAATACCTTTATAGATTCAAAAGGAAAAGCATTTTTAATAGGTAAAAAAGATGGCAAACTTCATAATATAAAACAACAATCTTTAGTTTGTTCTGGTGATAATGCGCATGAAAATGTGAGTTGTTCCAGTTGTCATTCATCATGGACACCACGTTGTATTGGTTGCCATAATCAATTTGATAAAGATGAAACTAGTGGCTTCGACTTATTAGATAAAAAATATGTAAAAGGCCAATGGAAAGAATATGTTGCAGAATTCTCATCTTCCAAACCCGCTTTAGGCATAAGGGAAACTAAAGAAGGTAAAAAAATAGAGCCAGCTATACCGGGTATGATTTTAACTATTGATAAAGGGAGTTATTCCAATAAAAACATAGGTGAAGATGTATCCTTTCACAGGTTATATGCACCAAATTCTCCGCATACCATTACTAAAAATGTTCGCGATTGTAAATCGTGCCATTCCAATGCTGCTACTCTAGGTTATGGAAATGGAACTTTAACTTATGAAATTAAAAACAATAATGGCAAGTGGGTTTTTATACCCGAATACGCATTGAACGAAAATGACAATTTACCCGAAGATGCATGGATACCTTTCCTTAAAAAGGAAGATAAATCAATTATAAAATCCACAAGAACCGATTTCAGACCCTTTAATGTATCTGAACAAAAACGCCTATTATTAGTAGGTGCTTGTTTACAATGCCATAAAGATGACTCGAAGGTGATGAAACAAACTTTGGAGGTTGGCTTAAATCCTATGATGAAAAAATTAAGCAAAGCATGCCTCCTTCCTAAAAATTAAACAAAAACTTTTTTGTTAAATATTCATATACAATTAGTAGAATAATTAAAAAACGATGACAAAAGTCATAGATATGGCAATTTTTACCAAGTAAATTTAACAATTATTCAACTAACCTAAATTAACTCTTCATGTTTAATGCATCCATTTTCTTGGTTCATTTTATTTTCACATGTTTAACACACTTTTTATTATGAAAACTAATATTTTAAAATTTTTGTTTTTAATCTTTACTACATCCATTTTTGCACAGGCAGGACACATTATGCAAGGTGTTGGCGCCGTAAACATGTCTATGGGTGGCGCTGCAACAGCACAACCACTTGATATTTCTGGAGCCATGCAATGGAACCCTGCTACGCTTTCAGTTTTTGACAGTAAAATTTTAAAACTCGATGTAGGGCTATTCTTTTCTTCACCAAAACTATCTTCTTCATTACCAGCAGGAATGTTAGGTACTGGAGCTCCTGGAGTAAGTGGTACCACTGAAGATGATAGAGGCATGTCTCCTATGCCAGCGTTAGCAATGGTTTGGGGTAAAGAAGACAGCAAACACACCTTTGGTGTTTCAGCTTTTGGTATTAGCGGATTTGGTGTTACATTTCCAGAAGAAGCCAATAACCCATTGAGTGCATCCTTTAATCCTACGGTAAATTCTAATCCTATAAATTATCCTCAAGCCGCTATGGGCTTTGGTCATATAGAATCTGATTATATGCTGTTACAAGTTGGTTTATCGTATGCTTATGAGATTTCAGATAAATTTTCTATTGGAATTCAGCCAAACATAAATTATGCGGCTTTAGAATTAGCTCCTAGTCCGTTGTCCTCACCAAGTATGACCTTAGGATACCCTACTACTGATAAAGCGACAGCTATTGGTTTTGGTGCTCAATTTGGATTATTTTACGATTCTGGTTATGGATTAAAACTTGGAGCTTCATATAAAACGGCTCAAAAATTCAGTGATTTTGAATTCAACAACACGTATTTAGATGGTTCTGCTGCTCCAAATGTTTCATTTCAAATGGATTATCCAGCGATTTTATCACTCGGTTTTGGTTACTCTATAAACAATATAGATTTTGCACTTGACTTTAGAAGAGTAGATTATGAAAATACCGAAGGTTTCGCAAAAACTGGATGGACTCCAACAGCTTCCGTAGCTGGGTTTGGATGGGAAAACATCTCTATTCTTTCTACTGGACTTCAATATAAAGGAATCAATAAATTACCATTACGTATTGGCTACACCTATAGTTCAAACCCCATTCCAGAGGAAATAACATTCTTTAATATTCCTGCCACTGCCGTCATTAAAAACGCATATCAATTTGGGTTTAGTTATATAGTAAATGATAGTTGGAAAATCGATGCTGTATACCATTATGGTGATAGTAATGGAGCCACTGAAGGACAAATGTTGTCTCCCTTAATGGCTTCACCAAGCAATCCTAACGGAGCAATCCCAGGAACGTCTATTTCTTACGAAATGACAACTTCCATGATTCAATTTGGGTTAAGCTATACATTTAACAAATAAATAGAATTTCTTTATTAAGTAAAGTGGCTACATGTTTGATATAAATGTGTAACCACTTTACTTAAAGTTTTGTTATTTAGAGCCTTACTCTTTATATATAATTGCTATATATTTTTTTGTTTGAATCATACTATTTTAATCAAACATTTTTTTCATAAAAAGTAAACATGACGAAAAGCTTTCTTTTAATAGATATGATTTTTATCAGCATTTAATTTAAAATTATATAGGAATTTTGTGTACTAATAATTATTTTTATAAAATTATATAAATTATCTATCTCTTAGAGTTAGTTAAAAAATATTCAAAAACAGATAAATAACACGTGTGAATCTTTATAAAAAAATTTTCCCAGACAAAAAATCAAGATGGCGAACCGTTGCCGTTTTTTTAATTGCTGTTATGACGGGTTTAGGTCTATTCATGTCTAAAGAAGCATCACTAGTATCTTACATGTCCGATGATCCTTTGGCGTGTGTAAACTGCCATGTTATGACACCCGTTTATAATAGCTGGATGCATAGTTCGCACAGGCAATGGGCTGCCTGCAACGATTGCCACGTACCCCATAACAATGTTTTTAATAAGTATTATTTTAAAGCAAAAGATGGATTGTTCCACTCTTCAGTGTTTACGTTAAGAGCAGAACCAGAGGTTATGTTCATGAGGGAAGAATCTCAAGAAGTGGTGCAAAATAATTGTATCCGCTGCCATGTTCAGCAAGTTACTCAAACAAAGTTTGATGGCTGGATTGAAGATCATGCTAAAAACAGAACAGAAAGACAATGTTGGAGTTGCCACCAAGAAGTGCCACATGGTACCGTTCATGGTATTTCAACCATAAAAAACAATATTGCACCCATTCCAACAGATACGGAAAAAACAGTAATTCCTGGGTGGTTAGAAAAAGAAATGCAAACCAAATAACCAAAAATTAATATCATTCATTCATGAAAAACAAAGTTTTATTTATAGTAACTGTAGTAGTTGTATTTCTACTAGGACTATTAGCTTCAAGTATAGTTAATAGAAAAAATGAGGCTAAATATAAATATGTTCCTCAGGTTGAAATTGGAGAAAATGAACCAAGAAACGCTGAATGGGGTAAGAATTACCCAGCAGAATACCAATCGTTTCTACAAACAGCCGATACTAGTTTTGCTACTTATCAAGGTGGAAATGCGATGCGCGATATGCTACATGAAGATAGCAGAATGGTAGTGCTATGGGCTGGTTATGGTTTTTCAAAAGATTACAATCAAGGTCGAGGACACCAATATGCAATTGAAGATATTCGAAATACTTTAAGAACTGGAGCTCCAAAAGGAGAAGGTGACGGCCCTATGCCTGCAACATGCTGGACATGTAAAAGTCCAGATGTACCGCGTTTAATGAACGAAAAAGGTATTGCCGAATTTTACTCTGGAAAATGGGCCGATAAAGGCGATGAAGTTGTAAACCCTATTGGTTGTGCAGATTGTCATGACTCTAAAACCATGAAATTAGCCATTTCAAGACCTGCTTTGGTTGAAGCTTTTCAATCTATGGGCAAAGACATTAATAATGCAACACACCAAGAAATGCGCTCTTTAGTTTGTGCGCAATGCCATGTTGAATATTATTTTGATAAAAATATACCAGGAAAAGAAGGTATCCCTTATTTAAAGCTTCCTTGGGAAAAGGGAATGACTGTGGAAGCTATGGAAGAGTATTATGATGCTATTGAATTTTCAGATTGGACTCACGAATTAAGTCGTGCACCCATGTTGAAAGCACAACATCCTGGTTATGAAACATATTTAACAGGTGTTCATGCTGATAGAGGTGTTTCGTGTGCAGACTGCCACATGCCATATAAAAGTGAAGGTGGACAAAAATTTACCGACCACCACATTCAATCGCCTTTAAATAATGTTTCAAATGCATGTCAAGTTTGCCATAGAGAAGAAGCTGAAAAATTAAAACTAAATGTTTACGATCGTCAACAAAAGGCAGCTGAAAACAGAATTAAACTTGAAGATTTCTTAGTAAAAGCACATATTGAAGCTAAAAAAGCTTGGGATTTAGGCGCTACTGAAGAGCAAATGAAAGATATTCTAATGGATATCCGTCATGCACAATGGCGTTGGGATTATGCTGCCGCATCTCACGGTGCTTCCTTTCATGCTCCCGTTGAAATTGCTAGAGTTTTAGGTGGTGGATTTTCAATTGTTCAAGATGCTCGTGTAAAATTAGCACGTTTATTAGCGGAATTAGGACATAACAAACCAGTAGATATGCCAGATATTTCAACTAAAGAAAAAGCTCAAGAGTATATTGGTTTAGATATTGAAAAATTAAAACAAGAGAAAAAAGAATTTAAGAAAAATTTGGTACCAAAATGGTTAGAGGCTGCAAAAAAACGCGAATCTACCTATGGCAGTAAAAAAATTGCACAAAATAACTAACTAAATAATTATTTGATTTAATTTGTCACCAAGAAAGGTAGCTTTTAAGGTTTTTTAAAAAACCTTAAAAGTTATCTTTCTTATTTTATTTACTATCATCATGCAAAAACTATATAAATTCTTCTCCTCGTCAAGTTTAGCTTTACTGTTACTGTTAGTATTTGCAACGGCTATGGCTATTGCTACATTTGTTGAAAACGATTATGGAACAGCAACCGCATGGGTAGTTATATACGATTCTTGGTGGTTTGAATTAGTAATGCTAGGTCTGGTTATTTCATTTATAGCCAACATATTTAAATACAAATTGCTTCGAAAAGAAAAGTGGGCTATCCTTTTATTTCATGTGGCTTTTATCATCATCATTCTAGGTTCGGCAATTACAAGATATACGTCGTACGGAGGTATTATGCGTATTAGGGAAGGTGCTTCTTCAAACATTATTATATCTGACACTAATTTTTTGAACGCTACGATTACCGATGGAAAAACGAAAACTATATTAAAAGAAAAATTAGCGTTCTCACCTATTCAAAATAATGATTTCTCTTTAGAAACCACTTTTAATAATAAGCCTATTATTATTTCTTACAAAGAATTTATTCCAGATGCCATTGCAGAAGTCGTTGATAATGATGAAGATGGAGAACCCTTATTAGAAATGGTTGTTACCGAAGGTGAAGGTAGAAATACCATCTATTTAAAACATGGTGAAATTCAAAAATTTGGCGATCACCAACATGAAATTGGTTTTAATTCTGAAAAAGAAAGCATTATAAATATAGTTGAAGAAAATGGCGCATTCAGTATAAAATCACCTCATGACTTAGATTTTTTCATGATGGCTTCACAACAAGCAGGCACCTTAGTTAAAGATAGTTTGCACCCTATTAATTTACGAACGTTGTACAGGTCTGGAGATATTTCATTTGTACCCTTATCCTATCATGAAAAAGGTGCTTTCAAAATTAAAAGCACTTCTGCAAAACCAAAAGATAACGACAAAACAAAAGACGATGCATTACTAGTAAATGTATCTGTAAATGGCAAAGAAAAACCTTTAAATTTATTATACAGACAAGGTATGTTGCCAACACATCATGACATAGAAATTGATGGTGTTCGCGTTATACTTTCTTACGGTGCCGCTGCTATTCAAACGCCTTTTTCAATAAAGCTAAACGATTTTCAATTAGAACGTTACCCAGGTTCTTCTAGTCCTTCAGCGTATGCCAGTGAAGTTTTAATACTTGATGGTGAAGACATGATTCCTTATAAAATATTTATGAATAATGTACTGGATTATAAAGGCTATCGTTTTTTTCAAGCAAGTTATGATACCGATGAATTGGGAACCGTTTTATCTGTAAATCACGATAGTTTAGGCACCATTGTTACATACATAGGCTATCTTTTATTGACGTTGGGTATGTTTTTTGCCCTTTTCGGAAAAGCATCTCGCTTTCATTTTATAAACAAAAAACTAAAGCAATTAAAAAAACCCTTGGCAACTCTAATTTTATTGCTGGGTATTCAATTTGGTTTTTCCCAAAACACAAAAGATTCTACGGCTATTTTTGTTGAAAGATTGGTGGAATCACAAAAAACAGATAAAGCACATGCCGACTTTTTTGGTAGATTATTGGTTCAAGACTTAGACGGAAGAATTAAACCTATAAATACACTGGCTTCAGAATTTATTAGAAAAATTTCAAGAAAATCGAACTTTTCATATCCCGTTAAAAACGAAACATTAGTTTTAGATGCCAACCAAGTGTTTTTAGCAATTCATATGGCACCTAATGTTTGGCAAGAAATACCTATGATAAAGGTAGATTTTGACAAAACTGGAAATGTTCTAAAAGATGTGAAAATTGGGGCGAATACATTGGTGTCTTTCAAAAGTTTAATGGACGCAAGCGGCAACTATTTATTATCAAAAGAAGTTGAGGAAGCTAATAAGAAAAAACCTGCCGAACGCAATGAATTTGATAAAGAAGTACTAAAAATTGACGAACGTTTCAATATTCTATATAACTTATTTATAGGCAATTATCTTAAAATATTCCCTAACAAAAACGATTCCAATAACACGTGGTTTAGTTATATTCACGATTTTAACGATTTCCCAGAAGAAGATGCCAAATTTGCACAAAGCATCCTTCCCGCTTATTTTAATGATGTTGCAACCTTTAAATATGATGATGCACATGAAAAGTTAATGTACATTAAAAAATACCAAGAAGTTTTAGGTGCCGAAGTCATTCCAACCCCAGAAAGAATAGAAGCTGAAATTTGGTACAACAAAACAAATGTAAACTTTTGGTTGTTTCAAGTATTCTTTACCATTGGGTTTGTATTGTTAGTAATCGCTATTTTAAAGATGTTTTCGCATAAAAAAATTATCGAACTCATTAATAACACCTTTATAATTCTAACATTAATTTCATTTTTATGCTTTACAGCTAATATTATTTTGCGTTGGTATGTGGCACAACACGCCCCTTGGAGCAATGGTTATGAAATGTTGGTTTTTGTAGCTTGGGTATTATTATTATGTGGCTTATTAACATTTAGAAAATCAGATTTTTCACTACCACTGGCTACCCTATTTTCTGGCGCCCTATTGTTTGTAAGTTATTTGGATTGGTTGAATCCAGAAATCACCAATTTAATGCCTGTATTAAAATCGTATTGGTTAAAAATTCACGTAGCAACTATAGTAAGTAGTTATGCACCTTTGGCTTTATCTGCTGTTCTAGGACTCATGGCGTTAATACTTATAATTTTTAAAAACCCAAAAAACAAAGCTATTATAGAAACTAAAGTTAAAGAACTTAGCTATATAAATGAAATAGCCATGACCATTGGTTTGTTTGTTTTAGCCATCGGAACATTTTTAGGTGGTGTGTGGGCTAACGAATCTTGGGGACGTTATTGGGCTTGGGATCCCAAAGAAACTTGGGCCTTAATAAGCATCATCGTTTATGCTATTGTGTTGCATTTAAGATTTATACCAAAATTAAATAATAATTACGTTTTAAATGTGGCGAGTATGTTTGCGTTTTGGTCTATAATCATGACATCCTTTGGAGTCAATTATTACCTTTCAGGTTTACATAGTTACGCCGCAGGCGACCCCTTACCTATTCCAAAATTTGTATATGTTGTAGCATTATTAATGGTTGTTGTTGCCATAATAGCCTATTTTAGAAATAAGCAGATGAAAACTGAATAAACTTCAGCTTACTTATTAAAAGTACTTCAAAATTAAAAAAAAACTTAGTATTAATACTTAATTAAATTACAATAATTAAGTATTAATACTTATATTTGAATTTTTATAAAGCTATTTATAGTTTAATTAGTAAAAAGTTAAAAAGACTATCTACAAAGTGTGATTAGAAAAAACATACGTTGAAGAGCTTTTAAGTATACAAAAACAATATGATAATTATCATAAACCGCAAAAATAGCTAACAATATCTTTGTTGTTTGAAAGATAAATAGATTAAATAAAAAACATCCATAACTTAAAATTAAAAAAATGAAAAAACAATACGTAATATTAGCGCTATTATTAGGATGCATGCAACTTGTACAAGCACAGTTTACTCTTGATGGCGAATTTAGACCACGAACTGAATACAGAAATGGATTTGGAAGCATTATTCCAGATGCTGCAGATGCAGGTTTCGGAATTTCAACACGTATTAGATTGAATGCTGGCTATAACACAGAATCATACAAATTTTATTTAAGCCTTCAAGATGTGATGGTTTGGGGCGAAAACAGACAAATTTTACCTTACGACCAAAACAACTCGTTTGCTGTTTTTGAAGCTTGGGCTGATATTAATTTAGGTGAAGGATTTTCAACCAAATTAGGTCGTCAAGTTATTTCTTATGATGACCAACGCATTTTTGGAGGCTTGGATTGGGCACAACAAGGGCGTAACCATGATGCTGCTTTACTTAAATACAATAAAGGAAAATTTATGGCAGATCTTGGTTTGGCTTTTAGTCAAGATTATTCAGATCCTACAGGATTTAAATCCACAAGTACAGCTTATAACACTACAGGGTTCTTTACATACAAAACCATGCAATACCTGTATTTAAAACAAGCTTGGGAAAATTTTTCTGGAAGTTTAATATTACTTAACAATGGATTCCAAAATTTTGATACCACTGTTGATCCAAGTGTTGTAGATGGCACAAGTAACCTTCAAACCTTTGGTACACATTTAGATTATAAAAAAGGAAATTTTGGTTTAGCTGCTAATGCTTTTATACAAACAGGTAAAGAGCAATTAACAGCTGGTGAAGTAGATGTGAAAGGGGCATATCTTTTAGGTTTGGATTTAACATATAAAGCATCTGCCAAAGTTGGTTTGGGTGCGGGTCTTGAAATTATAAGCGGAAATGATAAAGGAGCCGGAGAAACAAGTGCCTTCTTCCCTCTATATGGAACCAATCATAAATTTAATGGGTTTATGGATTATTTCTTCGTAGGTAATCACGTTAACAGCATTGGTTTATTTGACGTGCATGTAAGTGCTAATTTCACTTTAAATGAAACATCTAGCTTATCGGTTACTGCTTTAAATTTTAGCGGTGAGCAAGATTTAGCAAGTGGCGAAAAACAGTTAGGTACCGAATTGGATTTAGTATATTCTAAAAAGTTCAAAGGTTACAGCTTGGTTCTTGGTTATTCGCAAATGTTCGCAGCCGATGGTATGTACGAATTAATGCGAACAAGACCAGAATTAACCACATTGACAAAAGACAATGCTGCCGATATACAAAATTGGGCTTGGGCTATGTTAGTTATCAAACCTAAGTTTTTAAATTAGAATACCATTATGACTGATAATAATTAAATAATTGTATTAGTCAAATGTTTTAATATTGAAAATCCTGCGAAAGCGGGATTTTTTAGTTTATATATATCATATTAAAAAATGAACTAGCTTATTTTAAAATAATTCTGAAACTGTTTTTCCTAAATCTGAACTTATTCCAAATTCACAACAACATCTGTTTGTTGAAAACTTTTGGTACAAACCTATTATTACACATTGATTTTCGTTTTTTAAAAAACTACTTTCGTCTTACTTTAGATATAAAGCATCGATGAAATGGAAAATGAGAATATAAAACTAATAATTATCCCTGGACTTGGAGGCTCTGGCGAGCATCATTGGCAATCGCTTTGGTTAAAAAAGTTTGATAACTCAATACGAGTGATTCAAGACGATTGGGATGCACCAAACCTTAAAAACTGGTTAGATAAGTTAAATGATAGTATTGTAAAACATAATGCTCCAATAATTTTAGTTGCTCATAGCCTCGCCGTTTCATTAGTGCTTCATTGGACTAATAGGTATAAAAACCCCAATATAAAAGGCGCTTTGCTAGTAGCTCCTGCCGATGTGGATTCTCCAACGCACACCCCAGACATTCTAAGGGATTTTTCATGGATGCCAACATCAAAACTTACGTTTCCTTCCATAGTGGTAGCAAGTGAAGACGATGCATTTGTAAGCCTCAATAGAGCTAAATATTTTGCAGAACAATGGGGAAGCGATTTTATAAACATTGGCTTTAAAGGGCATATAAATTCAGACTCAAATCTAGAATATTGGGAAGAAGGACAAGTTATTTTAAAGACATTAATGATGAAAACTAATATCCAATAGAAACTTATTTTTATAAGTATTAATCGAAACAAATTTAGAACTCAAACTTTTTGTTGAAAACTTTATATGTAGATATTGTATTACATATTGATTTTGTTATTTTAAAAAACTAAATTCGCTTATCGGTGAATATAAATCATTGAAACGGATTCATATTCTAATCGTTATGCAACAGTTAAAATCACGTTCAAAAATTGAATGTTTAAATTAAATTTGTAAATTTGATATTATGGATTTAAGTTTAGAAAATAAAAAAATAGAATTAATTCAATGGTTATCAACTTTGAACGATACTTCTCTGATTGATAAACTAATGAAATTGAGAGAGAAAGAGAAAAACGATTGGTGGAATGAAATTTCTGCAAGCGAAAAAGAGTCTATTGAAAAAGGAATTCAAGATGCTGATAACGGGAAATTGACTTCTCACTCAAACGTGAAAGGGATTTATGAAAAGTGGTTATAAAATTTTGTGGACTGACCACGCAATATCTGAACTAAAAGAAACTATTGAATATCTTGAAAACAAATGGACTGAAAGAGAATTAAGAACATTTTCTGCAAAATTAGATCATACAATAGAACTGATTTCAAAATCACCCGAAATTTTCCCAATATCATTCGAGAAAAAAAATATTAGAAAGGCTGTAGTCGAAAAACACAATAATCTTTATTATCGAATTAATAAAAGTTCTATTGAGATTGTTTCTTTGTTTTCAAACAGTAAGAATCCGAATAAGAAAAACCTATAAAAACCGTTGCATAACACCGTATATAAAAAATTGCTATTTTGTGCTTAACCAATGTGAGTTGCTTTGTTTGCTTGCATCTGATTTTCCTTCGGAAAATTGCCGCTTACAAGCACGCAACTTTCCATATACATTACCGATAAGCGCTATCTTAATAAACACCATAAAAAAGACCTTAATAATTTAAGGCTTTTTTCAATTTTACATAAACGAAATTAATAATTCAAAAAAGCCAAAACATTGGTTTCAATACGTTTTTGTATATCACTTACATCACCTTTTACAATAGTTTTGCCTCTAATGTTTTTTAGTCATGTCGAAATGAGGCACGATTGAAACATCACATAATGCTTGGCAGTACATAAATTATGTGATTTCTCCTAACGTCGAAATGACTGAGAAATTAAAAAAATTCTATTTCTTCAAATAAGCCAAAACATTGGTTTCAATACGTTTTTGTATATCACATACATCTCGTTTCACAAAAATTTCGCCTGTAATTTTTTGTAATCATGTCGAAATGAGGCACGATTGAGACATCACATAATACTTGGCAGTACATAAATTATGCGATTTCTCCTAACGTCGAAATGACCGAGAAATTAAAAAATCTGCATATTCAAGTCTTCCCACTTAGGATTAAAATCTGAAATCAACTTGTTTTTCTTCTCTCGTCTCCATCCTTTTAACTCTTTTTCTCTAGCAATACCTTGCTTTGGGAATTCAAAAGTTTCATAATAAACCAAATAAATGCACGCATATTTACCTGCAAATGATTTTTTAGCATTCTGACTATCAAAATAATGTTGAGATAATCTATTCTGAATATTATTGGTAAAACCAATATATAATGTCGTCCTGTATTTATTGGCTGTTATATAAACAAAGTAATTATGCTGCATATGGTGAATATATTAAAAAATCATAGACACACTTATGTAAAAATTGGATGCTATTGAAGCATTGCATATAATTATTAAAACCAAATATTATGTGATTTCTCCTAACGTCGAAATGACTAAGAAGTTGAAAAAGTGCTATTTCTTCAAATAAGCCAAAACATTCGCTTCAATACGTTTTTGTATATCGCTTACATCACCTTTCACAAAAATTTCTCCTGTAATATTTTCATAAAGTTCTATGTAACGCTCGCTAACGGTTTCAATGTATTCGTCGCTCATAACTGGTACCGTTTGCCCTTTTAAGCCTTGAAAATTATTGGCAATTAACCATTGGCGTACAAACTCTTTACTTAGTTGTTTTTGGGCTTCGTTGTTGGCTTGTCTTTCTTCATAGCCTTCAGCATAAAAATAACGTGAGGAATCTGGTGTGTGTATTTCGTCAATCAATACTATTTGTCCGTCTTTGGTTTTTCCAAATTCGTATTTGGTATCAACTAAAATCAAACCACGGCTTGCTGCTATTTCTGTGCCTCTATTGAATAATTTACGGGTATAATCTTCCAACACTAAATAATCGGCTTCACTTACAATACCTCGTTTTAAAATGTCTTCACGAGAAATATCCTCATCATGGTCACCCATTTCTGCTTTGGTTGCAGGCGTAATAATAGGTTCTGGAAACTTATCGTTTTCTTTCATCCCCTCAGGCATCACCACACCACAAAGCATGCGTTTTCCTGCTTTATATTCGCGTGCTGCATGCCCACTCATATACCCACGTATTACCATTTCTACTTTAAAAGGTTCGCACAAATGCCCCACAGCTACGTTTGGGTCGGGCGTTGCTGTTAACCAATTTGGTACTAAATCTTCGGTAGCGGCCATCATTTTAGTCGCTATTTGATTTAGTATTTGCCCTTTATACGGAATTCCTTTTGGCATCACCACATCGAACGCCGACAAGCGGTCGGTTGCAATCATAACTAATTGCTCGTTGTTGATATTATAAACTTCTCTAACTTTTCCATGGTAAACAGATTTTTGATTTGGAAAATTGAAATTGGTAGTGGTGATTGTGTTCATGAAAAGTAGTGTGTTGATTGTTTTGCAAATGTAATTTGTTTAGGCTTGCCAAACAATAGCAAATAAAAAAAGGAGAAATAAACCTTCTCCTTTTTAACCCTTATAAATTTTATGCTAATTATTTAAAACGAATATTATAGGTAACGCCTACCCCAACATTTTGTAAATCCAGATCGTTTTCTGCAAATGTATTTTGGTAAAAAGCGTAAATGTTCCAGTCTCTATTATGATAACCTACTTGTGGATTTACATATAAACCACCATCGTTATTATCAATATTTGTTAATAAACCATACCCCACATCTGTACCCACAAAAAGCCCATTAGGTGTAAAATAATAACGTGCGAAGCCAGCAATTGGAACCATTCCAAAATCTTCAAAACCATCTTTACCAAAATAGTGGCTATAACCAGAAGCAACACCAATAGCAAAATTTGGGTTGAACAAATACTGACCTCTTAAATCTACACCTAAATTGAATGATGAGGCATCGTTGGCATCACCTACTGGAATTCCAGCTGTTAAACCTGCTTTTAGCCAAGAATTGTCTGGTGTAATGTCTATATCTGTTTGTTGGGCAAAAATTGAAGTTGATCCTATTAAACTGATTGCGATAATTAAAAATAATTTTTTCATAATGTTCTTTTTTATTGTTTGTATTGCAAATCTCGCCAACAAAACCTTTAAACTATTTACATGATTTTTATAGAATTTTATAGAATTAAAAGGCTGTTTTATATACTCAACAGAAAATCAATTGTTTATAAAAAAGAGGATATAAAAAAAGCCAATTAAATTTATAATTGGCTTTTTTAAATAACATTGTATGTTTTTTATTTAATCGACGTGCTCAATGCTTTTATAAGCTTCAATCACTTTCTTAACCAAACGGTGACGAATGACGTCTTTATCGTCTAAAAATATCATGCCCACACCTTCAACATCTCTTAATATTAACAAAGCCTCTTTAAGACCAGAAATAGTACGACGTGGTAAATCTATTTGCCCAGGATCACCTGTTAATAAAAATTTAGCATTTTTCCCCATACGGGTTAAAAACATCTTCATTTGGTTGTGCGTAGTATTCTGACCTTCATCTAAAATCACAAAAGCATTATCCAAGGTACGCCCACGCATAAATGCTAATGGAGCTATTTGAATGGTACCGTTTTCTATGTACATAGCCAGTTTTTCGGCAGGTATCATATCACGCAACGCATCATACAGAGGTTGCATATATGGGTCTAGTTTTTCTTTTAAATCGCCCGGTAAAAAGCCTAGGTTCTCCCCTGCTTCAACTGCTGGACGGGTTAAAATAATACGTTTTACCTCTTTATTTTTAAGCGCTCGAACCGCCAAAGCAACACCTGTATAGGTTTTACCTGTTCCTGCTGGCCCGATGGCAAATACCATATCGTTTTCTCGCATACTTTCAACCAATTTACGTTGGTTTGCGGTTTGCGCTTTTATAAGTTTACCACCAACACCATGCACTAAAACTTCACCACTAGATGCAGATGTTGAATAATCGTCACTGCTTTGGCTGGTTAGCACACGTTCAATAACGTTCTCGTCTAGCTTATTGTATTTGGTAAAATGAGTTAAAAGCATTTTCATGCGGCGGTCGAATTCTTCCAACAATTCGTCGTCGCCAAAGGCTTTAATTTTATTGCCTCTTGCTACAATTTTGAGTTTAGGGAAATACTTTTTTAATAATTCAATATTGGCATTATGGGCTCCAAAAAATTCTTTTGGGGTAATTTCTTCAAGTTCGATTATTATTTCGTTCAAAGGCGTAGATTTTGTTTATAATTTCATCTCAGATTCATACTATAAATACCTAGTATTCTGAAATGGTTTATTAGTTTTATTCAATTATTTAAATTTGATAAATTTATCTTCATAAACCTACATTTTTCATGTTAAACATAAAAATGAAAACAAAAAATTTATGTAGGTTTGTTTTATCTTAGTTAAAACTCAAATGTAAACAAATTTGTGTGTACTAACAGTAAAAACATATCAACAATTTACCAATGGCCATCATAACATTAACTACCGATTTTGGGGAAAAAGACCACTTTGCTGGTGCTACAAAAGGTGCCATTTACAGTGAATTGCCCGATGTTAAAATTGTTGATATCTCACATTCTGTTTCGCCTTTTAATATTTTAGAGGCTGGATATATTATTCAAAATGCATACAACAGTTTCCCGAAAGGGACGATACATATTATAGGTATAGATTCTGAAATTAACGAAGAAAACAAACACATTGCCATAAAACTAGACGACCATTTTTTTATTTGTGCCAATAATGGGATTATGAGCATGATTTGTTCTGAAATTGCACCAGAAAAAATTGTAGAAATCAATATCCATGATAGAATACAAAGTAGTTTTCCTGTTTTAGATGTTTTTGTAAAAGTGGCTTGCCATATTGCGCGTGGTGGTACTTTAGAAGTTATTGGAAAAACCATTACCGAAATTAAGCCTACAAAATACATTACCCCTTTTGTGAACGACGATAAAACCCAAATAATTGGCAGCGTTATTTATGTTGATAATTATGGAAACGTGGTTACAAATATTACACGTTCCTTTTTTGAAACCATACAAAAGGGCAGAACGTTTGAAGTTTCGGCAAGAAACAATAAGTTTAAAAAAATACATAAACGATATAGCGATATTGTAAATTTTGAAATTCCTGAAGAAAAACGACACGATGAAGGCAGAGGCTTAGTGGTTTTTAATTCGGGTGGTTTTTTGGAGATAGCCGTTTACAAAAGCAATAGTGCCACCGTTGGCAGTGCCTCTACACTCATGGGGCTTTATTTAATGGATACGGTGAGCGTTAATTTTAGCACAGAATCTATGCTTCCAAAGAGCTTAGAGTAATTAAAAGAGAATCAAATCAATAATAAATGTTGATAAGAATTGTTAAAACAGGATTTCTTAGTAATTTTGAGCAATCAACTGGCAATTGACAATTAATAATGAAAAATTAATAAATATAATACCAGAGAAACACTTTAAACTTTTAAACTATAAACTCTTAAACTTTTAACCAATTAATGCTCGCCATACTTAAAAAAGAAATAAATACATTTTTCGCATCGCCTATTGGCTACTTGGTTATTGGCATATTCTTAGTACTTAACGGCTTGTTCTTATGGCTTTTTAAAGGTGAAAACAACATACTCGATTATGGGTTTGCCGATTTATCATCCTTCTTCCAATTAGCGCCTTGGATTTTAATTTTTCTAATTCCTGCGGTTACTATGCGTAGTTTTTCAGATGAAAAAAAACAAGGTACCTTAGAGTTACTACTTACAAAACCCATCACCCATTTAAACATTGTTTTAGGCAAATATTTGGGGGCTTTTGTTTTAATTTTAATCGCCTTATTACCAACTTTATTGTATGTATATACGGTTTATCAATTAGGAAATCCTGTTGGTAATTTAGATTTTGGTAGTACAATGGGCTCTTATTTCGGACTTTTATTTTTAATTGCTGCTTATACGGCTATTGGCATATTTACTTCTACTTTATCAGACAACCAAATTGTGGCGTTTATAGCATCGGTCGCTATTTGTTTTATGTTTTACATTGGTTTTGATAGTGTTGCAGACTTCACCTCAAGCAATTTTATAGAACAATTAGGTATGAACGTTCACTACAAAAGCATCAGTCGTGGGGTTATTGACACGCGAGATATTATCTATTTTTTAAGCATTACCGCATTTTTTATCATACTAACAAATCTTAATATCAACAAAGAAGAAAAATGATTTTAACACCGCTGTTCGTTATTTTTTTAATAGTCGTTTTTTTACTGGTTTGGGCTTTTACCAACACCATAGATAAACGCAAATGGCTCAGTTTTTTAATAAGCATCGTATTAACGCCTATTGTATATTTTTATGTTTTTTATCCGCTTATAAACATTTTTAGTAGTTACCATCACGAAAAGCATTTTGATGTGGAGGCTTGGGAAACAAAACCGTCATTACGCTACGAAATGAGTAATGAAATAACGCAAGAACAAATGTTTAAAGGCAAAACCAAAAGTGAAGTAAAAGCAGTTTTGGGTAAAAGTGAATGGTATGGATGGGATGATAGTATTAAAGCCAACTCGCCCAATAAATGGAACTACAATTTAGGATACAAACCAGGAGCTTTTAACCTAACCCAAGAATGTTTGGAATTGGAATTTAAAAACGACAAAGTTGTAAGTGTTAAACAATATCAATTAGAAACTAAGTTTGAAGAAGCACCTTAAATACATAGCAATATTATTAATTGTATTAATAGCCATTAACTATATAAGTAGTTTTGCTTTTAAACGTTTCGATTTAACTGAAGACAAACGCTACACCTTAAGCGATGCTACCCTCAATATTATTAAAAAAGTTGATTCGCCCATTGAAATCGATGTGTTTTTAATTGGTGAAGATTTTCCTTCGGAATTTCGACGGCTTCAAAATGAAACCAAACAATTACTTGAAGAGTTTTCATCAGAAAATAAAAATATCATTTTCAATTTCATCAATCCGTTACAAGATGATGCGACTCGCGAACGTAACATTCAGCAATTAACAGAAAGAGGTTTAACGCCTATGCAGTTAAGTGTTCAAGAAAATGGTAAAGCATCCCAAGCTATTATTTTTCCTTGGGCATTGGCGAGTTATAATGGAGAAACCGTTATTATTTCATTAGTGAAAAATAAAATTGGCGCTTCGCAACAAGATTTAGTTACCAACTCGGTACAGCATTTAGAATATGCTTTTGCTGATGGATTTAACAAATTAACAAACCCAAAACATCGCAAAATTGCTGTTTTGCGAGGTAATAAACAGCTAGCAGATAAATACGTTGCCAATTTTATTAAAAAACTTAGCGACTATTATTTTATCGCACCTTTTACTTTAGATAGTGTTGCGAGCAATCCTCAAAAAACTCTTAAAGATTTAGAAAATTTCGATTTAATAATTTCAGCAAAACCTACCGAAGCCTTTACAGAAGAAGAAAAATTGGTATTGGATCAATATACCATGAATGGTGGAAAAAGCTTGTGGCTTATTGATGCCGTGGCCATGGAAAAGGATAGTTTATACAACGATTCTGGTAAAAACTTTGCAACCGCTAGGGACTTAAATTTAACCGATTTCTTTTTTAAATACGGTGTTCGAATTAATCCCGTAATTGTAAGTACGCTTTACTCCGCTCCTATTACTTTGGCTATGGGTGAAGGAAGTGATTCGCAATTTCAACACTTACGCTGGCTGTATTCTCCTTTAGCTTCAACTAACGATACACACCCTATAGTTAATAATTTGAATTTGGTGAAGTTTGATTTTGCCAACCAAATAGATACTTTAAAAAACAACATCAAGAAAACTATTCTACTTGAAAGTGCGCCCATGACCAAATTGGAAGGTACACCCAGAGAAATTAGTTTGGATGTGGTTACACAAGAACAAGATCCTTCAACATTTAACAAAGGAAATCAAACCTTGGCCGTTTTATTAGAAGGTAAATTTAGTTCGGTTTATGAAAATAGAATAAAACCTTTCAAACTTCAAAAAGAGTTAAACAAAAGTGTACCCACAAAAATGGTTGTTATTGCCGATGGCGATGTTATAAAAAACGATGTTTTTAGAAACGCACCACAAGAATTAGGATTTGATAGATGGACAGGACAAACCTTTGGCAATAAAGAATTTTTGCTGAATGCGGTTAATTACTTATTGGACGATAACGGACTTATAAACATTCGTTCGAAAGAAATAACCGTTGAATTTTTAAATCAGGATAAAATTGCTGACGAAAAAACCAAATGGCAACTTATAAATATTTTGCTTCCGCTCTTATTATTAGGGGCTTTCGGGGTGGTTTTTAATTATTTCAGACGAAAAAAATATGCACAATAGTATATTAATTCTGGTATAAACAACTTCATTTAGGTAGTTTTAAATGTTAATAAGTTTGTTTCCAATATTAATAGGTATGGAATATATTTGTAAGTAGTATAATTAAAACTTAAACTAAGTTCTTTTTAGATGAAATATCTAAACTTAAAACAATAAGTATTAACACATGAAACGAGCATGTTGAAAATTTCATTATCCACGGAAATGATTAATAGCTAACAACATGTTTTAATTAAATGAAAACTCAAACAAGTCCCCTTTGGGGATTTAGGGGATAAAAAAATAAATATTAACACATGAAATTTATAGTATCAAGTACCTATTTATTAAAACAATTGCAGGTTTTAGGTGGTGTTATTAATAGTTCAAACACCTTACCTATTTTAGATAATTTCTTATTTGAATTAGATAATTCAAAATTAACAGTTTCAGCAAGTGATTTAGAAACCACTATGGCTTCTTCTTTGGAAGTAGAAAGCGATAGTACAGGTAGTGTAGCAATTCCTGCTCGACTATTATTAGATACTTTAAAAACATTTCCTGAGCAACCTTTAACTTTTGTTGTTGAAGATAACAATACCGTTGAAATTAGCTCAAACCATGGTAAATATGCTTTAGCATATGCTGATGGAAAGGAATTTCCAAAAGCAGTTTCGCTTGAAGACCCAAGTAAAACCGTAGTTCTTGGTGATGTATTGGCAACTGCAATAAGCAAAACTATTTTTGCGGCTGGAAACGACGATTTACGCCCGGTAATGAGCGGTGTGTTTTTTCAGTTTTCAACTCAAGGTTTAACATTTGTTGCTACAGATGCTCACAAATTAGTGAAATATACCCGTGAAGATGTGAAAGCAAACCAAGTAGCAGAATTCATCATGCCTAAAAAACCTTTAAATTTATTAAAAGGGATTTTAGCAGGAAGTGAAAATGATGTTACTATAGAATATAACGATTCTAACGCTAAATTTACTTTTGAAAATTCAGAATTAATCTGTCGTTTAATTGATGGAAAATATCCTAATTATGAAGCGGTTATCCCTAAAGAAAACCCGAACAAATTAGTAATTGATAGAACACAGTTTTTAAATTCTGTACGTCGTGTTAGTATTTTCTCAAATAAAACAACACACCAAATACGTTTAAAAATTGCTGGTGCAGAACTTAATATTTCTGCTGAGGATATTGATTACAGCAATAAAGCTGAAGAGCGTTTAACTTGTGATTACCAAGGTGATGATATGCAAATTGGTTTTAACTCACGCTTTTTAACAGAAATGTTAAATAACCTAAGTTCTACCGATGTGCAATTAGAAATGAGTATGCCAAATAGAGCTGGTATTTTAACCCCTATTGATGGTTTAGATGATGGCGAGCAAGTAACTATGCTTGTGATGCCCGTAATGCTAAATAGCTAATAAAATCTACACAAGTAGAAATCTCATAAATATAAAAGCGACTATTTTGATTTATTCAGAATAGTCGCTTTTCCTTTAAATAAACCACCGCTACACGGTATGATGGCTGTTTATTTATAAAATCAATCTTGATGTTTTTTCATCACCAAAAATGGAATATCTATTTTAAGTGCCATATTTTCGAAAGTATTCTTATTAAATAAACGTTCTAAAAATGAATGTTTACTCATGTGCATCGAAATCATTTTAATATTATTTGCAATTATATAGTCGTGTATTGCTTTATAAACATCGTTGTCTTCTACATGCATATTTTCAAAAATAGGATTTGAAAAATTCGAGTTGAAGAAATCTATACCACTGTTCAATTCCTCAGATAAATCGTTGTCACAAAACACGTGTAGTACACATAATTGACTGTTCTCTAAAGATAGGATATTCGCTAATGGTTTCAATTCAAGCTTCTTATAAACTCGTTCATAACTTGTTGTGAATACTACTTTCTCTAAATTAGAATATTTACAATGATCTGGTATTGCCAAAACAGGTACCTTACTGCCTTTTATTACGTGAACAGCATTGCTTCCAAAAAGTACTTTACTTATTCCAGATGCACCTTTGGTTCCCATAACTATTAAATCTATTTTATATTTTTCTGAAACCTGATTAATGGAATCTATAATATTATCATAGTCTACAATAGTTTTAAATTGATGTTTGTTATTCTTATACTTTACTTTTATTCTTTCTATAATATTATGAATGGATTTTTTTGAGGCATCAACAATAGTATCATAAATAGTAGTGGATGCATTCACTACCATAAAATCATCTGAAATAAATGATGATGTTTTTTGTACATTCAGAATATAAAAAATACATGGAGTATTTTTATAAAGTTCCATCGCATAATTTATAGCGTTTATTGAGTTTTTTGAAAAATCTGTTGGCAATAATATAGCTTTCATGTGTACGTTTTTAATGTTGTTTAACATTATATTTTCACAATAATTTTCATTATTAGCTAAAAGTGCTTATTTAGAATATACTTTTAAAAAGTTAACACCAAGCAATGCTGTAACAATAAAATTGATTTATAGTAAAAATAAAGGGAGTTCAACTAGAAAACTATGATAAATATCAGCCATACCTGTTAATATTTTATACAAATAAAAATTAGTTTTATTTCTGAAAGCATTGTATTTTCGGCACAATAAATGCTGAATATTACGTTATCAATTCATTTAATTATATGACTCGAATCTCCATTGTTTTTTTATTATTCGTAGCTTTAACAGTTACTGTTTCTGCTCAAAATAAAGCCATAGCTTCAGGCGAAAAACTAACCTATACAGCTTCCTACAATATGTCTGGTGTTTTAACCGATATTGCTCAAGTAACCATGGAAGCGAGTGAAGTAAAAACCTCAAAAGCGACGCTTTTAAAACTAAAATGCACAGCCGCAACTTATAGTAAATGGGATAATTTTTTTAAAATTAGAGATTTATATGAAAGTTATGTAAACCCAACCAACTTAACGCCCTATTTATACAATAGAGACGTGAATGAAGGAAACTATTTTAAAAACATGAAATACACCTTTAGCCATGGTACCAATACAGTGAAATCTGTAATGAAAAGAAAAAATAATTTTGTTGAAAATAAAAACTTAAAAATTAATTCTGGAACAAAAGATATTGTATCTACTTTATACTACATGCGAATTTTAGACTACAAAAACATGTCGGTTGGCACAAAAAAAACCTTCACAATTCTATTTGACAAAGAAGAAATAAAAGGTATGATAACCTATTTGGGAAAAGAGACCATTTCTACAGCTATTGGTAAAAAAGAATGTTACAAACTGGCTGTTGGCTCTAGCGAGACCAATGTTTTACAAGGAAAAAATAATAATTTTTTATGGTTAACTGCCGATGAGAATAAGGTAATTGTTTACGGCAAATTTAAAATACCTGTGGGTAATGGTGAATTAAAAATTAAATCGGCTTCAGGTTTAAAAAACTAAATTTAAAATGAAACGAGCATGCTAAAAACACTTTGCTAAATAAATGCCTCATAGCAAATTACATGTTTCCATTAAAAAACAATAAATATCACACATGAAAAAAACAGTTACAATTCTAGCCATCATAACCAGTTCTATAGCTATTATTTTTTCAGTATTACCAATTTCAAATTTATCTATTTTTCCTGCTGCATTTGCTTTAATTTTTTGTGGTATTGCTTATTTTCTATCGAAGAAAGCTGGCAAATTAAAAAAAATTATTCCATTTACTTTTTTACTAACTATATGTGCTTTATCAATAACAACTTACAAAGCTTTTTTTGTTAAAAACGAAGTGGTAAATACCCCGGTTTTAGATGAAAAAGAAGCTCAATTTGAAGAAGAAGCTATTGAAGAATTAGAAAATTTAGATCTAGAAAGCATTGAAATTGAAGATGTTGAGCTTGAAAGTTTAAATTTAGAGAATTAACAGTAAGTAATTTCTTAAATTAATTTATTATATTTGCCACACACATAATAAAAAAAACGGACATTCTAAACATTTTCCTGCCCTAGAGAATGGTTTTACCGTAAGTTACTAGATAAATAACATCTTTTAAATTTATACATGAAAACCTTTTGCATACTCTCAGCATTTGCGTTACTTGGTACTTGTGCCAAACCAAAATATACTGCAAGAATACAAACCCTTAAGGACAATATTAAGCTAGAAGATAGCACTTTTGTTATTAGTTATGCCAATACCATAACTTCTGATGAATTAAGCACTCATTTATACACCTTTTCTTCAAAAGATTTTGAAGGCAGACGTGTAGGTGAACCAGGGCAAAAAAAAGCGGCACAGTTTCTTAAAAACTACTACGAAAGTGAAAAAATTAATTCGCCGTACGGTGCTAATAATTATTTTCAAAATATACCAGCAGACTTTTTTTCAGATGGCTTTAAAGCCTCAGAAAATGTATTAGCATACATTAAAGGTTCTGAAAAACCAGAAGAATTAATTATAATTTCCGCACATTTAGATCATCTTGGGATTAACGAAGAAGGAAAAATAAACTATGGTGCAGATGATGACGGCTCTGGCACCGTAGCTATTATGGAAATTGCACAAGCTTTTAACATGGCAAAAAAAGAAGGACATGGCCCCAAAAGAAGCATACTCTTTCTGCATTTAACTGCTGAAGAAATAGGTAAAAGAGGTTCTGAATATTATGTACTTCATCCAGCATTTCCTTTAGAAAATATCATTACCAACCTTAATATTGATATGATTGGTAGAGTTGATGATATCCACAAAAACAATAAAAACTACATTTACCTTATAGGAACAGACAGGTTAAGCAAAGAACTTCATTACATTTCTGAAAAAGTCAACAATACTTTTTTCAACATAGATTTAGATTATAGGTACAATGACGAAAGAGATAAAAATCAATATTACACCAGATCGGACCATTACAATTTTGCTTTAAAAAACATCCCTGTTATTTTCTATTTTAACGGTGAACATACCGATTACCACCAACCAACCGATACGCCAGACAAAATAGATTATAAGTTATTAGAAAAACGTACAAAACTCGTGTTTGCTACCGCATGGCAAATTGCAAATCAGGCAAAAAGACTAGAAATAGATGCTAATAACAAATATCTTAATTAGCTCAAAAATTGGTTCCTTTAATTGATTTTTGTATTATAATAGCATATTTTAGCTTCAAAAAATTGAAATAAGCATGTTAGAAATCATTCCTTAAAAAGAAATGAACTATGAGAAACAGCAGGCTACCATTAAAAGACAATAAATACACATGAAAATAAGCACTTTACTTTCCTGCATCACCTTATTAATAGTTAGTTGCAGTACTTGTCAAAACCAAAGCACATCAAAAAATGCTGCAAAAGCTATCGATTATGCAAAAACAATTTCTTCAAATAATTTAAAAGAGAACCTTTACACTTTTTCGTCTGATGATTTTGAAGGCAGAAAAACAGGAGAACCTGGTCAAAAAAAAGCCAGTGAATTTATTAAAAACCATTATATAGCCTTAGGAATACCTTCACCTATTGCAGAAGGTGATTATTTTCAAGAAATTCCAGCTTCTTTTTTTAATGGTGAAGCAACAAATGGATCTGAAAATGTATTAGCTTATATAAAAGGTTCTGAAAAACCAGATGAAGTTGTTATAATTTCTGCCCATTTAGACCATATTGGAATTTCTAAAGATGGAGACGTTAATAATGGTGCAGATGATGATGGTTCTGGTACGGTTGCCATTATTGAAATTGCCAAAGCTTTTAAAACCGCTTTAGACAAAGGCGACGGACCAAAACGAAGCGTCCTGTTTTTGCACGTTACAGGCGAAGAAATAGGACTTTATGGTTCGCGCTACTATGCCGATGTAGATCCTGTTTTTCCTTTAGAAAATACCGTAGCAAACTTAAACATAGATATGATTGGACGTGTAGACTCTAAACATGAAAACCAACGCAACTATTTATACCTAATTGGCTCTGACAAATTAAGCAAGGAGTTACACAATATTTCTGAAAATGTAAATAAGAAATATTTTAATATGAAATTTGACTATACATATAATGAGGATAACGACCCTAACCGCTTTTATTACCGCTCAGACCATTACAACTTTGCTAAAAACAACATTCCGGTTATCTTTTATTTTAATGGTACACACGCCGATTACCATAAACCAACAGATACACCCGATAAAATAGAATACGACGTTCTAGAAACCCGTACCCGTTTAATCTTTCATACAGCTTGGGAATTAGCCAATAGAGATGAACGGATTAAATTGGATTAGTTTGGGATGTTTATTCTTCAGCTAAAACGTAATCTGCTTTAACAAACTCAATAGGTGCTATAGGAAACAATTCAGGGCTATCGTCCACAGCATAATATGATAAAATACAGGAACTATTAGCTGATATAACTCGACATTGGCTATTAGGAGCACCTGTAACTGTGCTACCATCTCCAACTGTTAGTGTTATTTGTGGAATCCCTTTTACTTCAAAATTATTTGAATTAAAAAATTCAATTTCATAGGATAAAGAGTCTTCTTGAAGATCCGTTTGAGGTGTAAATGTAAAACTTAAAAGTTTATAGGTAACTGGTTGAGTGGTTATATCATCTTCTAAATCATCACTTGGACAACTAAAAAACAATAAGGTTGCAATAACAAATAATACTTTTAATGATTTCATAAGCAATTATATTTTAACTTCATCTTACAAAAAAAGCCTTCCAATTTCTTGAAAGGCTTTTGTTTTGGGTGGAAGACCGGGCTCGAACCGGCGACCCTTGGTACCACAAACCAATGCTCTAACCAACTGAGCTACAACCACCATGTAGCACGCATTATTAATGCGAGTGCAAATGTAATTGATTTCAACCTTTTCTACAAAGACTTTTTTGAAAATTTTTTAAGTATTTTATAAATAAAATATTGTTTGCTTATAACTATTTCAAATTGAACAAACTATCAACGGCAACAAAACGTTCTACATTAAAACCTTCAGCATACTCTACTCCTACTAAACGTCCTAAATCTCTCGCCCTATACTCTATACTATCTGTAAAGTTTCTACTTGAAATAGGCGTTTCAGGTTCTTTACTGCTGGCATCATAAAATTGTGTTTTATAAGCTAAAACAGATCTCATCTTAACTTCCATAAAATCAGAAACATCGACTACAAAATCGGGTTCTAAACTTTTCCATTGTATATAATGATAAACCTGCTTAGGTCTCCAAGCATTTTGTAATTCGCCTGTTTTGGTTTTAGTTTCAATTTTAACTAATCCGCTTAAAAAACAAGCATCACTTACTAATTTACTACCTTTTCCGTGGTCTATATGCCTATCATCAAACGCATTGCATATAATAATTTCAGGTTGGTACTCCCGTATTTTATTAATAATTGCTAATTGATGCACCTTATCATTTATAAAAAAACCATCAGCAAATGCTAAATTCTCCCTTATAGAAACTCCCAATATGTTTGCAGCATCCTGGGCTTCTCGAGCTCTTGTTTCAGCAGTACCGCGTGTACCTAATTCTCCTTTAGTTAAATCTAAAATCCCTACTTTTTTACCGTTGGCAATTTCTTTAGCTAGCGTAGCTCCGCATCCTAATTCCACATCGTCTGGATGTGCTCCAATTGCTAAAATATCTAATTTCATCTTTTAATTAAATTATGTAATAATTCGTTTTTCAATAGAAATTATTTCATTTTCTTAAAAAAACAACATTACTCTTACGATTTCGTAAATTTTTTATGCAATAAAAAACATAAAAAGTTCAAATATCATCAAAAACACAAACCTCATTTAATTCATGACATTAATCATAATAAAATGAAATATTCTAATGTAAATTTATGGTATTATAAATACATAACATACATCTTATTAATATGTTCTATGATATGTAAAAGTAAAATAATATATAAAATCTAAGGTCTTTTTAAATGACCTTTTTGAATAAATATTTATAGGAATCTTAAAATTGAATAAAATGGAAGAATCAGCAACTATTTCTAAAAACCATAGCTTAGAAAAATACGGGCTTACAAATGTTACCGCACATTGGAATTTATCTCCTAAAGTTCTTCAACAAATTACAGTTGAAAAAAACATGGGTAAAGAAACAATAAATGGAACATTAGCCGTAAATACTGGAAAATTCACAGGACGTTCACCACAAGACCGTTTTATTGTGAAGGACGATTATACCAAAGATAAAGTTTGGTGGGGAAAAGTTAACAAACCTGTTTCTTCTGAAAATTTTGACAAACTTGAAATTGAAGTAAAAAAATATCTTTCTGGAAAAGATATTTATGCAAGTGATGGCTATGTATGTGCTGAACCAGAATACAGAACCAATATTAGAACGATTGCAGAACTACCTTGGTCTAGCCTTTTTGTTTACAATATGTTTTTAAGACCAAGCGAAAAAGAATTAGAAAACTTTAATGAAGAGTGGTTAGTACTTTGCGCACCTGGTTATCTCTGCCCAGATCCAGCTGCATATGGCATACGCCAAGGAAATTTCTCAATCATTAATTTCACTAAAAAAATAGCCTTAGTTGGTGGTTCTGCTTATACAGGAGAAATTAAAAAAGGTATTTTTTCTGCATTAAACTTAATTTTACCAGTTGAAAAAAATGTGCTCCCCATGCACTGCTCCGCAAATGTTGGAAAAGATGGAGACACGGCCATTTTCTTTGGATTATCTGGAACTGGAAAAACAACCCTATCTGCCGACCCAAATAGAAAATTAATAGGCGATGACGAACATGGTTGGGCTGCAGATAACACAATTTTTAACTTTGAAGGTGGTTGCTACGCCAAAGTAATTGATTTGAGCGAAGAAAAAGAACCAGATATTTTTAGAGCGGTTAGACCCGGTGCTTTATTAGAAAATGTAGTAATTAAAGCGGATGGCAAAGTAGATTATTTAGATAGTAGTATTACACAAAACACACGCGTTAGCTATCCTATTAACCATATTGATAACGTTCAAGAAACACTTTATGCCAAAAACCCAAAAAACATATTTTTCTTAACATGTGATGCTTTTGGTGTATTGCCTCCAGTATCGAAATTAACACCCGGACAAGCTGCATACCATTTTATCTCTGGTTATACTGCTAAAGTTGCAGGAACTGAAGCGGGCATTACAGAACCCGTACCATCATTCTCTGCCTGTTTTGGTGAACCTTTTATGCCTCTACACCCTACTGTTTATGGAGAAATGTTAAGCAAAAAAATGACAGAAGCTGGTGTGAATGTATGGTTAATTAACACAGGTTGGAGTGCAGGACCTTACGGCGTTGGTAATAGAATAAAACTAAAATATACACGTACCATGATTACCGCCATATTAAATGGAGATTTGGATAATGTAGATTTTGAACAAAACTTTATTTTTGGATTATTCATGCCGAAATACTGCCCTGGTGTACCAACAGAAATGCTGGATCCTATGAATACTTGGTTACAAAAAGGAGCCTATATAGGTAAAGCTATTCAATTGGCGCATTCATTCCATTTAAATTTTGAAAAATTCGCAAATGAAGCTTCACAACAAATTATTGAAGGTGGTCCACTAATTGATGAACACCATCATTTAGAAGAACACTTTTAAAAGATTCTTATTATAGTTAAGTGACTGTCTGAAAATTGTAGTTGTATGTCTTATTGAGCATGTAATAATATTTTAACAAACCGATTTAATAAATATCGGTTTTAATCAAGCTCAAACTGACAACTCATACAAAATACTTTTTTTAGACAGTCTCTTTATTTTTATTCACTCAATTATTATTCTTTACTTTTTAATGAAAACAATTTTTACTCTTTTATTTATCACTATTTCAATACAATTATTAAACGCACAAACACCTGTAGAAAAGAAATTAGGCGCTTGGTACACTGTAGATGGCACCCATACGTTATCAGACAAAATAAGTCTTACAACCGGTGTGCAATTACGTGATTATGAGGTTTTTGATGATATAAATCTCATTTTTTTCTATGCAGGCATCAATTATAAACTAACCCCAAAAACAACACTTTCAGCTGGATATTATTACATAGATGTAGATAAGACTTTTGTAATTCATAATACACCACATTTATACGAGAATACCATTTTTGAGCAAATTGCCTATAACCATAATTTAGGAAAATTACCTGTTTACCACAAATTACGTTTAGAGAATAGATTTTTTAGCTATTTAAGCAAAACCTTTACAGAGCATAGGTTTCGTTATTGCCTCGGGTCAAAAATTAAAATAAACGATCTTTTATTTATAAATGCTAACAATGAGTTTTTTGCAAATTTACAAGGCGATGTTTTTGATGAAAATAGGCTATATGGCGCTTTGGGCTTCAATTTATCTAAATCCAATAACATACAATTTGGGTATATGAACCAAAAGATTAAAGGATTAAATTTACACAGGCTACAAATTATGCTTTTAATAAAAACAGATTTAAGAAAAAAACAGAAAACTATTTAAAGTTTACAAGTTTTTGGGTGCTATCTTGATTAATTTTGATTCCATTTTTTCTGCTCATCAAGATTTAAAAAAGTCCAAGCCACTATTCGAGACAGTTTATTTCCCTGTCCCATATTAATGGTTTTTATATCTTTTGCACCCAGTTTTTTTAATGATGCATACATACCTTTTACTAATTCCTTTTTAGAAACTAATGTTGAAAACCAAAAACATTGTGCTTTAAACAGAGAGCTCTCATATAAATAATTATGGAGAAAAGCCTTTTCACCTCCTTTATAACACAATTCATTATAGGTGCCGGAAAAATTTCTAACTACCTTATTTTCTCTAATATTCAATCCCTGTAGTTTTTTAGTTGTAGCATTTAAAGCCTCTTCTTCCGATTTATAAAACGGTGGGTTACACATAATAGCAGTAAACCTATCTGAAGTATTTATAACACCTTTAAAAATAAGTGTTTTATCTTTTTGATGGATTAACGAAATGGCATCAGCTAATTCATTTCGGTTTAAAATTTGTTTTGCATGTTTTAATGAAGTTTCATCAATATCTACACCTGTAAATTTCCAGTTATATTCTGCGTTTCCTAAAATGGGATAAATACAGCTTGCCCCGGTACCAATATCTAAAACAGTTACGTTATCATTTATTTTAGAAGCCTGTAGCAAACTTGAAAGATGATGTAAATAATCGACTCGTCCTGGAATTGGTGGACATAAATTTGTGTCTGGAAATTCCCAAAAGGTAATACCATAATATTTAACTAACAAAGACGTATTAAGTGCTTTAACCGCTTTAGGATTAGCAAAATCTATGGTTTTAGTTTGAAAAGAATTTTCAAATATAAATGGAATTAAATCAGGGTATACTTCGCATAAAGCATCTATATCATAGCCTGATTTATGTTTGTTTTTAGGATGAAAATTGTGATTGTTTTTGATGGTTTGTGTTTATTAATTAGATTTTTTTTGAAGTGTATTTTAAACCTTTACCTGGAATTAGTCGAATTATAGCTGCAAAAATAAGCATAAAACCACTTATCCAAACATTTATAAATGCCGAATAATACCAATTATATAAAATGTTACAGATACTCTGCCTTTTAAATCGTTTCCTAAACCTTTTGATAATACAAAATTTCACCATGACGCACTTTTAATTCCAATAGTATAATGGCAATAATGATAGCGAAACACCCTCTATAACCACATTTAGTGTACCTTTTTGTCATGATATTAAAAAAGATTCTTAGGGGTTTTATAATGATTCTTATATCTTAGCAAAAAAAAATAAAAAAATGCTTAAAGCTGTTATTTTTGATATGGACGGGGTGATAATTGATAGTGAACCCATGCACCACAAAGCATATCATGATATGTTTAATGAAGTTAACATTTCTGTTTCAAATGAACTTTACGAATCGTTTACAGGGCAATCTACCCTTAATATTTGTAAACGTTTATGTGATGCTTTTGATCTTTCTGAATCTCCAGAACACCTGGTCTCTTTAAAACGAAAACATTACAAACGGTTTTTTGAAACTAATTCAGATTTATCACTAATTGATGGTGTTGAAGATTTAATAAAAGAGTACCACAGTAATGGCTTAAAGTTGGTTTTGGGCTCATCGGCAGCTATGACGAGTATAGAACAAATATTTGATAGATTTGATTTAAACCCATACTTTGTTGCAAAATTAAGTGGCGCCGATTTAAAACAATCGAAACCACATCCAGAAATTTTTATCAATGCTGTAAAAGCATCAGGCTTTAACAGCAATGAATGTATGGTTATTGAAGACTCTACCAACGGTATTGAAGCCGCAAAAGGCGCAGGTGTTTTTTGTGTTGGTTTTGATAGTTTCCATTCTAAAAACCAAGATTACACAAAAGCAGATTTAGTTATAAAAGACTTTAACGAAATTAATTTTCACAAAGTAAAAGACTTACTATAAAATCATTTTTCATCTTTTGCTTGATTCGCTTTATTAATAATAGCCTTTAAGCGTTCTTTTCTAAGTTTAGCCTCTTCCTTTTTCTTATTAATTTTTTGATCCATTAATTTGGAATGCTTCGCTTTGTTTTTAGTGTTTTTATCCCGACCTGTTTTTGCCATTACAACACCTACTTTTTATAATGTTTTTTATAACCCAAATAGGCGAAAATCCCTAACAAAACAATGATGCCAATCGCAATCAATATAATATTCAAGCTTGCAATTTGTTGTCCAGATTGATAAGAATGCAAACCAGACAAGTAAAAGTTAACTCCAAAATAAGTAAAAATAATACTTGAAAACGCTACAATAGACATGAGGTTAAAAAACCAACGTCCACGAAGCCCAGGAATTAATCGCATGTGTATTACAAAAGCATAAACCATAATACTGATAAGCGCCCAAGTTTCCTTTGGGTCCCAACCCCAATAGCGTCCCCAACTTTCATTAGCCCACATACCACCTAAAAAGTTTCCTATGGTAAGCATTACTAAACCAACTGTTAACGACATTTCGTTAATTATGGTAAGTTCTTTAATGTTTAAATCCATTTTCACCTTATTCTTTTCAGTAGTAAAAATCATTAATAATAATGAAACCACACCTAAAATCATCCCTAAAGTAAATGGTCCATAACTTGCCACAATAACCGCTACATGTATCATTAACCAATAACTGTTTAAAACGGGTTGTAAATTGGCAATAGCAGGATCCATCCAGTTCCAATGTGCAATCATTAATAACATAGCCGTTACAAATGCGGTAGATGCGAAGGTTAAATCGCTTTTTCTTCCAAAGGCTAAACCAAAAAACATGGTTGCCCACGCAACGTATATCATAGATTCATAAGCATCACTCCAAGGTGCATGACCCGAAATGTACCAACGCATTATCAATCCTAAAGTATGTAAAACAAATAATCCTAAAATAATGACTTTGAAAACGGTTACAGAAATATCAAGAGCTTTACTTTTCTCTTTAAAAATTTGTACAATTAGCAGCACAAACATTAAACTACCTGCATACAAATACCAGCTAAATAATTTTTTGAAAATATCGTACTTATTGTATAGAATTTCGGCGTTTATTTTTTTATCAGTCAACATAACATCACCACCATATTGATGCTGCGTTTTTTTGAAGGCATCCAATAATTTTGTGGCTTCGGAAAAATCACCCGATTGTTTGGCTCTATTTAATGTAATTAAATACATTTTGAAACCATTTTTTATGAAATTTCCGTAAAGGGAATCTTGAACTTTATACTCACCATATTGATATTCATTAGCTGAAATCCATTTATTATTTTCATCGTTTGGAATTGGGAAAATTTTTAATGAAGCACCTTCAATAGTGTTGTACAATAAGTTAACACGCTGGTCGGCTTCTTTAATTTCCTTTTGATACCCATTGGGAGCCAAAGCTTTATAGGCTTCATCTAAAAAAGGAGTTAATTTGTACTCACCTCGTTCAGTAAAAAAATCGGCAAGCGTTACATATTCTTCTTTCGCATCGACTTGGATAAGATGTCTTATAGTATCTGCTTTTTTAGTTGCCAAATAAATAATTGGAACATTATACCAAAGCATCGGGCTTTCTTGCATCGATAAAAATACTTGGTTGGCATCAAAATCTTCATAATCATCATGTTTACTCAACTTACGAAGCATTTCAGATGCATAGGTATTAACGGGCATCATGCGTCCGCTTAAATCCTGAATTACCAAATGACCAAAGGCATCGGCATGCGCTTTAGGCGTAATATTTGCAGCTAAAACAGAATCTATTTGAGCTTTTGTTGGTTTAGTATTATGGTTATGCCCATCATCATCTGTATGAGTTTGAGCAAATGTATTTAAACCAAAAAGCAATAATACAATACCTAATAATTTCGCTTTTTTTGCTTTTACTTTTTCTAACATTACTTTTAATTCACCAAAACGGGAACCTTTAACAAAAAGAATCGCCATTAAACCAAAATACAGTAAAAAATACCCAATATAAGTGATTAACGACCCCCAATAATCATGGTTTACAGATAGGATTGTACCTTTTTCATCAGGATCAAAACTCGATTGAAAAAAACGATAGCCACCATGATCTAAAATATTATTCATGAAAATTTTATAGTCGTAGCTACTTTCTTTATCATCAATTACGGTCACTTGACTTGAATATGATGAATATCCTTTTTCAGTACCCGGATAACGTTCTGCTTCAAAATCGTTTAATTTTATTGAAAATGGTAATTCCAATACTTTTGAACCGTATTTGAAAGCAAAATCCAATCCGCCAACTTTCACTTGTTTAAAAGCATTATTCATACCTTTACCTCCTAATAAACCTACCCGCTGGGTTTCACCATTAGCGGTAACTTTAAGTACCACACCATCATCATCATTCCTTAAAATTTGCGATTTTTGAACAATATCAAACACCCCTTTAACCACGGGCTTTGGAAATACCATTTGCATATCGCCAATTACATAGCGCGAACGCAATATTAAAGGCTGTAAACTGTCTTTTACTAACTTGCCCTGTGCCATAGTAGCCATAACCATATACTCTCCTTCAAACGGTGATTGAATAGTTAAGGCATTATTTTCGTATGTAATATTTACAGCACCATTGGTTGGATTATTAAGGGCAAATAAAATGTTGTGTATGCTTTGTACTTCACCAACTTTTAAAAAATGGTTATGGGCGCCACCGCCACCAGCTTCAACCATTTTTAAATATTCGGCACCATTTTCGTCTGGAACAATATCTTCTTCAGCACCTTTTATAAATTTCTCCAACTCAATTGTGACAAGTTGTTTATTATAATTGGTTTGAATTTTAAAATCGTTTTCTAAACGTGCTGAAAAATCGACTTCACGTTCAATAGGCAAACGCTGAGTTACACCATCAATTTTATAATCACCATCTATATAGGAAGTTATATATGTTTTTTGAGATAGGAAAGTATTTTCGGTAGCTCCTTCTCTAATGGCCATCATCCCTTCAAAACTAATGTATCGGGTAATAAAAGCACCTAAAAGAATAAAAATAAAAGATAGATGTAAAATTAATGTAGCCCATTTTTCTTTTCTAAGTAATTTATATCTAAAAATATTACCTATAAAATTGATAATAAAAAACACCATGATTGCCTCAAACCACCAAGCATTATAAATTAAATTTCTTGTGTATGGAGTTGGGGATGTGCTTTGTCCGGCATCCAAAAAAGTACCCGTAGCCATTGCTGCTGCAAATACTATAAATAAAATACCGGTAAGTCGTGTTGAGAAAAGAATTTTCGCGAGTTTATTTTGCATAATAAATACCCATTTTTAGGTCGGGCAAATTTAAGTATTTAAGTTTGTTTTGAAATGTTAAAGTTTGTGAAAAAGCTTCAAAGTTTCAAGGTTTTAAAGTTTATAAGTTTCAAAGTTTCACAGCTACGGAGTTTCAAAGTGATTGAAAATTGAGGCAACGACTAAAACTACTTACCCCGAGCTTCAAAAATTTTCAAATACAGAAAAGTGCCCATTTTACGGGCACGCTGTTTGGCATTTTGGGCGTAATCACCTTCAAAAAGTTCATCAATAGTTTCAAACCAAAGGTTGAGCCACAAACCAAAATGCATTTCGGTAATGCTATTGTTTCTTTCTTTATCTACCCTCGCATGTGCCTCCAATGGGTTACCTAAATATTTGGTTTTTAAGAACAAATTAGCCTCCCAAAACGTGGTTAAATTTTCTAGATGGGCATCCCAATCTTTTATAGTATCATTAAAAAACGGACCTAAAACGTTGTCCTTTCTAACCTTCTTATAAAATGAAGACACTAATAGAAAGACGTCTTCTCTTGTTTTTATATCCTTTTTCATAATAGCAAAATTACAACTTTTTTTTCCGTAAAATAACTAACACGCAAAGCATCAAAATTGCTAAATCCTAAAAACCGTGGCTGAGACTAAAAACTATTTTTAATTTTTAAGTTTATGATTTCAACTTTCAACTTAACTTGTGTATTTTTGCTGAATGATTTCAGTAGTAATTCTCGGTGCTGGCAATGTCGCTACACATTTATTTAAAGCCTTTAGTAAAACAGGTCAAGTTTCTGTTATTCAATGGTATAATAGAAGTATTGATGCTATTAAACCCTATAAAAATGAAGTAGAAATTATTGATAATTTATCACAACTAATAGAAGCCGATTTATACATTTTAGCTGTGAGTGATGATACCATTAAATCGCTTTCATCTCAACTTCCTTTTGAAAATAGGTTGGTTGTACACACATCGGGAGCAGCTGGCGTTTATGATATTGATAAAAAACACAAACGTGGTGTGTTCTATCCGCTTCAAACCTTTAGCAAAACTGCATCAATTAATTTTGCTGATGTTCCCATTTGTATTGAAGCTTTAGAAAGTACCGATTATCAATTATTAAAAAAAATAGCTAAACTCATTGGTAGCCCTACCAAAAAAGTAAATACAGATCAACGCAAAGTATTGCATTTAGCAGCCGTTTTTGTAAATAATTTTACCAATCAACTTTACAGAGTCGCGCATGAAATAACTGAAAGTGAAGGAGCGGAATTTGATCTTTTAAAACCACTCATTTTAGAAACCGCCAAAAAAGTTCAAGACCATTCACCATATATGGCGCAAACTGGTCCTGCAAAACGTAACGATAAAAAAACCTTAAAAAAGCATTTAAAGCTTTTGAAAGACCAACATCACACAGATATTTATAACCTCTTAACTAGTTCTATACAGCGCACACATGGAAGAAAAAAACTATAAAGAATACCTAAACCACATTACCACATTTATTTTTGATGTAGATGGTGTTTTAACAGATTGTAATGTATTGGTAACAACAACTGGCGAGTTACTTAGAAATATGAACGTTAAAGATGGGTTTGCCTTAAAATTTGCTGTAAATGCAGGATATAATGTGGCTATTATTTCGGCAGGAACTAATGAAGGCGTAAAATTACGCTTAGAAAGTTTAGGTATTAAAGATGTATATCTGGGTGCCTATGATAAAATAAAACAATTTGAAACTTACATAATAAACAACAACATAAACCCTGAAAACATACTTTATATGGGTGATGATGTTCCCGATTATCCAGTTATGAAAGTAGTAGGTTTACCAACTTGTCCACAAGATGCCATACCCGAAATTAAAGGCATTTCTAAATACATATCACATAAAAAAGGTGGTGAAGGTGCTGCCAGAGATGTTATTGAACAAGTACTAAAAGTACAAGGTAAATGGGCGCTTTAATTTAGTCATAGTATGCAGTGACAGTTTTCAGTTAACTACCAATCAACTTTAAAGGTGTTAATCTAAACTCCCTAACCTTCTAAACCTCTAACTTTTTACTTTTGAACTTATTAAACCTTATTCGCTGGAAAAATTTAGTAATGATTGCTATCGTGCAATTACTTATTAAATATGCCCTTTTAGAACCTTTTGGCGTTCAAACCAGTTTAAATATTTTGGGTATTTCCCTGTTAATTTTTGCAAGCATTTGTATTGCAGCGGCAGGTAACATTATTAATGATATTTATGATATTGAAACCGATTTTATAAACAAACCAGATAAACTTATTGTTGGAAAATCCATTTCGGAAAAAACAGCTTACAACTTGTTTATCCTTTTTAACGTAGTTGGTGTTGGCATTGGGTTTTATTTATCGCATTTGGTTGGCAGGAGTGCCTTTTTTTCATTGTTTGTTATCATCTCTGTTTTACTCTATGTGTATGCAACCTATTTAAAACAAACGCTTTTAATTGGGAACATTGTAATTTCGGTTTTAGTAGCATTATCATTAATTATTGTGGGGATTTTCGATTTATTGCCAGCTACTACCAGCCTTAACCAACAAATGCAATTAACCTTTTTTAAAATTATTTTCGATTATGCTGTGCTTGCATTCATCATTAATTTACTTCGTGAAATAACCAAAGATTTAGAAGATATAAATGGTGACTACAAAGCAGGCATGAACACCTTACCTATTGCGATTGGTACCGAACGTGCCACTAAAGTTTTGTTTGTTTTATCTTTCATTCCTCTATTCCTTGTTGGTTCATACATTATAAACTCACTTTATAAAAACTACATAGCTGTTATATACTTTTTAATTTTTATAATAGCACCCCTACTTTATATTACCATTAAATTTTTTAGTGCTTCAACAAAAAAAGACTTTCACCATATAAGCAATCTACTTAAATTAGTGATGTTTTTTGGAATGCTTTCTTTACTTTTATATAAGTATATTTTATTCTGATGTTAAACGAAAAACTAAAAGATTACAACATTATTTTAGCTTCTGGTTCACCTAGAAGGCAGGAATTTTTTAAAACTTTAGGGTTAGATTTTGAAATTCGATTAAAACCAATAGCTGAAGAATATCCACCACGCTTAACACATTTTGAAATAAGTGATTATTTGGCGCAGTTAAAAGCTTTGCCTTTTAAAAACGAATTGAAAGAAAACGATATTCTTATTACAAGCGACACTATTGTTTGGCATAATAAACAAGCTTTGGGAAAGCCTAGAAATGAAACGGAGGCTTTTCAAATGATAAAATCTTTAAGCAATACAACACACGAGGTAATAACATCTATTTGCTTCACCACAAAAACGTTCGAAAAAACATTGAATGCCGTTACTAAAGTTACTTTCAAAAACCTAAATGATGATGAAATTCTTTACTACATAAACACCTTCAAACCTTTTGATAAAGCGGGTGCTTATGGTATTCAAGAATGGATTGGGCTTATTGGCGTTACCAAAATTGAAGGTTCCTATTTCAACGTTATGGGGTTGCCTACACATATCGTTTACAAAACGTTGAATGATATCGTTAATCATTTGTGAAAATCAAATTACAGTAATGCTTTTTTAGGTTACTAATGTATCTTTGCTAATTAGTCGAATTAAATCAAATTAAAAAATGTTTTTTGAAACCTACAAAATCGAATTAATAAAAACTGGTTTTTTACTTCTTACTTTACTTATCGTTCGATTTGTTTTAACAACACTCATCACAAAAATATCACGTAAAAAAGGCATTAACTTAGCACGTATTCATTTAATAAACAGATATGTATCGGTTACATTATTTTTAATTGCTCTTATTATTATTCCTTTTATTTTTGGAACAGAAGCACACGATTTAGTAGTTATATTTTCATCTGTTTTTGCCGTAATTGGTATTGGTTTATTTGCTATTTGGTCTATTTTAAGCAACATTACTTCTGGCATTATTATGTTCTTTTCATTTCCTTATAAGGTAGGAGACAAAATTCAAATACACGATAAGGATTTTCCGCTTGAAGGCATTATTGAAGATATTAGAGCATTCCAACTGCATTTACGCTTAGAGAATGGCGACTTAGTAACCTATCCCAATAATTTAATGCTACAAAGAGCGGTAACACTTATTCAAAAAGATGCCATAGACGATGATAGTATAGCAGATATTTAAATATTTCATATATTTATTAAATGGCTAAAAACAGAATAAAAAAGCAGCATAAAAAAATAGGGAAAGCACCCGGTAGCATGATTTATACCGGAGAAAAATCTACTAAAAAACTATTCATTGAAGTTTTCGATTATAACGTTGAAAAATGTACCGAAGAAGAACTTCCAACTATTGAACATGCTTTCGATTTTAAAGGTTCCGATTCCGTAACATGGATAAACATTAACGGTTTAAACCATGTTGATGCCATTGAAAAATTAGGTAATCACTATAACTTGCACCCCCTTGTTTTAGAGGATATTGTAAGTATTTCACAACGTCCGAAAATAGATGAATATGAAGATTATCTGTTTGTCGTTCTTAAAATGCTTTATCATGATAAAGATGATAATGTTCTATATGAACAGGTTAGCTTTATTTTAGGTAAAAATTATGTTTTGTCTTTTCAAGAATCGGAAGGTGATGTTTTTGATACTGTAAGAGAACGCATTAGGCATGGAAAAGGTCGGGTTCGCACGATGCAGTCGGATTATTTACTATACATTTTAATGGATGCTATTGTTGATAATTACTTCACTATTATTGAAACATTGGGTGATAAAATTGAAGATTTTGAAACCGATATTTTTAACGGCAACGTAAATAATTCAATTAACAAAGAGATTCAAGATTTAAAGAGGGAAATTCTAAAAATTCGTCGTTCAATTTATCCGCTTCGCGAAGTAATTAGCAGAATTGATAAACACGAAAGTTCGCTTATTCAAAAAAGAACAAAAACATTTTACCGCGATATTTACGACCATTTAATACAAGTTACCGAAAACATTGATATTTATCGTGAAATGATTTGGAGTTTAATGGATATGTACATGACCACCATTAGCAACAAAATGAATGAAGTTATGAAAGTACTAACCATAATGGCATCCATTTTTATTCCATTAACATTTATTGCTGGGGTTTATGGTATGAACTTCGACCATATCCCAGAATTACATTATGAATATGCCTACCCTGTTTTTTGGGGCGTTATGATTATTATATTTTTAGGGATGCTTTATTATTTTAAACGGAAGAAATGGCTTTAATACTAGTTGCTTAATGCATGCCAATTAATACTTTTTTTTATAAAATCCTGAACCGTAAATTATAAATTTATTGAACGTTAAATAAACATTAAAACCACCAAGTAGCCCCTATTACTTTGTTATATTTGATTTTTTAGCTAAAAAATCAAACATGCAAAGAGTTTTACTTTCTTTTATATTCCTATTTTATTTTTCGTTTTCCCACGCACAAAAACCTATAACACATTCATCTTCAAGTATTTTTGAATCCATTCAAAAACTTAATTTTTTAGGGTCGGTTTTATATATTGCAGCACATCCAGACGATGAAAACACCCGTTTAATTTCATACCTATCGAACCAAGTAAAAGCAAAAACAACGTATTTATCTTTAACACGAGGTGATGGCGGGCAAAACTTAATTGGTCCAGAAATAAGAGAACTGTTAGGCGTTATCCGTACCCAAGAACTCTTAGCCGCTAGAGGTGTTGATGGGGGTGATCAATTATTTACCCGAGCCAACGATTTTGGTTTTTCAAAAGACCCTGATGAAACGTTAGCCATTTGGAACAAAGAAGCTGTTTTAAGCGATGTGGTTTTAGCTATAAGAAAGCTTAAACCAGACATTATAATTAACCGTTTTGACCATAGAACACCAGGAACTACTCATGGTCATCACACCGCTTCTGCCCTATTAAGTTATGAAGCGTTCGATTTAGCTAATAATGCTTCTGCCTTTCCAGAATTGCAAAAACAAGCTAGCCCTTGGCAACCAAAACGTTTGTTTTTTAATACCAATTCTTGGTTTTATCGCTCGCAAAAGGAATTTGATGAAGCCAATAAAGATAACAGACTTAGTTTTGATATTGGAATCTTTTATCCTTTAAAAGGACAATCAAATAACGAAATGGCTTCCATAGCAAGTAGCCAACATTTAAGCCAAGGTTTTGGAAGAGTATCGCAACGCGGTACTCAAAATGAATATTTAGAATTTTTAAAAGGTGATGCGTTAACAGATAACCAAAATTTATTCGAGGGTATAGACACCTCATGGAATCGGATAAAAGGCGGAAAAGCTATAGGCAACATATTAAATTCTATTGAAGCTAATTTCAATTTCAAAAATCCATCAGAACACTTATCACAATTAGTAGAAGCTTATAAATTGCTCCAAAACATTGAAGACACACATTGGAAAACCCAAAAAACAAATGAGCTAAAATCGATTATAGAAATGTGTACGGGTTTATTTTTAGAAGCATCGGCAGAAACACCATCCTCAACTTTAAACCAAACAATTAAAATCAATATTGAGGCTCTAAACAGAAGCAATCAAAACATTGTTTTAGAAAGTGTGACGCAAGGAGATGGAAAAACCATTTCAAAAAATATAGCATTAAAAAATAATGATTCTGAAAAGTTCGATACTGATTATTATATTTCTACGGAAGAAAAAAATACGTCACCATACTGGTTAAACACAAAAGGAACATTAGGCATGTATACTGTTGAAAACAAATTATTTATAGGTTTACCAGAAACACCTAGAAGTATTATTGTTAACTTCAATTTAAAAATAAATAATACCAAAATCACTTTCAGTAAACCTGTTGTATATCGGTATGCAAAACCAGATAAAGGTGAATTGTACAGACCGTTTGAAATCATTCCTGAAGCTTCGGCTAAAATTTCAGAAAAAGTCATCATTTTTGAAAATGACAAACAACGTGATATCAATATAATTGTAAAAGCAGGTCGTGATAATTTAGAAGGATATGTTGAAGTTTGCCACCCTAAAGACTGGAACGTGTTTCCTGAAAAACAAAAAGTAAATATTGTTCATAAAGGTGAAGAGCAAATACTTACGTTTACGATTGTTCCTCCAAAAAATCAAAGCGAAGGTTACGTAAGTCCTGTGGTGCATATAAATGATGCCGACTATAACAAAGAACTTATAGAAATCAATTACGAGCATATTCCATTTCAAACTGTTTTATTGCCAAGTGAAAGCAAAATTGTGAGATTGAATATTAAAAAGAAAGGTGAAAATATCGCCTATATTGCGGGTGCTGGCGATGTGGTTCCTGAAAGTTTACAACAAATAGGTTACAACGTTTTAACCATAGAGCCTGAGGCTATAAACGCCGAAACTTTAAGTAAATTTGATGCCGTAGTAATTGGCATTAGAGCTTATAACACCGTAGAAAACCTTAAATTTAAACAGCAATTGTTATTCGATTTTGTTGCCAATGGAGGTAATATGATTGTACAATACAATACCAGCCGTGGTTTAATCACAGATAATTTTTCGCCTTATATGCTAAAATTATCGAATGATAGAGTGACCGATGAAAATGCAGAAGTTCGTTTCCTTACCCCCAATCATCCTATTTTAAACTATCCAAACAAAATAACTCAAAAAGATTTTGAAGGCTGGACACAAGAGCGCGGTTTATATTTCCCAAATTCATGGGCTGCAGACTTCACTCCTATCTTATCAATGAGCGATAAAAATGAATCCCCAAAAGAGGGTAGTTTATTAGTCGCAAAATACGGAAAAGGCTACTACATATACACAGGTTTGAGCTTTTTTAGGGAATTTCCAGAAGGCGTTTCTGGTGCTTATAGATTATTCGCCAACATGCTTTCCATAGGAAAAGAAGATTTAAAATTTGAAGCTAAATTAAACGATTAATATGAACAAAAACCAACCAACAAAACAGCCTTGGTTAAAATTATATTCTTTAGTTTTAATTGCCAATGCTATTTATTTTATTCTGTTTTACTTAATCATGCAAGCCTTTTAATATGCAAACATTAAGTCTATTAGATTGGATTGTATTAAGCGCAACTTTACTTGCTATTGTTGGGTATGGCACCTGGCAAACCAAAGGAAGCAAAAATGTTCAAGATTATTTAAAAGGCGGAAACACCTCAAAATGGTGGACTATTGGCCTATCGGTTATGGCAACCCAAGCAAGTGCCATCACCTTTCTTTCAACCCCTGGGCAAGCTTATAACGACGGTATGGGCTTTGTTCAATTTTATTTTGGATTGCCTATTGCCATGGTGGTTATTTGCATGGTATTTATTCCGTTGTATCACCGTTTAAATGTATATACAGCTTACGAATTTTTAGAAAATCGTTTCGATTTAAAAACCAGAACTTTAACAGCTATTTTATTCTTGATTCAGCGTGGTTTAGCGGCTGGTATTACCATTTTTGCACCTGCCATTATTTTATCGGTAGTTTTGGGTTGGGATCTTTTAACCCTGAACATCATTATTGGGTTTCTTGTTATTATTTACACCGTTTCTGGTGGAACACGTGCCGTAAACGTGACACAAAAACACCAAATGGTGGTTATTTTTATTGGTATGTTTATCGCCTTTTTCTTAATTGTTGATAAGCTTCCGCAAGATATTACATTTACAAAAGCATTGAACATTGCTAGTGCTAATGGAAAAATGGAAATTTTAGATTTTTCATTCGATTTGAATAACCGCTACACCTTTTGGAGTGGTATTATTGGTGGTACGTTTTTAATGCTGTCTTATTTTGGAACCGACCAAAGCCAAGTACAGCGCTATTTATCTGGAAAATCGGTTAAGGAAATGCAATTGGGATTGATTTTTAACGGACTTTTAAAAGTACCCATGCAATTTTTTATTCTGTTAGTTGGTGTTATGGTTTTTGTATTTTATCAGTTTAATGAAGCGCCTATAAACTTCAACCCAACAGCAACAGAAGTCGTTTTAAATTCGGAATATGCTGAGGAATACATAAACCTTCAAAAAGAACAACAAATCCTTTTTAACAATAAACAAGACTACATAAAATCGTTTGTTAATTCTGATAACCCTGAAGCTACAAGTTATATTTCAGCAGCAAACAAACACAATGATTCCCTTAGAAATCGAGCCAGAATTTTAATTGAAAAAGCAGGGAAAAATCAAAATATAAAAGTTGAAAGCAACGATAAAGATTATGTGTTTATTCATTTTATTTTGAACAATTTACCACGGGGTTTAATAGGCTTATTATTGGCCGTTATTTTAAGTGCTGCCATGTCCAGTACCGCAAGTGAATTGAACGCATTGGGCTCTACCACTACCATCGATTTATACAAACGAAACACGGGTGAAAAAACCGAAGAACACATGGTAAAAGCCTCCAAATGGTTTACCTTTGCGTGGGGCATTATGGCTATTGGTGTTGCCTGTGTTGCTAATCTTGCAGAAAATTTAATTCAACTTGTTAACATTATTGGGTCTATTTTCTATGGCAATGTGTTGGGCATCTTTTTATTGGCTTTTTTCTTCAAGTTTGTAAAAGGACAGGCTGTTTTTATAGCTGCTATTGTAACACAATTAGTTGTAATTGCATTGTTTTTCCTTAATGAATACCACATAATAAATCTGCCATTTTTATGGCTAAACTTTGTAGGCTGTGCTATTGTAATAGTTATTGCATGCTTACTTCAATTAAATAATAAAAATGACAGAATTACCGCTTAAAAGAATAAAATGGGGCATTATTGGTTTAGGCTCTATAGCAAATAAATTTGCAACCGATTTAGCAACTATTGATGATGCCGAATTATACGCGGTTGCCTCCAGAGATCAAGAAAAAGCAGATTATTTTGCTGATAAACACAATGCCCGAAAAGCATACAACAGCTACGAAGCATTAGCAAACGATCCAGAAATTGATGCTGTGTATATTGCCACACCGCATGCTTTACACAAAGAAAATGCACTTATGTGTTTAGAAAAAGGTATTGCTGTTTTAGGTGAAAAGCCTTTTGCAATGAATGCCCAAGAAGTGGAAGAAATGATAGCAAAAGCCAAAGAAAAAAAGGTTCTTTTAATGGAAGCACTTTGGACCTATTTTTTACCGCACTACCAATTTGTTATAAAAGAATTGAAGAATAAAACCTATGGTAACATCTTGAAAATTGAAAGTGATTTCGGATTTCAACGGCCATACAATACCAAAGCCAGATTGTTTAATAAAGCCATGGGCGGTGGTAGTTTATTAGATATTGGCATCTACCCTATTTTTGCGACGCTTTCAACTTTAGGCACTCCTAAAAACATGGAAGCTTCTGCTACCTTTTTTGAAAATGGCACTGATTCTACATGTAATATGGTTTTAAGTTATGAAAACGATGTGAAAGCATATTTAAAAAGCTCGCTTGTAGATGTTTTGCCTACGCAAGCCATTTTCTATTGTGAAAAAGGAACACTGAAAATTGATACGCAATTCCATGCGCCAACAACAGTTACCATTATTGCTCATGGAAAGGAAGAAACCAAAGATTTTGGATACAATACCATTGGGTATAACTATGAAGCTATTCATTTTAACCAATTAATTCGTGAAGGGAAAACCGAAAGCGATATTATGACTTTTGATTTTAGCCGAAAATTGATAAAAACACTTGATGATATTCGTGAAATTATTGGATTAGAATATTAAATACCGTTCAACCGCATTATTTTACTAATATTTTGTGTTTAATCTAAGTAAGTTTTACTTGCTCTTATTTTGTTGAAAAATAGATTATATTTGACCTTCACAAATTAAATATTATGGAGGGTTTTCTACTTATAATTATTCTAATATTACTCGTTATTATTCTTTCTAAAAACGGTTCACATTATAAAGAAATTAATAATTCCATAGATGGCCTCCATCAAAAACTAAATCAACTTAGAAAAGACTTATCTTCTTTAGAAAATTCAAGCGTTAAGGCTAAAGAAGATGTAAAACCAGCTACAAAAGCTGAACCAATAATAATAATAAAACCGGTTGAAGAAAAACCAATTATTATACCTCCAAAACCTATTATTGCAGATGCTATTTCTAAACCTATTCCTGTTCCTAAACCAGCTCCTGCTCCTGAGCCTGTTAAATCTAAAGAACCTGTAATTCCTAAAAAATCTTGGTATGAAACATTTAAGGAAAACAACCCAGATTTAGAAAAGTTTATTGGTGAAAATCTTATTAATAAAATCGGGATTCTGATTTTAGTTTTAGGCATCAGCTTTTTTGTAAAATATGCTATTGACAAAAACTGGATTAATGAATATGCCCGTGTGGGAATTGGTATTTTATGCGGTTCGTTGGTTATGGGAATTGCCCATAAACTCAAAAAAAACTATGCAGCGTTTAGCTCGGTTATGGTTGCTGGTGCCATCAGTATCTTTTATTTTACCATTGCTATTGCGTTTCATGAATACCAGTTGTTTAACCAAACCGTGGCGTTTGTTATCATGGTTGTTATTACTGCGTTTAGTGTGTTAATTTCAGTCGCTTATAACCGGCAAGAATTGGCGGTTCTATCGTTAATTGGTGGTTTTGCAGTACCTTTTATGGTAAGTACGGGTAGTGGCAATTACATGGTATTGTTCACATACATTGCCATTTTAAACATTGGGATTTTAGCCATTTCGTATTTTAAAAAATGGAAAGTTGTTACCATATTATCATTCATCTTTACCACACTACTTTTCTTTTCGTGGGTTGTAAAAGAATTAATGAACGACACTTTACCGCATGCTGGAGCACTTACCTTCGCAACACTTTTCTATTTTATATTTAGCATCATTATTGTGTTAAATAACCTGAGAAACAAAGGTACTTTCTCAATAATTGAATATGGAATTCTTATTGCAAATACTTTCTTTTTCTTCGGAATTGGATTAACCATTATCCACGATTGGGAACTTCAAATAAAAGGTGTTTTCACATTGTCGTTGGCCGTTTATAATTTAGTATATGCCATCATTCTTTATAAAAAATTCGGGTTAGACAAAAATGCCATTTATCTATTAATTGGTTTAACGTTAACTTTTGTAACCTTAACTATTCCAATTCAATTTAAAGGAAATTACATCACGCTATTTTGGGCAGCCGAAGCTGTTTTGTTATTTTGGTTATCTCAAAAATCGAAAATCAATGGCTTTAAATATGGGGCTATTATTGTACAAGGATTAAGTATTATAAGTTTGATGATAGATTGGGTACAGAAATACGATATGTACAATGAAACCACATTGCAAATTATTTTAAACCCCATATTTATTACAGGTATTGTTGTGGTGGCTGCATTAATAGCTACCTATTTTATTATTAAAAAAGAAACCGTTAATTTTAAAGTTTTAGGTTTCGAATTAAACCTTTCACTTTATAAAAACCTGCTTTTAGTGGCGGCAATTGGTATTGGTTATTTAGTTGGTATTCTTGAAATTATTTACCAATCCAATCAATATATTGCCAACCAAGCTTCGGCACTTTCGTTTGCAGTTGCCTATCATTTTGTATTTAGCAGCATATTATTATTTTTTGGGTTAAGAAGTAAAAATATACAATTTACTAAAGTAACCCTACTACTTGCCATGGTTAATATCGTGTTTTACATATTGTTTTTTTATAAGCTCTCTTCCAATGAAATGGCTTCAAATTATAATTTAGAAACCAATTATAACTATGCATTTTTGTTTCATTATGTTATTCTTGCTTGCTTAATTTACTTCGGCATTTCTCTACTAAATCATGCAAAAGAAAAACCTGTTTTTAGCTTTTTACAATCTAAAATCGCCCTTTGGATTTTTGCTTTTGCCATGGTATATGTTTTTAGTAATGAAATTATTGTTCATAGTATAAAATTAACGCCGCAATTAGTTGATGTCACCGAATTGAACACAAATTATCCAACTCAAACTACCAACGATACGTATTACGACGACTACGGCAGAACGAGTTTTATTAATAGCGAATTTAATGATGTAAAACGTCAAATTATTAAAATTGGGTATCCCATTTTGTGGGGTTTTTTATCGTTTGTGTTTTTAATTATAGGTATAAAAAGACAATGGAAACAATTACGAATTATAGCGCTTTCACTTTTAGGAATAACCATTATAAAACTATTTGTTTATGATATTAATAATGTATCAGAAACTGGGAAAATTATAGCATTCATCCTTTTAGGCGTACTTGTTTTAGTGATTTCATTCGTATATCAAAAAATTAAAAAACTAGTAGTAGATACTGATGCTTCTAAAAACCCAGACACCAATGTATAAACATTTTCTTAATATATTTTTATTACTTTCAACAGTAACTTTAGTTTCTCAAAACTTTAAAGGAGCTATTTCTGAAGTAAACCAAGATGGATTTCATAAAATATTGCTTTCGCCAGAAGTTCGTTCAGCTAGCGCATCAAACACCAATTATTTTCGAATTTTAGATGCTAAAGAAAATGAAGTCCCCTATGTATTGTTAAATGATGAAAGTAGCATGCAATCTTCCTATTCGGAATTTAATTTTGAAAATGTTAACAACACAAAAGACTCTGTTACTTCCATTGTTATTGAAAATAAAAACAAACAAAAACTAGACCACTTCACGTTGAAAATCGCCAATACAAAAGTTAAAAAAACATATACGATTAGCGGTAGTAATGATAAAAAAGAATGGTATGGATTGGCTACAAATCAGGTTTTTTATGGGTTGAATGAAGCTGAGAAAACAACTGTTGAACAAACCTTTTCATTTCCTTTAACCGATTATGCTTTTATAAAATTCGATTTCAATAACAAAGAATCGCTACCACTTCAAATTTTAAATGTTGGTGTATATAAAAATCAGTTTTCAACGGTTTCTCAAGTAGAAATAACCGATTTCAAAATAAAGAACACAAACAATAAAAAAAATAAAACAACCCAATTATCCGTCACTTTCGCTATGCCCCAACACATTGAAAGTATGGTTTTCGATATTGAAAATGAAGTTTTTCTGCGTGAAGCAAAAATTTTGGTAAATAAAAACAGAACCATCAAAAAAAGAATAGAAACCTACCAAGAAAACGTTTTTAATTTCGAGTTACATTCTGGTACACATAACACGTTTGAATTACCTTATATTTTTGAAAAAGAAATCGTTATTGAAATTGAAAATAATGATAATCCACCATTAAACATCAAACACTTAAAGTTCTTTCAAAAACCACTTTATGTGATTTGCAATTTGAAAAAGAATGAAGCCTATGAAGCTATTATTGACACCACATTACAAAAACCAATATATGATTTAGTTAATTTTAAAGCCTCGTTTAACACCGATCTACCCGAAGCAGTCATTACTAATTTTAACAAAATAGATACTCAAAATAAAGTTTCGGAAACTAAATCGTTTTGGCAAACAAACGCTTTTATGTGGCTTTGCATTATATTGGCCATTCTAGTTATTAGCTATTTTGCTTTTGGCTTGCTAAAGGATTTAAAGAAACAAAATTAATTTCATCGATCAAACACATGTAAAAGACTGAATAATTTTACTTTAAGTTAATTTTATTTGTCTATATGTAAAGTTTGTTTTACTTTTGATTTATCAATCATTTAAATCAATTTAAAACGAACGGTTATGAAAACAAATTATTTATTACCAAACAAATACAAAGCTTTTGGTTGGTTATTATTTTTGTCAGGAATTATTTTAGGCATATTTCTTCAAGTTTTCGATTCAACAGATGATTTGTTCAATATCGACATTATAAATAATTTTGGATATGAATTTTTGGATGAAATTATTTCAGTCTTAATAGTTATTGGTGGTTTATTAGTAGGTTTTTCAAAGGAAAAAACTGAAGATGAATTTATTCATAAGTTAAGACACGAGTCTTTAGTTTGGGCGATAATTCTAAATTATATAATCCTTCTGTTTACAATAATATTTATTTATGAAGCCAATTTTTTTACCGTTTTAGTTTACAATATGTTTACACCATTAATATTCTTTATTGTGCGCTTTAATTTCTTAAAACTAAAATTGAATAGCGATGAAGAATAATATAAAGGTACAACGCGCTATTTATAATATGACACAAGCAGATTTAGCCGATAAAATTGGTGTAAGTAGGCAAACTATAAATGCTATGGAAAAAAATAAATATGTACCTTCAACCGTACTTTCATTAAAAATAGCACGCCTATTTAAAATTTCAGTAGAAGAAATATTCTTCTTAGAAGATGAAGATTAAAAACGAAAAAGCGCAACCTTAATCTGTTGCGCTTTTTATATATAGTATTATCTAAATTTCTAACAATCTAGAAATCTAATATATGTATAGATTACATACCTCCCCACTCTTTAAGCGAATCGTTATTCATTTTCACATAATCTGCATTTCCAGCTTTTTCAGCAGCTGCCAACGATTTTTTTGCCGCCGCAATAGCACCACTTTTATCGCCCGCTTTAGCATAAATTAAAGACTGCTGTCTTAGTTGCCAGAAAGCCACTTTATCACCAGCGATTGTAATGGCTTTATCAATCCACGTTTTTGCTTGTTTAATATCTTTTCCTTCTTGTAAGTAATAAACAGCAGCAGCGTAATAATCGTTACCTGTTGGTGTTCCATTCATCACATCGTTAATACTGGTAAGCACCATATCATCTGTTGGAACTTCAATTTTTACACCTACATAAACACTTTCCCAAAGCATTCCCAAAACAGCAGAACTACTGGTTAAATCATCAAAAAGCATGGTAAATGTTTCCATTTTTACGGGCATTGGATACACTTCAGCAGTTACCATAGCAACTACTTTAGAGTCATCCCACTCCTTAGGAAGCCCACCATTTGTTGCATCGCTATAAAACACAACGTTCCAGGACGTTTCGTTAGGCGTTGCAAAAATAGCATAAGTACCTGCTTTCACCTCATTATCTCCAATGGTTACATCTGTACTAAACGTGATTTTAGTGTTAGCATTAGCCCCTAAACGCCAAAGTTTCCCGTAAGGCACTAAATTGCCAAAAATAACACGATCTCTCATAGATGGTCTAGAATACTCCAGAGTAATATCGGTTAAACCTACTTTCTGTTCCAATTTACTAAAAGGACTTGGTTGAGGCGTTTTAATTTGTGCATTAACAGACAACGTTGCTGTTATGGTTAATAAAAATAATAGTAGTTTTTTCATTTTCAATAGTTTTAAGTTTTTATAAAATTAATCAATACGGACTTCTAAAATGTTAACAAAAGCTTAAATTAGGCTATTTCTGGTTTTTATTTTCTTTAAGTTGTTTCATAATATCTTCCATCATTTCAACTTGTACTTGCTGAATAGTTAACAATTCTTGCTGTTGGTGAACAATTAAATGGTCTATTTTTTCGTGTAACATTCTAATTTCCAATTCCGATTTTAAATTCACCATGTAATCTTGTTTAGAACGTTCTCTGTCTTTTTCTTCTTGCCTGTTCTGACTCATCATTATCACAGGCGCTTGTAAAGCTGCTAAACATGACAGAATAAGATTCAAAAGGATAAATGGGTACGGATCAAACCCTTTATTCAATAAAAAAATAATATTAGAACCAATCCAAACAAAAATAAAGAGTCCAAACATTATTATAAATTTCCAGCTCCCGCCAAACGACGCAATTTTGTCTGCCAATCGTTGTCCAAAAGTAAAATTTGAAGTGTCATTTTCAATATCAATTTTACTCGAAATAATTTCATGGTTTTGCAAGGTTTTCAAAACATCTGCTTCCAAATCATTTAATTCCCCTACTTCTTGCATTAAATATTCTGCAATATATTTTTGCCGGTATTGGTTTAACTCTACTACAGCAATTAAACTTTTGGAGTTAAAATCGGGGTGTTCTTTCTTTATTAATTCAAAAATGGATTTTCTTATTGTTTTAGCATGTACTTTTTCACTCTCTGTAAATTCTGTTTTAGAAATACTACTTACAAATGTTTTCATAAACTTAAATTAATTGGTTATTAGTGTTTCGTAGATGTTAATTTAACACTTACATTTGCCAAAATTTTAGGCTCCAAATATTATTTATTTTTTTAAGACTATATGATTCAAAAGGTAATAACAATTTTTATATTATTTTATTCTTTTAATGCAATTTCTCAAACAAGATATCTTGATAGGGTTTTTGATAGCATTTCTTCTAAAACATACACGTATTCCATAAGAGATAAAGACACCTTAAAATTGGACCTTTACCAACCTGTAAATGATTCGATACTTGACAGACCGCTTTTTGTAATAATACATGGTGGTGGTTTTATGAACGGTGAAAGAAATGATGGTTCTACAATTTATTTAGCTGAAAATGTAGCAAAAAAAGGGTTTGTTGTAGCTTCCGTTGATTATAGATTAGTAAAGAAAAAACTTATTAATTGTAGTTATCCAGCAAAAGATAAACTAAAAGCATTTTCTAATGGTGCTGAAGATTTACTAAATGCTATACAATATCTAGTTAAATATAAAAACGCTTTTTTAATAGATGGAAGCAAAATAGTGCTATTTGGTGTTAGCGCAGGTGGTGAAACAGCATTAAATATTGTTTACAACAGGGAATTACTAATAAAAAACAAAGAACTCTATAAAAATATTAAGCCAGCAGCAGTCATTTCACTTTCTGGTGCCGTAATTAAACCAGAATTAATAATCAAAGAAAATGCGATACCTACCGTCATGTATCATGGGGTTAACGATAAGGTAGTGCCTTACGACACCAGTGCGCATCAATCGTGTTTGCCTACGGCTCCTGGTTTTTTGTTGCTAAGCGGTTCTAAAATTATTTCTGAAAAATTAGAAACTTTCAACACCAGTTTTTTACTATATAGCTACCTGAATAAAGGTCACGACATTTTTAACTTACCTATGGACGATTTCTATCAAGCTTTTGTTTTCTTAAACAAAACGGTTTTTAACAATAAATTTTACCAAGCAAAAATTACTCAATAACACTAAATAACACAAGTAAACCTATTTTCTCTGTTGTTATCTATCTGAAATTCTTGTAATAAGTTAAATTTTGTTTAATCTTTACAAAATAAGGTTAAACATTTTGTATATTTGCTATATAATTCAATATCATGGCAAAAAAGAAGACTATTACAAGCAACGACATAATTTCATTTTACATGGATTATGTCTTAGAACATAATGAAAATCCGAAATCGGTTTATGCTTTTGCTAAAGCAAACAATTTCGAAGAAGCTAAATTTTACGAACATTTCGGTTCTTTTGAAGCTGTAGAGAAATTCATTTTTAAAGCATTTTTTGATAATACTCTTTCTGCATTAATCAACAATGAAGAATATCAATCATTTGATGCTAGAAACAAGCTATTAAGTTTCTACTTTACATTCTTTGAAAATTTAACAGCCAACAGAAGTTATGTTGTTTACGCTTTACATAAGCATAAAAACAGCATGAAAGGGTTATCGCTACTCTCTGAACTTAAAAAAAGTTTCACAAATTACATTCAAAATTTAGGTATTGAAACCATCGATTTAAAACAAGAACAGCTAGAAAAAATTCAAAATAAAGCCATTCAAGAATCTGGATGGGTACAATTACTTTTAACCCTAAAGTTTTGGTTGGACGACACCTCTGCTTCTTTTGAAAAAACTGATATTTTTATTGAAAAATCGGTAAATACCTGTTTTGATGTATTAAATATTGCACCACTAAAAAGTGTAATTGACTTTGGAAAATTCATTTTCAAAGAAAAAATGCACATGAAATAATATATATATGAAAACAATCGATTCTATTCCTGTTTCAAAAATACATCGTGCCTCAAAGTTAGTTTCTACGGGTGCTAAAGTTGGCGTCAATTATTTAAAATATTATGGTGATAAATTAACCAAAACAGAAACCGAAGCCAGAGCTACTTTAAACGAAAGCAATGCTGAAGACATTTATGATGGCCTAAAGCAACTTAAAGGAAGTGCTTTAAAAGTAGCACAAATGCTAAGCATGGAAAAAAGCATTATGCCACAGGCTTATGTTGAAAAATTTTCGTTGGCACAATTTTCTGTTCCGCCATTATCTCCGCCATTAGTATTAAAAACGTTTAAGAATTATTTTGGTAAACAACCAAATGAATTATATGATTCCTTCAACACAACTTCTGTAAATGCTGCTAGTATAGGTCAGGTACATGTAGCAACTAAAAATGGGAAAAAACTTGCTGTGAAAATCCAATACCCAGGAGTTGCACAAAGTATTGCATCCGATTTGGCTCTGGTTAAGCCTATTGCTATGAAAATGTTTAATATCAAGGGAAAAGACTCGGATAAATACTTTAAAGAAGTTGAAGGAAAATTAATTGAGGAAACAAATTACATATTGGAAATGAAGCAAAGCAAAGAGATATCTCTAGCTTGTAAGCACATTTCTAACCTTTTGTTTCCTCAATATTATGAAGAATTATCATCGGATAGAATTATTACTATGGATTACATGGAAGGTGAACACCTTTCAGAATTTACCGCCTATAACACCAACCAAGATACTGCCAATAAATTAGGGCAAGCACTTTGGGATTTTTATATGTTTCAAATTCATAAGCTAAAAAAGGTACATGCCGATCCGCATCCGGGGAATTTTTTAGTATCTAAAAAAGGTGAATTAATTGCCTTAGATTTTGGTTGTATGAAAATAATTCCTAATGATTTTTACGTTCCTTATTTTGAATTGGCCAAACCAGAAAACTTATCAAATCACAAATATTTTGTATCTAAGTTATATGAATTAGAAATTCTTCGGGAAGATGATTCTAAAGAAGAATTAGACTTTTTCACAGAGATGTTTTATGAATTATTGAGCTTATTCACGCAGCCTTTTCAAGTGGAAACCTTCGATTTCTCTGACTCAAATTTCTTTGGAAAAATAGCCGACTTAGGGCAACGTTATTCAAAAAATACCGAGTTACGCAAAATGAATGGTAACCGCGGTTCTAAACATTTTATTTATATGAATCGAACCTTTTTTGGCTTATATAATTTAATGTTCGATTTAAAGGCAAAAGACATCAAAATCAATAATTTTAAAAATTTATAATGCCACATTTTAATAAAAACGATATTCAGCAATTAGAACATTTATATAAAATAAATCTTGTAAATAGTTGTTCTGGGTATAAATCGGCTAATTTAATTGGCACAAAATCATCAAAAGGAATTAGTAATGTTGCTATTTTTAGTTCTGTCACCCACATTGGTTCTAGCCCTGCTATGTTTGGCTTTTTTTTAAGACCAACTACGGTGATTAGAAATACGTATGATAATATAAAGGAAACGGGTTATTTTACTATAAATCACATACACGAGTCCATTATTGAAGATGCGCATCATACCTCTGCGAAATACGAATCGAACACATCTGAGTTTGATGTAACGAATTTAGAAGAAGTATATAAAAATGATTTTTGGGCACCATTTGTAAATGGATCTCCTGTACAAATGGCGATGAAATATGTTGAAGAATACCCCATTCAAGCGAATGGAACCATATTAGTTATAGGTGAAATTATAGATTTACATATTGAAGATGATTTATTGGAAGACGATGGTTTTGTAAACCTTTCAAAAGCAAAAACTGTAGCTATAAATGGGTTAGATGGTTATACGCTTCCTAAATTAAAAACACGGTTAGAATATCAAAGACCAAAAAAAATATCTGAAATTAAAACATAAAAAAATGAAAATTCTAATTACAGGCGCTACAGGATATATCGGTAAACGACTTATACCCATACTTATTAACGAAGGTCATCATGTAGTTTGCGCTGTAAGAGATGCTTTAAGGGCAGATAAAACCTATTTGGACGATGAACATATTAGCATTGTTGAGGCCGATTTTTTAAAACCCGAAACTTTAATTAACATTCCAAAAGACATTGATGTTGCTTACTATCTTATACATTCTATGTCTAACACCTCAAAAGATTTTGAAAAGTTAGAAGCAAAATGTGCCGAGAATTTTAAATCCTATTTTGAAGATTCCAAATTAAAACAAACCATTTATTTAAGTGGCATTACCAACGAAGAAGACCTATCAAAACATTTACAGTCTAGAAAAAACGTTGAAGATTTATTAGCATCAAACACCTATGCGCTTACTGTATTTAAAGCGGGTATTATTGTAGGTTCTGGGAGTTCTTCTTTTGAAATTATTCGCGATTTGGTTGAAAAATTACCCGTAATGGTTGCTCCCAAATGGTTGAATACCAAAACCCAACCATTGGCTGTTCGAGATGTTTTAGCTTTTCTTTCAAAAGCAAAAGGGAACGAAATGCTTTATAATAAATCTTATGATATTTTTGGACCTGAAGTCCTAACCTACAAGCAAATGTTACTACAATTTGCCAAAATTAGAGGTTTAAAACGCTACATTTTAACAGTTCCGGTAATGACCCCAAAACTGTCATCCTATTGGCTTTATTTTGTTACTTCAACATCATATAAATTAGCATCAACCCTCGTGGATAGTATGGGTGTTGAAATTGTTGGAAACCCTAGTGATATTAATAACATTCTAAAAGTAGATCCTTTAACATATACGGAAGCTGTAAAATTGGCTTTTGAAAAAATTGAACAAAATAGCATTGTTTCAAGTTGGAAAGATTCTATGATAAGCAGCGGACGTTTAAAAAATAGCCTTCATAAATATATTAACGTTCCTAAATACGGTTGTTTTAAAGATTACAAACAACGAACTATTGTAGACGAAACTTTCACTATTAACAGAATTTGGTCTATTGGAGGTTCTACAGGTTGGTATTACGGTAATGTTTTATGGAAAGTTAGAGGTTATCTCGATAAACTATTTGGAGGCATTGGATTAAGACGTGGAAGAACACATAATTCCGATTTAAATGCTGGTGATGCTCTCGATTTTTGGCGTGTCATATTTAGTGACAAAAAAGAGAAAAAATTATTGCTTTATGCTGAAATGAAACTTCCTGGTGAAGCGTGGTTAGAATTTAAAATTGAAGATGGTCTATTAAAACAAACCGCCACATTTAGACCTCGAGGATTGGCAGGTAGATTGTATTGGTATAGTGTTTTACCTTTTCATGGGCTTATTTTTAAAGGTATGATAAATAAGCTGATTAGTATTTGAAAAAACAACATTTACCAGAAAAAATATGTCCTGTTTGCAATAAGCCTTTTACTTGGCGAAAAAAATGGGAATTAAATTGGATTGACGTTAAATATTGTAGTGAAAAATGCAGGAGAAACAAAACAAAACGGCTTTAGTATGGTTTAAAAACAATTTACGTGTTCGTGATAATAGTGCTTTATATGAAGCTAGCTCCAAACATGAAAATTGTATTGCCATTTATTGTTTTGATCCTAGAGATTTTGAATTAACTGAATATGGTTTTAAAAAAACTGAGAAGTATAGAGCTCAGTTTTTAATTCAATCGGTTTTAAATTTAAAATCAAATTTAGCCAATTTAAACATTAATTTACTTACATATTTTAAAAAGCCAGAAGACATTATTCCGATTTTAGTTTCAAAATATAATATTGAAACTATTTACACTCAAAAAGAATGGACTCCAGAGGAAGTCAATGTTTTACAAAATGTAAAGAATAATCTCCCAAATACCATTTCAATTATTGAAAATTATGATCAGTTTTTGTATCATCCAGATGATATTAAAATGGATATTAATCAAATTCCAGAAGTCTTCACCAATTTCAGAAAGCATCTAGAAAAAAACTGTTTGGTGCGTAAAGATGCTTTGTCTACAAGAGCAAATCAAGATATTATCCAAATAAAACAAACTACCGTTCCAACTTTACAGGATTTAGGATTCGAAGCATTTAAAATGCATACAAAAACAGCCTTTCCATTTTTAGGCGGTGAAGAAAATGCTTTGAAGCGATTGAGAAACTATTTTTTTGAAACCAATAAATTAGGCGTTTATAAAAAAACTCGCAACGGGTTAATTGGTGCCGATTTTAGTTCCAAATTCTCGCCTTGGTTAGCCAATGGTAGCCTTTCCGCACGAACTATTTATTGGGAAGTAAAACAATTCGAAAAAGAACATTACAATAATGACTCTACCTATTGGCTTGTTTTTGAACTTATTTGGAGGGATTATTTTAAGTACATTTCACTCAAACATGGCCATAATATTTTTAAAATTCATGGCATTCTCAACAGAAAATATCATTGGAATGTAGACCAAATTCATATTAACAATTGGATAAATGGCACCACTACTGAACCATTTGTAAATGCTAACATGATAGAGCTGAAAAAAACAGGTTGGATGAGCAATAGAGGCAGACAAAATGTAGCGTCCTTTTTTGCTAAAGAACTAGAAATAGATTGGCGCATTGGCGCTGCTTATTTTGAAGCTATGCTTATTGATTATGATGTACATAGCAATTACGGAAACTGGATGTACGTTTCCGGGGTTGGTAATGACCCCAGAGACCGAAAATTCAATATAAAACTACAAGCCGAACGGTATGACCCAAAAGGGAAATTTCAAAATATTTGGCTTTAAAACACACTTTTTGAATGAAAACTTTACGACTCATATTAGGCGACCAACTCAACATAAAACATTCGTGGTTTAAAAACACGGATGATGATGTTTTGTATTGCCTGTTTGAAATGCGCCAGGAAACAGATTATGTGAATCATCATATTCAAAAAGTAATAGGTTTTTTTGCTGCCATGCGTCAATTTTCAGACGATTTAAAAAACAAAAACCATAAGGTAATTTATTTCAAAATTAATGATTCAGAAAACACGCAAAGTCTTACCCAAAATATTGAAAAACTTATATCAAAATACAACATCAAAACCTTTGAATATCAACAACCTGATGAATACCGTCTTGATAAACAACTAAGCGATTTCTGTAAAGCGTTAAACATTGATTCTGAAGTCTACGCTTCAGAACATTTTTACACAAAACGCAACGAGTTATCTGAGTTTTTTAAAGGTAAAAAACAATATCTCATGGAAAATTTTTATCGTTCCATGAGAAAAAAACACGACATATTAATGGTTGCCAATCAACCACAAGGCGGCAAGTGGAATTATGATAAAAGCAATAGAAATAAGTGGAAAGGTGAAGCAGATATTCCAGAATTCATAAATTTCGAAAATAACGTATCTGAAATTTTAAATGATATTAAAAAGACAAACATTCAAACCATTGGAACTTTTGAAAGTGACACATTCCAATACCCTATTTCACGCGTTCAAAGTTTACAACAATTAAAATATTTCTGCGAACATTTACTAGTTCATTTTGGCGATTATCAAGATGCCATGCACACAAATGAAACTTATTTATTTCACTCTAGGCTATCATTTGCTTTAAATACAAAGCTAATTTCACCTAAAGATGTCGTAAAAACTGTTTTAAACTATTATGAAGCAAACCAAGAAAGCATTCATATTTCACAAGTAGAAGGTTTTGTTAGACAAATAATTGGTTGGCGAGAATACATGCGTGGTATGTATTGGGCACTCATGCCAGATTACAAAAAAATAAATACACTAGAAAACACTAATAAACTCGCAAACTTTTTCTGGACTGGAAACACTAAAATGAATTGCTTAAAACATGCCATAACCAATAGTTTAAATAATGGGTATGCACACCATATACAACGCCTCATGATCACAGGTAATTATGCACTTTTAACTCAAACAAATCCTGATGAAGTTGATGCTTGGTACTTGGGCGTGTATGTAGATGCTGTAGAATGGGTGCAACTTACCAATACAAGAGGCATGAGTCAATTTGCTGATGGCGGCAAAATTGCAACAAAACCCTATGTTTCATCAGGATCATACATACACAAAATGAGTAATTATTGCGATGGATGCCATTACGATAAAAACAAAAAGACAGAAGATAACGCTTGCCCTTTCAACAGTTTGTATTGGAATTTTTTAGACGACAAACGTGCTTTTTTAAGTGACAATTTTAGAATGACCATGATGTACAGTGTTTTAAACAAAATGAAACCTGAGGAATTACATAAACTAAAAAAAAAGGCAAAACACATTATAGAACATCAAGATGAATACTAACAAGCCCCATGTAAATATTGTTTGGTTAAAACGCGATTTACGCTTAGAAGATAACGAAGCTATTTTTAATGCTTTAGCTACTAAAAGAAACGTGCTTTTGGTATATGTATTTGAAAAATTACTTATAAATGATCCGCACTATAGCCAACGGCATTGGGATTTCATAAAACAATCGTTAGTTGATTTAAATGATAGATTGAAAAAACACAACTCGAAAGTACTTGTTGTAGAATCAGATATTATTGCCACAATTAACCAATTACTTACTAAATATAAGATATCCGATATTTATTCACATCAAGAAACAGGCATTTTAGTAACTTATAATAGAGACAAAGAATTTACACGATTTTGCAAAAATAATTTTATAGTATGGCATGAAAACATTCATAATGGTGTACAAAGAGGCTTAAAAAACAGAATCGATTGGATAGAAAAATGTAATGCCTATTTTGAGATTGAACCCTTAAAATTCAATCCAGATTACAATCAATTAATAAGCATTGAAGATGTTAATACACTAGAAACATTATTTAGAAACCATTCTCTAGATACAAATCCTAATTCACCTTTTCAAAAAGGAGGAAGAACTATGGCTTTAAAATATCTAGATTCCTTTTTTGCTAAACGTTATGAAAACTACATGTTGCATATTTCAAAACCTGAATTAGCAAGAACAGGTTGCAGCAGGATATCACCTTATATTGCCTGGGGAAACCTGTCAGTCAGAGAAGTGTATCATAGAGCTTATCACTTAAAAAAAATATCACCTCACAAAAAATCCCTAGAAGCCTTTATGTCAAGGTTGCGCTGGCAAGGACATTTTATACAAAAATTTGAAATGGAGCACACCATGGAAGAAGCCAGTATAAATAAAGGATTTCATAAACTAAAAAAAAGCATTTCTAATAACTACCAAGAGGCTTGGAAAAGTGGAAAAACAGGCTTTCCTATCATAGACGCTTGCATGCGGTGCTTGAATGAAACCGGGTACCTTAATTTTAGAATGCGAGCGTTAGTTGTTTCCTTTTTTACACATAATTTATGGCAACCTTGGCAAGAGGCTACTACACACCTATCCCAAATGTTTCTAGATTTCGAACCTGGCATTCATTTCCCTCAACTACAAATGCAAGCAGGAGAAACGGGTACCAATATGTTACGCATATACAACCCTGTTAAGAATAGCTACGAACATGATCCCGAAGCTAACTTTATAAAAAAGTGGGTACCAGAACTAAGACGATTAAATACGCCATTTGCACACGAGCCATATTTAATGACAGAGATGGAACAAGGATTGTATGACTTTAAATTAGGTGTAGATTACCCGAATCCTATTGTAAATCTAGATAAAACAAGAAAGAAAGCCAGTGATACGCTATGGGAATTACGAAACAATATCACTGTAAAAAAAGAAGCCAAACGTATTTTAAACAAGCACACACTTCCTAATAGAAAACTGTCTTAAAAATTATAGTAATAAGATCCAAAATATAGCTTCCAGTACAAGATGTTAATTTTTGTTTAATATTTTAACTAATAAGTTAAACAAATAAATATTTTTGCATATCTTTACTGTATGCTATTGGATACCACACATTCTAACAAAGAACATGACAAACTAATTAATGATTTGGTTGGTAAACCTTTCTCTTTTTTACAATCGCTAAGAATGAAAGGTATCGGTTCAAAACGAATGATTATTGAAGATGTAAGTCCGAACATGACATTATATCTTAATACAGTTTCCGATGTTAATTACGCAAATTTAGAATTACGTCCCATTGGCATTTTAGTATTAATTAATAAAGGTTTAAAAAATTATACTTGGGTAATCCCCTACTATCAATTAGTTATTTACAAAACAAATGGTAGTAGTATTCATGCTCAAGGCCGTTTTATTCATTTTAGAAACAATAAAACGTTTAAAGAGAACAAATCGTTTTTTGATAAACTTTTAGATTTGAAAATACAGTACCAATCTCAATATAGTTTTTTATGAATTTAATGACATATTCTGAAACAGATATTGATAGAATTATTGAAATGGCCTGGGAAGATCGCACTCCTTTTGAAGCCATAACAATTCAATTCAACCTTAAAGAACAAGACATTATAGCATTGATGCGAAAAGAAATGAAACCTAGCAGTTTCAAAATGTGGCGAAAACGTGTTCAAGGAAGAAAAACTAAGCATGAAAAATTAAGAAACTTTGAAAAAGGCCGATTTAAATGTTCAAGACAGAAACAAATAACACATAACTCAATTTCAAAACGATAACGTTGCTTTGTTTTATGAGATGAGTACATAAAAACAACACATAAAAAAGACATTATGATTAAAGAAGCAGTAGTAAACAAAAAAAATGGTCACAACTTAAACGTTTTTTCGTTTGAAGATATTGGAGACGATCACATATATACTGGTTTAGAAACTCCCATGAAAAAGGATGCTTTTAAACGCTCTGATACCGAAAAGAAACAAAGAATTGCTTTATTGTTCGAAGAAATTATGGACGTTATGGGGTTGGACCTAACCGACGATTCTTTAAAAGGAACTCCAGAGCGTGTAGCAAAAATGTACATAGATGAAATTTTCTCTGGTTTAAACCAAGCGAACAAACCAAAAATAGCATTGTTTGATAATAAGTATCAATACAATCAAATGTTGGTTGAGAAGAATATTTCTTTTTATTCTAATTGCGAACACCATTTTGTACCTATTTATGGTAAAGCACATGTGGCATACATTTCATCTGGAAAAGTGATTGGACTTTCTAAATTAAATAGAATTGTTCAATATTATTCCAAACGCCCGCAAGTACAGGAACGTTTAACCAATCAAATTGCAGAAGATTTAAAAAATATTTTAGAAACTGAAGATGTTGCCGTTATTATAGACGCCAAACATTTATGTGTATCATCACGAGGCATTAAAGATGAATCATCTGCAACAGTTACATCCTATTACGGAGGTCAATTTAACAACGCATCAAAAATAGCAGAATTACAAAATTATTTAAAAGATTAAAACCATGGATATTATTAACGAAGCATTAGAATTCGAACAAACAAAATTTAAATCGCTTTCTACAAGCGACAGAGTTGAAATTTCTAGAAAGGCAAAAGCTTTAATTTTGGCTTTAAATGAAATTTACAAGCAAAAAAAAGATGATAAGATAATGGATATCATGAAACGTTTAACAGCTATAAAGCGTAAAGTTGAAAAAAGATTACATGGAAGAAGTTTAATTGCCAATATATAACATAATGAAGACCATTGTAATAGTTGGAGGGAGTAAAGGCATAGGACATGCTATTGTTGAAAATTTAGTAGATACACATAAAATTATAAATATTAGTAGGTCTGCACCAGAAAAAAATCATACTAATATGACACATTATAATTGTGACATTTTAGCAGATGAACTGCCTGAAATAGATACGATAGACAGCCTAATTTATTGCCCAGGAAGCATCAATTTAAAACCATTTTCACGATTAAGTTTAGATGAATTTCGTGAAGATTTTGAAATTAATGTACTTGGTGCAGTAAAAACCATTCAAAAGTATATTGAGGTTCTTAAAAAAGCTAATAAACCCTCTATTTTACTATTTAGTACGGTGGCGTCAAAATTAGGGATGCCTTACCATGCTAGTATTGCCACGGCAAAATCGGGAGTAGAAGGTTTGGTAAAATCTTTAGGAGCAGAATTTGCTCCTACTATTAGAATAAATGCCATTGCACCAACGGTTACAAACACGCAATTAGCTTCAAAATTGTTACGAAATGATAAAATGATAGATGCCATTACTGAACGTCATCCTCTTAAAAAAATATTAAATCCGGACGAAGTTGCAGAAATGGCTGTATTTTTAATATCAGACAAAGCAACTTCCATATCTGGTCAAATTTTCGAGATGGATTGTGGTATTGTTTCTTTCAAAATATAAACACATGAAAAAACTAATCTTATTAAGTCTTATGTTCTCCATATTCTCAAAATCGAAAGCACAAACAAGTCCTTCAGAATCTATTTATAACATCAAAATAAATAGTTTACAGGAAGAACCCATCGATTTATCTCAATTTAAAAATAAATACATACTATTTGTTAATGTAGCATCAAAATGTGGCTTCACGGGGCAATATGACGATTTGCAAAAATTACATGAAACTTACCAAGATAAATTAGTTGTTATAGGTGTTCCTTGTAATCAATTTGGTGGTCAAGAACCTGGAACTTTTAAAGAAATTGAAACTTTTTGTAAGCAAAATTATGGTGTTACGTTTTTAATGACTGAAAAGGTGGATGTTAAAGGCAATAACCAGCATCCACTCTACCAATGGCTTACAAAACAATCCAAAAACGGAAAAACCGATTCTTCTGTTAAGTGGAATTTTCAAAAATATTTAGTAGGAAAAAATGGAGAATTAATCGATTATTATTTTTCTGTTACAAATCCGTTAAACGATAAAATTATTAATCATTTAAAATAAAAAGATATGTTTAATTTATTTAGAAAAAAATCTGAAATTGAAAAATTAGAATCTAATTTTAAAAAGTTAATGAGAGAATGGCACGATTTATCTAGTGTAAACAGAAAACTTAGTGATGAGAAATATGCTTTGGCTCAAGCTTTAATACCTAGAATTGAACAATTAAAAAATAAATAATACATACACATGAAACTTATTAAACTAATAATCATTTTTTTGATTATTAACTTTTCAGCCTTAGGTATTGGTAGTTGGCTCATGAATAATGGTCCACAAAGTGAATGGTATACCTCGCTTAACCAAGCACCTTGGACGCCTCCAGGTTGGGTTTTTGGAGTTGCATGGACAACAATTATGATATTATTTTCCATTTACATGGCATACTTGTATTTAAAAATGCCGACAAATAAAGTTAAAATTTTATTTTCAGTACAATTCATTTTAAACGTCAGTTGGAACTACATTTTTTTCAATCAGCATCTAGTTAGTTTGGGATTAATGGTTATTGTAGCATTGACTATTTTAATAGCCATTTTTATGTTTTCATTTAAAAATGATTTAAAAGCAAAAACACTTTTAATACTGCCATATTTTATTTGGTTATGCATAGCAACATCACTAAATGCTTATATTTTAATCAATAATTAGATTCCCACCTGATATCTATCGGGATTCAAGGGAATGAAATCAAACACTCCATGAAAATATATACGCTTCATAAAAAGCAAAATCTTCCAATTACATTACAACAAGCATGGGATTTTTTATCAGATCCAGGGAATTTAAAAGTAATAACACCAGATTATATGGGTTTTCACATTCTATCGGGTGCAGACAGACCTATGTTTGCTGGACAAATAATTCAATACATAGTAACACCTGTTTTGGGTATTAAAACAAAGTGGGTAACCGAAATTACACATGTTATTGATAAACATTATTTTGTTGATGAGCAACGTTTTGGACCCTATGCCCTTTGGCACCATAAACACTTTATAAAAGAAATTGATGGTGGTGTAGAAATGGAAGATATTATAGATTATAAAGTGCCTTTTGGCATATTAGGTCAAATGGTACATCCTATTTTAGTGAAACCAAAATTGGAGGAAATTTTTAATTACAGGACTAAAAAGCTTGAAGAACTCTTTGGTAAATACTAAATGAAACGAGCATGTTAAAATTTTTATAACACAACGGAATGATTAATAGCGATCAGTACCTGACCAATATAAGACAATAAACAGATGAAAGAAACACTAAACATATTTTGGTTTCGTCGTGATTTACGTTTAGATGACAACCATGGCTTATTTGAAGCTTTGAACGGAAACCACCCTGTACTTCCTATTTTTATTTTTGATGCTAACATATTAGAAAAACTCCCGAAAGATGATGCCAGAGTCACCTTCATACATAATACACTTCAAAACATAAATAAAACGCTTAAAACAAACTATAAAAGTAGTTTGGCGATGTATTTTGGAAAACCTTTTGACATATTTCAGCAATTAATTGAAGATTACAATATACATTCCGTCTATACAAATCATGACTACGAGCCTTATGCTAAAGAACGTGACACGAGCATAAAAAATTTATTAAATGAAAATAACATCACATTTAATACTTATAAGGACCACGTTATATTTGAAAAAAATGAGATTGTAAAAAGTGATGGCACACCGTATATGGTTTACACACCGTATATGAAAACTTGGAAATCTACTTTTAAAACAAGTGATATTGAAATATTTGACAACAAACCACTTTTAAATAATTTAGTTAAAACCAAAGAATTACCGAATTTAAGTTTATCTGATATTGGATTCATTCAATCTAATCAAACCATCGCAGATTTTACGGTAAATACAGAACTCATAAAAAATTATGAAGAAACACGTAATTTTCCATCGCAAGACAGCACATCAAAACTAGGACCTCACTTACGATTTGGTACGGTGAGCATTCGAAAAATGATACAAAAAGCCATTGCAGAACAAAACGAAATATTTTGGCAAGAACTTATTTGGCGTGAATTTTTCATGACTATACTTTGGCATTTTCCACATACAGTAACCGAAAGTTTCAAACCTCAATACGATAGAATTGTTTGGAGAAACAACGAAGATGAATTTAAACTGTGGTGCGAAGGTAAAACAGGATACCCACTAGTTGATGCAGGTATGCAACAATTAAATAAAACCGGGTTTATGCATAACCGGGTACGCATGCTAGTTGGCAGCTTTTTATGCAAACACTTACTTATTGATTGGCGTTGGGGTGAAGCTTATTTTGCCGAAAAACTACATGATTATGAATTGTCTAGTAATGTTGGTAATTGGCAATGGGTTGCTGGTTGCGGAGTCGATGCTGCTCCGTATTTCCGTATTTTTAATCCAACTACACAAATAGAAAAATTTGATAAAAACTTAAAATACATTTCAAAATGGGTACCAAATTTTCAAGAACTCACATATTCTACACCTATAGTCGATCATAAATTTGCCAGAGAACGTTGTTTGAAAGTGTATAAAGAAGCTTTGCAATAACACGTTTAATATTCAGTTAAAACAATTATAGGTTCTCATTTTTTAGTAATTTTGCATTTAACTTTTTTATATGCCAATTACAGGAAAACGCTATTTAGATTATTCTTCTTATATAAAATCTACGTTTGGAAATCGTGTTCAAAAAATATCTATAGATGTAGGTTTTTCCTGTCCAAACAGAGACGGCTCTAAAGGTTTTGGAGGTTGTACTTATTGCAACAACAACACCTTTAATCCAGATTATTGTTCTCCTACAAAAAGCATTAAACAACAACTAGAAGAAGGCATTCATTGGTTTTCTAAAAAGTACACTACTCAAAAATACTTTGCTTATTTTCAAGCTTATACGAATACATATTCCGATTTAGCATCGTTAAAAAAAATGTATGAAGAAGCTTTAAGTGTTGATAATGTTATAGGACTGGTTATTGGCACACGCCCTGATTGTATTTCTGAAGAAATTATAGATTACCTATCTTATTTGTCTAAACGCTATTACATTTCACTTGAATTTGGAGTAGAAAGCACATTAAACAAAACGCTCTTAAACGTAAATAGATGTCACACCTTTGAAGATACCATAGCAGCATACAAACTATGTGAAAACAAAGGAATTCATTTAGGGGCACATTTAATCATTGGATTGCCTGGAGAATCTAAAGAAGAGTTACTAAATCACGCCATTGAAATTTCAAAATTACCTATTACCACATTGAAATTACACCATTTACAAATTGTAAAAAAATCAATAATGGCTAGTCAATTTAAAAACGATCCTGAAAAATTTCAATTATTCACAGCTGAAAACTATATCGAATTTATTTCAGAATTTATAAGCTTGTTACGTCCTGATATTATTATAGAACGGTTTGTTAGTGAAGCCCCTCAAGAACTTTTGATTGCTCCTAAATGGAATGGACTAAAAAATTTTGAAATTGTAGATAAAATAGATAAATTACTTACCCAAAAAAACACATGGCAAGGTAAATTCTATGCTGAATAACTTATATAAATGATACTTATTTTAAGAATTGGCGATCCAAAAAGTGTAAATATTTATAGGTAGTCTCAATTTTTTGGGCCATTGGATTAGGTTAGATATGTTTATAATTATTCAAAATGTGTTAGAAATATATCAAAGTAAATTTGTAAAATACCTTTAAAATGTTAAGATTTCTTTAATAATTGCTATAAAACCGTATAACTTTATTAGTTTTATTACCTTGCAAAATTCTGATAAGTAACATTATCACAAGATTATTAAAAAAATTAAAACACATGGAAATAATTGTAAGCGCTTTAGAGTTTGAACAAAGAAAACAAACCTTTAAAACAACAAGCGAACGCATAGAAGCAGCGAGAGAAGTAAAAGACCTTATATTAAGTTTAAATACAATATACAAAAAGGAACAAGACCCAAAAATTATGGATCTTATGAAACGTTTAACGAGTATTAAACAAAAAATTGAAAAACGATTAAAAGGAAGACCTTAAGTTTAGGTTCTTTATAAATATTAAAAAAGCCTCTATTTTTTTAAATAGGGGCTTTTTTAGTTTTAATTTCTTCATAAAGCAATTGAAAACAATATAAAAATACGTACTTATGCTTATTTTTTAAGAGTTTTTTTAGCCTTACATTTATCGTATCACATTAAAAACCAACAAACTATGATACGATTACATTTAAATCCTTCGATACTTAAAAGTTTAAGTTTCAATAAAAACAATAAAACTTTAGACATTGAATTTAAAGAAGGACTTAATATGGGCGATTTTCTAGACATTCCAATAGCTATTCTGGAAAACTATGTAAAATCAATGAAACATATTAGTCCTTTAAATACAGATGAAAAGTATCCAGCTAATTTAAAAATTGTACACTCAAACTTTAAAGCATCTTAAAAATTAAAGACGCTCAATTTTAGCTCCAATAGCACGTAAACGTTCATCTATACGCTCGTAACCTCTATCAATCTGTTCTATATTCTGAATGGTCGATGTGCCTTTTGCAGATAAAGCTGCAATTAGTAACGACACACCCGCACGAATATCTGGAGACGACATGTTTGTTGCTTTTAAAGTCGATTTAAAATCATGACCAATTACGGTAGCACGATGCGGATCGCAAAGAATAATTTTCGCACCCATATCAATCAATTTATCAACGAAAAACAAGCGGCTTTCAAACATCTTTTGGTGAATAAGTACGCTTCCTCTAGCTTGTGTTGCCACTACTAAAATGATACTTAACAAATCAGGTGTAAAACCTGGCCAAGGCGCATCAGAAATTGTTAAAATAGAACCATCAATAAAACTTTGTATTTCGTACCCATCTGTATGTGCAGGTATATGAATATCATCTCCACGTTTTTCAACCGTAATACCTAATTTTCTAAAAACTGATGGAATAATACCTAAATCATCCCAAGATACATTGGTAATGGTCAATTCACTTTTGGTCATAGCAGCAAGACCTATCCAGCTACCAATTTCAATCATATCAGGTAACATAGTATGCTCTGTACCTCCTAAATTATCCACACCATCAATAACTAATAAATTAGAGCCTACGCCACTAATTTTAGCACCCATACGGTTCAGCATTTTACATAACTGTTGTAAATACGGTTCGCATGCAGCATTATAAATGGTAGTTTGTCCTTCGGCTAAAACAGCAGCCATCACGATGTTGGCAGTTCCTGTAACCGAAGCTTCTTCTAAAAGCATGTAAGCACCTTTTAGGCGTTTTGCTTCAACGCCATAAAACTGTTCTTCTTTACTGTATCTAAATTTGGCACCTAAATTAATAAGCCCTTCAAAATGAGTATCTAATCTACGACGACCAATTTTATCGCCACCTGGTTTTGGAATGTATCCTTTACCAAAACGTGCTAATAACGGACCAACAATCATAATAGAACCGCGTAAACCACGTCCGTCTACTTTAAACTCATCCGATTCTAAGTATTTTAAATTAACATCGTCCGCTTGAAATGTATAAGTACCATGGGCCAATTTTTCAATTTTAACACCTAGTTTTCTTAATAAATTAATAAGCTTGTTAACATCAACAATATCTGGGATATTTTTAATGGTTACCAATTCTGGCGTTAATAAAACAGCACATAAAATTTGTAATGCCTCATTTTTTGCACCTTGAGGTTGTATACTACCTTTTAACTGGTGGCCTCCTTCAATTTTAAATGTACCCATATAGTTTAGAAACGTTTTCTTTTATAATTTGAAGCGTTTTTTTTATGATGTCCGCCTTTTTTGTTGTTTGAATTACTATTGCTATTAGAAAATTTCGTTTTGCTACGTAATAAACTTGTCGCATCCGATAAATCTTCATCAGTATTTTTTAAATTTATTTTTCCACCAGAAAGTTCATATAAATGGTCGTAAATCACATCGTCTTCCACAGTATCTTTATTCCAGTTTAAAAAACACTTTTTCATATGGTTGGCAATCGTATAAGTTAAAGCCTCTTTAAGCTCGCCATCTTCCCAAGTATTCGCCACATCAATCATGGTTTTAATATTATTTCCGTAAAAACGATATTTCGGAAAATTCTGTGGGTAAGCCAAAGGCTCTGGATGTTCTTCCAAAAGTTCTTTGGTGGGCTTATCGTATGGAGAATCAACGTCCAATTCAAAATTAGCCATTATAAAAAGTTGATCCCAAAGCTTATGTTGAAAATCTGGAACGTCTCTTAAATGCGGTTGCATGTTTCCCATTACCGAAATAATGGCTTTGGCAACTTTATTACGTTCTTCTTTAGTATCGCGGGTTTTGGCGTAGTTAATCATTTTCTGCATATGGCGTCCATATTCAGGTATAATTAAATGTTCACGCTCTGTGTTGTATTCTAATTCGTCTATTGTCAAAATAATTGTGTAGATTTAATATTTGGCATGTAGTTGTTATGCCTGTGCAAAGTACAAAAAAAAACTAAAGACTTATTACACCTTCTATTTTTTCTGCAACTTCCTTATACTTTTCAACGACAACCTCTGGATTTTCCAATAAAACATTAACAGAAACGCTCGTGTATTTACCATTTTTAGACTCGGTAGTTTGTATAACCGCACCCATATTATTAAAAATAGCTTCTAGTTTTGCTATTTTTTTAACGTCAGATTTTATTATAAACTTATATAAATAATCCGAAGGCCAACTAGTAGTATCGTATAATTGCGATTTTAATTTTTCGTAAAATTCATCCGAATTTTGGGGTGTACTCATAGTATTTTTTTCTATTGCAAATATACATTTAGTAAGTATATTATAAAAATAAACCTATTTTAATTTGGGCGTTTCCCTCCTACGTCGGGTCGGGCTATTCGCTGCAAGTCCTCGCTCCCCCGAAGCTTCGGGGTCGCTGTGGGCTTTCCGCTACTATCCCTAACGCGAAACAATTGACAATGAATAATTGATAATTAACAATTAAAAAAAACTTAAAATCAACTTTCAATCTCATTTAAAATAGCGTTTACATTTAGCTTTACACTCGTATATTTTCAAGATGAATGGGTGGTCAATATTAATTTTTAATTATCCATTGTTAATTATCAATTATCAATTCTTAATTTTACAGCTAAATTTTCACTTTTGAGCTCAAGAAAAATCGTCATAACTGGTGGTCCAGGCACCGGAAAATCAACTTTAATAAATGAACTGATAAATAGAGGCCACGCCTGTCTTGAAGAAATATCGCGTCAAATTATTTTAGATGCCAAAAAAGAAGGTATCGACCAGCTTTTTTTAACCGAGCCTTTATTGTTTAGTGAACTGCTTTTAAAAGGCAGACAACAACAATTTGAAGACGCTAACAAATTGCAAGCTGAGCTTATTTTTTTTGATAGAGGCTTGCCCGATGTTCTTGCCTACATGAATTTTATTGGAAATAATTACCCGCCTTCATTCGCTCTTAGCTGCGAAAAAGCCATGTACGATACCGTTTTTATTTTAAAACCTTGGGAAAGCATTTATACCAACGACAGCGAACGCTATGAAAGTTTTGAACAAGCCTTAGAAATACACGACCAGTTACTAAGTATATACCAACAATTTAATTACCAGTTAATTGACGTACCTTTTGGTACCGTAGAAAATAGAACCAATTTCATATTAAAAGCGTTGAACCCATAAATGGAACAACCCATAAACATACTAGAACGTTATTGGAATTTTACAGAATTCCGTCCCGAGCAAGAAGCCATCATCAATGCGGTTATTGAAGGGGAAGATACGTTTGTACTGCTTCCAACAGGCGGTGGTAAATCGTTATGTTTTCAAATACCTGCTTTAGCCAAAGAAGGTATTTGCGTGGTTATTTCACCTTTAATCGCCTTAATGAAAGACCAAGTTCAGCAATTAAATGATAAAGGCATTAAGGCCATGGCGCTTACCAGTGGCATCACCTATAGCCAATTAGATACACTTTTGGATAATTGCATTTATGGCAATTACAAGTTCCTATATCTCTCGCCCGAACGTTTGCAACAAGAACTCGTGCAAGAACGCATCAAACAAATGAACGTGAATTTAATTGCGGTTGATGAGGCACATTGCATATCGCAATGGGGTAGCGATTTTAGACCAGCCTATAAAAACATTGTTCTTTTGCGCCAACTACAACCAACAGTTAATGTGGTCGCTTTAACAGCATCAGCAACTCCCGAGGTGGTAGATGATATAATAAAAGAACTGGATTTTATTCAACCAAAAGTATTTAAACAATCGTTTTCCCGTCCTAATTTAGGCTATATGGTGTATCATGAAAACGATAAATACTATCGCATTGAAACTATATTAAAAAAATATAAAGAATCATCCATTATTTACGTTCGCAATAGAAAATTAACACTGGAAGTTTCCACATTTCTAAATTCAAAAAAAATATCGGCTACTCACTATCATGGTGGTTTAACCAATGTTGAAAAAGATACTAATATGAACTTGTGGTTGCAAAACCAAAAACAAGTTATGGTGGCTACCAACGCTTTTGGAATGGGTATTGACAAACCCGATGTAAAAACCGTTATCCACTTAAATTTACCCGAAAGCATCGAGAGTTATTTTCAAGAAGCAGGTCGTGTTGGTAGAAATGGAGCAAAAGCTTTTGCCGTTATTTTAAAAAATAACAGTGATGAAGTTTTAGTAAAAAATCAATTTTTAAATGTATTACCAACGGTAGATTTTGTAAAACAAGTGTATAGAAAATTGTGTAGCTATTTTCAAATATCATATGGTGAGGGTGCATATGAAACCTTCGATTTCGATTTTAACACCTTTTGCAAAACATACAATTTTAGTCCCGTTTTATCCTATAACTCCTTATTGTTATTAGATAGAAATAGCGTTATTACTCTTTCAAAACAATTTAAAAACAAAGTATCTGCACAATTTATTGTTTCGAGTGCAACACTTTTCAGTTATTTAGAAAATCATACCAATTTCAATTTAATTGTAAAATCGATGCTTCGTATGTATGGTGGTATTTTTGATCATGATACAAAAATTGATTTAACTAAAATTTCCGAAAAAGCATCTACTTCAGAAAACACAGTGACGCAAGCACTTCAAAAGCTAGCAAGCGATGAAGTTATTACGCTTAATTTAGCAAAAACCGATGCACAAGTTACCTTTATTGAACCACGAGAAGATGATAAAACCATCAACCGCATAGCATCTATTATTGAACAACAAAATGAACTAAAACAGTTTCAAGTAAAAGCCATGCTTGATTATGTTGAAAACGAATCGGTATGTAAAAGCATGCAACTACTCGCCTATTTTGGTGAGAAAGACACCAAACCTTGTGGTATTTGTTCGGTGTGTACAAGCACAAAAAAAAGTGTAAAACCTCAAGATATTAATACCATTAAAAACCGCATTATAGAACTTTTGGAAAATGGCGATCAATCATCAAGAAAAATGATTTCAGCATTAAACTGTTCAGAAACCGAATTAAAAACTGTTTTAAAATTACTTTTAGAACACCAAATTATTTCTATAACGCCCAAAAACACATATAAATTAAGTCATTTGTAAACATGTTTTTAGTTACAACTGATTCATTAAAAATAATAAACATCCACCGATGAAAGATTTAAGAATTGTATTTATGGGCACGCCCGATTTCGCAGTAGCCACATTAAAAACTCTAGTAGAAAACAACTATAATATTGTGGGAGTTATAACGGCTCCCGATAAACCTGCTGGACGCGGACAAAAACTAAACGAAAGTGCCGTAAAACAATATGCTGTTTCAAAAAACTTAACTGTTTTACAACCTACAAATCTAAAAAAAGAGGAGTTTTTAAATGAATTGAAATCACTTAATGCCAACCTACAAATTGTGGTTGCTTTTAGAATGTTACCAAAAGTCGTATGGCAAATGCCAGAATATGGTACGTTTAATTTGCATGCTTCATTATTGCCTCACTACCGTGGTGCTGCTCCCATTAATTGGGCTATAATAAATGGTGAAACCAAAACAGGTGTTTCAACATTCTTCATTGATGAAAAAATTGATACAGGTGATATGATTCTTCAAGAAAGCATCGAAATAAATCCTGAAGAAAATGCTGGTAGCTTACATGATAAATTAATGATTACTGGTAGCCAGTTAGTTTTAAAAACAGTAGAATCTATTCAAAATGAATCTGTAAAAACAATACCTCAAACAGATTCTTCAGAAATTAAAACCGCTTATAAATTAGATAGAGACAATTGTAAAATTGATTGGAACGATTCTTTAGAAAATATTTACAACCTTATTCGTGGTTTAAGCCCCTATCCTGCTGCATGGTGTACTTTAATAAATGGAGAAGAAAACTTGGATGTAAAAATTTATACTGCAGACAAAGAATCTACCCCTCATAATTATAGTAACGGAACAATCATTTCTACAAAAAAAGAACTAAAAGTTGCTGTATCAAACGGTTACATCTTTATTAAAGATATTAAGCTTCCTGGAAAGCGTACTATGGATGTGAAATCACTTTTAAATGGTTATAATTTTAATGAAAACGCAAAAATGCTCTAAAGCCCTATTATTATTGCGATTGGTCTATTTAACGGTAAATCACACATTCTTTATTAACAAAAGCCTTAATTTATCAACAATAACATGCTTTTCGTTAGCTATAACTTGCATGATTGCATAATCCGTATAAATTTGTAGTAGGATTTAACAAAAATGTTTAACTAAATTATTAATAATTAAATATTACATTATGAACAAAACAGATTTAATCGATGCAATGGCAGAACATGCTGGAATTACTAAAGCAGCTGCAAAAAAAGCATTAGAATGCGCACTTATTGAAATTGAAGGTGCTTTACAAAAAGGTAACCGTGTTTCTTTGGTAGGATTTGGATCTTGGTCAGTTTCTAAAAGAGCTGCTAGAGAAGGTAGAAACCCACAAACTGGAGCTACTATAAAAATTAAAGCTAAAAAAGTTGTAAAGTTTAAAGCTGGAGCAGACTTATCAAACGCTGTAAATTAATCATTTACAATATTCATATTAAAAATGCCTTCAAGTTTTTTGAAGGCATTTTTTTTATATTTTATGTAAAGAGTTGCTTTTTTAATAAATAAATATTAGATTTAGTTACTAATTCCTCAACAATATGGTAACACTAACACCAAAGAAAGGCAATTTGTTAATCGCTGAACCTACCATTATTGGCGATGTTTCTTTTAATAGATCTATTATTTTATTGGCTGATCATTCTGCTGAAGGCTCCATAGGTTTTATTCTAAACAAGCCATTAGATTATACTATAAACGATTTAGTGCCAGAAGTTGAAGCGACTTTTAAAGTTTATAATGGTGGCCCAGTTGAACAAGACAACCTTTATTTTATTCATAAAATACCACACTTAATCCCCAATAGCATTGAAATTTCTTTAGGTATTTATTGGGGTGGCGATTTTAATAATGTAGCAGAACTTATTGCCAAAGAAATTATTAGTGAAAATGATATCAAATTCTTTTTAGGCTATTCTGGTTGGGATGCCAATCAATTGGAAAATGAGCTAAAATCAAACTCGTGGGTGGTTACCGAAAATATTTATAAAAACGGTATCATTGAAAAAAACTACGAAACCTTTTGGAAAGAAAAAATGTTAGAGTTTGGAGATGAATATAGTATTTGGAGTAATGCGCCAGAAAACCCTAACTATAATTAACTTAAGCGTAGTTTTACATTCAATTTTTGCAAAATAATTTTCGATATATCTGCGGTAAATAACTTTTTACGATATTTTGTTATGGGTTGAATACCTACAATAACATTGGTTATGAAAATTTCATCTGCTTTTTGAAGCTCAAAAGGAGATATAGATTCCTCAACCATTTCATATTCTGGTAAGGTTTTTAAAACATCAATAATTTGTTTACGCATCACACCTTTTAAGCAACCATCAGTTATTGGTGGTGTTTTTATAGTGTTTCCTTTAACAACAAAAATATTACCGTTTAAGGCTTCAACAACTTGTTTATCCGTATTTAAAATGAAGCAATTATTCAAATTATTATCTTCCGCATAAATGCTTCCAACTACGTTAAGAACTTTATTGTTTGTTTTTAAGGTTGATAGTAAACTTGGTGATAGGTAGTGGTCTTTAAACAAATCAACCTCATAAAAATCATTTTTATACACATAAAAATCATCTTCAATTTGTATTACTGAAATTACAAAACTAACATCATTGTTTGTTGGTAAATACCGTCCTCCTTCATTTCTATGAATCTGTAACTTTACTCTTGTAGATACATTATCAAGATTATTAGCTTTTAGCGTTTTTTGAATTTCTTCTTCAAGAAATTCCATGGTAAAACTCATAGGGATATCCATGCGCATTATTCGCATAGAAGCCATGAGCCTGAAATAATGATCTTCCCAAAACAGTAATTTACCATACGATGCTTTTATAGTTTCAAAAAGAGCATCACCATATGCATAACCTCTGTTTTGGATTGATAATAATTGATTTTGATCTGTAATTGTTCCGTTAAAATTTGTCATAAAAAAAGTCCCGAAGTAAATTCGGGACAAATATAATTCAAATATATTGTTTTGGAATTAAGCAGAGCCTAATACTTGCTTTAAACTAGAAATTTGATTTTCCCAAAGCATTTTAGACTCTTCAACTTCGTCTTCTTCTGCAAAATCTGTAATTATTAACGAAACATCTTTAGTAATTTCATCTACCTGAATTTTAATTTCAAAATAAGAGGTTTGGTCATCCTCATCGGTTATCCATCTAAATTTGATGCGTTCTCCTGTTTTTTTACTTATCAATTTTGCTTTTTCTTCGCTATCATCCCAAATAAATGTAAACAATTCGCCTCTAGAGTTCACATTATCTGAAAACCACTCTGATAACCCAGAAGGTGTTGAGATATATTGATAGATTAATTGAGGTGATGCTTGTATTGTAAATTCAATTTCAAATTTAATTTTCTCGTCCATAAGTACTATAAAATATTTAGTTCCCAATATATACATTAATTACTAAGTAAAGCAGAAAATTTTAATAATAATTTACTCAACTATTATTTGCAGACAACAATAATGTTTTTATATTTGCAGCCTCAAATTAGGCGAGGTAGCTCAGTTGGTTAGAGCGTCGGATTCATAACCCGGAGGTCGGGGGATCGTGCCCCCCTCTCGCTACAAGGTAAACAAAGGAAAGTCAAGAAAAAAATTTCTTGACTTTTTTTTTTGCTAAAACATAGCTAAAACATTTTGTGTTTTTTTACACTAATACACCAAACAAACACAAATGGCAACAAATTCAATTAAACTCATATTATTTTCTTACATTAATTCTTTAGAATAATAAAAATTAGCTGGTAAACCTCCTGTATGCCAAAAAAGAACATTGGAATTTTTTTTAATTTTATTACTTTTAAGATGGTCTAACATACCATAAAATGCCCTTCCTGAATAAACAGGGTCAAGCAAAATACCTTCGCTGTGTGCTAATTCTTTTATTGCATTCCTTTCGTTTGAAGTAACAACACCATATCCTTGTGAATCATAACCTCTAATTAGTGTTGCATCTTCAATTGTATATGTTTTTTCAATACCCAATGTTTTCTGACCTTCCAGCAATAGTTCTAGTACAGCTTCATCCAATGTTGTATCTCCGTAGCCCAATTTATCAATACTTATAGGCATTAATATTACATCAAGTCCATATAAATCTACTCCAAGTTTGAGTCCAGCCTGCGTTCCACCAGAACTAGAAGCAAAGAATATATAATCCATTTTCAAGTTCATGTTGGATAGTTGTTCTTTTAACTCTTTTACAGCATCAACAAACCCATAGGCACCAAGCAAGTTAGAACCTCCATAGGGCACTACATAAACTTTTTTGTTTTGTGCCTCTAATTTTTTCTTTAAAGAAAATAAATCTTCACCCTTTCTATTTTCTCCTGCAAAATGGATATTGGCACCTAATAAATGTGAAAGCAATAAATTACCTGTGTAATTTTCTGGTTGATTACCCCCTAACAATAGGTGGCACTCTAAACCTGCCTTTGCACATGCTGCAGCGGTTTGTCTACAATGGTTAGATTGTTGTGCCCCCGCGGTAATAATGGTATCAAACCCTTTTTCTAAAGCTTCATAAATAAAAAATTGTAGTTTCCTTACCTTATTACCTCCAGACGCTAGACCAGAGTTATCATCCCGTTTGATAAATAAATTGTAATCAGGATGTTTTTTTGACAAGTTTTCCATCTTCTCCAATGGTGTTGGAAAAAAACCTAATGAATATTTTTTTGAAAGCATCTTGGTGTTTTTTAATTAATACTAAGATAAAACTTCTTTAATTGTAAAAAAAATATTATATTAATGTTTTGTAATTCAACACTTTAATGCTTTTTATTCAAAAAAATTATTATTATACACCAGAGTATGAATACTCATCATCAATGCATTGGATTGTACTTTTCATGTGCATTGTTATTAGTATAATCATTATTTTTCAATTATTTAAAATAGTTTTCAATCGACAAAAAACTAACAAGGCATCCTACAGATATTTGGTTTTAGCAATCCTATTTCTTTTATACAACCTATTGAATGGATTATTACCAAATAAATCTCTTCCAGGACCACTATTTATGCAATATATAGTAACATATAGCATCTCTATTTTTATGTGTATTTACCTTGTCTGGTATTTATATATTGAATTCAACATCATGACACCTAACCACTTTTTTAAAATTAAAAACTTGTCAATCATATTGTCGCTTAGCTTTTTCATATTCTTCATAATACCTTATTACTATACTAAGTCCCTTAACTTCGCAAGAAGTCTTTTCTTAATAATACCTATAGTTTTGTCCATTACATTCCTTATTTATTTCTTTCTAACTATAAAAAATGAGGTAAAAAGGCAACGCTATTTTAAAGTCCAAACTTATATGGGTCTATCATCTATATTATCAATTATTCTTTTGCCATTGCTTACTTATTTTGGCGATTTTCAACCCATTACCCAGCCATTGGTTACTATGGCTTTTTTTATAGTTACCACGATGGAAATTAATAGTTATTTGTATAGACTGAAAAACACTTTTATATTAAAACGAAATATTGGGAAAGAATATAATTTTACAAATAGAGAAAATGAGATTGCCATTCAAATTATAAAAGGTAATAGCTATAAAAAAATAGCTAAAAATATGTTTCTAGCTTATAGTACGGTAAGGAAACATGCTTCCAATGTTTTTATAAAATCGCGAGTTTCCAATAAAGAAGATTTTATAAAAAAATTTGAAAAATAGCTTTAATTTCAACTATTACTTAGAAATTGTGAATAATATTCACATTAAATACGCATAAATTACGCAACTATTTATTTGCTTCATAAATATTATTTTATACATTTTGTGAAAATAATAATAAACCTAAATTAAGAGAAACATAAAAAATGAACGATTAATTATATAAATGCTTCTCTCTTTTCTTCATCGATATTGTCCTTTTAATTTGAAATCTTTTTCAATAAGCACTAATTATATTAGTAAATCAAAATGGACTTCAAACTACATAATAAGAACCTTCTTAGAAAATTGGATGATATAAAATATGACACTCAAGAAAATATTGAACGTGCTAACCAAAGCATAATAACCTGTCGAAACCTTCTCAATACTTTTAAAAAAGAAATCATTAAACAAGGGTTCAAATCAATAAATGAAGAAATATTTTTTTTTAAAAACATAAAGCAAATTCCCCTTAACCAACTTATTTACTATTCTGAAATCCGTTCATTCGAAATCCAATTTCCAAGAGCTGACATAAACAAACAACGAAAACATGTAAAAAAGAAATTGAGCAAACTAAATCGTTTTTTTCTTTATAATATGGACTTTGCACATTATATAGAGTCAAAACACACGCATCTTGACGAGCAATACTTCACAAGAGATTATTTTGACAATCTTCCTATTACTTCTTCAAAATTCTACTTTCAAGATCCCGATTTCTGTACACCTTATGATATGTTATTAGGCAAACTCACGGCGTACAATAATTTTATTTCCTACCTCCAAAACAGATTGATTAACTCTAAAAATCCAAAAATAAATAGCAAATTAAAAGTTACAAATGAGGTAGAACTACAATGGACTTCAACAAAAACAGATCTAACCGAATTAATCTATGCCCTTCATCATAATAGAGTTATTAATAATGGTAAATCCGATATTAAAGAAATCGCTTCTGCACTAGAAAGGGTTTTACATTTTGACATTGGGGATTGCTACAAAACCTTTGCCGAAATAAAAACAAGAAAAATGAGCCGTACAAAATTTTTGGATGACCTATCAGAAGGACTAACTACCTACATCAATAATTCTGAGGAATAATACTTCAAAATCACCGTAGTCGGGTGCACCTCCTGTAATTACCATTTTATTTACTTTTTTTCTATTTACTCCACCCAAACAGTCCTTTGAAAAACTCAAATCACTACAAATTCCAACTTTTTTACAACTAAAAAATCTAACCCGACTACGGTTCAACTACTGCTTAAACACCATCAAAACTTATCAAATTTGCTAAACGAATGTCAAACACCTACATAAATAATAATGTAATAATCTTATCATGGCAACAAGTATTATAACCACCGACGACCTAAGAGAATTCAAAATTGAACTACTAAATGATATTAAAAAGATACTATTCAAACAATCTGGCACAGGATTAAAAAAGTATCTCAAATCATCCGAAGTCATGGATTTACTTAGCATAAGCGCTGGAACTTTACAAAACTTTAGAATGAATGGCACAATCCCACACACTAAAATGGGAAATATTAATTTTTATGAAGCTGATGAAATCCAGAAAATCATGATAGAAAACCGGGTTCAAATTAAATTGAGTGAAGATTTATGAATTATATAAAACATTTAAACGCTGTGTTTCAACAATTCTCGAAAGACTCCCGATTAAATCCCACCCATATCAGTTTGTATATGTCCTTGTTTCAGTTTTGGAATATCAATCGCTTCCCTGAAGAATTTTATATTAATAGGGAAGAAGTTATGGGAATAGCCAAAATTGGCGGAATTGCAACCTATCACAAATGCTTAAAAAACCTTAACGACTGGAAGTATCTGTGCTATTTACCTTCATATAACATTTTTAAAGGGAGTAAGGTTAGGATGTTCATTTTTAAAACAAGCTCTGAACAGGCTCTGAATAAGCCCGAAACAGGCTCTGAACAGGCATTGATACATAATACAAACATTAATAAACAAATAGAAAACATTAATAAACTTAAGCTACCAAAAAATAAAAATGAAGCTGTCGCTTTTTTTAAAATGAACAATTGGCCTGAAATTGAAGCCTTAAAATTTTATAACCATTACAAATCAATTGATTGGAAACTTGGAGGCAAAATCAAAATTACAGATTGGCACGCAACCGCTTCAAATTGGATGATAAAAGCAAATGAAATAAAAAAAATTGAGCCAGTGTCTCAAAACAAGGATAACCTTAAAACCTCAAAAATCAAAGATTATGACCAACCCCTCTAAAATCACCGAAGGTGGTGTAGAATTTTCGATTGGTACATTCGATGGAAATGCTGTTACCTATGATTTTAAGAAAATACTAATCTACCTCGATGCCAAAGGAAAACTGCTCTTTGGTAAACATTTTAAAATCTATGAAGAAGACCATAATATCATTATGAAACTGTGCCATTATTTTATTAAAGACATTGAAAATTGCGAACGAAATGACATCGACCCGAACAAAGGCATCTTACTTTCTGGTCCAGTTGGCTGTGGCAAAACTAGTTTAATGAGACTTTTAAAATTCATTGTGCCACATCAGCGTCCATACGTTTTAGTGCCTTCTCGTAACATCGTTTTCGGGTTTAACCACATAGGTTACAAAACCATTGAAGATTACGGCTGCAGTCAGTTTTTTTGTTTTGATGATTTGGGTATCGAACCCATTGGAAGACACTATGCAAAAGATTGCAATGTAATGGGAGAAATACTCTTGTCTCGCTACGAATTTTTCTTAAATCACAACATAAAAACCCATGCCACAACAAACTTAAATGCCGAAGAATTAGAAGAATTGTACGGAAACAGAGTACGAAGTAGAATGCGCCTTCTATTCAATCTTATTGCATTTGATAAGCACACAAACGATAAACGAAAATAAAACCAAAACATTATGAAAATAGCAACCTTTAACATCCAGAATTTATTCCATCGTGATAAAAGCTTATTAGAAAAATCTTTTGGAAAAAATTTAACCGATTGGATTAACGAGCTTGATGATTTAATGCGAAAACCATCCGTATCTTTAATAGATCAAACCCGCATTAGGGAGCTCTCTTTTTTAACTGGTTTTGAAAAATCTAGTCCTCGACCTTATGCTGTTTTACGCAGAAAAGCAGGTTTTTTATATATGAAAGGCTTAAACTATTCCACCGATTCCAAAGCCAGTGACCTCACAAAATGGAATGGTTGGATAGAATTACAAACCACACCCATTCGACCAGAAGCCACCGATAACAAAGGGCGCGTTATTGCAGCTGTTAATCCAGATATATTATTGCTTCAAGAAATTGAAGATAGAGCCTCTTTGGAAGAATTCAACCAATTGATTTTACCTAAATTTGATTGCAAACCTTATGCACAATCCTTTGTTGTTCAAAGTAAAGAATTGAATGGATTGGAATTGGGCATTTTACTCCGTACGGATCATAAATTAGTTTCAATAAAAACCCATCCCATAAATTGCCTTATTGAATATGAAGTTTTAACACCAAATAATTTAACCATTCATATTTTATCAACCCAATTACAAAAGCAAACTAAAGATAAGGATTTCACGGATGCCTTAAGAAAAAACCAGGCAAACTACATTGCAACTATCTATCAGGAACAGATAGCTGAAGATAAAACCAACATCATAATTGCAGGCACACTTAATGCGCCGTCCTATTGCGATTCTTTATCGCCTTTACTCCAACAAACCAATTTAAAAGACATTACTAAACACTTGTCTTTTGAGGTAGATTGTGATGCTGGAAATGATGCCACTTACCACCGATTAGGAGCCTATAGAAAAGGCGTTAACATCAAGCAAAAAGATTATATGCTAGTATCTCCTGCCCTATTTGAAATCATGAAAGATAGCGGCTTAAACCGTAAGGCGATGTGGCCAGAAAAGCGACCTCAATGGTCTATTTATAAATCTGTAACTAATAAAAATGTTGCTGCTAGTGAGCATCCTTTGGTTTGGGGGAATTTAGAAATTTGAAAGACTATCTCTCTTTTTTCTTAAGTACTTGATGATATATTGATATCAAAATATCTTTGACACATTTTATTAACTCGATAAAAAATTCGTTCATAATCTTGAAAATTTATTAATTGATTGAAGTATAACCATGGCTATGAAATATTTTGAAGCTTCTTTATTTAAGTAATTTGCTTCTTCTTTTTGAGATAAAAACCCTAATTCTACAAGAACTGTGGGACAATTATGATGGGTTTCCCTTAAAACCTGAAAATCCCCAAACTTCACCCCTCTACTTTCAAGTCCAAGCTTCGTTTTCATTTGTTTTTCTAATTTATAAGCTAACAGAACAGACTCCCTTAAAAAACTACCACCATTTGCACTAACATAAACCTCCACACCCCTAGCATTTTGGTTTTCAGACTGATTACAGTGCAAGGAAATAAACAAATCTGCTTTTAGCATATTTGCTAATCGTGTTCTATCCGATAATGAAATTAAAGTGTCTTTATAGCGTGTTAAATAGATTTCAAAATTACTTTTGGTATTTTTATTTAATCGATCCATCTTCCTTGCTATACTTAACACAATATCCTTCTCCATTATTCCATTCAGTCCAATAGCTCCAGAATCCTTTCCACCATGCCCAGGATCAATAACCACCACTTTTTTATCTTCAATATTTTGTGAATTAAGAGATAAAACCATGAGACATAAATTCATGGTAAGTAGTATTTTATAAAAAGGATTTAAAATGTTCATCTCGATTGTTGTTTGAACAAAATTCAACAAATCCTTCACAACATTAAGAATCTTCCAAAGTTTAACATGAAGTTGCGTTAAAATTTAGTTTTTTTCTTCCATAAGCTTCAATTCATAATAGATTTCGTAAAATCTAAAAAACAAACTATTATGAAAAAATCAATTCTATTATTAACTTTTCTGTTATTACTATCTGCATCAAGCTTCGCACAAATTGGAGGTATTGAAGACTCCGTAAATGATGTTTCAGACACCATTAGAACGATCTTCCCAATCATTCTAGGTGTCATCTTTCTTGTCGGATTTCTATTTAATGCTGGTCATTTTTTTGGTGAGAATGCAGACCTTAAAAAAGGTATTACTCGTGTTTTAGTTTTTGTACTCATAGCAGGTGCTGTGGTAGGCATCTTCACATACTTAATTACAATAGTGGTGTAATGAAGAAATATGAAGTCTATAAAAACATAAGAAAACGGGCAGTCATTTTTGGATTGCCCATTTCCCTGTTTGCCTTAATGATGGTTTCTATTCTTGCATCATTATTGGTCATCATTTTCTCTTTCAGCTTTGGGGTGATCATTGGTATACTGATTTTCAATGCCACTTTATATGTTGTCTTGACGCGGATAACCAACAATCCGCAGCTTTTTCAAATGGTAAATGCCTTTCCAAGAATTATAAGTAACAAAAGAAATTCAGGCTTTAATTATGAATAAGATTAACATTTCAGCATATCAACCCATTGTAGATATTCAGGACCATATCGTATTTGCCAATAATGGTAATGTGGCATTGTGTTATGAAGGGAATCTGCCAGAAATCTATTCACTATCCGAAAAAGATTTTGAGGATATGCATGCTGCCTGGTTTCAAGCTCTGAAATCGTTGCCAATTGGAACTGTTGTACACAAACAGGACATTTATCTTAAAAAATCTTATACTTCAGAAAAACTTCCGAATACTACCTTTTTAGAAAAAGCCACCCATCAACATTTTAAAGGTCGTGAACATATTGAACACAAATGCTATTTGTTCTTCATATTAACCAAAAACAAAGCACTCAACAATCCGAAGTATGTCAATCCTTTCAAAAAAATATCAAAAGGAATTATACAAGAACTAGATGACAACATTAAAAGCTTCGTCAACTCGGTAAGCGACTCTGTTTCCTTTATAAATAATAGTCGAAAAATGGCGTTTTTCCCGCTTAAATCGGAAGAAATTCAGCAACTCACAAATGGTTATTTTAATGGTTTCAACGAAGGATTTGATACTGATATTTTACTGGATAAGAAAAGCGTTAAAATTGGCGAAAACCATTTTGATGCACTAGCTATTAACAGCGAACTGTGCTTTGGTGAAAATGTACAAAGTAGTAAAACCAATGAGAAATTCACTTCGGACGATTTTGTATTTAATCAAGGTTTTATTGATGGTTTAGGACTTACGCTTAATGAAAACCATATTGTCAATCAGATTCTTTATTTGGATGATAAACAAAAGTGGCGTAAGCTGCTAGATAAGAAAATTGAGGAGCTCAATAAAAGTTCCAATTTTGGTTCACAGAACAAAGTGGTTTTGGGTAAAATTCAACATATTCTTGATCAAATTAATGCTGATGATAATTCACGCATTATACGGGGTCATCTCAATATTGTCTATTGGGCGAAGGAAGCCAAAGAGCTTGATAAAATCACCTCAAAAATCAAAACCGAATTTAAAGAATTGGATATCATTCCTTACTATCCAAGAGGCGAAGAACGCAAAAATTATATACTGAACAGTTACTGCTGTTTTTCTTCTAATTTCTCGAATAATGATTTGTATGTAACCGATTTAAAACATGCGCTTTGTCTGTTTATCAACAACACCAATTACAAATCGGATACTACAGGCATCATCTTTAATGATAGAGAGCATAATATTCCGGTATTAAAAGATGTTTGGGATGAAAAAAAGAAACGAATTAAAGCACGTAACTTTGCCATTTTTGCACCCACCGGAGAAGGCAAATCGTTTTTAGCGAATAACATATTGCGTCAATATTTTGAAAGTGGCGTTCGTTTGGTCATCATTGATTTGGGAGGTTCTTATACCAAATTTGCCAAACTTTATCCTGAAAAATATACCGTGCTGCGTTACGAAAGTGGAAAGAATTTAGGCATCAATCCATTTTACATTAGCGATGTTAATGACTTGACCCCAGAACGTCTTGAAGATTTGTCTGTTTTCTTATTTGAATTATTTGCTTCAGATATGAAAGTGACCAAAGCACAATCAGTTTCAATTAAGAAAATACTGCGCCATTATTTTGATAGCACTTCCGATAATCATTCATTAGAAGGTTTCTACAGCTTTATAGAAAGTAAACAGAAAGACCTTCTGAAAAACCTAAAAATCCATCCCGACTACTTTAATGTTACAAGCTTCTTGCATGTCATGTCTGAGTATGTTGGAGATGGTCTATATAGTTTTCTATTTGAAGTCAGTGAAGATCAAACCTATAAAATTGAAGACAAACGTTTGATTGTTTTTGAATTGGATGAAGTGAAGGACAACAAGGAAATTCTGTCCGTAATGTTGAAGCTGATTAAGTCTGCTATCCAAAGAACCATTTGGAAAAACAGAGCTGAAAAAGGTATCATACTTTTTGATGAGTTTGCAAAACAACTGAAGTTTGAAAACGTACTGGAAAGTGTGGAGTTTTATTACCAAGCTATTAGGAAACAAAACGGTGCCATTGGTATTATTCTGCAATCTATTAATCAGCTTCCCAACAATTCGACATCAGCAAGCATTTTAGAAAACACACAAGTTATCTATAGCCTAAATAATGAAAAAGGTTATGACGAATTAGTTAAGAGACTCAACCTATCTAGCCACGACCTAAACCAATTAAAATCTATAAAGAACAACTTATCTGGACCACGAAAGTACACGGAAATGTTCATCAAGATTGGTAGAGAAAGTAACATTTTCCGTCTTGAAGTCCCGAAAGAAGTCTATGCAGCCTATTTAACCGATGGACAAGAAAACGAGACCATAATGGCCATTTATGAAAAAAGCCAAAATATGGAATTGGCTATAAAAGAATTCACATCTAAAACATAGTATTATGAAATCGAAAATCAAAACAATTTTATTTGGGCTAATTTTTACAATTGCCCTTTTATTGCCTGGTGGTGCTACCGCCCAAGGCATGCCAACTTATGACAACACCAATTTTATCAGTTTAGTAAAACAACTTGTAGAATCAGGTAAACAAACAGCTCAAATGATTAAGTCTGTACAATTCCTGAAAGACGCAAAAGAAGCCATAGAAAAAGTATCTAGTGTAGTACAACAACTTAGAGCAGTTGATAAAATTGCACAAAACAACCAACATCTTATCAATGTAATGCAGAACGATTTGCAGGATATTTTGAACTCGCCTTATATAAAACCAGAGGAAGTTACACGAATTGCAGAATCATTCGATGCCATAGTGCAAAACTCATTGGACACCGTTGAATTTATGAGTGAAATATTATCTAGCGATAATCTTAAAATGACAGATGCCGAACGTGCAGAAGTCCTAAAAGAAAAAGAATTAGAATCGAAAGAAATGGTTTCAAACATCAAAACCAAAACGAAACGTTACAAGGATATTATTTCCTTCAGAAAAATGCAAGATAAAGTCAATAATCGCGAAACAAACTATTAGAAATGACCGCAGTTATCCTTTTAGGGATTGGGCTAGAATATATCGATACGATATTTCAATCTATTCAAAACAGCAGCTTTTCGCAATATACTATTGCAGGAATGAAAACGCTTGCCGTATTGTTTTTCCTGATTAATATCCTAAAAAAGTATAATGAAGGTATTGCGGATAAAGATGGTTATTCTTGGGGATTGAGTCCTGGCGAACTCGCAAAAAATTTTGCGGTGATACTCTTGGTTATATTTTCAACACATATTTTAGGATTTTTTGATGGTATATTAGTTGCTATTGAAGGAAAATATCGTGGTACCGCACCTGCACTATTGCCGTTACAATTACAAGATTTACCGCTTGAGGAAGAAGTAGGTCTACTGGATGCAGCAAGTATGGCAATGACATTACTTTATGAAGCATTAATAACACCGCTATATGGATTCAAGATACTAGCGTTTATACTCAGTACCATCTTGTGGATTCTTGACCTGTTTATCTACCCCCTATTTTTAGCAGAACGCTTCTTTCTATTAGGTATTATGCAAGCGTTTTTCCCATTGGTTATAAGTCTGGCTGTTTTTGAAAAATTCCGTTCCCTTGCCTACACTTTTTTTAAACTTTATGCAGCTGTATATATGCTAGTGCCAGCATTTTTTCTAGTTAATGTATTTGTCAACGCCATATATACTGAAATAAATACCAATTTCTGGACCAATTTGTTTGGTACCGATTTTGGCCAAGGCTTCTTTGCGCCTGTTGTGCAATTAGGTTCGGTAGGCTTCATCGTATTCCTGAAATTCAAATTATATAAACGCGCCACATCTTTTACACTCAGACTGTTTACCAGCTAATTCAACCTATTATGAAAACACCTTACAAAAACATTTATAACGTTCTTAAAATTAATAGACTCATCGTTTTAGCAGTAGTCATTTGTGCATTGGCAACCAGCACCTTTTCAGTTTGGATGGTATTTACCACCAATAAAAATGCGATGAATAGTGCATTTGCCATTAATACAGACGGTAGCATCATCCCGCTGAAGCTTGTTAGTCAAAAAGAAAATTTCATGGTTGAAGCTTTGGCACATTTAGAATTATTTCACAATTACTTCTATAATATCGATGCGAGTAATTATGAAAAGAATTTAGAAAAGGCACTTTGGTTGGGTAATAGTTCAGTGGATAATCTATATCGCCAGAAAAAAGCAGATGGTGTTTATAATCGGTTATTGCAATATTCCTTAGTTCAAAAAGTGCTTAGCATTGATTCACAAATAACTGAGAATAATGGTTCTTATGGATTTACTACAACAACCATTTTTGAAATCAATCGAGGTTCTATAATAGATACTTATGAATTGTTATCCACAGGAAACCTAATTATGGTTTACCGAAACTTTCCAAACAATCCACATGGACTTTTAATTACAAATTATTTCGAAAACACTTTAAAAAAACTAAATGATGAAAGTAGAAAAGAATAAAATAGTATTTATAGCAGTATTGGTTATTGTTTTCATATTCCTTATTTCCTATTCCATGATAGTAATGGGTGACGATGAAAATGAGAATGAAAACCTTGAACAGACCTTGATACCAGATTTGGAAGAAAACCAAAAAGAGTATGATTCCAAACTGGATGCTATCAATGATTTGAAAGAAGTTCGTGAAAACAATGCACCTAGCATTTATGATGAAAAATTAATTGATTCTATGGGTTACTACAATCCAGATTTACCAGAACGTGAAAAACAACGTATTGTAGATAGTATTTACGACACTAATAAAATTCAATATACCGAAAAGAAATATCAAAGCTTTGGTCAAAAGAAAATTGAGAAGAAGCAAACTGTAGAAATTGATTCTACAGAAATTATCAGAGAACTTAAAATTGAAGCCAAAGAATTAGGCTTGGAACATCAACTGTTTTTTGCAGCTGCACCCAAACCCTATGAGTTTTCAATTATCGGTAATACAGATGCCACCATTTATGTTGTTGTTGATGGCGACCAAATTGTAAAAGCAAATACCAGATTGAGAATGCGACTTACAAAAGCTGCAACTATAAATGGTAAACTAATGAAAAAGAACACGCCAGTTTTTGGTTTTATTAGTTTTCAGCCTAATCGTGCTTTAATTGCTATAGAAAACATAAAGCATCATCCCACAAAGCTTAAAGCTTTCGATTTACAGGATGGTAGTGAAGGTATTTATGTTGAAAACAACTTTAGAGCGGAAGCTACAAGCGAAGTTTTGGACGATGTGATAGGTGATATAAATATCCCTTCTGTTCCGCAAGTTGGGGGCATTACAAAAGTACTTAAACGTAGTAATCGGAACGTAAAGGTTACTGTACTGAACAATTATAAACTTATTTTAAAACCCAAATTATGAGACCAATACTAATTATAGCCATTGTTTTGATTTCAGTTTTAGCACAAGCACAAACAATAGAAGTCCTCGACACTATTTATGCCAATGACAGCAAAAATGTTGCACTATTTTTTCCAGAACCTATACGACAAGGCATAACAGGTTCAGAAAATTTTGTTTTTACATACAATCGTGAAAAAGAACAATACTTCGGTTTACTGCAAGCGCAACCAGGAAAAGAAAGTAATCTGCTGGTAATCAATATAAATGGTTCAATTTTTTCGTATATTGTAAGGTATAAAGCGCAGCTTTCAAAACTCAATTACTTTGTCCCGTTATCTAATAGTATTGGGAATGAAAAACCAAAAGTAGTAGATTCCATTCAGACTGAAACTTCTGAAAAAAGTATTGATAACGACACGTATTATTATCAAAAATTTTGCTCTTATCTTCTTGATAGAAGACAATATCTGGGAAGGCATACTAGGCATAAAGAAGGTGTTATTTTAAGGGTTGAAAATATTGTTTTTGATAAAGAAGAGCTCTACTTCGTTATTCAAATTAGGAATAATTCCACCTTGGATTACGATTTAAATTTTTTGAACCTTTCAATCGAAACTCGACAAAAAGGAAAAAAGAAATCCTTGCAACGTTTGTACCAAGAGCCTATTTTTAAACATCATCTGCCTTCTAAAATTGCAGTAAATGAAACGGTAAGATTTATTTATGTCATGCCGAAATTTTCATTATCCAATGACAGAAGGGTGATTTTAGAACTGAACGAGAAAGATGGCGAAAGAAATATTGAACTGAAAATATCACATAAATATATCAATAACCCAAATTAATAGTATTATGAAAAAAATTGTCATTTATTCACTCGTACTTTTATTCATTTCCTGTGCAGGAACACAAGATTCATCACCTGCTTCCATAGCAGAAATCGTTGCTCAAAGCTTTTATCAGGGTGATGAAGACATGCTTAAAAAACATACCACACCAGAAGGTTTTGCTACATTTTCCAACCTTCAGAAAATGTTTGCCAAACCAAAAGGCTCAGAATCTAATTTTAAACTTATCGATGAAGTAATTGAAGGGGATGTCGCTTGGGTAAAATACGCGACCTCTTATGATAAAACACCGGGAATTTTTAAATTGGTAAAACTGGATGGTGCATGGATAGTTACCATTAGAGATCCTAAGGAAAAAGCGCCACTATAAAATTTGACTGTCTGATTTTCTACTAGGTATTTAACTTTGGCTCATTGTGTTTTCATAAAGGCCTGCCGAGTTAAATATAACTGAAATAAATAATTGGAATAAATATTGTTGCCAATATAAAACTGAGCTATACATTAATTCTAATATTTTACTAAAAAACTTCATTTAATTCAGCATATTCGACCTTTTCAATAATAGCTTCCGTATTACTATCCACTTTAGGACTGAACAAATCCTTACTTACGGTATAAGCATCTAACTTATCCTCAGGATAAAACTCATCTAGAATTGTTATGATTTCTTCTTGTGATAAATCTTTAGATAACCAATTTTGAATATGTTCCGCATCAATAATAACAGGTTGGCGCTTTTTGGTGTTATGGATTTTTTCAAATAAAGGAGACGCCGCTTTTGTTAGTATCGAAAAAGTAATGTAGGTATCAATAACCGAATAAATACCAGCAAGCGCCAAGGGTTCTTTGTCTTTCCCTTGGATATAAAAAGGATATTTCTTTTTTTTATGTTCATGAGGTTCGTAAAACCCATTGACAGGTATGATGCAGCGCTTCGTCATAACCGATTCACGGTACATATAATGTTGGAATAGTTTTTCCGACCTCGCATTGAGGCCTCCTCCATATTTAACAGCTTCCTTATAATAATCCTTTATTTCATCTGCTTTTTTGTTCGATGGGACAATGCCCCAAACCCCGGGAGCCAATACTTGGCTTTTTTCCTGCGGGATGATCAACATATTAGGATGACTGAATCCGTTTAAATGATAGTTGGGTATATCAAAAATCGGTCGAATACTTTCCGTATTTAACTTTACCTTAAAATAAGCTTCAAGCTTTTTAGTTTTATGGGTTGTACTGGTATGAAAACACATAGTGTAAATTTAATAAATAATTATTATCTTACTTAAAGAATTTCAATCAAGCGATTATGAAATTTATTGATTTAGAAGATAACACACCAAAAAATTCTAGAATTTACTTGGTTTGTATAGGACAAGTATTTAATACTAACACCAGAAAGGCATATGCCGATTGGACTGAAAATGGATTTATTTTAGTTGACACTATACTTTTCAATGATGAATATGTTTTTGGTTTTTATTCAGAATAGGCTATAAATAGAAAATAGATTTCTTACTTTATTCATCTAACTTCTTGGATCTGGTTTTAAAGACATTTTTTTTGACCAAATAATATCCAAACTGCAAAAATCAAATTCTTCAGTTACTTTTCCATAACACCCATACACCCCCATGCCGTTAATGGGGTATGTATCAACCACCTTTGTAAAATGTACCGTATCAAAATAATGACCATCTCTATCTATAAAGGTGCAAAACCTGATTAATTTTCCTTGGGATGTTTTATGGAATCGGGTATTTACCAATACGCCATAAAGTAATGCGTTTTGATTGGTGTGTTTATGCATATCACTTGCCTTGATATTATCATGAAAGACGTCATCCACTAAATCAAAATAGCTACATAACGGGAACCCAAGCAATTCAATTTGATCATAAGCCTCTTCAACATAGGTAATCGTAATTGATGGCAGATCAAACTGTTTATGGTTTGGCTTAAATAAACGGGCTTGGGTACTGCCCTGCTTATGTACATGCAGTTTAAAAATAGCTTCCCATAACAATTCAGTTTTTGAACGCTGGGTAAATCTAAAAGCATCTATTCGGATTAATATGGTTAATTGCTCAATACTGATGGTGACACGATCGATAAAATCATCTAAAGATTGAAACGGACCATTGAAATTCCGTTCCGTTAAAAACCGACCAATGGTTAAAGATTCCAAACTTTTTAAATAACCAAAGCCCAAGTAAATGGTTTTTCCTTTAATACTATTGGGGTGCTCACTATTATTAATACAGGGGGGATACACGATACCGCCACACATTTTAGCTTCATGAATATAATGTTCTGCACTATAAAATCCGCCTCCATTATTCAAAACAGCCACCATAAACTCTAAAGGAAAATAACACTTAAGATATAAACTTTGGTAACTTTCAACAGCGTACGATGCCGAATGCCCTTTAGCAAATGCATAACCTGCAAAACTCTTTATTTGTTCCCATACCACCATGGTCAAATCGTCGGGGTAGCCTTTATCTTTACAATTTTTAAGGAACTTTGCCTCTACTTCTAAAAACTCTGCTCGTGATCTAAACTTACCGCTCATGCCCCTGCGTAATACATCGGCTTCCCCTAAAGTCAATCCTGCAAATTGATTGGCGACCTTCAGCACATCTTCTTGATATACCATAATACCATAAGTTTCGGGCATTATTTTCAGTAACATCGGGTTCGCATCTTTACGTTTTTCAGGATACCGTTGCCTGATGATAAATTCCTTTTTCATTCCAGAACCCGACACCCCGGGTCGAATGATTGAACTAGCAGCTACCAATCCCAAATAATCCTGTGTTTGCAGTTTTTGCATCAACCCACGCATGGCAGGTGATTCTACATAATAGGCACCAATTGCTTTGCCGCCCTTTAAAAGTTCATTGATGTTGGGATCGTTTTTAAAGGTCTCCACTTGGGTAATATCTATAGGTGGTAGTTCAGGTCTGTTATACTGAATAATTTCAATGGCTTCCTTTATTTTTGCTAATCCCCGTTGTCCCAGAATATCGAATTTAAAAACACCCACATCTTCAGCAATAATCATATCAAACTGAATGGTAGGAAAGCCTTTTGGTGGCATATCGGTGGCGGAATAATAATGGATGGGTTTTTCCAAAATAAGTACCCCACAGGAATGAACACTTAAATGGTTTGGAAACCCTCTAATAAGTTGCCCGTATTTCAGTACCAACTTCCCCATCTCATCGAGACTCTTAGCGGCATATTTACCATCGCTTAATTTATCTATTTCTTCTTTGGGCAATCCAAATACTTTGCCCAATTCCCTAACCACGCCTCGGTATTTAAAAGTGTTATAAGTTGCTAGCAGCGCCACATGTTTAAACCGCTTAAAAATGTATTGGGTAATATCTTCCCGGTCCTTCCACGAAAAATCAATATCAAAATCTGGTGGGGAGGCTCGAAAGGGATTAATAAAACGTTCAAAATAAAGATCTAATTCAATGGGATCAACATCCGTTATACCAATAATATAGGCCACAATACTATTGGCACCACTTCCCCGCCCCACATGGATGTACCCCATGCGCTTTGAATAGGAAATAATATCATAATTGATTAAAAAATAGGACACAAAATCCATCGCCTTGATGGTTGTCAACTCGGTCTGTAAGCGCCCCTTGACCTTGGCATCGGGTTTAGCATACCTTTTATGTAAATTGTCATCACACAGCTTCACCAACATGTCGTAATCTGCTTGCGGTGATTCTAAATACAGCTGTTGGTTTTGTGAGACCCTTTCTTTACCAAAACTAAAATTAATGGTACAGGCATTTAACAGGTTTTCAGTATTAGTCAATATGTGTGGAAATTGTGCATATGCTTTTTTCAATGCTTCAAGGGATAACATGACATCTGTTATCCTGCACTCTTCCGTTTTTTGCAGCTTGCTCAATAAGGTATTGTTATCAATGGCCCTTAGCAATCGGTGTGCATTAAAGTCCCTTTTGTTCCTAAGGGTTACCTGTTGTTGAACAACCAACTTGTCGGTATAGGATTTATAAATAGAAAACGGTAATTTCTTTAATTCTTCTACCGAAACACCAATAAACTCATGATCCTTAAATTGTTTCTTTTCGTTTTGCAGTACCTTTTCAAACGGGTATACAATTACAACGTCATTAAATGTTGGTGCGTCATTAGGAATACTTTTCTTTTCGTGTAGATGCTCCGATAAAAAAGCATTCAGCTCATAAAACCCATTATTGTTTTTTGCCAAACCCACAAATTGCTGTACGGCTCCATTTCTAAAATCTATGCCTATAACGGGTTTTATATCAAACTCTTTTGCTTTACGCACAAAGTTCAAACAAGCGGAGGTGTTGTTTATATCGGTCAACGCCAACGTGGTCAGGCTGTTTTCTTTTGCAAGTTCCAAGAGTTCCACTTCGGAAAAAGTTCCGAAACGCAATGAATAATATGTATGGCAGTTGAGATACATTATTGTTTTCTATGTGCCAATAAAATAGGCGGTTCACCATTAAAGGGGTTTTGAAAACGTCCAATAGTTTTTGCTCCCATTGAAGATGCTTTTTGAATGCTTAACTCCCCGTAACGGCTGCGGATAGTATCCATGGCATGGTACAGGCTTAACATCTCTTCGGTGTCATCAAATAAATTGATTTGATAGTTTCCGGACACCAAATCGGTAAACTTGACCCCCACCAAACGGATCAACAATCGACGTTCGTAAAGTTTATCAAATAGCTCCAACACTTTAGGTATGATTACATGATCGGCACTGGTGTAGGGAATTTTAAGTTGCTTGGAATACGTATTAAAATCTGAATAACGGATCTTCACACTGATACAGGACGCCAATTTATCTCCCCTACGTAATTGAAACGCTAGGTTTTCCGCCATGGCAAAAATGGTGGTACGCAATTTTACCATATCGATGGTATCCTTGGTAAAGGTACGTTCGGTAGAAATGGATTTCCGCTCATGGAACGGAATGAGTGGCGGATTGTCCAACCCGTTGGCTCGTTTCCAAATGGTGGTACCGTTGACGCCCAAAACACTGGTCATCATCTCAATAGGCATTTGCTGTACGACACTCACTTTATCAATGCCTAGATTCCTTAAAATTTGATAGGTTTTATCTCCTACTGATGGGATTTTTCTTATGGATAAAGGAGCTAAAAATGACTTTTCAAAGCCTGGATCAATCCGCAATTGGTTATTCGGTTTAGCCTCACCTGTAGCCACTTTGGACACTATTTTATTACCCGATAGACCAAACGAAATGGGCAAGCCTGTTTCCTTGATAATTGTTGTTCGCAATTCGGAAGCATATTTATAACTACCAAAAAATTTATCCATGCCTGTTAAGTCTGCATAAAATTCATCCACACTTGCCTTTTCAAAAATGGGTACTTTTTCCTTAATGATTTCGGTTACCTGATGTGAATATTTGGTATAAATAGATGAATTTCCACGGATGATCACCGCTTCTGGACATAAGCGTTTTGCCAAACGCATCGGCATACCAGAATGCACACCGAAACGTCTGGTTTCATAACTACAAGCTGCCACAACACCCCGATCTCCTGTGCCTCCGACAAGCAAAGGTCGTTTTTGTAATCGACTATCAATCAGTCGTTCACAAGACACAAAGAAGGTGTCCAGGTCCAGATGTAATATATTTTTATTCATAAAGCAAAATTAGCTAAAATATCAAGCAATTATTGCTTAATTTTGTAGCATTATGAAAATGATCGCAAAAAATTTAAAACATTTAAGACATCTTAAAGGTGTTACCCAAGAAACCCTTGCTGATGATTTGCAAGTACTCCGTTCACGCATAAGTTCTTATGAAGAAGGACGCTCTACCCCCTCCATAGAACTCCTTATTCTTATATCTGATTATTTCAGACTCCCCATTGATATTTTATTGCGGAACGATTTAACCAAGGCCACAGACACCTCTTTTATGGAAGTTGGCAATCAAAGAATCTTGTTTCCCATAGCCGTGGATCATGATAACAATAATTTAATAGAAGTGGTACCCATCAAGACTTCTGCCGGTTATTTGTTGGGTTACGACGATCCCGAATATATTGAGCAGTTAGAAAAAATAAAATTGCCTTTTTTACCAACGGGAAAACACAGAGCATTCCCCATAAAAGGAGATTCTATGTTACCTATGAAAAGTGGTTCCTATGTGGTGGGGCATTTTGTGGAAGACAGACATGATATTATTAGTGGCAAGACTTACGTTCTTATAACCCTTAATGATGGTATGGTATACAAAAGGGTGTACAACCATATCAAAGAGAAAAATGCATTGCTATTGGTGTCTGACAACACCTCTTATAAACCCTATGAAATACCCATAAATGAAGTGTTGGAACTTTGGGAGTTTACTTGCAGTATCCATACCCAAGAATATGAAGAGCAGGATCTAAAAATAAGCAGTATTGTTAATATGTTTAATGATTTAGGAGTGGCGTTAAAAGCCTTAGAAAAACTGCAACGCTAATTTATATCTCATCGATGTTGAGAATGGTTCTATTAAAATATTTGAACAAACAACTACTCCTGACCAATAGAAAAGTACTTAATTTCTTAAAAGGATAATGTAGTTACTCAAAAAAATAAACCTATTATTTTGAATGTTAAATTTAACTAACTTTTAAATATGGATCTTATATCCTGATAAATACTATCAAAATTAGCTTTTAAATCTTCTTCAGAATAATTATGGGCTTCCATAGGCAACCGTCTATCAATTTTAGATAGTTTGAATTGCACTTTTTTATCCTCACCATCAGCAAAAGTAATAAATTCGCCTTCTTTTAATCTGAAAAACACATCAGCTCTTATCTTAGCGACTTCACGTTCGCCAGTTGTAATTCGTGTGTCAAAATTGAGGTTATGACCTCGATTAATACTTGTGGTTTCTTTCTTTACAATTTCAAAAAAACGTTCATAATATTTCGCTGTATCTGGATCGTTTACCTTTCCAAAAAATTGATAAGACAGATTGCTTAAAATCGCTTTACTCGCCTTATCTCCATACATCATATCATTTTGAATTTTATCTTGCATCACATAAATGGTGGCAATATTATAACTTCTTAAAGTAGCTGGAATACGGTGCATATTCAATAACCTAATCGTGGGCGCTTCTTCCATCAGTAGAAATGAGTGATTTGAATTTCGAACACTCATTTGTTTTGTTACGGTATGTATGATTGTTGCAATAATGGGCGAATAAGCAGTTTCATATTTCGGATTGTTTACTACTGAAATAACTAAAGGTTTTTCTTGATTATTAATGTCGAGTGTAACATCATCTGCCGACAAAACCATAAAAATACGTTGTGTACTTATTTTTTTTAGCGCATTGGCCAAGGTGCTTTTTACTCCCGCGGTTTGTCTATCGGAATCCTTGCCACTAATAAAAGCATCTGCCATTGCGCGTGATGTCGTGTTGGAACTCAAAAAAGTAATCAAACTAGTTGTGTCTAAAGTTTGATAAAGAGCTATTAAATGTGGTAAGGTGCATAAATGTGGATAGGATGTTCGAAGTTTCCAAATTAAACCGCCAATAAGACCTTCTGCTGCGTCATTGAAGAATTTTGTTGTTCCTATACTTCCGGATTCTCTTTGCTCTAATAAATTCTCTATAAGCACTCTTGCAACCTCGTTTACACTTTCTTCATTGGTCATATATCTTGGTGCTATGGGGTTTACTCGGTCATAAATAGTATCGAATGAAATGACTTTAAAATCAATCTCATTTTTTTCGAATAATGGGTATGCCATTTCAGTAATTTCGAAATTTTTATAATCGTGAATAACTCCAGAAAATTTATGCTTACTGAAATGCTGAAGAAAATTATAAACCACACTTTCGGTTTTTCCGCTTCCTGCTGAACCAATTATTGAAGCACCTCGTTTAATGTTATCTATTTTAAAATTTCCTCCCTTGACCTTAAAATGGACTTGGTGTTTATTATTGGAATCGAAAGTTGCATTCTCCTTATGAAGAAAGACATATAGAACTGTATTGATAAGCAATAGCGGACAGCCAATATATAATAGTTGTGTAAACCATTGGATTAAAAAGGCATTCCGTTTAAAAAGCAAAACTAAACAAATCAGAGTTAAAATTAGATTTATAAAAAAGGCATATCTTGCCATTTTGAATAGACTTAAAAACACCAAGCTCATTCCAAATAATAATCCAATTGTAAATGTAATACCTTGTATTTCCATCTTATATACCTATCGAACCAGATTTAATTGCTACTTCTACACCACGTTTTAGATACCTTATCGTTTTAAGTGCTAACTGCACTTGATTAGTTGGAATACTGGCTATAGGAACTCCAGATTTTGCGAGCATTTTAAAAGCTATCGCTTTTTCACTAGCTGGTAATCCCAACAATGTTGTGAAGTACAATTTTGGATTTTTAATAAAATCTTTCTTCGACTTATAGGATTCTGCATAATTACGTTTGTAACCAAAAGTTTTGTCAAAGGTACTTTCAGCTTTTGTAAAAAATGAATCCCTGTCAAATCCTCGTTTTACTAATTTTCCATGCATTACAACCTCTGAAGCTTTGTGTTTGGATCCTGGTGATAAGCTCACAGAATTAAAAGTATCCTTTCTACTTACTATGATATGAATATGACTTTGGTTGCCTTCTTTTTTCATGCCTTGAACAATACGCTTTCCGTTTTGTTGGTGTGGTGCCTCAGCTTCAAGTTTGGATATTTGAAATTTCAATTTCTTAATATCCCCTTCCAATTGTCCATTCTCAATTTTTCGGATATCTTGTTTAAGCTGAAGTATTTTAGTGGCAAATGGTTGGTTTTCTCTTACTTGCTTATCTGTACCCTTAAATGTTCTTTGGTGCTCAATTTTAGCAAAGTATTTTATATCATCAACAGTTATCGGTTTGCCATTAATGTCTCTATTAAATGATGTTGCATAATCGTTCATGATTGCTCTAGTGTATTTTTTTAAATCTTCAGAATTGTTTTGTAATTTCCGTAGCTCAAATTGACTTGGGCTTACGGTAATTGAATAAAATTTTGGTTCTTTCTTTTTTAGTTTTGCAGTATTATCATCGATTTCTTTAACAACGTCTTTAGCTTCAATTTCATCACCATATTGGTTAAAAAAATGCTCCTGACTCTCTTGCTCTAAACTTTGATTTTCTTTCTCTAGATACTCCACAAAATCGGTTGAACTTTGTGAATAATCTCCACCTAATTTTTGAGCTGTAATTGAAATGTACATAATTTTACAATTGATTATTCGTGTCTAATTTTTCCACAAACTGAACTTTCTTTTCTTTGGGTTCAAACTCCATAAACAAGGATTGCAACATGGCAGTCGTGGGTTTGTCATGGTTCTTTTCGATGTCTTTTATAATGGCAATTACGGCATTGATTCGTTTCTTAATTTCGCTCTCCAGGGTTTGCATATTTGGACCCATAGTTTCATTTGGGGAAATACCATTTTCCTCAAAAAAGTCCAGCATCAAAAGCAAGGTCATGGATTGCGACTTTGACATTTTTTTGCAAAATTTTCGAAATCTTATTGCCACGGAAACTTTTATTCCAAGCTTCTCAAAGCGTTCTTTTTCATATCCTTTATCCATTTTTTCTGAAAAAATTTATTGTTTTTATTGGGCTGCGAGGGTTTTTTCTGAAAAAATAATGCTAAAAACACAAAGTCCATAACACTCAAACGCTGTGAAGCACTGATTTCACTGGTGTTTTGAAAAAACTGAACAATATAACATCGCGCTAGCGTGTTACCCTCTTGCTATTCCTTTTCGTCCCGATTTATCGGGACAAAAAAAATACCATGACATCCAAAAATGTAATGGCTTTTCCAGTAATACGAATTGAAATTTAGTTTTTTAAGAGTGTTTAATTTGAAGTTTAAAAGTATCCTTAGAAAACTACCCTTTTTGTTGCAAAATTCAAAATAACAGAACAAAAAAAGGACCTTTAAAAACTTAAAGATCCTGGATTAATAATTAGCTTTTAAATATTAAAAACATAGTCATAAGAATACAAATTTCTTAGGGCTTCTTCTTCCAAAAGCGTTTCATATTTTAAATGATGTTCTTTGGCGTATCGTTTCAAATCATTTCCAAATTTCTGTTCAACATCTTTTTTGGAAACCGAAACCAAACGTTCTTGGGTTTCGTTATCAAGGTTCGAATAATTGAGATATACCATGATAGAAAATCAATATTCACTAGGAAGCATCAACGTATTATCCACAAAAAATAATCGCAATTCATCCAATGGAAAATCGGTTACATTATATCTATGTGTTTCAAAAATGTTGTCATTTCCATCGCTATAATTAATGATAGCTTCACATTGCTTTTCGGCTCTTTCTTTTTCAGAAAGCCGTTTAAAATCGACTGTCACAAAATAGCTTTTGCTCATTAAACTTTTTGCTATAACTGAAGCATCGGTTACTAACCAAAAACACTCAGCAGTATCTGCCAAATATTTAATACCATCTGTAAATCTAGTTCCTATTAAAGGAATTTTATAAAAGGTTTCTGAACCTATAAAATGTTGCAGATCCGCTTTTATTTTGTTAACTTGTGTTTTCATTTTGATTTTCTTTTTAGAAGTTAATAATGAAAAAGAGGGCGCACTTTTCCAGAGGGACGCTCTCTTTTAATTTTAGTTATTCACTGGCGTTATCATCACCTTTAATGCCTAAAAGCAGGATTTCATTGGCTACCACTTCGGTAACATATCTTTTTTCTCCCTCTTTGGTTTCATAAGAGCGTGATGTCAATTTACCCTCTAAGGCAACTTCTTTTCCTTTGCCTACGTATTTTTCAACGATTTCGGCAATCTTGCCCCATGCCACCACATTGTGCCATTGGGTGTTCTGTTCTTTCTCCCCATTTGAGTTTTTATAAAACTCATTCGTTGCGATTGAAAATTTAGCAACTTTCTTTCCGCTTTCTAGGTTCGTAATTTCTGGCTCGTTTCCTACGTTGCCAATTAACTGTACTTTGTTTTTTAGAGTACTCATAATTATAAAATTTAAAGATTAATATTGACCTATCTGAACCCTTCAGAAAGGTTTTGTTATTGATTTACTTATTATATCCAGAGCGTTTTCCTTTTTTTGTTTTTTTAACTTTTGCTGCGCTTCCTTTTTATTGATTTTGTAAGATTTCATTAGATTCATTTTAGATTTACTTCCCACAGAGCCGTCACTGTTACCTTCTTTTTGTTGCTTGGTGCTGTTCAATATTCAGCTTTGTGAAGACATATAAAAAGTGCGAAGCATGAGCCTGGTTATGCTGTCGTTCAAAGCGGAATGTTGTTATTTTGCTGTCAAAAAAAGGTAAAGCGGTGTTGGCTTGGTAAGTGAGTCTGAATTCTTTGTGAAATACAGAATCAAAGGAAGTGGAACAAAATGCAAATATATTTTCATCCTATTAAGCGGACTTGATTTACACTTTTTACTGGAAATGAAGGATCCCTTGCCAGAGAAGCGGAAAGGGTTAACGGAATGGAAAGTCAAAAGTGTGGATTATGTCCAAGACCTTTGTTAATGAAGCGCTTTTCCCGAAATGAAGTTTTTCGCGGCATGCAGGGGAATGTGCTGCAATGGATTTGAAAGGAACAAAATAAAAAAAGCCACTAATCATCAATTGACAATTAGTGGCTCCGATTTATGACTTAACCAAATTTTTGAGTTTAACAATGCGCTCTTTTAGTCGGTTTATCCTTTTATTGGCAATGGCTTTTTGTTCTTTTTCAAAATTATCACAAATTTTATAAGTTATGAGTCTCACCAGACCCCCTCTTTTCAACTACATTAACATTATGAATATAATCTAAAATACTAATCTAAAGGCCGTCTCTTTTCTATGAAATATTTTGCAAGTTAAACTTATTACAAATTTTGTTATATATCCCCTCTTAATTGCAAAAAACGACAAGACAATACCACCCTCGGCGGAAAAAAGTGAGCATAGTTAAATTATCAATAACTCATTGTATTGTATTAGTTTAAAGCCGTAAATGAGCTGGTTCAAATTATCCGCTTTTAATGGTTCTTATCATCCGTCCCATTCATCAAGTGCATTACTTTGATCTGAAGTAAGGTTTATTTGCTTAAAATGATCGAATATGTTCATGATTTTTTATTTCTATTCAAATATTAAAAACATCTATGCATTAGATGTGCATATAAAAAATTACTCAATGAAAAGTTTACTTAGTAATAGACTAATATTTAATTAAAATATCTAACAAGACAATACCAAGATAAATTCATCTTAATTTATATCTCCATTTCTGATAGAACATGATCCAATTTGTTGGGTAAATTTTTTAAATTTTTATCAAAAAAGATATAAATACCTAAATCATTACATTTTTCAATAATATCAGTTCTAGGTTTATATTTACATACTAAAATAGACTTACTTGTTACCCCACCGTAAAGACGGTTAACAGCTCGAATTTTATTAATATCACTTTGAATCACATTTCCAGATTTACACTCTATAAAAATTAAATTCTTACCTGTATTTACAACAATATCAATTTCATTTTTCTTATTAGAATTATCCAGTTTTGAGAATAATTGAACATTTAGTTGAAGTTCGTAAATCTTTTTCCAATTTTTAATTGCGTCTGCAACAACCAATTCCCACCATATACCACAAAAAGCTATTTCGAATGCTTTACTATTTCTAAATTTAATTTGATTTTGATTATCTTTTAAAGTAATCAATGGCTTATTCCAATTAAGCAGATTTTTTCCTTTTGAAAAACTGAAATTATTACATTTTCCTAAATCTTTAATTTTGAACCTAACATCCTTCGCTGATTCTTTATATAGTTCAGTGCTTGAGATTCTTGAAATTTCTTTTGAAAAATTAAATTCATCTGTATTAAAATCAGTGATATTATTTGAAGAATAATTATTGTGCCCTGATAAAGTAATAAAAATCTTTAATTTAATTTTAGAATTAATCGCGGAATACGATTGTGTTCTAAAATCATATATTTTATGACCCTGATCAATGTAGAAAGAGCTAAGTGAAAAATCTTTGAATACATGTTGACATGCCAAAGCCATTACCTTCGTGCCACCTGTAAGATTTAGTTCAAAAGTATTTCCTTCATGTTCGATTAAAATCTCTTCAATTGAAGTCTTAATTTCTTCAAAATCATATGGCTTAACCTGTTTTGAATGAAATACTATTTTTGGAAAAAGACTCTCTAGTATAGGAATATGATGTCTCGAATCCTTAGTGTAAATTAGATGAGCTATCTCAGGTTGTTTTTCAAATAAACCCCAAAATACTGGTGAAATCTGACCGCCTAGAATTGTTATTTGATGTGTCATTATTTTAGAAATATTTCTGGTTGGTTAGTGTCTGGATCGTAAACAATATTTAGAACTTCAGTACCCGGTAGTGGTTTCCTTAATTCCTTTATATAACCTTCGAAATCTACATAAGTAATTTTACATCTATAATCTTTACCAAAAATAGAAGCTGCTGCGACCATAGATTTTTTACCTCCGGTTATATCGATTGTAATTTTTTGTGAATCAATTTCATATAATATCTCTTTTAAAGACTTATAAATAGTGTTAAAACTTGTATCTGAAATAGTAATCAAATTAAATTCGTTCTGTACAAACTCTTCAACCCGATTAATAACCTCTTCCTTATGTTCAGTTGTAATCACATAATGCTTAATTGGCTTTATAGTATTTGCTGTTAAAATAATAGGTTCTGGTGAGAATCCGAGCATTGATATTAGTACCTCATCTTCATTAAAGAGTTTTTTATATTTACTTTGAAAACTTTCAATAATTTCAGGAAATAATTTATCGAAATAAAGCTTTTCAGCCAATTGAAAGTTTCCATGTTTAGCTAAAGCCAACCATTCGTCTGTATATTTTAAATTAGATTCCATTTAATTATTCAAGTGTTATTTTAGCATTTTTGTATTTTAGGAGATACGACTCTAAATTGTAATCCCTTATCTTTATCTGATTTCCAATATTTAATATATTATTGTCAAAAGAAGCTTCATAAGAATATTTACCTATTTGTAATTGCGATATTTTATTATTTTTTACTTTATAATAACAGGGAATTTCATCAATCAGTTTTACAAGGTCACTGTTAGACTTATTCAACTTAATTGTTATATCATCTGGTAGCGGTTTAGGGTTAATTTCTTTTAATTTACAGTGATAAGTGTAATAATCAAAATAATTACTTTTATGTGGCGATATTGTGAAAACATAAGGAGCTGTTCTAATTTGCCATTCAATAAAAGCTTTCAAATTTATATTTTGATTATCTTCCAAAATAACACCAACTTCAAATCCATTTTTCAATCCATGATTGCCATCAATATTTGCGGTAAAAATCATACTTTGCTCTGGAGTAATAATCCCTTTAGAATGATTAAAAACATCTCCATAAATTATACAACCCAAATTTGCTAACTGGGTGCATCCTTCTAAATGATCTGCTCTATAATTCATTCCTCTTGAAAAAATATAAACGCTAAACCCTTTTTTTAAAACAGACCTGAGAGCGCCAATAAATTCTGGTAAACTATTTAGGCCTACAATATTATAAGTAGATAAAAACACATCTCCAGAAGAATTTTCAATAGTTTTAACTATTTCATCATATAAGGATTGATTATAATCCTCAAAAGTGAATTTTAATTTTGATTTAATCTCTAAAACTTTTGTGTTTTCAGAAATATTTTGTCGTCTTGAAACAACAAACTGTTTATTTAAATTTGCTGTTATGAACCTTGTATATTCTGTGCCATTTTGAAAAATTTCATCAAAAAGTCTATCCAAATGATTTAAGGCTTTTGTATCACTTATAAAAATTCCAGTTTCAGGATTACTGGTTAAAGATGGCGTAGTTATGTTGGCACTTGTTAATAATCCTTTTTCTTTATCTGAAATGATAAACTTTGCATGTGCTGTTCTCGTTGCTCTAACGTGTGCACCATTTGAATAAAGTTTTTTAACTATATCTAAATGAACTTGATTGAAGTTTTCAATCATTTCCTCTTCAGACAATAGTGAAGTCGAAAATTTTGAATCATCTAATTGGGTTAAAATAAAAACAGCAACATTCGAATTCTTTAAAACCCTCTCAATTTCTTCGTAAATTTCATGGTCTGTAATAATAAATGAACATAATTTTATAGATGCCTTTGAGTTTCTTATTAACTCGATGATTTCTGTTTTTATTGAATTTTGACTAGGTAATGTGACAAAAAAATCATCTCGCTCTAACCATGGATTGTTATTTCTATCTTCATTCAGAACGAAATACCCACCTTTAAATTTACCCTTATCGTTTATTATATTATTCATTGATTTATTCTTCTATATGCATATGTTTGTTGATATCAATCTTTTCGAGTAACTCAAACTCTTCGAGTAAAACTAAAGCTTGTCTGTAGTTTTTATAACTAAACAATCTTTCAGTAATGTGACTTATTTCCAGCTTTTTATCTATAGCATCTTTCAAAAAATTATTTATTTCTAATAAATTATATACGAATGTTGAATCTGTTTTAAATGAAATAAAGACTATCCAAATACCATTATTAACTGATATTCTTTGATACTCTCTACCTCTCTCTAAATTCCTTAATAACTGACTTCTATTTGATTTTTGGTTCAGTAGTAATTCTTCAGTAATATTTATTCCAATTTCAAACTTGGTATTGATAATCTCTTCTTCAGATGAAAACTTCACATTATAAAGCTTACTTAAAGCCAATTTTAAATCCTCACTAGTTATAAATTGAAGTTTATCTTCAACATTCTCCTTATCAATTTCTACCCAATTGGATACAAATGCGAATTTATCGTTCTCACTTTTATCCTTCCATGTATCAATTCTTAATTCAAGTTTTTGAATTTGATTTTTGATTTTTGATGCAAAAGACCTTATTTTTTCAAAATCGCCTACATTAGAAAAGCCATCAATAATCTCTCTATATGGCTTATTATCCTTAATCATTAAACCCACTAAAATAGGCATTGACATTTTGGTAAAATCAATCGTTTCAATTACCTCTAGACCTAATGGTATTGCCCAAAACTCCCTATCATTTTGATGAATATTAAATATGTTTTCAAGGACTTTTTCTTTATTCAATGGTTCATGAACAATATTGGGTTTGAATGGCTTGTACGAAATTGTATCACCTTTTGAATTCGTGTAATATGTAAATTCGTTTTCATTAAAAAAAGATTTTAGATACTTAGTAGAATATAGTTCATTGCTTAAAGGCTTAAAGTCTATACCATCCAAATAAAAATTATGCTGTCGCTTTTGAAATCTCTTCTCTGTAGCATTAATCAAAATATCTTTTCCTCTCTCGGTAACAGTAAATTTATTTTCTCCTTCAATCAAATCTTCTGATTTCATTTGCTGAATTCTCAATTCAATACCTCTTTTTTGAACACTTAAAAAATTTGCAATATCAAAAGCAGACATGCTATTGTTTAAAAGAATACATTTAATAATTGCTCTATCTAATTTTTCTAATGGGTCTGGTGTACTATCTAAAATGGTTGCATGAATACAATAAATAGGATATTGCAGGTAAGCAATTGATTTTAATTCAATGCCCTCTTCTTTTTTAACTTGATAATACCTTTCTATGTCTAAATTAAATAATGCCATTAACCTCTTATTAATTTAAGTGATACTTGTTTCTTTGATTTATTAACTTCATCGATTGAAACATAAAGCACCATTCCTTTTTTATATTCTTCTTTAAAATTTCTTCTCGCACTAAATGGTAAGTTTGAGTAATGTAAAAGCCCTGTTATTCCTTCTACAATTTCCACAAACAAACCATAATCAACTATATTCTCAACTTTACCAATAAACTTTTCTCCTCTTTTAAAACTTATGTTGTCCCATGGGTTTGGTTGAGTTTGCTTCAATCCGAGCGATACCTGCTTCTTTTTTAAGTCGTAATTTAAAATCTTAACTTTAACATCCTCATTTATTTCAACCACATCACTAGGTTGATTTACTTTAGACCAACTTAAATCTGATATATAAACAAGACCATCAAGATTACCTAATGAAACAAACGCACCATAACTCTCTAACCTCTTAATTCTTCCTTCAATGATACTCCCTTTCTTATTTTTTTCCATAAAAATTTCAAACGGTGATTTTAAATCAGTGTAATCGGTTAATTCAACAAAATTTCCGATTTTATCAATTTTACTTAAATCCACTAATCTTGAAAATAATCCTGTATAGTCAAACAAAGTATCATAGTGGCTTCTTGGGTCTGTTAGTGTCTCTGAATTACCAACTAGAATTAATTTCTTTTTAGCTCGTGAAAAAGCAACATTTAATCTTCTTGCATCATCTAGAAAACCAACTTTTTTGTTTCGTTGATCTGGTGATGCAGCTCTGGTAAAGCTGAAAACGATTACATCAAACTCCATTCCTTGAAAAGAGTCTAATGTAGAAACTTCTATTAAATGTGAGTTATTATCATGTTCTTTCAGGAATTTTTTAATATGCTTTACTTGTGATTTATATGGTGCCACAACAGCAAAATCATTTGATGTAAGCCCTGATTCAAGAAGTTTAGGTATAACTAAATTACTAATACAATACGCTTCGGAGTCGTTTTGAGCAGAAAAACCATCAAAACTTTCATAAGAGTTTTGTGCACTTGATGTATTTATGAAAATCACTTCTTTTTCAAAAGGACTTGGTAGCTTTAAAGTATTTCCAAAAGTATGCTCTCCCATTTTAACTTTACCTTCATAAAAAGAATCTGAAATAAATTCTCCAATGTGAGGGTGCATTCTATGCTGGTAATTTAGTAATTCCTTATTTTCTACGGGAAAAAGTTTGTTTTTAATTCTCGTCACAAGAAATTCAAAAAATGAAGTTTTTAAGGCATGTTGAATATCTTCTTTCAAAAAATTCTTGCCATATTTGGATAAAGGAAAACTTGTAGCCTCTTTTTCATCAAGTAAGCTTCCATCGATATACGGTGGCAATTGCATTTGGTCACCCACAAGAATTACTTTTTTTGCCATTGAGATTGCAGCTAGAGTTTCCGAAATATTAGCCTTGCCTGCTTCATCAATGATAACAGTATCAAATTTTAAATTATATTCATTTAATTCTCTATCCGTTCTAACACCAATACAAGTTGCAAAAGCCACATCAATGGATTTATATAAAAGTGGTTTGATTAATATCTCTTTTTCATGAGATAAGTTTTTTCTCCATTCAATTAATAAGCTTTTCAACCCACTTAAGAATGTGAATGATGTTTTAGACAGCATTTCTAAAAATTCATAATTCTTATTGAGTAATACCTCTTTGAAATTTTCTCTATAATTAGCACTATTTTCTGATATAATTTTCTTAAGAGCAGGTCTTACCGCAATAAACTCAACATCTCCACCTTGTGTTAATAGGTAATCTATTTGATTAATGTTTGTTATAATTAATTTTTCAAAATCTTCCGAATAAACTTCGATCAAATTATCGATTTGATATTGTCTTAAATCTTCCTTTATCCTTTGAGCATTTCCAAGTCTTATACAGGTTATGGCTTTATTTCTTGACACTTTCTCAAGTACATTATCAACTGCAATATGGGTTTGACTAGCAACAAGAATTTTTTCTCCTTTAGATATTAATTGCTCAACTACCTCTGCTATAACCGTAGTTTTACCGGTTCCTGGGGGGCCTTGTATCAAAAAAACATTGTTATTCCCAACTGCTTTTTTAACCGCCTTAACTTGATTATTATTTGGCTGTTTCTTTTCTGTTTCCTCCAGAAGTTTATTTATATAAGATAAATTAATTTCTTCAGGCGGTTTTATTTTATCAGGTCTTACTAGCAATGATTCAATATGGTCTAAATTTAATTTCTTATCAAAAAAATCTCGAATAACTTCTCTTTGAACTTGATATTGACGAAGGGAAACCTTTGGCTCTATGTAAAATCCTTTATCCAAAATATCTAGAGGTTTATTGAGGTATTTTAAGTGTAATTTGGTTTTGTCATTAGATGCTTCAACTATGGCATCACAGAAAATAACTAATTCTTTATCTCTGTTTTCTCTATGAGACATTTCTTCCGTTCTAATAGCTACCATCTGATTTTCATCACCATTTTCTACAAATAAATCATCTAAATCAAAATGTATCTCAATAGCAGTTTCAGTAATTGTATTAGGTATTACCTTATAACTACCTACAAAAACCCTAGCCGTTTCATTACCCTTTCTTTCAATATCCAACTGATATTCTAAAAATTTATCGAAAATAGAAATGGAAAGTCCTTCTTCTCTTAAAATAGCTCCCGACTCCTTTTTTAATCTATTCAGAGCTTCAAATGCCAATACTTTATTTTGAATTTTTAAAAAATTATCTATTTGACTGGACTCCAATGGTTTTGGATCTAAAGGCGATAATACTCTAACTTTACTATTTAGTAAAAAAGTTCCTTTATTTAAATTCCTCTCCTTATTTAATGAGTCCTTTTTCTTTGTTCTCTCTAAAGACAAATTAGTCACTAAAAAACTAATTTCATCATAATCTGTGGTCACTAAACCTGACAGATAAACCTTTTCATTAAACAAAATCCAATTATTCTTAATACTTTCTTCACTTTTATCATACCAAGTATTTAATCTAACCCAATACTTTTGCTCTTCTAAAAACTTTAAGGCTTCTTTTTCAGTCGAATTTTCACCCATAAAAGGTAGTAAGGCATTTTTAAAATCATTCTCCCATGCTTTTGTATTAAAATCAAAACTCACAATTAATGTTTTCTTAAGACTTAAAGCACTTGAAAACAATTTGTTGTCTTCTTCAAACCACTTTAAAACATTTTCACGGTCTTCTTTGTTTGCAACGGAATAATAAATTGATCTTTTGAACGTAGCTACCGATTTTAAATCCAAATCTTGAGTTTGAAAATCCTCATTATCAGTTGCAATTTCATCATCTAATTCAACTTCTTCATGAATTCCTAATCTTAAAAACTGATTGACTTCATCCCTACCATTTAAAATAAGATTTAAGGAATCACCAATTTTAAAAACCGACCTTTGATCAGAAGTTATATTAATAATACCAAAAAGTTCTTCTTTATATTTTACAATTAGCTTGTTAATTAATATTTCCTCAATGACACCATTTAGTTTTTGGTTAATCTTGAGATTACTCCATATTCTTTTTTCGCTTGGCCGTTCATAAAAATGTTTTCTACTTACAATAACATTCTTATTTAATTCATTCTCGACCACTACAACTTTTATTCTATACCCTACTTTTAGATCAGAAAATATTTTTTGAGAATTGAAAATATTCCAAGATAAATTTTGAAGAGGAAGAATTGCTTTTTGTTTATTAAAGAAATCAACAATAATCAATGAAGGATATATTATTTCAATAATATCGGTTTCGATTACGGTACCTCTTTCGATCACTGCAGCTGTTTCTACCTCATCAATATTATCGCTATTATGTTTTAAACTATTAGCATAATTCACTAATTCCTTATAATTCTCTATTGAAATTTTTGCATTCGGACTAGTTTCAATTTCTACATTAATTTCATCGAAATATTTTATTGCTTGATGCAAAGAAATATTTAATTCCCTTAAAACTTTATTTAACCTGATAAAATTATATTGAGGTTTATTGATAGACTTTAAATTAACCGCTCTATCAAAAGTTTGTTCTGTTCCTACAATAGGCTTTTTCACAAGTTCAAAGTAGACAAAATCTCCAATGTTAAAATCTTTAAATTCTTTAAATATATAAGAGACTCTTTTATCGAGATCATATTCGATAAAACCCAAATTTGAACTTATTTTAATTATTTCGCCTTCCATAAATTGATAAAAAAAAGACACCTAAATACGTAATATTTAGATTATGTTATAAAATTAGCAAGTATGTATGCAGTACAAATGCATAAAAGATTTACAATTTCAAATACGTCACCTCACAAGACTTACACTTTCTTCTGGTTTGATCCAATTCAGCAACATTAAAACGCCCCTCTATCTTTTCAAAAATGTCTAAGCCTCTGCCAAGAGTAATTTTCCAACCATTATCTGCTGCAATAAAACGGTCATGATGTTGTTCTAACCTATAAGTCAAATTGATTCCTAATTCTAAGACACTTGAAATCAACTCTTCAAAATAGCCTATTGATTCATTGATGTATTCTTCATTATTCCACGATATAACTTCAAGATTAATTTCTTGCTCAGGACCTTTATTATTACCTAGCATGACACAAAACTCCAATAAGTTATTGAACTGATATGGCATCCGGATATATGGGTCTTGTATTGTAATATTCTCCGCTGTTTTTAGATACTCAGCAAATAGTTTTTTATAGGATATACCTGTTTGATTGTCTTTTAAAATAACCTGATGCGGTTTTAACTGTATAATTGGTTTTACAACTTCTGAATGCCCATCCTCAATTTTTGAGTCTTCTTGCACCTCAATTGCGGCCTTATAATTTAAATTTTCTAAAGTTTCAGGAAACACCTCTTTTCCAGAAGAATGTATGGTATATTTAAACTCTACAGGTTCCGACCTGAAGGTTTCATCAATGATGTATAATTGATCTTTTACGCGTTTCCTACCTTCGATACTAAAGTCCAATAATTCAAAAATTTCTTCGTCTGTTAGTATTTGGTTAGGATAAATAATTTTCACCAAACCAGAAAATGTTTTTCTAATGGCCGTTTTATCTCTCGTTGTTAATGATCCATCTAAAGACACTTTATCATCTAATATTGCTGAGAAATCAGACTTTCGCATTTCACGAAGCAATTCTGCTAAATAATCCACGATAAAACCATATTCCGACGAGAAAACAGATGTTTTTAAAATGCGAACCTCCCAACCAGGAATATACATATGCATTCTATCTAAAAAAGCACCTTTTAAATAGCCTTCTGGAATGGATTCAAACAAATGAGAGTTTTTCAACATATAAGGCACATTGTGCTTTGTGTTCCCAATAAAAGCCATGGAAGCCGTTGCTTGATAGGTTTCTTTACCACGGTTAAAACTTTGGTTAGCCATATAGTTTTGCATGATTTTTACCAAATCTCCGTCGGTTCGCTTCCCTCCTTTTTCTTGTTCAAATTCATCCAAGGCAACTACGTCCCAATAACCCACTAAACCAATAGCTCCTTTTCCTGTATTATTAACAAAAAGTCTAGCCTTTGAAACATCACCACCTGAAACTAAGACACCATGTGGTGACAATTCAGAAAATATATGTGACTTCCCTGTACCTTTTGGTCCAAGTTCTATAAAGTTATAGTTATTCTCAACGTGAGGAATTAAGCGTGATAACTGAATAAACTTATCGCGTTTATTAAAGTATTCTGGATTCAATCCAATACTATGCATTAATAAATCCAGCCATTCATCAGTTGTAAATTCTTTTCTTAAACCTACATATTCTGATAAGTTTATATTAGCTACTTGAATAGGTTTTAAATCTATTATCATCCATCTCATATTTATATCATCAGCATGAGAATAGCCAACAGTTAGAATACACCAGACTCCACCACCACTTAATAATTTAGGATTATCCAATACCATCTGATCTGCAATAGGGACTTTGCGTATACCTAGACTAGCAAAATCCGCCTCATACATATTTGCTTGCGCATCGTTTAAGGTCACATTTATCTTATCTATAATTTTATAGCTTCCGGTATTTCGTATTCTTGCCTTTACGAGTTCCGCATCCGACCTATGTACATAATTATTCTGTATCACATTTCTAACCGTCTCTACACCTGTATTTATGATTTCATCATCATCAATAGCACAATGTTGACCTAATAAATATTCTAATACATAAGCAGGAACAGGATTGTTACCCTTTACCAATGCTGTTAAATCTTTTCTAACAACCTTCCCTTCAAAGTGCTTTAATATTTTCTCTTTTAATTCCATAATTAAAATTCATCTTTTTCCATTAATGTATTCACTTTAATTAAATCATTTGTGCCTAATGGATTTAATCTTGATTTGTCATCTTTATGGAAGCCTTTGAGGTAACAAAAGCTTGCATTAGATCCTAATGTATTCAATGACAATATGATTTCGAAAATGCGTTCTTTGGGGTTGCCAGATGTAGAATTGAAATGCACTTCTACTTCTTTTGAATATAAATCTCCTTTTTCGGAATATAATGCAAATAGCACATCTGCACTTTTCAATTCATTGTCTACTGGTTGATCTTGTAATAAGGTAATCTTAATACTTCCTGATGCTATTCTATCGTTTTGATCTATTCGGTTAAAGGTTACTAAATCACTTTTCTCTTTTTTAGTATCCTTATAAAACTTAACCACAGGAACCAATAACTCTTGTAAACTTGCACCACCATGAACAAATTGTACTCCTATATTGCCTTGTTTTCTATATCTGTTAATTGCTCTTGGAATCGCTATTTTTAAATCTGTATCTATATTTGTTGTGTTTTTCATTTCTAGACCATAGCCATCCAATTCCCCTTCAAAATCATCTGCAACAACAAAGCGTGAATGATCTCTACTGTAACCTATAGGTTTTGGTAATTGTTCTCTACTTGATTCAGTAAGTGTTGTATTATTATATAGAAATCCATGGTCCGACGTTACTAAAACATGATAGACATTCCAACCATAAATTTTCATGATTAGATTCTTAATGTCTTCTATGGCTTTAGCAGAAACATTAAAAGTTTCGTGCTCCGTTCTTCTAGTATCACCAATGGAATCCATCCAATCATGATATATATAAAGTACTCTATTATCTTTAAAAAAGTCCCGTCCTTCATCTCGACTAAGTTTCATAGCTTGTGAATAGTCTAAACAAGCACTTTTAGGTTCACTGTTTTGTAATATTTTAGCTCTGTTTGTGCTTATTGTGGATTTACCATCAATTTTGAACACCAAATCTTTATCTCCTTTTTCAACACTTATGCCTTTATTTGGCAATAAATTAGACATTCCTAAATTGGTATAGGATGGTAAGGAAGCTAAATAAGGTTCAATTTCCACCAAATTCTTACTATCTGCCATTAGCTCATCATACAATTCGTAACCCAATTCATATCTAAATGCATCCGAAATTATAACCACAACTTTAGCACTAAAATCTTGCAAGTAGTTTTTATGAAAATCAAATTGTTTAGGAACTTTAATATCGTGAAAATTAAAGTTTGTCTCTTGTAATATTTTCTGCCACTCTGTATTTAATTCAATTAAGAACCGATCATACTTTCCATTAATATCATTAAATACCGGAATAGCCTTATCCTCAAATTCAAAGAGTTTATCTCTCACACTATCGAAAGCTAAAGTTGCTTTTCTATAATGCAAATCGACTTTATATAATTCATTTTTATAGGCATCTATATAGTCCTCTGGTGTATTAAACTTAAACGATTTAAATGCATTGAGAACTTCTAATATGGATGCGACGTGGTATATAAATACGAATTGTAATTTTAATCGATCTTCTAAAATATCAGATCGTTTCCACTTAATGCTTTTGTCTTTAGTTTCTAAATACTGCGTCAATACAGTATCGTATAATCCATTAAGGATGGCATCTAACATCTCCTCTGAATAATAACCATATTCCTGTTCTACACCATACCAATCTAATAAGTTTGATGTATTAATATCTCTTGCCAACGTATTAAAAACTTCATTTATAGCTCCTTTACTATTAGGACTAGCTTGCCAATCCTGAAAAAAAGATTGTAATTTATTGATGTCTGCAGTACGCTCTAATTTTAGTTTTGAATAGCTATCGGATGGTACAGGTTTACTTATAAATGCAACTAAAACATTATATTTTAACTTATTTACAATTTCTATTAGTGCTTCATAATTAAGCTGACGATACTCAGTATCTAGCAAATTATTAAACCACAGCAACACCATCTCATCCAACTCTAATTCTCTTAGGTTTTTAATGGTCTTATCTAACTTTTTCTCATCTGTAGCGATTTCCAATAGTCTTGACATACAACTATTCTTGTCTGTTACAGAATGATAATTTAAAGTAATCGCTATTAATCCTAGTTTTAGATTATCCGTAGAGAAATGATCTGGATCAAGAATTTTAGCTAATTGTTTTTGAGTCCTCTTTAATTTTAATTGTTTGATATACTGTTTAACAAGTGGTAAATGAATCTCATTTAATCTGTAATCTGATAAGAACTCTGAAGCATCATCTAAACGTAATTCTGTATTGGCTTTTAGTAAACCCAAGAATGGATACTTTTTAATTTTTGAAGGCGAAGGCTTTGCAAACGGATGGTATAAAAACACAAACTCTTTTGTCCACTCAAATTCTAATTTATATTTTAACTCAAAATAATTATTTGAAACTTCAACCACTTTAATTCCAGCATCTTCAATAGCTTTTAACTCTTCTTTAAACGAACCATCTTCATCAAAATAAAAAATGATGTTGCGTTTTTGCTGTTTTAATATGTTCTGTATTTTTTCTACAATCATTCTATTGCTGTACTTGTTCTATTTCTAAATTTAACACCTTCAATAATTCCGATTTCATTAATTCTTTTCTTTTCTCATAAAACAACTCGAAATTAATAAAATCAAATTCTGTATTAGGAATGAAATTATCTTTAGAAAATTTTATAGAATCCGCAACATTCTTTCTGCCATTAGAGTCATCTCCTTCAAACCAATCTTTAAAATGAGTAGCGTTTTTAGCTGAATTTTCCCTGCCTTCCATTAATTGAAGATTAGGAATGGTATCCTTTATATGTTGCCAATCTTCCCATTTCTCTTCAACAATGCCATAATCTCTCAATTTTGCATTTCTAAATCTGGAATCTGGATGAATATGATCTTGATGAAAATGTACTTGGTTAAATCTTAAATTCGGATACAATAAAGACAATACTAAAAAGGAGTTTGCTCCTTTTTTATAACCCATATAATCTTCAATATCTTCTTCTGAAATTTTAAGCGTTTTGTTTGCCGGTAATTTTAAAGTTAAAAACTCATTAATCGGAAATGTATTTTGTTTTAATTGATATGTCTTTTCTTTAGTCTCCTCATTTACTAATTCTTTTCTTAAAGCATTGCGGAAACTTGAAATCACCTGGTCTCCTTGACCACCATATACATTTTTTAGCAAGGCATATAATAAATACTTTTTAATAGCTTGTTTGGAAGTTTCACTACTATCACCACCTTTCATAAAATGATAAGCAATAACTATGACAGCATTTTGGGATGTTAATACTGAGCCATTAAAACCAAAAGACTCCAAAAGGTCTACTGTTTTGATAAGCGCCGATTTTATTTTATCCCAATTATCCTTTACTAATTGAACATTTTTAGATTTAAAGGAATTGACTTTAAACAATACTGGAAGGTCTGATAAGACCAAACAGCTACGCATTAAAAAATCGTTATTAAACCAAAAGCCATCGCCTTTTGAATTGAGGTCTTTTAAAAATGCTTCAATCTCATCACGTCCATCTTCCCAAGTGGCAACAATGGTTGAAAACAGCAAATCTGTTTTAGAAAGTATGGTACCACCACTATTCACACGAATAAAGATTTTCAATATATCATCCAAATCATCTTTAGTTACTTTAAAGTAGTTTATTAATTGTTCTTCACAAACACGCTTGTGTAAATCGCGCAGCCCTTTTTTAATAAATCTCTTTTTGGTATTAAACGCATTGGTTTGACTTTCATCTGAACATTCTCCTTTTAACGCTTCGTAGATTTCATCTATTTCTGGATCATCGCTCCAACGCAGTACATTACCTACTTTAAACCAAAAACTTTTTTTCCAAACTCCTTCTTCATTTTTACTACTTATTTGTTTTGCTTCTTCTTGTGTTAAAAACTTAAACTCAAAGTCTATTTCTTGTTTAATATCTATATCGTTCTCTTCAGTGATGTAATAGGGAAGCGTTAACAAATTTAAATACAAGGCAGTTTCTGGGTAGGCATAATCTTGTAGGCTTCTGTGATATTTTAAACGTTCTCTGTGTGTGCCTTGTAAGCCTAAATACATAGAACTTAAGCGTTGTTGTCCATCTAAAACGCCAATGATTTCAGGATGTAAAAAATTACCAGATTTACGTTCGTTATTAGGTTTGCGCTCATCGTATTTTTTTAAAAAATTATAGAACACATACTCATATGCTTTTTCTGATTTTAATTCCCAAAACAGGAAAGAACCAATCGGGAAATTGCGCATTAAAGAATCGAACAAATATTCTATTTTATGCTTTGGCCAAACAAATTTGCGCTGTATAGCTGGTAAAAAGGCTTTTTCAAACTCAATGTCTTCAACCGCTTGTTTTATAGTTTTACTATGGTAACTCATTTTTTATTTTAATTAAATCTTGGCCACTGCCCCTTCAAATTTTGCATAATTAACATCTACACCATCATCTAGATCAATTTCTATTTGTTGGTTGGCTAGTGTTTTTAGTACCTCGTTATAATCGCGACATTCTAACTCCCAGTCGCGTAACAATTCTAAACGTTTTTGTTGTTCTCTGTTTAGGCTATCTTCTTCTTGAGCGAGTTTATCTATCTCGCTTTTAATGAATTCTTGGTGTGGGTACAAATAGTTGCGTTGTATTTGCTGTACTGTATATTTATCCATGCGATGCATATACACTAATACTTTAAAAGCGGCGTTTTGTGGCTTTTTTACATTGCTGCTAAACAACCAATAAATAGGTTTCTTTTTATACATGCTGGTATGATAACCCCAAAATTTTTCTGTGAGCCATTTGTGTAAGTCCATACCTAGAGCCTCACGTAAAAAGTTGATATTCTCAGTTAAAGCATTTTCGCCCCAAATAGTTAATAATAAATCTTCGGTACGCACTAACACATCATCTGGGAAGGCACAATCCTCTCCCATCAATGGGACAATGCCATCATCATCTATGGTTAAGGTTCTTGAGATTGCTTCATTCTTCGCAATGATGGCGTACGATGCTAACTCTTGTTCTGTTGGGTTTGGGTGCGCAATGTTAAGCCCCGGTTTGTCTAAACGGTAACGCCCTAAAAAGACACCTATAGCATAACTTATAAATTGGCTTAACACCTCTGTTTTATTAATAGGCAAACTAATAGCGGCTGCACCTTTTTTTCTAAAGGTAGGCTCTAAAGCCTCAAGGTCTTTACCACTCAATTCTTCTTGTAAAATGGTAATATCTTTTAAAGAGACTTCAGGTGTAAGCTCATCAAGCAAACCATAAATGTCTATAAAAATACGGTTGAGTTCTTCCTCATTGGCGTGCAATTGAAAAAAGTCTTGAGTAACACGATCTTGCCAGTTCTGGTAGGCTTGTTTTAAAGTGTTGCCCCCATTTACTAAAGGCGATTGTTTAAAATCCCAAGAAGTTTCTCGGGAATCCCAATCTTTTTTTGAAATTTCTATAAAACTAAAATCTTTATAAATTGACTTATTTAAATATGGTGCCTTCTGAATAATACCAGCACTATAATTAACCGTAGGATTTAAGATAGAAAAAATATGTACACTTAATTTAGAGTTCAAAGAATAAAGTAAATGATTCAATTCTTTTTCATTTTCGAAACCAAACACACCACCTGCGGCATTTGAAATCATAGAAATATCTTCAATGAATCTAAACGATATCTTACCAGCAGAAATTACAGACCATGAAATTCCAGATTTGAAGTACAAATGAGTATTAAAAACTCTCCTAGACCAATGAGTTGTTTTGGGATCTTTCGGATTATTTGTAACCCAATGCTTGATTTCTTCACCATCATTTTTCCAATTCACCACATATTCAAGATTTCCATACCATTTCCTATAATCTCCTCCTTTTTGAAACAAGTACCATTTTTTAGATTTATCGAATGGCTTTTTTTTAGCAATAGAATCTAATGATACTTCCCAATGAAATCTTAAAAATCTTGTATTATCTGAAGTTGATAAACCACTACCAATTTCAAAACTATCTTTGAGACTATTATCACTGATTATATTTCTAATATTCTCACTCACCCAGTATGAAATTGGACTTCCGGGGATTTTAGCGAATTTGGTTTGTGGGATGTTTGGGTATACCAGTTTTTGCCCAGTTTCAGTGCCTTCTTCAGGTATTATGGTAATTCCATCATCACCTCTATATTGATTGAAATTGTATTTATAATCTGCTTGTCCATTGCTGTATAAAAAGAGTTTCTCTATATCTTCATATAAAATATGTTGAAAATTGCGTTCGTGTAGCCTAAAGTAGCTACCAACTGCATTATTACTCGCAGTCTTTTTCATGGCAAATGCTACCGAGCCAAAATCGATTCCAAATATACCTCTTCCCATATGTAAAAGACTATCAAAAGTATATTGTGAGATATAGCGTGTTCTTATTATTTCAAAAGAGGACAAAAACAACCAAGAAGGTAAATTTATAAGTGCAAATCTTGAATCATCTGCAGTTAAATTTGGAATGACCTCCATAAAAATAGTCATTAAATCACTCTTAGTTTCAGGATAGTGTTTGTTTACATAGTTCTTCAACTCTGTATTCATACTCTTTTGCCCCATGTATGGTGGGTTTGCTACTACAGCCTTATACTGGTTTGCCAATACCAAAAACACGTCTAAAAAGGGTTTTAATATGTTAAAGATACTGGTTTCTTCAATAGTAAGTTCTGCAACGCTTTCTTTTAATAACCAGTTATGGTACTGTTCTTTAATATGTGTATAAACTTCTGTACTGATGTTTAGTTTAATAGCAGAGCCTAAATTTTTACCTTGGCGTAATAGGTTAATGGCATAAAAGAACTCGCTATAATTGTGTGGTTTTTCAAAGTCGCCCCAAAATAATTCTAGCTCTTGGGAATAATCAGTCGAGATTGCTTCATCACAATGTAATTCTAATAAATCAATTATGGCTTCGTTTAATACCTCCCCTTTTTTAAAGGTTACTTTTTTAGTTTTGCTTTTGCCCTTTTTAGTTTCTTCCCATTCTATGCTAATAGGTTCTGCCAATTTCATACCTAACAAATCGTGCCAATTGCTTTGGCTCTTGCTATAATAGGTTTGCGTAAACAAGTTGCCCAAAGTATCTTCTGGGAAACTGTAAATATGCGGCATAATAGAGTCTTCTAAAATTGATGCATCGTATTGTGCCGCTTTTAGTAAGACTGCAAAACGAGCCAATTGCATGGCACGATCATCTATATCTAGGCCATATAAGTTATGCTGCAATATGTTTTGCACAGACTTTTCTGCATTGTAGCCTGCTTCTCTGTACATTTTAAATAGTAGCTCGAAGCCTGTAACTAGGATATGTCCGGAACCGGATGCTGGGTCTATTAGGGTGAGTTGTGTGAGGTCTTTGATGAGAGATTGCTTCGCTTCACTCGCAATGACGTTGTCAGATTCGTTTTGTACCAAATATTTCATTTGATCTCGCAAGTCGGAATCTGGTTCGAAATCTAGGTAGATTTTCCCCACCGTGTTTTCTACCATATATTTTACAATCCATTTGGGTGTAAAAATTTGGGTAGCTGCAGGAATGTCTTCTGCTCTTGCTTTTATATTCTTTTTAAACCCTTTAAAAACTTCATCTTTTTTATCGGAAATATAAAATTGATACAACCAACCAATGAGTTCTACTTCTTTAAAATCTTCGTCAATAATAGCATCGCTATTAATTAGGTCTAAAAGTCCATCAATTTTTAATACATTTTGCGGGAATAGGATTTCGGTATAATCATCTATTCGTCCAAAAATATCATGCAAAAGTGTATTGGTATGACATAAGTTGGTGATAAGTAATGCAAATGCCTCTTCGTCTTTATCCTCCTTTAGAAATTCAATTAAAAGTTCTTTTTCAGCAGGCTTGGTAATGTTATGCTCGCCGCGTTTAGCATTTTGCACAATTAGTGGTGTACGAGAGCCTTCTGTATACCCTAATTGTTTTGGAATGTAGCCATTGGCTTCCAAGATTTTTATAGCCATTAAACGGTTAAACCATGTATAAGCTGCTTCTTCTACTACATCCTTAACGTCTTGTTTATTTTTAAGTTTTGCCTTTAATTTATTCCATTTAGGTGGCACAGAAATATCTGTATATGGATTGGCTCTAAAAATATAACCTCCTTGGGTAGTTTGTAAGCTTTCTGTATTTGTACCATCTTTTTGAAAACCCCAATATTTTAAGCGTTGTAAAATACCATCAAGCAATAATAAGCGCGCTTCTTTGGCAAAAGATTTTATGTTGTTTGTGTTCATGTTAGCTTAAATATATTTTTTTGTTTTTAGCTAATTTTACCATTAAGCGTTCTCTTAATTTGGTAATGTATTCGTCCAACTGTTCTGGTGTCTCAATGGTTGTTGGTGGCATTTCTGCAGCCAATGACACATCGATACTAGTGGTGTATTCTTTACCGGATTTTTTGGCTTCTGCTTTGGCTTTAAAGTCTATAAGTTTTTTAAAATTTTCAGATCTGAAATCGGAGGCTTTTAATTGGTAAATTTCTAGTTGCGATATTTCATGTTCCTTATGTATTTTATTTAATACATGGTCGGCATCTGCTGTTAAATTGGCTTCTGTTATACCTAACTCATTTTTCTTTAAAAGGATTTCACTAAAAATAGCTTCATAAGTTTGGATAACATCAGTTTTTAGAAATTTAATTTTTTCATTGATAGCATCGTATAATTCTTTATAGCCTTTTTTCATTTGGGGTAACTTATCCCACGGCTCTTGATCGTTTTTAACGAAGTCTTTTAATTGATCTGCCACCACTTGAGCAGTTTCATCTAAAGCTGATAAGTTGTTTTTGTTATCTGCAATAAAACCAACCAGTTTTTCATACGACTTAAAATTATAATCAATAAATTCCTCAATATATTTGAATGTGTCTCTGGATTCTTTAAGGTTTTCTTTTTGAGCTATAACCTGTTCAACTACTTTTTCTAGATTTCTCTCATTATACAACTCACCTAAAGATTTATGATATTTTTTAAGATGTATAGCAAAAGGATAGACTTCATATTCCTCTTTCATACGATTTAGAGTGGTAAGCTGAGGCTCTAACTTACTTTTAAATGAAGAAACGGCTTCCTTAAAATCTGTGGTACTTGAAGGCACCATGGTTTCGGCAAAAATCTCATCGTTTACAGTTTTGATAAACTTAATAACCTCATCTTTCGAGTGCTCCTTTTCCTTATGAATCGTTACTGCATCTCTTTCTCGGGAGTTTAGTACTTTATCTGCATAGAGTTCAAGCGTAATTTCCTCGTTACGCCATTCGAAACGTCTATAACCCTTTTTAGCAAGTTGCAACAATACATCTAAAGTTGATATATCTTTCCAGCCATAAGGTGCTTTTTCAAATTGCTTAACAATATCTCCAACTACAGGACCTTCACCACTTAGGCTTAATTTATTGTTTACTTCATCCTCTGCCGGAGTTAATTCTGTAGAGGTTTTTGTTTGTCTTATTTTTGCATGTGCGAGTAATTCACTATTTGAAGAGGCATAAGCATTTGCTAATGAATTTTTTCTATAAACTGCCTGCATATGGTACTTGACCATTTCCTCAAATCTAAGAGCAGGCGTACTACCCGTTATTTCATTGGCTTGAATAACTTGATTACTTGAGATAAAAGCGGTATCCATAAACTTTTTTTCGAAGCGCAATTTTATTTCGCCTAACAATAGTTTATTCGTTTCTCTAAAATTGACTAAGGTTTCTGCTCTTGACCCTGTAGCAGCCGAAAAATTTCGACTAATGTATTTTTGGGTTCTCACATAATCGGATACTTTTGCAGCCAAATCCTTATCATTCTTAAACCAATCATGTATACCAATAATCATATCTTGAGAAGCAGTAGCGTGTGCTAATTGATCCAAATCAGTGCCATCATAAATTGAAAACCTTAGGTTAAAATCGCCTCTAGAGCTAACTTCTTTATCATCTATGTTAAGAGCTATCTTAAAATTCCTATTACCCAAAGGCACACTTGGGTTTGGTTTCACCACTTTTTGAATCACATCATCATAGAGATACGTTAAACGATCTTCATTGGTTATAGGTGAATTTTTTATAAGTTGAGCAACTTCAATTTCGTCCTCTTTTAAGAAACGATACTTTCCTTCTGAAATTTGAATTATATTTTTAGAGACCAAAACGTTTAATACAGCTTCTACTTTTTTCTGCATTTCTAATTTTGGTGTATCCACCGCATCCATAATCAACAACGAAATGTTTTCAATGGTTGAAGGGAAATTTACGCTTTGAATATCCCCTAAATTAGAAACCATAAATAACACATTGACTACACGACGTGCAAACGGATCATTTTTAACATCATCAATGTTGTACGCTTTATCTAATATCCCTCTGGCGTGATGCGTAAGGTTCTTTTCTAATTGCTCATTAAAAAATAGATCAAATGGCACAAAATATCCAATGTTTTCATCTTTACATAAGTTAGCCGTAAAATGAGTGATTCCTAAAATGGCACGTTCGGTATTTTTCACGCCTTCACCCACATAACCGACATTACTAAAGGATTCAAATACATCTGACACCAAACGGAATTGATAGGGCACAAACGGATAGGTTAGAAAGAAATCTTCTTTATTGGAATAATTCTCATACAGGTCATGATCAAACACAAATTGGTTTTCAATAGCACCTTTAAAATCTTTGTAGTAATCGTTTAACTGACCTATACCCTCTGACTTTTTTGACAAGATTCTTCTTTTTGTAATATAAGCTGCATCCTGACTTTCTAATGAAATCATGGTTTCAAAACGCCCTAATATTTTCCCGAAATCTTCACCCTTATTATCGGTATTGTTGATTAAGTTAGATAAATCTTGTTGGGCTGTACATACCATCCAAACTTGTGTGCCAATTTGAGATCCAATTTCCTCTACGATTGTTTGTAAATTGAGTAATAGCGCTGTATTTGAGCCTATATATTGAGACACCTCATCTAATAGAAATAATAATCTATAATTATCATCCTTTGTTGCAAGGAACTCTTTAATTTCTTTTATAAAAGCCTCAATAGTATAATCTTGGTTTTTATCTTGAATACTAGCTTTAATTGACTCTTTATCAATGTCTGTATCAAACTCTTTAGCAATTTCAATAACTTTGTCTAAATACATTCTTGTAAAACGTATTTGATTGCCGTCCCAATTTTCATTAAACGACGATTTAATTTTATCCTTAAACGCCTGAAATTGACCTTTTTCATCTAATGGTTTTTCAAGATATAATGCTAAAGCAATGTTGGTATTGTTATAACCTCTATGCTCATTCAATTTTTTATATAGCACTCGAGTTATTCTTTCCTTTTCATCTTTATTATCCGCTACCGCATCGATATTAAACATGATTTCATCAATCTGTAATTTCTTTAAAGATGTTTTTAAACTCGTTATTTGAGATGGGCTTGGTTCATCTAATGGATCCAATCGCTTTATAGAATCTTCAAATCGTTGTATTGCTTGATCATTAAATTTGTGATTTAAGCAATAGAATAAGTATTTGATAAAATGAGATTTACCACTTCCATAATAACCACTAATCCAAACACCTGTTTTACCTTCTTTTTTAGTTGCAACGGCATTTAAAAACTTATATACATTTTTAGTAATACCTGGTGTAAACTCGTATTCATTAATCTCCTGATCAATGTAATACTCCTCCATTTCACTAACCACAACCGCAGGATTAATTCTTCTGGTAATATCTTTATCGTATAACTTTTCAATACTCATAGTGATGCTATTTTATATTATTCTCCTAATTGGTTGTTTAAATGATTAGCTCTGTACAAATTATCGTCGTTTAATTCATTGAACATGCTATAATTGGAATTTTCATAGGTTCCTGGATAAAACACAATCACCTTAAATTCCTTAATTAATTTTTCTGTTTTCTTTAAAAAATCTGAAGCTCTCAAATATGGAAAAGCAGTACCAAATCCATAAATAATCAAAAACACACGCTTCTCATTTTTTTCTTTGAAGTGATCTTTTATTTTTTCCTCGAAATACTCGTAAAAACCATTATCAACCTCATCTAAAACCCAATTAAGAGCATCTTCGTAATCTTCTTTCTCTTTTTCTAATATTGAATCGAATATGGTTGATCCAGAAAAAGAATCAGCCTTTAAATAATTTATCAGTTCTTCATAAATATTTATAACCAAACAATCTAAATAATGATTAGGCCTCTTAAGCTTGTTTGTTAATTGAACTATTTGATCTCTAATCTCATATTCTAGTTCAGGCTTATAGGTATAGATGTAAGCCGGAAAAAATAAATTCCCAGTCCTAGGCTCCTGAAAGCCCTTGTCACTCATTAAGTCATAAATTTTATCTGCGCTATTCATTTCTTATCAAAGTTGTTTTAATTCGTGATCTTTAAGAAATATGGCTTTTAAAAACCAAGTGTCTCCATTTTTTATTATGGCTTTTAATATGGATTCATCAAAATCCATTTTTTTTAATTGCCCTTTTTGAATCAAACCCAATTGTTTTAACATTTTTATAGCAACTTGACTCAATTTATTTCTAGTGTTTTCCGTAATATCCATTAGTTCATTATGCTTACCCATTTTTTTATAAATAAAATTCTGGAAGTCATCAGAATCCAAATCAAGATCAATATTATTCCATTTATATAAAACAACTTCTAACATAAAATCCGCTAATAAATCATATAACTTACAAGCTGCATAAAACAGAATTAGTTTTTTATTGGACTCATCAGAAATTGCAAATAATTCAATGAAACTACTATCATTTAAAGCTCGAAGTCTTTTTTCTAACTCTTGCTTAATACGCTTTCTTGAAGCTTCTGCATTATGAGGTAAAAACTCTTGTTTAAGTTCTTCATTTCCTAACAAAAACTCTTTAATATCATCAATAGCATTGATTACAAATGGCGCTTCTTTATACAGAAGTGCACCACTTGTAAATCCCGTACTATATTTTTTTAATTCGTTAGTCAAATCTTGTTTATTTACTGAATTAATATTTGGTCTTCAGTTTCCAACTCCAAAGCTTTGATGGATTGAACCGCGTTTCCAGCTATGCCTTTTATAGAGCCATACATACCGACTGTATTATTAATTACCTTTTCAATTTGTTTTTCTCTTTGAGTCCATATACGTTTCATTGAATTTTTTTCAGAATTGAGATCGTTTTGCATTTGCGTAAATCCTTCTACAATGCCTTCAATTTGAAGCTTAAACTCATTGCTAGTTAGAAAATCATACAACATGGCCATTTTGTCCCCTCGATTCTCTTGGGATACGATGGCATTGCTTATTTGAATCACCGATTGACGCAAAACAGCACTTAAACCCTTAAATTCTTCATAAGTGCAAATCCAGATGCCATCTCTCATTCCCATGCGCTCCATATCCGAAGGCATGACCTCTGTAACCAAAACTCCAATATGGGCTTTCTTTTCTCTAATATCATTTTTAAACTTTTCAATCCATGCTGACTGGAAAGCTTTAGTACGCTTACTTTCATAATAGATTTTACCACAGTTTTGTTGTTCTCTGGTGTTAACTATTTGAAGACAGTCAGCTCCATTGGCTCCTTTTTTAACTTCATCTATTACATCTAAAGGAAAGTTTTGTGCCAGCCATTCCTCCATAGCTAACTCTTGCACCTCCCCTTGCAATTGCATAGACCCCTGCTCATGTTTACGTTGCATCTCTTCCATGAGTTTTTTCTGATCGGCTAACTTTTTCTCAAACTCTTTTATTTTTAATTCATTAGCCTCATCTGATGCTTTCTTAATTTTTTCCTTCTCTTGAGATAAGGTAAGATTAAGCTCTGCTTGTAACTGAGCAGACAAACTATCTTTTAACTCATCTTTTTCTCGCTTCAATTTTTCAATTTCAGCCTTACTCTTGTTAAGTTCTTTAAGTTTTTCAGATTTCTCATTCAACTCTTTATTAAGTATATCAAACTGTTCTGAATTTTCTTCTTGCAGCTTTAATTTCATTTTTGCTTCTTCAGCAATAAGACTTTCCTTCAACTTTTTATTTAGCACCTCCTGAAAATGAGCAACATCCTGTTTCTTTTTCGCTTCAAAAGCCTCTTTTTCTTGAACAAATTGAACCTCCTTTGCTTTCAAAGCTTTTTTAGAAGCAACTTCTTTGGCTAGAAATTCTTTACGAATAGCATCTTCCAATTGATGTGTCAAAATATCGTTAACATCAATTAATTCATTACATTTTGGACAGGTGATTTGCGTATTCATCATTATTTAATTTTAAAGTTCGATACAAACATCAAACTAAAGCATGCAATGCATCTGCATACTAATAAATTTCATTCATTAAACGTATTTTTTCTTTTAATTCACTTCTAACTTCAACTGGCGAAACCACTTCAACATCTTCACCAAAGGACAATATTAGTTGGTATAACTCTGGATTGGGCATCACTTCTATTTGTACTGTTAATCCTGATTTATCTGACTTATCTAACTTCTGCGTACCGTGTAATGGCTTGGTTAACACGTAATTAATTCGTTTCTCCAAAAATTTAAGTTTCACTATTTCCAACATACCTCCAACGGGCTTTGTTACGCCAATTATATCATCGAAATAATCAATCCAATTTATGGATGATTCTTGAAAACTATTTGAGGTTTCCCGTAAACTATTAATTCGATCTAAAGGATAATTAGATAAATCTTTATACTTTTCATTATAACAAAACAAAAACCATCTATTATTATGTTGTTTTAAATGATACGGGTGTACATGCAACACTTCGGCGTCTTTATTGTAGGGCTGATATTCAATCTCAATAACATGTCTTTTTATAATCTGATTAAAAAGTATTCCAATAAATTCACGTCCTTTTAAATCTTGATTTTCCTGATAACTTATCGCTCCATTATCTCCACTTTTAACCAAATTAAATGCTAATTCCATTCTAGGGATTAACTCTTCCAACCAGTTAAATTCTTCTCTATATTTGTATCTGGATAGAATAGCCAATGTAGTCTCTAATTGTTCGGAATCGTTTTGGTTTAAGGGATGATTTGCTAAAGAAAAATTTCGGTCTTTATATCTAAAAATGCGCTTCTTTAAGAGTTTAAGGTTCTCATCAAGTTCGATGTTGTATCCTTCATTAGATTTCATATGCGCAATATCATATTGTAATTGCCGCAATTGTATACCTTCTGTCCCTAAATCATATAATTTATTATTAACCTCTTCAAGTAAATCTTCATATACAAATTCTCTGCTAAAATTACTAAAGCATCTGTCTAGAATTGTATAACGGATTTGAGCGTGCCTATTCGTTGACATTAATAAAAAACGATTAAATATTGAGCTATTTTTAATTCTTTAAGGGAAAATAAAAGTAATGAACTTTTCTTGATAAGAACCAAATAAACATCAGTTTTTTCATCTATTTTTTAATATGCACTTGTACTGCATATTAACCCGACATATTTGCTTAAAATTAAAGAAATAATGAAACAATATTCAGCCGTTAGCATCAAGGATGCAAAAAACGGCAAGACAATACCACCCTCGGCAGAAAAAAGTGAACAAAGTTAAATTATCAATATCTCATTGTATTTTATTTGTTTAAAGCCGTAAATGATCTGGTTCAAATTATCCGGTTTTAATGTTCTCATCATCCGTCCCATCCTGTTACGCCTTTGCTATCATATAAATTTGGGTGAAAGATGTACAATTGTTATGTGTAGTTTAAATTGAAAAGAAGGTCGGCATTTGTACCTGATACCTTCATAAAAAAACAACTTTTCTATGATTTTAAGCTAAAAATTAATAACCTTATCAAGTGCTTCATCGGTATCCTTTTGAAGAAAATTGGATTGATACATTATGGTGGTTGTAACCGAAGAATGTCTGTATAACCTCTGTAACATTTGAATAGGAATTTTGTCGCCAGAAATATTCCCGAAACTATGACGTGCAATATGCATACTCATTTTCTTGTCTATGCCGGCCTTTTCCGCAATTAGCTCCAACCTTCTATTAAAATTCCTTGTTGCAGTTTTTATTCTGGTTCGTAAAAATCTATTATCATTAATATCCACCCCTTCCAACTCCTTAAATAAAAATACTGAATCATCATTTCTTTCCAATTTATTTAAAATTTTAAAAACTTTATCAGGTACTTTTAAAGATACTAGTTTACTGTTTTTGTCCATTCTATAATATAAACGGTCATCTATAAAATCTTTCCATTTTAATTGGAGCACATCACTTACTCGAATTCCTGCAAAATAAAAACTTAATAACCATGCAGACAAGGCGTATTCTTGGGCTTTTGTTAGATCTTCAACATTTTCTAAAGCGGTTATTTCTGCCATATTTAAACCAATCTTTTGGGTTTCAGGAAACTTTATCGGGTATTTACCTTTTCCAAAAGGATATAACTTGACATCCGCTGAACAATTTGTTATTGCCAAGTTAAAAACGGTTCTAATGGTAATCATGTAATTTATAACTGTGCGTCTAGAAAGATTACGCTTACTGAGCAAAAAGTTCTCAAATTCCATAATTAATTCAATATTTATTTCAGTAAAAAACAGTTTATCCTTTTTAAGAAATTCTTTAAAAACTTCCACTCGCCTAGTTTCAATATCCAATTGGTGAAATTTCTTCCTGTTTTCAATATTTTTCAAATAAGCTTTCGCAACTTTAAAAAAATCACTTTCATTATTTGAAACCATTTGTTTCTTTATCTTTTTTGAAGAAAGGTGTTCTTCTTTTATTTCAGCGTTTAACAAACTTTTATTCGCTTTGGATAATTTACTAATAATAAGTTGATTGATTTCTAAATAATCTGGATGGGAATTTTTTACACGACCATTTTTAGAATCCCATTGATTCAATTTAATTGCCTGCCCCAAATAAAGATATGAAGGTTTTCTATCTTTAATGATCCTTATCGATATAGGATGCAGATTTTTTGAATTCGGTCTTTTGACCAAAAAAGGAGATACGGAAGACATAACTGGTCGATTTTAAATCAATGTACAATTCTTGAAATTAAAGCTCTGCTAAAACATAGCTAAAACATTATATGATATCAAACGCCATCATTTAACATCATAGAATATTGAAAGCGCTTTAAATTATTGATTTTAAAGGTATTTGTATTAAAACGAGATACAACGCTCTCAATTCATAACCCGGAGGTCGGGGGATCGTGCCCCCCTCTCGCTACAAGGCAAACCCATTGACAAACAGGTACTTAAAACCTTTGTCAATGGGTTATTTTTTTGATATATTGCATACCGCATACAGTACCGCATACGAAGGATCAAGGGATCAAGGGATCAAGACCAAAAGTTGTGGGATTTTATAATTAGGCATAAATATTTGTAAGTCTAAAAAGGAAGAATTCAATATTTCTTACGCCTCTGAGCTGGGCTCTAAAGGCTTTTATTTTGGCATTAAAAGATTCAGCCGATGCGTTTGTGCTTCTATTGTCAAAATAGTTGAGTATATTTTAATAGTGCAAAGAGATAGTTCTTGCAATAGTATTGAAACTTTTAAACCCAGCTTGTCTTACTTTTTCATCCCATTTAGCGAGTCTTATTAGTGCTTTGGTTTTATCTTTTGTTTGGTTATATATCCAAGATAAGTTTTGACATAATTTGTATGCTTTTTCTATATCTGGGTATCTTTCAAAAAGTATTTTAGCTCTATCCGATTGATGTTGAGTCCATTTATTTGCTGATTTATAGAGTAAAAATCGGCTTCTTGCTAATAGTTGCCTTAGGGTATCACCATTTGGCAGAAGTTCAGGTTTATAATTTAACGAGTCCTTTTTCGCGTTTTCCATGGCATCATTTTCGGCATCTATAGCGTCCCAACGATGTTTAATTCTTATTTCTTGCAATGCATCTAATGATAATTTTTGAACGTGGAAACGGTCTATAACCAATGTTGCGCTTGGGAATGATTTTTTAACAATTAATCCCATGTTACCTGCCATGTCTAAGGTTACTTCTTTAACCTTTTTTCTTTGTTTTAATGGAATTTTGTGTAGTATTTTAGTAACAGTTTCTGCTTTAGTTCCTTTAACCATTAGCACTAAAGCTCCTTTTTTGCCTTTAGCCTTTTTATTGGTTAGTATGGTATATAAATCACCATTGGAAAAGGCGGTTTCGTCAATTGAAATATATGCTCCAATATTCTCTGGAAATAATAACCAGTCTTTAGCATGTGACTTTTGGTCCCAGTTATTAAAATCACTCAAATAATCTTTATACTGTCTTTGTAAATTCCTGGGATTTACCCCATAAAAGTTAGCGACAACACTTGTGCTGGAAGCATTATTAGTAACTGATATCTTTTAAAAAAGTAGCAAATTCACTTGTAATTCTAGTGCCTTTTGCTACTAATTGCCAATCTCTGGTTACTATTTCCTTGGAAGCTTCATTAAACCAACGTCTCCTTATAATATGTAGAAAAACATTCTTGCCACGTATAGGGAAATCTTGAACAGTAGCTTCAGCAAAGAAGCCCTTAGAACTTAATTTAAGCGCTTTAAATTCTTCTGGAATATTATTTAATTCTGTGAAATAGAAATGAAGTGCTCCGTGCTTAATCTCATGTTTAGTTAGTTTAAAATAATCAACAAGGACTTCTGGTAATAATAATTTAGAAATATCTATGGGTGTAGTCAAAATATCAATAATTTAAAAATGCAAAGTTCTTCTTTTTTTAACTACTCCACAACTTTTTGTGTGGAACACGGCGTGGAGAAAAAATTTACAGAACCAAAGATATACCATGGAGGAAAGCATTTTGACATTTCCAAACGGTGGTATATTTATTATTCTTATGCACATCCTACCTCGAAAGGTAAACATGGGCACCCCCTATTAGTGCGACAAACACCCATTACCTTAAAGGTTAACCGTAATTATAAAACTAGGGAGAAACGGCTATTCCATTTAGGAATCATAAAGGATGTCCTCCATGAAATGCTGAAAAAAGGTTTTTCCCCTTACAAAAATGAGTTCAAATATGAATCCACGGATTATACTGCAGAAGCTGCATTAGACTATGTATATTCATTAAAAGCAGAGAATTTGAGCGATACGTCAATATCAGATTATCGCAGCAGGTTGAACCAGTTCAAGGCTTATCTCAAGAACAAAGGACTGCTAGAAAGAAATGTGTTGGAAATAACCAAACAGATTGTCAATAGTTACCTTAATGGAATCCTTAAAGCAACAAGTGCACGTAACCGTAATAACACCCGAGCAGTTCTGATCGCTCTTTTCGGCGTACTGGAGGACAATGATATGATTCCAAGGAACTTTATAGCCAATATAAAAGTGTTAGAAACAAATTCTGTAAGGCACCAAACCTACGCATTGGATGTATTGGAAGGCCTGTTCGCCTACATGAAGGAGAACGATCCATTGTTATTGTTGTTCATAAAATTTGTCTCCTATAATGTTTTGCTACCCATTGAGGTTTGTCGCTTAAAATTAAGGGATGTCAATTTAGACCAAAAGCTATTATATTTTAAAGCAAAGAACAAACCTGCCAAAACTAAAATTATACCTGATATAATCTTTAATGAAATTGCGGAATTTGATTTTTCGGTTCAAGATCATTTTCTGTTTACACCGAATGGTATTGGTCCCTGGCCTATTAAAGAAAACTTTCGCAGGGATTATTTCACAAAACGGTTTAAAAATTTAAAAGAGAAATACAACAAATATCTTATAGAACAAGGTGAGACCCTTCAATTGGGAAGTGAATACACCGTTTATTCCTTCAGGCACACATTTATTACCCTGCTTTTTCGAAAATTTCGAGAAGAGTTTTCATATTCAGAAACATGTGATAAACTGATGCTCATTACGGGACATTCAACTTTGAAAGCTCTTAAAACCTATCTAAGGGATATTGACGCAGAATTGCCTGAGGATTATAGTGGCTTACTTGGTTTGAAAGGTTAATCTAGAAATAAATTAATTGACTTATTAATTTAGTTTACATACTATTTGTTTATTAGTAATGGGTTTATGATTTACCATTTTCATAATTGTACTGTGCCAAATCGTTTTCTTTGATTGGGATCTATTGATTCGATATGAAAACTCATCAAAATATTTTTGGATATGATCTTTACTCACGTGAGTTGGGATGGTTCTTATCCAAGACCTTACTTGGTGGACGATAATGTGAAGCTTCTTAAAGTTTTTACCATTATCACTTTTAATTTGTGTGATATCATAGGTGTCTTTTAATGGTTCATAGCCACGCCATTTATCTGTAAATACTTTAGCTGAAGTAGCAATATGTTCCTCAAAAATAGGTGTTAAGGATTTACAGGAATAATCATCAATGGACTTTATGTACACGCGTTTTACCTGATGTTTGTTTGTGAGTTCTACGGCTATTATCGCTTTTTTCTTTTTAGAATCATAACTTCTTCCTTGTTTCCCTTCTTCTTTTCCGCCTACGGTAAATTCATCTACATGCACTAAATCTTCTAAAGGATATTTTTTACTGCTTTCCATGGCTTTGCGTACTTTTTGCATAAAAAACCAGGTGGATGTTTGGCTTACCCCATAACGCTCTGACAACTGAACGCTCGATAGACTTTTGCTACTTGTGGTCATTTCAAAAACAATACAAAATGCTTTTTGAAGCCCAAATTTAACCTTATGGAATAAAGTGTTTGCAGTAGCACTTTCAACATGATGACAGTTATAACAATGGTATTTATGATCTTTTTTCATGCAGCCTTTATGACTTTGACATTTTGAACATGTAAACCCATCTTGCCATTTGTATTTGGTCAAATAGGCTTTACAAACATCATCATTTGGTAGTTCTTTTACAAAGTTTAATATGTTTTTACCTTCAAATTGTTCCATACACCAATGTTTTAAGGTATTAAATTACGGAATTTATATTAATAAGTCAATAAAAAAAATAGGAAGAGGAACAGAATGAAAATTAATTTCTGTTTTTTTGCGGACTTGATTCACGCTTTTTACTGGGAATGGAGAGTTCCTTTCCAGCCCCGAAGTTTCGGGGCGGAAAGGGTAACCAGAATGAAAAATCAAAAGTGGAGATTGTGTCCAAAATCTTTGTTAATAAAGCTCTTTTTTCGAAATGGAGTTTTTTGCGGAAAGCAGGAAAATGTGCTAAGTGCAAAAAAAAGAGCATAGTATACCACCTACAGCGGATAAAAGTGAGCATTGTTAAATTGTCAATAATTCATAGTAGTGTATTAGTTTAAAAGCCGCAAATAATTTGGTTCAAATTATCCAATTTTAATAGTTCTCATTATCCGTCCCATCCAGTGATAACAAAACTTTTCACTAAGGTATTCCGTAGTTAGACATAAAAAAAGCACGTTCAACCAAACGTGCTTTTCACTTATCCCTCTGTGCCGATAATAGCATTAGGTATTAATAGCGTTACAAACATATTGCTTATCAAGCATGTTCTTTTACGGAAATCCGTAATTGCTGAAAATATTAAATAAGCCCTAAATCTTTTGCTGTTGCCACCAAGTGGATGGCGTTATTGGCTTTAAATACAATCCGCAATTTATTCAATCGTTTTTCGATAGAACTTAAACTACTAGGAGACATGTTTTTGGTTTTGAAGTAGGCACTTATTTCCTCCTGCGACAATCCGTTAGAAAGGTGTTCTAATAGTTGAATATCGTAGTCGTCTATTTCTAAATCTTGATTTGTATTAAACGCTTGTGATACTTCTGGCGATAAATAAGTAGCATCACTTAGCACACTTTTAATGGCTTTTCCTAATTCTATTAACCCATTTCTGCTCTTGCATACATAGGCATCAATTTGATAATCGGAAATTAACGTTCTTACTTTTTGAAGGCGATCTTCAACCGAATAAACAATTATTTTTAGGCTTGGGTATTCTTCTTTTAAGGTTTTTATTAAAGATTCTCCTGATGGAAATCGTTGTTCCCTATAATCGGATTTAAAAGATAAATCTGAAATCAACAACTGAAACGGAGCATCATCTAAAATAGCTTTTTTAATCCTTAAATAAGCATCGTCGCAATATTGTACTTGCTGAATTTCTTTAACACCTAATTCACAAAGGGATGTATAAACCCCTTTATTGATGTCTTGCATGTCTTCGGAAATTAAAACTTTAGTAAACATGTTTTAAATTATTATTTGAACTTTAAAACCATTCTCAGGTTTTGATTCAAAAGTAATCCTTCCATTTATTGTTGCCATACGGTTTTCCGTATTATGCAAACCATTGTGCTTTACAAGGTCGCAACCAACGCCATTATCTTTATAATCTATGGTTATTTTATTTCCAGACTGATTAAAATTTAAAGCGACTAACGATGCTTTGCTATGCTTTCGCATGTTCGTCATCAATTCTTGTAAAACTCTAAAAAGTGTTATCTTTTTTAAGTCTGATAAATTATCCCAATTGACATTTGACTTATTTTTTGTGATGACGTTTATAGAGTCGTTCTTGTAGCTAAAAAGTAAATCTTTTAAAAGTTCGCTGTAATTTTCATGAACATCAATAATGTTATTTTCTTTTGAAATATCTCTGGTTTTAAGATAAACATGCTCTAAATCGTCTAAAATTTTGTCTTTAGAATTATCTTTACTTTGAAGTTTGGTCATAATATGATAAATATCATTAGCCACTTCATCATGTACTTTTTTTGATATTCGAGTTTCTGTATTATAAACTTCTTGAATCTTATCTTTTTTATGTATTGATTTAATAATAAAATACAGGAAAACTGTGAACAAAACACCTATTACAACTATTGATTTGTAAATGGTTTTATTCAACTTTTCTTTTTCTGCTTTTAACTCACTTTCTTTAAATTTTAGCTCAATATCCCGTGCTTCTTTTTCTTTCTGAAAATAATTATACTTCACAAAAGCATACTTATTTTCATTGATTTGTTTAGCATTTGAAATGCTATCGGATAGCAATTTATACTCAATTATTTTTCTACTGCCTTCTGTTTCAACTAAAAAAGAAAGAGCCTCTAAACGTTCCAACGGATTTTTGGTTTGTTGACTTATATTATATGCTTGTTGCGCATAATATTTTACCTTTTTCATGTCATTTCTGTCTTTGTAGTATTCCGACATTGCCATGTAACTTGAAAATAACCCGTGTATATCATTCTTTTGCTTTCTAAATGACAATGCATTGCGCATATCTGTTAAAGCTTCAGCATTATTTAATTTTCCTTTTACAAAACCTAGGTTACTTAATGATCTTGCCATTTGTAAAGTATCCTGAATTTTTAGACTGTTATCATAAACTATTTGGAACTCCTTTAATGCGGGCTTGAAGTTTTTTTGCTCTTTAAAAGTATTTGCTTTGTTATTATGGATGATGTTAAGGTAACTCGAATTTGTAGTTAATTTCAATAATTTATCATACAAATCTATGGCAGCGTTATAATTACCCAATTCGTTATATACAATACCTAAATGATTGTATAACCCAATTTTTGATTGCAGCGTTTCTTCATTTTGTTTTAATGCATCTACAATTGTAATAGCCTCTACGGCTGTTCCCTCACTTTCATGTACCAGACCTAGATTATATTGAATACTGGACATAAACCTTAAATCCCTTAAAATTCCTAAGGAATCCTTCAATGCAACATTTAGTGATTTATGTTCTTGGTAGTATGTGTAGGCATTCAATAAGCTATCACTTAATCTGCTGTAGTCTGCTAATTTTCTATAGGCCGTTACAAGTTTAGAAGTGTCTTTGGTTTTTTCGCTTTTCTTTAAAAGGATTTTTGCAGTAGATATAGCACTATTATAATCTCCCATTGCTGAGAACAGATAGCTTTTTCTGTCTAACCCGTTTAATATATAATAAGTGTTATTTTTTTTGATTGCAAGATCAAGTAACTTACTGGCATTTATAAAGTTTTGTTCATAATTTTGAGATGTATCTTCACTTAATTTGTGATAATAACTTAAACTGTCTATCGTTTTTTGAGCGTTCACAGTATACAATCCAAAAATAGTGGTACTCACTAATAAACAAAAAAAGAGGAATGATGATTTTATGCCTTTCATTCCTCCAAATTAACAACTAATTTTTAGTTAATATTTATAGTAAAAAAATATTTTGTCATTTTTTCTCTTCTGGTGATAAGATTTCTCCATTAGCTACCAAAGTTTGCAAAAAAAACGATTTAAGCGAACCACTTAAAACAGAAATTTTTGAGCCACTTAAAAACTCATTTTCAGCCTAAGCTACAATAATTATTGCTATAATCACTTTTTTCCGCTGAAGGTGGCTCACATTGCCCCCCCCTATCCATTAAACACAGCCAAAGAATTGTATGAGTATCTAAATCAAAAATCACTATTTAATCCAGATGGAAATATAAAGAAAAGTGAGTTTTATATTAATGTAGCTAATAAACACAATACCAATAATAAAATTGACGCTGAAGGACGATTCCCGTACAACTATAAATATGAAAAAAATGTCGGAGAAATTCAAAAGTATGTAAAAATAGTCCCTTTTAGAAGGGCTAATATTTCTAATGATATTTTGACCCGTTTTCAGACGCAAAAACCCACCATATATAAGTTAATGCAGACTTTTAATGAAACGAGTAACAAAGTAAACTTTTTAGAAAAGAAAGATAAAATATGATTACAATTGTACTTCAATAATATTCCTTTATTCCCTTGATAATTACACGCACTTTTTTACCTTTCCATTAATTCTAAATTTTAAAACTAATTATGATTCAAAAACCAGCCGCCTTAATAACCAACGATGCTGTTGTATTAGGAATACTAATGATAATTCTAGGTTTAATTTTCTTCACTTCATCAAGTGAGAAACCTTTCTTTAAGAAATTTTACAGTATCATACCTTCGGTATTATTATGTTATTTTATTCCGGCTATTTTCAATACGTTCAATATTATATCTGGTGAAACTTCTAAATTATATGCCATTGCCTCTCGTTATTTATTACCTGCAAGTTTAGTACTCCTTACGTTGTGTATTAATTTTGTTGCACTAAAAAAATTGGGCAAAAAAGCCATAATCATGTTTTTAGCTGGAACACTAGGAATTATAGTTGGTGGTCCATTAGCTCTATATATGGTGGGCAGTTTTTTTCCTGAGGTCGCATTTTCTAACGGGGAAGAGGTTTGGAAAGGTTTATCTACAATAGCCGGTAGTTGGATTGGCGGCGGAGCAAACCAAACGGCCATGTTGGAAGTTTTTGGCGCCAGCAAAAGTATGTTTGCACAAATGATTGCCGTCGACGTGCTCGTTGCTAATTTATGGATGGGATTTTTACTTTATGGAGCACAAAAAAAAGACAAAATAGATAAATGGTTAAAAGCTGATAATAGTCAAATTACAGCACTAGAGAACCAGCTAGAAGAAGAACAGGCAGGAAAAAGAAAACCACTTGACACCAACAATCTTATGATAATATTGATGGTTGCCTTTGGTATTACTGGTATTGGCCACTTTTTAGCTGACATTCTAGCTCCTTTTTTTAAAAACAATTATCCTGAATTAGAAAAATATTCGTTCACAAATGAATTTTTTTGGTTGGTAATTATAACTACAACGCTTGGCGTCGCTTTATCATTTACTAAAGTTCGAAAAATAGAAAGTTATGGCGCATCAAAAGTAGGCACCGTATTTTTATACATCCTTGTCGCCACTATAGGAACTCATATGAATCTTGGAGCCATATTTGACAATCCGTTGCTTTTCTTCGTTGGTATCATTTGGATTACTATACATATTATTGTAATGATTATCGTAGCCAAAATCATTAAAGCTCCTTTCTTTTATGTTGCTGTTGGTAGTCAAGCTAATATAGGTGGAGCAGCCTCAGCACCAATTGTGGCGGCAGCATTCAGTCCATTTTTAGCCCCAGTTGGTGTTCTACTAGCTGTTTTAGGATACGCAGTAGGCACTTACGGTGCTTATGCTTGCGGATTATTATTAGCTGAAGTATTTCATTTGATTACTTAATGCTAAAAGCTAGAATTAAAACGACCAATGCGTACTTTCGTCTACATTTATTGTATAATAAAATCTTATAGAGATAAAACGCTCTCAATTAATAACCCGGAGGTCGGGGGATTGTGCCCCCTCTCGCTACAAGGTATAAAATTCAGTAATCAAGCGGTTTCACACCGCTTTTTTATGCTAAAGACTAAAGGAAATCCTTTAAAAGTACACTCTGAGATCGTATCAGAAGCGGAGTCAATGGGTTATCCTGAGTTTTTGTCACATTTAAAACCTATTGTTCATAAGGAACGAAATTTTTAATAGCATTTTTAATTATAACATGCAAACAATTTGTCGTTAAATTGTAGTAATTTATTCCTTTTTAAAACCTATTATCAAAAATCTTTTGGTACCATGATTTTTAGTTTCCGCTGTAATATTGAGGCTTCAATTTTTGTAGTTTTCCCGATAAATTCCCCATCTATCTGAAGTGAAATTGATTTTTTAGAAGTTATGACAGCCTTCGTGGTTGAACGGAATTCCATAAAATCACTATCCATTTCCGAATTCTGGTTCAGGGTTTTAAAAATATCAACGACATCCAGTTTTTTGAAAATGACCACTTCAAATACACCGTCGTCGAGTTTTCCATGCGGATTTATCATTGCCCCAGTTCCAAATTGTTTAGCATTGGCAATGGCTATTAAAATACCTTCTTTTTCCAAGGTTTCGTTATTGGTTTGAATTTTAAAATGATAAGGATATTCTGATGTTATCAAGGTTGGAATAGTTTGAAGTGCATAGCCCAGTTTTCCTCTTAAAGGAGAGTTCTCGAAATTTTCAATCAATTCCGCGTTGATGCCAACATCTGCAATATGTAAACAGATATGGCCGTTTATGGAAAGCAAATCCATCGCTATAGAATGGGCACCCAATGCAATTTGAATTTGGGTTTCAACGTCATCCGTCAGTTTAAGGTTGGATGCCAACCCATTTGCTGAACCTGCTGGAAGGATACCAATGGAAATGTCTTGATTATAGATGGTTTCCGCAACGAATTTTATGGTGCCATCGCCGCCCATCACCAAAATATGGCGGATGTGGTGCGTTATCACATATTTTAGAATATTTTTCTTATCATCACTTTCATTTCCAGTTGTTTCATATTTTAAAAGTACCAGATTACGATGCGCCACTTCCAATTCAAGTTGTTTCAATAAGGTTTCGTTCCCTGAATTTCCAGAGATTGGGTTCGCCACCAACAAAAGTTTGTTTTTCGATTCCATAACATTTTTAAAATCCCATAAATTTAAGTATTTTAGAAACTATAAAGATAAATTTCCTTACAATTTGGCAAAATTAGATTTAAAATTATATAGAGGTTACGTCAACAATAAAGAACTTATTGTTTCTGGACACGTTTTTAAATCTTGGGCACCAGACAAATATCGTTTAGATGGCAAAGGCATTAGGCATGCCGTGGCCATTGTCCACATGTTCCGAATTAAGACATATCCAAATATTGAAGTGACCTTACATTTTAAAAATACTACAATTACCACCAAAACATTGGAAGACGGTTTTTTCAGATTTACCATTCCGTTTTCAGAGCCTTTGGAAAGTGGCTGGCATCCCTATACGGTGACATGCGCCGTTTCCAAATTTGGGATTGTTAATTACGATGAACTGCTAAAACCTTTTGAGGGCAAATTGGGTATTATATCAGATATTGACGATACGTTTCTCATTTCGCATAGCGACAGTATTTTTAAGAAACTATACGTTCTCTTGTTGAGAAACCTCAACAGTAGAAAGATTTTTGAAGATGTTGTGCAGCACTATAAAGCATTGAGCATGGCCGGACAGACCAATGCGGTAGCGTCCAATTCTTTTTTTTACGTATCGAGCAGTGAATGGAATTTATATGAATTTATTGATGCCTTTGCACGCCTGCACGAACTCCCAAAAGCAGTAATCAAGTTAAAAAAAATAAAATCGGGTATTTCTGATTTTCTTTTTACAGGAAGAGGCAGTCATGATCATAAGTTTACTAAAATAAAGGAAATCATTTCATTCTACCCGCACCTTCAATACGTTTTGCTTGGTGATGATACACAGCAAGACCCTTATATATACGAGCGTATCTGTAAAATATTTCCCGAAAACATTAAGGCTGTCTATATACGCCAAACACGTTCGCACCCCAAGTTATCATTGGATGGAACTTTAAAGAATATTAAAAGTTTAAATGTAGCGGTCTGTTATTTTAAATTAAGCAACGAAGCTATTGCTCATTCTAAAGAAATCGGAATTATTTAATATTTCATTATAAATTTTATAATGGCATATTGCCAAGTATTAAATACAACCCGTTGGGTATAATTATTTCTAAAGCCAATTTTATATTTAATTGTCACATTGAGCGTGTCGAAATGCAAACTTTATGAGGTCTTCGACAAACTCTGACTGACATTTAGATTCTAATTGGCTGTAAAGTTGGAAGTAAAAAAAATATTCTAATTAATTTTCATTAATTACACCCAACGGGTTAAATACAATGATATTTGCTGGTCGAGAAAAAAATTTCAAAAATTAATAGCGTTAAAAAATTAGCTTTTTAAGCAAATATTCTTTGTTTTTTAATGATAACTTTATCTATGCTAATCTAAAATTTAAGAACATGAATACTACAAAATTTTCGGAAAATAGGATTGATCGTGTTTTCCACAACGTGGAGCAAGCAAATGCATATTACGACGATTTGATCGATTTGGGATATAATAACGACAACATTACCGTGCTTATGTCAAAAGAAACCAAGGATAAATTTTATGCCACAAACCCACATATTGAAAAAACAGGTGACGCTGCATTAAAGGGTGCTGGCACTGGAGGTCTTATAGGTGGTGCGATTGGAGCGGTTGCTGGTGCGGTTGCAGCCATAGGAACAAGTTTGTTGATACCCGGGCTTGGGCTGGTCATCGCCGGACCCTTAGCGGCTGGTTTTGCAGGTGCAGGAGCGGGAGCAACTGGAGGAGCGATAATAGGTGCATTGACAAATGCGGGACTATCCCACGACGTTGCTACAGAATACAAAGATTATATTGAAAAAGGTAAAATAATTATTTCTGTTGAGCCAAAAAACAAATCTCACCATACTACCATTTCCAGTTATGGAGATGTGATATATCCTATTTACTAAGAAGTATAAATTGCTTATTTCTATTGAGTCACGTTGGAAACCTAGGTTTTCAACGTGACTATTTATAAATAATCTCAGAAAATAACATGAAATATTCATATAGCATTTGATGATCTTTCTAGTTCATTTTATTTTCAATCCAATCTTACAGAAGATTATCCAAATATTATTCAATTACATACGAAAATATACTTACCTAACTGAATGAACGTTCTGTTTTTAACAGAAGTAGCTCACTTTTACTTTACTTCCTCAGATTGTTAGAAGGAAAAAAATTATCAGCTAATCAATGCGAGCCTCAAACAAGAATTTATAATTAAAAAAAACCTCGCTAATTGCGAGGTTTAAAAGGAAAGGATTAGCTATTTTGATAGCGTTGTTTCCTGTAGTTTTGATTATCATCGTCATACTTATCATAATCCCAATTCTTGATTTCATCTTGAACTTGATCACGGCTGCGATTCGTTTTATTTGCAATACGATCGGTCATGTCATCAAATTTACCATTTCGATATTGAGTATCCTCATTTGAAAGGCTAGGATATTTTTCTCTGTATTGGTCTCTTACACGATTCCAATTATTTTCAGTTTGATTTCCGAATTTTTGATTTTGAAAATCTTTATTTTGATTCTGTGAATCATTTTCTCTGTTTTGATCTTTAGTATTCATAATTTTTGATTTTAAATTTAATAATACCCTAAAATTAATAGTTTGTAATATTATATATTTGACTTATAAACTCGAAAATTAACCCAAAAAAAAAATTAACAATTTTAAAATGAGAGGGTTATAAATAATTGCGATTAAGCCAATTTCAATAATCCATTTCTTAGTAGCTGCTTGGTTATGTTACAACTAAAAAGGGCAATCAATAGATTTTTAAGTTGAAAATAAGTAAGGACTAAACAATAATAATGGAGTAAGTTGAATATTGAAATATATCAGTTCACATTTTCAACGATATGCATAAAGGGTTTGAAAGTCAAATTATAAATACTGAAATCCCACAAATTTTTTTGCCTCTAAAATTTATGTGAGAGTTAACCAGAAAAATATTCTAATATCTAAGCTGGATTGTTTTTAAACCATTCACGATACATCGAATATTGTGCTTCGTTAAGTACAGCACTTAACAAAGAATTGTGCTCTTCTATTTTTTCTTGGTCATACATATCGTAATTGGGATTATTTTTTTTCCATGTTCCCATTACGGTTTGGTAATCGTGCTCATAACGGCGTTGTTGTTCTTCTGTCATGCTCAAATCCTTGTACATTTTTTGGGTTCTTGAATTTGTATAATCGGCATTTTCAATTTTTGTTCCCTTTTGGGAATGCGATGTTTTAGGATTTCCATTGCGTGACTGCTTATGGGAATTATGATCATTGGCCGACGATTTTCCTTTTAAACCAAAGACTAAATAGGAAACTGCTGAAGTAAGTCCGACCAAAGCTAAAAATTTAATTAATTTATTCATGTTTTATATTTTTATTTTTTTAATACGGTTTCAATATATTGTTTGATACTGAAATTTATTGACGTAAAAAGTTTAAAAATTTGCTCTAAAAAATGTCATAACATTTATGATTATTTTAATTCTATAGATTTAAGTATTAACCCACCAATTTTGAATCATTGTTATAAATATTTGTAGAAACTAAAAATTGAAATTGAATGGAATAATTTCTAGTTCCTCATCTATTATTATAAACTCAAATGACAACTTAATATTCAAACCCAAAAATTAAAAAAGAGATTCTAAATTGATTGGGTTAACAAATTTATTTTTAAGGATAATAATGGACTCTCTAAACGTATAATTTAGCTATGATGACGGTAAAATTTGGTTTAGAGAATATATGTACCAATAGCACAATAAATCAATTAAAATAAAAAACCACTGAGATGATGTAAATAACCACAAATTAATTAAACCCATGAGAAGCTATATAGATATTAAAAAGAAAGTGAATACTAGAACTTTTAAAAAGGAAAAACCAGAATTAAAAAAAGGAATAAACACCCTAAACAAGAGGTCTAAAAGCATACCTAAAGTATTATTAATAGCTACCTATCCACCTAAAGAATGTGGCATTGCAACTTATACTTTCGATTTAAAAAAAGCTCTTGAAAATCAATTTGAAGATAGCTTTATTATAAAAATATGTGCTTTAAAAACAACCAATGATATACATGACTATAAAAATGAAAATGTTGAATTAACATTAAATCCTGATAGTTTAGAATCCTTTACAACTATTGCCAATAAAATAAATACTAATAAGGACATAGAAATGGTTATGATTCAGCATGAATTTGGGTTGTTTCATAATAATGAAGGAGGATTTTTAAATTTTTTAAAATCATTAAACAAACCTATTATTATTGCCTTCCACACAGTACTACCAAATCCCAATAAAGATTTAGAAAAAAATGTAAAAAATTTAGTTTCTATAGCTAAAGCTGTTACGGTTATGACAAAATCTTCAGCCGATTTACTCATCCATACCTACGGCGTCAATCCAAATAAAATAGAAATTATATCCCACGGAACACATTTAGTAAAACATCAAGATAAATCTCTTTTAAAAGAAAAATATAATTTATCTAATAGAAAAGTTATTTCAACATTTGGCTTTTTAGGTCCTGGTAAAAATATTGAAACCACGCTGAATGCATTACCTGATATTATAAAAGAACATCCTGAAATTCATTTTTTAATAGTTGGAAAAACGCATCCCAATCTTTTTGATCAGCAAGGTGACACTTACATGCATTCTTTACAAAAAATGGTTGATGAGTTAAAATTAACGGATCATGTACAATTTGTAAATAAGTTTGTTCCACTTCCGGAATTGCTAGAATATTTACAACTTTCTGACTGTTATGTATTTACTTCTAATGATCCTAATCAAGCTGTAAGTGGTACATTTTCTTATGCTGTAAGTTGCGGTTGCCCAATTGTTTCCACACCTATTCCACATGCTAAAGAAGTGTTACGTGAGGAGAATGGTTTATTATTTGATTTTGGCGATTCTAAACAGTTAGCCATTAAAGTAAATTGCTTACTAAATAATGACGGTTTAAGACAACATATGAAAATGAAAGGATTGCACGCATCTTCCGCTACCTCATGGGAAAATGCCGCTATATTACATGCGCTCGTTTTTTCAAAACAATTAAAAAAACCATTAAAACTGAAATATAAGAAACCGGAAATAAATATCAATCATTTATTAAATATGACGACGGATGTTGGTATTATACAATTTTCGAATATAAATACACCGAATATTGAATCTGGTTACACTTTAGATGATAATGCCAGAGCACTTATCGCTGCTTGTGAGTACTATAAATTATCACAAAATCCAACAGATGTAAAACTTATAAGAAAATATGTGAATTTTATTTTAAAATGCCAACGTGATAATTGCCTATTCTTAAATTATGTTGATAAAGACAAAAAATTCACAAACCAGAATAATGAAGTAAACCTAGAAGATTCTAACGGTAGAGCTATTTGGGCTCTGGGCTACACATATTATTTAATGGAAGAAGGTCTTGATCTGGACATTACCTTACTTCAAAATATCAAATGCACCATAAACCAATTTAATATAAAAATACAGCATTTTAAATCGCCACGTGCCTTAGCTTTCGCCATAAAAGGTTTGTATTATTTTAACTTAAAAATGGATGACAAAAAAATAACTGAGTTTATAAATGATGCCGCAAATAAGCTCGTAGAGCTTTATGATTTTCATTCGGAAAAAGATTGGAATTGGTTCGAGCCTTACCTTACTTATGCTAATAGCGTATTACCAGAATCTCTTTTGTACGCATGGAAATCCACAGGTGATCTCAGATTTAAAAAAATAGCAAAAAAATCATTTGACTTTTTAATTTCTAAAATTTTCACTGACGATTCCATTAGAGTCATTTCAAATCAAAGTTGGTTAATTAAAGGGTTTGAAGAAAAAACCGTACAAGTTGGCGGGGAACAGCCCATCGATGTTGCTTACACCATATTGGCCTTAAAAGAATTTAATAACATATTTCCGTTTGAGGGCTATGATGACAAAATGGAAACCGCATTCAGTTGGTTTTTAGGCAATAACCAATTAAAGCAAATTTTATACAATCCTTGTACGGGTGGTTGTCATGATGGTTTGGAAGAAAAAAATGTAAATTTAAATCAAGGTGCGGAATCTACTGTTAGTTATTTATTAGCCCGATTTGCTTTTGAAAACATTTAAAATATATAACTACATTTACATAGAAATATAGGATTAAAAAAAGTGTATTGTAAAATTTCAATACACTTTTTTTAATTCCTGTTATTTTAAAAGTTCACTATAAAAACTTTAAACTTCTTTTCTTAGTTCTGATAATAAATCATCCATATTTACTGTTACATAGGAAGATGCATAATCTGATACAGCATAAGGGAGTATTAAATGATTATTATGAATTAAGCTACCACAGGAGTATACAACATTGGGAACATAACCCTCCCTCTCTTCTTCTAAAGGAGAAAGAAGAGGTTCTTTTAATCGACCTATTTCTTTCGTTGGGTCTTCTAAATCCAATAAGGAAACTCCAATACAATAACGTCTCATTGGTCCGACGCCATGAGTTATAACCAACCAACCGTGTTCAGTATAAATTGGAGAACCACAATTACCTATTTGAGTAAATTCCCATGGGTATTTGGGTTCTTGAATCTTTATTGGGTCATTCCACAATGTAATTCTATCAGAGTAAAATAAATAATTATTTACTCCGTCTATTCTTGCCAACATAGCGTACTTTCCTTTTATTTTCCGAGGGAACAGTGCGAAATTTTTATTCTGGGCACCATGACCATGCATGGGCATTATTCTAAAATTAAGAAAATCACATGTATAAAGTAGTTTAGGAATTATTGTAAACCCATCGTAAGCGGTATAGGTGGCATAAATTTTTTCAGAACCGTCATCATCTGTAAATCGCACAAATCTGGCATCTTCAATACCTCGACTTTCTGAAGGTGATATTGGTAAAATAGCACGTCCAGATATTTTAGAATCTTCACTAAATTCAATATCATAATACGAGTCTATAAGCCATGTCATTTCTTTAAGAGCTTTTTTTCTTTGTTCATCAACATCTAACCTTAACATTTCTCTAATAGCATTTTTTAAAGCATCATATTCAAACTTATCAGGTAGTGAATCCATAAAGGGAGAGGAATATGTTTTTGGAATATGCATTTCCTCCATTTTCTTCATAAACCTTTTTTTATCATATGTTTTTTTCTTAATAATAACAGGAAGATCTATGTGTTTATGAGTCTCAATCATACGCAGGTTATTGGAGGCATCTAAAATTCCCTTCCTAAAAACAATGGAGGATAAATGCCCTTCTCCCGTTGCTCTAAAAGATATAATGACTCTTTTTTCTCCTTCTGCCAAAAATGACTGATCAAAATCTTCAACAATAGATGGGTTAAATAATGCAGCAGATTCTATGGAATACTCCATTGTACTATATGCACCAATTAAAAGACGGCGTTCTAAAGAAAGTTTTTGGAAATCTACATTAATGGATTGAATTAGATTTGTATAATTATTAGCGTGTTTCAAAAAAATTTCTGAAATATTTCTATGCCTTCCTACAAATCCTTTTAATGTTATTTCAAGTTCTTGCTTAACTTGTACTTCATTTAAGCGCATTATTCGCTTAACCAAATTGATGGTTCTAAGATCTCCGTTATTAAAAAAACGGGCTACTACTCGGCTAGAGTCTGGTTTAAAATATAGGTTTTTACGAATTACAGGAACCGCCATATTATAATATAATTTAAATTTATTTTCACTAATACTCTCCTCTAACAGAAAAATTAAACCGCTATAAAATAAGCGGTTAATAAATAACTTTTAAAAAACTGCCTACAAATGTTAATTGGGCTGAGGGAACACAAATTCATTCATAGGCAGCAACAACTAATTCAATTAGCTAATAGCTTTTTTATTAAGCCTATTCTCTGCTAATTTGTCTAACTTATTATCTGCATTATACTCTTCGTCCAGAGTTTTTTGCAATTTTGAAGCAATGTCGTTATGCCCTAATTCTTTGGCGTATCTTACAGCTGTACCATAACCAGAAATCTCGTAATGTTCTACACGCTGGGCTTCTGCAATAAGGCCTGCATCCATCACCTCTTTATCATCTGCTTCATCCATAAAACTTTCAGTTTCTTTAATTAAACCTTTCATGGCCTTACAAGTTTCTCCACCTGCAGAAATACTTAAAGCATCACAAATCTCTTCAAGTCTTTTTTTATGGCCCTTAGTTTCTTCTAAATGATCTTCAAAGGCTTTCTTTAATTTACTGTCATTTGCTTTTTTTGCCACTTTAGGTAGTGCTTCAATTAATTGACTTTCTGCACTATATAAGTCTTTTAACTGATGTTCGAATAAATCTTCTAATGTTTTCATAATTTTTTGATTTTTTAAATTAATGGTTTAAAGATATTTCGAAAAAACAGCGATGATTAATCTTAAAAATAAAATTCTTAATTCAAATGCTACTATTATACTTTTCTTATTAGTTAGACTTTGAAAAAAAATTATTATTAGTTCCTAAAATTTAATAAATGTGAAAAAGATTTAAAACATGTTTATTGGGTTATTTGAATTGAGTATTTGTAGAATTATAATATTACAGAAAGCAATAGGGTTAATTAAAAATTTAATTTAATTAAAGTTCAATATCTTTAATCTTTATGTTTGGAATATTTTTAAAAAATAGATTGGTTAATTTGTATTGTAATCATTATAAATATTAAAAAAACCTCATTACTAAAACTTCAAAAATACTTTAAAGCACATGAGCCATAAGTATATATTTATTTTATTCCTATTTGCTGGCCCCTATGTTTTGGCACAATTAAAACCTGAAGAAAAGGATTCTGTTCCTGTTTATAAAAAAATTGAAACCTATTCCCAAAAAAGTAAATTCACAAAAACTATTTACGACCTCATATTTAGATCTTCACATAAAAAAAGCAAGAAAAGTATAAGTATTAAAAAGCAAATGGATTATAGTGCTTTTCAAGGAAAACCAATAAGAAATATTAGTATTGAAACATTAGATCCTTTTGGGTTTTCGGTAGAAGACACAACGAAACAGGCAAAAAGCTGGTTAGGAAATGTTGGAAACAAGGTTCATATAAAATCTAATAACTTTGCTATACGTAATTTGCTATTATTTAAAAAACATGCCCTATTGGACACCTTGCAAATCACCGAATCAAAACGATTGATGCGGTCGCAAAAATTTATACGAAGTGTAAAAATAGATGTTAAAAAAATACAGGGAGAACATGATTCGGTGGATATAAAGGTACGAGTGTTGGATTCTTGGAGTTGGGTACCGCAAGGATCCATCTCAACTTCCAAATTCAACTTCCATCTAAAAGAAAGGAACTTCTTAGGGTTTGGTCATGAATTTAACAACCGACTTAGCAAACGATTTAACGATGGCAGAACCGCCTATAGTTTTGATTATATAGTACCTACCATAAAGAATACGTATATAAATACCTCCCTCACCTACCAACAAACTTTAGAAGGTTACTATAAAAAGAGTATTAATATTGAAAAGAATTTCCTATCAACCTTAAATAAATGGGCGGGCGGCATTTATATTGATCGTCAGTTTAGACAAGATTCACTACCCAATGACTCTTTTGAATTTAAAAACAATAATTTTAAATATAGCACACAGGATATGTGGATTGGACGTGCATTTGATATATTTAAAAACAATAAATATGGATCGCGTACCACGAACCTTATTACATCCTTAAGATTTATAAACTCCAATTACACCGAAAAGCCCGAACTAGCATATGATGCTATTGATTACTATGCCGATGAGGTATTCTATATGGGCCGTATTGGTGTGGCATTAAGAGAATTTGAGGAAGACGCTTATATTTTTAGGGATGGCATTGTGGAAGATGTCCCCATAGGTTTTGCCTCGTCCATTACTTTGGGCATCCAAAAAAAAAACCAAAATAGCAGACTGTATTTAGGAAGCAATCTGGCCATTGCAAAATATACTAAAAGAGGATATTTTAATGGGACTATAGAACTTGGAACTTTTTTTAATAACAGGAAATTAGAACAAACGGCATTATCCCTTGAGCTAAACTATTTCACTAATTTAATACCGCTCAGTGGGTCATGGACGATGCGTCAATTTATAAAACCGCAAATACTATTGGGATTTAACAGATTGGACGCTATTGGCGACAGACTCAATTTAAACGAAAATGCAGTCTCTATAGGTTACGATAGGAATGAATATAGACGTCATGAACTGGCCAGCATCCCAGGCTTTAACACCGATATTAATGGTTCGCAAAAAATATTACTTTCATTACAAACACAGTTTTATTCACCTTGGAACCTTATTGGATTTCGGCTTAATCCATACATAAATATTACATCTGGGCTTATGGGCAGAACAACCGACCTTGAATTTAATAAAAAATTATACGCTTCAGTTGGGGTTGGATTCATTATTAGAAATGATTATTTAGTGTTTAATTCCTTTCAGGTTTCATTGTCCTATTACCCTAGAATTCCTGGGCAAGGTTATAACATTTTTAAAACCAATTCTTTTGAAACCCAAAATTTTGGTTTCGGATCTATTGAAATAGGAAAACCTACTACAGTTTGGTATCAATAGTATTTCCTGAACGCTCAAGATTATGCTTTCAAAACAAAAAATTCATCAAAAAAACTTTTACCAAAACATATATTTAAACCATTAAACATTTTTCAAACAGACCAAAATCATTAGAGTTAATATTTTTATTTTTTGTGCAATTCTTATAATTTACTAAAACCTAATTTTAATAAAAATTTAAAATTATAAAATTATGAGCACTCAAGACAAAAAAGAAAACCAAAAAAAGGACGATAAAAAAAACAATCTTAAAAAGTCGCCAACTAATAAAAAAACGGCAACAAATCCAAAGAAAAAATAATACTTTCTTGGTATAAGCTTCTGATAACACGGTGTTATCAGAAGCTTTATTTTTTATTGTTATTCAAATTTATTAATATAAAAATCATGTAATACATACATATTAATGTTTTAAACATGATAATAAAACTTTTAGAATAAGTTTATTCAAAAACTAAAGATGTACCGTATTATAATGATTTTAGAAAGAAAAAGGTCTTTAAAATGAAACCTAATATCTCTCAAAAATATAAAAATTTCATCCTGAAAAAAAAGCACCCTTGTGTTATGGCCAATTCTATTTTTCGTTTAAATAACTATGAACTAAAAATATATGATGATATAACTTGCGATGAAATAATTAAACCTATATTATCAGACATTGAAAACTTCAATAAATCTTAAAATTTCGATACCATTGAGTTCCAATCCTTAATGTTTTGCTTTAAAAAAAATAATTTTTCTTCTGAAATCGAGTTTGAAAATACACTTTGGGCTTTTCTTCAAAAACTTCACGATCAAGATGATACCTCTTGGGATTCTAAGGTAAGCAAAAACCCAGATGATTTTGACTTTAGTTTTAGTGTTAAAGGAAAAGCATTTTATATTTTAGGAATGTATCCCGGGAGTTCCAGACTAGCTCGAAGAGCTCCATATTGTACCGTCGTATTCAACTTACACTGTCAATTTGAGAAACTAAGGGAAATGGGTGTTTACCAATCTGTTAAAAGAAAAATAAGGAAACGAGACAAAAAATTGCAAGGACATATAAATTCGGTATTAAAAGATTTTGGTACAGCCTCGGAGGCAAAACAATATAGTGGTAGGCAAATTGAAAAGGATTGGAAATGTCCATTCAATCAAAAAAAAATATAAGATGAATGTAACTAATATAATACCACCACAGTCTGGTGCGGCATTTAAATTAAACAAAGGAGATATACTAACAGTTATTGATCCTTTAGGAAAACAAGTGAGTGATATGGTTCTATTTAATGGAGGTGATATTAAGGAGCGTATTTCATCGGGGAAAACAATGGATTTTGAGGAAACTATTTTATTAACTACTGGAAATTTTTTATGGAGTAATCGCTCAAATAAAATGATGGAAATTCTAGAAGATGAAAATGGCAGAAATGATTTTCTTCTTGCACCTTGCAGTCCAGAGACCTTCAAGATTATGTACAATAATCCATCCTATCATCCCAGTTGTTTGGAAAATTTATTTAAAAATCTAATGCATTATAATATTAATAAAGATGATATACCTACAGCATTCAATATTTTTATGAACGTACAGTTTGATACAAACGGCAGGCTTAAAGTTTTACCCCCTACTACAAAACCTGGTGATTTAATTCGGTTTAAGGCTAAAATGGATTTAATTGTTGGTTTAACGGCATGTTCAGCCGAGGATAGTAATGGAGGCACTTTTAAACCAATTCATTATACAATAGCACAACCATAAATAATATATAGTGATTATAAGTGTTTATTTTATGAGTTTATTCGATTTATCAATATATATCTTAGTTTGGATAATATCAGTATCTATAATGACGCTTTTTAGTATTATAGCAAGTCATTTATTTAATAAAGAATACCGAGAGCCCATTATTCTTTCTAAAATAATTAGTACAAACAATATTAAAGAGAAAGAAACGGGTATTGACCTCTTCGCTGGTTGGATCATTCATTATTTTATAGGTGCAATATTTATTGTTTTCTATTTTGTACTATGGCATAATTTTGAACAATTAAAATCTGTTTTTTGGAATATTATAGTAGGTTTATTGTTTGGGATTATAGGTGTGGTGGGATGGAATTTAATTTTTAAAATTTTTCCAAAATTGCATGATTTTGACTTCAAGGGTTTTTGTATTCAACTTTTACCCGCACATGTTTTTCTATGCCTATTCGCAATGCTATTACTTAATTGGTTAATGTTATAACATACAATAATAAAAATTCTAAAAATCCTTACATTACATGTTTAATCATTATTATAGTTACATACTAACAAAATACAACGTTAAATACTAGTATATAGATACTTAGTTAAATTTTTCATAATGCTTTTTTAAGGCAATTTTTTGGTTTTTTAAGACATAGACTCTTGATACATAAATTTTAATTTAGTTATTATTAATCTTAAAATTTAAAATTATTTTCAATAGTTAAGCAATAGCTTTCGAAAAACGAAGCGTGATTTTTTTATTTATACATTAGATAAAGAATGTCTTTCGTTTTTTCCAAGAACAACAATAAATGTTTCTGCTTGTTAAAATTAGTTGCACTGTTAACTTGAGAAGAAATATATTTTAATTGATTCATTTTACGATCTAGGAGGGGAAATTTCTTTTGCTGGATAACTTCTAAAACTTGCACAGTATTATCACAAATAGGTTTAAAATCCTGGGTTCTTATTTTATAAGGGTTAATGGAATTATCAGTATAATTTCTTAAAAACATCAATGATTTCGATTTTTTTATATTATAATCATCAGCTGTTTTTACAATAACTCCCACAAGGTTTATGTATGCTTTTTTTGCATAAGTGGAGTCTAGCAAAATTTGCATAGAATCTTTAGTATATTCATCCAATAAGGCTATTCTATCTATAATGCTATCAGGTTTAAGTAAAACAATTTCATTATTTTGCAAATTCACGGTGTCATACTGTTGTGGTATAGCACCATTATTATTAAAATTGCTGAATTTTTTATGACATGCATAAAAAAAGTATGACAAAATACCTAAAATCATTATTAACACTATAATCCGTGATATAAAACGTGTGTGTTTTTTAATTTTAATTATAGTCATAATTAATTTTAATTCTAAAAAAGTAAGAAATATATTATATCATTATTTTTGCTAAATATATCAGATAACGCATATTTAAATTTGTACTTTAAAAGAAAAAAATAACCCAAAAAAAAAAATGAATTGAATTTTATACTGGTAAATAAATTGATTTGTTTTAACATGGTAAATCATTATATGTATAAATATCATTATTTAGAGAATAAGCTTTTGCTAAGGATGTAAGGATTTTACCTGCATTATAGTAATGTCGTGTATTTTCCAATGAAGTTGTTTTAATTCTTTAATACCTTCAGTAATTAATTCTTCCACATTATCCTCACTTGTTAGTACTTTAATTTCGCCAAAATAAACTTGACCATGCTCTCTAAATCTTATTTCAAAACCTTCAACCCAACTCCAGTAAGCAATAGTTTTTTCAATTTCTTCAAGAAGTGGGTCAACTATTTGTGAACCGATTTTATAAGGCACTCTATCCATCAAATCTGTAATCGCATTAGTTAGATTATTATATCCATCTTTAATTACGGATATGGATATTAATATTGCCATAATTGCATCGAACCACCATAAACCATACCCTACTCCAATTATTCCTAAAATAGCTGTACCTGCAGTCATATAATCAGCTTTTTGAGTAGTAGCATCTGTATGCAATATTTTATTGTGAAGATCTTTTGCGGGTTTTTGCTTTTTGTGTCCCAAAATCATAGCGGGTATGGCACTATACAAAAGAGCTATGATCATGAACCAACCTAACCATATTTGTTTTCCAAATATCATGGTACTTCCTATAGTTGGGCGTTCACCAGATATCAAACTTATACTGGAATCAACAATTAAAAACATACCCATTCCAAATAAAGCTAAAGAACCCGTTAAAAAAGCAATGCTAAAAACACGGTGATAACCATAAGGAAATTTTTTATTTGCAGGTCTATTATATATTCGAGTGGATACAAGAAACGCTATGGAAGGAACTATGCTCAACAAATCTTCTAACCATGCGGTTTTCATGGCTTGAGACGACCCCATAACTAAAAACATAACCACAATAACCGAAATAAGATATACAACAGTAACCTTTTCTAAAAAAGTTGCCTTCTTTAAAGCTTTTTTTAGATGTGGGGGTAATTCAAAAGTATGTGTAAGATACATTATTTGATTTTATATATAAATTCTTCTAATTTAAATAATAACAAATTTTCTCCTTTAGGGATAAATAATACGTGAATACCGTCATAAGGTGCTGTTGTGCCAACTTCATTTTTTAATATGTTATTTTTTTCAAACCCACCAATTATCAAATGTATTTTATTATTGTTAAGGGAGTCAATCAGTTGTGTTTCTGTACCCTCTAAAAACTTGGATTTAACTTTATAGAAAGTTCCAAATTTTTCCATCATAATTTTTTCCTGTTCAATTAATTTGAATCTCTCAGAATCTACAGGTGCCTGAACTACACCCACTTGCATTTCATGTTGTTTTATAGAATTCCATGATTTATTAGGATCTTTAGGCATATTGCAGTTTGTAACCACTAAAAAAACTATTATAAATAACAAATGTTCAAACCATTTCATTGCTAATATAAATTTTATGAACCCACCATTTCACCACCATTAACATGTATAAACTGACCTGTGATGTAACTACTATCTTGAGATGCCAAAAAAACATAGGCTGGACCCACTTCACTTGGTTGTCCTGCTCTTCCCATGGGGGTATCCTGCCCAAAATCGGTTACATCATCAAAAGTTGCGGGTATTAAAGGCGTCCATATGGGCCCTGGAGCAACGCCATTAACTCGTATTTTTTTTTCTACCAATTGCGCGGAAAGTGATCTGGTAAAACTTGTTATTGCACCCTTAGTACTTGCATAATCTACCAAATGGTTACTACCTCTATAGGCCGTTACTGAACCCGTATTGATGATAACATCTCCCTCTTTTAAATGATTCAAGGCTGCCTGTACCATAAAAAAATAGGGATAAATGTTTGTTTGAAATGTTTTTTCAAGCTGATCCTTATCAATATCAATTACAGAATTTTTAGGAAATTGCATAGCCGCATTGTTTACAAGGATGTTTAATTGACCGAATTTTTCAACACAGTTTTCCACGGCATTTTTACAGTTAGTTGCACTCTGTAAATCTTTTTTCATAATTAAACACTTTCTTCCCTCTTTTTCTACTAATTCCTTAGTTGCGTTTGCATCTTTATCTTCAGAAAAATAGACTATAGCTACATCACATCCTTCACGGGCAAAATGAACTGCTATGCTTCTGCCTATGCCACTATCGCCACCAGTAATTAGCGCTATTTTACTTTTAAGTTTTTCGCTGCCCTTATAGTCCTTACGAATTATTTCTGGCTCAGGTTTCATTTTAAATTCTTTACCTGGTTGTGACTGATTCTGTTTTTCAAATTTTTTTGGTTTTTTCATAATGGTATTAAATTTTAATCAAATTAAGTAGTAAATGCTGAAAAATACAGACTCAAAACATATAAAAAATAACTCAAAAAAAATTATTAAGCATTATAGATGAGTTAATTAACTATGATAAAATATTATTAAAGTTAATATTAATTCTATTAGAGCAAAGTCCATTATAAGCATGGGAATAATTTTAAAATCAAAAAATATAAGTGTAATTTAAAATTTAGAAAACTAATGAAAACATTAAAAGATTTATTTGAACATCAATTAAAAGGTTTATATAGCGCAGAATGCAAATTGGTTGAAGCTTTACCTAAAATGTTACACCACGCAGCCAATATTAGATTGAGAATTGCTTTCGAAAGCCATCTTAACGAGACTAAAAAACATAAAGACCGTTTAGAAAAAATATGTGAAGAACTTGACATACAGCCTAAGGAAAAAACCTATAAACCACGGACGTTTTAATTAGAGAAACTGAAAGTATTATGAAAAATAAAACTGAAAAATGGGTTGTGGATGCTTGGTTAATTGCAGAAGCTCAAAAATTTAAGCATTATGAAATTTCTGGTTATGGTACAGCTGTAAGATACGCTAAAGAATTAGGTCTTGAGAAAATCGCATCGAAACTTCAACAATCATTAGACGAAGAAAATGGAGCAGATGATAAATTTACATTTTTAGCAGATAGACGCATTTTATATAAATCTACTACCTATGATATATAAAAAAACCGCCTCAAATTGTGAGACGGCTTCTTAATAAATCAAAGGTTGTTAAATAAATGGATTAATTAACTTTTGTTTTTGCAAAAAAACCTTTGATATCCCAAATAGTAACTTACTAAAAAAAATAAACTAAATAGCATTTAACATGTAATCTTCTAATACGGTTATTATAGAGAATACTTGTTCAAATTCATTTTTAATAGATATACACTAAATTAAAAGTTGAATATCATTTTTCTTAACTCAAAAGAAAAATTAATTGACCTAATAAAGATATCCTATTCAATTTTTAAATTAAAGCTAAACCTATATATTCGTATATAAACCAAAACTTCCTTTTTATTTTAATTTTTTAATGTATTGACTAGGAAGAATTCCAAATCTCTGAAAAAAGATTTGTGTAAAGTAACTCCGGCTATTATAACCTACTTTATATACCACTTCCGAAACTGTAAGATTGGAATTTTCCAAGTAATTATGAGCCGTCTGAAGTTTAATTTCTTTTATATAATTATTTACAGTTTTACGATATAAAAGTTTAAAACCTTTTTGAAGTTTTGGACTGGACAAATGCACCTTAGATGCCAATTTATTAACAGTCAAATTTTCATGCACATGCTCTTTAATATAGTCTGTGGCCTTCTCAATTTTAGCTATATCATCGCAATTCAAATTTGTAGAACATTTAAATTTCTCATTATAATTTTCATATTCCCATAGCTGTAAACCTAATATAATATTAATAATACCTTCAGCGGTAATTTGTTTTATCATACCAGAGTAATTACAATTATTAAGTTGTCTAATATAATCAGCTATTTTTAAATTAAAATTTCCAAAATGATAAAACATTTTATTGCTCTTACCTCCTAAAATCTCATTCAAATTTGATGTAAGTAATTCTTTATGTTTACTATATTTTTTAAAATATTTTATAGGGCAAATTTGAATAATATTTAACTGTAGAGGAATACCACATGCCATTTTATACGATGTATAATCCCCTGCCCTATATCTTATAATCACGTTTTGGTAGCTTTCAAAATTTGCAAAATGCCCTTTTTTATTGTTAAAGCTGATTTTACCCGATGTTAAAAAAAGAAAATCGATGGGCACAGGCTTATTAAATATGGTTTCAAAACAAATAGCTTCTAACAAGTAAACATCAAAAGAAATAAAAGACATTCCTTGACCTAATAACATTAATGTAATGGATCCATTACCAATATTATTATTAAAAGTGATGCGATATTCATTGGAAGAAGTTTTTAATGATCCATTAAAATATTTAGTAAGTTTATCTACAGTTTTTTTTCCAATTTCAAAATTAATTAATAAAGGATCTTTCACATTATGAGGGTTTATAACGCAAAGAAATTGTAAACTCTGAATTTTGATTAACGGTTTTGGATTTTTAAGTATCGATTTTGAATGGATAGTAAGTGAACTTCATGATTTTTTATACAAATTATGAGTACTAACAAATTTCAATACGTACAAGAAGAATTTTGTAAACATATATTGTGCTATATTGCATAAAATATCTACTTCAATGAAAAAGTTTCAAGTGCACTCACTGCCCTTAAAAGATGTTATAAAAGATTTTGCCCATAATTTTAAAACTGATTACACTGTTAACTGCGAAGAATACTCTCTCACGATACCCGATATTTATGGAGAAGGAACCATTCAAGGAATAAATTTTGACAGTGGTTTAGGTTTATTAATTTATAATTGTACCTTTTATTTTGATGTAGAAATTCACTTTACTGTAAATGAAATACATCCTTTGAAATTTTTATATTGTTTGGATGGAACCATTAATCATCACTTTGAAAATGATTTTGAAATTCATGAACTTGAACAATATCAAAACATTATAGTTGCTAGTCAAGATCATCATGGGCATGTTTTAAATTTTAAGAAAAATATACCTACTGAAATTTATAGTTTAGAAATAAATAGAAAATTATTCAAACAAAAATTACCTTGTGAATTGGGAAAGGCTAAACCAAATCTTCAAAGAATTTTTGAAGATGAGCATGCTAAACAACCATTTTATTACAACGGACTTTATAGCTTGACCCTTGCGGAAATTTTTGACGAAATGAAAAGCCATAATTATGACCATCTTATTGGAAAAATTTTATCAGAAAGTCAATCCTACCGTATGTTGGTACATCAACTTATCCAGTTCGATGACGACAATAACGGAAAACAAAACAATTCAAAAGTTCTAAGAAAGGCCGAATTATCTGCCATGATGGAAGCAGTAGAAATTATTAAAAACGAGCTCGATTCTTTGGGCTCAATAAGTTCCATAGCAAAACGTGTAGGGCTTAATAATGAAAAATTTCAAAACGGGTTTCAAACTCTTTATGGAAAAACAGCAAATAATTACATACAATTTATTCGTTTAAACCTTGCCAAAGATTTATTACTTAATACAGATTACAATATTCAAGAAATAAAATATAAAGTAGGCTTCAAAAGCCATAGTTATTTCACTCAATTATTTAAAGAGATATATCATGTAACTCCCTCCTATTTCAGGAAAAATTTAAAGAAAAAGAAAGGTTTAATTAAGAAACAGATTTAAAAGTGTGCCTAAGTTGTTTTTGGTAATACTTGGGGGCGCACTTATACTTTTTCTTAAAAATACGGCAAAAATAACTTCTACTATTAAGCCCTACTGAATATACAATTTCAGAAATATTTAAATCGGTATTTTTAAACATTTCCAGCGCTTTTTCTAGGCGCATATCTCTAATAAACAAGGCTACCGTGCGATTATGCATTTCCTTAAAACCTAGCTGCAATTTAGAAACGGACAAGCCCGTTTGCCTACAAATTTCTTCAATAGTATAGGGGTGTTCAGGGTTATTTCTAATCGTTTCGGTTAGTTCTTCCAGTTTTTTTATTTCATGAATTCTTAAAAAAGATACATGGCTAGTTTGTTTTTTACGATAAATCTCCTTAAACTTTAAACCTATAATTATGTTGCAATATCCAGCGGCTATCAGTTGGTTTTCAAATTCATTTTTATCAATATTTCTTAATTTCTTTACAAAATCGCAAATTGTTAAATTAGGTTGACCGTCATTACATAATGCATATTTTTCTTGAAAATTCGCTTCAAATATTCCATTTAAAAAATGTAAAACATTCGGTTGCCTTATTTCTAATTTGGTTCTGTCAATTTCTAATACTGTAAAATTATAATCTACATTTTTTTTAAAAACAACTGAGACTGCTAATTGCGATTGCAAACATAATACCACACTAGCAAAAGGTTTTACATCGCAAACCTGAGAATCTACGTTTATAGAAAGAGGATTTTTAGATTCTATATTTATTACCACATTTAAACAATCTTCTTTATCAAAATAAAATGTATTATCGGTATACGATTTTAGATCGATTTCATAAATTTTAATACTTTCATTAAGTTTAAATTTTGAAATAGATCCTTTATATAAATGGTCATTAAAGTGCAGACCTGAAGTTAGAGTTAAACCTTGTAAATTATCCATAACTGTAGTTTTAAATTATTACATGGTTTGGTTGGTATAGCAAAAATGAAGATAATTAAGACATTTTATTATCGTTTTTAATTTTTTTATTATCGTTTTTAATGCTTACTAAAATCACGCTTTATATTAATTAGAAATTATATATCGCCTGTTATAAACGTTAAACTTTTTCTTGGATAATTTACTTTTTTTGTTGAAGGTAAACGGTGCAAACAATTTCTTTATGTTTCTCCGTTCCTAATCAACAAGCAATCTGTTATACACATAAAACATTAAAAATAAATAGATTAAAGGTAAATATTGAAAGCAACTTAGTGATAATTTATACAGATTTTAAAAAATTGTATCGTACTAATTTGATTAGGTTTTACAACTAAGCCAAAATCTATCGAGTTATTTTTAATTTCAAATGAGAAACTTTAGAAAGATAAATAAAGTTAACTATGCATAATTATCGTAATAGAAAATTAAACTTTCAAAGTATTATCTAAATAAAGTTTAAACGATTAATTACCGTGTTGAAAGTAATCTGCTTTAAACACCGAAAAGAATGAATTTTAAATCTTAACAAACGATTCGCAAATGTTAAAAATTATAAGAATATGTAGGGAATTTATATTGTAAATAATTTAGTTATGTATTACAGAAAGAAACACGGAAAAGGTTTTACCTACAGAAATAACGAGGGAAAGACTGTAAAAGATTTGGGTACTCGCAAATGGATAGAATCGCTTATTATTCCTCCAGCCTGGACAGATGTAGAAATTCAAGAAAACCGGAAAGCTAATTTATTGGTAACTGGTAGGGATGATAAAAACCGTAAACAATACATTTACCATCCAAATTATATTGAAAAACAAAATTCAAAAAAATTTGATCGTATTATTGATTTTGCAGATCAATTAGAACATATGCGACGTGTAACCGGGCAACATTTAAGAAAGCGAAAATTAAATCGCAACAAAGTTATGGCTACCATGCTCAGGTTACTAGAATCTGCATTTTTTAGGCCAGGAAGTGAAAGTTATTCAAAAGAAAATTCAACTTATGGATTAACAACTATACGTCGCAAGCACCTTACCATTGATGGAAATGAAATCATATTTAAATATAACGGCAAATCGAATCAAGAACAAGAAAAACACATTGTGAATAAAAAATTGGCAAAGATTGTTCAAGATATTGACGCTATGCCAGGTTATGAAGTATTCAAATATTTAGACGATAACGATAACATTATCGATGTTAAAAGTGATGACCTCAATGCTTATATTCGTGAAGTTATGGGAGAAGAATTTTCGGCTAAAGATTTTAGAACCTGGGCAGGAACCATGATTGCTGCGATTGCTTTAGATGAATTAGGTATGGTTAATAAGCAAGACCAAAAATTACTTGACGAGAACATTAAAGCGGCTATAGTAAAAGTTTCGGAAAAATTGGGAAACACACCTGCTGTTGCTAAAACTTCCTATATAGATCCGCGCATTATTGATGAATACCTTGAAGGACGTACTATTCAATATTTTGAAAAAGAGGTTAATAAACTTTTAAAGAATACTAAAAGCCTTTCAAAGGAAGAAGTGGGTGTGCTATGTTTGCTACGGAATCGTTTTGATTAATAAACATATCTCAAAAACCAATATTATTTGGCTTCCAAATTAAATAATGAAATTTTTAAAATAGTGCAAAAAACGGCAAGACAATACCACCCTCAGCGGAAAAAAGTGAGCATAGTTAAATTATCAATAACTCATTGTATTGTATTAGTTTAAAGCCGCAAATGATCTGGTCAAAATTACCCGCTTTTAATGGTTCTAATCATCCGCCCCATGCTGAAACTCACTAATTCTTTGTAAATTCATATTCAAGGTAAAAAGAAAACCCCGTTTTTGGCTCTGTATAGCTGATTTCGGGGTTTTTCATTACCTTAATTTACAATAAAACCCTCATATTTATAAGGGTTTTGGAATATTATGAATGCGTCTTTATGAAACATGTTTCATAAAACTTTCGCCTAGCCTTGTGTCTATGTACCTTTCTAAGATTTTTACCAACTATTTTTAATATTATGCCTCATTTTATATTGACCAGCGATAGTGCCAGTGCAGTTACCTCCTCTTGTTGATCAGTGTCATTCAATATTTAGATTTTTTCAGACATATAAAAATACAAACGCATTGGAAGTAATACTATACTTTAATGCATTTTTGTTTCTTTTTTAAAATAAAATAATGACACAAATTTTATTGATTAATAGCTATGAAATTTCTTTTATCATCAACAAAATATTTATAAAAGACATCTTTACCATTCAATTAGCTCATTAAGATAAGCTGGATAGTTTGCACCTTCTCCACCACCTCGGGTGATAGAATCTCCAAAACAAATAATGTTTTGATTTGGTTTTAATAGTTCATGTTCTTTTAAAAAGTGATACACATTTTGAGCAATAAAACGGTATCCTAATGCTGTTGGATGTACACCGTCTTTTTTACCACTATTCTTTTCATTTCTTATTAATATATCTTCATTGTGTATAGGTAAGTTTAGCGCTTTAAATTCGGCATTCAAATCGTAAAAATGGACTTTATTTTCTGTAGCAAGAGTTTTCACAATTTTACCAATCTCATCTATTTTTTTATTTGGTGTTTCTGAAAACAAGATTTTTTTATGTCTTGTAAATAAGTAAACACTATCTGCAGGAATGGGACTCATCAAAACCAACTCACTTCCACTAGATTTAATTTTTTTAATTAATATTTCTAAATTAGTTGTGTAAGTTTTATAATCTATCAGCTTAGTAGTATTTAACATATCGTTGGTTCCTACCATCATAATCACTACATCTGGTTTATTTTCTAAAACATCTTTATCTACTCGCTTTAATAAGTCATAAGTATTGTTTCCACCAATACCAGCATTAACCACTTTATTCTTTACTTCTGAATTGGTTATGGTACAATTAATTGCCAAATCGTTTAATTCAACTGGCATTCTTGTGTAGTTGAAAAGTTTAATATTTTCTGCTCCCGCATAAGTGCCATGAGGAGCATTAGGGTTTCTATAGCGATGTACATCATCCCAAAACGATTCACCAAAAACTATGGGAGATTCGATACTGCGTTTCTTATTTTTATAATTACGGATGGTAATATGATGCCCCGAACCATTAATCTCAGCCAAACGTGGTACATTGTATTCACTAATTGTATCCACTAATTCTAAATCTACGTTACAGTTTTTTACATCATTTCCAACAAAAGTAATCAGTGGCCCATATAGAGCATCTCCTTTAGAATTCTCAATAATAGCATCTGTTCCTACGGAAAACCCTTTTTCCTGACAACCAATAGCTGTAGAACCTACTACTTTAGTTGGCGGTAAATTGGCACTTAAATCGAAACCAGAGCGCATGTTTTTCACGGTACAATTAATAACTGTTACGCCTTTGGTTCTCCGTCCGTTTAAACCTCCCGCAGGATAGGTTCTAATACCATCTTCGGACAATGATTTTATTTCGTTAGGTTGAATTTTACCCGGTGGATAATCGCTTTTAAAACCCACATCAAAAGCCAAACCTGAAGTTTCGGCAAGCATCTCGTTGGTTGCTCTCATTTTTCCTTCAACATAACAATCTTCTAAAAGTGTATTAACCGCGCCTTGCATAACTAATCCATGACCATAGGCATGGGTAACTACCTTACACCCCAAGAGTTTGGTGTTCGTTCCTTCAACCAATAACACGGAATGTTTGTGTAAAGGCACCAACGCTCCGCCACCTTTACCTAACAAATGGCCATAACCATATGGGGTTGAACCATGCACATATAAATCAGCATTTTTAATGGTGTTATCATCTCCCATAACACGTACCATTTGTATACGATTTGCAGGGACCTCATTGCCTACATCTTTCGCTTTTAAGCCTTCAATGTAGTTGTTGTTGCCACTTACCAGAAACTCACTAAATTCACTTTTTGCATAGTTTTTATGAAGTTTGGAATCAATATTTAAAGTCACTCCCGATAAAAAATATTGACTATTATTTCCTGAAAAATGAATTAAAGAACCAATTCTGAAATCATCCGTTTTTTTGCTGGTTTCATCACGTTTAAATGTACTAAGCTTTCCAATTTTGATAGATTTAATAGTGTATTCTCCTGGTTTCATTTTAACCAACACATTACTTTTTGCAGCATATTGGGCTAATTTTTCTACTGAATTTATAAAAATAGTATCACGTGAAATTTCTTTGGCTTTTGCTGAAAACACAGCCATGGCCAACACTATTAAACTGATTGTTTTTTTATTTAATCTTATCATTCCTACTTATTAATTTATTGTAGCCTCTTCTGAATTTACTAACTTATTATTGATATATTCTTTAATAGTGACTTGTATATCGTCTTGTTTGATATTTTTAATGGAAATGATTTGTTTCCTTCCGTCGTTTAAAAATACAGTAAGTTCATTTAAGCTGTTAGATTCTATTTTAATAATCGAAGATTTATCTTTATAAGGCTCTAAAACATTTAAAAACTGAGCTTCTTTTCCCTTTAACCTCACGCCGTAAGTGGCACGATTCGGGTTATTCCTGATATCTCTTTGATTACCTCCATTTGGGTAAGTTGCGGTAAGCACTTCTGCCTTTTTTGGCCAAACGGTGTGCACATCTAACTTCATCTCATCTTCTTGAAACATCGCTTTTGTTCCATTTTTAGATTGATACCATTGGGCATTTGTAAAGTACTTGTATTGAGAATTTGAATCTTCGCTCAATTTTGGCATCAAAGCGCCTTTGATTTTTGCGCCTTCAATCGACTTAAACCCTACAGGGTGTAACATCCAATCGTAGGTATGTGTTTGGGGTGCTTTCATGTAATCGGCTATCACAACGTAATCACCTGTTACCACTGATAATCTTCTTTGTAAAACAGGTTCGAAATCAGCATCGTAATCAAAATCATTCCAAGGAGGAAATACATCTCGATTGAATATAGGTATCATCCTCCACCTAGCATTTGTTTGCACTACCGAGGCCTGCATTAACTCTCCTTTATGAAATAAAATTTGTTCTGAAGGTACGGCCTCCTGTTGTAAACCATCTACCACAACCATATTATGCGTTGCAGATGCTTGCACACATTCTTTGTAGCCAGCATGCCCATAACCAAACCAAACCATTTCTGTTCCAAAATACTTGTGACCATATCTGTTCAAGGCCGTCATACCTGTTCTATCCAAATGTCCGTGCCATCCACCATGCGTGCCAAATTTGAAATACGCTTGAATTTGATCTTCGGGATTTTCGCTATTTAGTTGAGAACGTAATGCCACTAAGCCAACATTAGAAACATATTCAGATTCTGAGCGTGGATCTTTAACCGTTGGTAATTCAACCACACCATACAATAAGGCTAACCAACTATCACGTTCTGAATGACTCAGCACCCAGGCTAATTCATCTTTTTTGTAATGCCGGTAAGCCAATTCATAAAAATCGGCAGGTTTAGCTAAAGTCCCATCGTTATTTGGTATTAAATTGGCATGCTCGTCCATCATAGGAATATAAGCCAAGACCATTTCCTTTAAACCGCGCGTAGTTGAACCCGTAGGTCCCCAAATGTCAAATTTCATTCCGGTAAACCCTTCTTTAGCATTCTCAAAATCTTTACTTTTATAGCGCGCAGGCAGTCGTCTATCATACAAATCCCATCCATAGTTTTCAAAAGCCTGAGCTACTAAACTAAACCTTTCAGTTACTAAATAACAATAGCCTGGAGTTCCTTCAAACCACCAACCATCTGGCATAATTCCTTTGGCCATTTGATCGAATAACCCACCATCACTTTCAACAAAATGATTTAAGGTTGAAATATCTTGTAAAAAAAGCGAAGTCACAACAGAGCCGATATTTGCACCCGCCTGATGATTCATGATTCCTATGGGGCTCATGTGCGAACGATCTTGTTCTAAATAATAATGCATGGTATTTTCAATATTCAGTCGCTCTTTTTCAGACAAAATATCTTCACCGTATAAAATATCGCAAACAGCTGCTAAATACATAAAGAAATTCCCTTCGTGAACTTGAACTCCTGTAGTGGCTGCTCCAATAGAAAGGTATCCTTTTTCTGGATCTGTAACTTCTTTTACGAGCTGAACCACCTTATCTAAATACGCCTTATTTTCGGTAAGTTTATAGGCCAAAAGCACTTTAAAAGCCTTTTCGGAATCTGCGGCATTATAAGCTAAACTTTTCCATCTAAGGGTGTTTCTTGGAAGGTCTACAATCTTTCTTTCCGGCACTTTGTATGTATTAGCAAATGCTACAAGGCTTTCCAAATTTTGCTTTGCCCATGCAGCATTTTTAGCTTTTTCTTTGGCTTCTTCCAATATGGTATCCGTAACAAAAAGAAACGGGTGCGGTTTATAACGTACTGTAATAAATTCCAAATTTTCAACTTGTTTATTGGCTTTGTTTTCTACAATTAAAAAACTAGATTCTTGCCCGCCGACTGGAATTCTATCACTTATCTGCATCAAAAATTTACCTTTGTAAATCTGATTTCCTTTTATGGAAACCACAGAATCCAACAAAGTCACTTTACAGGCTAAAGTGCGAGGATTTTTAATATGAATCTTAAAATGTTGCTCCTCATTTGTAACATTTTTAATTTCAAAAGAGTATGTAACCGTTTCATTTGCCTTAGCCGCTTTAGATTGCTGATTACTGCTTAAAATAGCATTTACAGTGGTATCTATTGCATAAGAATTTATGCTGAAAATCAAGATTACAATTGCTAAGTTTATATTTTTCATAATTAATTTATAGTGTTTTATTCAGGTGTAATCATCATCACAAAGCCATTGTTTGACTTCAGGATAGCTTGGTAATTAGACTGGTTATTAATCTTCATCTCGTCAATTCTAACCTGAGTTCGTGTTTTTATTTCAGGATCATCTGTATAAATCTTCAATTTATAATTTTTACCGGAATCCAGAAAGGAAAAATCGATTGGTAACGATGTGGGCTGTTCGCCATTTATTCCTCCTACAAACCAGTCGTTACCTTTTCTACGAGCAAGTACAGCAATTTTACCTACCTCAGCTTTTAAAACTTTTGTTTCATCCCAAGTTGTGGGTACTGCATCAAAAAATTCCAATTCAGGTTCGTTACCAATGGTTCTGGTATCTCCCCAAAGCGCATCATCTTTCACTGGAGAAGACGGAACTCTATCATACCAATACAAAAACTGAATTGGACTAAACAAACAGACTGTTTTTGCCATTTGAGAAGCATGAGAGCCCATTTTTTCTACTCTTGAATTATAGTAGCACACCGTATTATCAACAGCTCCTGCTAGCATACGCGTAAACATAGTTGTAAGTGTTTGTTCATTGGTTGTGGAATGCTCGTCTCCCATAACACCCTCTTGCGTTAGTAAATTAGGATAGGTGCGTGAAAACCCTGTAGGTCGGTAATGATCATGGACATCTACAACCATTTGGTACTTAGCACATTTTTCAATCGCTTCGTGAAGCCATGCTGTAGCATCTTGTGTTCCTATTCTAACAAATCCAAATTTAATTCCTGAAACGCCCCAGGCTTTAAAAAGGGGCAACAATTCATCTAATTGTTTTTCTAAGGCACGACGATTTACATACAACATCACCTTAATGTCTTTTTCCTTTGCATATTTACAAACGGCTTCCAAATCAAATGGTCCTTTAGAACGTTTAGGATCTAAGGTAACTGTCGTAGCATCGGAGTTATCACTCATCTCATTGCCATACCACCCCGCATCAAAATGAACATACTGCATGTTATGACTCGCCAAAAAATCAATCGCTGCCATGCCTCCTTCAGTCGTTAACGTTGCTTCACGCAATGCTTTCCCGGGTGTAATCCAAGATTGGTCTTCTATTTCACTTGGAGGATTTAAGTTAGCAATTAAATAATTATGTTCTAAGAGTGTTCCTTCATTTTCTGCCATCATCACGACTCGCCAAGGCGATTGAAATGGTAATGTCATTTCTACTTTACTTTTATCAGAAAGCTTACCAACTATGTTCCCTTTGATTACATCTTGCTCTAAACTTTCTAATTTCACCTCTAATCTGGACTGTATACTAAATTGATGTTCTGGATTGTATTCAAAACTCATTCTAGAATAATCAACCAAACGCGCTTCTGCTAAAGCCACTTTATAATCGCCACAATCTATCAAAAGTGGGCGTTCGCACCCAGGTTTCAGTTCGCTTATAGGTGTTTTTGTATATATACTTTTTGAAGTTGTAACACCAAGTTCCCGTTCTGGAGTGGCCCACACACTATAATCATCCTGAAAATTATATGTAATTACTTCATCTTCTATTTGTAGCGTTTCTAAACCACTTTGTTTTGGAACTTCATAAGAAAAAGCAACCCCTTCATTATAAGCGCGACAGATTAGATTGAGTTTTGCTGTTGAACTTTCTAAATAAATTTTTACTTCATTATAATTGTCAGGAATTGTGCTACGCTCTCCTAGATGGGTAGTCCACTCGTTTTTAACGGATGACTCTTCAACTTTGGTAATTGAAAAAGGCGTTGAAAAATCAATATCTTTTGACTGAAGATCTACCACTGAAGGCAAAATCACCTGCTTATCCTGATATTGTACAGCATACGTAATTTGTCCTTTATCCGTTTCTTTAGATTGAGGAAAAAGCGTTAATATATTTACACCATCCGGCGATTTCAAAATAATCTCCTTTTGATTTTTACAAGAAAAAATCATAAATGAAACTACTATCGTACAAAAAAATCTTTTAATTATCATCTTATTTATTTATTAAAATTACCAAAGTGTACTTACATCTTGCGGCCAATCATCAATACTTTCATAATCTATATTTCCTTTTAAAAACTTACTATTTTCTTTGGTTACACCGCATTTGTACAAAACCAAATCTAATTCCTTATTGTTGAATTTACTGTCGATAATATAAACGCCTCCAACTTTTCGCCACAAAGCACCATAGCCATTGTTCACTATTTCACATTTATTGATGATGATATTTTGAGGTGCATATTTAGGATCTTCTGTATAATTCCACTTATCGTAATAATTCTCACAAGGAAACCACAAAGCTGCATTCTTACATTCAGAAATATTGTATTTGTGAAAAAATATATACTCTGCTTCTTCATGATCTGCTTGAACACCATTGTCATTAGCATTGCGAATTTCACATCGCTGAGCCAATACAAATTCGCAAGAGGTATATTTGTTTCCTTTTCCTAAAATAGGATTGGACATATTACAATCTGATTGTAAAATATTTTTATTGTATAGGAAATATACATTATGAAACAAACTCCCTCCGGAACCATTGTATTGAAAATCGCAATTATCCATCACAATATTATCGGTGCGTTTCATGTGAACTCCCTGTGCAGACCAATCTCTAACGGTTACATTTTGGAGCATAAATCTATTATGTCGCATCCCATTTTTACCAGAAGTACGAATACCATTAACTCTTTCTTCACTTCTAGTGCCTTGAAGAATGAAATCTCTCATAATAAAATCCGTGACTTGTGGCGTAGGTTCTAGATTAATGCCTGAGTTAGTCAATTCGGGTCCTTGCATTACAATCGTTTCCGAACGTCTTTCTCCTGCCAACATCACTTTGCTTTTTGGCACCAGTGTGGTGTTTAAGTAGTGTATTCCCTTTTTTAACAACACAACACCTCCACCAGATTCACTAACTTTATCCATTGCGGATTGAATGGACTCTCCAGGGTTTACCTCAACCACATTGATTAAAAATTGCTGCGGATAGGTGACGTGCTGAAATTTATCTCCCCATTTTTCTTTCATTATGGCATAAACCTCTGGTTCAATTTCCACTTTCGAATAAGCAAGATCAACAGCGTTGTTTAATTTACTGTTTTCGTATACAAAATATTTTGAGGTCCATGTTTTTTCTTCATTTGATGGAATTGATAATTGAATTTTATGTTCAGGGCACCATGTTTTATTGTTCAATTGAAGCTTAGCGCCTACTATGGGTTGATCAATCGCCATCATCATTCCAGCTCCAGTTTTCTCATTCTCAATATTAAATTTATTGTAATCAGCAGCATTTTTATAGCCTTCTAAATCAATAAAAATACTATTTCCTGATTTCAATTCTTCCAACAACCTTACGCTATTACCATTAACGTCAACCATTTCTTTAGTATCGCTAGTTGAGGAAAGTTTAAAAGGGTATTTAATTCGCAATGAAGAAAAATCAGTCGGGTTATCAATCATAAAAAAATGGTGTTGGTACTGATCAAAATTGATTTCTTTTTCACCAATATTCTTCAATGTATGTTTAATATGAAAACCTTTACCCTTAAGTTGTATGGTTTTTTCATATTCATATGCATAGCCAAAATCACTTTTAATGGTATGCTTAAAAGTAATCCAATCTTTACCTTGACTTACCTTCCATGTTCCATGATCCAAAATCTTATAAACATGAGAATTTGAATTCTTTATTTTTTGAATAATGCCTACTCCCAGACGAATAAAAGTATCTACTTGGTTACTTAAAGCTATTTCATTTGAAGATTCTGCAATACCAAACACATCTAGAGGATCCATAGGGTTATGAGTATCTTTCCATGGATTGAAATAGTCATGATTTTTGTATTTAACTTTCCCAATGATTCCCGACCAATCGTAAGTGGTAGAGCGGTAAAAACCTTTTTTTGCATCTGGTAAAAACACGTCTATACTCACTTCTTCATTTGAAATAGTGGTGCTTGGGTATTTTGATTTAGAAGTCTGCGGTAATATAGAGTTTTCTTCCGCATATAATTGCGTAACTGAAGTCAATAGAATCATTACAATCAAAATCGTATAACTCTTTAACTTACTAATTTTAATATTCTTCATTTAGGGTTACTATTCAATATTATTTACTGACTGATTTGTTTTTACTTTCCCCAATGGGTCTTCTGTTTTCTTCCAGTTCCATGTAAAAATGTTCAGCCTCTTTAAGCATATCATTGGCTATTTCTGGGTATTGGCTTAACTTATCATACTTTTCAGAAGGATCAGTTCCAAGATTATACAATTCTACAGGAATAAATTCACCTGAAATGTTACGTTTCACAAACAATTTCCATTTGTCATTTCGGATAGCCTGATAATTTGATGGTTTTTGAGATCCGCTACCTCCAAAATAATGAAGAAATTTATGTGGACTGTTTTTATTTTCTTCCTTAAGTAAAGGCACTAAGTTTTTTCCATCAATCACACGGTCATTTGGGATTTGAGTATCTGCTAAGTAAGCAAACGTAGGCAAAAGGTCGATAGTGCTTGCCATAGCATTACTTCTTATTCCTGAAGGAATCGTTCCTGGCCATCTAAAAATACCCGGGACACGCATACCTCCCTCATACATGCTGCCTTTGGCACCTCTCAATGGCCCTGCGGAACCACCATCGGAACCATATTTAGGTGTGGGTCCATTGTCTGAAGAGAAAATCACAAGTGTATTCTGATCTATACCCAAATCCTTTAATTTTTTTAATATTTCTCCAGTACTCCAATCTACCTCCATAATGGCATCTCCATACAAACCTCTATCTGATTTTCCTTTGAATTTTTCACTAACAAATAGATGCGTATGAGGCATCGTATGAGCTAGATAAAGAAAGAAAGGTTCTTTGGAATTGTCTTCGATAAATTCGAGTGCTTTCTCCGTATATCGTATTGTCATTTGCTCTTGATTCGGGTTTAACTCTATTACTTTTTCATTATTCATGAGTGGTAACGGAGGAAAACTCCAAGATCCTCCAACGGTATATCCCACTTCCTCCTTACGATCCAGTATTTGTTGCATCAAATCGGTGTCTTCTAGATTCTTTAAAGCGGTATTACAGTGATACGGCCACATATCATGAGAATATGGAAACCCGAAAAATCGGTCGAATCCTTGTTGTGTTGGTAAGAACTCAGGCGCATCTCCCAAATGCCATTTGCCAATATGCATCGTACGATAACCCGCACCCTTAAGTACTTCTGCAAGTGTAATTTCATTTGGATTAAGTCCAAAATTAGATTCAGGCAACTCGTTAAAAGAATGACTTACTCTTGCATGGTAACTACCTGTCATCAGTTGTGCTCGAGAAGGACCGCAAACTGCAGCTGCATAAAAGCTTGTTAACCGCATGCCCTCGGCAGCCATACGATCGATATTGGGTGTTTCTATATTTGGTGACCCATAACAACCAAGATCTCCATAACCTTGATCATCTGTGAATATCAGTATAATATTAGGTTTGGTTTTGGGCTGATTATCCAGTGCCTCCTTTTCATTATTTTTAAGCTGTGGTTTACATGAAAAGATTAATAAAACTAGTATTAAAATTAGTTTTTGCATCATCTGAAATTAAGGCTTTATAAATATCATCTTTTTAACGCTTTTTTTATTTTGATCCTAAATATGCACCATGCTCTAATAACTTTTCTTCTAATTTAACATACTCAAGGTCGTTTGGATTCACATTATTTATAACCGACAATGCCGCAAGCGTTCCTGCTCCTTGACCAATGGCCATGGCAATAGGCGTTACACGCAACCCTGCACTGGCATAATGGTCTGCACCAATGGCCCGACCTGAAAGTACCAAGTTAGCCACTTCATTCACCAAAAGTGAATCGGTAGGAATATAATAAGCACCATCGTCTTTTAAATGCACCGTATCTGTAGTACCACCATCAGGTGAATGGATATCCAATGGATAACCTCCAACTGCAATGGGATTTTTAAATCGAACTTCGTTTACCAAATCCTCAGAAGTTAACACGTATTTGGCATGTGGATGTCTCGATTCTCGAATACCAATATGCGGTGCCGTACTTACAAAAGTGGCATTTTCAAAACCTGGAGCATATTTTCTAAGGAAATTAAAAATTTCAACACATTGTTTGCGACCCATGGTTTCGGCTTTACTTAAATCGAATGGGTTCATGGGATTGAAACCAAGTACACGGGACGTATTGAAAATAAATTCACCTTCGGTATTGGTTTCAAAAAACAACACATTATCTCTAGGCACCGTCACTTCTCCATTAGCTTTGGCCTTGTTCCATAAATCGTAAAAGCCCCATGTTGAAATACGTTTGGTTTTTTTTAATATTTCAGCTTTATCAGCAGATCTTTCTTCGGCATCAAACTGATCCCAGTTGTTAATCATGTATTCGCGAAGCTTTTCAGTATTGACATTGCCCACTTTAATATTGGTGGTCATGGGTTGCGATTTGTTATCTTCAGGACGCCCTTCGGTAAAGGGAACACCTGAGAGTTTTACTATTTCACTATCACCACTAGCATCTACAAATACTTTTGCTGGTATTTCTTGAATTCCTCCACGATTATGGACAAATATCGATTTGATCTTATTGTCTTCTTTTGAAATATCAATTAAACGGGTATGATATAAAATCTCTGCTCCTGCTTCGATAACCATATCTTCTAACGTTACTTTCAACATTTCAGCATCAAAAGGTGTTACTGTAGAACAATAGCCTGTACCGTCTAAAATATGTCCAGGACTTGCCCCCTTTGCCACTAACCTGCTGACCATTTCATTTGGTGATCCAAACACTAATTGTCTTCCTGCTTTGTTATGGAAAGTCATCATAGGTCCAACTCCCATAGCGGTTAAAGAGCCTCCTAAAAAACCAAATTGTTCAATTAGTAATGTTCTTGCTCCGGTTTTTGCTGCTGCAATGGCTGCATGACTACCGGAAACGCCACCTCCAACTACTATAACGTCATACCCTTCTATCAATGTTGTTTTGAATGTTTTCATGTATCTTTCTTATTTTTTTTATTGGTCACATGGCACTTCCTTTTAGTCATTTCCATATGGATAACTCAGTCTCGTTATGGAAGGTTCATGTATTTATTTTTCTCTATTTTATTTAAACCTTTACTATGTTCTTTTCACTATTTACTTTTGAATGTAGCAAGGCAATTATGATAACCACTAAAGCACCTACTGGGAACCACCAAAAGAAACTTATACCATCATAATGCATCCATGCAATGACCAAAATGGCTATAAATGCCCCCATTAATATACCTGTGAATTCTCCTTTACGCATCAATGCTAAAAATGCGATTCCTATTAAGACACCGTAAGCATAGCCAGGAACCTTAAATCCTAATGCTAATAGACCTCCATCTTGAAAAAAGCTAAATCCATAAGCCAATAAAGCCAAAACAACGCCCCAAACCACGATAGCGATTTTCGATATGGTAACCACCTTGTTTTCGTCCATGGTCTTTAATTTAGGAAACACAAGCGTTCCTACACCCATAACACTGGTTTGAGAAAGTGCGGTTAATGCGGAGTCTAATGTTGAGATGCCCGCTGCAAACATAGCGGCTATAATTAAACCTGAAATACCATTTGGCAATTCGTTTACCACATAGTAAGGAAAAATTCTATCGGGCTCGGAAGCAATGGAACTATTTACTAAATCCGATAACGGATTGATATCATAATAAGCCACTAAACCGATGCCTACAAAGGCCATAATCCAAGTGGTGGCAACACCAACCACCGAAAAAGCAACCGCTTTTCGTGCCTCTTTTAAATTTTTACAACATAAGGCACGCTGTGTCACCACTTGATCTACGGCATTAGAGCCAAATTCGAAAAAAGTACAACCTAAAACACCTACCCATAAGGTGTAGGTTTTATGGGGGTCTAAAGATAAATCCAATAAAACCAATTTTGCTTTATCATCGGCTATGGCCATCATTTGTCCAAAACCGCCCGGAATATCGCTAATAGCATAATACAATGCGAAAAAAGCACCTGCTATAAAAATGATGAACTGTATGGCATCGGTCCAAACTACGGTGGTAATACCACCAATATACGACCAAACAATGGCAAACAATGCAATAATACCAATGCACACCATAGTACTTTGCCCTGTGATGACACTAAGCACCAAAGCGGTACCCAATAAGCGCACCCCTTGGCTCATGGTGGCACCAATCATGAAAAAGGTTCGGGATAATTGGCTGGTTTTTATACCTAATCTATTTTGAATAAAATCATAGGGACTAAAAATACCTTCTTCGTAATACTCCTTCAGCAGCACATAAACAAACAATACATTACCCAATGCAAAACCTATGGTCATTTGTAAATAGGTCAAGTTTCCATTCATGGAAAAAACAAATGCCGGTACTGCTATAAACGTAGCGACACTGGTTTTTGTGGCTATTAAAGACAAAGAAACTGCCCACCAAGGCAAATTATTTCCGCCTTTAAAAAAAGCATCCAAGCCTTTATCTTTGTTTTTAACTAATTCGCCAATGACTGTAGTTCCTAATAAAAAAACTATGAGGATAACCCAATTTATGGTTGAAAAATGACTAGATGCTATGTCGTTGGTTTGTTGTGCAAAGACTGCTAAGCCACAAAAAAAAGCCATAATTACGATGTAAAATTTTTTCATTAATCTATTTTATTTTTTTCAAACATATTGTTTTTTCCTAAATCTTCTAATAATTCGCCATTGGAAACCACTTTGTTATTTTCTGATAGTTCCTTAAAAATTATAGGCATACCCGTTTGATTGTTTAAAGTAATATTATTTGCCCCTGAAAATTGTTTTGGATCGGAATTAGGATTTCTATACCTATGAACATCGGACCAAAAAGATTCTCCAAATACTATTGGACTTACTTTTGTTCTTTTTTTATTATCATAATTTTTAATGATTATGGTATGTCCTGAACCATTTATTTCTGCCAAACGTTTCACAGGATAATCACCAACACTAGGCATCAGTTCTAATTCTACTTGACAATTTTTCACATTATTACCAGGAAAACTTAACAAGGGGCCATATTGTGCATCGCCTCTGGAATTTTTCACAACGGCATTACTTGCTACGGAATAGCCTTTTTCTTGACAGCCTATAACGGTGCAGTTTTCTATTTCTGTTTTACCTATATGTGCATTTAAATCGATGCCAGAACGCATATTTTTTATGGTCGTGTTAATAACCGTGATATTTTCTGTTTTTCTACCTACTAACGATCCGTATGGATAAGATCTAACACCATCTTCTGAAAGTGCTTTAATCTCATTAGGAAGTATTTTTCCTGGAGGGTAGTCACTAGAAAAACCTGTTTCAAAAGCGGGTCCTGAAGTTTCTGCCAACATCGCATCGGTTGAGCGCATTTCTCCTTCAACATAACAATCTTTAATAAAGGTATTAACAGCACCTTGCATAACAATACCATGACCAAAACCCCTAGTAATAACAGTGCAACCTAACAATTTTGTATCTTTTCCCGATACTAAAAGTGAGGAATGCTTTTGGGGCGTAACAATGGGGTTGGCACCTTTACCAAGCAAGTGCCCGTAACCGTATGGATACGAGCCTTGAATGTGAAGTTTTACATTTGAAATAGTGTTACCGTCGCCCATAACATGCATCATAATAGCTCCGCGAATTGGATGTTCATGCCCCATATCCTTAACCTCAAGTCCTTCAATAGTATTGTTGTTTCCACTCACAAAAACTTCGAAAATATGATTTTTACCAAACGCCTTATGCAATTTGGTATCTAAATGTATAATGACATTGTTTAAAATATATTTACTGTTGTTACCTGAAAAATACAACAAAGCTGAAATTGGGTAATCTGTTTCTGGTTTTCCATTAGTGTATTTTTTTAAAATAACATTATGGCTCAAATCTGTATTTGTTATATGATATTCACCAGGTGCTAATTTAACGGTTACATTATCTTGGTTTAAATATTTTGAAAGTTCTTGTAATGTACTAACTTCAATTATTTCACTACTTCCTTTACACGACATAAAAAAAGTCATAGTTATAATTAAACATGTAAGCTTTTTTCTCAACATTAAAGTTTTTGTAAAATTAAAATTATTATTCAATTGGAGTAAATTCAAAATAGTCTAAACCAATGGCTCCAGCTTGTATCGATGCAACTCTAAGCACGTGACTCTTTTGTTCAGGAAGAAGCAACTCTTTAGTTATAATACACCTAATAAAAGTTTGACTATCATAGGCTGAAACACCTGCACTACTTACAAGTTCTTTCAACCCAGGCCGCCAGCCATTTGCTTCCATAACTGCTTCGTCAGGATAACCAACATCGTTGGCCTTTTTCCTCGCATCCCATACAGAACCTATGGGGTCTCCGTCCCAATAAATTTGATAAACCCCTCTGGCAGAATTACCTCCGTTTCCACATACTGTTACTTCATATTTCCCTTTAGGCAACACAGGTGTATCAAATTCGTACCATTGAAGGCTTGCCATACTAAATGTTATATAGTCATGAGATGGATTCGCTGTACTACGTAAAAACCTTAAATTGGCCTCAGGGTACCATCTTATACCCGTATAAGCTGTACTTGGATAGTATGTATTAGCCTTAACCAATCCAGATTGATATTCGGGTTGTGATGTTATAGGATCGAAAATCACATATTTTGGTCTTGGCGTAAATATTGTAAATAACTTGTTTACCGTATGGTAAACTCCATTTTTGGAAGGGTAATTACTTTCGTTAATTATCAAGGATGTCCAAGTTTCAATTTCACCAGTCTCCGTTTCGTTTAATTTGAGTTCTTTATCTGTTTTAAACGATTTCCACGTATTCCTTTCTAAAACTGTACTTACAAATGCATCATCTGGAAAATTCCTAGAGTACAAAAAACTAAGTGTTGCATGATAAGCCACATATCTATTAAGTCCATTTTGGGTATTGGTAAAATCTGTATCAACTGGAGAAAAACTTTCTACCAAATCTTGAAAAGTATTGATACCTTCTTGAGCATAAACCTCATCCGATTCCGCTAAAATAGTAAAGTTATTTTTTGAACCAAACTCATTGTAAATAGCCGAAAACTTCTCATAATAACCCGTTTGTTTGAGGGCCTCAACAAAAATAGTATGTTTTCCTGCCTTATCCATTACAACCGGAACTGGGTCTATATAAGGATCTAACACTCCATTTGTTGCATGTATAATACCGTTACTGGCACTTATATCATACTGCTCCAATCCTACCGTACGGTTAATTTCTACATTAGAAATCCCACCACCTTTTAAAAAAGAGGTGGTAATGAAATCGCCCGTGTAAGTTGTATCAGGAAGTCTTCCTTCTACAAAACTACTTGTGGTTCTAGTCGTTGGAATTGTGTTAAACTTTACTAATATTTTTAAAAATTCAATATCTTCTTGATTGGTAATTTCACTTACCGATTCAACATTAAACTTTTCTTTTATATAAGCTTTAACAGCCTCATTTGTTGGTACAAAACAGGTATATTTTCCATAACTTTTAAAAGCATTATAAAATTCTGCTTTTTTAAGAATTTCAACATATAGCGAAAATGTTTCTGGTTTTGACTCTAGTGTTTGGATAATTGTCAAATCGCCTGAAGTAAAAAATGTGCTTCCATCGAGTTTGTCATCGCATCCAATCATGCCAAGCATAATTAGTGCAAGCCCTCCAATCCAAGTAGTAAGTTTATTATTTTTCATAATAATTAAGAGTTTTGAATTTAATTCGGGTTAAAATAATTTTTATTTTTTTATCAATGGAGAATAAAATAAAGTACTAAAAATGCTTAAATTATTTTTGTAATTACCTCACCTTCCTTTCTCCTTCACAAGGTGAGATGCTACTTTTAAGCGAATGAAACTTACTTTGCCATATATTTCTATTACTTTTTAAGAGTTAATATTATTGAATAGGGGTAAATTCAAAATAATCTAAACCAATAGCTCCTTGCTTTATTGCTGTTACCCTAAGTACATGACTTTTTTGTTCAGAAAGAAGCAACTCTTTAGTTAAAATACACCTAATAAAAGTTTGACTCTCATATGCAGAAATACCATCTTTATTCACTAGCTCTTTCAACCCGGGTCTCCAACCATTTGCCTCCATAATTGATTCGTCAGGATAGCCAACACTATTTGCTTTTTTTCTCGCATCCCAAACGGCTCCTAAAGGTTCACCATCCCAATACACTTGATAAACACCTCTAGCAGAATTGCCTCCGTTGCCACATACCGTTACTTCATATTTACCTTTAGGCAAAACTGGTGTATCAAATTCATAATATTGAAGGCTAGCCATGCTAAACGTAACGTAGTCGTGTGATGGGTTTTTTGAACTTTTTAAAAACCTTAAATTCGCCTCAGGATACCATCTTATACCCGTATAAGCTGTACTTGGGTAGTATTTACCGCTTTTTACCAATCCTGATTGATATTCGGGTTGGGAGGTAATAGGATCGAAGATGATGTATTTGGGTCTTGGTGTGAATATTGTAAATAACTTATTTACTGTATGGTAAACACCATTCTTGGCAGGGAAATTACTATTATCCATTATCAATGAAGTCCAAGTATCATTCACCCCAGTTTCTGTTTCGTTTAATTTAAGTTCTTTATCTGTTTTTAACGATTTCCATGCATTTCTTTCCAAAATGGTTTTTACAAACGCATCATCTGGAAAATTCCTAGAATATAAAAAACTAAGTGTGGCATGATAGGCCACGTACCTGTTCAAATCATTTTGTAGATTGGAAAAATTACTATCATTGGGAGATAACCTGTTTACCAAATCTTGAAAAGAATTTATACCCTCTTGAGCGTAAACTTCATCCGATTCCGCTAGAATGGTAAAGTTGTTTTTTGAACCGAACTCGTTATAAATAGCTGAAAACTTCTCATAGTAGCCCGTTTGTTTGAGGGCCTCAACAAAAATGGTATGCTTCCCTGCTTTATCCATTGCAACAGGCACCGGATCTACATAGGGATCTAAAACACCATTTAAGGTATGTATAAGCCCATTAGCAGCACTTATATCATATTGTTCCAATCCAACTTGTCGGTTAATTTCCAAATTGGATATACCACCCCCTTTTAAAAATGATGTGGTAATAAAATCGCCCGTGTAAGTTGTATCTGGAAGTCTTCCTTCTATAAAACTACTGGTCCCTCTAGAGGTAGGTATCGTATGAAATTTTACTAGTATTTTTAAAAATTCAATATCTTCTGGATTCGTAATCTCATTTACCGATTCAGCATTAAATTTTTCTTTTATATAAGCTTTTACAGCTTCGTTTGTTGGTACAAAACAAGTGTATTTTCCATAACTTTTAAAAGCATTATAAAACTCAGCTTTTTTAAGAATTTCAATATATGACGAAAACGTTTCTGGATTTGATTCCAATGTTTGGATAATCGTCATATCATTTGAGGTAAAATATGTACTATCTTCTAGTTTATCTTCGCACCCTAAAGTGACGACAACAATTAACACGAAGGCACTTAGCCAAGTAAATAATTTATTAGTTCTCATAATATATAGTTTTAATATTTAGTGTTTAGTTTTAGTCGTTTGAATTTTAAATTAGGCTTTCCATTTTTTTAGCCTTAATAAAGCCTCCAGATAATAATAATCAGCATAAATAATTGGCACATCGATTTCTGAATTTTTAGGGTGGTGTCCTGTTGAGTGCAGTAGTAATGCTTGGTTATTTTCATTGCTTAAATAAGCATCGGTTGATAACATATTTATAAATCGTTTAGCAGCACGATAGTATTTATCTTTCAACTCATCGTCTTTTACCAAACCAGCTAATTCCAGCATACCGCATGCAGCTACTGCCGCTGCCGATGCATCTTTTGGTGCGTTTGGTATTCGAGGGTCGTCAAAATCCCAGTAAGGGATACCATCTTCTGGTAAGCGCTCTAAATACTTATCGGCAAGATGGATGGCTGTATTTAAAAAATCTTCTCTTTTGGTTTCTCTATAAGCAAAAGAAAATCCATAAATGCCCCAGGTTTGTCCACGTGCCCACATAGAATTATCGGCATAACCTTGATGGGCTACCCCTTTTATAAACGCTCCTGTTTTAGTATCAAAAGAACCTAAATGAAAGGTGGTGTAATCGGGTCGTACTAAGTTTTTCATGGTAACCTCTGCATGACTTTCTGCAATATCATATAAACGCTTTTCTCCTCCATTTTTAGCTGCCCAAAAAAGTAATTCTAAATTCATCATATTATCTATAATGGTATTATGTGGATATTGAGGTTTCATTGGCCATGAGTGAATTGAACCAACCACTGGATTATAAAGCGTTGCTAAAGTATCTGCTGCTGCTAACAGCACCTGTTTATATTCCTCATTCCCTGTAAGTCTATACGCATTACCATAGCTACAATAAACCTGAAAACCTATATCATGATCTAATGCAGGTGTGTAGCCTATTTGTTTAATAGGTAAAGTGAATTTTTCTGCTGCTTTTTTTATGGTTTCATCACCTGAATACTCATACGCATACCATAAAACTCCAGGCCAAAAACCACTACACCAATCTGTTACGCCAACACACTCCCACTCTTTTTCTCCAGTAGGTATATTTCTTGGAAAACTATCAAAATCTTTCAATTGTTTTAAAGTTTCCTTAGTTTTAATTACACTTAAATCCAGCACTTTATCCACATTTATAGTTGATTCGTCTTTTTTTATTGAAAAACAACCAGTGAACACCAGCGAAATAAATAATGTATATATAGTTTTCCTAAAAAATTTCATAATGTATTTATAGTATTTTAAACATGCCCATGAATTATAAAACCCATGAGCATATTTATTAAGATCTTGTCTAGTTGACTTGTTTTAATTAAGTATGATTTTTTTGGTAAGTACTGATGCTTCTCCTGATATTTTCACCACATAAATACCTTTATTAAAAAAAGGAATTGAAAGATTGGTAGATTTAGCAACCGAACTATGTACTTGTTTACCTAAAAGATCGAACACTTGTACTTTTGCGTTTAACTCACATTTTACGATATCAATTTTGTTTTCTCCGCTGATGACTTTGGTTAATGATTTATTTGCAACATCATTAACACCTAATGTAAATGGATTAGCCGCAGCGTAATCTTTTATAGCTTGAACTGAAGCAAATGTTTTAATCCAACCTACATATACAGATGTTACTCCTGAATCATCATAAAAATTAAACAATAAACGATCTATTACTTTTGCCCCAGAATCATCTAATCCGACCAAAGGAGTGGCATTGTTATTATCTAAATCGAAGTTTTCGCCAGCCATATCATAGAAAATTATATTTTGTGCAATCAAATCTGGATCTGTAATAGGGTTTCCTTTGTCTAGATACCAACCTTGGCCAATACCATCAACATCAATAAACACATAATGCCTTGTATTTGGTACAGCTGATAGCTGCATCGCCAAATATGGAAAATTAGTTTTATCAAGACGAAGAGGTGAAGTGCCAGTAGTAGGAGCATAATCGAACCTTTTAACATTACTTCCATAATCAAATTTTAATGCCCCTTGGGCAACTGTACCCCCTATAAAACCTTCTGTGTCTCCATCTGTATCAAATAAAAACTCAAAATCTGCAGATTGAGCATTTAAGTTGACATTCATAAAAAACAATGCTACAAATAACATTGATACTTGTGTAATTTTTTTCATAATAAAATAGTTTAATGGTTAATAATTAATTTTATGTAAAGTTTTTCAACTTTATAATGACTAAATATTTAGCCTTATTTTATATTACACAATGTTAAAAATTAATAGACTAAGAGCTTCCAACTTATAATCCAATCCATCAATATTATAGCCCAAAACCCATAAAAAAGCAAGGATTTATGGAGTGTGACAAAAAGTATTCATTTGTAATTCTATTCTTTTTTTGCAACTAACATTTTGAATGAAAAATAAAAACCCATCGTTTTGAGACGATGGGTTTTAATTATAATTTTTTTAAATTTCTAGAGTAGTTCTGGATATGATACATCATCTAAAACCATTCAAATAAAATCTTATTTTGCAGTATAAAAACCAACACTAAACTTATTCTTTAATTATTTTCTTAGTTGTTATAATACCATTATTCTTTATGCGAACAAAATAAATACCACTAACAAAATTGCTAATATCTATTTGTTGCTCATTATTTTCAATTTTGGTTTTAGCTAATAATTTCCCCACAACGTTATAAATTTCAACATCTGCACCTAAACTTTTGGTTATTGTAAAGCTACCTTTTACTGGATTTGGATATATGGTTACTACATCATGTTTTAGAGCATCTACACTCAAAGGATGAGCAGCAGCATAGTCTTTTATTGCTTGAACGGAGGCAAATGTTTTAATCCATGCCACACCTACCGTGGTTGCTCCTGTATCATCAGAACAATTAAATAGCAAACGATTTATTTGTCCATCCTCTAACTCAGTTGTCGTAAAATTTGCACCAGCCATATTATAATAAAACACATTGACAGGATCCAAGTCTGGATCTGGTTCTGGATTCGCTTTGTTTTTGTACCAAGCACCAACTTTAGTACCCCCAGAGCTTGTGGTCTCAAGGAACATATACCGTCTTACCGATGGTGTTGCAGTAAACTGTATCGCTAAATATGGAAAATTTGCTTTATTAAGACTCACTGATGAAGGCGGGTCAATAAGATCAAACCTTTTTGTGGAACTTCCATAAGTGAAGGTAAAAACTCCATCTGCCACACTACCATTACTCCAGCCCTCTGTATCTCCAACTGTTTCAAAAAGAAATTCAAATTCACCAGGCTCCAATGGTTTTTGTAAATACATTGGCAATGTGGTTTTAGCAATACCAGGGCCTTCATACATGACTTCCAATAGGCTAATAGCACTAGATGCTGTAAAGTATTCCACTTTTAATTCATAATATCCTTCATCTAAACAGATAGTTACACTTTCTTCTTGTGCATTGGTTTTTAACCCATCGTTATCAAGAATAGTAAGTCCATCTATTGTTATCCTCGAACCATCATCAGAATTGGTGTAAAATGTGTAATTACCAGCTGTTGGGGCATGTATATAACCTTCAAACACAAATCCATAATTATTGGAACTTGTAGCTTCTGTTAAATTTATTGCTGAAATCTCTCCTGTTTTTATAGGTGTTTCCAAAGCAAAATCTGGAAGCGCAGTCCATACACCTTCATAATATTTATAATTAACTGCTTCTCTAAAATTAGTAATGGTTGTTACAGGACTTACACAAGCTAGGGTGTTAATATTTAAGGAAATATTGTTAAGCTCAAATGAATTACTAGCACCACTAAACATCACTTTTAAAGCTTGTACGCCTTTTGTTAAAGTTACATTAGTTGCAACCGTAAAATCTTTCCAATCGGTTAATCCTGTTGAATTTGGCGAACCGAAAGGAACAGTTACATCTGCGGTAACGTCTACACCTCCCATGTTAAATTTAATATTTCCATTCCCATTTGCTGATGCATATCTAATAGAAATATCATAGGTTCCATTTGCAGGGACATTTACGGTATAGTTTAACCATTCCTGATCTTCTATGTTTGTGATGCAATATCCACCTTCTGAACACACTTTTACATCTACACTTTCATCTGTTCTATAGACGCCTCCTTGATTATTTGAAGAAACATCATGATATGTTTTGTCTTGTCCATCTGTTACAAAATAGTCAAAGTTTTCTACTTCAATTTTCATAGGCACGACGTTCATCTCATAGATTGGCACGCTATTACTATCAAAACCATTTATGGGATCTCCAGGACAACCTTCAACTCTTCCATAATTTAATGCTCCCCAGCCTGGAGAATCTGTAGGACTATCAGATTCAACTTCATACGCTCCTGTAGTGGTAATATTATAATCTCTTGTTCTTTGCGTCCAAACATATTCCGAGGCATCTAAATTCATACGGTATTTATAATGCTGCAAAGGTTGTTCCCAATATGGACGACCTATATTTTCTCCCCTACTGAGTCTAGTATTATCGGTATCATAAAATGGACAAATTTGTTTATTGAACGTACGAGCAGTTCTGCTATACCTTTGGTAAAAATCATCTGGATTAACAGGTTCCCAAGGCGTTGATTGGTCTGGGTAAGTTTGTAAATAAGACAAATTATATCTTGCACCATATTCTAACCCTAATAAAATACGGTTATCAGCAAGACTGTATAAATCATCCCCTTGATTCCAAGCTATTTCAGCAATTTGGGCAGTTAGCGAAACACCATATAAGGCGTGAACTTGATCGCGTGCACTCTCTTGACTCTGCCCATTTTCGTATATGTAGTTGGTAATTACCCCATCATAACCATAATCAGGCGTCGTAAATTGCTGTGTCCAATTATAGTTAATTCTATAATCGTTTTCTGAAATTATGGTCGTTGATGTTTTAGGTCCTGATTCATAAGGAAAATCATCCGTTCTATGGGTTTGTCCACTTACATAACGTACTGCTCGGTCGTAGATAATTTCATTATCTAAGAAAATTCCAATTGCTATCATGCCTTTAAAAGCCGCTAACTCTTGGTTTCCTGCTCGACTAGGATCACCATTATAAACCCCCCAGTAAAAAGTGTGGTTACCAGCATCAATATCTGTTTGAGGAATGGTGGTATTGGAATAACCAGGGTAAACCAACATATCACTGAATTTTTGCATATCTGCTTGATCCCATCCTGCATTACTATGCTTAATTAACTCGGCAGCGTTAACCAAAGGAGCTATATACAGACCTACGTTTAGAGGCGTACCACCAACTCTTGTTAAATTACTCCATGTATTTAGTATTTCAATGGCTTTATCAGCATGACGTTGGTCGTCTGTATACCAATACATCAAAGCATTTTGATAGGCCGCAATCATATCCGACTCGTAAACGCCCTTATTTATTGCTGGCTCTCTACTTATTTCGGTAAGGCTTGAATTTCCTTGTACAACATAATCATAACTAGAAGGCGGATCTGCTTGTAATCTAGCAAAAGAACTTGACCAAGGCTCAAGGCCTGCTTTAATGGCATATTTGGCACGTTCTAAATCTGACTTCTTATGATGAATTCCTGGATGTACAAACTGGGCTTGTATGGAGCCTATCATAGTAAATAAAAAGAAACCAAATAAAAATATTTTCCTTTTATTGTGAATATTTTTTGTGAAATAATTAGTAATGTTTTTTTCCATTTTTATTGAATTATTTAGTTTTAGTTTTGAAAAATAAAATTACATCTATCTACAAAAAAGTAACAGAAACTATAATTCAAAACATCAAACTTATAGTCCATTTTATAATAAAAATGAAGTTTCTAGTTTTTTATAAAAAAATAACTGGATGAATTTGGATTTAAAATAACAGTGGATTTAAACACTAAAGAAATAAAGTTCTCTATGACTTCCTGTGCTTTTCAACATACTCACTTGGTGTTAACCCAAATAGTTCTTTAAAGGTTTTCCCAAAATAGGTTGTAGAATTAAACCCTGTCATATATGTTATTTCCTTAATGGAATGACTGCTTTTCTCTAATAGTTCAGATGCATATTTCAACCTTATTGTTCTTATAAAATTGCTTGGGTTTTGACCCGTTAGAGTTGTTATTTTTCTGTAAAAATGAGACCTTCCAACACCTACTTGTTTCAATAGATCACCTAATTGAAAATTTTCATCGCTTATATTATCAAAAATGATTTTTGTTACTTTTTCTAAAAAAGCCTCATCCATCGAGTTTGTAGTAAATTCGCTAGAAGGAAGAATAGCTCCTAATTTCGAGAATTTTTCGCGTAATCGTTCTTTAGAATCTAGAAGATTTTTAATTCGAGATCTAAGCAATCCTATTTTAAAAGGTTTAGGTAAATACGCATCGGCACCGTGTTCATATCCGGAAATTAAATCTTCCTCTCTGCTTCTTGCGGTTAATAGTATAATAGGGATATGGCAGGTTTCTAGTTTTGTTTTTAATAATTTACACATTTCATAACCATCAAGTTTTGGCATCATAACATCGCTAATTATAATATCAGGAAAATGTTTTAAGGCCTTTTTCAACCCTTTTTCACCATTTTCTGCCTCTAGTATATTGTAAGTATCATCTAAATCGTCTTTCAAATGCACCCGAAGTTCTCTATTGTCTTCTACAATGAGCACTGTATATTGCTTAGGCTCTGAAGTGTTGATTTCTTTACTTTCAATTGACAATTCTTCGTTAGAAACCAGCATATCATATTCCACTGCTTTCATAGAGTTTATTAAAAACTCATTTTTCTCATTTTCAACCTTTACTATCGCTCCTTTAATATCTATGGGTATTTTTACTATAAATTCAGTTCCTTTTTTATGCTTGCTATTTACTAAAATTTCACCTTGGTGCATTTCAACCAATCCTTTGGTAAAGTTAAGCCCTACGCCTGTACCCGATTTTGAAGCATCTAGATTGTAAAAGCGGGAAAACACTTTCTCCAACTGTTCTTTATTCATACCCCGTCCTGAATCCTTAACAACAATTTCTACATAATCGCTAAACTTATTCATTTTTAAATTCAAAACTTTTGGTTGGTTTGCTAAACGGGATTGAACTTTACTTATTGAGAACGTAATTTCACCACCACTGTTTGTGAATTTTATAGCATTAGATATTAGGTTTGTAATTATTTTTTCAACCTTATCATAATCAAAAACACATTCAATTTTATTGGTTGTTGCTATAAACTTATAGTCAATTTCCTTTTTTTCTGCCAGTTCTTTAAATAATAAGAAAATGGCTTTGCTGAAATTTACAATATCACCTCTCTCCAACTGCAACGGCGCCATTCCTGCGTCCATTTTTCGATAATCCAACAGTTGATTTACTAAATGCAACAAGCGTCTTGCGCTCCTTTGGGCTGTTAATGCTGATGATTTTACCACCTCAGAATCCTTAAAATTTCCAAGAATTTTATCGAGCGGATTTAAAATAAGTGTTAATGGTGTTCTAAATTCATGCGATACGTTTATAAAAAATTCGAGCTTCATTAAATCTAACTTGTGTTTTTGAGCTTCTTGAATTTTCTCTGTATACAAGCTCATAAAAACCCAAATTAAAACACTACCAATTATTATATAACCTAAGTAAGCCCACCATGTTTTCCAAAAAGGGGGCAATATCGTAATACCTATTGTACTAGAGCTTTGTTCACTCCATTCTTCATCAACAGATGCTTTTACTTCAAACACATAATCACCAGGTTGTAAATTTGAATAGTTAACGCTTCTGTTAAAACCCGCACTCACAAAATCCTCATCAACACCTCTCATTTTATATTTATATTTTACTTGATTTGGATTGCTTAAAAAGATAGCTTCAAATTCAAATGAAATATTATTTTCATCATACTTTAACGTTACATTTTGGGTTTCAGAAATAGCTTTATTGAGAAGAACACGTCCATTTATAGAATCGCCCGATTCAATTTTCCTATTGTTTAATCTAAAACTTGAAATTTTTGGGGTAAGAAGGATTATAGAATCTAAAACAATATTTCTTGGGTTAAAAATATTAAAGCCATTCAATCCTCCAGCGATAATACGACCATCTTTTGTTTTTTCTATAGATTTACTTTGGTATTCCGCACCCTGTAAGCCGTCTATAATGTTGAAATTTTTAAAATGATGTGTGACTGGATCTAAAAGAGACATACCACTTTTTGTTGTTATCCAGAAATTTTTATCATCATCTTCTTTTAAACCAAGCACTAAATCATTAGGAAGCCCATCCTTTGTAGTATAGCTTTTTATTAAATTTAAACGAGCATCTAGTTTATGCAAACCACTATCTGCACCTAACCAAATATTGCCTAAATAATCTTCTGTTATATAATTTATACGCAACCCTTTAATTCCTTTTTCTTCTATTTCTTGAAAATGAATCTCCTTTGGTATAAATTCCTTTAATTTATTTAAATCTACAAAGTTTAAGCCCTGTGTAGTACCTATAAATAATCGGTTTTTAGAATCTACAAACAATGAGAAAATAAAGTTACTGGCTAAATTATTTTTATTGTTAAATTGATTTTTATAATTGTGAAATTTACCTGTATTAGGATTGTAAAGACTTAATCCTTCAGTTTTTAAACCTAACCAAACTCTATTTCCAGAGTCTTCAACACCCGTCCAAACTGAATTTTGTGCAATGGTGGTTGTATCTCTTTCACTATGCAAAAAACTATTAAATTGATTGGTTTCTGGGTTAAACCTATTTAGGCCTCCATCAAAAGTACAAATCCATATAAACCCATCTTTACTCCTAAATATATATAATATTTTATTGGAACTTAAAGAGTTATTGTCTTTGGGGTTATGGACAAAATGTTTAAACAACTGTTTGTTTTCATCAAATAGATCTAACCCATTATCATATACCCCTAACCAAATTCGTTGCTTTGAATCTTCCAAAATAGATTGGACTATTTCTCCATTTAACCCGTTTGGATTGTTTGGCTGGTAATAATAATGCCCAAAGGAGTTTTTAGATGTATTTAATTTGCTAACGCCTTTATTGTAACTACCAATCCAAAAAATACCATCGGTGTCTTGAAATATTTTAGTTGGTAAATTATTAGGCAAGGAAAAAGGATCGGATGGATTATTTTCAAAATGTTGTACTAATTTTTCGAAATTTTCATCAAATAAATACAATCCAAAACCATCTATAGACACCCAAATTAATCCTTCTTTATCTTCGTAAATATCTTGAATAGGTGCTTGTTTATCTATTACTGAAACATGGTTAAACGTGTTAGTTTTTCTATTCCACAGCACTAAATTTGAAAGATCGTTTCCAATCCAAAAATTCTCTTTACTATCTATATATACTCTTTTAGATAGATGATTTAATTCATAATCTTTCTTGTTTTCAATTAAAATTTTATCAAAATCATCTTTCCTGCGGTTATATTTGTTAAGATATGGCCCGTTTGTGCTTATCCAAATATCATTATTTTTATCCTTCAGAATAACATTCACATTATTGTTATCTAAAGATTTTTCATTAAGCTTATTATTTACATAATGAGAGGTTTTTAAATTTTCTAAATCAATAAATTCATCGTTTAAAATAATTTTTACAACACCGTTATTTGTACCTGCCCAAATGGTATTTGTGCCATTATTGTATAGCAATTTATTTATAACTACAACTTCGGAGCTTGTATTGGCTTTTTTAAAAATGTTAACTCGAGAAAATTTATTGGTTTTTTTATTGAGAAAATCCAATCCTCCATTTGTTCCTATCCAAAGGTTACCATATTTATCATCAACAATTGAATTGATTCGTGCATTACTAATAGAACCTTCAATATTTGAATTTGGTCTAAAAACCTCAATATTGTAACCGTTGTACTTGTTTAAACCATCTATGGTTCCAAACCACAAATAACCATCGTCATCTTGAAAAATATCTATACAGGTACTGCTTGAAAGTCCGTCGGCAGCATCAATATTTTCGAATTTTAAATTATTTAGTTGGGCTGTAACTGAAAATTCTATAAGACAGAAAACAATTAAACAATACCATTTTAATTTCATTCCTATTTTTAATTTTTCAAATTTCAATTATAACTGTAGATGAAATACAAACTTAATAAAATTGTAATTAACATATTTATATTTGGTTACAGATAAAAATAAACTCAATTTCATTCTTTAAAAAATGGTTATTTAATTGGTTGGTTTTAAACTCGACACTTTCATGAAGAATAACTTTTATTGGTTTTAAACTAAAATTAATAACCTTATCAACAGATTACCCGTCGCTTAAATACAGCCCATGCGAAAAGACCAACAAAAAATGCAATTAATTTATACAACACAATAAGATTACATTTATCTTTAGACTTCAAAACACCAAATATGGTATATAAATTAACAGCGTAATCCCGATAAATATCGGGACAATTTTAATCTGTTACCATATTTCAGGACAAGACAATAAAAACCAACCATTTATGAGACAAATAATTTTTAAACTATTTACAAGTCTTCTTTTCACTTTATCCATAACTAATGTTTGTTATAGTCAATATTCTACTAAACAAGTTGATTCTATCATGGCATATGCTATGGACACATTTAATGTAGCAGGAGTAGCAATGGCTATAGTAAAAGATGGAAAAATAATCCATTCAAAAGGCTATGGTGTTAAATCATCTGTCAGCAAAAATTCCGTAAATGAACATACCAATTTTGCAATTGCATCTAATAGTAAAGCTTTCACCACAGCTGCGTTGGCTATTTTAGTTGAGGAAGGCAAATTATCATGGCATGACAAGGTTAAAGATTATATTCCTGAATTTAAAATGTATAATCCGTATGTAACTGAAAACTTCAATATTCAAGATTTATTAACCCATCGCAGTGGTTTAGGTTTAGGGATTGGTGACCTCATGATTTTTCCGGATGGTTCAGATTTTACAATGGACGATTTATTACCTAGTTTTCAGCACTTTAAGCCTGTATCTGCTTTTAGAACTCAGTTCGATTACGATAATTTATTATATATAGTAGCGGGTGAAGTTATTAAGCGAGTTTCAGGCATGTCATGGGAAGATTTTATTTCAAAACGGATTTTCCAACCTCTTAATATGGATAATTCATACGCCGCATTAGACAAGATAAAAGATAAAAGTAACTTGGCAAAGCCTCATGATTCAAATTCTGGCACATTAAAAGTGTTACCAGATTATCAAGAAATGATTAATGGTGCAGCAGGTGGTATTTATTCAAATGTTGATGATATTTCTAAATGGATGCTGATGCATTTAAATAATGGAAAGTATGGTGATAGTCTAAAAAATCAACTATTTACTCAAGAATCACAACATGAAATGTGGAAAATACATACCGTAACCGAAGTAAATAGAAATCCGCGTTACAACTCACATTTTGCTGGTTATGGTTTGGGTTGGGATTTGTCTGATATCAAAGGAAATATGAGTGTTTCTCACACTGGCGGGCTTCCAGGCATGTTATCAAAAACAATTATGATTCCAGATATTAATTTAGGTATAGTCATTTTAACAAATACTAGTGATGATGGTGCAGGCATATTTGGAGCCGTATCAAATACCATTGTTGATAGTTATTTGAGTTTAGATAATTTTGGATGGATAGACAAATATGCTACGTATTTTAAAAACAGAAAGGAAGAAGGAGATGCTATTACTAAAAAAGTGTGGGAAGTTGTTGAAAGTGTTGATGACTCTCATTTAAAATACGAGGACTATATAGGTATTTACAAAGATGCTTGGTTTGGCAATGTGGAGGTTTTTATGAAAGGGAATACATTATGGGTAAAATCTCATAAATCACCAAAACTTAATGGACCAATGTATTTTTATAAAGGAAATACATTTACAGTTAAATGGGAGTACCAAGACATGAATGCTGATGCTTTTGCCATGTTTTCTTTAGATGAAAATGGAAAAGCTCAAAGCATAAAAATGAAAGGAATATCTCCTAATATAGATTTTAGTTTTGATTTCCATGATTTAGACTTAATAAGAGTTGATAGTAATTAATAAGCTGCTAACATTGTCAATAAGTAAGACTTAAGTAGCCCGAAATTAATCAACTTAAAATTTGAATAAGTGAAATGGCATTATTGATTTATTAATTGAAGATTCATGGAAGAAAAAAAGTTTTACATCCATCATCTAAAACCTTAAAAACAGCAAAAAATTCATTAATTTTTTCAGTATTTATATATTAATTTAAAAAATATTTTATGAGTAATTATTTTAAAGAATACCCGAATAGTGAGGGTTTTTTCGAAACTTATGGCGGTGCTTTTATTCCGCCCACATTAGAAGTTGAAATGAAAAAAATAACAGATGCTTACCATACCATAAGTAAATCTCACAATTTTATACAAGAACTGCGTAGTATTCGTAAACATTATCAGGGTCGCCCAACACCTGTTTATTATTGTGCTCGTTTATCGGAAAAATACGGTGGGCGTATTTATTTAAAACGTGAAGACCTAAACCATACAGGTGCACATAAACTTAATCACTGTATGGGCGAGGCACTGCTTGCTAAACACTTAGGTAAAAAGAGGCTTATTGCAGAAACTGGTGCAGGCCAACATGGTGTAGCGTTGGCTACCGCAGCTGCTTATTTTGGCTTAGAGTGCGAAATACATATGGGCGAGGTCGATATTAAAAAAGAGCATCCAAATGTGGTACGTATGAAAATATTAGGAGCAGAAGTTGTTCCTGTTTCACACGGCTTAAAAACCTTGAAAGAGGCTGTTGATTCGGCATTTGAATCCTACCTTAAAGATCCTGAAAACACGATTTATTGCATTGGGTCTGTGGTTGGCCCTCATCCATTTCCTATGATGGTTCGTGATTTTCAGCGTGTAGTTGGAATTGAAGCGCGTGAACAGTTTCTAGAAATGACCGGTGAATTACCTGATAATGTGGTTGCTTGTGTAGGCGGAGGAAGCAATGCCATGGGAATATTTTCAGCTTTTCTTAATGATGAAGAATGTCAGCTTTATGGAGTTGAGCCTGCTGGCCGATCTTTAAATTTGGGCGACCATGCAGCAACCATGAAATTCGGAACTCCAGGTATAATTCATGGTTTTAAATGTTATATGTTAAAAGACGAAAAAGGAGAACCTGCACCCGTTTATTCTGTTGCTAGTGGCCTTGATTATCCAGGTGTTGGACCCGAGCATAGTATGCTTAAAGATAAAAAATCGGTTAATTACGATAGTATAAACGACAAGGAAGCAATTGATGCTTTTTACGAACTAAGTCGTTTAGAAGGTATTATCCCTGCTCTGGAAAGCGCTCATGCAGTTGCTTATGCATTAAAGCTAGCTAAAGAGCAGCCTCAAAAATCCATATTATTAAATTTAAGTGGTAGGGGCGATAAAGATATCGACTTTATTGTAGATACTTATGGTTTGCCCGAATAACCAAAATAAAATTATCACATCACACAATCAAACACTTTTACAGACATTAAAAACTAATTTATTTTGGAAATAGAAGTGTTTTGATTGTGGGTTAGTGATTGTAAAAATTGACAATTAAATAATAATAAATTGAGGATACAACACATAGCATTGTACATGAGGATATAAGTGATTTTGGGAGTTTGTGGCTTATAAAAAAATTAATAAAACTGATAAGAATTCGATTCGAAATTCCGCACTATCCCTTAGCAGCAAGATATTTTGATTCAGTACAACATAGTATACCTACTCAGGTTAATAGTTGTTTTCAACTTCAGCTGCTTCCAGCATTAAATAGTGCAAATCGGTATTTTTAATAAAAGGTTTTAATAAATCACTTCCGGGTCCATACATTGCTAATTCTACATAATCTGCAGAGTGGTTCATACTAATCCAGCCAACTGAGTTGTGTTGTTTTTGAATTTGAGCTAATTCATTAAAAGGTAAATGTTTTGGATTATATAGTCCATCTTCAACATTTAGTTTTGTATAATAACTTAAAAGTATATTTGCTTCATCTGTAGTAATTGCCATATTGTTGGCGTATTCAATTCTTTGTACTATTTGGGAGACTGATGTTTCTTTTCCAAAACCATTTAAAATCCATTCGTTGGTGTGTTTGTAGTTTTGAATACTATCAAATTGGTTGTTAGCATCTTTACCATAAATTACGCCCGGGTTGGCATTTCCGTGATCTGTAGTGATTATTACAAGTGTGTTTTCGTCTTTTTCAGCAAAATCTATGGCCACTTTAACTGCTTCGTCATGCGCGGTTTGATCGTATATTAAACCAGCAATATCATTACCATGTGCTGCCCAATCTACTTTTCCTGCTTCTACTTGTAACACAAAACCATTTTTATTATTTTTCATTCTGTCAATGGCTTTTTGGGTCATTTCAGCCAAGGTTGGAATTTTTTGAGTAAGTTCTTTACTGCTATTTCTATCGGCAGTATAAGGTAATCCATCATTATAAAAAACACCTAAAATTGGTTTGGTGTTCGTTGCTGTTAACATTTCGTCTCTAGTTTTCACAACTTGATAACCTTCAGCTTCAAATTTTTGGTACATATCTACCTTATCTTTTCTATAATCGGCAGAAAAATAATTATTTCCACCACCCATCATAATATCAAATTTTTGAGTTAGATATTTTTCAGCGATTCCTTCTTGGTCGTTTCTACTTTTGCTATTTACACAAAAGCCCGCAGGTGTAGCATGGGTTATTGGCACGGTAGTTACACAACCTGCCATTTTACCAGCATTTTTAAATTTTTGCCAAATTGGAATGTATGCTTCGCCTTTAGTTCCAATATTTAAACCTCCGTTATTTATTCTAAAACCACTTCCCCAAGAAGAGCTAGCAGCTGCAGAATCTGTAACAATAGAACTTGCAGAAGCCATATCCATTAAGGCTCTACTTACTTTATTATCCTTATATAATTGAAGCCAGTTACTACCTTTCCCTGTTTTTCTTGAAAGGTATAAATCTGCCATGTTTAATGTTCCAGTACTCATACCATCACTTACTAGTATAATTATGTTTTTTGCTTTTTTATTTTTATTTATTGTATCAATATCTAAGCTAGTTGCGCTTAGGTCAAAAGGAGCTAACAAAGAGGTTCCAAGTGCAAAAAGAGATCCGTTTCTAAAAAAATTTCTTCTATTCATTATTTGTAATTTTAATTTAAAACAAAGTTAATTTTATAATTTATTCAACACATAAAGTCCCATCCTATTTTCATCACAATTTCTATAAATTTATCTGTTTTTATAATTGCTTCAATTAATTCCATACATAAATTGCCTTTAAAGCATTTATAAATTAAACCAATCTCCAATTATATTTTGTTCATTATTTAAACTACTGATATGGATAAACTCATTTTTTACGCCATCATAGATGTAATCTTTTTTCCATTCATTATAATTTTGGGAGATACTTTCAATGGCATCACAAATAAATTCAATTTCAGCATTTGTCATGGTAGGATGCATGGACATTCTAACCCAACCCGGTCGTTCTATCATACAGCCCTCCAATATCTTTTTCTCGATGGCTTTGGATGTTAATTGATCTACATGTAAGAGATAATGACCATAAGTACCTGCACAAGAACAGCCGCCTCGTGTTTGTATCCCGAAACGATCATTCAAAAGTTTTACTACTAAATTATAATGAACATTATCAATAAAGAATGAAAACACCCCCAATCGGTCTTTGTGATTTTTAGCTAGAATATGCAAATTTTCAATTTCAGAAAGCCTTTTGAAAATTATAGAATTCATTTCATGCTCTCTATCTAATATATTTTGCACGCCCATTTTTTCTTTTAACTTAATGGAAAGTGCAATTCTAATAGCTTGTAAAAATCCTGGAGTTCCTCCGTCTTCTCGAGTTTCTATATCATCAATATAATCGTGATTTCCCCAAGGGTTGGTATAACTTACTGTGCCTCCTCCTGGATTATCTGGCACTAAATTTTTATATAATTTTTTGTTGAAAATTAAAACACCCGAAGTACCTGGTCCTCCTAAAAATTTATGTGGTGAAAACGTAATGGCATCTAAATATTGCTCTTCATCTTCTGGATGCATGTTTATTTGAACATAAGGTGCAGAACATGCAAAATCAACAAAACACAGACCGTTATTTTGATGCATTACTTTTGCAATATCGTGGTAATTGGTTCTTATTCCCGTAACATTCGAACAGCCCGTAATAGCCGCAATCTTTATTGGCACATTTGCATATTTTATCAATAATTTTTCCAAGTTTATAAGACATGGCAAACCTGCTTTATTTGAAGGAATCACCTCTACTTTAGCAATAGTTTCTAACCAGGAGGTTTGGTTAGAGTGATGTTCCATATGCGATACAAAAATAATGGGTCTTTTTTCATTAGGAACTTTGGTGTGATCTTTTAAGTTTTCATTTAATTTGATTCCTAGAATGCGTTGAAATTTATTAATAGCACCCGTCATGCCCGTACCTACGGTAATTAAAACATCATCTTTTGATGCATTTACATGCTTTTTAATAATATTTCTAGCATCATGATACGCATGCGTCATGACGCTTCCTGTTATAGATGTTTCTGTATGTGTATTAGCTACAAAAGGTCCAATATTGTTGCTTAGTTTAACCTCAATAGGTCTGTATAATCGTCCACTCGCTGTCCAATCGGCATATATGATTTTTTGCTTTCCATAGGGCGAATCAAATTCTGCATCAATTCCGATTATATTTTGTCTGAAAGGTGCAAAATAAGCTTCAAGAGATGATTGAAACATCATTTTGTTTTCTAAATTCTTTTCTTCGACCATCTAATTAATTTGTTTTAGTATACTTTACATCTTTCTTCCTACTAAATTTAGAAATAAAAATTGCTTACTAATAATACTATTTCCTAAAAACTAAAATCATATTATACAAAGCTATTTTGTGTAAAAAGTGTATGTTTTTAATCTATTTGCTATACTTAAAACTAAAGTAACTCTTTTATAAAAAAAACACCCTATAAAAAATTTGAAATCTCGTCTTTTAACTATTTATGATATACTTCATCATCTGGAGCGTATACCATGAGTGCTATTAAATTCTCTTCAATTGAAAACATCATTCTGTTTACAAGAGCAAACTGTCTCCTCTTGCTATCATGTAAAAAAGGAAAGTCAAGAATTTTTTTCTTGACTTTCCTTTTTTTACTAAAATTTTTGGGAATTTTTCCTTAAAAAGAGAGTCTTTAAGGTGTATTTATTGGCTCACTTTTTATGAAATACAATTTTCTTTATTTTGTACGTAATCCTATCATGGAAAAATCAATAGGAACAATGCCCATTTCTAGAGCAGGAGAACCTGGTTTAAATGTAAAATCACCATTTTCCGGATCAACAAATAGAGGATCCACTGCTCTACTATGCTTATCCACACCATCATTTTGATTCTTTTCTATAAGTTCCTTTCCTTTGCTCAAGTCTGCTTTATTAAAATAAATATTATAATCGGTATCAGCATCCTTGGCGCTTGCTATTACGCGTCCTCTTCGGTCTTCAGAAGCCCCCTCTTTCCCAGGAGGCAATTCATCTATAAAACTGCCCATTTCTGTGACACTATATAAAATATTCCGTTTAATGGTTCCGCCAGTTAAAGGACCTTCTCGTAATGATAAATAATAGCCTCGGGGTGGTGCAATGATGTCCGCAACAATGTTATTTTCCACTTTGTTATCTAGCTTGGTAAGAATGCCTTGCGAGGTACATTTGTAAATTAAATTTTCTGTAATTAAAGTACCCGTTTGTCCACCATCTGTACGAATGGCTGCTTGCATAATCATATCTGCTACCATGTGATGGATATAATTACGACGAATGATATTATCTCTACCTGCTCCACGAATATAAATCGCATTCCCATCTCCCAACCTTTCCATGGCGTGATGGATTTCATTGTTTTCAACAACGTTATGATGGGTATGCAAATAAGGTAAAACGTCCGCAAGACTTACATCTTTCGAGAATTTAGGTACTTCATTACGACGTATTGTACGTGTTAATTCTCGACCGTTAGGACTTTTTGCAAAGAAATCAGTCATACAACCCGATAGAATAATGGCCGTATAATCGGTATGATGAATCAAATTATTTGAGATTTGATTTTCACCACTTTGCCAAACAAAGATTCCCGGTGAATGCCAATAAATTTGCCCTACATGATGGATATTATTGTTGTAAATGGTATTCTTTTTGTTCACATCTTTTGTGCCTGGTCCATAACCGCAAAGCAAAATACCACCGCCTCCAAGATGTTCTATATGGTTATTTGAAATAGTATTATTCATCCCATATAGATCCACACGAATAGCACCACTGCCGCTATCAAGAAAATGGCACTGCTCAATCACGCAATTTTCTGTTCCACGGAGACGCACTAAAGCATTATCTTTATCGTGCATATCCCAATCGTGCTGCAAACCAGCATCATTTGGTTTTATTGTATAACGTTCGCCATGTTTAAAAGTAAGCCCTTTAAAATGAAGGTTACGAACCGGAACATCTGTTGGACCTTCTTTATCAATCTTACCTTCTACACGGATTAACTCAAACAACTGTGGAGCTACAACTTGAGAATCGTTTCGTGGCCAAAGGTACACTTTGCCTTCTTTTGTATTTAACACCCATTCGCCCTTTTCATCCAATACTTCCAACACATTTTCAACCCAAGCATTCTCTGTTTCTGGTAAAAAATGGAGTCTGTTCATGGCATAGGTAGCGTCAATAGAAGTGGTTGCAGTGCTTGTTTTTTCATCAACCGATGTTAATGGCAGTATATTTGAAATCCAAGCATGATGTGGTCTTACTTTTATTTCAACATCGGTGACATTGGACCAATTTTTCAAAAACCCATCAGGAAATTGAAGTTTATTTTTACTATTACCACCATCTCCTGTGATGATGCCTTTTGATTGTGCTCGTGGTAACATACCTTCGTCATCATAAAGGGTTAAAAACTTATCTGAAACATGGGCTACCATAATATGACCTTTAGCAGCATTTGGTAATCCCGGAATATCTGTCGTCACTTTTTGCCAACCTTTAATTTCTTTCCCTGAACTAAACACGGGTTGTTCATTTGGATAAGCAGCGTATGTAATAGTAGATTTACCTTCACCAGAATCCTCTAAACCGAATACAACGGTCTTGTTCAGTTTGTAAACGCCATCGCGAATCAAAACCACAATATCTTCAGATTTGCTTTTTTTCAAGATACGTACTGCATTTTTTGCTTTTTCCAAAGTGGCAAAAGGGCCGTCGGTACCTTGGGGATTTGGATTCGCCAATGTTCCTGACCAATTATCGGACCCTTTGTTAGACACATAAAAATCAGCGTTTGAAACCGCTGTTGTTTGGGCTGTACTGATTAGACATCCAAATATTAGGGTTAAAACTATAATCAATCGTTGTTTCATTATTTACTTTTTGTTTAATTATTTTAATGGTTCGGCAATCACTCTGCCTTTACTTAGACCTACGTAAACCAATCTTCGACACATCAATAGGAACGATGCCCATTTTAAGCGCTGGAGAATCTGGTTTAAAACTAAAATCGCCATTTTCTGGATCTACAAACATGGGGTCGAGAATTTGACTATTTGCATCTACACCTTTGTTTTGCAATTCCTTCAAGGTTTTTTCAGCAATACGATTATCTGCTTTACAGTAATAGATATTATAGTCTGATGCAATATCCTTCATTTGTGCAGGTTCTCTGCCTCTGCTATCTTCATCTACCAATCCGGATCCGGGGGATGGTTCAGAAATAAACGTGCATTCATCTGTAGTTGAATAAAAAATATTTTTTTTATTGCTGGCACCGTTCATCGGACCTTCAACAATTTTTAAATAGACACCTCGGGGTGGTGCAATAACATCTGCTATAATATTATTTTCAAAACGGTTGTTCAATTTTAAGGTCATTCCTTGTGAGGTACATTTGTAGATAATGTTTTCTGAAATGAGTGCATCCATTTGTCCACCATCGGTCCTAATACCACTTTGTTTTCCTGTTTCGGCAACGAGATGATGCACATAATTACGACGGATGATGTTACCAGCGCCAGCGGCACGAATGTAAATGCCGTTACCATCACCCAACTTTTTCATCACGTTATGAATTTCGTTGTATTCAATAATATTATTTCTACTGTGCCAATAAGGTCGCACCACATCGGCGGTCAATTCTTCGGGCAATTCACCAATTTCATGCCACCTGATGGCTCTATATTGTTCACGTTTATCAGCATGCTCAAAAAAACGAATCACACAGCCAGAAACAATGAGTCCACAATAATTAGTATCATGTATCAGGTTGTTGGCTACTCGGTTTTCACCACTATTCCAAAGGAAAATGCCCGGGGATTGCCAATAGATTTCCCCAACATGATGTATATTATTATTATACACTGTATTATGCTTATTTACGTCTTTTGTTCCAGGGCCATAACCGCAAAGTAGTATGCCGCCTCCGCCCATATATTCGATATGGTTATTGGATATTTTATTATTGATTCCATGTAAATCTACACGGATGGCTCCACTTCCACCATGTAAAAAATGACAATCTTCAATCCCGCAATTTTCGGTACCTCTAAAGCGTACCATCGCATTATTCTTGTCGAGCATGTCCCAATCGTGTTGGAGGCCCGCATCATCCTTGGTTAAAGTATAGCGTTCGGCATGTTTAAAAGTGAGTCCTTTAAAATGAAGATTTCGAACGGGAATATCCTTTGAGCCATCGAAATCAATTTTACCTTCTACACGAATGAGTTCTAAAAGCTTTGGTGCCCATATAGGTGAATCGTTCCGTGGCCACAGGTACACTTTTCCTTCCTTGGTATTCAACACCCATTCCCCTGGTTTATCTAGTACTTCCAAAACATTCTCTACCCAATATCCTTTACTTTGCATCGCATAGGTGGCCTCAACTCCCACACGAACTACTCCTTTTTCTTCATCAACCGATGCCAATGGCAACATGTTTACAATCCATTCTCTGGTAGGGCGCACTAAAATTTCTACATCTTCAACATTTGGCCAGTTTTTTAGCTCGCCTTTCGAAAAATAAAGATCATTTTCTGTACTTTTCTTTAAAGATTTGTATGGCTCTGATTGGGCTCGTGGCAACATACCTTCTTCATCATAAAGCGTTAAAAATTTATTCGAAACTTCTGCAACCAACAACTTTCCTTTGGCTTCTTCTGCTAATCCGGGAAGATCAGTAGTCACTTTTTTCCAACCTTTGATTTCTTGTCCTGAACTGAATACAGCTATTTCATTTGGATAAGCAGCATAGGTGATAGTTGATTTATCATCACCAGAATCTTCTAAACCGAAAACTACGGTTTCATTAAGTTTATAAACGCCCTCACGAATGAGCACCACTATATTTTTTGATTTCTTTTTTTTCAAAATACGTACCGCATCCTTTGCACGTTCCAAGGTAGCGAAAGGCCCATCTGTGCCTTGTGCATTGGGACTTTCCAACGTGCCAGACCAAGTATCGGATCCTTTTGTAGATACATAAAAATCTGCCTCTATGTTGGAAGCAGTTTGAGTTGTACTACTTTTACACCCAATAATTAGCACAAAAATTGCAATCAACAGTTGTTTCATTTTTTCTATTTATTAAAATAGGATTATTAATTACCCTTGGCACGAAAGATTTGAACCAAATAATATTTTCAACAGTTACAGTGAATCAATAAAAAGAGATACTTTTAATTTATTTTTCTTTCAAATAATGAGCCGTATTTTTCATAATCATTATATTTTACCCCTTCATTTCTCCAATGGTTTAATTGCTCATCATATAGCTTTCTCATTTTATTTAATTGCGGTTTAAGCTCAGGTTGATTTGCAATATTTACCATTTCATAAGGATCATTAGCAATGTCAAATAATTCTTCGGTAGGGTGAATTCCTTTTTCTTCATCTTTAAAATACCAGTAAATATATTTATACCTATCATCCATTATCGTAAAGCAATGGGTCGCTTTTGGGCCCCATACTTGAATGATAGGGAGTGATTTTCTTGCTTGAAAATTGTTATTACTTAATACCGGTTTTAAACTTTTGCCATCGTAAACGTTGGGGATTTCAACCCCTGCAAAATCAAGTATGGTGGCAGTAATATCAACATTACCAGACAACGAACTGGATTTTATGTTTCTTGATTTTTTTCCCAAACGTGGGTCTACAATAATAAGCGGAACTCGAGCACCTTCTTCATAAGGAAGCACTTTAGAACCTAAACCATGTGAGCCATTAAAGTATCCATTATCTGAAGAAAAAATAATGATGGTATTATCATCTATTTTTAATTTTTTAAGTTCTTCCAACACCATACCAATAGAATAATCGACGCCGTAAATAAGTTGATTGTATTTGTGTAATTCTTTTTGATAGGTCTCATCTTTATCATAACCCCATTCCACAAATCTTGGGTACTGTCTTCCCATTCTAGATTGTTCTGCAAGATGTTTTCCAGCTTCGCGACCGTAATTAGGCAATTTTCTAAACACCGTGTTTTCATAAACAGAATCGAAAACCGGATCCGGTTGCGATGGCTTATGAGGCGCCTTAAAGAAAACGCTCATACAAAAAGGTTCTCCTTTTTTTACAGATTCATTTATAAAATCGATACTAGCGGCACCATAAGAGCGCGTACTATGAGGATATTCCTTAGCATATTTAGCCATCGATTCATTTTCTTTGGTTTTGTATGAAGTTTGCCCTGGGCTACCTCCCCAAAAATCGAAATCTTGTTTTACCGTTTCTCCCTCTTTTCCAAATCCATCATTTGAATCGGAAACTGAAAAACCAAACTTACCTGCGAAACCAACTCGGTAACCTGCTTTTTTCAACAATAAAGGATACGAAGTTGACCATTGTTTTGTTCCTAAATCACCATGATCAAAATTACAACCCGTTTTGTATTCAAACTGACCCGTCATTACATTGGCTCGACTTGCCATACAAATAGCCGTAGTATTATAATGTCTAAAAAAAGACACGCCGTTATCTGCTAATTTATCTAAATTAGGTGTTTTTACATCTGGATTTCCAAAGTGTTTCATGGTGTCATAAGACTGATCATCCGTAAAAAAGAAAATGATATTCGGTTTTTTTTCTGTTTTTGATTGTGCTCCACACGAGTGAAACGTTAATGAAGCCATGCTTACTATTAAACAAATAAGCTTTTTATATTTATTCATGATTTTTTATTTTAAATAATTTATTTCTCGTATTCTTTAAATTTACCTTTAATTTCTGTAGCAGATGGACAATCAACTGGTTGAACATTTAACACACTGGCTATTTGTTTTGCTACTTCAATTCCAATTAACCTATAGCCTTCTGCTAGATAGTGTACGCTTCCTGGCTTATCTTGATATTTTTTTATTATTGGAATTGAAAAATCGTGCAAATTATTAACCGTAATCTCTGGATATTCTTTCAAAACTTTAAGAGCCACTTTGTTATATTTCAATTCATCATCTTTAAATCTACCAGCTTCTCCATCAGGAACCACTGTTGTTGTTGCAAATATTAGTTTAGCTTTTGGATAGGTGGTTTTTAGATATTTGATATTATCTCGCAGATTTTTTTCGTAAACTTCAAGAGAAGACACCAATTTTCCATTTACTTTATCAAGTTGTCCTTTTAAAACATATTTCAAATCGTGTAACCCGACATTAAAATGGATAACATCCCAGCTAAAGTCCCAGCCACCTTTTAAATCGGGTTGAAACAATGATTTTCTGAAGGTTTCCATCTTTGAAATGAGGTCGTGACTTGAGCCTCCATTTACATGCAACCTTATAACATCTGCCTTTCCTTTTAAAGACGCTCTTACATATTCCGTATATCCGATAGAAATGGAATCTCCATAAATGAATACTTTAGGTAAACCAGGATTAGGTTCTATATATCTAAATTGATATCGGGTTTCATTTAATTTACTCAGATTGTTCCAGGCAGCTTTACAAACGTCACATTCTTGATGGAACGCTTCTGCAAATAGGTTTACAGGTATGAAAGTAGCTAGACCAAATGCACTTATGGTTTTAATGAATTCTCTTCTGTTTGGATTTTTCATGGTTAAAAACTATTTTATGTTTTCTGAAAATTCAATTTTAAGTGCATAACCATTTGAATTGTAATTATCTTGGTTTAAAGTTACTTCCAATCCATTATCGGTTTGTTTCCATTTTACTTCAGATTCACTACTTAATAGGCTCACATTTTTTATTTTTCCCGCATTTTCTTGGGTTAAACTTTTAATGATGACAGGTTCCTTAGCATATTCTAAAGCAATGGCATACAAATTATTGTCTTTTTGGGTAAACCAAAAATCTTGTGGTGTAAATTGGAATTTTAAATTGTTGTTATTGGCTCTATCATGAGTACCATTCATTTCAATTTTAGTAGGTCCTTCATGGGTAACTTTCCATTTTCTGGTATTGTATATGGCTTCACCATTAACTTCCAACCACTTTCCAACTTCTAATAGATTATTTACCGATTCAGAAGGCACATGACCTGTGGCATCTGGCCCTATATTCAACATATAATTCCCCCCTTTACTTACAATTTCGGTTAACCAGAACAATAGTTCTTTTACAGATTTCCAATCGTTATCATAAGAATTGTATCCCCAAGAATTGTTTGTGGTACCTACGGTTTGCCAAGGTTTAGTAATCGCTAAATGATCTTGAGGGATTTTGTTGTCTCCTGGAATATCGAAATCTCCTAATTCATTTCCAACTCTAGAATTCACTAACATGTTTGGTTGTAAATCGTAAGCTATTTTATAAAACTTTAAACTTTGTTCTGGCGTTACATAATGCGGGTAATCGTACCACAACGTTTTCAAATCAGGAAACTTTGTTAATATTTCCTTTACCTGTGGATACGCTTTATTTTCCAAGTATTCTGAAAAGGTATTTGGGCTTGGATCCCAAGTGTTAACACCTGCTTTACGCTTTACCCTATCGTGTTCTTCACCTCCTGAGGCTAAATATTCCGAAAGACCGCAATCATTCCCATCCATCCAATCAATATTGTGTGAGTAATATAAACCAAAATCGATACCTTGTTTTTTACAGGCATCATACAGTTGTTTCACCACATCTTTTTTATAGGGTGTTGCATCTACAATATCGTAGTCGCTTACTTTAGAATCGTACATAGCAAAGCCATCATGATGCTTAGATGTGATTACTAGATATTTCATCCCGGCATCTTTTGCTAATTTTGCAATGGCATCGGCATCAAATTGAGTTGGGTTAAATTGCGTTGCTAATTGTGCATATTCGTCCCTTGGTATTTCGGCACCAAATTGAATCCACTCTGCTACTTTAGGGCCTTTTAATTCCTCCATCTTTTTCCCTTTCCAAATACCTCCTGGAATGGCATACAAACCCCAATGGATAAACATACCATATTTAGCATCATTGAACGCTTCTTTAGGCTGTTCTTTTGAAACATTCATTTGTTCATAAGTGAGCGTCTTAGTTGTTTTACAACTTAGAAAAACTGTTGCTATGAATACTAGTTGAAATAGTTTTTTCATCTGTCTATATATACTATTTATTTTTTTTATTGGTTACATGTAACTTCCACATAGTGATTATCTTGGATATTGAAATTTTGTTATGGAAATTTCATTTTATGCCTATAATCTTTTAATCGTCTTCATTTTTATTTTCTTTACTTTTTTCCTTCTTTACTTTATCTACAGGCTTTACCTTGTTTCTTGCTGAAGACAAACAACTTTCCCTAGGTTTTTCTGGAAGTGTTTTTTTCCATTCATACACTAAGTCTAACAATTCTTGTGCCTTTTTAGGATTGGTATCGGCAAGATTGTGTTCTTCTTTCCAATCGTTTTTGATATCAAACAATTCATATTTTTCTCCCGTAACATCTACCACCAATTTATAATCTCCATCTCTAACTCCTAAAGTTGGCCACGTATAAACAAAATTGTCTCCACCTTTCCATTCCCAAAAAATGGGTTTACTTCTTTCAAATATGTTGCCTTTAAAAGCAGACATCATACTTTCACCGTCTGGTTGATACCCTTTTGGCATTGGAATATTTGCAGCTTCTAAAAAAGTAGGTAATAAATCTACTGCGGTTATTACAGCACTATTGTTTTTAACGCCTTCAGGAATAACTTTAGGCCATTTAGCAACAAAAGGCACACGAATTCCGCCAGCAAACAAAGAGCGTTTTTGACCTTTTAAACCTCCTGTTTCACCTACCGAATAATATTTTCCAAGACCTACTGGTCCATTATCATCGTCATCACCCTTCTCTGGTTTATGAAGTTTATCTTTCTCTGTACCTTCCCATTCTGGACCATTATCTGTCGAGAACACCACTAAAGTATTTTCATCAAGACCTAATTCTTCTAATAAATTTACAATTCTTCCAACAGCTTCATCACCTTCAGCTATTATAGAAGCATATACTTGTTTTTGTTCATCCAAATTACCAAACTTATCCATAAACTTTTCTAAAGGATAATGTGCCGTATGCGCCTCATGTAACCATAAATTGATGAAGAACGGTTTGTCTTTATTTCTTTTGATGAAATCTTCGGCATAATCGACACCTATAGAACCTGCCTTAGGAATATCAATGTTTTTAGAACCATTAAACGTTGCATACTCATCGTAACCGTAAGCGCTTTCTTTAGGCACATCTGGAGCCGCCCCTAAGTGCCATTTTCCAAAATGCGCAGTCACATAACCTGCTTTTTGAAATTCTCTTGGAAACGACATACCTTCTGGATCCATCCAATCTGGCATGCCTCTGTTTTCATGCGCTTTCCATCCTTGAAAATGTTGATGAATAGATTGTCTAGCAGGAAATTGCCCTGTCATAACAGCAACTCTACTAGGTGAACACACTGGGCTGTTTACAGTGAAATTGGAAAAATCCATGCCATCGCCAATCATTTTATCAATGTTAGGTGTTTTTACCCAAGTACTACCATGAGCACTTAAATCGCCATAACCCCAATCGTCAGCAAAAATGAAAATGATATTGGGTTTTTGACTTTTTGATTGTGTTTGCGCATAAATACCTATGGATGCCATGAGGCAACATACAACTAGAATTATTTTTTTATCAATCATCATTTTAATTTATAAATACAGTTATTATCTATTTATTAGATAATTTATTTCTTAATGAATTTTTCGAACAACATATTCCCTTCAGCGGTTTGTATTTTCAAAATATATAATCCTTGCTTTAAAGTTGAAATATCAAGTTCATTTTTTCCTTTAAAATCAACTTTTACAAGCTTACCAGTTACATCAAAAATCTGAACAGTAACAGGTTGTTTGTTTATGAAAATTCTATCTTTTGCTGGGTTAGGATATAGCTTGAAAGAGTCAACATCATCCTGTATTGGATTAGTAACGGAAAGCGTGCCTGCAAAGTCTACGAATACTGTTATACCTTCAACAGACCATTTATTAGTATCGGAATCATTACCTGTTCCAATAGCAAAATTTGCAATATTACTCACTGATGTAGCTAAGGTTAAATCGATGGTTTCGTATTGGTTTGCTGATCTCCCTGGATTTGATATTACTCCTCCAACTTTGAGCGATACAAAATCATTTACAGATTGTGAATTCCCTATAGAAATAGATTTAAAAAACATGGTAACATTATCCGTCGTAAGAGATCCTCCATTTGCATTAAAATCAACCATTTTAATATTGTTAATACTTTCTGTCCATTCATTATCACTCCCTCGGAATATAGTATTTTGAATAGCGTCTGTACCATCACCGATTCCCCATGACGTCGTAGTCGTTATACCTCCTGAAGAACCAGAATAAATACCTTTATCAGTTGGAGGTGTAACGTCGATAGAAATTCTATAAGTCGCTAGTCCATCTGGAGCCGTTTGTACTGCGGAATACATACTAGCAACAGTATTAATACCATAAGTTGTATTGGCAGTTGCTTTAATTTCAACATTTCCATCACTAATAATAGTTGCAATTACGTTGATCAGAATTTCAGCAGTTGTTGAATTGGTATCATCGCTGAGATTGAACGTAAAAGAATTTTCACCCGCATCTGAATTTATTGGAGTTCCACTTAATTTCCAACTATTTGCATCGGTTTGTTGAATAGTAAGCCAATCAGGTCCTGATGTTTTAGTAATAGTAAGTGCATCACCTTCAAAATCATAATAATCGGTTCCTAATTGCAAAGTATAATTATAGGCGAATGATCCTTTTCCATCGGTAAGATTAAGTATAGGTGAAGACCAAACAGGTGCTCCATTACCCAAATTAGTAAAACCTGCAACATGATCAACTGTAATTTTAATCTCTGTATCTGATGAAAGAATACCATCGCTAACATTAAATGTAAAAGAATTTTCACCTGCATCAGCAGCTGTTGGCATCCCACTTAAACGCCAAGTATCATCTGAATTCTGAGTTAAAACAAGCCAATCAGGTCCTGATGTTTTAGTTATAGTAAGAACATCTCCTTCAAAATCATAAAAATCAACACCAAGTTTCAAAAGGCTTCCATAATCCTTTAATGCTGTTGCTTTCGCAAGTACCATGGGATTCGAAAACCATACTGGAGTACCATCTCCAGGATTTGTAAAACCTGCAGGATGTGAAATCACCTCTAACTTCACTTCTCTGTTTGTTACTCCATCACTATCCTGAGCCATAAGTTCAAAGGTATAATTAGAAGCCTCAGATACAGGCGGAGTTCCACTTAACGTCCAAGTTCCTGTAGCTGTTTGACTAATTGTTAACCATGCTGGTAAAGTTCCAGACGCTGTAAGCCCGGTTATACCGACTCCTTCTGGATCCCAAAAATCTACGCCTTCAACCAAATTATGAGAATAAGGCTGACCTGGGTAAATGGCTGGCAAGATTGTATATTGTCTTGACCAATTAGGCTTTCCTGGTGATTGAAATTCTTTCAAATAAGTATCTGTTAGTTCGAACTGATTAAGCGCATAAGGTTGTAAAGTAAGCACTGGAGCATTTTCCAAATTTGTTCTAACAAGCGGTGTTCCCCAAGTGATGCCACCTCCATTTACAATGCCTGTACTAGTCCATTCTACGAATTGCTCATCTGTAAGACAAGGTGTATTTCCTGCATTCCACGATGTGGTACTCTGTTTAGGAAAGAAATGCGCAACTACATTGTCGTTCCAAGTTCTTGTATCATCTCTAAAAGCATAACCATTGTTGGTTTGCATGAACACAACTAAATCATGATTGTAAGTGTATAAAGCTTCTGGAACCACCATGTTACCTGCGCCGCCAAAAGGATGGCCAAACGTATAATCATCAAAAAGAGTTGCTGATGTGAATGGGTTTCCCTCTCTATCACCAACGCTGTTATTAAATGCAATGGCCGCGTTCGGATTCCCTGCATGACATGCATCTGCAAAGGCCTGATAAATTCGTTGATCGTTTACATCTTCGGAAGCAGGATCGTCTCCACACTCATCTTCCATAACATTATCTGCCGAATCAAAACACCACGCATCAATTAAATCTCCATAACGCTGGGCATATTCTTTAAGGATAAATTCTGCATAACAGAACATGTATTTACGTCTGCCATTACCTTCATGATAAGTTTGGCTATTAATAAAAGCTTGAGCCTCAGTGTTAGTATCACACCACTCCATCCAGCGTGCTGAAACGTCTGGGTAATCTGCTTGCGTATCTTCGGGAATCCTTGCTAATAAATTATAGGAATTCACATAAATCTCTGTTCTTAAACCCGCAGCCCTAAGGGCCTTGAGCCAACTTAAAAGTGGATCATCAACTGATTCCCGTGGAGCCACCAAATTAATTGGATCTCCATTAGCATCTGTATCACCTTGCCATAGACTTTCAATGATAGGATGTGGAGCTACATGAGTTGGAGAAAAAATATTTGGGCTTGTTAATGGAAGTTGAACATAATCAACCGTTCTAATATCTTTAATTTGGGTTAAAAAGTCATCAATTCTTATGCCTTCAATGTTACCGTTGAAAGTACGCTCGGGCAACCAAAGCATGCCCAATGCGCCTCGCATCCATTCGGCACGTAATCCTTGGTTTGGATCTGGTACTTGTGCCTCTACCTTATGGAAGGTTATTATTAAACAAGCCATAAGGAACCATAAATTAGACTTTTTAGTTGGTAGTGTTTTTTTCATAATAAAAAAGATTTATTTAGTTAGTATATAGTTTAGTTTGATATTCAATTCATATTTAAGAACAATGTTTTAAGCACTTTGATTTTTCTAATAAATAATATGTTCCTTGAAATATTTTCACTAGCAAATCATATCCTCTCATTTTACCTTTTAATAAAAAATAGTTATTTGTACCTCAAGAAAAAATCTACTGTTTTTTTTGTGATTTCTTCAAGAGTTGGGTTGATGTTTCCTCCAGCTTTTCGCCAATTATGTCCAGCATTTTTTACAATGAACAAGTCAACATTGGCACCTATACTATCTGCCTTCTCTTTCATATGGTAAGCATGCCCTACTGGTATTGTAGTATCATTATCTGCTGCCATCATAAATAATGGCGGACTTTTTTTGGTTAAATAAAATATGGGGCTCATCTCTCTATACATAACCTGTATTTTTTCGGGATCTGATTCTTCTTTTGTTATTCTAGAACTGAATCTATCTGCTTCTTTTGTGGGATCATCGGTTTCAAATAATTTTTTTATGGTGAAATCAGATGGTCCGTACCATGAAACGCCAGCAATTACTTTGTATGGATTTCCGTAAAGGTTTTCATCTCCTTTAAAATCGTTAGGGTTTGCCAACGTAATCATTTGCGCTATGTGCCCACCTGCCGAATCTCCTAAAACATATACCTGATTTGCGTCCAATTTCAAAGCATCGCTATTTTTTGAAATATATCTTAAAGCATCCATGGCATCAATAACACAATCCCGCATTAAAACAGACTTCTGCCTAGTGAGGCGGTAATTGATTGATACTACTGCAAAACCTTGTTCTACGAGTTCTAAAAAAGGTTCTTTAACTGGAGATTTCATGATGTTTTCCTTACTCCCGTTAAACCAGCCCCCACCATGTGTATATAACATGATAGGGTATTTTTTAGTTTCTGGTTTTATTGTGGGGTAATAAACATCTAAATACAAATCTTCTTCTTTTGTTGTTTTGTATTTAATATTTAAAATTATATCGCCTTTAGTTTCTAAATGTGGAATTTCAAATTTTGAAAATTCTTCTAATGTAATCTTTCCATTATTATCGGTATCATGCTGTTTTATTTGAGTCCAAATCCGTGATAATTCATCTCTTTCAAGCGTGCCGTTTTTATTGCTATCCAGTTTTGAAAATTCATTTTTAGATACCACTTTTTGGCTAGAACTCTGTGCTTTGAGCCCTATTGCAAAACCAATGGATAAAACATATATTAAAAACCTTTTCATAATTTTAATGTTACCATTTACTTTAACTCTATGCTATTCTTTGCTTTTTTCAACATTCACATAAAAAGCATTTGTTAATGTGCCGTTTTCCATCTCAAACCAAGCCAATAACTCGGTTTTTCCTTGCTCAACGACGAAATCTATATCTGCAGATTGACTCGCATTATTGGCCTCAACAGAAACTTCTTGGTCTCCTATTTTTAAAAATGCTTTTTTAAACTTCATGGCTTTTCCAATACTTCTACCATCGGTTGTGGGAGTTGCCGGTATTTCATCTAAAATTTCAGCTCCTAACGACATGCCACTTTCAGCAGGCCAACGTCTTAACTTAAATGTATAGTTACCCGGTTTTACGAAATTCACGAAGAATGGTGCTGGTTTCATAGGCTCTCCTTTTCTTATCATTTCTTGATTCCATGGCGGGAAATAATCAATTGTTCTCGCATCATGACAGGTAATAACATCTTCTTCACCAACTCCTAAATCGATGGTAGAGTATTTAGTTTCTTTTATAACACTATCCCACCATGTGTTATAAAAATCATTCATATTGGCCACTTTATCAGGATGTTTATCAGCTAGGTTTATTTTTTGTCCTGGGTCGGTAGCTGTGTTATACAGTTCATTTCCATTAACCAATCGCCAATCTCCATTCATAACACAACTTTGTTTTCCTTTTACTGGCCATGAAATCCTTTGTGTATCTGTTACTAAATAACGATCCTGAATTTTGGATGTACCCAATAAATATGGACTAATATCTGTTCCATCCATTATTTTTTCAGAAGTATAGTCAATTCCCGCCAATGAAGTTAATGTTGGCAGCATATCAACATGCGCCGTAAGATCTGAAAGTGATTTTCCTCCTTCTAATTTTCCATTTGGCCATCTAATAATGAAAGGCACTCTATGGCCGCCTTCATATTCACTAGCTTTTGTACCGCGCATTCCTGCATTGTAGCCATTAACCACTCCCGTTTTCTCATCAACATGGTATCCATTTGATGTTCCATTATCGGTAGTAAAAATAACAATGGTATTATCTGCGATTTTTAACTCATCTAGTTTTTTAAGCAGTCTAGAGAAGTTATCATCTACATTGGTAATCATGCCATAAAAACGCTTTTGCGTTTCCAATAAACTTTCTTCGTTTTTATATAAATCATAATACTCTTGAGGCACATTGAAAGGAGAATGCGGTGCATTTAAACTTAAATAGCACAAAAATGGATTGTCTTTTTTATTCTCAATAAACTTGATGGCTTCATTAAACCAAACATCCGTACAATAGCCTTTTACTTTTTCTGGTGTTCCATTTCTATGATACATATCATCAAAGTAATCATTATTCCAATAATCTGGGGTTTGCCCAACACCGCCACCGCCATGGTAAAAGGCTTCTTCAAAACCACGTTCATTGGGCGTGAAAGGATGATTATCCCCCAAATGCCATTTACCGAACATGGCTGTTTTGTAACCATTGTCTTTAAAGACATCGGCAATAGTAACTTCTTCCCTATTCAACAAAGAAGCGCCCATAATGGTATGCCAAACGCCGTTTCTATTACAATTTCTACCTGTTAACAATCCAGCTCTTGTGGGTGCACAAGTAGTGCCGACATGATAATTAGTTAAACTTACAGACTGTGCTGCAAACGCATCGATTGTTGGGGTTTTAATAATGGTATTTCCGTTATGACCTAAATCGCCATAACCCTGATCATCGGTAATTACAATAATAACGTTAGGTTTTGTGTTTATAGCTACGATTTCTTCTTTTTTAGATTTACACGAAATCATTACTGTAAACACGGCTATTAAGCCTAAACATTTGTTAATTCTTTTCATAATATATTAGCTGTATAATTTTATTGATATTAATGAGTTTGATAATCTAAATTACGATTATTTCATAATCTTTGATTTAACAAATAAATAATTATCCAAACCAATCTAAATGAAGAGGTATAAAACTTGTATATCGAGTCTAATATTAAATTATATATTCTCATGTAGAATATACCTTAAAAAAGAGCTGTAAACCAAAAACATTCAAGAGCATTATCCTGTATCTCACTGGCATAAATTCTTAAAATTGAGATGAATTTAAAAGCTTTTAATAAAAATTAGACTGATTTAACGTAATTTAATGACTTCAATTTAGTTTAGTTCTTACAAATTTGGATAAACTATAGAAAAAACATTTACTCATATCATGCTATTTACTTGCATGATTTGAGTAAACCAGTAAAAACATTCAAAATTATAGTGTTTACAGGGTTTTTCATCTTCAAAAAAAACATTTTTATTAATTCTGAACGACATATTTAACAGATTATATTGAAACCGTAAAAAGAAGCCCTTTTTGATTTCTGCTTATTTAAAATCAATAAGTGGTATGCTAAATGAAATTTTATCGCCATTTAATCTTAGCTTCCCTACTTTCAGTATTTATCCATACACTGGCATGCTCAAATTCGCGGGTAAACTCCCAGCCATTTGGTGTTGTTCTTTTGTAAGATCCTTTTGGAGCTCCTAGTGGTTTTTGTAACTCGGGGTAATCTACTAAGGCTCCGTCTGCCAAAGCCCATCCCCAACTGTACATAAAATAGGAGTATGGCTGTGCGCCAATTAGGTAACAAGCCAAAGCGTACTCTAATTTTTCTTGTGAAATTTTTGGCATCACCTGATGCTTTTCTTCGTTGGATATATTCCGCAAAAAACCACGGTCGTGCCCTTCAACCCCAAGACGAAACACAGAAATTTTACCTGCTTTGGCATTTCTAAGCATATTATTCCAATCTGAAAGCAGGTTTTCTTTGTTATAATGTACAGCACTATAATTTTCAAACATTAAGGCGTCGCTTACGGGATATACATATTTCGCATTATTGTCGTTAGCATTATTTGCCAATAGTATTGTATCGTCTCCCAACTGCTTTTTAAGGTTTGTCATCATCTCTCCCATAGCTAATTCAATTTCAACTTTTTTGTCTTCCATTAAATTGGCATTTCCGTGCATTTGGTCAATAAATACACCATCACAACCTGATTCCCTAACACCTTTTGCAACGGTTTCAACCCACCACGCTCTGAAATCAGGATTCAAAATATTAAAAAGAAAAGCGGTGTGCTTTTGTGCCAATGCTCCCGTATTTGGATTTTTTATTAAAAACTCCTTAAGCTTGGGAGCCGAATCTATATTTTCATTTGTAAAATCCTTACTGTAAGATGTGAATGGCCACGCCAAGGCTGCATTGAAGTAAAACAGTACTTTCATATCTGGTTTGATGCTTTTAAAAGCTGTGGCATCATGCTTAGCTCCTAATTCGGCAGCTCCTAGCTCATCATAACCATGCGACTTTTCAATACACACGAAATCGGTTCGCTCTGCAATAAATTTAACTTCTTCGGGATGCAATACGCGCTCTTTATCTCCAAACATAAAATATAGTGGCGTGGTTTCCCAACTGAATTTGGGGTAGAAATCTTTTGGAACAAAACTGCTTCCATCACTGTTTTCATATATGGGTGACTTTTCCTCATTCGATGTTTTTCCATCAATCACATACCTGTTCCAAAAGGAAGCGATATCATTTGCTTTGTCTCCAATATTAAATATTTGCCAGATTTCAACAGTATCTGAAAAATCAAGTCCTCCAGCCGCAATAGTTTTATTCGTCCAAGACGATTCCCATTTTTTACAAATTTCGTCAGCCATGGCCCAGAATTTTCTGGCTTCAGCATTTTTATTTTCCGAAGACTTCGCCATATTTAACCATTTGGTTTCGGAAGTTTTGTATTCAGGTGTACCATTACAACAGGTGTTGCCATCCGCAATTTTTTGGTAAACAGTATTATTTTTTACCCAATCTAATTTGGGCGTTCTTGTTTGGTTTTCATTCCACTTACTGTGTTGTACCACAATAACATTCTGGTTTATTGTTGATAATGTTATGCCGTCTGCAATGGCTGCTTTTAGAACGTCATGGGTAAAATCAGACTGTCCTGCTTCTTGTACAAAAACTTTTCCACCAGCATTTAAAACCGCTATAACCTTGGTATTGGTTCTTTTTACTGAAGCATCCCAATTGGTATGGGCATCTGTCCATTTTTCATTCTCAGCACCAAATAGGACATTATAAAAATCAGGTACCGCAATAGTGATGTATTCGAATTTATCTTGTTTTCCGTAAGCACCTGCTACCGCATAGTAATTTATCCCTTCAAGGTCGGGATGTTTTAGCATACACGCCAAACCTGCTGCCGCCATCACATCATCTTCATCGGGTTTAAGGTCGAAATTCGCCAATAACAAGTCGGTATTCTTATTAAATGTTTGAGAAATAACGTTTGAAATACTTATTAGAGAAACAAGAATGGTAATTATTAACAGTTTAATTTTCATAAGTTTCATGTTTATTTGAAAAGTTTTTTTTCATTTGTATAGTTTTCATCATTTCACTTTTAATACGACGTTATCCCAATAAGCAACTCCTTTGAAATCATCAGATGGCAAACAACGCAATTGTAATTTTGATACCTCCCCGCTGTTAAAAACGCCTTTAAATTCAACCCACGCACCATTTTTTGTAGTAGAATCAAGTTCAAACTTACAAGTATCATCGAAGTTTCCATTGGTATCGAATACTGCCCGACCCTTTGTACCCGCTTCTATCTTCATTTTAACACTTAGTTCATATGTTGTATTTGGAGTCAATTCCACGTTTTGACTTATTTCCTTAGCATTTTCATTTCCTTTAAATTGTAAGGCATAGTATCCCGTACCTGAATCATCCAAATATTGATGATAAAAATTAGGTGAGCGCGTTACCCAGTATTTCAGTTGATCATGTGTAGAAAGTTCGAATGAAGGGTTTTTTACAAGGTTTTCTACTTTCGATTTTGATATTTTTATGGAAGAAATCACATCATTACAACCTATGTTATTCAAATCAATTCTATCTTCTTCAAAACTCCAAGATTTTCCTTTGAAATTATCTTTTTCAAAACATTCAACGATGAATCCTTTTGGAATTTGAACTGAGGATATTTCATTTTGAAGAATGCCAAGTTTATTCATAGCTGCTTGATTATAGTTACCAACTGACAAAGTTCCCATCATCCCATTAAAATTAATATCTTTATGAAAGGTTGGTAGTTGAACTCCCAAAGTTTGCTTTACCATTTGAATGGTTCCATCTTCATTAAAATAAATCGGATCAAAACAAATAGAACGATTAGGCCCTATCCCACCAGATAAATTTCCGTTATGGTAAAATAAGTACCACTGACCTTTGTATTCCACTGCTGACCCATGGGTAGTAATCACATCGGTACTATTCAGAAAGACTTCATTATGTTCCCAAGGTCCTAACGGATTTTTACTCATAGCATAACGCATTTTGTTAAATTTCGGAAAATCGTCTGGGTAAATCAAATAATAAATGTCGTTGCGTTTGAATACAAAAGGCCCTTCACGGAGACCATCAAGACCAGTTTGTTTGATTAGTTCGCCATCAATTTCCATCATATTTTCTTTGAGCTTGACCCCAAAACACTCATCATTCCCTGCTATATATAAATACGCCTGGTTGTCGTCGTCAATAAAAACACAGGGGTCGATAAGGCTAGGTAAATCCTTTATATAACCCTGTACTTTAAAATCGGAAGCTGGTTTTGTGCTTGTAGCAACGCCAAACTTCCATGAAGCTTTAAAATCGGTACCAGTTGGATGCGGAAAATAGTAATAATATACCCCATCTTTATAGGCGCAATCTGGGGCCCACATAAAACCACCTTCCTCACGGCCCCATTCTACTTGACTCGAATGGAGAATTTCGCCATGGTCTTTCCAAGTAATCATATCATCTGTTGAAAACACGTGGTAACCATCCATGGTTTTATAGCCTCTGGCTGGTGCATTATCCGTAGATGGATAAACGTACAACCGACCATCTTCCCACACATGTGCTGAAGGATCGGCAGTAAACATGTGGCTTACAATGGGGTTGGAGCGTCTGTTCTGGGCATTAAGGTATAATCCAGATGTAAAAAGCAAAATCAGCACGTACAGTGAGAATATTTTATTTTGATTCTTCATTTTAGTTTTTTTTATTATAATAGTTTTAGGTTCTTCATATTAATACCCTTTTACCGCTTTACGCACCTGTTTCATAATCTCTATGCATTCCGGATTAAAAAAAGGGTGATGGGTTGTAACATCAGGTGTCATAGCCAGATTAATTGTTATGGGCATATTAGCTTCATCGGCTGTTTTAAATATTTCTATATATTCTTCAGCAGAAAATTTAGGTTTTTGGGTAAAGGTTCCATTCTCTGTCCTGCTAGACCATCCATCCATGTAAAACCAACTTGCTGGATATTGCCCTTCTAATTGACCGCCTTCTTCAAATAAAAATGCAGGTTGGATTTCGGGCACTCTCCCCGATCCATCGGAAACCACCAAATCACTAAAAGGCGTTAAGTTTGGAAATAAATTTTGACTAAAACCTACCGGAGCATTTGGGTTACCTGCTTTAATGGCATTTGCCAATTTTTCCCATGGTGGATCTAACTGATAAACTTTCCATCCGCAGTCATCAATATAACCAGCTGTTGTTGCTAAATCTTTTCCATATCGAAGGCTCACTTCTCGAAAATGGGATTCTAAAAAATCAAAATAACCTGACGGATTCGGAGTATTGCCATTCCCATAAGTGTTGCCATACAAATCCTCCATACCGCTGTTGGGATTGTAGTAAAGCATTAAACGGATGTTGTGTTTTCCTAAGGCATCAATCAGCTCCCTGATTAAATCACGTTGGCAGGTATAACCGGGTTTGATATTGTCAATCGTGTTGCTAGGTCCTGGCCAATGTTGTGTACCATGCGCACAGGTAAAGGTTACCCATGAAGCTCCTGTTTCTACTACTTTTTCAACAAAGGCATCCACATCGAATGCATCCACTAATTTTTGATATTGATCTCCTAACTTCGGTCCACCATAAAAAGGAGATGAAAGGGATGAAAAATGTACAAACAACCCATACTTACCATCGACCATCCATTGCACATCGGCTTTCATCGATTTTGCACGTTCTTTTATTGCTACTAAAGCTTCTGGAAGTACCAATTCTATTGACCAAAAAGCAAAAGGATTGGGTTTTATGTTTGCATTGGCATTGATTTCGGTATTTTCATCTACTTGTTTAGCATCGGCAAAAGTTATAAGTCGAAAACTGATTTTATTTATACCTTTTTTAAGGATTAAATCTTTCTTCAAATAATGCCTTTGTACAATGGGTCTGGTTTCCCAATTTTTGATATTGGCTTTTTCGACTATTGTGGTTGCTCCTGAGGACACTTCAAAGGTAGATTGCGACAGAATATCGTTGCTGCCAGTATATAATAAGGCGACGCTATATTTTGCTTCGTATGGTGCTTCCACTTCCCAGGTCAATACATCATTTTCCGTATAAAAACCACGGATAAATGCATTATTAACAACAGTTGGCGTTGGTCTATCGAGGTGATTCAAATTCCCTGTAAGTTGTGCCCTAAACCCCATGATTGTGGTAATATCATCCGGCCTGAGTTCCCAAGTTTTTGGCGCCCAATAGGGATGGATAACGCTTTGTTTGGAATTGGTTTGATTCTGTGCAAATACGTTCGATTTTACACAAAGCATAACAACCGCAAACATTCCGAATATTTTTATGGCAATCAAATTCTTCATAATAAACCGTTAGTTTATGTCACTTTTAAAAATCTTCCGTAACAAAAGCAGCCTGAACCCACGGAAATGAAATGGAATCGTTTTCTTGAGCCTTTCCTGGCGTACTTCTTCCTTCCTTAATTTGCTTAATAAGTAATAGTTTTAGTTCCTTAACTTTATCTGGATATTGTTTTGCCACATTTTCTTTTTCTCCAATATCTGTTTTTAGATTGAATAGGATATGTTCGGGAAGCTTCTCTTTTAATTTCTCAGGTTTGCCAGCAGCGGTAATCCCTGAATTTGGAGAGACGATCAGTTTCCAATCCCCTTTACGAATAGCAAAAATTCCTTCTTTACTATGGTGGATGGTTTCTTCTCGTTGGTATCCCTCTTTCTGATTAAAAAGTGGCATCATGCTGTAACTATCTTCTGCTTCGGTATCTTTTAACTTGTAATCAACTAAATCGGCACAGGTTGCTATAAAGTCTGTGGTACAAATGGTGGCATCAGAAACCGTATTAGCTTTGATTTTTTTAGGCCACTTTACAATAAACGGTACCCGATGGCCACCTTCTAAACAACTCCCCTTATAACCATTGTAAATATAACTCGGGTTGTGACCTTTGGCTTTTAACACCTTAAAATTTGCGTTGGCAGCACAACCATTATCACTAGTAAAAATTACTAGCGTATTTTCTTCAATGCCTGATTCCTCTAGTGCTTTAAAGATATTTCCCATTAAATCATCTATCATTAATACAAAATCGGCATACGGATTTATGTTGCTTTTTCCTTTCCAAGGTTCAATAGGTAGAATGGGATTATGCGGTGCAGGCAAAGGAAGATAGATGAAGAACGGTTTATCTCCTTGGGCATTTTCTTTTATAAAGGAAACCGACTTTTCGACAAATACCGGCAACACTTCTTCGTGTTTGAAATCATCTGAAACATCCCCTTTTATCCAATAAGCATAAGGGTTTTCGGCTCTAGTTCTTTCAGAAATACTTGTCGGCTCCATCACCACTTTATCATTCTCCACATACACAAAGGGAGGCATATTTAAGGATGCAGGCAATAGGTAAGAGTAATCGAAACCTAAATCTAAGGCTCCCTTTTTTAAGGGTTTTGAATAATCTATTTGTTCGAATGGGTACTCATCCTTAATGCCTGAGTAAAATTCTAATTCCTGACTACTATCTTTCAGTGTCCAATTTAACCCCAAATGCCATTTGCCGATGTTTGCAGTTTTATAACCATTTTGCTGTAACAAATCTGCTACGGTAAAGCGGTCATCTTTTATAAGCATAGGTGAAGTACCCCAGGTTACAAATTGCTTTAGCGGAGTTCTCCAGTTATATCTGCCCGTTAAAATACCATATCTGGTTGGTGTGCAAACTGACGAGGAAGTATGTGCATCTGTGAACCTCATCCCTTCCGCAGCCAATTTATCTAGATGGGGCGTGTAAATTTTACTATTTTCGTTATAAACACTTAAATCACCAATACCTAAATCATCAGCTAATATGTAGATAATATTTGGATGACTATTATCAATGGATTTTGATTGTGCCATTCCAACAAAACCCCCAAACGTTAGTATGGCACAGCTGAGAATTCTTTTTAATTGATTCATTTTTTATAAATATTTATTTTATTGTTGTGTAGGAACAAGCTCTAAACCTTTAAATTTATAGCTTCCTTTAGATGCTTTTGAAGCAGGTATTTTGGGATAAACTGTTAATTTATGAACTCCAGCCTCCTCTATTTTTATACTGCCTTCCTGTTGCTTTTTAGTCAATTTTCCCATTACACCTTTCGCATTTAGAACGATCGAATCATTAGCTGCCTTTAAAGTATAAACAAAAACATCATTGCCAGTATCTTCACTTATTACTTTGAAAGTTCCGGGTTTCTTTACGTTCACAGTCCAAATTAAACCTTGTTTGGTATTCTCACCCCAACGGTGTGTAACTTGTTCATCATAATCATAACTGATGCGTCTTATTGCAAATTCACATTTTGAAACTGGTAATTTGATGCTTCCGTCCTTTTCTTGCTGAAGGGTTTCATCAATAACTTTGGCCTTTTCATCTGCAATTTCCAGAACAATCACAGTTACTCTTGACTGTTTTAACGCATCCGAAACCGTAACACTCAATTTTTCGTTTTCTTGTTTGAAGGTTAATGCTTGTTTGGAAGCATCTGCCAAAACATAAGCGTTGTTCACTTTTGATAAAATTCCGTTTAGCTTCGCTTGATTATCTTCCCAATCTTTAATGTGAAGATAAATTTTACCGGGTTTGCTGGTGATGGCATATGGTGGAAACTTTAATGGACTTGGGTCGGCTCCGTAGATGGCTTCACCATTTACTTTCAGCCATTCTCCAATAGCATTAATACTGTTTACCTGTGATTCTGGAATGGTGCCATCTGGACGCGGTGCTACGTTTAATAAGTAAACCCCACCATTCCCAACGATTCTGCATAAACTATAAATAAAATCTGAATAATCTTTGGATCGGTCAAGTTCTGCGCCGCGTGATGTATAGCCCCATCCATCTTTTGTAACCGATTCATGTGTTTGCCATGGTACTTTTAAATCGGGCAACCAAGTTGATTTGCTCACACTTGGGGTTGTACCATTATCAATCGATACATCAAAATGACCGTAGCCATTTCCTAGTCGGGCATTCACCAAAGCTCCTGGTTGATTTTCTTTTACGGCATCCATCATCAATTGGCTTTGTTCATCAGTAATTTGAAAAGGCGTATCGAACCAAACCATAAAAATATCGCCATAATTACTGGTCAATTCCTTTATTTGCATCACCGCTTTTTCTTTGAAATAGGCATCAAATTCATCGGCTGGTTTTATGACACTACCAAAATCCCAATCATTACCAGCGCCCCCTTTTTCATGCCAGTCTTGATCCTGTGAATAATAAAAGCCCAACTTCATATCTCGTTCTTTACATTCTTCGGCTAACTCTTTCAAAATATCACGGTTAAAACCTGCAAAATCAAACAAGTTATAGGGGTGCTTGGATTTGTACATGGCAAACCCATCGTGATGCTTTGCGGTAAGCACAATAAATTTCATGCCCGCATTTTCGGCAATATCTACCCATTCTTTAGCATTGAATTTTTCAGGCTTAAATTTTCCGGCTGCTTCTTTTTCATAATCGGCTACGGGTATAAAACTTCGCCTCATGATCCATTCTGCAGCTCCTTTTTCGCCTTTCCATTCCCCTGCGAGTTGTGCATAGGGTCCGAAGTGGACAAACAAACCAAATTTATCTTCATACAATTGCTTCATGTTTTCCCTGATTTCGGGCGTATATGCAGACATTTGTGTTTTCCCAAAGTCAACGTCTCCTACTGTTTCGGTAACATAATCAATCGTTTCCTCTGCATTTTTTTTATTTTGGCAACCAAGTTGAAGCAAACTTAAAACAGTTATAAGGGTAAAGATTTTATGAAACATTTTGTCTTTATTTAAATTTATCATGGCTCCAAAAATTATAATTTTTCTATATAAACATAATAAGCAGGATGTACTCTGCCGTCTTTATCCGTCAGTTGTGCTTCCATATCGTATTTTCCTGCTGGGATATTCCCTGTGAAGGTTACCTCAGCTTGCCCAGGCTCTATCCTTATTGATTTTTCCAAATTGGCTACGTACAAATAAGCTTCAACAAAATCATCTTTCACACTGGCAGCCATAACTTTCTCAAGTTCTACTCTTTTTTTCTGTTCCGGAAATGTTTCATTAATAGCCAATCCGCTTTCTCTAGGAAACCTACGGAGTGAAATAGCATATTTACCATCTTCAACAAATTCAATTTTCCATCTGCCACTGGCTGGAACGCCTTTGGCAGCTCCATCTTGGTGCCATGAACCGTTGTGCCTACCTGTGAACATATCGTGGGCAGAAATTCGACTTGGATTTTCTTTGGGCGACCCTACTTTTATGTATCCATATCTTTCGTTGGGTCCTTCGGACATGATGGATTGCCACCAATTTTCATAACCTACTTTTAAACGCGCTGCTACTTCTGGGTTTTGTTCTATGATGTTTTTTGTTTGGCTGCGATCCGTATTCATATTGTACAATTCGTTTCCATTTATCAAACGCCAGTTAGCATCCATAACCGTGTAGGTTCTATATTTTATCAGGTTTTGCATTCGTTGGGTGTCCATGTACAAAATCCTGTTTTCCCAATTAGGATTCGTATCATACAACAAAGGTTTCAAACTCTTTCCATCGAGTGGTTTTACAGGGTTAAAATCGAAACCAAATAAATCGACAAAAGTGGGTAGCAAATCGTAATGTGCTACTAATTCATCTATATTTTTGCCACCAGTGAGTTTTCCGTTAGGCCAGCGAATAAATAAGGGAACCCGGTGTCCGCCTTCATAAACACTTCCTTTACCGCCTTTCAATCCTGCATCAAATATTCTATTTCCTCCTGCGGTACCGTTATCTGTTGTAAAAATTAGAATGGTATTGTCGGTTAATTTTAAGTCGTTTAATTTCTTTTCCAATAATTTGAAATTATCATCAATGTTGGTAATCATCCCATAAAACCGTTGAAACCGCTCTTCAATTTTATCATTGTCTTTATAAATATTAAGATATTTTTCCGGAAGATTCAGTGGTCCATGTGGTGCATTGGTAGCGATGTAACAGAAAAAAGGTTTGTCTTTGTTAGTCTCTATAAAATTTAATGCTTCTGAAAAGAATACATCCGTACAGTATCCATTGTATTTTTGGGGCTGCCCGTTGTGCCAATAGGTATCATCGAAATAATCGTTCCCCCAATAATCGGGACCTTGGGTGATTCCCCCTCCGCCATGACGAACTACTTCATGAAATCCTCTGTCTTCGGGACGATACGGGTAATTATCGCCTAAATGCCATTTTCCAAACATGCCATTTGTGTAGCCGTTTTGAGCAAATATTTGTGGAAGAAGTACCTCATCTTCAAAAAGTAAGGATCGCCCCGTTATGGTATGGAACACGTTAACGCGGTTGGTATGTCTACCAGTCATTAAAGCACCTCGGGTAGGCGCACAAGTGGTAGATACATGATAATTGGTAAAACGAACCGCATCAGAATAAAATTTATCAATAGCAGGTGTTTTGATATATGGATTACCCATGCATGCGAGATCCCCCATACCCTGATCATCAGTCATTACAATGATTACATTGGGTTTATTTTGAGCCGATATAGCTGTTGGTATTACTAATAAAAGAAAGGTGAGTAATTTGAATGTATTACGTGAAATCTTCATTTTAATAAATTCTTTATAGTTATTATAAAATCTAATTGTAGCGTTCTTAATAAATTAAAAACCTGCTGAATTCAGTCAAACAAAAAGAAAATACTTCTTCTAATTGATTGAATTTTGGGATTAACGATATACTTGAATTACCTGAGTACATGCTACATTAAAACACCAGAACACTCACGCAATCCTAATTGGTTCGGAACTATTATTGGCCATTAAATTTTGAAACCTAAGACTACTTTTTGACTATTTAGTAGTTATTTTAAATCCGTTGACAATTTTACCTGGCAATGTTTTTGGTAACGTAATAGTTAACGATTCATTAGTGCGTTTCCAATTAAGTTTTTCTTTACTTCCCATTAATTCAATTTGTTCAATCTTACCATCAAGAATTCCGCCATCGTTGAGTGTTTTTATGACAATATCTTTTTGAGGTGAAGCCAGTACAAATGCATAAAGAAAACCATCCTTCGTTGTAAAACGAATATCTTCTTGAGTATAATCGTTATGATTTTCACCTTGACGTCCGTCCTTAACCTCTAAAGGTCCTTCACCAAAAATTTTCCAAGGACGTGAGCCATAAATACCCTCTCCATTAATTTTAAGAAAATCGCCAAAAGCAGTCAGGTAGCCAATTTGTTTTTCTGGTATAGTTCCATCACCACGAAGTCCGATATTCAGCATCACAACACCGTTTTTACTTATGGCATCCACAGCATTGCTAACCATCACTGGAACACTCATCTTATTAATGGAATTTTTATTATAAAACCAATCTCCTGAAAGATCTGTTGCCCATAACCAAGGTTCTGGCTTAATTTCTCCTGCGCCGCCTCTTTCTAAATTATAGGTAAAAGCAGATCTATCTACTGTGGGATCTTTTAACGAAAGCACGACTGTTTGCTTGCCATTATTTTCTTTTAAATCTCGATTTAAGTAATCAGAAAAAAGTTTTACACCAAGTCCTTTGCCCGGTCCTATTTTAGGAAAAGGAGCATCGTTGTTGAACATATCTGGATCGTATTTTTCAATAATCTCCCAGCAACGTGCATACCAGTGTTCGTTCCAACTGTCTTGTGATGCAAACTCTTTTGGGTCGTAATCCATGTTAAAAAGCTTCCATTCTAAAGTGCCTTCTTTTTGATATTTTCGAGCAGTAACCCACCAACCTGGAGACCAATAAAGATGTGTTGAAATTCCAAATTTAATTCCATGCTTCGAAGCGGCTTTTTTCCATTCCCCTAGAACATCTCGATGCGGTCCCATATCCACAGAATTCCATGGATGTGAAGAATCATACATGTCAAAATTATCATGATGTGTTGCTACAGGCATAATAAAACGGGCTCCATTATCCTTAACAAAGGCAACCAAGGCATCTGGATCCCAATTCTCCCCTTTAAACAAAGGAATCAGTTTTTCGTATCCAAACTCCTTCAATGGTCCGTAGCGTTTAATATGCCACTCTGATAATACTTGCGCCATTTTTTTTCCACCTCCATACATATTCCTACCATACCAAGACCCATCAAGTGGGCGATCTTCATCAACAGCTGAAGGAATACCCCAATGAAACCACACGCCTAATTTACCATCGACTAACCATTCTGGAACGTGATAGTTTGCTACCATAGATTCCCAATTGGGTTCAATATTGTTCTTAGTTTGACTAAAAATTACAGAATGGTATATGAATATAATTATTGTAACTAAATGCAGTTTTTTCATTATTTAAAAAATATTAGTTCATACTTAAAAAATCAATATTAATTTCTGAACAAAACAATTGATTTTATTCAATAATTTCTCACTTAAAATAGTTTGCCAACACTAATAAAAACTTTAAAAATGGGGACAACTAATAAAATAAATGCGTTGTACCCTTTAATGTGCAACGCATTTATTCATAATTATAGAGTTATTGATTATTTTAAGAATCTATTTCAATTAATCCACCCATAAAGGATTTTGCTTTAAAGCGCCACCAATAGTTTGACTTTGAATAAGATCATCAAGTGGTACTGGATATTGTGTATACCTGCCTGCTGGAGCATTAGCAATAATATCTGCCTCAGCTTGTGCACGTTTTATAGCTTCTGTTGTTGCTCCTGCAGCTAATTCAGCAGCTGGCAAGCCAATTACTGTAGAATCTAGTATTCCCCATCGTATAAGATCTCTTTTTCTGCCCCAATAGCCTTCTCCACACAACTCCCATGCTCGTTCATTACGAATGTCTTGAATTGTTATAGAGCTGTAGTCTAGTAAACCTGTTCTTTTTCTTATTGCGTTAATGGCATCCAGTGCTGCTTGAGAACTTCCATCTATCATAAACTCTGCTTCAGCAAGTAATAAATAGGCATCTGCTAATAAAAATATACGGTTTGGTTGACTTGAATTATTTGTAGGGTCTTCTTCTGCAAATAAAGGATCACTAATAGGTACAGGCCCACTCATAAGTTTTGGCATATATGTCCATGCGAATTCAACGACTTTAGTAGTACCATTTAATGTATAATGATCCCATACATTATAAATTTTTCTTTTATCATTATCGTCATAAGTATTAGCAAAACTCTTTCTTAAGGTAAAAGGTGCAGACCCATTGGTGATACCTACTTCTGCAAAGGAAGGCTTTGCTTTTGCATCACCAGCAAGATTAGGGCGTGCTACTGTATTTATATTACCTGATATATCCTGCAGGTATTGTTTTCCAAAAATAATCTCTGAATGAATTTCATGTCCTTCTCTGTACTTATCTGCATAATCAGCATGTAATTGATGCGGAGATTTGGTAGTTACTTCAATAAGTTCTGTACGAGCTTCATCCCATTGTTTCAACCAAATATGAGCATGCGCTTTTAACATACGTGCAGCCCAAACTGTAGGTCTTCCATCATTATCTCCCCAAGTTTCTGTAGATAAATATCCAGATGTGATAGCTTGATTCAAATCCTCAATCATATCTGAAATAATTACCGTATCCTCTGTTTGCCCTATTAAGGAAACTTCTTCAATGTTAGTCAACTCATCTACAACATAAGGTACATCACCATAAGTAGTTGCAAGGTTTATATATTGAAATGCTCTAAAGAAAAGTGCCTGCGCAGTTACCATTCCTTTTACCTCATCTGATAAAGAGGATTTCTCTATACTTGCCAAGACTAAATTAGCATCTTTAATAGTGCTATATTGAGTATCCCATTTAAGTCGATTATCACTCACATCAAAATCGTAAGCACCAAACTTATGTGCAGCAGCTAAGCTTACTCTACCTGAAACACCCACATCGGTTCCTAAGAAAAAAAGAAAATTTGCATTTCCTACTTCCTCATTTAACTTGTTTAAGGCTAAAGTGGCCTCAGCTTCATTTTTGAAGAATGTTTCAGGGGTTAATAAACCTTTTGCATCTTCATCTAAAAAATTATTACAACTGATGGTTAAACCAATTATGGCAATCATCAAAACTTTGGTTATATATTTATTTTTCATTTTTTAAAGTTTTAATAGTTAATATTTAAATTAGAAACTAACATCAATTCCAATAAGAAGCGATCTGTTTTGTGGATAAGCTATACCATCAAAACCTCGTTGAAGTTTGTTAGCCACACCTGTGCTTACATCTGGATCAAAACCTACATAATCTTTAGATTTAACTAAGAAAAGGTTTGTACCCGTAAAATAAACTCTAAGTTTATCAAATCCACTAATTAAATCCTTTGGTAAATTATACCCTAATTGTAAGGTGCTTAATCGTAAATAACTGGCATCTTGCACATATAAACTACTAGAAAGATCATAATTATCACTATTAAAAGCAGGGTATTTTGCATTTTCGGTATTATTTACAGACCACATATTATTACGGATTGAAGCAAAACTATTTGCACTAATTTCATTTACACGAAAAAATTCCTCACTGTAGTTTTCGTTACCTACACTAAATGCAAAGAATGCCGATAAATCGAAATTTTTATACGTAAAATTGGTTTGTAGTCCTCCGAAGAAGTCGGGGTTGGCATTTCCAATAATTTGATCATCGTATTCTTCGCTATATATGCCATCTGGCACGCCATCAGGACCACTTATGTCTTCAAAAATGGCATCGCCAGTAGTAGGGTCAAATCCTAAATATTTAGCACCCCAGAATATACCAACAGGCTGGCCTACCATTAATCTACTAGCTTCATCCGTAGCAGGAGCACCTAGATTATTAGTTGAAAGAAATGTACTCTGTCCTAAATCTAAAACTTCATTTTTAAAAGTAGAGACGCTCAAGGAAACATCCCATTTAAAATTATCTGTTTTAACTATTTTTCCATTTAAGGTTACATCAACACCTCTGTTCTTAACCGCTCCAATATTTGTTAATAGCGTTGTAACACCTGTAAAATCAACTGTATTTTCAGCTAACAATAAATCTGTCGTTTCTTTATAGTAAACATCAACCTCGGCAGAAAGTCTTCTATTAAATAGAGAAAATTCAAGACCAGCATCATATTGATCGGTAATTTCCCATCCAAGATTTGGCTTTGCAATCTCACCTTGGGTTACGCCTGGAACCACGACTCCATTTACAATAATTGTATTGTTATCGATATTATAGTTAGCAATTGTGTTAAATGCAGCCACACCTGAATTTCCAGTTCTACCATAATTAACTCTCAATTTAAGGTCATTAATAGCATCTACATCTTTAAGAAAAGACTCTTCTTTTACTTTCCATCCAATTGATGCTGATGGGAAGTTTGCGTACTTTTCATTGATTCCTAGGCTTGACTTACCATCTCTTCTCAGCGATGCATTGAAAATATATCTATCTTTATATATGTAATTAACTCTACCAAAAACACCAAGTTGATGAATTTCACTATAATCAGAAGTTATTCCCACGCTTTCTGCAGGTGCCAATTGAACGGCATATACATTTACACCATCACTTGGTATATCGGCCGCTGTTATCTGAACACTTTCGCTATTCTGAGTCTGGAACGAAGCACCAGCTAAAATATTTAATGAATGGTCGCCAAAAGTTTCCGTATAGTTAAGGGTGTTTTCATTCAAAAATTCTTGATTGTTGGATCTATTAATTATTGCTCTAGCCAATTTATTACCATCCATTATATAACTAGGATTGGTTGAAGGCGTAAAGCGGTGACGTTTGTTATACACAAAGTCTCCTCCAAAAGTAGATTTCCATGTTAATTTATTATCAAAGAAATCTCCCTGAATATAAGTGTTTATAAAAATCTTATCCAAAGTAGTCGTATCATCGTCTAATAAAGCATCAGCTAACAAGTGACCCGTTTTGCTTCCTAAAATAGGATTCGTACCAATCCAATAATTTCCCTCATCATCATAAACAGGTTTTGATGGATCTTCTCTTAACAACTGTGTGAAACTTACCACATTATTATCTTTATCCGTTCTTGAAAGGGATAAATTTAATCCTGCTTTAAAAGTCTTTGACAACTTAAAATCAATATTGGAACGCAAGCTATACCTATCAAAACCAGAGCCTTTTACAATACCATCTTGTGTGAGAACACCTCCAGATACATAATATTTTACTGCTTCAGTACCCCCGCTAACAGACAATTGATAATCAGATAAAACAGCTTCCCTTATCAACTCCTTTTGCCAATTGGTGTCAGTTGCTGGAAGATCATTTAGATCAAATGGTAAATTAGTTTGGTCTGGAGCAATGTTATTAAACCATGTAGCCAGTTCACGAGTGGATTGCACATCAATTTCCTTTGGCAACGTTTGAATACCAGAAGAGGCTCTAAAGTTTACAACTGGCTTACCTATTTTACCTTTTTTTGTTGTAATAATGATGACACCATTTGTTCCCCTAGCACCATATATGGCTGTTGAAGATGCATCTTTTAATACTTGCATAGACTCAATATCATTAGGGTTTAATGAAGCGATATTATCAGCTCCTACAAACCCATCGATTACATACAAAGGGTCATTTCCCCCTGTTATAGAATTACCACCACGTATTATAATTTCCGGAGCACTGCCTGGTGACCCATTAGATGAGGTTACTTGAACGCCCGATGCTCTACCTTGAAGCGCATTCTGTGGGTTAGATACTGGTGTCAAAAAAGCTTCTTTAGTATCTACGACAGAAACAGAACCTACTAAATCTTTTTTCTTCACGGTTCCATAACCAATTACTACGACCTCGTCTAATGCTGCAAGGTCTTCTTTCAAAATAATATTTATCGTGTTTTTACCTTGAACAGGTATTTGTTGGTTCACAAAACCAATATAAGAAACTACTAAAATAGAATTTTGACCAGCAACCTTAATGGAAAAATTACCATCAAAATCAGACAGTGCTCCATTAGAGGTCCCCTTTTCAATTATGTTTGCACCAGCGAGTGGTTGGCCGGTGCCATCTGTTATTTTACCTGTAATTGTCTTGTTTTGAGAAAAGACGGCTACTGATATCATAAAAATAAAAGCAGTTAAAATTTGTTTCATAATTAATTTAGTTTAAATGTTAGTATTAGGTTTAGTTGTTGCAATTTCTATTTCGTGGTTTTAGAATCATGTTTTTTTCTGAGAGCTTACTTGAGTAGGTTACTCATTTCTTTTAAAAAATTCATATTATTATTCACTAAAATTTTTATCATTTTATATTTAATTTATAGGTTTCATTATAATTGCTTTTAAACTAGACGTTTCAGGATTTCCTTCTACTAAAGAAACCGTTACTGTATGTTTTCCTGCGGTTTTAAATTCAATAATTCCCATAGGATAGGGCTGGTATTTTTCGGTAGCTGCTTGTTGGTTTTGAACCATTATACCTTCATCTGTTGTTGTTTTCCAAACCAAACGGTCTTCACCTTTATAGTTTAATTCTAAATAGTAGTAACCTGGTTCCAACACATTTACTTCCCATTCAGCTTTTCCGTTTTCTTCCCATTTATCTATTTGCATCGTTCTTTTCCATTCACCAAACTTCTCCATCCATCTTATCGATTCTTTATTGGCATTGGAAACCTTCGCAAAATCTGTTAATATTGACGTTGAAATATTTGGATAAACCCCATGGGATTGTTGAACCTGAGCTTTATTTTTCAGTTTAACTTCTATGACAGAAACAGGCGAATCTGGCTTTTTATAAGGGACTTCAAAAATGGTCCAATTGTTTTTCTTTGTGAATTTTAAATTATTTGAGTCACCTACAATATTTGCTGAAAGAATATCAGTTTCTAATCCTGGTAGATACAATTTACCGTCTTGTGGCCAATCGAACACAGAAAGGAATAAAGAATTGCCTTGGGTAGTAACATCTCCCCATGGCAACGCATGCCCCCAAGGAGAACTTCCCGCTCCATAAACAACCTGTGGATATTTTTGAATCCATTGACCTGCTTTTTCTAAAAACTGCACGCCTATTTCTGGCACACTGCCATCACCTTTAGGTCCAATATTAAATAAATAAGTACCGCCTCTACCTACCGTAGAAATCAATCTGTGTAAAATTTCTTTGGGACTTTTAAAATTGTTATCGTACCAAGCATAAGACCATGAATCGTTATTGGTATCGCAACTTTCCCATAAAATGTCTAAATTAACAGGTGGCACCTCCATATCGCCATGGCTTACGTAATCGCCCAAACCGTAACCAACTCGACTACAAAGCATGGTATTAGGTTGTAATTCTCTAACCATATCTGCCAATTCAACTACATATTCCTTTGGCATACCTCCCGGCGTATCAAACCATACAAAATCGATGTCGCCATAATTGGAACAAATTTCCTTTACCTGTGGTTTACATTTGTTATAGAAATAATCTTTAAATGCTGCTTCGTTACCATTAGCGTTTTTTTCTGGGCCACCAGCACCACCTGGCGTCGTCCAATCTTGATAATGTGAATAATAAAATCCAAAACCCAATCCTAACTCGTGGCAGGCAGCTGATAATTCTTTCATAGGATCGCGCCCAAAAGGAGAGGCATCAACAATATCAAATTCGCTAACTTTAGAATCAAACATAGCAAAACCCTCATGATGCTTACTCGTAATGATAATGTATTTCATACCAGCATCTTTTGCTAATTTCGCAATGGCTTTGGCATCAAATTTTGTTGGATTGAAGTCTTTAGCAACTTCCATATATTCTTTAGGGGGGATGTTGGCTACTCGTGGGTTCATGAGCCATTCACCAATACCATAATAGGTTTTGCCTTCCCATTTTCCAGCCAATTCAGAATACAGGCCCCAATGGATGAACATCCCAAAATTGCTCTCATCAAAAAATCTTCCTCTACCTTCTCTAATTTTGGCATCAGAAACAGAAGCTTCTCCCCACATCTCATCCATACCTTGACTTTCACTTTTTTCCTTTTTTTCTTGTGAAAAAAGCTGGAAAGAAAAGAGCATTGCTATTAGCATCCCTAATATTAAATTTTCTTTTTTATGCATATAAAAAGCTTAACGAAAAATTATTTAAAATAACTGATGACCTAAAACCACCCTTAGTGAAGAAGTATTAAAATTTTCAAGTCAAGCCCACTATTAAAATAGGTATTCTTTTGAGTACTGAAATTGGTATGCAGCACATTTAAATTCAAAAAACAATTTAAGATCATTACAATTCACTTTTAATTATTGTAAAAACTTGAAAATTGAAAAAGAACCTTATAATATTTAATAAAATTAGACTGATGAAGCTTAATTTAATGACTTCAGTTTAGTTTGGTTTCTACAAATTTGCACAAACATTTGAAAAAAGGCTTACTCAAATCATGCTTTTTGCTTGCATGATTTGAGTAAGCCTAAAAAAACTAAACAAACACCTGTATTTAAACCATTTAATAAAAAATAAAACTCAAATTAATCATGCTTTTTCACAAACTCTGAAGGAGATAATCCGTGAATTTTTTTAAATGATGAAGAATAATAGGACTTTGACTCTATGCCAATTTCGAACATAACATCGGCGGCAGATAAATTTTTATTGGCATTTAATAATTCAGCTGCTTTTTGCAAGCGAAAGTTTCTAAGGTAAACGCTAGGGGCTTGACCGGTTAGTTCTTTAAGTTTCCTGAAAAAGTTGGAGGTACTCATACCAATATCGGTAGCCAACTCTTCAACACCAAAAGCAGAATTCGCCATGTTTTTATCTATAGAAGTATTAATTTTTTCTAAAAATTCCTTGTCCTTATCAGATGCTATTAAAGAATCTTTAGGCAAGAAGCTGTTTCTGGAGAAATACTCAAAGATGCGCTGTTTGTTTTCAATAAGTGTTTTTACCCTAACTTCTAAATACTTTATTGAAAACGGCTTCACGATATAATCATCGGCACCTAGCTCTAAGCCCTGAATTTCCTTAATATTATCACCAATAGCCGTTAATAGTATGACAGGGATGTGACAAAATTCGGCACTAGATTTAATTCTTTCACAAACCTGATAGCCGTTCAATTTTGGCATCATAACATCACTAATTACTAATTGTAACGGGGTTTCATTTAATATTCTCAATCCTTCTTCACCATCTGCAGCAAGCAAAACATTGTAATTATTTTTAAAAGATTCGTACAGAAAAGAGCGTACATCCTTTTCATCATCAATTACCAATATGGTTGGGCGCAATGCGTCTACGGCTTGAACTTGAACACTTTCCAATTCAATAGGCAACCAATCTGTTACTAATTTTTGATATGTACCCAACTCCCCATCTTCAAGATAAACTCCTTTATCTACAATGGGCAACGTGATTTTAAAAACTGTTTTCTCATTAGTTTCACTTGTAACTTTAATGGTGCCTTCCATTAATTCTATCAACGATTTACAAAGTGCTAAACCAATGCCTGTCCCACTCCAGTCATTTTTATCATCTACGCCTCTATAAAAACGATCGAATATTCTATCAATTTTATCTGAAGGAATACCCTCGCTCGTGTTTGTTACTTGAATAAAAAGAGATTCGGCGTCATTTTCAGATACAAAGCCTGCTTCAATACTTACTTCTCTATTTAAATCGGAATATTTAACTGCGTTAGAAAATAAATTTAAAATTATACGCTCTGTTTTATCAATATCTAAAGAAATAAGCTTGTTTGGTTCATCAACTTTATAATAAAAATTTAGGAGTGTTTTTTCGGAATATTCTTCGAAAGCCTCTATTAAGGGATAAATAAAATTTCCTAAAGTAATTTTTGAATAATTTAATTCAAGATGACCAGTTTCGGCTTTTCTATATGAAATAAGTTGATCGATAAGACGTTGAAGCCTTGAAATATTATTTTTGATTATAGAAAAGTATTTTTGATTTCCTAAATCTATATTTTGTTCTGCTATTTTTTCTAGAGGACCAATAATTAAAGAAAGTGGTGTTTTAAAATCGTGGGATATGTTGGTAAAAAATCTTAATTTGGCTTGATTCATGTCCTGAACCCGTTCTTTATCCAATTGTTCGAATTTAAGTTTTTGGTTTAACTTCTCTAATTTAACTAAATACTCAAAAACCCCATATGTAATAAGTATTACCAAAAACACCCATAGGGATATACTCCACCATCTTAAATACCATGGTGCTAAAACTTTTATAGTGAAATTTTCTATGTTTGTGGTCCAAACCCCATCGCCGTTAGCGCCTTTATATATAAAATTGTAGGTACCTGGGCTTAAATTGGTGTAAGTTGCAGTTGTTTTTCCTGCATCAACTTCAATCCAATCTTTATTGACACCTTCTAACTTATAAGCTAATTTATTTTTGTTTGGAGTTGCACTGTGCTGTACAATAATATCCAATGATATATTTCTACTATTATGCCCAAGAACTAATGTTTTAGTATCTGAAATTGAGCGTTCTAGTACCACTTTATTATTAACTTTTTTTCCAACTACAATGGGTTGGTTGTTTATTTTTAATCGAGAGATTAATATTTTTGGGGTGATCTCGTTTTTATGGATTTGATTTGGGTTGAAAATAGTTAAACCGCCAACACCTCCCATTAACATCGTCCCTTTTTTTGTTTTTAAATAAGCCGATTGCCTAAAATTATTACTTAAAATACCGTTGTTTACATCATAAAAATCGAATGTTTCTTTTAAAGGATCAAAGTAGCCAATTCCCATATCGGTGCTTAACCATAGATGCCCTTTATCATCTTCTAATATACCGTATATAGCTTCATCACGAAGACCTTCTTTTCTATGGTAATTCTTAATTTTTTTAGGTTCTCCCGAAAAATTTAATTGAATTCTTGTTAAACCTCCTCCAAATGTTCCCAGCCATATATCTTTATTTGCACTTTTGTGTATAGACATAATACGGTTGTTGCCAATTTTTAATTTAGATGATGTTGACGTTATGTGGTTTTTTACTAACCAAGAACCGTTTTTATTTACGACCCTGAAAACACCATTAACGGTTATAAACCAATAATTTCCAAAATCGTCTTTTAAATAATCATTAATTTGGTTATCGTTGCCTATGGCAAACAATGGTTTTTCGGCTTCTAAAGGTGTGTTTCTTAAAATATTTTCCCAAGGATTATTTAATATAAATACTTGAGAGCCTCCTATTATAATTTGATTGGATTGGATTTGATCAATTAACCGGTAAAAAATGGGATTTACTAGCTTTCCTTCAACCTTAATTTGTAGACTTTTTAGGTTATCATTTTTTTCATCATACACATATAGTCCTTCGTTGGTGCTAATCCACCAATATCCTTTATGGTCTTGATAAATACGTAAGACCCATTGGTTCTTTAACTTACTCAACTGATTTTTGAACCGCTCAAAATGAATCTGATTTCCTGTTTGGATATTTAGTTTTTCCTCAGTTCTGCAAATGGTACTCTCGAAAAAGGAAATCCAAATTTTCCCGTCGGAAGCTTCTGTTATATCTGTAATTAAATTACTAGAGAGCGATTCGTCATCATAAGGATTATGATAATAATTTTGAAAAGGTTTTTGGTTTTTATCAAATTTATTCAACCCTCCTTGGGCTGTTCCAATCCATAAAACACCAAAAGCATCTTCAAAAAAACAATTTACTCGGTTACTCGTTAATCCATTGTTATATTTGGAATCGAACTTAAAGGCTATGAATTCCGATTTGCTGACATCATAATATAAAGTACCATTTTTTCTGGTTCCAATCCATAATTTTTTCTCCTTATCCAGATATAATGATAAAATATTATATGAAGTCTCAAAATCCTCTTGATCCGAAGTAAAATACGACCCTATGGTAATTAAACGACTGTTTTCTTGAAACGTTTGATAAAGCCCTGAATTTGTTCCAATCCATAATGTGTTATCAACCTCAAGTATTTTTTTTATGTTAACAATATTCGAGTCTAATTGAAGCTCTAAAATTCCGAAAGTATAATTTTCGTTTTCATTAAAATCTAATTTATAAACTTTACTATTGGTGGCAACCAACAATCCTTTATTTGAGTGAAATACTAAATCTGTAATAGCATTTCTTCCCAATTCTTTTTCTAAATTGATTTCAGCAATTTTATCTACTTTTTCTAAGTCATTATTACCTGAGTCATATACCTCTATTTTACTATCTCCAGCTACCCAAACCCGGTTTTTAGAATCTTCTATTATAAAAAGGCCTTTTTTAGTAGATTTTTTTATAGGTATAAACTGCTCTTTATCTGTTAAATACAAACATAAGCCTTCTCTTGTTCCAATCCATAACCGACCTTTAGAATCGGTAAAAAGATTTGACACATAGTTATTAATTAAAGATTCCGGTTCATCATAATTTTGGTAATAATAATCAAATGAATATCCATCATACCTAACCAAACCATTTGGGGTGCCAATCCACAAATAACCTTTTGAATCTGAAGTAATTGCATGTATGGTATTTTGATAAAACCCTTGTTCACTCTTAAAGGACTCTATTCGTTGATTACTTAGCCTAACATTTTTTGTTTGCGCATAATTAAAGCTTATGTACAAAAATGTTAACAGATAAATTATCCTTACTTTCATGTTTTATACTGCATTAAAAACTAATATTTTATTCAATTAAAAGACAAAAAATTCTACCACTATTGCGTTACTTTAATAACTTTTTTAAAAGTTAAAGAACCTTTTTAAATAATTTAATTTGAACTCAAACTTACACATTAATTACTTCAATGCCATTACAATTTTAACAACAAATCCATTTTCGTTACTTTCTATTCCTTTTAGGTTAACTTTAAGTCCGGTTTCGTTTTGATTCCATTCCACTTCATTATCATTTCCAAGAATTTTAACACCTGTAATTTTACCAATATCTTTTTTGAAAGACTTAATTGTAATTTCCCCCAAAGGTTTAACAAGTGAAATAGCATACACGTTATTTTCTTTAGTTGTGAACCAAAAATCATTGGAAGTAAATGTTTTTTTAAATCCTTTTCCTTCCCTATGGGTTGTTCCGTCCAACAAAGTTTCTTCTTGCCCTTCGCTACTACTTATGCTCCATCTTTTTGTTCCATAAATAGCTTCGCCATTGGTGTGCATCCACGTTCCAACTTCCCTTAAGATATTTTTACTTTCTACAGGTACATCACCCTTTCCGTCTGGTCCAATATTCAACAAATAATTCCCACCTTTTGAAGCAATATCAACAATATAATACAGGGTTTCCTTGGTGCTTTTCCAATCGTGGTCGTAAGATTTGAATCCCCATGAATTATTGGTAGTACCACAGGTTTCCCAATATTTGTTTACAACTTCATTGGCTGATGGAATTTTATTGTCGCCCGCATCTTCATAATCACCAAACCCCCAACCTATTCTTCGGTTTACTAAAATATGCGGGTTCAAATCATACACCATTTTATAGAATTTAAAAGATTGATCTTCGGTTATAAACCCTTCACCATCAAACCAAATCAGCTTCAGTTCTGGTAACATACTAATCAATTCCTTTATTTGAGGATAGGCTTTACTTTCTAAATATTCAGCATGTGTATTCGGACTAGGATCCCATAAATTTTTACCCGACGGATGTGTGTAAATGCCCAAAGAATCGTTTACTTTTTTAATGTTTGCGTAGTTTCCGTCTGTACCATCCATCCAATCGTTTCCATGCGAATAATATACCCCAAAATCCAATTCTTCCGCTAAACAAGCGTCGTACAGTTCTTTAACTAAATCTCCTTTATATGGAGTAGCATCTGCCATGTCGTATTCAGAATATTTTGAATCGAATAAGGCAAAACCGTCGTGGTGTTTTGAGGTAATAACTACATATTTCATACCGGCATCTTTAGCTAGTTTTGCAATGTTTTGCGCGAAAGATTTATCAGGATTAAAGGTTTTTGCCAATTCTTTATACTCGTTACGAGAAATTTGAAATGCGTGCATTAACCATTCAGCTACTTTTGGCCCTGGCTGAGACACATCATTAATTTTCACACCATTCCAAATTCCACCCGCTTGGGAATACAGTCCCCAATGGATGAACATCCCAAACTTGGCTTCTTTGAACCAATTTAAAGCCGCTTTTTTTTCGGGTGATTGATGCATTGCCAACCATTCTTCATCATACTTTCCGGAGCCCATGGGGTTTTTATAATGGGGAATGATTCTTATTTTATTAAAATCTGATTTTGTCTCTATTGAAATAATCTGATTTCCTGTATTAGAGAATTTAACTGTTTTTTGAAACTCTGAAACTATTTTATTGGAATTGATTTTATAATCGGCATGTAATACTTCTTTAAACTTTTGTCCTGCAACTTCAACAGAAACGGTATCGGTTGGCAACTTATCGAACACCATTTGAACAACATAATCGGCAGGATGTTTTACATCAAATTTCCAAGTGAATTTATCGGCTTCTTGAGTTGTGTTTGATTTTTCTAAAACTATCCAATTGGTGGTTTGATCAAACGGTTTTTCATTTACTGCTTCATTCTTTGGAGTATTTTTACAAGAAAAAATAGCGAAAATGAAGATTAAAACTGTTATATATTTTAGTGTTTTCATTATATAAACTCACGTTGTTTATTGGTAAATGGCAACTAACCTTAACGGAATAATTCCCACAGACCCTTCTAAATTAATTAAATTCAGGACTCCAATCTGGAATACCTTTTTCTTTTAATTGTTTACTATATCGAACATGCAAAGGTTGCTCATCCACTTTCGGACGGTTTTCATTTACCATTAAAGGAATGGATTCATTCCACCAATTATCATAAGGAATTTTGAAAGTAGAAATAACCTCTGGATGCGCATCAAAAACGTTTGTTGTTTCCCCTGGGTCTGAAGCTATATCATACAATTGATTGTTGTTAACAAAACGCCATTTTTGATTTCTTACTGCAAATGATTTATATTGAGCTTCATCGATTTCACCTGTAGCCCAACGTCCGCAATGAGTAAACATCAAACGGTCTTCCCATTTAATATTCGAATTTTCCAATAAAGGAACTAAAGATCGTCCTTCCAATGGTTGCATCTTTTCTGGTAGTTTTACCCCAGCTAATTCAACAAAAGTTTGATAAATATCAATGTGCGCAGCCAGTTGATCGATATCTTTCCCTTCGGAAAGTACACCTTTCCAATACCAAAAGAAAGGCACATGGTTTCCGCCTTCATAAGGTGAATTTTTCCCACCTTTTAAATTGGCATTGAAGTGTTTTATTTTTTCTCCATTCAAGGTTCCAGACAAATGTGTCGCCCCATTATCGGTGGTGAAAATTACCAATGTGTTTTCAAGTGCTTTCCACTCCTCTAATTTTTTCATTAGTCGGCCAAAATTATCATCTATATTTTCAATCATACCGTACCGTCCAGCTGTTCCTTCATCATAACCTAAATCTAAAAATCGTTTTTTATATTTTTCAGGAGCTATAAGTGGCGCATGTGGTGCATTTAATGAAATATATGTAAAATACGGTTGTTTGGAATCTATTTTCTTTTTAGTCCACGCCAATGCCGCATCGAAAAACACATCGGTACAAAAACCTTTTGTTTTTACAATCGTTTCGTTGTGCAATAACACATTATCAAAATATAAATTTTCACTATTGGGAGGAAAATCTCCAAAATTCACTTGACCAATGCCACCAGCGCCATGTATTAGTACTTCATCAAATCCTCGGTTTTGAGGTAGATACGCATCGGCATCACCTAAATGCCATTTTCCAAAAATACCAGTTTCGTATCCTCCCGCTTGCAAAGCTTGTGGCAAGGTATAAATATCCAATGCCATTCGTTCTCTTTCTAAAATGGTATGGGTAACACCCGTCCTAAATTCGTGGCGTCCACTCATTAAAGCGGCACGTGTTGGGGCGCATGTAGGGCTTACATGATATTCGGTAAAACGTGTAGATTTCTTGTAGAACTCATCAATATTTGGTGTTTTTACAACTTGGTTCCCCATACAGGACAAATCACCCATACCTTGGTCGTCCGTCATAACGAAAATGATATTAGGGCGACTATTTTCTAAAGTTTTTCCTTTCGATTGGGCAAAACTCACCTGTACCATTACCAAAAGCACAAGGAGTCTTAGGCTTATTTTATTGTTAAATTTCATGATATATTTTTTCATTTTTTATGTTTGACTGAATCAGCCTAATTATTTATATTCTATATTATTTCCAGCCTTCAATTTTTAAGAAAAAACCAGCAGTTGGATCATCATCATGACATGCCAAAAAAAGACATTCCGGTTCTCCGTTTTTCCATAAAATATTGGGTCTTTCAGTTCTTGCCAACTCCTTATTAAAATAATGAGTATTTGTATTATACCCAATTTCTGGTCTTCCCCAATCTATACCATCTTTAGATTTATAGATTAATCCTGGACGATTTCCACCAGGTTTTATTTTATCTTGAGGTGTTGGGTTGCCTTCCAAAGCGCTTTTTACATCCATACGATCCTCAACAATCATGTAATACATGCCTTTATAGTAAAACGCATAAGGGTCTTCAATATCCAATTTTTCATTCGCATAACTAATTAAGGGATTGTTAGGATAATTTACATAAGGACCTTCTAGCTTATCACTTGTTGCCATAGAAATTTCTCTGTATTGTTTGGGCGCATATTTATCGGAAATTGACTTATAATAGATTCTAAACCTACCATCAGTATCTACTACAAAAGTAGGATTGGAAGCGTGGATAATATTGGAGCCATCGGACTGTTTTCCAGAAGCTTTAAGAATAGGATTAAAGGGGCTTTCCGTCCAAGGACCATATAGTGATTTTGAAGTAGCTATCCCTATTTCTTGATTGACTCTTGGCGTTGATGCATTCTTGAGCAAATAAACAAGAACATAAGTATCTTTAACCTTCGATATTTGTGGGTTATGGTATGTTGCGGTTTTACTAGCAAACGTAGTATCTACAAAAGTATAGGGACCTTCTGGTTTATCGGCTGTAAAATGCACTATTTTGCTATTTTTTATCCAACTACCATTATTAGGTATGGTAGACATAAATATGTGTAATTTTCCATTTTCATCATACATGGGTGCCATACACCAGTTCCACCAACCATCTTCTGCAGGCAAAATGTATTTACCAGCTACAAGCGATTTACTAAAAGAGGATTCTTTTATCGATAAATTTTGCTTACAGGAAAGTACTATTAGTATAATGCAAACTACACATATTATTTTAATGGCGTATTTCATTTTTCATGATTTTCTACAAAATTTCGAAAAAATCATTGAAAACGCTTACTCAAATCCACCAATATTTTGCTCAATTTCTTATAAATGACATAAAACACATTGATTTTTAATAATTTGGCAATATTTTATAGAATTCGACCTATGTACTTTTGAAATATGTAACGTTTTCATTAATCGCTCCATGATTATAATTTTGTGTCTTTATCTGTTATAGGGTTGTAAGAAGTACCTGTGTGCCCACGTAATTTTTCAAATTGTATATATGAGTTTTCAACTTTTTTTGATAGTGTTTCCTCAAATTCCTTGCTGGTAACTTGGTACTGGGTTTGTAAAGCCAGTAATTTTTTGTGAAGCATTGTTTTAACTTCGGTATATTCTGAATTATCAATAACATTTTTAAGCTCTTGTGGATCTTTTTCTAAGTCATAAAGTTCCCATTCATCAATATCATCATACACATGAATGAGTTTATAACGTTTTGTTCTAACGCCATACATTTTTTTTACCATATGAAATGCTGGATAATCATAATAATGATAATAAATAGCATCTCTAAAATCGTCTGAATTTTGTTTTTGTTCCAGTAAGGGTCTTAACGATTTACCTTGCATATCTTCAGGGATTTGAACATGTGCGTAATCTAAAAATGTTTCGGCAAAATCGATATTTTGGGTTAATGCATTAATAACAGTACCTTTTTTTATGCCGTTGGGATATTTCATTACAAGAGGCATGCTTAAAGATTCTTCATACATAAAGCGCTTATCAAACCAACCTTTCTCACCTAAATAAAAACCTTGATCGGTGGTATATATCACAATGGTATTTTCAGATAAACCATTGGCTTCCAAATAATCAAGAATTTTGCCAACACCCTCATCAACCGAAGCTATTGTTGCCAAATAATCTTGCAGATAACGTTGCCCTTTCCACTCTGCCAATGCTTTCCCTGAAAGATTTGCATCATGAAATGCATCATTTTTTGGTTGATATGCTTTATCCCAAATGGCACGTTGTTCTGCGGTCATTCTGTCAAAATCTGTAGTCCATGGGTTGTGCGCCAATTCATTACTACCTTTTTCCTTGGTCATTTTAAGGTCATGACCTTCATACATGTCTTGATAAATTGTTTGTAGTTGCTCTTTAGAGGCCGTTGAACCTTCATGAGAAGTGAAATAAGTATCAGGAAGCGGAAATTTAACAGCATCATACTTATTTAAATGTCTCAATGCTGGCATCCAATTTCTGTGCGGCGCTTTATGATGTAGCATAAGCATAAAAGGTTGCTTACTGTTTTTTACGTTGTCTAGATATTTTATGGCATCATCTGTAATAATATCGGTGGCATACCCTTCTATTCTTGTGGTATCAATTTTCTGGGTTTTTTCATTTATGGCAATAAAATCTGGATTATAATAATTGCCTTGATCGGTTAAAATATGCCAGTAATTGAACCCTTGCGGAAGTCCGTCCAAATGCCATTTACCAATCATTCCTGTGTTATAACCTGCTTTTTGGAGTAATTTTGGAAATGTTTGTTGATTCCCATCAAAGGTATCACCATTCATTCTAAATCCGTTAATATGGCTGAACTTACCCGTTAAAACCACAGCTCTACTAGGGCCGCAAATAGAATTGGTGCAAAAATTATTTTTAAACAAAGCACCTTCTTTAGCTATTCTATCAATATTGGGGGTTGGAGCTAATTTACTAATTGGGTGTTCATAGGCACTAATGGCTTGAGTTGCATGATCATCTGCCATGATGTATATGATATTGGGTTGTTTTAACTGTGGAATTTCAGCTTTTTGTACTGGTTTTTGTCCACAAGATTGCAGTATAAGCGCCATACAAACTACATAAATTGATGTCCTCATAATGTTTTAGTTTTTATAATTTTAGTTTGTACAACCTCGCTATTTAAAACAGTTTTCTCAAAGAATTCAAAAATTTCATCAAGTTCATCCATTGGAATTTTTGCAACCTCATGCATACCTCCTTTTACAATCTTGAAATAATATGAAGTTTCAAATGCATCAAGTTTTTCTGCTATAATTTTAGATCCATCCAGCATGAGATATCCAGGTTTTTCAGGGTCGCATAAATGATGTGGCGCACTAGCAAAAGGGACCAATTGATCTGCAGTGCCATGAAACAGAACACTAGGTAAAGCATTAGCTTTTGTTATATAACTGGCATTAACCACCGCCCCAGCAAATGACAATACGCCGGCAAATTTCACGTCTTCATACTTATTAAGATTATCAACAAAATAAGGTTTCATATAAACTGAATTTAAAATTCCTTCAGCACCTGCACTACTGCCACCAGCAATAATTTTTGTAGTATCAACGTTTAACATTTCAGCATTTTCAACAACAAAAGCAGCGGCATCCAAATAATCGATAGTGGCTTGTTTGAAAGTCTCAATTTTATCTACTTTTGGACATAAGCAACTAAATTGGGTCTCGCTACCTGTTCGCAACAATCTATAAGAAACAGAAATACCTATATAACCAAATTTTGTAACCGCTCCACAAAGTTGTGCATCGTCTACATAATCTCTTGAACCTATTGAAAACCCACCACCATGCATCCAAAGCAATGTTGGCAATTTAGTATTAACCTCAATGTTTTCGGGTCTATACACATCCAATTTTAAGGTGTCTTTTTCTTTTATGTTATAGGTATAAGTTGTTTTAGTTTGAGCCAGGAATGGCGATGCAAAGCTTAAAAAAATAATTACTACAATATATTTCATCTCATCTAGATTTTCTTAAAAAACCCACAAGATTTGAATAAACCTTGCAGGTTAGTCGCTATTAGTCACTTCAATAAAAAGTTTTTAATTTGAAATTGATGTATTACTATTTCAAATTTGATTTATTCAGATTTTTTAATTTCAGAACGTTCACTCATTCCATTAGCATTAAATGCTTCTATTTGAAAATAATAGGCATCAGCTCTATCTGCTCCAGTAAAAAAGTATTCATTTTTCCCATAAACCATGATGCTTCCGTAAAGTTTATCAGGCGATTTTCCCCAGTAAATTACATAGCCATCTGCTAAGGGATTTTGTTGCCATTTAAACCAGATGCTTCTGCGTTCACCATATTTTTTTGGACTGGACCGTAATACAATAAAATTTTCGACCTTTTCGGGTTTCTCACTGTGTCCTTTTCCAAAAACGCGAAAACCACTTAATGCAAATTTACCTGTGGGCATGTGTAGATTTTCCATTTTTAAAAATCGGAATTCGACAGGTGTTTCCAATTCTATATAATCGTGAGGAACATCGGTTTGGTTTTTGCTTTTATCAATAACCACTTGCCATTTCTTCCCATCATTGGAACCATATATTTTGTACTGATGAAATTTGCCCAACGTTTTTCCTAAAAACTCAACATCTTGATCGGCATAATTAATTTGAATGGCGTTAATAGTAGAAACTTGACCTAAATCGGTTTGAAACCATTCCCCTTTAGTCCCTGTTTTTGCACTCCAGTACGTTTTTATATCTTCATCTACCACAAAATTAGGATGATAACCGCCTAAGGTTGAAGAAACTTGAACTGGTTTTTGATAATTTAAAAGCATCCAACCTGTAAACAAACCTTTAGAAAAATCTTTTTCTTTTGCAAATTCTGGTAGCAGCGTTGGATAATCGCCATAGGCTGTATTGCAATACATAACATCATCGGCATCAAAACCTGCTGGCCAAATACCTAAGCGTCGTTCAAAATTATTTTTTGTAGAAATAAAAATCGTTGATACATGCCAGTAGTTTTCGAAATTATCTTGAAATGTTGCCCCATGACCAGCACCGCGAGCAAAACCACCCGGTTTATATGAAAACGGATTATGCTGTTGGTATTCAAACCCATGTAAAGGGTCTTTGCTTACGTAAACACCATCGGCATAACCACTAAACTCTGTTGCTGGCGCGCCGTATTGCATGTAATATTTATTGTTGTGTTTGGTCATCCACGCGCCTTCTATAAAGGGTTGTAAAAATACATTATCATTATATTCACCAAAACGCTCCCACCCGTGATCTTCGGGAAATAATCTAACAATAGGCACAGTATAACCTTCCGACTGCATGGTTTTGGTATTAATTTCGGTACCTAAAAGCGGCCACACATTACTGGATCCCCAATAGAGATATAGCTTGTCTTTATCGTCATCATAATGAAATGCAGGATCCCAAGCCCCAACTTTAAGTGTATCTACGGCTATTTCCCAATCATTAACCGTAGGATTTGTGCTTTTGTAAATAGGAAAATCTGATTTCCATGTAGAACCATATACGTATAGAGCATCTTTCATAACAAACGCAGCAGGAGCATTCAAATCGTGCGTATAAGTATCATCACGAAGAAATTTTCTGTAAACGAAATTCCAATTTAGCATATTATCACTCCACCAATACCCTTCTTGGTTTGTTGAAAAAAGAAAGTATTTATTTCTAAAATTTACAATAACAGGATCTGCCGTAGCACGATGCTTTCCTTGAGTTGAAAAACGTTCAAAGGGTGTATATCCATAATCGACATTAATGGGATTGCAATAGGTTTTTTGCTGAGCAATAACCATTTGAAATGAACATAAAATTAATATGACAACTATTTTTTTCAATTGACAAGGATTATTTAGTTAATTCAAATTGGGATGATAAACTAGCATTGGAATCGGTTCCTACAAATATTTGAAACATGCCAGGTTCTGCTATAAAATCTAAATTTGAATTATAGAATTTTAAATCTTCAACAGTCAATTTGAAAGTTACCGTTTTAGTTTCCCCTTTTTTAAGTTCAATTTTTTGAAAACCTTTAAGTTCTTTTACGGGTCTTGTAACTGAACCTACAACGTCTCTCACATATAATTGAACCACTTCCTTTCCATCAAAATTTCCTGAATTTGTGACATCGACTGAAATAGTTACACTGCCGCTAGTATCCATTTTTGTTGAATTCAATTGTAAATTATCATAATTAAATGTGGTGTAGCTTAACCCATAGCCAAAAGGATATAGAGGTTCGTTACGAACATCTAAATAATTACTTTTGAATTTTTCAAACTTACCTTCATTATTACCTAATGGACGTCCTGTATTTTTATGATTGTAAAAAAGAGGCACTTGCCCCACATTCATAGGAAAAGTTGCTGTTAATTTTCCTGACGGATTTACATCACCAAACAACACATCTGAAATTGCTAAACCAGCTTCACTCCCCGGAAACCATACATTTAGAATGGCTGGAACGTTTTTATTTTCGTCAACAATCGCCAATGGTCTACCAGTAAACAAAACCAAAACCACTGGTTTTCCTGTTTTTAATAAGGCGTTCAACAAATCTTTTTGAACTTGTGGAATTTGTAAATTTGTTCTGCTACTACTTTCACCACTAAATTCAGCCGATTCACCTAAAGCAGCAATAATAACATCTGATTTTGATGCTATGGCTAAGGCTTCATCCATTAATTCTTTATCGGTTCTACCATCTCGAGGAATCTCTTTACCAAACATGGTAGCCCGCTTTTCTAAATCTAAATCGTAATCTATATTACTTCCTTTTGCGTATTCAATTTTGGCTTTATCTCCCACAACCGTTTTTAATCCCTCCAATAACGGGTTAGATAAATGCTGTTTTGTAGCCACACTCCAAGTACCTGCCATATTAACAGCCGTATTTGCCAAGGGGCCAATTAATGCAATAGTTCCCGTTTTTTTTAATGGCAGTAATTGGTTATCATTTTTTAAAAGCACCATAGATTCTGATGCTACTTTACGTGCAAAAAGCTTGTTTTCTTTGGTGAAAATTTCTTTTGTTGGTCTGCTAGTATCGCAATATTTATAAGGATTTTCGAATAAACCCAATTCATATTTTGCTGTTAGAATACGTTTTACGGCTGCATCAATATCTGCCATTTTCACTTTTCCGTTGTCAACAGATTGTTTCAATGTTTTAACAAAAGCTGCTGGAATTGTTGGCGAATCGCCAGCCATATCCATATCTACTCCTGCGTTTAACGCCAATGCCGCTACATCGTATTTATCGCCAACACCATGTTCTATCATTTCATAAATTCCTGTATAATCGGTTACTACAAAACCATTAAAGCCCCAATTGGTTCTCAATAAATCGGTAAGCAACCACTTGTTTCCTGTCGCAGGAACACCATCAATTTCGTTAAATGACGCCATTACCGAACCCACGCCAGCATCAATTGCTGCTTTATATGGCGGTAAATATTCGTTATACATGCGTATTTTACTCATATCCACCGTATTGTAATCTCTTCCTGCTTCTGGAGCACCATAAAGCGCAAAATGTTTAACACAAGCTAACATGGTGTTATTATTGGTTAAATCGTCTCCTTGGTAACCGTGTACCATGGCTTTCGCTATTTCGCTGCCTAAGTAAGGATCTTCGCCAGAACCTTCTGAAACACGTCCCCATCGTGGATCTCTGGAAATATCGACCATAGGAGAAAATGTCCAGTTAATACCATCGGCAGTGGCTTCTTTTGCTGCCATTTGAGCCGTTTTTTTAATCATTTCCATATCCCAAGAACAGGATAAGCCTAACGGAATTGGGAATGTGGTTTCGTAACCATGAATTACATCCATCCCAAAAAGTAAAGGGATTTTTAATCGGCTTTTTTCAACAGCAATTTTTTGAATTTCTCTTATTTTTTCAACAGACTTCACATTGAACAAGCCGCCAACTTTACCTTCTTCAATTTTTTTGGCAACGTTAGAACTTTGTGCTTGCCCCGTAGTAATATCGCCCGAGGTTGGTAAATTTAATTGTCCTATTTTTTCTTCAATAGTCATTAAACTTATAATAGAATCTACTTTCGCTTCAAAAGGACCTTGATTTAGCGTTTTAATAGGAATGTTCGATTTACATGCCATAATAAAAATGGTGGCAACTCCTAAAAGAGCGTATTTGATGTAATTTAGATGCTTCATTTATATTCGTTTTTTGATTTTGAAAATAGCCATGTTAATAGTTTTGGTTCTGCAAAAGCAGAATCCCAACTATTATGATTGTCGTTAGCGTATATGGTTACATTAGGTTTTCCTCCAGCCTTTAAATAAGCCGAAACCATGTTGATTGATAATTGCGGATCTACCACATCATCGTTAGCTCCATGAAACACCCAAAGTTCTGTGTTTTTGGCATAGGCTTTTGCACCATCCGGATTACCACCACCGCAAATAGCAAAGGCTGCCGCAAACATATCTGGTTTTCTGTAAAGCATTTCAAAAGTACCCATACCACCCATGGAAAGTCCGCCTATATATACTTTTTGCTTATTGGCGTAAGGTTTGCTTAACATATCTTCCATTAAAAGCATGGTTAAATTTAAGGCCTTTGTTGGTGGATTATTTAAAGGAAATGTTAATGTGATAGGTTTTGTGCTTCTATCTACATCTGCATTGGCCCAATAGTCATTTTGAGGACATTGGGGAAAAATAACGATGGCAGGAAATGCACCTCTATTTGTTTCATCTGAAAATAATTTACCACCATGTGTTAACTGTTTCGTATTATCATTGCCCCTTTCACCAGCACCATGAAGAAACAATACAACAGGATATTGTCTTGTTTCTGAAAAATTATCAGGATACATGATTCGATACTTTAATGTATCTTGATTTTTAATAAAAAAAGCTTCTTTATATAGATTATTTTGTTGAGCACTTGTAAATTCAGAAAACAACATTAAAATAATAATTAAACAACAATTTATCTGTATTTTATACTTCATATCACTATTTTTTAATAGTTAAACCCAAGTTTATTTAAGCCGTTTTTCACATCGGTATTTTGCATAAATAAGTCCCAGAGCAAACCTGTTCGGTGATTTTCAATCATAATAATTTGTGGCCCTTGGTCTATTGCCAAATACGCATCGGCAACCCAATAATTGTTTTGAGGACTGAAAGCATCATAAAAACCAGCAGGTCCTAATAATTTATCTTTTTTCTGATAAAGAAAATGCATCACACTTAAAGATTCTGAAGGTGTATAAGGTATGGAACTGATAGCTGCTGTTGGTGAAATAACGCCCAAATCGTTTGAAGGACTATGCGCTGAGTAACCTATAGAGCCATCTGCATTTCTGGAATAACTAGCTGTTAATCCCCAACAGTTTGCACCATAATCTGTATACCCTTTGGGATTTGAAATACAATATTGACGGTTTATTTTCGTGTGATTTACCACTAAATTCCAATAATTACCATATTGATCGGTTAAATTTTTAGGATTTAAACCTAAAAAGGAATAATGACTGAAAAACAAAGGGCCTCCAAAATTAGAACCTCCAGCATGTTTTAACACTAATGGAAACCCATATTGAGAAGCTGAAGACACAATTGATCCATTAGAAGCCCACCCATTTTCATACACTGCTTTTGAAATGGTATAATTTGGAGATGCTGCCGCTAAAACATAGGTAATTAAAGTTTCATTATAACCCGTAAGCTTTAAATTAATGTCAAAACCGTAATTAGGACTCCAATGCCAATATAAGGCGTTTTGATTTTGAGTATACCAATTCCACTCGACACCTTTCCATAAATCATCCGCTTTTTGTGCTGTTTCTTTTTCAGTATCAGTTCCGTTTTTTAAATATTCTTTTACACAAATTAACCCTTGTACCAAAAAAGCCGTTTCCACTAAGTCACCGCCATTATCTTTAGTACTAAAAGGCAACACATCACCCGTTCCACCATCTAACCAATGTGGCCATGCCCCATGAAAGCGATTGGCATTTTCTAAAAAGGTTAAAATTTTATTTAATCTTGCAACACCCAAATCTTTAGATACATAACCTCTTTCTATACCAACTAAAATAGCCATAAGTCCAAAACCAGTACCCCCTGTAGTGACTACATTTTGATTTAATGTTGGATTTGTTGGATGGTAGCGTTCCTTTGCTGCACCCGAATTTGTATTGGCAAAATCCCAAAAATATTTAAAGGTTTCCTTTTGGGTTAAATTCATCATTTCATCATCCGTTAAAGGATCAACTGTTGGTTCGGTTGGTGTGGGAACATAGGGTTCTTGGTACCCTGGTCCATCATCAGACCCACATGACGAGATAAGTAATATGGTAAAAATGGTGTATATTAATTTAATCATGAGTTTCTTCATTCATTATCAGTTTTAACCTTAAAACCTAATCGGCCCAACCCGATTTTCACATCCTGGTTATTCATAAATAATTTCCATAACAAACCGGTTCTGTAGTTTTCTATCATAACTGGTATAGGACCTTGATCTATAGCTAAATATCTTGGTAAAAACCAATTATCTTGCAAACTAAAAGCATCATAAGGACCATATTTTCCTATTAAAGAGTCATGGTCTTTATACATTTTTTTAAGCATCTGCATACTTTCTTTTGGCGTATAAGGAAAAGACGATAAAGCTGCTGTAGGTGCAATGACGCCCAAATCATTACCAGGTCTGTGCCCTTTGTATCCTTTTACAGAATAACTTGAGGTTAAGCCCCATAAACTATCACCATAACCTTTATAATTTTTAGGATTATCAACCGCATATTTATAATGGATTTTAGCTTGATTTTGAACAAGTTTCCAATAATCGGCATAAGTATCTGAAAGTCCGTGAGGATTTAAACCTAGATAAGAATAATGTGCCCAGAATAGAGGGCCAATAGGCGATTCATCATGTTCATAATAATTTAATACTAAATCTTCATCATATAATTTTTTAGAAGACACTATTTTTCCATCCTTAGCCCAACCTTTATGATACACTGATGGTTTTATAGGATGTGTTGGTGATGAAGCAGCAAGCACATACATAATTAAGCATTCGTTATAACCACCTACGGGAAAATTCATATCCCATCCAAATTCTGGAGACCAATGCCAATAAAGCACATCTTCACCATTTTTAGTGTACCAATCCCACTCAACTTCTTTCCATAATTTATCTATTTTAGCTACAAGATCTTTTTCTTGGGTATTACCATTTTTATAATATTCTGAAACTGTTAAAAGACCTTGAACTAAAAATGCGGTTTCAACTAAATCGCCACCATTATCTTTTTTGCTAAAAGGCACTACTTTTCCTGTTTCACCATTTAACCAATGTGGCCAAACGCCATGATATTTATCAGAAGTTTCAAGAAAATCAACGATTTTATAATAACGCTCAACAGCCTGTTCTCTAGTTATAAAACCTCTTTCGATGCCTACCAAAATGGCCATAACACCAAAACCGCTGCCTCCAATGGTTACTGTGTTTTTTGGCGAAGTTGGATAAATATCGTCCATATGTATCCTTTCGCGCGCCATTCCTGAATTTGGTTCGGCTCCTTCCCAAAAATAATTAAAGGTTTGTTTTTGAACAGTATCTAATAACGAGTTGTTATTAATATCTATAACAGAAACTGATCCAATATTTACTTTCGTTTGTTTCTCAAATTTTTTACAATTCAAAAAGAGCAAAACAATAGCTGACAAAACCCAAAATATTTTGTTTGTTGAAAATACCATTAGAAAAATTTTATAAACTCCAGCTGTAGTTTTATACAGCTGGAGTTATTGAAAAGATTAATTCAATATTTTAATAAAAGCTTGTTTAGAAATTTATAATTTAAGAATACTATTTCTTAATTATAAATAGCTTGCACCTCTTCTAGAGACAATGCCTTATTAAATATTCTTAGCTCATCCATGAGCCCTTTCTCTGTTTTATGATTCCATCCGTTAAAGTTAGGGTCGCCTGACATAATTGCCAAATCTCCTACACCTGTCCAATTCAACCCTGTAAAGACAGATTCGCCAACCAATGCACCATTCATGTACAGAGTAGCTTTACTTTCTGAAATCGAGATTCCGAAATGTACCCACTCATTTAAGGTTGGATCAATTGTGGCAGGTGCACCTGGGTTAACCCATGTAGCGTTGGTTCCATTACCCACAAGTAGTATAAATTTCTGAGCAGTGGCACTCCCTTCACGAATCAATCCAAACCCACTAGGCTTGTCTGAAGGACCTGCGGGTAACGCTGGGGCCATATTAATTATACTAGCTCTAGTATCCGACCCATCGATTTTTAACCAGAATGTGGTGCTAAATTCATTTCCTTTTGCCAAATCTGTAGAAGGGAAGGTTAAATAGGAGTCCGCTGCACCTTTATAGGCACCATTTCCAACTTTAGCACTAGTACTAAACCCTGGTGATCCAACTTCTGTTGCATCCTCTTTTGAAACTTTATCGGTAAATGATCCTTCAAATGGCATGTAAAATTTTTGACTGCTTAAAGCTATCTGTTTTACTATGTCCTGCTTTGTTAAGGCGACATTGAATAATCTCAACTCATCCATTAGCCCTTTCTCCGTTTTATGATTCCATCCGCTAAAGTTAGGTTCGCCTGACATGATTGCCAAATTTCCTACACCTTCCCAATTCATCCCAGTAAAGGTAGATTCGCCAGCCAATTCTCCATTCATGTACAACGACGCTTTACTTTCTGAAATTGAGATTCCAAAGTGTACCCACTCTTCTAGGGTTGGATCAATTGTAGCAGGTGCACCTGGGTTCACCCATGTTGCATTTGTGCCATTACCCACTAGTAGTACAAATTTCTGAGAGGTGGCACTGCCTTCACGGATCAATCCGAACCCACTAGGCTTATCTGAAGGACCTGCAGGTAACGCTGGGGCCATATTAATTATTCCTGCTCTAGTATCTGACGCATCGATTTTCAACCAGAATGTGGCACTAAATTCTTTGCCTTGAGCTAAACCTGCAGCAGGGTAGGTCAAGTAGGAGTTCGCTGCACCTTTATAGGCTCCACTTCCAACTTTAGGAATACTACTAAATCCTGGTGACCCAACTTCTGTTGCATCGGTTAGCGTTAACAAATTTGTGTAGCTACCGTCAAAGTTCATATAAAAAGTTTCACCATTAAAAAGAGGCGTATAAGGTGGTACTTTACTAAAGTTTACTGTTGAAATGGTTATATTGCCAACAATGTCAGTTGCTTCTACGGTTAAAATGTGATCTCCTGTAGTTACATTATCATAAACCATTTCTTGATTCACAATTCTGTAATCTAGAAAATCACTATAACTTGCAATTTCTGCACCGTCTAATTTTATTGTAATTAAAGACAATTCTATATCATCTTGGGCATTAATCTGGATACTTACCGAAGTTATGGGCTCTGGAACTTGTATTTCAAAACCATTTAATGGCTTAATTATATTTACAACTGGTGCTCCAGCATCTGGTCCAGGATCGACCGCTGTTATTGGATCGATGCCTTCGTTGCAAGAAGATAATGCAAAAAATAACGCAAAGATTCCAATAAAATATTTATTTAATGTTTTCATATATATCTGTTTATTAATATTTTAAATTAATTATCTAGGAACATTCGCCAATATAGGGAATTCGTCAATTTGATCTTGATGATACGTTACAAACGCTTTATCTTTAGTAAAGGTTCTACCTTCAAAACTTAACTCTTCATATCTTTCCAACCTCACCATATCAAAAAATCGTTTGCCCCATTCCATGGCTAGTTCAGCATATTTTTCATCTACGATTTGATCTAAGGTAACACCACTTAAAGGAGCAAGACCTGCTCTTGTTCGCACTAAATTAACTGCGTCATCTTTGGTCATAGCAGAATTTGTTGCCCCGTGAGATAACGCTTCTGCATACATTAAAAGCGTTTCGGCATAACGATACACAATATAATTTTTATTACTTCCATAGTCAGTACGTCCTGTAATTAATTGATTACTTGGTAAATAGTGTTTTCCACTACAAAATTTAGCTCTGGCATTATCTTTTAGAACATCTCCATCTCGCGTGGTTGGAGACACAAAAGATGGTAAGGTTGCCGCTGTATAGCTGGTTGTTGCTATAATGTCGTTTATACCATTTTGTGTAAATAACACGGTGGTTTCCAAACGTTTTCTATCATTTCTATTCAACATAAACGTTACATATTTTAGAGTAGGTTCAAAAAAGCCCCACCCCGCACTTGCGCCGGCAACAGCAGGTGTCCAACCATTAGGACCATAAGGTGCATAAAGATGGCTTACTCTGATACCAGTACCTTGTCCAAAATCGGAATACTGAAATTCATAAAGACTTTCATTACTTAACTTCCCTGGGGTTTTAAATAATTGGTAATAATCGTCCATTAAGCTAAATTTTCCTGAACTAATAATTTGCCCAGCAGCATCTGCTACCGCTTGATAATTTTTAAGTTCTTGGTTTGCTAAAGCTTTAATGTGTAGTGCTGTGTATTTTGTAACACCGCCTTTTAAATCGGTGCGCTCATTGGGACGTTTATCCAATAAAAATGGAATAGCTTCATCCATCTGGTCTGATAGATGTTGCATAACTTCATCTTTTGTAGGGACAGACGTTACATTTGCAAAATCATTTAGATTTGAGGATGTTGGAATAAACACAGAGCCATATACTTGCGACAATTGAAAAAGCAATATAGCCCGAAGTACTTTTGCTTCAGCTACGTATTGATTTCCTAACGCAACGCCATTAGCATCTGCCAATTCCATGTATCTCCCAATTTGTTCCATACCTGTATGGGCTTTAATTATATCACCATAATACGTTTCCCATAAGGTTCTAGACCCAAAAAAGGAGTTATCGTATACATAGCGATCTTGATTTTTAAGACCTTGTTGATCTCCGGCAGCATTAACATCATCGCCTCTGGTGGAAACCACTAACGGTTGTTCCCATCCTCTATCGCCCACTGATTGATAGACACCAATGAGTGGAAAAATCATATCGGAGGTTTTTGAAAAATCGGTACCACCAGCAAAATTATTATTAAGTTCGGGTTGGTCTAGCTCTGTAGAGCATCCTGTGAGCATCATACCGATTACGGCTAATAGCACAAGAAATTTATTTGTTTTTAAATGTATCATAGCTATTTTTTTTAAATTTTAATATTTACACCTAACGTATATACTCCTGGAATAGGATACGTTTGATCATCTCTTCCATCCCCAACCTCAGGCGTAAAGCCATTGTATTTAAAGAATGATAATGGTCTTTCAGCCGTTAGATAAAATCGAATATCAGGATTGAATTTTCCTTTTAATTCTGGTAGTGTGTACCCTATTGTTACGTTTTGTAATCGTACAAAATCTCCTTTTTCAACAAAGAAACTATTCAAAAACTGATTGCTCCAAGGATTTCTTATACCTCTTGCTGAAGGATAGGTGTTTGAAGTTCCTTCACCATGCCAACGATTCACCGCAAAATCTCTATCGATATTAGGATCTGAGGTTTGACGAATGGCAAATCGTTTCATGTTTGCTATTACGTTGCCCCCTTGACCAATAACATTCATTGAAAAATCCCAGGCCTTATAGTTAAGTCCAAAATTAAATCCAAAATTATAAGTTGGTAAATAAGAGCCTAAATCTACGCGATCCTGAGCATCCAGTGTCGTGTCTCCATTTTGATTTACAAATTTAAAATCTCCTGGTAGTATCACCAATCCACGCCCTATGGCTTCCTGTGCTAAAGGGTCGGCAGTAATTTCTGCAGCTGTTTGATAGACTCCTGCTACTTCCAGTCCATAAAAAGAATTTATAGCACCGCCTACAACAGAACGTTGTGCGGTATCACCACCAGAGGTTAAATTATCTTGTCCTGCTAAATCCAATATTTCATTTTTTAAGGTTGAAAAATTGGCTCCAATGCTATAACTGAAATCTTCTGATACGCGTTTATTCCAATCTAAAGCTATCTCAAATCCTGAGTTTCTTATAACACCTACGTTTTGGCGTGTTTCACCCGGCACTAACAGTCTTGAAACAGGAATGATGGCATCTCTGGTTTCTCTTGTAAAGTAATCAGATTCAATGGATAAATGATTATCGAATAATTTAGCGGTAAGCCCAAAGTTTGTTTCTGCTGTCACTTCCCATTTTAAAGCTTCAAAGTCACTATTGGTAACCAATCCTGGATATAAAACATCGCCAAATGCAGCATTTACTTCCTCGGAAGTTATACCTCCAGTACTGGCATTAACATTGGCATTTCCTAATTCACCCCAACTTGCTCTTAATTTCAAAAAATCGAAAATACCATTATTTTTCATAAAGGATTCCTCAGAAACAACCCAACCAGCACCTACAGTAGGGAAATAACCCCATTTTTCTTGATATTTACTGGTGCCATCTGCACGAAATGTACCATACAATAAATATTTATTATCATAATTATATGCCACACGTCCAAAATAAGAAAAGAAATATTGTCGAACGCCATTATCACCAACGCCGCTTATATCAATAGTTTTTGCTAAATCTAAATAATAAGATTCGTCACCAATTCCAGGTCCATTTGGAAAGTTTAATCCTTTGGCTTCTAATTGTTCAAAAGATCGATCTCTAAACGATGTACCTGCCAAAACTGTTAAATTGTGTTTTCCAAAATCATTATTATAAGTTAGTGTATTATCCCAAGTTTGTTCAGAAAACGTTTCGTTTTTCTTAACTAATTCGGCATTTTCTCTAAATGCATTTCCAACACCAAAAAAATAAGGGAGTCGTACATCTCTAACTTCAAGCGTTTCAAAATTATGAGAATACGCTGTTTTAAAAGTTAGGTTATCAGGTATAAGTTCATACTCAATATCAAAGGTCATTAAAGTATTTCTTGTTTTATTCCTGTTTTCAGTATTTTCCATTAACGGAAATGGGTTTTGAGTACCCCTATAGCCCAAATCATTAGCGTTTGCATAAGGTCTTGGATAGGCATCCGTTTTTGATAGATCGAGAACAGGCATTATGGGTACCGCAAAATATGCGGAGCTAAATGCGCCTTCCTCTGGGCGGTATCTAGTTGCATTACTAAAAAGCGCAGAAACACCAACCTTTAAACGATCACTAATATTTGCGTTTAATTTTGTTCTAATATTAAAACGCTCGTAGTCATTTTTCATTCTAAGAATACCTTCCTGTTCAAATTGGCTTAAACCCAATGAATAGGTAACACTTTCAGTTCCTCCAGTAACACCTAAACTATGGTTTTGTATTTGGGCATGGCGTAAAATCAAATCATACCAATCTGTATTTACATCGGGGATATTAGGATTAACTCGACTACGACCATAACGTTGCATCGCATTATCTATAAAACTCGCTTCGGCTGCAGAACCAGACTCTCTAGCTAATGTAGAAAATTGTTCAGAGTTTGCTAATTTAACTATGTTTTGTGCTATCTGAACACCTTGATAACCATTATAAGTAATTTGAGGTTTTTGATTTACTTTTCCAGACTTGGTTTGAATAAGCACTACCCCATTAGCAGCTCTTACTCCATAAATGGCAGATGCTGAGGCATCCTTAAGTACTGAAATGGTTTCAATATCTTCACTATTTAAAAAATCGATATCGTCATAAAACGTACCATCTACAACATAAAGTGGATTAGAAGCGTCGCCACTGTACGACCCAAGACCACGAACTCTAATAGTAGGAGAAGTACCAGGTGCACCACTACTAACTACTTGAAGACCTGCAACTTTTCCTTGTAGTGACTGCATGGCAGCACTAGAGGGTGTTCTTGTAATGTCTTCTGCTTTAATGGTTGTAATAGACCCTGTTAAATCGGCTTTCTTTTGTGAACCGTAACCGATAACCACAATTTCATCTAACGAAGCTATATCTGTATTCATAGCAACGTTGATGGTTTTTTGGGTTCCAACAGTTATATTAACTGTTTTAAGCCCCACAGAGCTAAACTCCAAAATTTCGCCAGCTTTAACCTCTATGGAATAATTACCATCAAAATCTGTACTAACTCCCCGAGTTGTTCCTTTAACGATAACATTAACACCAGGGACTGGCATATTATCTTCTGAGCTAGTAACTACTCCCGAAACTGTAATGTTTTGAGTAAAGCCACTAACTGAAAATAGAAAAAATAATAGTAAAATAATTTTCGCTTTCATATAGTTTTAGTTTAATATTTAGTTAGGTACAAGATAAAACCAATTTTATATTTTAAACAAAATACGCTTACACTTTAAATACGCCATAAGGTACCAAAAGTTCTAAATAGCTTTATTTGACGTAAGTTAATTTAATAAAAAAGTGAGTAAAACACCAAACGAAAACGCTGTATGACGTAGTAATGACGTAAAAATAATTATGAAAAACGTATTTTTTGAAGTAATTTTTAAAGATTTATCAAATAATCAGACACAGAAATATCATTTTCTAAATCCAATTTCTTTTTTAATCTATATCTGTGTGTCTCTAAGCCTCTTACAGATACATTCATTAAAGGTGCAATTTCTTTATTTGAAAGGTTCATTTTGATGTATGCACAAATTTTTAAATCTTTTGGAGTTAAAGTGACATGTTTGGTTTTAAGTATCTTGAAAAAGTCTTCATGAACTTGATTAAAGTTATGTTCAAAAACTTTCCATTCATCCTTATGCGCAATAGAACTGTCAACTTTTTTAAGAATCTTTTTAAAGGCGTATTGATTATCAAAGCTATCCTTATTGACCGATAACTCCTTTTTAATATCTTGTAAAGTCTCATTCTTCTTAACCAGTGCCATAGCTGTATTGGCCAATTGTTTACTCTTTAATTTAATTTCATTTCTTAAAGATTCATTTTTTAATTGAACTATTCTCTTTTCATTTTCTAAACCTTTCTCCCTAACAATTTCTTGTTGCTCCTTAGCATATTTAATTTTTAACAAACGCTGTTCTCTTTTAACTTTTTGTTGATTGAAGTAATAAAATAAACCTAAACCAATTACTGCAAGCACAAGATAAAGAAGCATACCAATAGTATCTTTATACCAAGGAGGCAATACTTTTATTTGAATTTTTGTTGGTTCGGATGTTTTTCCCAAATAATTACTTGTTCTAAACGAAATAGTATAAGTACCATCTTTAAGACTGGAAAGCTCTAATTTATTTTTATCCAACTTTTGCCATTTATTTGAATCTAATTCTGAAATGGTGTATTCGAAAAAATGATTATTGGATTTTGGTGATGAAATAGAGACGCCAAAACTGCTATTTAACTTGATTGATACTGGTTTATTTGGTTTAATTTCTATTAATTGTTTATCTATTTCAATGTGGTCTATTATTGGTTTATCTAACACTGCTTTAGAATAGGACTTGCTGTCTACCAACATAAATCCGTTATTTAAATTGAGCGCAAAGGTTGAATCGTTTATTTTAGATACATTTTCATTCCCAACTATCAGTCTGTTTTTATAATAATTATTTGATAGCGATATTTCTTTTTTATCATCAATTAAAGATTTAAAATTAATAGCATCGTTCGCCCCTTTTAAAACCAACTGATCGATATCGTCTTCAGAAATTATATAAGAACTTCTACCAAAATTTTTATTTAACAAATCGTATGGAACTATACTGTCTAATATTGGTTGATACCTTAACCAACCGTCATTGGTTTGAAAGCATATATCACTTTTTATTTTATAAACCCTCACATTAAAATCAGAGAAGACTCCTTTTTTATTGTAGTTTTCTATATGTGTTATGGTATCGTAATTTTTATCAAACTTAATTTTATATAAGCCTTTGTATGCATGAGCTGCCCAAGCGGTATATTGATCTTCAAAAACCAAATGTTTAATTGGCATCGTGGTTTCTCCTAAATGTTTAGAAAACCATATATTGTTTTCTTTTTTAAATTTAACCAGACCTGTATATGTACCTTGAATGTATAAATTATTTTGCTCAGGCACTTTTTTTATAACCCAACCACCTGTTACAGAAGATAAGGGCTTAAGTGAAAAATCTTTAACCAAAAAGGTACCTTCATTATGTCCGCAAAACAACTCGCCCTCAATTTCCTTTAAGTTCCAAACTTGTCCTTGAGAGCCTTTAATAAACTGTAGTTTATTTTCTTTATCTATATAAAATAGCCCTGTATTACTCCCTAAATAAACAATGCCTTTATATTCAATTACATCGTAAACAGCCCCTAACCTTCCGGAAACATCGTTAAAAAAGTAATTATGGTTATTTAAATCAACACTTGCAATACCATTATCCAACCCTAGCCATAGTTTGTTATCTTTATCTAAACATTGGCTTAATATGGTGTTGTTTATAAGGCCATTTTCTTTATTTACATGCGAAATAACCTTACCTGCTTTATTTGTAAAATATATCCCATCTTTAATAGTTCCAAAAGCCATGTTTCCATTTTTAAGAACAGAAAAACCGTTTAATAAATGTTGTTTAATTAAATTATTGATTTCAAAATCTATTGGCTTGAGCGTATAGTTTTCATAAATAAAACAACCTTTTAGAGATGTTATTAAAAGTAACTTTCCATTATAGTTAGTTATGAATAAGACTTTAGTATTCTCTATGGTCTTATCCATTATTTTTAAGACCAATTCATCGTTTTTCAATTCAAAAATACCATTATGAAGCGTTGCTACATATAACTTACCATCAACTACATTACAAGAAATAACTATGGATTTGGGCTTAATCTTCTTTATTTCACCATTCAATTTATATATGTAAATGTTTAAAAAAGACCTAAAAACAATACCTTCTTTAAATGGTAAAATTTGCCAAATTTCTTCATTTGGAGAAATCTGTTCTTGAATTAAATTACTTAAGGAATTATAAATTAATACTCCCTTGGCATCTTTTTTCCAATAACCAAATTCTTCGTAAGATCCTGTGTATATTCGTTCTTTATACGCTAAAACAGATCGGATGACCGTTTTGTTTGGGAGTTCCATAAAATCCCATTTAAGACCGTCATATTCTAATAAACCATTATTATTTGCAGCATAGAGCATGCCGTTCTCGGATCTTGAAACACCCCAATTTTGATTTCCAGCATTATATTCAGACAATGAAAAATTTTGAAAAAAGGGTGTGTATTGCGCATGCACACGGCTAAAAAAAGACATTAAAAACATTAAAACAAAAACAGACTTGTATTGCATTCTCAAAGTTTATAATTTTTTAGCGGAACTAAACAAAACTAGTAAATTTAAAAAATAAAAGAGCTTATGAAAAAAGATTTCCATCGCTTTGGATCATTCTTTTTATATTTATGCTAAATCACATATTGCTGATTTTTATGTGATACATGACAAATATACAATAACAAAGAAAAAACTTATGGCTAGTTTCAACCTACTACAATAGATTTAATAAAATAGATTCTACGTTCTAGTATGTAGAAGGTAGAATCTATTTAGTTGTTTTTTATATAATCTTGTACTAATCCAACAATTCTGGATTACTAAGAATCAATTCTATCTTTTTAATAATTACAGTAATTTGATTCATTTGTGTTTCTATATTTCTGAAATAGAGGCTTATATCTCTGTTAACCCAACTTTCTGAGATAACTCTTGCACCCAAACTAATTCTTAAAATAGCACTTTCAATATCATTTCCATATTTAACATTAACTGCTTGTCCAATATGGCATTTTTGAGCAGCAAGCCTAATGATTTCTAAGGGAGCATCTTTAAATTGATCTGACAAATCAGAATTCAACAATGTGTAAAGTTTTTTTACTTTATCAACCGATAATGCTTCATTGTTCTTAATGATAAAGAAAGGGAAAATGGTACGAATATTACGTATTCCAAATTCTTTACTATTATAACTATTTGTTTTTGTTTCATCCCCATAAATAGGTTCTAGAAAAGTAGCTTCTTTAATGGAATCATCAACAAAATTGCAGAACATTTCAATACCCATATTTCTATATAAAATTGGGGTTCTGAAATATCTGTCCATTTCAACTATAGCAGCATTCCAACGCATATAAGAACCATAATTATAACCATCGGACAAATCATTTGAACAGAACCAAGAGGTTGGCCAATCGGAATGGTTATAATATTTTGTCAACCCTTTTGGTAATGAATTTTTTACCGAATGGATTAATTTACTAACGCTTTTTGGCAAAATTAAGGCTCCAGAGTATGGAGGTCCTGTAAAGTATTTACTTCCTGTAATACTTACTATATAGCCTTTATTTAAATAATTTTGAATATCAGCAGGATCCAACCTAAGTTGTGCTGCATCTACAATAACTTGTAGTGATAAATTTTTGATTGAGTTTAAATTTTGCATTAATTTTTCACTTGGCGATTGATAGCCTAGTTTTGATTGATCCATGGTATGCAAAACCACATGCCTGCCTAATTCGTTGGTTTTTGATATGGCATTAAATACTTCTTCATCTAATTTGGCAGTAGATTTTAATGCACCGTTTTCATCTCTAAAAGGAATTTTAATTAAATCGATATCACGGAAGCCCTCAATTTTATCGCCTTTTTTAACAGGATGATTTAAGGCGGTATTATTTTCAAAATGACATCCTTTTAACGCAGCAGGCACACCACTTCCAGTTTCATCTGAAGCGACTAAAACATGCGTAATATTTTTATCGGAAATAATTTGAGTGATTGCCGCTATTTGAAGTGCTGAATCGGTACCCGATGGGGAAAAAATTATTTGACACTCATCATTTAATTTGAATATTTTTTTGAGGTTGTTTTTTAGTAATTCAGAAAACTCAAGAGTGGCATCTTTGAAACCGTTTTTTAAGCTATTTCTTATTAATATACTTCTAACTTTGTCTGTTTTGTCGAACGCAAAATTGGAAACGCTTGTTGCCGTAGATGACGCAAAAGTAAATGCTTCGGGTCTTGGAAATGGCCTGCAACCATATTTATTCAACAAATTAATTTCATCTATATTCAATCGAAGATCGCCACCGTCCATTAATAAATATTCGGTAGGTTTTGCTAAGTTTTCAATAATAGGTTTCCATGATTCTTTAAAGCTTTTGGTAATGCTTTTTAGCCCATGAAAATCTTGCAGTGGTTCATATTTCGATAATGATTCCGTGTTTAAACCTTCATCATTTTTGATTAAATTCAATAAAAAATAATTAAGAGGCTCTAATTTTTCTTTATCATCTTGAGGCAATAATTTATAAAATATTTTAGTTACTTCAAGCGCAGCTATATCACACAAAACAGTATCATTTTTTTCGCTACTTAAAGCCTTATACCACAGCTGCCACTCAATACCATAACGCAAATAAACTAAAGCTAAAACGGGTTGGTTTAAAAATGAAGTTCCAATAATAATAGATTTGTTTGGAACAATTTTAAAAGCATCGGGCACACTTGTTGAAGTAATAATATTTATGTTGTTTATTTTAGGTACGGTATTAAATCTCTTTAAAACACGAACCAAATAATTCACATTTTCTTTTTCAAATAAACTTGTTCTTTTATATTGATCTTCAATAAGAATATTATTCGTCATAGGTATTATAATTTAAAAACGTTCAGTTGAACGAAGTTTTTTAATTAGGTATTATTGGATTAAAATCCAATGGTCAGGTTTAATATTTGTTATAATTTCTGCTTTTCTTCACTAAGTTGATGTCCCATTTGGACTTCTTTTGTATTTAAATAGTACTTATTATAAGGATTTGATGGTATAATGATAGGTATACGTTTTACAACCTCAATTCCATTTTTTTCCAATCTAATAATTTTGTCTGGATTATTGGTTAACAACTTTATCTTTTTTATGCCTAAAACACTAAGCATTTCAGCAGCTATATTATAGTCTCTTTCATCTGGCGCAAAACCTAAATGTACATTTGCCTGTATCGTATCCATACCTTCTTCTTGGAGCTTATAGGCCTTCATTTTATTCATAAGCCCAATACCTCTTCCTTCTTGTTGCAAATATACTATTATTCCGTTTCCTTCGCTCTCAATTAATTTCATAGCTGCTATTAATTGATCTCCACAATCGCATTTTAACGAGCCAAATAAATCTCCGGTAGCACAAGCTGAGTGAATTCGTGTTAAAACAGTCGTATTTGGCACAAAATTCCCTTTAATTAATGCGATATGTTCGATACCGTTTAATTTTTCCTGAAAGGGAATAAGTTCGAAGTGACCATATTTTGTTGGAAGTTTAACCCGCTCTCCTATTAAAATATTTGTATTTGTATCAATCATTGATTAATTTTTTTCTTAATGAATTCAAACATATAAAAAATATAAATGCCGAAAGGAAACATGCTTGCATTTGTTAATTTGATGAATGATGACAAAGATTATTTTTATGGTTTTGGCTATGTTTTAAACAACTAATACCGCTATCGGAAATTTTTCCTTCTATGAACTTCAAAATAACATCAGCAGAATCGCCCGAGCACCCTCTCACCACATTAATACCTGCTTTTTTTAATTTATCAACTGCTTTATAGCCCATGCTGTCCGATAGCATAAATGAAACCCCTCCCTTTGCTAAAAGGCTAATGATATTTGATTCGCAGAAGCATCCATTTTTCGATTCTAACAATTGCAAGTCTAAAATTTCATTAGTATTGGAAAACGTGTAAATTTCATAAAACTGACTATGCCCAAAATGTGTTTCTATCTGGTTATCTCTTGTTATTGGTACCGCAATTTTTTTCATTATTTTAAATTTAATCTTAAAACCTTATTTAAATTCTTTTTTAAACTGAATTTGGCTTTAATCATTCAGATTAATTAATTCCTCTTTATCAGAAGTAGAACAATCACCACATTTTATACTATTTTCAACCCCTGTGACTAATTTGAAACACCGCTTGCATTTGTACCAATCTTTATCAAACTCAAATTCGCCACCATCAATTAAAAGTGATTTACCTTCAACAAAGGCCTGCCCAATTTTCTTTAAAGCACTATTATAAATCCTAGTAAGCGTAGGTCTGGAAACCTCCATTTTATCTGCCGCCACATCTTGCGATAGGTCATCATATATAACTAATTTAATCGTTTCGAATTCCTCGTATTGCATAATAACATGCTCCGTATCGCAAAATGCAATACCAAATGGTTTAAAACCTTGCATTTTTGGTGGATTATTAACTTTTCTCTTCTTTTTTGGGCGTGTCATCAATCAAATTTTAAGCAAATATAATGAACTTACGTTCATAATACTGTTAATCTTTTTAAAAAAAACTAAACTATAGCAATATAAATACTTGGTAAATTGGACTAGTGATAATAATACTACAAGAATAAAAGTGATAAGTATTAAAACTGTTTAATTTCGTCCATGGAAGTGACTAGAGAAAAATGCACCCATTGGTAAATTCAAAATAATTAAGTGCAATTATAACCTTCAAATACGGAATTGGCAATATAACAACCGAAATATTGATTATTATTGGTGAGTAAATTAATAGTTTTTTTATTCAACAAAGGCTAATCCATCTGGAATTTTTCCCGTTCCTATAGTGCTAACCAATGTTAAGGTTTTCATGTCTATAACTTCAATTTTATTAGCATTTGAATTGGTAACAAAAGCATACAACCCATTGGGATGCATTAAAATGTTAACGGGTCGTGGTGTATGGTAAAGTACTCTTTCAAGGATCGATCCTTTTCCATGAAGATGAATGGTTTTAATCTTTTTCTTAGATTTTTGATTGAAAACAGAAACAACACCTTCAGTAGAATTTACAATAAAACAATATTTTCCGTCTATTGAAAAATTTAATTTTATGGCTTCATTCCCTGAATTTAAAGTTTCAATAACTTCGTAAGTGTTAGTATTTATAATAGAAATTGTATTCAGTTTTGTGTTTGTAACCCATAATTCTGAACCATCGGGTGTAATAGCAATGCCTTTTCTACCCAATCCGCAATTAATAATTTTAATCACCTTATTTAAGTTTAAATCGATAACACTAATTGAACCCGAATCAATATTGGTTACATAAACAATTGCTTGGTTGGGATGATGCACCAAAAGATGACTCTTTTTTTGCTTGGTAGATATTTGTTTTTCAATGCTATCGGTTTCAACATTAAGTACTAATAAATCATCATTATGATAATCAACTAAAGCCACCTTATTGGCTTCTGGAAGAGCTATAATACCATTAACTTTATATCCTTCTAAACCAATAGTTTTTTCAACTTCGTTGTTTTTGGTATTTAAAATTTTAACGGCGAACCCTCCATCAGATTCATAATTTGTAGCAACAATTCTACGTTCATCTGCTGTGGTAATTGCTTCATACGACAACATATCGATTGGAATTTCGGCTATTTCTTTTCCATTAGACAAATCAATGACCTGAACATCTCTACTCCCCTTATTTACAACATATAATTTACCTGTGGTACTTATAGTGTAAGATGGTAATCTAAAAACATAAATTGATAACCTGAATAAAAGGAAGATGACTCCAAATGATAGAAATAAATATTTTATACGCTTCTTAAACATTTCAAAATAATATAATAATAGCCGTTATAGTGCTACTCAACAATAGTTAATCCATCAGGAATTTTTCCAGCTCCAATGGTACTAACCAATGCTAAGGTTTTCATATCAATAACTTCAATTTTATTTGCATTTGAATTTGAAACAAAAGCATACAACCCATTAGGATGCATTAAAATACCAACAGGACGAGGTGTATGATATAAAATTTTTTCAAATAAATGTTTTTTTCCTGGAATATCAATTATTTTAATTTGTTTTTTTGATTTTTGATTGTAAACTGAAATAGTACCATCTAAAGCATTAGTAACCAAACAATAAGTACCATCAATAGAAAATTTCAATCTTAATGATTGATTTCCAGCAGCTAAAGTATGTGTCACCTCATTTGTAACTGTACTAATAACATTCACCGTATTTGCTTTATTATTTGATACCCAAACTTCCGAGCCATCGGGCGTTATATCAATCCCTTCCGTTCCTAAACCACAGGGAATAATTTTAATTACTTTACCCAAATCAATATCTATAACACTTACCGAACTTGAAACCATATTGGTTACATAAACCCACGGTTTTTTAGGGTGAAGCACCAATAAATGACTCACTTTTTGCCCAACAGGTATTTTCTTTTCAATGATGCCAGTTTCTACATTAACAACCAATAAATGGTTTCCACTATCTGTAACAACCCCCACAGTATTTGAGTTGGGAAACGCCATAATGCCATGAGGCCTTAAACTTTCATCAAGCGCTATCTCTTTTTCTATGGTGTTATTTTTTGCATTAATTACGGTAACACTTTTACCATCAACCGTAGCGTCACCATAATTAGTAACGACAATATTTTTTTGGTCGCTTAACGTAACAGCTTCATGGGGTTCTATTTTAATAGGTAATCTGGTTATTTCTTCACCTTTAAATAAATCGAAAACCGTAATATCACTACTAAGTTTATTAACAATATACAATTTGCCATTTGTTTTAATAGTGTACGAAGGACTTCTAACCACTAATAATGCAATGATTGCAGAAGCAGCAAGTAAAACAAATAAAAACGATGCTATTTTAATTTTTTTCATGATGGATTTGAATGAAATTGATCAATAGCAAATTTGCATGCTCTTGCCGTAATTGCCATATAAGTTAAGGATGGGTTTTGACTTGCTGAAGATGTCATGCAACTTCCGTCGGTTATAAATACATTTTTAACATCATGCATTTGATTGTGTTTATTTAAAACCGAGGTTTTAGGGTCATGCCCCATGCGTGCCGTTCCCATTTCGTGTACTGCCGATCCTGGTGGTGGACTGTTACGGTAACTACCAACATTTTTAAAACCTGCTTTTACCAACATTTCTTCGCTCGTTTTAGTCATATGCTCCATCATTGCTAATTCGTTGGAACCGTATTCAAAATGAACTTTAACGATGGGTAAACCCCATGAATCTCGATTTTGATAATCTAATGAAATTTTATTTTCATAATTAGGAAGTACCTCACCACGACCGCCAAGTGAAATTTTCCATTCACCAGGAGTTTGTAATTGTGCTTTTAACGAAGCTCCAAAACCAGTTGTAGCTTTCGTTTCCCAATTTTCTCTTTCACCTTTTCCTTGAATGCCGTAACCTCGAACAAAATCGGTGTTTTTAGTTTCGTTATTTAAATTTTGAAATCTTGGTATAAAAATAGTTCCTGGCGATCTGCCTTCATAATACTTATCTTGTAAACCATCAAAAGTACCATAAGTCCCCTCGTTTACCACATGATCCATTAAATTGTGACCAACTTGCTGGCTAGAGTTCCCTAACCCATTTGGAAACGATTCGGAAACAGAGTTTAACAATATTGCAGCTGTTGCAATTGCCGAGGCATTTAGGAAAATTATTTTAGCGTAATAGCTAATTTCTTCTTTAGTAATCGCATCAATTATTTTAACTCCAACGGCTTCTTTTTTGGTTTCATCATAAATAACTTCTTTTACAACCGAATTTTCTCTTAACGTTAAATTACCTGAGTTATAAGCATCGAGCAAGGTTGAAGAATTACTACTAAAATAGCCTGAAAAAGGACAACCTCTACTGCACAAATTACAGTACATACACTGGCCTCTACCCTTCTTCCGTTCTGTGAGGTTTGCTACTCGACCGTTAATAATAAGCCTATCGGAATATTGCTTACTTACACTTTCTTTTAAATATTTCTCGATAGCATTCATTGGTATTGGTGGTAAAAAAACACCATCTGGCAAATGAGGCAGAGATTCTAAACTGCCGCTAATGCCCACATAATCTTCCACATAATCGTACCATTCTTTTAAATCGTTATATCGTATTGGCCAATCTACACCATGGCCATCTTTTTTATTGGCTTCAAAATCTAAATCTGAGAAACGATAACTTTGTCTCCCCCACGTAAGTGAACGCCCCCCCACTTGATAGCCACGAATCCATTTAAATGGATTAACCTGAACATACGGATGCTCACTATCTTTAACATAAAAATGCATATCGGCAGCATTACAATGGCTACTTTGAACGGGTCTTTCATCTAATTCTTCATTAGTTAAATGCGTTCTATGTTTAAAATCCCAAGGATTTTTAAAAGCTGTTGTATAGTCTACAATATGCTCTACGTTACGTCCTCTTTCTAAAACGAGTGTTTTTAATCCCCCTTCGGTAAGCTCTTTTGCAGCCCAACCACCACTTATTCCAGAGCCTACAACTATAGCATCAAAAGTGTTTTTTTCTGTTTGGTTTTTCATAGTATCATTATCTTGTAGCCCAAGCTTTTTGATTTGTATTTATTGTTGTAATAGCTTCGTATTTACCAGGAACTGGTGCATAATTTAAATGTACCGTGGTGCCGAGTTCTGAAGTGCAATAACCTTCAATAGTTAATGTTTTTAATAAATTGAAGAAAGAACGCCCTCTTAGTTTGTTATTGATTTTTGAAAATAGACTGTTTGAACCTGAGTTATTATCCAAATCTTCTAGTAGTACCATTTTCTGTTCCATGGTACAATTCTCAAAAGAGGCATCGTAAGTATTTAAACAAGTTTCCTGAAGATCATTCAACCCGTTGAAAAAATTATTATACTCTTTGTTTGAAGCGCACGATTCCATAAAATCAACAATGTAATCTTGAACTTTGGCTTCTTTAGCTCCAGGGGTTTCGGTGGGCGGAATTATAACGTCTACTAATTCTGCGATTAAATTTAAATATTTAGGAAGCTGCCCCTTATTGGATGCCGAGTTTCCTGAAACATATTTTAAACCAACATAAGAAACGATGCCAATACCTGTAAGTCCTAAAATGCTGCCTAAGGCTTTTCTTCTGTTCATAATTTTGAAGTGTTTTATTTCCTTATTCTTTTAAAATTAAATAGCACGTTGTGCACGCTCCCAGTTTACCGATTGCGATTTTTTCATATACCTAAAAAACCCTAACACAACTGATAAATTCATAATAAAAAAATAATAGGGCACGAATAACAATTTTACTTTTATTGATTTATTTTCTAAAAACCAACCCGTTAATGCTGCTACATAAAAAAGTATTTGCAGCCAAAATAATAGAGAATAAAGACCAAAATTTAAAAGCCCTTCATTTAAAGCCAATAAAAATGATACTGGAATTAAGAGCAATAAACTAAGAGGTGTTAAAGTCCAGCGTAATACACGGTGCGATATGTATTGAAAAGAAAGCGTTCCGTATTTAAAAATGTTTAATAATGAACGTAGCCTAACAACCGATTGAATACCACCTGCGGAAATTCGTATTTTTCGTTTCAATTCTTCTTTCACATTAGCTGAAGCTGATTCTATAGCGTAAGCTTCCGGATCGTATTGAATGGTATAACCATCTTGTGCAACTCGTAATGACACCATAAAATCGTCTAACAAAGTGTCTTTTTCAACATGGCGGTAAAGTGCTGTTCTAATAGCAAACAATTCACCCGCTGCACCTACTACGGAATATAGTTCGGCATCCCATTTTTTTAGAGCCGATTCATATTTCCAATATAAACCTTCACCAGCACCCGATGCCACATCGCTTTCCTTATCAATTATGCGTTTTTCACCAGAAACACAACCTACTTTTGGGCTACTAAATAAATTTACAATACGCCGTATTGACTCTTTACCAAGATTTGTGTTCGCATCACTAAAAATGACGATAGGTGTTTTTACAAATTGCATACCACGGTTCATGGCGCCAATTTTACCATTACGCTCGTCTAAATGATGAACGGTTGTATTTGGATAATCTTTTAATAGATTGGGCGTACCATCATCTGAACCATCTGTAACCCAAACAATGTTTAGTTTTTCCTTAGGATATTCTAGAGCCAATGTATTTTTCATTTTGGCATGCACATAATCTTTCTCATTATATGCTGCAATAAATAAAGTAACTTCGGGTTCGTAAGACGTATCTATTTCTGCTTTTTTTCCAATATTGAAAGCTCTTCTTATTTTGATAATTAAGAATAACAAAATACCATAACCAACGTATGTATAAACTATTATAAATAATAATATCCAGAATACTATTTTTAAAACCATCATATCTCTTATTTTTTATAATTATTTATCGGCTTCCTAAAAACAAAACCCTTGTTATTTTAAATTTATTTAGAATTTTTTCAGCTAAAATGGGTAGCAAAATACCTGCTGTTAGTGACATTGCGAATATTAACGCTATGTAATTTTTGAGGTAAAATCCTTCCGCCTGCTGTTCCAAATGCATGGAATAAATAAATTGAATATGCAAAACCACCAACCCATACTAACCAGTTTATTTCAATTTTTGAACTTAGCAACACCATAGTTGCCGTAAAACCAATAGTTAGCCCAACGATATTATCTTTATGCACCACATAATCAATCACCTTAAACCAAGATAACTGCTGAATAATAACACAACCAACTAATAAAATAATGGAAGCATATAACACTTTTTTACTTTGGAAGACTTCTTTAAATCTGTTTAAACCTACGCCTAAAATAAAAGAAGGCAATAGGTAAAGTGTGCCTTTATAGCTCAAGTAATTTGGCACTTCAAAAGGAATAAACACATCTCTTAATAATAATGCTAGTACAGAAATACAAAAAATTAATATCCAATTTGTTATTGAATTCATCTTATTAAACGCATCAATTAAAGCTACAATTATGAACACTATAAACAATGAATACAAGTACCAGAATAAGGTGTATGGAAAAAACACTAACTTCCAAATAGCAGTTAATTCTCCTTTATTATTTGTTCCTGGTGTAAAATATTGGAGTAAAAAATAACAAGCACCAACTACTAACATTGGGATAAGAAGACGTGATACTTTTTTTGAAATAAATTTTTTAACACTACCGTAAACGGGAGGCCTTAAACTGTAAACCCAACCTGCTAGAATCGTGAAAAGTGGCATTTGTATTGGGTCTATAAAGGTGTCGTAGAAATATCGAAAAAATGAATCGTCACTAACTTTCATGCCTCCATCTGAACCAGAACCAATAACATGACCTATAACCACCAACAAAATGACAGCGCCTCGAAGTGTTTCTACAGTTTGATCTTTTTTCATAATTCGAACACGTTAAAATATTATACTTTATTTACCTTTTCCCAAACCTTGGTATCGGGGTTATATTGTTTTAAAACGCGTGCAGGATTACCAACAGCAACCGAATAGGATGGTATATCTTTGGTTACCACACTTCCTGCGGCTATTACACAATTTTTACCAATGGTTACACCTGCCAAAACAACAACGTTTGCACCAATCCAAGTTCCATCTTCAATAGTTATAGCAGATGTAGAAACACCTTGCACATGGATAGGGCGAGATACATCTTCGTAATTATGATTTAATCCTGAAAGGGTAATGTTTTGCGCCAAACGAATATCATTTCCAATAGTTACAGGTCCAATAATGGTATTACTTAAACCAATTTTAGTTCTATCTCCAATTATAACGGGGCCAACACCATTGTTTATAGCTGAAAAATCTTCGATGGTAGAATCTATTCCTAATTCAAATTTATTCCATGGCACTACATCCATTCTTGTACGGAATCTTACAATAGCACCTTTACCTTTTTTATGATAAAATGGGTTTACAAACCATTTTATCCATAATCTTGGTCTGGTTTGTTTTGGAATTAGAATAGACCAATGAACCAGTTTTTTTAAACCTTCATTCGATTTTATTTTTTCTTTTAATCCCATATCATACTTTGTTAGTTACTTTTTCAATGGCTTTGTAAATGGCATTCACATTATTTTCCCAAGTATGGCTTTTTGCGAAATTGGCTCGTTTTTCTGAAAGTTCATTGCTATTTTCTGCTAAGGCCTTTTCAGTTAAACTGATGTAATCTTCTTTTGTTGAACCCAAATAAACATGCTCCTTAAACATATCCATAGCTTTGGTTTTAGTAGCGATAATTGGTTTTCCCATCGCTAAATACTCATCAATTTTTCGAGGATAATTCCCTATGGTTAAATTGTTGGTTAACTGCGGATTCATAGCCACATCAAAACCTTTTACATAATTTGGAAGATCCTGACTGTTCTTGCTTCCAAGAAAATAAACATTGGACAACTTGTGTAAATATGAGTTTTTAAAATCTTCATCTTCAGGCCCAACTAAAACTATACTCCAATCTTTTCTTTCTTTCGCCATAAATTCTAACAAACCGATATCCAATCTTAAACTTGTTAAAGAACCTACATAACCAATAACTGGATGTGGAATATTTTTAAATTCTGCTGGAATAGGAATGGCATTATTTTCGTCACTAAAATGAGACACATCGCAACCTTGACCAACCATATAGCTATTGGGATTGTATTGACGACAAAACGCTTCAAAAAACTCAGAATTAGTTAAAACCACATCGGCATTTTTTACAACTTGAGGCTCTATACGCTCACCATGTTTTTGCCAATACGGTACTTTTACAAGATAATCGCGCATATAATACGCATAGGTTTTTGGCTGTAAAAGTGCTTTTAAATGAAGTCCTAAAAACATAGAACTGTCGTTAAAAATAATAATGTTATTGAAATTCAACCTATCTGCGCCTGCTTTTATATCCTTTGCAAATACGTTGGCATTTTTTTTATTTAAAAGTTTGAAAATAGCGTGAATTGGCATCCAGTTAATGGACTCCACCATGTTTTTTGGGTATAAATTCCAAAGATTTTTACTTATTTCAACTAAATTATCTTCTTCACCATTTTTAATTCGGATTCTTTTTTGAATGGTTTCTTTATGTTTTTGTTTTCGCATAACCGACCTAACCATGGGCGGATTCACATACAAAACACGATTGTTTTTAGAAAACTCTAAAGCAATGTTTTTACAGTTACTGCCAATTTCTATATCCCACGCCTGTATACCTACAACTATAATGTCTCTACCTTGTATCATGCTTTTATTTTTTTAGAATGTTCGGCTTCAATTAATTCATAAAGCTTTAAATAATCGGTTGCCATTTGTTTCCAAGAAAACTGTTTACTTCGCTCTAAACCTTTTTCACAAAGTGAAATTCTATAAACATCATCATTTAATATTTTAATGATTGCTTTTGTTATTTCATTTGGATTAAAAGGGTCGATTATATGTGCAGCTTCACCAGCAACTTCTGGCATTGATGATGTGTTTGATGTAATAACCGGAACGCCACAAGCCATAGCTTCCAGCATTGGAATACCAAAACTTTCTCTTAACGATGGGTATAAAAACACATCGCATTGCGAGTAAATAGCTGGCAAATCGGTATTTACAACATAGCCTGTTAAAACAATATGGTTAATAAGATTTGTATCTTCAATTTCTACTAAAAGCTTATTTAACTCGGTTTTATCGTAATCGAGCATCACCAATTTATGATTCGATTTTGATTGTTTTAAAAAATCTGAAAATGCTTTTAAAGTTCCTTTTGTATTCTTTTTTGGATCTGTATTTCCTAAGAAAAAGAAAAAATTATCGGGTAAATGATATTGATCCTTAACTCTTTTAAGCTCTTCTTTATTGGCTATTGGTTTAAAATGCTCGCTTACGCCATTATAAATAGCATCTAGTTTATTGTTGTTATCAATACCAAAAAACTCACCAATTCTGTTTTTTTCAAAATGGGAAACTGTAATTACCTTTTTGCTGTTTTTCACAACACGTGGCACGACTAATTTTCTATATATATTTCCGAATTTTTGATAGGTACTCGCGCTACTTGTAAGTATTTTTGAATAACTACTTTCCATATAAATAATATCGTGAAGAATGGTAATTAACGGAATATTCGTAAAAAATGGTGCCGTATTACTAGTGCAATGCAAAACATCGCAACCATATTTTTTTGCCGCTTTTGGTAATGCTATCTGCTCCCAAGTTGGGTATGGACCACCTTCTAGCTGAATAATTTTAAAGTTTGAAGTTTCTTTAAGAACAGAAGAGTCTTCATCTGGTTTCACAAAAATAAAGTACTCATTTTTATGATCTATAAGCTGAAGATTTTTAATAAGCTCCAATGCAACCATATCCATTCCATGCTTTTTTTTCCTAAAAAGTCGTTGTCCTTCTATACCTATTTTCATAATTATATATTTAAAATAGCAGTTGCTTAAAATTTTTAGTGCGTGTTTTTAGTGCTTGATGTATGTTGCGTATGTATAAATGTTTTATTCGCACCTTTAATTTTTAATAAAGACAACAGCATCATAAACATACCTTTAGGCAAATTAGCCAGCGCATTTAAGGTTTTTAAATTGTAAAATGATTTTGGAACCGAAAAAACAAAAGACAACACACAAGCTATCAATAAACTAATCCAGTAATTTGAGTATGAAACTTCATTATTTATAAAGTAGTTTGCTACCACAAAACCAACACTAAATAGTATAACAGCACCTAATAATAATATTCTGGGTGGTTGAATAAATTGGATGGCTTTATCAAAATAATCTACATTGCCTTTAAGTACTAAATGTTTAAAAGCGTTTAAAATGTCTTTTTTGAAATAATGAATTTGTGCAGACAACCATCTACGACGTTGATTACCAAATACTTCAGATTTTTGAATTTTTTCATCGTAAACAATAGCATCATCTAGATACACTATTTTACGACCTTCTTTAAGCATTTTTAACTCAATTTCTTTATCAAAACCACCAACAGCTGTAACGGTTGCCATAAGGGTTTTAAAATAATTATATCTAAAAGCCATTCCTGAACCTATAATAGCAGATGAAAGCCCCAAAACACGATGCCCTTTTCTAAATATATTATTATTTATTTCTTCACTAATCGCATCAAGAATTGCCCAAGAATTGTTTGTGTTTTTTGCAGTACGATGCCCTTGTACCGCAATAAAATCATGCTCGAAAGCAGCATTAATTTTCTTTAAAAAATCGGGAGCCATCACATTATCTGCATCTAAAACCACCGCAATATCATACGCATTTTCAAGTGCAGCCATTGCTTTGTTTAAAGCCTTTGATTTGGTGCTTTTTTCAAAACTTACCTCAATTAATTTTATTGGTAATGCTTTTAAAGTATTTAAGGTTTCTTGTTTAAATGAATCTGCTATAATAACAACATCATATAAATTTGAAGGATACTCTTGCTTTAAAGCTGCATTTGCTACTTCTACAATAACCTCATCTTCCTTATAGCCAGGAATAAGCACCGCCATTTTTTTTATATTTCCATTATCTGAATACTTTTTTTGTTTGTAAAAAAGACTCGCTATTGAAAATATTAAAATGTATAAAGTTGCTAAACCTAAAAGGCTTAGTATTACAATTTGTAGGATGTTAAATAGTAGCATGATTAAAAGGATTTGGGGTTGGGCTTCGTTATAATTCTTATTTTAACTTTCTTATTTTGTCTCTTATCTTTAATCCATATTTTCTTAAAAAAGGTAAATGTTTACCGCTTTTTAGATTGTACATGAAGGATTCCGATTCAAAAATCATTTCAAAATTTGCAGTACACAAAACTGGTTTTTTTGATAGTCTGTTAATTTCAATAGCTTGATTTAATTCACTTTCAATAAACAATACATACGGTTTAGCCATGTAAGCTTTCGCTTTATGGTCGCCATGATTATTAGCACGCTGTCTTGCTTCCATATTGGGCAAATCGAGCATAACCAAATCGTTATATTTAATATTATTGGCCGCTAACCAAGTTTCGGTTTCTTTACGATACTTTTCTAAACGAGACGTTACAATAGTGCCTATTTTACTTCCAGGAATAAATAATGGTGGTGCATTTAAAATGAAATCGATGTACTTTTCGCCATCATCATTTTGTTCTGGCAATGGGTCTGCACATAAAACACCATCAATATCAAAACATGCTTTTTCAAGCGTGGTATGGTTAAGGATGTTCCATTGAAAATAGCGTGGTAATGGTACATTTTCAAAATAATAATCAACCATTTTTTCTTTACCAGGAATAACATAAATGGCACAATATTTAATATCGAACTTATCTTCAAGGTGTTTTAAACTTTCTTTTACTTCTATCATAGCAGAACCCGAAGCAATACTATCGTCAACAACTAGTACTTTTTTATGTTCACCTGAATCAAAAAACTGACTCCTAGCACCCGATTTGTATATGTGTCCGTTTAAAAATGAGTGAATATCGGTATAAGGCTTATTAAGGTATAATGCCAATAAATTCGCAGGAAGCATTCCACTTCGTGGAACACCAACTATGAGATCGAAATCACGAGGAATGATACTTAATCTTTGAAGTATGACATTGTTTAAATCTTTTATATTTCTGTAATTCATAGTGTTAAGGTTTAAGGTTTTGGGGTTATAACTATTTGTTCACTATACTTTTTATGCCTTAATTAATTCTGGCGTTTCTTCTATATTGGGGTTTTCAAAAATTTCTGGATTCGACATAATTGCCATAGATGCATATATTAATAAGGCTGTAGGCATACCGCCTAATATGGCATTACCATATGAAGCCAACATAACTCCTGCCATTCCTGAAATTAGGGCACTCATTTTAAATTTTGTTATAGGATCTCGAATTTTAAACATCACTTTATAAGATGCTTTCCCTATAACATAAAACAAAATAAATAAATGAAATGTTAAACCAATAATTCCTAATTCTGCCCATATTAAAACGTACCAACTATCTGTAGCAACATTAGATAGAAATGCATTGGGTAAAAAACGCTGTGCCTTATCTCCTGCATGTCCAATACCACCTCCAAAAGGTCTAGAGGCAAGATATCCTTTAAGTATTTGTTGGTTGGCTTTTCTAACCATTAAGGAGGGTTCATTGGGGTCAAAAGCGCTTCGCATTCTTCTTATTTGATCATTCCCATTAGCAATCAACGTGAACTTAAAAAATATAAAAATTAAGGCAAGAAATATAACACCTGTGCTAAGTACTCTAACATTTTTTCTTAGAATAAAAAATGTCATAAAACCTGCTAATGGTACAGCTATAGATCCTCTGGTGCCCGATATCATCATTCCATAAATACCCAATATACTAACGGTAAGAAAGAAAATTTTAGTAAACCCTTTTTTTGCCATAGAGTATATAAAAAACACAACTCCTGCATATCCTTGATTTCCACCAAATTGTCCTGCATCACTAAAAAATGAAAACACCCTGAGTTTACCAAATAATATATGTGTTTCTGCCCCACCATTATCCAACCAAGCTTGTTCTGCATAATCAACTCCAAAAATCATCTGCACCGTTCCTTTCAATGTTGCAAGTATAGAGAACACGCCCCAAACATATAGAAATGTATCTAATTTTTGGTTCGTATTGATAAGCATAAACGTAAGAATGATAAAGAAGAAAAAATAAAAACCTATACCTCTACCGGCAATCCATGGTTCTATCATTCTTGCTTCAGGATTTACGATTTGAAATATGCAATATCCCAACCAAATACCTGCTAAAATTGTTATATCCTTATTAGCTGGAGACCAATCGACCCTTTCTTTAAATCTAGAAAAAATGATCGCTAAAAAAGTTATAACCATAATACCATCTATACCAAAGCCTAGTGGTAAACCTTGAATATAGCGTGCCATACCAAGTAGTACAAAATTAAGACCAATTGCAGTATAAAAGCCAATAACGGGGTTTTTGAATAAAAGATATAAATAGACTGCCCCAAATAAAAGTGCAAACAATATACCTGCTCCTGCCACTTCTAATTTTTTAAGCATTAATGCGATAACTACTAATCCTATAAGCAATAATATAATAGCCTTAGGCTTTGCAATGCCTGCAGAACCAGATATCTTATCAAAAGGGTTTATATTATTATCGTTTGTATTCAATTGGTTTTTTATTGATTTTTATAAGATTCAGTAAAACGCTTGTTAGTTACTTTATTAATAATGTTCGAATAGAAATTTATTCCGCTAGAAAAAATTTCTTTGTAAGACAAGGTTAATTCTTTATTTAAAAAGTACATGCCCATCCATATGCCAATTAATGTGAACAGTATAGATGCAACGGCTACAAGAATTAAAGATTTGAATATAAAAATGGCTATAATATCGCCTATAATATTGGCAGCAACCATAACAAACACTTTTACGGCGTTAATATTTGGTTTATTTATACTATCAAGCCCAATACCCGTCATTCTATCAATTGGTAATAAAAGACCGTAAATAGAAAATACTCGAACAATATCAACAGCGTTAAAACCTGTAATGGGATCTACTTTTAAATATTGTTCACCAGACAGAATCAACACTAAAAATTCAGCAAAAACAAAAGTGAATAAACTCATCGCTACAAATAAATAAGTAAGTGCTCCAGAATAAGTGTAAAATAAGTCTCTAACCTCACTAATTTTTCCTTGAACACTTGCTTTAGACATTTTTGGAAATGCCGTAGCAACAAAACTTCGCAATGGGATTTGTTGTAATTCGGTAAGTTTTAAAGGAATACTGTAAAGTGCCACAGCAGCATTTCCTAAAGGGCTTAAACTAATAATTAAAGTATCTGCACTTCTTAATAAATTAGTACCTATAAGTGTAAAAGTGGTATATTTCCCAAAATCCAGTAGTGTTTTATTGGTTACTGCACTTGCTTTGGTGATGTGTTTTGTACCGTCCCATCCTAAAACTATAGTTATTAACGATGTAAACGCATTTATAACAATTAAAGCAATAACCAACTGATTTAAAGTTAATTCCATAAAAAGGAAATTAATTAAAACCACTAAAAAAAACAGGCCGCTGTTAATGGATTTTACAATTAATATTTTTCCGTATTTTCTATCTGCCTGTAAAACTACAAGCGCATTGTTCCAAGGAAGATTTAAAAACGCCAATAATGGATACCATTTAAAGAATAAATGATAACCAGAATTACTAATAGCATCATTAAAAAAAGTGTTGCAACACACTAAAATAATGGCTATTACAACAGTAGCACCTAAACCTATTAAAGCGTTAGATCCTATTAGTTTTGTTCTGGAATCTTCATCTGCGCCCGATAGAAACCGAATTAAACCCGTATTGGTAATACCAAAGCGAAACATTTCAACAAAAGAACCTCCTGTTATAAATAATACCCATTCACCAAAAACGTTTAAAGATAAACTTCTAGCTAAAAAAGCAAAACCACCAATGCCTAAAATAGCAATAACGACATTGCCTGTTAAGGACAGGAAATTATCTTCGCGTATTATTTTTTTAAACGTTTTCATTGATTGCTTTTATATTTGGTTTTTAGATAAAAATTGAAACCTGAACATTGCTTTTATTTTTTTTCTGAATTTGGTGCGCTTTTTTGGTAGCTCACCTAAAACAGATTCAATTTCATTTATATTAACTCCATTCACAACAATGTTGATTTTAGAAGCCGAAGTATTTAATAAATTACTCATGGCAGTCTTATCAGATTCAGACCAAACTCTGTTAGAGCGGCATACAAGAATTCCTAAATCTGATTGGGTAATTAACTCAGTAGGGTAATTGTGATAAATTAAAGCAGGTAATTCTATAATTACAAAATCTGGCTCATTACTTAATGAAATATTGTTTTTATGAATAATATCAGAATAGCTTTTAGCATTATAAAACGTATTGTCTAACTTATAATTAGCATATTCTGTGCTATCTAAATATGTGGATGCATGTGCTAAAAAAGGATTATTAAAATCTATTCGCGGATCTGAATACCCTAAAATTTTATTTATAATTGGTAGTTTAGCTTGCTGTTTTAATGGTTCTTGTACACCATCATAATTAAGTAGCAATAAATTTTTACCTTCTTGTTTTAATGTTTTGGCAATATTTCCAGCTATTACTGATTTACCTTCCATTTTTTGAGTACTAAATACCACAATGGTCTTAACCTTTTTTTCTGAAACCTGATTACCAAAAAACAGCAGAATATTTTGAGTAATTATCTCAATTAATCTATTTTGGATGAAAGGTAAATTGATACTTCCTGGGTCTAATATCATTTTAGGTATCATACCTAAAGATGGTAATCCTATTTTTTTACTGGCTCTGGTAGAATTTCTTAAGGTATCATCAAAATACTCCATTACAAAAATAATAGCCAATGTTAAAATACCTCCTAAAAATGCTGCTGCAATTATTAATATGCTACGTTTTGTTGGGTTTGGAGATAACGGATAAAAAGGCATATCAATAGCTTTTAAATTTGATGACATTTCATTGTCTTGTAATTTAAGCTTCGCTAAATTTAGTCCATGTAGAATTTCTAAATACCCTTGTTCTGATACCGAAATTTCTCTCTCAATCCTTTTTATTGTGGCTCCAGCTGGAGCATATTTTGCATATTTTTCTTGAAAATCATTATTTTGACCACCCATTATTTCAATTGTAGCTTTTAGATTTTCAGATTCAATTACATTATTCATCCAATCTGGAAGCACTTTAGAAACTGGCATTCCATCTATTGTATTTTGATAAGTGTACAATTCATCAACACCTATTTTTATGTCTTTATTTAGACTTTCTGATCGATTTTTTAATTCTGCTATTTTAGAAAAAGACGCTTCGTTATTGTTTGATTCTATTTCTGCTTGCGTTAATGCTATTTTAAAATTTAAATCGCCTAATTCCTTCTTTTTATCAAGAATATTGTTACTCTTTTCTTGAATTATATCTTGTATTTTTAATTTTTCTTCTAATCGTTTTGTTGCAGCTTCAAGACCTGCTAAGTCAGCCTTTTTTTTCTTAAAATTAACCTCCATATCTTCTTTTACAACGGCGACGGCCTTACTTTGTTCGTAGTAATTTATAATATTGGAGCTTTTATTAAATTCAAGAAGTTTGTCTTCTGCTTCTTTTAAATTTTCTCTAGCTTTTTCCAGTTCACCTTGAAAATATTTAACAACAGCGTCCGATCGGTTTTCTTTTACATATTTATAATTATTTATGCAAACTCGGTTGTAAATAGCAAGTGTTTGCTGGCAAATACCGGGATCATTCGATGTATATGTTAATTTTATTAAATCGCTACTTGAAATTCTAATCGCATTTATTTTTGAAATAGCTTTTAGGGAATAATGTTTATCATCGTCATAATTAAGTAATTCATAAACAAAATTATCGCTACTACTTTTCATTAAAGCAGTTAAATTTTGTACAGTTTTCTCGTAGTCATTTCTATTTATTTCTTTAGGAAATAATGTGTTTTCATAATCATTTAATTCTACAGGAGCAACATCTGCACTGTTACCAGTTTCTACATAATTATATAAATCTTTCGGAATTTTCTTTTTAAATTCATCAAAGTAAGGTTTCGAAATGTATTTAGGGTTTGCCTCTTTCAACATTAAATGTTGTGCTAATAACCTAATGGCCACTTCCTCTTGAGTCTCTCTTGAAAGAATAATATTAATTAAATTATCAAAGGCAGTATTTGTTGCTTGATAGTTAAAAGTTTTATCCATTTCAATGGATGAACCCGTAGCTAGCCCAGTATATAAAATAGTTTGGGAAGAATACTCAAATGAAGGATTCATTGTAAGTAGTATAACCATGGACGCCAATAAAATTGGCACCATTATTAATAGCATCAAATGCTTTAAAACAAGTCTTACAAAATCAATTATTGTCATTTCCTTTAATTTGAATGGTTTAAATCAAACACAAATCCAGCTAAGTCTTCTAACAGTTGTTTGGCGGTAATAAATTCAGATTTAGCCAATTCATAATCTGCCTCCATATTAGAAGCCATTCCAGTTATCCTAACATACTCTGAAATTGCTACAACACCGTTTCTAAATTCTTTTTCAACCATTTCCATATTCACTCTACCATCACCTAGGCTTTTCGATTTTATTCGAAGTATTTTTTGTTTTAAAAGTAAATCCTGATACATTCTTATAACCGTTTGTCTTATTTCCTCTTCTTGAAAATCTGCCATACTCCTAGCCTCATCAAGTTCCAATCTAGCTAGTTTAACTTGGTGTTTTCTATTCAAATAATCAAATACCGGAAACTTTAAATAAAGTCCAACACTGTAGTTAAGCTGTTCAGTTGTTACTAAAGCAGAAGAGCTAATGGCACCGTCACTATCGGTCGAAAAACTATTAATGTTTCCATATTTTGATTCCGCTTGTATTCCAAAATTTTTAGTCCAATAGATGCGTTCAGATTTTAGGGTAGATTCCATAACCCCTATATGATGCTTTCTAAAGTTAAGCATGCCACTACGTTTCAACACAGAATCTATAACAGTTTTAAGTGGCGGAAAGTTAAATTCATCACCATTCAATCTACCAGAATTGAGTTCTTCTGTTTGCGCTTGAGCATTGTTAAAAAACACAACAATGAAACTAATAATTGATATTATTTTAAAAAATTTAGTCATACTTTTTGGGGCATATAAACTTTAAAATTAAACAGAACCTTTTTGAAGAAGCGCCGGAATGGTTCTTAAAATGAGTTTAATATCGTACCAAAACGAGAAATTATCTCCTTTAAAATGCTCTGCATATTCACTATCTAGTCGCATTCTTTCTTCTTCAGACATTTTTCCGCCTTTACCTCGTAGCTCCACTTGCCATAAACCTGTGATTCCTGGAGGTGCTAAAAAACGTTTTGATAAGGCATCGGCTGTAAGCATTTCGGCCTCATACACTGGCAACGGTCTGTTGCCAACAATGGACATATCGCCTTTAATCACATTTATTAACTGCGGTAATTCATCAATACTTGTGTTTCTTATAAATTTCCCAACTTTGGTAACTCTTGGATCATCCACAATTTTTACAAATGTTGAATTGTTTTTCGCAGCTTCTATTTTTTGAACATTAAACCAATAATCGCATATTTGGTGCGTATCTATGTACATTAATGGCGAGCAAGTTTCACCTTCTGGCAACTTACTACATCTTGGACAAGGAATACCTAACGGATTATCTTGAGTTTTTGTTTCCTCTTTTTTGTACTGATTTTTTTCTAAAGCTAATTTTTTTAGAAGTTCATCCGATCCCGTACGCATGGATCTTAACTTGTAAAAATCGAACGTTTTTCTTCCTACACGTTTAGATATGTAATACACTTTTCCTTTAGATTCTAAACGGATGGCAAGAATGATAAGCAATAAAAAAGGAGATGCGACTAGAAGTACTGAAGATGCAACGGCTATATCAAAAAAACGTTTTGATATAGGCATTTTATAAACTTCTTCATTTAATACTGGTTCTTTTTTAGTACTTGTTGGTAATTTATAGTTACAAAGAAATTCTATTCTACTTATAATATCTTTTGCATTTGTTACAGAAGCTACATAAAAATCGTCAATATGTTTTTTGAAGGCTTGCTTATAAACTTCTACATTAAATTCTTTAGATAACAATACAAACGGAATCACATCAAATTCATGATGTGTTCTTAACCAATCATAAAAAAATATGCCATTATTACCCGGTAAATTATAATCGCATATAATAGCATCGGGCTTTGGGTTCGATTTTAAATAATTGGTTGCTTTAGCACTATTTTGAATTGGTGTGATTGACCAATTTTTTTTATCCTCTTCTATGTTAAAGTAATCTTCTGTACTACCAATATATAAGATGTTAAGATTTGGGCTCATAATTAACTTTTATTAGGTGTATTTTGAATAATTACCATTCAATGGCATAGTGAATGGGGTTTAGGTTTTTCTTTACCAATTCATCAAGTTCTTCGGGGTTAAATGGTTTTGTAAGATAGTCTTGTGCACCAAGCCTATAGCACTTAATGCGCTCTTTACTTTCTGAATGACCAGATAGCATAATAAAAGGTGTGTGTTTGGTAAAACCTCTTTGGCGTAGTTTGGTTAAAAACTCAAACCCGTCCATATTAGACATTTGGATATCACTAATAATTAAATCGGGAATATTATCTTCAAGCCATTTTAAGGCTTCTAAGGCGTCGTGAATTGAAACAACCTCATAGTTTTTGGAAAGGAAATTCTCTAGTAAAAGACAAATACTTATTTCGTCATCTACAACTAATATTTTTTTCTTCATTTTTTTAATTTTTAGATATTACAAAAATATTTTATAGGGAATATTGCTTTATAAGACAATAAACCCATGGTTATTCTGAAAATGTGAGAGAAAAACAGAATAATTTTTTATTAAATATACTCTAGCAATTTACATTGTAACAGCTTCAATTATCTGAAGCTTTTGTATTCATTATCTTCTATTTGATTTTTAATTATTCTTTATCAATATGTACCTTAGATTACCTGTTTAGTTCATTATTATTAAGATAAACACCTGATTATCATTATTTAAAATATATCTAACGGTAAAAGTTTGTATCTAGTTTTTTGATTTAAAACCTGTAACCTCTTTACTATTTAGGGCTATTTAAGAATTGTATACTCGTTAGGGTTCCAAATAATAACATGGTTATAAATCCGTCTCTTAAAGCCATAAGTTTTGTAATGCCTTTAATTAAGCCATGGACATATTTTCGTTAAAAAATGTTCGTTTAAATAAGAACCAACAAAACCATTGCAGTAAGTATTAAAGTTTTCTTACTGCCCTAAATAAAATAAGCTTTATACAAGCACTCCTTTATTTTCGTTGGTATTAACTCCTATACAGTAATATTCAAAACCTTCTTTTTTCATTTCTTCTCTATCATAAATATTTCGACCATCAAAAATGGTTGGTTTATTTAATAATTTAGTCATGATTTTAAAGCTCGGGATTTTAAACTCTGGCCATTCTGTAAGTATAGCCAAACAATCTGCATCAATTAAAGCTTCATATTGATCTTCAAAATAAGATATAGTATCTCCAAAATGGTGTTTAGCCTCAGGGATTGCAACAGGATCGTAAGCCTTAACAACGGCGCCAGCTTCCAGTAAGTTGTTAATAATACTTAAGGACGGAGCTTCACGCATATCATCTGTTTGAGGTTTAAATGAAAGCCCCCAAACACCAATGGTTTTGCCTTTTAAATCGCCATCAAAATAATTATTGATTTTGTTGAATAACACTAATTTTTGTAGTTTGTTAACTGCCTCAACAGCTTGAAGCACCTTTAAATCGTAATTATTTTCGCTAGCTGTTCTTATTAAAGCTTGAACATCTTTAGGAAAGCATGAACCACCATAACCAATTCCTGGGTATATAAATTTGGTACCAATTCTAGAATCAGATCCTATGCCCTTTCTTACTTTGTTAATATCGGCTCCAACAATTTCGCATAAGTTTGCGATGTCGTTTATAAAACTAATTTTTGTAGCCAACATAGCATTAGCTGCATATTTTGTCATTTCAGCAGAAACAATATCCATAAAAATAACGGGGTGCCCGTTTAATGTGAAAGGTTTGTATAAACTTTTCATTAAATCTTCGGCTCTTTGGCTATCTAGCCCTACAACAATTCTATCTGGTTTTAAAAAGTCGTTAATAGCAGCTCCTTCCTTTAAAAATTCAGGATTTGAAGCTACATCAAATTCTATATTAGCATTTCGTTTGTCTAATTCTTCTTGAACCGCCTGCTTCACTTTTTTTGATGTTCCTACAGGCACCGTACTTTTAGTTACAATAAGCATATAATCGTTCATGTGCTTACCACAATCTCTTGCCACGGCAACAACGTATTTAAGGTCTGCACTACCATCTTCATCTGGCGGTGTTCCTACAGAAATAAACAATACTTCGGCATCTTTTAAAGCTTCCTTAATATTGGTTGTAAAACTTAATCGACCTTTATCCATATTCCTGGTAATCATATTTTCTAAACCAGGCTCATAGATAGGAATAATTCCATTGTTAAGGTTATCAATTTTCTTCTTATCAATATCAACACAGGTGACATTAATACCCACTTCGGAAAAACATGCGCCCGTAACTAGGCCTACATATCCACTTCCAACAATTACGATTTTCATTCTTTATAGATTTTAGGGGTTAATTTGCATCTAAATTTTTAAAAAAAACTAACTGATTTTAAACAACTAATTCCAAATTGGTTAAGATTTATCATGTTTTGTCAAGCCAATTTTTTAAAAGAATTTATTTTTCAAATGTAACATTTTTTTTCTATAATATCGATGTAATACAAAAAAAATCAGTTAATATGTATATTTTTTTGAAATTATTAAAGAATTTAATTACAATCTTTTGAAATAATAGATTTTTAGAAGTTTAGTTTTACTATAATAAATTAAGACGCTTCATTAATTCAGGTCTATTTGAGCGACTTACCGGAACTATATCTTTTTTAACAAGCACACTATTATCTTTAATATCAATAATTTTTTTAATATTGATTATATAGGAACGATGCACTTTTAAAAATAGACTCTCTGGTAATTTATCTTCAATTTTTTTTAGTGTAGAATGAACTGTGTAATTTTTTTCTTCGGTTTTAACTAAAATATAATCGCCTTTGGCCTCCACCAAACAGATACTTGGAATATCAATTTTTATTAATCTTCTATCAATATTTATATACAAATCATTTCCTGATGCAGAAACATCTTTATCATCTGTAATAGTGTCTGGAACATTTTTAATATCTATTTTTTCAGCTTTTTGAATTGCTTTTTCAAAACGTGGCAATGAAATGGGTTTCACTAAATAATCTATAATACAATCGTACTCATAGGCTTCAATGGCTAACTTAGAATCTGAAGTTATTAGAATAATTTTTGGAGGATTTTTTAAAGTTTGAATAAAATCGAAACCATTAAAATCTGGCATGTGAATGTCTAAGAAGATTAAATCGACATCGTTTTGGTTTAAAAATTTTATAGCCTGAATTGCATTGGGAAATTCTTCAAGAACTTGAAGTCCTTTTATAGTTGAACACAATTGAAAAATTATAGCTCTGGCTGTAGCCTCATCATCAATAATAATACAATTCATATATACTAATTATACTGTAGATAAATAATTAGTTATGTTATTTAATATAGATTCGAATTCTTCACTAAGGTCTGTATTACCTTCCAATAAATTATTTTCAAATACAACTGCAACAGCATAACTTTTTTCAAGCCCTAAAATACTAATTTTATGTTTAAGTTTGTGCACATTTTCTGAAGCTAGTTTAAAATTGTTCGATTTTAAATTTTGGTAGTATACTTCTTTTTCTGCTGGGAACTCTAATTTAATAATTGATAGCAGTTTATCTTCAAATGATTTTTCACCATTAGAGAATTGTTTTATATAATTTAAGTTTGGTTTTTCCATCGTTATTTTTTTATTGTAAAATAAAATACAGTTCCTTTTCCAATTTCAGATTCTAACCAAATTTTTCCTTCAAAGGCTGATACAATTTTTTTTGCAATAGACAATCCTATCCCTGTAGCATTGGAGTTGTTTTCTAGTTTTTGAAATGGTTTGAATATTTTATCAAAATAAGCTTTTTCAATACCTATACCATTATCTTTTACATAAAATTTCCAATGAGTTGGTTGTTCTAAAAATCCAATTTCTAGTAAACCCTGTTCTTTATTATTGTATTTAATTGCATTATCTATTAAGTTTTGAAACAATTGTTTAACCCTAAATTTATCGCCCTTTATTATTGGCAGACTGGAAGGGAGATTAACTTTGATGTGCTCGGGTATTTTAACAGAAATTAATATGTCATTAATAATTTCATTTAAATCTAAATCGTATGTTGTAGTTTGGTTTTTATTGATTGTTGAATAATTTAAAATGCCACTAATTAAATTATCCATTTTTTCAACATTACCTCTTATTAAATTTAAACTTTCAGACACATTGCCTTTTTGGTTTCCTGCAGCGTCTTCTTTTAACCAAGCAGATAAGGCATCTATAGTTCGTAGTGGTGATTTTAAGTCGTGAGATACTAAATAGGCATAATCGCTCAATTCTTCGTTTTGCGTTTCCAATTCAATCATAAGCTGTTCTCTTTGCTTATTCATCTCGATGAGTTCTTCTGTTTGTTTATCAATAAATTCTGATAATTTAACACCATCTAAATCTTTTGGACTTATTTTTTTACTTCCAGATTCATCTTGAACTCTTATACTTTCTATTAATTTATTTAATTTGTCTATTAGGTTTCTTTGTACAAGTGTTTCTTGCCTTAATTTTTCATTAGATTCAGATAACTCATCTGAATTAACAGAGATTGCTCTCTGTTGCATTTTATATTGTTCATCAAAATTATCGTAAGCTCTATTAACGGCATCAATAAATGCCATCAAATCTTTCTCTGAGTTTGTTCCATTGCTCAAATATTTACTAATTTGATGTTTTAATAATGAGTTCATTATTCACTTATTAGGGTTACTGCCATGGTTTGATTATGTAACTGACACATATTTTCTTCATGATATGGTGCAATTTCTCCATATGAATAAAATCCACACATGGTAATTCCGTTTGGCAAAACTTTTTTAGCTTCTTCAACTTCTTCTATAGTGCGTTGGTCTAATATAAGTTTTCTGCCTATACAACTTACTAATAAAGCAAGTTGTGGTTTACTAACCATTTGATCTAAAGCTTGTTTGGTTGCTGTTTCTGATGCTCTTACTAAACTATCTACATTGGTCATCATGAGTTGTGCTTTTGAATTTAGAGGTATATCACCTGCAAGTATCATAGCATTGTACTCATCATTAATATTTAAGATGGTTCTTATTTTGGATTGTTCTTCTTTTTCAGATTTAATTTGGAGTGGATAATATAAAGCCACTCCTGGCAATTCTGATGATTTATCGCCTAAATAGCGTTTGTACAAATCTAAAGCTGGTTTGTTATCTAGCTCATACAAAAAATTTGATTTAGATTTTGTTACAATACGTTCTGGACCAAATGCTGTCCATCCGCCATCTACAGATGATGTCACCTCAAAAGAATCACCATAAAATCCTATAGCAACTATTTCTCCATCTTTAGGGTTTTCGTTGTATGAAACTAATGTTCTTTCAAACCTGTTATCATCTGCGCTTAAACCTCCTGTAATTAACACATTACTATCAACAGTATCATTCATTCCATTTGCCAACTCACTACCATTAACAAAACTACCGTTTGATAAAACTAAAATATATTTTAAATCCTTTCCTTTTAATTTCTTAACTAGATTAGATCCTGCTTTAAAGCTATCTAAATTTGTATCAGAAAGATTTATTTTTTCTACTTTGAATGTACTACGCTCAAATTCAATTGCTGTAATAGAGATGCAATTGTTCTCTACGGAATTACCTATTACGTTTCCTCCTGTTGAAGCAAATACAATATGTCCTTTAGGAAATATTTTTTTTATATCTTTATAGATGTTTACATCTTCTAAAAAAAATCGATCTCCAAAAACCAAAACTAAGGGAGCATTTAATTTTTTTTCAGGAGTTAAATACTTCCAATCTTTATCTTTAAATTTTATTAATTGTACCGTGTTCATCCATCTATTTTTTTAAGGTGAAAAAAAATGTTGTTCCTATACCTGGCTCACTTTCTAGCCAAATTTTTCCTTGATGTAATTCAACTATTTTTTGAACTATGGATAAGCCAATACCCGATGAATCTTTACTTTTTTTAAGTGAATGAAATACTTTAAATATTTTATCGTGGAACTGCTTTTCTATTCCCATACCGTTATCATGCACTGAGAATTGATAATATTCACCTTGATCTTCTGCCGCAATATTTATGATGCCTTTTTCTTTATCGATAAACTTAACAGAATTGCTTATCAAATTTTGGAACAACTGCTGCAACTTTGTTTTATGGCCAAAAATGATAGGTAGTGTACTAGCAATTTCTACGGAAATATGCTCTGGTATATATAATACTTTAACTAAATCAATAAGTAAATCGTTTGTATGAATTTCAATTTTTTCGCCATCATCTGAACCTACACTAGAATAATCTAAAATATCGGTTATTAATTGATCCATTTTTTCTAAAGTCTTTTCAATCAAATCAATAGTTTGAATGCTTACGCCATCCAATTTGCTCGCATTATCTTCTTTAAGCCAACTAAATAAGGCATTAATACTGCGTAAAGGTGATTTTAAATCGTGCGACACAATATGGGCATATTCTTGTAAATCGTTATTGCTTTTTTCTAATTCCTTTAAAAGACTTTCTTTTTGAATTTCAAGGTTTTTAAATTCTGTAATATCTAAATTTACACCAATGGAGCCAATAATTTTTCCTTCCAAATCATAATTTGGCGCGCCACTAATAAGCCAATGTCTTAATTCTCCTTTTTTATTATTTATTCTTAATTCATACGAATCTGTTCTGCCTTTTTTACGATTTTTAGCTTGCTCCGCCATAAGTTCCCTATCATCATTAATAGGTAGCAATTCTTTACCCTTTACACCAATAAGTTCTTTTTCAGAATAACCCGTCATGGCAGCAAAACTTTTATTTACCATCAAAATTTTGTCGTCAAGATCTAGTTCTAAAAGTCCTAAATTTATGTTAGAAATAATATTATAATATTTCTGTTTTTCGGCTTTTAAAGTTCTTTCATAAGATATGTTGGTTGTAATATCTTTAAACGTCCATAAAAACCCTTTAGATTGTTGATCTATAACAATTGGCATATAGTTTCTTTCTAAAACTTTTCCATCAATCATTTCTAGTTCATCGGCTAGAACCGTTTGCTTTTTATGCTCTATTTCCCTCATTCTAGATAAAAAAGCATCTGGGTTTTTAAATAAAACGCTGTTTTGCTCTGAGGCCTCTTTACAATCCATTCCAATCAATTCTGTTGGAGACGCATCAATATTAAAAAGCTCGGTAAATTTTTTATTCGTAAGTATAATTTTTCGATTTTCGTCTTCAAGAACCACACCACTATCTAGATTAAGAATTAAGGTAGCTAATCTATTTTCAGACTCTATTAGCTTTTCTTCCGCTTCTTTATTTTTGGTAATATCTCTTATAATGCCCTGTGCTGCTACAGCAATTCCATTATCGTAGATAATACTGGCATTTATATGAATTAGTTTTTCAATATTATCATTGGTTGTGATTTTTATTTCAAAATTGGTTAATACCCCATCATTTAATAATTCCTTAAAAGAATTTGCCACTCTTTCATAATCATTAGGGCTAACCATTTTCATTAGGTTAAAATCTACCTTATCGTTTTCAAAACCAAACAATCTTAACGCAGCATCGTTCATTTTTAAAATATTACCAAATAAATCCATAATTAAATAGGCGTCAACTATATTTTCAAAAACGCCTTGTAATTGAGAGTCTTTTTTGGTAAGCAGCATTTCGAGTTCTGAATACGATTTTTCAAGCCTTTGATTTGTTTCGTATAATTGAGCCGCTTTTTGCTCTAGAATGGATTCTGCCTGCTTTCTAGCCGCTTTTTCGCGGTCAAGTGCCCGTTGCAATATGTCAATTTTTTCTTGACTCATTAATTTTTGGTAATTATAAACTTAACTTCTGTTCCGTCTTTTTTTAGTTTTTCAAGTAGAATAGTTGCGGTAGCATTAAAGTGTTCAAAGGTTTTATTCATTAAACCAAGTCCGAAATGATGCATCGCCCTACTTGATTTATAAATTAAAGTTATTGAATTTTTACTTTTCTCAACTACTTCAAAGGTTGGCAATTCTGCGTCTGGATAAATTTTTCTAACCTCAACATGAATATGATTCTCTATGGAAGACAGCATTTCTATAGGGTCTGTATAAGTTACAAATAGCCCTGGATAGCTTTTTTTTAAAACACTAAAAAAATGTTCGGCGTAAACTAATAATAAATCATCTATTGAAATTCCTGTATTTTCACTTAAGTGTTGAAGCAATTGAAGCATTTCTGAAAATTCATACGTTCCTACTGCCGTATAAGCACCATTTGATTCTAGATTTGATTGATTGATAATTTTATCAACCATTTCCAAACCAAATTTAGCTTCAACTAAATCTAAAAACTCAGTAAAAACAATACCTTTCATTATATTTTTTTTAGTTCATTTATGCTCCAGTATGCTAAAAGTTTTTCAATTTTAGAAACATACTCTTCATATTTAAGTGGTTTCAATACATAACCCGCTATGCCAATTTTATAACATTCTAATAAATCTTTTTGATTACTAGATGTTGTTAAAATAATAGTAGGTATATATTTTAAAACCTCATCTTTTTTAAGGATACTTAAAAATTCAATGCCATTTATTTTTGGCATGTTTAAATCTAATAAAATAATGTCAGGTAAGTCTTCTTTTTTTTCTAAAATTTTTAAAGCATCTTCTCCATTGTTTGCTTCAATAATTTTATGATTGAGTTTAAGTGACGAAACTGTTCTGTTTAGTTTCATTATTTCAATCATATCATCTTCAATAAGTAGTATCTTAAGAATATTTGTCATTATTTAGAAATTTAAGTCATTTCCAAATATAATTTTAATTACTCAAAATTACTTTTTCATTTCGCTAGTAAGGCATTAAGTATCGATGAATGGTAGAAAAGTATAGACGAATGGCATTATATACTTAATGAACACAAATTCTTTTGCGAAAGTTATTAATATTTTAACACAAAAACTAACCAATTAACATCAAATATTATGAATTAATCCAATAGGTGAACTAAACCATAAATTTGATTTTTACTTTATAATAGCAAATGAAGGCCACCTTCTTTTTATCTTTAAGCAATTAACCAAAAGCCCATAAACATTATGCTTATGGGCTTTTTATCTGTTATAGCTCTTTATAATATTAAGTAAAATAAGGCTTTATGTTATTCATAATTAATCAATTATTAAACGCTTGGTTTCATAACCAAAAACACCTTCAATTTTTACTACATAGAATCCTTGGTTTATATTTGAAATATTAAATTCGTGATATTTTTCAAAATTGCCATTAAACCTTGAAATTTCTTTTCCTGTATAATCATAAATGGTGACTGTTTTTACAGATTCATTTAATTGAAAAAATGATTTTGCTGGATTTGGGTATAATACCAAATCTGAAGCAGTTTCAAAATATTGGTTGCTCAATGTTAATGATTTTTGATTTCCATACATTTTAAATGCTCCAGGACTCAAGGTCACAGAAGTTGTAGCACCATTAATTGTTGTATTTCCAGTAGCATCCATTAAATCGTACCAAGTGCCCGTATAGGGGAAATTGGGATTTACATTTTGACTCGTCACAGAAAAATTAGCGATGATTATCACATTTTTAAGGTTTGTATCAGACGTATTTTCATTACCTGTATAAATACTTATTCTAGGTGTTTGCGTTCCTGAACTGATAGAATAATTACCTTCAAAAACAGGCTCGTTAATTTTTAATGCATTTAATCTGGACCAATCACTATAAATTTTATTTCTATTAGCATCTCCCAACCAATTGTTTACCCATTGTGGTTGTGGTTTAGTAGATAATTTACAATCTCCATCATTATTACCATCGTAATCTGTATTAACAACGCCATTATCACAGGTCCAAATAGAATTTTCCATTCCTAAATCGGCGAAATGCCACAACATTTTAGGTCCTGGAATCGGTATGGTTACAGCGCCAAGAGCCGACATTCTTGATAGCGCCGTATTCAAATCCCTCACATTATGTGATGGATTGGTAGTGACACCAAATTGAGTCATTTCATACATAATACGGTCTTTATCATGGCTTTCTGGGTATCCTAAAGTACGTTTTGCTGTAAAACCGTGCGCTGTATTCCCCATTCTGTCAAAATTAATATTTCCAGACTGTCCTTGCGCTAGGTTTTTATAAGGTGTCCACATTTCGCTCCACATCATCACACCTTTTGGAATGGCATCGGTAATTCTGTAATTTGCCCATTGTTGCTCTTCATTGTCCGGACCTAAATGCTCAAAAATAACATAGTGTGTTTCATCTAAACTCCAAGAATAATCTGCATACGCTTTTAATACATCCACACGATCTTGTTGGTATGAATTTGTACAAGTTTCATTTGTAGAGGTACAGTTTTGAGTAAAACCTTTAGTTAAATCCCAACGGAAACCATCAATTTTATATTCTGAAATCCAATGATTTACAACACGTTTTACATAGTTTTGAGTATAAGTGCTTTGATGATTAAAATCTTCACCTACATTATAACTGTGTTTTGCAGTCGTATTGAAATATGGGTTTTCGGTAGATGGACTACCCCAACCGTCTTTATCAGCGTCGCTCATCCACATTCTAACCATGGGATTTCTTCCAAAAGCATGATTTAAAGCAACATCTAAAATAACGGCAATACCATTTTGGTGACATACATCTACCAATTCTTTAAACTTATCTGAGGTTCCATAAAACTTATCAAGCGCCATGTGGAATGATGTATTGTAACCCCAACTTTCATTACCTTCAAATTCCATAATAGGCATCAATTCAATAGCATTGATGTTTAAGTTTTTGAAGTAACTTATTTTATCAATTATATCCTGAAAATTTCTATCGGCATCAAAATCTCTAATAAGCACTTCATAAATAATTAAATCCTCTTTTTTAGGTTTTGAAAAATTTGTGACTTGCCACGAATAATTTGTTTGCCCTGTTTGAAGCACAGTAACTTCACGCTCCTGCCCTATTGGATATGTGGGCAAATTAGGATACGTGGCACTAGGAATATATGGATCATCATAAGGCGATAAAACAAGCGTAGAATAAGGGTCGGCCGTTTTTACCAAACTAGGTGAATTGGAAATAGGGGTTTGATCTACCACCCAATATTGATAGGTTTCAATTTTACCAGATGTTAATCCTGTTAATTCTAACCAAAACTTGTTGCTAGAAGGATCTTTTTTCATGGCGTACCCCGAAGTTGGTTGCCAATTATTGAAACTTCCTGCTACATATATATAATCTTTAAAAGGTGCATTAATAACCAAGGTGGCTTTAGTGGCATCGGTAGCATTGTAATTGATTCCTTCTACTAAGCCTGTAGGAAGTACTTCATATATAACGCTTGGATTAACAACTACTGAAAATTTCTTTACTATGGTTGTAGCATTTTGAGTAATTTCCAATTCATAATTTTGATTGGAAGTAATGTTTGTGTGATTAAATGCGTAATTGGAAGTTGCAGCATTCGTATTTATACTAACGCCATTGGACTTTAAGTTATAACTAGCGTTCCCATTGGTGTTTGTGGCTGTAATGTTTAAGCTGCCACCAGATGCTAATAACGTTGAACTATTTTCAACAGGATTGGTTAAGTTTACTTGAAATGAACCAACTTCAGAATAAATATCTTGACTTTGTCCATTACCAGTTTTCGTTTTTATTAAAAACCCTATGCGTCCAATATTAGTTCTTGCATAGAACGTTGTTGGAACAAACGTGATGCTATAAGTATCTGAGCCAGAATTGTAAGTTAGCTTATTGGCTTCATTAGAACTTCCCCAAGCCCCATTAGTTGGACAATCAAGAGAATTAGCATCATTTAAATCATAAGACCAAGCCCATAAATAAAGTGCATTATCACTTACTCCCCAAGTTGCTTCGTTAATGCTATTTCCATTAAACGTAATAGTGATCGCATCCGTTTCATTAAAAGTTGTTGGATTAACGCTATACGTGACCGTTTGTGAAAGTGCAGATAACGATAAAAATAAGAATACTATAAATGTAATTTTTTTCATGATCTATTTGTTTTTTTTTGACAAAAAAGGCTGATGTAAATCAGCCTTTTTTAATATAATCTAAATAACTTAATTTACCGTATAGGTTCCTTTATTGAAATCTACCGTTATCGTATAGGTGCCAGTTCCAGGAGATGCTACATTGTTTTCATCATCTCTTACAATCATGCCATTATACTTTTTACTTGCTCCCCAATCATTATCCCAAGAGCCTTGTACAGGAAGGAATTTGAATTCATCAGTCGCTACTAATGCTTGACTTAAAGTAAATAACCCTTCAGACACTTTAGTAAAAGCAGGTGCGGTAGCATTATTCCATCCATTAGGTGAGCCTACTAAATATAAGTTTTGAGGCACTTCTAATAATGAATATGTTAAGGTATTAAAATCGATAGTTACCATATAGGTCCCTGCTGTTGCAACTTTAATATTTTGCTCATCATCTTGTACTAAACTGTTAGCTGTAGTTTTACTTTCTCCCCAATCTCCATCCCAAGAGCCTGATACTGGCAGGAGTTTAAACTCTGCATCTGCATCAAAAGCTTGTAATTTTGTAAATACGCCATTTCCTGTGGTGTTAAATTTTTGAGTTGCATCTGCGTTATTCCATCCATTGTGAGCCCCTACCATATATAGGTTATCAATTTTAGCTATTTTAAAACTTAATGTATTAAAGTTTACAATTACCACATAATTACCAGCTTCGGTTATTTTAATGTTTTGTTCTCCATCTTGAAGAATTTTACCTGGGTTTGCAGGATCTTCACCGTAATCATTATCCCAAGAACCAGAAACCGGAATCATTTTAAATTCATCATTAACGCTAAATGCCTGAACTCTTGAAAATATACCGCTTCCATTGTTATAAAATTGTTGCGTAGGGTCGCCATTGTTCCAACCATTGTGTTGACCAACCATGTATAAATTGTCTGGTATTGCAACTTTATAAGCGGTAAGTGAAATGGTTATTTTATCTGAAGTTCTAGTTAATTCACCTGCTGCCGAGTTTACAATAGCCTTAACCCTAAAGTCAAAGCTTGAAGCAACATCTGCTGCGCCACCACTAGCAATAACCAAATCGTTAAGTGCCTCGTGGCTAATTGAAAATGTAGTTTCCGTGGTTGTACCTATCGCTATGGCAGATGCAAAATCTGTTCCAGCAAGAGCCATTTCTACTTCATAATCTATGGTAATATTACTGTTATCACCAATTTCAGGATCATTCCAAGTTAATGTTAACGCAGTTTCACCAGCAGTTGCATCCTGCAAAATAGCTGTAAAGGAATTATCTGGACTTGTTATAATTGGTGCTGTTATGGGGAATTTTGATACTTGAAACAAAATAAAGTTTGAAGGAACACTACCCGCAACAACCCGCATATAAACAGCAGTACTAGTGTACGATTTTATATCTGTAGTATTTAACGATTGATTAAAATCGGCAACCGACATGGTGAAGTTCTTAGCTTCCGTTGTACCTAAAACAATAGGTGTTGTAAAATCGGTATCTGTAGCCATTTCAACTGTGTAAGATGTACTTCCAGTTACATCATCATTCCACGAAATAGTAAAAGCAGGATTATTCGGCAAAGCGAAGTTTAAAAACACAGTGCTAATACCTGGTTCCTGTAAAACAAATGCAGGATCTGCAGATGTTATTATTAAATTGTCCTCGGTTTCACAAGCAGTAAAAATAAATGCAAGTGAAAGAAATAGGAAACTTATTTTTTTTATATATAAATTCATATCTATCTTTTTTAATGATTATAAATTCAATGGAATCAAAATATACCTGCCATCAAGATCGTTAAACCAAACTTCGTAATCGTCTTCAACTACAACAGGAATATTTCCACCATCTAAAGTGGCTTGTCCAGAAAACTCAGTACTTCCAGCCCAAACAGATCCTGTATTGGTTTTGAATTGTAAATTACCTGATTTTAAACGTACGCTATTTAAATACCAGATATGACCATCAAAAGTAGATTTGGTCATAGCTACTGTAGCTGCAATTGAGGATCCTTGAATTTCTATACCCGTAAAATTGCTTGCTCCAGATGCATCAAAAGCAGCCATCGTGTATTTTTTTGTAGAGAAATTAAAGGTAAAGGCATAATAACCACTTGTTGCTACACCAAAGCGTCCAGGATCACCGGTTTGTGTCGCAGGGTTTCCCGCCATATCGCCGGTAGCTTTTATAATATCATCCCCTTCATTTTCTTTAACACCCCATTGTGGTTGCCATGAACCTCTAGATTCAATAATTTTGAACCTTCCTTCATTAAAATCGGCAGTAGCGTTAGCAAAATACCCGGTGTAGTGGTAAAGGTTAGCATTATCTCCATCTCTAAACAATGCTGGGTTGTTACTATTGTTATTCCAACCAGGTGCTGTACCATTTCCTACCAAATAATAATCATTAAAAATATAATTAAAATAAGGATAAACATTAAAACTTATGCTGTTTGAAGGCACTGCTAAACCATTTTCTGTACCTACCGATGAGGTCACTCTTACATATAATTTATTCCATGCAAAAGGAGGTAAACCTACTTTTCCTGAAGCGGAATTCATTTCTGTTACAGAAATTGTTACCATGTTGCCACTACTCACGGTTGTTAAAACTGTAGAATTCGTAAATAATTCATCGGAAGCGACCTCAACCTGATATGAAACAGGGACTTGTTGTCCATAATCTGCTTCCGTCCAATTGAAGGTAACTGCTGGGTTATTTATGTTTACAGCATCAAGTTCGATATCTGTAATTGGTAAATCGGACAGAACAATAGGATCTGTATCAGAAACTATAAATTTCTCATTATCATCCGTACAAGAACTACCCAGCATTAATACAAATGCTGATAGCATTGATATAAATATGTTTTTTAAATTTTTCATTTTTATCTATTTTTTATTAATACCCTGGGTTTTGATTTAAATTCGGGTTAGCCTGTAAAGCAGATGATGGAATAGGAAATAAGTTATAATATGATGGAATAGATGTTCCATCTTTAACACCACCTTTCCATGGCCATAAATAAGACCCGCCAGTAAACTTGCCAAAACGAATCAAATCGGTTCGTCTGTGCCCTTCTAGGTTAAGCTCGCGCGCACGTTCATCCAATATAAAATTTAATGTTAAATCAGATTGACTTATGCTGGTAGCATTAGACCGTTCTCTAACGTCATTCACATAATCTTCTGCTATACCCATATCTGTTCCGGCAGCATTTCTAATGGCGCATTCTGCATACATTAAGTAAGCGTCTGCAAGTCTGAACAAAGGAAAATCTGTACTCGCAAAACTAGAAGGCAAAGAGGTTCCTGTTAAATTTGTATTTCTAAATTTAATTGATGGATAACCATCTGTCCATTCTCTATAATCATTCATTTCATAATTGTGCCCACTAATCCAAAACAAACTGGCCCTAACATCTGGAGAGGTACTTAAATTTCCATAAAGACCGTACCAAGCTTTAGAAGATCTATGACCACCCCAACCTTCAGTTGCCCCAAATTGAGATAGTGGCATCGTATCCGAATTTAAACTACCATTAATTATATAGGTAGTATTTCCAAAACTTTGACTTACTTGTGCATCGGCTATTAAAGGAAAAATGATTTCAGTTGATGTATTATTATCCGCTGAAAATAGGCCAACAAAATTTGTATCTAAACTATAAGGCCCTTCAGTAATTACTTTATTAGCGTAAGTTGCAGCTTCAGCATATTTTGCGGTGCCGGTATACACTTCAGCATTTAAATATAATTTTGCCAAAAGCATTTGAGCAGCACCTTTAGTTGCCCGTCCATAAGTATTTGTATTTGGTAATAATGGTTCAATAGCTAATAATTCAGATTCAACAAAGTCGAATAATTCTTGACGTGAAGCTTCTGGTAAGGGATCGGTTTGTCCAAAATTTTCTTCGGTTGCCAAAACGCCTTTTCCAAATACATCAATTAAATAGTAGTTAGCCAAAGCCCTGATAAATCTAACTTCCGAAATAATAACATCTTTATTCTCAACCTCCACGTTAGGCAATATAGAAAGTAAGTTATTACATTGTGGAATAGTAAAGAATATTCTGTTGTATAGATATCTAAAGAATTTATTATCTGGCGTCCAGTCGCTAGTAGTCGTTAATTGGTCTAACCCATTATCTCCCCAACGATTCTTCATAGCATCAGCCGAAAAATCCTGTAGGTTTATAATTCCTCTAAGGAATGGAGATTCACCTGCGTCGTCACTAATATCTGAACTACCTGATCCATCGGCACCTGAAAGCGCAAATGAACCATATAGTCTTGACAAAATACCTTCAACTGCCTGTGGGTCTTGTGCCAAAAGCTCATCTAGCGATAGTTCTGTTATTGGCTTTGTATCTAGATCTGCTGTACAACTAACATTAGCAGTAAAGATTACTATCAAACCAAATAGTAATTTTAAAATTTTATTTTTCATAATTTCCATAGTTTAAAAATCAATGTTTACACCTAAGTTATATATCGTTGCTCTCGGATAAAAGTTGTTGTCAATTCCTGAGAAATTTTCAGGATCCTGTCCTGAGTAATTTGTAATTAAGAATGGATTGTTAACCGCCCCATATATTTTTAATGATGCTTTTTTTATAACGTTGTTTAATGTATGCCCAATTACAATATTCTCGCAACGTAAGAAAGATGCGTTTTCTAAAAAGTAATCTGAATATTGAACTGGATCTACAATATCTGTAAACACTAGGTTTGCTTCGCCTGTATAGAAATTTAGAGTGTTATTAAATGAGTTACCATCAAGCGACAATGCATTTTCTATAGCACCGTGGGTCAATCTTCTTGAGTTATAAATTTTACCATCGAACTGTCCTCTGAAACTAGCACTAAAATCCCAGTTTTTATAATTCATGTTGAAACCAAATCCGAAAGTCCAATTAGGTTGAATGGGTTCATAATATCTATCAGCTTCGGTAATTCTGCCATCGTCATTCAAATCTACGAACGATCCTAGAACAGGGTTTCCGCTAGCATCATACACTTGTTTAAGTACCCATGCAGATCCGGCTTGTTGCCCTAAAGCATGTCTCAATAAAATATTTCCTGTTCCAAAAGCTAATCCACCATCTTTTGCATTAATTTGTTCAGCGCCTTTCAAATCGGTAACTTCTGTATAGTTATATGATAAATTTCCGTTTAGTGATAAGTTGAAATTATCATTTTTAACAGGATTTAAGTTTAGGTTTAACTCAAAACCTTTACTATCTGTCGCACCTACATTTTGAATTACTTGATCGCTCAACGCCTGACCTGGTGGAACATTAGTAAGCACTAGTAAATCTGTGGTTTCTCTTTTAAAAATATCAAAAGATCCTGAAACAAAATTGTTTTTAAAGAAGTCGAAATCAACACCCGCATTATAGGTGGTTGTTTTTTCCCAAGTTAAATCTGGATTAAATTCTTTTGCATTGTATAAATTTACACCACTAATGTATTGACTTTGTGGTGAACCTATTTCAAATAAAGGAATTGAAGGATAAAAACCTACCTGACCAGAAATATCTTGTTGTCCAGTTTCCCCCCAACCTATTCTTATTTTAAAGTCGTTTACAAAGTTAACTTCTTTTAAAAAGCTCTCTTCTTTAAGTTTCCAAGCTAAAGCGGCCGATGGAAAGTAGCCCCAACGATTTTCTTCTGTAAAAAATGAAGAAGCATCTGCTCTAAATGAAGCTGTTAATAAGTATTTATTAGCTAAATTAATATTGGCACGTCCAAAAAACGACTGCAAGTTAAGTTCGTTAAAATATCTATTATTAACATTAAGAGGGTCTATATTTGGTATTCTTATCCCACTTACCGGATCGGTTATATATTCGTCTTTATTACCATCATTCTTAAAATTCTGATAAGAATAACCTCCTTGAACATCAAAATTATTGATAAAATGGTTCTCCAATTCTTTGCGGTAAACCAAATAAGTATCCATGGTGGTATTGGTAACATGTTGTCTTTCACCAAAACTTTTTCCATCATTGAAAATATAAGTGCCATTTGGAACACTTGTATCAGGCACACGGGTATAAGCGTTAATCGCATTTTCAGAATAAGCTTCTTCAATTTCTGCTCTTGAAGCTTCAAGACCTAAATTTACTACGGCACGTAATTCTGGTAAAAAATGGAACTTGTAGTCCAATTCTACATTACCTAATATACGGTTTACCTTTTCAGGGCGAGTTCTTTGAAGTAACACACCTAAAGGGTTACCCGCACCAATTTTTGCATTGGGATCATTTGGATTATCAGATGCCTGTAACTGTTGATAAAAGCCTCCAAAAATAGAATTAGCATCGTAAATAGGTTTTGTTGGATCCATTGAAATAGCACCTCCTAAGGCAGCTCCTTCATCTATAGAATTTTTATCTACGATAGTTCCTTTAGCATTAATATCTATTTTTAAATGATCATCAAACAATTTTGGTGATAATCTTAAAGAAGCAGTAATTCTTTCGTAATCATTTGTTTTAACCACGCCTTCTGTATTGTTATAACCTATAGAACCTCTAAAAGGAATTTTTTTCAATAAATTGGCACTAGCTCCAAAATTATAATCTTTTGTAACAGCCGTTCTATAAATAACATCTTGCCAATCTGTATTATATATGGCTCTATCTCCATTTGGCGTACTTATTATTTGCGAAACTGCTTGTGATGTTTGTACACTACCCACCGGCACACCCAAAGCATCCAAATTATTTGGAAAGTACGTTTGGGCAAATCTTACAAACTCATCGCCATTCATTACCTGAACTTGCTGGTTGCTACTAACATTGCTTAATGAAGTTCTAGCTGAAAAATTAAATTTAGCTTCACCAGATGTTCCTTTTTTGGTAGTAATTATCAATACACCATTTGATGCCCTAGAACCATAAATAGCTGTTGCAGAGGCATCTTTAAGAACACTAAAGCTCTCAATATCGTTAGGGTTTATAAGGCTTAATGGGTTGCCTACCCCAGCAATACCTCCATTATCTAAGGGCACACCATCAATTACGATTAAAGGTGCATTATTTCCTGAAAGTGAAGAACCTCCTCTAATTCTAATATTAGGAGCTGCATCGGGTTGACCTCCTGCAGTAGTTATTCTTACACCTCCTGCTTTACCTTGAAGTAATTGATCGGGAGAAACTACGGCACCTCGATTAAAATCTTTTGAAGATATTACATTAACAGAACCTGTTAAGTCTTCTTTTTTCACTGTTCCGTATCCAATTACAACAATCTCATCTAACTGAGCTGCATCTTCTTTTAACTGTACGTTTAAAGTACTTTGCCCATTATAGGTAATCTCCATAGGTAAGTAACCTAAATAAGAAAATGATAATACATCTCCTTTTTTAACCTGTATTTGATATTGTCCGTCAAAATCGGTCGCTGTTCCTGTGGTGGTGCCTTTAATAACAACATTAACTCCTGGCAGCGGAATTGAAGTTGCTTGTTCTGTTACTGTTCCTGTTATGGTGTTTTGCCCAAACATAAAAGCAGGGGCAAAAAACAGGAGAAACAGTACACTATTAATAGTTGTTTTCATATAATTTTGTTAAATTAATCTGTAAATTAGTTTCGTTATATTTTCACTTCTCGATGTTAAAATTATGCAAATTTTGTGTAAAGAAATAATCTGATATTACGAAATAAACAACGAAAACGTTTTCGTGTTGACAACTTTTCATAAAAACGACCATATTTTATTAAATACATAAAATTAACGGAATTACGAAAACGTTTGAGATTTTAAAGAATACAAAAATTGATGTCTAGAATTTTTCCTTATTGCTTTGAATTATAACCTTTTTATAAATAAAGATTTTTATATTTATGCACTCTTCACCAACGACTACTTTTTATAATGAAACGAAAAATAACCTTAAAACAAATTGCAAAAGAATTGGATGTCTCAATTTCAACAGTTTCTAAAGCCTTAAGTGGTAGCAAAGAAATTAGTGAAGATACCACTCAAAAAATTCAAGCATTTGCAAAACTCTATAACTACAGACCTAATAACATAGCCTTAAGCTTAAAAAACAGGAAAACAAAAACCATTGGAATTATTATTCCAGAAATTGTGCACCATTTTTTTTCTACCGTTATTAGAGGTATTGAATTGGTTGCCAACAAACGTGGATACAACGTTATTGTAGGGCTTTCAAACGAATCGTTCACCAAAGAAATCATAAACATGGAAATGCTCGCTGGTGGTAGTATTGATGGGTTTATTTTATCTATTTCAAAAGAAACATTACTGAAACAAGATTATCACCATTTTAATGCCACTATCAACCAAGGCATGCCCATTGTTTTATTTGATAGAGTGGTGAATGAAGTAGATTGTGACAAAGTTATTGTTGATGATTTTAAAGGCTCATTAAAAGCCGTAAACAAATTACTATCAACGGGTTGCAAAAACATAGGGCTCATTACCACTATGGATTATGTAAGTGTTGGAAGACTTAGAACTCAAGGATATTTAGAAGCTTTGGAGGATGGTAAAATAAATGCTGATGCAAACTTAATTTTGAAAATTGATGATAGTCTAGACGTTGAAGGCCATTTAGATGTCTTGGAAAATGAAATTGAAAAATTCTTTAAAAGCAACAAAAAAATAGACGGTGTTTTTGCCGTTAACGAATTATACGCTGTAACTGCCATGAAAGTAGCTCGTAAACTTGGGTTTAAAATTCCAGACGATATTCAAGTGATTGGTTTTACAGACGGTGTTTTATCAAAACATGCCACGCCTAGCTTAACAACCGTTAGCCAACACGGACAAAAAATAGGTGAAAAAGCGGCCGATTTATTAATTGATAGATTAGAACTTGAAGAAAGCGAAAGCATTGATTATATTGAGGAAACAGAGCGCAATGAAAACTTCAAAACAGTTATAATTGAAACCGAACTTATTGAAAGGGACTCTACTAAATAAAATTTTTATTTAGGTTGAATTAAAAACTTTTATATCTTTGCTGAAATCAAAACTTATATTTTCACTTCTCACGAATAAGTTTTGATAAGTTTACCGCTTATCAAATAGTATTAATTTTAACATACTATTTAATGGAAAAGCGTAAGTTAAGTTTCTGGGAAATTTGGAACATGAGTTTCGGATTCTTGGGAATACAAATGGGTTTCGCCCTACAAAATGCCAACGCAAGTAGAATTCTTCAAATCTTTGGAGCCGATGTTCATGAACTATCATGGTTTTGGATAATTGCGCCCTTAATGGGTTTAATTGTTCAACCTATTATAGGCTATTATAGTGATAAAACTTGGGGTCGTTTTGGAAGAAGAAAGCCTTATTTTTTAATTGGTGCTATTTTAGCTTCTATTGGTTTGGTTTTAATGCCACAGGCAGATATTTTTATTGCCTTTTTACCCGCACTTTGGGTAGGTGCTGGCATGCTCATGATTATGGATGCCTCTTTTAACATTGCCATGGAACCCTTTCGTGCTTTGGTGGGTGATAATCTTCGTACAGACCAACGGACACTAGGCTTTAGCGTACAAACAGCTTTAATAGGTTTTGGTGCCGTTATTGGCTCATGGTTACCTTATGCTTTACACAATTGGTTTGGAGTATCAAACGAAACTTCCGCAGGCATAGTACCAACCAACTTAATTCTATCTTTTATTATTGGTGCGGTAATTTTAATCATTTCGATTTTGGTAACCATTGTTGGAACTAAAGAATACTCGCCAGCCGAATTAGCTAGTTTTGAAAATGACCATGCTCATACAGATATTTCTAATATTGATGAAACAGAAAAATCAAGTTTATTAGATATTTTTGAAGACTTTAAAAAAATGCCATCTACCATGCGCCAATTAAGTTGGGTGCAATTCTTTTCTTGGTTTGGTCTTTTTGGTATGTGGGTTTTTGCAACTCCTGCCATAGCGCAACATATTTATGGATTGCCTTATACAGATAGCAGTAGCATGATGTATCAAGATGCAGGTGATTGGATAGGCATTCTATTTGGCGTCTACAATTTGGTATCTGCATTTTATGCGTTTGCATTGCCTTATATCGCTAAAAAATTAGGCAGAAAACGTACCCATGCTACATCTTTGGTTATTGGTGGTTTAGGCTTACTCTCCATTTATATTATGCCAGACAAAAACTGGTTGATAGTTTCAATGGTAGGCGTTGGTATCGCTTGGGCTAGCATTCTAGCCATGCCTTATGCTATTTTAGCAGGTTCTATTTCACCTAAAAAAATGGGAGTTTATATGGGAATTTTCAATTTTTTTATAGTAATCCCACAAATAATTAATGCGCTAATAGGTGGCCCATTAGTTAAATACGCTTATGGTAACCAGGCCATTTTCGCATTACTAACAAGTGGCGTTAGTTTTTTAATAGCTGCCATGTTAGTATCAAAAGTAAAAGATGTTGACGACGTAATAAAATCATAATTAATGAATACAATAGGAGTAATATTCGATTTAGACGGTGTTATTGTAGACACAGCAAAATATCATTATCTGGCATGGAAAAAACTTGCCGATGCTTTGGGTTTTGAATTTACCGAAGCCAATAACGAATTGCTGAAAGGTGTAAGTAGAGTTCGATCTTTAGAAATTTTGCTAGGTATTGGTAAGGTTACCGTATCGGAAACCGAAAAACAAAAAATGCTTATCAGTAAAAATGAAGATTATTTGGGCTACATCACAAAAATGAATGCCAATGAAATTTTACCAGGAGCTGAAAAACTATTAAACACTCTAGATGCTTTAGGTATTCATTATGTGCTAGGATCTGCTAGTAAAAATGCCGAATTAATTTTAAAGCAAGTAAACTTATACCATCGTTTTTATGGCATTGTTGATGGTAATGATGTTTCAAAAGCAAAACCAGACCCCGAAGTGTTTTTAATAGGTGCAAAAAAACTAAACCTATCGCCAGAAAAATGTATTGTTTTTGAAGATGCCATTGCTGGTGTGGAAGCTGCTAATATCGCTGGAATGACTTCCGTTGGTATTGGCGATAAAGAAACGCTTAAAGCTGCCGATTTCAACTTCAATAACTTAACAGAAATACCTGAAGATTTCTTTAGCAAATTCAGTATTTAAAAAAAGATTATAAAATGAATCAAGATTATATCATACCAAATAATTGGTCAGTTATAGAAGAAGGTTTTGATGCGTCGCGCGTTGAATCTTCCGAAAGTCTTTTTAGTATCGGTAATGGTGCCATGGGGCAACGTGCCAATTTTGAAGAGCACTATTCTGGAAAAACGTTTCAGGGTAGTTATATTGCTGGGGTTTACTACCCAGACAAAACCCGTGTAGGTTGGTGGAAAAACGGTTATCCGGAGTATTTTGCCAAAGTACTAAACGCACCTAGTTGGATAGGTATTAACGTAACGGTAAATGGCGAAGCTCTCGATTTGTTTACCTGTAAAAAAGTGGGAAATTTCAGAAGGGAACTTAATATGAAAGAAGGATGGTTGTCTAGAAGTTTTTCAGCAACACTTCAGAATAATATTGAGATTGAAGTTGAAGCAATACGCTTTCTAAGTTTAGAACTCGATGAAGTTGGCGCCATTCAATACAGTGTAAAACCCGTAAACAATGATGCTACCATCATTTTTCAACCCTACTTAAGTAGTGCCATAACCAATAAAGACACTAATTGGGATGATAAATTTTGGAATACCTTGGATGTGAATCTCGAAAACCGTCAGGCTTTCATTCAAGCTAAAACCATGAAAACGGAGTTTCATACGTGTACGTTCATGGAGTCTCAACTATTTTTAAATGATAAAGCTTTATCTATACAACCCGTTTCAGAAAAAACTGAAAATTTTGTATCTTTTACCTATTCACAAGAAGTAAAAAAAGGAGACATATTAAGCATTCACAAATTTGGTGGTTATACTGTGGATAGATACCACGATAAAACCGAATTAGTTTCAGCTGCAAAAAAAGCTTTAAAAAAAGCTACCGATTTAGGCTTTCATGACTTATTGCAAACCCAAAAACAAGCTTGGGCAAACATTTGGGACATGGCAGACATCACTATTGAAGGGGACGTAAAAGCACAACAAGGGATTCGTTTTAATATTTTTCAGTTGAATCAAACCTATCTAGGAAAAGATTCGCGTTTAAATATTGGTCCAAAAGGTTTTACAGGTGAAAAATATGGAGGAAGCACTTATTGGGATACCGAAGCCTATTGCATCCCTTTTTACATGGCAACTAAAGACCAACACGTTGCTAAAAGTCTTTTAGAATACCGTTACAATCATTTAGAAAAAGCTATTGAAAATGCTGAAAAATTAGGTTTTAAAAATGGTGCTGCTTTGTACCCCATGGTCACCATGAACGGGGAGGAAAGCCATAATGAATGGGAAATTACCTTTGAGGAAATCCATAGAAATGGTGCCATAGCATTTGCGATTTACAATTACTTCCGTTTTACTGGCGATTACAGTTATATTCCAGAAAAAGGTTTGGAAGTTTTGATAGGAATTGCTCGTTTTTGGGAACAACGTGCTACGTTTTCGACCGATAAAAACAAATATGTAATTTTAGGGGTTACCGGACCAAATGAGTATGAAAACAATATCAACAATAATTTTTATACTAATTATTTAGCAAAATGGTGTATTAATTATGCATTGGAAAATATAACTAAAATTGAATCGGAGTATCCATCAGATTACACCCGAATCATGAATAAAACAAAATTATCTAAAGCTGAAATAACGCAATGGAAAGCCGTTGCAGATGGGATGTATTTCCCCTATTCAGAAAAGCATCAAGTATATTTACAACAAGATGGTTTTTTAGATAAAGAATTAATAACGGTAGCCAATTTAGCGCCTTCACAACGCCCCATCAATCAAAAATGGAGTTGGGACAGAATTTTACGTTCACCGTATATAAAACAAGCCGACACCTTACAAGGTCTGTACTTTTTTGAAGACCAATTTACAACTGAAGAATTAGAACGCCATTTCGATTTTTATGAACCTTTTACAGTTCATGAAAGCTCGTTATCGCCTTGTGTACACAGCATTCAAGCGGCAAAATTGGGCAGAATGGAACAAGCTTACACCTTCTATTTAAGAACCTCTCGTTTAGATTTGGATGATTACAACCATGAAGTTCATGAAGGGTTGCACATTACTTCCATGGCAGGAACTTGGATGAGCATTGTTGAAGGTTTTGGTGGTATGCGTGTTATAAATAATAAATTAACATTCAATCCGCAAATACCTAAAAAATGGAAAACCTATTCATTTAAAATTAATTTTAGAAACCATATTTTAAAGGTTACAGTAACTCAAAAATATACCACTTTTGAATTGGAAACTGATACCGAATTGGAAATTAATGTTGATAACAAAACGATACAGCTTCAAAAAAAACGATTGATAGCCATTTAATAATTTAACATATAAATCGTATTTTTAAATCAATAAAAACTAAAAAAATGAAATCATTCTTAAGTATTCTAACCGTTTTGCTTCTTGCTTTTCATGGCGTTTTTGCACAAGAATTAAAATCACCAAATGGTGAATTAACCATGCAATTTTCGCTTAAAAGTGATGGCACACCAACTTATCAATTGCATTTCAAAAGCAACCCTGTTATAAAAACCAGCAATTTAGGTTTAGAACTGAAAAATGATAAAAAGTCGTTATTGGATGATTTTACAATTTCAAACACAGAAACTAGCACTTTTGATGACACTTGGAAACCAGTTTGGGGTGAAGTAAAAACCATAAGAAACCATTACAATGAACTGGCGGTGACCTTAAAACAGAAAGAAACCGATAGAATTTTGATAATTCGTTTTAGATTATTTGATGAAGGACTAGGATTCAGATACGAATTTCCAACACAAAAAAACTTGGTCTATTTTGTAATTAAAGAAGAAAAAACCCAGTTTGCTATGACTGGCGACCATACGGCTTTTTGGATTCCAGGAGATTATGATACACAGGAATATGATTTTACAGAATCTAAATTATCTGAAATCCGAGGAAAGTTTGATGCTGCTGTTACATCAAATGCGTCTCAACAACAATTTTCAAAAACAGGCGTACAAACGGCGTTAATGATGAAAACCAATGAAGGCTTGTACATAAACCTTCACGAAGCGGCTTTAATCAATTATTCGTGTATGCATCTTAATTTAGATGATAAAAACATGATTTTTGAGTCGTGGTTAACACCAGATGCCATTGGCGATAAAGGCTATATGCAAGCACCTTGCAACTCACCTTGGAGAACGATTATGGTAAGCGATGATGCACGCGATATATTAGCTTCAAAAATGACATTAAACTTAAATGAGCCTTGTAAAATTAAGGACACTTCGTGGATTAAACCCGTAAAATACATGGGCGTTTGGTGGGAAATGATTACTGGAAAAAGCTCATGGGCATACACCAACGAATTACAAGCAGTACAACTAGGAGTTACCGATTATTCAAAAGTAAAACCCAATACTACGCACGCTGCAAATACTACCAAAGTGAAACGTTATATCGATTTTGCTTCAGAAAATGGTTTTGATGCCCTTTTGGTTGAAGGTTGGAATGAAGGTTGGGAAGATTGGTTTGGAAAATCTAAAGACTATGTTTTTGATTTTGTAACGCCCTACCCCGATTTTGATGTGGAGGCGATTCATGAATACGCAAAATCCAAAGGGATTAAAATGATGATGCATCATGAAACATCTGGGTCTGTTCGAAATTATGAACGCCACATGGATAAAGCATATCAATTTATGAAAGACCATGGCTATGATGCTGTAAAAAGTGGTTATGTGGGCGATATTTTACCAAACGGTGAAAACCATTACAATCAATGGGTTAATAATCATTACCAATATGCTATTGAAAAAGCGGCCGATTATAAAATTATGGTGAATGCTCATGAAGCGGTTCGTCCTACTGGAATTAGCAGAACGTACCCTAATTTAATTGGAAACGAATCAGCTCGTGGCACCGAGTATCAAGCGTTTGGTGGTTCTAATCCCAACCATGTGACCATCTTGCCATTTACACGATTAATTGGTGGCCCTATGGATTATACACCTGGAATTTTCGAAATGAATATTAGTAAATTCAGTCCTAATAATAATTCACATGTAAATAGCACACTAGCAAATCAATTAGCATTATATGTTACCATGTACAGTCCGTTACAAATGGCTGCCGATTTACCCGAACACTACGAACAATTTATGGATGCATTTCAATTTATAAAAGATGTGGCCATAGATTGGGACGACAGTGTTTATTTAGAAGCAGAACCGGGCGATTATATTACGGTAGCTAGAAAAGCAAAAGGCACTAACAATTGGTTTATTGGGAATGTGAATGGGAATGAAACAAGAACATCCAATTTAACATTCAATTTCTTGGAAAAAGGCAAAAAATATATGGCTACTATTTATGCCGATGCTAAAGATGCTGACTATAAAACGAATCCACAAGCCTATACTATTAAATCTAAAAAGATAACAAGTAAATCTAAACTATCACAAACCTCTGTTCCTGCGGGCGGATTTGCGATTAGTATTATAGAAATTAAATAATCAAACAACAATAGGTTTATGAATTACTATCTCAAAAAGAGGGTAATAGGTTTAATACTTCTACTAAATAGCATAATAGGATATTCCCAAGTAGAACGTATTGAGCCCTTAAATTGGTGGGTGAATTTTAAAAATACCGAATTACAATTATTGGTTAAACATCCAAATATATCAGAAGCAATTCCCAGTATTTCTTATAATGGGGTTTCTATTAAAAAAACCCATCAAGCAGATAGTCCTAATTATTTGTTTATTGATTTAGACATTGACAAAACAACCCGTGCAGGAAGTTTTAATATCGTATTTAAGTTTAAAAACGGGAAAGTTATAAAACAAACTTATAAACTTAAAGAAAGATTAAAACCATCAGAGGAATTTATAGGTTTTAATAGCTCAGACGTTATTTATCTTATCACTCCCGATCGATTTTCCAACGGAAAAAACTCAAACGATATTGATAAAAATTTATTAGAAAAAAGTATTGATAGAACGAATGATTATGCACGCCATGGCGGTGATATTAAAGGCATCACCAACCATTTAGATTATATGGAACGTATGGGCTTTACCGCCATATGGCCTTGTCCTCTATTAACGAATGATATGCCTAATGGTTCCTACCATGGCTATGCGATGACCGATTTTTATGAAATCGACCCGCGTTTTGGTACTCTAGAAGAATACTTGGAACTATCAAATTCTGCGCAAAAAAAAGGTATAAAATTAATTATGGACCAAGTGGCAAATCATTGCGGATTAGAGCATTGGTGGATGAAAGATTTACCATTTAAAGATTGGGTAAACTATCAAAAAAACTACGAAGACAATAAACGTAACTGGAGCGATAAAGTAACCATAACTTCTAATCACAGACGCACGAGTAACCAAGATCCCTATGCCTCAAAAAAAGATCATAAAATAATGAATGATGGTTGGTTCGTATCTAACATGCCCGATTTAAACCAACGCAATCCGTTTATGGCAAAATATATTATACAGAATAGTATTTGGTGGATTGAAACGGCTGGTTTAGGTGGCATTCGTCAAGACACCTACCCCTATCCTGATAAAGAATTTATGAGTGAATGGGCAGGAGCTATTATGGAAGAATATCCTAATTTTAGCATTGTAGGCGAAGAATGGAGCCTAAACCCTTTGCTGGTTGGCTATTGGCAAAAAGGTGCCAATAACAGAGATGGCTATGAATCTCATTTAAAATCACCCATGGATTTTCCTATGCAACACAACATCGTTGAAGCTTTAAATGAAAATGAAACTTGGAGTACTGGATTAATAAAAATGTATGAAGGTTTAGCCAACGATTTTAATTATGCTACTCCAAAAGACATTATGATTTTTCCAGACAACCACGATATGAGTCGTATTTTTACTCAATTGAAAGAGGATGTAGTGAATACCAAAATGGCATTGGGTTACATACTAACATTGCCTAGAATTCCTCAAATATATTACGGCACAGAAATATTAATGAATGATTCGGCAAATCCGGGCGACCATGGTTTAATCCGTACCGATTTTCCAGGTGGATGGGATGGTGATTCTATAGATGTTTTTTCAGGTGAAGGGTTAACTATTGCCCAAAAAGATATGCAAAATTTTATAAAGAAAATTTTAAACTACCGCAAAAATAGTAAAGCCATACATGATGGAAACACGATTCATTTTGCGCCATTTTCTGAAACTTATGTACTGTTTAGAATTTTAGAAAATGAAACGGTTGTAGTTATCATTAACAAAAATGAAAACCCAATAACTTTAGATTTAAAAAGATATGATGAAGTGGGTTTAAAAGGAAAAACCTTAAAAAATATAGTGACTAATGAAACGTTTTTTTGGGACCAAGAAATGACGCTAAACTCTAAAGGAATTAGCATATTAACCACTAAAAAATAAACAAAATGAAAAAACAGCATATCTACATTTTGTTAGCAATAGCCTCCGTTATATATAGCTGCAATAAAACAAAAAAAACAGATTTAACAAAAATGCCCACAGTAGAAAATACCAGTAAAAAAGAAGTTATTTATCAAGTATTTACCAGACTTTTTGGAAACACCAATACCAATAACAAACCTTGGGGTTCTATGGAAGAAAATGGCGTTGGAAAGTTTAACGATTTTACCGATAAAGCCTTAAAAGAAATTAAAAATTTAGGGGTCACCCATATTTGGTACACGGGCGTTCCGCACCACGATGTTATAACAGATTACACCCAATATGGCATTTCTGCCGATGATCCCGATGTGGTAAAAGGACGTGCCGGTTCACCGTATGCCGTAAAGGATTATTATAATGTAAACCCCGATTTAGCTGTAAATGTTGAAAAAAGATTAGAAGAGTTTAAAGCACTTATTGAAAGAACTCATAAAGCAGGCCTTAAAGTAATTATTGATATTGTACCCAACCATATTGCTAGAAATTACAAAGGATTAACAAACCCTGTTGGTGTTGAAGATTTTGGTGCTACCGATGATAAAAAGGTAATTTATAATGTGAACAATAATTTCTATTACAACCCTAATGAAACGTTTAAGGTGCCTGTTTGGGAAAATGGATATTCGCCTTTAGGTGATGAAAAACATCCGCTTGTAGATAATTACTTTGATGAAAACCCTGCCAAATGGACTGGAAATGGGTCTCGCATGTCGCAACCTAACATTAATGATTGGTACGAAACCGTAAAAATTAATTATGGTATCTCACCCGAAGGAAAAAAAGATTTTAACGAATTACCTGCTGGTTTCGAAAATGAAGATTATAAAACTCATTTTGATTTTTGGAAAGACAAAACCGTCCCTAGTTCATGGACGAAATTTAGAGATATCGCTTTATATTGGATTGATTTTGGTGTAGATGGTTTTCGGTATGATATGGCGGAAATGGTACCTGTAGAATTTTGGAGCTATATGAACTCTAGTATTAAAATGAAAAACCCAGATGCTTTTTTAATGGCAGAAGTTTACAACCCTAATTTGTACAGAGATTATATTAAAAAAGGAAAAATGGATTATTTGTATGATAAAGTACAACTTTACGATACACTTAAACACGTGATGCAAGGCTATGGAAAAACAGATAACATCCCTCCTATTCAAGATAATTTAAAAGATATAGAACACCACATGCTCCATTTTTTGGAAAATCATGACGAACAACGTATCGCTAGTCCTGAATTTGCTGCAAACGCCGAAAAAGGCAAACCTGCCATGGTAGTTTCGGCAACCATAAGTACATCGCCAACCATGATTTATTTTGGGCAGGAAGTTGGAGAACCCGGAGCTGAAGATGCGGGCTTTGGCAAACCGTCAAGAACCTCTATTTTCGATTATATTGGTGTACCCCATTTACAACGTTGGGTAAATAACAAACAATTTGATGGTGGGCAATCAACCGAATCTGAAAAACAGTTAAGAGATTTTTATAGTCGATTATTGAATTTCACCATAAACAGTTCTGCGTTGGCAGGAAACTATCAAGATATTCATCAATTCAATAGAGAAAACACTCAAAATTACACAGATAAAGTATTGTCTTTTGTGCGTTGGAGTTCTAATGAAAAATTAATTATTATATCAAATTTTGATGCAGATAATGGACATGAATTTGAATTAAAATTACCAAATACTATTATAAAGGAATGGCAATTTAACAATGGAGTTTATAAAGTTTCTGATGCACTTTACAATCAATTTTCATCTGAATTAGTAGTTGAAAATGGCATAGGAACGGTATCTGTTAAACTAAAACCGTTGGAATCTTTCATACTAAAAATTCAATAAATCAATGATGCTTCAAGATCTTACAGAGGTTTTTAAAATTCTTGGGGTTTAAAAAAAATAAAAAATGAATCAAATCACTTTAATTTTAATCGCTTGTTTGCTTTTGTCAAATTGTAAAGGAGAAGAATCAAATATTTTAAAAGAAAAAACAAAAACACCTTTTGTTTGGGAAGCAGCCAATCTGTATTTTTTATTAACAGACCGCTTTAATAATGGCGACACATCCAACGATATTAATTTTGAAAGAACTGCCGAAACCGGAAAACTTCGTGGTTTTGAAGGTGGTGATATCAAAGGCATCACTCAAAAAATTAAAGAAGGATATTTTACCAATTTAGGAATCAATGCCATTTGGATGACGCCCATTGTTGAACAAATACATGGAAGCACCGATGAAGGTACGGGAGCTAGTTATGGGTTTCATGGGTATTGGACTAAAGATTGGACTGCCATAGAGCCCAATTTTGGCACCAAAGAAGATTTGCATCAACTCATTGCGGCTGCTCATGAAAAAGGAATTCGTATTTTGTTGGATGCCGTAATAAATCACACAGGTCCTGTTACAGATAAAGACCCTGTATGGCCTAGCGATTGGGTAAGAACGGGTCCACCTTGCACGTATGATACTTATGAAAACACAACCGCTTGCACCTTAGTTAAAAACTTACCAGATATAAAAACTGAAAGTAATGATGCGGTAGACTTGCCACCTCAATTAGTTGAAAAATGGAAAGCTGAAGGTCGTTATGAACAGGAACTTGCAGAACTTGATGCCTTTTTTACAAGAACAGGGCATCCAAGAGCCCCTCGTTTTTATATCATGAAATGGTTAACAGATTATATCTCAGAATTTGGAATTGATGGCTACCGAGTTGACACCGTAAAACACACCGAAGCCTTTGTTTGGCAGGAATTTAAAAAAGAATGTGACTTCGCTTTCGCGGAATTCAAAAAAAACAACCCAGATAAAGTTTTAGACAACAACACTTTTTATTTAGTGGGAGAGGTTTATAACTACGGAATCAGCACTGGCAAATATTTTGATTTTGGAGATAAAAAAGTAAATTATTTTGACGACGCCTTCCGAAGTTTAATCAATTTTCAATTTAAATGGAATGCGGCACAACAAGATTATGAAACCCTTTTCAGTACGTATTCAAATTATTTACATACAGACTTAAAAGGCTTTGGAACATTAAATTATTTAACATCGCATGACGATGGTGATCCTTTTGATAAAAATAGAAGCAAACCATTTGAAGCAGGCACTAAATTATTACTCGCCCCAGGAACTTCGCAAGTATATTACGGCGATGAATCGGCACGGTCTTTAATAATTGAAGGCACTCAAGGCGATGCTACTTTACGTTCATTTATGAACTGGAACGACATTAAAGAAAACCCAGAAACAAAAGCCATTTTAACCCATTATCAAAAATTAGGGCAGTTTAGAGCAAATCATCCTGCAGTTGGTGCTGGTACTCATCAAATGATTTCAAAAAACCCGTATGTTTTCAGTAGAAATTTTTCAAAAAATAATTTTAAAGATTTGATTGTTATAGGATTGGATCTGCCTAAAGGTGAAAACGTTTTGGATGTTTCAAATGTATTTAAAAACGGAGATACACTGCATGATGCTTATTCGAATCAAGAAATTAAAGTACAAAACGGAAAGGTAAAAATCCATTCAAATTTTAGTATTGTTCTGTTAGAGAAGAGTACTGAATAATCTCCTTTTTATTACAGAAAGAACAAACCAATTCAAATGATTTATTCATTTAAATTGGTTTTTTTTTATCAAACAGTCTCTTAATTTTTCACAGTCTCTACTTTAGCTACCGTGTTTTTCAGTGAGAATACCATTTATACAAAAAGTATCATTCTCCAAACACGTGTAATTTATCGACTATTTTGAACGAAAATAAATTACAATTACAAACCTCTTATTCTTACAAAAACATACAGGCTTTCTCACTATTTAATTTAAATTTGGTTACGAATTTAATCAACCTGTTTCTTATTGGAACTTTTTTATTAAACAATTGCGCTTCATCATACAAAATGATAAGTCCTAAAAGCCTAAATTACCTTTCAAGCAATAAATCTGATGATGTATTATTGGAATACAAATATGATTTATTGCATAAAAAATATGCCAAAAAAGAAGAAAAAAAAGATTTAAAATTAGTGGCAGTAAAAGTTACCAATAACTCTGATCGAGATTTAACATTTGGAAAAGACATAAAACTAACCTACGAGAACGGTAGTGAAATTTACATTTTAGACAACAATTCTGCTTTTAAGATGCTTAAACAAAGTGCTGCATCGCACTTGTTCTATTTACTTTTAACACCTGTAAATTTATATACTACGAAAACAAACAGTTATGGATTGCAAGAAGAAACAAGCTCTACGCCTATTGGCTTAATATTAGGCCCAGGTTTAGCCGCTGGAAATATGATAGCTGTAGGTTCTGCTAACAAAAAATTCAATAATGAAATGCTAGAATACAATATAAATGGCAAAGTGATACCCAAAGGAGAAACCGTTTATGGCTTATTAACTATAAAATCAGAATCTTTTAATTCCATTAAAGTGAAGGTTGAATAGTTTTTGAAAACTCGCAATTAATATTGAAAGAACTAATTATTCTTGCTGAAAAAGTTAATTAATTCGATGACAAAATTAAACTATGAAAAAATATTTAAATATCGTTAACCTTATTATTTTGTCTTTTATAGTAGTGTCATGTAGCAATAATGCTGAGCAAACTAATACAAATGATTTTGCAGGTTATTATAAAATTAACTCAATTTCGAGCAGTCTTCAAATTGATTTAAATAATGATGGCTTAAAGTCTAATGATTACCTTCAAGAGATTAAATCAAATTACATTTCTTACGATAATGAAATAATAAATTATGGCTATGATAATGAGTTAACACACAACTTTGCTGAAGCAAGACCAACAAAATACCAATCCAACAATGCTCAATTTCTAGACATTCAATTTCCAATTCAACGAATAGACTCAATCTATCAAGGAAATGACCGCTTCGTTAAAATTAATATGGAATATGAAAAAATGTATACTGGGTTTATTTACAAACTTACAAATGATAACATTGTAATAGAATCTGACCCTTTTAGTCATTTTGAGTTTTACGACATTAATAATTTTGTAATAAATAGATTAAACAACATTGAATTTGAAGTCATTTTTGATTTTAAAGTTTATGACTTTACAGAAAATGATTGGATTGAAACGACCCTAAAAGCAAGGTTTGAAAAAGTTAACGAATAAAAGTTTTATACAATAATCAAATGAAAAAAAATTACGCACAACTTTCTACAAGAATTAAAGCCGCTTTTGTTGATAGTGTTGTTTTAATAACACTTATGTATTCAGCATCCGAAATTCTAAATTTGTTTGATACGGTTCCAAACTATATAAGAATTGTAATTTTTACTTTTCTATTTCTGTTATACGAACCCATTTTGGTTTCCATTTATGGTGCCACCATTGGTCATTTTTTTAATGATATTGTTGTAAAAAGCGAAAAGGATGAAACCCAAAACATAATTTTTCCGAAAGCGATCTTAAGATATATATTAAAATTTCTACTTGGTTGGATTTCTTTCCTAACTATATCTGGAAACGAGAAAAAACAAGCAATTCACGATTTAGCTGCCAAATCTATTGTAAAACCTTATGAAAAACTGACGAAATAAATCAATTTCATGATGTAGTTGGTCATTGTGATGAAAGGAAATTGTTTTAATAATTAAAACGGACTTATATTCTAATCGTTGTTGCCAACGCTATTCAGTACAATCACTACACTTACCTGTTAAAAATATTTCTACGGAATCTATTTTATAATTTTTAACTTCTGGGATAGAAATTTTTAAATCTAAACAATCCACCTTACCGCAAACCTTACATTGAAAATGAGGATGTGCATCTATATGATGCCCAGAAGAACAGCCTTTACATTTAGCATACCATTTTAAACCATCCCTTCCAATAAATGAATGTACCACTCCACTATTTTCTAAACGGTCGAGAATACGGTACACGGTTGTTTTATTCATTTGTTGGTCAAGTCTATCTACTAAATCAATAGCAGTAATAGCACAATCTTTTGCCTCAAAAAGGTGCATTACTGCATTAACTGATTTTGTTTTTCTTATAACTGACATAGTGCAAATATAATGCAACTATGTTGCAATAAAAAATAAATGTCATATATTTGCAACTCAGTTGCATTAACAATTATTTATTTATTATGAAAGCATATCTATTCTCCTGTGGGCTTCTTTTAAGCTTTTTTATGGGTTATAGCCAAATATCTATTTCTGGAACAGTTGTAAACGAATCCAATCAAACTATTGAGAATGTAAATATTACAGTATTGCAGTCCCTTAAAGGAACCTCAACAAATTACCAAGGCTATTATCGTTTAGAAATACCTAAAAATTTAGAATCTGTTACCTTAGAATTTAGTTATGTTGGTTACAAATCGACTTTACGCACTTTAAATCTTTCAAGTTTGAAGGATACAAACAGTTACAAGCTAGATATTATTATGGTAGAAAGTACATTAGAACTTGAGGAAATAACCATATCTGCAGGTTTTGCTAAAGAAAAAGACAAGTTGCCTTATGTTATTTCTACCTTAAAAAAACAAGATATATCCACATCTGGACAAGCTAACTTGGCACAAAATCTCGCCGAAATCCCTGGAGTCTATAACATTAGTTTTGGTAATGGTGTAGGTAAACCAGTAGTGAGAGGTCTTGCTAATGCCAATTTAATTTTACTTAATGATGGTATAAAACAAGAGAATTTTCAGTTTTCGAGTTCGCATCCATTTTTAGTAGATGAAATGTCTGCAGAACGCTTTGAAATCATAAAAGGCCCTGCTTCACTACAATATGGTTCTGATGCCGTAGGTGGTGTTATTAACGTTATAAAAGAACGACCTGCTCCTGTTAATACCATTAAAGGTGAGTTTACCTCAAATTATAATACAAACACCAATGGTTATTTAAATAGCTTGGGTATAAAAGGTAGCGGTGAAAATATTTTTTGGGGAGTTCGAGCCAGTTTAAAATCTCACGAAGATTTTTCAGATGGTGATGGCAATGACGTTTATAACACAAGATTTAATGAAGATAACTTTAGTGTTAATGTAGGAACAAGAGCCAATTTTGGGAAATTCTCACTACGCTACGATTATACACACCCCAAATATGGCATTCAAAATATAGCCAGTGAGAATTTGATAAATACCATACCGGAATTCCTAAGTTCGGATAGGGAAAATCAGATTTGGTACCAAGATTTAAGCAATCATTTTATAACATCAAACAATACCATTTATTTGAATAAAAACGAATTAGACATAGATTTGGGCTATCAGTCTAATTTACGAGAGGCCAATGGCGGTGTATTTAATGCAGAAGAACAAAGCTTGCTAGCACCAACTTACGCATCCATGCAATTAAATACGTTTACCTACAACGCAAAAATGTCAATGCCTTTTGGTGATGATAAATTTCTTTTTGGCATCAATGGTGCCGTTATTTCTAATGATGCTGATGAAGAAAAACCCAATAACCCTCTACTCGATTCTAAAGTCAATAATTTCGGAATTTATGCTATTGGCGATTTTAAAATAAATGAAAAATTAATCACCACAACTGGATTACGCTACGATTACAGAAATATGACTTCCGATCCTGTTGCTACCCAAACAACAGATAGATATGCAGTAGATAATAGTTACAATAGTGTTACGGGTTCTTTAGGTTTAGTTTATAATTTTAAGAAAAATCACTTTTTAAAGACCAATATATCCTCAGGTTTTAGGTCGCCTACCATACCAGAGCTTACCCAAAATGGAGTTCATGGTGGTAGATACGAACGCGGTGATGCTAATTTAAAAGCACAACGCAATTATCAATTTGATATTAATTATCATTTTCATAAACCGTGGTTAATAATTGATATATCACCGTTTTATAATAGAATAGGCAACTATATTTATCTTATTGAAACTGCAGAGGTGGCTCCAATTGGGGATGGAAACATCTTTCAACATGTACAAAATGATGCCAACTTATATGGTGGTGAAATTGCTTTAGACATCCATCCCAATACTTGGTTGGCAATTCATAGTTCTTTAAGTTTGGTTAGGGCCGATTTAACAAATGCCCCATTAAATATAGAACATCCAACCTTTATACCTCAAGATAGATGGACCAATGAATTGAAGTTTAAAAGAGATAACGTCGGGTTTTTAAAACAGCCTTTTGCTTCGGTAGAATTGATGAGTTTGTTTAAACAAAATAAAACAGGCCAAAATGAGGAGGCAACACCAGCTTACAATTTATTGAATATGCGTTTAGGAGCGCAAATAAACTTTTTTGGACAGGATGCAGATATTTTTATAAGTGGTTTCAATTTAACCAATGAAACCTATATAGACCATCTTTCCTTCACCAAACAATTAGGACTTAATATGATTGGACGAAATATTGTATTTGGATTAAATGTACCATTTACAATACTATCTAAACAAAATAAAATTTAGTGCTATTTTGAAATAATTGTTGATAATTAAGTATAAGTACTTGTTTTGATTTTGGAAGAAAAATCTAATTTAGATTGTTGGTAAATATAAATCGTTAAAAGGGATTTATATCCTAATCGTTAGCAATCAATTAACACACACCTAAACAATGAAACAAAAATTTCTTATTGTATTATTAACATTATTTTTCATAAAATCTTACTCGCAAGAAGGAAAAGTAAAAATTCAATTATCCACAGGAACAACCTTATCAATTCCAAAAACGAGTAAACTTACAGACTCTAATATTGACGGTAATCCACAAATAAAATCTTCTACGAATATCGGAGCTTTTGTTTTACCAAGTCTAAACTATTCACTTAATGAAAAAACCTCTATTGATTTTGGTATTGGTTATTATATTGACAGATTTTCTATAGAAGAGAAAGTCGGCAATGTTACAAATGATGGCAATAGAAACGTTAGTCAAATTCAAACGCCAATTAACTTAAATTTTCATTTTGGGGACAACAATTGTTATCTATTTGGAATTGGCGGTTTTTCAAGTTTTTTAATGTCGGCTAAAGAGAAAGGAGAATCAACAATTAGTTATAATGGTTTTAATACAGGTGCAGAAAACCCTGTACTTGACCCATTAGTTAATACTAATTTATCTCAAAATTATGACAACGACATAAAAGACAGATTTAATTCAATAAGTTTTGGAGCTTTTATACAGTTAAAAAAGAATATTTCTTTTTCTGCTAACACAAAAGGCTTTTTAATCTTAAAAATTAATCAATATTTTAACTCGATAAAAAATAATGATTCTAATTCAGATTTAAGTAATTATGTTAATTTTAAGAATGAAAAAGAGCCAACAACTATTAATTTAGGAATCGGAATTGAATTATAACTTAGGCTAGCACCGTGTAAAAAATATTACTTATTTTGGTTTAGTTGTTTAAACGGAGAATACTGGAGGTTATTTACATCCATGTTCATTCATGGTGGAATTTTACACTTATTTATGAACTTAATTGGTCTGGGTATTGGAAGCAGTTTATTAGAAAAAGTTCTTGGTCCGGTGAAGCTCATAGCCGTTTATATCATTTGCGGCATACTTGCAAATCTTACGAGTATCTATTGGCACCATAACACCGTTAGTGTAGGAGCATCAGGAGCCATTTTTGGGCTTTATGGACTAATTTTGGCTTTTACAGTTTTTAAAATTTACCCAAATTATATGCGTGGATTCACTTGGATGCTTTTGGGGCTATATGCCGGTGTAAGTTTATTAGTTGGCTTTTTTGGAGGAATTGATAATGCCGCTCATTTTGGCGGACTCATTAGTGGATTTGCAATTGGATCACTATTAATTTTAATAGATAAAGAAAAACTAAAAAATGGCGCAAACTAACACCGTATATGGAAAATTGCTACTTTTAGCACTCAAGAAATATTAAATAAAATGGTTGTTTCATTCCTATTAATTGTTGTTGGTTTTTTAGGTTTAATTTTTGGGGCAAATTGGCTTGTTGATGGTTCATCGGCCTTAGCGAGAAAGTACCATATTCCCGATTTGGTAATAGGTTTAACCATTGTAGCATTCGGTACTTCTGCGCCAGAATTAGTGGTCAATTCAGTCGCTGCATTTGATGGGCATTCAGATATTGTTTTGGCAAATATAATAGGCAGCAATAATTTTAACTTATTTGTAATATTGGGAATAGCCGGTTTAATTTATCCAATAACCGTACATTCCTCAACTGCTTGGAGAGAAATCCCGATATCCCTCTTAATTACAATCGTTTTTTTTGTACTTGCAAACGATTTTTTTATCAACCAAAACTCTTTAATATCAAGACTTGACGGCATTATTTTACTCATATTATTTTTGTGTTTTCTATACTATATATTTAAACAAATGAAAACTGAAAAAATTGAAGAACTTCCTTATCTTCAAAAGTCTAATACTATGATTTGGATGTTAATTCTAATTGGTTTTAGCTGTTTACTTATTGGAGGAAAATTGGTTGTTGATAACAGTATAGAAATGGCAACAGATTTAGGAATCAGTCAAAAAATAATTGGGTTAACCATAATTGCTGCTGGGACCTCACTACCCGAATTAATTACCTCCATAGTAGCTGCACTTAAAAAAAACAGTGATATCGCGATTGGTAATGTAATTGGTTCTAATATATTTAACATTCTTCTTATTCTTTCCATTAGCTCTTTAATAAATCCTATAGAATATAATAAGTTTTTCAATCAAGATTTCGCCATCCTGATGGGAGGAACCGTTTTTTTATTAATAGCGATGTTTACTGGTAAAAGGAAAAAACTCGACCGATGGGAATCATTAATATTGCTTAGTTTTTATGTAATTTACACTACTTATTTAGTGTCAAAGGAATTATAAATTCAGAACTGAAAAATTAAAAAACAGTAAAAAAGAGTAATAAAATATAAAAAATCTCTTGATGCGACGTCATGGCGAGGCTCGAAGCAATCTCATGACGAATCGTCATTGCGAGGCTCGAAGCAATCTCATGATGAATCGTCATTGCGAGGCACGAAGCAATCTCTTAAATCGAAACTAAAAGCCTATTCTCAACTCCACAAGAAACAGATTGCTTCGTTATCTGATAGTTATCGGAACTCCTAAAAATAAAGGTAACAAGTAGCAAAACATTAAAGTTTTTTTGATAATTTTCTATTTGAATTTGTTTAAAACTCTTTATAACTTTTTACTTAGTTTAAGTAAGAAAATTATAAATTTGGGAGTAAGCACATAAAACATTAAAACGATATTATATCGTTAATCACAAGGAAAACAAAACTGAATGAATAAACAAAAAGCATTAACATATAGCCTTTTAGCTCATATTAGAACAACATCATCATTGGTTAAAGGCCCTTTGGACATCTTTGTTCCTTTAATAAAAAGGGTTATTTCCAAAATGAATGAGGAAAATATTTTTAGTGGCAAATCAATTTCGGAAATTAAAGTTTATTCTGATAGATTGTATAATATTGATTTTCCAATACCAGTAATTGAAAAGATTCTCAAGAAAATTGCTAGCGAAATTAATACTGAAGAAAACATATACTTTCAATTATATCAAGACAAGTCTTTCTCTATCAAAGGCTATTTCTTTACAGAATTTGAAGAGGATATACGTAAGCACATAATTGAAATAGATAATCTTGAAAAATTATTTCAAAAATTTATTAGTACGACCGATAATGAAAATGAAGATGAAAAATCGATTTTTAGCTTTATAGAAAAAAATAAACATTCGTTATCAAAATACCTTTCCAAACAATCTGAACAAAATGGAAAAGATTATTCAGTTGAAGCACAATTTGTTGATTATTTCAAAAATATCACGCCCGTTTACGAGTTAATCAAAGAAATTTATCTAGGTTCTATTTTAGCAGGTTATATTGAGTTTGAGCCTACAAGCGCCAAAATGAATGTTGAATTGTTACTTGACACCAATTTTATAATAGGTCTTTTAGATTTGAATACTCCAGAATCAACTCATACATGTAAAACGTTGATAAAAATTGCAGATGCACAAGGATATACTTGTAAAATATTATCTGATACAATTGATGAAATAAAATCGCTTTTACAAGCAAAATCTTCCCATTTTGACAATTCGTATTTACAAAAAAAAATAAATCCTGAAGATATTTATAACGCATGTGAGAGAAGAAATTTAAATAATGTAGATTTAGAAAGAATTTCTGATAATTTAGAAGTTGAACTAAGTAAATACAGAATATTTACTCTTTTTGACACACGAAAACTACTCAATAAAGCGAAATATAGCGATGAATATAAAATATTAAAAGAAAGAAGAAATTCTGAGAAAGCTGCACTACACGATGCAGCTGCTTTAATTTATGTAAAAGAGAAAAGAGGAAAGGATATTTATGACTTTGAAAAAGTAAATTGTTGGTTTGTAAATAATGCAATTTCAAGAGAAAATCACTCAATTTATAATCCAAACGGTAAACAACCTGAAATAATTAAAGCTGATGATTTATTAAACATTCTTTGGTTAAGTAACCCTCAATCAAAAGTGAATATTTCTGATGAACAAATAGTTGACATTGGATTATCATCTTTAATTTCTTTGACCTTAAACCAATCGTTACCTAAATCTTCAATAATTAGGGAATTAGATGATAATATTCAAAAGTATGCTGATAAAGAAATAAGTGATTCAGATATAATTAGGATTGCAACACGAATAACAAGTAAACAACTTAAAAATGTTGAAGAATTAAATAAACTTGCAGAAACAGACAAAAAAGAATTTGTTAGTAGATTACAACAGGAAGCTAACAAGCAAAAAGAAACGGAATCCAAAAGATTTAGAATGCTAGAAACTGCGGTAAAAGAATTGAATAAAAAAACTTCAAAAATTGAAGTAGTAGAAAAAGAATTCATAGAAAAAACAAAAGAAAAAGATTCAAAAATATCTTCACTTTTAAATAAAGCATCAAATCAAAATAACGAAATAGAGTTTCTTAAAAATAAGCTTCTAGAAGAACAAAATATTAAACGTGAAGAGTTAAGAGAAAAATTTTATTCCAATAATATAAAAAAATGGCGTTGTAAAAGTTGGCTTGAAGTCTCCTTCTCTATCTTGCTTGTTATTATACCTTTTCTCTATTTATGCTATAAATCAAATTGGATTGGAAATCAAATTGTCAAAACCATTCTAGAGTTAAAAACTGACTTCTGGATTGGTCTGTTAATAACGATTTTTGGATTTTTTTTCACAAAAATATCGTTACCAACTTTAGTTGGAAAGTATAGAAACCATTCAAATATTGAAAATTTCAAGAAAGGATTAAAATTACCTGACAACTATAATAAACTTGAGAAACCTAACACCTAGTATAAAAAATAGACATTTAAATACTTAATCTAAAATTATTAAATCAAGCAATTTTTTAGGAAAAACTGGAATATTATTATATAATAATTGACTAAATTTTAAAAACAAAACAATAAATACAACACTAATTCACACTCTTCCCCTTCTTACTACCTGCAAACAATACATTTTTAACCAAACACTAATCAGAAGCGCAAAACAATCTCATAAATAAATAAATAAATACTACTCTACTACCTCAAAATTATCCTCAAAATACGCTTTCGCCACTAACCATTGATCTTGGTGGTTTTTAGGGTTTCTTGCAATCATATCACCTACTTTTGGGCTTCCTGCTTTTGAATCTGCTTCGCTAATTGACACATTAGCATCTAATGTTTCTCCTTTAACGTAAGGTCGCATTTCGCTTACATTTTTTCGTCTATATTGTTTAAATTCACTCATTTTATATCATTTAAATCTGGGTTATCAAAACTTTTACTTAATTAGCAACTTAAACTAAACAGATTGCTTCGTGCCTCCTGTGCTAGAGCGAGTTTGCAAATGGTTCTGCCAGCAGTAGAAGAAAGTTAGCATGAAATTCAATAGTTATATTTAATGAGATTCCTGCATCCGCAGAGATTTGTTAATTCATATACTTCCCCTTCTTACTCCCCTCATACATCACATATTTAACCAAGCGTGCTTCCAGTTTGGCGTTAAACAAATGTATTTTTCTTGAAGGACGTAAACCCACATGTTTTAAAGCATCGAGGTTACTGGTTATAAACCAAGCTTCCGTACCTGGATAACCTTGTTTTAAGGTATCGCCAATGTTTTTATAAAATTTTTCCATATCAATATCTAAACGCTCACCGTACGGCGGGTTAAATACCATGTGTAGTTTTTCGTCGCCTCCTTTTTGGGTTTTAAAGAAATCTTCGTGTTTAACTTCAATAAAATCGTCTAATTGGGCATTTTTTACATTTTCTATGGCTTTGGCTACGGCACTTGGTGCTTTATCGTACCCCGTAATTTTATGATGAAAATCGCGTGTTTTTTTAAGTAAGGATTCTTCAATTTTTTCGAATAATTCCACATCCCAATCGTTCCAACGCTCAAAAGCAAATTCTTTTCGCATCAGGTTTGGCGGTATGTTACAGGCTATCATAGCGGCTTCAATAAGCATGGTGCCAGAACCACACATAGGGTCCATAAAATCGGTTTGACCGTCCCAACCCGATAGCATAATTAATCCTGCTGCCAACACCTCGTTTATAGGCGCAATGTTGGTGGCTAATTTATACCCACGTTTGTGTAAAGAATCGCCCGAAGAATCCAACGAAATGGTACACTGGTGTCTATCTACATGCACGTTGACTTTTAGGTCGGGAAATTTTAAATCAACATTAGGGCGTTCGCCCGTGGTGTCACGAAACTTATCTACAATCGCATCTTTGGTTTTTTGAGCGATGTACAGTGAGTTTGTAAATAATTCGGAATGAATGGTGGCATCAACAGCGATGGTTCCCGTAGGTTTTACGTATTGATCCCAAGACATTTTATATAAATTGTCATATAAATCCTTTTCGTTGTTTACAATAAAGGATTTTATAGGTTTTAATATTTTTATGGCTGTACGCAAACCTAAATTGGCTTTGTACATAAAGCCTTTATCGCCCGAAAAAGAGACGCTTCGTACGCCTGTTTTTACATCCAGTGCGCCTAGTTGCGTAAGCTCGTTTGCTAGTAAATCTTCAAAACCAAATAGGGTTTTGGCTAACATATTAAAATTTTCTTCCATTGTTTATCTCGAATAGATTGCAAAAATAATGTAATTTTGCGGTTAATTAACCAGCTTTTGCTGATAATGGGTTAAGGATGGCAGTCCTTCGACTGCGCTCAGGATAAACTTATCCTTTTGTTTTCTGTAAAAAAGAACCTTTCGACTGGCTCAAAGTAACAAAACAAAGGATATAGCCTAAAGCCTGACCCCGATTTTTATTCGGGGTAACCCCAAAATAAAAAAAGTATTCCTACTTTCGTAGGAAATTGATATGAATAAAGATACAACTACTTGGTTTACTTCTTGGTTTGACACGCCATTTTACCACATTTTATATAAGGATAGAGACGATACCGAAGCGCAACAGTTTATGGATACGCTTACGGGCTATTTGAATATTCCAGAAAACGGAAAAATTCTAGATTTGGCTTGTGGGCGCGGTCGCCATGCGGTGTACCTAAACTCGTTGGGATTTGATGTTACAGGCGCCGATTTAAGTGAAAACAGCATTAACTACGCCAAACAATTTGAAAACGACACGCTGCATTTTGAGGTGCATGATATGTGCAAACCTTACAACCAACCGTTTGATGCCATATTTAATTTGTTTACCAGTTTTGGGTATTTTGATAAAGATGAGGATAATTTAAGCACCATTAAAGCCATTAAAACAGATTTAAACGACTTTGGTTTTGGGGTGATTGATTTTATGAACAGTGAACAGGTTATTGATAATTTAGTGCCCGAAGAAATAAAAACGGTTGATGGCATTGATTTTAACTTAAAACGGTATGTGGAAGCTGGTTATATTGTAAAAGATATTAGCTTTACTACCGATGGTGAAGATTACCACTTTCAGGAACGTGTTAAAGCTTTTACTTTAGCCGATTTTGAAGCACTTTTTGAACAGGCTGGAGTATATTTATTGGATGTTTTTGGTGATTATAAATTACGTAAGTTTAACAACAAAACATCCGAACGTTTAGTAATGATTTTTAAATAGGTTAATAATAGATCCTTTTACACATTTATATTTTACATGATTACATACTTGTTAACTTTTAGTGCCGTTGTTATTGGCGTTATTATTGCCTTTTTTGCAAAGGATAGAAGACAATGGAACATCAAACTTCTACTCTCTTTTAGTGGTTCATTTTTATTGGCTTTAACACTTTTTGAGCTTTTGCCCGAAGTGTACCAACATTTAGAGCCTAAACTTACCGGACTTTATATTATGTGCGGTATTTTGTTGCAATTGGTGCTGGAGTTGTTCTCTAAAGGTGCCGAACATGGGCATGTACACATACACAAGCATGAAACGGAGTTTCCGTGGTTGCTATTTATAAGTTTATGTATTCATAGTTTTTTAGAAGGTTTTTCTATACACGACCACAACGATATGGTGTATGGCATTTTAGTTCACAAAATACCTATTGCGACAATTATTAGTATGTTTTTATTCCAATCAAATTATAACAAAAAACAAATTGCCGCCTTTTTATTCATTTTTGCCTGCATGACACCATTAGGCACTTTAATTGGCCATACTTGGGAAGCACTTACCGCCTATTCACAAATTATTAATGCGTTTGTTATTGGTATATTTTTTCATATTTCAACCACTATTTTATTTGAAAGTGCTGAAGGACATAAATTTAATTTATCGAAATTCATATCTATTGTTTTAGGCGTAGCGGTGGCTTATATGATTTAGGCATTAGGCATTAGGCAAAAAAATTTGAAACTTTGCTGCTTTGCTACTTTGCTACTTTGCTACTTTGAAACTTTGAAACTTTGAAACTTTGAAACTTTGAAACTATAAAAAAATGTTTTCAAAAGAAGAATCTAGGAAATTAAGACAAGAATTTTGGACGAGTTACGGGAAATCGTTTCCACGGAAATGGATTTTGTACGACACAAAATTAAAAGGATTTTCGTTTAAATTTCATTTTGATACGAAGAGTGCTTTGGTGGCTTTAGATTTGGAAGACGATTTAGAGTTTAGAATAAAATACTGGGAAAAGTTAGTAGCTTTAAAATCGATTCTTTTAGATGATTTTTTACCTGAAGCTATTTTTGAAGAGGAATACCTACTGGAGAACGAAAAAGAAATCTCCAGAATTTACGTGCCTTTAGAACAAAAAGTATCTATTCACAACAAAAATACCTGGCGTGATGTTATGGAATTCTTCAACGAAAAAATGAGCTTATTTGAAGCCTTTTTTGAAGAATACAAAGATGTGATTGAAGATTAATTGCATGCAGATTTTTGATTAACGATTAACGATTTTAAAATTATTAATTGTTAATTGTTAATTGTCAATTGTTAATTGTCAATTTTTAATTGCTAATTGACTTCTCCATTAGAAAATCGTCCATAAAAAACCCACCACCAATAGGCGCTTTTAAAGAACCTACATTAACAAAACCCAATTTTTTATAAGCACTAATTGAATTTGCATTATTTATATTAACCGTTAAACGGATGGTTTTCAATTGATAACTTTTGGCTTTTTCTTCAATAAACTGCATCGCTGCTTTTCCTATTTTTTTTCCTCGAAGGCTTTTTAAAACATAAATTTTACTCAAAAACAGGGCTTTTTCTTCTTTTTTAATAGCTATGTAACTTGCAGGAACGTTGTTATAAGTAATCATATAGTAATCTACACCAGTACTAACTTGATTTCTAATCGCTTCTGCAGACTGAAAATTTTCAAGCATATAATCTATTTGAGGTTTTCCAACCATGGGAATATAATATTCACGCCAAATTTCATCAGCTAAAATGGCAATATGTTCAATATCTTTTTCTGTTGTGGCAAGGGTAATTTCAATCATAAATCTGGTTTACATTCAAAAGGTTCCCGTGAAGACAGGAATTACAAAAAGGTTAAATAACATAAAAGAATATCATAAAAAAATGAAAAATGGCACCTGCAAGTACAAATAAATGCCAAATTACGTGGTTGTAAGGTATCTTCTTTATAGCATAAAACAGGATTCCAACGGTATATGCTAATCCACCAAAAAACAATAGCAATACGCCATTGCTGTCCATTAATTTAGAAAGGTTTGTAAAATCGAATACAATAAGCCATCCCATAACCAAATATAAAAGCGTAGAAAATATTTCGAACCTACCCGTAAAAAACAACTTTAAAATCACTCCAAAAAAAGCGATGCCCCAAACCACATAAAATAAAGTCCAACCTAAACTTTCATGTAGCGTAATTAATAGCACGGGCGTATAAGTTCCGGCTATTAGAAAATAAATACTAATGTGGTCTATAATACGGAAATAATGCTTTTTAACATCGTCTTTTACATAATGGTAAAGTGTAGAAGCTGTAAACAACACAATGATGGAAATGCCGTAAACAATAACACTAAACAAGCTCCAGTTGGTTTTATTGCTATCAAAAATAATAAGCGATGTCAATCCTAAAACGCCAAAAATCGCACCAATGGCATGCGAAATGGCATTTAATCGTTCTTGTAGTGGTGTTTGTTTGTAAACTGACAACTTTATTTATTTTTCTGTTTATCGATCCAAATATCTGTTAAATCGTAAAAATTATATTCTTCAGCAGCTTTTTGTCGAACCAATAATCCGCTTTTAAAACTTCGCTGGAGGATATCTTCTATAAGATAATCTTCATATACATTTTTGGGGTCGAAAGGTTTTTTTAAAGAAATATCGAACATGCTCGCTGTGGTATTGTACCAAAAGGCACGCCATCCACTGCGAAGTTCTTTTACCAACCCAAAGGTGGTATGTCCGGTTTGTCTGTGTATTAATTTTACTAAAATTTGTCCTTCGGTTCGAGACATTTTTTTTAATTCATCTGAAAATTCACCTTCAATATACTTTTGAATAATTTTAGTATAACGACGCTTATCACTCGCTTTTTTCATGGATTCCAATCTAGCATTTAAAGAATCCAACCTTTCGGAAGCTAACTTAGCATACGGATATACTTTTAGTGTTTTTCGGCGTAAAATTAAATATCGAATCCTATCTTCTTTACTCGGAAATTTCATATTACCCAATATGTAAACCGGGTTTAAATTTACAATGGTTTGAGGCACCGAATCACCATCTATAAACATATATTCATATTCCGAAGTATCTTCTTCCCCGTCTTTCACTTGGGCAAAGAAAAAAATAGGACATAGTAGAAATAGATATATTATAAAATTCTTCATAAAACTTTTTGGAGCAATAATCTTTCAAAATTAACAAATTACAATGTTTAAAACATTTTTTTTCTATTTATATTATTAATTTAGTGCAAAACTTTAACACAATACGATGAAGAGCATTTTAAACAAAAAGTCGATAGACTTTTTAGAGTCATATTTAAACAATGCAGCGCCTACTGGCTATGAATGGACAGGGCAAAAGCTGTGGATGGATTATTTAAAACCTTATGTAGATGAGTTTATTACAGACACCTACGGAACTGCTGTAGGCGTAATAAACCCAAAAGCGAAGTACAAAGTAGTTATTGAAGGGCATGCCGATGAAATTTCATGGTACGTGAATTATATTTCGGATAATGGGTTGATTTACGTCATTCGAAATGGGGGAAGCGACCACCAAATAGCACCTAGTAAAGTGGTAAATATCCATACAAAAAACGGCATTGTAAAAGGTGTTTTTGGTTGGGTGGCGATCCATACTCGTGATAAGGCTAAAGAAGAATCGCCAAAACAAGATAATATTTTTATTGATTGTGGGTGTGCTACTAAAGAAGATGTTGAAAAACTAGGGGTGCATGTGGGGTGCGTTATCACTTATCCAGATGAGTTTCACATATTAAATGACAATAAATTTGTGTGTCGTGCCTTAGATAACCGCATGGGTGGTTTTATGATTGCTGAAGTAGCACGTTTACTAAAAGAAAACAAAAAAACCTTGCCTTTTGGATTGTACGTTGTAAACGCAGTACAAGAAGAAATTGGATTGCGTGGCGCCGAAATGATAACCCAAACCATAAAACCCAATGTGGCCATTGTGACCGATGTAACCCACGATACCACAACGCCCATGATTGAAAAGAAAATACAAGGTGATATGGAAATGGGCAAAGGCCCCGTAATTGCCTATGCACCAGCGGTACAGCAAAAACTACGCGATTTAATAACAGATACCGCCGATGCTAAAAAAATACCATTCCAACGTAATGCGTTATCGCGTGCAACAGGAACTGATACCGATGCTTTCGCCTATAGTAATGGTGGTGTAGCATCTGCACTTATTTCGTTACCACTTCGTTACATGCATACCACTGTAGAAATGGTGCATAGAGACGATGTTGAAAATGTTATTAAGCTTATTTACGAAAGTTTGCTTAACATAAAAGAAGGCGAGACTTTTAGCTATTTTAAATAATATTTAATTTATACCGTCATTGCGAGGAAGCATGACGAAGCAATCTTATGATTTTAAGTTCTATTTCATGAGATTGCTTTGTTCCTCTCAATGGCGTTTTATAATTTTTATGGACGAATACATAGACGTTGTAGATAAACACGGAAACCCCACAGGGAAAACAGAATTAAAGTCAATTATCCATCAAAAAGGTTATTACCATCATACAGCACATGTTTGGTTATACAATAAACAAGGGGAGGTATTATTGTCTCAACGTTCAGCAAAAAAAACTATTTGTCCGCTCATGTGGGATGTCTCGGTTGCTGGACATATTGATGCAGGCGAAACCCCAAAACAAGCCGCTGTAAGAGAAGCGCAAGAAGAAATTGGCATAACCATTTCAGAAAATGCCTTACAACTTATAGGTGTTTTTGAATGTTTCCAATCATACAATAATAACATATTTGACAATGAATTTCACAACACCTTTATGGCTGAAATTACGGAACCCCTTTCTGAATTAACATTACAAGAAGAGGAAGTTGAAGCTTTAAAATTTGTTTCTATTCATGAATTAAAAAAGTTAATAGAAAACATAGGTGATGACAATCATTTTGTGCCTTCCAACAAAGCTTATTATGAATTGGTATGGCAAAATATTATGAAAAAACTAGCTTAATAAATGAATTTACTTCTTATTGCAATAGTTCCTATTTTTATTGTAGTTCTATACATTTATTTTAAAGACATCTACGAAAAAGAACCAAAACGTTTATTGCTTTATAATTTTTTATTGGGCGCCATAGTTAGTATTCTTATCACGACCATTTTGTATTATGGTTTTAACATGGTATTGCCTCTCACAGATAAAACCAGCGTTTATCAACAATTTATAAAAGCTTTTTTTGTAGTTGGTTTTACTGAAGAATTGAGTAAATATCTCATTGTTCTTTATTACGCGCAAGCACACAAAGAGTTTGACGAACCCTTTGATGGCATTGTGTATGCCGTTATGGTATCGATGGGTTTTGCTGCTACCGAAAATGTTTTTTACGTATTGGAAGGTGGTGTTACTACAGCCATTTTACGAGCATTTACCGCAGTACCAGCACATGCTACATTTGGTGTTTTAATGGGTTATTTTATGGGAAAAGCTAAATTTTCGAATAATAAGATTGTTTTAAATTTAGCGGGGTTATTACTTGCCATCTTATTTCATGGGGCTTATGACTTTTTCTTGTTTATAGACTTCATTCCAGGGGTTTGGGTTGGTGCCTTTATTTCGTTATTTATTGGCATTCTTTTATCTAGAAAAGCTATGAAAGCACATTTGAAAAATTCTCATTTTAGAGTGGATTGAAATCAATAATAAAGCAAAACAAAAACACCAGATTCACCTAACTTCAAATCAAAGTATTCAATTTTTTAAAAAATTATAATAAAAGAATCTAATATAGTTCATACATTAGGATACATTTTGATATAATAATTGTCTAAAAAAGTATAAACTAAATCTAATGAAGTAAATAAATTATAAGGCCTATGAAACCAATAAACACTGCTTTATGTTCTTATGGAATGAGTGGACATGTTTTTCATGCACCATTCATTTCGGCAAACCCAAATTTTAATTTATATGGGGTATATGAAAGAACAAAAAATGAAACTCATAAACAGCATTCTAAAGCAAAAATATTTAGAACTTTAGAAAGTATGTTGATTGATGACAACATCGAGCTAGTAGTTATAAATACACCTAATGTTACACATTATGATTTTACCAAAAAAGCCATAAATGCTGGTAAACATGTTATCGTTGAAAAACCATTTACAGCAACGGTTGCCCAAGCCGAGGAGTTAATTGAATTAGCTAAAGAGAAAAATTTACTTATTTCTGTATATCAAAATCGTCGGTATGACAGTGATTTTAAAACAGTTAAAAAAGTACTTAATGATGGTTTATTGGGTACTATTGTAGAAGCTGAAATGCATTACGACCGATATGAACCCGTACTGAGCTATAAAACGCATAAAGAAACACCTACTGAAGCCGTTGGTAGTTTATACGATTTAGGATCGCATTTAATTGACCAAGCCTTGGTTTTGTTTGGCATGCCTGAAGCTATTTTTGCAGATTTAAATTCATTTCGACCTAAATCTAAAGTTGGCGACTATTTCGATTTAAAACTATTTTATCCATCACACAGAGTGATTTTAAAATCCAGCTATTATGTTCGAGAAGCTTTACCAGGATATATTATACACGGTACAAACGGTTCTTTTATAAAACCTAAAACGGATGTTCAAGAAAAAGATCTTCAATCGGGAAAAATACCTGGAACCTGTAATTGGGGAACAGAATCTGACAAAGACAATGGATGGTTACATACCGAAATGGATGGTGAAATCATCAAAAAACACATTCCAACCCTAAAAGGTGATTATATGGCATATTATGATGGCATCTATGAAACATTAAGAAATAATAAGCAGGTACCCGTTTCCGCAGAAGAAGGTCTGAATGTTATAAAAATTATTGAATTGGCATTAAAAAGCCATAAAGAAAGAAAAGTGATTTATTTATGATTTTTCCAGATATTCTCAGTGAGGTATCTCTTTTTCTTAACCAAAATTCGGTAACAGATTCTGTATAAACTAGTATTAGCTATTTTTCTTTGAAATATAAAAAGCTAACAAAAAGAAAAGGAGCTTGAAAAAACTCCCTTTCGAATTATGGATATAATTATCTGTGAATTACAATACTACTAAAACGCCAAAATATAAATCTGAAGTACTTAAATTTAAATTAAAATTATTTGACTTTGATATTGTTCCTTCATCATTTTCACTTTTATCACTGTAGTAACCAATTGACCCCAAATGAGCATTCAAATAAATTTTATTAGTAAGGCTATAAGTTAGTCCTGGTCTCACTCCTATAAATATTGAATTACTATCTGATTCACTTCCGGTATTAGTTACGCTATCACTATATATATTTTTACTTTTTTGATATGAATACATCAATTCTCCCTGCACATTAAAAGCAAGTTTATTGTTAATAGCAAAATATTTTCTGATATAAGGAGCTATGCTCAATCCATTACTTTTATACTCATCATCACTTTCAACAAATTTAGAGTTTACAATATTAAAACCTGGCATTACACCTATTATTAAATTACTATCTATCGCATATCCAATATCTGGTTTTATAAAAAATGATGTTCGTTTATAATTGGAATCATAACTTTCGTTCTGGCTTTCATAATTTTGAGAAGTGAAATTAATTGAACCACCAACAAGCCATTGGTTTTTTGATATTTCAAATTTCTCTTCTGAAGTTTGAGCAAAAGTAAATGTGCTCATCAATAATAACGCAATAATTAAATGTGTTTTCATAAATATGTTTTAAAGATTAGATTTATATTTACCAAACATTATACCAAATACGACATTTTATGTTAAATTTTCTTATTTATAATGTAAATAAATTAATATTTATTTACATGAATATTTATATAATAAAAAAGCAAACCTAAAATAGGTTTGCTTTTTACTTTATTGAGATTCCTGCTTTCGCAGGAATTAATTAAATATGTAATGCTCTATCCTCAGTAGCAGCTAAAGCAGCTTCTTTAATAGCTTCTGTAAATGTTGGATGCGCATGACTCATACGCGATACATCTTCAGCCGATGCTCTAAATTCCATAGCCACTACAGCTTCTGCAATCATATCGGCAGCACGGGCACCAATCATGTGAACTCCTAAAATTTCATCTGTTTTCTTATCGGCTAGAATTTTAACGAAACCATCTAAATCCATACTAGCTCTACTTCTACCTAAAGCACGCATTGGGAAAGAACCTGTTTTATATTCTACTCCAGCTTCTTTAAGTTGTTCTTCTGTTTTACCAACAGCAGCCACTTCTGGCCATGTATAAACAACACCTGGAATTAAATTATAATCGATGTGTGGTTTTTGTCCAGCCAACGTTTCAGCTACAAAAACACCTTCTTCTTCGGCTTTGTGCGCTAACATGGCACCTTTTACCACATCGCCAATAGCATAAATGTTTTTAGCAGATGTTTGTAAATGGTCGTTCACTTCTATTTGACCTCTATCGGTTAATTTTACGCCAGCAGCTTCAGCATTCAATCCATCAGTATATGGACGACGACCTACAGACACTAAGCAGTAATCACCTTTAAACTCGATTTCTTCACCTTTTTTGTTATCAGCTTTCACAATAACCTCATCGCCTACACGCTCTACCGATTTCACTTTGTGAGAAATATTAATATTGAATTTTTGTTTTTTCAACACTTTGTTAAGCTCTTTTGAAAGGCCCGCATCCATAGTTGGAATGATGCGATCCATATATTCTACTACGGAAACCTCTGCACCTAAACGTTTGTAAACTTGACCCAGTTCCAAACCTATAACACCACCACCAATTACGATTAAGTGTTTTGGTATCTCTTTAAGTTTTAAAGCTTCAGTTGAAGTAATAACGCGTTCTTTATCAACAGTTATAAATGGTAAACTTGAAGGTTTACTACCTGTTGCAATAATGGTATTTTTAGCTTCAATTTCAATTGTTTCTTCACCTGCAATGCTAATATGCGTGGCATCTTTAAAGCTTCCTATACCTTGATACACATCAATGTTATTCTTCTTCATTAAAAAATCGATACCTCCTGTTGTTTGATCGACTACCGATTGTTTACGGGCTATCATTTTTTCAAGGTTCACCTTAATATCACCAGGAATTTCAATGCCGTGTTCTTCAAAATGTTTAACAGCATCTTCATAGTGGTGTGAGGAATCCAAAAGTGCTTTACTTGGAATACAACCTACATTTAAACAGGTACCACCAAGGGTATTGTACTTTTCTATTATGGCCGTTTTCATGCCCAATTGTGCGCAACGAATCGCTGCTACATAGCCCCCAGGACCCGAGCCAATAATGGCTACATCGTATGAATTCATATTATATTATTGAAGTTCGATTGTTAAACATTGATAACAAAAATACAAATGTTTTGTGGTAAGACAATAAAAAAGAAATCTTAAATAACGCGAATAACTATTTCTATTACATTGAAAATAAAATACGTAATAGATAAGAATCTTTTAATCTATTGGCGTTATTCTGATAACTTTTCATTCAAGTTAATAGTGTTTAGTATCCAATCAATTTCGGGGTCCACATGCAGGTTTCGATCTTCAATAGTAGGGGTAATTTCAATATCTGGTTTCACACCAAAACCGTCGGGTGTTTGTTTATATGGTGCTTCCATTTGCATTAACCCCATTCTTATTTTAAGTTTAGAATTTGGCATTTCATAAATTCTATAAATACCCGCAACACAACCATTGTAGGCGCCACCGGTTTCTTCACCTACAAAAACAGCACGTTTATTGGCTTGTAAATGGGTTGAAATTAGAGATGATGCTGAAAAAGAATTTCCGTTAGTTATTACAAACAACTGGTTTTTATAATTTAATTCATCAGACTTTCTTTTCTTATTGTATTTCATTTTGAAATATATTTTATCATCCTCTTTTTTAGTTTTTAAATATTGAAAAGCTAAACTTGTTGGATCTAAAGCAAATAAAGTTCCAAAAACTTTTAAAATTGCAGGATTACCATTGCTTAATAAAAATTTTAGATAGGGAAACCTACTATTAACTTCTATAGGTGCTATAAAAACATACTCCTCATTGGTTAAATAAGAATATAACTTATCAATTTCTGTAATTCTACCACCGCCATTATCTCGTAAATCTAAAATGAGATTTTTGGTTTTTAGTGAATCTAATGCTTTAAAACTTTCTTTATAAAATTTCTTGTAATTACCGTTACTGAATTCTCTAATTTTCATGTAAGCCACGGTACTATCAATTCCTATGAAATCGAAATTTCTGGTATATTCTTTTTTTGCAGCTATATAACCACGTTTTCTGTTTTCTTTACGTTTCTTTTTGGCATCCAAACGGTTTTGCTGTTTTTCTTCTTTGGTTAGCTTTTTGGCAGTTACAGAAGTTACAGAATCATTCTCTTGTTTTTTTTCTTCTTTTAAAACACGTCGGAATGTTTTTGTAAACAGCGAATCCTTTTGTTTAAATTCAATTTTTAAACTATCTAAAAAGCCTTTGTCTTTATAATAGAGCGTTGAAAAGTTTTTGCCTATAACTCTGTTATGTAATGTTTGATTATAACCATCGGATGCAAATCGGGTTTTATACTGTCGAACTAAATTGGATGCCAGTTCCTCATCAATTTTAATAACTTCACTTCCAATGAATGTTGAATCTTTTCCTCTAGTCCCAACTACCCAAAGCTTATCGTCCAAATACTCAAAATCCAAATCGTAAAACTCAAATTTGCGCTCTTTTAATGCTTTTTGCTCCTTTTTTGTGTAAAGTTTACTTACCGAGCCCACCGAAATATGGCCTTGTTTTATTTGAGCGACAACAGGTGACAATTTTTTATAGAATTCGCGAGATGTTATTGGGCTTTTAATACTTGTTTTTAAACTATCAAACTTAAAGTCTAAAACTTCTTTTGTGGTGTATTGATATAATTTGGGATGGTTTTTTTGTAATTGTTTGTAAACCTTATCAATATCACTCCTTAAATCTTCAACCGAATGTGCTTTAGTAATTTGTTCATTATATTTTTTAATGCTTCCGCAAGACACCAAAACCATTAAAACAATAAGAAACAAGAATTGTTTTTTCATATAATAACTTTCAAATTTTAAGCATTGTAAATTAGTTGTATTTTAATCAATAGAAAAAGGATTTAAATTTATTTAACGTTTCAATTAAATGGCATGCAAGTCTAAAAATAAATTTATGTAATTTTGCAGTCGATGCAAAAAAATATAAACATACAAAACAAAAAAGCGCGCTTTCTATTTGAAATTTTAGATAAGTACACCGCTGGTATTGTGCTAACGGGTACAGAAATAAAATCGATTCGGAGCAGTAAGGCTTCTATTGCCGAAAGTTTTTGTGAGTTTAATGAAAAAGGCGAACTTTTTGTAATTAATGCTACTATTGAAGAATATGCTTTTGGCAATTATTACAACCACCGCCCAAAAGCGGAACGAAAGTTGCTATTAAACAAGCGCGAACTTAAAAAATTACAAAAAGAAGTTCAAAGTTCTGGGCTTACTATTATACCATTGCGTTTATTTATCAATGAAAAAGGCTATGCCAAAATGGATATTGCTCTAGCTAAAGGTAAAAAGCTTTTTGATAAACGTGAAACGATAAAAGACCGTGATAATAAGCGTGACTTAGACCGTGTTAAGAAAAACTTTAAATAAATTACAAACATACTATTAGGTAAATAATCTGTTTAAAATGATGAAAAAATTGATACTTCTGGTTTTAATTACTTTTATGACCTCTGCCATACATTCTCAAGGAAAGAGCAAAGAGAAAGAAGCTCCAAAAGATTATTCCGAAAACGTTTCAACTATTAATAGTACCATCAATTCTTTATATGCTGCTATTTCTGGTGAAAAAGGAAAAAAAAGAGATTGGGCACTTTTTAAATATTTATTTCACCCCGATGGAAAATTAATTACTTCGGGAAAAAATGATGAAAGCAAGTTTCAAATACGCTATATGAAACCAGATGATTATGTAAAAAGTTCTGGAAAATGGATTGTCGATAATGGTTTTATTGAAAAAGAAGTTCACAGAGCAGTAGATGCTTTTGGTAATATGGCTCAGGTTTTTAGTACGTTTGAAGCATTTCAAAGTGAAAAAGACGAGGAACCATTTATGCGTGGCATTAACAGCATTCAATTACTTAACGATGGCACACGTTGGTGGATTGTTAATGTTTTTTGGGATAACGAAGATAGAAGAAACCCGATACCTAGAAATTATTTACCTAAATAGTTTGTAGTTTGTGGTTTGTGGTTTGTGGCAAAATAGTTTTTTAACCCAAAAATAAATAACAACCAAAAACTAACAACCAACACCCAATACCCAACAACTAATTCTTATCCTCCAACAAAGGCACAAACCTAAATTCACCAAACTCGTGTTGTTCAAATTGTTTGGTGTCTTTTCTAATAAAAAGGGTCATGATTTGCACATCGTCGCCCACAGGAATCACTAACCTACCTCCTATTTTTAACTGACTTAATAAGGGCTTAGGCACAAAAGGTGCGCCGGCGGTTACAATAATACTATCAAAAGGTGCTTCTTCATTTAAACCTTTGTAGCCGTCACCAAAAATAAGTTTCTTGGCACGGTAACCTAATTTTGGCAAAAATTTACTTGTTTTTTTAAACAATTCTTGTTGGCGTTCTATACTGTAAACCTTGGCTCCTAACTCGCATAAAACAGCTGTTTGGTAGCCACTTCCTGTACCAATTTCAAGAATTTTGTCTTCTTTTTGTACTTGTAGTAATTCCGTTTGAAACGCTACGGTGTAGGGTTGCGAAATGGTTTGTTCGGCTGCAATGGGGAAAGCCATGTCTTTATATGCATAATCTAAAAAACTGGAATCCATAAACAAATGCCTCGGTATATTGCCAATGGCATTTAAAACGGCTTCATTGGTTATTCCCTTGTTTTTTAATGTAGTAACTAATTGTTGGCGTAATCCTTTATGCTTAAAAGTGTCTTTCAATGTTGGCGTGGTTTATAGGGTAAAATTAGTTAAACATTTTTAGCTTAAAAAGTTTAAAATGCAATTAATTTCATGTTGTTTTTAATGAACTGATTATAAACTTTCTTTATTGTTCGCAAAATATCCTAAACCCATAAATTGCTGTTTTATGGTGGCTTCTTTTTGATGTCGTAAAAAAACAAAATATTTGTTCTTTTCTGCGTAAATCTGCGAAATCAGTGGGATGATTTTATAATTAATTATTGTTTGTTTTCCCGCTGATTTCTCGGATAATTGCTTATTTTTTTACCATTATTGTAAAAAACGGTTATACAGATAAACTTTTATAAATGTGCCAAAACTGGGGTTAAAATAAGATATTTAGCAAATATACCCGCGTTAGGGATTGAAACGGCATCCTTTTGGTTGCTTATTGTTAAGAACCAACCTTAAAAAACAAGTTGATAACTTTAAATTATGAATTTCTGCTTTCGTAGGAATAAAAAAACCAAAAGATATAGTGGAAAGCCCGACCCGTAGGGAAACGCCCTGATAATTTTTAACTAAAATTTCGTTCGGAATAATGAAATTGGTGTTTTAAAAATCTTATTTTTGTTGAAAACGTTACATATGATGCTAAAAGCTGGAGTACTTGGTGCTGGCCACCTTGGAAAAATTCATTTAAGACTTCTTAAACAATCTGATAAATATGATCTTGTTGGCTTTTATGATGCCGATGAAACCAATGGTAAAAAGGTAGAAGCTGAATTTGGGTATAAATTTTTTAATTCGATTGATGCACTTATTGATGCTGTAGACGTAGTGGATATTGTAACACCTACATTATCGCATTACGAGTGTGCTAAAAAAGCCATTGCAAAAGGAAAACATATTTTTATTGAAAAGCCAATTACCAATACGGTTGAGGAAGCCGAACATATTAGGGAACTTTTGGCGGAGCACAACCTAAGAGGGCAAGTGGGGCATGTAGAGCGCTTTAACCCGGCGTATTTGGCGGTGAAAAATGAAATTAATTCACCCATGTTTATTGAAACGCACCGTTTGGCAGAATTTAACCCACGTGGTACCGATGTGCCAGTGGTACTGGATTTAATGATTCATGATATTGATATTATTTTAAGTGTTGTTAAATCGAAAGTGAAACATATTAGCGCCAGTGGTGTTGCCGTAATTAGCAACTCGCCCGATATTGCTAATGCGCGTATTGAGTTCGAAAATGGCTGTGTTGCTAACTTAACAGCTAGTAGAATTTCGCTTAAAAAAATGCGCAAAGCACGTTTTTTCCAAAAGGACGCTTATATTTCGGTAGATTTTTTAGAAAAGAAATGTGAAGTTGTAAAAATGAAAGATGCTCCTGAAACTCCAGGCGATTTTGATATGGTACTTCAAAATGCTGAAGGTGAGAAAAAACAAATTTATTTTGATAATCCTGAAGTAGCAAATAACAATTCCATTCTTGATGAGTTGGAATCGTTTGCTCATGCTATAAACACAAATACATCACCAGAAGTAACTCTTCATGATGGAACGGAGGCGTTGCGTGTAGCTACACAAATTATTGAATGCTTTTAAGTAATTAGCGTCATTGCGAGGTACGAAGCAATCTTTTTATAAATTGACAGATTACTTCACTTCATTTATAATGACGAAACGATAAACATTTTAGTTTCATGAAAAATATAGCTGTAATAGGAGCTGGCACTATGGGAAATGGTATTGCACATACCTTTGCCCAAAGCGGATTTAAGGTAAACCTTATTGATATAAGTGAAGACTCGCTTAAAAAAGGTGTTGCAACTATTACAAAAAACCTTGATAGAATGGTTGCTAAGGAAACCATTACTTCATCTAAAAAAGAGGAAACTCTACAAAATATTTCTACGTTTACAAGTATTATTGAAGGTGTAAAAAATGCCGATTTAGTTGTTGAAGCAGCCACCGAAAACATTGATTTAAAACTAAAAATATTTAAACAATTAGACGAAATTTGTGAAAAAGATTGCATTTTAGCTACAAATACATCTTCAATTTCTATCACACAAATAGCTGCAGCGACCTCAAGACCTGAACAGGTTATTGGAATGCATTTTATGAATCCTGTTCCTATTATGCAATTAGTTGAAATTATTAGGGGATACAATACCAGTAATGCAGTAACTAAAACGATTATGGATTTATCCGTAGCATTAGGTAAAACACCTGTGGAGGTGAATGATTACCCAGGGTTTGTTGCCAACCGCATTTTAATGCCCATGATTAACGAATCCATCGAAAGTTTATATAATGGTGTTGCTGGTGTACATGAAATTGATACCGTTATGAAATTAGGTATGGCACACCCTATGGGACCATTACAATTAGCCGATTTCATTGGTTTGGATGTTTGCTTATCTATCCTTAATGTTATGCACGATGGGTTTAAAAATCCTAAATATGCGCCTTGTCCATTATTGGTAAATATGGTTCGTGCAGGAAAATTGGGCGTGAAATCTGGCGAAGGATTTTATGATTATTCTGAAAACAGAAAGGCTGAAAAAATTTCGAGGCAATTCCTCAAATAAGTTTAGTCGGATGTCGTGGAGTTGTTTAGTTGTTCTTCCTTTTCGACTTAATAACAAACAACTAAACAACATACATATTAACAACATAAAATGCACATACAAGAGAATCTTCAATATATAAAATCTACCCTTCCAGACCACGTTACTTTAGTAGCCGTTTCTAAAACCAAACCTGTTAGCGACTTAATGGAAGCTTATAATGCTGGTCAACGTATTTTTGGTGAAAACAAAATTCAAGAAATGGTTGATAAGCACGAAACCATGCCAAAGGATATTGAATGGCACATGATTGGGCATGTACAGAGCAACAAAGTGAAATATATGGCATCATTTGTGAGTTTAATTCATGGAGTTGATAATTTTAAACTATTGGAAGAAATAAATAAACAAGCCAAAAAACACAACAGAATTATTAATTGTTTGCTTCAAATAAAAATAGCTTCGGAAGATTCAAAATTTGGAATGACATCAAACGAAGCTTCAGAAATTATACAATCTGAAGCCTTTTCAAAATTAAAAAACATCAAAATAGTTGGTGTTATGGGCATGGCGACTTTTACCGAAGATAAAGATCAAATTAAAAAAGAATTCACCTTGTTAAAAACAATTTTTGATGATTTAAAATTAATCAAATCATGTAACTTTAAACCTGAAACCATTAGCATGGGAATGAGTGGTGATTACCAATTAGCGATAGATTGCGGAAGTACCATGGTTCGTGTAGGAAGCAGTATTTTTGGGGAACGAAATTATAATTAAAAATATTAAATGGGTTGTCGTGGATTTGTTCAATTGAAACAACAAACGACTTAACAACAAACATCTTAACAACAAACAACATTTACGCAATATTAGACATAGAAACCACGGGGGGAAAGTATAATGAAGAAGGCATCACTGAAATTGCTATCTATAAATTTGATGGCCACCAAGTAGTCGATCAATTTATAAGTCTTGTTAATCCTGAACGCGACATTCAGCCATTTGTTGTTAACCTTACAGGTATAAATAATAACATGCTACGGAATGCACCTAAATTTTATGAGGTAGCGAAACGCATTGTTGAAATTACCGAAGATTGCATTTTGGTTGCTCACAACGCTCAATTCGATTACCGTATTTTAGGTACCGAATTTAGACGTTTGGGGTTTGAATTTATTCGTCCGTCACTTTGTACCGTTGAATTAGCCAAAGATTTAATACCAGACCAACCATCGTACAGTTTAGGGAAGTTGGTACGTTCACTTGGCATTCCTGTAACCGACAGACACCGTGCTTCGGGTGATGCATTAGCTACGGTAAAATTATTCAAAATGCTTTTGGATAAAGACACTTCAAAAAGTATTATTCAGCAATCTATACGTTTAAACGCAAAGCACCAACTAGAACCTCGACATTTGGATATTCTTGAAGAGTTACCATCTGTTACCGGTGTTTATTATATTCATAATGCCAATGGAGACATTGTTTATATTGGAAAAAGCAATAATATAAAAAAACGTGTCAATCAACATTTCACCAACACCAATCAAAAATCAAAAAAAATTCAAGCACAAGTTTCTTCTGTTACTTACGAAGCTACCGGCAGTGAATTGGTAGCACTTTTAAAAGAAAGTGAAGAAATAAAACGTATTAAACCCATATTTAACAGAGCAATGCGTCGCACCGTTTTCACTCATGCTTTATATGGTTTTTTTGATGATAAAGGCTATATAAACCTTAAAATTGATGTTGCCGATTTACGTAAAAACCCAATAACAACGTTTACCAATAGAGAAAGCGGAAAAAGTTTTGTAAACAAAGTAATTGAAGAATATCGATTATGCCAAAAATTAGCAGGACTATATAAAACCAAAACGAGCTGTTTTAATTATGATTTAAAAACTTGTGATGGTGCTTGCATAGGAAAAGAACCTGTTGAATCGTACAATAAACGTGTGGAAGCCTTAATACTTAAAAATAGTTATAGAAATAAAAACATGGTTATTATTGATAGAGGCCGCGATATAGACGAGCGCAGTGCTATTTTAATAGAAAACGGTATGTTTAGAGGCTTAGGTTTTTTCAATTTAAATTATCAAATAACTAATATTGAAGTATTGGAATCTATCATAACTCCTATGCAAAATAATAGGGATACGCAGCATATTATTCAAAGTTATTTGAGAAAAAACAAGCAGGTTAAACAAATCTATTTTGATTGAGTATGAAAAAAATGACTTTAGTTTTAGTTTTTATCTTTAGTTTAAATATCTATTCGCAATCTGATTTTAATTCAAAAGATTATGCTGTTGCCTATAATGATTTACAAAATAACACTTATGAAAAAGATAGTACTGCCAACGCATTGGTTATTTATGAGTATGGCAATAGCTATGTAGAGCAGCAAGATTTTGAGTTAAAAACTGAAATTAAACGGAAAATAAAAATTTTAAATAAAGAAGGGTTTAACAAAGCAAACATGACCATTTATTTATATAATAATGGCAGTACAAAAGAAACCGTTAAAAATATTATTGCTACAACTTATAATCTTGTTGATAATAAAATTTCCACAACCAAATTAGATAAAAGCAATATTTTTGAAGATAAATACGATGAAAATCGTACACTTATAAAGTTTACGCTACCTAATATAAAAGAAGGTTCGGTAATTACATATAGTTACACCCTTAGTTCACCCTTTATGTTTAATTATAAAGGCTGGAGTTTTCAAGAAGATGTCCCTAAATTATATAGTGAATATAATACTAGCATTCCTGGAAATTGGCATTATAATATAAAACTTGTTGGTGGCAAAAAGTTAAGCACAAACGAATCTGTTTTAAAGAACAATTGTCTGGATGGAGGTAGAGGTGCTTATGCAGATTGTACAGTATCCATTTATGCCATGGAAAACATACCCGCATTTATTGAAGAGGATTACATGACTACCAAAAATGATTATTTAGCTCGCATTGAATATGAATTAAATACATTTCAAGGTTTTGATGGCACTGTAAAGCCTTATGCAAAAACTTGGGAAACTGTTGATAAAGAATTAAAGACAGATCAAAATATAGGCAGACAACTTATAAAATCTGTAGATACCGATGTGCTCTTATCTTCAAATATTTTAGAAGAAACGGATACTCTAAAAAAGGCTAAATTAATTTATAGTTTTATTCAAGAAAATTATACTTGGAATGAAGAATATCAAATATTTAAAGATGTATCGGTTAAAGATTTAATAAAAAACAAGTCTGGCAATGTGTCTTCTATAAACATTTTATTGCATAATCTACTACAAGATAGCGGTATAGATGTCAATCCTGTTTTACTTTCTACGAGAAATAATGGGTTAGCAACAAAAATATTTCCAGTAATTTCAGAATTCAACTATTTAATAGTAAAAACAACTATTAATAACAAAACATATTTATTGGATGCTACAGATAAATACCTAAGTTTTGGTGAAATCCCCTTTAGGTGCTTAACAGAATATGCCCGTGTTTTAGATTTTAAAAATGGCAGTGATTGGATGGATATTGAATTAGATAACACATCTACAGTGCAATATAGAGTTGATTTGAATTTGGATGACAAACAACATATTAGTGGTAGTTTATTAGCAAAAAAAACAGGCTACCATGCCCTAAATTCTAGAAAAGATTATTATCCTAACAAAGAGGCCTATATTAAAAAAATTCATGACAAGAACCCGTATAAAGAAATATCAAACCATCAGGTTTTAAGTGAGGGCGAAACAAGTTCAGATTTTATAGAGTCTTATGATGTTGAATACGAAAGCACAGAATCGGGTGATAATATTTATTTAAATCCGTTTTTAATTAAGTTTTTTAATGAGAACCCTTTTAAACTTCAAGAAAGAACCTATCCTATAGATTTTGGATATAAAGATTCTTATTTCTATGCATTGAAGCTTAATTTTAGTGATGCATATACCATATTAGAAAAACCTAAAGACTTAGTTTTAAGCATTCCTAATAACAAAGGGCAATTATTTTTTTCCTCTGTAGCAATAGGCAATTCTATTATGATTTCATTCAAAATAAATTTTAAAGAAGCTATTTATCAACCAGAATATTACCCTTATTTAAAAGAATTCATGAGTAAGATTGTTGACATTCAAACCAATTCCCTTATCTTAATAAAAAAGAAGTAATAAATCTTTTATTACATTTGGGCTATGAATAAACCACAAAAAACAAATTGGAAAACAAAACTTCATGAAATTATTTATGGAGCAGATACTCCTGCAGGCAAGTGGTTCGACATTATTTTACTTATTACCATTATTGCAAGTATTATCCTGGTCATGCTGGAAAGTGTTCGAAGTATTGATAAGCAGTTTCATAATTTACTTAATATATCAGAATGGGTTATCACCATTTTATTCACCATCGAATATATTGCCCGTGTTATTACTGTAAAAAAACCGCTTCATTACATATTTAGTTTTTATGGTTTGGTCGATTTACTATCAACCATTCCTAAATACATTTCTTTAGTTTTTGGTGGCGTACATGCTTTAGCTGCATTAAGAGCGTTGCGTTTATTGCGAATTTTCAGGATTTTAAAACTCGCCCGTTACCTGGGGGCTTCAAACAATTTAGTAAAAGCTTTAAAGGCGAGTCGTGCAAAAATTTCAGTATTTTTATTTGCCGTTGTTATAGTTGCCGTTATTTTAGGAACCATTATGTATTTGGTTGAAGGTGAAGAAAATGGCTTCTCAAACATACCAAAAAGCGTTTATTGGTGTATTGTAACCCTTACTACTGTCGGTTTTGGAGATATTGCTCCACAAACCCCTTTAGGGCAGTTTATTGCATCGTTAGTTATGATTTTGGGTTACGGCATTATTGCAGTACCAACGGGTATTGTTTCAGCAGAATACACCAGTCAAAACAAACCGACACCCGAACCCGAAAAAGACAAAATACATCTTAATACACAATCTTGCCCCAATTGTTCCGCTAGCAAACATAAAGATAACGCCGAATTTTGCTATAACTGTGGGCATAAATTAAACAATGAATAAATTTTTAATCTCCATTGTAGGTCCAACAGCTATAGGAAAAACGGCTTTAAGTATCAAACTTGCCAATTATTTTAATACGGAGATAATTTCGGCAGACTCTAGGCAGTTTTTTAAAGAAATGAGCATTGGTACCGCAGCACCTTCACAAGAAGAATTAGCAGCAGCAAAACATCATTTCATTCACCATAAATCTATCCAAGATATCTATAATGTTGGTGCATTTGAAAAAGATGCACTAGCTACTTTAAATAGGTTATTTAAAACACATGACGTGGTAATTATGGTTGGTGGCTCGGGGTTATATGTAGATGCTGTAGTTAAAGGTTTAGACGATTTTCCTGAAGTTAATACAAGTATTCGAGAAAATTTAAACACTCAATTAGAAACTGAAGGACTACCCTATCTTCAAAATCAATTAAAAATTTTAGATGAGGTCTCATACAAAAATATCGCTATCGATAATCCTAAACGGGTAATTCGTGCTTTAGAAATTTGCATTGGAACTGGCAAACCATATGCATCTTTCTTAAACAAGAAAAATATAAACCGAAATTTTAAAACCATTACCATTGGTTTAACTGCAGAAAGGGAAACCATTTACAACCGTATCAACCAACGTGTTGATATGATGATGGAACAAGGTTTATTGGAAGAAGTTAAAACCCTGCTTCCTTTTAAAAATTTGAATGCTTTAAATACCGTAGGCTACAAAGAAATTTTTAATTATTTGGAAGGTGAATGGACGCTAGATTTTGCTGTTTCAGAAATAAAAAAGAATAGCAGACGCTTTGCCAAACGCCAACTTACTTGGTTTAAACGAGATGAAAACACGTTTTGGTTTGATTATTTAACCAAAGTAGATAAAATAATTAAAACCTGCGAAAATCAAAAAAATATTTTTAATCAAACAAAACTAAACTAAAGAATTCTACGTTAGCTTTTTAGAAATCAATACTTTTTAAAGTATCTTTATACCCAATAAATCCCAATTTATGAATACCTTTTTAAAACGCATTTTACTTTTATTATTTATTGTTGCTTTAGGCTTATTTTTATATTCTTTCTTTGTTGAAAACATCTTCGAAAAACGTTTAAGCCCAAAAGATACTGTTGAATTTAAACTGAATGATTTAAAATTAAAAGTGTTTTATAATAGACCCTACAAGAAAAATAGAGAGGTTTTTGGAGCTTTAGTGCCTTTTAACCAAGTTTGGAGAACAGGTGCTAATGAAGCAACTACTTTTGAAACCAATGAAAACTTAACCATAAAAGGCATGCCTTTGCCCGCTGGAAAATACACGCTATGGACGGTTCCTCGTGATACCACTTGGACCGTTATTTTTAATTCCAAACAATACTCTTGGGGTGTGAATTCTGAAATGAAACCTATGTGGGATCCCAACTACGATGTAGTCGATATTGAAGTTCCTGTTAAAAAATTAAACTCAACCGTAGAACAATTCACTATCGCTTTTGATAATTCTACAGATAGTTTATCGCTAACCATGGCTTGGGACGATGTTAAGATTGCAGTACCTCTTAAAGAATGAAAGAAACAGTAAAGTTGTTTATCGTTTTACAACTATGCAGCTTAACAACCAATAGCCAACAAGAATATGTGGAATAAGATTTTTCCAAAACGATTTGAATTACTAAAAGTTTACATCTTAATATTTATGTCGCTTGCATTTATATTAAGGTTTTGCCTAACGTTTTGGTATTTTGCACAAATTGATACGTCGATACTTGTTTTAATTAAAACGTTTTTAATTGGTTTTTGTTTCGATTTGGGCACCATTTCCTTTTTTTCCTTACCATATATCGTTTATTTATTAATTGTTCCACAAAAATTATACGGCACTATTTTCGATCGTGTCATAATTTATACAGGTTACGGTATTGGAGTTCTTATTTTTCTTTTTTCGTTTTTTGCTGAAATTACTTTTTGGGAAGAATTTGAACGTAGATTTAATTTTATAGCTGTCGACTATTTAATTTACACCTATGAAGTTGTAAAAAATATCAACGAATCGTATCCCATTCCTCTATTATTGGGAGCTATTTCTATGGTGTTAATTATAATTCTTTTCATCACAAAAAAAGCGCAGGTTTTTAATAAAACTTTTAAAAACAATACGGCATTTAAAGAAAAACTAACCCCTTCCCTATTAATTATTCTAATCGCTACCGTATTCGCTTTATTCATTAAAAATGAAGATGCGGAACAATTTAAAAACAGATACAACAACGAATTAGCAAAAACCGGTATTTATTCCTTTTTTGCTGCATTTAGAAGTAATGAGCTATCATATACCGATTTTTATAACACTATAAATGACGAAAAAGCGTTCATTAATGTTAAAAAGAAATTAGCGGCATCAAATAGCAGTTTTTTACATCCAAATGAAAAGCAAATTCATAGAAACATTACACATGCTGATAGTTTACACCCTGTTCAAAAACCCAATATAATCTTCATTTGTATTGAAAGTTTAAGTGCTTCTTATCTTAACTCATTAGGAAGTGAATTAAAAATTACGCCAATACTCGATTCCTTATCTAACGAAAGTTTGTTTTTCACCAATTTATATGCAACTGGAACACGTACCGTAAGAGGCATGGAAGCTATTACATTATCCATTCCGCCAACACCTGGCAGAAGTATTGTAAAACGCGATAACAACACTAATTTGTTTACTATTGGTGAAGTCTTTAACAAACAAGGGTACGAGCGTAATTTCTTTTATGGTGGTGATGGGTATTTTGATAATATGAACACCTATTTTGGAGGAAACGGTTTTAATATTATAGATCGGGGAAGAGGTTTTTTATTAGATTCTGGAGTTAAAACGAAACGAACCAATATTGATGATAATGAAGTGACTTTTGAAAATGCTTGGGGTGTTTGCGATGAAGATATTTATAATAAAGTTATAAAGGAAGCTGATAAATCACATCGTAACGAAACGCCATTCTTCAATTTTATAATGACTACTTCAAACCACCGCCCGTTTACTTATCCAGACAACAAAATTGACGTTCCCTCTGGTACCAGTAGAGAAGGCGCCATAAAATATACCGATTATGCTATTGGTGATTTCATAAAACAAGCAAAAACAAAACCTTGGTTTAAAAACACCGTATTTGTGATTATGGCAGACCATTGTGCCAGTAGTGCCGGACGTTGGAATTTAAATATTGACAAATACCGCATTCCTGCCTTAATTTTCAATTTAGAAACAATAGCACCTCAAAAAATAGAAAAATTAAGCTCTCAAATAGATGTATTCCCTACCCTATTTGCGCTTTTAAATTGGGATTACACCTCAAATTTATTCGGTTTGGATATTATGAAAATGAAGAAAGAAGATGAACGTGCTTTTATAGGTAATTACCGAAATTTAGGACTTTTAAAAGACCGGAAACTAATGGTTTTAAGTGACCAGCATGAGGTTAATTATTATGAATGGGAAACAGATAATGATAATTTAATACCCAAACCTATTAATGCTTCATTACTGGAAGAAACCATTTCCTTTTATCAAACAGCAGATTATTTGTATCGTAATAATGGTCTAAAACTAAGGAATAATTAGTAAGTCATAGACTTTATTACAGCAAATCGAATAGCATTAAAGATAAAATCATTCACCTTTCAATACTAAAAAAGCATTAAAAGTAATTGCGTAAACATCAACTTTTAATATATCGCTTCAAAAGATATTTTGCCAATTTATAAAATGCAAACCCAGTAAGCGCACCAAAAGTTAATCCACAAACAATATCTAAGGGATAATGAACGCCTACATAAATACGGCTATAAGCCACAACAGCACTCCAAAAAAGTAAAATAAATATTAAATTTTTATAATAAGGCCGCAGCATTAAGCCTGCAAAAACAGCAGCAGCCATTGAGTTTGATGAATGCCCAGAAAAGAACCCGTATTTACCACAACGAACCGCAATAAAGCGCATGTGGTCTATTAAATCTGCTTCACCACAAGGTCGGGGACGTTGAAAACCACGCTTAAACACATTGGTCATTTGGTCTGTAAACGTTATCATTACAGCCACTAAAAGCATAAAAATTATTAAGGATTTAGTTCCAAACTTTCTATGTAATAAATACATTAATATAGCATATAAAGGCACAAAAGTAACTTCATGTGTTATCACCAACCACGTACTATCCCAAGTGGGCGACCCTAAATTATTTAAAAATAAAAATAGTTTGGTATCGAATTCTAAAAGTTGTTCTATCATTTCAAATTATTTGGGCGTTACCCTATCGGGTCAGGCTATCCTTTACTAGTCCTCGCTCGTACCTCGTTGTGGGCTTTCCACTACTATCCTTAACGCAACTACTCTTCGTATTTCAAAATTTCATTATCGTAAAACTCGGTAGCCAGTTTAACCATGTTTTCGGTTTCGGCCAACAATTCCTTTTCATCTTCATCATCAAAATCTTCAAACCATTCAATTTCATCATCTTCAAGATTGATTATAAAACGAGGAAACTCGGTATGAATTACATAAATAGCATTTGGATAATCGGTGTTATCACCAAGTATAAATTTTGGAAGGCTCATAATTTATATGTTTGTTGTTTAGTTATTTTTTGTTTAGTTGTTATTTTTTTGGTTTAACAACTACGCAACAAGCAACTTTACATTTTTGACAAAATTAATCTTTTAGTTAAATAATTGAATCGAATATACAATAAAATAGCAGCGGTTGTTAAACCCGCCAATAAGCCTAACCAAATACCAAAACTGCCATAAACATTTTCTTTTCCTAAAAACCAGCTAACAGGAAACCCAATTAACCAATACGAAATAAAGGTAATAATAGTTGGTATTTTAACATCTTGCAAACCACGTAATGCACCTAAAAAGATGACTTGTATGCTATCACTTATTTGAAAAATAGCGGCTACTATTAATAGTTTTGAGGCAATTTTCACAACTTCAGTATTATCCATTAAATTTTTGGCATCATCAAAATCAACATATAATTTTGGAAACTGGTTATGCAACAAAAAGAACATGGCTGCAAAACCGGATGCTAAAATAATACCCAATAAAAAAATAGAAAAAGCAATACGACGTAAATTAATATAATTTTGAAGTCCTTTTTGGTTGCCTACACGTATCATGGCTGCTACACTTAGGCCGGTAGCCACCATAAAGGTCATAGAACTTAAGTTTAATGCTATTTGATTTGCTGCTTGCGGATTTTTACCCAATATTCCACTTAACCAAACAGCAGCGGTAAAAATACCAACTTCAAAAAACATTTGCATGGCACTAGGCGCTCCTAAATTAAGGAGTTTTTTAAGCATTAATTTATTTAGCACAAAGAACTTTAAGTTCATTACATATGCTTTTGATTTTTCTTTTAATTTCAATAAAAACCATAAATACCAAACCATAACAAGTCTTGAAACTAATGTACCATAAGCAGCACCTACAATACCCATTTCTGGGAAACCAAACTTTCCGAATATGAGTAAATAGTTTAAAACCACATTTACAATATTTGCTAAAATGGTAGCATACATGGGGTAACGGGTTAATGACAAGCCATCACTAAACTGTTTAAAGCCTTGAAACACAATTAAGGGTATTAATGAAAATGCGACTAAATCTAAATACGGGATAGCCAATTCAACCACCTCTACAGGTTGTTTCATTAAATACATTAAAGGTTTTGCAAAAAGTACTATTAGAAAAAGTAGTATACCCAGCATGGTACATAAAAACAACCCGTGTTTAAATGACGATTTACCTTTTTCAAAATCTTTCTCAGCATCGGCTTCGGCAATTAAAGGGGTTATCGCTGTTGAAAAACCAATGCCTAAAGACATCGCTATGAACACAAAACTATTTCCCAAAGATACAGCAGCAAGTTCGGCGGTTCCCAATTGCCCTACCATAACATTATCTACAAACCCAACAAAGGTATGCCCTAACATACCTAGCATTACAGGTGCCGCTAATTGCCAATTATAGCTGAATTCTTTGGTGTAATTTTTTAATTGCATCCTGCAAAAATAGGCTTTCGGAATAGCTTAGACCAATTTTTTTAAAAATCATTTTTAAGGTTTAAAATTAACAAATGTTAATAAAAACCGTTGATTATGTGGTATAGCTAGAAGAATTTTCATACCTTAGCAGAGCCAAGTGGCATTCTCTGTTAAGAACTTATAGCACTTAAGAAACTAAAAGCTTTTATTTTACAGGGATTTAAAGTATTAATGCTTATCGTTTCGATATCAAAAAAAAAGGGAAATTAATTTTTCCCTTTTTTATTAGTAATAATTTATAAATTTTCTATCTGCTTTTTAGCAAGATTAAATTCATCGAGCATATCCTTCACTATTCGAGCCACCGGTTTTATATCGTGAATTATTCCGGAAATTTGTCCTATTTCAAGCTCGCCCTCAACTAAATCGCCTTCAAACATGCCTTTTTTTGCACGTCCTCTACCCAGTAGGGTTTTAAGCTCCTCAATGGTTGGTGTATTTTGGTAAAGTTCCTGTACATCATTGTAAAATTTGTTTTTTATTAGTCGTACTGGCGCTAGCTCTTTCAATGTTAATTGGGTATCACCTTCTTTGGTATCCACAACAAGCTGTTTAAAGTCATCGTGTGCCGAACTTTCTTCACTGGCAACAAACCTACTTCCTACTTGAACCCCATCAGCACCTAAAATCATAGCTGCTAACATAGTACGGCCTGTGGCAATCCCACCTGCAGCTATTAAAGGAATTGTAAGCTGTTCTTTAACCATGGGAATTAATGTCAATGTTGTCGTTTCATCACGTCCGTTGTGTCCACCCGCTTCAAAACCTTCAGCTACTATAGCATCTACACCAGCTTCTTGTGCTTTTAAGGCAAATTTTAAACTGCTTACTACATGCACTACCGTTATGCCACGTTCTTTCAACCAAGAGGTCCATGTTTTTGGGTTTCCTGCGGAAGTAAATACTATTTTCACTTCTTCTTCTACTATAATATCCATAATTTCTTGGATATTTGGATATAACATGGGCACGTTAACACCAAAAGGTTTACTGGTGGCTTTTTTACATTTTTGAATATGTTCGCGCAATACTTCTGGGTACATGGAACCTGCTCCAATTAAGCCTAAAATACCTGAATTACTGGCAGCCGATGCCAACTTCCAACCGCTATTCCAAACCATACCTGCTTGAATAATTGGATATTTAATATTGAATAATTGGGTGATTTTATTATGCATTTACTGTTTTATGATTTTAAATGATTTAGATGTTTTTTTTGAATTTAATCTTAATATATACAAGCCTTTTGAGAGAGATGATACATCAATTTGATTGTTAACGGCATCAACAGATATATTTAACACCTGTTTCCCTAACATATCAAATAAAGCTATATTTAATTGACTTTCTTCTGAAGGAATTTCAAAATAGATGCGCTCTTTTACAGGATTTGGATATACTTTAATACTAGCGTCAAAATTATTCTGAATGTTTAATGCTAAATTAAGTGCCGTTTGCAAATTAGGAATCCCATAGCCTAAAAAATAATCTGGGTTATTAAATTGAGAAGCCGATTGACGAACCAATTGCATAATTTCAGCATTGGTTTTATTTGGTAAAGCTTGCCATAAGCAAACCATGCCACCTGCCATAATGGGGGAACTGAAGGATGTACCACTAGCTGTAGAAATTATATCGTTTTTTGTAATAATAGCACTTCCTTCGCCTTGTGCTACTACATCTGGTTTTTGACTGGATTGAAAAACACTTCCAATAGAACTGGACGCCGCTTTTACTCCCAATGAATTAACAGAACCTATTGTAAAAACACCAGTGGCATCAGCAGGAGCTCCTACTATTTGCCATGCATTAGCGCCATCGTTACCCGCTGAAGTCACTAACAACATCCCTTTTTCGAAAGCAATATTGGCACCTTTGGTAATGAATGCTGTGTTGCCATCCATATTGGCAGTTGTATAGCTGTAATTAGAATTATCATAGGTAGTGTATCCTAAAGATGTGTTTATAACATCAACTCCCAAACTATCGGCACGCTCTGCTGCTTCCACCCAATAGCTTTCTTCAACTGGATTTTCACTGCTACCATCTTCAGTTGTAAATAAATAATAGGTCGCATCGGGTGCTGTACCTACATATTGATTTTCAATGTAACCTGCCATTGTACTTAAAACCCAGGTTCCATGATCTGATGATGTATTTGTGTAAACATTATCATCTCTATCAACAAAATCATAAACACCTTTAATATTTCCTGCATTTCTTAAGCGTTGAAAAGCTGCCATCGTATTAACGTTTGTAAAACCTGCATCTAAAACGGCAACCGTCATGCCCGTTCCTGTATAATTCAATTTGTGTAATTGATCTACCTTAACCATTTGGTTTTGATTTGCAGCAGACCCGTATGCAAAATCGGTTAAAATATTTTCTAACTTCGATTGCTTTTTTTGCTTGACGGATTTATTTCCATTCAAACTTTTATTAGCAAAATCTATACGGTCTACAAAAGAAAAAGTTGTTTTTAAGTTATTTATATCAACCTCAGTTCCTCTTACATGAACAGCATTAAACCATTTTGATTTTGCCATAACCGTAATACCCGTAGCTGTTTTTAACTGTGAGATATAGGTTTCGTTAACAGGCATATCGCGTGCATCTATAACAACACCGTGAGCGTTTTTTCTATCAACAGCCTTTTGTGTTAAAATTGAAATAGGATTGGATATATATGTAGCGACATTTTGTTTAGCTTCCAAATAGATCCATGCATCTTCCTGTGCAAAAAGCATGTTAGAAAAACATACCAACACTAAAACAAATAAGCCTTTTTTCATATATAAACTATTATTATACTGTGATTTACGAAATAACTCCCGAACCTATCAATTCATCACCAATATACCAAGCTGCAAATTGTCCTTCGGTTATCGCAGATTGAAAGTCTTCAAATTCTACATACAAACCACTATCTACTTTATGCAATGTCGCATTTTGTAATGGTTGACGGTATCTAATTCTTGCCATTACTTGCATGGTTTCATCTACTTTTAACGCTAAATCTTCACGTATCCAGTGTATTTCTTCATTTGCAATAAACAACGCTTTTTTTAATAATCCAGGATGTTCTTTACCTTGTCCTGTATAGATAACATTGTCATCAACATTAGTATCTATAACAAATAGCGGCTCTAAAGTACCTCCTACTGCTAGCCCTTTACGCTGACCTTTAGTAAAATAATGAGCCCCTTGATGTTTACCTACTACTTTACCTAAATCGACTTTATAATCGATTTTACGAGACAAATATTTTAATTTCTCTTCTTCTGAATTAAATTTAGGCTCAACACTATTATAAATACTTTGTTCTTTAGGGATTTCAACAATAACACCCTCTTTTGGTTTTAATTGTTGTTGAAGAAAGTCTGGTAACTTCACCTTACCGATAAAACAAAGGCCTTGTGAATCTTTCTTTTCAGCGGTTACCAAATCTAATTCCATTGCTATTTTTCTTACTTCAGGCTTGGTTAATTCGCCTATGGGGAATAATGATTTAGATAATTGTTGCTGTGATAATTGGCATAAAAAATACGATTGGTCTTTATTACCATCTTTACCAGCTAATAATTGATATATATCGTTACCATCTTTTTGAATAACACCTTTTCTGCAATAATGCCCTGTGGCTACATAATCAGCGCCAAGTTCTAAAGCAATATTCATAAATACATCAAACTTTATTTCTCTGTTGCAAAGTACATCTGGGTTGGGGGTTCTCCCTTTTTCATATTCATGAAACATATAATCTACAATACGTTCTTTGTACTGTTCACTTAAATCAACTGTTTGAAAAGGAATGCCTAGTTTTTCGGCCACCAACATAGCATCGTTACTATCTTCCAACCATGGGCATTCGTTAGAAATCGTAACCGAATCATCATGCCAGTTTTTCATAAACAACCCAATTACTTCATACCCTTGTTGCTTTAGTAAATAGGCTGCAACACTAGAATCTACCCCACCTGAAAGGCCAATTATTACTCGTTTCATCAAAAAAAAATTATTGCACAAAGATATAAATTATAGAGATTGAAACCTGTTAATATTGAATAAGGTTCATCATAAGATTAATTTTTGTTTAATTATTTTAACAAAACTTTAAACAAAATAACTTTGTTTTGTTTAATTATTTTGTAAATTTGCTAAACAAAACAATTAAACCTATTAGATATGAAAAAGATTAAATTTATCAGCAAGTTATCATTAATAGCATTTGCATTATTCGCAATAGTATCATGTGATGACGATGACGACCCAGTAAAACAACCAGAGACCATTGCAGAAATAGCTGCAGCAACGCCTGGTTTTGAAACATTAGTTGCCGCCTTAGACCGTGCAGATTTAGTAGTAACACTTGATAGCCCAGGTGCTTTCACCGTATTTGCACCAACAAACACAGCTTTTCAAGCATTTTTAACAGCTAATAATTTTGCATCTCTAGAAGCCATTCCTGTAGATGTACTTAAACAGGTATTATTAAACCATGTAGTTGCAGGAAAAAATGTATCAAGCGGACTTACTACGGGCTATGTTAATAGTTTAGCCACTTATGGAGATACGAACTTAAATTTAAGTATGTTTATTAATACCAGTAATGGTGTAGAAATAAACGGAGTATCCAGTGTAACAACTCCAGATATTGATGCAACAAATGGCGTTATACATATTGTTGATGCGGTAATTGGCCTACCAACTGTTGTTACATTCGCTACAGCAGACCCTACATTTAGTACATTGGTGGCAGCTTTAACAAGAGAATCTTCATTTACTTTTGTTAACACATTATCATCAACTTCTACTCCAGCGCCTTTCACGGTTTTTGCTCCAACAAATACGGCTTTTGGAAATTTACTAACTGAACTAGAAGTAGCTAATTTAGCTGCTATACCTACCGCTACATTATCGGCAACTTTAAGTATGCATGTGGTTGCAGGAGCTAATGTTCAGTCTACAGCTTTAACAAATAACATGACCATTACTACTTTAGGTGGTAATATTACAGCTAAAACTACTGGTGGTGCTACTTTAACAGACGCAAACAACAGAGTAAGTAATATTATTGCTGTAAATGTACAAGCTGTAAATGGAGTAATACACGCCATTGACAAAGTTATTCTACCTAATTTACAATAGATAGGTTTGATTAATAGCAGTAGCCAGTTTATTAATAAAAATTGTCTATGAAAAGGGACTCCTTAAGAAATTAAGGAGTTTTTTTTATGTATTGAGGAATATAAGTAAAATCTTTTTCTTCAGTTAATTTCCCGTCTTTGTAATATTTCCAAATGCCATCTTTTTTATCGTTTTTGTATAAACCTTCTGCTACCAATTCAGCTTTTGGTGAATAATATTTTGAATACCCATGCAATTCACCATTAACATATATTACTTCACTTAATAATACATTTGTATTAGAATAAACTACCGAAACGCCATCAAGTTTCCCGTTTTTATACGTTTGCTTTTCTGCTATTTGTCCGTTTGGGTAATAAACGGTACGTTCTCCATGCAAGATTCCAAAATCATTATAACGTTCTAAAGTTAACAACTTATCATTTGTTTTTTGATAATACTTCCATTCGCCTATGTATTTTTTACCGTCCATTAGGCCTTCACTCACAACTTTCCCTGTTGAAGTGAAAAATTTCACATAGGCTTTATTATTATTTTCATTAAACTCTTTAGTAGCCGTTAAAACTGCTTTATTCTTTATGTTTTTATAAAATTTGAAAAGACCTATTTCTTTACCATGAGAAAACGCACCTTCATACCTAAGAACCTTCGTATTCTCAAAATTCTTTTTCCAAACACCATGATTTTTTCCATTGGCATCTAATTGATTTATTTCTTGTGCTAAAAGAAGTGTGCTAACTAATAAAAATAAGGCAGTAACTAGTGTTTTCATCTATTATATTAATTGATTATAAGGATGATTATTTTATATTTCTGAATAACCTATAAACGAAACTATTGGTCTCAAATTGTATATAAAAAAAACTGCCTGAAAAGTGTATTGTATTTACTTTGTCTGGTTGAGCTTGTCGAAACCGATATTTATTATCAGTAAGTTAAAATATTTCGACAGGCTCAATATGACAGAAAACTACACTTTTCAGACAGCCTTTAAATTATTTTTTGCGTTTTTGTTGCGCTTGTTTTTGCTGTTCTGCTTGTTCCATCATTTCCTTCATTTTTGCTTGGAAACGACTTTCTTTTTTAGGTTTCTTTTTATTTTCCTGAATTTGAGCATGGATTTTATCCTCATCAAGAATGTAGTTTTTAATTACTAAAATGATACCAATACTAATTAAGTTTGAAATGAAATAGTATAAACTCAATCCTGATGCGTAATTATTAAAGAAGAACAACATCATAATTGGTGAAAAATACATCATATACTTCATCATTTTCCCCATATCCGGCATCCCTTCTTGCGTTGGTTGCGAAGCCATTTGGTCTCCCGTTGTTAAGCGCATATAGAAGAAAATAGCAATAGAGGCTAATATGGGGAACAAGCTTACGTGGTCACCATAAAACCAAATTTTAAAAGGTAATTCTGCAATAGTGTCATACGATGATAAATCTTTTACCCAAAGGAAGCTTTTTTGTCTTAAATCAAAAGCCGATGGGAAAAATTGAAACAGTGCGTAAAATACAGGCAATTGTACCAATGCTGGCAAACATCCCGCCATGGGGCTTGCTCCTGCTTTATTTTGAAGCGCCAAGGTTTCTTGTTGCGCTTTCATTTTATTGTCTTTATGCTTTTCGCGAATGGCATCCAATTCTGGTTTTAAAACCTTCATTTTCGCTTGCGATAAAAACTGCTTGTACTGTACAAAAGACATTAATAATTTTATTAATATCGTCATCACAATAATAGCAATTCCGTAAGGCATAAAGTCTCCCAAAAAGGCAAATAAAGGAATGAATACATATTTATTTATCCATCCAAAAATTCCCCAACCTAAAGGCACTACTTCATCTAGATTTCTATCGTATTTATTTAGAATTTTAAAGTCACTTGGACCGTAATACCAATCCATCGATTTATTAATCTCACCACCAGCCAATTCTAAAGGCAATTTTGCCGAAAAGGCTTTGGTATAAATCGTATCAATATCTTCATTTTGAACTAAGTTTCTAGATTCAAAAGCACCCGTTTTAAATGGGGTATCCGCTAATAAAATAGAGGTAAAGAAATGTTGTTTGAAGGCTACGTAGGTTACATCATCCGCGGTATCATCAGATAATTCGCGTTGTCCTAAATAATCATCTTTACCATCTTCGTATTCAAAAACAACTTCGGTATATCTGTTTTCATAAGAAATACTTTTAGCATGGCGGTAGGTTTTTAAATTCCAATCTAAATTAACGGGTTGCGAACTGTTAATAACATCACTTAACCCTTGTGAACGTATGGTGAAATCCATCATATAATCACCATCTTTCAACTCGTATCTGTACTCTAAAAATTTACTTTCAGATACTTTTAATTTCATAGAAACAACCGTAGAATTTCCATTTTTAGTTACCGTAGGTTGAAAATATAAATCTTTGGTATTTAGAATTCTGCTATCGGTCGTTCCGAAATTAATGTTTAAAGAAGCGTTGTTATCCTTAATAAGATAAATGGGCTGATCTTTAAAATCGGTATGTTTTTTTAGTTTTACTTCAGAAAGATACCCGCCTTTATTGTTAAATTTCAAAGCTAACAAATCGCTTTCTACAACGGTTTCTTCTTTAGATGCTGTAGCTGCAGAATATGCAAAAGCACCTAATTTACTTTTTAAATTTACTAGTTGAAGCGAATCGGTTGTACCAACTGTAAAATCTTCGGCGGTAGTTACTTTTGTGTCTTGTGGAACTTTTGCTTGCTTTTCTGCTTCAACTTGTTCTTGTTTCGCTTTTTCTTGTGCTTTAAGTTCTTCTGGCGTTGGTTGATTTTGCCAAAGCATGTACATTAATATTCCGAAAATAAGCACAAAACCTATTACCGAATTAATGTCTAATTTTTTTTCTTCCATGTATTCTTTATGTATCTAGTAAAAAGATTGACGTTATAAATGAAACGCACTACCCTATATCAATAAGTTAACCAATTTTAATTTTGTGCCATTCTGACACTTGACTTCTTCTTTTTATAATTCAAAGCCGCCTTAACGAATGCCACAAATAAAGGGTGTGGGTTGGCTACGGTACTCTTGTATTCTGGATGGTATTGTACTCCTATAAACCATGGATGACTTGGTATTTCCACAATCTCCACCAATCCGGTATCAGGATTTAAACCCGTTGCAACCAAACCAGCAGCTTCCATTTGTTCCTTATATTTACTGTTAAATTCGTAACGGTGTCTGTGACGCTCTTTAATGCTTGCCGCTTTATAAATATCGCGCACAGCACTACCCATTTTTAAATCGCAATCCCAAGCACCTAAACGCATAGTGCCTCCTTTATCGGTAATATTTTTTTGATCTGCCATCAAAGCTATAACAGGATTTTTAGTATCTGGACTCATTTCAGTAGAATCCGCATCTTTAAGGTTCAATACATTTCTAGCAAATTCTATCACTGCCATTTGCATCCCTAAACAAATACCAAAAAACGGCACATTGTTTTCGCGTACATATCTTACTGCATCAATTTTACCTTCAATACCACGCTCACCAAAACCTGGCGCTACTAAAACACCATCTAAATGAGCTAATTTCAGCTTAATATTATCTTCATTTAAATATTCAGAATGAACAGACTCAATATTTACTTTCACTTCATTTTCTGCACCTGCATGAATAAACGCTTCTAAAATAGATTTATATGAATCTTGCAACTCCACATATTTCCCTATTAAACCAATAGTGATTTCGGTTTTTGGGTTTTTATGACGTGTTAAAAATTGATTCCATTTGGTAATATCTGGCGTCGAACTTTCCAAGCCTAATTTTTTAAGAACCACTTTATCCAAGCCTTCTTCCAACATTAAATTTGGTACATCGTAAATGGTTGAAGCATCAATAGATTGAATAACTGCTTCTTCCCTAACATTACAGAATAATGCCAGTTTTTTACGTAAATCGTATGGTAAATCGTGCTCCGTTCTACACACCAAAATATCGGCTTGCACACCACTTTCCATTAAGGTTTTAACACTGTGCTGGGTTGGTTTTGTTTTCAATTCGCCTGCTGCCGCTAAAAATGGTACTAAGGTTAAATGAATAACAATACCGTTATTTTCACCCAAATCCCAACGTAACTGGCGCACGGCTTCTATGTATGGTAAGGATTCAATATCACCAACAGTTCCACCTATTTCTGTAATAATGATATCATAATCGCCCGATTTTCCTAAAATCTGAATACGTTCTTTAATTTCATCAGTTATATGAGGTACTACTTGAACCGTTTTACCTAAAAACTCACCTCTGCGTTCCTTTTGTATCACACTTTGGTAAATGCGACCCGTAGTAACATTGTTTGCTTGACTGGTTGGTACGTTTAAAAAACGCTCGTAGTGTCCTAAATCTAAATCGGTTTCTGCACCATCTTCAGTCACATAGCATTCGCCATGTTCGTATGGATTTAAAGTTCCTGGATCGACGTTGATATATGGATCTAATTTTTGAATCGTTACCCTGTAACCTTGTGATTGTAATAGCTTAGCGAGTGATGCTGCTATAATGCCTTTTCCTAAGGAAGATGTAACCCCACCGGTTACAAAAATGTATTTTGCTGTAGTTGTCATGTTGCGCTTATAAACGCAGGCAAATTTACAAAATTTAAATAGTTATTCTCGAATAAGTTTTTAGTTATTTAATGAGCGTTTATTAACATGGGTGTTGGTAGGAAAATTAGTTTGGTTTTGTGAAAATTATTTTAAATTCGTTTAACTTTGGATACAAAACATTAAAATGATTTCATATACTTGTAGTTAGCTATAATGTTGAACTAACATCAAGAATGAAAAGAATCTTTACCATTTCAATAATAATGATAAACCTATTAAATCTATTAGGTTGCAAAGCCCAAAACGAAAACGATCCTTATTGGGAATTTGATAAAACTGAACATTTCCGACCTAAACTAAATAAAGGCGAATTTTTCAAATTAAGTGGTTATGATTTTGGCTGGTTTGTACTTGAACCAATATCAAAATTTGTAAAGGATAAAGAGCACGAAATTGAACGTGGAAAATCCTTATCGTACGGACAGAAAGCACTTTATTATTGGTGGTATTTAGACGCTCAAGTCACAAATGGTGGATTTGTTCAATTCTACTATAATGGTTACGGACCTTATGTTCCAACAATAATTAAAGGGTTGGAACATATTGGAGATACTGAAATGACTAATCTGGTCAAAAAAGCAGATAAAATCTATCAAAAAAACAAAAATCTAATGGATAAAGCACAAGAAAGTGATTTGTTTGGGAGCGACCTTTATGATAGGCTTGACGAAATGTCTTTGCTTGACGACAAGTATTATGAAATGAATGAAAAGACAATGTCTTTAATTGAATCTTACATCCGTAAAAACCCAAACGAAATATGTCTTGACGAAGATGAAAAAGAATTTGATATTACTTTTACTGGTCTTTGCAAGACTTTTTATGCTGACAAAACAGTCAAAGAAGAGTTTCAGCTTGAACAAGGTGTAATAAATGGAGAATTCAAGTCTTTTTATGAAAACGGAAAACTAAAAGAAAAAATAGATTACAAAAAAGGAGAACAAACTGGAGAAAGAATAGAATACTATGATAGTGGAAAATTAAAATATCAAATAACTAAAGAGCCATCAAAAAACATCTTAATACACAAATGGTATTTTGAAAATGGAAATCCCAAAAAACTTGAAGCAAAACTTATAGAAAAAAACGAAAGAATTGGCGAGTACAAAGAATGGCACGAAAACGGACAGCTCGCAAAATCAGGAACATACAAATCAGACTATGAACGTGAAGGCGAATGGCTAGAATTCTATGAAAATGGAAGCAAAAAAGTTGAGGCAGAATTTATAAATGGAGACTTTAGACTTAAAAATCATTGGAATAATAAAGGAGAGCAAACTTTAACAAATGGTACTGGTCTTTATGTCAATGAATATTTAATGTTTGGAGATAAAGTTAACAGAAATGAACAAGAGTACAAAGACTATAAAAGACACGGAAAACAGAAAACTTTCACAAACGGAATTCTAACACTTTATCAAGAAATGGAAAATGGTAAGGAAAACGGAATTACTAGAAATTTTTATGAGAATGGTAATCTAAAACAAGAAACTGTTTACAAAAATGGAAGTTCAGTTTCAACTAAAAATTTTCCCAAATATAAAAATTCAAAAGTTGAAACATTCATCATTTCAAAGTTGTGTGAAGGATGTTATAAAGACCACGAAAACTTCGAATTACCAGACAATGAACCAATGCCCATTAACGATTTAGAATTGGCAGAAAATTTCAAGGCAGAAATATCAATTTTCGAAGGATATGGAGATGACCACATAATGTCTTATGGATATTACTTATTTGTAGATAAAAAAGGAAATGTCAAGGATATAAAATTTGCGATTGCTGATAATTTGTGGTTAGATAAAGAAGTAAAAGCAAGTATGGCAGAAATGAAATTTGAACCTGCTTTAAAAGATGGAAAACCTACTGAAAGCATTCATTACGTTAGGTATAAAATGAAACTTATCGAATAAAACAATATAACTAACATCATACGAACCTTCCAAAACCCTATTTAGGATACTGCCTCCTAATATTCCGGATCAAATCCTCCAACCCGTTTAATTTAAGCTCGTATACCTGTTTCAGCATATCGCCTAATTTTCCTTTAGGAAAGCCTTTTTGGTGGTACCAGACCACGTAATATTCGGGTAAATCTATTAAATAGCGGTCTTTATACTTACCAAACGGCATTTTGGTATGTGCTAAATCTATTAAGAATTGTTTGTCTGGAAGCACTTATTTTACTTCAACTATTTCTAAATCCTGATACTTTACAATATAAGTAGCATCATTGTAGTAACCACCCATCAGTTTCTTTTTATAGCCAAATTTATTCTCAACATGCTCGGTAAGTGGCGCATTGTTAACAGATTGGTACAAATCTTTAGACGTTGCTAAACGCAATACCACATCCATAGTTAAATCAAAACCCTTTACAGCACGTTTGCTAGGTGTGGCGTTATATGTTTTGGTGTAGTTTTTAACAAACGAATTGCTTTCCATATCTTCATACGACTTTGTGGTAGTTGCAAAATGAAGTTGAAGTTTTGATAACTGATCGTTTGATACTTGTTCCCCTTCAAAAGCTGGATTAAAATTGGTTGTTACTAAAATAACTTCTGTAGCTGCACTATTTAAAGACGCTAAAACACTTACAACGTTTGATGCAAACCCTTCGCTTTGCGTTTCTAAAAACACATAATTTCTGCCTGGTTTTAAATGGCTTCGAATATCTTCAACATAAAGAAAATTTAAATCGTTGCCTGTTTTTCCTTTTCTTGAATAAACCGCTTTAGCAGAAGCAAATGTTTGTTTAAGGTTGTTTGCAATTGCGGCATTTTTAGTATCTGAAACAATAACTATATTTTTTTCTATGGAATCTGCTTTAACAAAATTTACTATTCTATCCTTTAACAAATCATCTGATGGTCGTGATTGAAACACATTATCATACAAAGTTAAATTAGTACCAATGGGAGATATCACCGGTACATGAAAAGCACGTAATTCGGAAGCTACTTTGTCAAAAGTCTCAGATGTTAGGGGGCCAATAACTGCATCAACATCTTTAAAATTATTTTCGTTCAATATTTTTAATACTTCACTTACTTGATATTTGGTATCGTAAACATCCACTTTAACAGATAGCCCTAATGATTTTAGGGAATCTAAAGCGGTTAACACCCCTGTATAAAAATCTAGAGAGGCATCTAAATAAGGATCTTTTTTTATGCTCCCTTTTACATCGCGAATGGAATCGAAATCGACACGATTCAACCTAAAAGGCAACATAATTGCAATATGCTTGGTATCAAAATTTGTGATTTTAGTTACTAATTGCGTTTTTTTAGCAATAGGTTCCCCAGCAACATTCATACTATTTGTGTACGGAATTTTCAAAACCATACCTTCCTTTAAACCCGTTTCTTTTAGTTCAGGATTTAAAGCTTCTAATTGAGCTTGCTCTAATCCTAACTTAACTTTTAACCGATAAAAACCTTCTTTAGGTAATACGTTATAATAGCTGTATTTTTCATCAAAAACCTTAACATTATCCCCACCTATATTCGGCACATTAATTTCTTGTCCGTCTTGCAAAACCTCTCCCATACCTGGGTTCAAATCTTCAAGCTCCTGTACCGTAATACCAAATTTATAAGCAACACGCCATTTTCCTTCTTTAGGCAGAACTGTATACTTTTTAGTTACTGATTTCGCTTCCTCTTTAACTATTTTAAAAACAGGTATTTGAAGTTTATCGCCCTTGTTTAATGTATTGGCATATAAAAAAGTGTTGTGCTTTTTTATATCATCTTCAGTCACATCATAGCGTTTTGAAATGCTATACAAGGTTTCTTTTCTACTTGTTTTATGTTCCTTATAGCCTACCAATTCCTTTGTAGTAAAAATTTCTGTTTTTTTCGCTTTAGAAATAGGGATGATTAAAATAGTATTGGCTTTTAATTCTTTTTTTGCATCTGGATTCAAAGCATAAATATCGGAAACACCTACGCCATAACGGGAGGCAATACCGTTAATAGTTTCTCCTTTTTTAACTTGGTGAGTACTAAAGTTTTGTGCAGTTACAGCGTTTAAGTTGAACACGAATGCGAAACATAAAACGGAAAAGAATTTAATCATGTAAATCTATTTTTTTTAATTGTGTTAAGAACAATACGGTTTGCTGTATACATATAACATGCCAAAAATGAGGCAACACGTATTTTGTACCGTCTTAATTATATACGTTTAAATTGTATAAACAATACAACTTAACGCAATAAATATAACTTATAAATTTTGTTTATCCAACAACTTATTTAATATCAAAAGATTACAGCTTTCGCAGGCATTTATTCCCACTCAATAGTTGCTGGTGGTTTCGAACTGATGTCGTAAACAACTCTATTCACGCCTTTCACTTTATTTATGATGTCGTTTGATGTTTTTTGAAGGAACTCGTAGGGTAAATTTACCCAATCGGCTGTCATTCCATCGGTACTCTCCACCGCTCTAAGAGCTACACATTTTTCATAAGTACGCTCATCTCCCATAACGCCTACGCTATTAACAGGCAATAACATAGCACCAGCTTGCCAAACTTTATCGTACAAGCCCCATTCTTTTAAGCCGTTAATAAAAATAGCATCTACTTCTTGTAGAATACGCACTTTTTCGGCAGTGATATCGCCTAAAATACGAATTCCCAAACCTGGACCTGGAAATGGATGACGTCCCAAAAGCTCTGGATCAATCCCTAAAGTAGCACCAACGCGTCTTACTTCATCTTTAAAAATAGCACGAAGCGGTTCTACGATTTTAAGTTTCATAAAATCGGGCAAACCACCTACGTTATGATGACTTTTTATAGTTGCTGAAGGCCCTCCTGTAGCAGAAACACTCTCTATAACATCTGGATAAATAGTACCTTGCGCTAACCATTTTACATCGGTAAGTTTATGAGCTTCATCATCAAAAACTTCTATGAATGCATTACCAATGGCCTTACGTTTCAATTCCGGATCCTCTAATCCTTTCAAAGCCGTTAAAAACCTCTCGGAAGCATCAACACCTTTTACGTTAAGTCCCATACCTTTGTATTGATTCAATACACTTTCAAATTCGTTTTTACGAAGCAAACCGTTATTTACGAAAATACAGTATAAGTTTTTACCAATGGCTTTGTGTAAAAGTACAGCGGCCACGGTAGAATCGACGCCACCAGACAAGCCTAACACTACTTTATCGTTTCCTACTTTTTCTTGAATAGCGGCTACGGTTTCTTCAACAAACGAATCGGGAGTCCAATCTTGATGTAACCCTGCAATGTTTACTAAAAAATTTTGTAGTATCTGTTTTCCATCAGTTGAATGATACACTTCTGGATGAAATTGAATGGCATAGGTTTCTTCACCATCAATTCTATATGCTGCATTTTCAACATCGTGTGTGCTTGCTATTAAAACCCCATTAGTTGGTAGTTCTTTAATAGTATCACTATGGCTCATCCACACTTGACTTCCTGTATGGATATGTGCAAAAAATGGTTCGTTACTTTTTATGAAAGATAAATTAGCACGACCATATTCCCTTGTGTTTGAAGGCGCTACATTTCCACCCGAAAAATGAGCTAAATATTGCGCACCGTAACAAACTGCTAAAAGTGGTTTTTTAGTTCTAATATTCGATAAATCTGGATGCAAAGCATCTTCATTTCTAACAGAATTTGGGCTACCAGACAGTATCACTGCCTTATAACTTTCAATATCGGTTGGAATTTTGTTGAATGGATGAATTTCGGAATAAATGTTGAGTTCTCGAACTCGACGTGCAATAAGTTGTGTGTATTGCGATCCGAAGTCTAAAATAAGTACCTTGTCATGTTGCATGCGCAAAAATAGCAAGGATTTTATAATTACGATTTATGATTTATGATTTTTTTTAAAATTTTAAATCATGCTCTCTAAAATCATCTGAATATCGTTTTCTGTGGTATCAGGATTTATAAAACAAAAACGTGAAACGGTCTCAAAACTAGCACCCGTTTTCCATTTGGTAGGTGTTACTAAAGCAAATCCTTTTTTATGGTTTTCATACGTCCAATGCGTATAATCTTCTGGTTTCCAACCTATTCTTCTATACAAAACGCAAGATAAGCTAGGGTCTCGAACCAACTCAACATGAGGCATTTCTTCAATTAATTTACCTGCTATTTGTGCCAATTCCAGACCACGTTCTACCGCTTCTTTATATCTGTTAACGCCATGCATCGCTAACGAAAACCACAAAGGCAACCCACGTACACGACGCGTAAGCTGTATTTGATAATCGCTCGGGTTGAAACCAACAGCACCTTCATCTTTAAAAATATCTAAATACGAACCTTCTTGTGTATGCGCTTGTTTTGCTAATTCTGGATTTTTATAAATTACAGCACCACAATCGTAAGGCGAAAACATCCATTTATGTGGGTCTATGGTAATACTATCCGCCGTTTCAATACCATTAAATAAATACCTAACAGAATCGGCTACCAAGGCGCCTCCACCATAAGCGGCATCGATATGAAACCACAATTTTTCCGTTTTACATATTTGCCCGATACCGGATAAATCGTCAATTATACCCGCATTTGTTGTGCCTCCAGTACCAACAACAGCAAACAATCGCTCACGTTGAAGACCTGTTAAGTTATTGATAGTTTGTTGTAATTCGATGGCTTCCAACTTATCTTCAGTATCTACAAGTAACACATCAATATCGGCTACTTTTGCCATAGCTTTTACAGATGAATGTGCTCCTATAGAAGTTATTATAAGTCCTTTTTTATATTTATTATCTTCATTTATACTTCTCCAATACTCTCTTGCTGTGACTATAGCAGAAAGATTTGCAGCGGTACCTCCACTAGTAAACACTCCAAAAGCGCCTTCTGGCAATCCTGTTAAAGAGACCATCCAACGCATGGCTTCGTTTTCACAAAAAATACCACCAGCACCTTCCATCCAATAAGCACCATGAATACTTGATGCCGAAGTTACTAAATCGAACATAATAGCGGCCCTCGTTGGTGATGCCGGAACAAAAGCTAAATTTCTAGGATGATCTAACGGCACATTAGCATGCATTAAATGCTTTTTCCACAAGTTAAAAGCCACTTCACCGCCTATGCCTTCATTTGTAATTGTTTCACCTACCAATGCCTTTAAAGCTTCTTCTTTTTGAGGTTTTCCTATTTTGTTGGCTGTTGATGAAATTCTATCAATAGTATATTTCATGACATCTAGTGTCATTTCTACCAATTCAATATCAATTTTATGCATTTTTAATTATAAGGTTAAAAGTGTAAACTCTTGTTGAAGCGGATTTAGGTTTTTTATTAATTCTGGAATTAATTTCTCGCCATATTCCAAATAAAACTCTGAAAAATTGGTGTTTCGTTCTTGCAAACTTCCGTTAGGAAATAATTCATTTTGAATGTCTATCATTCTAGAAACTTGGTCTGATAATTTACGTTTCTGTGCTTTAAGCAGGCGTTTTTCTAAAGCATCCAAACCTTTTATTTGTTTAACTTCTTGAGCTTTTACAGCGCCTAAAAAAGATTTATCGGTTTCTTCTGCAAGTTTGTACAAACCTTCAAACTGAGATTTTAATAGTTTTTTTTGTTCTGAAAAATCAATATCTATATTTGAAATTTCACGTACTTTTTTGTTAATAAAACTGTTCCGTTTCAAAAAAATATCTTCATTTGAAATTTGTAATTTTTGAAGCTTTTTAGATTGTCTCTCCGATTGAATTAATACCGAATTACGCAACAACAAAATAGGAAAAGGTTCTTCCACTTTATTAAAAAACTGTTTTAACTGAAACCAATAAGCCAACTCGCCACCACCACCAATGTAACATAAATTAGGTAAAATAATTTCTTGATATAACGGACGCATAATAACGTTTGGACTGAAACGCTCTGGGAAATCTAAAATTTCTTTGGCAATTTCATCTTTATTCCAAGTAATGTTGGTGTTAATTACTTTGTATGTATCGTTTTCAAAAACAATGCGTTCTCTTAAATTTTCAGCCAAATAAAACAGATTTATTTCGCGCGGATTTACTTGAATGCCATAGTGGATAGCAAGCTTTTCGTTTGTTTTAGTAACACTTTCACAAGCTGTGTTATTAATAACTTCATCCACCATAAAAGGAACGAATTTCTTTTTAAGCGTCCTTTCATTGGCATCTAATATGACCAAACCGTAATCTTTAAACAATTTATTAGCTAAATAACGCGTTGCTTCAGCTAAATTATCATGGTTTAAATACGTTTCTTTAAAAAGTGATTTTATATTTTCAGCATTCTTGGTTGTGCCTAATTCTAAAGAAAATTGATTAAAAACGGCGTCTAGACCTTCGGTTGACAATTCCCCAACAGCACCACTTGCTTCTTTTGTCCAATGTACTTTTTTACCTTTAAAGTTGAAGTAGTTAATTTCTTCAAAATCGTGGTCTTCAGTAGCCATCCAATAAATGGGTACAAAATTGTAATTAGGATATTTCTGTTTTAATGTTTTTGTAAGATTGATTGTGGAAACTATTTTATATAAAAAATATAAAGGCCCCGTAAATAGATTTAATTGATGCCCTGTGGTAATGGTAAAGGTGTTTTCAGACGTTAAACTTTCAATGTTTTTTAAGGTAGCGTTAGAAGTTTCAATGCTTTTATATTGTTTTTCTAAAGTTTCTGCTAAAGCTATTCTTATGTCTAACCGCACTGTTGATTGCTTTTCTTCAATTTGAGCTTTAAAATTCTCTAGTTTAGGAAAGCGGTTATAAAACACTTTTTGTTCTGGTTTTTCATCTAAATAATCACCTATAAGTGAAGAAAAATATCCTGTTTTTTTAAATGAAATACAATCGGTTGGCATATACTAAATAATTAAAACGTAAAGATACAGTTAATACAATTTTAAAATCTAAAAATTTAGTTAAGAGTTTAACCACAACATATTAAATATAATCTTAAAATTTCATTAAAATACATATAAAACAGAACAATTATTCGTATCTTAATAGAGTATAATCATTTATATATCAATGCGTCATGAAAAATAAACGTTTTTTTATTTTGATACTTAGTTACTTCCTTTTCTTTATTGGATTGCAACATTATTATGCGCAAACTTCACCTACATTTATCGAAATAAAAGGAAAAATAATTGATGAGGATTCAAAAGATGCTCTCATTTTTGCAGATATCATTATTTTAGATTCGAATATGAGTACTATAACTAATTCCGATGGTGAATTTGTATTGAAAGTACCCGATTCATTAACTTCAAAAGCTGTAATATTTTCACATTTAGGGTATCAAAAAAAGGAATTAAAAATTTCTGAATTAATTTCAAATTCAAAAATCACCTTAACTCCTTCTGCTACAGAATTAAGCGCTATAGAAATTAAAACCTTTAAAAATGCTGAAACTTTATTAAGAGAAACCCTAAAAAATAGGCATGTTTATAATAGTGATAATGCTTTAATGACTGGTTTTTATAGAGAAACCATTAAGAAAAGACGAAAAAATGCTTCTTTATCTGAAGCTGTGGTTCAAATACATAAACAACCGTATAGCAATTTTAAAAATGATGCTATAGAACTTATAAAATCTAGGAAAAGTACCGATTATACTAGGTTAGATACGCTTGCTGTAAAATTACAAGGTGGCCCTTTTTGTAATTTATATACCGATATTATAAAATACCCTGAATATATTTTCACTAACGACAACATACCTCTTTATGATTTTAGTTTTGGGGAGTCCACACAAGTAAACAACAACCCTGTTTATGTTATAAATTTTAAGCAAAAACCGAGCATTATTGAGCCTTTATATTACGGCAAACTTTATATAGATTCTAAAACTTTAGCGTTAACAAATGCCGTTTTCAGTTTAAATGTTGAAAACAGGAAACTAGCAAGCGAAATGTACATTCGGAAAAAACCAAGAAAAGTAGATGTGTACCCTACCGAAGCCACGTATCGGGTAAATTACAGAACTCAAAATGGGAAATGGCAATATGCTTACAGTAATATTTTATTAACTTTTAAAGTGAATTGGAAAGGAAAATTATTTAACAGTATTTACACGTTAAATAGTGAAATGGCAATAACTGATTGGCGTGTTAACAACACTAATATAGCCAAAAGCAGAGAAAACATGCTAAAACCAACCACCATTTTAGCCGATGAAACTTCTGGTTTTAAAGATCCTGCATTTTGGGGTGAATACAATATTATTGAACCCGAAAAATCTATAGAATCTGCTATTGAAAAAATCAAGAAACAATTAAAAAGAACTTAAAATATTTATTCAAAATACAATTTGTGAATGTAAATTTTAATTAATTTTACATACAAATTTTTATATTGTGATAGATTTTTTACTTACCGGTGATGCTATAATGGCATTATTAACCTTAACTTTTTTAGAAATAATTTTAGGTATAGACAATATTGTTTTCATCTCTATTGCTGCCAATAAACTACCCGAACACCAGCAATCGAAAGCAACTACCATTGGCTTACTTCTGGCTATGGTACAGCGTATTATTCTATTGTTTTTTGTTACTTTTTTAATAGGCTTAAAAGAACCTTTTTATACGGTTGAATTAACGTGGCTACATGTAGCCATAAGTTGGCAAGCAATAATTTTGTTTGGTGGTGGCTTGTTTTTAATTTACAAAAGTACTTCGGAAATTCATGAAAAAGTTGAAATGCCAGAACACGATGAAAATGTTGTAAAAGGCAAAAAAATAAAAAGTTTATCGCAAGCTATTGTGCAAATTATGCTCATTGATTTTATTTTTTCAATCGATTCTATTTTAACCGCTGTTGGTATGACAAACGGACTGCACCCAAACCACAATTACAATTTAATGTTAATGATTATTGCCGTGGTAATTTCAATAGGTGTTATGATTGGTTTTGCAAACCCCATTCGCAGGTTTATAAACGAACACCCCAGTATGCAGTTACTGGGTTTAGCCTTTTTAATATTAATTGGCTTTATGCTAATTACTGAAGCGGCTCACTTATCGCACACTAAATTTTTAGGAAATGAAGTTGGCGCTATACCTAAAGGCTACTTATATTTCGCTATTGCATTTTCGCTTTTTGTGGAGTTTTTGAATTTTAGGATTCAGAAAAAAAGAAAGGACTGATCACTTTTTTAAAGTAGTTTATTTTTTACCGCTTTTATTATTGTTCAAATTCAAACCATTGTTTAAGCATATACACTTCATCAATGGGTTTTCCTTCATTTATAATTTCAATCTTTAAAAAATCGTCCTCAGTAGCTATGTATCTTAACTTTAAATTATGCATGCCGTTTGTGTCATAAAATGCTCCATATTTACAGTTAAAAGGATTATTCTCTACTTCATTTGTAAATATTGATAATAGAATCATTTTCGTTGAGTAAATATCTTTCTCTTTATAACCGAAAATGCGATGGTCTTTTTTCATATTAGCAGACATCCATATGGAACCATCTTTTTCAATAAATGCCTTTCCCATATAATTGGCATCTATATTTTCTATTATCTTAACAGAACCATTACAAACATCCCCTTCTTCAGTTCCTTTAATCCATTCTTAAAGAGTTTCAATTCTTTTATTTGTAAGTTCCATTAAATAGAAAGCTCTACACGTTGGTTGAATTGTACCATAGATTTTGTCTGGATATTCAGGATATTTCATTTGCATTTCAGCATCACGAAACTGAATCCAAATTCTTTGTGATTTTTTTAAGTTTTCAACAAAAATTAAATCTGTTTTATAGGCCGTTAAAATCTTTTTATAGACGTCATTCAGTTCCTTATCAGATTTATCAAATTCCGCATAAGCCTCTCGGTTCATTTCTGCTTGAGTTTGCGAAAAACAGTTGAATCCTGAAGTTAGAACAACAATTATGATGATTCTAAAAATCAATAAACCAAAAATATTAAAACAGTTTGGTTTGCCCTTTACCATCTGGCTTATCGTCATCATTTTCAGAATCTGAATCGTTATTTTTTTTAGTTGCATCATCTATATTCTCTTCAGAATCTGAAGTAACATCTTCTTCATCAATAACTTCCAAATCATCAGCATGCACTTCTTCAGGCGCTTCATAAGGTAGTGGCTCCAATAAACTAATTTGGTTTACCTTTTCCTTAGTGAGTTGGTTACCTAAAGCCGTAAGACCTTTCACCGCTATAAATTCTTCTAAATTTATAATTAAATTATCTTTTCGTTCTTTACCCCGTTCTTTAGTAAATTCAATTTCAGCCATAGGAATCCAATCGGTTGAGACAATTTCTAAATGCGATTTATCATGACTTGTAATAAAACTTTCTTCTTTATTTTCGTTTTCAATTAAAAAACGTTTTACAAAATATTTATCTTTTTCACCATCATAATATATTGCGGAAATAGGTTTTTTAGGAATCCATTTTTCCATTACGATCATATCATTATCAAAGTGCGAAGTCACTTCTGGAATGATGGTTTTTACAACACCTTTTTGACTGATGATTAAGATGCGGTCTTCACCTCTAAATTCACCTAACAGCTCGCCTCTACCATCTACATTTAAACGTTGTACGGCATCATCAAACCAAATTTTTCGGGGTTTTAAAGTGGAAATACCTTTTTCTTTTAGCTCTACTTTTTTAACAGGATATTTAGTAACTAAATTTCCTTTTGAGTTTCTACCTTTTATTAAAATATCGGCAAAATCGATATCCCATTTTAGTTTCTTAATACTACCTGCCTGACGTAATAATATACTAACAACCTCGGCTTCACCATTAGGATTTGCAGAAAAATACAAGGTGGTAGAACCTTTGTTGCCATTAGTTAAATCGTATTCCTTATCGCGAGTAATACTTGTAACTGCAAAGCGTTTAATATAGGAGGGGCCACTTTTCCCATCACGATAAATCATGTTGTAAATGGTTCGGTTATCCTTTTTATCGAAAACCTCTACCCTAATAATATCTTTGCCAATAAAGGTTTTTGCATCCACTTTGGTAATCATCATTTTACCTTCTTTGGTAAATACAATAATATCGTCTATATCGCTACAATCGCAAACATACTCGTCTTTTCGAAGCGAAGTTCCAATAAAACCTTCTTCTCTATTAACGTATAATTTGGTGTTTCGAATCACTACCTTGGTAGCATCAACATCGTCAAACGTGCGGATTTCTGTTTTTCGCTCTCTACCCGTACCGTATTCTTTTTTAAGTCTTGTGAAATAAGCTATAGCATAATCGATAAGATTTGCTAAATGGTGTTTTATTTCGGCTATTTGATCTTCTAAAGAATCGATTTTTTGTTGCGCTTTATCAATATCAAATTTTGAAATACGCTTGATTCGAATTTCAGTTAATCGTTCGATATCTTCAACCGTAATGGCACGCTTTAGATGTTTAATATGAGGTTTCAAACCTTTATCGATAGCAGAAATTACACCTTCCCAAGTTTCTTCTTCCTCAATATCACGATAAATTCTATTTTCAATAAAAATACGCTCCAAGGAAGCAAAATGCCACTGTTCCTCAAGTTCATCCAACTTAATTTCTAAGTCGCTTTTTAGAAGCTGAACTGTATTATCAGTAGAACGACGCAACATTTCGGTTACGCCAACAAATAAGGGTTTATTATCTTCAATAACACATCCTAGAGGAGAAATAGAAGATTCACAACTTGTAAATGCATACAAAGCATCTATAGTTTTATCGGGTGATAAACCAGTTGGTAAATGCACTAAAATCTCCACCTCGGCAGCGGTATTATCTTCAATTTTCTTAACCTTTATTTTCCCCTTATCATTTGCTTTTAGAATGGAATCTATAAGCGAGGATGTGGTTGTACCAAAAGGCAACTCCGTAATTACCAAGGTATTTTTATCTAACTGTGATATTTTAGCACGAACCCGAACACGGCCACCACGCAACCCATCATTATAATTTGAAAAATCGGCGATACCAGCAGTTGGAAAATCGGGTAAAATAACAAACTTTTTACCTTGTAGGTGCTTTATAGACGCATCAATTAGCTCTACAAAATTGTGAGGTAATATTTTGGTTGAAAGACCTACCGCAATACCTTCGCCTCCCTGTGCCAACAACAGCGGAAACATAACTGGTAAATTAACGGGTTCCTTTCTTCGTCCATCATAACTTGCTTGCCATTCGGTTATTTTGGGGTTGTAAACAACATCCAGAGCAAATTTTGACAAACGTGCTTCAATATAACGTGATGCAGCGGCACTGTCACCAGTTAAAATATTTCCCCAGTTTCCTTGGGTGTCAATTAATAAATCTTTCTGACCAATTTGTACCATAGCATCGGCAATACTAGCATCACCATGTGGATGGTATTGCATGGTATGACCAACTATGTTTGCTACTTTGCTATAACGCCCATCATCTAAATCTTTCATAGAATGCATAATACGGCGTTGCACGGGTTTAAAACCGTCTTCAATAGCGGGTACAGCACGTTCTAATATAACGTAGGACGCATAATCTAAAAACCACTCTTTGTACATGCCCGTAATACGGGTTATGGTTTCTTTTGGCTCGTCTTGACCGTTAATTAAATCGTTATCGTCTTCAATCATTAATTACTTATTATTTTTTTCAAGTCTTGCTAAAATAACTTGACCTTTTTGTTTGTTCTTTTTTAAATGCTCATTACTTTTTGGCGTTACTAAATAATCGTAACTACGTCTCTTTTTTTTGTCTTTTTTGTACAACATAATGTCTTAATTTTGTTCTTCTTTTATTAAATCTAATTCCACTTTTAAATTGTCAATAATAAATTCTTGTCTGGTTGGTGTATTTTTTCCCATGTAAAATTCTAGTAAATTTTCTATGGACATATTATCGTCTAACATAACAGGGTCTAAACGAATGTTCTCCCCTATAAAATGTTTAAATTCATCTGGTGAAATTTCACCAAGTCCTTTAAATCGCGTTATTTCTGGTTTTGGTTTTAATTTTTCAATGGCATCTTTTCTTTCTTCTTCGGAATAACAATAAATAGTTTCCTTTTTATTTCTTACACGGAAAAGTGGCGTTTGCAGAATGTACAAATGCCCTTCTTTGATGACTTCAGGGAAAAACTGAAGAAAAAACGTGATTAACAACAAGCGAATGTGCATACCATCCACATCCGCATCGGTAGCGATCACTACGTTGTTATAACGTAAATCTTCTAAAGATTCCTCAATATTTAACGCGGCTTGTAACAAGTTAAACTCCTCATTTTCATAAACAATCTTCTTACTTAGTCCATAGCTATTTAAAGGTTTTCCCTTTAAACTAAAAACCGCTTGTGTATTTACATCGCGTGATTTTGTGATGCTTCCAGAAGCTGAATCACCCTCGGTAATAAACAAAGTTGATTCTAGATTACGTTCGTTTTTAGTGTCACCAAAATGCACACGGCAATCGCGTAATTTTTTATTATGAAGACTGGCAGATTTTGCACGGTCTTTTGCTAATTTCCTGATTCCTGAAAGTTCCTTACGCTCACGTTCTGCTTGCAGAATTTTACGCTGAATTTTTTCGGCAGCATCAGGATTTTTATGTAAATAGTTATCTAAATAGGTTTTTAAAAAGTCGTTAATGTAAGTTCTTACTGTTGGCAATTCACCCCCCATATCGGTTGAACCTAATTTTGTTTTTGTCTGACTTTCAAAAACAGGCTCCATGACTTTAATGGCTACAGCACAAACAACAGATTTACGAACATCGGAAGCATCGTAATTTTTACCATAAAACTCACGAATGGTTTTCACGTAAGCTTCTCTAAACGCATTTAAATGGGTTCCTCCTTGTGTGGTATTTTGTCCGTTTACAAAGGAATGATATTCTTCGCTATATTGTGTTTTACTGTGCGTAATGGCTACTTCAATATCTTCCCCTCGTAAATGAATGATTGGATAAGCACGATCGCCTTCATTAATATTTTCAGATAATAAATCTTTTAAACCATGCTCACTAAAATATTTTTCACCATTAAAAACAATGGTTAGACCTGGGTTTAAATACACATAGTTTTTAAGCATCTTAACGATATACTCGTTACGGTACTTATAATTTTTGAAGATAGTATCATCGGGGACAAAGGATACTTTCGTTCCTTTTCTTCGGGTAGTATCGTCTAATAAATCTTGGTTTATTAAATTTCCTTGCTCAAATTCTGCGGAAGCGGACTTATTATCGCGATTAGATTCGACTCTAAAAAAAGACGACAAAGCATTTACAGCTTTTGTACCAACACCATTAAGTCCAACCGATTTTTTAAAAGCTTTTGAATCATATTTTCCTCCGGTATTCATTTTAGAAACCACATCAACCACTTTTCCTAATGGAATACCACGTCCATAATCGCGAACGGTCACTTTACTGCCTTGAATGGAAATTTCGATGGTTTTTCCAGCCCCCATTACATACTCGTCAATGGAATTGTCTAAAACCTCTTTTAGTAGAATATAAATACCATCATCTGGCGAAGACCCATCACCCAACTTACCAATATACATCCCTGGTCGCATACGGATATGCTCTTTCCAGTCGAGTGAACGTATATTATCTTCGGTATAATTGGTTAATTCAGCCATAAATTTGAGTAAAATTTCGTGATTGGACGCTAATATAATACAACCATAGAAAAAAAGAAACTGCTATGACGCAAAGAAATTAACAATGTCTTTTAATAAGTCAAAATTACGGTTTTTATAGCAATTATGAAGCTTATTGCTTTTTAAAATTGTTTTAAATTATTGCTTTTTTAAAGATACCAATAAGATGCCAAAAATCACTACCAAAGCACCAAATAACTGCAATAAAGTAAGCATTTCGTTTAAGAATATTCCTGCTAAAATGATAGTTGAAATAGGCCCAAAACCTGCAATAACCGCAAAATTTGAAGAATTGATGCGATTAATAGATTCTGAAACCAAAAATGATGGAATAACGGTAGCAAAAATGGCAATTAAAAACCCTAATAAATATACTTCCCAAGACAAACTAAATATATCAATTTTAGAAAAGAGTCCGAAATGAATAAATACACAAAAGCAAGAAACCAACATTACATACGCCGTGAATTTAACCACGCCAAATTTCGGGATTAACCAACCACTCCCCGACACATAAGCGGCATAAGTAATAGCACACAATAAAATGAAAAAACCGCCCAAATAGGTATCATTCCCAGAAATAGCCACTTCTCCCCAAAAGGTAATAATGATACCAATATAGGTTAGAAATATAGCCCATGCTTGTGTTGAATTTATAGGTTTTCTAAAAAAAAACTTATTGAAAATGATGATGATGGTTGGATACAAAAACAAAATAATACGCTCTAAACTTGCTTTAATATAATGAAGCCCTACAAAATCGAAATAACTAGACAAATAGTAACCCACCAAACCAAAAAACACAATCCAGTAATAATCGCTTTTTATATTAATCGCTGGGTTTTCTTTTTTACTGTAAATAATGGCAACAACCAAATAAAATGGAAACGAAAACAGCATACGCAATAACAATAAACTCAACGCATCTACTTGATATTGATACGCCAATTTTACCATAACGGCTTTAGATGAAAATAGAACGATACCTAAAATACCTATTAAAATACCAGAGATGAATTTTTTTTTTGCTTGCATGCAGCGAATATAAACATGCAAAAACTTATGAGTAATTAAATGCAGGAAAAATTACGATGTTCAAGCTTTTCACGTAAATTATAAGAAATAAAAAAGTCTAATGTTTTTTACGCATTAGGCTTTTATAAAATTCTATTTTATGTTCTATAGTGCATATACAACGCCTATAAAAACCCTAGGCATTAGACTTGGTTGTTTAATGGCCTTGTTTGCTTCTTTATACGTAAACTCAACATTATCATTAGCATTATCATTTCTTGGATTCACATTATCATCATCTGGACTATATGATGTATCATGACCCTTTAGGGTATTATTGAAAAAATAATCCAACCCTACAGCAGCTATTAAATTTAGCTTTCTGTTCATTTTAAATTGACTTTCCAAACCTAAACCAACACCAAATTGTTTGGAGGTTACATCAAAATCTTCATTACCTCCAACATATTTAAAATTAGCTTTAAAACTAGAATAGCGAGGGCCAAAAACCAACTTTGAGTTTTCTAAATTAAGAACGTTGGAATCGAACATAAAATCAAATCTATAATCAAAAGCTCTGGCTTTTTCTTCAGGAACGCCATTGGTCGCATTGTTTATAAAAATACGTCTTGCATCGGCAGAATTTCCTGGATTTAAACTAGTTATTCCAATACCTAAACGCATTTGTACGGGTAGAGTTTCTAAAGGTTTTAAAGCCGTCAAGCTAATTTGAAAGCCTAATCCGCGATTATAACCTGTTGAAATACCTACTGAAAAGTCGTGTTTATTACCATCTATTTGTGCGTAGGATAAGACGGTGTACACAACTAATAAAAGTGTTAAAAGTGATTGTTTTGCATTCATAAATTTGAGGTTGTATTTAGTTCACTAGAATTAAATACGAATGAAAACATCATTTAGACCATACATACTATTTTGTAGTGCTTTTTGTCGAGAAATCGAGTTCATTTTCTCTGCATACATTTTTAAAAAAGTATTCCTTTTTTTTAAAAGTTTCGTCATATATCTTTTTATAAACAAAACATCTATAAGTTTACCTAAAAAACCATAGGGTACTTCAAAGTAAAAAACATCAATCATTAATGTTTTATTACCCTTTTCGATGAAAACGTGTTTATGTTTAAAAGATTTGAATGCACCAGCAACCATTTCATCAATGAAATAATTTGGATATTTATATTCGGTAATTTTAGAAGTAAGATGCTGTACAAATCCAAAATGTTTGGCCTCCCATGTAACAGATTCATTTAATTCTATTAGACCCGATGTTCTTCCAGCTATCGCAATTTCTTCCGAATACTTTAAAGATTCCTGATGAACATCGATATTTCGAGCTAAATCAAAACATGTTTTGACATCAGCTTCAATAAGCGTTTTTATTTTAATGAGAGACATAGCAATTTATAATTTGGGGTAATAATATTACAACGTGTACCCAAAAATATAAATTCACTTACATTTATTAGTTTTATATCACAAAAAATTTACAGAAAATTTAAAAAATTGCTTTTAGTCGATAAAGTCAAGTAAAAATACATTACACATTGAACAAGAAATGCATTACATCACCATCCTTTACAATGTAATTTTTTCCTTCAACACGCATTTTACCTGCTTCTTTAACTTTGGATTCACTTCCAAAAGACACATAATCCTCATAACCAATTACTTCGGCTCTAATAAATCCTTTTTCAAAATCGGTATGAATAACGCCTGCTGCTTGTGGAGCCGTGGCGCCTATATCAATAGTCCAAGCACGTACTTCCTTAACGCCTGCCGTGAAATATGTTTGTTGTTTTAATAGTTTGTAAGCTGAACGAATTAATTTAGCAGAACCCGGCTCGTCCAAACCAATATCTTGTAAGAACATTTGGCGTTCTTCGTAATCATCTAATTCGGTGATATCAGCCTCTGTTCCAACAGCTAAAAATAATACTTCAGCATTTTCATCTTTAACGGCTTCTTTTACTAAATCAACATATTTATTACCAGAAACCGCCGATGCTTCATCTACATTACATACATACATGACTGGTTTTTCTGTAATAAATTGTGAAGGTTTTACGAAATCTTCATATTCATCCTCGGTAAATTCTAAAGCACGCACAGAAATTCCTGCTTCTAAATTCGTTTTTATTTTTAATAAAACCGCCTCTTCTTTTTGAGCCTCTTTATTTCCTGTTTTAGCAGCACGTTTTACTTTTTCAAGTTTTTTATCAACGGTTTCAAGGTCTTTAAGCTGCAATTCCATATCGATAGTTTCCTTATCACGAATGGGGTTTACATGGCCATCAACATGCACAATATTATCATTATCAAAACAACGCAATACGTGTAAAATAGCATCGGTTTCGCGAATATTTGCCAAAAACTGGTTTCCTAAACCTTCACCTTTACTAGCACCTTTTACCAAGCCTGCAATATCAACAATCTCTACAGTTGCTGGTTGCACACGCACGGGATTAACCAATTCGGTCAATTTTTCTAAACGTTTATCTGGTACATTTACCACACCTATATTAGGCTCTATGGTACAAAACGGAAAGTTTGCACTTTGCGCTTTAGCGTTTGATAAACAATTGAATAACGTTGATTTCCCTACATTTGGTAATCCTACAATGCCTGCTTTCATGTATAATAATATTAAAAGAATAAATGCAAAACCTACTTTTTTAGTTTTGCGAGTGCAAATGTAGTTATTTCATTAATTATTTACAGTATAACATTACCATATCTAAATTAATTTATATTTTATAACATTGGTATTACTTAATCGTTATGGATACAATGGAATAATAATATGATTTTTTTAATAAATTAGGCGAAATTTATATAGGCAACAAAAGACCAAATTATTGAGGAGATTATTACCAAAGCATGTATTAATGTAAGCTCCCAACTTGAATCTCTGCTATTAATTTTTAAAATTATCTTTCTAAAAAGTCACAATTGTTTTGGAAGCAACTGCTCAAAAGGTGTCGAAATATTAAACAAGTCAATTCGCTTATTATTTTAAAAACCTAAAAAAGACTTATTCAGTTTATTAATAGAAGTTTAAAAATATTCAAAATCCAACGATGTTTGTATTTTTAACGACAACAATCTAATATTACATTCTATTTTTTTCAGAACTCAATTCAGCAATATTTATCTATTTAAAGTACAATTGTTAACAATTATATTGTACAATTACGAATATATTAAAAATTTACCCACAAGAACAAAAGCTTTTTTAAAAACATAAAGCAAAAAAAATCCCAAGCAAACGCTCAGGATTCATTTTATAATAAGGTCGAATATCGACTATTCTTCTGGGTGCATAAAACGTTGTTTAGCTAAAAGCTGTTCTTCAGTTTCAACATGGTCATCATCAGGCACACAACAATCAACAGGGCAAACCGCCGCACATTGTGGCTCATCATGGAACCCTTTACATTCTGTACATTTATCGGGTACAATATAGTAAATCTCATCACTTACAGGCACTTGAGCTTCATCTGCATCAACCTCAGCACCATTTGTTAAAACAACTTTACCATTTAAACTGGTACCGTCTTTGTAACGCCAATCGTCTGCGCCTTCATATATTGCTGTGTTTGGGCACTCAGGTTCGCAAGCACCACAATTTATACATTCGTCTGTTATAATAATTGCCATAGCATTTTTTCTTTTTAACTTTGTCGGACAAAAATAACGCCAAAACTATTCAAAACCAAATTAAGCATGCAATTACACCAAAGAATTAACGCATTTGTGAAATTAGGAGATTTTTTAAGTCAATTTTCTAATGAAAGTATTCAAAAAAAGGATACTATTGAACACAACGAGTTGTTTTTTGATGGTTTTAAGCATCAATTAAAATTAGCAGAAGAACATAACGGATGGTTCACAAAAGAAAACATCGCATTCGCTATAAAAGGCTGGGTAGAAGCTTTAACCCACGATAATTTAACCAAATGGCTCACTCCTTATAATATGACTACAGTTTCGCAAAAACAAGTAGCTATTATTATGGCTGGGAATATTCCGTTGGTGGGCTTTCACGATTTTTTATCGGTGCTTGTCACAGGTCATAAGGTCTTGGTAAAGCAATCATCAAACGACAAACACCTACTGCCCTATTTAGCTAAATATTTGGAATACGTTGAACCAACTTTTAAAGGAAAAATCACTTTCACCGAAGCTAAAGTTGAAAATTTTGATGCCGTTATTGCCACAGGAAGCAATAACACGGCACGCTATTTTGAATATTATTTTAAAGGAAAACCTTCTATTATTAGAAATAACAGAAATTCGGTAGCCGTTTTAACCGGAAACGAAACGGAAGCTGATTTTAAAAACTTAGCCGAAGATATTTTTAGATATTATGGCTTGGGTTGCAGAAATGTATCGAAGCTATTTATACCTAAAAACTACAATTTTGATGCCTTTTTTAACGGTATGTACCATTGGAGCCCCATTATTGAAAAAGCGAAATATGCCAATAATTACGATTATAATAAAGCGGTATATTTAATGAGTGAATTTGATATGCTCGAAAATGGTTTTTTAATGATTAAAGAAGATGCAAGCTACGCATCGCCCATAGCGACAATTTTTTACGAATTTTATGATGATGTTAATCAATTAAATGAAAAATTAAGGGCTGATGAAGGACAAATTCAGTGCATTGTTTCCAATGGTTTTACAGAAAACGAAATTGCATTTGGGGCCACACAAAAACCAGAACTTTGGGATTATGCGGATAGTGTCGATTCTATTGAATTTTTGTTAGCAATTCAATAAAAAAATTATTGAATTTTTAGCATTATTTTTCTAATTAATTAGCAACTTTGCATCTTTAAATTTCACAACACACATGAAAAAACATAACTTTAGTGCAGGACCAAGTATATTACCACAAGAAGTAATCCTTAAATCCTCTCAGGCAGTCCTTGATTTTAACAATGAAGGATTATCTATTTTAGAAATCTCCCATAGAAGCAAAGGTTTTATTGATGTCATGGAACAAGCCAGAGCATTAGTTTTAGAACTTATGGGATTAGAAGGCAAGGGCTACAAAGCATTGTTTTTACAAGGTGGAGCTAGTACGCAATTTTTAATGGTTGCCATGAATCTTTTGGAAAAAAGAGCTGGTTACTTAAATACAGGCGCTTGGAGTGCCAAAGCTATAAAAGAAGCTAAAAAATTAGATGATATTTACGAAGTAGCATCCTCTAAAGACGCAAACTTCAATTACATTCCAAAATCTTACGATATTCCTGAAGATTACGATTATTTCCATTGTACTTCAAACAATACCATTTTTGGAACTCAAATAAAATCATTCCCTAACTCACCAATCCCTATGGTTTGCGATATGAGTAGCGATATTTTTTCACGTGATATAGATTTCTCTAAATTTGGAATCATATATGCTGGTGCTCAAAAAAATATGGGACCTGCAGGTGCGACGCTAGTGGTTGTTAAAGAAGAAATTTTAGGTAAAGTATCTCGTAACATTCCTTCTATCATGGATTACAAAATCCATATTGATAATGGCAGTATGTACAATACACCTCCAGTATTTTCAGTTTACACTTCTATGCTAACTTTAGAATGGTTAAAAAATCTTGGTGGTATTAAAGGTATTGAAAAATTGAATGAAGATAAAGCACGTTTAATGTATTCTGAAATAGATCTTAATCCATTATTCAAAGGCTTTGCTGCAAAAGAAGATCGCTCTATCATGAATGCTACATTTACTTTAGAGAATGAAAATTTAAAGGAAACCTTCGAAACTATGCTTAAAGAAGCAGGAATTAGCGGCGTAAACGGACACAGAAGTGTTGGTGGTTACAGAGCATCTATGTACAACGCATTACCAATAGAAAGTGTAAAAGCACTTGTTGAAGTAATGAGCGAATTGGAAAGTAAAGCATAAAAAGTTTGCAGTAAGCAGTTGCAGTTTGCAGTGCTTACTCAAAAGCGATAAAAAAATAAAATTATAAATTGAAGTGAAAGTGAAGGTTATTACAACTTTAAACTTTTAAACTTTAAACTTTAAACATAAAAAATGAAAGTATTAGCAAACGACGGTATTTCTCAAACTGGTAAAGAAGCTCTTGAACAAGGAGGTTTTGAGGTAATTACTACTACAGTTGCACAAGAGCAATTGGCAAATTACATAAATGAAAATAAAATTGATGTTATATTAGTACGTAGTGCAACAACAGTACGCAAAGACTTAATTGATGCTTGCCCAAGTATCAAGATTATTGGTCGTGGTGGTGTTGGTATGGATAACATTGATGTAGATTATGCAAAAAGCAAAGGTTTACACGTTATCAATACACCTGCTTCTTCATCGCATTCTGTGGCTGAATTAGTATTTGGTCATTTTTACGGATTAGCACGTTTTTTACATAACTCAAACAGAGATATGCCTTTAGAAGGTGATGCTAACTTTGGGAAACTTAAAAAAGCATATGCTAAAGGCGTAGAGCTTAAAGGTAAAACCTTAGGCGTTTTAGGTTTTGGACGTATTGGTCAAGCTACCGCTAAAGTTGCTTTAGGTGCTGGTATGAAAGTTATTGCTTTCGATCCATTTATGGAAAAAGCTAATTTAGAATTAGATTTCTTCGATGGTCAAAAAGTGAACTTTGAAATTAAAACCATTTCTAAAGAAGACGTTTTAAAACAAGCCGATTTTATCACCTTACACGTTCCAGCCCAAAAAGAATACGTTATTGGTGCTCCAGAATTTGAAATAATGAAAAAAGGCGTGTTTATTGCAAATGCAGCTCGTGGTGGTGTGGTAGATGAATTAGCTTTAGTAAAAGCTATTGAAAGCGGAAAAGTAGCGGGTGCTGCTTTAGATGTTTTTGAAAACGAACCAAAACCAGAAATGCAATTATTAATGAATTCATGTTTATCTTTAACACCACATACTGGTGCTGCAACTAACGAAGCACAAGATAGAATTGGTACTGAATTAGCAGAACAAATAATTAGTATCTTAAAATAAGTCATAAAAAATTGTGACCTATTGCATAAAATGGAGTCCTAACTTATAGTTGGGACTTTTTTTGTACCTTGAACTGCCGAAGTGAAAAAAGTGAAAAGTGAAAAGTTCAAAAACCGTAAATCATAAATCTTAAATATAAAAAACATGTCAGGAATTTTAGACTTATTAAACAGCGACCTTGGTAAAACCATTGTTAATGGTGTTTCTAATCAAACCAATCAACCCGCTAACAAAACACAAGATGTATTAACTATGGCCTTACCAGTTTTAATGGCGGCTATGAAACGTAATGCCTCTACGCCTCAAGGAGCGGAAGGATTACTTGGTGCTTTAAATAGTGGTAAACATGATGGAAGTATTTTAGATAACCTTGGAGGTTTATTTAGTGGTGGTGTAGACACAAATGTTTTGGATGATGGAAGCAAAATTTTAGGACATGTATTAGGCGGAAAACAGCAAAATGTTCAAAATGCAATTAGTCAAAAATCTGGAATTGATGCAGGTTCAGTGGCGCAAATATTAAAAGTAGCTGCACCTATTTTAATGGGAGTTTTGGGTAACAAAGCAAAACAGGAAAATGTAAATAGTGCCAATGGTATTGAAAGCCTATTAGGAGGACTACTTGGTGGTAGTTCTGCTAAAAATGAGCAAAGCTTTTTAGAATCTATTCTGGATGCCGATGGTGATGGTAGTATTATTGACGATGTTGCAGGCATGGTATTAGGTGGCGATAAAAAGAAAGGCGGACTTGGTGGCTTACTAGGTGGTCTTTTTGGTGGCAAATAACACATTAACTCATAAATTTAGAAACGTCAAACTTAATAGTTTGACGTTTTTTTTTGTTAAACCACTTCAGAAACAACTATTTAAGGAACGTTTTTTGTAATTTTAGATATATTGATAAGACTACTTTACTAACTGAAAAGCACCATTCACTAATTGTAACTTTTATTTTACAACACTAAAGCATAGTTTTGACTATAACATAAAACATACACTCATGAAAACTTTAGCTTCCATAGTATTAACTTGTTTTTTAATTTTTAGTTGTAGTACAACTAAAAATACAACATCTCAAACAGACGAGAAACTTGAAAACGCAAAACTAAGCGATACTGTAAGTATTTCTAATGATGAATTAGAATACCAAATTATTATCATAGAACCAGGTTTTAATTTTTGGTTAGCAAGTACAGCTAAACCCGAAGGTTTTTATTCCCAACAATATATGGAAACCAGGAATTACCAATATGTTATAGAATGGAATCAACGTGTTTTACAACCTCAGCGATACGACCCTAATTTATATGAAATGCAGATTGATTACCAACCAGGTATCGATTATGGATATGAAGTAAACTACAAGTTATATAACTACTTTATCTATTTTCAACTTACCTACAAACAAAGATTGGGAAGTTTTGTTCCTAGAATTTAAACTTGTTTACTTACTTTTGCCTTTCTAAATAATAATTTTTGGATAAATTAAAAGAACGTTGGGATATTGAACAAAATTGGCAACTGCTATTTCCCGCTTTGGGGATAACTGTTTTAGCTTATTCTTCTTATAAATTGTCCTACCTTTTTCTAAAAGAATTTAATATGGCATTCAATATTTTTTTAAGTGCCGTTATCTTTTTTTTATTATTAAAGTTCACACTTTTCATTTTTAATAAATTGGAAAATAAATGGGAAGTAAATTATAAATGGGAAATGATTAGCATTTTTCTTGTATTTGCAGTTACTGGTTCTTCATCTTTATTTATTAGCAGACCTATTATAAAATTTATTGGCATTACTAAAGAAAACCTAAACCCTTTTCTTTATTGGGTTTTATATATTATAATTGGCTTCATTTTTTATCAAATATTACTTGTATTGATTGGTTGGCTATTTGGTCAATTTAAGTTTTTCTGGAATTTTGAGAAAAAAATGTTAAGGCGTATAGGATTAAAACGTCTAATAGATTAAATGCAAAAAATAAAGGAACATATCGTTTTCAAAACAATAATAGTAATGCTTGCATTAACGTTATTAGTTCCTGCTGTTTATAAATTTGCTCATATTTTCGCACATCATAAACATGATATTTGTAAAGGCGAAAAATCTACTCACTTGCACGAAATCAATCCTGATTGTGATTTTTACAAATTCAAATTAAGCACTTCGTACACCATTACTTTTTCTAATTTCGTATTTATTTGCCCTCAAGAAAACAGCTTAAAAATGGTGTCGCAATATCAATTTTTAAGTAAATTTCAACGCTTACAAACAGCACTTCGGGGGCCTCCTTCATTAGTTTAATAATTACAAATTCACTGGAACATTTTCAGTATCAAAACATTATTAAATTAATATATTTCCGTTTTCACGGAAATTAAAAAAAACAATAATAAATGAAATTATTCATAAATGCATTGCTATTTTTAGCAGTCGCAAACTTATATGCACAAAATTCAATAAAAGGCACAGTTGTTGACGCCAACACAAAACAAGGTTTAATGGATGCCAGCGTGTACTTTATTGATATTGAAAAAGGTACATCTACCAATGAAAACGGTAATTTTAAAATAGAAAATTTACCTTCAGGAAATTACAAAATATTAGTTTCTATATTAGGTTACGAAACAAAATCTGTAAACCTAAAAATTCCCAACATCACAAATTTAGAAATAAGTTTAAATCCTTCGGCTATTGAAATGGAAGCCATTATAGTTTCTACGCCGTTCCATAAACTTCAAAGTGATAACGTTATGAAGGTGGAACACGAAACCATAAAAAATCTAAAAGCAAACGGTGCCGTAAACTTATCGGACGGGATTACCAATATTGCGGGTGTAGAAAGTATTACCACTGGTTTAAGTATTGGAAAGCCCGTTATTCGTGGGTTAAGTTCCAATCGCGTTTTGGTGTATGCGCAAGGCGTGAGACTGGAAAATCAGCAATTTGGAGACGAGCACGGATTAGGACTTAGCGATTCTGGTATTGAAAGTGTTGAAGTTATAAAAGGCCCCGCATCCCTACTCTATGGTAGCGATGCGCTTGGTGGTGTGTTATATTTAAACCCCGAAAAATTTGCCGAAAGCAATACATCGCATGCCGATTTTAATGGTAATTACTTTAGCAACACCCAAGGTTTCAACACAAATGTAGGTTATAAATCGTCTGATGATCATTTTAAATTTCTATTTAGAGGAAGTTTAGCCGAACATGCCGATTATAAAACAGACGACTACCGGGTTACAAATACCCGTTTTAGAGAACAAGACTTTAAAGCAGGTATGGGCTACCAAAACAATAATTTTAAAACGGAATTTCGTTATAATGTAAATAATTCAAAACTTGGAATTCCTGAAGGTATTGGCGAACAATCTACTTTAAAAACGCCTTTGCTTCCTTATCAAAATATTACAAATCACATTTTTAGTTCAAAATCAACAGTCTTCTTAAATAATTCCCGTTTAGATATCAATTTAGGATATCTCTATAATGATAGAAAAGAATTTGAGGAACACCACCATGATGAGGATGAAGATGAGCATGAAGAGGAACATGAAGAAGATCATGACGATGAAATTTTAGAAGCAGCACTTCATATGAAGCTAAAAACAGCTAATTATGATGTAAAATACAACCTACCAGAACTAGGAAAGTTTGAAACCATTGTTGGGGTTCAAGGTATGAACCAGGTTAACAGCAATTACGGTGAAGAACAACTTATTCCAAATGCGACTACTAATGATATTGGTGTTTTGGCAACATCACATATCCACTTTGAAAAAGTAGGCATTCAATTTGGTGCTCGATTTGATAACAGAAATATAAAAGTTGTTTCTGGTTTGCAAAAAGACTTTAATAGTTTTAATGGTGCCTTTGGAATTAAAACCGATATTTTTAAAAAATTCACTGCCCGAGTAAATTTAGCCACAGGTTTTAGAGCGCCAAACTTATCTGAATTGACTTCTGATGGTTCGCATGAAGGTACCAACCGTTATGAAGTTGGTAATCCTGACTTAAAAAGCGAGCAAAATTTCCAAACAGATATCGCTTTAGAATTTAAAAACGAGCACGTTGAGTTTTTTATAAACGGATTTTATAACAAAATTAATAACTACATTTTTTTATCTCCTAACGGAAATACAATCAATGAAGACCCTGTTTATCTTTATCTTCAAGATGATGCTAATTTATATGGTGGTGAAATTGGGTTACATTTTCATCCACATCCGTTAGATTGGTTACATATTGAAAGTAGTTTTGAAACCGTTACCGGAGAAAAAACTGATGACACTTATTTACCTTTAATTCCTGCAAATTCATTAACCAATTTATTACGAGTTGAGTTTGAAAAAACGTGGTTAAAAAAAGGCTATTCATTTGTAAAATTAACAACAACATTTAGCCAAAACAACATAAGTGCGTTTGAAACAAGCAGCAGTGGGTATAGTTTACTTAGTGCTGGAATAGTTGGTAGTTTCAACCTATTTAAAAATGAAGCGACTGTTACTTTGTCCGGTACTAACTTAACTAACAAAGCCTATATTAATCATTTATCGCGTTTAAAACCTGATAATATTTATAATATGGGAACAAATATTACTTTTGGCTTAACATACAATTTATAAAAAAGCAAAAAAGGCTATCTGAAAAGTGTAATTCTGTGTCATATTGAGCCTGTCGAAATATTTTAACTTATTAGTTATCGATATTGGTTTCGACAAGCTCAACCTGACAAAGTAAATATAATATACTTTTCAGATAGCCTCTGTTTTTCTATTGTTTAATTTCAATAACACTTTCTTCTTCTTTACTAAAAACATAGGTATAAATCCACATAAGTGTAAAAGATGGGATGATGTCAAATCCTGGTAAAGCTTCTTCAATAAAGGTAATAACTCCTGCTATTTTGCCAGATTTTCCTTTATAAAGTTTAGTCATTAACCAACCCGAAAGTGGTGCCCAAACTATATCTGAAAACTCTCCAACACCGGGAATTAAAAAGGATACATAACCTATGGCGTCAAACAGAATCCCTAATAATAATTTACTGTATTTGTTCATTCTTAATTTTTATTAATATCGATAAACCATTCATTAATGCATGTAATATTATCCATATTATTTACTAATTCTATTTTTTCAGACGAAACATTAGCTAACCAAATTTTATTGATTTTTTGAATTTCGAGACTATCGGTTTTATCTACTAATGCAATAAAGTTATTATTATTCATCTTGTTTTCGCAATAACCAATTGTAACAAATTCAGAGCCATCTAGTTTAGTAATAATCAGAGTATCTAATATCTTAAAACTTCTATTATTATTCACATAATACAAAATGCTTTTAAAAATTATCAAGTTATTGATGACATTATTCAAATGTAAAATTCCGTGTTTTGCCTCAAAATCACTAGCATTTTCATAAAAAACGGTATCGCTTACTTTTGTGTAATTGAAAAGCTTTTCAACTTGTTTTGCTTCCTTAAATTCCATTCCTATTAAAGAAATATTTTTTTTCTCTGTTTTACTTGAACAGTTAACCAGCGTTATGGAAATTAAAAAAAGTAATAAGTTCTTCATAAGAAACGAGTTTTCTTAATATGTTGTTAAACAAAAAACATACCAAAACCTACTTCCCTATTAATTTTAGAAATTCGTTTCGGGTTTCAATTTTTTCAAACTGCCCTCTAAAACCTGAGGTCGTTGTCGTTGAGTTTTGCTTTTGTACCCCACGCATCATCATACACATATGCGACGCTTCAATAACCACGGCAACACCTTGAGGGTTTAAAGTATCGTTTATACAATCTAAAATTTGCTCTGTTAGGCGTTCCTGTACTTGCAAACGTCTTGCAAACACATCCACGATTCTGGGTAATTTACTTAAACCAACAATTTGCCCGTTGGGTATATAGGCAATGTGCGCTTTTCCAAAAAAAGGTAAAATATGGTGCTCACAAAGTGAATAGAGCTCAATATCTTTTACAATAACCATTTCATTATAACTTTCTTTAAACATAGCGCTTTTAAGAATTTCAACGGGATCTTGATTATAACCCTGTGTTAAAAATTGCATGGCTTTAGCGGCTCGTTCAGGTGTTTTTAACAACCCATCACGCTGGGTATTCTCACCTAAATCTTCAATAATATGTTTATATCTATCCTTTACGTCATCAGTAACCTGAATATTGTATTCTTCAAAATGTTTATATGGCATTGTTCATGTTTTTGTAGTATTAAATATAAAGCATAAAAAGCATATGGCAATAAAAACAATTCTTAATTGTTTAGAACCGCTTAAAGTAGTATTTTCACGCTATTATTTTACAGGTATGATTCAAGCAAAAAACATTCATAAATTTTATAAGGATTTAGAGGTACTTAAAGGTGTTGATATTCATGTACAGAAAGGTGAAGTTATCTCTATTGTTGGAGCTTCGGGTGCTGGAAAAACAACTTTATTGCAGATTTTGGGAACTTTAGATAAAGCGTCTTCCAAAGAACCTTATGAACTTACCATAAACAATATTAGCATTAACGGACTTAACGATAAAGCTTTAGCTAAGTTTAGAAATGAGCACATTGGATTTATTTTTCAGTTTCACCAATTATTACCTGAATTCACGGCTTTAGAAAATGCGTGTTTACCAGCATTTATAAAAGGGACTAAAAAAGCTGATGCCGAAAAACGTGCTAAAGAATTATTGGATTTTTTAGGTTTATCGCATCGCTATAACCACAAACCAAACGAGCTTTCTGGCGGTGAACAACAACGTGTTGCCGTAGCAAGGGCGTTAATAAACAACCCTGATTTAATTTTTGCTGATGAACCTTCGGGAAATTTAGATAGCGAAAGTGCTGAAAACTTACATAGCTTGTTTTTTAAACTGCGTGACGAATTCGGACAAACATTCGTGATTGTAACCCACAATGAAGAACTTGCGAATTTAGCAGACAGAAAATTAGTAATGGTTGATGGGAAAATAACCAACAATTAACCAAACTACTCATTTATAAATAAAACAGAAAGGGTTTGCTAATAGCAAACCCTTTCTGTTTTATTATTTTATAATAATCAATTAATTACCAAAAGGAAACGTTTTTCCTAAGATGGTAATTGTAGACGTTGAATAATTTAATTTAATATCGTTGATACTTGCTACATCAATATCTAGAATACCAGAATCGATACTTCTTGGCAATAACACAAAATGTAATGGTTCTTCAACTGTTAGTGTATAAGTAACACCTTTGGAACTTACACCAGATTGCGTACCATCTAACATATATTCATCATCCCAAATATTTAGAGGTGTGTTGGAACCAGCTACCCAGGTTCTGGTAGAATTCTCTGTATAATTTATGGTTTTACCAGCTGTTGTAATTATTTTTCCATTTGTAATGGTAACATGGTATTCTAAATCACCATCACTATTTTCTCCCATATTTTTTGCATAATGAGTCCCTTCAACTTTATAGTCGTTATGGTAATAATTATTAAAAGTGGTGGTATGCTCGCTGCCTTCAATTCCATACCAGTTGGTTGAAATGATAGTAACAATTCCTTTACGTGTGATGCCATCTTTACATAAAAAACCATCTTGATAATTAACAGTTATAGTTTTTGGAAAGGTGCTAAAATCTAAAGGTTCAATGGTTATTATTGGACCATCAGCTTTCGTTTGACTAGTTTTAGAACTAGATGCTGAATCTTCAGAACTCAAAATAGCGTCTCCACTATTATTTCCTGCATCCTGAAAAACATTATTTACTATGGCATATTCAGTTAAAGCTTCAACAGCAGATGCTGAATCTAGGGTGTTTTGTATTTCTTCTTCACAGCTCACAAAAAAAAGTGCAAGAATGGGGACTATCATTTTTTTCATAATACGTTATTTTTATTTATGGGTTAAATAACGTTATAATTTTTTATTTTATTCTGCTTCAACATTAAAAAACAACCGTTTAAAGTCAATTAATACCGTTTATCGGTATTTGTGCCGTGGAATTATCTTTTTTATACTTTCTGCCATACCATAAAAGGATGCCTGTAACAGGTAAGGTTGCCGTAAGCAAACTAACCAAAAATGCAATGATTTTTCCTGGTAAACCACCTATGGCTCCAATATGTATATCGTAGTTCATTCTAAGAATTTTTTCGGCTACTTTAGCATCACTGTATTTGCCATAAACCCCTGGAGTTTCTATTTCTTTTAAGGTATTTTGGTCATAAAAACGAAAATCGGCATCGTAATAAATATCCTTACTGTTTGAAACCTCAACATAAACACTAGAAGAATCGGTTTCTGGATAGTGTAATTCATAACATACAGCATTTGGTAATTCTCGTTTTAGCTTCACAATTAAATTATCAATAGCTAACTTTTCACTATCTAAAAATGTTTCACTTTCATTCTGTGGAATTATAAACTGTGGCACTTTATCGCCTCCTGCTGTTTTATACACTACATACTTCATCCAATTATATGACATTACAGAACCTGTAAAAGCCAAAATTAAAGCCAACGAACAGATGTAAAAACCAACAATAGCATGTAAGTCGAAGTTTTTACGTTTCCAACGTGTTGTAGGTTTCCACATGAATTTTAAACGTTGTTTTAAGTTTTTACGCTTTTTTGGAATCCATAAAATAAAACCCGAAATGATGATTAAAATGAATATTAAAATAGAGGCTCCCACAATTTGTTCACCAATATCCTTTGGAAACCATAAACGCATGTGTCCTTTTAAAATAAACGCAAAGAATCCAGAAAGATGGTCTTCAACATGCATCACATTACCAGAATACGGATTTAGGAAAACACTGTGATAGAATTCTGGTTCAGCATCATAAAAAATGATTTCAATGGCCTCATTACTGTTATTAAAAATGGCTCCGTGTATCGTATTATTTGGAAAAACGGAGCTACCAATAGTTTTAACTTCGGAAGGGGTTAAAATAGGTTTGTTCTGAATTTCAACAGAATAATCATCTATATACAGACTTTCTATTTCATCTTTAAAAGCCCAACAACAACCTGTAATTGCTACAATAAAAACAACAACACCTGTTGCCAATCCTAAAATTTTGTGTAGCCAAAGAATGCTTTTTTTATATGCCATTTTAAACGGGTAAAGGCAACCGTAATGATTGCCTTTATTTTATTTAATTAAGTTAAAATTTATATGTAAATGTACCTAGTAACACACGTTTTTGCTGAGGTGTTACTGTACTCCATCCAGAATAATAGGTTTCATCTGCTAGGTTATTTCCTTTAATACTAATCCTGAATTTATCGTTTTCATAATAAGCAGAGGAATTGAAAATAGTATAACTTGGTATGTAAAAACTACCTGTTGTTGCTTTATAATCAACCATAGTATCATATTTGGTTTGACCATTAAAACCAGCACCCACACCAAAATTTTTAAAGAATTTATAATCGGCCCAAAAGTTATACGTAATTTCTGGACCAGATTCCCCATAACGATTTCCTTCTAAAAAAGTAGCAGAAGGCGATTTTGTAATTTCAGAATCATTATAACTAAAACCAGAGTGAATGTTTAAACCATCTATTGGGTTTGCGTTTACCTCCAACTCTATACCTTGACTGTTAACTTCTAAGTCTTGAGTTTGCGTTGCCCAATAGTATTTGTTATCTACATTAATGTTATAATAACTTAAAGTAGCTTCTAATTTATTGTTAAACAAATCAGATTTTACACCAACTTCAAGTTGGTTAGCTTGCTCTACATCAAACGCTTGTAATGAAATTTCACCCGTAGAATAATCTGTAATATATTGTGGATTTAAATAAGAAAACCCATTTTGGTAGTTTGCAAAAATGGATAATTCATTAAGAATAGGTTGAAATACAATTCCGAATTTAGGTGAAAATGTTGATTCGGTATACTCTGTTTCATCATCCGTATCTGTTTTTCTATCGCCTTGATAATCAAATATATCGTAACGCACACTCCCCATGATTGATAAAGAAGGCAAAATATTTATAACATCAGAAATGTAAGCACCAAATATATTCTGACGAATATTACTATCAACATTTCCTAATACAGATAAAGCTGCTCTTAAATTTTCTTCGTTGATTTCAGGTTCTCCATAAACCAAATCGCCATCAAGGTTTATAGTATGTAAATAACCCCAATTCGAGCTTTTATCAATAATATTATAATCCAGATAATCGACCCCAACTAATAATTTGTTTTGTAAATCTCCTAACTTAAATATTCCCGTAAAGTTTTGTTGTAAATTAAGAGTTTTAGTCTTTGCATCGGTATCTTGGGCGTATAAATTGAATAAATTGTCTGAACCATTCCATAAATAAGTATAATACCCTAAAGATTTTGCTAAACCTCCAGAAATTAAGGTTTGAGACGACCATTGGTCTGTAATTTTCCAAGCAACCTCGCCACGGTAGTTTTGGGTAATATTTTCAATAGCAACATCATTACTTGTGAACGATAAATTTGTATCGTAATTCAAATCTTCAATAGAATTAAAAGCTAATGGTGCATAACGATTTAAAAATAAAAATGTTTCATTAGTTTGTTCATTTCCAGAAGCTTCATAAGAGAAGTTAAGTGCAAGGTTATTATTCACTTTATATGAAATGGAAGGCGCTACAAATACCGATTTTTTAAAACCAGCATCCTGAAAACTGTGTTCTTGTTGAAAACCAGCATTAAAACGTAATGATAATTTATCGTTTGCACTTACGTTAACATCTGCATTTAGTTTAGAAAAATCGTAAGAACCGCCAGAAACTGTAATTTCTCCGCCAGTACCGCTATATGGTTTTTTTGTGATGATGTTAATTAAACCGCCGTAAGAAGTTACAGCACTACCAAACAAAGTTCCTGAAGGTCCTTTTATAACTTCTACGCGTTCAACATTTGATGGGTTTATAAATCCGTTTGTAATACCAGCAACACCATTTACTAATTGTGGTTGCACAGCAAAACCACGGCTAGAATAATAACCAGCACCATCGCCACTTCTACCTGTAGACGACCATAATTTAGTAATACCAGCAGCATTTTTTAAAGCATCTTCAAAAGTGTTAACCGATTGGGAAATTAATAATTGGTTTGTTATCGTGTTATAAACCTGTGAGTTCTCTATGTTTTTTAAAGGCATTTTAGAAACATAGGCACTTTGCTTTCTGGAAAATTTATTTTTTCTTTCAGTATCAATCACAATTTCTTGTAACAGCTCGTTACCTTCATAAAGTGTGATGGTTCCTATATCAATAGTTTCATTTGAATTTAATTTAAAAGGTATTTCTTTTGTTTTAAACCCTAAATATGAAATAGCTAATATATAATTACCTGTTTTAATATTAGAAATTTCAAACACACCTTTTTCGTTCGTTTGTGTTCCTGTTGCTGTATTTTTAACAATAACATTTACCCCGAACAAAGTAACATTCGTGTGGTCTTTTATAATGCCTTTAACAGTTCCGATTTGCGCAAACCCAATGTAACTGAAGATTAAAAAAAGAAGTATGCTGGTTAGTTGTTTTTTCATCTGTTTTTATTTAGACTTGTTATAAATAATTAATTTTCACGCAAAAATATATACAAGAATTAGATTTTACAAATTATTTAGAATAAATCTAAATAATAATTCAATAAGTGATTGATTTAGTAATATTTATAAAGATAATTTATGCGGAATAAGTAATAAATAGCCCTATTTTTGGGTTTTAAAATTGAACTTTTGAACAAAACCGACCTAAAAGACTTTCTGGATAGCAAAGTTGAACAATACAACAACCCGAAGTTTATTGAAAGCGATCCTATTCAAATTCCGCATCAATTTTCTCTAAAAGAAGATATTGAAACCTCAGGGTTCTTAACGGCTACCATAGCTTGGGGAAATAGAAAAAGCATTATTAATAACGCTAAACGGTTGATGGAATTGCTTGATAATTCCCCATATGATTTTATAATGAATCATGATGAAGGCGATTTAGAAAAACTTCAACCATTTGTACATAGAACTTTTAATGGTGATGATACCATTCAGTTTATAAAAAGTTTAAAACACATTTATGTAGCGCATAACGGTTTAGAATCTGTGTTTGCCAAACATGCTGAAAACATCTCACTTCAAACTTCCATTTCAAAATTTAAAACTACTTTTTTTGAGATAGAACATTTAAATAGAACCCAAAAACATGTGAGTGACCCACTAAAAAATTCGGCTGCCAAACGGATTAATATGTTTTTACGTTGGATGATTAGAAACGATAAAACTGGGGTGGATTTTGGTATTTGGAAAAGCCTCTCTCCTGCTCAACTATCGTGTCCGCTAGATGTACATTCTGGTAATGTTGCTAGAAAATTAGGCCTTCTAAAAAGAAAACAAAATGATGGAAAAGCGTTAATGGAATTAGATATTGCTTTAAGAAATTTTGACCAAAACGACCCTGTGAAATATGATTTTGCCTTATTTGGTTTAGGTGTATTTGAAGGCTTTTAAAATAATTATTATCTGTATCTTTAACCCAATTCTTATTAAATTCAGAAATGAAACATCCATAACTAAATCTTAAGACCCAATAAAAAAGATGATATGAATAAACCATTTCAACAATAATATAAACACATGAAAAAAATCCATATACTTCTATTTACACTTTCATTTGCAGTAGTTATCGCCCAAAAAAGAAGCATCCCCATAGACACCGTTGTAGTTTCTACAAGTACCGCTATTGTAAAAAATATAACATTTACTTACACAGCTTCCACCGGCACACAGCCTGTTTGGAACGATAAAAACGAGCCTATTGCAACACTTTATTACACCTATTATGAGCGTAGCAATATTAAAGATAAAGCTAACAGACCTATTGTTTTCTCATTTAATGGTGGACCTGGTTCTGCATCTGTTTGGATGCACATTGGATATACAGGTCCGAAAATACTAAATATTGATGAAGAAGGCTATCCTATTCAGCCTTATGGCGTTAAAAACAACCCAAATTCCATATTAGATATTGCTGATATTGTTTACGTTAACCCTGTAAATACTGGCTACTCCAGAATGATTGAAGACAAAGAAGGCAAACTACCTGAGAGAGACCTCTTTTTTGGAATAAATGCCGATATAAAATACTTAGCCGAATGGATGACAACATTTGTTTCTAGAAAAAACCGTTGGGAATCTCCTAAATATATCATCGGTGAAAGTTATGGAGGCACACGCGTCATGGGGTTAGCTAACGAACTGCAGAATAATCAATGGATGTACCTTAATGGTGTTATTTTAGTATCTCCGGCAGATTATAAACTTTACAATACCAGTCAACCTATATATTCTTCATTAAATTTACCGTATTACACAGCAACCGCTTGGTATCATAAAGCATTAGCTACCGAATTACAAAATAAAGATTTGTTAGACCTTTTACCCGAAGCTGAAAATTTTGCCATTAATTCATTGATGCCTGCCATTGCTAAAGGTGGTTTTATTTCTGAAAATGAAAAAAATGAAATTGCTAAAAAGGTAGCTTACTATTCTGGTTTGTCTGAAACAGCTGTTTTACAAAACAATTTAGAGGTCCCTGCAGATTTTTTTTGGAAAGATTTATTGCGTGACGAAACTGGAAAAACAATTGGCAGATTAGATTCCAGATATTTAGGCATTGATAAAAGAGATACTGGTGATAGTCCTGATTACAGCCCGGAGCTAACTACCTGGAACCACGCCTTCACTCCTGCCATAAATTATTACATAAGAGAACACCTAGGTTTTAAAACGGACACAAAATATAATATGTTTGGTGATGTACACCCTTGGGATAGACAAAATGATAATACCAGAGATAATTTAAGACAAGCTATGGCAAAAAACCCATATTTGAAAGTCTTAATTCAATCGGGATATTATGATGGTGCAACCACTTATTTTGGTGCTAAATATACCATGTGGCAAATAGACCCAAGTGGAAAAATGAAAGACCGTTTTACCTTTAAAGGCTACAAAAGTGGGCACATGATGTACATACGCAGTGAAGATTTAAAGTCTTCTTGTGATGATTTACGTGACTTTATAATCAATTCATTATCAAAAGGAAAATCGGCTAAATACTAATTTTTTCATCACTGAAAGCAGAATAGTTAACTCCATAAAAAAACGAGGCTGTCCTAAAAGTGTATTCTATTTACTTTGTCAGGTTGAGCTTGTCGAAACCGATATTGATTATCAGTAAATTAAAATATTTCGACAGGCTCAATATGACACATAATTACACTTTTCAAGCAGCCTCGTTCATAGTAATTCGTAATTCACAAATATTACATTAACCTTTTAACCAAGCTTCACGCATGCTTTTTTGTTCAGCCGTTGCATCCGCTTTTTCTACAATATTTTCACCCGTTGTGTAAGTTGGAGTGGTTTTAGTTTTTATTATTACCTCTTTACCATCTCTTATCAATTTTACCTCAACGTCTTCGCCTGTTTTCCACATAAATACGCTTTGTAATACTTGATTTGCGTTTTGTATTGAAAGATCTGTACCATTAATAGTTTTTATAATATCGTTTGGTTGTGCGCCACTATCGGCCCAAAAACTATTTTGCAACACGGCATCGGTGAAAAATATGCTACTGGTTTGCGGATCACCGCTAACAATAGGCACGCCATCCATTAAAATATAGTTGGTTTCCACTTGGCCTTCTCCTATTTCCAACCCTACTTTATTTAAAAACTCGTTGTAGTTAATGGGAATATCGCCTACTACATGTGTAGTTAAAAACTCGTGAACCGATGGATAGGTCATGCTTGAAATTTCATCAATCAATTTATCATCTTCAAACGGTTTATTTTTCCCGTATTTATTTGATAGTTCTTTCATTAAAGATAGAATACCTCTATTACCACTACTTTCTTCACGCATAATAATATCAATGCACATACCTATTAAAGCACCTTTTTGGTACACATTTAAGTATTGGCTTTTGTAAGGTTCTTTCAATACATTCTCACTCATAATGGTAAAACTCATAGCATCATCTAAACGCTTAGATCCTTGAATTTTTTGCATCATATTGTTTAAAAATTCCTTTTCATCTACCAAACCCTGGTTTACTTGAAATAAGTTAGCAAAATACTCGGTTACGCCTTCGTACATCCACAAATGTTTTGAGAAGGTTGGGTTGTTATAATCGAAATAATGCACATCTTCAGAATGCACGCTTAATGGTGTTACAATATGAAAAAATTCATGCGATACCACATCAACCATACTTTCAGCAAGTTCTTCTTCATCCATAGATTCTGGTAAAACCACTACGGTAGATGTATGATGTTCTAAAGCTCCCATCCCTTTTGGAGATTCTTCTTTTTCTTCAGATAAATACAAATAAATATCGTAACGAGGTGTAGAATTTATATCGCCCAAAAATGCTTTTTGAGCTTGCATCATCTTAAAAATCGTCTCTTTTAAAGACGCTGCGGTATGTATTTTGTTAGGCGAATATACACTTAACACAATTTTAATATCACCAACTTGAAATTCTTCAACGCTTAAATCACCGTACATCATAGGGTTATCGGTAATATCAAAATATCTAGTTGCAAGATAACTGGTTGTTACACTAGTACCATCTTCACTGGTTTTTGAACCTGTGTTTTGTAAAGCTGAAGTACGAATAAAATCGGCAGGAGCCGTTACATCTAACTTGTATCGGTTGTTTTTTAACGAATCGAAATATCCAATAAAACCATGTAAATTAAGTACATAATTATTTGGTTCAATATTAGTACCTGCTGGTGAAAATGGTTCTTCTTTTCCTATACCGCCTTCTTCTTCAATATCAAAAGTATCATTTACCAAATAGGTGATTTTATCTAATTCTTTGGCATTTTTAATAGTCCATGTATTGGTATCGGTTTTGGTAACCGGCATTACGTTTCCTTTATAATCGATGGCTTTAAAATCATCAATATATTTTCCAAAATCACTTACCGAGTAGGTTCCCGGAATTACTTTAGGTATATGATATACAACCGTTTCTTCAGTAAAACGGCCCGGATTGATAACAACAGGTGCTTTATCGTTTACTACTTGCATTAAATTTATTGATGTCTCAATGGGCAAACTTGTTGCTAAATCGTTTACAGACGTTTTTGTACCACTACAACTGGCTAACATGATACCCGCAAATACAGCGGCTAAAGTTTTTGTATTCATTAATACCTTTTTTTGAGTTTCTTTAATTGGCGTCCAAATTACTATTATGTTACGCATTCGCATCTTAAGGTTTTGTTAAAAAGCTTAATTATGTATATTCGCTGCATGCAAAAACCATTGATAAGCATTTTAACCCCCTTTAAAAATACCGAAGCGTATTTAGCAGACTGTATTCATTCTATTTTGAATCAGACTTTTACAAGTTGGGAACTAATAATTATTGATGATGGTTCTACCGATGAAAGCTATAAAATAGTGAACGCTTTCGCGGAACATGAGCCTCGAATAAAATTGTTTAAAAATTCAGGTAGCGGTATTATAGATGCGTTACAACTTGCTTTTAGCCATAGCAAAGGCGACTATATTACCCGAATGGATAGTGATGATATTATGATGCCTAACAAGTTAGAAGTTTTGTTGAATAATTTAATCACCTTTGGTAAAAAACATGTGGCTGTTGGTTTGGTGGAATATTTTAGTGAAACGGGCGTGGGTGAAGGCTATAAAAGTTATGAAACGTGGCTTAATAACTTAACCAAAACAGGAACGAATTATTCTGAAATTTATAAAGAATGCGTGATTCCATCTCCATGTTGGATGATTCACCGAACCGATTTTATGGCTTGTGATGCTTTTAACCCAAATTTATATCCTGAAGATTACGATTTAACCTTCCGCTTTTACAAACACCAATTTAAATGCATTCCTTGTGATGTGGTTTTGCACCAATGGCGCGATTATAGCACGCGAACTTCAAGAACGCACATTCATTATGCACAAAACCATTTTACAGAATTAAAACTTCGTCATTTTTTAGAAATTGATTACAATAAAGAAAAAACAATAACCATTTGGGGTGCAGGTACAAAAGGCAAATTAATGGCAAGCATTTTAATTGAAAAAAATATTCCTTTTGAATGGATTTGCGATAACCCAAAAAAAATAGGGAAAGATATTTATGGCAAGGAATTAAAAGATTTTAAGGCACTTTCAAAATTAAAAAACACCCAAAGCATTATTACAGTAGCCAACAAAACAGCTCAAAAAGAAATTAGAGTCTACTTGAAAAAAATAAACAAGCAGTCGTTTACAGATTATATATTCTTTTGTTAATTTAGCATGTTCATTGCCATCACAAAGTTAACACTGCAAATTCGCATATTTTAAAATATTTATAATGCAATAATTTGCGAATTTGCGGTTAATTTTCATAATTCATTTTTTATATTTGAATAATCTAACAAGAAATGCAGTTTAAAAACCCCGAACTTCTTTACGCTTTATTTTTACTGCTCATCCCTATTATTGTTCACTTATTTCAGTTACGTAAATTTCAAAAAGAAGCGTTTACCAATGTTGCTTTTTTAAAAGAAGCTACCATTCAAACCCGAAAAAGTTCACAAATAAAAAAATGGTTGATACTTTGCACCAGACTATTGTTGCTGGCTGCCATAATTCTGGCTTTTGCACAACCATTTACTACCAATTCAAACACATTTAATTCAAAAAAAGAAACGGTTATTTATTTAGATAATTCGTTTAGCATGCAAGCAAAAGGCAACCAAGGCGAATTATTAAAACGTGCGGTGCAAGATCTTATTAGCAATGTGCCCGAAGATGAAAATATAAGTTTAATTACCAACGACGCCGTTTTTAAGAACACCACCATAAAAGCCATTAAAAACGATTTACTACAATTAGATTATTCATCAAGTTCCATAACTTCAGAAGCGGCTTTATTGAAAAGCAATACTTTTTTCAGCAAACAAAAAAACACGTTAAAAAATCTCGTGTTTATTTCAGATTTTCAACAAGATAAATCAGGGTTCAGTCCACAAACAGATTCACTTACTTATGTACATTTGGTTCAATTAAAACCTGTGAATAGTAATAATATCGCTATCGATTCCGCTTATATTTCTGAAACAACGCCTACTTCCATTGAATTAAAAGTACGTTTAACAAACAGCGGGAAACCAATAGAAAACTTACCTGTTTCTTTGTTTAATGATACCGAACTTATAGCAAAAACATCGGTTGCCATAAAAGACCAAGTTGAAACCATATTATCACTTCCTATAAATGATGTTATAAATGGCAAAATAACGATTGATGATGTGAATTTACAGTTTGATAACAGCTTGTTTTTCAACATTAATAAAACTTCAAAAATAAATGTGCTGTCTATTAATGCAGAAGACGATTCCTTTTTAAAACGTATTTACACCGAAGATGAATTTAATTTCACTTCAACACCCGAAAATCAATTAAACTATACGCTTTTAGACCAACAACATGTTATAATTTTAAATGAATTAAACAATATTCCAAATGCCCTTGCAAGTGCATTAAAAGCGTTTACAAACCAAGGTGGTTCGCTTATTATTATTCCTTCAACAGATATCAATCTAGAATCTTACAACCAATTATTAAATGCTTTTGGAAGTAATTTTGGCACTATTATTAAAACCGAAAAACGCATCACTTCCATTAATTATTCGCATCCTTTGTATAATTCGGGGGTGTTTGAAAAGCAAGTTGATAATTTTCAATATCCAACAATTGCCAGTTTTTATAATATAATTTCTAAAAATGCCTCTGCTATTTTAAAATTTGAAGATGGTAAACCGTTTTTAAATCAGATTAAAAACACATACATATTCACTTCGTCCTTAAATTTAGATAATTCTAGTTTTAAAAATTCGCCATTGATTGTGCCAACGCTTTATAACATGGGGAAATTCAGCTTTAAAAACCCGGCGCTTTATTATACCATTGGAAAAGAAAACACCTTTGATGTTGACATTTCATTACAGCAAGACGACATCCTTTCTTTAGTAAATGGTGATGAAAATAGCATCCCAAAACAACAGTACTTTAATAATAAAGTGGTTATTAACACCTCTGAAACGCCTTCCATAGCAGCTATTTATGCTATCAAAGATAAAAACGAAACTATTAAAAACGTAAGTTATAATTATAACAGAGATGAAAGTTCGTTAGTTTACGTGCCCCTTTCAGCTTCAAAAAATATTACCGTTAACGATTCCATTACCGAAATTTTCGATACCATAAAAAGTGATGCAAAAATTAACGCCTTGTGGAAATGGTTTGTTATTTTTGCACTAGCGTTATTGATTATTGAAATGCTCATATTAAAATACTTTAAATGAACATACTTATAAAATCTGCCACCATTATTGATACTAAAAGCGAGTTTCACAATACAACTCAAGATATTTTAGTCGAAAATGGTGTGATTACCCAAGTTGCCAACTCCATAAAAAACCCTAAAAAATACCAAGAAATTACTTTTGAAAACCTTCATATTTCACAAGGTTGGTTTGATAGTAGCGTGTGTTTTGGTGAACCGGGTTTTGAGGAACGCGATACTATTGCAAACGGATTAAAAACAGCTGCAGCATCTGGCTTTACAACCGTTGCTATGAATGCGCATACTAACCCGGTGATAGATTGTAATGCTGACATTACGTTTGTTAACTCAAAAGCTTCAAACAATGCCGTAACACTTTTGCCCGTTGGTGCTTTAACCGAAGGCAGTAAAGGCGATCATTTAGCAGAACTTTATGACATGAATACTGCTGGAGCTGTCGCTTTTTATGATTATAAAAAACCAATAGGCAACCCAAACCTTATGAAAATTGCGCTGCAATATGCGAGTAATTTTGGTGGTTTGGTGTGTTCCTTTCCGCAGGAAAATAAAATTGCAGGAAACGGCGTTGCTAACGAACATATTACGAGTACCCGATTGGGTCTAAAAGGGATTCCTGCTTTAGCTGAAGAAATGCAGGTAGCACGCGATTTATTTTTATTAGAATATACGGGTGGGAAATTGCATATTCCAACTATTTCTACGGCAAAATCGGTGGAATTAATTCGTGAGGCAAAAATGAAAAAGTTAGATGTAACATGTAGCGTTGCCATTCATAACTTATACTTTACCGATGCTGTTTTAACCGACTTCAATACCCATTATAAAGTATTACCGCCGTTACGAATACAAACAGATGTAGATGCTTTAATAGAAGGCGTAAAAGACGGCACGATTGATATGGTTACCAGTGACCATAACCCCATGGATATTGAACACAAAAAAATAGAATTTGATTATGCCGCTTACGGAAGCATTGGTTTAGAAAGTGCATTTGGTGCGTTGCAAACTATTTTCACCACAAAAAAAACCATCGATATTTTAACGAAAGGAAAAACCAGATTTGGCTTAGAATCAACGCCTATAAATATTGGTAACAAACTGAATATCACACTTTTTAATCCAGATACTAAATATACATTTTCGGCAAAACACATTATTTCCAAATCTAAAAACACCATTTTTGAACATGAAACTTTAAAAGGAACCGTGTATGGCATTATCGCAAACAATAAAGTTTCTTTAAATTCTTAAACATGACAGAACAGGATATTGAAAGAGGAAGAAACAACGCCATTATTAGTTACATAACAATTATTGGTGTTATCATCGCTTATTATTTGAATAACGTAGAAGATACCCACAGTGAATTTGCCAGTTTTCACATTAGGCAATCGCTTGGGTTATGGCTTACTTTTTTTGCTCTTGGGTATATGGTTGGTATTTTTGATAGTTGGTTAATTACCTCTTCATTTTACCTGTTTTTTGCTGTTCTTTTTATTTTCGGATTTACAAATGCATTAACCAAAAAAACACAACCCGTACCACTAGTTGGTGAACTATACCAAAATATATTTTCAAACTTAGGAAAATAACTATGACAAATCCATCGCTTTCTTTATACCATATTACTAGAAAATCTACTTTAAACGAAAATGCCCCCTTGCTTATTATGATGCACGGTTATGGTAGTGATGAAAATGATTTATTTTCATTTTCGTCAGAATTACCCGAAGAACTTTTCATCATTTCGGTTCGTGCCCCTTACCCCATGCAACCTTACGGAAACGCTTGGTATGCTATTAATTTTGATCAGGAACAAGGCAAATGGAACGATAACGAGCAAGCTAAAGAATCGCTTGATTTAATTGCAAAATTTATTGATGAAGCTATTGCGGAATATCCCGTAAACAAAAATAATGTAACGCTTTTAGGCTTTAGCCAAGGAAGTATTTTAGGTTATGGAGTCGCACTAACCTATCCTGAAAAAATTAAGAATATTATTGCGTTAAGTGGCTATATAAATAAAGATATTTTACCTGACGACATCAAAACAAAAGATTATTCGAATCTAGATTTCTACTGTTCGCATGGTAGCGTAGATCAAGTGATTCCTGTAGAATGGGCACGCCAAACAGCACCGTTTTTAAATAGCTTAAATATTAAAAACAAATATGCAGAATTCCCAGTAGGACACGGTGTTGCGCCTCAAAATTTTTATGAATTTAGGAAATGGTTAGTCGAGCGTATTTAGTTTATTTTAAATACACAACACATAAATTTATATTGTATTCTTAATACCAGAAACACAGATCCTTATTTATAAAACTTCTTCATTTCTGTTTTCATAAAATCATTCCTTAACATATTACCAAAGACCAAAATTAAAAAAACAATGAACTCTAATACGCAAAATACACACCTTCTAGCATCAAAAAAATTAATAGGTTCTGTAATATCCATAGGAAAAGATTGTGCTACCGTTAAATTAACAATTACGAACGATATGATTGTTGACACTTACAATCTTTCGCATGGTAGTTTTGTTTTTGGACTCGCAGATTATGCGGCCATGGTTGCCGTAAATAAACCAACTGTAGTTTTAGGAAAAGCAACTACAAAATTTTTAAAACCAGTTGTTTTAAATGATGAAGTAACTGCAGTTGCAACTTTAAGCGACAATTCAAATGGAAAAAAAGTTATTGTGACCGTAGATGTGAAAAATCAAAAAAACGAATTGGTTTTTGAAGGTGAATTTGTTTGTTTTATTTTAGAAAAACACATTTTAGAAGACTAATTTAAAAATAGTTTAGATCGTAATATTTCTAAACTTGAAAAATGAGACTAAAAAAGTAACAAGTTTCAACTTTTTCAGAAAAACCGAATATATTAAACGAACAAAAAAAGCTTAGAATTCAAAAATTCTAAGCTTTTTTAATTTTATAAATATTTTTAATAAAACCTACCTAGAATAATTAGGCGACTCTTTAGTAATAGTAACATCGTGCGGGTGACTTTCGTTAATACCACTGGCAGTAATTTTTACAAATTGTCCTGTTTCTTTTAAGGTAGCTATATCTTTTGCACCACAGTAGCCCATACCGGCACGTAAACCTCCAACAAATTGATGAATACTTTCAAATAAATCACCTTTGTAAGGCACTCGCCCCACAATACCTTCAGGTACTAATTTTTTAATATCGTCTTCAACATCTTGAAAATAACGGTCTTTACTGCCTTCTTTCATAGCTTCCACAGAACCCATACCTCGATACGATTTAAATTTTCGTCCTTCGTAAATAATAGTTTCTCCTGGCGATTCTTTAGTCCCTGCCAAAAGCGATCCTAACATGACCGTATCTGCACCTGCTGCAATGGCTTTAGGGATATCGCCCGTATAGCGAATACCACCATCTGCAATCACTGGAACTCCTGTACCTTTAATGGCTGCAGCAACTTCCAATACCGCAGAAAATTGAGGAAAACCAACACCTGCCACTACACGTGTGGTACAAATAGAACCTGGACCGATACCTACTTTTACAGCATCGGCACCTGCTTCTACCAAATATTTTGCAGCTGCTCCTGTTGCAATATTACCAACAATAACATCCAACTCTGGAAATTTTGTTTTTATTTCTTTTAAAACAGCTACGACTCCTTTGGTGTGTCCATGTGCGGTATCAATTACCACCGCATCAACACCTGCATTTACTAAGGCTTCTGCTCTATCAACAGCATCACCTGTAACACCAATTGCTGCGGCAACACGTAAACGACCGTATTGGTCTTTATTAGCCATGGGTTTTAGCTTAAGTTTGGTGATATCTCTAAAAGTTATTAACCCAGATAGTTTATAATTATCATCAACAATTAATAATTTTTCAATTTTATACTCTTGCAAAATAATTTCAGCTTGTTGTAATGACGTACCTACAGCAGCAGTAACCAAGTTTTCGCTAGTCATAACTTCCGTAATAGACCTTGTATTATCATGTTCAAAACGTAAATCGCGGTTGGTTACAATACCTTTTAACGTTCCATCTTCAGCTACAATAGGAATACCACCAATGCCATATTCTGCCATGTAATTTTTAGCATCTTTAACAATGGCTGTAAGCGGCAAAGTTACCGGGTCTATAATCATACCACTTTCGGCACGTTTTACTTTTCTAACTTTTAAAGCCTGCGCTTCAATGGTCATGTTTTTGTGCAATACCCCAATCCCACCTTCTTGTGCCATGGCAATAGCCATTTTACTTTCGGTAACCGTATCCATAGCTGCCGAAATAATAGGCACATTTATGGTGATGTTTTTTGTGAATTTTGTTTGAATATTCACTTCGCGGGGAAGTACTTCAGAATATGCTGGGACTAGTAGAACGTCGTCGTATGTTAAACCTTCTCCTAGAATTTTATTTTGATGTGCAGTCATGATGCAATTATGATTATAATTGCGTGCAAATATACATATTTTTTCTGTTTGAATCGTTTAAAACTTAAGGAATAAAAAATAGTGATTTATAAACCAATGCAAAGCACCCAATGGGTTCAAAATGTATAATTTAACCCTTTCATATTTTAAAAACATGAAAGGGTTATATCTAAAAAAACAATATTTATATTCTAGCGTCCTCTTCCGCCACCGCCTCTGGAACCGCCGCCACGTCTATCTCGGTCGCCTCCTATATTCATTTTCTGTCCAGCAAAACTTCCAAATTTATAGGTAAAGTTGAGCATAAAATACTGTTCTAAAATATTGCTTTCAACATCTTGAATAGACGTTTCTGTTACCGAGCGTCTGTAACCATTATTTTTCCCAAGCATATCGTAACCCACAAGCGTTAAAGTTGCTTTATTGTCCCACAATTCAATACCAAGTCCTGCATTCCAAAAAATAGCATCGCCATCAAATTCATCGCCCACACGACTGTTGTAACGGTATGATACTTTATTGGATAGGAATACATTTTTTATAAAGAACACAGACGATTCAAAATCTACATTCTGAACAAAATATTTGTTATCATTAAACGCATCGGTATCATACTCGCTATTTGTGACTGAATAGCTGTAACTTCCACTAAAATCCAATTTATTATCATAGGAATATTTGAAAGAAAACGATGGTCTTACATTCGTTGTTTTCCCTGTAAATTCAATAGCGTTTTGTATGGATAAGGAGTTTTTATACGAACCATTAATACGTGCATTTAAATTGATATTGGTTTTTTTATTGTAAAATGATTTAGAAATAGCTGCGTTTCCTGAATAAGAATAATCGCCATTTATATTCTCATAAGTTGTGTATCTATTTAAATCTTCGTCTGTAATAGTAGAACTTATGATTTTATCCTGAACAAATTCTGCTCTAAGATTTCCTGTAATATTGATATTGTTGAATGCTAAATTATTTTGATAATCAAAACTTATATTATGGTTAATTTCTGGTTCCAAAAACGGGTTCCCAACACGAATATGGGTTATATCGCTCACATCTTCAACGGGTTGTAACTGGTTTACGGATGGTAAATCGACATTTTGATCATAACGTAAGTTAATGTTTTTGTAACCGTTTTTATCGCGATAACGTATTCTTGTTGAATAGGTTGCATATTCAAAATCGGTTTTAAAATTACGAGCTACCACCAATTCATCTCTATAATTTCTATAGGTATTTGTGTAGCCACCTTCCACTTCAAAACGGAAATCTTTATACTCATAACGTAATCTTAAAGCGGGTCTAATCGTGGTGGTGGAATATCTACTGTCTGAACTTAAAACTTCATTAAAATCATCATAGTCATTAGTAGCTTCATCATAATCATAAATATATTTTTCATTTTTGTTGGAATTGATACTAGCGTTATACCTAGGCATAATTCTAAAATTTGTAAACAGCTCTTTACTCCAAAAAGCACTCAACCTAATATTACTACTATAATTATCTGTATTATTTATTTGGTCTTGAACAATAGTTTCATTTAACCTTTCAATATAATTTTCTGAATATTTTTTACTATCTGAATTCCCTTTACTAAAATCCGTATTTAATTCAATATTTAAATAATCTCTTTTTCCGGTAATGGTTGTAACGCTAAATTCGTTATTTATATCATAACTATCGGATACTGATTCGTTTTCGGAATAATAATTACTCACCAAATCGCCATTAGTACTTTCAGATGTTCTATTGGTAACAGATCCCGATTCAGAATTCTCTACATTCACATCAATTTCATTTGAAATCTGAACTTTGTTATTGGATTGTTTGTTTTTAGGTGCTATAATAAATTTTAAATCCCCACCTAATTTATGACTATCTGAATCATCAAAACTTCTACTTTCAGAATCTGTAATATAATTTAAGTTGGGTAAAAAATACTGAGTAAGGCTTTTTTGATTTCTATCGGTGCTTTGCGCACCATATCTATAATTTCCATTAACACGTGTTTCGTTCCATTTACCCTTAGTGAAATTGGCACCAACAAAATCTGATTCTATATAACCATTACTCGTATCGGTATCTGGAAGTGCATTAAAACCTCTAGACATGTTAATATTATTGGTTCCGCCTATAAGTCCTAACTGTTTTCCATCTATTAACTGAAACACGTTGGCATTGGCTTGGTATTTTTCATCGGTACCATAGCCTACTTTTACATCGCCAAACATGGCCCTGTTTTTTCCTTTTTTTATGGTTAAATTAATTTCTTTAGTACCAGAGTCCGATTCTTCACCTGTAAACTTTTGATTATTAGTTTTATAGTCGGTAACTTGAACCTTGCTAATTACATTACTAGGTAGGTTTTTTAAAGCAATTTCGCCCTTTTTCTCACCAAAAAATTGCATACCATCCACATTAATAGCCTCTACCTCAATACCGTTCATGGTAATGTTACCATCCAAATCTATTTCAATACCTGGCAACTTTTTTAATAAGTCTTCGGCCTTATCGTTTGGTAAGGTTTTAAAACTATCGGCATTATACTCGATAGTATCTCTCTTAATTAAAATTGGTGGTGCTTTACCAATAATAGACACCACATTTAATTCTTCAATTTGGTCTTCCAAAGTAACAATACCCATATTTAATTGCTTTCCAGTAGGCACGGTTATATCTTCTTTGTAAGGTTTATAACCCATATAGGCTATATTGAAAATGGCTTTGGAATCGTTTTCTGTATTTACTTGCAATGAAAACTCGCCGTTTTTATTGGTAATCCCGTAAGCGATGGGGATACTATCTGTTATACTTTGAATATATACGGTTGCACCTTCTAAAACAGTAGCACCTTGATCTTTAACAACACCTTCTAAGTTGAATTTTTGTGCAAATAAGGATGTTGAAAAAAATAAAATTAATACTAATAATGGTAATTTTTTCACAGTTTTTGGTTATTAAGTCTGTTATTTGACTCTTTAACCAAACAAAGGTTTAATGTGGAAACTGTTAAAAAAAACTTAATAAATCATCTTTTTTTTGAAGCAATTGTTTAAGAATAGCAACTGGCAAAACACTAAAAATAAATATTTCTTAATGTATGGTTTCTTGATGTCTTTTTTAGTTGAAAATACAATGATAAAAAAGCGAATGATAAAATGGTATCCATCTTAAAAATGAAGGAATACGTCTTTGTATATTAGAAAGCCTACCCTATTTTGGAATAACTTCCAAATTATTATTCCATATTATGTTTGTTAAACAGGCGTTAAAGTGGGCGTTAAAAAGAGTTAAAGTTGATTTCTTGATTCAATAAATATTTAATTTTAATCGTTAATAATTTAAAACTTAAACGAAAATATATGAAGAAGATATTATCATTAGTACTGGTTTCGGCATTAGGTGGCGCTTTAACACTTGGTGCTTATAAAATTTTTGTAGAGCCAAAAAGTGACTTTACTTTAAATACAACAGCAGACTCTACGTTTTTACCCGCTACAAATGTGAGCAATTTAGCTTTTGAAACTCCCGACTTAACACTTGCCGCGGAAAATACGGTGAATGCGGTTGTTCACGTTAAAAATGTATCGATTAGTTCGGGGCAAATGAGTTTGCAAGATTTATTTTCTGGAAACAGCTCACCTCGTACACAAATGGGAACAGGATCGGGCGTGATTATTAATGCAGATGGTTATATTATTACGAATAACCATGTAATTAATAATTCGGATGAACTAACAGTGACTTTGAACAATAACAAAGCATATAAAGCTGAAATTGTTGGGTCGGATCCTAAAACAGACATTGCGCTGTTAAAAATTAAAGCTGATGAAGATTTACCTTTTGTAACCTTCGCCGATTCTGACCAAGCTAAAATTGGTGAATGGGTGTTGGCAGTTGGCAACCCGTTTAACTTAACATCTACTGTTACCGCAGGTATTATTAGTGCGAAAGCTAGAGATTTATCGGGTACGAGTTCGCAATCGTTTATACAAACAGATGCGGCTGTAAACCCAGGGAATTCGGGAGGTGCACTTGTAAATACCAAAGGTGAATTGATAGGTATTAATACGGCTATTTCTTCGCAAACAGGCTCTTATATTGGGTATTCGTTTGCAGTACCAAGTAATATTGCACGTCGAGTTATCGAAGATATTATGGAATTTGGTAACGTACAGAACGGAATTCTAGGTATTAGCGGAGGCTCGCTGAACAGTGCCTTTTCTGAAAAATTAGGCGTAAACGATACCGAAGGTATTTATGTTGACAGTGTGGTTGAAGAATCGGGTGCCGAAAAAGCAGGCGTTAAAAAAGGTGATATTATAAAGGAAATTGACAATGTAAAAGTATCAAAATTTGCCGATTTAACAGGACATATTGGTGCTAAACGTGTTGGTGACCAAGTGACTTTAAAGGTGTCAAGAGATGGTTCGTTAAAAACTATTAATGTGACTTTAACCCGAAACGAAACCCTAACATTACCACTTGTAGGTCGTGTTAAAAACGCAAAACAAGAAGATTTGAAAAAGTTTAAAGCTTCAAATGGTGTTAAAATTATTGAATTAGACGAAAAATATGCCGAGTACTGGAAAAAGAATGGCATCAATGAAGGCTCTATTATCACGTCAATAAACGATACAAAAATAAACTCTGTTGATGATGTGCAGCAAGCCATGAAAAACAAATCGGATTATGAACCTTTGCGTATTGAACTTATAAATTCAAAAGGAGAAAAAGAGCGTTATAATTTTAGATAAAAACAGCTTTTTTTTATCATTTTTTAAAAGTAGAATATTTTAAAGAATTTAAAAAAATCTAATACGGAGTTTTCACCGTATATAAATTAGCCTCACTTTGTGAGGCTTTTTGTTAAATTTAAACGGTTTATTAACATTTTTTTATAAATTAGTGAACCAAAAAAATCGAAAACCAATCTTAAAAATGAATCTTACCAAAGCTTTAACCCTACTAACACTTTTATTATCCTTAACCGCAATCTCTCAAACAACTGATAGTGATGAGGATAAACTATCATTAAACAGCGGAACCCTTGATAATCAATTTGAATATGTTATAAAAAAATCGAATGGTTGGAACGATGAACGCGGACAATCATATAGAGTTATAAAAACCTATTGGCTAACCGAGTTAAAAGCTCATGTGCTAGATTCATTACAATCTATTAAAAAAGATATAATAGCTACTGAAATAACAGTAAAAGCACAAACGCAAGAAATTGCAGATTTAAAAACCAGACTTACCAACACACAGAATAATTTAGATAAAACCAAGAGCGAAAAAAATAATATGTCGTTGCTTGGAATCCAAATGAGTAAAAGTGGTTACAGCGGACTTATGTGGTCTATAATAGGTGTGCTATTAGCTTTACTTTTGTTTTTCATCTACCAATTTAAAAACAGCAATGCGGTTACTAAAGAAGCAAAACGTGTACTTGCCGATGTGGAAGACGAATTTGAAGAACACCGTAAAACAGCTGTAGAGCGCGAACAAAAAGTACGCCGCCAATTACAAGACGAAATTAACAAGCAAAAAATAATTAAAACCAAAAAATAGGTTTTAAAATAAATAACAACAAAAGTCTGTAATATAATTACAGACTTTTTTTATGAATATTTTTATCATGTAAGAAAAATTAATTAAATTGCTTCGCTTTTGTGATAAAAACATCCATCTTATTAATTATGAGTGTTTTGAATTACATAACTAAAATTAATAGTAAAATGAAAAATCAATTTTTAGTTATTTTTATAACAATCTTAAACACTTATTGCTATTCTCAAATTTCTTTTGATAAAGGATATTACATTAATAATAACAATGAAAAAGTAGAATGTTACATTAAAAATATGGATTGGAAAAACAACCCAGTTGAATTTTTATTTAAACTTTCTGAAAACAACGAACAACAAACAGCCACTCTAAAATCTATCAAAGAATTTGGTATTTACAATTACTCAAAATATATAAGAATTACTGTAAACATAGACAGGTCTAGTAACATATTAGAGAATTTAAGTGTAAACCGAAATCCAGACTTTAACGAAGAAGAACTTTTTTTAAAAGTTTTGATTGAAGGAAAATCAAATCTATATATTTATGAAGATCGAAATTTAGTTCGTTATTTTTATAGTACTGAGTCAAAAAATATTGAACAATTAATTTTTAAAAGATACAATTCCACAAAAAATTTAATAGGGGAAAATAACAGGTTTAAACAACAACTGCTGAATGATTTAAAATGCGAAAGCATAAGAATTAAAGATATTGAAAGTCTTGAGTATAAAAAAGAAGACTTAATGAATTTTTTCACAAAATATAATGAGTGCAACAATTCTGAAATAATCAATTTTGAAGAAAAGCAAAAAAAGGATTTGTTTAATCTAACTATTAGACCTCGTTTAAACAGTTCTTCATTAACAATAAACAACACTGAAAACAATTACAAGAACACTGATTTTGGTAATAAAACCGGATTAGGTTTTGGACTTGAAGCAGAAATTGTTTTACCTTTTAACAAAAATAAATGGAGTATTTTAGTGGAACCAACTTACCAGTATTTTAAATCTGAAAAAGAGTTAGCTACAACAAATGCTAAAGCAGATTATAAATCCATTGAACTTCCAATAGGAATTAGACATTATTTCTTTTTGAATAATAATTCTAAAATTTTTATTAACGCTTTGTATATACTAGACATTAAAGCTAATTCAAAAATTTATTTTAATCCTGGTAGTGATTTAGATATTTCAAGTTCAACAAATAATGCATTTGGTGTAGGCTTTAAACAAAATGGAAAATATAGTTTAGAATTTAGGTACCAAACTACTAGACATATTTTAGGCAACTACAATTACTGGTATTCAGACTACAAAACTTTATCATTAATATTTGGTTATACTATATTCTAAAAAACCATTTAATAACAATCTTAAAAAATCTAAATCCAAATCGTTTTACAATGTCCATCTTTATAGCTATCTCCAAACACTAAGTTCCATAAATTCCTAAACTCAACCTATTTAACTAAAAAATCCCTAAACGAATGTTGATGATTTCAACTCACTATTAAAATACCGTTTAGGTTTAAATATAAATCCATATTCTAAACCCATTAATTCAATTATCTTTGCAATTCTTAAAACAGAACCATGCGCATTGATATTATTACCGTTTTACCAGAATTACTTAAGAGCCCTTTTGAAGCCTCTATTTTAAAACGCGCTATTGAAGCTAATTTGGTTGAAGTCCATTTTCATAATTTACGCGATTACACTTCAGATAAACATAAATCGGTTGATGACACCCAGTTTGGTGGTGGTGCAGGTATGGTGATGATGGTAGAACCTATTGATAAATGTATTACTGCTTTAAAAGAACAACGTAACTACGACGAAATTATATACATGACCCCCGATGGTGAAACCCTTAAACAAGGCATTGCCAACCATTTATCATTAAAAGAAAACATCATTATTTTATGCGGACATTATAAAGGTGTGGACCAACGGGTTCGCGACCATTTTATAACCCGTGAAATTTCTATTGGCGATTATGTACTATCTGGTGGCGAATTAGGAGCTGCCGTACTTTGCGATGCTATTATTAGGTTAATACCTGGTGTTTTAGGTAATGAAACCTCTGCCCTAACCGATTCCTTTCAAGATAATTTACTCGCACCACCCATTTACACCAAACCTCGTGATTATAAAGGCTGGAAAGTACCGGAATTATTATTTAGCGGCAACTTTCCTAAAATTGAAAAGTGGCGTGAAGAACAGGCTTATTTGAGAACTAAAGAACGACGACCGGATTTGTTGGATGATTGATTTTACGTTATAAGTCTCTCGATTATTAGCGGAAATTTAAAAACAATCTGATTGCTTTTATTTCTGACAGAAAAACTTAAAAACTCGTTTTTCTTACAAATAATAAATTATATTTACGGGATAACAGTAACAAGAAACTTACTATATCCTGACTTGTTTACGGGATATAAGTAATAAAGATTACTATATAACACGTTGTAAGCCATTTAAAAAATATCCAGCTAAGAATTAGAATGAACAATTTGAAGGACTTAAATATCGAAAAAGAACTGTTACCATTGTTCGACTATTCTTTAAATATGTTCGCCAAGGAAAAAATTATTGGAATCTTAAAAACTCCTTTAGAATCGACAACCGAAATTGTTGCACGCCAAAATATTTTAAAAGGGTTTACTGCCAACAATGAAATTCTTAAAGACTATTCATATACCGTTTTATACTTGAATGAAGTCCATTATTTTTTAAACGATGACAAAATAGAAGACTTATCACAAAAAAAATTGAAGTATAAATTGTTTGCTTCCAAACAAGAAAAAACTCGATATACAAGTAAGTTCAATCAACTAATACTATTTTTTCATCGCCTAGAATCAAGGTACTTTACACGTCTAAAATTAAATCAATATCCAGAAGAATATGCTACAAAAATTAAAGAAATTTTAATATTTCTATCAAGTTTTGAACTTTTCAAATACGAGCATATTATTCGAGAAAAAAGGTTAAAGGACAAGCACGTAATAGAATTAACAAAAAAAATAAAAACCCTTAAAGAAACAGATTTGATTAAGCCTTTTTGGGAAAATTTATTTCTGTTTGAGGCTTATTTATCAATCAATTTAGGAATTAATAAAAACGGCTTTACATTTCCAAATTTTGACAAAAAACACATTAAATTAAAGGATTTTTATCATCCTCTAATAAATAAACCAGTAAAGAACGATTTTGAGACCGAGAGCAACGTGATTTTATTGAACGGACCGAATATGTCAGGTAAGTCAACTTTTCTCAAAGCTGTTGGGCTCTGCATATATTTTGGACATTTAGGAATCGGAATACCTGCATCTTTTGGGGAAATTCCGTTTTGTAATCACTTTTCAATTGAAATCAATAGACGGGACGATATCCTAAATGGTTATAGTCATTTTATGACAGAAGTAATGAATCTCAAAAGTGTTGTTGAAAACGCTTCAAAAGGAAAACAATGTTTTGCGATTTTCGATGAACTTTTTAGTGGCACAAATTTAGAAGACGCGTTCGAGATTTGCCAAACTACAATAAACGGTCTTAGTAAATTTAAAAATTCTTATTTTTTTATTTCAACTCACATTCAAGAACTGAAAAATGTTTCTAATGAAAAAATATCAAATTATTACATAGATTGTGAACTTATAAAAGACAAACCAACCTTTACTTATAAACTAAAAAAAGGTTGGTCCGACATCAAAGTAGGGCGAATTCTATTCGATAAAGAAGGATTAAATGAATTATTGAACTGAACCAAAACGCAGAAAACGGCTTACAACATGCGTATATAACTAATAAAAAATCAATTTCAGTTGAGATTTTTGTTTTTTAATGAAACTATTATTTCTAAAGCTATTCACAACCAACTGAAAACTGCGACTGAGACTGTAAACCCATACTTAAACTATAAACTCATTTCGTGTTAAGGATAGAAGCGGCATCCTTTTGCTTTTGGGCAAAAGATATAGCGGATAGCCTGACTTTTTGCTTAGCTAAAGCATTCAAATTTAACGTATTACTCATAGCAAAAAGAAACACCATAAAAATTATAATTATTAATTGTACATTGTTAATTATTAATTATCTTTGCGCCCTATTTCGGGTTAACCTCTGGCGAGAATCGTGAATGTTGTTTCGAATTAACTATTATTAAAATTTAAAGATATGGAATCTTTAGTAAAATTTGTACAAGACGAATTTGTAGCAAAAAAGGATTTTCCAGAGTTTGGAGCTGGAGACACAATTACAGTATACTACGAAATTAGAGAGGGCGAAAAAGTTCGTACTCAGTTTTTTAGAGGTGTAGTAATTCAAAGAAGAGGATCTGGATCATCAGAGACTTTTACAATTAGAAAAATGTCTGGTACTATTGGTGTGGAGCGTATTTTCCCAGTTAATTTACCTGCATTACAAAAAGTTGAAGTTAATAAACGTGGTAAAGTACGTAGAGCTAGAATCTACTACTTTAGAGGTCTTACTGGTAAAAAAGCCAGAATTAAAGAGCGTAGACGTTAATAAAACAGTATTGCGAAAGCAAATTAAAAGCCCTGAAATTTTTTCAGGGCTTTTTTTATTAACTTTTGTTAATAACTCTTGTTGATAAAGTGTTGATATATAAAATGTTAAATATTTTGTATTTTCAAGGTTTGTGTTGTATCTTAGCTAAACAAGAAACAGAAAAACAGTGTAAAACTGGTTTCATCTAAACAATGAATTAAAATTTGGTTTCTTAATAAGGTAACGTTCTTTATAAAATTGTAATTGTTTTTTGAGATTTTAATGCAGCATGTGTAAATGTGCGGAAGCAAAAAAATCATGATATTATAAAAAGTATTGCATATATGAAATTAGGCAATAACTAGTATAATTGAAAGTTTTAAAAAAAATAACATGTCCGAAAGGTGTGTTATTAATATTAAAACAATGCATTAAGAAAACTTGACGTTAAAACGAAGAGAAAGATTAATGGCATCAAGAAAAACAATTATTAGAAGCGTTTTAGTAATAGGTCAATACATTTTGAAAATTACAGAAATGTTTCGTTGAAATAATAGCACATCAATTGAAAAAATTTAGATTAAACTAAATTGATTTGATAGAAGTATCAATTAGATTGGGTTATGTTATTTCAAAAAAAGCCATGTCAAAGTAGATTAGATTCTGCAGGGATATGGCTTTTGTTTTTTTATAACTTCTCTGTTCTTTTATTAATAAATTCTTATTACTTACTTCCTTTTTTATAATTCTTCTAAATATTCATCTAATTACCCTTTTTGATTCAATCCTTTAAGCTTTTTTAAAAGTCATTTTTTGTATATTCGCAGCGCGCAAACGTTATCGTATGCCTATTTATATTTATAGCTAAATACTAACATAAAAAAAACCGATACATTAATGTCTAAAATTATTTATACAAAAACTGATGAGGCTCCTGTACTAGCAACCCGTTCTTTTTTACCAATTGTTAAAGCTTTTGTTAAGTCTTCTGGTATTCAAATTGAAACTAAAGATATCTCTTTAGCAGCAAGAATTTTAGCCGTTTTTCCAGATTTTTTAAATGAAGATCAACGTGTTTCAGACGATTTGGCTATTCTTGGTGAATTGGCAAAAAGCCCAGTTGCTAATATTATTAAATTACCAAACATAAGCGCTTCCATTCCGCAGTTAAAAGCGGCTATAAAAGAATTACAATCTCAAGGTTTTGCCATTCCTAATTATCCGGATGAAGCTAGCAATGATGCTGATAAAGATATTAAATCTCGCTACGACAAAATAAAAGGTAGTGCTGTAAACCCCGTGTTACGTGAAGGAAACTCTGATAGGCGTGCACCAAAAGCAGTGAAGAATTACGCTAAAAAAAATCCACACTCTATGGGTGCTTGGAGTAGCGATTCTAAAACACATGTAGCCACCATGGAGTCGGGTGATTTTTTTCATAACGAAAAATCCCTAACCCTCCCAGAAGCGACAAGTATTAAAATTGTACATACAGACAGTAACGGTACTGATACTGTATTAAAAGATAGTTTCAAATTATTAAAAGGCGAAATAATTGATGCTACGCTATTGAGTAAATCGGCTTTAGTAAGCTTTTTAGAAACTCAAATAGCGGATGCAAAAGCAAGTGGCGTATTGTTTTCATTACATATGAAAGCCACCATGATGAAAGTAAGCGACCCCATTATTTTTGGATATGCTGTAAAAATATTTTTTAAAAATGTATTTGAAAAACATGGTGAAACTTTAGAAAAAATTGGAGTTGATGTAAATAATGGTTTTGGAAATTTACTTGAAAAATTACCAAGTTTACCAGAAGCAAAACGCAACGAAATTCAAGCAGATATTGATGCTGCTTTTAAAAACGGACCAGCAGTAGCTATGGTTAATAGTGATAAAGGCATTACCAATTTACACGTACCAAGTGATGTTATTATTGATGCTTCAATGCCAGCTATGATTCGTACATCTGGACAAATGTATAATGCAGCCGGAAAACTTCAAGACACCAAAGCAGTTATTCCAGATAGCAGTTATGCTGGTATTTATTCGGCTACCATCGATTTTTGTAAAAAACATGGTGCTTTCGATCCAACCTCCATGGGTACCGTACCTAATGTTGGTTTAATGGCTCAAAAAGCTGAGGAATATGGTTCTCATGATAAAACTTTTGAAATTGCTTCAAACGGAACTGTTACTGTAATTGATGCTTCTGGATATACATTATTAACACATAAAGTTGAAGCAGGTGATATTTGGAGAATGTGCCAAACTAAAGACGCTCCAATTCAAGATTGGGTTAAATTAGCGGTTACACGTGCAAAAGCTTCAGAAACTCCTGCTGTTTTCTGGTTAGATGAAAACAGAGCTCATGATGCTGAATTAATTAAAAAGGTAAAAACCTATTTAAAAGACTACGATACTACAGGTTTAGATTTAAGAATATTATCACCTATTGATGCAACACTATTTACATGTGAAAGATTAAAAGATGGCAAAGATACCATTTCGGTTTCAGGAAACGTTTTACGTGATTATTTAACCGATTTATTCCCAATTTTAGAAGTTGGCACCAGTGCTAAAATGCTTTCTATTGTGCCATTAATGAATGGTGGTGGACTGTTTGAAACTGGCGCAGGTGGTTCTGCTCCAAAACACGTTGAACAATTTTTAAGCGAAAATCATTTACGTTGGGATTCTTTAGGTGAATTTTTAGCCTTAGCTGTTTCTTTAGAACATTTAGCATCTGCTAACAACAACCCCAAATCACAAATTTTAGCAGATACTTTAGATGATGCTACAGGCAAATTATTAGATACTGGTAAAACGCCTTCTCGTTTAGTAGGAGAATTGGATAATCGAGGAAGTCATTTTTACTTGGCATTGTATTGGGCACAAGCCTTGGCCTACCAAACTAAAGATGCTGATTTAAAAGCCGAATTTGAACCTATTGCTAAACAATTAAGCGATAATGAAGCTACTATTGTAAGCGAACTTAACCAAATTCAAGGAAAACCCGTAACTATTGATGGGTACTACAAACCAAATGAAACTTTAGTTAATAATGCCATGAGACCAAGCAAAACGCTTAATAGCATTTTAAATTAAAAAAAGATAAATACTATTTCAAAAAGCCCCTTTTAAGAGGCTTTTTTCATATTTTTATAAAAAAAAGCTTTTGATGAAGAACATAATTTTGTGCTCTCTTTTTTTATGCTGTTTTAATGTTATATCTACAACCGCTCAAGAAAAAATCACTTTAAAGGGTGTCGTTTCCGAAGAAAAAAACAATGAAACGCTTATTGGAGTTAGTATTATTTTCCCTGAATTAAATACGGGAACAACCACTAATGAGTATGGATTCTATTCTATTACCATACCAAAAGGCACTTATAAGGTTATAATTAGTTACATTGGTTTTGCTACAAAAAATGAAACTTTGGTACTTTCAAATAGCACTACCAAAAACTTTAGCTTATCAGATTCATTTGAAACTTTAGACGAAGTAGTTATCACAGAAAATGTAGAAAAGCTAAATATTAAAACACCACAAATGAGTGTGGCAAAACTAACATCAAGCACCATTAAAGAAATTCCTGTGGTATTTGGTGAAGCTGATATTATTAAAGCCATTACATTACTTCCTGGGGTTACCAGTGCTGGCGAAGGCGCTTCTGGTTTTAATGTTAGAGGCGGAGCTGCTGATCAAAATCTAATTCTTTTAGATGAAGCAACTATTTACAACTCATCACATTTATTCGGCTTCTTTTCTGTTTTTAATCCAGATGCCATAAAAGATATAAAACTATACAAAGGCGGTATTCCAGCAAGATATGGCGGTAGGGTTTCATCAGTTTTAGATATTTATCAAAAAGATGGAAATAGCAAGGAATTCCACGCCAATGGTGGCATTGGATTGGTATCGAGTAGATTGTTATTAGAAGGTCCTTTAAAAAAAGATGAAGGTTCCTTCCTTCTGGGTGGCAGATCTAGTTATGCGCATTTGTTCTTGCCTCTTTTTGATATTGATAATATAGCCTATTTCTACGATTTAAACACCAAATTAAGCTACAAACTAAATGACAGAAACAACATATATCTCTCGGGATATTTTGGTCGTGATGTGTTCAGACTTAATGAAACCATTGATAATACTTATGGGAATACCGTTTTAAACTTCAGATGGAATCACTTACTTTCAGATAAACTATTTTCAAATGTATCACTTATTTATTCCGATTATTATTACGGTTTAAAATTGGGCTTTGTTGAATTTGATTGGGTTTCTGGTATTAAAAACTTCAACTTAAAATACGATTTTAAGCACTATATTTCAAATAAATTTAAATTGCAATATGGCTTAAACAGTATTTACTATAAGTTTAATCCTGGAGATATTAAACCAACCACTGAAACCTCTGGAATAAATCCGTTCAAACTAACCCAAAAATTTGCTTTCGAAAATGCTATTTATATAGATGCTGAACAAAAGTTATCGGATAAACTAGCCATTTCTTATGGTTTAAGATTTAGTTCTTTTCTTCGGTTAGGTCAAGATGAACTAAATGTTTACGAAAATAATCATGCTGTTGTTTTTAATGACAATTTTAAAATATATGAAAAAGCAGAACCTATTGGTGTTGAAACTTTTAAACGAAGTGACGTAATTGCCGATTTTTTCAACATAGAACCGCGTTTATCATTATCCTATCAAATAAACTCAAACAACTCAATTAAAGCGAGTTATAATAGAATGAGTCAATATTTGCATTTAATATCAAACACCAATTCACCAACACCGCTAGATATTTGGACACCTAGCGGTAAATACATAAAACCACAATTACTCGACCAATTTGCATTGGGATACTTTAAAAATTTTAAAAACAACAGGTATTCCTTAGAATTAGAAAGCTTTTACAAAACCATAAAAAACCGAATTGATTACATTGATGGTGCCGATTTAATTGCCAACAATGCTATTGAACAAATTATTTTAAATGGTGAAGCAAAAGCCTATGGTTTGGAGTTTTTATTAAAGAAAAATGAAGGCAGGTTTAAAGGTTGGTTGGCCTATACCCTATCAAAATCTGAACAACAAACCAAAGGTAGAACCCCAACCGAATTGGGTATTAACAATGGTAATTGGTACAATACTCCTTACGATAAAACGCACGATATTTCACTTACAAGCAGTTACGATTTAAGTAAAAAAATAAAAATCAATGCTAATTTTTTATTTCAAACAGGACAACCAAGCACATTTCCAAACGGGCAGTACACTTATAATGGTGTAACGGTTCCAAATTATAATAATAGAAATTCAGATAGATTAACATCATACCACAGATTGGATGCTTCTATAACTTACAGCCCTAAACCAGAAAAAACCACAGGATTACAATCATTTTGGGTTTTTGGTATATATAATTTATACAACAGGAATAATGCTGCTTCTATAACTTTTGGACAAAATGAAGAAACAAAACTAAACGAAGCTTATAGACTATCTATTTTTGGTATTGTACCATCCGTATCATACAATTTTAAGTTTTAAAAGATGAAAAAAATTATATACATAATATGCTGTCTAATCCTAGTGTCTTGCGAAGATGTTATCGATTTAGAATTAAAAACCGCAGAGCCAAGACTAGTAATAGACGCCTCGTTAATTTGGTACAAGAATACAACTGGAAACAATCAATTTATTAAGCTAACCCTAACAGCTCCTTATTATGATGTACATATTCCTGTTGCTACTGGCGCTACCGTAACTGTAACCGATTCCAATAATAACACTTTTAATTTCATAGAAGAAAACGATACGGGCATTTACAGAAATCAATCTTTTATACCAACAATAAATAGTACATACAACCTGAAAATCATATACATGAATGAAGTGTATACCGCTTCAGAAACACTAATACCAATTGTTGACATCGATAAAGTAGAACAAAAAAATGATGCCGGATTTTCGGGTGAAGAAACAGAAATTAAAGCCTTTTACACCGACCCTGAAAACATTAAAAATTATTATTTTTTCGAATTTTTTAATTCCGATTCAAATACAATAACTCTTGATGTCTATGATGATAAATTTACTGATGGCAACCAAATTTTCGCCTTTTATAGCAATGAAGACATTGAAACAGGCACTAAATTAATTATTCAAAATCATGGTATCTCACAACGCTTTTACGAGTACATAAATATTTTATTGCAACAAAGTAAAGACGAAACTGGCGACCCTTTTGAAACCCAACCCGCAACTTTAAGGGGCAATTGCGTAAATGAAACCAATCCCGACAACTATCCATTGGGCTATTTTAGAGCTTCTGAAGTTTCTATTTTCAATTATGAAGTAGAATAGCTATTGCTTTTAATTGTAAGCTGCACCCAAGCAAATTATTGTTTAAAATTAAATTAAAACTTTAAGATAATTTTAACTCTAAAAAATCCTACAAAAGCTATTTTAGCTAAGCTTACTTTCATCAATCAAAAAAATCGTTCTTTATGAATAAAAAAAGATTAATCTTTATTATTAGCGGAATCGTTGTTTTAATTCTTATTTATTCATTTTTCAATTCTTCTGCAGATGAAGATGTTTTATTAACATCAAAAGTTGTAAAAGGCACGTTCTTAAACGAAGTTATCATTTCTGGTGAAGCCCAATCTACAAGCTCAAAAGAAATTAATGGTCCCATTAATGCGAGACGATTCAATATTTATCAAATAAAAATACAAGATTTAGTTGCAGAAGGCACTGTGGTTAAAAAAGGCGATTATATTGGTAAACTTGATGCTTCTGAAGTGAATGCTAAAATTAACGAAGCCCATTTAAATTTAGAAAAAGCGGAATCGAGATATACCCAACAACAGCTTGATACAACACTTACTTTAAAACAAGAACGCACCGCCATTAAAGATCTTCAATTTAATATTGAAGAAAACCAATTGGAATTAAAACGTTCTATTTACGAACCCCCAGCAACCATCAGACAATTAGAAATTAAAATCGAAAAATTTGAACGGGATTCAAAAGAAAAAAAGGAAGACTATTCTATTAAAAAAAGACAAGCCAATGCTAAAATGATTGAGGTTGGTACCGAAGTTACAAAAATTAAAAAGCAAATTGAAGAATTAACCGCTTTGCAAAAGGAGTTCACCGTATTTTCTGAAGATGACGGTATGGTTACTTATGTAAAAGACTGGAACGGCACCAAAAAAAAGGTAGGTACTACCATATCGCCTTGGGAACCTGCTATGGCGAGTCTGCCAGATTTAACAAAAATGGAATCTAAAACTTATAGTAATGAAGTCGATATTAGAAAATTAAAAAAAGATTTAAAGGTAAAAATTGGTTTTGACGCTTTTCCTGATATTGAAATAGATGGTGTGGTTACAGATGTGGCTAATGTAGGTGAAAACAAAAGAGGATCGGACATTAAACTTTTTCAAGTTTTAATTAAGCTTAATGAGACCAATAAAAATATAAGACCAGGAATGACCACTTCCAACAGGATTTTAACGCATCAAGAAGACAACGTATTAATGGCGCCGCTGGAAGCAATTTTTTCAAAAGACTCTATAAGTTATGCCTATGTAAAATCTGGTTATTCTATTGAAAAAAAGCAAGTAGAATTGGGTTTAGCCAATAATGAAGTGGTTATTATAAAAAAAGGTTTGAATGAAAATGATGTTGTTTACTTAAATGCCCCTGCCGATATGGATGAAAAAAGTATAACGCTATTAAAGTAACACATGATAGACAAAATACTTTTAGAAAAACTTAAATCCAATTTCAATGAGGCATATTGGTTTATTAAAACCAATAAAGTAAGAACCTTTCTAACCGCTTTGGGTATTATTTTTGGAGTGGCATCGGTAATTACCATGCTTGCAATTGGAAATGGTGCCGAAAAAGAAATTCTATCACAACTTGAACTGGTTGGTGTTAATAATATTGTTGTAACCCCTTTACCCGATCTTGAAGATGAAAGTGAAGGAGAAAGTGAAGAGGAAACTTCCAATACTGAATCTAAAAAATTCTCTAAAGGTTTAGATATGTTGGATGCTTTAAGTGTTACTAAAACCATACCGAGTATAAAAGTTGTAAGCCCAGAAATAATTCTTGATACGTACGTGATTAATGACGGAAAACAAAATTCGGTAAAACTTGTTGGTATTTCGGCTACATTCTTTAAAGTTTCAAACATTGATATTGAAAAAGGTAAAATTTTTACAAATTACCAAATGAACAATGCCATGCCTGTGTGCGTTATTGGAAAAAAAGTAGAAAAAAAGTTATTTACTGGTGAAAGTGCTTTGGGAAAACAAATTAAAGTAAGAGATGTTTGGTTGGAAGTAGTTGGTGTGATTGAAGAAAAACTAATTTCGGATAAAGCCCAAGAAGATTTAGGTATCAGGGATTTAAACCAAGATATTTACATCCCGATAAAAACATTTTTGGTTCGCTATAGAGATAGAAAAATTATAACGGATAATTTAGATGTTAATGAAAACAATCAAAATGGTCCTAAAAAGCGAATTGCTAGAGGAAATTATCATCAAATAGATAAACTTACCATTCAAGTTAACAACTCAAACGAGTTAAAAGCAACGGCAGAGGTTTTAAGTAAATTACTAAAGCGAAGACATAACGATGTTTTGGACTTTGAAATTGCCATCCCCATTCAACTGCTTCAACAGCAACAAAAAACAAAGCAAATATTCAATATTGTATTAAGTATTATCGCTGGTATTTCATTACTTATTGGTGGTATTGGTATTATGAATATCATGTTGGCATCGGTACTGGAAAGAACCAAAGAAATTGGCATCATTCGAGCTATTGGAGCGACTGAGGAAGATGTGATTTTACAATTTTTATCAGAATCTGTATTAATTAGTGTTGGCGGTGGTATAATTGGAATTATTGTAGGCATCATTGGAGCATATGTTATTGAAATGGTTTCTGGTATTGAAACCGTGTTATCACTCAACTCCATATTAATCTCATTTTTTATTGCAGTTATTGTTGGGCTCGTTTTTGGCATATTTCCGGCGAAAGCTGCAGCTAATAAAAAACCCATTCAAGCACTTCGATCTGAATAAATAAAATAACCGCAGAAAACTATTAACACAAAGCTAAACAGATGAAAAAAATAGTATTCATATTAATCGTAATTTTACCTTGTTTAGCATTTTCACAATCCAAAAAAATAACCTTAGACGAAGCCATTACTATAGCACAAAAACAATCTCCCGATTATAAAACAACCTTAAATAGAAATCAATCGAGCTATTGGCGTTTTAGAAATTACAAAGCAAATTTTTTACCTCAATTAAGGCTTAACGCCACCTTACCCGAATATAATAAAGCCGTACGTAGAATAACAAACGATGAAGGACAAGATATTTTTGTAAATCAAGATCAATTGCTTTTAGAGGGTGGATTATCATTAGCACAAAACATTCCATATACTGGAGGAACGCTCTCTTTAAATTCAAATTTAGAACGCATTGAATTGTTTGGACTGGATGATAACATTGGATATTCAGTCGTACCATTTTCCGTAAGATATTATCAAAACTCTTTATTTTACAATCCTTTTAAATGGGATAAAAAAATTGAACCTTTAATTTATGAGGAATCACAAAGAGATTTCATAGAAAAAATGGAAGATATCTCTGTGACTACTTGTCAAAGATATTTTCAATTACTTAAAGCCCAAATGCAGTTGGAAATAGCCGAAGTGAATTTATCAAATCAGGATACATTATACCGAATTTCACAAGGACGATTCAAAATTGGGAAAATTGCTGAAAATGAATTGCTGCAAGTTGAATTGACTTTGTTAAACTCTAAAAACACAGTAACAACCAATACCATAGAGTTAAAAAGAACCTCTCAAAATTTAGCCAGATATTTAGAACTAGATACAGAAAATATTGAATTAGATGTTCCAGACAACTTACCCCTTTTTGAAGTAAACATCGATAAAGCTCTAGCAGAAGCGCAATCAAATAGAAAAGCGGTTATAGAATTTAGAAGAAAACGCTTAGAGGCTGAAAAAGAATTGGCGTATCAAAAAGGAAACAATAGATTAAAATTAGGTGTTTCTGCAAATTTCGGAATTTCACAAAATGGTGATGAATTTGATAACCTTTTTAACAATTATAATAAGCAACAAAATGTGACGGTTTCTGTTAGTGTACCCATTTTTGATTGGGGTGTTTCTAAATCGAAACGTAAAATGGCTGAAGCTGATTTAGATTTAACCAACAATAATATAGACCAAGATAAACAAGCCTTTGAACAAGAAATTTATTTGCACGTTCTAAATTGGTCCAGCCAAAGAGACTTTTTGGAAACAGCAGAAAAAGCTAAGGAAATAGCTATAAAACGTTATGACATTTCGCAAAAAAGATATGTTTTAGACAAAATAACTATTACCGATTTAAATATTGCTTTACAAGAAAAAGACAGAGCTGTATTGCAATATTTAAACTCACTTCAGAAATTTTGGGAAGATTATTACACTTTAAGACAGTTAACGCTCTATGATTTTATCAATAATAAAAAATTAGAAGTTGACGACATTCTTTTTGACTAAAATCGCCTAATAATTCATACTTTTGGGGTATGAGTTTTATAAAAACCACCGAACAAGATTCCAACTACAATCATCTGGAACAGATGAATATTTCAGAATTATTAAGTAATATTAATAATGAAGATAAAAATGTACCTATAGCTGTTGAGAAAGCTTTACCACAAATAGAACCTTTAGTGAGCGTTATTGTGCAAAAATTAAAAGGTGGCGGACGCCTATTTTATATGGGAGCTGGCACCAGCGGGCGTTTAGGTATTTTAGATGCTTCGGAATGCCCTCCTACTTTTGGAGTTTCCCACAATTTAGTTATTGGTATTATTGCTGGTGGTGATACTGCTATTAGAAAAGCGGTGGAGTTTGCTGAAGATTCTACCACACAAGGATGGGACGACTTAAAATCGTATCAAATTTCAAGTCAAGATGTAGTGATTGGTATTGCAGCCTCTGGCACTACACCTTATGTGATTTCTGCTTTAGAAGCATGCAATGAAAATAACATTATTACAGGTTGTATTACGTGTAATAAAAACAGTCCGTTATCACAAGCCGCAAAATATCCTATTGAAGTTATTGTAGGTCCAGAATTTGTTACAGGAAGCTCTAGAATGAAAGCGGGTACTGCACAAAAATTGGTGCTTAATATGATAACAACCACCACCATGATTCAGTTGGGGCATATAAAAGGCAACAAAATGGTGGACATGCAATTAAGTAACAATAAACTAGTTGATAGAGGCACTAAAATGATCATGACTGAACTTAACATTTCTGAAGAAGAAGCAAAAAATCTTTTACAAACACATAAAAACGTACGTTCCGCAATTAAAAATTATAATAATGGAAACTAAAAGAACAGATAAAACAACACTTTTTAAAGGTATTAAAACCTTGGTTTTTGCTTTATTAAGCTTATTCATTGGTCCTATTTTAATGACTTTAGCTCTTGGAGATAAAGAAAACTCACTTTACATTCCCTTGTTAATTGTTGCTTGCTTAATATGTGCTGCAGCCGTTTTTTTAATTTTTAAAGGGATACGTACTATTATGGATAGTATGTTTAAAAAAAACTAATTTAAAGTAGGCTGTTTTGGAGTTGTAGGATTGTATCCAAAATCTGAATGCTTAATTGACATATTTAAACCTTCCAAAATATAATTTATAATGGCATAGTGGTGAATGGTATGGCTATTTGCCTGTGAAAACAAAGCACCATAACTGTAAGTCATTTTTACTTTTCCCAAACCTAAATCGTCTGTAACCAAAACGGAATCTGTCATAGCTAAATCAAATGAATTCAAGTTTTCTATAATGGAATCTAAATAGTTTTTGGCGCTACAACATTCAGTTTCTACTGATTGGTTTCTATTTCTTGTTGCTAAATCAATCTCATTATTCACACCTTTATTGAAAATACAATCATAAAAATCTAAAATATGTCTCATATGAGTTCCTATACTTGAATAATAAGGAGCTACGGATGCATTGCTTAATGTAGTATCATTTATATGATTCAATAAAATTTTAGACTTTTCTAATGTGTTTAGTGTTGATTGTAAAATGACATCCATAGGTTTACTAAAGTAATTAAATAATTTCAACTAATACCGTTAGTCCATATTCATTTATAACCTTACAAAAATTGAGCAGATACAAAGCTTATTAAAAAATACTACTTCCTAATTTTTCGACTACCAAACGCAACTCACCATAACTGTACTTATCATCTAATTGATTTTTTAAATCTGATAAATTTTCAAATGTTTTCTTCGGAATTATTTCAATCAATTCATCGTAATATTCTTTAGACATTAAATCTAAAACTTGAACTTCTCCTGAAGGAATAAAACTCGCTAAATGCCCGAATATGGTGTTTTCATTAAGTTCACGTTCATCTGCAATCTCAGAAATGGTTTTTCCAGATTTAAACAATTCCAAAGATGTTTTCTTAGTATCACCTTTCTTTTTTTCGGGCTTAGATTCTTCAAAAATTTCAACATCATCCGATGTCTCAATATCATTTTCATCACAATATGTTTTAATAACCTCTAAAATAGCATCGCCATATTTATCAACCCGTGTTTTTCCCATGCCATTCACTTTTAATAACTCTTTTTTATTAGTTGGCAAGGTTTCGCACATTTCGTATAAAGCTTTCTGTGTGAATACTTGATAATGAATTAGTTCTTTTTCTTGGGCAATCTCATTTCTTAGAATTCTTAGTAATTCAAATAATTCCACATTTGTAGTGCCGTCAATAACTGTTTTTCTTGGTTTTTTAGGTTTTTCTTTGGCATTAAATACGGATTTCACGCGTAATTCTAAAAGACCTTTTGTTGAAAACCCCTCAGTTAAACCATTAAAATATAAAAGCTTCGTATCTAATAAGGCTTCAACGGCATCTAGGTTTTTAGTTAAATCGCTTCCTACGGCCTTATTATCGGTGGTGAAACCAAATGCTTTTAGCGGTGTTACTATATTTTTTTCTGTTTCTGTTTTAAAATATAGAATAGCTTTTTTAAAACGCTCTTTAATAACACCACTTAATTCTGGTAAACCTTCCTTTTCTACAAGTTCTTTTAATTGGGTGTTGAAACCGTTACTCACTTTCAAAAAGTTGGTAACAGCCGTTTTAATAGTCAGTAATGGAGCTTCAATATTACCTTCTAAACTAGTTCTGTTTTTATAAAAAATATCTAAAAGTCGGTTTATGGGATACATAAATTCATAAAAATCAAACACTTCAAAAATTAAATCTAATTGATACATTTTTTGAGATGATACTAAAATAGAGGCATCAGGTTCATTTTCTTCGGCATTTTTATTGAACACCAACACATTATTATCACTGATAATTTGATTGGAATGAATTTTACTTTTAAGCACCAAACCTTCTAAAGATTTGCACCTACTTAGCGCCACATAGGTTTGACCATGAGCAAATGCCCCTTGTGCATCAATAATAGCACGTTCAAAGGTTAAGCCCTGACTTTTATGAATGGTGATAGACCAAGCCAAACGTAAAGGCATTTGTGTAAAAGACCCAATTTTATCTTCTGTGATGGCTTTTGTTTCTTCATTAACCGTATAATTAATGTTTTCCCAAATTTCTGGTGTTGTGTTTATATTGAAATCATCATCAGGACAATGCACCACAACTTCATCTTTCTCTAAATGAATAACCTTTCCAATTTTACCATTAAAATAACGTTTTTCAGGGCCGCTATCGTTTTTAACAAACATAACTTGAGCACCAACTTTGAGTTTTAACGATTCATTATTGGGGTAAGAAAACTCAGGAAATTTACCTTCTATTTTGGCATTATATGTAAACTCTTTTGTTTTAAGTTTATCCAATTCCGCTTTATTGGTGGCTTCAGCTTTATTGTTATGTGTTGTTAATGAAATATAACCGGCATCGGGTTCGGGTGTGAAGTCTGCAATATAACGTTTATTCAATTCTTCAGCAGCTGCTTCACTAAGGGCATTATTTCTAATTTCATTAAGAATTTCAATAAACTTAGGGTTTTCCTGCCTATAAATGTGTTTTAATTCAATGGTTATCGCTTCACACTGTTGAAAAGCAAGACTACTAAAAAAGAACCCATTACTGTAAACATGTTTTAACAAATCCCATTCGTTATCTTTAATAACCGGCGACAGTTGTTGCAAATCGCCAATCATAAGTACTTGCACTCCACCAAAAACCTTATTTCTATTTCTAAAACGGCGCAAGGTTCTATCAATACCATCCAGCAAATCGGCACGTACCATACTTATTTCATCAATCACTAATAAATCCATCGATTTAATAATATTGATTTTGGTTTTACTGAATTTTCGGTTGAAACCACTTGAATTATTCAAATCGGTATCAGGCAAAATAGGACCAAATGGCATTTGAAAAAACGAATGAATGGTAACGCCTTTGGCATTTATAGCCGCCACTCCCGTGGGTGCTACAACTACCAAGCGTTTTAAGCTATCCATTTTCAATCGATGCAAAAACGTGGTTTTACCCGTCCCCGCTTTTCCTGTTAAAAAAATGGAGCGATTGGTGTTATTTACAAATTCCCAAGCTAGTTCAAGCTCCTTGTTAGTTGCCATTAATTACATTTAAAAATAGAATTTGAAGATACTAATTTGAATGATTTATATGGTAGATTTTTCATAAAAAATATAAACCCTACCATGAAAAATGAGCGTACTTTTAATTCCCTTTTGAAAACAAAAAAAATTACTACCTTAGTAACACCTTGTTTATGAAACAATTCCAACACAAAGGTAAAAGAAATGTATTTATGGTATTTAATAAAAATAACAATTTAGATTTTTTATTTCTTACCTATTTTGTGATTTTTTTTACAGTTATTACTTCCGCTCAAAATGCTTCTATTAATAATTCTAATAGTACTGGTAGCATACCTAAACAATTTTCTTTTAAAACATTAACTATCAATGATGGTTTGTCTCAAAACAGTGTTATTAGTATTGCTCAAGACAGCATTGGCTATTTATGGCTAGCCACACAAGATGGATTGAACAAATACGATGGCAGACATTTTATTCATTATGATAAACAGTTTGAAGATATTACTCGAAGTACTTTTAGCAAACTTGGAAAAGTATATATCGATAAACAAAACCGTCTTTGGATTATTACACACTCGGGGAAACTTGAACTCTATCAAAAAAAAACTGACAACTTTAAGCATATAAATTTGCCCCATGCCGCTAGTTCCATTTTTCAAGACAAAAAATTAAATACGTATATAGGCTTATATGATAATGGTTTATTAAAAATTGATGCCCGAACTAAAGATACTATACAAGTTTTTAAACCTGAAGATAGATTTGTAACTGTATACGATTATATTGAAATTGAAAATAACTTAATGGTTGCTGCTACTAATAACGTCTTTAAAATATATAGCAATAATTCATATGAAAAATTAAAAACAAACGAACCGTCCAACACTAATTTTAGCGTTCTAGAGAAAACGACGAACGGTATAGTCTGGCTAGGAACCTATGGCAAAGGCTTGTTTTTTTCACTTCCAAATAGTAAAGAATTCAAAAAATATTATAATACAAATCTCCCTGAAAATTTAAACATTGAAGATTTATTGGTAGATAAAAAGGGTAGACTTTGGATTGCCACCTACGGAAATGGCGTGTATTTAATAGACAATAAAACCAATAAAGTAACCAATTTTAAAGCCAATAAAAACAACCCATTTGCCATTCATTATAATGATATGTTATCGCTATATGAAGATGTAACTGGGGTAATATGGTTTGGTTCTGATGGTACCGGTGCTAGTTATTATGATGAACATTTAATAAAATTCAATATTTTAACCAATAACCAAGTTCCTAAAAGTGTTAATGTAGATATGGTAAGAAGCATAACTACAGATGCTAATGAAAACCTTTGGATTGGTACCTCTGGCAAAGGATTAACTTATTTTGATGTAAGAACTGAAACGTATAAAACCTTTACAACCGATAATTCCAAAATCTCTAGCAATAGAATTATTAGTCTTAACTCTAGCAACAACGAATTATGGATTGGCCATCAAGCACATGGACTCAATACTATGGATGCTTCAGGGAATTTCAAATCCTATCCAGAGTTAGAAAACTTTACAATCTGGCAGATTATAAATGAGTCTCCAACCCAAAAATGGTTATGCACAGAACTCCATGGTATTATATTATTCGACAAAAACAAAGGCATTATAAAAGAATACAACAGGGATAATTCTGCTCTAACTTCTAATAATATAAAAACCTTAGTAAAATCAGATAATGGTATTATTTGGATAGGAACAGATAATAACGGTGTTTTTAAATTGAATAAAGCCACTAATAAAATCACCAAACTTAAAGGTATAAACCAGAAAATTAAATCACTTTACACGTATAATAATTTCTTGTGGATTGGTACAAATGGCGCTGGATTGAAAGAATACGATATTACTAAAAACACCACTAAAACCTATACACAAAAAGACGGACTTCCAAACGATGTGGTTTATGGCATTTTACCTGATAATAAAGGAAAACTTTGGTTAAGTACCAATAACGGATTGAGTTGTTTTAATGCTTCGGAACATGCTAAAAATTTTGAGAATTTTAGTGTTTTTGATGGTCTTCAGAGTAGTGAATTTAATACAGGCGCTTATTTTAAAGATAAGAAAGGTAATTTGTTTTTTGGAGGTTTAGAAGGCATTAATTGGTTTCATCCAGAAAACCTTACTTACAATACCATAAAACCAAAAACCATTATCTCTAAATTTGAAGTCTTCTCGAAAGTACGTCCATTAATTAAAAATTCGAAATTACAAGATGATGAAAACACCGTAACATTTACTTTTTCAAGTCTTCACTTTTCTCAACCAGCACGTAATTTATTTAAGTATCAACTCATAAACCATGATGCTGATTGGATTGAGTCTGGAAATAACAACATAGCACATTATACAAATTTAGCACCCAATACCTATACTTTTAAAGTGATTTCATGTAGCTACGATCGTGTTTGGAATGAAACACCTGCGACCTATACTTTTACGATTAAACAACCTTGGTACTTAAGTACACTTGCCATTTGTATTTATATATTTTTGTTTGCACTTCTCTCTTATGCCATATATTTTTATTTAAAATGGCGTTGGCACATGAAAATGCAATTGAAATTGGAGCATGAAGAAACCAAACGCTTAAAGAAACTTAATGAATTCAAAACGCGACTATACACAAATCTATCTCACGAATTTCGAACGCCCCTCACATTAATTTCAGGGCCTATTGAAAACCAGCTAACTAACCCTAAACTTTCAAATAAAGATAAAAAAGAGTTAACACTTGTTCAACGCAATTCGCAACGCCTTTTAAATCTTGTTGATCAATTACTGGATTTATCAAAACTTGAAACAGGAAATTTAAATTTATCAGTTTCTAAAGGAAATTTAACCGTATTACTTAAGCAACTTATTGCTGCTTTTCAATTTAAAACTAAAGAAAAAAATATTGTATTTACACATCAAATGAAGCCAATTAATGATGCCTGGTTTGATAAAGATGTTATTGAAAAAATTATAATCAATTTATTATCCAATGCGGTAAAATATACACCAAATCATGGAAAGATTCATTTTGAAGCTACTGTACAAAATGGTCAAATTATTATTTCGGTAATTAATAATGGAAATATAATACCAGAAGAAGAACTAAATAAATTATTCACTCGGTATTATCAAAATAACAAAACTGCTGATGGTGTAGGGATTGGTTTATCACTCGTTAAAGAATTAGTGATATTATCTCATGGAAACATCATAGCGCATACCATGAATGATGATGAAATTCAATTTACCGTAACACTACCCATTGAACGTTCGTTTTATAATGCATCTGAAATTATGGAACTTCAAACAACAGAGAGTTCTGTTATCCAAAATAGTCCAAATACCATAGAACCAATTTCAAAAACAAAAAATAATAAAAATAAACCATTGCTACTTATTGTTGAAGATGATGAAGATATTAGGCAATTTATAAGCTCCATTTTTGAAAATGAATATACGATAAAAGAAGCTGTGGATGGCGAACAAGGCTTTGCAAATGCTTTAAAATACATACCAGACATCATTATTAGCGATATTATGATGCCTAAAATTAGTGGTATTGAACTTTGCAATACCCTAAAATTAGACGAACGTACAAGCCACATACCTATTATTTTACTCACAGCCAAAAGTGGCGATCAAAATGAAATTGTCGGTTTAAAAACGGGAGCCGATGATTATATTACAAAACCATTTAATAATAATAAACTTAAAATACGTGTTGAAAAATTAATTGAATTACGTCAACAACTACAACAACGCTATAGCAATTCTTTTAATCTGAGCGATATTAAAACCACTTCAGTAGACCAACAATTTCTAAAAAAATTAAAAGAAGTTCTAAATAAAAACATCACGAATACCGATTTTAATTCAGAGCTTTTAAGCAAAAATATGCTAATGAGTAGAATGCAACTACACAGAAAATTAAAAGCATTAACAGGACTATCTACTACGCAACTCATACGTAATGAACGCTTAAAAATTGCCATTTCATTATTGAAACAATCAGATCTTACCATTTCAGAAATTGCTTATCAAATTGGCTTCAACACTCCATCTTATTTTATCAAAAATTTTAAAGATGTTTACCATTGCACACCTTCAGAATATTTATTAAAATACTAAAAATGAATGTTTTAAACTTAATGTTACATAAGTGCAACACTTTGTTACATATTTGATATGCTTTTTTAAGCTTTCATTTTAGTTTTACAACAAGCAAAATAAACGTTTTATAATAAAACATCATTTCGCTTTAAATAAATCATTATAACTCCAAGTGAATGCAACCAAATAATGATATAAAAAAAGCACCAAATAATGAACAACACGTTTATTTAAATATCGATCATTTAAAAGATGGTAATTATGTATTCAACATCATGCTAAACAATAAAGTTATAAAGTCTTTCAAACTAAAGAAATAAAGATGCTATTAATCAGTGAGGAAAAAGGGAAATAATGAAAGTAACATGGAGTTATTTCTCTTTTTAATTTAAACACAATAATAGTAGGTCTAGTAAAAGCTAAATACTCATAAATGTATGGCTAACTATTGAAGCTTACAATTCAAAAAACTCCCAAATACTAATTGATATTTAGACTAGAATTAATCCAATATTAAATTAATCAATTAAAATTCAAAAAAATGAAAACAAAAATTACTTTAGCATTAGCAATGCTAGCTTGCTTGTTAACAAGTGCAAACAATATTACTGTGAGTAATATTTCTTTAGAAAATTTAAATTCGCCTCAAAATTGGGTTCAGGTTGAATTCGATTTAAGCTGGGAAAACTCATGGCGACTAAGTGCAGGTCCTTCCAATTGGGATGCTGCATGGATATTTATAAAGTATCGAGTTAATAGTGGCAATTGGGCGCATGCGCAACTAAACCAAAACGATTTTGTTGCAGCATCGGGCAGCACCATTGACATTACTACCGATGGTGTTGGTGCATTTGTTTACAGAGATACTGATGGAAGTGGCGATTTGAATCTACAAAACATGCGTTTACGCTGGGACTATGGTTCCATTGGTACCAACGATATTATAGACGTACAAGTATTTGCTTTAGAAATGGTATATGTACCGCAAGGTGAGTTTTCGGTTGGTGGAACAACTGGTTCTGAAGCAGGTAAATTTTATTCAGGCTTCACCAATTTATCTTACAAAATAACTTCAGAAAATGCTATTACCGTAGCTGCTGGCATTGGTAATCTTTACTACAGTACTGCTGTTGCCGGTTCAAGACCTGGTGACCAATTAGGCCCTATACCTGCAACATTCCCAAAAGGTTTTAATGCTTATTATTGTATGAAATATGAAATGACTCAAGGCCAATATGTTGGTTTTTTTAATACACTTACAGCTACTCAAAAAACAGCAAACGATATTACTGGTCCAAATGGCAAAAATCAAGATACAGAACTTAATAGAAATACTGTTTCTTGGGTAGATGGCAGTGCTTCAGCAACTACAACATCGCCAGATTTACCTCTTAATTATGTAAATAACAACACGCTATACGCCTATTTAGATTGGGCTGGACTAAGACCTATTACAGAACTTGAATATGAAAAAGCTTGTAGAGGTCCCATTGCTCCAAAAGCAGATGAATTTGCATGGGGCAGCGCAAATATTGCTGCTACTGCTTATACCTATATCAATCAATTGCAACCAAATGAATTAGTGTCAAATCCAGAAGTTAGTACCGGAAATGCTATTTATGGCTTAACCAACGGCACGCCTTCAGGCCCTAAAAGAGTGGGTATTTTAGCAGCTAGTGCTAACAATAAAACTAGAGAAGAAACTGGTGGCAGTTATTATGGAATAATGGAATTAAGTGGGAATTTATATGAACGTTTAATTACTGTTGGTAATCCAGAAGGTCGCGCATTTACAGCCACCCATGGTAACGGAATAATATCAGCTGCAGGTCTTGCGAATGTTAGTTCTTGGCCAACAACCAATACGGGCATTGGATACCGCGGTGGCTCTTTTTTCAATGGCTCAGACTATATAAGAGTTTCAGATAGGTATGATGCCGCTAGTGTCCTTGAGGGTTCTAATAATAGGTTGGGCTTTCGTGGTGTACGTTCAAGCAACTAAAATCTGCACACTATGAATCCTAAAATTCGATTAATTTTTTTATTACTCATTTGTAATTATGCCAACGCACAGTATGTTGGTGGTAAAGATGACGGAAGTGCTGTATCCCCTTTAAATGGCAGCAGGCTATCAGGAGAAATAGCATCCTTTGCTGTACTGTACCAAGGAAGCTCTGGTGATGGATTTGATTCTAAAACTAACCAAGTATTACTTTTAGGTTCAAATTTTGAAATCTATGATGGAAGTTCTGGCGATGGATTTTCACAAAAAATTGCAGCTTTAACTATTTCAGGAAACAAAATTGATAATTTATATGGTGGCAATTCTGGTGATGGGTTCTCTGAAGATCAATTTCAATCCCTTCTTAACGGACAAGCGTTAAGTATGATTTACCAAGGCAATTTTGGTGATGGATCTGATAATGTAACAGCAAATTCACTATTCCTTCAAGGATTCATGAATAATTTGTTTCAAGGAGGAAATGGAGATGGATTTGCGAGTTTGCTAAGTTCAAATAATTACTTATCAGGGCTTATGCTCGCCCTTTTTAATGGTGGTACCGGTGATGGATTTGCCACCAACACCTTGACATCTGCATTAACGCTAGATATAATAGATCATTTGATAGAAATGGATGTCTTACTTTATCCCAATCCAGCAAGCCATATTGTTAATATCAAGCCAAATAACCAAACTAATATTACTTCTATAGAATTATATAATGTGTCTGGACAAAAAATGCCTATCAACTTATCTTATGGTAATACTATTGACGTAAGCAACTTATCAGACGGCATGTATCTTTTGAATATTTTCTCTGAAACAGGAGCAATAACTAAGAAATTGATTATTAAAAAATAGTTTAAATTAAAATATTATGAAAGCACTACTATCCACAATTATCGCATTCTTAATCTTCTTAAACCTTAACGCTCAAGTAGGGATAAACAACAACAGCCCAGAACAGACACTTGACGTAAACGGCAAATTAAAAATTACGGATGATGCCAATACTCCCACCGCCGGTACCATCCGTTACACCACCTTCTCTGATGACTTCGAGGGTTACAACGGAACGGAATGGAAATCCCTGACCGAACAAAAAAGTAGCGGCACGCCTAGTAACCCGGTGCCTTACTTTGGGCGCTCCAACCCCGTAACTGTTGGCAATGGCATAGGTGACCCCGGCCTGGTAACCCTTCAATCTTGGGAGAATAATGCTTCATTCAACAGCGTCCCCGCCGGTAAGTTTTTCCTAGTTACCCGTATTCAGGCGCAAGATAATAACCTTACCACCACGTTTGAACGGATTGACTGCCTCTTATACGCCGCCCAAGGCACCTCTCTAAGGAGCAGTACGCAGGTTCGCATGGTAGGTTCTAACCGCGAATTGGTCACCTTAACGGGAGATCAATCGAACCCACTCATGATTCTGCGACCAGGGGATCGGATCACTATTTTCAATAACAATCTGGCCTCAGAAACGACCATCAATGTCCTTATCCATGGCTTTCTAGTAAATGAATTGGACTTTTAAACCAAGAGCCATGAAAAGTATAATTCAATTTTTAATCTTTACGGTGTGCCAATTTTCAATTGGGCAGCAAGGGCTTTATATTTCTTCGGAAGGATTCCTACAAAACGACAATGCGGTCATTAGCGTGGTAAATGGTGATTTTGTAAACTCAAGTAAAACGGCGTTAAATGGCGGTACACTTCAAATGATAGGTTTGGATGGAAACTCCCATCGCATCGAACTAAACAATGAAAACACCTTTGATTATTTGGAACTTTATGGCAGCTCTTCTTTTGAACTTGATGGTCAATTAATGGTAAACAGAGAAGTTTTCATGAATGATACCTCTAGTTTTATAATGAACACTGGTAGTTCTATCATCATTGGCTCAACAGCAGAAATTGTTGGCGAATCCAACACCAACACCATCACGGGGGCAGATGACACTTATATTAAAACCACAAGAAACCATACGGCTGGCATCAACAATGATTTTGGCCTTATAGGTGTAGTAACTTATAAAGGAAGTACCTCCATGGGAAGTACCGAAGTATTTAGACGCTATGGCACTTTTGACATTAGTGGAAACCCTACGGTTAAACGATATTATGAAATTAATCCCACTATTAATTCAGGTTTAGATATAGAGGCGCATTTCTATCTTTCAGACATTGATTTAAATGGAATACAACGTTCAAATCTTGCAGCCTATAGAAGTACTGACAATGGTCTGACGTTTACCAAAGAAGGCGGCACTACAGAAACCTTCTATCATTCCGTATCCAATATTGAGGCCTTTTCAATCTGGACTTTTGCCGATGCCTCCACTTTAAATATCGACGAATATGATGCTAACCCTATTTCAATATTCCCAAATCCAGCATCTCATAGCATCACCATGTATACAAATAAAAATCAGGCAATAACTTCCGTAGAGCTCTATGATGTTACAGGCAAGAACATGATTATGAAACCACTATCAAATAAAAACACATTAAATGTGTCCCATTTGTCAAATGGCATCTATCTTTTAAAAATATTATCAGAAACTACAAGTATTACAAAAAAATTAGTCGTTAAAAAATAATAGTATCAAAATAGAAAATTAAAGCTTATTATAAAGATTCTGATTTTATTTTGTAACAATAAAAAGGTTATATGGCAAGTTTTTAAGTGGTTTAAAAAGCGCGCTATCCGCTATATCTTTTTATGCTGGAGTTTTATCGTAATGGTATTAAGTAAGGTAAGGCAT
>NZ_SLUP01000003.1 GCF_004341235.1 Mariniflexile fucanivorans
ATGTCCAAATCCGCTGTGTCCGTGCCGCCGTTACCATCGCTTACCGTATAGGTTGCCGTTGGTACAGTGCCATTGAAATTGGAGGCTGGTACAAATGTATAGCTTCCATCTGCGTTGATGGTCAGGTCGCCCTCGGTTAAAGCTGCCGTTGTGCCTGCTGGATAGGTTGTTGTCCCAACTACATATTGCGTAATTGTTAACACATCGCCCGTATCAATATCTGTGTCGTTCTGTAATAAATCTTCTGGTGAACCATCTAGAACAGTTAACGTCGTGTCTTCTGCTGTTGTGTCCGTCTCGCTGGTGGCTACTGGGGGGGGGTATTACAAGCACTATTATCAGCACTATTTAAAACTGCTGCGGTTGTTCCTTGCGGACTACCTACATTTGTTGGTACTCCATTAATACCAACAGATCCTTCATCAGTATCTGCCAAATTATTACTACTGGTTAAATCTGCTAAAACAAAAGAACCCGCAGCTTCTACTGCATCGGGGCAACCATCGTTATCACTATCAATATCTAATTGATTCAATATTCCATCAAGATCATAGTCATACCTATCATCTATTCCATCTCCATTAGTATCTACAAATCCTGGAGCCGTAGGATCAAAATAATTAGGAATATTATCACTATCTAAATCTCCAGATGGATCTGGTAAACCAGACGCATACTCATCTGTATCTAAAATTCCATCGTTGTCATCATCTAAATCTACTGAATCAATTATTCCGTCACCATCAAAATCTGTTGAAATAGTTAAAACAGAGACATTAGAAGTTGCTCCTAGTGCGTCTTCTACTGTAAAATTTACTAGGGCTATTCCTGTAAATCCGTTCACAGGAGTAAAAACCACATTTCCTGTTGCATCTACAACAAAGGTTCCCTCATTGGGAATAACCAAAGGAGTTCCTGGTTTTCCTATATTAAAAGGATTGTTGGGATCTACTAAAAAAATTGAAGCTGGAATGATATTGTTTTCAATATCTGAAGAACCTGCCAATAAATTTATGGATGCGCTAGGATTATTAAAGATAGTTGTTGCCGATTTATTGGTTACAACTGGTGGATTGTTAACCTGCACAACAAATGGAGAACCAAAAACTACCTCACCTAAAAACCCGACAGAAATATTTCTTAGTGTATTAGGATCATTATTATTCCTTCCTAAAGTAAAGTCCACTACACTTACATTTTTGTAATTAACTTTTACAATAGACCTTGTGTTAGCCGTACTAACTCCTGCATCCGTTATATTAGCACTTGTAAATCGAATAGAATTTGGTATCACGCCAGAAGCAGCAGTTATAATGGATTGAGGTTGAGAACTACCTGCCAGTTCATAACTAAAAGGAACAATAACTTCTGCCCATTCTTCAGCATCTAAATCTATAATCTCTAAGGTGTAGGATTCTAAAGGAAAAGGAATTGCATTAGCAATATTGCTATCAGCAGAACCTGCTACTATAAATTGTATTCGCCATCTTACAGCTTCTTCTGCGGTATCATAATTTATTTCAGGCTCAAATCTATCTTGAACAAATTGAGTATTATCAATAGAATTAATCGTTGGTGTGCCTGTAAAAGAGACAATCGATAATAAAGCATCAACATCTACAGTACCTCCATTTGCGGTCAACTCTACATCTTCTACTAAATATACAGCTCCAGGTTGGTTTGCGGTTCCTTGTATCAAAACCTGAGTATTTGGAAAAATTGGCTGACTTTGAGCAAAAGTATTACCAAAACTAAAAGAGACTAAACACAAGCAAAGGAAGATTCTAACTTGCTTGATGATAGATTGAAATCGAATAAATATTTTCATATTGTTGTTGAGTGAAATTATATTAAAATCTATATATATTGGATGAAAATTCGTAAATATAACATTATAGTTATTGAAATCAAATTGTCAATATGTTTAAATAAATCCAAATATTTTATTGAAAGATGATATTTTTCCATAAGAATAAGATAGCGATTGGTCAATAATCGAAACCAATTATTATTTTTTAAAATTGAGAATGTTATCAAATACTGTTTTTTTATTGAAATCTGATTTTATTGGTTGATTATAATTACTTTCAAATTAAAAAAGCATAATCAAATAAAAGTTTACATCTAATTTTTAAATAACAAACATATTAAACATTTTTTAAAACTAAATTTTACGTTCTACGCATTGCATACTCACACGCAACCTTTAGACTTGATGTAAACTTATAACATATTGTTTTATTAAATTTTTGCTACCTAAACTATAAGACACACAAAAAATCTTCAGGTCACAAATTATTTTTTTTCTTAACAGGCAAACTTAATACCGATTTCTATTATAAAAAATACTGATAAATAGCTATTTTAAAAATTCTTAAGAATGGCAGAAGTATTTTTTATATTATTCTTTTTAATAATATTTTGTCTGTGGGTATCAACTGTATGTTTGGATATATTTAAAATTGAAGCTATTTGTTCACTTGTATTACCTTCCGAAATCAATTGAAGAATTTGTGTCTCTCTTCGGGTCAATTTAATATTTGGAGCAATGATTCATTTTAAATGCTTTACTAGACCCAACCGGATTTTGCTATTTTTAAATTTGTTTTTACTAAAATCCTTAACACTAGCCAATAACTCTAATTTTGTTCCGTGAAGTTCTGTTACATCAAACCAAGCCCCTAAAATAATATGAGGGTAACCATTTTCGTCTTTAGACAAAACAATAATATCACGCCTTAAAGAAATGGGCTTGTTGGGTAATAATTCAGCATTATGTTTGATGACATAAAGGTTTTTTTTTGGAACAATCAAACTTGGATTATCATAAACAAATTGTATCATTTCTTTATCTAGATCCAAAACTTTTACAGATTGGTTAAAATCTCTAGAGTCATGAGAATCAATAAGGTCTTGCAATGTCCCCGATTTATTTTTATCAAACTGTAAACCAAAATTTTGTTGAAATAAAATAGGATCGAGGGATTTAGTTGTAAAAACAGCAACAAAATCCGGATTGCTTATTTTAATATACTTGTTTAGATATTTCTTGTAATTAATTTCATTAACCTGATTTTTTAAGTAATCTGAAGTACTTGAAACACTAAAAACTTTTTCTAAACTATAGGTACTCATAAAAGTTCTAATTTATATTAATTCAAATATAAGCTACCGCTCAATGAAAAACCATGAATAAAATAAAATTTTATAACTAAAATATGATTTTTCAATAATTTTAAATAGAACTATATTTGCCAAAAAATGATTAATGACATTTAAGGAAGAAATACAACGACGACGAACCTTTGGCATCATTTCGCATCCCGATGCTGGAAAAACAACACTTACTGAAAAATTATTACTTTTTGGAGGTGCCATACAAGAAGCTGGTGCTGTAAAAAGTAATAAAATTAAAAAAGGCGCGACTAGTGATTTTATGGAAATAGAACGCCAACGTGGTATTTCGGTGGCCACTTCTGTATTGGCTTTTGAATATGATGGTATTAAAATTAACATTCTTGATACGCCAGGACATAAAGATTTTGCTGAAGACACCTTTAGAACCCTTACAGCTGTTGACAGCGTTATTGTGGTTATTGACGTAGCAAAAGGTGTTGAGGAACAAACTGAAAAATTGGTTGAAGTTTGCCGTATGCGAAACATCCCCATGATTGTATTCATTAATAAAATGGATAGAGAAGGTAAAGACGCCTTTGATTTATTGGATGAAATTGAACAAAAATTAGGATTAAAAGTGGTCCCTTTAAGTTTCCCCATAGGTATGGGATATGATTTTAAAGGTATTTATAATATTTGGGAGAAAAACATTAATTTATTTAGTGGTGATAGTAGACGAAATATTGAAGAAACCATTAAAATTTCAGATTTAAATGCGCCTGAATTAAACAAACTGATTGGTGACAAAGCTGCCAAAACATTACGAGAAGAAATAGAATTAGTTGATGGTATCTATCCTGAATTTGACAAGCAAGCATATTTAGATGGCCATTTGCAACCTGTGTTTTTTGGATCTGCATTAAACAATTTTGGAGTTCGTGAGCTACTCGATTGTTTTATTGAAATAGCACCAAAACCAAGACCAAAACAAAGTGAAGAACGCCTTGTGAAGCCCGAAGAAGATAAGTTTACAGGTTTCGTGTTTAAAATTCATGCTAATATGGATCCAAATCATCGTGATCGTTTAGCCTTTATCAAAATAGTATCGGGCACTTTTGAAAGAAACAAACCTTATTTACATGTTCGTCATGGAAAAAAATTAAAATTCTCTAGTCCGAATGCTTTTTTTGCTGAGAAAAAAGAAATTGTAGATATTTCATACCCTGGTGATATTGTAGGTTTACACGATACCGGTAATTTTAAAATAGGAGATACACTAACCGAAGGTGAAGCCATAAATTACAAAGGTATTCCAAGTTTTTCACCTGAGCATTTTAGATATATTAATAATGCCGACCCTTTAAAGTCAAAACAATTATTTAAAGGAATTGACCAATTAATGGATGAAGGTGTTGCCCAATTATTCACTTTAGAATTGAACGGACGAAAAGTAATTGGTACTGTAGGTGCGCTTCAATATGAGGTTATTCAATATCGTTTAGAGCATGAATATGGTGCAAAATGTACTTATGAAAATTTAAACGTTTATAAAGCTTGTTGGGTGGATCCAAAAAATTCTAATACCGATGAATATAAAGAATTTACAAGAGTAAAACAACGTTATTTAGCAAAAGACAAACAAAACCAATTGGTGTTTTTGGCTGATTCTGCGTTTTCATTACAAATGACTCAGCAAACCTATCCAAATTTAAAATTCCATTTTACCTCAGAATTTTAGTGGTTAAACGAGTATTTTTTTAATCAAAATAAGATATTCGTAATTTTAGTTAACAATAATTATCATATTATTATTTTTGTAATACTATTTTAAGATATTAAAAATTATATAGAATTTCAAAACCCCCAAACTTGAAAACCTATGGAATCTTATAAAAATGAATTCAGCAATAACGACATAACCGTTAGCTACGAATCCTGTAAATGCATACATGCCGAAAAATGCGCGCAAGAATTATCAGAAGTTTTTAGAACAAGTGTAATTCCTTGGATTAATTTAGATGGAACTGAGACCCAACGCATTATAAAACAAATTAAAAGATGCCCTTCAGGAGCATTGAACTATAGAAAAAACATTACCAAACGAGCTTCATAAATTTAAACAAAAAAGAGGCTGTCTGAAAAGTGTATTATATTTACTTTGTCATATTGAGCTTGTCGAAACCGATGTTGATTATCAATAGGTTGTAATATTTCGACAGGCTCAATATGACGCAGAATTATACTTTTCAGACAGCCTCTTTTACTTATTTTAAGCTTGACCTGTTGGACCAAAATTCAAGGGAATTGGCGGTTGCTCGTAATCTTTAATTTCACCATGGGCATTTTCAAATCTTGATACATTTTCTCCTAATGCTTTCAGTAATCTTTTAGCATGTTGTGGTGTTAATATAATTCTAGATTTCACTTTGCTTTTAGGAACCCCTGGCATGATACTAACAAAATCGACCACAAATTCTGAAACAGAATGATTAATAATTGCCAAATTTGAATATATACCATCGGCTACTTTTTCATCCAATTCAATATTTATTTGCCCTGGTTTTAGATTCTCTTTTTCGTCTGACATAATCTTAATATTTTTAAATTAAAAAAGCCTTCAAGTTTAGTTACATGAAGGCTTTTATGTTTATATTTTCCTGCCTTCGCAGGGATTTATGAGATTCCCGCCTTCGCGGGAATGACAAATATTAGTTGTAATTTAATTCTTGTTTTACTTGCATCATTTCATCAAACTCTTCTTTAGAGCCAACGATAATATCAGTATATCTACGCATACCTGTACCTGCTGGAATTCTATGACCAACAATAACATTTTCTTTCAAGCCTTCTAAACTATCCACTTTACCAGCTACTGCTGCTTCGTTAAGTACTTTAGTTGTTTCTTGGAAAGAAGCTGCTGATATAAATGATTTCGTTTGAAGTGACGCTCTAGTAATACCTTGTAATATAGGTGTTGCTGTTGCTGGCATCGCATCTCTTGCAGTAACAAGATTCTTATCCTCTCTTCTCAAAATAGAATTCTCATCTCTTAATTCGCGAGGCGATACTATTTGACCTGCTTTAAGGTTTGAAGAATCTCCAGCATCTTCAACAACTTTTAATCCGAAAATGGCATCATTCTCTTGGATAAAGTCATCTTTATGAGCTAATTGATCTTCTAAGAAAAGCGTATCACCAGAATCAATAATTTGCACTTTACGCATCATCTGTCTTACAACAACCTCAAAGTGTTTATCATTAATTTTCACACCTTGTAAACGATATACTTCTTGTACTTCATTTACTAAATATTGTTGAACTGCTGAAGGTCCTTTAATATTTAAGATATCATCTGGAGTTATAGAACCGTCTGATAAAGGCATACCCGCTTTCACGTAATCATTTTCTTGAACAAGAATTTGATTCGACAATTTCACTAGGTATTTTTTAACTTCACCTAATTTAGATTCTACAACAATCTCACGGTTACCACGTTTAATTTTTCCGAATGAAACCACACCATCAATCTCACTTACAACAGCAGGATTTGAAGGGTTACGTGCTTCGAATAGCTCGGTTACACGAGGTAAACCACCTGTAATATCACCTGCTTTAGCAGATTTACGAGGTATTTTAACTAAAATCTTACCTACGCCAATCTTCTCTCCGTCGTTAATCATTAAGTGAGAACCTACTGGTAAGTTGTATGAACGAATAGTTTCTCCGCTAGCATCTTCAATATGAAGAGTTGGAATTAACTTCTTGTTTCTAGATTCTGAAATTACTTTCTCTTGGAAACCTGTTTGCTCATCAATCTCTACTTGGTAAGTAATACCTTGTTCGATGTTTTCATATTTAATTTTTCCAGCAAATTCTGAAATAATCACACCGTTATATGGATCCCAAGTACAAACAACATCTCCTCTGTTTAATTCTTGACCGTTTTTAATTATTAAAGTCGATCCATAAGGAATATTATTGGTACTTAACGTAATACCAGTTTTCTTATCAACTAATTTAAGCTCCGATGTTCTAGAAATAACAATATCAATATCATTTCCTTCACCATCTTTACCTTTAACAGTTTTTAAATCTTCAATTTCAGCAATACCGTTAAACTTAACGATTAATTTATTTTCTTCTGAAATGTTACCTGCAATACCACCCACGTGGAAGGTACGAAGTGTTAACTGTGTTCCTGGTTCACCAATAGATTGAGCGGCAACAACACCAACAGCTTCACCACGTTGTACCATTTTACCAGTAGCTAAGTTACGACCGTAACATTTAGCACAAATACCTTGTAACGCTTCACAAGTTAATGCTGAACGTACTTCTAAACTATCAATTGGAGAGTTTTCAATTGCTTTTGCTATATCATCTTCAATTAATTGTCCGGAAGCAACTAATAATTCATCAGTAATTGGATCATAAACATCATTCAATGATACACGACCAACAATTCTTTCTTCTAAAGTCTCAACAATTTCATCGTTTTTCTTCAATGGCTCCACTTCAACACCTCTTAATGTTCCACAATCTTCAGTGTTAATAATAACATCTTGAGAAACATCCACCAAACGACGTGTTAAGTAACCAGCATCAGCCGTTTTAAGAGCCGTATCCGCAAGACCTTTACGCGCACCGTGAGTAGAAATAAAGTATTCTAAAATCGATAATCCTTCTTTAAAGTTAGAAAGAATTGGATTTTCAATAATTTCACCACCACCTGCATTCGATTTTTTAGGTTTGGCCATTAATCCACGCATACCTGTAAGCTGACGAATCTGTTCTTTAGATCCACGAGCTCCAGAATCAAGCATCATAAATACCGAGTTGAATCCTTGTTGGTCTTCACGAATACGTTTCATAGACAATTCAGTCAATTCCGCATTTGTAGATGTCCAAATATCAATTACTTGGTTATAACGCTCGTTATTGGTAATAAGTCCCATGTTATAGTTACCCATAATACCATCAACAAGTGTATTAGCTTTATCAATCATTCCTTGTTTTTCTGGTGGAATGATAATATCACCTAAACTGAATGATAATCCACCTTGAAATGCAAACTTAAACCCTAAATCTCTAATAGAATCAAGGAAATCTGCCGTTTCAGGAACCGAAGTATATTTTAAAATACTACCAATAATATCTCTTAAAGATTTTTTAGTAAGTACTTCATTGATAAACCCAGCTGCTTGTGGTACTTTTTGGTTAAATAATACACGGCCAACCGTAGTATCAATAATAGTTGGTGCTAATTTACCATCAGAATTAATATCCAACGTTCTAACTTTAATACCAGCATTTAAATCTACACGTTTTTCGTTGAAAGCAATTTCAACTTCTTCTGGTCCATAAAAAGATAAACCTTCACCTTTAACTGCAGCTTCTGGAGTCGATTTACGTAACTTGGTCATGTAATAAAGACCAAGTACCATGTCTTGAGAAGGTACGGTTACTGGTGATCCATTCGCAGGGTTTAATATATTATGAGATGCCAACATTAATAATTGACATTCTAAAATAGCTTCTGGCCCTAATGGTAAATGTACCGCCATTTGATCCCCATCGAAATCCGCGTTAAACGCCGTACATACTAATGGGTGTAATTGGATTGCTTTCCCCTCAATTAATTTTGGTTGGAATGCTTGAATACCCAATCTGTGTAATGTAGGAGCACGGTTTAGTAATACAGGATGTCCTTTAAGAACGTTTTCCAAGATATCCCAAACCACAGGCTCTCTTTTATCTATAATTTTCTTAGCAGATTTTACAGTTTTTACAATACCTCTTTCAATTAATTTTCTAATTACGAAAGGTTTGTAAAGTTCTGCTGCCATATTTTTTGGCAATCCACATTCATGTAATTTTAATTCAGGTCCAACAACAATTACCGAACGTGCTGAATAATCCACACGTTTACCAAGTAAGTTTTGACGGAAACGTCCTTGTTTACCTTTTAATGAATCTGATAACGATTTTAATGGTCTGTTAGAATCAGTTTTAACCGCTGAAGATTTACGTGTATTATCAAATAACGAATCTACAGATTCTTGTAGCATACGTTTTTCGTTACGTAAAATTACTTCCGGCGCTTTAATCTCAACTAAACGTTTCAAACGGTTATTACGGATAATAACACGACGGTATAGATCATTTAAATCTGATGTTGCAAAACGACCACCATCTAACGGCACTAACGGACGTAATTCTGGTGGGATGATTGGAATAACTTTCATAATCATCCATTCTGGACGATTTTCACGGTTATTGTTAGATTCTTTTAAAGACTCAACAACTTGCAAACGTTTTAAAGCCTCTGTTTTACGTTGTTTAGAGGTTTCAGTATTTGCTTTATGACGCAATTCGTATGATAAAGACTCTAAATCGATTCTTGATAATAATTCAATTAAACACTCTGCTCCCATTTTAGCAAGGAACTTGTTTGGGTCATTATCATCTAAATATTGGTTATCTTGAGGAAGTGATTCAAGTATATTTAAATATTCTTCTTCTGTTAAGAAGTCCATTTTTTGTACTGGCTCACCTTCTTCATTTTTAGCATTACCTGGTTGAATTACTACATAACGTTCGTAGTAAATAATCATATCTAATTTCTTAGATGGTAAACCTAATAAATATCCTATTTTATTTGGTAACGAACGGAAATACCAAATATGGGCGATTGGCACCACTAAGTTAATGTGACCAACTCTGTCTCTACGTACTTTCTTTTCTGTTACTTCAACACCACAACGGTCGCAAACGATACCTTTATAGCGAATTCTTTTATATTTACCACAAGCACATTCGTAATCCTTTACAGGACCAAAAATACGCTCACAGAACAAACCATCTCTTTCTGGTTTGTGGGTTCGATAATTGATAGTTTCAGGTTTTAAAACTTCACCTCTAGATTCTGCTAAAATAGATTCAGGTGATGCTAAACCAATAGAGATTTTATTAAATCTTCTTACTGTATTCTTATCTTGTTTTCTTGCCATGTTCTTTTAGTATTCAGTCTCAGTCTCAGTATTCAGTTTAATAATTAAACTGAATACTGCAACTTCATACTTTTTTTATTCCTCTAATCTGATATCTAATCCTAAACCTTTTAATTCATGCATTAATACATTGAAAGATTCCGGTAGTCCTGGATCTGGCATTGGTTCGCCTTTTACAATAGCTTCGTACGTTTTAGCTCTTCCAATAACATCATCCGATTTTACTGTTAAGATTTCACGTAGTGTACTTGATGCACCATATGCTTCAAGTGCCCAAACCTCCATCTCACCAAAACGTTGACCACCAAATTGTGCTTTACCACCAAGAGGTTGTTGTGTAATTAATGAGTATGGTCCAATAGAACGTGCGTGCATTTTATCATCAACCATATGTCCTAATTTCAACATATAGATAACACCTACCGTTGCTGGTTGGTCAAAACGTTGTCCTGTTCCACCATCGTATAAGTAAGTATGTCCGTATCTTGGAATGCCTGCTTCATCAGTTAATTCATTAATTTGATCAATAGTTGCTCCATCAAAAATAGGTGTCGCATACGTACGTCCTAATTTTTGACCAGCCCAACCAAGAACGGTTTCATAAATTTGACCAATATTCATACGAGATGGTACCCCAAGTGGATTTAATACAATATCAACTGGTGTTCCGTCTTCTAAGAAAGGCATATCTTCTTGACGAACGATACGAGCAACAATACCTTTGTTACCGTGACGCCCTGCCATTTTATCACCAACTTTAAGCTTACGTTTTTTAGCAATATAAACCTTCGCTAATTTTATAATACCTGCTGGTAACTCATCACCAACTGAAATTGTAAACTTCTCACGTCTTAAAGAACCTTGTAAATCGTTTTCTTTAATTTTGTAGTTGTGAATTAAATCGGCAACTAATTGATTGGTATGATCATCTGTAGTCCATTTTCCAGACACTAAATGTGCATAATCATCAACCGCATTTAACATTTTTTGAGTGAATTTTTTACCTTTTGGTAATACTTCTTCACCTAAATCGTTAAAAATACCTTGAGCCGTTTTACCGTTTACGATGTTGAATAATTTTTCTATTAAAACTTCTTTTAAATCATCAAATTTTCTATCGTAAATAGCTTCTAATGCTACAATATCATCTTTATCTTGAGCTCTTTTACGTTTATCTTTAACAGCTCTTGAGAATAATTTTTTCTCAATAACAACACCATTTAATGATGGAGATGCTTTTAAAGACGCATCTTTTACATCACCGGCTTTGTCACCAAAGATAGCTCGTAATAATTTTTCTTCTGGAGTTGGATCAGATTCTCCTTTTGGAGTAATTTTTCCAATTAAGATATCGCCAGGTTTCACTTCTGCACCAATGCGAATCATTCCATTTTCATCTAAATCTTTAGTAGCTTCTTCAGAAACGTTAGGAATATCATTAGTTAACTCCTCGTTACCTAATTTAGTATCTCTTACTTCTAATGAATACTCATCGATATGAATAGATGTGAAAATATCTTCACGAACCACTTTTTCAGAAATAACAATCGCATCCTCAAAGTTATAACCTTTCCAAGGCATGAAGGCCACTTTCATGTTTCTACCTAATGCTAATTCTCCTTTTTGAGTTGCATAGCCTTCACATAAAACTTGTCCTTTTTCTACTTTATCACCTTTTACCACGATTGGTTTTAAGTTGATAGAAGTTCCTTGATTGGTTTTTCTGAATTTGATTAATTGGTATGTTTTAACATCACTATCAAAACTTACTTTAGCTTCATCTTCAGTACGATCGTATCTAATTTTAATTTCATTAGCATCAACGTAAAGCACTTCACCTGTTCCCTCTGCATTAATTAATACACGAGAATCTGATGCTACTTGACGCTCTAAACCTGTACCCACAATAGGTGCTTGAGGCAATAATAATGGAACTGCTTGACGCATCATGTTCGATCCCATCAAGGCTCTATTCGCATCATCATGCTCTAAGAACGGAATTAAAGACGCCGAAATAGACGAGATTTGGTTTGGCGCCACATCCGTATAATGTAACCCAACTGGATCCATTACTGGGAAGTCACCTTCCATACGTGCAATTACCTTATCATGTAAAATTTTACCGTTTTCATCTACTTTCACAGTAGCTTGAGCGATTAATTTACCTTCTTCTTCTTCTGCACTTAAATATACTGGTTTGTTCTTAATGTCAACCACACCATCGGTTACAGGACGGTAAGGTGTTTCAATGAAGCCCATGCCATTCACTTTAGCAAAAACTGAAAGTGATGAAATTAAACCAATATTTGGTCCCTCAGGCGTTTCAATTGGACATAAACGACCGTAATGTGTATAGTGAACGTCACGTACCTCGAAACCTGCTCTTTCACGAGATAAACCTCCTGGTCCTAGTGCAGATAAACGACGTTTGTGAGTAATCTCCGCTAATGGATTTGTTTGATCCATAAACTGAGATAACTGGTTTGTTCCAAAGAAAGAATTAATAACAGACGACAACGTCTTAGCATTAATTAAATCGATTGGAGTAAACACCTCATTATCACGAACGTTCATACGCTCACGAATTGTACGTGCCATACGTGCTAAACCAACACCAAATTGTTGAGATAATTGCTCACCTACTGTACGTACACGACGGTTAGATAAATGGTCAATATCATCAATCTCAGCTTTAGAGTTGATAAGCTCGATTAAATATTTAATAATGGTGATAATATCTTCTTTGGTAAGCACTTGCTTATCCATTTCAATATTAAGACCTAATTTTTTATTCATTCTGTAACGCCCAACTTCACCTAAAGAGTAACGTTGATCACTGAAGAATAATTTATCGATTATTCCACGTGCAGTTTCCTCATCTGGCGGCTCTGCATTACGTAATTGTCTATAGATATGTTCAACAGCCTCTTTTTCAGAGTTTGTTGGATCTTTTTGAAGCGTGTTGTGAATAATGGCGTAATCACCTTGTTCAGCACTTTCTTTATGTAAAAGAATCGCCTTTACATCAGCATCAATAATTTCTTCAATATTATCTTTATCTAAAATAGTATCACGATCAAGAATAATTTCATTACGCTCGATTGATACTACCTCGCCTGTATCTTCATCAACAAAATCCTCATGCCATGTGTTTAAAACACGTGCCGCTAATTTTCTACCTTGATATTTTTTTAAGCCTGTTTTAGACACTTTAATTTCTTCAGCTAAATCGAAAATCTCTAAGATATCTTTGTCACGCTCAAAACCGATAGCTCTAAATAACGTAGTAACAGGTAATTTTTTCTTTCTATCAATGTACGCATACATTACTTGGTTAATATCCGTAGCAAATTCAATCCAAGATCCTTTAAAAGGGATTACCCTTGCTGAATATAATTTTGTTCCATTTGCATGGAATGATTGCCCGAAAAACACCCCTGGTGAACGGTGTAATTGAGATACTACAACGCGTTCTGCACCATTAATACAAAATGTACCACTTGGTGTCATGTAAGGTATGGTTCCTAAGTACACATCTTGAACAATGGTCTCGAAATCCTCATGTTCAGGGTCTGTACAATATAACTTTAACCTTGCCTTCAGCGGAACACTGTAAGTAAGACCTCTTTCAATACACTCGTCGATAGCATAACGTGGTGGATCTACGAAGTAATCTAAAAATTCTAAAACAAATTGATTACGTGAATCAGTTATTGGAAAGTTCTCCATGAAGGTATTATATAAACCTTCATCGCCTCTTTCTTCAGACTTTGTTTCTAATTGGAAAAAATCCTGGAAGGATTTAATCTGAATATCCAAAAAATCTGGATATGCTGTTCTATTTACAATAGAGGAGAAATTTAATCTTTCAGCTTGTGTTGATAACATCAATGGACGGAATTTTGATTAAAAAATAATAGTTGTGGCGTATCTAACTCTTATATACGCAAAATGGTTTAGGTCTTGAAGGTTAAACTCCAGACCTAAACCTTTATGTTGTTTGGTAGCTAAGCTTATTTAAGCTCAACCTCTGCTCCAGCTTCTTCTAAAGATGCTTTTAAAGCTTCAGCTTCGTCTTTAGATACTCCTTCTTTAACATTACTTGGAGCTCCGTCAACTAATTCTTTAGCTTCTTTTAATCCTAAACCAGTTAATTCTTTAACTAATTTTACAACACCTAATTTAGATGCACCAGCAGCTTTTAATACAACTGTAAACTCAGTTTGAGCTTCAGCAGCATCATCACCACCTGCAGCAGGACCAGCAGCAACTGCTACAGCAGCAGCAGCAGGCTCAATACCATACTCATCTTTTAATATTGTAGCTAACTCATTTACTTCTTTTACTGTTAAGTTAACTAATTGTTCTGCGAAATCTTTTAAATCTGCCATTTTCTATCGTTTTTAATAAATTTTAATTTGTAATATAATTGTAATATAGTGCGTACTGTTTAATACTATCCTTCTTTTTCAGATAGTGTTTTTAAGATACCAGCTAGTTTTCCGCCACTTGATTTAAGTGCTGAAACAACGTTTTTAGCAGGCGATTGTAATAATCCTATAATCTCTCCTAATAACTCTTCTTTAGACTTGATATCAACTAACATGTCTAATTGGTTGTCGCCAATATAAACGCATTCCTCAATAAAAGCTCCTTTCAATAAAGGTTTCTCTGATTTTTTACGGAAGGTTTTAATTAACTTTGCTGGTACATTACCTGTTTCAGAATACATCACCGATGTATTTCCTTTTAAAATTGATGGAAGGTTTCCAAAATCTCTTTCAGACGCTTCCATTGCTTTTTCAAGTAATGTGTTTTTTACTACTGCTAATTTTACGTTTGCCTTAAAACAAGCACGACGTAAATCTGAGGTTTGTAATGCATTCAATCCAGAAATATCTGCTACATAAATGTGAGCATTATTGGCTAATTCTGCAGTTAAGTCCTCAATTACTTGTGATTTTTCTTCTCTTGTCATAATAAAAGTATTTAACTAATTAACCAACTTTAGGATCAACAGCAACACTAGGACTCATAGTACTAGAAAGGAAAATACTTTTAACGTATACACCTTTAGCAGTTGTTGGCTTAAGTTTTATTAATGTTTGAATTAATTCTGTTGCATTACCTGCAATTTTATCAGCACTAAAAGATGCTTTTCCTATTGCTGCATGAACGATACCGGTTTTATCAACTTTAAAGTCAATTTTACCAGCTTTAACTTCTTCTACAGCTTTAGCAACATCCATAGTTACTGTACCAGTTTTTGGGTTAGGCATTAAACCACGAGGACCTAATACACGTCCTAAAGGACCTAATTTACCCATTACACTTGGCATAGTAATAATTACGTCTACATCGGTCCAACCATTCTTGATTTTATCAAGATATTCGTCTAAACCAACGTAATCTGCTCCAGCTTCTTTAGCTTCTGCTTCTTTATCTGGAGTAACTAATGCTAATACTTTCATGTCTTTACCAGTACCGTGAGGAAGTGAAACAACACCTCTTACCATCTGGTTTGCTTTACGAGGATCTACTCCTAAACGTACAGCAATGTCTACTGATGCATCAAACTTTGTATTAGTAATTTCTTTTACTAATGCAGATGCTTCATTAAGAGAGTAAACTCTCCCTTTCTCAATTTTTGCTAAAGCTTCTTTTTGCTTTTTTGTTAATCTTGCCATTTTTTAATGTCTTTTATAGATTACTTTGGTGCGTTTCCAGTCACGGTTATACCCATAGACCTTGCGGTACCAGCTATCATCGTCATAGCAGATTCAATAGTAAATGCGTTTAAATCTACCATTTTGTCTTCTGCTATTGTTTTGATCTGTTCCCATGAAACTTTAGCTACTTTTTTTCGGTTTGGTTCTCCTGAACCACTCTTTAACTTGGCCGCTTCTAATAATTGTACTGCAGCCGGAGGCGTTTTAATAACGAAGTCGAAAGACTTGTCTTTATATACGGTGATAACAACAGGTAATACTTTACCTGGCTTATCTTGCGTTCTAGCATTAAATTGCTTACAGAACTCCATAATGTTAACCCCAGCAGCACCTAAAGCGGGTCCAACCGGTGGCGACGGATTCGCAGCACCTCCCCGAACTTGTAACTTAACTACTTTACCAATTTCTTTTGCCATTTTTAATAATTTAAGTTGATACGCTTTTTAATTTGGAAGCAAAAAACCGTATCTTTTATATAGTGTAACAATTATTATACTTTTTCAACCTGCATATAACTTAACTCTAATGGTGTTTTTCTTCCAAAAATCTTAACCATTACTTCTAGTTTACGCTTTTCTTCATTTATTTTTTCGATAGTTCCATCAAATCCATTGAATGGTCCATCAATAACTTTTACAGTTTCTCCTTTAGTAAATGGAATTGCAACTGTTGAATTTTCTTCAACTGACAATTCATCTACTTTACCTAACATTCTGTTTACTTCAGATTGTCTTAACGGCACAGGATCTCCACCTTTTGTTTCACCTAAGAAACCAATTACATTTGTAACCGATCTGATGATATGAGGAATTTCTCCTGATAAATTTGCTTGAATCATAATGTAACCTGGGAAGAATACTTTTTCTTTGTGTATCTTTTTTCCGTTACGTATTTGAATCACGCGCTCTGTTGGAACTAACACTTGATCAACATAATCTTGAAAACCTAAACGAGCAATTTCATTCTCGATATAAGTTTTAATCTTATTTTCTTGACCACTTACAGCCCTAACAACATACCATTTTTTTTCGCTTACCTCAGACATATTTCTTCTTTAACTAATCAATTGAAAATAAAATGCTATCACTTTACTGAATACGGTATCAATTCCCCAAATTGCTAAGGAAAATATAATTGAAAATACAGCAACTAAAACAGTTAAACTTTGTGCTTCTGCCCAAGTTGGCCAGCTCACATTGTTTTTAAGTTCGCCAAATGATTCTTTTACGTAATTTACAATTCCAGCCATTTATTTGTTTTTTTCAACAGATTAAAAATTTCTGTCTCTCAATATAAAATTGATTCAAGTGAAATCTTTATTTCTTAATTCATTTTTAAGAAGCTTACACATATAAACTTCTCATTTTGCACGGGTTGGGAGACTCGAACTCACGACACCTGGTTTTGGAGACCAGTGCTCTACCAACTGAGCTAAACCCGTAAACATAAGTCAAGGTATTCCGAAAAAACGGAATACCTTAGCTTATAATATATTAAACTAATTAGTCTAAAATTTCAGTTACCTGACCAGCACCTACTGTACGGCCACCTTCACGAATTGCGAAACGTAAACCTACGTTCATTGCAATTTTTTGGATAAGTTCAACAGTAATAGTTAAGTTGTCTCCTGGCATAACCATCTCAACACCATCAGGTAATTGGATGTTTCCTGTTACGTCAGTTGTACGAACGTAAAACTGTGGTCGGTAATTGTTGTGGAATGGCGTGTGACGTCCACCTTCTTCTTTTTTCAAGATATAAACCTCAGCTTTAAATTTAGCGTGTGGAGTTACAGAACCTGGCTTAACAATAACCATACCTCTAGAGATTTGAGTTTTCTCAATACCTCTTAATAAGATACCTGCGTTATCTCCAGCTTCACCTCTATCAAGGATTTGACGGAACATTTCGATACCAGTAATAGTAGATGTTAATTTCTCAGCACCCATACCGATGATTTCAACTGGATCTCCAGTTTTAGCAATACCAGTTTCAATACGACCAGTTGCTACAGTACCACGACCAGTAATAGAGAATACATCTTCGATAGGCATTAAGAAAGGCTTATCAATTTCTCTTAAAGGCTCTTCAATCCAAGTATCAACTGCTTCCATTAATTGCATAACTGTATCTACCCATTTAGCTTCACCGTTAAGTGCACCTAAAGCAGAACCAGCAATTACAGGTCCATTATCTCCATCATATTCATAGAAAGATAATAAATCTCTAATTTCCATATCAACTAATTCTAATAACTCCTCATCATCAACCATATCCACTTTGTTCATGAATACAACCATACGAGGAATACCTACTTGACGACCTAATAAGATGTGCTCACGAGTTTGTGGCATAGGACCATCAGTTGCAGCAACAACTAAAATAGCACCATCCATTTGAGCAGCACCAGTTACCATGTTCTTTACGTAATCCGCGTGACCTGGACAGTCAACGTGAGCGTAATGACGGTTTGCTGTTGAATATTCTACGTGTGAAGTATTAATTGTAATACCTCTTTCTTTTTCTTCTGGAGCGTTATCAATCTGATCGAATGATTTCGCTTCTGATAAACCTGCATCAGCTAATACTTTAGTAATAGCAGCAGTTAAAGTTGTTTTACCGTGATCTACGTGTCCAATTGTACCGATATTTAAGTGTGGTTTTGAACGATCGAAAGTTGCCTTTGCCATGTTTTTAAATAATTTTAATCTTAGTTATATAATAATATTAGTGTATTCTATTTTAATTCCAAATTGAGCCAATGACGAGAATTGAACTCGTGACCTCTTCCTTACCAAGGAAACGCTCTACCCCTGAGCTACACCGGCGTTTCATTTACGATTGCCGATTTTTTGATTTACGATTTAACTCGTAAGTCGTAACTCATAACTCGTAAATTATTGAGCGAGAGACCGGGTTCGAACCGGCGACATTCAGCTTGGAAGGCTGACGCTCTACCAACTGAGCTACTCTCGCATTTTTATTGTTAAAACCCAAAAACGAAATTCCAAATTCTAAAGAAAATGTTTACGCTATGTGATTTTGCACAAAAGGTATTTCAATATTTTAATGAACAATTTCAATTTTTGTCTAAGCAAAAATTTTGTGGGGAGAGCAGGATTCGAACCTGCGAAGACTAAGTCAGCAGATTTACAGTCTGCCCTCGTTGGCCGCTTGAGTATCTCCCCAAGCCAATTCAGAATTTAAAATTATAAATTCCGAATTATTTCATTTCAGTTTTTCAAAGAGCCGATGGAGGGACTCCCTTCGACTGCGCTCAGGATAAACTTCTCGTCCCAAGTTAAAAATAATGTTTTTACATTTTTTTTCAACTTCCTGTTTGCTATTCAAAATTTCAGAGCCGATGGAGGGACTCGAACCCACGACCTGCTGATTACAAATCAGCTGCTCTAGCCAGCTGAGCTACATCGGCGTTTTTACACTTTTTGAGCATAAAAAAAACCCGCTATTTCTAACGGATTGCAAATGTATAGATTTTTTATATTAATCAAAACATTTTTTGAGAAATTTTATTATAAATGTGTTCTTAATTTTTCTTTTCGCTTTTTTAACTGTCTTTCTAAGGAAGCTGCTGCCATATCTGCACCTTCTTCAAAACTTTTACATTGTTTTTTTACTACAAAACTATCTCCTGGCACACTCAACTTTGCTTCAAATATTTTATTTTCTTTGTCGCTTGTGTTTTCTACTTTTAAAAAAACATCTGATTGAATGACTTTATCATAAAACATATCCAATTTGTCCATTCGTTTTTGAATAAAGTCTATTAACTTTTTGTCTGCATTAAAATTAACTGATTGTGTGATTACTTTCATTCTTAATTATTTTTTGGTTAGACAATAACATTCAATACTATTTTTTACTTCTTGGATGCGAATTTACATGCACCTTTTTTAACTCAGCAATACTATTGTGAGTATAAACCTGGGTAGCTGCCAAACTTGAATGACCAAGAAGCTCTTTAACAGCATTTAAATCGGCACCTTGATTGAGTAAATGAGTTGCAAATGAATGCCTTAATATATGCGGACTCTTTTTTACTTTGGTTGATGCATTACTAAAATAATCATTTATTATTCTGTAAACAAGAGTTTCATAAATTTTAACTCCTTTTTGGGTTAAAAATAAATAATCGCTATCGGTAATACTTACTAATTCATTTCGTTCTTTCAAATACAAATTCAAGGTATGTATTACTGATTCTAATAACGGGATAATGCGTTCCTTATTTCTTTTTCCTAATACTTTTAACGTTTTATTATGTAAATTAAAACTTGAAAGTTTCAGCTCTATCAACTCGATTCTTCTTATGCCGGTAGAATAAAATAGTTCGATTATCAATTTATTTCGGATGCCTTCAAAGTTTTCTTCAAAATTAAAATCGTCTAAAACTGATGCCACTTCGGTTTCAGAAAAAGGAATTTGTATTTTTTTACTCGTTTTTAATGCTTTGTGCTTTACCAATGGGCTTACTTCAATAGTTTTTGTTTTTAGAAGAAATTTATAATACGTGTTTAACGCCGAAATTTTACGATTGATGCTTCGGTTAGACAAACCACTTTCTACCAATGCAACAATAAAAGTACGAATTTGAGCATAATTAACTTGATTAATTGAATTGGTTTGGTATTCTAATGTAATGAACTCTAAAAAAACATCTAAATCATTTTGATATGCCTTAACTGTTAATGTTGAATATTTTTTTTCCAATAAAAGATAATCTGTAAACGGTTTGAAAGACATAATTAACGAGTTAAAAGTTTAAAGTTAAAAGTTTAAAAGTTATACTGCAACTTTATATTTGTGAAGTATGGACAAAAAAAATCCCGCTAGTTAGCGGGATTTTAATTTATATATAAGAACAGATTATATATCTTCTGCATCTCTTAAACCTTGAATGTATTGTGCTTTTTGTATTTGCGCTCTACGTTCTACAGATGGCTTAGTAAATTGTTTACGAGCATTTAATTGACGTTTAGCTCCAGTTTTATCAAACTTTCTTTTAAAACGTTTTAGCGCTCTATCTATATTTTCTCCTTCTTTTATTGGTATTATTAACATAGTGTCTTAACCTCCTCTCTTTTAGAATTTTCAGGATGCAAAAATAAAAATAATTATCAATTAACAATTATCAATTGACATTTTTTTTAAGTTGCTGGCTTATATTCTTTTTTATCAATAATAATCTTAGCTAAAATCTCTCTTAAAATTTCTGAAGTCCCTCCGCCAATAGGTCCTAACCTACTATCACGCAACAGTCTAGCCATAGGATAATCTTCCATATAACCGTAACCTCCTAAAAATTGTAAGCACTGATAAATAACCTCATCTGCCATTTTAGTTGATCTAAGTTTAGACATGGTGGCGTGTTTTACGACATATTCACCTTTATTTAATCTGTAAGCTACTGAATAATTAAACTCTTTACAGATTTCCATATCTGTATATAAATCGGCTAAAGTATGTCTTAATGCTTGAAATTTATTAATTGATTTTCCAAAAGCTTTACGTTCGGACATGTACTGCAAAGCGTATTCTAAAGCATATTCTGCTCTTGCATGCGCATTGATACCCATTATTAAACGTTCGGATGCAAAATGTTGCATGATATATGAGAAGCCTTGGTTTTCCTCTCCCATTAAATTAGCGGTTGGTATTTTTACATTATCGAAAGCAATTTCACCAGTATCTGATGCACGCCATCCTAATTTATTTAATTTGGTTGCCGATACGCCAACTGATTCCCTATCAATAACAAAAATACTAATGCCTTTATTTCCTAATTCTGGTTTTGTTTTTGCAGCTACTATTAAATAATCACTGTAAACACCATTGGTTATAAATGTTTTTGAACCGTTTATAATATAGTGGTCACCTTCTTTAACTGCTGTAGTTCTCATACCTGCTACATCACTACCGCCAAATGGCTCAGTAATACACAAACAGCCAACTTTATCGCCCGTAATGCTTGCTGTTAAATACTTCTGCTTAATAGCTTCACTACCTTCGGCATTAAGATGCGTCATGGCCAAATAAGTATGTGCCCATATTGCCGCAGCAAAACCACCTGAGTTTATTTTTTGTAATTCTTCCAAAAGAATAACAGTATAAAACAAATCTAGATTTAGACCACCATAAGCCTCTGGATAATTAATTCCGAAGAATCCCATATCTCCAAATTTTTTCCAAATAAATTTGTCTATAAAACCTGCTTCTTCCCAGGCATCAATATGAGGAACCACTTCTTTTTGTAAAAAATCTTGAAGACTTTTTCTAAAAAGTTGATGTTCTTCAGTGAAGTACATACTGTTCATTTATGTTTTTTTTTCAATCGAGGGACAAATATAATTTAATTATATCGATTTTATTTACAGGAAAGTCTTTAACTTTTTTTAATTCATCAAAGGATTTAAAACCTTCTCTTAATTGACGTTGTTCAATTATACTGAAAGCTAAATTGTAATCGATATGTTGAATTGTGACCAACTCGTCAACTGAAGCTTTATTTAATACAATTTTCTTAATAGTTCGAGGTGTTTTAACAGCAAACTCTTCACTAATTTTTTCAATGACTTCGGGTTTTAAACCATAAACATCCTGAAGCTGTATAATATCAATAAAACCACCCGGAAAGGAGTTTCTTAGTTTTATGATTCGTTCTGAATAATAGTCACCTACACCATTTACTTTTTGTAATTCTTGTGCTGTTGCTTTATTTAAATCTTGCTTTTCCGCAAAGGTTTTAGGTTTTTTATTGAAAGAATAATTAGGTTTTGATGTTGTGTTTTGATTTGCATTAGTTACCCAATCTGGAAATTTAAAATAGGGTGAAATTACATCTAAAAGAGTATCGGATATTTTAGTGACTTCTTGAAATTGTTTTGTGGAATTAATCCATTGATTTTGTTTTCGAAAGGCTAACAATCTGTCAATTTCCTCATTGCTCATTCCTAGTGAAGCACCTTTATAATCTGTAATATAATTTGGGTTGAAAGGATAAGTTTTTGGTTTCCGTGCTTCTAGTTCAACTAACCTTAAGGAATCTATTTCATTTTCATAATTAGCAAGATCTGCTTTGTTTACTGATAATTCTTCTGAAGAAAAATCAATATAAAAATAAACACATTGTAATAAGATTATGAGTAGAATTAACGAAAAAATCCCATTCCGTTGACTTTTAGAAAACTTGAAATGGGATTTCATATATTATCAATTAAAAATTATTACATATGTTTAGTAAGGTCTTCGGCACCATCATCTAAAGCATCGTGCTTAATATTAATAGCTTTCATGTAGCGTTTTAATTCTCTACTAATAATGGGCGATAAAATAACAACACCAATGATGTTTGGAACAACCATAGCAAAAATCATGGCATCTGAAAAATCTATTACAGCACCCAAACTAATGGACGAACCTACTACTACAAAAATTAAAAATAACACTTTATATACTAAGTCGGTAATTTTTCCTTTTCCAAATAAAAATACCCATCCCTGCATACCGTAATACGACCAAGAAATCATAGTTGAAAATGCAAATAAAATAACGGCAATTGTTAATACTATGGAGAAATGAGGTATCACACTATCAAAAGCAATGGCGGTTAACTCTACCCCTTCTTTAATTGGCACACCGTATTCCATAAAAGCACCATCAAAATTTGTAATTACAATAACTAAAGCCGTCATGGTACAAATTACAACCGTATCTACAAAAGGCTCTAAAAGTGCTACAATGCCTTCACTAGCAGGATATTTTGTTCGAACTGCTGAATGCGCAATAGCCGCACTACCTACTCCGGCTTCATTTGAAAAGGCACCTCTTCTAATCCCCTGAATCATAACACCAACAAGACCACCTGCAATTCCTAAACCAGAAAAAGCACCGTGATAGATTAAACTAAAAGCATCATCTATTAAATGCCAGTTGGCACCAAGTATAATTAATGCAGCCAAAACATATATACCGGCCATAAAAGGCACTACTTTTTCGGTAACCGAAGCTATTCTTTTAATACCTCCAATGATAACAACGGCGACTATCACTGCCATTGCAATACCAAAATACATACCTGCATTGGAGCTTTCAAAATTGAACAACTTTATAAATTGCGCCGCTGCTTGGTTAGCTTGAAACATATTACCGCCACCAAAAGAACCACCAACAACAAAAATGGCAAATAATACGGCTAGTATTTTTCCAAAGCCACCCATGCCTTTTTCTTTAAAACCTTTAGTAAGGTAATACATAGGGCCTCCATAAACCGTTCCATCTTTACCAACATCTCTGTACTTAACTCCCAAAGTACATTCTGCAAACTTGGAAGCCATACCTAATAAACCGGCAAGAATCATCCAAAATGTAGCACCGGGGCCACCAATTGATAATGCAACTGCTACACCAGCAATGTTACCTAAACCTACCGTTGCAGATAACGCTGCTGTTAATGCTTGAAAGTGAGACACTTCACCATGCGCGCCATCATCTCTTAATGTTTCAATAATATTGTGACCTTCATTAGGTGTTTGATCGCCATACAAGGTATCTGCTCCATGTTTTTCAATGTCTTCATATTTACCTTGAACAACACGTAATGCAGTTCTAAAGCCTGTAAAGTTTATAAATTTAAAATAGAATGTAAAAAATATGGCACCTCCCATTAAAACAATAAGTACCCAAGGAATTCTATAATTTTCTGAAAATGGAATTTCATAAAAAATACCTTCTACAAACCAACCGGTGTAGTCTTTAAAAACTCTGTCTATTTTTTCTGATGTTGATTCTTGAGCAAATGTTAATAATGGTAAAATTAGGGTGAAAATTGATAGAAGGTATTTCTTCATAAAGTTGTTGAATTAGTTTGTTTTTTCAAAGATTCGCTCTAAAAAACAGCAAGATGCTAAAAAAAAATGATTTTTTAAAACATTAGCCGCTAAAATCGCCGATTCAATACTCAATATTGTATATGGAATTTAGGGCTTCAATTTGTTCCGGTCTTCCTAAAACAATAATTTTAGAATTTGCGGCTAATTCTAGTTCCGCTTCAGGATTTACTATATACTCGCCGTTTTCATCTTTGTAACCTATGATGGTACAGCCTGTTTTTTTCCGAAGATCTAAATCTTTTATGGTTTTAACTTCTTCTTTTCTAATAAGTTTTTCAACAGCAACTTCCTCCACATTAATATCAGATTTCCCAACAATGGAAAGATTATCTAAAAACTCCATTAAACCAGGCACAACCACTAAAGATGCCATGTGGTCTCCACCAATTTTATCTGGTAAAATAACATTATTAGCACCTGCAAACTTTAATTTATCGTATGATGATTCGTTAGATGCACGGCTTATAATGTTGATATTCTTGTTTATTTGCCTTGTTGAAAGTACCACAAACAAATTATCGGCATCATTGGGTAAGGCTGAAATAAAACTAGATGCCCTATCTATTCCTGCTTGCATAAGTATGTCATCTTCATTTGCATTTCCTATAACATAAGGCACATGGTCTAGCTGCAAGCGCTCTTCCATATCTCTATTTTTCTCTATAACCACAAATGCCTTTTTATGAGCCAACAGTTTTTTTGATGCCTGTTTTCCATTTCTACCATAGCCACAAATAACAACATGGTTTTTAAAACTATCTATCTGCTTTTGCATTCTTTTATACTTTAATTCTTCAACATTATTTTTACTTAAAATATATTCGGTTATAATGGAAAGGGCGTAACCCATTATTAAAACACTCGCTATAATTAATAGTATGGTAAAGATTTTAGACTCTTGATCTAAAGGAACTACTTCACCAAAACCAACCGTTGTCATGGTAATAATAGTCATGTAAATAGCATCAACCCACGAATATCCAGAAATCAATCTATATCCCGTAACTCCTACTAGTAATATAAAAACCATCAAAAAAACGGCGGTGTATATTCTGGTTCTAAAAAATCGTGAAATTGGGTTCATAAATTATAAATCGAAAACAGAAGACCTTTTTGTGTAAACTAAATCTTTTATACGCATCCAAAATGCTAAAAACAAGTACAGAGCAAAACCAAAACCAAGTGTAACAAAGGTTAAGTACATAAATGTGGTTCTTACAACTTTAGCTCTTATACCCAAGCGCTCTGCAATGCGTTGGCACACGTAATAGCCATGTTTCTGGAAAAATAATAAAGGTTTGTAAATTCCGTTCATGCTGCAATTTAACACTTAGTTTTAAAGTTTAAGGTTTAAAAGTTATTACTAAAATTTAATTGTTGATTAGTTTACTTCCTATTGCACATTGTAAACATTTATTTTTACTACAATATTCGTTTTTAAGTTGGATAAGTGCTTGCGATTGTAATGATGATTTTGAAACATTCTTTAACCCATTAAAGGCTTCAACGATGTTATTTTTTTCTGAAGCTATTTCTGAAGCTATTTTTAAAACCAAAGCATCAACCTCCTGCCCTTTTTCTTTTGAATAACAAAATTTAATAGGCAGAATGGTATTAATTAATAATAAATCTATAAAAGATTTTGTTAGAGCTTTGGTTGATGCTTTAGATGTTTTTTGAAACGTATAATGATTATTCCAAAATGATGACGTTGAAACTTTAAAAAGTTTATAAAAACTCTCTAAACTTTCAGTCTCCATAACTTTTGAAAACAAATTTTTATGCTCAAAATACAAACTTGCCAATTGCGAAAGCCTTATGGTTGGAAAATTTGGTGGTCGCAACCTAAAAAACTGTAAAGGAACCACGCTGTTATTTTCTAATTTAAACTTTTGCTTTAAAAAATGATACTCTTTTACCAATGTTAAATAATAGGCATTCTCATAATCATGTTCCAATAAACCAGATTGTCCAAAAAACAACGCTTCTAAGGTTTGCTGATTTGCTTGTGATTTCCGCAGAACAGAAAAATCGATCGACTTTGCCATACTATAAAACGATTCACCGTTTACTTTGAGTCCGAAATTTTTAGCCAACATGATAAAAAACACAGCTTCCCAATCATTTTTGGTTTCTTCTAGAAGCGATTGAATAGTTTCTGCTTTTCGTTCTAACCGTTCAAAATACAAACGTTCTAACCAATTATTCAGCAAAAAATCATCAACTGAAGCAAAATCGTTTTCACAATGAATCCATTTTCCATTCTTAGAAAATAGTTTTTCATAATTATTTAAAAGGTCTTTATTAATAAAATCTTTCAGTTGTAAAGTAGGGATTGCCGTATTATTATTTCTAAACACATCGGTATCATGCTCCCAAACTACATGTAAAATTACGGTATCGTACGCTTTATCTTGTTCGTGGTTATGCAGGAACCAATCGGAAGACTTCACATGAATTTCAACATTGCCCGCCCAAAGCTGCTCGCCTATTTTAAGCTGTGCGTTAAAAAAATCGGGACCTGAATTAAAATTATGCTGCCCAACCGAAGTAACCACAACGGCTTTACCTTGGGTAGTTTCTAAATTATTTAATTCAAATTTTTTATGTTTCCAGATGTAATGTAAAAAATCTTCTTGCATTACACTAAACTAATAAAACATACGCAATTTAAATAACATTTTTTTTTGTATTTTAAAACAAACTATTTAACAAAAGAAAGGTCTAAATAGTAAATCTTCATATTGTGAATCAAGAAATTCAACTTATTAAGAGACTTAAAAATCCAAAGCTTAAAAATGAAGCTTTTAAAGATTTACTTGACATGTATCAAGAACGCTTGTATTGGCATATTCGAAAAATAGTGATTACCCATGATAATGCTAACGATGTTTTACAAAATACATTTATTCGAATTTTTAATGGCATAAATAACTTTCAAGAAAAAAGCACATTAAATACTTGGATGTATAGAATTGCTTACAATGAATCGATACGTTTTTTAGAAAAAAACGACAAAAAAAAGGTTGTAACTATTGAACAAGATGACAATTTGTATCTAAAGAACTTAACTCAAGATAGTTTTTTTAATGGTGATGAATTGCAGATGAAATTAAACGATATCATTTCTAAACTTTCAACTAAACAGCAACGGGTTTTTCAAATGAAATATTTTGACGATTTAAGTTTCAATGAAATATCAAATATTTTAAACATTAGTGAAAACACATTAAAATCGGCATATTACAGTGCTGTTAAAATTATTGAAGAAAAAATATTAGAAGAAGTATAAACAAACTTTTGAAAAAAATAAGGGTCTAATCAAATTTAAGATTAAAAATTATGAAAAATTCAAATCAAAATAAAGATAACATTTCAAGCTTTCACAAAGACAAACTTGGGATGGACATTCCTGAAGGTTACTTTGCAAAATCTAAGGAAAATATTCTTAGCAAATTAATTATAAAACCAGAAGCGCCAAAACAAACTGTTTTTTGGCTTAAACCCATGGTTTATTACCCTATTGCTGCCAGCATCGTACTTGCTATGGCGCTTACTCTTTGGATGAAAAATGACATTACAAAAAATGATAACCAAATAACAACTACTGAAGAAAAACAAATTTTAAATTCAGAATTTTTAGATGGCGATTTTTTAATAACATCGCTTATGGTTTCAGACTCCCAAATGAATACTTATTTAGACAGTTACATTATAAACAATGTGGTTATGGAGGCCGAAAAAGACGAACAACAACTAGAAAACATTTTTCTTAATTCTGTTTTGATAGAAGACTCATTAATAAATAGTTTTTTAGATAAAAGCCTTATTGAAAATTTTATTTTATAAATCCAAACTATTTAAAGTTTTTGGGTTCTAAGAAGTATAACAGATTGAATAACATAAATTTATAAATCATGAAAACACAAGTAAAAACATTAATTGCATTATTCAGCTTAATAATGCTTTTAACAACAGGAAGCACTCTTTTTGCTCAAAACGATGATTACACTCCAATTATGGAACAATTAACTGTTCAACAAAAAAACATGCTAAAAACACAACGCCAGTTAATGTTAAAAAACAGAGACCAACTTAAAGCATCGTTAACCCAAGAACAATTGGCCATTTTGCAAGACAAAACTCAAACCAAAGATCAAATAAGATTGCGTTTGAAAGAAACATTCACAGATGCTCAAAATCAAATGGTTCAAACCCAAGAAGGACAATTACGTCAAGTTAGAGAACAATTCAGACAATCTTTAACTCAAGAACAAAGACAAATGCTACAAGAACGTATGCAACAATCAAGACAAGCATCGGGTCAAGGAGAAATGAGAAACGGAGAAGGTTTTGGAGCTAATGGTGGTAATGGAGAACGCGTTAGAGACAATATTGGAAATGGCAATGGAAACGGAAATGGGAATGGCAATGGAGGTAGCTAAAAACTCTAAAAAATGAAACCATTTCATTCCATATTTAAAAATCGATTCATAGCACTTTGGTTGCTACTGTTTACAGTAGCAACTTCTGTTAGTTTACACGCTCAAGAACCCAAAGAAGATGAATTGGATTTGCTTCTTGACGAACTGTTTTTTAATGAAGAACAATTCATTAATGACATTTTAGATTCTTTCAATTCCTATAATTTTATTTACACAAACGTTTCATTTAATAGCAATACGTTTTTTTCAGGGAGAGATTCTGGTATCAATCAGTATAATTTAGTACCACAAATATCCTATTATAGTTCTTCTGGTTTTAATTTAAGTATATCTGGCATTTATTACGAAGCCTTTGAGCCTAATTGGGACTTTACCAATGTTTCCATTGGTTATTACAATACTATTGGCGAAAAAAAACGTTTCAATTATAATATAGGTTACACACATTACTTTTTTTCAAATGGTTGGGATACTTTTACAAACTCTATAGACTTAACTTTAGGTGTTAGAAATAAAAAAAGAACTTTAGGCACAAAATTGAATACCTCCTATCTGTTTGGAACAGACCAATCGTTTCAATTAGTATCACGTAGTTATGCCAATATAACTTTAGCTAGCGAAAAGAATTATAATGTTAAATTAAGACCGCAAATTGGCTTTCTTATAGCACAACAAACTACAGCTTTAGAGCAGTTAAATACACAAGGTGATGTCACAACAATCGAGTATATTTATAATGATGTTTTCAACTTATTGAATACACAAGTTAATATCCCAATAAATCTCTCAACCAAATCATGGGATTTTGAAATAGGATATAACATTAACTTTCCTTCTCGTGTTGAAACCGAACCTGATTTAAAAACGACTGGTTTTCTAAATGTATCCATTGGCTATTTAATCGATCTTAATTAGAAAAAAATCACAAAAATAAAATCGATTTAGGTTTATATTTTTCGTGTGGTCTACATAAGTTTTAAAGCTCAATTCAAAAATGTTTTTAAAAGTTACATAACTTTGAAGAAAATTAAATTACATGGAAGAATTAACACTTACCACACCCGCTGTTCTATTTTCAGCCATCTCATTAATCATGTTAGCATATACTAATCGGTTTTTAGCATACGCAGTAACTATTAGAGACTTGCATTCAAAATACCTTAAAAAAAAGGATCAGGTATTAATGGCGCAAATACAGAACATAAAACAACGCTTGTACCTCACGCGGTCTATGCAAATTTTTGGTATTTCCAGTTTGTTATTATGCGTTTTAACCATGTTTTTAATTTATATAAAACAACAAACTTTTGCGATTTGGGTGTTTGGAACGGCTCTTATTTTATTAATTATATCGTTAGGATTATTAATTAAGGAAATTCAAATTTCTGTAAAAGCGCTGGAACATCATATTAGTGATATTGAAAATAATTAGGATTATCTTCCTTTAAATACTTCAACAAGAACCTAAATTTAAAAAAAAACATTTAAACCAAAAGTTTTTAACTGAATCTGTGTCTAATCCATATAATTGATTTCAACAATAAGTAAATGACAGATGAAGAATTAATTTCGGGTATTATTGATGAAAATCAACTATATTTTAAAATTTTTGTTGATAAGTACCAGTCTTTGGTTTTAAATACGTGTTTCCATTTTACACATAACAAAAACGATGCGGAAGATATTACACAAGAAGTGTTTATAAAAGCCTATCAAACTATTGAAAAATTCACATTTCAATCCAAAATATCAACTTGGTTATACCGCATTGCCGTAAACAAATCACTCAATTTTATAAGAGACAATAAAAAGAGAACTATTTTTAAAAGTCTTGAAAGTTTTTTCAGTAGCAATGTTAAATACAATCCGCCAACAGAAGACACTTTAGCAGAAGATGCCTATGATGACATTAAAACACAAAGGCTCATCTCATTAAGAAACGCCATTAATTTACTTCCCGAAAACCAAAAAACAGCTTTCATTCTACACAATTATGAATCTATTTCATATAAAGAGATAGCGACTATTATGGATGTATCTATCGCTTCGGTGGAAGGCCTCATCCATCGAGCTAAATTGAACATCCAAAAAAATATTTTAAAAAAAATAAAAAAAAGCAAAAGTTTATAACCAAACCTGTGTCCTATATATAAAAGCATGAACCATGAAAACTAAATTATCACATAATACCATACTCAAATTTTATAACAAACAACTTTCACACGAAGAAATGAAACATGTTGGTAATTGTATTGATAATTCACGTGAACTTAAAAATATTTTAAATGAATTGGAAGCTACTTACCATTTAACCAATGAAAAGGAAAGATTAGAAAACAATCCGTATTTGTTTATGGAAATCAGCAATAAACTCAATAAAAACAAAAATCAAGACACGAGTTATAGCACATACTTACAAAGGGTTTTTCGACCAATTATGGCTTTATCATTAGTATTACTAACCCTATATACAGGTTATTCTATTGGAAATTTAGCTAGTGAAAACAGCCAGCAATTTACAACGCAAACATACAATTCGGAATTTTACTTTAATGATTTGCAACTAGAAAAAATGGAAACCGTATTGTTAATAAAAGAATAAAAATGCAAAAAAATATTAAAATATTATTAGGAATCATAGGGCTTTTGGTACTACTGAACCTAACTATTGTGGGAACGATTTTATATAGAAAAAATGAAGTAACTAGATATAAATCCCAAGAAAATAGCCAAAAGGTGTTGCCAACCAAGCGCCTAGGTCGTTTTTTTAAGGAAGAATTAAATCTATCAAACAAACAACAAAGAGCGTTTCAAGCTATAAGACAAAAATACCATCAAAACTCAGATATGCTTTTAGAAAAAATGGATGAAAATAGAAACGATATATTAACAGAGTTGGGAAAAGAAACTTCGGATACCATGAATCTAAAAAAGCTATCAAAAGATTTAGGTTTTCTGCACACAGAATTAAAAAATTTAACCATGAACTACTACCTCGATATGAAAGGTATTTGTAATGAAAAACAAAAAGAGAAATTGTTCCAAATTTTTAAAAGTATGGTGAATGTAAACGGCGATATTTCAATGCCGGAAGAAAAAAATTACAAAAACAATTAGTAAAAAAATCATTTAAAAAATAATAAAATGAAAACAACAAAAATTAGTACACTTGCAACCTTAGCAATAGTATTGCTATTTAACATCAATACCTATTCACAAAATACAGGTATGGGTAAAGGGATGCAAAACAGACCAACTTTCGAGACTTTTGACCAAAACAAAGATGGGTTTATAACAGCCTCGGAATTTACAGAAGCCAGAGCGCAAAATCAAACTGAGAATGCAAAAAAAGGTGGTATGATGAAAAACATTGCGAACGCACCATCATTTGAAAGTATTGATTTGAACAAGGATGGTAAAATATCAAAAGAAGAGTTTACAAAACACCAAGCAAGCAATGCCAATAGCAAAGGCAATAAACAAGGCACAAAAAATGGTAAGAACATGCAAAACAGTCCTGCTTTTGAAACTTTTGACATAGACAGTGACGGAAAAATTACAGCAGCAGAGTTTGAAAAAATAAGAGCCGAAAGACAAGCTCAAAATGCTGAAAAAGGTGGAAGAATGCAAAACATCGATAACGCGCCATCATTTGAAAGTATTGATCTAAACAAGGATGGTGTGATTTTGCCCGCTGAATTTGCTAAAAATCAAGCAAAAAGACTTAAAAACAAATAATTACAAATGTCAGGTGTTTTTTAATAGCACCTGATATTTAACTTTTACAACAACAAGAACAACAACATGGTAGATTTATTAAAATTATTAACCGTCGCTATTACATTAAATGTTTTCCTTATTTCGTGCAACAACAAACAAACAAAAACTGAAGACGTTACAGCAATAACACAATCCGACCTTATAAAAACGGAAGGCTATAAACTTATGGAAAGTAAATGCTATATCTGTCATTTTGAAACTCCCGACCCTGCTAAAATGAACCAAATGATTGCGCCTCCCATGTTACGTATTAAGGAACATTATTTACCAAATTATCAAAACAAAGAAGATTTTATAGCAGCAATAATGAATATTGTAAATAATCCTTCCGAAGAAAAAACCTTGATGCCAGGAGCCGTTAAAAAATTTAATTTAATGCCCAAATTAAATTATAATCAAGACGAATTGAAATTAATTGCTGAAACTATTTATGAATATGAATTTGGTTCTGCCCCAAAAATGGCAATGCTTATGATGGGAGACTTACGGTTAGATGATAATGGAAACCCTTGGAAATTAAAACCTGAAACTATTGAAAAAGCCGATAGTATTTTAAACAGATTATACAGTTTTAAATCAAATAACATCAAAGATTACAATCAATTAGGGAAAGATGTATTTGAACAAGCTAAATTTATTATGCTCGATAAATCTTATACAGGTGATAAATTTGATCAAATACATAATTTCTTCTATAGCGTAGAAGACGATATGCATGCATTAATTGAAGAAAAATCGATTGAAAATGCTAAAACAACGGTTGAAGACATGAAAACAAAATTCAATAATTTTTATAATTTCTTTTCAGCAGAATAAACCAATAGACAACGATCGTTTAAAATATTCTCGACCCTAAAACAATATAATTTTTAAAAAACAATGGTATTTACGGCATTTTTTATTTAGGAAGTACATAACCTGAAAAAAAAATACTAAATTATGCTCGTTAGGAAAAACGAGCCGACTTTATTGGCTACCATCAAAATTTTCGTAACTAAAACCATTAATAAAAACGCCAAAAAACAATATGATTATAGACGTTCACACCCATATAAATAATTACCACGAAGACCGAGTTGTATCTTTAGAAGATTGCCTTAACAAGCTTACTGAAACCATGCAGGAAAACCAGGTTGATTATTCTTTGGTACTTTCATCATACAAAGTAAATGAGCATAGGCCGAGTACTAAAAAAGTGGTAGAGGCTATTAGTGGACGCAACAATCTTGGGGTGGTTGCAGGAATTAGTTACCTTAATTACAACCACCGCGATTTAAAAGAAATTAGTGAGTACTTGGAATCGGGTCTTATAAAAGGTTTAAAATTCTATCCTGGTTATGAACCGTTTTATCCTAATGATATCAGATTGAAAGTCGTGTATGATATGGCTATTGAATTTGATGTTCCGGTTATGTTTCATTCCGGAGATACTTACGCCCCAACCGGGAAAATAAAATATTCGCACCCCATACATATTGATGATTTAGCGGTTGATTATCCCGATTTAAAAATTGTGATTTGCCATGTAGGGAACCCATGGATTAAAGATTGTATGGAAGTGGTTTATAAAAACGAAAACGTACATGCCGATATTTCCGGTTTGGTTTTAGGCGATTTCTCCGATAAGTTTGAGCGCTATATGAAAACCGAAATTGAACAAATGATTACCTATGCTGGCGACCCAAAATATTTACTTTATGGAACCGATTGGCCTATTAGTAATATGAAATCCTATTTGAAATTCATGAACCAATTAGAACTTCCTCAAGAAAAAAAAGAATTAATTCTTTGGAAAAACGCCGCCGAATTATTCAAAATTGATGTAAGTAAATTGTAATGGAGATATTCAAATTTAATACTAAAAGCGATATTACAAATTGGAAAACCATTAATGATGTGGTTATGGGCGGCAATTCAAATAGCTTATTTACCTTGAACGATGCGGGTTATGGTGTTTTTAGTGGCAAAGTTTCATTAGAAAATGATGGTGGATTTTCGATGGTTCAATATCATTTTGATGCTAAAAACGTATCTACTTTTTCCAAAGTATATATCAAAGTAAAAGGCGATGGTAAAAATTATCAGTTTAGAATAAAAAGTAAAGCAGCCGATAAACACTCCTATATAGCCTCTTTCAACACCACTTTAAATTGGAGTATTATTGAAATTCCTTTCAACAGTATGTATCCTGCTTTTAGAGGTAAAACCTTAGACTTGCCAAACTACCCTGCTGAGCAGATGGAACAAATTGCTTTTTTAATTGGCAATAAAAAAGAAGAAACTTTTAAATTAGAAATTGACAGCATTATACTGGAATAAAGTTACATAACACCTATCGAACTAATTTAATAGTAATAGAAATTCACAGCAAGACTTGCAACGAACAACGCTCCCCTTGTAGTAACCCTAAAACCAATTAAACTTTATGGTTTTTAACTATTCAATTAAACTCTGGCTCTAACCGCATATCTTTTAAGGAAATAAGTTTTCCGTTTTCGTTTATGGCTGCAAATGTAAATACAGATTCAACAGCTTTTAATCTATCGTAGCTGTGCATGTTTTCAACCCAAATTTCTACTTGAATATCGAGTTTAAACTTGTCCATATTAACTACTTTTCCTGTAATTTCGGCAATGGTTCCTGGCTTTATAGCATGTTTAAATTTTATTTTATCCGTAGAAATGGTAACCATTTTTAGTCGTGAAAAGCGTACGGCGGTTATATATGCTACTTCGTCCATCCATTTCATAGCAACACCTCCAAACAGGGTTTCATGGTCGTTTAAAGTATTAGGAAACACCACTTTAAACTGCTTTGTTTCCGATTTTTCTATTCGTTCTTCTAAATGCATCTATATATACTTTATAATTGTTTGTTTGAAATTTTCTATCCATAATGAACATGCGTTCAAAATTATTTTACAAATATATGTTTAATTATTTTATTTATGAACCTAGGTTCATTATATTTGAAGCAAATAATCTTGCCCTTAATCTATTGAAAATGGCCTAGTACTGGTTGCTACAGTTTTTTTAAGATTAAAGTATTTGATGTTTTAAATAGAGATTGAAATGAAAGTGATTACACTTATAGAAAATACATCGGTAAACGAACATTTAAATTCGGAACACGGAATATCACTGTATATTGAAACGGGCAACCATAAAATACTCTTTGATACTGGAAAAACCGATTTGTTTATTAAGAATGCCAAAAAATTAGGTGTCGATTTAGACAAAGTAGATACGGTTATTATTTCGCATGGGCATTACGATCATATTGGTGGTTTAATACATTTTTTAAATATGAACCAACAAGCGACTGTGTATTTGAAAAAGGACATATTCAATTTTCAATATTTATCCATACGCAATAAGGAAAAAAAACAAATTGGGTACCCAACTGAATTACTAAAGTATGAACATCGATTCAAATTCCTTGAAAACACACCTTTAAGTTTTGATGGCATGCACATTATTCCGCAAATTGATAGTGTTTATCCACTACCAAAAGGCAATGGTATTCTTTACAAAGAAAATGACGATACACTAATAAAAGACGATTTTAAACACGAATTAGTTTTTGCAATACATACCAAAAGTGGCCTCCATATTTTTTGCGGATGCGCCCACAATGGTGTTTTAAACATGGTATTGGCCGTGAAAAACTTATTGCCCAACCAACGTATAAAAACCGTTATTGGCGGGTTTCATTTAATTGATTCGAATGAATTTATTAAAACCGAAACCGATGAAGAACTGATAAGTTTAGGTACTGAATTAAAAAAATTAACAAACGGCGCAATCTACTATACAGGACATTGTACGGGAAGTAATGCTTTAAATAAACTTACATCACTATTGAAAAACGATTTAAAAACACTTACAACAGGTAAAGAGATTATACTTTGAAAAGATTAAAATAAAAAACATATAATAAATTAAAAAAAATAAAATTATGAAAATTGCAGTTCCAGTAACAGAAAACAACGAAATAGACGACCATTTTGGACATTGTGAATATTACACCATTTACACTGTATTAGATACTAATGCCATTGTTTCTATCGAATCGATGGAATCGGTAATAGGTTGTGGATGTAAATCCAATATCGCAACTACACTAGCCGATTGCGGCGTAAAAGTAATGCTCGCAGGCGGTATTGGTAACGGCGCCATTAACAAATTAAACAAAGCAGGTATTGATGTGGTTCGTGGATGTTCGGGAAACCCAACCGATAACGTAAAACTGTTTTTACAAGGCGAACTTGTGGATAGTGGCGAGAGCTGTAGCGAACACTCACACGATCATGGGCATGAATGTAGCCATTAAAATAAGCCTATAAATAAAACTTATTGTTAATTGCAAATAGAATTAGCAATAAGTTTTAATATTTTTTAATTGAAAGCTATTCGAATCTAATGGCTTTTACGGGCGATATTTTTGTTATAATGTATGAAGGCACTAAAAGCATCAACAAACACAGTATTAATGTCCCCAAGTTTAAAGTTACAATGTAACTAAAGCTTATATAAACAGGTGCTTCCGATACATAATACACGCTAGGATCTAACGGAAATAATTTGAAGTATTTTTGCGCAAATAGCAAGCTTAAACCTATTAGGTTTCCCCAGAAAAGCCCTAGGACAATTAGGTAACCAGCGTTATATAAAAACAGCTTGCGAATACTCCAATTGTTGCTACCAAGCGCTTTTAAAATTCCAATCATTTGGGTGCGTTCCAGTATTAAAACCAAAAGTGCGGTTATCATGTTAATACCAGCTATTAAAATCATGATGCCTATAATGCCATAAATGTTTTTGTCGAATATATTTATCCACTCAAAAACGGATGCATATTTTTCGGTGATGGTTTGTGTGTTTAATGTAGGTGGTGTATTGTGGTATATTTCGATACTTTTTGTGGGAAGCTGGTCATAATCATTTAAAAAAACTTCAAAATTGCCAATTTGGTCTAAATTCCAATTATTGATGCGTTGAATATGACGAATATCTCCTAATAAATATTGAGCATCCAAATCTTGAAACCCAGAATTGTAAATACCTACAATTTTATAGGTGATGATGTTTGGTATTTTTTCAGCATCGTCTTTTGGGAATACCATTTGGAAGGTGTCGTTTGTTTTAAACCCTAACCTATTGGCTAAATATTGTGATATTAAAACATCTTCGTTTCTGTCTTTGGTGTAGTCTGGAAGCTTGCCATCTACTAAAAATTCTTTGAAGTATTCCCAGTCGTAATCGGCACCCACCCCTTTTAGGTAAGCAGCCTCAAAATCGGTTTCCGTTCTAATAACACCAAATCTGGAAGCCACAGCTTGCACATGTTTAACACCCTCAACCGATTTAAACTCCGGATAAAAATTTTGTTTTGTAGATAGAGGCACTAAACTTTCTTGAGAATTATTACTATCAAAGTTTGTAATAGTTACGTGACCGTTAAACGCCACTACTTTATCTCGAATCTTTTGTTGTAAGCCAATACCCGTTGCAATGGCAACCATCATCACCACGATACCAATAGCAATGGCAGCAATGCCAATTTTTATTATTGGTGCTGAAACACTACTTTTATACGCTTTACTACCAATAATGCGTTTAGCTAAAAAAAACTCGTAATTCAAAATATACTATGCGGTTTAATATTGTCAAAAATACAGTTTTATTATTTGTTTTAGGAATGATTTCTTGCGGAAACTTTTCGAAGAAAAAAGCCGATGGATTTGTGACCGAAGACCAGACAACAAATACCCAAATTCCAAAACCCAAAACCCAAAACCCAAAACCTAATACCCAAAACTCCCAAATAATTGTTGGTGCGAACCAAACGGTGGCTTATTTACCATTGTTGAAAGGGAAACGCATAGGCATTGTAGCGAACCAAACTTCTGTTATTTTTAAGAAAAACCTAAAGCCCAAAACCCAAAACCCAAACTATACTCATTTGGTGGATTCTTTGATTGCTTTGAATGTGAATGTGAAAACTGTTTTTGCGCCAGAGCATGGTTTTAGAGGAACTGCCGATGCTGGGGAACATATTAAAGATGGTATTGATACTAAAACGGGCGTTCCAATCGTATCGCTTTATGGCGATAATAAAAAACCAAAACCCGAACAGCTTAAAAATATTGATGTCATGATTTTTGATATTCAGGATGTAGGCGCACGTTTTTACACTTATATTTCTTCGCTACATTATGTGATGGAAGCTTGCGCTGAAGGTAATATTCCTGTTTTAATTTTAGATAGACCCAACCCAAACGGACATTACATAGATGGACCAATTTTAGAAATGGCAAACAAAAGTTTTGTGGGCATGCACCCAATTCCAGTAGTTCATGGCATGACTATTGGTGAATATGCTACTATGATAAACGGTGAAAAATGGTTAAAAAATGGAATTCAATGTGAATTGAAAGTGATTCCTATTAAAAATTACACCCACCAAATGCCGTATAGTTTACCAATAAAACCGAGTCCGAATTTACCAAATGATAAATCCATCAACTTATACACCAGCTTATGTTTTTTTGAAGGTACCAATGTGAGTGTGGGGCGTGGTACCAACACACAGTTTCAAGTATTTGGTAGTCCGTTTTTAGATAAAACAAACTTCACCTACACATTTACACCAAAACCTAATGAAGGTGCTAAATCACCTTTATATCAAGATAAAATTTGTTATGGCACTAATTTAACAACTGCTAAAAATTTAAATAGTTTAAACTTGGGATGGCTCATTTCAGCTTATAAAAACACTAAAAATAAAGCCGATTTTTTCAATAGCTTTTTTATTAAATTAGCCGGCACAAAAAAATTACAACAACAAATTGAAGCTGGTTTAAGCGAAGCCGAAATAAAAACAACATGGAAACAAGGATTGGAAAGCTTTAAAGAAACTAGAAACAACTATCTGATTTATAAGTAACTATGAAAAGAATTATTGCTTCTATAATGCTATTACTAGGCGCTGTAGGATTTACACAAACCATTGAAGGCCCTAATCTCATAAAAACTAGAGAGGCCAAAAAACTAGCTAAAAAATTCTTGAGAAAACAAGGCATTACAGGCATGTCTATTTCAGTATCCCAACATGGTGAACTCATTTGGTCTCAAGGTTTTGGTTATTCCAATAGAAAAGAAAAGATACGTGTAAAACCAGATACCACTATTTTTAGAATTGCGAGTATTTCAAAATCCATCACTGCTGTTGCTTTAGCTAGACTAGCAAATGACAAATTAATCGACTTAGATTCAAGTATTTATAAGTACGTTCCCGAATATCCCAAGCATAATTATGATTTTACTATTAGGCAACTTGGTGGTAATTTAGCAGGCATTAGGCATTACAAAGACAATGTTGAGTATGCCTTAAACAAAAAAATGAGTATTACAGAAGGGTTGGATTTATTTAAAAACGATGACCTTTTATACGAACCTGGAACGCACTACAACTACAGTTCTTTTGGTTATGTATTGTTGAGTGAAGCCATACAAAAAGCAACGCAAACACCTTTTGAAACTTTAGTAACCGATTCTATTTTTAAGCCATTAAAAATGACACATACTATGGCAGATGTATCAGATGCTGAAATACCTAACTTAACCCAGTTTTACAGAAGTTCTGCATTAAAAAAACGCATTATAGCAAAACCTGTCGCCAATGAATACAAAGTTGCAGGTGGTGGTTTTTTATCAACTTCAGAAGATATTGTAAAGTTTGGTAACGAACTTATTTTTCCTAAAATTTTATCAGAAAAAGCGATAGCTGAAATAACGACCTCGCAATGTTTAATAACTGGCGAACGCACAGGCTATGGTATAGGTTTCTCCTGTGAGAAATCTGTAAACGATACACCAAAATTTTATCATACAGGTGGAGGTGTGGGCGCTTCATCCATATTAATGGTATTTCCTAAAGAAGAAGTGGTTATTACCGTTTTGACCAACTTGACAGGTGTAACCATGACGGATTTCGGAAAAGAGTTAGAGAATGTATTCGTTAATTAAGTTTTGGGTATTGGGTGTTGGAATTTAGTTTTTGGTTTTTAGTTTTTGGGTTTTGGGTTTTGGGTTTTGGGTTTTGGGTTTTGGGTTTTGGGTTTTGGGTTTTGGGTTTTGGAATTTAATCAATAATAGTCGGTTTTTTATACTTTTGAAATGGTTGTTTCAGTAAATCTTTAATGTTGCTATTTTCTTTTTCATCTGGAAACACATCCACGCCGTAAATAATCTGGTTTCTATCTAAAATCATAAAGGTTCCGAAGAGTCTATCCCACACCGAAAAAATATTTCCGTAGTTAGAATCGGTATAAGGCAATTTATAATGATGGTGTACTTTGTGCATATCAGGCGACACTAAAACGTAACTCAACAGAGCATCTACTTTTCTAGGTAATTTTATGTTGGCATGCGTAAATTGCGTCGCCAATACCGACATCGATTGGTACAACAGCACAATACCCATAGGCGCACCAATAACCAACACACCTAAAAGTGTGAATATAAACCGGATAACACTTTCTAAAGGATGGTGCCTGTTTGCGGTTGTAGTATCCACATTATGGTCAGAATGATGCACCAAATGCACCATCCAGAGCGGTTTTACTTTGTGTTCTACAAAATGTGGCAAATAGGCACCAAAAAAATCCATTAAAAAAACTCCTAAAAGGATATACAACCCTAGTGGCATTTCAGGTAACCAATTTAGAATTCCGAAGTTGTTTGCCATCACCCAATCGGCCGATTTTAACAATAAAAAAGCAAGCACAAAATTTATTATGATGGTTGTTAAAGTAAAAAACAGATTAGGTATCGCGTGTCGCCATTTTCCATAATTGAATTTGAATAAAGGGACAGCGCCTTCTAAAAACCAAAAAATAGTGAGTCCACCCACTAAAATCAAGCTTCGGTGTGATGAAGGAATGGTTTCAAAATAGTTTAAAAAAGTTTCCAAGTTTTAGCTTTTTGTTTTAAATATAATCAAAATGCTTTAAAAGAAATATAGTTGCATAGAAACATAGCTTCAAAGTTGCAAAGTTTTACAGTGCCATTTTCTGAATACTTGGACTGAAAATTCATTTTGTCTGCAAAGGCGCTAAGACGCAAAAGAGAAAAATTGTTTCGTTGAGATAGATGGAGTTTTCACAAAGATTCACTGAGGATTTCTAAACCGAAAATGAAACTATGAATGAAACTGAGACTGTGACTACGACTGAAAACTAAACCTTAATCCGTTTCTTCATTTCTTCAACTATATTAAAAGCTGCAGGACACATCTCAACATTCTTCAAAGTTAAATTTGAAATTTGTTGAAACTTTTTTCTATCGGTATGCGGGAATTCACGGCATGCTTTTGGACGTACTTCATAAATAGAACAATAATTATCAGCTCCCAAAAAGGTACATGGCACACTTTGCAGTACATAATCGTTATCTTCATCAATACTTAAATATTTAGTGATAAATTGCTGAGTTTTCATTCTAAAATGTTTTGCAATACGCTCAATATCTTTATCGGTAAATAGTGGCCCAGTAGTTTTACAGCAATTGGCACATTCCAAACAATCCGTTTTTTTAAACTCAGCATCATGCAATTCTTGCATGACATAATCTAAATTTTTAGGTGGTTTATTTTTTAGCTTCGCGAAGAATTTTTTATTCTCGTTATGTTTATCTTTGGCGAGCTTTGAAAGGTTTTTTATGAAGTCTTGCATGGTGTAAAAATAGTATTTTTGTCATTACGATAGAAGAGTGACTGAAGTAATCTTTAAAAGTGAAACTTAAATTAAAAGATTGCCGCGACTTAAAAAGGTCTCGCAATGACGTAAAACATCATGAAAGATTTATTTGGAAAAGCCTTATTGGATTACCAAAACGGGAATTACACCGAAGATATTATTACATCTACCAACATATCTGAAGAAGACGATTTGCCACTACCCTACTTGTTTCGCAGTTTTAAAGACATGCCTAAATTAGAGCAAAAAGCATTAAAACTAGCCAAAGGCAGTATTTTAGATGTTGGTTGTGGTGCTGGTAGCCATAGTTTGTATTTACAAGAAAAAGGGTTTAAAGTGAAAGCCATCGATATTTCAAAAGGAGCTATTGAAGTTGCTAAACAACGTGGTGTTTTACATGCTGAAGTTAAATCGCTTTTAGATGAAACCGAAACCTTTGATACTATTTTGTTACTGATGAATGGCACAGGCATTTTTCAAGAATTGGTAGAAGTTTCAAAATACTTATCGCATTTAAAAAGTCTGTTGAATGCTAACGGACAAATTTTGATTGATTCTTCCGATATTGAATATATGTATGAAGATGAAGATGGTGGGGTTTGGATGGATATGAATGCAAGTTACCATGGCGAACTCGATTATTTTTTAAGTTATAAAGGTGAAGAAGAAGACCCCATGAAATGGTTGTACTTAGATTTTGAAAAACTACAATTAGCTTGCGAAACCGTGGGTTTAAAATGTGAACTGGTTGCTGAAGGGGAACATTTTGATTATTTGGCTAGATTAATTAATTGAAGCTAATCACTTTTAATAACTCAAAAACTTAAATGAATGAATCATTGCGAGGCAATAAGCAATCTCATATATCTTTAGACTATTATAATAAAAAGATTGCTTCGTGCCTCGCAATGACTGGCTTCGCAGAAATGACAAAAAAATTAATTTTTAAAACGATAATGTCCGATAATCTTAAAATCGAACAAACAATCTTCTAAAACTTGTCCTGCACCAATATTGTGAACAATTAAATACCGTTTCCCGTCATTAGATTTTTTGTTTACTACAATTCCAATATGTGTTATAGCACCACCTAAATTCCAACAAACAATATCTCCAGGCAGATAATCTTTGGCATTTTTTGTAATGGGTTTACCTGCTCCTTTTCGTTCAAAATAAGTCATTAAATTAGGAACGCGTCTGTGGTCAATATTGTTATCTGTAGCTTTTAAACCCCATATTTTTGGGTACATATTGAAATGAACTTTCATATCCTCGTGTACCTCCTTCTGCAAATCTACACCCATTTTTCTGTAAGCTCTAATAACCACGTCTGTACAAACGCCTTTATTGGCAGGCACATCGCCATTTGGATATGGAATAGAAAAATAACTAGGATCGTAGGTAACTTTTTGTTTTGTTAATTCTAAAGCAGCTTCAGAAAGTGTTGCTTGTTGAACTACATTCTGTGAAATACAAAAGTTAACCCAGAAACATAAAACAATTAAGAATACCCTTTTCATTTAAATATGAATTTCAATTTGAAAGATTCCTGCTTTCACAGGAATTTTAAAAATCAAACTTATAAGTAGCACCCGCTAAAAACTGTGCCGCTTGCACAGGGAAGTTTTGCCATTTTTGGTACGCTTTATTCCCTATATTGTTTCCTTTTGCAAATATGGAAAGTTGATCGTTTACATGATAGCCTACGTGTAAATTAGCATCAAAATAACTATCTAAAGTTACTACCATAGAGATTTTTTCTAAAACATTATTATCAATACTTAATAAATCTTTTCGTTCACCTACATAAAATAAATTGGCTCCAGCAAACCACTTTTCGTTTATCTGATAATCTAAAAACATAGAACCTTTAAAACTTGGTAAATTCCACGCTTCTGCTTGATGCTGGCTATTGTAACTAAAAGTTTCACCTTTTAAAGCCAATTTAAAGTTTCGGTTTACATCAACATTTAATTCAGCAGAAACACCCAATGTTTTAATATCATCATACACAATTTTAAACGAATTTCCATATTGATAATCTTCATCATTCAACATATCAAACGATGTTAAATTATTTATAAACAGACCTTTATTTCTATCAGAAATGTAACGTCCGCTAATATTATAACTCACATTACTAGTTACTTTTCCTTTTAAACCCACATAAGCATTATATAGTTGGTCGGTTGGTTTTATAAATAAGGTTGGAGATACAAATGGGTTTTCGTTCGCAAAACCATAATAAGAATTTTGTATCAAGTCGCCTTGAATACCACCATAAGCAATCAACACATCGTTTACCAATCTATAGGTTGCAGTGACATTTGGATATATAAAAATCTTACTCTCTTTCGCTTCATTATCTCTCATAAAAAATAACGATGCACCTATATTTAAGGTTAAATCGTCTTCAATTATTTGATATGTTGGAGAAATACCTACCTGAAAATTTCCGTAATTTAATGCTTCAGTTGTATCATATCCGTTATCAAAACCACCTCCTAAATAATCTATAACCAAATCGGTTGAAATTTCATAATCATTTATAGGCACATCCACCTTGCCTTTAAATGTAAATCTGTTTTCCGATGATCCCCAGTTATCACTAAAATGTCTTAAAAGCACACTTGCAGAATTAATATAGGTATCTTCAAAAGTTAGATCGCCACCCAAATGGGCATTGAAAAAAGCATGGCCAACATCCAATACATTAGTAAACCCTTCATCATTAGCGTAATTTTCTGGAAGTCCGTACCAATTATAAGTTTGATATTGAAAACCACCTTCTGCATTCCATGACAAATCGCGTAAGCGTGATGCGTAGTTTACATTTATTTTTGAATCTGAAAAATCATCATCCAGAAGAACACCTTCAATACCGCCACGAGAAGAATGATGGCTGAAATAACCACCAACACTTTCATTACGGCTAATGGCTTGATTTAAATACACTTCACCTAAAATAGTTGTGTAACTACCAAGCCCTAAAGTTGCATAATTATCGAATAATTTTATAGGTTTTGCTTTCTCAACGGTTGCCGCCTTACCTTTTGCTGGAGTGAACGTTGAAGCTACCGGAAACGAAAAAATATTGTACTTAATATCCTTTTTAGATTGTGTGGTTTCATCATTTAAAGATGGTACTTCTTTCACTTTAAAAGCATCAGATATAGTTGGTGTATATGGTTTTACAACATCTATAACACCTGTATTGATGGTGTCGGTTGATTTTACTTGAGAAAAACCAAAGGTTACACTTAGTACAAAAACTGCTAATATTATATTTTTTATTTGCTTACGCATATGTTTTTATTTACGATTTTTAAACAATTGACAATTGACAATTAATTTCCTCCTGCTTGAATAGACGAATTAGTTTTAGCTTCTTCTGATTTTATTTTATTTAACTCTGCTTTAGCTTCGGTAACGACATCATTAAATTCTGTGAAATTTTGAATCACACTTTCTAAAATGTAAGTGGCTTGAAACGCATCTTTTAACGCATAGAAATTCTTAGCCATAAGCACTAAACCTTTAGCGCTGTAGTATTTATAACCAGAATAATCTTTTGCTAATTTTTGAATGGTTGTGTTTGAAGCTTCGTATTTAGCATCTTTATTTTTAAAATAAGCATTGTAGTATAAGGCTTCGGCAGCTGTTTCACCTGTTGCAACACTTTCAACTTTAGCATAGGCTTCTTGCGCTTTGGTTTCATTGCCTGTTTTTATGGCAGAACGCGCAATAATAACATTCGCATCGGCTTTAATTTTATTATCAATTTTCGAACTTGCTAATACTTTTTCAGCATAAGCTACTGCTTTATTGTAATTTTCTAATTGATAATACGCTTTCATTAAGTTAGATTGCGCAAACACCACATTTTGTGGAAAATTAGCTTCTTCTTCCAAACGTTCCAATAACGGAATGGCATTCTTCCAGTTTTTGCTTTCTAAATAAAATTGCGATAAGCGAGACAATGCTTCTTCTGTAAATTCACTTCTTGAAGCATCTACCACATATTTATAATGAGGTGACGCATTCTCCATCAATCCTTTTTTATAATACATTTGAGCTATATAAAAATGGGATTGTAAAGCATGCAAACCACTTGGAAATTGATTTAAATAGCCATTAAATTGGTTAATAGCTTTATCGGTATTGTTATCTAAATATTGTTTTTCGGCTGCTTCATAGGTCGCATTGTCCAAATCAGCATCGGTAACCTCCACATATTTTAAGGTTTTTACCCAAGAAGCGTATTCGCTAACACGACCTAAATCGATATAAATTAAACGTGCAGTAGCTACGGCTTGCACCGCTTCGGGTGTTTCTGGATAATCGGTAGCTACTTGTTTAAACTTGGCTAAAGCTTGTTCATTTTTACTACCATTGTAATATACCAAACCTTGTCTTAAATGCGATTTTGGCACAAATGAACTCATTTTATATTCAGAATTCAAACGATTATACATTTGTATCGCTTTATCGGTATCCCCATTTTTTACATAGGTATTTCCCAATTCGTACATTGCATCATCACGAAGTTTTGATTGTTGGTATTCTGAAATAAATTGTTCTAATTCTTTTATTTTTTTTGAATCTTGACCTATATAACCCGCACTTATCGCTTTTTGGAAAAAGGCATAATCGGAATCGGCAGTCCCTAATTTAATGGCACTTTCATAAGCATTGATACCGTTTTTATATTCACTTGAAACAAAGTAAGCATCGCCCAAACGCAAGTAAGCATCATGCAATCTCACATTATCTGTTTTTTTATTGGATGCTATATATTGATTGAAATACTGTGCCGTTTGCGAATAGCTTTTCAGCTTAAAATAAGTATAAGCTAAGTTATAATCGATATTTTTATATTCTGGTGTTGATGCAGCAGCCGATTGTTGTTGAAACTGTTTAAAACCAATTAACGCATCATTATAATTGTTTAAATTATAATCGGTTTCTGCTTTCCAAAAGGTTGCCCTGGCTGTAAAAGAAGCATCACGAGGTTCTTTTATAGACGATTCGAAAAGCGCTTTCGCTTCTGTGTAATTACCTTCATTATATAATTCTAATCCTCTATAAAACGCTACTTTTTGGTAAGCCGCTTTGTTTTCAAAACTCTTTTTACCTTCAAGCAATTTTAATGCTTCTTTGTAATTTTTTGAAGTGATATAAGAATCTATCAACAAGGTTTCAATTTCTTCTCTAAAAGTTGTTTTTGGATATTTATCAAGGTAACCTGATAAAACTTGTGGTGCCGATTGGTATGGATTACCAATGTCATAACTGATTTTAGCATAGTTTAAATATGCATCTTCTTGAATTTTTAAATCGAAATCCATTTCCGAAGCATTTTTAAACGCATTTAACGCTTCCTGTTTTTTACCTAATTTAATATAACTTTCACCTAAATGATAATAGGCATTTTGCGCTATGGAATTCGTACCGCCAATAATTTTATTGAATTCTGAAATGGCTTCTTCATAATGGCCTTGTTTGTAATGTGCGTAACCCAATTGATAAAAATCGGTATTATTCCACTTCCCTTTTACGCCTTTGTAAGCTTCTAAATACGGAATGGATTCATTGTATTTTCCTAAATTGAAATAACTTTCACCAATAATTTTTGAAAGTTCAGACACTTCATTCGCATCACTTGTTTTCAATTTTGATTTTGCTAATTGAATGGCTTTTTCAAAATTTCCGAGTTTGAAATTTAAATCGGCCTGATAATATGATAATTTTTCTTTGTACTGTTCTTGGTTACTTACTTGATCGAAGTATTTGTTGGCATTATCATAATCATCGCCCTCATAAGCCATAAAACCTATATAATATTTAGCTTGCGAACCGTATTCTTTTGAATTCTCAACACGTGTTAAATATTGCTTCGCTTCTTTATATTGTTTACTTGTAAATGCCGAATAACCATTGTTGAAATAAAACTTTTGTTTTTCAGCTCTTCCCAATCCGCTTTCATCTACCTTATCATACCATTTTCTAGCATGCGCATATTTTCCGTTTACAAAATAATAATCGGCAACATCAATAAAAGCCGTATTACGTTTTGTACTTGTTGGATATTCTTCAACAAAATTTTCTACCAATTGGTCCGCATTCTGTTGATTTAAACGCACGGCACAATTAGCAATATAATAAGCACAATCGGACAACAAAACGGTTTCTTTAGTGTCTTTTTTCACACTTCCAAATAAGGATTGTGCCGCAAGATATTGCTGGTTATTATAAAGTGACAAGGCTTTTTGATATTCTGCTAAATTACTCGTGTAAGTAGCAGATTGTTGTGCCCATATTTGAAAACTAAAACTTATGGCAACCAAAAGGGAAACGCTCTTTTTTATAGTCATTAACAATTTATTTTTAATTTGGTATCAAAGATAATTTAATATAAAATCTATAACGCAACAATCGTGCTATAATTATAAACCGAGTTATTAAAAATTTACGAAAAGGAAAAAAGTCGCAATAGCGGTTTTCAGTCTCATTAACCAAAAAACTCTTAACCACTTTGAACCTCTGCAACTTTGAAGCTTTGAAACTTTTTACTTTTAACTTTCCACTTTTAACTTTTATATAATACTTTTACAACACAAAAATTTATTCAACTTATGTCTACTCCTATTTTACAATTAAAAGACGTTTCTATATATCAAGGTGATAGTTTAGTACTCTCTAACGTTAATGTTGAAATTAACAAAGGTGATTTTGTTTATTTAATTGGAAAAACCGGCACTGGAAAAAGTAGTTTTATGAAAACACTTTATGGCGATTTACCCTTAACCGAAGGCGAAGGACATATTGTAGATTTCGATTTAAAAACCTTAAAGGAAAAAGATATTCCTTTTTTAAGACGAAAATTAGGTGTTGTTTTTCAAGATTTTAAATTATTGCCAGACAGCACCATAAACGGAAATTTATTATTTGTTTTAAAAGCTACCGGTTGGAAAGATAAAGCTGAAATGGATACCCGTGTAGAAGAAGTTTTAAGTAAAGTAGATATGAAAACCAAAGGTTTTAAATATCCGCACGAACTTTCGGGAGGTGAGCAACAACGCGTTGCCATTGCCAGAGCGTTACTTAACAACCCTGAACTTATACTTGCCGATGAACCTACTGGTAACTTAGACCCACAAACCAGCATTGAGGTTATGGAAGTTTTACAGGAAATAAATAAAAATGGCAACACCATTTTAATGGCAACTCACGATTACGCATTGCTTTTAAAATACCCAAGTAAAACCTTGAAGTGCGATGATAGTCAGGTTTTTGAGGTGGTACAGAGGAAAGGTTGATAATGCTTTCAATTTTAATCCCAACATACCATTTTAACGTTGTTCCGTTAGTAAAAGAACTGCACAAACAATGTATTGCATGTGATATTGTGTTTGAAATATTAGTTTACGATGATGGTTCAAAATCAGAACTTAATTCAAAAAACACTTTAATAAATTCTTTACAAAATTGTACATTTAAAGAACTACCCCATAATATTGGAAGAAGTGCTATTAGAAACTTATTAGCTGTTGGTTCAAAATATGAAAACTTATTATTTTTAGATGCCGATGTAAAACCAAAAGATAAAAATTTTATTAAAAATTACTTATCAGTATTAGATAAAACAATTATTTATGGAGGCATTATAGAAAAAGAATTACCCCCTAAAAAACCCTATGTTCTCAGGTGGTTATATACAAAGAAACGAGAAAGCAAAAAAGGCTTACATTCATCAAATTTTTTGATAAAAAAAGAGTTATTCAGAAAAAACAATTTTGATGAATCTTTATTAAAGTATGGATATGAAGATTACCTTTTTTTTAATTCTTTAAAAAAACAAAACATGCCAGTGTTTTGCTTGAGAAACCCTGCAATACACAATACGGACGATGATGCTGTTACTTTTATTGAAAAAACTGAAAATTCCATCAAAAATTTGATAGAAATAATTGAAAAGGAAAAAATTGAAACAAAAAGTCAAAATATTTCTAAAAAATACGAATTACTCAAAAGAGCAAAACTAAATATGTTTGTTGCATTTATTTATAAAAATTTAAGACCTCTATTAATTAAAAATTTCAATTCGTCTCATCCATCCTTATTTCTTTTTGATTTTTATAAATTAGGTTATTACTGCACGCTAAAAAACAAAAAATGACTCCTTTTTTCTCAGTTATAATTCCATTGTACAATAAAGAAGCTTTTATAGAAAGCACCCTAAAAAGTGTTTTACAACAAACATTTCAAGATTTTGAAATTATTATTGTGGATGATGGCAGTACCGATAACAGCTACCGTGTTGCCTCTGCTTTTAAGAACGATAAAGTGCTTTTGTTAAAGCAAGAAAACAAAGGTGTTTCCATAGCTAGAAATTTTGGTATTGATCATGCTACTTCAAAATATATAGCACTTTTAGATGCTGATGATTTATGGTACGAAAATCATTTACTTGAACTAAAAAAACAAATAGATTTATTTCCTGATGCTGGATTGTATTGCAATAATTATGAAATATTTTATAGAGAAGGTTATAGCCAAAAAGCATGTTTTAATTTTGAATACAGCTTAGAGTGCTTAATTGTTAACGATTTTTTTAATGCTAGTATTGTAAATACGGTTGCTTGGACATCGGCAGTGGGGTTTTCAAAAGAGATCTTTAAAAATATGGGTGGGTTTAACCCATATTACAAAACTACCCAAGATTTAGATTTATGGATTCGGTTTGCATTAAAACATAAGGTGAGTTTTAATCCAACCATAACCATGTCTTATAAACTTTATATTAATGATAGCTTGTCCAAAAACGAGAATGAATATAACAATATACGATATGATTTTATAAAAAGCTATGCTAAAGAAGAAAAAGCAAATACTTCCTTGAAATTATATTTAGATATAAACCGTTATGCACTTGCTTTAAGATGTAAGACGCACGGTAAACTTGATTTGTACAAGAAGTTAAAAAACGAAATAGATTATACCAACCTTAATTGGAAACAAAAATTATTTTTAAATACTCCTAAGGTTTTATTAATATTAATCAAAAAATTTCAACGCTTCCTTATCAAAAACCGTATTTATTTAACGGCCTACAAATAATTTAAACGTATCAAAATCTCTAATATAATCGGCTTCATTAAAAACATCGGAAGCCAAAACTAAACATACGGAACCTGATGAAAAATTATCGATTTCGCGCCAAATTCCAGACTCTATCAACAAACCTTTATTTGGCTTGTTCAATTGTATCGTTTCAGTGTCTTTGCCATTTTTAAGATGCAGCTCAAAACTTCCGCTTAAGGCTATCAATAACTGATACAAGTTTTTGTGAGCATGTCCTCCTCTAAAGGCGTCACTTGGTACATCATATAAATAATAAACACGCTTTATTTCAAATGGAATAACATCACCTTCAATAATTCCTAAATGTCCTCTTGGATCTGAAATTTTTGGGATATCAATAATCTTTACACCTTTCATCCTTTAATCAATTAATTTTTTCCATTGCATTGCAATAGTTTCTATTTTTAAATGGCTAATACTATTTACTGTATTTTGTTTTATATAACTATATAACTGTTCATTTTCAACAAGCTTATTCATAGCATCTGTTATGGCAGGTTGATTATAATTTTCAACCAATAAGCCATTTTCATTATTTTTTATTACTTCACTTGGTCCAGAATTACAATCTACTGAAAGTACAGGCGTTCTACAAGCCAATGATTCGATTAAAGATAGCGGAAACCCTTCATATCTACTGGTTAAAACCGTAAATAAAGCTTTTTTTACATATGGATATGGATTTGCTGTAAAAGGTAGAAAAGATACATGGTTATTTAACATCTCCTTTTTTACTTTTTCTTTTATAAAACCAACATCTTCTCCATCTCCTAAAATATATAGTGAAATATTCTGTTTTATTAATTTTGAATTTTTATAAGCATCAATCAATAAGCTTATGTTTTTAGATTTATCTTGAATCCTTCCAAAAAACAAGATATATAATTTATCATTTTTTATAGATATGGGCTCATTTGCTTTTCCTGTAATCAACTTAAAATCAATAGGATTGTAAATTGTGATAATATTTTTAAAATTGTATTCCTTTATTATTTTTTCTTTAATTTTTTTGCTTACACATACCATTGTGATAACATTAGCATATAAAACTCTTGCTAAAAACTTATTTTGAGGAAGGTAATTGAGTGTATTATAATTATGTACCACTGGCAGTATCCGTTCCGCTTTAAATAGATACTTATAAATAACATACTCTTTAAGGAAAACGCTTCTTGGTCGGTTATCAATTATGACATCAAACTTATTATCGTTAAAATATTGTTTTAACAACCGTACTTTTTTAAAACTGCTTTTTGACCCTTTTAATGCCAATTCCAAATTAAAAAGCTTGCCTGAGTACGTAAATTCCACTACGTTTTTTGTAGTAAGTACATGAATATCGAAATTCAATTGGGAAAGCATTTGGGAAAGCATACCGCTAAACCGTTCTGCACCACCACCTCCCAGTGAAGTTGTTACGATGCATATCTTCTTCATTTAATAGTTAAGAGTTTAGATTAATTAAATACTTTTGTATCAAAATTAATCATTTTAATGAAGATTTTATTGATAGGAGAATACAATTCATGCCATTACACCTTAAAAGAAGGTCTTGAAGCCTTAAACCATGAAGTTTTGGTTGTTGGCATGGGTGATGGTTTTAAAAAAAGATTGGTTGACTTAAACCTTAAATTGTATTTTAGAACAGGGTTTTCATCTATTATTAAAAAAATTATTTTCAGGGTGTTTCGTATTGACATTGCCTCTGTTTTAACCCAAATACAATTCAACCGTCATAAAAGTAAATTCAAAAATTTTGATATTGTACAACTCATTAATGAGAATTCCTTTTTAACCGTTTCTAAAACAGAAATAGCATTATTATCATTTATTTTCAAACACAACCCAAACGTTTTTTTATTGTCTTGTGGTACAGACTATATAAGTGTTAATTATGCATATTTAAAAAAATTTAGATATTCTATTTTAACGCCTTATTTTGAAAATAGAGTTTCTAAAAAAGATTTTCAACACATACTAATGCGTATTGAAAAACCTTACAAAAATTTACACGATTTTGTTTATCAAAACATAAAAGGCATTATAGCCTCCGATTTAGATTACCACATACCTTTAATTGACAACCCTAAATACTTAGGATTGGTACCCAACCCAATTCAAATTAAAAAATTAAAAAAAATCGATTTAGATGTTAGTGGTAAAATTGTAATTTTTCATGGCATTAACCGAGAGAATTATTTTAAAAAAGGAAATGATATTTTCGATGCTGCATTACATATTATTAAACAAAAACATGGTCATCTCATTAAAATAATTACCGTAGAAAGTTTGCCATATAATGAATACATTACAAAATTTGATGAAGCCCATATTTTACTAGATCAAGTATATGCTTACGACCAAGGTTTTAATGCATTGGAAGCTATGGCAAAAGGTAAAGTTGTATTTACTGGAGCTGAACAAGAATGGCTAGATTATTATCATTTAAAAGAAGATACCGTGGCCATAAACGCATTGCCAGATGCGCAAAAGATTGCTGAAAAATTGGAATGGTTGTTACTAAATCCTGATAAACTTTTGGAAATATCCAATAATGCTCGTGAATTTGTTGAAAAACATCATAATTATATTGATAGCGCAAAACTATACCTAGAAAAATGGCAATCTAAAATTTAAGTTTTCAAATTTGGAAACCTTAATTCTAAAACTAACTGTTTTATATTCCATTTCAAATTAAACTAGGATAATACCTATTCATAATCAATGTTACTTTTTTGCATTTTAAAATAGTTCCAAACTGCAAATAGTACAATAAAAAAGTAAATGATGTTTCTGTATAAATGTGCCATCACAACACCTTCGGCACCATAAATAACTACCAAATATTTTGCTAAAATGTAAAACAACCCTAATGACATTAATTCGGTAATTATAAAGATTTTCACCATTTTTTTCGCTAAAAACTGATGCGAAACCACCAATGCAGCCAACCTAATAAAATCGCCTATTAATTGCCACTTAAATAATGGTTCTAAACCTAAAAAATTAGGATACACAATTTCAATAACAAGTTTTCTAAAAATATAAACCAACAACATTCCCAATCCAAAAAGAGGTAAAATGGTTTTGTATATGTTTAGTACTTCTTTTTTAAATACATGACCTTCATAAATTCGAGCAAATTTAGGAATTACGTACAATGTAAATAATCCAGAGGAAAAAACCATATAGTTTTTTGAAATAAAAGTCATTGCGGTCCAATATCCAGCTTCATTGGTACTTATTTTATTAGATATGGTTGTTCTAATATCAAGCTCTATATAATTTAATAATATCGAAGATACGAACGACATTAAGGTAAATCCTAATAATTCTTTGGCGAATGGAATTTCAACTTTTATATTTTTAAAATTGATATGCTTCTTAATAATACTACCAAATATGTATAAAATAACAAATAGCTGCAGAATGGGTGTTATAATGATGGAAAACAAAACACCTTCTAATTGATAATTATAGAGAAAAACCAATAATAGTACGGCCGATAGTAAATAACTAACCAACTCTATTTTAGCATATTTTTTATAATCGGACAATCCGTTTATGAGTCCACTAAAAATGATATTTATCGCTATAACAGGTGGTAAAAAAGCTAAAATTTTTATTAATTCCAGAAAATCTAAATTGCCAAACAATGATTGGGTAATCCAAGAAGCGTTGAAGAAAAGAATTGTTGCCGATAAAAAAGAGCCTATAAAGCCAAAAACAAATACTGTATTAAAGAACTTATTAAGTATTGCCTTTTTTTCGCTATGTTCTGAAACATATTTTACGACACCATTAAAAGTGCCAAATGAAGCGGTACTAGTTATAATCTGCATTAAATTTCTAATCTGCCCAATTTTCGCAATACCAACTTCTCCAAAAGTAACTGCCAATATCCGTTGGATAACCAATGAGATTACAAGCCTAATAGCAATAACCACAGCATTTAAAGAGGTAATCTTTAAAACAAGGTTGCCTTTAAAAATGCTTTTAAAATTTTTCACAAAATAGTATTAATTTGAATTTATGAATAATTGTTGATTGTTTTTATAACTGTTTCAACCTCATTTAATGACATAACTGGGCTTATTGGAATACTTACAATTTGATCATGTATCTTTTCCGTTATAGGCAAAAGCGTTGTTTTTAAATGTGAAAATGCACGCTGTTTGTATGGTGGAACCGGATAATGAATTAAGGTTTCAATATTATTTTCATAAAGAAAATCCACAAAACTTTGCCTGTTTTCTACCAGAAGCACAAACGCATAAAACACATGATTATCCGATTGATTATAAACAGGAAGCTTTACATTTTTATTAGTTATTCCTGATAAATAACGATTTGCTATGTCTCGCCGTTTGTTATTATCAGCGTCTAAAGACCTCAATTTTACATTTAAGAAAGCAGCTTGAATTTCATCGAGCCTATTGTTATTACCTACAAAATCATAAACATATTTAGAGGAAGCGCCGTAATTACGTAGCTTAACAATGGTATTGTTTAAAAGTTCAATATTGGTTGTAATTGCACCTGCATCACCTAATGCCCCTAAATTTTTGCTGGGATAAAAGCTAAATGCTGCGACATCTGAAAGGTTTCCTGCTTTGATACCTTGTTGATTTCTTGCTCCATGAGCTTGAGCAGCATCTTCAATAAGTAATAAATTGTTTTTTTTGGCAACGCTGTTTATGGACTCCATTTCTGCAAGCATTCCATACAAATGCACCACTAAAATGGCTTTTGTTTTAGTTGTTATATGTTTTTCAATTTCTAAAACAGACAGTGTATAGGTATGAATATCCGGTTCTACCAAAACAGGTTTTAAACCCGTTTTTTCTATTGCCATAATGGTAGCAATAAAGGTGTTTGCTGGCACTATAACTTCATCATTTTTTTTTAAAATACCTAACTCTAAATATGCCTGGAAAATCAAGATGAGCGCGTCCAATCCATTACTAACACCTATACAATAGTTTGTACCACAATAATTAGCAAAGTTTTTTTCAAAAGCAGCTACTTCATTTCCTAGAATGTAATGTCCTGAATTTAAAAATTCTTTAAATTTCTGCTGAAACTCCAATTCAAAACGTGCGTTAATTTTATGTAAGTCCAAAAACTGTATCATAGAAAAATATCGTTTAAAATTGCATAACTTTTTGTTTCAATTTTATAGAAGTCTTGAATGATTGTTCTTGCTCCAAAACCTTCTTTCCAAAACTGTAATCCTTTATTTATTTGCGACCCATTATTTTCATTAGAAGTTCCAAAATCAAAATATTTTTTTTCTTTAAATACGTCGTTTATTAAATAAAAATGCAAAAAATCTAAGCTCCCTAATGAATTTTTATTTTCATCACCAGATATATATTGAGAATGTGCCACGTATTTTGATTCAAAAACAGTAGTGCCTGCAACAATTTTATCACCACGATAAACATTAAATTGCCTGACATTATTTGGGAAACGACTTTTTAACCACGTTATTTCTTCAAGGGTATGTACTGGAGAGGCGTTATGTTTTTTCTTAAGATTTTTAATTAAAATGGCGTTCCAAAATAATTCAAAAGAATCTTCTTCTTTAACAATCAAACCATTCTTTTTCCCTCTTTTAAATCCTTCTAATCGGTTGTTAGAAATTTTCAGCTTTTCATATAAATTAATTACAGATAAAGTATCTCTTCTTATTAATTCTGTCTTGAGAATAAACATTAGATACCATATTTCATCATTAGGTAAGATCGTATAAATAGAAGGTATTTGTTTTAAAATCAAACTTTTGACAGCATTGGCTTCTAAATATTTGAGCAGGTTGTTAAAAACTTGAACTACAATTTCAAACTTCACTTCTTTTGCTAATACCAAACCGCCATAAGTCAGCCCTTGATGCGAATAAACCGTATCTTCTTTTTTATTAGCAGGTAAAACCGCTACTATTTTGTCCCTTTTATAAACTAACAATGAAAAATCTTCAAACCTCTCAGAATGATATTCCATAAAATCTCTATGAAATAAAAATGTAGCATTCTTAGATTTCTCAATAAAGCTGTTCCATTGCTTTAATTGGCTAATATCGTATCTTTTTATAGTATAAATGATCGTGAAAATTTATAATTTAAATATTATCTTTTAAGTCTTGAATATTGCTTTTATCTATTATATACAAAGGTCTGTTGTTAGTGTTTTTGTTTATTCTGCTAATATATTCTCCAATAATACCAACAGAAAGTAACTGAATTCCTCCAATAAACAGGGAACTAATAATTAAGGAAGTCCAACCTGTAATCGTTTCTTTTAACACAAAGTGAGCAAAAATAGCATATAAAATTACTATAAAAGATAAAAAAGAAATAGCAAGCCCTAATCTACTAACAAAAACTAAAGGGATATCTGAAAATCCAGTAATGCCATCCATGGCCAATTTAAACATCTTTCCATAAGAATATCCAGATTTACCATTTTTTCGATTATCTCTGTTAAACAATACATGCGTTTGCTTAAATCCCAACCAAGCAACTTGCCCGCGTAAAAACTTGCTCTGCTCTGGCATGTTATTTAACACTTTTACAACTTTCTTATCTATAAGTCTGAAATCACCTGTATCTAACGGCATTTCGAAGGAAATTAATCTTTTTAAAATACGGTAAAAAAGCTTTGATGTTGCTCTTTTAAGTAATGTTTCACCTTCTCTTATTTCTCGTTTAGCATATATTACGTTAAATCCTTCTTTGTATTTCCCGTATAATTCAGGAATTAATTCTGGTGGATCTTGTAAATCCGCATCAATAATTACGACACTATTTCCGGTGCAAAACTTCAATCCTGCTGTTACAGCTATTTGATGACCAAAATTTCTACTAAAATTTATATAAAATACGTTATCATCCTGATTAGAAAGTTTAATAAGCTCTAACAACGAGTTATCGTTACTTCCGTCATTAACAAAAATAAATTCATAATTGGAGGTAATACTTGTAACCGATGTTAATAAACGGTTATAAAGTTCAAAAATATTATCTTGTTCATTATAAACTGGAACAATTACAGAAATTTCTTTTTCCATAAATTACACTTATATAGCTTATTTATTTAAATATAAACAATAGCCTAATTTTATTACTTCGCTACTTTTTATTAGATTTAAAAATATTAAAATAAGCATTACTCCAGACGATCTCATAGTCATTTCTTAAAATAAATGAATTCATCAATTTAACTCTTTCACTATCAAATCCATTATTATATCTAATATCATCTTTTATTTTATCATTTAAATAATACTCGGTAGGTTCTGAAAAATAGAATATTGTTTCAAACTTTTGTTGCACTATAACTGGCAAAACATCTATTTCAGTTTCTGCTCTTTCCATGTTTTTTTTAAAAGAATAACTATCATATATCCATATCCAAGGGTTATACATATATGGTTTTGTTTCTGTTAAAAAATGAATCATTGGAATTTTATCATAAGTAAGTAAATAATCATTTGGCTTTACATATTTCTTTAAATTATGTAATAAATCATTTATTATAACCGATCGTTCTTTAGTTGTATAGACTCCTTTAGCAAGTTCGCTATCAATCATATATGTTTTATTAAATCTACTTCCTTGATCAAAATAAGCCTCTTGAGAAATACTATATATTTTCTGAGTACTATATATTAATAATAAAAATAGTGATAAGAATTTAATCATATTTTTTGAAACATCTTTGGATATTATTTCATTTTTAAGGCTTATTTTTATTGAGAACTGCTCCAAATGTGAAATAAAGTGAAAAAATAAAGGAATCGCTAGCCATATACACATATACCCACTGCTCCTAATTCCGCCGCTACTTCCTAATGGTAAAAACAACATCATAAGCAAAGCCAGAAAAGCCAATAACTTAATTTCCTGTTTAATTTGCTTAGTAAATAAAACGCCCAACGTTCCAATATACCCTATTACGTATATTATAAAAATACCTACACTCTTGAACCAATAAAGTAGCAATAAAGAAATCAGTATCAAAACAAACCCCTTAATAAAGCGATTGTTTTTAAAAAAATGCAACACACTTAATATGGCGATTGAAAAAATCAGTAATTGACAAAAAACGACCACTAGTTTTATATAATTATGTAAATAAGTATAAAAAAGAGACAAAACATTATGAGAACTCCCTTCTGTTTTACCTAGGTTAACTAACCCCAAAAGGGAGTTCTTCATTATGTGTACTTGGTTTAAACTTAATAACAATATATAAACCGTAATAAACCCAAGTATTATACCAAATATTGGAGCAGTGATAGTTTTAAAAACCATTTTATTTTGTAAATACCACGCGTAAGGAATTACGAGAATAAAAACAAAAAGGGTAACATTAGGTATTCTGGAAAACACATTTATCCCAAGTAAAAACCCTGCTATTATTAATAAATTATAATTACTTTTCATTATTCCTTTTAAAAAGAAAGAAATACTCATTACGGCTAGTAAAGCGGTTATATAATTATGATAAAAAGTTAAAAATCCAAAATCATTTACAAAAAGAACGATAGTTAATCCTAATAAAGCATAGACCTCATTAATAAATGTTTTCAGTATTTTATAGGAAACAACAAAAGTAAACGTATTAAAGATGATTGCTAAAAATCTAAGCCACAAAACACCACCATTTTCATAAAGCTTATACCAGGCACCTCCAACAACACCAGATAGCCAATAAACAAAATTATATTCCACACTTTCTGGAGCATTATAAATCTGTTGGTAAAATGTTAATACAAATCCATCATCACACACATCAAAACCTTGAAAAGACAAAATAATCTGTAAGATAACAACCATAAAAGTGATAAAATAAAACTCTTTATCCTTAGGCTTCTTAAGATTGAACATAGTATTAAAAAACACTAATTAGTGCGTATTAAATTGATTAACTAACTTGTTAAATATTTACTGCAATATATAAATATTGTTGGAGGTACTAAAAATAAAATTACTTTAGCAAACTTAAGTATTTAAAATACAACGATTTTTCGCTAAATTAAAAAAACATGACTATCTCTTTAGACCCTCGTTCTTTTCTTCGAATACCTTTTATTTATACAAGTTACAAAAAGTTAGTAGGAGGTTATGGAGCGAGAAAACTTTTTGTTAAAAATATAGTACGAGCAAAGCCTAATCAAAAAATTTTGGATATTGGTTGTGGACCAGGAGATATTCTTGATTTTTTACCCGAAGTCAATTATTTTGGCTTTGATTTAGATGAAAATTATATAAAAAAGGCTAAAAGCAAATATCAAGATAAAGGTAAATTTACTTGTTCGGGAATTACAGATTTCACATTACCAGACCCTGGTACTTTTGATATTGTTATAGCTTCAGGTATTGTTCATCATTTAAATAATCAAGAAGCTAAAAAGCTATTTAAAACTGCAAAAAAAGCTTTGAAACCTAAAGGACGTTTTATTACTTTAGATGGATGCTTTATTAAAAAACAAAACTTAATTTCTTACCTATTATTAAAACTTGATAGAGGTTTATTTATTAGAAAAAAAATGAATATGAAACCCTTGCCAATGAATCATTTCAAAATGTAAAATCAACTGTAGAACACTCCTATTTCCATGTACCATATACTTTATTAATTATGGAATGCTTTAATGATTAATTGATAAACTAAATAGAAGAAAAAAAAAAGATGGAATTAAATTTTGAAAAAAGATATCATGAAATTGAAAAAAGTCATTTTTGGTTCAAGGCGAGAAGAAATTATATCATACAGTTAATTAATTTAGCACCGAGAAATTCAAGTATTCTTGATGTTGGGTGTTCTTCAGGAGTTTTACTAAAAGAGTTAGTCAACAAAGGGTTTGAGCCTGATAACTTATTTGGAATTGATATTAGTCCCATAGCTATTAATAATTGCAAAGTAAATGGTATTAAAAATGTAATGGTAGCTGATGCTCAAAACATCGTTTTAAACAAAAAGTTTGATATTATTATCGCCTCAGACTGTCTTGAGCATATCAAAAATGATAAAGAAGCAATTAAGAATTGGTTTGGCCTTTTAAAACCAAATGGTTTGCTATATGTATTCGTTCCTGCTTTTAGTTTATTATGGAGCAATCATGACGAATTAAATATGCACTATAGAAGATATACAAAAAAGGAACTAACTAAAAAGCTAAATAGTTATAATATAAAATTAATAAAATCTGGTTATTGGAATTTTACCCTCTTTATGCCTGTACTTATAGTTAGATTATTTAGTAAGATTCCAATTTTTAAAACGAAAAATTCAACTGGTAATCTGTACAAATTACCATTGCTAAATAGTTTATTTTTTCATTTGTTAAATTTTGAAAATAAAATTTTGAGACACCTTAACATACCATTTGGAATCAGTACATACTGTGTTGTAAAAAAAGTAAAGAAAACACATAACTAACAAAATACTATTCATCAACCCGACCACTATCAATCCCAAAAAGCGAGCTGCCAAATATGAGCAATATAATACCATAATACATAATATAACTCACAAAATGCGCTATAACAGCACCCTGTACGTTATCGTACAAATCTATAAAATAAACACTGGTTGTATATAAAATAATTACCAAAAAGGCTTCGGTTAAAATATAGTGCCAAAACATTTTTTTTGCCAAAAACTGATAGGCTATAACCATAGATAGTACTTTTACGAAATCGCCTAACAATTGCCATAAAAACAAGTCTTCAACAGGTTTAAAATCGTCTGAAAATATAATAGTTACTATATATGGTTTCAATAAATACATAGCCACCAACCCTGTAAGCAAAATAGGTATTACAGTTTTATAAAAACCAAACACTTCTTTTCTAAATTCTTTAATGTCATCTATTTCAGAAAATCTAGGTAATATATACAAGGCCATTAAAGAGCTTACAAGCATTAAATAATACTTAGATATTCTTGTCATGGCTTCCCAGAAGCCTGCATCTTTATATCCAACATTTTCTATAATATAAGAACGAATGGCAAGAGCTACAAGTGGCATAATAACAGCCGAAAAAAGAGCCATTAAAGAATAATTGCCCATTTTTTTAGCAAAACTAAAACTAATGTTTCGAACCTTAATTAAAGGCGTTAAAGAACGTCTATTAATAATTCCTACCAATGTTATTAAGAATATTAATGACTCTGCAATAACGACCGAAATTAATGCTCCATTGATTTTATTTTGATAGATTAAAAGCAAAGCGATGGAAACACTTAATATTTGACCAATTATATTAATTATAATCAGGATTTTATACTTAGAAAAACCATTCATTATGGAAAAGGCAAACATGTTTAAAGCATAAAAAGGCAATACCATGGCAAAAATCTTAATTACAAATGCATAATTATTGTAATCTGGAAATATAATATCATTTATTAATTGGGCATTGAAATAACAAAAAAATGACACTAAAATAGTAGAAGTAAAACCAACGTAATAAATGGTAGATATTGCTTTACTTAGCTCTACAACATCATCTTTAAAATCTGAAATATATTTTACGGCACCATTATAAAAACCAAGAATGGCAATGGTTTGAAACGAACTCACGAAATTGCGTAAATTACCAATTAATGCTAAACCAGTAGGCCCAATAAAAACCGCAATAGCCTTTGAAGTTAATATTCCGGCAATTATTCTGGTTAGTACTGAGGCTGCTTGTAACGAAGTAACTTTAATTAAAACGTTAGTGTTTATATAATCTATTAATTTTCTCAATTAATATGAGTATTTACTTGTTATTGATACAAAATAATAAACTGAACAAATGACACCTATATAACTGAAATTTGAATAGTTTATTATTTAATATATTTTTTAAGAAACCAAATATACAAAATCATTTTACGTATCAATAGAAATTCAATTTTAGAAAGTAAGAATCAACCTTCTTTGTCCGTTATTTTTTTAATAAGTAGTACATATTGATGCAGAAAATAGCCGTATTAGTTATAATGATGGGTTTTGATAGTGGCTCTAACAAAATACCATAAAACACAAATAGTAAACACCCAAAGGAGTTTACTATTCGTAAATTACGCACCGATTTCATTAAAAATGAAATAAGCAGGGTTGCCATGGCTGCATACCCAACCCATTCTACATATGAAATTCCTGCAAATTCCATATTTTAAATCGATTTATTTCGTTTTCTTTCTACCTCAGTTAAGTAAATTTTACGTAAACGCAAATGGTTTGGAGTTACTTCAACATACTCATCTTTTTGAATATATTCTAACGCTTCTTCCAACGAGAATTTTATTGCTGGAATAATTCTAGCTTTATCATCTGCACCAGATGAACGTACGTTACTCAACTTTTTAGTTTTAGTTACGTTAACCGTCATATCATCACCACGCGAGTTTTCTCCAATTACTTGTCCTTCGTAAATATCTTCACCCGGATCTACAAAAAACTTACCTCTATCTTGTAATTTGTCAATAGAATAAGGTATAGCTTGTCCTTTTTCCATAGAAACCAACGAGCCATTTTGACGCTCTGGAATGCCACCTTTTAGCGGTTGATATTCTTTAAAACGGTGTGCCATAATAGCCTCACCTGCCGTAGCCGTTAATAATTGGTTTCTTAAACCAATAATACCTCTTGACGGAATCATAAATTGGCAAACCATACGGTCGCCTTTAGCTTCCATGCTTATCATATCACCTTTACGAAGCGTTACCATTTCAATGGCTTTACCAGAAACAGTTTCTGGTAAATCAATCGTCATTTCTTCAACTGGCTCGCATTTTACGCCATCAATTACTTTTATAATAACCTGTGGCTGACCAATTTGCAACTCATACCCTTCACGACGCATGGTTTCAATTAAAACCGATAAGTGCAATACCCCACGACCAAAAACCATAAATTTATCAGCACTATCCGTTTCATTAACACGAAGCGCTAAGTTTTTTTCAAGCTCTTTAGTTAAACGGTCTTTTATATGGCGCGATGTTACAAACTTTCCATCTTTTCCAAAGAAAGGCGAATCGTTAATGGTAAACAACATACTCATAGTTGGCTCATCAATAGCGATGGTTTTTAAACCTTCAGGGTTTTCAAAATCGGCAACCGTATCACCAATTTCAAAACCTTCTAAACCAACAATCGCACAAATATCTCCTGTTTGAACTTCATCTACTTTTTTACGGCCTAAACCTTCAAAAATATGAACTTCCTTAATTTTAGATTTTACAATGCTTCCGTTTCTTTTTACCAAAGCAATATTTTGTCCGGTTTTTAAACCACCACGCGTTAATCTTCCAATAGCAATTCGTCCAGTAAAACTAGAAAAATCCAACGATGTAATTAACATTTGTGTAGAACCTTCTTCAATTTTTGGTGCTGGAATATGTTCAATAACCATATCTAATAATGGTTCAATATTATCAGTTTGGTTTTTCCAATCGTCACTCATCCAATTGTTTTTTGCCGAACCGTACACGGTTGGAAAATCCAACTGCCACTCTTCTGCTCCCAGCTCAAACATTAAATCGAACACTTTTTCATGCACTTCCTCTGGCGTACAGTTTTCTTTATCAACTTTATTGATAACAACGCATGGTTTCAACCCTAAATCAATTGCTTTTTGAAGCACGAAACGTGTTTGTGGCATCGGGCCTTCAAAAGCATCAACCAACAACAACACGCCATCTGCCATATTAAGTACACGTTCTACTTCACCGCCAAAATCCGCGTGACCAGGGGTATCAATAATATTAATTTTGGTGTCTTTATATATAACCGATACGTTTTTAGAAGTAATAGTAATACCTCTTTCACGCTCTAAATCATTATTATCAAGAATTAAATCTCCTGTATTTTCATTATCACGAAATAAATGACAGTGATACATAATTTTATCAACCAACGTAGTTTTACCGTGGTCAACGTGTGCAATAATTGCAATGTTTTTAATATTAGCCATATAGGGTCTCTTATTTTTGAGGGTGCAAAGGTAACTATAAAATATGGAATAAATTATACATTATCTTTTTTTTGGGCATTACCCTTTGTGGCTATTAAAATTAAGAACAAAATATAATGTAAGTAACTAAGCCACAAAGGGTCGCGCTATCCATTTTAGCTTTTTTGCGCATAGGCGTGCACAAAAAAGGCTGCCATTTCTATCGCTAATGCAACTAGCAGCCAAATTCATTACTTTCAATTTAAAAAGAACATAATATTTAAGCTAATAATTTATATTTACGCAGGTTATTTTAAACACCATAAACAACCGCTGTGAAAAGTTTCAGTATTACAAATAACTGTATAGTAAAAATAAGAAAATTAAGCAAACCTCAACTTGCAACTAGTCAAATAACATGAACCCCAACAATTAAAATATTTATGAAGTATAGTTTTAAACTCGCCGATTTTCCAGATTCAAATTTTGAAATTGAAATCTCTAACTGGACAGGAAAATCTAAATTATTAATGGATAATCTTCAAATAGAGCAGTCTAAAGAAAAAGGAAAGCCATATCTTATTCCATCCACAAACGGAGAATGCATTAAGGCTTTCCCTAAGCAATCGTTCCCAGATCTTATTCCAGCATTAGAAATAAATGGAATTAAAAATCAAATCGTTGAAAAACTTATATGGTTTCAATATGTTCTTGGTGGACTTCCAATTTTACTGCTATTTGTAGGCGGAGCAATTGGTGGTGCAATTGGGGTTTTGGGTGCTATGCTAAATTTTAACATTTTCAGACAAGAAGGAACTGAAATCTCTAAATATATCAAAGTAATTGGTGTAGTGGCTGGCTCCTACATTTTGTACACGATACTTACAATATTTTTACTAAAATTGATAAATTAGTTTTTTTGAAAACATATACACTTCCCGTTTCACAAAGTCTCATATCTTCGTGAGCGTTATATTTCATGTTTAAAAAATAAAACATGAAACCTATCAAATGATATTGTTAACACGCTAAAAACTGCCCACATATGCACATGTAACACATATTACATAATAATTAAGTTTTAATCCTATCTTTGCACCATATTAAATCATATTACTTATGAATCTTCAAGATATTCCAAAAATAAAGCACACCAATTCTAATAATTTTTTTCTGCTTTGTGGTCCATGTGCCATCGAAGGTGAAGACATGGCATTGCGCATTGCCGAAAAAGTAATTACCATCACCAACAAATTAGAAATCCCTTATATATTTAAAGGGAGTTTTAAAAAAGCCAACCGTAGCAGAGTGGATAGTTTTACAGGAATTGGCGACGAAAAAGCTTTAAATATTCTTAAAAAAGTATCAGAAACATTTGATGTACCAACCGTTACCGATATTCACGAAATTAGCGATGCCCAATTAGCGGCTCAATATGTAGATGTATTACAAATTCCTGCTTTTTTAGTACGCCAAACCGATTTGGTAGTTGCTGCTGCCGAAACAGGCAAAGTAATCAACTTAAAAAAAGGACAATTTATGAGTCCGGAAGCCATGAAACACGCCGTACAAAAAGTGTACGATTCTGGTAATAATAAAGCATGGATAACCGATAGAGGCACCATGTTTGGCTACCAAGACATGATTGTCGATTTTCGTGGTATTCCAACCATGCGCCAATATGCACCAACGGTTTTAGATGTAACACACTCATTACAACAACCTAATCAATCCACAGGAGTAACAGGTGGACGCCCCGATATGATTGAAACCATAGCCCGTGCAGGTATTGTTAATAATGTAGATGGCTTATTCATTGAAACTCATTTCGATCCCGCAAATGCAAAAAGTGATGGCGCCAACATGCTACATTTAGATAATTTAGAAAAACTGCTTACCAATTTAGTAGCTATTAGAAAAGTAGTAAACACATTATAATTTAAGCCCAAAATATTTAACATGACACTCAAACCTACATTAGGCATCATCCTATTTTTGCTTTCACTAAATCTAATTGCTCAAGATTCTGAAACTATAAAATATACCGCTTCAAACAAAGGCAAATTCTTTGTGAGCTGGGGCGGAAATAGAGAAAGCTTTTCAAAATCGGATATTCATTTTAAAGGTGAAGACTACGATTTCACAATAAAAGATACCGAAGCTAAAGATAAACCTAAAGGCTGGCACATCGATTATATTAACCCAAGCAGAATTACCATTCCGCAGACCAATGTTAAAGTGGGTTATTTTATATCAGACCATTATACGGTTGCTTTGGGAGTTGACCATATGAAGTATGTGATGCAACGCAACTTAAATAAAGTGGTTGATGGCTATATAAATTTACCAACAAACGAAGCAGGGTCAATTTACAATGGTACTTACAACAATGAAGACTTTTTGGTTTCTGAAGATTTTTTAATGTTTGAACACACCAACGGTTTAAACTATGTGTATGCAGAAATTGCCAGAGTTGATGATATCTCATCATTATTTCACCTTCCGAATATCGATAAATTTCAAATTAAAATGACCGAAGGTATTGGCGGCGGTGCTTTATATCCTAAAACAAACACCACATTACTTCAAAAAGAGCGATTTGATGAATTTCATTTGGCTGGTTACGGTCTTTCAATAAATGCAGGTGTTAATTTTACATTCTATAAACACTTTTTTATGCAATTGGATTTAAAGGGTGGCTATATTGACATGCCAGATATTAGGACTACAAGTAATACAGCAGAAAGTGCATCGCAACATTTTACTTATTTACAGCGTATTATTGCTTTTGGTGGTATTTTTAATATTTAAATAAACCAAGCTTTTTTGCTTTTGCAAAGTATATTTGAAGCTTCATGAAGTAAGGCTACAAAATTTTCATGGTCTAAATCTTCCAAAGTTTTTAGTCGAATGGAACGCACTTGCTTTCTATTATTATCATTTTTCAACATAGGAAACTGCTTTTCTAATAGAATACCTTGTACAAAAGCCACATCAACATAGTCTTTCCCTTTTAGGATATTTAAATAAATCATGGTTTTTTTTGATATGTTATAAAACGGAATTCTATAACTGTACTTCTCCTCTACTTCTGGAAGCGTATTCAATATTACACTTCTTACATAAAGCATGATGGACTGGTAAGGTTCTGTTTGATTAAGAAAATATGTATCTACAGGTTTCACTTTTCATTCAGAATTAATTATTTCAAACTTAACGAATATTTATGATGATACATTCAAAAATATTTATTTACTTTGTATTTCAAAGTACTTTTATATGGAATCAAAAGATTATTTAAAAGATATTAGTGAAATCAAAAACATGATGAACAAATCATCGCGTTTTATTTCTTTAAGTGGTTTATCTGGAATTTTGGCGGGTATATATGCCTTAATTGGGGCAGCTTTAGCTTATTGGATTGTTACTTCTTCCGTAAGAGGCTATTTAATTTTAGATGGTACCATATTTAGAATTTGTGTTTTCATTTTATTGATGGTGGCTTTTTTAAGTATCGTAACTGGTATCGTTTTAACAACTAGAAAAGCAAAAAAGCAAGGTGCTGAAATTTGGGATAATACATCACGAAGATTAGTATATAACTTTTTAATACCTCTAGTTGCAGGTGGTCTTTATATTATAATTATACTAAGTCAAGGTAAATATGGACACACAGGAGGTTTAATGCTTATCTTTTATGGTTTAGCCTTAGTAAATGCATCAAAATTTAGTATTGGCGATATAAAGTATTTAGGGTTTATTGAAATAATATTAGGTCTTATTGCTGCCCTATTCCCCGGTTATGGTTTCTGGCTTTGGGTTTTAGGTTTTGGCGTTATGCATATTGTTTACGGCACTTGGATGCATTTTAAGTATGATGTAAATAAGTAAGCAGTATTCAGTCGCAGTTAGCAGTTTAATACTTATGAACACATCAACAAATAAACACATCAACAAATAAACTTTCTTTTGAGCATAATAAATAACATAAATAAAGTATTCGATCACCGTATTAGATTAGGCATCATGTCTATTTTAATGGTGAATGAGTATGCCGATTTTAATATGCTAAAAGAACTTCTAGATGTTACCGATGGCAATTTAGCAAGCCATACCAAAGCTTTAGAAGCTGCCGAATATATAAAAGTAGAAAAACAATTTATTGGCCGAAAACCAAACACACGCTACAGTACCACCAAATTGGGAGAACTTGAATTTAAAAAACACATTGAAGCCCTCGAAAAATTAATTAATAAACAATAACCCTATTTTTTTAACTATTTACTTTGAAATACAAAGTACTTTAAAATCAATAATTATGGAAGAAATAAACCCACAACCTCAACAAAACAAATTTGGCAACTGGCTAAAAACATCTATTACTGCACGTATGCTTATGGTCGGTTTTTTAATCATCATTTTACTAATACCGCTATCTTTTATTGAAAGTCTTATCCGCGAACGCTCGTTTAGGCAACAAGATGTAGTAAACGAAATCAATGAAAAATGGGGAAATAATGTTTTGGTATATGGCCCTATTTTAAAAATTCCGTACAAAACCTATTCAGAAAAAACAACATTTAATGAGACAACAAAAACCTATTTAAAAGAAATCCAAACGCATGTTAATTACGCTTACATATTCCCCGAAAAATTAACAACCGATGTTAATGTAAATTCAAAAACCTTAAACCGTGGTAATTTTGAATCGGCTGTTTTTACCACCGATATGACCTTGTCTGGTTTCTACATTCCAACAGATTTAACCGATAAAGACATTAAACCTGAAGATATTATTTGGGAAAAGGCAAGCATTGTAATGAAAACATCCAATTTAAAAGGCATAAAAAATGAAGTTCTTATTAAGCTAAACAATAACAGTTACGCATTTCAAACCAATTATAATGATGAAAATAATGGTAGAAATTCCCGCTTAGATATTTTAGAAACTGGATTTTTAAACCAATCGCTTATTAACGGTACAGAAAATTCAAACTTCAGTATAAAAATTTCGTTTAACGGAAGCAAACAAATTGAATTGATTCCTATAGGCAGAACTACAGATATGAAAATGAAATCCAATTGGGCAGACCCTAGTTTTATTGGCAATTACTTACCAAACGACGAAACTAAAGAAATCACAAAAAATGGTTTTAAAGCAGATTGGAAAGTACTGCACATAAACAGAGCCTTTTCACAACAACACCTAAATAAAATACCCGACTTAAGCGAATTCGCATTCGGAACCAAATTCATGGTCATGGTGGATGAGTATCAAAAAAGCGAACGTTCAGCAAAATATGGTTTTTTGGTTATAGCCTTAACGTTTTTAATATTCTTCTTAATTCAAACCTTAAGCAAAATAAACATCCATCCATTTCAGTATTTAATGATTGGGTTGGCGCTCACCATGTTTTACACGCTTTTAGTTTCCATTTCCGAGCACAGTAATTTCTTAAAAGCCTATTTAATAGCAGGAATTTCAGTCATTGTACTCATTACATTCTATTCAAAATCCATTTTAAAAACCTTTAAGTTTCCGCTATTTATCGGGCTATCACTCACGGCACTTTATACTTTTATTTATGTCATTATTCAGTTAGAGAACTATGCACTTTTAGTAGGCAGCATCGGTCTGTTCTTAATATTAGCCATCGTTATGTACGTATCCAGAAAAATAGATTGGAACAACGGATAATTTTATTAATTAATTATATGGGCGTTACCCCCGAAGAAAAATCGGGGGTCGCGCTTTCCGTTACAAGTCCTCGCTCCTACGTCGCTGTGGGCTTTCCACTGCAATCGCTAACGCAAAAAAACAAACTATGAACAATTTTATAACAACAACAAAGGCAATAGCCGCTATTAGTTTCATTTTTGGAACTATTTTATTTGCGCTTCAAATATCTTTTCGTCACTCTCATATGTTTATTTACCCTGGTTTCATATTTGTAATAGTCGCAATCATATTAAACACCATTTCTTTTTTGGGATTATTATTTTATTTACTAGGAAACCCAAAAGAAAAACTTGAAATTATAAAAGCATGCGGTATAGTACTCCTGAACATTCCCATAGCAATCTTATATTTCATTATAATAATAAACATAGACTTTTCAACCCAATTTTAAATCATGAAACTACAATTCAACAAAACATACATTATTCTTACCCTGTTACTTTTCACCGCCGAAACATTCATAGCCATATTCTTAAAAACTGGCTTCATTCGTCATACGTTTGGCGACTATTTGGTAGTTATTTTAATGTATTGCTTCTTCAAAAGTTTTATTAAAGGCAATCATTTATATATAGCATTGAGTGTGTTAGCTTTTTCTTTTGCTATTGAGTTTTTACAATTGGCAAACATTCTAAAACCGTTGAACTTACAAAACAGTCAAGCAGCAAAACTAATACTGGGTAGCACTTTTAACTTTTCAGATTTGGTAGCTTATACTTTAGGAATCATCACTGTTATCATTGTTGAATTAAAATCTGCAAAGCTATGTACACTATAAAACAATTTATTTTTAATCAATTTAAGCTTTATTCCATAATAACCATATCGTTAATATTTAGCTTGTTTTTGTTAATGGTACGCGTAAAATTAAACCATTCGTTCTTTTACCTGTTTTTAGTATGGAATTTATTTTTGGCCATTGTTCCTTTTGGCATTACAACCTATTTAAGATCTAAAACAAACATTAAAAAAATCAAACTTGTACTTTATTTTGGTGCATGGTTATTGTTTTTACCGAATGCGCCATATATTATTACAGACTTAATACATTTACGATTAAGCGCAGACTCCTATTTATGGTTGGATATTTTGGTAGTAACATCGTTTGCCTGCAATGGGTTGTTATTATTTTATTTATCTATGATAGATATGAAAAATATTTTGAAAACTTATATAAACAAAACAGCACTCCATTACTTGTTAATTACGGTTCTATTTGCTTCAAGTTTTGGCGTTTATTTAGGTAGGTTTTTACGTTACAACTCTTGGGAAATTTTAAGCAATCCTAAATATTTAGTTTTGGATATTTTAAATATACTGTCACACCCCCTTGCATTTAAAGAGGCTTGGTTATTTACAATTTTATTTGGAATATTCTTAACTATTGGCTTTTGGGTATTTCAGCACGTCTATTATAAACAAGTATTAGAATTAAGCGAGTAAAACACGATTACTTTTACAACTCCCTATTCTTTTCCTGTATGTTTCTAACAATTTGTGCTGCCATTCTTCTAGAAACAAATCGGTGCACGGTTGAAAGACATTTATTCATAAAACCCGGTATGGCAACTATTTGTCCTTTTTGCATGGCATTATAACCATAAAGTGCCACTTTAGAGGGGCATGCCATATTGAAACTGATTTTATTTTCTGAAGTATTATTTGAAACTACTTTTTGAAACGATGTTTTAGTTGGCCCTGGGCACAAAGCTGTAACGGTAACACCTGTTCCTTTTAACTCGTTGGCTATAGCTTCGGAAAATGATAATAAGTACGATTTTGAAGCATAGTAAATAGACATGAGTGGACCAGGTTGAAAAGCTGCTAATGACGACATGTTCAGTATTTTTCCTGAACCCCGTTTCACCATGCCATCGAGTATTAATTTAGTTAAATGTGTTGTGGTTAAAACATGCACGTACAACATGGCAGATTCTCGCTCCCACTCGGTATTTGCGAACGTACCAAATAAGCCAAATCCTGCGTTATTAACTAAAACATCTATGGGAACTTCGATAATTTCCTCCATTATTTCGGCAGCGACATTTGGTTTACTTAAGTCTTTTAATAGTGTAGATACTTGGCATAAAAACTTTTTTTCAATGTCAGTTTTTGCTATTTCAAGGTTATTTTTATCGATATCGATTAAAATTAAATTATACCCATCATTAGCTAATAATAAAGCTAATTCATAGCCTAAACCTGAAGCACCCCCAGTTATCAATGCGGTTTTTGTCATAAATATAAGTTCTAATTAGGAAGACATTAAGATGCAAATCTATTAATTTTAATGAAATTATGTTTGTAAACATTCAAAACGTTATACGAACTTACTGTTTTGGTTATTTTTATTCGATTAGTGACATAAAAACATTTTTACAAGAGTAAATTTTAGTAAAAATGTAATTATGAATTATTTTTTAAGCACCTAAAAGAGGTAAATGCTTTATTCTATGATAATTTAATGCTAATGAAATACAGTGTTTTAACTCTACTTCCGGGATTTCATCTTCTAATTGAAACACGATGGCTCGGTTTCCTTCAAATTTAAAGGTGTCTTTATAAATAATTTTAAATGTTTCAACTAGTTTGGATGTACATTTAAAATATAAGGCATATTGGTTAGGCGTTTTGCTTTTCCAATCCATTCGTACGGTGCTTCCGTGTTTAGTTAAATAGCTTGGTTCTCCCCATTTTAGGGTTTCTTCAAGAGTATCTAAACCGTTGATTCTTTCAGCAGTTTTTATAACCAATTTTCTAAGATGCAGCATTTGCTTTTCTACGGTGTTAGGGTAGCTTTTAAAAACATCTTCAACTTTAGGATTACTGACAAATTGCATATTTTTTGTTTATTGGAATAATTTTTGCTCTAATTTAACTGAATTTATATAGAGTTGCAAAGTTTTTGATACCTTTGCAGCCCGCGTTAAGGATTGAAGCGGCATCCTTTTGCTTTTTTGCAAAAGATATAGCGTAAAGCCTGACGCACTTTTTCCATTAAAAGCAAAAGTGGGTAACGCCCAAATAAAAAAATTACTATTTCGTTAATGGGGTCGACTGGTTTTGACAGCGAGATTAATTGAACGGTAAGCACGTGGTGCAATGATTTTGAAACACCTTAAAGACTAAATCGAACTTTAAACGGCGAGAATAACTACGCTTTAGCTGCATAATTCGAATTATAGTAGAATTGGCCTAGGTACACAAGGTGTACAAGCTTTATGTCTCCGGAAAGCCTTGATTGACGGCGTTCCTTTTTGAGGCATCGTAAATGTCAATATAGGAAATAAAGTGCTTTGATTTATTTTTGAAACTAAAAAAGCTAAGCTGTAACTAGGTTGTCTTTAACCAGGTTGCAGTCGAAAACCCAAGAAAAGAATAAACGTGTAGAAAGCCCTTTGGTTACTTGTTTGGACGAGAGTTCGATTCTCTCCGACTCCACTAAATGACTATCAAGTCAAAACAAAAACCCTGTAAATTTATGATTTACAGGGTTTTGCATTTTATTTGACATCATATAATATCATTTAAAACCATCCCAATCGAGACCAATTCGGTGACCCCTTTTGAATTTATAAAATAGGTCTCGCTAAGCATAATATTTCACTCATTTTCAATCATTTACAAAATTAATACATTAGGTTTTCACATACTAATTTATTACCTTTTGGGCGTTAGCGAGACCTAAAAATTTATATAATTATGAAAACAGACTTTTCTATCCATTTTCATCTTATCAATTCAAAGATTAATAATAAAGGATTAGCCCCCATTTACTTACGGTTAACGGTAAACAATAAACGTGTAGAATATAGTATTAGCAGAAGGTTAGAACCTAAATTCTGGAATTCAAAAACTCAGCGTGTGATGGGTACAAATCGAGATTCTGTAGAGATTAATAATCATATTGACAATCTTAAGCATAAACTAAATAAAATACACCAAAGGCTTATGGACGAGGATGCACGTATCTCAGCAACTTCTATGATTAACCTTTTAAAAGGAGGTGGAAAGAAAGTAAGATTTATACTTGAAATTTTTAAAGAACATAACGAAAGGACCGATTTATTGGCAGGTAAAGACATCTCTGTAAGCACAGCAAAGCGCTATTGGACATGTTATGATCATGTAAAACAATTTATTGAAGAGGAATATAGGTTAGAAGATTATAAGCTCAGAGACATTGACTATCGTTTTGTCACCAAATTTGAATTCTTTTTGAAAACCGTTAGAATATGCAATCACAACTCAGCATTAAAGTATATTAACAATTTCAAGAAAATAATTAGGATTGCTTTAGCTAATCAATGGATGGATAAAGATCCTTTCTATAATTTTAAAGTTAAATTTGAAGCTGTTGAACGCGATTTCTTGACGGCTGGAGAAGTAGAGACGCTTTACACAAAAGAGCTTCATTTTGACCGTTTAAAAGTTGTTAGAGATATGTTTGTGTTCTCCTGCTATACGGGGCTTGCTTATTCAGATGTAGAAAAACTCACTAAAGCAGATATTACCATAGGCATTGATGGAGACAAATGGATTAGTATTAAGAGAACGAAAACAAATACCAGAAGCAGCATTCCATTATTACCCATCGCAGAAGAAATTTTGAATCGCTATGCCTATCATCCAGAAGTTATAAGAAGTGAAAAGCTAATACCAGTATTCAGTAATCAAAAGTCGAATGCTTTTTTAAAAGAAATAGCAATCATGTGTGGAATCACTAAACCATTGACTACTCACTTGGCTAGACACACTTTTGCGACAACTATTACTTTAACTAATGGAGTCCCTATAGAATCCGTGAGTAAAATGCTAGGTCATAAATCATTGAGAACAACTCAGCATTATGCTAAAATTGTAGATAGAAAAGTGAGCGATGACATGAAAGTTCTTAAGGAAAAATTGGATCTGCAAACAAAAACCAACAAAACTGACTCTAATAATTCATAGGTCTTTATTCAATTTCTAAATACTCCAAATATAACAATTTACACTTCTATTTAAACATCATTTTTTTCTTTGCGACCAAGGGGAGCAAACGAGAATGTGTCCACAGACACACATCTCGCATTCCTAACCAAGACCATTTTATTTTAAAGGATGACAAACTTAATTTAAGTTCTATGCCATTTAAATAAGTTAACCAGATAAATCGTATCTAAACATTTATTTGCTTTTGAAAAGAAAAACAAAATATCTTAAAAACTATATAACTTATTAATCTTTTCATAAGCCAGTGTTTTTTATAAATAAATTGATGATTTGATGATTCACGTTCTTAACTCTATAAACACAAGATGTTCATAAATATCAATTTTTCATCATTCCGTCATTTATATTTTACTAACTAAATTAGCCGATATCATTTATAGAATTTTTGATGATTTGATGACAATACCCTCTAAAGCCTTATATATAAAAGGTTTTACGTGTCATCGTTTTGTCATCAAATCATCATTCTTCATTTTTTAAACTTCTTTTCTTTCATCATTATTATTTTTGATGACAGTTTGATGACAGTTTGATGACAGTTTGATGACAGCCTTAGCCCATATAAACAGGAGTTATATCTCATTCCATCATCATGTCATCAAAATTTTGAATGAATTTAGTTAAGAGAATGATAAACAAATTAAAATATTTTATCATTCAGCAAAGTTATGATAAGAAAATGCGATTATCTTATCATAATAAATTATCTTTATAAAGAAAAATATTATTTCTATACACAATGGAATCAGAAAGTTTAAAAAAATTACCGCTTAAACAAGATGTTGAAAGCAAAAAAGTACTTAAAAAATTAGCTTCAGCACATAGAGCATTAGCGGAGTTAAAGGGCATAGTTTCAAGTATTCCGAATGAAAATATTTTAATAAACACTCTGGGGCTTCAAGAAGCAAAAGACAGTTCGGCAATTGAAAACATAATAACAACTCATGATGACATTTTTAAAGCAGAATTAAACCTTGAAGGTTTCAAATCATTAAATGCTAAAGAAGTTCAAAACTATATCTCTGCATTAAAAAAAGGGTTTGGCTTTATTAAAAAAAATAAAATATTAACAAACAATGATATTATTGCAATCCAATCCGAATTAGAAAAAAACAACGCTGGCTTTAGAAAGGTTCCTGGAACTGCTTTGAAAAATGCATCAACAGGAGAAATTGTATATACGCCACCACAAGACTATAATACCATTCGAGATTTAATGACAAATCTTGAACAATATATAAATGATCCATCAATCTCTGATTTTGACATTTTAGTCAAAATGGCAATAATTCATTATCAATTTGAAAGTATTCACCCTTTTTATGATGGCAATGGAAGAACTGGACGAATTATTAATGTTTTGTACTTAGTAATGAATGATTTGATCAATTTACCAGTTCTTTATTTAAGTCGATATATTATTGAACATAAAGTAGATTATTATAAACTTTTACAAGAAGTTAGGGAAACAGACAATTGGGAAAATTGGGTGTTGTATATGCTAGATAGTGTAGAGCAAATTTCAAAAGAAACTATTGTTTTAATAGAAAAAATTAAAGATTTAATATATGAGTACAAAAACTTATTAAGAAACAATTATAAATTTTATAGTCAAGATTTATTAAATAATTTATTCAAGCATCCATACACAAAAATTGAGTTTATAGAAAATGATTTAGGAGTCTCAAGAATAACAGCTGCTAAATATTTAAATCTTTTAGCTAAAGACAAAATACTTAGAAAAGAAAAATTAGGTACAGGAAATTATTACGTCAATGAGAAATTGATTGAAATTTTAACTCTAAAATAAAAACACTTTTGTTCATCTTTTTTGAATGTTCAGCGACACTGAACAAATGAAATTATTGAACACACTTCGATTTTTATAAAAACCAATTCGCCATTCGCGAATTGCAAATCAAGGGAATGGAATTTGAAGCGTTTTGTTAAATTTTGACTTCAGAAACAGAAATGAAATGTTAAAGTTTGTTAAAACGAGACCAATTCGGTGACCCCTAAAAAAAGCACCTCTTGAACACCCTATAAACACTAGAAAGTTCAATTTTTGGTCGTTGTCTCCGACTCCACAATTAAATTTTAAAAACGTTCAATTTTCATAAATATTGAAATTTGGACGTTTTATTTTTATGATTTTTTGACGTTTTTTTTAAACTATTGTTAAATTTTATAACATGTTTATTTCTAATTCTCATTTGAGGTTAATTAAAAAGTAAATTTTGTAAGAATATAAATCTAATATGTAGAAAAAAAATATAAAAAACATCATCAACTCTTAATATTACTAGGCTAATAGTTAATGACTTAAAAACAGTAATTCATCGAATATAATCGCTATTTAAAGGATAGTTAGCTACTCTTAATTTAGAACGTAATATTTTTATTCCAGAAATAAATGTTTATTCTCTAAACAAATATTGAATTTTGATTAATAGCGCCAAATAATTTTAAAACAACAAATCATACTAGCTGGATTTTGCTAGCACTTCATGTTAAAATAAAAATTATAGCCTATTAGGCTTCATTTCCCTCAATGAAGTAATTAATATTTATATTGAGCTATATTTTCACTTTTAACATACATAGTAACTATTAAAACCAAGTGTTTTAAACGAAAAAAAGTTAATTGATTACTAAATGTACAACAGGTTTAGACCAGTAAAATATAACATATTAAGAGTCCCAAATAAATATTCAAACTAAATCCTACAGAAAAAAAATGAAAATTAAGTCGCAACATCAAAATAAAACTCAATTGGATCCACTTACGCATGAAATTGAAAGTATTATTCAAACAACTAACACGCAATTAGAGATATGGACAGATTGTTTAATTGGAAGTAGTGATGCCAATAAGGCTTATAATCTTTCTTATTCCATTACGTTTAAAGGCGACTTAATATTAGAAACATTCCAAAATGCCGTAGATGCTTTGGTGGGTCGTCACGAAAGTTTAAGAGCTTCCTTTAGTTCAAACGGTATCTATATGAATGTCTTTAAAAATCTTAAAGTTGAAATAAGGTATGATGATATTTCTCAGTTTTCAGTAAATGAAAAGGAAAAGACTAAAGAAACCATCATTGATGAAGAGGTTAATTCTGTATTCGATCTTGTTAAAGAGCCTTTATTTAAAGTTAAGATAATTAAAATTAATGATTATGAAAATGTAGTCGTACTAACGCACCATCATATTATTGGAGATGGTTTAAGTATCAACATCATAGTGGAGGAGCTTAGCATTATTTATTCATCATTGATTGAAAACACCATACCAAAACTAAAAAAACCAGAACGTTTTAGTGATTATGCCAAAACGGTTAATGCACTACTGCCCACTAGCGAATTTAAACAAATTGAAGATTTTTGGCTCGACATTTATAAAGAATCGGTACCTACAGTTGAGTTACCAACAGATTTTGTAAGACCTCCTTTACGAACCTATGATAGCCAACGTCTCGATTTCCCAATAGACACTAAGCTTATAGATTCGCTTAAACAAGTTGCAACCAATGCTGGTTGTAGTTTAGCAACGGCAGTGCTAGGTGCTTACGAGGTTTTTTTATATAAAATTACAGGTCAAAATGATTTAATTGTAGGAGTTCCCGTTTCAGGAAATAGACAATATGACATGAAGCATTTAATAGGAGATTGTGCAAACCTTCTTCCTATTCGAAGTAAAATTAATCCAAAAATCAGCTTCTTAGATTACTTAAAACTAAGAAACCCCGAGTTATTAGGAGCCTATAAAAACCACCAACTAAGTTTTGGACATCTACTTCAAAAATTATCAGTTGCCAGAGACCCTTCTAGGGTTCCAATGGTACCCGTAACATTAACCGTTGATTTAAATAGGGATTTAGCTGAAAGTAAATTTTCATTCACAGGGCTTTCTCATGAATTCATGATAAATCCTAAAAAGTTCACCTCTTTTGAAATGCATCTACATGTGTGTATGTGCGAACAGCATCCAACTTTTCAATGGGCTTATAATACCTCTCTATTTAAAGAAGAAACCATAAATCAAATGATGTTGTCATTTGAGGATATTATAAATAAACTAACTGCAGACCAAAACGGACCATTAGCCGATGTTATAAACGGTGATTATTTAGCTGATTATAACAAACTAAATGACACAGAAACACCCTACCCTAACGTTTCATTAGCTGAACTGTTAAATAAACAATCTGAAATTTCACCTAACAACATTGCCATTGAATATAAAAATACTCAAATAACTTACCAAGATTTACATATTAAAGTAAACCAATTTGCTCATTATTTGGAAGCACAAGGGGTACAATCTGGCGATTATATTGCAGTATCCTATCCCAGAAGCCCAGAATTAGTTTATGCGATTTTAGCAATTATCCAATGTGGTGCTGCCTACCTTCCATTAGATCACGAATATCCTACCAAACGTGTAGAATATATGATGGAAGATTCTGAAGCTAAATATTTATTAACCAGCAAAGCCTTGTCTTTATCATTACCAAAATGCTCTAATACTATTTTGATTGATGATGCGATGCAAGCATTACATCAATATCCTACCTCAAAACTTGAAAGGTTTGTAGACCCTGAAAATGTTTTATACTTATTGTACACTTCTGGTTCTACCGGAAGACCTAAAGGAGCAAAAATAACGAACAGAAATGTAGTGAATCTTTTTTATTCTTTACAAAATGAACCTGGCATAAAAGAAACCGATAGAGTCCCTTTTATCTCTACCATATCTTTTGACATTGCTAGTTTCGAGCTCTTTTTCCCTTTATTTAAAGGTGCAGTTTTAGTAATACCAGACCATGAAACACCAAGTGATGGCAGGCTATTTTTAGAAATGCTAGAAAAGGAAAAAATATCCTTAATTGTAGCGACACCTACCACCTACCAAATGCTTTTAGATTCTGGATGGAATAAAAAATTACCCATAAAAATATGGTGCTGTGGCGAACCTTTACCTGCTAAACTGGCTAAAGAACTTATTGATAAAAGTGATGAGCTTTGGACCTTGTACGGCCCTACGGAAGTAACCATTTTCTCTTCATGTAAACACATTAAAGATGAAGACACTATCATTTCTGTTGGTGGCCCCATCAATAATATGCAATATTATATTGTGGATGAGCACTTAAACCTTTTGCCTCCAAATGCCATTGGAGAAATTGCAATTGGTGGAGACGGCGTTGGAAAAGGCTATTTAGGAAAACCAGAATTAACCGCCGCAAAATACATTCCAAATAAGTTTTCAGATAAAAAAGATGCTATCATGTACCTTTCTGGAGATATAGGAAAACTACTTCCAAGTAACGAAGTGATGTGCTTGGGACGTATTGACCACCAAGTTAAAGTAAGAGGGCATCGTATTGAAATTGGAGAAATTGAACATGCATTAACATCTATAGAAGGCGTTAAATCGGCCATTGTACTAGCTAAAAAAGATATTCTTGTTGCTTTTATTGTTGTAGATTATGAATACTCATCAGAGCTTGATGAAATAAGGTCATGGAGAAACGAATTAGCTTCTCAATTACCAACTTTCATGGTACCACATATTTTTCATATTCTTGAAAAAATGCCTAGAACTCTAAACGATAAAGTAGATAGAACAGCATTATTGGAATATAAATCAACTTCTGAAAATGAAGATAATTATACAGCACCTCGAACCAAAGAAGAACAACTGGTTGCAAACATTTGGCAAGACATATTAAAAAAAGAGCGTATCGATATTTTTAGCAACTTTTTTGAAATGGGTGGGCATTCTATTATGGCGGTAAACGTTATGGTAGCCATAGAAAAGAAAATGGGAAAACGCATTCCTCTTTCTGCATTATTTCAACATTCAACTGTTGAAAAATTTGCCAAATTGTTAACTGTAGAAAACGAAATTTCTTCAGATTACCTAGTTCCCCTTAAGCCAACGGGAACTAAGACGCCTTTTTTCATCGTTCATGGCAAAGGACTTAATATTTTAAATTTTGCTCACATTATTAAACATTTTGATGAAGACCAACCCATTTATGGTTTTCAAGGTGTGGGGCCTGACGGCTATGATAATTGGTTTGAATCTGTCGAAGCTATGGCAGCACGCTATGTTGAATCTGTTTTAGAAGTTAACCCCAAAGGGCCTTACGCAATAGCTGGTTTTTCTTTTGGAGGCATGGTTGCTTTTGAAATGGCTCGCCAATTAAAAGCACAAGGTAAAACAGTGAGCATTATAGCTGCATTGGACTCGTATGTAGATTCTTCTTATTATTCTCCTACACTTTGGCAAAAAAAATTAGTAAGATATTACGATCGTACATACAGACGCTTAGATTATTTAATACAAATGTTCACAAGTTGGGAAGCTTTAAAACTAAGAGCTCGCACGAAAAAAGTGTATCTACAAAAAAAATACTTAGGCTTAAAAGATGAAATAACAGAACAAGAAGCTGTAGCCCATGAACTTTATTTAGAAGCAGATCGTATGGTTTCAACTTTAGTTGATAAATACCAGCTAAAACCAGACAACTTTGAAGTAGAATTATTTCGCGCAAAAGATGATGACACCTATAAACTAGACCCTAACCACTTAGGATGGAAAAAAGCGGCATTAAATGGTGTTAACATTCATAATATTTCTGGTAATCACTTAAGTATTGTTGAGCCACCAAATGACAAAAAATTAGCGTGCATGTTACAAGATCTATTAGATAAAAAACATCTCATTAAATAATAAATATCGTCATTTAATTTAATCAGTTAATAAAAAAAACAATTTCTCAAGTGAACAATAGATTAACAAACTTAGGGCTAACGTTTATTTGACAGGGTTACTACGCTTTAAAAAAAAGGTATCCAATTTGTGCAAACAGACTGTACTTTTAAAAGGAAATTACATGACGAAACTTTAAATTATTATAAACAATTATGAAAAGACATAACAGCAATAGTTCAAATAATGAGATAAGCGGGGTTAAAATGACATACCCTAAAAGTACTTTACACAAACTATTTGCTGATAGAGCTGAAATGTTTCCTAGTTCGGTTGCACTTGAATTTAATGATGAAAAAGTGACGTATGATGAATTAGGAAAACAAATCAATCAAATAGCTCATTATCTTTGGAATCAAGGTTTGAGACCAGGGCAAGTTGTTGCTATTTCATTGGATAGGTCTCCTGAATTAATCGCATCGCTTTTTGCTATTTTACAATGTGGTGCATCTTATGTTCCTATAGACACCATGTATCCCGATGCCCGATTAAATTTAATAATTGAAGATGCAGCTGCTACCTTTCATATTGGTTTAACTCCAATAAAAAATGTTACAAATAATGTTGTTTCACTTTCTATAAATGTCATTTTAAATAATAGTTCAAACTTACCTACAATACCTTTAAATGTTAATGTAGCAACAGAATCTGCCGCTTATATCATTTATACTTCTGGATCTACTGGAAAGCCAAAAGGCGTTCAAGTTGCCCATTGCAATGTCATTAACCTCGTATATTCCATGGCTAACGAGCCTGGGATTAATGAAACAGATAAGATATTTTCTGTAACAACCATCTCTTTTGATGCCATGGTGATGGAAATTTACCTCCCACTACTTTTTGGAGCTTGCGTAGTTCTTGTTGATGAAGATACAAGGATGGATGGAAAACTCTTAATGAAAAAAGCGGTTAAGGACAAGATCACCGTTTTGTGGGGAACGCCAAGTATATGGCAAATTTTACTGGACTCAGGATGGGAACAGCCCTTAAAAATAAAGGCTTTAATTGGTGGTGAAATGGTACCCATGCCATTGGCTCATAAATTATTATCAAAATGTGATGAGCTTTGGAATATTTATGGCCCAACAGAAACTACGGTTTGCTCTTTTTTAACTCAAATTACACTTAAGGATGATCCCATAACCATTGGATTGCCTATTGCAAATACAAATGTCTATTTATTAGATGCTGATAGAAACCCAGTAAAGCATGGAGACATAGGAGAAATTGTAATTGCTGGAGATGGTGTCTCTTTAGGTTATTTAAACCGTCCCGAACTTACCAACGAACGCTTTATACCCAATACCTTTAATGATGAAGACCATGGCAACATGTACCTTTCTGGCGATTTGGGTAAACTTTTGCCTAATGGCCATGTTCAATGTCTTGGACGTATCGATCATCAAGTTAAAGTTAGAGGCTACCGTATTGAAATTGGAGAAATAGAGCATACTTTAATGTCTATTGAAGGGATTAAAACAGCCGTTGTATTAGTAAAAACGGATATACTTGTTGCTTTTTTTGTAGCTGAAGCTGATATTTCTGAAGATGTTGATCTTATGTCTTTATGTAAAAACCACTTAACATCACAATTACCGGCATTCATGATACCGCAAATTTTTCATGAGATAGAAAAAATACCTACCACTTCAAACGATAAAATTGACCGAAAAGCATTATTAGAACAATTATCACATTCAGAAAGTACTAAAATTTATACGGCTCCACGTTCAGAAGAAGAAAAATTAGTAAGCACCATATGGAAAGAAAACTTGAATATCGACAAAATAGATATTTTTAGTGATTTTTTCGAATTAGGAGGGCATTCCATTAAGGCCGTTAAGATTATATCTGACATAGAGAAACATACAGGTAAAAGGATTTCACTTCCTACACTATTTGAACACTCCACTATTGAAAAGTTTGCAAAACTCTTGCAAATGGATAATGACATTTATGCAGATTGTTTAGTGCCATTAAAATCAAACGGACATAAAAACCCCATATTTATGGTTCATGGAGGTGGCCTTAATGTGCTAAGTTTGGTTAATATGAGTAAACACTTTGATGAAGACCAACCTTTTTATGCCATTCAGGGCGTTGGACCAAAAGGCTATGACGATTGGTATGAATCCATTGAAGCTATGGCTGCACACTATATAGACGCCATTGTAAAAGTTAACCCAAAAGGCCCTTACGCTTTGGCAGGTTTTTGTATTGGAGGTGTTGTTGCCTTTGAAATGACACGACAATTAAAACAACAAGGAAAAGAAGTTAGCATGACCGTTTTACTTGACTCTTATGTTGATTCCTCTTATTTTTATAAAACGCTCAAACAAAAAAAACTAGCTAAGTATTTTCAGCGTACTCATAGAAGATTAAACTTTTTAAAAGAAATGTTATTGAGTAGAAAAGCTATTATGGCGCGTATAAATTCAAAAAAAGAGTACTTACATAAAAAACATTTTAACCACGATAACAATGTTACCGAGCAAGAAAAAATTGCACAGGAACAATTTGAAAAAGCCGTAACCTTAGTTTATAAAATTATTGACCGCTACCACCTTAAACCACAAGATTATAAAGTGGACTTGATACGATCTAAAAATCATCCTGCGCATACTTTGGCACCTAGCCATCTGGGGTGGGGAAAAGTGGCAAAAAAAGGCGTTAAAATCCATCATATTCCTGGTGATAATTTCGATATACGAGAGACACCTCACGACCATGTTTTAGCACGTATCATTCAAGGGATTTCAGATGAAAAACATGCCTATATCTAACCTATTAATTTCCTTTTTCAATTATTATGATATAATAAATTTATCATTAATAAATATTTCTTAAATACGAATGAAATGGTCATTTACAGTATTAATTTACTTATTTAACTAACTTAAGATTTGTTTTAGCAAAACTTCTTAATTCATAAGAGCTTAAAAGAGCTACATACTTAAACAAGTTTACCAAAGCTAAAACCGAGAATGCTTTTTAAAATCTTTAGGACGACCTCTTCTAAATAAAAGAGTGAAAATTTATGGTAATAAAACCATAAAAAGTAACAGTCCTTATTGTGGAAAACATAATATTATCAGCCAATTTAGTTAAAATCGAAAAAATACGCACCTTCCGAAAATTGTTTTTTTTAATTGCAATAAAAACTGTAATATTATCATTCCCTAGTGCTATAACCAGTCCTTTTCATACTGGTTTTTTCTAATAGTTTTTATTTTATGGTTTGTTCCCAATGAGCAACTAAGCTTGTATGGAAAATTACTTAAGCACTATTTATGACGGAAAATAAAACACGTATTCAAATTTTTGACATAGCAAAGGGCATTAGTATCATTTTGATGACTATGACTCGTTATCCTTTTATTGAAACCTACCCTATTTTAATGTCTTTCCAAAATGTTGCAATCATTTTTAAAATGCCTACATTTATTTTTATATCGGGCTATCTCCTCAGCGATCGGTTAGATTTCAAAAGTTTTTTACATAATAAAATTGATGGTTTGATAAAACCCCTAATAGGCTTTTTGCTTAGTTTAACCTTGCTAAAAATAACTCTTTATATAATTGTTTCAGATGAAGCATCCTTACATGGTGGTTTAGAATACATCTTGGACTTGCCAAGGGCATTATATCATGGGAGTTTTGTTGCTGTAAATGTTTCATTCTGGTTCATAGTTGCGTTATTTTTAGGACAATTGGCTTTAAAAGGATTTTTAGTAATTATGGATTTAAAGAAACCTATCAAATACCTCTTTTTGATCACTTTTTTAATCATATTATTAATTTTAAATACGATGAAAATAAATTTTTTATGGTCAGAGTATATCCCAATCTTTTTTACTTATCTGTTTTTAGGCTATGGTTTTAAAAAAATAAGGATTCATTATTTTAATGCAACGCCTTTCTTCTACAGTAATAAAATGGTCCTATTCCCAATTTTATTTTTAATCTTACATTTTACATTGAAAAATTTAAATTTTGATATCGATTTAAATTTAGCTGGCCTCCATTATAATTATCACTATCTTTTAATACTGTCTATTTCTGGCGTTTTTTCAGTTATTTATTTATGTCGATACATTGAGAAAATACCAATACTGAATTCTTTTTTAGTTTACTGTTCTAGAGCTAGTTTTTTTATTTTGGCATACCATATATTCATTAAAGATGTGTTCTTAATTCTATTTGATTTAGAAACTTATCAACCGCTATTACATACATTTTTATTTTTATTAAATATCGTACTGTGCTGCCTTATTTACATGTTCTTAAAAAAAGTTCCATTTGTTCGCATCTTATTTTATCCCTTAAAAACAATTGTATTTAGCGATTTAGAAATTAAATTATTAAAATCTAAGTATATCAACAGATTTATTCCAAAAGAAATAGCCTTGGCATAACTTTCAAAAGAAATACTTTAAATAAAATAAAAATTACAACACATACTTCTAGCAACTTAAATGCAACTGTTTACCTTTAAACACCTCGTTATAATCACTTTATGATGGCATTAATAAATTCAAGGTCTTTTTCTTTTAAGACCCTCAGGTTATTCATTACAATTTACACCATAAGATTTTAATAATGTGAGGCTTAAAAAAACCATTCCAATAAACAAATTCATTTAATTTATGCTTACTTTAATCAATGTTTTTCAAATAAGGTAATTCGTCGATTATAATCGTTATGTACAGAATAATTAAATATAATTATAACTGAACATTATATTTTTACGTCAGAAATAAATGCTTTTTAACAAACATTAAATTTCGATTAATAGCACTAAATAATTTTAAAATAACAAATTTTTCTGTCGGATGATATAAACTACAACCTGACAAAATAAAAATTTATAGTCTATTGATCTTAAATCCCTCATCTAAATGTTTGTTGTTTTAATACGTCTATATTTAAAATATTTACAGTTACATATTAAACTTGCTATTTTATGCATTTAAATAATTTAACACCTCTATACACTATACAAGGGCCTGCACTTACATACCCCATATCAACACTGCATGAGCTATTTGAGAAACAAGCTTTAGCAACCCCTGAAGCCATCGCTCTTGAATTTGAAGATGAAAAAATTAGTTATGATGAATTACAAAAAAGAATTAATAAAACAGCTCATTACTTATGGGATAAAGGCATTCGCCCCAACCAAATTGTAGCGCTTTCTTTAGATAGAAATCCCCATTTAATAGTTTCCATTTTTGCTATTCTTCAATGTGGTGCTTCCTATGTGCCTATAGACACAGGTTATCCTTTAAAAAGGTTAGAACTAATTGTTGAGGATGCTAAGGCAAGTTTTTTTATTAGTAGCGCTTCAAATACAGGCGTTTCAGAAAAATCAAAAAACATCTTTTTTGAAGATATATTAGGAAACTGGAGTGAACTTCCTTCAAGTACACCCAACTGCAGTGTTCAACCACAAGCAACGGCCTACATCATTTATACATCTGGTTCCACAGGAAAACCTAAAGGCGTACAAGTTTCACATCTTAACACAATTAATCTTGTTTATTCCATGGGAAAAGAACCTGGAATTAATAAAAATGATAAAATTTTTGCAGTAACTACCATTTCATTTGATGCTATGGTGATGGAAATATTTCTTCCTTTATTACATGGTGCTTGCATTGTTTTAATTGATGAAGAAACTAGACTTGATGGCGAAATATTACTAAAAAAAGCTTTTGATTCTAAAATCAGCCTTATGTGGGGAACTCCCAGTATATGGCAAATACTTTTAGATTCTGGCTGGACACAACCTTTAGCCATTAAAGCATTAATAGGCGGTGAACCTGTGCCGCTAAACTTGGCGCATAAACTTTTGGAACTTTGTAGCGAAGTATGGAATATTTATGGCCCAACTGAAACTACAGTGTGTGCCTTTCTTACTAAAATTTCGAAAGCAGATGATCCTATTACCATAGGTAAACCTATAGCCAATACGCATGCTTATTTTTTAGATGAAAAAGGAAACCCTGTTGCTTATGGCGAAATTGGAGAAATAGCTATTGGTGGTGATGGCGTTTCATTAGGCTATTTAAATAGACCTGAACTAACTCATGAACACTTTATTAAAGATCCTTTTACGACCTCAGCTAATAAAAAAATGTACTTATCGGGCGATTTGGGTAAAATTTTACCAAACGGACAGGTGCAATGCCTCGGTAGAAAAGATAACCAAGTAAAAGTAAGAGGTCATCGTATTGAACTAGGTGAAATTGAAACCATTCTAGACACACTTCCAAACATTAAAAAAAATGCAGTGGTTGTTAGTAATTCTATAGGTAGCGAACCTAGATTGGTTGCCTATTTACAATCTGCCGTACCCGATCAAGATACGAATGTGTTACGACTTCAACTGGAAGCTATTCTTCCTGACTACATGATTCCCTCTATTTTCATGTGGGTAACTGAATTTCCCATTACCACAAATGGAAAAATAGATAGGAAAAACTTACCACAACCTGAATATGTAAGACCTGCTTCAGCTCCCTTATTAAAAAACCCAAGAACTGCTCTCGAAAAAAACATAGCATCTGTATGGAGAGAACAGCTTCAAATACCAAATATTGGTATTGATGATAATTTTTTTGAAATGGGTGGAACCTCACTTCTTACCCAAAAAGTAGTGACGCTAATGAAAAAGCGGTTCCACTTAAAAGTACCTGTAACGAAAATTTATCAATTTCCTACAATAGCTGGTATTTCTAAATACATAGAAGATGAAGAAACCACCAAGCCACTTGTAGATTACTCAAAACAGAAAGAAAATAAAACATCTGCTGATGTTGCCGTCATTGGAATGGCTATACGATTTCCAGGAGCCTCAACAATTGAAGAATTGTGGGATGTACTAAAAAATGGCAAGGAAACTGTCTCTTTTTTCACACCTGAAGAGCTCGATATATCTATTTCTGAAACATTAAGAAAAGATCCCTTATATGTGAGTGCTCGCGGCGTAGTACCATCTGCCAAATATTTTGATCCCCATTTTTTTGGTATCAATCCAAAATTGGCAGAAGCCATGGATCCACAGCAACGTTTATTTTTAGAAATTGCATGGGAAGCTTTAGAGCAATCTGGATATCTTCCTAAGCATTACACAGGAAGTATTGGCATATATGCTGGTACGGGCACCAACACCTATTATAAAAAAAATGTACTTCCCAATAAAGAATTATTAAACCAAGTAGGTGTTCTTCAAGCAGATACCGTTAACGAAAAAGACTATATTGGTAGTAGAACAGCTTACCATTTAAATTTAAAAGGTCCTGCCGTAAGCATTCACTCTGGATGTTCAACATCGCTACTCGCCATCGCTCAGGCCGTAGATGCCATTAGAAATAACCGTTGTGATGTCGCCTTAGCTGGTGGTTCTAGTGTTACTGCTCCTATTAATAGTGGGCATTTGTATCAAGAAGGATCTATGTTGAGTCCTGATGGGCATTGCCGATCTTTCGATGCCAACGGAAAAGGAACTGTTTTTAGTGATGGTGCTGGAGTTGTACTACTTAAAAATTTAGAAGCTGCTAAAAGAGATGGCGATGTTATACATGGAGTTATAAAAGGAATAGGGATTAACAATGATGGTGGAGATAAAGGTAGTTTTACAGCACCAAGCACCGAAGGACAGGCAGGTGCTATTTCTAAAGCATTGCTAGATGCACAAATAAACCCTTCAGAAATTAGCTATGTTGAAACCCATGGTACAGCAACACCTGTTGGAGATCCTATCGAAATGGAAGGATTGCGTTTAGCTTTTGGCAAACAGCCAATAAACAAATACTGCGCTATTGGTTCTATAAAAAGTAATATGGGGCATCTTACAGCAGCAGCAGGTGTTGCTGGCCTTATAAAAACCATATTAGCTTTAAAACATAAAAAAATACCAGCATCGCTGGGTTATGAAAAACCTAATCCATTTATTGATTTTGAGAATAGCCCATTCTATGTTAATAATACATTGAGTGATTGGACATGTGAAGGTAAAAGACGTGCAGGCATCAGCTCTTTTGGTGTTGGTGGTACCAATGTCCATATTATAGCCGAAGCATATGAAACAACGCCACAAGTTTCAGGTAAAACGAAACCATTACAAATTATAACATGGTCGGCAAAATCTGAAAATAGTCTTAAAGCTTATAAAAAGGCACTAGGCAACTTTATAAAATCTTCACCAGAAACGAATATAGCAGATATTGCTTGTTCGCTTAGTGCTACTAGAGATACATTTAGCAAGCGTAGTTTTATTTTAGCAAATGGTTCTGAAAACGCATTTAGCCAATTGTTATCAAATGATAAGGCTTTAATTAAATCTTCAGATTTAAAAGTAGTTCCTGCAAATTTAGCATTTCTTTTTCCTGGTCAAGGGGCGCAATATTTACAAATGGGTAAAGCTTTGTATGAACATGAAACTATTTTTCGTGAAGCTGTAGATACTTGTTCGGAAATATTATTGGAAGCTTTTAAATTTGACATCCGACGTATTATCTATCCTGAACATAATACCGCAGAGACAGAAGAACGCTTGAAAGACACTCAATTTACCCAACCCGCTTTATTTGTTGTAGAGTATGCACTTTCGCAACTTTGGATGCATTGGGGTATAAAACCAACGCTTCTTTGCGGACATAGTGTTGGTGAGTTTGTTGCAGCGCATTTAGCAGGTGTTTTCACTTTAAAAGATGCTTTAATATTAGTAGGCATCCGCGGAAAATTGGTAAGCAACCTCCCTAGTGGCAGCATGCTATCTATAAGAACAACCCATGAGAATTTAACTGAATTTTTACCAAAAGAACTTTCTATAGCTGCTGTAAACTCCGATCAATTATGTGTAGTTTCAGGTGAAAATAAAGCGATCGAACAGTTTGCAAAAGTTTTAGAGGATAAAAATATTTATAACAAATTACTTCTAACAAGTCATGCATTCCATTCTACAATGATGGATCCTATTTTAGAAGCATTTGAAGTAGAAGTTAGAAAAGTATCATTAAATGTTCCTCGAATTCCTATTATTTCAACAGTCACTGGAACTTATTTAAGGGATGCAGAAGCAACAGACCCAAGCTATTGGACTCATCATTTACGTGCAACCGTACGTTTTTCAGACGCTATGGAAACAGCGCTTCAATTAGACGATATTGTTCTATTGGAAGTTGGACCTGGTTCTGCATTAACGACCCTGTCTAAACAGAAAAAGAGATCTCAATCGGCAAGCTCCATTTCAAGTTTGGCTATCCCCAATGAACATGAAAATGCCTACCATACGGTTTTGAATGCTTTAGGGCAACTTTGGCTTAAAGGCATAGAACCCAACTGGAACGCATATTATAAAGGACAGTCCAGACAAAAAATTTGGTTACCGGCTTACGCTTTCGACCGTAAACTTTGCTGGGTAGAGCCTCCTGTTTTAGCAATACCGCATGAAAATTTTAATACATCCGTTGATTCTATACGTAATCATTCGATACAACCTCAAATCGATACCATTACAGATTCAATCAATAACCAACAAAGACAACCACGAATGGATACAACATTACAATTAGATAGAAAATCAATCATTCTTGAAAAAATTTCAGACATCATTCTAAATACTTCTGGGATGGAGTTGGCTCCATCGGAACACAATCATAGTTTTCTAGAACTTGGCCTAGATTCATTGGTATTAACTCAAATGGCTATTACCTGTAAAAATGAGTTTGACACACCCATTACCTTCCGACAATTAAATGGTGAATTTAGCACCCCGAACCTTCTAGCCTCTCATTTAGATAAAAATTTACCGCCAGATCGTTTTGCAGCTCCTGCAGTACCAGCAGCAACTCCTGCTATGCATGCTACTATTCAAAATGGCACTCCAATATCTACGTCTATTCAAACTTCTTACGAAGCATCTCATGGAAATACGAATTCGGCGATAAGCCTTATTGGCCAACAATTACAATTATTAGCAAAACAAATAGAATTATTGCAAGGAACAAATCCTGTGCAACCTGTAGTGCAACAAACAGTTCAGCAACCTGTACAGCATGTTGCAAAACCGATACCTAATCCATCATCCGAAAGACTTTCAGAAGATGAAATAAAAGAACATAAAAAGCCTTTTGGTGCTTCTCCAAAAATTGAGAAAGAAGCCACCGAATTAAACACCACACAGGAAACCTTTTTAAAAGCATTAACTGCTTCTTATAATAAAAAAACAGCGGGTAGTAAAGCATATACCCAAAAGCATCGTTCGCACATGTCGGATCCCAGAGTCGTTTCTGGTTTTAAACCTTTAACCAAAGAATTGGTATATCCGCTAGTGATAGGTAAATCTTCTGGAAACAAACTGTGGGATGTGGATGGTAACGAATATATTGATGCCTTAAACGGGTTTGGTTCATGCCTATTTGGACATCAACCCGATTTTATAAAAGAAGCATTACATAATCAAATAGAACTTGGTTATGAAGTGGGGCCACAACACCCATTAGCTGGAGAGGTTAGTGAATTACTTTGCGAATTAACACAACACGACCGCGCTGCTCTTTGTAATACAGGATCGGAAGCCGTATTGGGAGCCATGAGAATTGCCAGAACCGTAACAGGCAAATCACTCATTATCGCTTTTTCTCGCTCTTACCATGGTATTATTGATGAAGCATTAGTAAGAGGCTCACGAATGAAAAAAACATTTCCTGCTGCCCCGGGTATCATGCCAGAATCGGTTCAAAACATGTTGATTTTGGATTATGGTACGGAAGAGAGTTTACAAATAATAAGAGAAAGAGCCCATGAGTTGGCCGCTGTTTTGGTAGAACCCCTACAAAGTAGAAGACCCGAATTTCAACCTGTAGAATTTTTAAAGGAAGTACAAAACATCACTAAAGCATCGCAAACCGCTTTAATTTTTGATGAAATTATTACAGGATTCCGTATGCATCCGCAAGGGATGCAGGGTATTTATGGCATTAAAGCAGATATTGCTACTTATGGCAAGGTTATAGGAGGCGGCTTGTCTATTGGTGCTATCTTAGGAAGCTCAAAATATATGGATGCGCTTGATGGTGGGCATTGGCAGTTTGGAGATAATTCGTTTCCAGAAGTTGGGGTTACCTATTTTGCTGGCACATTTGTTCGTCATCCATTGGCGCTCGCAAGTGCCAAAGCTTCGTTGTTACATTTAAAAGAACAAAGTCCAAAGCTTCAAGACGACTTAGCCGATATGACAGAATATTTGGCACATGCACTAAATACTCTTTTTAAAAATAATGATTTACCTATGGAAATCAATTATTATAAATCGTTATGGCGATTGTCTTTTTTAGAAGAAATTCCTTATTCCGAATTAATTTTTGTGCTTATGAGAGAAAAAGGAATTCATATTTGGGACGGATTTCCTTGTTTTTTAACAACGGCTTATAACCAAGAGGATCTAACTAAAATTATCGATTGTTTTGCTGAAAGTATTGAAAAAATGACCGATGCTGGAATTTTCAAATCACATTCAAAAAACGAATCCAAGGACATCCATAAATCTTCTCATGCATTAAATACACCGCCACAGGAAGGTGCACGCTTAGCCATTGACGAATTTGGAAACCCTGCATGGTATTTAAAAGATGAAAACAAAGAAGGCGAATATTTAAAAATAGAGCTTTAAAAATATATACACCCAACAAGTTATACTTAACGAATGTTTAGATGATAAATCCAGAAGCTAAAACAGATCAGAACAAAGCTGCTTTCAATCCATTTGCTGGATCGGAAGTTGAAAGTATTACATATGTTACACAATCACAATCAGAATTATGGACTGCCTGTACATTAGGAGGTGTTGATGCTAATAAAGCCTACAATGAGTCTATTTCTCTTATTCTAGAAGGAGAACTTGATACAAGTTCTTTAGAATATGCCATACAAACACTTATAGAAAGACACGAATCTTTACGCGCTACGTTTAGTACAGACGGACGTTTTATGACCATTTTTAAGAATCTTCCAATAATCATTAAACACCAAGATATATCAAATTTTACGGGTACTGAAAAAGATAAATTCATTGCAAATTATTTATCTAAAGATGCCAATTACATTTTTAATTTGGTTAAAGGCCCTTTATTTAAAGCTGGGTTCATTAAAATAGCCGAACACAAACACCAATTAGTCCTGACTGCTCACCATATTATTTGTGATGGTTGGTCTTTTGGTATCATGCTTGAAGAATTGGGAAGTCTTTACACCGCTCATAAACTTAAAATAAATCATACGTTACCAAAAGCTGAAAGTTTTATAACTTATACCGATGAACAACAGGCTTTTTTAACAAGTGAAGAATATAATGCAAATGAAATTTATTGGCTAAACCAATTTAATAATTCAGATCCTGAATTAACATTACCTACCGATTTTCCAAGACCGCGACTAAGAACTTATAAAAGTGAGCGTTTTGATGCGAAAATGAACCCCTATTTATTAGAATTTCTTAAAAAAACAGGTATTGAGGCAGGCTGTAGTTTTGTTACAACGCTTTTAACCGCTTTTGAAGTTTTTATCTGTACACAAACAGGTCAAGACGATATTGTTATAGGTTTACCTTCTGCAGATCAAGCGGCAAGCGGAAGAACACAAATGATTGGACATTGTGTAAATTTGCTGCCCATACGCAGTAAAATGGATACTAACATGAGTTTTAGTGACTATTTAAAACTTCGAAAAGTACAACTTTTTGATGCTTATGAACACCAACGTTTCAGTTTCGGACAACTACTTCAAAAACTTAATATTTCAAGAGACCCATCAAGAGTGCCGTTAGTTCCTGTCGTTTTTAATATTGATATGGGAATGGATGACTGTGTTTCATTTCACGATTTAAAACATACATTAAAAAGTAACCCTCGTGAACATGAAATTTTTGAAATTTTTCTAAATGCAAGTGGCTCTAAGGATGATTTAGTTTTTGAATGGTCGTATAAAGAAGCGCTTTTTAAACCTGAAACTATTAAAAACATGATGGCTTCTTTTGAAACCATTATAGAAAAACTCATATCCAACCCCAACAAACCACTATCAGAGATAATAACTAGTGACTATGTACCTTATTACAATGAACTAAACAATACGGAAGCTGTTTACCCAACAGAACCGTTGCACATATTATTACAAAACCAAGCTAAGCTGTTTTCTAACAAAACGGCCATAGAATTTAAAGATACCCAAGTTTCCTATGAAGGGTTGCAAAAAAGAGCGAATCAATTATCGCATTACTTAATAAATGAAGGTGTATCTACGGGCGATTTAGTAGGCGTTTCATTAAATCGGGGTCCAGAATTACTGGCTACATTAATGGCTATTTTACAATGTGGAGCAGCGTATGTACCTTTAGATCCTAACTACCCAAAATCTAGATTGGAATTTATACTATTAGATTCTCAAGCAAAGTATCTTATTACAAATAAAGATAATTCGCTACATATTGATGATTCTATTAAGCAGCTGTATATTGAAGATGCTCTATTGCAAGAAAACACGCTTCCTAACACCCCTTTAGATGTTGTTGTTAATCAAAATGATCTTGCTTATATTCTTTACACATCAGGTTCAACAGGAAAGCCAAAAGGTGTTCCCATAACGCATAAAAATCTAGTAAACTTATTATTTAGCATTTCTAAAGAACCTGGAATTACTGAAAATGACAAATTTTTAGCAATCACCACTATTTCATTTGATATTGCTGGTGTCGAACTTTTTTTACCAATTTTAAATGGTGCCTGCATAGTGATGGCAGATGCTGAAACAGCTCGTAATGGAGAGTTATTGCTCGATATACTAAAAACAAAGGAGATAAGTATTGTACAGGCAACACCTACTACTTGGAAAATGTTATTAGAATCAAAATGGGTACAACCATTACCCATAACAGCTTTTTGTGGTGGTGAAGCTTTAACTTCTGAACTTGCACAAAAAATAATGTCTAAGTGTAAAAAGTTATGGAATATGTATGGGCCTACAGAAACCACCATATATTCTATTATTAAAGAAATAAAAGCAGATGACGAATTAATTACCATAGGCAAACCCATTGCAAATACACAAATTTTTATATTAAATGCATCAGGTCAGCTAGCAAAACCAGGAACTATTGGAGAGATCACCATTGCTGGAGATGGTGTAGCAGAAGGTTATTGGAAACGCCCCGAATTAACTGCAGAGAAATTTATAAAAAATGCATTCAACTCAAATACGAATACAGTCCTTTATAGAACTGGCGATTTAGGAAAATTGCTACCATCAAACAACATCCTTTGCTTAGGCAGGACAGATCATCAAATAAAAATACGTGGTTACCGCATTGAACCAGAGGAAATTGAAAAAACACTCATACAGTTAAACAATATACAAGAAGCTGTTGTACTTGTAAATAATGATGCCTTAATAGCTTTTGTGAAACCTATAGCGTTTGATAACTTCACAAGTGAACATATTAACGAATGGAAATCCAATTTAACAGATAAATTACCTTCGTATTTTGTTCCAAATCAAATTAAAGTTGTTAAAGAATTTCCAACAACACCTAATGGAAAATTAGATAGAAAAGCGCTTTTAGATTCAGAAACTATAAAAGTAGAAGCAAGTCATATTTCAGAACCAAAAACAGATACAGAAAAACTAATTGCTAGTATTTGGAAAAAATACCTACATCTGGATTATGTGGATGTTAGAAATAACTTTTTTGAATTGGGTGGTAATTCACTCATTGCTATTCAAGTTATGAATGAACTAGAAAAGGAAACAGGTAAAAAACTCCCTTTATCTTCTCTATTTGAATATTCAAACATCGAAAAATTCTCCCAGTTATTACATAGCGAAAATAACACTAACACATGGAGTTCTTTAGTGCCCATAAAACCTCAAGGCACAAAAACACCTATATACATGGTGCATGGTGCAGGTATGGAAGTTTTAATATTTAAGGAATTGGCTAATAATCTGGATCCCGACCAACCTGTTTATGGATTACAAGCCAAAGCTCTATTTAATGATTCTAACTCTTTTGATACCATCGAGAAAATAGCAATACATTATGTAGATACTATTTTAGACGCCAATCCAAATGGTCCCTTTGCCTTAGCGGGGTATTCCTTTGGTGGCATTATCGCTTATGAAATGGCGAGAACGCTTATAGAACGTGGCAAAAAAGTAACCATGGTTGGCTTGTTTGATACCGTTATAGAACCACATTTTTATCACGAATCTCCAGTTCAAAAAAAAGCAGCTATACATGCTTACAAAACGAAAAGAAGGTTACAGTTTTTAAAAGAAATGACACAAAGTTGGGAAAACATCAAATTTCACATCCATAGAAAAAAAGACTTTTTACTAAACCAGTATGTGCAAACTAAGCATTTTGAAACCGATCAAGATCAAATAAAATATGAAGAATTTTTAAAAACAGAAAGCATCATTCAACCTATAAAAGACAAGTATTACATGCGCCCACAGCCTATTAACGTCGATTTATTTAGAGCAGAAGAACACACCTCCTATCTAGACGATACCATATTTACAGGCTGGAAAGATTTTGCTTTAAATGGTGTAACTGTTCATAATACACCCGGAAATCATGATACCCTTCTAACTTCTGAAAATGCAAAAGAAGTGGCTCGTATTTTTCAAAATGTACTAGATGTAAGGAATAGAGAACTATTTAAAATGAAGCCGCTCTAATTTTAGAATTTGCAACATATTCTTAAAAAAACATAAAATATTTACAAAAATTAATTGAAAAAGGATATGTAAAAACTTTATTCATATTTTATATATAACCAGAAAAAACAGTATCAATTAACAGTGATAATTTGTTGAAACCTCAAGAATTAATATATAATATTTAGAAATTAACATTTTTCAATAAAATTTCTTATTCCTTACCATAAAAAACAAATATTATCTTAATTTCGAACGTAATATTTCAATTCAAAAAAATATATGAAAGTAGCATTTATTACTGGGGTTACCGGACAAGACGGCGCCTACCTAAGTGAATTTTTATTAAAAAAAGGCTATCAAGTACATGGGCTTAAAAGACGATCTTCGTTATTTAACACCGATCGTATTGACCACTTATATCAAGATCCACATGTAGATAACCGAAATTTTTTCTTGCATTACGGTGATATGACCGACAGCACGAATTTAATAAGACTTATCAAAGAAATTCAACCAGACGAAATTTACAATTTGGCGGCTATGAGCCATGTACACGTGTCTTTTGAAATTCCAGAATATACAGGTAATGCGGATGGTTTAGGAACTTTAAGAATTTTAGATGCGGTTCGTTTATTAGGCCTTGAGAAAAAAACAAGAATTTATCAAGCGTCTACTTCTGAACTCTACGGAAAAGTACAAGAAGTACCACAATCTGAAACGACACCTTTCTACCCAAGAAGCCCGTATGCCGTCGCTAAAATGTATGCGTTTTGGATTACAGTAAACTACCGTGAAGCTTATGGTATGTATGCTTGTAATGGTATTTTATTCAATCACGAATCACCCATTCGAGGGGAAACGTTCGTAACCCGTAAAATTACCCGTGCTACTTCTAGAATCGCACTTGGTTTACAAGATAAAATATATCTTGGAAATTTAGATGCTAAAAGAGATTGGGGTCATGCTAAAGATTATGTAAGAATGATGTGGATGATTCTTCAAGCTGAAGAAGCAGAAGACTGGGTGATTGCAACAGGAAAAACCACTACAGTGCGCGATTTTGTTAAAATGGCATTTGGCGAAGTTGGTATTGAATTAGAGTTTAAAGGCGAAGGTGTTGATGAGAAAGGTTATGTAAAATCTTGCTCAAACCCTGAATTTAATTTAGAAATAGGTAAAGAAGTATTAGCAGTAGATCCTAAATATTTTAGGCCAACAGAAGTAGAATTACTTATAGGTGACGCTACAAAAGCAAATACCAAATTAGGTTGGATTCCTGAATATGAATTAAAACATTTGGTTAAAGATATGATGGCCAGCGATGTTAAGCTCATGAAAAAAGACCAACATATTAAAGAAGGTGGTTATCAAACTTTTAATTATTATGAATAATGTTTTAATTGTTTAACTGTTAAATCGTTTAATTATTTAACTGTCTAACTGTGCAACTTTGCAATTTTGCAATTTTGCAACTTTGCAACATAATAAAGAACATGGAAAAAAATTCCAAAATTTATATTGCTGGTCACCGAGGTTTAGTGGGCAGTGCCATATTAAAAAACCTGAAGGCCAAAGGGTATAGCGATTTTGTGACGCGTACCCATAGTGAACTAGACCTTAAAGATAGTACTGCTGTGGCTCAATTTTTTGCTACTGAAAAACCAGATTATGTATTTTTAGCTGCTGCTAAAGTGGGTGGTATTGTAGCCAATAATACCTATCGTGCCGATTTTATTTATGAAAATCTCATGATTCAAAACAATGTACTTCACCAAAGTTATATACATGGTGTAAAAAAATTGATGTTTTTAGGAAGCACCTGTATTTACCCAAAAAACTGTCCTCAACCCATGAAAGAGGATTATTTGCTTACCGATGTTTTGGAATACACCAATGAACCTTATGCTATTGCTAAAATAGCGGGTATTAAAATGTGTGAAAGTTATAACATTCAATATAACACCAATTTTATTTCGGTGATGCCTACCAATTTATATGGACCTCATGATAATTTTGATTTAGAAAAATCGCATGTATTACCTGCCCTTATTAGAAAAATGCATTTAGGTAAGGCTTTGGAATTGAACAATTGGGATTTAATTCGTAAAGATTTAAACCACATGCCTATTGAAAATGTTGATGGTAGTGCCTCTGAAGAAAGCATCTTTAGTGTATTAAATAAATATGGCATTAGTAATAGTGGCGATGCCATTCAATTAGAAGTTTGGGGTACTGGAAACCCGATGCGTGAATTTTTGTGGAGTGAAGATATGGCAGATGCTTGTGTGTTTTTAATGGAGAACCGCAATTTTAAAGATTGTTTTACCCAAAGCACTTCTGAAATACGCAATACCCATATTAATATTGGCACCGGTATCGATATTTCTATTAAAGATTTGGCTAACCTAATTAAAGATATCATAGGTTTTAAAGGAACGCTTTATTTTAATGATACAAAACCAGACGGTACTATGAAAAAACTGACTGACCCATCAAAATTACACGCCTTGGGTTGGAAGCATAAAATAGATTTAGAAACAGGCATAAAAAAAGTATATGAGTGGTATTGTAATGAAGGGGCTTAATTTTAGCCGGCAATTAAAAATTTAAAAATCAATAACAAAGGTCTAACGAAATAATGCTATTTCGTTAGACCTTTGTCTTTAAAATAATCGATGAAATCATCAAAATAACGTTAAAATCAAAAAAAATATTTTTTTTAAAGTCCAAAAAGTTATCGAAAGCGTATATCACATTAATGAATTCATTTTTTTCACAAATTTAAATTCAGCATCAACACTTTATCGAAAAGATATTTGTATTTCATCGAAAATAAAAGACTTTAATCGTTTGTTTTTAAGTATTATAGTATTTTTGATAAGAAAAAACAACCAAAACCAACCAGTTATCTGTGAAGTCTATATTTTTAGCCATTAGTAATTTACTATTAATATCCATGTTATTTTTTTCATTTGAAGGAATGGCTCAAACCACCCCACTCATGGAATCATTTAACAGTTCGGGTAGTATAGCAAAGGGCAGCTCCGGTTCGGTAAGTTATTCTATTGGACAAGTCATTTACACCTATATAGGAGATAACACCATAGAACAAGGCATACAACACGGAGACCTCTCTCAAAAAACTTCTGAGGAAACTGAAGAAGAAAATAATAAACCTGAAGATATTGATTCTGGCGAAGACCTAGAAACCACCCCCGCCGTTAACGTGTTAATTTATCCAAATCCTACTACAGACTTTATTAACATTTCAACCGAAGGGCTTGTGTTTGAAAATGAAAACAACTCGTATCAGCTCTTTAATTATCAAGGGAAGCTTTTAATGCAGAATAGCATGAGTCAGGATAACACACAAATCAATTTAGACAATTTAAGTTCCTCTATGTACATCTTGCGTGTGTTTGTTAACAATAGCCTTTACAGAACATTTAAAATATTAAAAAAATAGCCTAATGAAATATATAGTTACTTTCATACTTTTTGTAGCCGTAACGGTTAGTATATCTGCTCAAACACCAGAAAAAATTAGTTATCAAGCTATAATAAGAGCCACTGATAATAGCTTGGTGGTGAATTCTAACGTAAGCATCAAGATTATTATCCATCAAGGCACCATAACTGGCACAACGGTTTATCAGGAAACTCATAACGCCACAACAAATGCTGGTGGACTTGTAAGTTTAATAATTGGTAATGGAAGCTCATTAATAGGTAATTTTAGTCAAATAAATTGGGCGCAAAGTTCATATTTTATAGAAACCCAAGTAGATGTAACTGGCGGAACAAATTATAATGTTATTGGAGCCAGCCAGTTATTAAGTGTGCCATATGCATTACATGCAAAAACAGCGACCAGTATCACGGGGCCTAATCCTTATAAAGCCGCTATTATTTCTTTTACTGCTTCCAGAAACTTAGCAAGTTCCGATATTAACAACACCGTGGCATGCACTTCTACAGCGACCCTAACACTACCATACGGTTTTTCCTCTATGGCTATAGGCGACACTATAAACTTAGAAGCACATAATGGTGCTACCTTAACCGTGAAGGCAGAAACGGGCGTTACACTTAATTACACGAATGGATCCAGTGCCCAATATGTAAGCACAACAGGAACCGTACGATTTGGTTTACTTAGAAAAACAGGAACTAACGCCTATATAATTTCTGGACAATGAGGTTTATAATTTTCTTTTTATTTTTTTCAACAACGGTATTTTCACAGAACTACCATTATAGCCTGGAACAGCCAAAACCTGTTGAAACAGATAAAATCGCACCTACGGCTCCTACCAATTTAGTAGTTAGCAATATAGCAACTTCTACCATTGATATCACTTGGACAGCATCCACAGATAATGTAGCTGTTACCAATTATAATATTTATAACAACAATACGTTACTGCGGGCTTCCATTGGTAATGTAACGTCTTTTTCACTTACAGGATTAGCCCCTGCTAATAATTATAATATCACCATTAGAGCTTTAGATGCCTCTGGTAATATATCTGGTAATAGTAATGCTCAAACCTTTACTACTATTGGCACTCTTGATACAACACCTCCTACAAATCCTACTAATTTGATAGCGAGCAACATTACAGAAACCACCGCAGACCTTTCATGGACAGCCTCCACTGATAACGTTGGTATTGTAGATTACCAAGTGTACAATAATGGAACACTTTTAATGGCTTCTATTGGTGGTAATGGTACCTCTTTAACCTTAACTGGTCTTAGCCCCGATACAAACCACAACTTAACTGTTCGTGGAATAGATGCCGCTGGAAATATTTCTCAAGACAGTAATACATTAAATTTCACAACCCTGTTTGTTGATACCATTGCCCCTTCCATTCCAACAAATTTAGTGGTTAGCGATATAGCAACTTCTACCATTGATATCACTTGGACAGCATCCACAGATAATGTAGCTGTTACCAATTATAATATTTATAACAACAATACGTTACTGCGGGCTTCCATTGGTAATGTAACGTCTTTTTCACTTACAGGATTAGCCCCTGCTAATAATTATAATATTACCGTTAGAGCTTTAGATGCCGCTGGTAATATATCTGGAAATAGTAATGCTCAAACCTTTACTACTATTGGCACTCTTGATACAACGCCTCCTACAAATCCTACTAATTTGATAGCGAGCAACATTACAGAAACTACCGCAGACCTTTCATGGACAGCCTCCACTGATAATATTAGTGTTGTAGATTACCAAGTGTACAATAATGGAACACTTTTAATGGCTTCTATTGGTGGTAATGGTACCTCTTTAACCTTAACAGGTCTTAGCCCCGATACAAACCACAACTTAACTGTTCGTGGAATAGATGCCGCTGGAAATATTTCCCAAGACAGTAATACATTAAATTTCACAACCCTGTTTGTTGATACCATAGCCCCTTCCATTCCAACAAATTTAGTGGTTAGCGATATCACACAATCTAGTGCCACTTTAACATGGACGGCTTCAACAGATAATGTTGCGGTGACCGATTATAAAATTTACAATAATGGTACTTTATTAGTAGAATCAACTGGTAAAGTAACTACTTTTTCCCTTTCTGGGCTTGCAGCCAATACAGCTTACAATTTAACGATTAAAGCCAGAGATGCTGTGAGTAATGAATCTGATGCTAGCAATAACGCAGAGTTTACAACACTTCCTGCTCTTTTGGCTGAAAACTTACCAGAGGAAAAGTTGTATTTTGATTGTTATTTATTACCACTTTCAAGAAAATCTGAATTACAAGACGCTTTAAACACCTACGGATGTGTGAGATTAGAACAAGGGGATTATAGTGGCACAGCAATTACATTAACCACGGGTCAAAGCCTATATGGTCACCCAGATATTTCAATTGTTCCTAATATAACTATAAAGGCTGGCAGCAGAAATATATGGGTAGAAAGTATTACTTGCGCAGGATATGGTTCTATTGATTTTCAAGCAGGTGCAACCACTTCTAACTGTACATTTAAGAATTTAAGAGATTCGTTTATTAGTACAACGGGAGGGCAAATTGAAGATAATTTATTTATTAACATAAGATGCAGAATAAATTTTGATTGTAGTACTTCTGGATTTGTGCGAAATAATAATTACACACTTCATCAAGTACAAGGATGGTCAGACCAATTTGTACAAAAAGGAAATAATGGTACACCTAGTTATGGTGATGTTCACACCTTCACAAACTGGCTAACTCCTAGTGGTGATACTGCTACACTTGAAAACATACAAGGTATTAATTTTATTGGTTTAGATTCAGAAGGCTGGAACTTAAATAATAATGGAACTAAAGCCATGTTTCACGCTAGAGATTGCGGAGATATAAAAATATCAAATTTTGGAGGTGGTACTTATGTAACTAATCCACCACCTTTTGATATTGAAGCTGAAAACGTAACCTTTTTATATAAAGGCATTAATGGTAACCTTACAGGAACAAGTATAGTGCAACCTAATACTAATATTTTTAACGTTTATTCTTTTGGGGATGATTATACATTTAATGGTACTGGATTTAATTTTAAATCACATGATGAAGGTAGTGACGATGCTTATCTTAACAGTGTTAAATTATCAGCAACAATAACAGACCCTACAACCATTTTAAGTCTAAGCAATATTATAAAAGGAACTGAATATACCCCTTATGCACGCCCTACGTGGGAAACTTTACCAAACCCAACGGGTAATAACTGGATGGCTGAAAGAACAGGTAAAACAGATAGTGCTTCATACATTCAAGGCTTAATAGATGCTAATGATGTGGCAGAATTGCCCGAAGGCATATTTTATATTGGTTCCACATTAACATTGACTAACGGCAAAGGAATAATAGGTAAAGGAACTGGAAAAACAGTTATTGTAGGATTAACTGACAATTTTCCATTAATTACTGTTGATGATGTAGGTAGCTTTTATGTATCTGTTAGTTATATGACATTACAGGGTGGAAGTCAAGGCATCCTTGTTCCTAATAGAGCATATCAACTAACAGCAAGTAGATTCAAATTTTTGGTGTTTAGAAATCAAAACTACGGGTTTCACATGGAAAAATGTTATGCGTTGGATAATAACTTTTTCGATAATGTAAGTTTTGTAGATTGTAATATAGGTTTTTTTCAAGATCCCGATCCAACACATTCTTCAACCCCTGGAGGAGATAGGTATGACGATACAGCTTACGTTGACAAAGTGATGTTTTATAAAAGTCAAATTATTAATTGTGGTATTGGGTTTAGTATGAAAGGAGATAGAGCAAATAACTTAAATGCTTGGGTTGATTGCTTATTTGATGGTAACGGTTCTGCTTTTGTTTTTGGAAATCACAACTACCCTATCGTTGTAAATAGTGATTTTAGAAATCATACAGGGGATTATGTTGCTTATGTTGGAAGCCCTATAACATTTCATTCTTGTAACTTTTATAATAATACTACAGATGATATTTTTGATGCTAAATCTTTTATAGCTGAAGGTTGTAATTTTTTAGATGATGTTCCTTTAAACTCTTATAACCAACCTTATGAAACATTCGGGTATGTGCTTAATTCTACAGTAAAGGGTGATATAGGTAAAATAACAAGGGGTATGTTTGTGAATAGCACGTTAGCATCAAACCCTTTATACAGTAAATTACTTGTAAATATAGAAAGTGAAAGTAAATTCACTATATTATTAAATACAAGTCCAAAACCCAATCCTCAGTATTTAGTAAAATACTGATTTTAACAAAAAAAATCTGAAAAAACAACAATCATTTTTGACCACATTACCCAAAACAATCTCTGGTTTGGTTAAATCTCCAAAAGGAATATCTATAGGTTGTTTATTTTAGTGTATTAGTGTATTATCAAACCTTCAAAAGCTTCCATTACTTTATTAATATCCAAATAATTTTCAGCATAATTACGTGCATTTTTCATAATAGTTAACCGATCACTTGTTAACAATGCTTCATCAATTCCTGTGTTTAGAGCTAATTGATTTTCGGCGGCCACTAAGACCCCCATATTGTATTTTTTTGTAAGGGCATATAATCCAGAATCTGAATTAGCAGTAATAAGTGCCAAACCACCTACCGACAAAATAGTGGTTAATTTAGAGGGCATCACTAAATCACTTGCTTTGGCTTTTTGTATCACTAAATGCACATCGGCCATATTCAAGAATTTATTAAATTTTTCCATAGGCTGTAAAGGAAAAAACAAAATACTTTCAAGTTTTGCATTAGATGCCATGGTCTGTAATTTTTCTTTATAGGGTCCCGAACCACAAATAACAAATTTAATATTTGGTTGTTTTTTGAAATAGGCTGCCGCTTCAATAATACTTTCAAGTCCTTGCTTTTCTCCTATGGCTCCAGAATACAACACCACTTTATCGGTAGGTAAAAATCCAAATTCCGTTTTTAAAATTTCTTTGTTTTCTAAAGGAGTGAAAAACGCCGTGTCGGACCAATTAGGAAACAAAAGCACCTGTTTTTTTGCTTTATCTTCTATTTTGGCAACCATTTTTTCTGAAATACTAGTAATAACATCGGTATTTCTAAAAATAAATTGTTCAATTTTATATAAAAGATTGAGCACTTTTGGGGAACTAATCATATTCAAGTCTTGTGCTGCCTCTATTTGCATATCTTGAATATGATACACGGTTTTAGCTTTTTTAAATACTTTATAAAAATAGCCCAATAACCCAAATTGAAATGAGGGCACAACAGTTATAACGGTGTCACATTTCTTTTTAAACAGCAATACCACGAGTTGAAAAAAGGCCGATACCATAAATGAGACATCTAAGAGCATGCGTTTTTTTCCCGAAGGATTGGAAGGTACATACATAGGGCAACGATATACCGTCATTTTTCCACCAGAATCAAACTTTTTAACTTCCTTTAAATACCAAAATTTATTTTTTTTATAAGGTTCTTGTACACTCCAATAAGGGTAATAAGGGTAGGTTGTAACTACGGTACAATCGTACCCCTTATTAGCAAGCCAATACATCATTTCACCACTATACTTACCTATACCCGTAGGTTCTGGAGTAAAATTATAGCCTATAAGTAGTATGCGTTTTTTCATAATTTAATTTTTATGTTTAAATTGGCGCCAAATACGTGTTCCTATAAATATAATACCCATCCCTAAGGCCGAACCTGCCGAACCCCAAACCATATCGAGCAAATCTACAGAACGCATGGGTCTGAAATATTGCCCTAATTCTGCTAAAACAACTAACATCGTTAAAACAAGCCATCCCATGACCCACCAAAAAAGTGCTTTTTTGCTGTAGGCAAGGTAAATTCCTATTAACATTCCCAAAAACACCAATGGAACTGCTGTTCTAATCGCCATAAACTCATAGTTATCTACCCAAGTTTTAATCCATGAAGGCATTAAGCGCATTTCCCCAATCTTAGAGCTACTTACCCAACTTAGATATAAAACTAATACCGCTCCCACAATAATAGTCATCCAGATAACAAATGAAAGCAATGTTATTTTAAATTTCGATGGTGTATATTTCATAGAAAGTGATTGTTTTAATTTTATAAAACACCATTTATAATTTAGGCTTCAATATTAGCCGAAGTGTCAGACAACTCTATAATTCTACAGTAAATCTGTGTGAAATAAGACATTTTTAAAATGGCAAAAGCAAAACCTTTAGAGCCATCTTTCCAGCCGCCATAAAAGAAAAAACTTCCAAAAAAGTAAACAGGTCCAATTAAGGAACTTTTCATTAATTTATATTTTATTTTTTGTTTCCAAGTTAATTTTTCTGTTTCGCTCTCTTTCTTAAAGGTTTTTAAAAACCGAAAGGCTTCCCATGAGGCATATTCATTGTGTTTGGTCATATAATGAGAAACCCCTCTAAAATCCCTATGGTCTATTTTACTTTTTATATGTCCTATCTCGCCATTTAAGATGGGGTGTTCATGAATTTCCATATCTAAATTACTCCACTTATCCTCATCAATTTTTTCATACTCCCCCGCTCCTACTTGAAACAAGGCTAATTTATTAAGAGGATACCCGCCTTTTAGCTTTTTACCCATAAAATAAATAGTATAGTTAAGCCAAAATCCTATATAGTTTTGTGTTTCAATTTTTTGTCTTAATTCATTTTTAAAGGCTTCTGTTAAGTATTCATCAGCATCTAAAAATAAAACCCATTTGGTTTCTAACTCATAATTACGCAAAAACCAATTTCTTTTTTTAGGAAACTTACCATCCCAAACAAAATTAACTACCGATGCGCCTTGTGATTTAGCGATCTCAATGGTATTATCGGTGCTACCGGAATCAATTATAATAACATGTTTTGCAAAATCAGTACCAATAGCTTGTAAACACCCTAATAAGTTCCTTTCTTCATTTTTTACCGGTATTGCTATCGTTAAATTTAAAACTTCACTCATAATTTATAATGTATTGATTCGAAAATTGTTTAATTACTTTCATGAATACTTTCTAAAAAGCGTTCTTTTATTGGAATACATGGATGCCCAGAGCAAACCATCCAAGGTGGTTGATTTTTAGTCACCACAGAACGCGCTCCAATCACCGCCCCCTCGCCTATGGAAATACCCGGATGGATAAATGTTTCGGCTGCCACCCATACATAATCACCTATTTCAATTGGTTTGGTGTACAGTGGAAAACCCAGCTTCGTATAATCGTGTGTACCCGCCACTAAATGCGCTCCTTGCGAAATAACCGTTCGCTTGCCTATAGTTATTTTACCTTGGCAATATAAAGTGACACCATTAGCGATACCACACGCATCTTTTAAAACTAAATTCCAAGGTGCCCATATAGCTACCTTGGGGTACACATGAACGCCTTTGCCTACAGAAGCTCCAAAAAGTTTCAATATGAAGTTTCTCCATGCATGAAAGGGTCTTGGAGAGTACCGAAAAAACAAAGTCGAAACAACATTCCATAATAATCTCGCCAATCGGTTTTTTAAACTAAAAGAAGGTCCAGAATGTGTATCTGTGTTGGTCATGTTTTAATTTTATTATTTATGATGTTTTAAGCGATAGATATGCCTATAAATCCAATACTTTACTTTTCCAGCTAGTTACGAGCGCTTCTATAGAAAAACATGTTTTATAACAAACTTCAGCCTGACGACTCATTTTTTCTTTATTTTCCTCTGATAAATTCATCCAATCTGCTAAAAGTGTTGTAGTTCCTACTAGGGTATCATTTTCAACTAAACCAGCTTTCGTATTTTTTATTTCTTTCCAAATATTAATTTGGTTTGATATTAAAACGGGCTTTTTACAGGCTAGCGACTCTACTACAGCGATTCCAAAATTTTCCTGATGGCTAGGCAATACAAAAGCATCGCTGTTATAAAAAGCACCCCACTTGGCATTACCAGACAACATGCCAGGAAAAAAGATGTTATTTTTAAGTTCAGGATGGTTATTGATTGTTTTCAATAATGATTGTCCATAGTCGGTTTCTATACCTGGCCCGACAATAGCTAATGCAGGAATTTCAAAACCAGCCTTAGTAGCTTCTTTATTTATCTGCTTGCTTGTTCCCTCAACGCTTGTTGTAAAATAAGCAGATGGATTCAATATGATTTTTTTATAAGCTTCTATTAATAAATCTACTCCCTTTTTTTCATTAATTCTACTTAAAAACAAAAGAAATGGTCTGTTTTCTAAACCTTTACAGATTTTAAAAAAAGCTTCATCCATTTTTGAATGGTATTCAGGAGGTGCTTCTACTCCAAGACCTACTATAAATTCATTTTTTGGATTATAGGGTTTAAATGGCTCTTTGGCAAGTTTACATTCTTCTTCACAAGTAAATAACAAACCATCAGATGTGTTAACCACTTTAGATTCAATAAATTTCCAATACAACCAATTGCGAATGGCTTTCACACGTCTGCCTGATGCTTTTTGAAAATAGGGATCTAACATACCGTGAGGCATCACTAAATATTTAGTGCCCCTGCTTAATGCTTTACTTTGTCGTATATTTTTGAATGCTTTGTATACTGCATAAGAATTATATAACCATAAGCCATGTATAATCACATAATCATACTCTGCTACATTAACAGTAAGCCAAGGTAATAGACCTGAGTTATAGCCCCAAGGGTTGGTACTTTTGCCTAAAGCATGCCATTTAAAGGCTTGGTTTGTTACAAAACCATCTTCTGAATGATCTAAACTTACTACCTCATTTATAATGCCTTCTGATGCAAGACTAGAGGCGATAATATCAACTGCTTTACTAACACCTCCCAAAACAGGGTCCATACTATTTACTACATGTAAAACCTTCATCATTCTATTTTTTGTTCCAAAATTAGTTTGTAAAGCGCTTCTATTTTATTTAATGCAGAACATTGATTAAACCTTTCAGCATTACGTAGCCCTTTACTAATATAAGCATGACGTTCGGCATCTGATAAACTGATTACTTTTTCTAAAACTTTAGAAGCTTCCTTTAACCAGCCATCAAATTCAGTAAAGTCATCATGGTTAGGCATCACAGGTATATAAAATGCTGCATCTGAACCTACTTCGTTCATAGGGGACTCATTAGTTGTTATTACTAGACACCCCGATGCCATCGCTTCTGCAATAGGCCAACCAAATCCCTCTGCTAACGATGGAAAAAGAAAAACAGATGCTGCATTATAAAATTTATTAATATAAGCATCACTAACCCCGGATAAGAAAACAATATCTTCCTTAAAGCAAGAATCTTTATATATATTTAATAATTCATCATCAGGATTTTCACCAATTAAAACCAGTGGAAGCTTATTATTACAGTGAATTCGCCAATGATCATATATTTTTATAATCCCCTTTCTATTTTTATACCATTGATTGCCTCCAATATGTAAAATATATCCTTGTTGACAATCCATATTAAAATTTTCACTAAGTTCATTCCTTAGTATATCTACCCCCTGTATTTCAGAAGAAAATTCTCTATTTAGGCCATTGTAAACAACTTCGGAAAGAAAGGGTTCTTTTTTTAAAAAAGACCCTAAATCTAATTTAGTCCTATTTGAAACTGAAATAAAATTCTGCCCTTGAGAATATCCATTCCGAATTAATTTTTGATACATTTTACCAGAAAAACCCACTTTGTTAAATGGTATCTGACCTAAAGCGGATTGTTGTGCTAAAAAATCGTGGCAATGTATAACGTGATGTCTTTTCTTAACATATGGAACCCAAGGGCCTAAAGCGTGATCACAAAAAACAAATAAAACATGTTTATCTATATGTTTTATTCGTTTTTTTATAGCCATAGGAAATATAATATATTGATCAATATAACCCAACCACTTTTTTAATTGATTTATTTTAGAAAGCTTAACAAAAAAAGGCTTGGGTGACCAAATATGAACCTCGTGACCTTTATTTTTCATCCCCTCAGATAGCATTTTGGAAAAACGAGGCATACTTTGGTGACTTGTAAAGCTTGGATGCGTAAAAAATATAATTTTCATATTAAAGTGTTGTTTTTTTTATTATAAAACAATTTAACTGATAATAACAAACTTAAACTTTTACTTTATCTAGGCGATTTAAAGATGCCAATAAAATACCCGTAACAAAAACACCAAATCCCAAACCTGTTGGTTGTTGCCATTGACCATTTGGAAGTATAACTAAACAAAAACTGAGAATTAGCCATGGTAGTGGATAACCAAAAATCAACTCTTTAAAAGACAAAAAACCTAAATACAAAGCTAAAAAAACACGCACTCCAATTACTATAAGGCCTAATAAAAATCCAGATTCATATATAACCCTAAACCACTCATCCTCAACCCAATTATTAGCACCTCCTTGCTCGACCATTAATTGTGAGCCGAAATTGGTAGCTATGCCAAGTCCTTTACCAAAAAAAGAGGAACTCGTATCACCTGATATAGAACCAAACATGGATCCTAAATATCTATCTAATAAAACCCCCTCTACACCTCCTTCAAATTCATTAGCTCCCTCAAATCGTACCATAAAAGCTTCTAAAGGAGTTTTGAAAATACTAAAATTTGACAACAGTGTTAAAATTAAAACAGTACCTATTGTTCCAAAAACAACTTTTGATATATTTTTTGGATTAAGAGAAACTCCTATCAAAAAAAACACTAGAGATAGAACTGTTGAAAAAAACAAAGTTCGACTAATTGAAAAAGGTATTGCTGCTACAGAACAGACTGTTGATAATATTAAAATAAATCTCGAAACAATACCTGGTTTATACCAAAAATATAAAACAAAGCAAATTAACACTCCATAAAAACTAGTTAGACCAGAAATAAAAGAGAAGGTTCCTCCTGGACGAAAAAAGCCTAATGCTCCACCAGAAAACCCTCCTCCTTCAACATCTCCCCCTATACCTCTATTCACCCAAGCGGATTGTGGACTATAAAATTGCAAAGCCATAAGTACTGTCATAGGAGCAGAAATATATAATAATACTTTTCCTATTTTTAATACATCGTCTTCATTAAAAAAATTTCCAATAATAAAAATTAATGGAAAATGAAGTAACATAATACGAGCTCCATACATGCAAATTGCAATATTACCATGTCCAAGTACTAGTGTAGCAGAAATTGAAATTATGGTCGCACAAGTTATCACAAACATGAAAACATTCAACTTTAGATATCCCTTTTTATAGCCTAGCAGTAATATAATAAGTGCTACAGGATCTCGAACAATCACTAAAGGACCAGCTAAACTTGGCAAAATCCACTTACGTAATGCTCCTTCAAAAATTAATAAAAAAAAGTATAACCAAATCCCCCACTTCAAAAGTTTCAAAGAAAAATCTTCTTGTTTAAATTCATTTTTTGTAGTCCTTGAAAAATCCATCTAAATAAACTTTTTAACTTTTTATTAAATTATAATATATCTTTAATTTTTAATCTCTAATTCATTTAAATTATCTAGGATAGTTCCATAACTATATTTCATAATTATATCTTGGGAAGATTTAGACCAAGTTAAATTATTTTCATATAACAAACCAGATAGTTTTTCAGATAATTGATTTACGTTTCCCGTTTCAAACACATAACCATTTATTCCTTCTTCCACAAGGTCAAATGATGAACCTGTTAAATCAGAGAGTATAATGGGGAGGTTAAAATTCATAGCTTCATTTGCAGACAGACCCCAAGTTTCCCCTAAAGATGAACACATAACAAAAACATCACTTAAAGCATAATATTCTGGTATTTTACTTTGATTAACAAACCCTGTTAAAATCACTCTATCTATTTGATTCTCTTCAATAAATTTTTCCATTTCACTTCTTAACTCTCCTTCTCCAACCATTATTAACCAACAATCGTTTTTAGCAAGTTTTCCAAATGCCTTTAAAAGATCCATAGGCCTTTTCTTATCAATATATTTACCTGAATAAAGAATAACTTTATCTGAATCTAGTATGCCTAATTTATCTCTTAAATCATGCTTTTGTGATGAATATTTCTTGAATTCTTCACTAAATCTTTCATTGTCTATACTATATGGGCAAAACAATAAGGACTTTTCTTTAATACCAAGACTTTTAAAGAATAGTTTGTTTTGCATACCTATGTATAAAAAATAATCGACACGAGGAAATAAAATATATTTCAATCCAAACTGTTTTAGTCTTTGTTTTAATCCATGTTTATGTTGCTCATGCACTAAAGGCGTTTCACTTCGTAGACATATAGTATGCCCTTTGATTTTACCGAGTAGAAGAACCAAAAAATGAGAGAAAAAGTTCCATCCATGAACTATGATAACTGATTTAGGCTCTCTAAATAATTGACGTATCATTCCTAGATTGATAAGACCAAAAAAACCTGTATATAACTCTTTATTACTAGAAAAGTTTTTAAAAAAACTATATTCATAACCATTAAGAAGTGGAATATCCCATTTAACTTTAATACCAAACTCCTTATCATATCCCCCTTTGATAGAATAATCTGAACAATACCAAGCTTTAGTTTTCAACCCGTTATTGTTTAAGTATTTGTATAAAGGAGCGAAATATTGTATTGGGTGAGAGTTTACAAAAATTATTTTTTTCATATTATTCTTAATTTTTTAAGATAGATTTAAAGGTTTCAAGGGCTTATGTAATATTAATACGTTAATTCATTCTTAACGGAATTCGCTATTTCATTACTATATATAGACCAAGGTCTATTTTTAGCAGTTATAAGCGCATTGCGACTTACATCTTCAATAATTTCTCTATTATCTATTAATCGCTCTATTTGTTGTTTAAGTGCCAATGTTGATCCTGCTTCAACTAACCAACCATTTTTATCATGTGTTATAAACTCCTTCCCAGCTGTTCTGTCTGTTGTTATTACGGGTGTACCTTGAGACATAGCCTCTGTGATAACTAATCCAAAACCTTCAAACAATGAAGGAAAAACAAGTACATCATGCTCTCTCATTAACTCTAAAACTTTATTATTTGAAAGAGTAGGTATCCAATGATGCTTAGACAAAGCCATATCTAATGGCTTACAATCCACATTAGGTTTATGACCAATAATAGTTAGCTCAACGTATGGTTTTAAGTCTTCTACAGCAGCAAATAAATTTGCAATTCCTTTACGTTGAGAAAGTCCTCCAACAAATAACAATCTTAATACTCTATTTCTGTTTCTATCAAAACTTAAATTTTGCATCGATTCTTGAATTACAGGCGGAAAACCATATGGTATTAATTCTATTGGAGGCAATTTACATGGATATTCTTCTAACGTTTTTGCAGTAAAAGAACTAGCAACAAAAATTTTATCTGCAAGCGCTATTTCTTCATCTTTTCTTTTTAATTTCTCTTCGGAATCATTAAATCCAGTTATTGTATTAGCCCATTCTGGCCATTGTTCTTGCTCAGATTTTAATAACTTATGAGCTGAACGCCAATAACCTATAGGAAGTTCATAAAAATTTCTTAAACCTAAGTTTTTAGCTTCTTTAAATGTCATTGAAGCCACATCTTCATAACAAAAAACAGCTTTTACCCCATTTTTTTTTGCCTTAACCAAACTTGATGCTACGCGTTTATCGTGTTTATGATTAATACTTTCTATGCTAAAAATGCTATTATCGGGCTTGGTTAGATTGTGAAGCCCAAATTTATTAGAGAACATTCTCCCTGCTTCCCAGAAAGGAGCTGTTTTAATATAATTCTTTAATAGAGGATCAAAACGTTTACGCCTTATTTCGGAAAACATATTAATACCCCCTAAGCGATCCAAGGTGCTTTTCGGAAAAACAGCTATAGAAGTATAGTACTTTGCTAATAGATGTTGATCTACTAGCCCTTTAGCAACAGATTTACAATTTGCATTATTAGCAGGACCTGATAAAATTACTTTCATATTTTTCATCCAATTAACCATGCTCTATTTGTTGCCAAAAACTCACATGGATTATAGTTAAATTCAATTTCTCGTTTTTTATTTAATGTAGTTGCTGGATTTCCAACAACAATTTCTCCTGGAGCCACTGATTTGGATACCACTGCTCGCGCTCCTACCACACACCCTCTACCTAGGTGCACTCCCGGTAGTATCATGGCTTCTGTACCAACCCACACGTAATCATCAATAATTATTTCCGCTTTTTTATGTACCCATTTGGGGTCAAAAATATCATGAGATGCTGTTAATATTACAACGCCATCGTTAATACATACTTTGTCTCCTATTATCACTTTATCATGCAGTGCTATATTAACCTTCCCTAAAGAGGAAAAATCCCCAATGGAAAGCAAATTAATCTTGCCATGAATTTCAGCTTCACCAATTTCAGCCATTTTACTTATGTTAGCCCCTCGTTTTAATAAAGATCTATAACGATAATTTTTTTTTATTAAATCTGAAAAAAGAAATAATCGTTTACCCCAAGCGCGATAGAAGTTTATTGATAATAGCGAAAACTTAGCTCGATTAGACCATAAATAACTTAAACTAGCCATAGTTAATTATTTTTTAATTTTTTTATCAAGGATAAAGCAATAGTATGCACATTATTCTTTTCTGGATTTATATTTTCTATACACTCCATACAAGCTGCTATTTCCCCTAACTTATACTCTGTAATACCCTCATATGCCCAATCGTTTTTTATGCCCAAGGGTGTCCAAGGTCTTGACATACATATTACAGGGATGCCATGTGCATGCATTGCTAGTACAGATCCACTTTTTTCAACCAAAGCCATAGGTGTTGTACTAATACCAAAAGTGGCATTTTTAAGCACATGCGAAATAACTTCAACGGATTGTTCTCCAAGACATTTAACTTCAAGTTTATAAGATTCCCAAATTGAAATCCATTCCCTTAGTTCATTACCGTTACGGCCAATGGTTATTAATGAAAAAGAATCATTTTTTAAATAATCAACAAAATCTTTTACAAAATGATTAATTGGTGAACCATAATGAATAGACCCAAATAAAACAAAATATTTGTTCGGAATATCAAAGGGTATGCTATCTAAGTGCGTTTTTTCAATAGGTTTTTGAATAACAGGAATATTAGAGAACAAGGGTAATAAAGAAGACGTAATTGTAAGCTTTTCTAATTGTTTTTTATATAACTCAGTCTGTGTATTAACTAAATTTGGCTTTAATTTTAAAGTTAATTCTTTTATAATATATCTTTGAATATACCCAATACATTTTTCTTTTAGAGTTGATTCTTTATTCATTCCAATCCATAACTCATGAAACATAATGTGCCATTTCCTATTCTGTCCTATTGTTTTTAGTTGACTTGCAAAACCAAAAGGCAAGCCTTTATTATTAAAGGCATAGGGTACAAATTGTAAACTTAACCACTCGGGGTTATGAGTGTCAATCCATTGTTTTGCTAGAACACAACGCTCTTTGGGTTTTATAAATGTTGAAATTCTATAACAATAAATAGCTTGTCCATCTGCGTATTGAGTCACTTGGGTAGCGCCATTAACATCTTTATCGTTATAAGATAAAATACCTACATGAATACCTTGAAGAATCAATTCTGCACAAAGTCTACGGGTATAGTCGCCCACACCGTCCTTTCCTGGTTCTAAAGATCCGCAAATGAAAATAATCTTCATGAAAATTGATTCATTAAAAATATTACTAAAAAAGAGTTTTGAAATAACAGACTAAATGGATTTTTTCCCTATCTGGAAATATTCAAAGCCATTTTCGCGCATCATTTTATCATTGTATTGGTTACGGCCATCAAAAACCATGGGTTGTTTTAATTGCGCTTTTAATTCTTCGAAATCTGGTATTCTAAATTCTTTCCAATCTGTTAACAAGATCATAGCCTCTGAATCAATTAAGGCTTCATATTTTGAATTACAATAGGTAATACCATCCATACCCTTTAAGTAAAACGCTTTAGCTTCATGCATTGCTTTAGGATCGTATGCCTTTATTTTGGCGCCTCTACCAATCAATTCTTTAATAACATAAATAGCAGGTGCTTCACGCATGTCATCGGTATCTGGTTTAAAAGATAAGCCCCAAATAGCAAAGGTTTTTCCTGTAAGGTCTTCACCAAAACGCTTAATCACTTTTTTAGCAATGACTAATTTTTGTTTATCGTTTACAGCTTCTACGGCCGCCACTAAATTGGCATCATAGCCATGTTCTGCAGCGGTTCTGTGCAATGCTTTTACATCTTTTGGAAAGCAAGACCCGCCATAACCGCTACCTGGATAAATAAAACTATACCCGATACGACTGTCTGAACCAATACCGATCCGTACGTCATTAACATCGGCACCCACTAATTCGCAAATGTTGGCTACCTCGTTCATAAATGAAATTTTGGTGGCTAACATGGCATTGGCAACGTATTTGGTCATTTCCGCAGAACGCACATCCATGGTGATAAGTCGTGCCGAACCACTTCTGAAAAAAGGCGCATATAAATTCCTCATTTTTTCAGTAGTTTCAGCATCATCAGACCCAATGACCACACGATCTGGTTTCATAAAATCTTTAATCGCATCGCCTTCTTTTAAAAATTCTGGATTGGACACTACTTCAAAAGCAATATCTACTTTTCTTTTTTCCAAAGCCTCTTTTATAGTTGCTCTTACTTTATCTGCTGTACCTACGGGTACGGTAGATTTATCTACCACAATGAGAGGATGTGACATGTTTTCGCCTATTTCTTTTGCCACCTGCAATACATATTTTAAATCGGCAGAACCATCATCACCCATGGGTGTACCTACTGCTATAAATGCAATATCACATTTGTCTAAATGTTCTGATAAGTTGGTGCTAAACCTTAAGGTTTTATTTTCATAATTTCTTTTTACCATGGCTTCCAAGCCAGGTTCAAAAATAGGGATAACCCCTTCCTTCAGTTTTTCTATTTTATTGGCATCAACATCTATACAAGTTACCTTATTCCCCATTTCTGCAAAACAGGTGCCACTTACAAGACCTACATAGCCTGTTCCTATTACTGTTATATTCATATAATACTTTATTAATTAATTAATTTTTGAATAAAAAAATAATTTTCATTTTTTTTAATTCTTTAGCTATACTCTTTTTCCTATTTTTTTTGCAGGTATACCAGCCCAAATTTCATGGGGTGGTACAGATTTAGTTACCACAGAACCTGCAGCTATAATGGCACTATCCCCAATTTCAACACCCATTAATACAATAACATTAAAGCCTAACCAAACATCATAACCTATTTTAATTTCCTTTTCTTCATCTCTTCCTCTATGTTCTTTTAATATAGCTGATGTATCATGATTATGATCAATAAATTTACAACCAGATGCAATCATACTTTCATCACCAATTATAATTTTTTTTGAAATATTAAATTCACAATTAGCTCCAATGAACACGTTATTACCAATACATATAGAAGGACCTTTTTCCCAAACGCCATCAAATTTAAAAAATATATCAGGTTCTAACTGGCAATTATCACCAATTTCAACTTGATGTGGCCATGTGACACGAATTGATGGAAGTTTTGTATGATGCCCTACTTTCATACCAAACACACCAAAATATATTTTTCTTACAATCGATTTTATTGAAGATAAATATCTAAACCGCAAAACAAAAAGTGATTGATGAAGTATATTATAGGGCATGCATTAAATTTTAATTAAATTTCTTCTTTCCGAGTTATATTATCTTACAATTTATATTTTTTCTAAACACTCTTTAAGACTATCTCTCCAATAAGATATTTCAATATCTAAAGCATTTTTAATTTTAGATTTATCCATGACGCTAAATGCTGGACGTTTTGCAGGTGTTGGGTATGCTTCTGAACTTATTGGAAATAACTTGACATTTGTTTGTGTTTCATCAAAAATTGCTTTTGCAAAATCATACCAACTTGCAACACCCTCATTACTATAGTGATATACACCATACTTATTAAATTGGCTTGAAATCATTTTTACAATAGTCATAGCAAGATCACCGGCATAAGTTGGTGTGCCAATTTGATCACATACAACACTTAATGTTTCTTTTTCTTTTCCTAATCGCAACATAGTTTTTAGAAAATTATGACCATATTCTGAATATAACCAAGACGTTCTAATTATTATATGCTTCTCTAAAGAAATTACTGCTTTTTCACCATCTAACTTTGAAATACCATAAAAATTTATAGGATGAGTAGAATCTTCTTCTGTATATAAATTTGACTGATTACCACTAAAAACAAAATCAGTAGAAATGTGAATTAGCGTAGCTTTATATTTATGACAAGCATCCGCTAAATTCCTAGGCCCTGACTCATTTACTTTTTTTGCAATTTCTTTTTCTGATTCGGCTTTATCAACCGCTGTATATGCAGCACAATTTATACAATAAACAATGTTGTTTTTTTTAAAAAAAGTATCAACGTCGACTGATTTGGCTATATCCAGCTCTTCTACATCAGTAAAAATAAACTTATATCCTTGTAGGTTTTTAGACAGATCTTTTAAACAAGATGCCAATTGGCCATTTCCTCCAGTTACAAGAACGTAATTCATAACTTTGCCTCTTTAAATTTTGGTAAAACTAAATCTTTTTCTGAAATCAAATGTTCTGACAGGGGCAATTCCCAATTAATATTCAATGTATTATCATTGTATAAAATACCTCCTTCTGATTCCTTATTATAATAATTATCACACTTATAAAAAAACTCCGCCGTTTTACTTAATACAGCAAAGCCATGAGCAAACCCTCTAGGGATATATAATTGTTTTTTGTTTTCACCGGTCAACTCTATTGAAACATATTCACCAAAGGAAGAAGAGCCTTTTCTTAAATCGACTGCCACATCCAAAACACGTCCACTTAACACTCGTAGCAATTTAGCTTGGGCATGATTACCTCTTTGATAGTGCAGCCCGCGAATAACACCTCTGAAAGAAAATGATTGGTTATCTTGTACAAAATCTACTGATTCTCCTATGCCAAAGTTAAATGTTTCTTTATTAAAAGATTCCATAAAATAACCTCTACTGTCCGAAAACACTTTGGGTTCAATAATAAAACACCCTTTCAACTTAGTTTCTCTAAAAATCATAGATTTTTATTTAATATTCCTAATAGATTTTTACCATAACCACTTTTCATTAATGGTTCTGCAAGCGCTTTCAATTCATTTAATGAAATAAATCCCATTTCATAAGCGGCAGCCTCAATAGCACCAATTTTTAAACCTTGACGTTCTTCAATAACCTCAACAAATTGAGAAGCCTGCATTAACGATTGAAAGGTTCCTGTATCTAACCAAGCAGTCCCTCTATCTAAAATACTAACACTTAATTTTTGTTTATCGAGATATACTCTATTAACATCGGTAATTTCTAATTCTCCTCTATGGCTAGGTGCAATATTTTTTGCGATTTCAACAACCTCATTGTCATAAAAATAAATTCCTGGAACTGCATAATTTGATTTCGGGTTCTTAGGCTTTTCTTCTATACTTACAGCTTTTCCTTCTTCATCGAACTCAACAACTCCATAACGTTCTGGATCCTGAACACGATAGGCATAAACAATACCTCCATCTGGATTGTTGTTCGATTGTAATAATTTAGCTAAACCCGTACCATAAAAGATATTGTCACCAAGTATCAATGCCACTTTATCCTTTCCAATAAAATCAGCACCTATTATAAAAGCTTCTGCCAATCCATTAGGGGCTTCTTGCACTGCATATGAAAAAGTACAACCATATTTTTTCCCATCTCCAAGTAAATCTTTAAAAAGTGGCAGATCCTTAGGTGTGGATATAATTAAAATTTCTTTTATGCCCGCATACATTAGTGTTGATAATGGATAATATATCATTGGTTTATCGTAAATAGGCATCAATTGCTTACTAACCGTCAATGTTAATGGATGCAACCTAGTTCCAGAACCTCCTGCTAAAATTATTCCTTTCATAATTGTATGTTTTTTATTTGTATTGATTCTGATAATAAGTTTGATATGTTCCTGAAGTTACGTTGTCTAACCATTCCTTATTTTTTAAGAACCAAACAATTGTTTTTTCTAGTCCTTCTTCAAACGTTACGGAAGGCTTCCAACCTAGTTCTTTATTAATTTTGGATGCATCAATGGCATATCGTAAATCGTGTCCCGGCCTATCTTTAACATATGTTATTAAGGCTTCACTTTGTCCATTGTTCCTACCTAATTTGGCATCCATAATCTTGCAAAGTAATTTTACTAAATCAATATTCTTCCATTCATTAAACCCACCGATGTTATAAGTTTCGGCATTTTTTCCTTTATGGAAGACAAGGTCTATAGCTCTAGCATGGTCTTCTACAAATAACCAATCCCGTGTATAATTACCGTCACCATAAACAGGTAATGGTTTTTCTTGAATGATATTATTAATAAATAAAGGTATTAGTTTCTCAGGAAAATGATGCGGTCCATAGTTGTTTGAACAATTGGTAATAACATATGGCAAACCATAAGTTTCACCATAAGCTCTCACAAAATGATCGGAACTTGCCTTTGATGCAGAATACGGTGAATTAGGATCATAGGATGTTGATTCTGTAAATAATCCTGTTTGCCCCAAAGAACCGTAAACCTCATCCGTACTTACATGATAGAAACGTTTTCCATCAAAATTGTCTTTCCATATTATTTTTGCAGCATTTAATAAATTAACCGTACCAATAATATTTGTTCTAACAAATGCCAAAGGGTCTGTGATAGAGCGGTCTACATGAGACTCGGCAGCCAAATGGATAACACCATCAAATTTATATTTGGTAAACAACGAATTAATAAAATCCATATCGTTAATGTCCCCTTTTATAAAGGAATAATTGGAAGCAGATTCAATATCTCGTAAATTCTCTAGATTCCCTGCATAGGTTAAAGCATCTAAATTATAAATTTCATACTTAGGATAATTGTTAACGAGCCTTCGAACAACATGTGAACCAATAAACCCTGCCCCTCCTGTAACTAATAATTTCATATAATTTATTTTAAATATTTTTTATCTGTATGTTTTAATAAGAATTACTAAAATTAATTCATTCAAATTTCTAAATTTTTTACTTTCTTAATGAGCGAAAATAAAAAGAAGCTGCAATACTCCCAATTAGATCACTAATAGATAGATTATATTTCCTTTTAATTTGAAAATACTTTAAAAATCCTTGATACAAATTTCTTTTTCCAAATGCCGTTCTAATTTCATCCTGACGTTCTCTAATTATGAATTTATTTAATAAATTCTTTATCATTTGATGTTTTAATAAAAGATATTCATTATTTGGTTCATTTGATAAAAATTTTTTAATCCAATCGATATAAAGATCCATGGCTTCAAATTTCAATTCTAAATTACCAGTACTAGTTATACTTGTTGAGTGCGATCTATAATTAAAAATTAGTTTATTAGTGTGAGCAATACCTTGTTTTTGTGCTAAAACAAATGATGTAAGGTAATCTGAACACCAAGCCAGAGGTAATTTACAATAACCTCCATTTAAATTCAATGCAGCTGTACGGTAAACAAAATCTGAAATAAATTGCTCTCGTTCTCCAAAACAATTTATTATATAGTCATAAACATCTTCATATTCAGGATTATTAGGGGTTAATCTTATCGGTTTAGAGTCCCCATCTATAATAATAGAGCGGCAATGCCACACATCTAAAGTTGGATAATTATTAACAAGCCTAACGAATTCCTCTAAATATTCTGCTTCCATTTTATCATCATCTCCCATTAAAACGAAATATTCTCCTTTAGCAAAACTTAAACATTTGTTCCAATTATCTACAACATGTTCTGCCCCAAAATTTTTTTCGTTTTTATAATATCGAATCCTTAAATCATCATATTGAGAAACGATCTCATCAATAGGCTCTGGTGAACAATCATTAACAATTATCAGTTCAAAATCTTTATAAGTTTGAATTAATATACTGTCAATACATTCTTTTAAATCTTTAGCTTTATAGGCCGGTATTCCAATACTGAACATATATTTAATTTATTTTATTGGTGAAATGGAAATATCTTTTTGAAAAAGATGTGCATTTTTTTTCAACCATTCTAAGTCTTTATCCCACCAATTTAGGTTTTGTATCTCTTTTATCTTATCGCTTACAAATCTATATTTTATTATTTTCGCAGGAACGCCCCCTACTATGGCATAGTCTGGCACATCTTTAGTAACAACTGCACCAGCAGCTATAATTGATCCGTTACCTATAGTAACACCATCCATTAAAAAAACATTGGCTCCTATCCAGACATCATTACCAATAACAGTTGTTGCATGTTCTTCATATTCATCTTTATTCGTTAATGCAAATCCAAACCAAGGTTTTGAGCTATAAAATAAGGGGCTTGTGCTTAAAAAATTAACTGGATGTGCACCATAACCTACCTTTAAACCAGGTCCGATGGAACAAAATCTGCCAATTTTTGTATTATTAACGTTAGAAGAATCATTTATATACGAAAACTCACCAAGAGTTGAATTCGCAAAAGCACAGTTAACTCCCAACTTTGTAAATTCACTCAAAGTACTGTTAATAACTATGGAATTTGAATTTACAGTAGTATTTCCATAAATCTTGGATGCAAGAACGAAAGAATTAGAATTAAATATATTATTATTTCCATCAATTTGAGATTTTTTTATTCTTACCCCTGTCCCCTTAATTGATTTGTAATAGCGTACATAACTTACTATAATTAGTATAAATCTTTTCAATACATTTAACAAAATACTCATAATTCTATAATAAATAAATTAAATTTTAATACTTTTAATTTTAATTAAACTGTACAAAAAGTTCATCAAACATAATATTGAAGCAACGTATATATTAAACTCAAGAACTCCTTTTAAATTAGATATTGGAAATATAAAAACTCCTGAGACTACAGCACTTAAATCTACTAGAATAACAATTATAGGGTGTATTATCCAGCCTCTGGTAGAATAAAAACTAAAGGATACTCCTGCAAATGTTGAAACACAAAAACCTATAATGCTTAAAGTCAATTCATATTCTAAACCCGAATACTTATCTCCTAAAACCCATAGTATTTCTGTTGATAAAAGTGATATAATTATTGCTAATCCAGTATAAAAAACTAATACAAATAATATTGTTTGTAAGTACTTTTTTAAAAGTATGTGCTTTTCATTTGGCAATCTTGCCAAACGTGGAATAATTAAAAATCCAAATATCGCACCAAAAAGGCTAAATATAAGAGAAATGCGTCCCAAAGCTCCAACTTGGGCTAAGGCCATGGTAGTACCAAATAAAGAAATTAACCAAATAGAAATTTGTCCGGAAAAGGTAAAATATACTGAAGAAGGTAATACTCTTTTTACTATAGTCATTAAATCCTTACTAATAATACTATCAGGTTTTTGAGATTCATCTGCAAAATTATATGCAATTTTTCTTAATTTAATATTGCCTATAACTCTTGGAATTCCACTTGCTAATATTGCAACAAAAGTCCAAGGAAAAATAAAAACCAATAAAGCAGAAAGCACTAATCGTCCAATACTAACTGAAATTTGATTTTTTTGAAGAGGATAAATATCTTGGTGTAATTTTGGTACAATTTCAAGTAGGTTATCCGAAAGTGATGCGTAGAAAGCTGGAATTATTGATAATACAATTAAAACAGCTGTAAACCAACTAGCCCCATTGTGCATTAATAAATAAAATAATATTGGAGTAATTACTATAAGACTCCAAAAAGCTAACCTGCGCCTTAAATACAATCCTGTCATTAAAACGGCTCCAAGTTTTTCTCTATTCTGCCAAACTTTACCGCCTTGTGCCATAACACCATTAGAAACGCCAACATCTGCAAGCATAGTCATAGAACCTAACATAGTATTTGCTAAAGTATATAATGCATATTCTTCAAGGGGTAATAAACGTATAACTAAAATACCACAGAGAAATGCCAACCCTTGCACTACAATTTGAGATAAGGCTGTAATAGAAATACTTTTCCCCCAATAAAGTAATTTATTGTAAGATGGATGAGATTTTATACCTTTTATTTTATTTTTGATTTTGCTCAATTTTAATTATTAAAATTTGTTTATCTAAATTATCGATTACAGTATTTTAACATTATGCTTTCCCACCATAAGCATAACCATATCCCGATGATTTATCTAATTTTACATCGTTTAAAACCACCATAACAGATTGTAATTTATGACTTTCAACAATGTCGCTAAACACTTCTAGTTCTGCTTTTTCAGTATAGTTACTGCGCACTACATATAAGGTTGAATTTACATAAGGTATTAAAGAAAAAGCATCGGATACTTTGCCTATAGGGGCTGTATCAATAATGATATAATCAAATGTTTCTTTAAGCGTATCTATTAAACTTTTAATACGATTACTCAGCATCAATTCTCCAGGGTTTGGAGGCAACGTACCAGAACCTATAAAGAATAAATTATTGGCTTCTGGATACGTTACAATGATATCATTTATATCTAATGTAGGGTCTATTATAAAATCTGTGATCCCTAAAGTATTTGCTAACCCCACATTTGCCATTAATTTTGGAGCGCGTAAATCGAATCCTAGAACCACTACTTTTTTTCCGGTAACGGCTAAACTAGCCGCTAAATTAATAGATATAAAGGTTTTTCCTTCGCCTTGATTTCCAGAAGTGACCATGATAACTTGTTCGGATTTCCCTTGGGTACTAAATTTTAAATTATGGCGTAATAAACGAAATAGCTCTGCTGAAGGGCTCACATTGTTTTCGGTGACGACTACCGTGTTTTTTTCGGTATTTGTAGCAATAGTTCCTAAGATAAAACAATCGGTTATTTCTTCAATATCTTCTTTCGTTTGAATTTTATTGTTTAGCATGTTTTTGGAAAAGATATATAGGAATGGCACAAATAGCCCAAAAAGAATAGCACCCAAATAAACGGGCATTTTACTTTTACCTGCCATAAAAGCTCTTGGCGATTCAATAATTCGAGTTTCGGAAAAAGGCACAGAGATAGATAAGGCTTCTTCTTCTCTTTTTTGCAATAAGTACAGGTATAAATTTTGTTTTAAACCTTGATCTCTATTAATTTCCAAAAGCGCTCTTTCAGCGGTTGGGACTGTTGATATTTTAGATTTGTAACTTACTGCGTTATTTAAAATATTCCTTTTCGAGCTGAGCAAACCAGATTTAATACTTTGAACATTTCCTGCAATAGCATTTTTCAAATCCAATAACTGTTTACTTACCTCAATAACCACCGGATTTCCTACACCTGCTGTCCTTAACATACTTTTTCGAGTTTGCACCAATTCATTGTACCTAGAAATTAAACCAGCTAAAGACGCATTTTGATAACCGATAGCTGTAATTAATTCGTAAGAATCTCCACTAGATTGTGCTAAATTATTTTCTAAAGCATTAATCCCATCTATTTGAGATTTTATAGCTTCTAGCTCCCTGTCTGATTCACCCGCTAGTTGAATAAAACGTGCCGCATCAGAACTTACATCAGTTAAATCGTTTGTTTTTTTATAGCTTTCAACATTTTTCTCAACACTGCTAAGTTCTCCTGAAAGCAATTCTAAACGGCCATCAATTAAACTAAGTGTTGTATTGGCTAGTATATTTTTATGTTCAGTTGATTTACGCTCATAAATCTCTATGAGTTTGTTAACAACATCAACTCCTCTATCAGGAATTACATCGTTAATAGTAATTTGTAATAAGCCACCACCATCTTTTTCAACAGTTTGAACCATCAATTTTTGATTATAAATCTTAGCCAATTCCTCAGTGTTGTTAAAGCTAACCAAAATGGGTTTTTGAGATTTAAAATCAATGTTTTTATCATCTAAAACAACGGTAAATGTTGCAAATGGAGTTTTTACTTCTTCATCAAAATTATAGGTTGTTTTTTGTGGATTACCTTCTGCATCTGTAACTTCTACTTGGTACGTTTTTGAATTTAGTAAGGTTATACTGCCAAAATTACCATATTGCGATATTGAAAGACTATCATTTAAAACGATATGAAAAGGGATTTGTGTTTTATAAACTTCCATTTCATTCAATCGTCCTTCATAATAATATCCTACCGCCATCCCTAATTCATCTAATGTTATTTTCATTAAATCATAAGACTGTAATACACCTATTTCATCTTGAATATTTTTTGAAACTTTTAGTAATCCAAAATCGCTCAAAGATTCTAAATTTGAAGATTGATCACTTCCTTTTTTATCATTTAGAAGGATTTTAGCGTAAATATCATATTGCGTAACGACTCGGTAACGCAAGTGAAAAAAAGCTAATGCTACACAAATAGCAGCTCCAATTACAAACAAGTACCAATATTTTAAGTAACTGGAAATTATTTTAATGATATCTTTTTCCATATTTTTTTTGGAAATTTTATTAACTTCTGACATAGTGAGACATAGATGTTATTTAATGTATAAGAAACTTAGTAAAGTAATATGTAAATAAAAACACTTACCACACTAAAGTTTCTATTTTTTTTGTTTAATTAATGCGTGAAAAATACCTACTATTCCACGGCTCCGCCGTACGAGTCCCATTTTTAAGACCATAGAAATAAATTTTAATTATAAATTTGAGATATTAAATACCTCTTTTAATAGCTGTTAATTAATTACAGACACAAATTGAACCTGTTACCAATTTTTATACTGAAATAAACCCAGTTTTATATTAGATTCTTGCCAAAGAAACATATTTTATTATACTCTACAAAGTAATTTGATTAATTGCAAAAGGTGATTTTACAGATTTATGTAATCTATAATTTATAATAGTTTCTAATAAACAAACCACAATTATATAAAGGCAAAATTACACATGCCAAAACATTCATGATACCAGTTATTTTATTAAACTAAGTGTTTAAAGATTTGTTAATTATCGCAAAAGGTTTCCATTTTTAAATACTCCTATACCACATCCCTTAATTTTACTTGAGCTGAAACGCCCATTTCTTTTAAGAAAAAAGATACGTTGTTTTTATTAATCCAATACACTATCCCTTTATGGTCTTTTAGAACTCCGTTTTGAATAACGATTTCACTTCCTGGTATTAATTGAGAAAGAGCATTTAAATCCTTACTATCACCTGCCATCCATTTTTTGATATCCCAAATCTCTTCATCGCGAACTAACGCTGGTTTTCCTAGGTAAAACAAATAGCGAATGACTCCTGGTGCGCCAAACACTATGCCTCTATATTTCTCTTCAAGTTTAACAAATACATAAGATTTAAATAAAGGTGTTTCAACTACTTTCTGGCGGTCGCTCCATACCTTAGTTTCTTTCAGCATAGGGCAATAAACCTCAACTTGCATTTTTGTTAAAATATCTGCAACTTTTTTTTCTTGTTGTGCTTTAACACATAATACGAACCAATTCATAATTTATCGATTTATATATTAATATTTACCTTTTTAGTATGCCTTTTCTTCGCCCATTACCGCATTAACCACCGTCTTGAATATAATTTTTAAGTCCAACCACAAGGACCATTTTTCTACATAAAGAATATCCAAACGGATTCTATTCAATATATCAGATGGCGTACTAATCTCGCCTCGGTACCCCTGTACTTGTGCTAAACCTGTAATACCCGGTTTCACAAAATGTCTTACCAAATATTTATCTACAGATATTTCATAGTCTGCAGTATGCTTTTCCATATGCGGACGTGGCCCTACAACACTCATATCGCCCATAAAAACGTTTAAAAACTGTGGCAACTCATCAATACTCGTTTTACGTATTATTCTACCAATTTTGGTAATACGCATATCATTTTTTGTAGCCATTTTACTATCTGAATCAGCGTTATTGGCCATGGACCTAAATTTGATGCACCAAAAGGCATGACGGTTTAAACCATGTCTCTTTTGCTTAAAAAACAACGGGCCTGGTGATTCCAACTTTATAAGAATATATAACAAAGGAATTAACCACGATAATAATGTGATTATTACAAAACTTGAAAAAACAACATCAAAAGCACGCTTAACAACCATAGAAAATTCTGTTTCTAAGGGCACGGTCCTTAATTTTAACACAGGAATATTATCATACTGTTCAATAGACATCGATCTAGTAAATATATCCTTGTTGTCTGGTATAATTTTAAGCTTAATTAAGTTATTATCGGCAAAATTAATCAGGTTTTGAAGTTGATCTTTTGAAAGTTTTGCAGCTGTACAATACACTTCGTCAATTCTATTCTCTAAAATATATTTAAAACACCCCATAACTGGACCATGATACGTTGGACTCCCAGAAGGGCCATCATCAAAAAAACCATGATACCTATAACCAAATTGAGGATGATCAAAAATTCGTCGTATTTTTTTAAGGTTTTTATCCCTACCTATAACGACCACATTCACATAGTTACCTCCTTTTAACCTGTAGTGACTAACAAACATATAGAAAACAAACCTGTAGGCGGTAATACAAAAACAAATTAACCCATATACAAATATGTAGTAATACAATGAAGTTACTGTAATACCTGCAACCGCAAACCAAGAAAAATAGGCAAATCCATAAATGGCAAATAAATAAGCCAATCTTCTAATATTGGTCATGAACACCTCTCTACGACCTGTGGGATAAAAATTTAAGTGATGTGCAATAACTAACCAAGAAGTATTGTAATATACAAAGGCCCAAAAATTCAAATAAATTTCTGGTGTAAAAAGCCACAAAACACCATTTATTATTATTAAATGGACAACAGCTGTGAGAGGTATAATTAAATTTGAATAGCTTTTAGTTTTCATTTAGTATTTAAAAAAATCGTTACAATGCACCTAATTATTTATAAAGCAAAACCTTACATATTAAGCATTGTACTTAAATGATTTATACTTTAAATATTTTGACACATTTATTTTTATGTCGTCACAATAAAAAACGCTATTAATCTATACTTAAAAAACTACTAATTTGTGTAACTTTTACTAGATATTAGCGCAAAAAAAACAAGAAATTTTGAATATGAATTAAATATTCTTCACATAGCAATTATAATCGTTGAAGTACAATATTTGGTTTATGCTTAACAATTTCAAGCATTTACAGGTTTTTTTTTACACATCAAAATAACATATATCAATATTAATATAGTATATATTTTCAAGGTTTAAAAGAATGAAATGTGGTGTTCATCTCGTTTTTGTTCAAGTTTTTTTTCAGTATTTAATTTAACACATTTTTTCATGCTTTTTTAAAAAATTCAAACTCCTTTTAAACAACAAAATAGAACTCAAACCGTTTTCATTTTAATAAAAACAGAACAACATTTATTTACTATATAAGCTTATTTATCCTTTATGAAGTTACCTAAACACAGAGTTCCATTTAAGCTATTAGCGGGTTATTTTATACTTGGAATTTTAGCGACCATTTCTGGTGTTTTAGTGCTTTCGGAGATAAAAACCTTCACGCAATTACAACGAGAAGATAGTACAGACCGAAGTAAAATTGTAAAAGTGGGAAGTTTAATTGCCAATATTTATGAAAACGAAAGTTTGGCAAGAGCAGCGATTCAATTAAATTCATCAGAAAAATTTAATGAATATGTTTATGAAAACCAGCAGTTATTGTTAAAAATTGATTCATTGAATTTTATAGCCAATAATGGTTCTCAAGAATTTATTTTAGACAGCATTAAACTGGTTATTAATAACAAACTTAAAAATATAACCGATTTAAAAAATCTGAAAATTAATGACAATTCTGGTGAATCTCTAAATACAGCTATTAATAAATTAAGTTCCATCGATCCGTTTTTAGGCAAAATTTCTATTACAGATTTTGTCGAAAACCCACAATCCCTAGATATAAAAACCCGTAAAAACCTGGAGGAATATGTTGGCATACTCAATAAATACAACCCACAAGACTCCATTAATAGTATTGACCAAAAGCATATTGATTCGTTGCTATCTATTTCTAAAAACATGCTGAAAGATGCACAAAAGGAAACGAATAAACAGCGCATCTCATTACAAAAAAAGGAACGGGAACTCATTGAAAACGACCTCACTATTTCTAGAAAACTACAAGAATTGCTAACTTCCTTAGAAAAAGGGATCATTATATATTCCAAAAACATAAATAAACAAAGAGAAAAAACACTTAATCGCAGCACCAATATCATACTTTTCGCGGCAGGGATTAGCTTCATAATTATCATCATCTTTTCCATTATTTTTTTAAATGATTTTTGGAAAAGTCAACGGTATCGTGCTAAATTGGAACAAGCCAACAAAACCACCTCCTCGCTTTTAAAAAGTAGGGAACAGCTTATATCTATGGTAAGCCATGATTTAAGAACTCCTTTAAGTACCATTACAGGTTATAGTGAATTGCTTCAAAAATCGACCAAAAGCTTCAAGGATAAGAATTATGTGGAACACATTCAAAATGCATCCACTTACATGGGACAATTGGTTGATGACCTTTTGGAATTTTCGAAATTGGAAAACAATACCGTTTCAATTGAAACCATACCTTTCAATTTAGAAAATCTTATAAATGAAATTGGTGAAACCGGAAAAAACTTAGTGCAAGATGAACCCATAAACATCATTATAAAACATGACAAAACTATTGAAAACCAAATAGTAAGCGATCCTTTTAGGATGAAACAAATTTTATACAATTTGGTAACAAATGCCTGCAAATTTACTAATGAAGGCTCCATAACTATTGAAAGTGTTTTGCTTCCCAACAATAATAAAAACCTCTTACAAATTTTGGTGAGCGATACCGGAATAGGTATTAACAAAGAGGAACAAAAAAATATTTTTAAAGCTTTTACACAAGCCAATAACACAAAAGAAAGTAAAAAAAATGGTTTTGGATTAGGGCTGACTATCTCAAAAAAACTTGCCGAATTATTGGGTGGCACCTTAACCTTAAAAAGCGAATTGGGCAAAGGGAGTTCGTTTAGCTTAAAAATTCCCATCACTTTATCCGAGCAATCTCTGGATGAAAAAAAGTTGGTTGCAACACAAAAAAAATACAATTTAAAAGCCATGGTTGTTGAAGATGATACCTCGATGCAACAACTAATAAAGGAACTCTTAAACCAATACAACATAGAAGTACATGTTTTTGATAATGCACAAAGTGCTTTAGAAACTGTTGATAATATGCCTTTCGACTTAGTTCTTACCGATATTCAACTTCCTAAAATGAATGGCATCCATTTTATGGAAATACTTAAAAACCATCAGTCTTATAAAAATCAACCCATAGTAGCGATGACGGGAAGATCCAATCTTTCCATAGAAGATTATATAAAAAGTGGCTTTTCCGAAGTATTGATTAAACCCTTCAACAACAGTAAACTAGACTGTATTTTACAGTGTTTTTTTGATGATGAATTATTTGAAAGAACTCATAAAATCTTGATTGAAGAACTTATAAAACCCAATGGATTTAGCATAAAAACTTTAAGCTCTTTTTTAAATAATGATACAGACGCAATAAAAAAAACCTTAGATATTTTTCTAGAAGATACCAAAAAGAACATTCTAATATTAAAACAAGCCAAAAAAGATAATGATATTGATACTTTTAACAGTGTTAGCCATAGGATGCTTAGCATGTTCAAGCAACTGGAGGTTAACAAAGTTGTTCCTTTTTTAGAATTGTTTGAAATAAGCACACGGATTGATGATAAGCTTTTTATTGATTTTGAAACTAACCTAAGCCATTTTTTAGAAGCGTTAGAAACTTATCTTAACGCGCGTTCGACGTAAGAAATTCTATTTTTAAAGTTTTTTTACTGTATGTCCGTTTTTACATATTTGTAAAAAATAAGCGGTTATCCACAAAAATTAGCAGAATAATTTTACAATATACTATTATTTATTTTTTCGTGACACTATAATAAAGTCTCCATAAAACAGCTATTTATGGATTTAAAACATAATGTAGACAATCAATTATTTTATCATCAGTATGTAATTATTCGTTATACTGAACTCACACCAGCTTAATTAAGACTGTATTCCTTCATTTTATTATAAAGTGTTTTTCTTGTGATGTTTAATAACTTAGCAGCTTGCGTTTTATTATTATCAACTTCTTGTAAAACAGTTATAATAAGTTCTTTTTCGTTTTTCTTGGTAGAAAATTTATTTGATGAATCATTATTTTTCTTTGAATGTAGCAATTCTTCTGGCAGAACTTGTACCTCAATAACCTCTAACTGCGTTAATAAAGTTGCTCTTTTAATAACATTGGAAAGTTCCCTTAAATTCCCGGGCCATTGATAATTTTGAAAAACCGTTAATACCTCTTTTGAAAAACCTGCTACAGTTTTATTTAACTGCTCATTTGCTTTGTTTAAAAAAAAATCGGCATACAGAATTAAATCATCATGTCTATCTTTTAAATTTGGGACTTTAATAGAAAACTCATTTAACCGATGGTATAGATCTTCCCTAAAATCGCCTTTCTCAACAGCATGTAATAAATCTTCATTGGTGGCAGTAATCAATCTAATATCTACTGAAATTTCATCACTACTTCCAATAGGTTTTACTTTTCTTTCTTGTAAGGCGCGCAGTAACTGCACTTGGTTTTCATAGGTTAAATTACCTACTTCATCTAAAAAAAGCGTACCACCATTAGCCGATTCAAAATGGCCTATTTTATCATCTGTAGCCCCAGTGAACGATCCTTTTTTATGTCCAAAAAATTCGCTGGATGCAATTTCCTTTGGTATGGCACCACAATCTACCGCTACAAATGGTTTATCACTTCGTGAACTTTTTAAATGAATATTTTTTGCAACAACTTCTTTTCCGGTACCACTTTCGCCTGTTATTAAAACAGACATGTTGGTTGGTGCTACCAAATGGATGTACTCGTTTAAAGTTTTTGATGCTGCACTAATGCCTGCAACAAAATCTGTATTTGATTTTTCACTTTTCTTTTCGTGGTTAACTTTAGGCAAAACAGCGGCTGTTTTTTTTACTTCCAAAGCATTACCAATAACTTCTAAAACTTCATCTGGATTAAACGGTTTTGAAATATAATCGAAAGCCCCCTGTTTCATGGCTTGCACAGCTGTAGAAACTTCTGCATAACCCGTCATTAAAACCACGGGAATATGGCTGTTTGATTGTTTTATTTGCTTCAAAAAACCAATACCATCACCATCAGGAAGTCTTAAATCTGTAAAAACCAAATCGTATTTATGCTTTTTTAATAAAGTAGAAGCATTATGAATCGTATAGCTAAGATCCACTGTATATTGATGACGCTCTAAGAAATTTTTTAGCATTTCAGAAAACGTAACATCATCTTCTATAAATAAGATATGTTTCATCCGTTTATATTTATTGTTTTAGAGATCACAGGTTTCATCTATATAATCATCCTTTTGGGTTTCATTATTTAGTTATGGAAATTCCATAAATTTAAATAAGTTCTTACAAAAATATTAAGATAAAAGGATTAATACATTTAAAAAAAATATAAAAAAAGGACGTTTTAATTAAAACGTCCTTTTTCCAAAAAAATTGAGTTAAAATATATGATTTTATTTTTACTCCATTTCTTTTTTCGCACCTGTAACGGCACTTTCCTCTAACCAATTTCCTTCTTTATCTGCATAAACTGTAGTTGCAGTTCCTTCAACATCAAGCTCAAGTTTATATTGCTCTTTACTGTTCATGTAAGCTTTTGTTATGGTAGATGAAGCAAAATCTTTTTCCACAGCACTTGTTACTGCTGCTGGAAGTTTATCAACTGCGATTTCCTTAAATTCTTCATTCATTACAACACTGATGGTTTCTGATGGCAGAATGGTGTTCGATAATGCAAAAGTTGAAATTCCACTTGCTAAAATTGCTACTGTTAAAATTAATTTTTTCATGATTTTTAGGGTTTTTAATTATTATTAATTTATTTACGATTAGTATAAAGAAATAAATATGCCATTAATAATAAAGAACACCTTAAAACACTTAAATAACTGTTTTTTAATGAGTTAATAAGTTTGTTTTTTTTAAACTGCAGAACTTAACATGTGTAAATAATGGGTAATTGCGTAGTAAATTGGGTAAAAATTACACCATCTATAGGGCTTATTAAAATCATTTTGATTTCATTAAAACAAACTTATAAAAGCTTTGTATATAGTTTTTATATGTTTTTTCTAACTGATGAATGTGAAAGTCATCTTTTTAAAATCTACATAAACCTTTTCAGCTTAAAATTTTAGATTCTGCTGTTTTCAAGATATCCATAACCCGCTGTTTTAAACTTTCGGGTTCTATAATTTTTGCATAATCGCAAAACATTAGGTACCATCTAGAAAATCCGTTTTCAATGTCTGCTGTCATAAATGTCATTTCTACGTATTTACCTTTTGTGGTTTCTGATATAAAACCATAATGCTTTCTACCGCTACTTATGTGACGTGAGACGCTTTTATCAACCAAAATTACAACTTTTGTTTTTTGAACCGTTTCATTTTTTTGTCGATGCTCATCTATCGTTCCGTGTTCGATAGTAAATGGAAGTTGGGTTTTATTTATTAACAACATTCTATCGGTTCTAAATTGCCTGTAATCATTTCTAATATGGCAATACCCCAAAACATACCAGAATCCATTTTCATGAAACACACCAACAGGCTCAATATGCCTTTCTGAAGGTATTTCATTATTTAAAGCTTGATATTTTAAAAATACTTGTTTCTTTTCAGCAATACTTTCAAAAAGAATCTGTAATGCATTGGGTAAGTTTTTATTGAAGAGTTCTTGTGAAGGATCGACCATTATTTGCGATTCTAATGCCGAAATCCAATCTTTTTCACGTCCTCGTAACACCGATTTAATTTTAAACATCGCAGATTCATGATAACTCCCTAAAGATTTATCAACAAACTTTTGCATAAACTTTTCAGCAGCAACAAAACTTCCAGCTTCTTCGCGAGTAAACATCACAGGAGGCAATCTATACCCTTCCATAATAGAATACCCCACGCCCGCTTCACTAATTATGGGTACGCCCGATGCTTCCAAGGTTCTTACATCTCTATAAATAGTTCTTAAACTTACCTGAAATCTATCAGCTAATTCCTGTGCCTTAACAATGCGTTTAGATTGTAATTGCACAAGAATGGCAACAATGCGGTCAAAACGTTTTACAGAATCTAAACTCATAATAGCATAGCATATTTCCCAAAGATAGGACTTCAAATGAAAGTATAAACCAAAATGAGACTTCATTTTATCCATAACAATTCCATAATTAACATTATAATCTTATACAAAGTAATGTATGGATTGTGACAACCCTTTGTCAACAATAAATCTGTTTTAACAGATTTATTCATTTTCAAAAAAACAACATCATTTTTTAATTAATTGATTTTCATTTATTTAGTAATTAAATTTAAAATATTTTTTTACTACTGACAAAAGGCTGTCACACCTGATTACTAATTTTGGTTTAGAAATATAAATCAATTTAAAACCAACAATTATGGAAACCACATTAAAAGAAACTGCAAAATTACACGAAGTTATCACCCCAACAGATTTAATAAACCATTGGCAAGGACACCGAAGTTTAACGCGCCGAACTATTGAAGCTTTTCCGGAAAACGCTTTTTTCAATCATACCATTGGTGGGATGCGTCCTTTCTCTGAAATGGTGATGGAGCTTTTAGGGATTGCTGGTCCCGGCATTAAAGAAATAGCAACAGGAAAAACAGCGCCTCTTAATGAGCATTTTGAACATGCTAACCAGAAATCAAAAATTCTTGAGTTATGGGATGAAGCAACGAATGAAATTAATACCTATTGGGTTCAAATTAAGCCCGAACAATTTCAAAAGAATATTAAAATTTTTGGTCAATATGAAGGTACGGTGTATTCATCTATATTCTATTTTATTGATAATGAAATTCACCATCGCGCGCAAGCTTATGTATATTTACGCTCTTTAGGTATTGAACCACCTGCATTTTATGAACGCTAATTAAAAACAAATATTAATGAAAACCGTTTTAGTATTTAAAACTTCTATTTCTAAAAAAAGACATATTAAAACAGTACAACCATTTTTGAATAATTTGATTGGTAAAAATGGTTTTTGGAATTTTGATTTGCAGGATTGTGACAATATCCTCCGAATTGAAACCAAAATAATTAAAAGTGATTCTATTTGTAGTGTTTTAAATAATCATGGCTTTTTGTGTGAAGAGTTATATTGATTTACTAATATTAATAAACTACCTCAGGGCAAGCCCATGAGGGACTAAATTCCAAAAAAAAAAAAAAAGAAAATCCAAATTCCATAAATGAAGACGAGGCAAGCCTCGGGGTATTAAACCCTAAAAAATCAAATGAAAAAATTAAGATGATTATAGTAAAAGTAACTTACACCGTAAACCCCGATTTTTTATATAAGAACCGAGAGAACATTAAATTATTTATGCTTGATTTTAAAAAATTGAACACTAACAATTTTCAATATCATGTTTACTTATGCGAAGACGAAAAAACCTTTGTTCATCTGTCTCATTACAAAGATGAAACGATTCAAAAACAATTATTAGAAACAGCTTCATTTTTAACATTCCAAAAAGAAAGAGATGAGAGCAAACTGGAATTAGATCCTACTATTGAAACAATGCATCTAGTTTCCGCAGCCTCTAGCATGTTTTGATACTATTTTCTTTAATGAACATCAACATATAGAAAAGAAAAAGTCCATGTAAATAACTATTTACATGGACTTTTTCAATATATTGGAGTTTAGTTTAGCTCACTTGTTGTCTTTCTTTCATTTTTTCCAAAAGCATCAATTCTTTTTGAATTTCTTCTTTTCGTTCATTGAATTTTCTAACACGTTGGTCAATAAGTTCTTGATTTTTTTTACGTTGTTCAAGCCTTATTGCTTCCTTTTCAATATCTATTTCTTTATTTTTTCTAGCTTTCACTTTTTCCATAAAAACAGAAAAATAAGCGTAGCCATACATGCTCATAAATAGTAAAGCTATAATTCCTAATATGATGTAACCGTTTTGCATAATAAATTGGATTAATTAATCTTGTAGTCTTAAATTAAGGTAAGGGCCTCAACTTATTATAAAGTTATAAATAACGGCTTGATTCTTAAAATAAAAAAGATGAAGTACCCAAAAAAAAGATAAAAAAGCAAAATATCGACGAACTACACGCCTATAACTTTTTTAAATAAAGAAATAAAATCTATTAGGTATTCGATTATAATTGGCTTTGTTTGTATAAAGTTCATCTTTTTACAAAAAAACTGCTTAAAAGCGAATCATTATAAAAGGAATTAATCCTTGTCTACCAAATCGCCTTCCCACTCCAAAATACCGCCTTCTAAGTTATAAGCGTTTGCAAACCCAAGTTGATCCATAATGGCGCAGGCTTGCCCACTTCTGTTTCCAGAGCGACAGTACACATAATAGTTTTTATCTTTATCTAAAGCTTCTACTTCATCTATAAACGCTTGACCTTTAAATATGTCTATATGGATGGCGTTTGGTATGATACCATCTGCTACTTCTGCATCTGTTCTTACATCTAAAACTACGGCGTTTGTATCCTCAGCTAGTTGAGATGCCCATTCTTCTTGTGATAAATCTTCCATTTTTAATTTATTTTTTATGCTACAAAATTAATCATCTAAAATTTATAGACGAAAAAAATCTAAAGTTTTACACTTTAGATTTTTGATTCTTTAGTTAAATACTTTCAATTTATGCTTTTATTGAACAACCTATCGCCTTAGTCTCAGTTTGTTCAACTTCTTTTCCTTGTAAAAGTGCATCCACCGCTTTCTCAACATATTTAGTGGTTACAGATGATGCGTCTTTATAATTATCATCAATAGCACCTATATATTTAACCACATTTCCTTTCTTTGTTTTTTGAAGTATAAACATATGTGGCGTTTTTGTAGCTCCAAATTTTGGATATACTTTTTGTTCTTTATCAATTAAGTAAGGAAACGTAAAGCCTTTATCGGTGGCGCGTTGTTTCATGGCATCTAAATTATCATCTGGTTTTACAGAGACATTATTGGGCATAATGGCAATTACAGGATAGCCTTTTGCTGCGTATTTCTTATCTAAAGCAATAATTCTGTCTTCATACATCACCGCATAGGGGCAGGTGTTACAGGTAAATGTTATTATAAATCCTTTAGCATCTTTATAATCGGATAATGAGACCATCTTCCCGTCAACATTTTTTAGTGAAAAATCTTCGGCAACATCACCTATTTTATAACCTTCATTTAAAGTTGTTTTATTTATTGTGAATGCACTTACGCACAATACAATAATAGCTACTGAAATTAATTTGAATGTATTCTTCATAGTGTTCTATTTTAAAAATTGTTTGACTTCGGTTTCTAATGCTTCAAATGTAAATGATTGTTCAAAAAATTTACGTTTATTATTTTTATAAATGATGGTTGCTGGTAACGACCCAGACCATGTTTCATCCACTTTTGGGATCCATGTATTCATATCTGCATCATCTAAAGCAATGACTTTCGATTTTAGTTTATTGTCTTTTATAAATGGTTTCAACTTTGATTCATATAAATGTGGAAAATCTAAACTCACCAACAATACCTCTACATTTTCATTTCCATACTCGGCATTCAATTTTTCAAAATACGGGAGTTCCTTCACGCAAGGCGCACACCAAGTGGCCCAAAAATTAATAACGTGAATTTTACCATCATCCCTATTTAGAAATTTTTCAAAACCAGCAAAATCATAAACTTCTAAATCTAAATTAGCTTCAATTTGCTTTTCAACCACATTATCATTGGTTGCTATTTCTGCTTTTTTCTCTTCATTTTTACAACTTGCAAAAACAAGTAATATTATAAGTACTGTTTTAAATTTCATAGCTTCTTTTAGACTAAAAAAATGATTAATTGATTTAATGATATATCATTTTAACCATAAAACTAATTAATACTTCAATGTTATTACCCCGTTTAACAATATTTTATGCAAAAATTAACTTGAAGTATTGCGTAGTTCTATTTTGATTTCTATATTTGAACCAATTAATAATAACTATGAATACAATTTTAAATAATACTTGGTGGTGGAGCTTACTAAACTTACGTTTCGTGAAGTAAAACCTTAGTATATTTAAAACTTAAAATATCCAAAAGGCTTGTCGTTCACGACAAGCCTTTTTTTAATACCAAAACACTGAAACACATTCAGCATAATGAACAAATTTAACTTATACACGCACTACAAAAAAATTCTGGCAGACACCATTACGCCTGTTAGTATTTATTTAAAAATAAGAGATAAATACCCAAACAGTATTTTGCTTGAGAGTAGTGATTATCATGCCAACGATAACAGTTTTTCATACATCTGTTTCAACCCTATTGCTACTATTAAGGTTGAAAACGAGACCATTTTTCAAACATTTCCAGATGGTAGTGAAACTGAAAAACCCATAACAAAAAGCACCGATGTTTCGGAAGAAATTAATCAATTCACAAAACGTTTCAAAGTAAATTCTGAAGAAGAATTCAAATTCATAAATAATGGTATTTTTGGTTACATCGCTTACGATGCGGTTAAATATTTTGAAGATATTGACATTTCTAAAAAAGAAAATTCCATAACAATTCCTGAGGTTAATTATGCGGTGTATCAAAACATCATCGCTATTAATCATCAAAAAAATGAAGCATATATTTTTGCACATTGTTTTGATAATGAATCTAATATTGACGAAATAGACCATTTAATTAAAGTTAAAAACTTTGCCTCTTACAACTTTGCTTCAAGCGGAGAAATCTCATCTAATTTATCTGATGATGAGTATAAGCACCATGTAGAATTAGCAAAAAAACATTGTGGTCGTGGTGATGTGTTTCAGCTCGTTTTATCAAAAAGTTTTACACAAGAATTTAAAGGGGATGAATTTAATGTCTATCGTGCGTTACGAAGCATCAACCCTTCACCCTATTTGTTTTATTTTGATTATGGCAACTTTAAAATATTTGGGTCTTCACCCGAAGCACAACTTATTCTGAGCGATGGAAAAGCGGAAATTCACCCCATAGCGGGTACCTTTAAACGTACAGGAAACGACATTCAAGATGCTGAATTAGCCCAACAATTGAAACTAGACGACAAAGAAAACGCAGAGCATGTGATGTTAGTCGATTTAGCAAGAAACGATTTAAGCCGTCATGGTAGTCATGTAACGGTGGATACCTACCGCGAAGTTCAGTTTTTCTCGCATGTTATCCATTTGGTAAGCAAAGTTACCGGACAAAAACATAAAGAAACTTCAACCATGCAAGTGGTTGCCGATACCTTTCCAGCTGGAACTTTAAGCGGTGCGCCAAAACACAGAGCCATGCAATTAATAGAACAATACGAAAAAACAAACCGTTCGTTTTACGGTGGCGCTATTGGTTTTATGGACTTTGAAGGCAACTTCAATCATGCCATCATGATTCGAACCTTCCTGAGTAAAAACCACGAATTACATTGGCGCGCAGGTGCTGGCATTGTATCAAAATCAACTCCTGAAAACGAGTTACAAGAAGTGTATAATAAATTAGGAGCCCTAACGAAAGCTATTGAATTAGCAGAAACAATTTAAAGATGACGAAAGTATTAGTTATAGATAATTACGACAGTTTTACATACAATTTGGTACATTATTTAGAAGATTTAAACTGCCATGTTACCGTTGTGCGAAACGACAAATTAACCTTGGACGATGTAGAACCTTTTGATAAAATTGTATTATCACCAGGACCAGGCGTTCCCGATGAAGCCGGTTTACTAAAACCCATCATCGAACGTTTTGCACCAACAAAAAGCATTTTAGGTGTGTGCTTAGGGCAGCAAGCTATTGGCGAAGTTTTTGGAGGCTCGCTTATTAATTTAGACGATGTTTACCATGGTGTAGCAACCAAAGTGAACATTACGGTTGATGATGAATCTTTGTTTGCAGGCATGGATAAAGAAATTGAAGTGGGCCGTTACCACTCATGGGTTGTAAATCCTAACCTTCCTGATTGCTTAGAAGCTACCTCGATAGATGCTAATGGACAAATTATGTCGCTACGTCATAAAGTTTATGATGTTAAAGGCGTACAATACCACCCAGAATCAGTTTTAACTCCCAACGGAAAACAAATTTTAAAGAACTGGGTAAATTCCCCAAACCCCAAAGGGGCTTAAAAAATATAATTAATAAAAATTCCCTCTCCTATGGAGAGGGTTAGGGAGAGGAATGAAAAACATATTAAACAGACTTATAAACCACGAAAATATCTCTACTGAAGAAGCGAAACAAGCTTTGGTAAATATCTCGAAAGGCGATTATAACCAAAGTCAAATTGCAGCGTTTTTAACCGTTTACATGATGCGTAGCATCACACTAAACGAGTTACAAGGGTTTCGTGACGCCCTTTTGGAATTATGTATTCCTATTGATTTAAAAGAATTTAATGCCATTGATTTATGTGGAACTGGTGGTGATGGCAAAGACACATTTAATATTTCAACGTTGGCATCATTCGTTACTGCGGGCGCTGGTGTGAAAGTTGCAAAACACGGCAATTACGGAGTGTCATCCACCTGTGGTTCTTCAAACGTTATGGAATATTTAGGTATTAAATTTTCAAGTGATGAAGATTTTTTAAAACGTTCTATTGATAAAGCGGGTATTTGTGTGTTACATGCCCCTTTGTTTCATCCAGCTATGAAAAATGTGGCACCTATTCGTCGGGAATTAGGGGTAAAAACCTTTTTCAATATGTTAGGACCCATGGTAAATCCGTCGTTTCCTAAAAATCAAATGGTCGGTGTTTTTAATTTGGAATTGCTTCGTTTATATGGATATTTATATCAAAATACCGATAAAAATTATTCCATTGTGCATGCGTTGGATGGTTATGATGAAATATCGTTAACAGGATCAACCAAAGTGATTTCTAATCATTCAGAAACCATGTTTTCACCGGAAGATTTAGGTATTTCAGAAATCACCCAAGAATCGATTTTTGGTGGAGATACAGTGGAATCATCTGCCAAAATTTTCATGGATGTCATTCAAGGAAAAGGGACAGAAGCACAGAACCATGTGGTGTGTGCCAATGCAGGTTTAGCCATTGCAACCACAAATAAAATTAGTCATAAAGCAGGTTTTGAATTAGCCAAAGAATCCTTACTTTCTGGTAAAGGATTAAAAGCATTACAAACCATTCAAGAATTGAGTAAATGAACATTCTAGATAAAATTGTAGCCGATAAACGCATTGAAGTCGATCTAAGAAAATCGCTTATTCCAGTGAAACAATTGGAACAATCGGTTTTGTTTGAAAGAAACACGATTTCATTAGCAGACAAATTAAAAAATAGCCAAACAGGTATTATAGCAGAACACAAACGTCGTTCTCCTTCAAAATCGGTTATCAATCAAAACTTAAATGTGTTTGATGTGGCAAAAGGCTATGAAGATGCAGGCGTTTGCGGGATGTCCATTTTAACCGATGGTAAATATTTTGGTGGTTCGTTAGACGATTTGCTAACTGCGCGTGCCAGTTGTAATTTACCGCTTTTGCGTAAGGAATTCATCATTGACGAATACCAATTATTAGAAGCGAAGGCTTATGGTGCCGATGTTATTTTGCTAATTGCAGCTATTTTAACCAGAGAAGAAATTAAACAGTTTTCAGAATTTGCAAAAAGCCTAAATTTAGATGTATTACTAGAAGTGCATAACGAAGAAGAATTGCATAAATCCATCATGCCAAGTTTAGATATGTTGGGTGTTAACAACCGTAATTTAAAAACCTTCGATGTTAGTTTAGATACTAGTAAAGGACTAAGTGAACTCATACCAAACGATTTTGTAAAAGTGTCAGAAAGTGGCATTAGCAATATGGAAGCCATTAAAGAATTACAACCTTATGGCTACAAAGGTTTTTTAATAGGTGAAAATTTTATGAAGACCGATAATGCTGGTGAAAGTGCTAAACAATTTATTAAAGGCCTCCTCTAACTCCTCCGAAGGAGGAGAACACTCAAATGGCATACAGTACGAATAAAAAATAAATGAACAAAGATAAACGAAATACTCCGCAATCCATTCCCTCCCCTTTGGGGAGGGTTAGGGTGGGGCTTCTTAAAATCTGCGGCATGAAATATCAAGACAACATAGAACAAGTTGCAGCTTTACAGCCAGACTATCTTGGTTTTATATTTTATGATAAATCTGCAAGACATTTTGATTCAAAAAACATTCCTGACATACCAAAATCCATTAACAAAACAGGTGTATTTGTTAATGAAGATATAGATGTTGTTATTGATAAAATAACTGCTCATAATTTACACGCAGTTCAACTTCATGGTGAAGAATCTCCTGAGTATTGTTTAAAATTGAAACGTCATTACGAGGAGAGAAACGACGCAGTAATCCCTTCAAAAGAAACAGATTGCTTCGACTTTGAAAAAAAGTCTCGCAATGACGAAAAACTAGAAATAATCAAAGTATTTTCCATTAAAGACGAATTCAATTTTGAGGTTTTAAAACCTTATGAAAATGTTTGTGATTATTTTCTGTTCGATACCAAAGGAAAACTTCACGGTGGTAATGGTTATACGTTCGATTGGAATGTTTTAAACAATTACCCTTCAACCAAACCCTTCTTTTTAAGTGGTGGGATTGGGTTAGAAGAAGTAGATAAAATTAAAGAATTTATGCAAAGTTCCGCTTCTAAATATTGTTATGCTTTAGATGTTAATAGCAAATTTGAAAAGGAGCCTGGATTAAAAAATATAGATTTATTACGAAAATTTAAAGATACCGTCATTACGATGAATGAGGAACGAATGAAGAAGTAATCTCAAAATCTGAAACTAAATACAAACAGATTGCTTCACTGTGTTCGCAATGACGACAAATATAAATAATATGAATTACAACGTAAACGAAAAAGGCTATTACGGCGAATTTGGAGGTGCATACATCCCCGAAATGCTCTACCCCAATGTAGAAGAATTACGCCAAAACTATTTAAAAATAATGGCAGAACCCGATTTTAAAAAAGAGTTCGACCAACTTTTAAAAGATTATGTAGGGCGTCCATCCCCTCTCTATTTTGCAAAGCGTCTTTCAGAAAAGTACAATACTAAAATTTATTTGAAACGCGAAGATTTAAACCATACTGGTGCGCATAAAATCAACAACACCATTGGTCAAATATTAGTAGCTAAACGCTTAGGTAAACATCGCATTATTGCCGAAACAGGCGCTGGACAGCATGGTGTGGCAACCGCAACGGTTTGTGCTTTAATGGGATTGGAATGCATCGTTTATATGGGTGAGGTTGACATTGCTCGACAAGCACCAAACGTTGCCCGTATGAAAATGTTAGGCGCCACCGTTGTTCCAGCATTATCAGGAAGTCGTACGCTTAAAGATGCCACCAACGAAGCCATTCGCGATTGGATTAACAACCCCGTAGATACGCATTACATTATTGGTTCTGCTATTGGGCCGCATCCCTATCCCGATATGGTGACACGCTTTCAGTCGGTTATTTCCCAAGAAATTAAATGGCAGTTAAAAGAACATGAAGGGCGCGAAAATCCCGATTATGTAGTTGCTTGTATTGGTGGTGGTAGTAATGCTGCTGGCACCTATTACCATTATTTACATGAACCAGATGTGAAAATTATTGCTGTTGAAGCTGCCGGTTTAGGTGTCGATTCTGGTGAAAGTGCTGCCACTTCAGTATTAGGAAAAGAAGGTATTATTCATGGTTGTAAAACCTTGCTAATGCAAACTCCAGACGGACAAATTACCGAACCTTACTCTATTTCTGCAGGATTAGATTATCCTGGTGTTGGCCCTATGCATGCACATTTAGCCAAAACGGGTCGTGCCGAATTCATGTCTATTAAAGATGACGAAGCTATGAACGCTGGCCTCGAATTGTGTAAACTAGAAGGTATTATTCCTGCTATAGAGAGTTCGCATGCTTTGGCTATTTTCGATCAGAAAACATTCAAACCAACCGATGTGGTGGTGGTAAGTTTATCTGGCCGTGGTGATAAAGATTTACAAAATTATATAGAATATTTTAAAATTTAAAATAATGGCGTTACCACAAGGGTCGGGCTTTCGCAAGTCGCTCTCAAAAAGAGGAGCTCCAACAATTGCTCAATCCCTAACGCAAATCCAGATTCAAAGAAAATTATTCGTGAATTAGTGGCAATAAACATTTCAAAATGAACAGAATAAATAAAAAACTACAAGAAGATAAAAAGCTATTATCAATATACTTTACAGCTGGTTATCCAAGTTTAAACGACACCGTTTCCATCATTCAAGATTTAGAAAAAAATGGGGTGGATATGATCGAAATAGGCTTGCCTTTTAGCGATCCATTGGCCGATGGCCCAACCATACAAGCCAGTTCAACCCAAGCTTTAAAAAACGGCATGACTACGCAGGTGCTTTTCGAGCAGATAAAAGACATCCGAAAAACAGTTTCCATTCCGTTAATCATCATGGGATATTTTAACCCAATGCTGCAATATGGTGTAGAAGCGTTTTGCAAAAAATGTCAGGAAATTGGTATTGATGGTTTAATCATTCCCGATTTACCAGTTGATGTATATCATGACGAATACAAAGCTACTTTTGAAAAATACGGGCTTATCAATGTGTTTTTAATCACACCTCAAACAAGTATAGAGCGTATTAATTTTATTGACTCCATTTCTAACGGATTTATATATATGGTAAGCAGTGCGAGCGTTACAGGATCCCAATCTGGTTTTGGAGACGAACAAACTTCTTATTTCAAACGTATTGCGGACATGAATTTGAAAAATCCACAAATTATAGGTTTTGGAATTTCAGACAACAAAACCTTTACCCAAGCTACACAATATGCTAAAGGTGCTATTATTGGAAGTGCATTTATTAAGCATATTACCAACAATGGCATAGAAACCCTAAGTACTTTTTTGAAGGAATTTAACACTTAATCATCCAATTTTAAGATTGTTTTAATAAAATTTTAAAGTGTTTTTCTTATATTCCTAATGAACCAAAAAAAATTAAAACTATGGGAATTATTGAAGATCAAAAGAAATTTAAAAGAACTAAAGAACAGAAAACTCCGACTAATCCAACTGGCAATATCAATCAAAAAACAAACCAGTTTGATATTAATGCGGAAACAATAAAAAAGCAACAAACAAAAAAATAATGGTATGCTTTTAAATAAAAAGAAGGCTGTCTGAAAAGTGTAATTCTGTGTCATATTGAGCCTGTCGAAATATTTTAACTTACTGATAATCAATATCAGTTTCAACAATCTCAACCTGACAAAGTAAATACAATACACTTTTCAGACGGCCTCTTTTTATTTTTAATGCCATAATATATGAAAAGCTTTGGTTTTATAACACCCCAGCAAATAATAAACACCACTTTTGAATACTATTTTCAATATATTTGGCAAAACATATTGGTAAACCAATTAAACCCCTAAATATGAAATCTGCCATTCTATTTTATTTCTCTCTGCTTTTTACTTTTCAACATATAAATTCGCAAGTCATTCTAAATGCAGATGGACCGGGTAACACCTACGAATTAATAAACTCTGTTTTAGCTCCTGGATATGATGTTATTGAGGCACCAGATTGTGCACATGAAACATTCAACAATGGAGCAACTTCTAACCCAAGCAGACATATTGACGAAATTTTTGATGCCGACTTAAACACCAATGTATTTCGTTTTCACATACACGTTACACCTGATAATGACAGATGCATCGCTACTACAACAGATCGACAACGTAACGAAATTAAAGTTTATGATAAATCACCTGAAAATTTAAAAGCTGTTGAAGGAGAAACGTTTGTTTATAAATGGAAATTCAAATTACCTTTAGGTTTCCAACCTACCACAAAATTTACTCATATTCACCAATTAAAAAGTGTAAATGATGAATTCGATAGCATGCCTATGTATACATTCACCCTATATTCATCATCTGGTGGTGTTTTTGTAGTACGTTATGCAGAATCTAGCTCTCAAACAACCGTTAAATCAGTCCCGCTTTCTAATTTTTTAGGAAATTGGGTTGAAGTGACCGAAACAATTACCTATAGCAATCCAGGAACTTATTCTGTAGTTATTAATAAAGTAAGCGATGGCACAAACCTTTTAACATACTCTAATACCAATAATAATTGGAGAAATGTTGTACCATCTGGTGGTTCTATAGATGATATATATATCCGTCCAAAATGGGGTATTTACAGAAGCTTGGACTTCTCTGATGATTTACGTGATGAACAAGTGTTATTCGCTAATTTTAGTATTGATGAAAACCCAAAGTTATCAATAAACAACTCTGAAAAAAAAAATAATTTAATTACCATTTTTCCAAACCCTAGTAATAATGAAGTTTATATCAAAGAAACCATTCCAAATAGCTTCAATTACATCAATATCCTTGATAATTTAGGTAGAATTATTCGCTCTCAAAAATCATCATCTAAAACTATTAGTACTTCAAATTTAAAAAAAGGACTCTACTTTATAGAATTGAAAAAAGATTCAAGTACAATTTGTATTGAAAAATTGCTAGTAAATTAAATTTCGAACTTGCCTTAAATTACCGCTTAATCCTTTTTCTTAGTAAACTCATCTAAAACTAACCTATTTCCCTGTGTAACAGGTTCTAATAATGAATGAAATTTTAGTTGCTTTTTAAAAAAAAATATTATATTTGGTTTACCAATTTGGTTTACCACATATTATTCACAAACTAAACTATTCGAAATGAAACTAAAAATTACTCAAACAAAAGGTTTATTATTTAAAGGGTTTCTGTTAAAAACTGGTATTATTGTATTGATATTCTTATGGAATACGAATGTGTTTTCGCAAGACGCTACAAAACTCCCTTCAGAACTTACAGCGGCTTATACTTCTACACTTGCCCCAGGAACGACCATAACTATAGCAGATGGTACGTATTCTGGAAGTTTTACAATGAAAGTTAATGGTGTGGGAACTTCAACTAATCCCATTACATTCAAGGCGCAAACCCCAGGCGGCGTTAAATTTACCAACGGCCAGCAATTGAAAATTGGTGGAGATTACTGTATTATTGATGGCTTATGGTGGCAAGGTGGTAATGGCGCCAGCAATTTTATTGAATTTAGAGATGGCTCTAATTATGCTTACTATAGTACCCTTCAAAATTGTGTAGTTGATGGTTTACAAGTATCAGGCGGCACACCAACATATAATGCTTCAACAGGTGTATACGCAAGTGTTAAACATAATTGGGTTGTTATGTATGGAAATTACAACACCGTAATTAATTGTTCATTTATGAATAAAATAAGTTCCGGTAATTTTATTCTAGCAGAATATCAATTCAACGCATCTGCTGATGGTACTGGACTTCCAAATACACGTTGTGACGAAGTTGGTCATAAAATTATTAATAATTATTTCTATAAATATGCGAAAATTGATGACACATATACCAATTCAGGAGATAGTGAAGCTATTCGTATAGGTACAAGTGAGTATCAAAATGTAAATAGTAATGCTTTAGTTCAGAACAATTATTTTGTTGAAGCAGATGGTGAAAATGAAATCATCACTAATAAAAGCAAAGGCAATAGTTATATCAATAACACTTTTAGAAGATGTAGAGGTTCTTTAGTACTGCGCCATGGTTCGGACACCACAGTTAATGGAAATTACTTTTTAGGTATGAATGTTGACGGTACTGGAGGTATTAGAATTGTTGATAGTAATCAAATAATTAGGAATAATTATATTCAAGATTGTATTACTGTTATAGATCAAGCACAGTGGAATAATGGTATCACATTTTTAGGTGGAAGCGCAGCTAAGGCAGTTGATTGTTCAGTTACAACTGGCCTTTCAAATGGCTATCAAAAAGTTGAAAATCTTAATCTGAGTAATAACACGATTGTAAACACGAATGCGCCTTTATTTTATAACATAGCTCAAGGGTCAACCGATCCATTAGGAAGTGTTAATGATAACTTAATTTATTTTACTTCAGGTAACTCAAATATAACACCTGTAATTAATCAAGATTATACTGCACTTGGTACAGCATTGACTTACTCTGGAAACGTTTGGAAAGGAGCGAGCAGCTTAGGTGCAACGAATACTGGTTTTGCCGAAGTGGCAGGAATTACGGCTACACAATCTGGCGAAATTTTCACTTTTACAGGTGCAGATGGTAAAGGTGCCGATATGGGTACTTACACACCAATAACTGATGGGATGGTTGGTAATGAAATTGGAGCTTGTTTTGTAAATTATTTAGGTGCTTCCTATAGCGGTACTTGTTCTGTTGTAATACCTGAAACTTTAGTCGTAGGCAGTTTATCCACATTTGCTCACACTGGGGGTAGTATGGATGTTTCAATTACTGCCAACGTAAGTTGGTCTGCTACATCTAACGATTCATGGATAACAACCATTAATCCTAGTTCGGGTACTGGAGACGCTACAGTTTCAGTTACAGTTACTGAAAACACTGGAACCGAAAGCAGAAGTGGTTCTGTAACTTTTACACAAACTTCAGGGGATGGTAATGGTACTACCAAAACTTTAAACATCACCCAAGATGCGCCACCTCCACCAGACCCACGTGATGGCTTAAACCTTATAAACCCTCTTTTCGCTGACGTTGAAGCCGTATATGCTTGTCACGAAGAAACAGAAGCTAATGGGCACTCCGGAAAATTTAATGATGCATGGAAAAGTTTGGATAAAAACCCTGACACCCAATGGGCCGGAAGTGCTGCCTTAGGTGAATGCGCAAGTGCTGGATATACCTCTATAATTTACGATTTAAAAGGCGCTTTTGATTTAGATTTAGTAGATATTGCAACTACAAGTGGAAAAACTTACAATTTACAAATTTGGGTGTCCTCTACAGTACCTGTATCACCTGAAACATATCCAGCTAACGGTGATTTTACACTAGCATATCCAAGCAGTGGATTTTTTCAAATTAGCACAACCCCAACAGTTAAAGTACCTTATACAATATCGCCTGCCGCTGCAGGTACCAGATATGTAAAAATAGTTGGTGATGGCCAACCCGGTGGTTCTAGGTATACAACTATTCATGAAATCGAGTTTTATGGCGACCCTGTTAGTTTATCCGTTGATGATAAGCAAATAACTAATCAAGTTAAAATGTATCCTAACCCTGTTAGCAACATACTAACAGTAAGCCAGATAAAAACACAAGTAAATGTTATACAAGTATTTACTTTGGATGGTAGAAAAGTTATGGAAAAACCTATTAAATCGTTAACCTCTGAAATTAAAGTAGATGTTTCAACCTTATCCAATGGTGCTTATATTTTAAACCTTGTAAATAGTGATGCCTCTAAAGATTCTAAAATGTTTATTGTTTCACATTAAATAGCATAATTGATCAGACCAAGTGTCATTTTATTTAATTGCAGTATCTTTGCTTTTTAAATAAAATGACACTTTTTTATGCCCCTTAACATCGTTCTTATTGAACCCGAAATACCCAACAACACGGGTAATATCGGGCGTTTAGCATTGGCATCTGGCTCTACACTTCATTTGGTAAAACCTTTTGGATTCGAAATTAGTGATGCTCGCCTTAAACGTGCTGGCTTGGATTACTGGCAGCATGTAACAATTGTTTATTATGATAGTATAGATGAATTCTTCTCTAAAAACAAAAAGGGCAACATGGTATTTCTTTCCAGCCATGGCACAAAAAACCATTGGGAAATTCCTTTTGAGGATAATCTGTTTTTAGTGTTTGGTAAAGAGTCGGTAGGATTGCCTAAATCCATTACTGAAACCCACACAAATCAACTTTACAAAATTCCTTTGTACAGCCCACATGTTAGAAGTTTAAACTTAGCAAATGCTGTAGCCATCGTTGTTTATGAGGGCGTAAAACATTTATAATTAAAGTTTTCACAAAATTATTTTAGGCATTAAACCTTTTTCTAAATTTATAGTCAAAGTGCCAAATAACAATTTAAAAACTTAAATAATGAAAACAACAATTTTAAAATTCGCCTTATTCTCATTTGCTTTATTAGCTTTTTCTCAAGTAAACGCTCAAGACAAAAAGAAACCAGACCCAGAAAAAATGTTTACTACTTTAGACACAAATAAAGATGGTACTATTTCTCTGGAAGAAATGAAGGCACGCAAAACTAAAAAAGAAGTATCTGCTGAAGCACAAGAAAAAAGATTTGCTGCTATGGATGCTGATGCCAATGGCGCAGTAACTTTAGAGGAGTTTAAAACTTCTATGGCAAAAGTAAAAGGTAAAGGTGAAGGCAAGAAAAAACAAGAATAGATAGTTGTTTATCCCATATTAAAAAAGGTTCAAGTTAATTAACTTGAACCTTTTTTCTTTTCATTCTTTTTCAACATATTTAAATACATGGTCTCTACTTTGGTCCTTGCCCAAGGTGTTCTCCTTAAAAACTTTAGACTCGATTTTACCGAAGGATTATCAATAAAACATTTAATTTTTATGGTATAACCCATATACTCCCAACCATAATGCGCCACCAAATCATTAATAATCTGTTCTAGCTTTATACCGTGTAACGGGTTGTTAGGTTGCTGTTCCATGCGCTAAATCTTTAATTTTTACAGCTTTTTCAAAGTGGTCTAACTTATGTTCTTTTATCCACCAAGTGGCAGCCTCCATTAAAAGTTCTGGGTTATTGTTTTTATTTTCAAAAAATGCATAAAAAGACAAACCTACATTTTCACCTTTTGTTTGTATTTTTTCATTACAAACTTCAATAATTTTAGCTTTTAAACTGGGCGTCATACCTATTAATTACGTCTGTCGTTTCGTTTTCTATCGTTGTTACGCTTCGGGCGACGGCTACTATCATTCTTTTGAGTATTGCTTTTTGCCGAACGTTCATTGTTTCTAGAACGGTTTCCACCACCACGTTGCTGGCGTTTTTCTGGTTCGGTTGAGGCGTTCGGGTCAGGTTCAAACCCTTCAACTATTTCAACAGGAATTTTTATCCCTACTAACTTTTCAATATCTCGTAAATAGGTTGTTTCATCAGCACTTACTAATGATAGCGCTTCACCACTAGCTCCTGCTCTACCCGTTCTGCCTATTCTGTGTACATAATCTTCAGCAATATTAGGTAATTCAAAATTAATAACATGGGGTAATAATGGAATATCCAAACCACGCGCTGCAATATCAGTAGCTACTAACACACTCACACTGCCGTTTTTAAAACCTCCCAATGCTTTGGTACGCGCGCCTTGACTTTTATTTCCATGTATAGCAGCAGCTTTTATTCCTGCTTTTGCCATTTTTTCACATAGCTTGTTGGCTCCATGTTTGGTTCTGGTAAAAACCAATACCTGTTTCCAGTTTCCGTCTAATATCAACTTTATAATCAAATCAGTTTTTAAACCTTTGGCAACTCTGTATACTTTTTGTGAAATGGCATCTACCGTAGTGTTTTCTGGAGTAGCTTCTACCTGCACCGGGTGATTTAAAATACCATGTGCCAGTTTTTTTATATCGGCTGAAAACGTTGCCGAAAACATTAAGTTTTGGCGTTTTTCGGGCATTAATTTAATAATACGTTCAATATCGCGTAAAAAGCCCATATCCAACATGCGGTCTGCTTCATCTAAAACCAAGATTTCAACACGTTTTAACGAAATGTGATTTTGGTTAATTAAATCCAATAAACGCCCTGGGGTGGCTACCAATACATCAATACCTTGGCGCATGGTGGCAACCTGTGGGTTTTGGTTAACGCCTCCAAAAATAACGGCACTTTTTATGTTTAAAAACTCGCTATACTCTCTAACATTGGCATATACTTGTGCTGCCAATTCACGCGTTGGTGTTAATATTAATGCACGAATGGGTCTGTATTTTTCTTTTGGGTTTTCTGATAAAATATGTAAAAGCGGCAAAGTAAACCCTGCTGTTTTTCCAGTACCTGTCTGGGCACTTGCCAATACATCTTTGCCTTGTAATATATGGGGAATGGATTTTTGTTGAATAGGACTTGGGGTTGTGTATCCCTTTTTGCTAATTGCTTTTAGCAAGGCTTGGGATAAGCCTAAAGAATTGAATTGCATATAAATTGTTTGATAAACCCTTAATTGGGTATTTTGAGATGACAATCTATTCTATTAAACATCACCTCTTTTTTTTTATTAAGCGACAAATGTACGGTTAATTATTTAGATGCTTTAGCTTTAATATACTTTGAAAGATATTTGGCATGTAGTGGCTCATTCCTAATTGCTCGTTTTCTTAACATACAATAATATCTGTTTAATTTTTATAAGCGACACAGGCAAAAGTAAATCCGATAGACACAATTAAGCTTAAACGAAACAGGTTAAAACAATTAATAACATTTAAATCCAGAGAAGGCTTTGTTAAAGTTTTGTTAACCAAAATATTTGCTAATAACAGTCATAAAACATTACTTTTGCATGAACAAATATTGGCACTATGAACCCATCAGCTAAAGGCTGGATAAAAAAATTGCTTAAAGAAGTAGCAAAAAACAACTCTTTTTTAAACGTTGAAAGTGAAACCTTTTATAACGCTTTAAAGGATTGCGGATTTATTTATGGCAGTAATTTTGACATTGTTTGTAATGTTATCAATAATAAAGATTTTACAGACGAAGAGCTTTCTAAAACCAATTTATGTTTAGCGCTACTTTACACACATAAAAATACGGGATCTGAGACTCCTTTTGTTGATAGTGTCATTAATTTTTACACCGAAATAAACGAACTTAAAACATCATTCCTTTTTGGGTTGCTTGGTGAAAAAAAATCTAATGAACAATTAGAAAAAATAATACATAAGCGTATTCAAATTGATGACAATTTCATCACTAAAAACTTTAATTATTTTATTATAAACGCTCTATTATATGTAGATGTATTGGCTTACGAAGCGTTTTTAAAGCATAAATCGATATCTGTTGATTATATTAAAAACTTAGAATCTACAATTGAAGCGGTTTCTTTAAATGCCTTGAATTCAAAAGCATCAAAAAACAAATATGATGATAGTTTAATAAAATTATTTGAATCGTCTTTACGATTTCATAATAGCACGCCTCTAGTTTATTCTGATGCCATAAAAAACATTCATAGCATTTTAGAAAAATATTATATTCTGGATTTAGCATGTATGGCAACTTGGAATGACCAAACTATTGACAAGAAAGAGCAAGCATTTTTAATTCAATTAAGTACCGATTTGCAGCTGGATGCTTTACATATAAAACAATCAATAAAAACTATAAACACCTTTTACAATTTACATAGAGACAGCATTGCACTGCTAAGCTCTGGCAACATGGCGAAGAGTTTTTACAATAACTCTACTAAAATGGTAAAAAAATTAATTATTAGAAATAGTAAACGCCTATACCAAGAATTGAAAGATAGTAAGGAGCTTATGGTATTACTCACACAGTCTACCCAACGCGATTTAACTGCAGCAGAGCAAAAAAAGGTACAAGAACAACTATTGGATATTTTTAAATCCATACCAAGTCTTGCTATATTCCTTTTACCTGGAGGTGCTTTATTATTACCATTAGTAGTGAAATTTATTCCCAAACTGCTCCCATCTGCATTTGATGAGAACAGAATTGAAGAATAAAAAACCTAAAAAGGTTTAAATTCCATATAATGGAAATTCCAAACCTGACAAATAAGAAACTTAATAAAAATAAAACACGAATCTTTAGTGGAAATTCGTGTCAAAAAATTAACGGTTGCGTTTCCTATTTAAAATATAGTCATCAATGGCCTTTTTGGTAGTAAACCAATTTCTACCTTCTTTGTGCGCATCAATCTTACCTTGTCTAGCAAGCAAACTCACATATTCTTGACCATAAATTACATCAGGTTCTTCAACTATATCGGCTATACTTTTATAATCGTAATCACTATTGGGTAAAGTGCTTAAATAAATATTCAAAGTACGCTCCACAGCTTGACACATTAATAACATCAATTTATCATAATTGCCATTATTTGCTTGATTTAAGGCTTCATAATATTTTTTTCGATCGTTTTTTAATATGATAGCTGGCGGAAAACCTGCTTTCATTAAAATTAAATTCATGGCTAAACGCACCGTTCTTCCGTTTCCATCAAAAAAAGGATGAATCCAAACCATTTTATGATGAAAAAAAGTAGCCAATTCAATAACATTTAATTGTTTTGGATTTGAATTTACAAACACCACCAAATCATCAAGTAAATCGGGTACTTTGTTGGCATTTGGCGGAATAAAATTAGCACCTGAAATCCTTACGCCACCATTCCTTAATCTACCTGCAAAATCATCCTCAATGGAGCGTAAAACCAACCCATGTAGCGATAACACATCATGACTATTAAACACATAATCTGGATGAATTAAAGTGTACAAATAGTTGATGGCGTGCTCGTGGTTTTTAGCCTCAAAATGTTCTCTTAAAGATTTCCCTTTTATGGTTATGCCCTCCTGCAAGACTAATTGTGTTTCCCTAAGGTTTAAAGTATTGCCTTCTATACTATTAGAGTTGTAAGTCCATTCTATGGTAAGTGCCTCTTTAATTTTAAACAAGGCACTATTAGGCAATGTTCTGGCTGCATTTAAGCTTTTTAGTTTATCAAACAAACGCTCAAATGTTGGGTTTAATATTTCTCTATATGTTACATCTATTGTCCACACACCACAAAGATACAAATTAATCGGATATATTAATTTTTTAACTTATCCGATATTAAATTATTTTTTAAAATAAAGAAATATATTTAATTCCAATTTTTTTCTATTAGCTTTACAAAAAACTAATCAGCCAAAAACAAATGACAACTTACACAATATCAGAAATTAATACCATTCTAAAAGGGGAGCTTATTGGTAATACGACTGAAAAAATAACAGGTCCCGAACAATTACAAAGCGCCAAAAGCAATCATATTTCATTTATTGGAAGTCAAAAATATTTAAAATATTGGGCAGACTCAAAAGCTTGTGCTGTCGTGGTAAATGACAATATAAAAATTGAACCAAGTGATAATCGTGCCATCATTAAGGTGAAAAATGCCGATTTAGCGATGGCTAAAATATTAGAGCTATTCAATCCGCCACCACCAGTTTTTGATACCGATATTCACCCAACAACCGTTATTCACGATACGGCGAAAATTGGTTCTGGTTGTAAAATTGGCCCTAATTGTTATGTTGGTAAAGATGTTGAATTAGGTAATAATGTAATTTTATACCCCAATGTATGTGTGTTTGATGAAACTATTATTGGTGATAATACGGTAATATGGTCTGGAACCGTTATTCGCGAACGCTGTATTATTGGAAGCCACTGTATTTTTCATACCAATGTAAGTATTGGCGCCGATGGTTTTGGATACAGACCCAGTGATGATGGACGAGGACTGGTTAAAATACCACAAATTGGTAACGTTATTATCGGGCATTATGTTGAAATTGGAGCCAACTCGTGTGTAGACCGCGCTAAATTTAGCTCGACTATTGTAGGCGATGGCTGTAAAATTGACAATCTTGTACAAATTGCTCATAACAGTATTATGGGACGCTCGTGCATTATGGCTGGACATAGCGGACTTGCAGGTTCAGTAACTTTAGGAGATGGCGTTATTATTGGTGGAAGTGCTTCAATTAAAGACCATACCACTATACATTCTGGGGCTACTGTTGGTGCTGGTTCTGGTGTTGTGGGCGATGTTGAAGCTGGAAAAACCGTGTTGGGATATCCGGCGCAAGATGCTAGAGATATGTTGAAACAATGGGTGGCCATGCGTCAGTTTATGAAAAAACAATAACTATCTTATTTACCTAGAATTTCATTAAATTTACACGCTTTTTTTGCGTTAGGGATAGCAGTGAAAATCCTTTTTAAAACCTATTGAAAAAAAACTTTGGTAAAGACTAAAAATTTATAAGAGATTTTGTCGTGCTTCCTTACAATAACTTTTTTAAAAAGATTGTAACGAATAGCCCGACCCGGTTCCTGAACTTGTTTCAGGATAAGGGTAACGCCCAAATAATTATTAATATTAAAAAAGAATTAATTTATACATGATACGTAATATTGAAAACATAGAATTACAGTATTTAACATTGGAAGACTACCAACAACTTAAAGAAGTCATGATTGAAGCTTACGCAAGTATGCCTGGGTCGTACTGGAGAAAATACCATATAAAATCTTTAATTGAAAAATTCCCGGAAGGGCAAGTAGTTATTAAAGTAAATGGGCAGTTGGCCGGTTGCGCTTTATCTATTATTTTAGATTACAACCAATTTGACGATCACCATACCTACGAAGATATTACGGGGAATTTCACGTTTAGTACGCATACCGATAGAGGCGATGTACTTTACGGTATTGATGTGTTTATAAAGAAAGAATATAGAGGTTTACGACTTGGGAGACGTTTGTACGATTACCGAAAAGAGCTTACTGAAAAACTAAACCTGAGAGGTATTGCGTTTGGTGGCAGAATACCAAATTACCACAAGCACGCCGACCAAATGAGCCCTAAAGAATATATTAACAAGGTTAGAAGAAAAGAAATTCACGACCCAGTTTTAAACTTTCAGATATCGAACGATTTTCATCCTTCCAAAATATTAAAAGGTTATTTGGAAGGTGATACGGCTTCGGGGGAATTTGCGGTTTTATTGGAATGGGATAACATTTATTACGAAAAGAAAACCAACAAGGCTATTACTAAGAAAAAAGTTATTCGCCTGGGCTTAATACAATGGCAAATGCGTTTGTATAAAGACATGGAAGAATTGATGCAACAAGCAGAGTTTTTTATAGATTCTGTATCTGCCTACCGTTCGGATTTCGCCTTGTTTCCAGAGTTTTTTAACGCTCCTTTAATGGCAGACCATAACCACATGAGCGAAAGTCAGGCTATTCGGGAATTGGCTGCATATACGCCAACCATTGTGAAAAAGTTTTCGGAATTTGCTATTTCATACAACATCAATATTATTACTGGTAGTATGCCCGAATTAAGAGGCGATTTATTATACAATGTGGGGTATTTATGTAAGCGCGATGGAACAACAGAACGCTACGAAAAACTACATGTAACACCCGATGAAGCTAAAGTTTGGGGCATGCAAGGTGGTAACGAATTAAAAACGTTTGATACAGACTGTGGAAAAATTGGTATTTTAATTTGTTATGATGCTGAATTCCCTGAATTAAGCAGAATTCTTGCCGATGAAGGTATGGACATATTATTTGTACCGTTTTTAACCGATACTCAAAATGGATATTCTAGAGTGCGCCATTGCGCCCAAGCACGCGCTATAGAAAACGAATGTTATGTTGCCATTGCGGGTAGCGTTGGCAACTTACCAAAAGTACATAATATGGATATACAGTTTGCACAATCTATGGTGTTTACGCCCTGCGATTTTGCATTTCCTGCAAACGGTATTAAAGCCGAAGCAACCACCAATACCGAAATGATTTTAATTGCCGATGTTGATATTGACATGCTTCGCGAACTAAACCAATTTGGTAGCGTTAGAAACTTACGTGATAGACGTAAAGATTTGTTTGACTTACGGAAGAAATAGATTTTTAAGACATCTAAATATTCGAAGAGGCTGTCTGAAAAGTGTATTATATTTACTTTGTCAGGTTAAGCTTGTCGAAACCGATGTTGATTATCAGTAGGTTAAAATATTTCGACAAGCTCAATATGACACAGAATTATACTTTTCAGACAGCCTCTTTTCATTATTTGAAATTTAGCTCTTGACTTTGTAAAAAATTTCAACTATATTCGTTTAGATTTGGATATGAAATATTAAAACTGCTTCATATCAAGCCGTTAGCATATATATGAAAAGAACAGTCCTTTATATAATCTTATTTTCAATAAACATCGTTTTTTCTCAATATAGAAACTATTCTTCACAACCCTACTCGCTCCCAGATTTGTTAATATGGGAAAATGACACAATTCAAATTCAAACTTTCCCTTTAGAATGTCTGCCTAAATTTGACCAAAAAAATCTTTTCGACAACAAAGAAGTAAAACCTGAATGTTGGGGTTGTTTAAAAAATTATATTGCTGAATGGAAAATTATAAATAGTGAACTATATTTATCTAACATATACAGTTACAACTTTAAAAAAGATAGTATAAAAACGGATTTGAATAAATTATTTCCTCATAAAACAAAAAATAATTTAGTTTTAGTCGACTGGTATTCTGGCAGTCTTTTTGTACCAAAAGGAGAACATATATGGATGAGTCAAAGTCCAGGTTTCCCAATTTACGAATCAGAGTGGGAATTAAATATCGAAAAAGGACAAATTGAAAATATGGAACTTGAAAATGGCAACTATTATAAATCCATTTACACTAAGAATACGAAAAACTTAATAACTTTTATTGAAAATAATTTAGACCAAAAAACTATAAATGAATTGAAAAATAAAAAAATTTCTATTTATTTAAAAACGGGTAAATCAAAATATGATTTTTCTATTTCAAAAATCAAAGGAATTGCTAACAAAAACTTAGAAACAAAACTTGTTGAAGTTTTAAACAAATTACCCGATTATGACTATTATTTTAGACATGGTGAAGCTCTAAACATTATTTTTTCAATAACATTTATAGACAATCGGCCTTGAAAAAATAAAACACAAATACTTTTAGACGAGAAAGAAACTTTCAAAACCTTTTTTGAAAAAGCAAATTTAAACCCAAATACCCATTTAATTAAAGGCGTCATTTGTGGCTACTGGATAGAAGGTATTGAATACACATTAACTAAACAAGTATGATATTTAGATAAGTTAGTTGATGAATTAGCCAAAGTACGTGAAATTGAGAACGTTTTCTTGTTGAATAACATTGAAATTTAACGACTTACTTTCGCAAAAAAACCATTTAAAACTTTGTGATTTCTTTAATAACAATTACTTACCAAAATGTGCTTTTACTTAATATATTTGCCTGATTTTTAAAACGATGATTCTTAATCTTAAAATCGTACCAAAGTGAAGTATTCAGGTGGAAAAATAATAACAAAAACGCTTAAAATAACAGGCGTTTTTATTGTATCAGTACTCGTATTTATTATTGTGTTCCCGATGTTATTTCCGGATTATGTAACCGATAAAATAAAGCAATTAGCAAACAACAACTTAAAAGGCGAACTTAGTTTTACCAAAGCCAATTTATCTTTTTTCACCCACTTCCCTTCCCTAACTTTAGATCTTGAAGATTTTTTACTTAAAGGCTCTGAACCTTTTAAAAACGACACTTTAGTATCTGCGAACCAAATTTCATTGGGTATAAATGTAAGCCGTTTAATTTTTTCAAAATCTGTAAATGTAGACGGTATTTATATAGACAAAGCATTTGTAAATATTAAAGTCAACAAAAATGGTGGCGCCAACTACAATGTATATGTTTCTGAAAATAAAGATGTTGAAAACGATGAATCATCTGCTAAAGTAAGATTAAGACGTATTAAAATTACCGATACACACTTGGTTTATAATGATGCTTCTACCGATATTTTAATTGATGCGAAGGGATTTAATTATTTAGGAAAAGGCAAACTAGATGAAGCTATTTTCGATTTACAAACCGAAGCTCAAATTGAATCGTTCGATTTTCAATTTGCAAAAGAACAATATCTTCAAAACAAAAAAGTAAATGCGAAGCTTGTTACAAAAATTAACACCAACTCCTTATCATTTATTTTCGACCAAAACGATTTAATGATCAATCAACTTCCTGTAGATTTTAAAGGGAAATTCAATTTTTTAAGTAATGGCTATAATCTTGATTTTGTTGTGAAATCTGAAAAAAGCCAATTATTAGACTTCTTTACGGCGCTTCCTCCACAATATGTTACTTGGTTAGGAAAAACAAAAATTGAGGGAGAAACCGACTTGTTCTTTTCTCTTAAAGGCAAGTACATTGCTTCAGAAAATATAAGTCCAGATGTTTTATTTAACATGAATATTAGAAATGGTTTAGTCGCTTATAATGAAGCTTTGGAACCTGCTAAGAATATTTATATGAATTTAAAAACAAAACTACCAGCTTTAAATCCTGATAAGGTGGAAGTGACTTTGGATTCTATTTATTTCAATTTAGGTAAAGACTATTTTAGTGCTATTTTGAATTTAAAAGGGTTAACCAATTCTGATATTGATGCCAAAATTAGGTCTAAAATAGATTTAGGCAAATTGCATAAAACCATTGGCGTTTCCGGATTCGATTTAAAAGGAAACTTATTTGCAGACATTGTTGCAAAAGGAACCTATAACAAAGCTGAAAACAAATTCCCTAAAACCAAAGGAAATTTAGAACTTACCAATGCTTCAATTAAAACAGCATATTACCCAAACCCAATAAAAGATATCAACTTTAAAGGTGCTATTTTAAACACCAACGGCACCATGGAAAGTTTGAGTTTGAACATTGAACCTGCTTCATTTGTATTTGAAGACAAACCTTTTTATTTAACAGCTTCACTAAACAATTTTGAAGATATTAATTACAACATCAAAGCCAAAGGCGAACTGGATATTTCTAAAATCTACAAGGTTTTTTCTCAAAAAGGTTTAGATCTTGAAGGGTACGCCAATGCCGATGTTTCGTTTAAAGGCAAGCAAAGTGATGCTACAAACGGTAATTATAACGCCTTGGAAAACAAAGGAACTTTAGAACTTCGGAATATAAAAACAACTTCGGAATTTTTACCGCAAGCGTTCGTTATTAATAAAGGACTTTTCACCTTCAATCAAGATAAAATGAACTTCACCAATTTTAATGCGTCTTATGGTGCCTCAAATTTCTTGATGAATGGTTACATGGAAAATGTTATTAATTTTGCACTTTCTGAAAATGAAATTCTAAAAGGAAATTTTTCTGTAAGCTCTAATTATTTAAATGTAGATGAATTTTTATCTTCGGTTAATGAAAACGAAGTAGAAACGGATGCTGAAATTGCTAAAACTGAAACCGATACCGTAACAACAAGCACCGCAACGATAGGCGTTGTTGTCATTCCTAAAATATTTGATTTTAATTTAAATGCCAACTTTAAAGAAGTTGATTTCCAAGATTTAAACATCCAAAATTTATTAGGGAACTTACAAATAAACCAAGGCACATTATCACTGAAAAACGTGAATTTCGGCATTATTGGAAGCACCGCTAGAATGACTGCAACATATAAAGATGAAACCGTAAATAAAGCAGATTTTGATTTTTCAATTAAAGCAGAAGATTTCGATATTCAAAAAGCATACACCAACATTAAAATGTTTAGAAACATAGCTTCGGCTGCTGAAAATGCAGAAGGTATTGTATCGCTCGACTATAAAGTAAAAGGAAAATTAGATGGAAATATGACGCCTATTTACCCTTCGCTTGTTGGCGGTGGCACATTATCCATAAAAAATGTAAAGATGAAAGGTTTTAAAATGTTTAATGTGGTAAGTAAACAAACAGCAACCGATGCTTTTAAAGATCCCGACTTATCAAAAGTAGACATCAAAACCAATATAAAAAACAACATTATTAATATTGAACAATTTCGATTTAGAGTGGCAGGTTTTAGAACCAGAATTGAAGGACAAACTAGTTTTGACAACCAACTAAATATTAAAATGCGTTTAGGGTTACCGCCACTTGGCATTATTGGAATTCCAATAAAAGTAACAGGCACCCAAGATAACCCGAATGTGAATATTGGCAAAAAAACTGAAGATCTGGAAGAAACGGAATATAATGAAAATGATGTCCCTACGCCTACCACTGAAGTGATAGCGCTTCCTGTAAACCCCGTTCAAAACGACTCGATACCGAGTACTAATTTAAAAACAGAACCTACACTAGAACCGACTAACAACTAATCACTAATTACTCCAACCACGCTTTAAAATCTTTTACACGCTCACGAGCAACAATAACCTCATCGTCGTTATAGGAGTTTAGTTTTATTTGAAGACGAGAATTGGTGTAGCTTACCATATCTTTTATGGCATTGATATTTACAAAGAATTTACGATTGATACGGAAAAAGGTTTGTGGTTCTAATTCGTTTTCTAACAATTCTAAAGTGGTGTCCAATAGATAGTTTCTGCCTTCGGTGGTGTGTAAATAAGTCCCTTTATTTTCACTGTAAAAACATTCTATGTCGTCAATATTGATGAGTTTTAAATGTTGCCCTACTTTTACCGAAAAGCGTTTTTTGTATTCGCGGTCTATTGGGTTAATTAGTAGTTTTTTTATGTCGTTAAAATCTAAAGTAACGGCTTGTTTTTGAGGTAAGCGTTCTTGGTATTTATTTAGGGCTTTGGCTAAATCTTCATCATCAATAGGTTTCAGTAAATAATCTATACTGTTTAGCCTGAAAGCTTGAAGCGCATATTCATCATAAGCTGTGGTGAAAATAACTGCAGATTTAATTTCGATGGCTTCAAAGATTTCGAATGATAATCCGTCGCTTAATTGAATGTCTAGGAAAATTAAATCGGGGTGTTCATTATTTTGAAACCAATTGATGGATTCTTCAACGGAATGGAGCATGGTTTCGGATTCCATATTTAATGTTGCTAGCATACGTTGTAGGCGTCGTGCTGATGGTTTTTCGTCTTCGATGATGATTACTTTCATTGGTTGGTTTTTTTAAATGAGTTTCAAAGTTGCAAAGTTGCAAAGTCGCAAAGTTTTTACTGAAAACTGAGACTGCGAATGTGACTGTGACTGAAAACTAATTTCACTGCCAAGGTTTTTTATCTTTTTCCATAAGTTCTTTTATTTTGCGTTCTTCCCAGTCTTTGCCTAATAGAAAACTAGGGGTGAAAACGGAGAGCCCGTGGGCCAACAAACCGATGCCCCAAAAGACTAATGTGATGAAATTTTGCCATTGAAAATAGCTTTCGCCTTCGCCTAAATTTTGAATGTTTATAATAACAACCATGATGTTGACTATTGCATACACTAAGGCGTGTCTGTAAAATCCAGAGATTTGTTTTACACGTTTCGCTGCGCGTTGATATCTGTCTTTTTCTATATAGTTCTTATCCATTATTTCCAGGTTTTATTGATTGACGATTCTTCTTTCTCTAAAATTTCTTGAATTTTGCGTTCTTCCCATGATTTGCCGTATCCAAAAACCCCAAAGGCATGAAATGTTAAGCCCAATCCCCAACCCAACATTGGAAACCAGAACCATTGGAAACCCCAGAAAGTTTTGTAGTTTATAAATATTAAAAAGGGGATGACTAAACAATAAGATATTAAATTGGAGTAAAAAGCTTTAATAGCTTCCACACGTTTTTTGGCTTTGTAATAGGCGTCTTGCTCGTTGTAATTATGATTGGTTTCCATGTTATAAATTTGTTTTGTAAGCATTGGTATAGCTACTGTAAACCTGTTTGCTTCTTTGTTAATGTTTATTTTTTTTGTGGTTAGCAGATCATACCGCTGCATGATATTGTTTAAACCTACGCCACTACTCTTTTTCACTATCTGTTTGGGTTGCAGGTTATTTTCAACCACCAAACTATCACCATCTTCATAAATTTTTATGTGCAATGGCTTTTTAGATGTTACCGTATTGTGCTTTACGGCATTTTCTAATAGTAGTTGTAATGATAGTGGTACTACTTTACTTTCTGGGTTGTTGGCTTTTTCGGGAATATCGAAAATAATACTATCTTCAAAGCGCATTTTTAAAAGCGACATGTAGGTTTTTGCGAATTCCAATTCTTCATCTACCGATACCAATTCTTTATTTTTTTGTTCTAAAACATAGCGATATACTTTAGATAGTGAGGTGGTAAACTTTTGAGCATTCGCGGGATTTTCTTCAATCAAACTGGTTAATACGTTTAAACTGTTGAATAAAAAATGTGGATCTAATTGGTTTTTTAACGCATCGAACTTCGCACTTGCTGTACCGGCAATAACCTTTTGTTCTTTTATCTTGTTTTGTTGGTACCTATTATAAAAGTATATAATATGAAACGTAGAAATAACAGTTAACGTAATCCATAAACTAAACTTATACCTAGCTAAACTTTCACCTTTAATAAATTCTTCCAATGTTTTTCCATCAAAATACATATCGGTAAACATATTTAAGAAGAACAAACAAATAAGCGTTAATGCAGTAGCAGCAATAAAGCCTATAATGATGCGTTTAAATCTATCTTTCGGTTTCCAATTTATCTTTTCCATAAAGTCGAAAAAGGACATATTCACTATACCAATAACAAAAGAGTATAATTGATAAATAAAAAAAGTGAGTACTAATACTTTAAAACTTTTATTTTCAAACCCGCCAGAAGCCGCATTATCTATAACAAATATTCCAATACCTATTAAAAATAATATGAGTATGTTCTTTAACCACTTTTTCATTCTAAATGTTATTTACAAGATTCTAATAGCATTTCTGCACGGTCTTTTCCCCAATTTGGGCTAAAAGGTGTTTCTGGTTTAAAGTTAGTAAAAAGTTCTAAAGCGTGTTCTAAGTCCTTACAAAAGGGCGTGGTATCTTGTCCAAAATATTTGGCACCACCCATATTCCATTCGGCTTTGCAATACACCACACGCGGGTTTTCTGGCGCTATCATTTCAGCTTTTGTATAGAGTTCAACAACTTTACCAGATAAGGTCATGCCGTATGTAGCACCATCATAAGCGACCCAAGCAGTGTGTAATAAGGCTTGTAATACTAAAATTTCCGGGTTGTTTTTTGAAATAGCCGTAGCATCATTAATTAGATCTTGTGCTTTTTTTAATTGTGCTGATAGTTTTTCTTCATCACTTTCACCAAAACTGTTTACAATATTAACTTGAGCTGCGTAGTAAAGCGGCAACCAGTTATCTGGCTCTGCATTGCCAATGCGTTCAAATAAATTGGAAGCTTCGGTTGGGTTATTTTGTCCCCAGAGTTCAAAGGCTTTTTGCATGCCTTGTTCGTAATTAGTTTGAGCAGATGTAACTACTGAAACTATAAATGTGGCGATGATTATTAAATTTTTCATGAGTTTATATTTATTATTTTTGGTTTCATACTACTTCCATAAGGCTCTTGAATTGTGTGTCAAGACTTCGGAATGGGAGTTTTATTATTTTGATTTTAAATTTTTATGTATTGAGTGATTGATTCATTTTGAATTTGAAATTTAGCATCTTCCCATTTTGGAGGCCCCATAAATCCTTTGACGTTATTGGAACAGCCATAATCTTCTTTAGGAATTCCAAATAAATTGGTATCCATTTTATTATTATCATTTTCATCATGAAACATAGACACGGCGTACGTTCCGTTTGGAACATCTTTAAAAACGATTGTGCAGCTATTATTTTCAATTTTTCTAATATCGCTTTTAATGCCTTTACCTAAAAACGTTGATTCAGAATTATAAAGTGCCACAAACACACGTCCGTTATTACTGTTCAAATTTGAAATAACCACAGTAACATCGTTCTGTTTTGATTGTTGTGCGTTTAAAGTAATGACACTAAAAAGTGACAGACATACTATTTTAATTAGATTCTTCATGATGGTTTGTTTTTTAATTATGATACAAATATCGAACACCTTAGCAGATTTTAAAAATACCACTTACCCAACTGTATTTTTTTTAGGATGGACTGTAAATAAAAAGAAAAATCTGAGTTTTCAAATCCTAAATTCCAAAAAAAAGCAATTTATAAGAACAAAAAAAAATCAAAAGATGTCACGTCTTTTGATTTTTTTAAATACAATTATCAAACCAAGCTAAAATACTAAATTTGATATTTGAAGAAAATAGGAACCGAGTAAGCTACTCTAACAGGTTTTCCGCGTTGTTTACCAGGTTGCATTTTTGGTAACAGCCCAATAATACGTTCAGCCTCTTTTTCTAAAATTTTATCTGGACCTCTAGAGCGTATTCCTGTAATATTACCTTTAGAGTCGATTACGAATATAACCGATACGCGCCCTTGAATACCAAGTTGCAATGCCGTTTCTGGGTAAGTGAAATTTTTAAGCACATGTTCTTGCATTTTTTGCTGAAAACAATCTTTAGTTTCACTTTTTGATAAGCCTTCGCAACCAGGGAATACAGGCACATCTTCAATAACGGCAAAAGCCACTTCCACATCTTCTTCAATCACATTTACCCTTACATCACTAACACCTACGCCGCCCACTACACCTTTACTACTTGAAATAGCTTCGTTTTGGTCGGTTTCACTACTAAACATCACGGTTTCTTCAACCTCCTTAACATCATCAACTATTTGAATGTTTTCACTAATAGCAATGGTAGCCGCTGGCGGTGGTGGCGGTGGTGGCGCATTGTAATTTATAAGGGGTATGTCTTCTTCATTTTGCGCTTCCATAGTTAAAACATCTATATCAACTTCACTTTTTTCATACGTTTTATACTCTAAAGCTTGCCAAGAAAAAAACAACATAAGGTTTAAGCCAATAGCAAAAAAAATACTACTGTTCCTACCTATTTCTAATTCTGGATTTTTTTTTCGGAGTAACATGGCTATTTATTTTTTGTTATCTTAAAGTTAGTAGATATAAGAACAAATAACAATGATAATTATCAGGTTAATTTGGTTTGGAAATTGATTTCATCAGTAAAAAAACTCAACTCCAATGACTCCACCGAAGACTAATTAAGCAGATCTACAAAGCATCCAATTGGTTGCTCTTTTTATCCTCTCTAATGGTTCAAAAAAAGTTTATAGAAAATGCCATTTTATAAAAAAACCGCCGATAAAATCGGCGGTTTTTATAAATTTAAATTGCAATCTTGTTATTCTTTAATAAGAGTTTGGGTGTCTTTCAACTCATCGTCTACATAAATTTGCAAATAGTAATAGCCTCTTTGTAAATACCATAATGGTAAAATCTCTTTATTTTTACCACATAATGAGTTATTATGAGATCTGTAAACTAATCTACCATAATGATTATAAACTAGGAATTTTACTTTAGAATTCGCTTTTACATTTTCTAGCTTTACAGTGACATACAATCTAAATGGATTAGGGTAAACGCTAAAACTTAAATCTCCATTTTCACTATCGTTACAAGCCCCTAAAGTATCACCATGATTTAAATGAGCTTGAACTGCATTTTGTGATACACAAATAGAACGACCATTATGACACATTTCTACTTTTGGATATCTACCATTATTATCACATTGCACATCCACTACATCCACTAGGATTTCAGTATCTATAGAACATCCATTTGCATCCATAACCGTTACAGAGTAGGTTGTGGTTTCTTCTGGACAAACTTTTATGGCATTGGTGGTTTCACCTGTACTCCAAGCATACGTGTATGGCGCCATTCCGCCTGAAACCGTAGAAATTGATATGGTTGTACAAGATTCTGGTGCATACCCGTAATACACAGTAGCATCCTCTGTTTTTGTATACTCTAATGGCATTGGTTCAGTAATAGCAACTTCATTCGTTAGCGTATTTCCTAAAGCATCGGTAACAATTACCGAGTAAGAACCTCCTATGAGTCCTGTGGCTGTTGCCGTTGTTTGCCCATCACTCCACAAATAACTATATGGTGTAATCCCTCCAGAAACGGTTGCTGTTGCAGTTCCATTTTGTTCTCCTGCACACGTCACGTTAGTGGCTGTTATTTCATTTAAAGTAAGTTCCTTTAACAGAAAACGAGCGGATACCGGGAAATGGTCCGACGTTGTAGATGTATAACTAGCATTATAAAATTCGTAGCCTACACTCACGGATTGATTGATGTAAATTGGAGCCACCTCGTTAGAAACCATAATATGATCAATCATATTTTCTCTAAAAACATACGAACGATAATCGCCAGCACTTAAAGCACTGGTTACAATCGTATAATTTGTTGGATCGACCACATATTTATCGAAAGTACTCACTGTTGTTGATACATTATCTGCAACGGTAAAGTCTACATCATCATTAAAATCGCCTAAAATAATCAAATTAGCATTTGGATATTGCGCATCTAGAGTATCTTTAAGCACCTCAACATCATACTTACGCATATCATAACGTTCTTGAGAATCTGTAGACCCATTAGCTCTTGCGTGTAGTGCTACCATATTAAATTGTTTGGTTACACCATCTAAAGTAACATCTGCAGTCATCATAAATGGCAATCTTCCGCTTGCATAGAAACGCGTTTTATCGGATACAGGGTAATCTGACAAGAAGGAATCATCACCACCATTATAATAAGGGTGCATACTAGACAAAAGTGCTTTAGTACTTACCACAGAAACGGTATTGGTATTATATATAAATCCAACTTTTTGTTGTGTACCTGTTTCATCATTTGGATACGAAACAGCTTCTGAAAGCACGTAACTATATCCAGGCATTTCACTTACCATTTGCGCAAATAATACATCGTCTGAAACTTCTTCTACCGTATAAACATCGGCATCCAATTGTTGAAGTACTGTTTTTACACTCTCTTTTTGTATCGCATCAGAATCTAGATTTCCTGCTGTTGGCGCATTGGTTTCATCGCCAAACCACTCAATATTCCAAGCCACAACATCAAACGTTTTATCTTTTGAAACCGTTACCGAACTTCCTAAAGGAATATAGGCTCCTGCACATGCCATATCAGATGTCATACGCGGTAATAATTGATACGTTTCATAAAAACGACCAACAACTCCCACTATTTCATCACAAGATTGTGGCTGACCTAGTCCAACAATGTCTTCAACATCATTATCTATTCTCAATTCGCCATTACCACTTGCGTCTGTTAATACATAATTAGAGTTTCCAAAAAGGATATCTCCTGGTTTTGGAAATGCCGGATTTAGAATTTTTACTAATTCGGCTGGGTGATTGCCCATGTCTGCCAATGTAATTGTAACGGGCTCTATAGGGATATTTGGCAATCCATTATTTTCTACATTAGTCACCGCGCTAATTTGAATTTGATCATTAAAAGCGCTTCTTGTACCTGTAACGGTAATAGAATCTCCAATGATAAAATTACCATGACCATGAACAAGTTCGTCGAAAATGGCTATACCTGCTGTATCATCTTGAATATAGGCAGAACCCGCAAATTGGTCTGAAACCGTTAGCACACCTGTTATTTTTACCAGTGTTCCTTCAACAGAAGCACGCGCATCAGCAATTGAAATAACTTCCATAGCTATTTCAACATCTCCAAACACCTGTCCAACATTAATAGCCCCAAACGTATTCGTTGCAGTGTCCCAAGTAAAATCGTCATATACTGTTCCTGTACCAATCAATTGAAGTGAAGAGCCTTCAAGAGCACTACTTGATTCTGAAATACCAATATCTGTACTTAACATGCCACTGGCAGAACCACTTGTAGCAGTAAAAGCACCTTCATAACTTAAAAATTGAATGACTTTGCCTGTAGCATCGACTAAAGCTAAACCATCTGGCGACCCATTTTGTATACCATTATATGAGAAAAACATGGTTCCATAGCCATTCATTTGATCTGGAATGGTTCCTGTCAATGGAATAGTACCATATAAAGCACCTCCGCTACCATTGTATAATTCAATACTCCAATCTGTTAAATCGGTTCCAGACCAGCCAGCTATTTCAATGGCTTCTCCAACATCAGCTCCAGCATTGTCGTAATGAATTTCATTAACAAACACCAAATCTCCAAATTTTTGATCGGTGTTGATGTCCCCAAAAGTATTATCTAAAGCGGCCCAAGTAAAATCTGTATATACCGATCCTTTACCGATGAGCTGTAAAGAAGTACCTAAAGCGGCACTGCTTTCCTCCGTAATTCCAATATCGGTACTAACCATATTAGCTGCAGGACCATTAGTAGCTGTAAAACTACCTTCATAACTTAAAAACTGAATAACAGTACCGTTATTATCAACCAAAGCGATCCCGTCTGGCGATCCGTTCTGTAATCCGCTTATGGTTACAGCAATGGTTCCATACCCATTCATTTGATCTGGAATAGTTCCTGTTAAGCTTGTTATACTATACGTAGTGCCACCATTACCGTTATAAGGTACAATACTCCAGCCTGATAAATTTGTTCCTGCAGGTCCAACGATCTCAACACCTTCTTCACTATCTGCACCTGTATTATCATAGTGTATTTCATTAATAAATACGAATTCAGAAGCTACAGGTGTTGTAGAGTCTTCTAAAGTAGCAACTATAACTTCATTACTGCTATTTGAAAGATTACCGTCAACATCTGATGCCTTAACCGAAAGTGCATAGGTTGTATTTGAAGTTAATCCTGTTAATGAAAAAGTTGTTTCTGTTGTTGAAGCAATTTGTGAAGTTCCATTAAAGATTTCATATAAAACGACTCCAACAGATGTGGATGCTTCCCAAGATAAATCAATTGATGATTTTGTTATATTAGAAGTCGTTAAATTTGTAGGTGCTGCAATTACAACTGAAGACACTGAAAATATTTGTCCAGAATTTATACTTCCAAAAGTATTCGCTGAAGGTGCTTGCCAAGTAAAACTGTTATAATCTGTTCCCGTACCCGTTAATTGCAAAGAGAATCCTATTGCATCACTTCCAGATTGAGACACACCAATATCGGTACTTGTCATTCCCATAGCTGGACCATTTGTAGCAACCAAACTGCCTTCATAACTTAAAAACTGAACCACATTACCTTGATTATCAACCAACGCAAGTCCATCTGGAGCGCCATTCTGTAAACCACTTATAGTGACATACATGGTTCCGAAACCATTTGACTGATCTGGAATAATGCCCGAAAAAGTACCTATTGGCGAATACGTTGCACCCCCATTGCCATTATAAGGAATTATACTCCAACCCGTAACGTCTGTTCCTGCTGTACCGGCTACTTCTACAGCTTCATCGACATCTGCTCCCGCATTATCATAATGTATTTCATTAATAAAAACGACTGATGTTGTACTTGTAGTACCTTCTAATGTCGTTACTAATAAAGAATTACTTTCAGAAGAAATATTACTTGAGGCATCTACTGCTTTTATAGTAAATGTATATGACGTATTAGGCGTTAAACCTGTAAGACTATATGTTGTATTAGTTGATGAAGCTATTTGAGTCGTTCCTTCAAAAATTTGATACGCTAAAACACCTACATTGTCTGTAGAAGCACTCCAAGATAAAACAATCTCGTTTGCCGTAGTATTTGTTGCCACTAAATTTGTAGGCGCACTTGGTGCTTCAATATCTGCCGTACTAGTTTCAAATCTGTTTTCTGCTTGTGGCCCTCCCCAAATAGTAGTTGCAAACGCAGGATTATCGATAAAAGGGTTTCTATTACCTTGAATGCCTTCTAAAATTACATTCCTGTTTATTTCTACTTGAGATACAGGATCTTCTGCATTCCATTCTAAAAATATATCACGCATATCCGCACTGTAGGTAGAGTTACCTAAACCTACATTATTTGGCAAGCAACGATCACCATAACGTAGGTACATATACATCATCATACGAGCCACATCCCCTTTCCATTCATCACCTGGATAAAACCCTAAATTGATCGCTGCAGCATTTCCATCGCCATCAATGTACAGACGATTGCTTCTAATACTGTTTAAAGTAACATCGGAAGCGCGCAAATGGTGTGCGTCTGAGCCGGGACCTATTTCCCCTAAATTAGGTGTCCCTAAAGATTTAGCATAGGTATGCTCTCTGTTCCAATCGCCAACATCACCACCATTTAAATCTTTAGAACGTGTTCTATCATTCGTTGTATCGGCATCTGAATCATCATACCCATAAATCAACAAAACATTGTTTGGATTGGCAGGATCTAAATCTGTTTGCTTTAAGGCATCCCAGACACCCGGTGTGTAACTCAAAATAGTGGTTTGAGTATTAGTTACCAACGTACTAAGAGTTGTTTTTAAAGTTTCTCCTGTAGTAGAAATATCAGCTCCATTATAATAACTAGGAACTTGACCATAGCTATAAGTTAAAAATAGCAACGCTAGAATCCTTAAATACAGATTCTTTTTTGAATAAAGTTGTTTCATATTATTTTAATTGAATTAGTCTTAACAAACTTACACATTAAACATATAAAACTCGGGTCTTTTTTATTAACTATTGGTTAATAAAACATAAAATTAAGGGTATTTACATCTTGATAACTTTCTGAAAATAAACACATAACCATTATAAATTATCCAATTGGTTGCTCTTTTTATCCTCACTAATTGTCCAAAAGAAGCCTACAAAAAAGAATTGGTCGGCAGCAGGCTGTAAAGCACGTCGGTTAAAATTTCCGTTTACATCGGGCGTGTTAGCATATTGATAGCCATTAATATTTTTAAAACCCAATGCATTAGTTACCGAAGCGTATAGAATTTTTTGCGGACTAATTAAATAGGCCCAATTTACACTCAAGCTGTTGTAGGCTTTTGTTTTTTCATTTAAAAAACCTGTTTCGTTTGGGTTGGTATAGGTTCTACCCGATGCGAAAGCATAACTAAAACCAACTTGACTGCGCCAATCGTTAATCCAGTATTTCCCAACTACCGATAGATTATGTGTATTCGCAAAATTGGGTTGTGCCTCCATCGTGAAATTTTTATAATCTCGTTTGGTATCCAGTAACGAATAACTTACCCAATAGTCAACGTTTTTAATGCTTTTACTATCGCGCCAAAATAAATCGATACCTTTTGCGAACCCCGAGCCGTTGTTGTTATAATTACTGTCGAAAGCTGCAAAATCGGTATCATACTTCACCAAATCATCGTAATTTTTGTAATACGCTTCAGCTCTAAATAGTTTTCTATCACCGTTATATTGATAGTTTGCAATAAAATGCGACGTGTTTTGTGCTTTTAAATTTTGATTGAATTTTAAAACAGTGCTCGATGGGTTTTGATAAAAATTACCATAAGCCAACGATAACTGACTTTTCCGAGACGTTTTATAAGCCAAAGACAACCTGGGCGCCACAGTAGTTTCCTTGAACAACTGGCTATATTCAGCACGCAGACCTGTTTTAAAAGCCAAATTTTTTGAAATAAAGATATCGGCTTCAGCAAAAGCGGCTACCAGATTGTTGTCATAACCATATTTTGCGTTGTTTATAGACGCATCACTGTAATTTTCTTTAAAATTAGTAGCAAAGTACTCCGTGCCAAAATAAAGCTTAAAACGGTTGCTTATTCGGTTTTTGAATTTCAGTTTGGCATGTAGTGAGTTTTCAGCAGCATCAACAGCACTATCTATAATATTCAAATCGTTAATGCCATGTGTATAGCTCAACCCTCCAAAATACGACCAAGTAGCATTCAATTCTGCTTCATACGAACTATTTAAGTAAAAATTCTTATTCTTCATTTTGAAATAAACACCATCAGGATTATTGATGTCGTCTTGGGTTAATTCAAAATTAGTAACATCAAAAGCACCATATAATTTAAACAAACCTTTATTTGTTTTTTTTCTGAATACGGTTTCACCCGAAACAGTTTCATAAGGTTTTATCCAATTATTTCTATTAGGAAAAATAGCGTTATAAGGTGCCAAATTAATATAGGATGCATTAAAACTTAACGAGCTTTTTTCCCATTTTTGAGTATTACCTAAAGTCGCACCTAAACTCATGATACCAACATCGGTTTTCTCTTGGTCGGGTTCATCAATGGTATTCAATAATAACACACTTGATAAAGCTTGCCCAAATTCCACAGAATATCCACCTGTAGAAAACGTAATCCCATCAAACAAAAATGGTGAATAGCGACCTCGGGTGGGTGCATTATTGGTGGTAGGCGTATAAGGCGAAAACACCCGAATACCATCAATAAAAATCTGCGTTTCTTCCGCATCACCACCACGCACAAACAGCCTGCCGTCTTCTGCCACGGTAGAGGTACCAGGTAAGGTTTGGAACGCTCCTATAATATCGCCCATAGCACTTGCTGTGGTAACGATATCCAATGGTTTTAAAACATTCACTTTACTATTATCGCCTGCTTGAAAGGTGCCTGCGGAAAGCACCACGGCATCCAAAGTGTTTACATCTTCACGAAGTTTTACCTGCAAATTTTTCATATAAACCACATCGCCCACCATGGTAAAGGTTTCAAAAGACATATAAGAAACTTTTAAATTTAGTGTTCCTGTTTGTGTTGTTTTAAATGAAAAGCTTCCGTTTTCATCGCTCGTGCTGCCATCATAAGTGCCTTCCAAATAAATATTGGCACCGGGTATTGGCATGCCTTTCGTGTCGGTCACTTTTCCGTTGATGTTCGTTTGGGCGGGTAGTATATTTGAAATAATTAAACAAAAAATAAAGACAAGTTGTTTCATAATAAAATTGATTGGTTCGTTTTTGATGATGATGCAAAATTGAACCCTATTTAACAATTTAAAAACTTTAATGAACCGAACTGTAAAATTTAAAGGATGAATTGAATATTCACAAAAAACATGCAACATGAAAATCTTATTTAAGATGATTTTCAACTATTAAAATGATGACTTTTTAGTCTTTTTAAAAAGAGAAAAACCGACAAAAAAGCGACGTTTTCGAACATCCTTTTTATCGGTTTTTTTGAATAAACTTTTTTAATATCTGATAGATCGTTGGAGTGATTTTTCAACTCCGTAAATTGTGTGGATTCCCGTAATTTTTAAGGAGGTCCATTTTTATATTTTCACACCAAAGAAACGTTTTAAAAATGAGTCACCATTTTGTTTTTTAGTTGTTAATTTTTTTTATAACTTCGGATAGTTTATTGACATTAAATAACTTTTACAAGTGTTTTCAACTAGCCAGTATTGGTAGTTCTTCCTAAACATCAAATCATACATTTTTCAAGCATTTTAAAGCTTAAAAACACATAATAGACAAAATCTATAAGATGTATTTATTAAATTATTAATCAGATACTTAAATAAATCAAAATAAACTCCTACTTTAATTTATTAAACGGACGAATGATAAGTCGTGCTGCTTTATCAAAATTGATATAATTGTAACACCAATTAAAGAAAACGATCACCCTATTTCGGAAACCTACCAATGCCATAAGGTGTACAAACATCCAAATAAACCATGCAAAAAAACCTCCAAATTTATAATGTTTTAAATCTACAACCGCCTTATTTCTTCCCACGGTTGCCATCGATCCTTTATCAATATACTTGAATTTTTTTAGTGGTTTTCCCTCAATTAATTTAATGATATTTTTACCCAAAAGCTGCCCCTGTTGAATGGCTGGTTGCGCCACTTGTGGATGCCCATTTGGGAACTCCTCTGAAGCCATTAAAGCAATATCCCCTAGAGCGAAAATATTGGTATATCCTTCCACTTGGTTATAGACATTTACTTTGTACCTATTGGCACGTTCCATTAAGGCTTCAGCTTTTAGTCCTTTAACCAAATCACCGGTAACGCCGGCTGCCCAAATTAAGGTTTCAGACTCCAATTCCAAGCTTAAATTTGTGCTTACTTTTTTGCCATCATAATCTTTTACAAAAGTATTACAATGCACCAGCACCCCTAACTTCGTTAAAAACTTTGCGGCTTTTTTTGAGGCCTCTTCGCTCATGGTGGGCAACACTCTTGCACTTCCTTCCAATAAATAAATTTGCATATCGGCAGGAATTAAATCTCTGTAATCTTTTGGTAAAATATGGTTTTTTAGTTCGGCAATTGCGCCTGCAAGTTCTACACCTGTTGGTCCACCACCTACAATTACAAAGTTTAATAAAGCTTTACGTGTTGCTTTATCGTTGCTAATGGCTGCCTGTTCAAAATTCTGTAAAATCAAGCTTCTTATATTCAAGGCTTGAGGCACTTTTTTCATGGGCATGCTATACGTTTCAATGGCATTATTTCCAAAATAATTGGTTTTAGTACCCGTTGCAATCACTAAATAATCGTAACCAATTATACCAATATCTGTATGGATTTCTTTAGCATCAGCATCAATATTCCGTACTTTCGTCATACGGAAATACATATTTTTATAACGTTTAATTATTTTCCTGAGTGGATATGCAATAGAATCTGGTTCTAAACCTGCCGATGACACCTGATATAATAGTGGTTGAAAAGTGTGGTAATTCCTCTTATCAATCAACACCACCTGCACCTTTTTATTGCCTAAGGCCTTTGCTAAGTTTATACCTGCAAAACCACCACCAATTATCACAACTCTAGGAATACTTACTTGGGGAATATTCATTTTTTTAAAGATAAAAGTTTGTACAAAGATATAACGCCAAACAACTATTTACTATTTATAAATTTTATTTTTACAAAATTGTAACAATTCAAAACATTAAGCTACTTACATAATAACTAACCCACAGATTTGAATAAAGAACTAAAACATAATTTTGTTGAATTGCTCGAAACGCATCAAAACATCATACACAAGGTGTGCCGTTTGTACACTAATAATTATGATGCCCATAACGATTTGTTTCAAGAAATAACCATTCAACTTTGGAAAGCATACCCTAAGTTTCGGGGTGATGCTAAGTTTAGTACTTGGATGTATCGGGTTGGATTAAACACCGCTATAACACTTTACCGAAAATCGAAACGTACCATAGATACTCAAGATTTTGAAGGAGTAGCATTTAAAATATCGGCAGAAGCATATGACGATACCGAAGAACAACAACTTAAAATATTATATAAAGCAGTACATCAATTAAACGATATTGAAAAAGCCCTTGTGTTTTTGTATCTGGAAGACAAAAACTATAGTGAAATAAGTGAGACCATGGGTATTAGTGAAGTGAATGCCAGAGTGAAAATGAACCGAATAAAAACGAAACTAAAAACCATACTAAATCCCTAAAAGCTATGGACGAATTAGACATCTTAAAAAAAGACTGGCACAAAGAAAAGCCAGAACATAAAAAATTATCTACCCAAGATATATACCCCATGCTGCACAAAAAATCGTCGTCCATTGTGAAGACGCTTTTTTACATTAGCATTGCCGAACTTGTGTTTTGGATAATAATAAGTATCATCCCTTATTTCACATCTAATAGTTATAAAAAACAATTAGACTCCGTTTACACAAACGATTACGTATTTGGGGCTCTAACCGCATTTAGCTATGCTATCATACTGTTATTCATATACTTACTTTTTAAATCACATAAGGCTATTTCGGTAACAGATAATGCTAAAAAACTAATGGAAAGCATTATAAAAACCCGAAAAGTGATAAAATATTATGTTATTTATAACTTAGCAATGGCGTTTATCTCTATGGTTTTAGGTACTTATTTTGCCATTGTACACAATCCAGAACTATCTAATACTATCGCTCATTTCAGCGATAAACAAAAACTAATCGCATTTGCCATTGTTACAGGTTTCACCGCCGTATTTGTATTTGTTATCTGGCTTTTTTACAAACTTCTTTACGGATTATTATTAAAGCGTTTAAACAGAAATTACAAAGAATTAAAAAAACTGGAAGTTTAGTTATTTGGGCGTTACCTCAAGGGTCGGGCTATACGTTACAAGTCCTCGCTCCTGCGTCGCTGTGGGCTTTCCACTGCTATCCCTAACCAATTAGCAATTAGCAATTAGCAATTAGCAAAACGAAAAAAAATGATCCACAGCAACCACCTCACCAACCTGCATCTCATTTAAATGAATATTCCCAACACGAACACGCACCAAACGCAACGTTGGAAACCCAACTGCCGATGTCATTTTTCGCACCTGCCTAAACTTACCTTCATTTAAAGTAATTGAAATCCACGATGTAGGACCGTGTCTAGCATCTCGTATTTTTTTGGAACGTTCTGGTAATTTGGGGTCTTCATTTAACTTAAAAACTTTACATGGTTTGGTTTGGTATTTTCTACCATCAAAACCAATCTCCACCCCTGCTTTCAACTGTTCAATTTCAAACTCTGTAATCGCACCATTTACCAAGGTATAATATTCCTTTTCTACTTTTTGGCTGTTTACAAAATCGCTCATTTTACCATCGGTGGTGAGTAACAACAAGCCTTCCGATTTTTCATCCAACCTGCCAATAGGCATGATGCCTTCAGGGAAATCTTGAAGTATTCCTAAAAATTTTTTAGATTGTTGCTTACTATCGTTACTTCCAAACTGACTTAAAACGCCGTAGGGTTTGTAAATTATGAAGTGGCGGTGTAAATTCTTAGATGCTTCCATTCAAAATATTAAAAACCAATTCTTTGGTGGGTTTTTGCCCGTTAATTTTAGCCTTAACAGTTTCAAAAGTCACTTTAAAATCGCATCCATTTTTATAGTCACTACACCCATACGCGGTATTTCCTTTTATTACCGTGCCTTTTTTACATTTGGGGCAGGTTAATACATCAGGAGTGGTTTCTGCTTTTTTCGCAGTTCTCTTAGGTTCAAATTTAAGTTTGAAGTTGTCGTCAAAACGTAACAAGCCCTCCACAGTACCTGTACTTATTTTAAAGTCTTTTAAATTCACTGTAGAACCTTTCTGTAGTAATCTTATATATTGCTTCTCTGATATTTTTTTATCAGCATACGTAAACGGTAAAACTAAATCACAACCTGCTTTATAGTTAGCACAACCATAAGCCGATTTCCCTTTTATGATGTTTCCCTTTTTACATTTTGGACAAACTTCTGCCAAAATACCTGCAGCTTTCTTTTTTTCTGCTTTGGCTTCTCGTTTTTGAACCGTTGCCGCATGCGAAATGTTAGCGCGAACGGCTTCACTACGTACCTCATAAACCAGCGCATCAACCATACGCTTCATATTATTTATAAAGGCACCAGCAGTAAATTCGCCTTTTTCTATATCTTTTAATTGCTTTTCCCAAGTGCCTGTTAATTCTGCCGATTTTAATAAATCATTCTGAATGGTATCAATCAATTGAATGCCTGTTTGGGTTGGCAATACTTGTTTTTTATTTCTAACTATATATTTACGTTTAAAAAGGGTTTCAATAATATTGGCTCGGGTTGATGGTCGTCCAATACCGTTTTCCTTCATTAAATCACGCAACTCCTCATCATCTACCTCTTTCCCTGCAGTTTCCATAGCACGCAATAAGGTTGCTTCAGTAAACTGATTGGGTGGTTTGGTTTCTTTTTCTAAAAATGACGGTTCATGCGGCCCTTTTTCACCTTTTACAAATGTTGGTAATAAATCGGGTTCTTTTTCTTTAGCGTTGGGGTCTTCAAAAACCACACGCCAGCCCTTTTTTAATATTTCTTTCCCTGTTGTTTTAAAAGAAACATCAGCAGCTTTACCAATAACCGTCGTATTTGATACCGAACAATCATCATAAAACACGGCAATAAAACGCTTTACAATAATATCGTACACCTGCTGTTGGTTGTATTGCAAATTACTTTGCATCCCCGTTGGTATGATGGCATGGTGATCGGTTACTTTTTTATCGTTGAAAACCTTGGTCGATTTTTTTATTTTTTTACCTAAAAGCGGCTGTGTTAATGCAGCGTAATTGGTAAGCTTTTGTAAAATACCCGTTACTTTTGGGTACACATCATTTGGTAAAAAGGTAGTATCTACTCTGGGGTAGGTTACTACTTTTTGTTCGTATAGGGTTTGCGCTATTTTTAAAGTTTCATCTGCTGAAAAGCCAAATCGGGTATTGCAATACACCTGCAAGCCTGTTAAATCGAAAAGTTTAGGTGCATATTCGTTTCCTTTCTTTTTTTCGATAGAAACAATTTCAAACTCGCTTTCCTTTACTTTATTCGCTAAAACTTCACCATCTTCTTTATTTAAAAAACGTCCTTCTTCATAACTAAAAAGAGTTTCACGGTACATGGTTTGTAACTCCCAATAAGGTTGAGGTTTAAAGTTTTCAATGTCTTTAAATCGGTTTACAACCATCGCAAGTGTGGGTGTTTGTACACGACCAACCGATAATACTTGCTTGTAACCACCATGTTTTACGGTGTACAAGCGGGTAGCGTTCATGCCTAATAGCCAGTCGCCAATAGCTCTGGAAAAACCTGCATAGTATAAATTATCGTAGTTGGCTGAGGGTTTTAAATTATCAAAACCTTCTTTGATGGCTTCGGTGGTTAAGGAGGAAATCCACAAACGTTTTACTTCACCTTTATATTTTGCCTCGTTCATCACCCAACGTTGAATGAGTTCTCCTTCTTGACCCGCATCCCCACAGTTGATGACGACTTCCGCTTTATCAAATAAACTTTTTACGATTTTAAATTGCTTCATAATGCCTGAATTCGATACTACTTTGGTTTCAAATTTTTCAGGAAGCATGGGTAGGTTGTTTAAATCCCAGCTTTTCCAATAGGGTTTATAATCGTTCGGTTCTTTTAAGGTACATAAATGTCCAAACGTGTAAGTTACCTGATAGCCATTGCCTTCGTAATAGCCATCGCGTTTGGTATTGGCTCCTAATACCGAGGCAATTTCACGGGCAACACTTGGTTTTTCGGCTATACAGACTTTCACTTGTTTTTGTTTTTATGAGGGCTGCAAATTAGCGATTTTGAAATTGGTTTCTAAGAAATTCTTCAATAAAAAAAATACTCCAAGAACCTAATAATTACATAAGGAACACCAATAAATATTCACATATTAAGCCATGAATTATCTTGTAGAATAAAACATATCTTTTTGAATTACAAAACAAATACACTTACACTTAATAAAAATTTTTTTACAAAAAAATACAGATTAAACGACCTTTATATAAGATTAAATACATATACTTGAAAATGAATAAGTGTATTCTTTCTTTTTTGTTTTTAAAATAGAAAAGAATATCCTACAAAACCTACTTATATGATAAAAACTACATTTGTAGCACTATTACTCTGTGCTACGCATTCCATTTATTCACAAGAAAATCTTTCTGTATCAGGAGGTGAAGCCACCGGTAGTGGTGGAACATCTAGCTATTCAGTTGGGCAATTGGTATATACTACCAATTCTGGCAATAATGGGACATTGACACAAGGTGTTCAACAAGGTATTGAATTATTCAGTTTGAGCAACGCAGAATTCACAGGGCTAATACTAAAGCTAGCTACTTACCCAAACCCAACCACAGATTATATTGTACTTAAGGTAGAAGACTCTGACTTAGAGAACCTTACTTATATCATGTACGATATACAAGGTAAAACAATTACAAAAGGACAAGCGTTACAAAAAACTACGCAAATAAGAATGCAACATTTAGATATGGGCACTTACATCCTAAAAGTAAACCAAAGCAATAAAGAATTAAAATCATTTAAAATTATTAAAAACTAAGAATATGAAAAAACTATACACACTAATAGCAGCATTATTTATTACCGCGATAAGTCTTGCTCAAAGCCCAAGTAAAATGAGTTACCAAGCTATGGTTAGAGATATTAACAATAATTTAGTATCAAACCAAGCCGTAGGTATGCAAATAAGCATATTACAAGGTTCAGCGACAGGAACAGCTATGTATGTAGAAACTCAAAACATAAATACTAACATGAATGGATTAGTGACTCTAGAGATCGGAACAGGAAATGTTATTTCAGGTGATTTCTCTACTATAGATTGGGGAGCAGATACCTTTTTCATTAAAACAGAAACTGATCCCACTGGAGGAAGTAACTATACTATTACAGGTACAAGTCAAATGTTAAGTGTACCTTATGCATTATATGCAAAAACATCAGGTAGTTCAACACCAGGACCAGCAGGATTAGATGGTGTTGATGGTGCAACAGGGCCAATGGGACCTCAAGGAGCAGCAGGATTAGATGGTGCTGACGGTGTTGATGGTGCAACAGGACCAATGGGTCCTCAAGGAGCAGTAGGATTAGATGGTGTTGATGGATTAGACGGCGCAACAGGACCAATGGGTCCTCAAGGAGCAGCAGGATTAGATGGTGCTGACGGTGTTGATGGTGCAACAGGGCCAATGGGTCCACAAGGACCAGCAGGATTAGATGGTGCTGACGGTGTTGATGGTGCAACAGGGCCAATGGGTCCACAAGGACCAGCAGGATTAGATGGTGCCGACGGTGTTGATGGTGCAACAGGACCAATGGGTCCACAAGGACCAGCAGGATTAGATGGTGCTGACGGTGTTGATGGTGCAACAGGGCCAATGGGTCCTCAAGGAGCAGCAGGATTAGATGGTGTTGATGGATTAGACGGTGCAACAGGACCAACGGGTGCTACAGGAGCAACAGGACCAGCAGGTACTTATACAGCAGGTACAGGGATTAGCATTGCAAGTGGAGTAATTAGCGCTACTGGTGGTAGTTCAACAGCTCCTGAATATGCTTATGCTAACATTGGAAATTCAAGTACCTTAGGTGCACAAACATTGTCGCCGATGTGGCCATCTGCAACTTATGTAAACGGTGTTGTTATGAACAGTTCATCTATTACGCTACATGCAAATAAAATGTATGAAGTATCTGTTGCTTTCTATATTTATAATGCAACAGGAGGACATACATACAGATTGAAAGATGCCACAAACAGCACTTACCTTGCAACTGAGCTTTACTTTGGACAAGGTGGTTCGGATGTTTCTTATAACATTTCAACTACAAGCTGTTTGATCAAGCCAACAACAGACATCAATTTGGAACTAGAGAAAACTCAAGGAACAGATGTAAACTTAATTGGTAAGATTGTAGTAAAAGAAATAAAATAAAAATAAAAATTACCATTACAAGAAAGGACCGCCAGTAAAACTGGCGGTCTTTTTTTATGAGTTCTATTTTTTGTGCCTCAGTTTATCATAACTAGTACATTATCAAATACACTTTTAAATGGCTTTTGAAAGCCGTATTCGACACTCATTTCATTTCCAATATTTCGGAAGCACGGTCAGGTTTTTTATATTACGTTGATATCAAACATATACCCCACTAAAGCCGTTAACCCCATGGCAACGGTTCCCCAAAATGTAATTCTAATAATAGCTTTACTAATACTGGAACCCCCTGTTTTAGCCGTTAATGCACCTAAAATAATTAAAAATACAATGGAAAAACCGTATAAATAATATTCCATATTTTGAAGCGGTAGAAATAAAGCAACAAGGAGTGGTAGTATACCACCTACTGTAAATGAAGCACCAGAAGTTAAAGCCGCCTGAATGGGTTTGGCTTGACTTATTTCATTAATTCCCAACTCATCTCTTACGTGAGCCGCTAGCACATCGTGTTCCGTAAACTCTTTAGCAACGACTAAAGCAGTTTCTTTTTTAAGTCCCCTTTTTTCATAAATTTCGGCCAATCGTTGTAATTCCAACTCTGGCATTTCCTTTAATTCTATTCTTTCCCTTTCAATATCTGCATTTTCCACATCGGTTTGAGAACTTACTGAAACATATTCGCCAGCAGCCATCGATAAAGCACCAGCAACCAATCCTGCTAAAGTGGCTAAAATTATGGGTTCTCTTAAATCGCTTGCAGCGGCAACACCAATGGCTAGACTGGAAGTTGATAAAATACCGTCATTTGCACCAAGGACTGCGGCTCTTAACCAATTACTGCGGTGTATGTAGTGATTGTTTAAATAATCATCTACTTCTTCAGAAAGATCGTTCATTTATATGCGGTTTTAATGGTATACATCGCGGACATGGTTCTGCTGTAATACATTATATTCGAAGATAAACGAAGATATCGCTTTTTTTTCAGATAAAGTAATGTGCTAAACTGTTTTTATTAGCTCCATAGGAACTGCCTTAGGGTTGCTGTGGCATCCTTTTTTAAAACTTAAATGCAACACGTTTTTGTTTGAACTATAAAAATCAGTTGCTCGCTCCCTGCCATGACGTTTTAAAAAGATATTACCTTCGACTGCACTCAGGATAAAAGGGAACGCTCCAATAAAACTTTAGTTTTTCACAAACTTGATAATACCTACTTTATTAAGAATACGCATGATAAAATACGTAGGGTCAAACTCATGCCATCTTACTCCAAAGTTTGCACGACCACCGTGTTTGTGGTGGTTGTTGTGGTAAGCTTCGCCCATCATTAAAAAATCGAAAGGTAATAGGTTTTTAGAAGTGTCTTTTACTTTAAAATTTACATACCCATAAATATGAGCGTACCAATTGATGATAACCCCGTGTATAGGCGCCATTAATACAATAACAGGTAAAAACAACCATTGCCACCAAGCAGTTGCAAATAGTATGAAGAAAGTGATATAAAGTGCGGTCCAAATAATTCTTGAAACTCTAGAACTTGCCATTCTATCGAAAGCTAACCATTGCGGTACGTTTTTAGTGAATTTTTCTTCTACAGCAATACGTTGCCTGTTAATATCTTGATACACGTTTTTAGTACGCCACATCATTTTTAACACATTCTCGTCAAACTTTGGTGAGTGTGGGTCTTTTTCGGTATCGGCATATGCATGGTGCATTCTGTGCATCACCCCATAACCATAAGCGCTTAAATAATTAGAACCTTGAAATAACCAAGTTAGTACATATGTCATCTTTTCTGCGGTCTTAGACATGGTAAATGTTTGGTGCGCCGCATAGCGATGAAGGAAAAATGTTTGAAAAAACAAGCCTCCATACCACAAGATTATCAATAAAAATAGAACTGCCATGTAAATTTAATTTAAAAAGCAAAAATAGGAGTCGTACCTTTTAAATACAATGAACCTAAGTTAAGAAATGCGCCTGCGAATTCTACTTAATGCTTGTGGGGTGACCCCAATATAGGAAGCGATATATTTTAAGGGGATTTGTTTAATAATTTCTGGGCGCTCTTCAAATAGGTTTATGTAGCGCTGTTCTGCCGTGTCGTTTAATAGCGATTGTTCGCGCTTCGATTTAATAAGGAATAGTCTTTCTGAAGCGAAACGCCCCATGGTATTCCCTATTTTGGTGTTTTTATACACCTCTTGTAAGTCGGCATAACTGATGCTCCACAGGGTGGTATCCATTAAAGTTTCTAATTGATATAAAGAAGGTTCTTGTGTTAAAAAAGAATCGTAAGCACTTATAAATTCGTTTTGCAAGCAAAAACCAAAGGTGATGTCTTTTTCTTCATCTTCCTTGGGGATAAATAAACGCACGCCGCCGTGTTCTATAAAAGAAATGTAATTTTCTACGTCACCCATATTCAGAAAGATGCTTTTCTTAGGAAATTCCCGTTTAATGAGTCGGGAGGAGAAATAATTCCAGTCGGCATCCTCAACATCTACAATGGCTTCTAAATAATGTCTGAATTTATTCATGGGTGTCTTATAACGAGAACTCGCAAATTAAGAATTATAAACAGAAGTAGGAAGCGTAATGAATGGGTTTTCTGTATTAAACGAAAATTAAGATAAGCGCTAATACAACGCCACCAAGGGTAAAATACATACCTTTTTTAAAAATAGTGGTTTTTGGTAAATACATCCAGAAGGAAGATAATACAAAAAACAGTAGTGATACACCAAAGAATACATTAAGAAAAAACAGGGGCTGACTAGAATTAGATTTATGAAGTTTCGTCATTTTATCCAGTACAAAAGGCAAACTTTTAGTTGTATAGTTCGCAACACCGGTTTTGGTATTAAACGTGCCTTCTTTAAAATAAGCGATATCATTTTCTACTTTATCAATGCTTAAATTTTTAATTTTTAATTGATTCCCTAATTTGTTTAAATTGACTTTTCCCGGTATTTTCTTTTCTACAACGTGTTGCGATTTTAAAAAATCGGTATCTCTAAAAATTAATAAAATACCGCTAATGGCGTAAATAGCCATAATTCCGGCTAAGAAAAACCCTAAATAGCGATGGATAACACGCACCGTGGTGCTCAATTGTTTTGGTTTCATTATGTATATGTATTTTGAAAAATGAATTCTAGTATTTAGACTCTTAAAACTACAATTCGTTTAATTAAAAAAGAGGCTATCTAAAAAGTGTAATCCTGTGTCATATTGAGCTTGTCGAAATATTTTTAACTTACTTATAATCAATTTTGGTTTCGACAAGCTCAACCTGACAAAGCAAATACAAAAACACTTTTTAGACAGACGCTTTTTTATAGCTGTTGCTAGTTACTTTTTATGGTCATTTAAATGCGGGTTGTAAGCCTTTAAATATTAACGGGTTTTCATAGGTGGTAAATCGAAGGCTTTGGCATCGTGCTCAAAATGGTTACGGTGCGACCCATCGCAAAAAGGTTTGTTGGCAGAAAGCCCACAACGGCAAATACCCAATACGTCTCTACCTTGTAAACCATACACATTCCCTTGTGCATCTACTATTTCGAAATCACCTTCTACTTTTACCGATCCATTACTGTTAATGGTAAGTTTTGTTTTGCTCATAGTCTTTTTTTATTTTGAGGCAAAGTTGGGGAAATATTTTTTGGTTTTTATGTGTTGGATGATTTATTTACGGTATTTCTAGAGCTATTTATTTCCATTCCCAACTTAAATTATCCCCCAGCTAGCGCTCGTTTGTAACGAGTGCCCATAATGCTATGCAATAAACCCTGCATCATCAATTTTCAATACTATATGATCATCTTGAAAGTTTCTGGCACTTGAATATTTCCAGTCAATTGGGTTTGTAACAAAACCACTCTCAACAGGATTGTTATGTACATAATCTATTTTTTGTTTAATTACTTTATCACTCCATAATTCTATTGGTTTATTATGATGTTGCCAAAATTGATATTTTGAAACATTACCTTGTTTTTTTCCTGCACGTTCAAATAACCATAGAAATAATTCTCTTTTACTCTCTTGTGGGTTGTTTTCTATGGCTTCAATTATTTTTTTTGATGTATGTTTCTTAAAATCTCTTAACAGTTCCATGGGTTGTTGGTTTGAAGAACGAAATATGAAATGTATATGGCTTGGCATAAAACAATATAAACCCGAAAGCGATGCTTTCTCCTCTTAATCTCAAATCTGCAATAATTTACACTGTCTACTAAAATATTAAAATATATTTGCCTTGTAAAAACATCTATCCATTTTACATTCGCAAAAGACACAAAATATAACCCCGCTTTATTTTGAAACTTGTATTTTCTGCTCATATAATCAATTTTTACTAAAAAACCTTCTCTTTTTACTATGGTAAATTTGTTTACTTACTCGGTACGGCACTCGTTACAAACGAGCGCTAGCGGGGGGCGTTATTCCATTAGTATTTTTTTATTTGATTTTTCTCTATTGCAAATCTCATGTAATACTGCAAGATTTATTTCCTCATTTGAACCAAAATCGTCTACTGATTGCAAATGGTCAATTTCATATTTGTCTGTTATTTTAATCTGATTTTTACAGTACGGACATAGACCATTTTGTTTCTCCATTAATTTATCAACTAGCGATAAATCTCTGATGTTAATTCTCTTTGATTTTTCTATACCATATTTTTGTCTGATTACATCAAATGTTTTTGACTTTAAATAATCAACTCTGTCAGAATAAGGATTAGTAATTCTTGCACTGCCCCTTTTTGAGTTCTGAATTATTGAACGATTATCTTCATCCTTAAAGAATGACTCAATAATTTCTAGAAGTTCATCTCTGTATTTCATTATGAATTTCTCGCTTTCATCACTCAATGTAACTATAATCACATCCATTAATGTTAAATTTGGATATACTGTTTTTCTACGTTCGTTATCATTTACTAATTGTCCAATTACATTACTTGTACCAAAAAGAATTCTTGATTTTCTAAGTATTTTTAAGAATTCCTTTTTTATTAATTCAATTTCAAATTTTGGAGTTTTATCTGAAAAGTGACGTTCTACCTCTTGAAGCATCATTGATTTTGGTAAATCATTTCTTTCTTTAAGAACCTCATAATTACGCAATAGAGTAATGTATCTTAGAATGTCATTTTCACTATCCATTCTAAGGTCAAGACTGTCTGGTGCCCTTCTTGAAATGCCATAGTTATAATCATCAGTTGTGGCAATTTCTTTTATCATTCTAGTGAAGTTACTTAAATATATACAATTCCAAAGTTCAAAGCTATTTGGTTTAATTGGAAAAGGATTTTTGTTTAGCCTTTCAAAAATTTCATACTTTAAAGTTGGTTCAAATCCTTTTTCCTCTTCGAATGTGAATGTTTTAATTGTAAAATCTAGGATTTTCTCATTAAGTGTAAATTTGAAATGCTCATTTTCGAAGTTTTTACCATTTAGATTGTTTAAAATTGACAATCCAATTAAGCTGAAACCATTAAGTTTTGTTTTAATGTCATTTAGCCGACCAAGAAAACCTAAAAAGGTTATCAACCTTTGTTGTCCATCAATTACTTCTAATTTGCCTTCTTTATCTTTAAACAAATAAAGAGGAGGTAGTGGAATTCCCAATATTGCGCTTTCAATAATACCACTTGCTTTCTTTCTATTTATTACCTCGTTCCTTTGATAGCTGGGTCTTAAATTAATAATTCCATCTTGATAGAATCGCGTTAAAGTCTTAACACTTGTATCTGATGATGTTCCTTGTTTTAATTGAAACAATGAAATATCTAGTGCAGTTGTATCTTCCATTTTAATTTGATTGGGTAAAAAATGAGTTAATTATTTTTCGCATTTCGTTAAAACGATATTTAACTCTGCCAGTGTGAGCAACTTTTTCTTTATAACAATCCAATAAGTTAAAATCTTGATTTTCAGGATATGGTTTTTCGTTTACTTCCTTTAGATAATTTGCAATAAAATCACCAAGTTCAGTACTTTTATTTTTTAGAAACTGCTTTGTTATCCTTTTGTCTTTAGCTAAATGATAGTAAATTGTTTCAATTAAATATCTTTCTTGCCTGTTACCTTTAAGGTATTGACCGTATACTAAATTTACACTTTCAATGTTTTCAAATATTGATTTCTTGGTTTTAATAATAAAATCATGACTCAATTGTTTTGCATTTAATTCAATATCTTCTTCATTTTCCTCATCTTTCTCAGATAACTCTATTTCATCACCGTTTGATTCTAGGTTGTAAATATTTGAATGAATTCTTTCAAAATAACTATTTATAAAAGGGTTTTTACTTTTTTTAGAATAGCTATCTAAAGAGTCATCAAAAAGGGTTAATAAATATAATAATGTAACAAACTCGTCATCTGCCATTCGTTGTTCTTCTTGAAAAAACGGGCAAACCTTAAGGAAAATTTCACTTTTAGAAATCTCTCTAAACATTTTATGGAAATCATCTTGAGAATATTGGCAATTTCTAACCTCTTGTTGGTTTAAAGCTGTAAGTCCTGAATTATATCTATGAAATAGCTGATATTTGAATTTTAATTGAGTGTCAATATCTGTATTTCTGTCAACCAATTTAAATGTTACAGTTCTGACATTATATTGCTTAAATAAATTTTGAAGCCTTTCACTTAAATCCTTATACGTATTTCCATTTAAATCATCATATAAAGGCGAATTTTTTTTTAATTCTTGAATTTTAAGTTGATTGTCGTAGAATTTAAATATTGTGCTTTATCGCTGTCTGCCATCTATGGCTTCTTTTACAATACGTTTATATCCGTTGACCTCTTTTTCAACTTCAACGAAGTATATTATCGGAGTGTCAATACCAAATAATAGACTTTCTACAAAATATGATTGTTTAGCTAAAGTCCAAACAAATTTTCTTTGATATTCAGGTTCATGATCAATTTTACCAGAAGCGTAATTGTCAAATAAATCAATTATTGGTATATCTTGAGGAGAAGGTTGAAAAACCCTTTGAAATTGATAAATTTCATCTTCAAAAATTTTCTGTTGAAGTTCATTGTCAATATTTCCCATATTTTATATTTTTAGTTGCAAGTATGTAGTTTTGATGCCCCATGAGAGTTCTATCTAATCTATTATTTAAATTCAGATTATATACTGACGAATATAATAAAAATCCACTTACAAAAAGTAAGAAGTCTTTAAAAATAAAGTTATTAAAGCCGTTTCATTTTACACTCGTTCGGGCATTGTTCAGCCAAACCCCCATCTAAACAAAATACACCCGAACCGTGGACGAACAAGACTCGAACAAAACCCGAACAAAACCCCTACTTTTTTGGGGTGTTGTCTCAATCTGTGTCAAATCGTCTCAAATTGTCCCAAATCGTCTCAAATCGTCTCAATGTGTGTCACGGGTTTGGTGATTAGGTATTTGATTATTAGGTTTGTAGGTTGTTTTAGTTTTAGAGTTTGCATCATGAGATGGCTTCGTTCCTCGCCATGACGATACACATAAAACTTTACGTCATTGCGAAGGAGGCACGACTGAAGCAATCTGTTTATTAAGAGTTGGGACTAATCATCGTGAGATTGCTTCGTACCTCGCGTGATGCGTAAATATTAGACTTTATAGCAATGACGGTTAAAAGCGAATGACGGTTAGCTTCCCAAAAAATCTTTATACCACTTGCCCGATGCTTTTACAATACGTTTTTGGGTTGAAAAATCGGTGTACACTAAACCAAAACGGGGGTGGTAGCCTTCTGCCCATTCAAAATTATCGGTAAAGGTCCACACAAAATAACCTGCTACGTTGAGTCCGTCTTTTTTGGCTTTATGCACTTGCTCTATGTGGTTTTGTAGATACTGTAAACGGTCTTCATCATGCACGTTGCCATCTAAAAGCACATCGGTGAAGGCAGCGCCATTTTCGGTGACGATTATTTTTTTAATGCCTTGGTACTGGTTAAAATGCTTGATCATGTTGTAAATGCTAGGTGGGTACACTTCCCAGTCCATGAGTGTTGTTTTTACACGCCGTTTGGAAGCTTTCACAATTTTAGCTCTTAAATAAGGCACAAAATAGCTATGTTTTACCACTTCGCGGGTATAGTTTTGCACGCCAATAAAATCGAAATCAAATTGGGCATTCTCTAAATCGTGTGGTTTTATATAGGCTTCTATGCGTTTTAAAACGGGTACATTTTTGGTGGGGTAGCCTAAACCTAATAAGGGTTCAATAAATAGTCTATTTAATAAGGCATTGGCTTTTTTGGCAGCCAACACATCTTTAGCCGAATTGCTATTAGGTGTTATTTGCGAACAGGAAAAGGTGCTGCCTATATGGGCATTTGGTACAAGCTCCCGTAACACCTTACCGCCCATGGCTTGACATAAAACGGCATGGTGTACGGCGGGTAAAAAGTTTTTTAAGCCTTTGTTGCCTGGGGCATGCACGCCTAAAAAGTAGCCTGCACCGGTAAATACCATGGGTTCGTTTAGCACCATCCAGTTTTTTACACGGTCGCCAAAATGGGTGGCGCATACGTGGGCGTAGTTTTCAAACCAGTCTAGTACCTTTCTGTTTACCCAACCGCCTTGGTTTTGTAAGTTTTGAGGTAAATCCCAATGATAGAGCGTTACCCAAGGTGTGATACCACATTGTAAACAGAAGTTAATCACCCGATTGTAAAAATTAATGCCTTCGGTACTCACAGTTCCCGTGCCATTTGGAAGGATGCGCGACCATGCCAATGAAAACCTAAAGTGTTTGATGTTCATGGATTTCATAAGTAGAATATCGTCTTCAAACTTATTATAGAAATCGCAGGCTATTTGCCCATGTTGGTTGTTAAAGGTATTCCCTTTTTTGGATGTGAAATGGTCCCAAATGGAAACGCCTTTATCGTGTACGCTGTGGGCACCTTCTATTTGATAAGCAGCCGTAGAGACTCCAAATACAAAGTCTTTTCCGAAATCTTGAGGTTTTAAATGGAAAGGTTTTTGGGGATTGTTAAAATCCATAGATTGATTTTGTATTATAGATTTTCTTGTAATAAAGTGTCTATAATGTGTTCGGTGATATCGGGGTAATTTACTTCTACAAGGGTATCGGTTTCTACCCAATTCATGATATCTTTTATATATTTTTTTTTCAGTGACTTTATTACAGGCACACCCATTTCTTTTAATGCCTCCACATTACATTGCTGCTCATACTGCCCTTTCATGGGGATTACCATCAGCTTTTTTTTCATAAATAAGGCTTCGGCAGGGGTTTCAAAACCACCACCACACAAAATACCTTTACTGGTTGCCATACTTTTTACAAAAGCATCGTTGGTTATGGGTTGCACGGTTATGTTTTTATGAGTAACTACTTTTTTGTTATGCTTAGAAAACACTTCCCATGTTACTTCTTTTATTTTAGAAAGTATGCTTAGTATTTTTTCATCATCATATGATGGCAAATACACCGTATAATGGTCACCATCTTCGCATACGGCATTTCGAATGTCTTGCCTTATAACGGGTGTAAATACATCCTCTTGATAGGCTTTAAAATGAAACCCATAGTGCTTGGTTGTGGGTGCGTATTTTTTAAGAATCAGTTTTCCTAAAGCGTCTTTCTTTTTAGGCTTTGGTGCATTTGAAGCTAGAACAGCCGATTGATGACTTAAACTGATGCAGGGTTTCTTTTTTAGTTTGCACGCCCAAGCTGAAACGGGCTCGAAATCGTTGATTACCAAATCGTATTTTTCAACAGGAAGCGTGTTAATTTCTTTATGGAGACGCATGCTTTTTGCCTTGAAATAGGTTTTCCAAAAATCGACACCGCCTTTTTTTCCAAATACAAAACTCAACCCTTTTAATTGGTAGGTTATGGGGTATGGTATGTTAATATCGGCTTCGGTGCCACTAACTAAAATATCTAGTTCTATATCTTTTTTTTGAAGGATGGGAATAATATCGCGGGCACGACTTAAGTGTCCGTTGCCCGTGCCTTGAATCGCATAAAGTACTTTCTTCATACTACTTAATTTGATTTACTTTGGGGTGTTTCATAACTGGCTGAAACTCTTTCATCATGTTTTGGAAAAGTACTTTGGTTTCTAGCACGTCTTCATCCTCCGTATCTACGTCATTATTGGTTTCAACCAAAAAGTTGTCCCTATAACTAAATAGGTGCCAAGTGCCTTCATAATACTCTAAAGCGGTTAAGTTTTCTACCCAATCGCCCGAATTCAAATATATCACCTCCCCTTTTTCGGTTTCAATACGTTTTATTTCTGGTTGGTGAATGTGTCCGCAAATCACATAATCGTATTCGTTTTCAATAGCAATATCTGAGGCTATTTTTTCGAAGTTATTGATAAACTTTACGGCAGACTTGACGCTGTTCTTTATCTTTTTGGACATCGAAATAGGCCCTTTACCAAATTTGGAAGCAAAGAAGTTTATGGCACTGTTTAGTAGAATGAGCGAATCATAACCCACGGCACCCAGTTTTGCAATCCATTTGGAGTGTTGCATGGTCACATCGAACACATCGCCATGAAATATCCATGTTTTTTTGCCATCAACCGTTAATAGTTCTTTATTTGAAATACTGAAACTTCCCATTTGAAAGCCTACAAATTTGCGGAGCATCTCGTCGTGGTTCCCTGTTACATAGTTTACTTGTACTCCATTTGATATCCAAGTGGTGATGAGTTTAATTATTTTCATGTGCGACTTGGGCCAGTAGCGTTTACTAAATTGCCAAACATCGATGATATCGCCATTTAAAATAACCCGTTCGGGTTTTATCGATTTTAAGTATTTATGAAGTTCTTTAGCACGACAACCATAGGTTCCCAAATGCACATCAGAAATCACAACAATATCTACAGCGCGTTTTTTCATGTGCTTGCTATTGAAATTTGTTTTTTAATATTAAGTTTTAGAGAGGAAGTAAACCTACTTACACACCAAGTAGATATGGTTTTTATTGCTAGTGTAGCTAAATCGTTTAAGATTATAAGCATATGGTATTTTAAAAATACAAAGTTGTAGTATTAGCTTCAATAGCAGGTTACTAAAGTATTAAGAAGGTGTTAAGGTTTTAATAGCGTATAGCTTGTTGCTCATTTGGTTTTGCTTTGCTGCCCTTATAAAAGAAGCTAAACGAAGTAATATGAGTTTAGCCTAAAAAAACTCGTTTTGAACATAAATAAACTACCTCAGGGCAAGCCCATGAGGTATTAAATTCCACAAAAAAAGGAAATTCCAAATTCCATAACTCAAAAGACGAGGCAAGCCTCGGGGCAATGATCCCTAAAAAATCAAATAAAAGCAGGATCTTTTAAAGTTAAAATACTGATGATAAAAGAATAATATAGAAATTTTTACGATTTAACTTTCATTGTTAGCGATGGCTGTTTTACTTTAAATATGACTTAAGCTATTTTTTCTATGTTTATGTTTCCTTTTGTGTTTATATTTTCTTTTTGCTAAGATGAGTTTGAATCTAAAATCGTCAAAGAACAAACTTGCTAATAAAATTAGGGATGCAAAAACAAGGGTATTCAATTTGAAGTTCATTCTTGAGTAAATAAATCCTCCAACAATACCTCCCATAAAAAAGAAGCAAATAATAAAGACGCGTAGTTTTATAGTGGATTTAATTTTTTCGACATGGGGGTGCGTTTTAGGAAAAAACAGTTGTGATAGTTCAATACCTAAATCGGTAAACAAGCCCGTAAGGTGTGTAGTTCTTACAACAGCATTCGAAATTTTTGTAACAAGCGAGTTTTGAAGTCCCATGGCAAAAAGAAGGGCACACACAATAAAGTCTGGATATTTTATTTCCAATACATCACTAAAAACAGCTATGGTTATCAAAATAAAACATTCCATAAGTGTTGGAATTACAAATACATTAAGCTTTTTGCTTTCTCTATACCTCTCAATTAGAAAGCTTGACAAAAAAGAACCAAAGAGAAATGAAAATATATAGAGAAAATAGACGGTTCCTTTCCAAAATTCGAAATTAGCAACATCACTAATAAATAAAGCAAAATGACCCGTTACATTGGTTGTTAATTGTTGAAAAGCCAAAAATCCTGTTACATTTACAATTCCTGCTACAAAGGACAAAATAGTGGCAATACGTAAATTGTGCTTTAATGTTCTACTTCTACCTTGATGTCTAAACATTTATTATTCAATTTTTCGACTGATATACTATGTACTTTTATAAGTAACATTTTTTGTGTGACGTGTTTTTCCGAAGTAAATAGAAATCCAAAAACAAACATGTACTTTAATGATAAGAACACGTACTACTTCATATAATATATTCAGAATTATTCAAACTTAAAATTCGCCTTGTATTAAAGGCCATTGGTCATATTTCCTATCAAGTACTGTTTTATCTACCTGTTTAATAACCCATGTATCTTCTGGTGCAAGCACGTCGTAATTAATTAATGCCCCTCCAGGAAATTGGAAATGTGTTTTTAACCTTTCCGTAGAAGGATTTGCCTTCTCCAAATTTTGCAATAGTTGCTCCGGATTTTCATTCTCGAACATAGCAAGTATCCCTAGATTATGAGTAGAAAAAACGGCCATGTACACATTGTTGCCACCCTTAAAAATAGACCAAGTATTACTTTTAATAACAGGCTGTTGCCCTTTTGGAATGGAAACGGCACCCGCAGCACAAGCAAAGTTCCTATAAACCCCTGTATTATTCCACGCCATAAAATCTGTTCCTGGACCCGACAGATGGAAGGTTTCCTCTAGGTTTTTAGCATCGTCATTAATAAAAAGCGTAATGGGTCTAGCTACTATTTCCGATTTTTTTCCACGGTTTGCACCACCTGCAGAAAGCAAATAATTTTTACCAGCTGCATATATTTCTGGGCAAGCCTTTTTACCATGTCCTAATTTTACAAAATAGCCGTTGCCTTTTTTAAATAAAAGCTGGGTAATTTCATCTGCTGGACGGTATGGCATACAAGCCCCTATTAGGGCATGAGGCTCTCCATGTGATATATCGAAATTTGATTTGGTTCCTGGTAAAAAACTCATCCACGCCTTCATAAAAACAGTATGGTAGCCCGTCGTTAATTTATGCCAATTAGCCCTATCATACCGCCTTCTCATGGGAGGGAAATATTTATAATTATAACTTCCAATAGCATAACAAAAGTTCATATAATCTAATATATCTCGAGCATCTTTTCTAATAGGTTCTGAAGCATAAGCCTCTAGATTCAATAAAGCGGTAATGGTGTACCCCACATAAGGCATGGAATTAAATTCATGAAGCCCATTTGTTTTTATCTCTTGTAAAAACTCTATTAATTTCGATTCCATCTCGTTATTGATGTTGTCATATTTAGGATCTTTGTTACCATGAAGTGCCAACCATCTATTTTTAAGGTAACGAGAGCCCTCGGTCATCAATATATGATTTTCAGTTTCAGGAAATAACCCTAACGTTTTTGGGGCCGTATTCCTGAATTTATAACCTTCTTCAACTAACAAGACGTTTAATAAATGCGCTACCGTTTCTTTGTACAATAATTCAGGCTTATCTCCAAACTGCCATAAAATAGAAGTAAGTACAGTAGCTGTGAAATCGTAATCTCCAAGTTTATTAAGCGTCCACGATGAGCCAGAAACGCCCCATGGTTCCATACCCATAATCACTTGGTTAATTTCTTTGACGTTTGTTTTTGAATGAAGCTGTGCTAATAAAATACGAGGATTATCTACCTTGCCCTTTTTTGGACCATATTGCACCGATTTTTTAGACCATAATGCCACCATAGAGTCATAGAACTGTGATTCTGTATTCCAAACAATACGGCGTTCGTGGGGAACAGCAATATTTCCATGATTTAGTAGTTTCTTCTTGCCATTTTGCGAATTACAAAAAATAACGACTACTAATAATGTGAGAGCTACTACGACTATCCGTTTTATTTTTCTATGTTTCATTTTTTTTAATATATCCTGATTCTTTTACTACATCAAAGATAGATATTTGAACGAATTCATATTACTAAGACCACTATTAAAATTCACTAGTTATACTTTCCTCCTTTAAATATAGATGTAGGCATCTCCTATTTGGCATCGCATCATTTTTATTATAAATTATGAATGGATTGTTATAGAAAAATCACATTCTTAACATACCAAATGAATGGATTCTAAAAAAATATTCTGTAATTTTGAAAAATATTTTCTTCAGGGCAGGGCGTAATTCCCTACCGGCGGTAAAAGTCCGCGACTCCTTGAAAAAGGACTGATTTGGTGAAACTCCAAAACCGACAGTTAAAGTCTGGATGAGAGAAGAAAAAAGTTATCACCCAAATTATGCGATTGATATAAATCAGTTGCGTATTATGCTGTTGTATACTTTGCTCAGAAGAATTAATCTTAATAATTTAAAAAGTAGCAAAGATGAATATATTAAATGAATTTGGAAAAGACAGCGTAGAAAGAGTAAAGAATGCTGTTAAAAAATTACAAGATGGTTATGGAATTTTACTCGTAGATGATGAAAATCGAGAAAATGAAGGTGATATTATTTTTTCTGCAGAGAAAATGACAGAAAAAGACATGGCTTTAATGATTAGAGAATGTAGCGGAATAGTGTGTCTATGTTTGAAAGATAAAAAATGTAAAAGCCTTGATTTAAAACCTATGGTTAATGATAATACAAGTAAGAACCAAACCGCATTTACTATTTCAATTGAGGCAAAAAAAGGAGTAACAACAGGTGTTTCTGCAAAGGATAGAATAACAACAATAAAAACCGCAATTTCTCACAAGGCAATACCTGAAGACTTATCGCATCCAGGACACGTATTTCCTTTATTGGCAAAAGAAAATGGCGTATTCGATAGACGAGGACATACCGAAGGAAGTGTTGATTTAATGAAAATAGCAGGCTTAGGGGAATATGCTGTTTTATGCGAATTGACAAATGTTGACGGAACCATGTCTAGACTTCCCGAAATTTGTGATTTTGCAAATAAACAAAATATGACGGTTGTTTCAATTGAAGACATTTATCAATATAGAATGATTACTGAAAAAAATAAGGAAAAACTTGAAATGATTAGCTAATAAAACGCATCAATCGCATTCAAAATAACCATTACTAGAGTTCGAACTGTTTAATCGGCATCCATATCCATAATTAAATTGGCTATTAATGCCGTCCAACCGGTTTGGTGAGATGCGCCTAAACCTTTACCATTATCACCATCAAAAAACTCGTAAAATAGGTGTAAATCTTTAAAATGAGCATCGTTTGAAAACTGCTTACCTTCACTATCGGCATGATATTGAAACTTGCCTTCGCCATTGGCCTCAAATAGTTTTATCAAACGCTTTGTAAGCTCGTTAGCAATTTGTTTAAGGTTGAGCTTGTTACCAGAACCCGTTGGAAATTCATATTGATATGTTGGCCCATAAAAAGTGTAATACTTACGCAACGACTGTATAATCATATAATTTAAAGGCATCCAAATAGGACCTCGCCAATTGGAATTCCCGCCAAACATATTGGAACGACTCTCTCCTGGTTCATATTGAATTTGATGGTGCCCATAATGCTGAAACACAAAAGGATGCGCTTCATGGTACTTGGATAGCGAACGAACGCCGTAATCGGACAGGAACTCGTTTTCATCCAACAAACGAATCAACAAATGCTCTAACCTAAACCCACGCATGATGGCGAATAGGTAATTACCTTCGGAATTGGTTTCATCTAAATTAGTAATTAAGGAAGCTAAATCTGGGCGGGTTCGCATAATTTCATTTGCTCTAAACCTGAAATCTTTCAATTCTTCGAACAGGTCCTTATGCATAATCTCTACTGCAAACATAGGTATCACACCTACCAACGAACGTACTTTTAGTCGATTGGTACTGCCATTAGCCATTTCTACCACATCGTAATAGAAATTATCTTCATCATCCCAAAGTGAAATATCTTTTTGACCAATATGATGCATGGCCCAAGCAATATTCAGGAAATGCCTAAAAAACTTAGCCGCCGATTCTTCGTAGATTTTATTGGTTTTTGAAAGCTCTAGCGACATGCGCAACATATTAAGCGTAAACATAGCCATCCAACTGGTGGCATCGGCTTGTTGCATTCTGGTAATACCGGGCGGCATGTGGTTTCTGTCGAACACCCCTATATTATCCAAACCTAAAAAGCCTCCTTCAAACAAATCGGTACCACTTTTATCTTTTTGGTTTACCCACCATGTGAAATTAATAAGCAGTTTTTGAAAGGCTTTTTCTAAAAACTCCGTATCACCTTTACCTGTATAATTTTTGTCTTTATCGTACACATTCCAAACGGCATACGAATGTACGGGTGGGTTTACATCGCTAAAGTTCCACTCGTAAGCAGGAATTTGGCCGTTAGGATGCATGTAGTTTTCTTTTAAAACCAACAACAACTGTTCTTTGGCGAAAAACGGATCTATTTCTACAAACGATGCCATGTGAAATGCTAGATCCCAAGCGGCATACCATGGGTACTCCCATTTATCGGGCATGGAAATAACATGCCTATTGGTAAGATGTTGCCAACTGTAATTTCGCATGTTTGCTCTTTCGGGTTTTCCTTCACCGGGACCACCAAACAGCCATTTAAACACATCGTTATAATAGAATTGTTTTGTCCATAACAAGCCAGAAAAAGCACTTCTGGCAATGGCTTGGTGGGTTTCTGGAATGTCGGTCTTTATGGTTTCGGAATAAAATTCTTCACATTCCAAAATGCGCTGTTGGAAAATAGCATCAAAATCACCCCAAGGGTCTTTCACTTTATTTTTACTTAAGCGTATTTTTATGGTTTTCTCCTCACCTGCTTTTAATTTTAACTGATGCCATACTGCAAATTTAGTTCCTACTTTTTTTGGATTTACAGTGGCTTCACCATCTACCACATAATCGTTAATACCATCTTTTACATATTCAACATCGTTTTCGAAGTTATAAATACGTTTGTTATTGGTTTCGTTATCACAAAATAACTGTTCACCAGCTTCGTGATATAAATAATAACTACCATTTCTAACGCTTCTAGATTGTACGCTGTTGTTTGAAACCGATCTCATAACGGGGCGTTCATAACGTTTGTTGTGTTTCCAAAAATTACGAAACCATAAATGTGGCAATACGTGAATGGCAGCTGCTTTTTTGCCTCTATTCACCACAGTGACTTTCATTAGAATATCTTCTATATTGGCCTTAGCATATTCTATGTAACAATCAAAATAGGCACTGTTTTTAAAAGCATCGGTATCTAACAACTCGTATTCAAATTCATGACGACCACGCTTGTTGCCGTTAACCAAATCGCCATATGGAAATTCGTTCTGCGGGTATTTATAAAGATATTTTGAATAGGAATGTGTGGGCGATGATACTTGATGGAAATAAAGTTCCTTCACATCTTCCCCATGGTTGCCTTGGTTGTTGGTAAGCCCAAACAGGCGTTCTTTTAAGATAGGATCTTTCCCATTCCAAAATGTAGGTGCTAAACACAATATTTCTCGAGAATCGCAAAAGCCACCTATCCCTTCTTCCCCCCAACGGTAAGCATTACTTCGTGCTTTTTCATGATCTATAAACTCCCATGCCTCTCCATGATTGCTATAATCTTCCCTAACGGTTCCCCATTGTCTTTCGGCTAAATAAGGTCCCCATTTTTTCCAATTTTTATAATTGTTGGGTACTTTTAATCTTTCTGCTTCAGAACCTTTTTGAATCATATGCTTTAGTTATAAGAGTTTTTGTAATAAGAATAAAACCCTTAAAAAACTTCAATTTTCAACATATTAATAACGTTAAAATTGATTGCTTTACTAGGCTTTAAATTAAAAATAAGACTTTTTTTTGAGGTTTTTTTGCACCTATTAAAAGTATTGCCTAATTGCTATTTTTGTTAGGTTTCTTTTAATATCTCGCAAAAAAAATAGCTGATAAATTAACGAACTCTCACTTTAAGAAAACACAGACCGTTATTAAAAAGAATATAATTTACCACTCGCGAAGCTTATTCAACGCTTCTTGGGCTTCCAATTCTTTTTGAGAAATCACTTTTAAAAACGATGGATGCTGCTCTATGGCATATTCAATGCGTTTTACAATATCATCGGTAGATTCATTTTCATAATCTATTACCAAAGGTTCTTTTATTTCAATGGATTGCAGTATGTTTTTCTTTTTAATACGCAAACCTTTTTTATCGAACGATCGTCTAAAACCATCAATAACTATAGGTACTACCACTGGTTGATATTTTTTTATAATGAATGCTGTTCCTTTTCTAATAGGTTTAAAAGGTGTTGTTGTCCCTTGCGGAAAAGTAATAACCCAACCATCATCCAACGCTTTACCTATATTGGAAATATCACTCATTTTCACCTGGCGGTTTACGTCCTGCCCCTCGGCTCTCCACGTACGTTCAATACTAATAGACCCCATATATGCCAAAATTTTTGGCAGTAAACCAGCTTTCATAGTTTCTTTGGCTGCAACATAATAGATGTTTAATTTAGGATTCCATATATACCCAATGTTTTTAATGGAATCTGTTCGTCCACTTAAACTTGCATTAAATACATGGAACATCGCCACCACATCGGCAAAATAGGTTTGATGGTTTGATATGAACAACACATTGTTATCAGGCAGGTTTTTTAGAACCTCAGAGCCTTCTATTTGCAACTCGTTAAAACCACGGAAGCGTCTGTGTGTTAAAGCCCCAAAAATTCTGATAAGCCATTTTTTTACAAAAAGGATATGGCCAAATGGATTTCTTTTAAACAATCCCATAAATCGCGCGTCAAATTAATTAGTTAGTACAAATGTAGTAAATCTATAAACTACATGAGTTGTTTTAATACGTCTTTAATCTCGCTTAGCATCATAGCCGTAGCACCCCAAACCACATAATTGTTAAGTTTAAACGCAGGCACCTCAACTTCAACACTATACGACGTGCTTACTTTTTCAGTAATAATATTGGCATCATCTAAAAAATGACTCAATTTTACTTCAATAATGGCTTCAACCTCCTTATCTTGTTTTATAAATCGAGGCGTTTCCTTAGAAATGCCAATAAAAGGATGCACATAAAAATTACTTGGAGGTATGTAAACTTCACTTAATGCCCGAAGTACTTTTATATTATCTGAAGGCACCCCAACTTCCTCAAAAGTTTCTCTAATGGCTGCAGCTTCAATAGAGGTATCGTATATTTCCAGCTTCCCTCCTGGAAACCCAACTTGTGCAGAATGCACGCCTTTATAGGTTTTACGCAATGTTAAAACAAGGTGTGTTTCTTGGTTTTTATTAGGATAAAACAACGCTAATACGCCTGCACTTTTAGCGTATTTAATGGTATCTGCTTGCTGTTTTAACAGTTCTTGCCTAAATGGAGGCACCATTTTTAACTGAGATGCTTGTGCTGGTAGCGGTATATTTTCTATTTTTGAGATTGCTAGTGAAAAATCATCAAAATTCATTCTATGAGACTTGTATTACTGTTATCGGTTTTCTTTCTATTTCTAAACTGTGAAGATAAGCAAAGTAAAAAGAAAATAAATCCTAAAAAAGAAATAACAACTATTGTAAAAGAAGAAGGCTTGACGGGAGACGAAGACACCACCGATGTTGTGAATAGACCTTTCCCCAAGCTAAACTCTAAAAATGCCATGGAATTTTTTCTACAGTACGACAAAATGCATAAAGAAAACAAAGTGCGTTTAACCACCGATTTTGGAACTATTGATATTTTATTGTTTAATGAAACCAAATTTCACCGTTCCAACTTTATATTTTTAACCAAGCAGAAATATTTTAACGGCACCCAATTTTATAGAGTGATTGATAATTTTATGGTACAGGCCGGAAATAGCGACGATAGAAAAACAGCCAACAAACGCAATTATATTGGCAAATACTTATTACCACCAGATACCAAGCGTGGATTTAAACACGACCGAGGCATGGTTTCCATGCCCAGTAGCGATATTGAAAACCCCCATAAATTAGCTTCGCCATACGAGTTTTTTATAGTACAACAACAAGGAGGTTCGCACTTTCTAGATGGTGATTATACTATTTTTGGAAAAGTAACCAGCGGCATGGATGTAGTTGATAAAATTGCCGCTGTTGAAAACGATGAAGCCGATTGGCCCCTTAAAAATATTTATATTAGAAAAGCGGAAATAATAAATTAGGTGTTGGGTGTTGGGAAACCTACCTATCTAAATCTTCAAACACCTCAGTGTCATCCTTGTACAAACTGGGTAAGCTTATTTTAAACTTAACAGCAATTAAGCGTACCGCAATGACTACCGAACCAGAAATTACGAATACAATATTATTGTCAATTGGTAATTTACGAAGTAGAAAATAAGTAAAACCGCCTAAAATACAAGCTGTGGCATAAACCTCTTTCCTGAAAATTACAGGGATTTCATTACATAAAATATCCCTAATAACACCTCCAAAACAAGCGGTTATAGTACCTAATGCAATACAAATAATGGGGTGCAAACCAATGGCTAGACCTTTTTGTATACCCACAACAGTGTATAGACCAATACCTATGGTATCAAATAAGAATAAAGATATTCGTAAAAAATCAAGACGCTTTCTAAATATGATGGAAAAAACAGTAGCGCCTATAATGGCGTACACATAAATCATGTTCACCATCCACGTTACTGGTGTTATACCTATAAGAATATCCCTGAGTGTACCGCCACCTACCGAGGTTACAAAAGCAATAATAAGTACGCCGAAAGGATCCATTCTTTTTTCTAAAGCAACCAATACTCCAGAAATAGCAAAAGCAAAAGTTCCGAGTATCTCTATAATTTGAAAAAACATCATGATTTGGGTGTTGGGTTTTGGGTTTTGGGTTTTGGGTTTTGGGTTTTGGGTTTTGGGTTTTGGGTGAAAATACTTTTAACTTTCTACTTCAACCTACATATTCTGAGTATAATAATTATAATCTTTTAAAATGGTGTTTATAAAATCGACATCATATAAATTAGATTCTATATTTAACACATTACATACTTTATTTCTTAATAAGGTAAGTGTTTTAAAGTCGTTATTCTTTTTTGAAATAAGGAAAGCTTCCTTTATAATGCGTACATCTTTATCGGTTAATAGCGTCACATTATTAAAAACAGGTTGATAATCTACTTCCAAATCTTCTAAAATGGTACTGGTTATTTTATGTTTTTTCTTCACACTTATAACAACAGTTCCTGCGGCGGCATCACCAATACGTTGTTTTTTATCCGATAGTAAAATACTTAACACGCCAATAGAAGCAAAAAACAACCATATATCTACAATGCGCAACATCCATCTAACAAGCAAATTATACCATTGGGTTGGAGCGCCATCTAAACGCACCACTTTTATTTTCAATATCATTTTACCAATGGTTTGTCCGCCAAAAATAATATGACATAACACAGAATAAAAAAGGGCTGGCAAGGTGAGTAAGCCTAAAATACCACGACGTGTCCAATCGTCCGTTTCGAAAATATCAGATAGGGCAACAACATTCTCCATGATGGTGATATAGGTCAATAAAATAAGACCATCAATTAAGAATGCGACAAAACGTTCGCCCAAACCAATTAATTTGTAATCTAAATTAACATTTTGTGCCGTGTTAATTGCTAAATTGCTCATTGAAATGTATATTCGTTTCTAATTAAAATAGTTTTATGCGCGAAGCATCTTTCGTGAAGCAAAATAAAGAAAAATGGCTGGTTTTTGAAAGTGCGTTACATAATAATGCAAAAATAAATCCAGACGACTTAGCTTCCTACTACATTCATTTGACAAACGACTTGGCATATGCGCAAACGTATTACCCCGAAAGTAAGACTTTGCTGTACTTAAACTCGTTGGCATCAGAGGCGCATCAAAAAATATATATCACCAAACGAGAATCAAAAAACAAAATTATTTCTTTTTGGAAATATGAATTTCCGTTATTTTTCCGAAGCTATCAAAAAACCCTACTTTACACCTTTTTAATATTTATGGTAGCGGTTTGTATTGGTGCCATCTCAACGTTGAACGACGATTCGTTTGTGCGTTTAATTTTAGGTGATGGCTATGTAAACATGACCATTGAAAATATTGAAAAAGGTGAACCTATGGCGGTTTACAAAAGTGGCAGTAGTATCGGGTCTTTTTTAGGGATTACCATTAATAATATTCGAGTCGCTATTATTGCATTTGCATTTGGTGTGTTTTTTAGTGTGGGCACTATTTATATCCTGTTTAGCAATGGCATCATGCTAGGTGCTTTTATCACGTTTTTTTACAACTATGGCATTTTAGAAAAAACATCAACCATTTGGCTGCATGGTACTATTGAAATTTCGGTGATTGTAATTGCTGGTTGTGCCGGTTTGGTAATGGGAAATAGTTTTTTGTTTCCGAAAACCTATTCCAGACGAGTCGCTTTTACTAAAGGCGCCAAAGACGGATTAAAAATTGTAGTAAGCACCATTCCGTTTTTTATTATTGCAGGTTTCATTGAAGGTTTTATAACCCGTTATGGCGAACAAATGCCTTGGATTTTATCATACGGTATTATTGCTTGCTCGTTATTTTTAATCGTATTTTATTACGTTATTTACCCCATTAAGCTGAACAACACTTTTCAATCTGAATAAAAAAAATGAACAAACCCTACATAGAATTACGTAACAGAAATGATTTTGGCGAAACCATAAATACCTATTTCCTGTTTCTTAAATACAACTTTAAAAAATACACCAGTTTGTACTTGCGTTACAATGCCGTAAGTATCATTCTTTTAATTGTTGCGTCTTATTTATTAGTCACTGGTTTTATGGGTTTAGCCAGTAGAGATTTTAGATTCGGCATGAATAACGATGGCGACAATACCATTTATTTAATTGCTGGCGCTGTTGTTTTGGTGCTAATTTTGTTCATTACAGCACTTATAAACTATAGCTTTTCAAGCTCTTATATGGCAGAATATGTGAATAGCGAAGGAGAAGTGGAATCTAGAAATGTATGGCAAAATATTAAAAGTAACTTAGGCGCCATCATCCTATTTATATTTTTAGGGATTGGACTTTACATTGGGTATATTATAGTGTCCCTTATTTTTGCTTTCATTCCCTTAATTGGCATGTTTGTACAATACGGACTTAGTTTCCTATTAACTGCTTTTTTTGGATTGACCTTTATGGCTATTTTTTCTAAAAACGAAGGATTAAGCCATGCCCTTTCCGAAGGTTGGTCGTTTACCTTTTCAAGTTTCGGCAAAGTGATTTTGTTTGGTTTGGTGATAGGTATTTTAAACTTAATGATTACCATGCTCATAGTTTCCATTCCTGGTTTTATTATTGGTATTTACGTTTATTTTTCAATAGAAAGCAATGTAGATTTAGCTACCAATGTTTTTGCAAGTATGGTTTTTACCTTGGGTTTTGCCATGTTTTTATTGGCGTTTATTTACTCGCAAGCGTTATCTCAAGTAGCATACAGCGTGTTATATTACAATATTTTTGAAGAGAAAAACAATATTTTCTTAAGGAACAAAATTGAACAAATTGGTGTTAATGACTAAATTTAAATACCATAATACGTTCCTTTCTGTAAGCTTTTTAATGAGTTATGGCTATGCTTTTGCACAAGATAGCATTCAGAAGGATTCTTCAAAAATTCAAGTTACTTATTTTAAAAAAGCCATTAAACAACGTTACAACGGCGACGATTTTAACTACAACATCAACGATACCGGCGGCATCAACTTATTGCAACGCATCTTACAGAAGTTTTTTGGATGGTTAGGTGATATTTTTGGGTTTGATATCGATTTCATAAATTATCAAACCTTAGAATATATTGTATATGGCTTTATGGGTGTGGCTTGTTTGTATTTAGTCATCAAGTTTTTAATGCAATCGCCTGTAAACTCTGTATTTAAAACTGAAACAAAAGATATTGACACCTTTAAATATGTGGAAGAAAACATAAAAGACGTTAATTTTGACACTCTAATTTCTGATGCTTTAAAGGAAAACAACTTCCGTTTAGCAACTCGCTATTTGTATTTAAAATCATTAAAACTGCTTACCAATAAAAACAGTATTGAATGGCATTACGATAAAACGAATAGCGATTACATTAATGAAATTAAAGATGAAAACACCAAGTCTGCTTTCAAGCGTATTTCATATATCTATGACTATGTTTGGTATGGCGAATTCCCTATAGATGAAGCTATTTACACAAAAAATAAATATGATTTCGATAAACTAAACACACTTCAACATGGATAAACCGTCTAAAATAGCATTGTATGCCATTGGAGCAGTTATCGTGTTGATGATGATTGCCGAAATAACCAAACCAAAAGCATTAAACTGGCGAGATTCTTATGCAGCGGCAGATAAAATTCCTTTGGGTTGTTATGTGCTTTTTAATGAATTAAAAGAGGTGTCAAATAAAACTATTAAAACATCTACTAAAACCGCTTTTGAAAATTTAAAAGATGTTGAAACTAATGAAAAAACGGTTAGTCTTTTTATAAATAACGGCATACATTTCGATAAACAAGACTCAGAATCTCTCATTAAATATGTTGAAGATGGCAACTCCGTTTTTATAAGTACCAATTATATATATGGTGTTTTAAGTGATACTTTGAATATTAACATAGGCTCTGATATTTACAACTTCTTTAAAAAACCATCTTTAAATAGTTTTACAAGTACGAGTTTAAAACATAATGAACGCCGCTTTAAAGACGTCATTGAGAATAGTTTTTTCACAAGTCTCGATACTTTAAATGCTATTGCATTAGGTACGACCCATGTTAATAAAACTGAAAAAGATCCAAACGACAGCATACCAGAAACCAATATAAACTTCATAAAAGTTCCTTTTGGCAAGAACAACGGCGCATTTTATATTCATACCAACCCCTTTGCGTTTAGCAATTACCACATGCTAAATGGCAATGATGTTTATGCAGCAACCGTACTTTCTTTTTTACCAAAAAATCAAATTATTTGGGATAATTATTATAAAAGCGGACGAAAAGTAATTACGAGTCCGTTGCGTTTTGTGCTTCAAAACCCAGCGTTAAAATGGGCGTTTTACATCACTTTAATTTCATTACTACTATTTGTAATTTTTAAAGGAAAACGCACCCAACGCATTATACCGGTGGTTGAACCCTTAAAAAATGCTTCCTTAGATTTTACCAAAACTATTGGAGATTTGTATTATCAACATGGTGATTATACTAATATCATCAACAACAAAATTCAATATTTTCTGGAACAGATTCGCTCTAAATACTACCTAAACACCAATGAATTAAGCGAAAACTTCATTTCTAAATTAGCCATAAAATCGTCTAATAAAAAGGAAGATACCAAAGCGTTAATAGATTATATTGTGTATTTAAAATCAAAAAACACACATACAGAACCTGATTTAATTCAGCTAAACAAACTTATAGAAACCTTCACAAAAAACAATATATAATGGAAGAACAACCCATCGAAAATCAAGATATAAATTTTGAAAGTAGACTCGATTTAAAACCGCTTCAAGAACACGTTGAAGCTATAAAAAAAGAAATAGGTAAAATTATTGTCGGTCAAAATGAAATGATTGAATTACTTATCATTTCGTTACTTTCAAACGGGCATGCTCTTATTGAAGGTGTTCCCGGAGTTGCAAAAACCATTACCGCAAAATTATTAGCTAAAACATTGGCTGTAAATTTTAGCCGAATTCAATTCACACCCGATTTAATGCCGAGTGATATTTTAGGAACTTCGATATTCAATGTAAAAACCAACGAGTTTGAATATAAAAAAGGGCCTATTTTTTCGAACATTATTTTAATTGATGAGATAAACCGTGCACCAGCAAAAACACAAGCGGCTTTATTTGAAGTGATGGCAGAACGCCAAATAACGATGGATGGCACCAAATACATTATGGATGCGCCATTTTTAGTATTTGCCACTCAAAACCCTATTGAACAAGAAGGAACATACCGATTACCAGAAGCACAATTGGATCGTTTCCTGTTTAAAATAGATGTGGATTACCCAACAATTGAAAATGAAATTCAGATTTTAATGGACAATCATCAACGACAAGATAGTCTGGATTTTAACGCCGTAATTCCTGTTTTAAATGGGCAACAAATTGCCTATTATCAAAACCTAATTAAGCAAATAGTTGTTGAGAATCATCTTATTACCTATATAGCATCTATTATTAACAACACAAGAACCAATGCAAATTTATATTTAGGTGCATCGCCAAGAGCTTCTATTGCGATTTTGAATGCTGCCAAATCCAACGCAGCCATTCAAGGTCGCGATTTTGTAACGCCCGAAGACATTAAACGCTGCACTAAAGCGGTTTTAAAACACCGTTTGGTTTTAACACCAGAACGCGAAATGGAAGGTTTTACTGTTGAAAAAGTGATTGAGCAAATTTTAGAAACTATTGAGATCCCTAGGTAGTTGAAAAAGTTTTTCAAAAATATCTACTTAAATACACGCTTTTTTATAAGTGTGAGTGTTCTTGTTTTCTTATTTATCCTTGCGTATATATTTCCAGGGTTAGTAGTGATTGCTCAAATGCTGTTTTTTGTTTTTATGTGTTTAGTAGTGGTCGATTTTATTCTCTTATTCAAACAAAAAGGCATGACGGCTTCTCGACTTTTACCCGAAAAACTAAGTAATGGCGATGATAATCCTATTGAAATTTCATTACAAAATAATTACAATTTCACAAGCACATTAAAACTCATTGATGAATTACCCTTTCAATATCAAAAACGTGATTTTGAAATAGATACCACATTAAAAAAACAAGCCAGTAAAAAAATAACATACACCTTACGTCCACTAGAACGGGGTGAGTATTTTTTTGGTAATTTAAACCTTTATGCGAGTAGCCCGATTAATTTAATTTCCAGACGTTTTCAATTTGGAAAAGATGCCATGGTGCCCAACTACCCTTCTTTTTTACAGTTGAAAAAATACATGCTTTTAGCGTTTTCAAATAAAATTTTTGAATATGGTTTGAAAAAAATCCGTCGTATTGGTCATACTATGGAGTTTGAACAAATTAAAGATTACGTGCAAGGGGACGATTTACGAAACATCAACTGGAAAGCAACGGCAAAAAGTAATCGCCTCATGGTAAATCAATACCAAGATGAACGCTCGCAACCCGTTTACAGTGTGATTGATAAAGGCCGCGTTATGAAAATGCCTTTTGAAGGTTTGAGTTTATTGGATTATGCCATCAATGCATCGTTAGTTATTAGCAACGTTGCATTAAAAAAACAAGATAAAGCAGGCCTCTTTTCATTTTCGAGGAAGGTGGAAAATCGTGTGGTTGCAGAACGCAGACCATCGCAAATGAACACTATTCTTGAAACACTTTACAATTTAGATACCGATTTTGTAGAATCTGATTTTTCAAGATTGTATGTTGATGTTAAACGTAATTTGAACCAGCGCAGTTTATTGTTGCTATACACCAATTTTGAAACGTTAGATGCATTGTACAGGCAGCTACCCTATTTAAAAGCTATTGCAAAAAACCATTTGCTCGTGGTTATCTTTTTTGAAAATACCGAGCTGCAAAAACTCACCAAAACAACAGCTATAAACACTTACGATATTTTTGAAAAAACCATCGCCGAAAAGTTTATTTACGAAAAAAAATTAATTGTAAACGAACTTCAAAAACATGGTATTCAAAGTATTTTAACGGCACCTGAACATTTAACCATTAATACTATTAATAAGTATTTAGAGATAAAAGCTCGTGGTTTATTATAAAAAAAGACCTTCCAATGGAACGTCTTTTTTATAATAATTTGTAGTATGTTAAACAGTTTAGCTTAACCAAGCTTTCATCATCCAAACTGTTTTTTCTTGTTCTGAAATAAAATCACTCATCATAGAGTTGGTTCCTTCATCATTCGCTTCACCCGCTTTGTCTAAAATAGCACGTTCAATTTTTAATAATTCTGATAAAGAATCAACAATTAATGTTACTGCTTTTTCATCTTGCGATATATTTTTACCAATTGGTACTTGTGCATTTGCAACATATTCTTCAAATGTATGAAGCGGTGTTTCTCCCAATGTTAATACACGTTCCGCTATTTCATCAACCTTAACATTGGCATCGGTGTATAATTCTTCAAATTTTACATGTAAATCAAAAAAACGCTTTCCTTTAATGTTCCAATGAATACCTCTTAAATTTTGATAATATATTTGAAAGTTTGCTAACAAATTATTCAAATCATTTGCTACATCTTTTGTTTTTTTTGTGTCTAATCCGATACTATTAATTGCCATAAGTTCTATTTATTTAAATATTATACTACAAATATAATTTATAATTTACGTTAATTATAATAGATTTTATTGATAGTTTTTATACTTTTATAGTCTAAATTGATATAAATGACAATTACACAATTATCTTATGTTTTGGCAGTTGCTGAAAACCAAAATTTTACTAAAGCAGCAGAGAAATGTTTTGTTACCCAGCCTACGCTTAGTATGCAAATACAAAAACTTGAAGACGAATTAGATATTCTTATTTTTGATAGAAGCAAAAAACCTATTGAATTGACCGATGTTGGTAAAAAAATAGTTAATCAAGCGAGAAATATTGTAAACGAATCGTACAGAATACAAGATATTGTAGACCAACAAAAAGGCTTTATTGGTGGCGAATTCAAATTGGGTGTTATTCCCACGGTTATGCCAACGCTTTTGCCTATGTTTTTGAAAAATTTCATTAAAAAATACCCTAAAATAAAACTTAAAATAGAAGAATTAACTACTGAAGAAATTATGCTACGGCTTAAAGACGGGCATTTAGATGCTGCTATAGCCGCCACACCTCTAGAAGATGACAATATTAAAGAACGCGTTTTATATTTTGAACCTTTTGTTAGTTATATTCCTAAAAACCACCGATTACATAGTAATGAAAAAATTAATGTGGACGATTTGGATATAAGCGATATGTTACTACTTGAAGATGGACATTGTTTTAGGGATGGTGTTATTAATTTATGCAAAGCATTTAAAGACCAATCTGAGGAGCAATTTCAATTAGAGAGTGGAAGTATTGAGACCTTAATAAAGTTGTCGAATGAAGGTTTAGGAATGACGCTTCTACCCTATTTACATACGCTGGATATGAGTGAAAAAGAGACAAAAAATTTGCGTTATTTTAACGAACCCGTTCCTGCTAGAGAAGTTAGCTTAATTTACCATAAAAGTGAATTAAAAATGCAAATTATTGTAGCATTACAAGATGTTATTTCTGGCATTATTCGCGGTGCTATTAAATTTCAAGATGTAAAAATTATAAGTCCATTAAATTCAAAAAAATAATTTTAAAAAAAAAGCGACCGTTCGGTCGCTTTTTTTATGGTTTTAAATAAATTAAACATTGATTTAATTCTGGGTTTTGCAGTATAAGAGAAAGAATGAACTGTTTGAGATCTTCTAACTCATGAGGAAGCAATCTTTGTGCTGCCTTTTGTACTTCTTTGCAAAACAATGATGCATCAAAACTAACTTTGTTAAGCACAGTTTTAGTATAATCAAGCATTGCTCTTGCCATAATTTTGTAAGGTTTAGGTTAGTAAAAGTAGATTTTTTAATAGGCTTAATCGTTTATTTCCGAATTAAATTTAATAAAAAAACTAATAAGTTTCCAAACTTTAACAAAATTATAAACCCTGAAATAAAATTTCAGGGTTTATAAAAGTAATTAAGTTATGTAATTTACTATTTAATTATGATTTTTTGTAAAGACACGTACTTACTATTTGTCATTCTTACAATATATATTCCAGCAGATACTTGCCCTACATTAATAATATTATTTCCTTGATTTATTTTTCCTTTTTTAACAAAACCACCAACTATATTATAAATCACATAGTCAAATGCTTCGCTATTATTAGGTAATTTTATGTTTAAGTCACCATTACTAACAGGGTTAGGGTATAATTTTGGTGCAAGTACATCATTTGCTTCTAAATTTTCAAGACCTAATGTTAAGTTTGAAATATTTATTTCCCACATACCTCTTCCATATGTGCCAATAAATAATTTTTCACCTAAATAATTAATCTTTAAATCGTTTACAATTACATTTGGTAAATTATCTCCTAATTTATCCCAATTGGTTCCGCCATCAGTTGTAAAGTACACACCAAGTTCTGTACCAACAAACAATTGTTCAGAAGTATAGCCTTGTCTAAATAAAATTTTCTTCATTATAACATTAGGCATATTACCTGAAATATTTGTCCAAGTACTACCGCCATCTGTAGATTTATACACTTTACTACCTGCTAAATAAGCTTTTGCTGTAGCATATATAGTAGTACCATTTGTGCTTGCTCCATCAATAGAAAAAGAATTTATTTCTACACCAGAAGGTTGATTTATAGTGCTCCAAGTTGCACCTCCGTCTGTACTTCTGCGTAAAGCAGTTTCGCCTACAATGGCAACATTATCCCCCTGATTATCAAAACTTAATGGTATTCCCGCACCGGCATTTAGGTCTGTCCATATCGTACTAGCAGCTGGAGTTGGATATAATGATATAGTAGAAATATTCGTTGATTTATAAAAATCATCAAAACCACCATAAGCAATTGTTGAAGTATTGGTATCTAAACTAAAAGGCCAAACAAATTCTCCTGTACCTGGTTTTGGAACTTCATCTCCAAAAAATTCATCTTTAAAACCTGTTGTTCCATAAGATCTAAACAAAGTACCATTAGTACCTCCCATATAACGTATAGAAGTATTGTTATAATCGATAGCAGAACACACGCCATCTCCCGCACCTACACCATACCAAGTACCTCCTTCTTTACTAAACCCATCGTTATCTTGATTTGCCATTAAAAAATCGTCACTATTAGCAACCGTTGGATTAATAGAGATGGCATATATTTGAGTGTTAATAACGCCATTAGTTTTGTAGGTTGTATTTGGAGTCGTTAAATCTGGTGTACTATTAAATTCAATAAAATCAAGTCCTCCATCGTGCGCATCCCAAAAAGAATTCCCATTATTTAAATACCCCATTTGGTGATGGTCACAATGAACAAATACACCAGGTGTTGAACTATTTTTCCAATAGCCATTTAAAGACATATACCAAGTGTCTCCATTATCAATTGAAGTTTGTCCTGCAACTGCCCCTTCCATAAAGAAACCGTTACGTACGGTTAACGCTTGGTTGTAACCATCTTGAGAAGAATATGTTCCAAAAGAATCTGTATCTTCTGCGGTAGCCGGTCTAGGAGTACCTATACTAGAAATGGTTTCATTAACTAAATCTAGCACTTGTAATCGACCATCATTACCTTGAACATAAAATGTTCCTGCATTAGTACCCTCATGATCAACAGCTACAACTTTTTGGTCTTTAGAACCTCCAGATGCTAATAAAACAGACCAAGTATCACCACTGTTTAATGAATAAAATATACCTCCCCAATAATTTGTACAAACTATGTTTGTTCCATGACTCGCCATACGTCCAAATTTACCATCAAATTCATTAAATTTTGAAGTCCAAGTGGTACCACCATCAGTCGTTTTAAGAATATCATTTTTAGCAGCAACAACAACTGTATTGGCATCAATTACAACTAAATGCCCTAACAAACTAGAGTTTCCTGTATCAGATAAATTTCCGGAAAGCCCTGGAGTTGCTGTCCATGTTTCGCCATAATCGACAGATTTGTACACCCCAATGGCATTAAGTGTGCCTGAGCTATCATAATCTCCTGTTGTTGCATATAGAGCTCCAGGAGTTCCCGAAACGGATGATGAACCCTTTATATCTGTGATACCAATACCTGCAAAAGTATCGAACTTAGGTGACCAATTAGCACCATTGTCTGTAGATTTCCAAATACCTCCAGTTGGAGTTCCAACAATAAGTATGTCACCCGTAGAACTTGAATTAGGTGTAACTGCAAACCTCCAAAATGTATTAACACGACCTAATTGTGGTGGTGCAGCATATCCATTTGGATTTGGATTTGTTTGTGGACCAATATTGCTCCAATTAAGTACATTTGTTTTGCTTTGAGTATTTTGCTTTTTGGTTGTTTCTGTATTATTCTCTAACAAACCAGCATTTTCCCATCCTTGTAGCGCTTTAGGAAATGAACCATCAGCATTTACGCGGTCTTTCCAAAAGTATGCCCAACGTTCAAATTGTTTTTCAGCTTTTATATCGGTACGTGTTGCTTTACCTGTAACTTTTTTTGAAGCTGTTTTTTGTTTTGCCTTATTAACTATGTCATAATAATTGCTATTAGGCGTAGAGGGAGCATTTCTATAATCTACGATTTGCGAGTAGCCTAAAACCGATAAAGTAAAAAATAAAAGAGTAATTGTTTTTTTCATAAAAAATGGATTTGAAGTATGTGTTTTGTATAACCAATGCAAATATGAAAAACAACTGATTAATGCTAACTAAAATTAACCACACAATGACCACACGGTACTAATATATTAAGCCATTTTCAAGAAATATAATTAAAATTATTGCTTTAAAACTAAAAGGCTATTTGTTAAGTATTCCACTAAGTTATAGCCTTTCTCTGTGATGTTTAACTTATTACTAATTCGATACCTTTTACCCTCTATTGCTCTTTCTGATGTATTTAAAAAAGCAGCTATTTCTTTACTTTTAAAACCTTTATATAAATAATAGCAAACTATGGTTTCAGAAGCATTAAGTTCAGGATGTTTTAGGGATAATTGATTAAAAAAATCAACATTAAACTCATTTATAATTTCTAAATGATTTTCACTTTTAGATAATAAAGTAGAAGCATTATGATGAATATTTTTATACAACGCTATAATTTGTTCCTGTTGCTTTTGCGTATTCTTTATGTTGGAGATGCTTTTTAATTCTTTCTTTATTTCAACAATATAGCTTTCTATGCCATTTACTTTCACTTTTAGTTTTTCATGGTTATTTTTAAAATAAGTGAATTCATCATTACTTTTCTCAAACTCAGTTATTATTTTTTTTGACTTTTTGACTTTTATTACAAAAAACAATAGTATTAATAGTAAGGCAGATAATATAGCAATAGTCCAAAATATATAATTATTTCTTTTCTTTTGCACTGTTTCTAATTCAGATTCAGAGTTTAAAAGTGAATCTCCAATTTGAAAACTGGCATCCATTATGTTTGTTAACGTTTCTTCTTCAAATAACTTTAAAGAATCTATAAAACTATTTTTTTTATTATAATCCTTTAAATAATCATGATAGTCTATATTAAGTTTGTAATAATTTCTCTCATCATAATCGTTCATAGCATGTCTTAGTTTGCCAGAACTAGAAATATAATATGCGGTAGAATCTATATTTTTATTTTTAAAATAATAACTTGATAAGCGGCCATAAATGGTCACTACATGCGAATTATATAAAGGTTTTGAAATAGAGGGGTTTTTATTTAATGATTTTAACTTATTAAAATATTTATGGCCTTTATTTATATCCTCTAAACCAATATAATTAGATGTTAACATAAATAATGCATACATATAATAATAAGCATCATCTTCTACTGCTTTATAAGCTTCTAAATGTTGTAGAATAAGATCATTACTTTTTCTATAATTACCATTATAAAATTCAACATAAGCAGGCATTTGCTCAACCTCTAACAAACCATTTTTATTATCACTTAGGGTGTAATACTTTTTAGCGCTTTCCAGGTATTTATAAGCCGTAGTATCTTTCTTTACTAAATAGGTATTATAGAAAATTTCCAAAGAAGCCTTACCTGCAATATCATAATTTTTTTCTGATTTGGCATATTTTAAAGCTAAAACATAGTTTTGGTAACGTTTGGAAGTTTCGTTATTTCTATCGTTTATAAGTGCTCTAATATCGTAATAACATGCGATATGACCAGGAATGCTTTCTTTAAGTGGCTTAGGTATAGAATCTAGGTATAAATCTGCGATTTTAGGCGAATCATCCACTTTATTAACTGCTAAATCAATATATTTTAAATAACCTTCTTCATGGCCATTTTGAGAGAACGCAGAAAGGCACCATAAAAAAACAAGTGTTTTAATATATTTAAGGTTAAGGTTCAAATGAAATTTAGCTTAGAGATAATTATAAATTTGATTCAACAAAAATATAACAATAAAAAAACTTTACGCTAAGAAAAAGCTTTACCTAAATTAAAACCTGTTATCACCATCCAAAAGGTTCCCTAAACCTCCTAAAATACTGCCCTCTCCTTTATCTTTTCCACCACCTTGGGGTGCAGACGCCAATACACGACCCGCTAATCTGCTAAAAGGCAACGATTGTATATAAACCGTTCCTGGACCTTGCAGTTTTGCAAAAAACAGACCTTCACCACCAAAAATGGTGTTTTTTATACCGCCTACAAATTCAATATCATAATCGATATCTTGAGTAAACCCAACAATACAGCCCGTATCTACACGCAAGGTTTCACCTCGCTGCAATATTTTTTTTGCCATGGTGCCACCAGCATGCACAAATGCCATACCATCACCTTCAAGTTTTTGCATAATGAAGCCTTCACCTCCAAAAAGTCCGCGACCTAATTTTTTTGAAAACTCAATACCAACGCTCACGCCTTTAGCTGCACATAGAAAAGCATCTTTTTGACAAATGAATTTACCGTTAAACTCGGTTAAATCAATCGGGATTATTTTTCCAGGGTATGGTGATGCAAAACTTACATTTCGCTTACCTGTTAGGTTATTGTAAAAAGCCGTCATAAATAAACTTTCGCCTGTAAGAATCCTTTTTCCAGCCCCAAGAATAGAGCCTAAAAAACCTTCGTTTTTAGTTGAACCATCTCCAAAAATGGTTTCCATTTTAATACCATCGTCCATCATCATAAAACTCGCTGCTTCGGCAACAACGCCTTCTTGTGGGTCGAGTTCTATTTCTACGTATTGCATTTCTTCGCCGTAAATTCTATAGTCTATTTCGTGTGCTGTCATTTTTTTGTGTTTAAAAAGTTTATATGTTTATTAGTTTATATGTTTATATGTTTAAGGAATTGTTACATTTTTTTTGAGGTTTTGGGTTTTGGATGTTAAATTGTGGAATCATTAGAACTTTTTACTATCTAACTTTCAACTTAACTTTTAGCTTTAATGCTCCACTCAAAAACAAAGGTTGAAACTTCTATGCCTTCTTCGTTTACTCCTATAGATTTCATGCTAACGGTTTGCCCCTCTCCTGTTTCAATGGCTTTTTTAAGTGCTTCACCTATTAATGGTCCGTCGTTACAAGTGAAGGTGATTTTACCGGTAGCTTTTTTGGTAAATGTTGCAGAATTTGATGTGACTAACATAGATACTTTTTTTCCTGACTCTTTAATTTTTGTCATCATTAAAGCACCTGTTGCAAATTCTGCTGCCATACCTTGAACTGCCCAAAACATGGAATTAAATGGGTTTTGGTTTATCCAACGATGTTTTACGGATACTACACATTTTTTAGTATCTATAAATTGTGTTCTTACACCACAAAAGTATGCTGAAGGCAACTTAAAAAGCGTGAAAGTGTTTAGTTTTCTGGGAGTTATGTTCATTCAGGATTATTTATTTTTTTACTAAGTTAGGAAAATAATCTGTACCTATAAATGTTAATTTTATGTTAAAATATGGTACTATGCGTAACATAATACCTTTCTAAAGACATATATTTGTATAGGAAACTATTATATGTTTAAAATCATGTTAGATAATCATCAAAAAAACATCGCCACTTTCATTCACTTATCAACCTTTAGTAGGTTTATTATTCCGTTTGGGAATTTTATTGGGCCTATTGTTTTGTGGGTTGCAAACAAGGAAAAATCGGAGTTTGTGGATGAACACGGGAAACAAGCCATTAATTTTCAAATAAGCATGTTATTGTATGCCATTGTTATTGGAACGCTTTCTATTCCTTTTTTTATTTTTAACCTATTTAGCGATTTCGACTTTATAGATTTTAACGGGTTCAACAATTTCCATATTGATATGGGCAAACCATTGGCACTTTTATATATAGGTGGAGCAATGGGTGTATTGGCGGTTATTGCTTTTATAATTGAACTCGTTTTAATTATCAATGCGAGTTTAAAAGCTAGAGATGGTGAATATTACAAATACCCGTTTACTATAAATTTTTTAAAATAAATGGCAAATATGCCCGCGTTAGGGATTGAAGCGGCATCCTTTTTTACCATAGTAAATAGTAGTGATTTTAGATTAAGAGATTGCCACAGAAAATTAGAAATTTTTCTTCGCAATGACGTAAAAAAGATATAGCGGAAAGCCCGACCCGATAGGGTAACGCCAAAAAAACATAAATAAAATTTCATCAATAAATCATCAAAAATCAATCAAAAAATGAACAGTTTCACAAAATTAAACGAATGACACAATGAAGATAGAGAACACAAAAGCACAGATGCGAAAAGGGGTTTTGGAATTCTGCATACTATCGGTCTTAAAGGATGACGATGCCTATGTTGCAGAAATTTTAGGCACCTTAAAAGACGCAAAATTGCTCGTGGTTGAAGGGACTATTTACCCACTACTTACCAGATTGAAAAACGCTGGACTTTTAAATTACCGCTGGGAAGAAAGCACCTCTGGACCACCTAGAAAATACTACGGCTTAACCGAAACAGGCAAGTTATTTTTAACCGAATTAAACACCACGTGGAGCGAATTGCAAAACGCTGTGAACTTAGTAACCAACACCAAAAAACAACAAGAAAATGAATAAAACAGTCAATATAAATTTAGCAGGGACCTTCTTCCATATTGATGAAGATGCTTACTTAAAACTGCAACGTTATCTTGAAGCTATAAAACGTTCATTTACAGACTCTCAAGGTCGTAACGAGATTATTGCAGATATTGAGGCGCGCATTGCAGAACTTTTTAATGAGCGTGTGCAAAATGACCGACAAGTCATCAGAATTAAGGAGGTTGACGAAGTCATTTCCATCATGGGGCAACCAGAAGATTATTTAGTGGACGACGAGATATTTGAAGACGAACCACAAATGGCTTACGAACGAAAATCGTCAGTTTCAAAAAAACTATTTCGAGATACCGACAACTCGTATATTGGTGGTGTAGCCTCTGGTCTGGGGCATTATTTGGGTATTGACACTATTTGGATACGTTTACTATGGGTGTTATTAATTTTTGGAATGGGAACAGGCATCCTTCTGTATATTTTACTTTGGATTTTAGTGCCTGAAGCCAAAACAACAGCCGAAAAAATAATAATGACAGGCGAACCTGTGAACATTAGCAACATTGAAAAAAAAATAAAAGATGGGTTCGATACGGTTTCTGAAACTGTATCGGGTGTTGCTAAAAATGTAAGTGATTCCGTTTCTGGAGCTGCAAAAAATGTACAGGATGCGGCAAAGAGAGCCGATTTCCAAAAGCAAGGAAATAAAATAAAATCGAGTTCAAAAACCTTTTTTGATACCATTGCAGATATTATCATGTTTTTCTTTAAAGTAATAGCTAAATTTATAGGGATCATTTTAATAATGGTGGGTGCCATTGCCTTAATTTCATTAATTATAAGCTGGTTTTCGGTAGGTATTGCAGATATTGTTCACATACCTGGAATGGATTTTGTGCAAATAGCCATTACAGACAATGCCCCCATGTGGTTGGCGTCTTTATTGGTGTTTTTTGCTATTGGAATTCCTTTCTTTTTCCTTTTCTATTTAGGATTGAAAATCTTGATTACCAATTTAAAATCTATTGGTAACATTGCAAAATTTACACTTTTAGGCTTATGGTTGTTTTCTATAATTGCCTTAATAGTTATAGGCTTAAGGGAAGCAAGCGAACATGCTTTTAACGAACATGTTATAGAAAAACAAGAACTTTACATTACCACCAACGATACCTTAAATATTAGAATGGCTGAAAACAATTTAGTAAGAAACCGGTATTCAAGACATGATTCGTTTAAAATAGCAAACAATGAAAATGGTGATAAGACTATTTACAGTTCAGATATTAGTATTACGGTGAAATCGACAACCGACTCTTTAGCATCCATAAGTATTGAAAAAAGTGCCGATGGCAGAGACTATGAAAAAGCAATGGCGCGTGCTAAAAATATAAATTACATCTATACCTTTAAAGGTAATCAATTGTATTTAGACACTTATTTATCAACACTCTCGAAAAATAAATTTAGTGATCAAGAAGTTGAAATCGTTCTTTATTTACCTGTGGGGAGCCATGTAAAATTCAACAATAACACAAATAATTATTTAAGTTATGGCATGCCATCAAACTACGCCAACCATTATTTAAAAGTTACTGAAGAAGGTGTAACATGCGATTCATGCGAAGAAGATGAAAACGAATTTGAAGTAAATATTGATATGCCCAATATAAAGATTGACGAAAATGGTATTGAAATTAAAGGTGATAAAAGCCATTTAAAAATTAACGATGAAGGCATTAATGCCGAATCGGAAGAAGTGAAAGTAAAAATTGATGGCGACGGTGTAAATATTAAATCTGATAAATAAACAATTCAGCATTAAAAAACAACAGTTCAGATATTTAAGTTACTAATCAATAACAAGAAATAAGATATTTGAATAACAAAATAATCATCAACCGAGGTTGTCTGAAAAGTGTAATTCTGTGTCATATTGAACTTGTCGAAATATTTTTAAATTATTGATAATCAATATCAATTTCGACAAGCTCAACCTGACAAAGCAAATACAAAAACACTTTTCAGACAACATAAAAAAAACGAACAGTTATGACAACTTTAGTAAAAATTATAGTAGCAACCATAGTAAGTTTAAGTTTATTTTCTTGCAATTTTAATTATGGCGTAAAAGGCAATGGACATGTTACTGTAGAAAACCGCCCAATAAATAAACCATTTACAGCAATAAATGCATCGGAAGGTTTAGATGTGTATTTAACCCAAAGCGATGACGCAAGTATAAGCGTTGAAGCCGATGACAATTTACAAGAACTTATTATAACCGAAGTTATAGATAACGTTTTAAAAATTCATACTAAAGAAAATATTGGAAGTTGCACCTCTAAAAAAATTATAGTAAGCTTTAAAGACGTTACCAGCATTACAGCTACCAGTGGCAGCGACGTAAAATCTACAAATACCTTTATTATTAAGGATTTGAATTTAGAAACTACAAGTGGTAGCGACATGAATTTAGATGTTAATACTGTTTCTCTAAACTGTAAATCTACCAGCGGCAGCGATTTAATACTTTCTGGAAAAACCATCAAGCTTATTGCAGAAGCCACCAGTGGCAGTGCTATAGAAGCAGCCGATTTAATAGCGGAATCTAGCCAAGTTACAGCAACAAGTGGTGCCGATATTACGGTAAATACCTCTAAAGAATTAACGGCAAATGCTACTAGCGGTGCCGATATTAAATATTTAGGAAACCCTGAAGTAGTGAATAAAAGCGATAGTTCTTCAGGCAGTATTAAAAAACAATAAGTATTTAAAAACAAGTATTTTAAAACCATCGCTTACTTAATTTAAGTTTGAGGTGGTTTTTTGTTTATATTTGTTTATAACGTCATATTTTGCAACCCATGCACAAACAAATTCTCACCACTATACTGTCTTTAATTTTATGTTTTTCAATGGCTTCACAAACTATTGAAAAAGTTAAAGGAAATAAAAATGTGACCATTATACAAACTGAAATCGATCCGTTTGATACTATTATTGTTGATGAAGATTTTGATATTGAAATCATTTACAACAGTGTCCCTTCCGTTACTATTGAAACTGATGAAAACCTACATGAATTTATAAAATTTTACGTTAATAATGGAGTTTTAAGCTTTGATAAAACCACTAGAATCACCTCCAAAAAAAGATTGAATATTACGGTTAATTACGATGATACTCTAAACACCATAAAAACTACCGATTCGGGTGAAATACTATCGTTAACCACCATGAATTTGGAAAATACCTTACTTATAGCCGAGGGCTCATCAAAAGCCGGTTTAACTATAAAAACAACGAATTTTGAGTTTCAAAGCAACGGAAAATCAAAAGTGAAACTTAATTTAACCTGCGATAATGCTAAACTTAATTTAACAGATCATGGTAAATTAGATGCCTTAGTGTATTCTCCTGTAACCCAGGCAGACTTATATCAACGCGCAAATGCTACCCTTGAAGGGGAAACCAATGAATTTAAATTAAGAACCGATAATTACTCACAATTTAATGGTAAAAATTTTACAGCTACAACCTGTAATACTTTAAACGAAATGTCTAGTGATGCGTATTTAGAAGTGGTAGATACGATAACTATTGATGCTTCTGGCAGTAGTGGTATTTACCTATATGGCGACCCGAAAATTATTATAAACAAACTTGGTAATACTTCTAAAATTCAAAAGAAAGAAAAATAAAAAACTGCTATCGAGTTTATAAAATTCCAAAAAAGATAAAATTCTAAATCATAAACAAGTTGTAAGCATTATAATGCCTCTTGAATTAAGTAACATATCTTCTTCCCAAAGAAAAATATCACTGGTTACAATGTTTTTTAGACTTTTTCCGTGTAAACCTATTTCATCAAAATGTTTTAAATTGATAGTAATTGGTTCTACATTCTTATTAATAATTACAACAACCGTTTCATCTTCAAAAATTCTAAACAGCAAATAAGTACTATTAAATGGTGCAAAATGAATGGTTTTTCCTTTATGGATGGCTTTACTGTTTTTACGGTACAATAATATCTGTTTTACAAAACCTTGCATATCTATTTGTGCATCGTTTAAACCTTCACCCGTAAAAGCATTAACGGGATCGCCTTCCCAACCACCAGGAAAATCGGTACGAATTAATCCGTGGTCGCCTGGGCTAGCCGAGTCATTCATCAAAATTTCTGTTCCGTAATATATTTGAGGAATTCGAGGTAGTGCCAAAATATAGCCTACTGCGGTTTTGGTATTAACCAAATCTTCCTTTAATTGAGTGTAAATACGACTCATATCATGGTTATCTGGAAATATCATAATGTCCTTGGGTGTGGCATAGTGAAAATCGTTTGCCAAACCTTCATACATTTTAACCAAACCCGTATCCCAACCTTCAGGTTCATTCAAAGCATTTACAATTTGACGTTGCATAGGAAAATCCATGGGCGATTTTAAGTTCGATTTATACCCATCTCTATTTATAGCACCCTGTTGCCAATAACCAATAATTAAGGGATTATAGCTCCATTCTTCTCCAACAATGCTAAAATTTGGATATTGTTCCATAATGGCTCCAGCCCACTCGCTCATAAATTCTTTATCAGAATACGGGTAGGTATCTTGACGAATCCCGCCCAAACCTGCTGTTTCAATCCACCAAATACTATTTTGAATAAGATACTTTGCCATAAATGGATTGCGTTGATTTAAATCGGGCATTCCAGACATAAACCAACCATCGTTCATTTCTTCCTTGTCTTTTTTAGATGAATAGATATCTTGATTACTTGTTCGCCTATGGTTGGATGTAATAATTGCTTTTTTATCCCAAGAATCCCTGTTTTCTTCGTAGTCTTCTTGGTAATTCACCCAATCATGAAAAGGTAATTCCTTCATCCACCAATGTTCCAATCCGCAATGGTTTGCCACTTGGTCCATAATAAGTTTTATACCTTTTTCTTTGGTTTTTTGTGCTAATTCCAAATAGTCATTTAAAGTTCCAAATCGTGGATCCATTTCATAAAAATCGGTCATAGCATAGCCGTGATACGATCCACTGGGCATGTTGTTGGTTAATACAGGGCACGACCAAATAGCGGTGAACCCCATACTTTCTATATAATCTAAATGATTTATAATACCTTGAATATCGCCACCGTGACGCGCGTAATTGTCGGCTCTATCAATCGTTTTTTCTAATAAATTTTCATGAATATCGTTGAAAGGGTTTCCGTTTGAAAACCGATCGGGCGTGATGAGATAAATAACATCCGAACTATCAAAACCTATATAATCTTCAGCCGGTTTTATTCTAGATTTCAGCTCATAGGTTTGTTCGATTACATCGCCATTATCAAACTTAAATACGATATTGAATTCTCCTACTCTTGTGGTTTTATCAATATATAAATCTATGAATAAGTAATTATCGCTATCTCCCTTATGTACTTTTTTTATAGTAACACCTAAATAATTTATTTCTGGTACGGCAGTTCCTATCATTGGATGTTTTACCAACAATTGGAGTTCTGAATTTTTAAAACCTACCCACCAATTTGAAGGTTCAATACGTTCAATATCATTATGTTTCACTATTGTAGTATATTTAAGAGCTAAATTCTATATAAATAAACAGCTTTAAAACTGTTATACAAATAATAAATATACCACTTACTTATATTTATTTATATGAAATTGTATAAATAGATGCTATTTTTAATAAAAACTCTAAAAAAAGTACTTTAAAAAAACAGATTGTTCCTCTTTTTTCTGTTAAAATGATATATAAAATTACTACGACAACACCAACATTAACAAAGCTGCTATGGAAGCTCCAATGATGGGTCCCAAAATAGGAATCCATGAATAACTCCAATCACTTGGAGCTTTATCTTTTATTGGTAAAAGTGCATGCATAATTCGAGGACCTAAATCTCTTGCTGGATTGATAGCATAACCTGTGGTACCACCTAGCGATAACCCGATGGCCCAAACTAAAAAAGCAACCGGTACTGCCCCTAAAGAGCCTAAACCAATAATAGTTTGTGTATCATTAATAGTGGCATTTGTAAAATATAAAATGGTGAAAATCAATACAAACGTGCCCACTATTTCACTAATTAAATTTGAAAACGTATTCCGAATTGCCGGTGCGGTACAAAAAACGGCTTTTTTTGAAGCCCCATCTTCGGTTGCATCAAAATGATTTTTATAAACCAACCAAACGGTTGAAGCACCTAACATAGCACCCAGCATTTGCGCTAAGATATAAGCAGGTACCGATTCCCAGGGGAATTTACCGGCTATAGCTAACCCAATACTAACGGCAGGGTTTATATGTGCACCGCTATAAGGACCGGTTACCACCACCGCCACATAAACAGCCAATGCCCAACCTGCAGTAATAACAATCCACCCACTATTATTACCTATTGTTTTATTTAAAACTACATTGGCAACTACGCCACCTCCCAATAAAATAAGTAAGGCTGTACCAATAATTTCTGCTATAAATGGTGTCATAATATTTACGATTTACGTGGGTTGATTTACGATTTTTTAATTATTAATTGTTAATTGTCAATTGTTAATTACAACTTGGTCCAATATTCTAAAGCATCAATAGCTTTATACCAACCTTTAATTTCTTTTTCAATGGTGGTTCTTTCTGTTGTAGGATGATAACTCATATCTGTTTGCCATATTTCTTGAATTTCTTCTGGGTTTTTCCAATATCCAACGGCTAATCCTGCTAAAAAGGCTGCTCCCATAGCGGTGGTTTCTACAACTTTAGGACGTACTGTTACCGTATTTAACACATCTGCCTGGAATTGCATGAGCGTATTATTAACAGTGGCACCGCCATCTACCCGTAATTCTTTTATAGAAATTCCAGAATCGGCTTCCATGGCTTTTAGAACATCCATGGTTTGATAGGCAATAGATTCTATGGCTGCACGTGCAATATGGGCATCTGTACTACCACGGGTAAGTCCAAATATGGTTCCTTGGGCATGTTGGTTCCAATGGGGAGCACCTAAACCTGCAAAGGCCGGAACAAAATAAACACCATCAGAACTTTTAACAGAACCCGCTAGTTTTTCAACATCATCAGAGGTTCTTATAATTTTCAAACTATCTCGCAACCATTGTACAACAGCACCAGCAATAAAAATACTTCCTTCTAATGCATATTGTGTTTTGCCGTTTATTTTCCATGCAACTGTGGTTAATAAATTATTTTTTGACACTATGGGCTTTTCACCAATATTCATTAACATGAAACACCCGGTGCCATAAGTGTTTTTTACCATACCTGGTTTTGTACACATCTGCCCAAATAAAGCAGCTTGTTGATCGCCTGCTATTCCAGAAATAGGAATTTTAGCATCATAAAAAGTTGATTTTGTATGACCATACACTTCACTAGACTGCTTCACTTCTGGTAACATACTTTTGGGTATAGTGAACAATTCTAACAATTCATCATCCCAATCCATTGTGTTGATGTTGAACAGCAAGGTTCTTGATGCATTTGAGACATCGGTTACGTGTTGGTCGCCTTTTGTGAAATTCCAAATTAACCAGGTGTCAATAGTTCCTAGAATTAAATCGCCCGCTTCTGCTTTCTCTCTAGCACCTTCCACATGGTCTAAAATCCATTTTACTTTAGTTCCAGAAAAATAGGCGTCGATTACCAGACCTGTTTTCGTTCTTATAATATCGCTTTTACCTTGTTTTTTGAGTTCATCACAATAGTCGGCGGTTCTTTTATCTTGCCAAACTATTGCATTATAAACGGGCTTACCTGTATTTCTATCCCAAACCACCACCGTTTCACGTTGATTCGTGATTCCAATAGCTGCCATATTTTCAACACTTAAACCTTTTTTTGCAATGGCTTCGGCTGCAACACCTGCTTGTGTAGACCAAATTTCATTAGGGTCGTGCTCTACCCAACCTGGTTTAGGAAAATATTGTGTAAACTCTTTTTGGGCGACAGATACAATGTTTCCTTTTTTATCAAAAACAATGGCGCGTGAACTGGTTGTTCCTTGATCTAAGGCTAATATATATTTTTCCATAGTAATTAGTTTTTAGTTGTTGGTTGCTGGTTTTTGGTTTTTGGTTTTTGGTTGTTGGTCGTTGGTTGTTGGTTGCTGGTTTTTTGTTTTTGGTTGCTTGTTAAATCGATACACAGTCGGCTTTATAAGTCCACGACATACCACTTAACTTTATATGTTGATTATAAAACATATTGATTGGCAATTTTTGTAAATTCATTAATTTGATGTAGTTCCCATACATCATCTTTATCTAATTCCTTAGCCAATATTTTTGCTACCATAGGAATTATTTCTAAAGTGGCTCGTGCATCTAAAAACAAGGTGCGCACGCGTCTGGCTAAAATGTCTTCTACGGTTCTTGCCATTTCAAATTGAATGGCCCAAATAATTTCTGCTTTGGTATATGGCAGTCGTGCATGCAAAGTATCGCCTAATTCTGGAGTTTCCCTAATTAGATTTTGAATTCCCTCTTGATCACTTCCATAAATATATAGATGTTGTGTTTTATCAATAGATTCTGTGGCGCCATGAATTTTCACATCTTTAGTTTTACAAGAAACATGTTCTAATTTTCCTATTGAAATGGCTTTATTCATGGTGTCTTGGGCCATTCTTCTGTAGGTTGTCCATTTACCTCCGGTTATGGTTATTAATTCAGAATTTGAAATAATAATTTTATGGCTTCTTGAAATTTCCTTTGTTTTTTCAGATTTATCTTTTGGGGCAGCCAATGGTCTTAACCCAGCAAAAATGCTTAAAACATCGTCTTTACTGACTGTTTTAGTGAGATAATAATTTGCCGTATTCAAAATAAAATCCACTTCTTTATCTAACGCTTTGGGCTCTAGACTATGGCTATCAAGCAAGGTATCTGTAGTACCAACCACCACTTTGTTATGCCATGGCACTAAAAACAACACCCTACCATCAGTAGTTTTAGGAATCATAATGGCATCGTTTCCTGGCAAAAAAGATTTATCTAAAACCAAATGAATTCCTTGACTAGGACGTACAATATTCTTAGATTCTGAATTATCCATTTTCAAAATTTCATCGGTAAAAACACCAGTCGCATTTATTACTACTTTAGCGTTTAAAGTATAAGAAACCTTAGTTTCGGTATCTTCTGCCACCACACCATTTACTATACTGTTGTTATCTTTTAATAACTGATTTACTTTAAAATGGTTTAAAACAGTTGCTCCCTGTTCTATAGCCGTTTGCGCAATATTTACTGCTAAACGGGAGTCATCAAATTGCCCATCATGATATACCACACCCCCTTTAAGTTTTTCGTTTTTAATGGTACTTAATCTTGAAAGTGTTTCTTTTTTATTGATTCGAATCGATGTTCCAAAACTTAGTTTACCAGCCAAAGCATCATAAATTTTAAGTCCAATGGTATATTTAATCGTATCAAACCAATTATAATTTGGAATTATAAAAGACTGATTATTTACTAAATGTGAGGCATTTTTAAGCAGTAACCCGCGTTCGTATAAAGCTTCCTTAACCAAATCGATGTTACCTTGTGCCAAGTAACGAACGCCTCCATGAACCAGTTTGGTACTTCTGCTAGATGTTCCTTTTGCAAAATCCACTTGCTCCAATAATAGTGTTTTAAACCCTCGGGTGGCACTATCCAAAGCAATACCCAATCCCGTGGCGCCTCCACCAATAATAATCACATCCCAACTGGGAGTTTGCTCTATTTGCCTTATTAGTGTGGCTCTTTTAAAAATGTCGTTCTGTTTCAATGGAGTCTTTTTTTAATATGATTTATTTTCTTTAGTTACAAGTTGATTAACTATTAAATATTTTTATTCGGTTACCATGAACGATGCTTTTAAAGTGGCATTGGAATCGCCTCCAACCCATAAATTAAAATCGCCCGGTTCCACTTCCCATTTTTTATTAACGGTATAAAACTGAAGCATTTCAGCATTTATAATAAAGTGAATCGTTTTGGTTTCACCTGCTTTTATCATTGTTTTTTTGAAACCTTTCAACTCTTTAACGGGACGGGTTAAACTACCAACTAAATCTCTAATATAAAGCTGAATAACTTCTTCGCCGTCTCTAGTTCCTATATTTGAAACTTCAACAGATACTTTTATGTTGCCATTTTTTGGCATATCATTTTTATCTAATTTCAAATTTTTATATTCGAAAGTAGTATAACTCAATCCGAAACCAAAAGGATATAATGCGGTTTTTGGAGTGTCTATATACCCTGAATATGTCACATGTTTTAAGTTATATGGCCTTCCCGTATTTTTTTGGTTGTAATACAACGGTTCTTGTCCCACGTTATGAGGGAAGGAAACTGGCAATTTTCCAGATGGATTGTAGTCACCAAATAACACATCGGCCATGGCATTACCAGATTCTGAGCCTAAAAACCAACATTCTAAAATGGAAGGTACATGGTTGGATGCCCACGAAATATCCATAGGTCTTCCGTTCATTAAAACAATTACGATATTTTTATTCACTTTGTAAATAGCTTCTAATAATTGTTGTTGAACACCCAAAAACCCGATATTAGTTTGACTTCGCCCTTCGCCTGTTTGGTAAGCATCTTCTCCAATAGCCAACAAAACAACCTCAGCTTTTTTAGCAGCTTCAACAGCCGCAGAAATTCCAGAAGTATCCCTATCATTAAATTTTAAAGGATGTGAAAATTGATTATCTCCAGGTTTTACAGTTGGGATGGTTAAGTCGGCTCCCTTTTCATAATAAATTTTAGTGTTTTTACCAACTGTACTTTTTACACCTTCCAAAAGTGATACTGCGGAGTTATAGGTACCTTTGGCTCTCCAATTTCCAAGAGGTGCATCTTTGTTATCGGCAAGAGGCCCAATAACGGCAATACTTTTTATGTTTTTAGAAAGTGGCAATAACTCGGTTTCATTCTTAAGTAAAACAATGGATTTTTTTGCCCCATCACGAGCAATGGCTAAATGTTCTTTAGTGTAAACGTCGTTTTTTTCTCTTTCTTCATCACAATATTTATATGGATCATCAAACAGACCCAATTCAAATTTCAATCTCAAAACACGTTTAACGGCATCGTCCAACTGTGCCATGGTTATTTTATTCTCGGTTAATAAGGTTTCCAAATGTGCTTCATAGGCATACGATTCCATATCCATATCGCTCCCTGCATTCAATGCTATTTCACTGGCATGTTTTTTATCTATGGCATAACCATGTGCCTCCATTTCACCAATGGAACCCCAGTCGGACACCACCAGACCATTCCAACCCCAATCGCCTTTTAAAACATCTCTTTGCAACATTTTATTTCCTGTTGAAGGAATCCCGTCAATTTCGTTAAATGAATTCATAAACGTTGCTACACCCGCTTTAGCCGCCGCTTTAAAAGGTGGTAAAATGGTGTTGTGCAATTCGTATTCTCCAATATTTACGGTGTTGTAATCTCTTCCTGCTTCCGCAAAACCATAACCTGCAAAATGTTTAGCACATGCAGCAATGGTATTTAATTGTGCCAAATCATCGCCTTGAAAACCTTGTATACGCGCAACACCTATAACGGAATTCAGATAAGGATCTTCGCCTGCACCTTCCATAATTCGCCCCCAACGTGCATCTCTAGAAACATCTATCATAGGAGCAAACGTCCAATTAATTCCAGAAGCCGCTGTTTCCTTTGCCGCTATAGATGCCGTTTTTTTTATAAGATCTAAATCCCAACTCGCACTTTCTCCCAATGGAATTGGAAAAATGGTTTTATAACCGTGAATCACATCATAAGCAAAAACTAATGGAATTTTTAATCGAGAATGGTCCATAACTATTTTTTGAGTTTCCCGAATCGTTGCTACCGAAGTGATATTTAACATGGAGCCTACTTCCCCTTTTTTTAATTTGTCTAACTTATATTGATCCCCTTTAGATGATGAAGGCCCTGTTGCATTCCACTTGCCACTGTATTGTACCAATTGTCCAACTTTTTCATTTACATCCATGAGTGCTAAAACAGAATCTACTTTTCGTTCTATTCTTGCATCTAATTCATTGATTGGATTCGCATGTTTTTCATCAATTATAAACTTTTTAAAGCTATATAAAAAAACAGCAATTAGTAGAATTGGAATGATTGATAAGGTTTGTTTTTTCATGTTTTGATATCTATTTTTTCGACGATTATTTGGTATATCCATATAATCATTTCGTTGGGCATCGGGTTTTAGTTATAGATATTTAATAGTTGCCAATATTAGAAGTACACCAATTTTGGTATGCAGCTTCCAATTCTTTTACTTTTTCTGGATTTTGGGTTGACAAATCAATTCTTTCACCAGGATCGTCTTCTAAATTGAATAATTTCAATGAAAAATCATCTCTTATTGGTTTAATGTATAAGTTACTCGGTCTGCTTTTCCAATGTTCTTCATTGGTGTTTGTTAATTTCCAATCGCCTTTTCTAACCGCCCATGTTTTTTGCCATTTCCAAACTAAAACTCTTTCTTTTTCGGGTTGAAACAAATTGATGCCATCAATGGTTTTATCTGTTAATTCTATGCCTACGAATGATGCGATGGTTGGCAAAATATCCATGGCAGAAACATAAGAATTTTGCACTTGACCCGCTGCAATTTTACCAGGCCAACTTATAGCCATGGGTACGCGAATTCCGCCTTCCCAAATCGAATATTTGCCAGCAGTAAGCGGACTATTATTCGCCCCATTTAAAGGCGTTCCACCATTATCAGACATGAATATAATTAGCGTTTCTTTTTCTATTCCTTCCTTTTTAATAGAAGCTAAAACTTTTCCAATATTATCATCTAAGCAATTTAAATTTGCTAAATAGTATTTTCTTAAATCTTCATCTTGAATAGCTCCTAAACGTGAATATTTATCATAATAAGCCGAATATGACCCCGCAGGATGTTTTCCAAAAGTCTCTAAACTATCCGGATGGTAATTATTAATAGGTTTCACATCATATTTGTCTAAATATTTCTGAGGAACTTCATGTATTAAATGGTGCACCGAATTATAAGCCAAGGTTAAGAAAAAAGGTTTGCCCTTCGGTTTTTGGATGTATTGAATCGCTTCATCCGTTAAAATATCGGTTAAGTAGCCCTCATTATAACTTTTCACGCCATTATTATGCATTAATGGTCCTAAAACGGCACTTGTTCCTTCAGGATCTGGCGTTTTATCTTTTATTTCCTGCGAAAGCAACCAATAATCATGCGCATGGGCGCTAAAACCTAAAAACTCGTCGTAACCATGTTTTAAAGGATATTCCCGAACATCATATTTATGAAAATTTTTCCCTAAATCATTCTTCCCAATTCTTGCGGTTGCATAACCAGCTGCTTTTAAATATTCGGCAATGGTTTTAACCGAATCTGGCAATCCAGGACCCCAACTAGCCTGTTTATCCCATCTAATTTGGTTTTTTCCCGTAAGCATAGCCACACGCGAAGGGCTACAAACAGGCGCCGTAGTATAAGCTTGTGTAAAAATAGTGCCCGTTTTTGCTAAAGTGCCCATATTGGGGGTTTCTGCTGTTACATCGTGGTTTTTAAACGGTTCAAAATCGGCGTACCCTTGGTCGTCCACAACAATTAAAAGAATATTAGGTGATTGCTCTTTTTTAACAGTTGGCACATTGTTTTTACAAGAAAACAAACCAAAAAACAGGATTAAAATAATAGTGTTTTTCATGTTTAAATATTTTTAAATCAATAATTTTTTTGGCGTTACCCTTCGGGTCGGGCTTTACGCTACAAGTTCTCGCTCCCCCGAAACGTCGGGGTCGCTGTGGGCTTTTCGCTGCAATCCCTAACGCGGGTTACCAGCTGTTATTTAGACTAAAACCAAGTCTGTTTTGTACCATATGGATACATTATAAAATGTCTTTTTAAGAATCACTTCGACAAGCTCTGTGTGACATATAGTTCTTCATGTGTGTTTTATTAAATGAAAACTATTTTTCATAGTTAAACAATTCTACTTCCAAGTAAATTCAACATACACAGGAAAATGGTCCGATGGGTATTTCAAATCATCGGAATCGCTTAAAACCGCCTGTTTATTTACCTTAAGATTATCCGTTTTCGAAATAAAAATATAATCTATCTTTCTAGTTACGGGCTCATTAAATTTAAAACCGTTAAACGTTCCGTTAGGTCCAAAAGTTAATTCTGCCACCGTTTCGGTATTCAACATACTTTCAGATAAATTTTTAATCAATAAACTATTCGGCTCCACATTAAAATCGCCCATTAAAATCACAGGGTAATTTTTAGTATTCACTTCCGCCATTTTTTTCTGAATTAGTTTTATGGCGTTTAGTTTTGATTGTTCACCAACATGGTCTAAATGTGTATTAAATACCCATACTTTTTTTGAAGTTTTTAAATCTGTAAATAAGCCGTAGGTACAAATTCTGGGCAAGGCAGCATCCCAACCGGTTGATACTTTTTCAGGAGTTTCCGAAAGCCAAAACGTATTTTCTTTTTCTACTTTAAACTTTTTGGTGTTATAAAAAATTGATGAGTGCTCACCTTCGCTACCACCATCTCTACCTAAACCAATAACTTGATACGTTTTTAGCAATGTTTTTAAATCTGCCATTTGGTTAGGTTTTGCTTCTTGTACCCCTAAAATATCTGGGCTAAAAAACAACACTTGAGAAGTTAAAAAACCTTTTCTGTGAGTCCACGCATTTTCGCCATCAGATTCAACATCCAACCGGATGTTATAAGTCATAGCACTAAAATTTTGACTTTTACAACTCGTGAAATTGAGCAGTACCATTAGTAATAGTAGGGTATAATGTTTCATATATATGTTTTTATTTTCCTTCATTTAAGTTGATCATAGCATATTCTTATTTTATATTTTTTGAAAAACCCGAACATAATCGACAACCATTTGTTGCGGAAAAACGCTATTATCAATACCCTTCTTTCCTCCCAACATACCACCAACTGCCACATTTAGTATTAAATGGAATTTTTGGTCGAAAGGCCATTCTGCAGTTGTTTTATGTTCGTTTTCTATATGATTGTAAACTACATCGTCTAATATAAAATCCATTTTTTCAGGCGTCCATTCCAAAGCAAATACATGAAAACTATGATAAGGTTTTTCAATAAAAACCTTTTTACCTCTTTCAGTATTTATGGTATGATTGTAAGCTTTGGTGTGAATGGTTCCAAATATAGAATCCGGATTAAAACCTACGTGCTCCATAATATCAATTTCGCCACTTTCTGGCCATCCTACTTGCTTTCTGTTTTCACCCAACATCCAAATGGCGGGCCATAAACCAACCCCTTTTGGTAGTTTCGCTTTTACTTCTATACGACCGTATTTCCATGAAGCTAACCCTTCTGTTTTTATTCTTGCTGACGTATATTGAGCCGTATCAATTTCAGCGCTATATTTTATCCCGCTTTTGTTTTTTAAAGCCTCGCTTTTAAAATCTTTATTTGCTATTTTTTCTTTGTGCGCTTCAATAATTAAATGTCCGTTTTCTACTCTGGCATTATTTAAATTATTGGTATAATATTGTTTTTCGTTATTGGCTATAAAACCATAATCGTAAGTCCATTTGCTGCTGTCTGGAGATCCTTTATAATTAAATTCATCACTCCACACCAATTTGTAATCATTAATTATTCTGCTTTTTTTTTATTCTTTCAAATAAAAGTTCTGGATGATCTGTTGTAATGAAATCGAAGTCATTGGCAAGTAACCAATCCATATCCTCGGTGGTATTAGCTGTCCATGCATTTAGTAATAACCCTTGTCTTTTAGCGCTTTCTATCCATTGCGGATTTATTTTTAATTTATACACTAAATAATCTAAACCCGAAATACCATCTTGTTTTAATTGATCTGGCGTTTTAGAACCATCTAAATATTGTGTTTTAGCATAAGGATCTATTTCTTTTACTTTTTTTAGAATATCGTAACCAAAACTTATATATGTTAAAATATAAGGTTCGGCCTTTAATTCTTTAACTAATTTGACAATGTTTTCTGCTATAATAATACCACGCCCTTCTATTTTTGAAGGCTTTATTTCGCAAACCAATCCTGTACTGGTATTATTTTCCATGCCTGCAAGTAGATATTGTTTAAATGTAGGCAAGGTTTCTCCATTATCAAGTTTTTGTTTAGATAACTCTGCATAGGTGTTTGTTTCAATATCAACACCTTTAAAATCGGCATCGTGGGTTACAATAAGTATGTTATCTGATGTCATTCTAACATCAAATTCAGAGCCTACGCATTTCAATTCAATAGCATGTTTTAAAGATGCAATAGAATTTTGTGGTAAAACATTCGCTTTCCACGCACCACGATGTGCTACTACAACATTATCTGCAAACGTTATTTTTTTGCTTACATCGGCTGTTTTGCAAGCACTGAAGCAAAATAATAGACATACTATTAACAAAAAATACATGTTTTTAAATGTGAATTTACTAGGCATTATATTGGGTATTAAATTGACAACTTTTTAAAAATATTTAAATCTAGGGGCAAATAAATTGCCCTTAGATTTAAAACCACTAAACAACTAAACTAATTTTTTAAAATTATTTTATTGGTGACTATTCTGGATATCCATCATTTTGAGGATAGTTTGGACCTAATAAGTTTAACTCTGCAATTGGTATAGGCCAATTTTCAAGATGTGGTTCAACCCTATCACGTGCTTGACTATTTGAAAGATCATTACCCGCATAATTTTTAATTTGGTCATAATATTTACCAATACGCTTTATGAAGTAAAAACGTTGACCTTCAAACGCTAATTCTCTAGCTCTTTCATCCATAATTGCCTGCATATCTACAGCTGCAGTTCTTGGAGCTGCTTTAGCTCTTGTTCTTATGGCATTTAAATAGCCTAATGATTTCGTAGGATTAGTCGCCATATAAGCTTCCGCAGCAATTAAATAAGTTTCTGCTAATCTATAAACCATAACATTAGAAATCATACTTGCCTCAGATGGGTCCCCATCTTCTTGACGAAATTTAATACAACCTGGATTTAAATTTCTATAAAACAGATTTCTTTCTGCTGTTTTTTGGGCGGCAGTACCTGTAGTTGGAAATTCGCTAGGATATGTTACTGGATCTCCAACATTTTTTCCTGCGGGTAAATTATCAACATCGTTATATCGATATGTTGTGATGTAGTAATTTCCATCGTCTCTATCATCATTTGGATCTTCTTTCAATAAATTACGTAAGTATTGATTCATCGTTAAAGTTCCTAAACCTCTTCCTCCATTTTCAATGGATAATTTAAGTCCTGGCAAATCATTATATCTAGGTAATAAATGAAAGTTCATTAAATTCTTTGATCCACCACCAATTGCTTCATCTTTAAATTGCACAACAAATAGACTTTCTTTATGATTTAAATCTCCATCAAAAACAGCACCTGTTGAAGTTAATAATCCATAATTAGGGTTATTAATTACCTCATCACAATGAAAAGCTGCAACATCTGGTTTTTCCTCCCACATAGCCACTTTAGCTTTTAAATGATGCGCCGAAGCTTTTGTCCAGCGTCCAAATTGAGTTGTAGTCCAATCTAAATTTGCAATAGCATCATCCAAATCGTTGTTTAAAAGATTAAAAATTTCCGTTTCAGATGCTTTGTTATCTGGTTTGTCGAAGGCATTTTCTGGAGTAGTAGGAGTCGTTGTTATAAAAATATTATTAAACATTCTATACAAGGTAAAATAAGAATGCGCTCTCCAACACTTAGCTTCTCCTAATATTCTGTTTTTAGTAGCTTCGTCAGTAAATTCAACATTATCTGCAGCTTCAATAATTGCATTACTGCGATCTATAATTCTATAATAATATTTCCAATAATGATCTGTTTTTACAGTTCCATAACTAGTTTGTAGTACTCCCCAACCCAAACGGGCAAAAAATGAAAGATGACCACTAGTGTAACCCAAAACTAAATCTGATCTAGATTGAGGTACTAATGCTTCTGCATCATTTTCCATTGCTCCTTTTGTATAAATATCTCTATTAATAGTATACAATCCTACCACAGCATTTTCCAAGCCTTCTTGGGAGTTATATAGAAAATCTACAGAAATATCAGATTTTAATTCATCTTCAAGATATTCTTCACAAGACGAAATAACTAAGAATAATGCCAGCATAAGCAATATAGCATATCTTATTTTAAAATACTTTTTTATATTTTTCATAATTTATTTTATTTTTATTAAATACCTACTTTTACTCCTACCGTTAAGCCTTTTGTGTCTGGAAAAGACCCAGGGTTAATCTCTGGACTGTATGACTTATAATCTGTTAATGTAAACAGGTTTGTGCCAGTTGCATACACATTTAAACTTCTTATGCCTAATTTAGTTAAAAGGTCCGAAGGAAAATTATAGCCTAGGGACAAGGTTCGCAACCTTACATAAGAGGCATCTGCAACCCCTAACACATCAAGAAATGGATCTGCTGCTACGTTTGGTCTAGGATATTTATTTGATGGATTTTCAGGTGTATAATAATCCACTTTTATACCATTAGATATGCCTTGTAATCCTGCACCACTATTTGACTCGCCTTGATATGGATTAAACCTTGTAGAACCGTGATCTATATATAAATCTGCATAAAGTTCAAAACCTTTATACTCTAAGGTTGTGTTTACAGAACCATACCAATCTGGATTTTCGTCGATTATTACCAAATCCTCTTGTCCAATATTAAGCACATCAGGATCTGTATCTGTAATATTTACTACTTTAATAAAACCTGGTTGCGCTGTTGGTTGCGCAGAATTTGCAATATCATCCCCTTCTTGCCAAATACCATCAAAAATTTCAGTTCTAATTATATCTATGGACTCTCCAATAAATAATTTATCATTAACAAAATCCAATGGTACACCATTTTCATCCACACTACCATCTAAAGATAGAATTTTGTTACTATTGGTAGACCAATTTACACCTACAGACCAATTTAAGTCTTGATTTCTTATGATTTTAGCATTTAAAGAAACTTCAACTCCTTTATTTTCAACTTCACCAATATTAAATCGTGTTACTGTATAACCTGAAGTTCCTGATAGATCTCTATCAAACAATAAATCCGTTGTATTCGCTTTGTAGTATTCAACTGTACCTGTTAATCTATTTTTAATTAAACCAAAGTCTAAACCTAGATTTAATGATGTGGTGGTTTCCCATTTAAGATTAGGGTTTGGCAACCTATCAATACCAGAAAAGCCACCAACTGTAGTACCTCCAAAAACATAAGGTAAAGCTCCTGCAACACCTAAAGATTGAAAAGGCTCAATACCTTCATTACCTGTATCACCATAACTCACTCTAAATTTCATTTGGTTGACTACTTGAGAATTTTTCAAAAAAGATTCTTCGTGCATTTTCCAAGCAAATGCTGCTGCTGGAAAATAACCCCATTTATTGTTTTCAGCAAATACTGTTGATCCATCTGCTCTAGCTGTGAATGTAAACAAATATTTGTCGAACAAATTATATCTAACCCTTCCCAAAAATGAAACTAGCTTTCTTTCTTCTACATCTCTAACTGGCTCACCAACTACGGCGGTAGCATCTCCATTATACCCCAATGCATCGTTAGCAAATCCAGACTTAACTATTTGTGTTGCTTCTGTACTTCGTTCATTTATTGCATGTACAAAAGTAAAATCCAATACATGGTTTTGATTTATTTTAGGTTTGTAATCGACAATATTTTCTATAAGCTGCTCTTTATAATTTTCAGATCGTAAAGTTGCCAATCCATTCACATCACCATCTCCAGAACTGTGTAAACTTGTTCTATACACGCCTCTATCTGCATTTCTATTTCTTAAAAATGTATTTAATTTATAAGAAAGTGAAGGTGTAATTTGATAATTGGCTACAAGATTAATATCTGTTAATCGTGTTTTAATCTCATCTACAGATTCTCTAATATTCCATAAAGGATTAAAACGTGTTGTAGTAGGTCCAAATGGTAATTTAAGTAAATCTCCATTCGCGTCATAAGCTTGTGCCAGGGGTGATATATTAATAAAATCTATAGAATTACTTTCCCTATCTTGATTACTCGTTTGGAAATTAACATTGGCTTGCATACTCAATTTATCAGTGATTTTTTGATCAATATTCGTTCTAAAGGTTCCACGATCGAAACCAGAAGAAGGAATTAACCCATCTTGCTTAAAATATGTTAAACTAGAGAAAACTTTTGTTTGTTCACTACCTCCAGATACATTTAAGGAATGACTTGTAAGCAAGGCATCTCTTAACATTACATCTTCCCAATCTGTATAATTTCCATTTTGTATAGTTTCTAACTCAAGAGATTCAAAAATTTCAGGGTCGGTTAAGTAAACACCACCATTAGCTGTTCTATTAGCTTCTCTACGCAATTGGGCAAATTCTTCTCCATCATACACATCAAAATTTCTTGTTAAAGTTTGTATAGTGGTGTAGCCATGATAGTTTACGTTAATTTTACCCTCTTTACCACGTTTAGTTGTAATTAAGATAACACCATTGGATGCTCTAGAACCATAAATAGCTTGAGATGAAGCATCTTTTAATATCTCTATAGATGTAATATCTTCTGGAGCAACATCGTTAATGCTATCATAAGGAATACCATCTACAATAATTAAAGGATCATTACCCGCATCTAAAGACGTTTTACCTCTAATCACAATGTTAGAATCTCCACCCGGTCTCGCATCCGAAAGGTTTACTTGTACCCCCGCAGCTCTACCTCTTAGCATTTCAGATACATTAGTTGTTGGTATAGCTGTAGCCTCTTCAATATCAACACTTGTAACAGCTCCTACAACATCACTCTTTTTAACAGAACCATAACCTACAACCACAATCTCATCAAGCGTGCTTGCATCGGCCGTTAATGAAACAGTTATTGTGTTAGAAGTTATTGCTACATCTTTAGTTTTGTAGCCTAAATAGGAAACCGTTAATGTTGTTTGATTGCTGTTTACAGACAATGAAAATTTTCCATCAAAATCTGTTGATGCACCATTAGTTGTTCCTTTAACTATTACTGATGCTCCAGGTAAGGGCATATTATCTTCTGCAGATAACACCGTTCCTGTAATAGTTTTTGATTGTGCCATCGCTACAGCCGAGACTAGCAAAAACAATAAAGGAATTAGGATTTTAATTTTTTGATTAAATAGTTTTAGTTTCATTTTTAGTTAATTTAAGTTTAGTTTCAAAAGTATACTTACACTTGATTTTACGATTTACTTTAAAATTAAGTATTTGTAAACTTAACCTCTAAAAATGAGAATTCCTTAAAAATAACCTCGATAAAAAACGAACATCATAATTTATTGAGCAAAAACTCTTGATTATTAAGTTATAAGCCTTGTCAACACTGTAAAGTTTAAGTTTCAACAATCTGTTTAAAATTACCTAAAATATATTGTATTTTAACTCTTGTCGTGGTAATGTCGTGGTAAATTAAGACTTTGTAGTGTTACTAGAAGTTTAAGATATAGTTAACTAGCCCACTATCGTGTTCTAAGTCTAATTTCTTTCTTAATCTGTAGCGTTTGGTCTCCACGCTTTTTACAGAGATATTAAGCAGAGGTGCCATTTCTTTTGAGGAAAGGTTTAACCTTAAATATGCACAAAAACGTAAGTCGTTGGGCGTTAAATCTGGGTGAGCGTGTTTTATTTTGTCTAAGAAGTCTTTGTCTGCATTATTAAAAGCTTGTTCAAAAAACGACCAGTCTTTTGCGTCGTTTAGGTTACTATCTATAAGCTTTAAAGCTGTATTATTATTGGTTTGCTTTGTTTTCTTTAACTCTTTTTTTATACTGTGTAATACTTCGTTCTTTTTTATGATACTCATGGTTGAAATGGCAAGCTCTCTATTTTTACTTTCAATATCCTGATTTAGCTTTTCATTTTTTATGTTAGTAATTAATTGTTCATGTTCTAATTGTTTGTGCGCGTGCAATTTTTTATAGTGCTTTTTATAAATTTTATGCATCATAAATGAAAAAGCAAATAACAAAAACAAATACAGTGATATGGCAACATTTGATAGTAACCAAGGTCTATTTATTTTAAAATCGTAACTTATCATATTACTTGATAATTGATTTCCTATTTTTGCTCGAATATTCAGGGTATAATCTCCAAAAGGTAAATTTTCAAATATAAGTTCAGATTTACTATGCCATTCACTCCATTCATTATACCATCCATTAAGCTTATATTGATACTGCACTATGTCATATTTATTATAAACAGGTACACTGTAATTAAAAATTATGGAGTTATTTTTATATTCAAATTCGCCAGGTTTTTGAGCATCGATAGCCAAATTACCCTTGCCAACTGTATTCAACTCGATAGAGTTTAAAACTAAATTATGGTTATTGGTTTTATTTAATTCGGAAATATCCAACGTAAGATAACCATCTGTAACCCCTATAAGGTATTTGTCATTTTGTAGACGCGAAATATTCTCATACCCAACTTGCCCTTTCCTTAAGTAATAAGGAATGGCTACCCTATTTATTTTTAATTGATTTGTTAAATGGTTTATGTCAACATAAGATATATTGTCGTTAGAAAATGCCCATAGTTTTTGAGTATCATCTACAACTAGTTTGCCTGATGCATATTCCGATTTTGTTACTATAGAGCTAATAAGAGTATCTTTAACAAAACCATTTTTTTTACTATCATAGCCAAATACACCTTCTTTATAAGCATATAAAACTCTATTTTTGTATTTTATTAAACTTGAATTTTTACCAACCGAAACTGTAGTATCTGTATAAATATTTTTTACGACTTTGAAATCTTCATCTATTTTAAGTTTTAAAAGACCTTTATAACCATGACTTACCCACACCTCATTATTATTTACAATTTCAAAATAACGTGCGGAATTGTCGAATCCTTTAATTTTATTTTTAAGTTCCCAATGTCCTTGATTTTTAACTAAAACATTCAGTCCATTATAGTTTCCTTCTAAAAGCATGTTTTCTTTATTAGGAATGGGTTTAAAACTCCAAGTTCCCGGCGTGTTGGTAACCAAAACGGCATTATCATTATTAATTACAAATGTTCCGGAATGGTGCCCGCAAAACAATTCGTTATTAAACTGAAATAAAGTCCAAACCTGTCCAGATGTACCATTAATAAATTTAAATGCTTCTTGTGAAAATGCTTTTTTATAAAACAACCCTTGATTGGTACCCAAATACAAAATATCATTAAAAACAATAGACGCATATACGGTACCTATTTTTCCTTCATCATCATTAAAAACCCTAATGGGCGACTTTATATTAATGCAGTTAATACCATTATCTAACCCAGCCCATACATTGGCGTCGATATCTTCAAAAACAGATAATACGGTGTTATTGTCAAGCCCGTTACTCCTATCTAGTTCAAACTCAATATTACCGGTTTCACTTAAATAAATAATCCCATTTTTTATGGTTCCGATAACGAAACTTTTATCTTTAAGTTGAATACTGTTAAAAATATTCATTTTTTTTAAAGCTTCATTTGCTGGAATATTCCATTCGGATAATTTATTATTGATGAAGGTATAAAAACCCAATCCGCGTGTTTGAATTAATAACCCATCATTCATTTGAAACATGTTAACTACCTTATCGTTCTCAAAAATGACATTATCAACTATTAATTTTGGTTTTCCAGCTTCAACTTTATAAATTCCTTCATGGTTCACATGGTAATAAATAACGTCTTTAATATTAAAAACTCTTGAAATACCATTTTTAGAGTTTATAATTTTACTAGCTCCACTCACTGGGTTGTAGAAATAAATTCTATTGAACGATTGAAATAAAATCCAGTCATCATAAGTAATGATATTCCAGATATGTTCATCTTCAACCATCGATTCCTCAAATTTAGGAACCAAAGATTTGTAATGTAGCTTCCCAAACACATCGCGTTCCCAAAAGCCAAATTCCATGTAACAACCAGTGTATATTCGGTTTTCAATAGCGTTAACAGCCCTGATAATTGTATTGTTTGGAGAAGGATACATGGTCCACTTCGCACCGTTATATTCTAAAAGACCCTCATTATTAGCCACATAAATAAATTTATTGGGTGCTTGGGAAATCATCCAATTTTGATTTTCTCCATCATAATCTGTTGGAGAAAACTTCTGTATTGGAGGTAATTCTTGTGCTAATAAATTATTAAATATGAATAACAAAAGAAGATAACATAAAGCTATGTGAGCATTACTTTTCATAAAAATTACGCCTTTTATATAAACTTTTAAGATTATGACAATTTAAGAAGATTTACAATAACATTCGGTATAATGTACAATCTGTTGACCTCTAAGTGATTCTAATTGATATTTTATTATTTCAAACACCATATAAAAATAAAAAAACACTGATAATTGTGAGATTAACAGTGTTTTTTATTAAATCTAAAAGTATTTATACGATATGACAGATCCCTTAATTGTTTCTTTATTTCATGATAAAAGTTAATTTATGCAACTTTAAATCTCGAAACTTTTTGTCCAGTTTAATATTGAAAGCAAAACATAAACAATAGTAAAATTACTAACTAGACATTTAAAACATATAGCTTCTTTTGGTAAAACCCATTAATAGATTTTCTTGATAATTTCAAATTAATTTTTTTGTTAAAATGACAATACAGATGCCTTTGGAAGTGGTACCTTATTGTTTTTTCGCCATGTAACAAGTTCATCTAATAATTTAGAAGTTATCTCTGAATTTTCATCTGCAACATTGTACGCTTCTTTTAAATCTTTTTCTAGATTATACAGTTCTATTTTTCCATCATTTAAAAACTGAATTAGTTTCCATTCACCTTTTCTGATGATAGAACATGGCGGATTTTTATAGGTACTGGCAACATGCCAAAAAAGCGCCCGCTCTTTAAACGTTTTGTTTTCTAATAGAGGTACTAAACTTTCACCATCCAATTTCCCTTTATAATCATTTATTTGGGCTAACTCCAAAAATGTTGGAAAATAATCCATGCCGCAAATAGGGGTTTCTGAATTTCCAGCTGTAATTTTCCCTTTCCAATTTACAAAAGCAGGCACACGAATACCGCCTTCGTAAACGGTTCCTTTCTCTCCTCGAAGCGTATTGGTATTACTTGTTAACCCATTAAATCCGTTATCTGATGTGAATATGATAATCGTATTTTCACGTAATCCTTCCTTATCCAGGTAATCGAAAATACGCTTCACATTTTCATCTATGGAGGCAATCATGGTAGCGTAACCTGCAATTTCTTCCAGATTATCCGCTCCTTGACCTGTTACGGAATCTGGAGTTTTCTTCATGAATTTTTGAAACCATTCCTCGTTCCTTGGAACGGTTGGGCGATGTGGTGCATAATAATGAAGGTTTACAAAAAAGGGGTCGTTTTTATTTCGATTTATAAAATCTATCGCCTCATCGGTTAATCTGTCGGTAAGCCATTCATCCCCTTCTTTATCTTCAATAAATGGATTTTTAAATGGCGCTTTGTATCCACCACTTTCCGAATTATAACCTTCTTTATATCCTCTCGCAGGATCGCCCCACCAAGTCCCTCCTACATTTTCATCAAATCCTTTGGCTATTGGGTAATATTTTTGGATCTCTGGAGTCAAATGATGCTCCAACCAATCCAAGTTTCCGTTAGCAGGTTGTTTCAAAGGCTTTTCAAACGGATAATTTACTTCTTGTTTTGGATGGGGTCCCACCAGATGCCATTTTCCAATATGTATTGATTTATAGCCTGCTTTTTTTAAAGGTTCAGCATACATAGTATGTTCCAAACCAACACTCCAGCGTGAAAAAATATTATGTTTACTATCTCCTTTTTCTAAAACTGGCACCGTATAAACGTCTGTTCTAAAGGATTGTTTTCCAGTCATTAAAGCAGCCCTAGACGGTGAACAAGTTGGATACATATAGGCATTGGTAAATACTAAACTTTCTTCCGCTAACTTATCTAAGTTTTTCGTTTCAAACCAGTTGCTGCCCATAAACCCAACATCTTGCCAACCCAGATCATCAGCCATAATGAAAACGATATTAGGCCTGTTTTCCTTGATTTGTTGGGATTTACAGCCAAAAACTGAAAAAAGACTAAAACCAAATAAACCTATGGTTTTAATAAGACTTGGCATGGTATTATTCTCGTTTTAATTAAATGCGTTTTTTATGTCTTCAGCCGTTACTCCAAATAATTCCATTATAATAGGGTTTAAACTAGTAGCATCTCCTTCAATATGACAGGTTAATTGAATATGTGTTCCACTTTGCCCAGGTTTTAAGGCCATGGCTGGCGATGATGTTTCTAGTTCGTAAAATGGCCCAAGTGGTTTTTCTCCTGGCTTCGGCGCACCATCATTATAGGCATTTATCACATCGCCTTCAAAAGGGTTTTTCTGGATTTCCCACATAGAATTCACATAATCGGTTACATTTTCTGGTTTGTTGTATTTTACAATGGTTAAAACGCCATTTTCAGAATCATAAGAACCAGCAATATTTTTAGCACGCATAGGTGACAATCCTATTTTACTTCGGTATTCACCATCACCCTTAAAATAGATTACCTTATCGGTCACTACCAAACGATCGGATGGCACTTTTCCAAAATATGCATCATTCACAACAGCACCTAACTCAGCTTCATCACCTTGAATATAAGGGACTAAAATAGTGGTATGAGGCGAATGATTAAACATACCTAACATCCAAATGGACAACAATCCTGTTTCTTTTTTCCAGTCCGTTTTTCCAGCATTGGTAATGGTGTTTTTGGTTTGGTAAGCGACTGTTTTTATTTCATCGGAAAGTGAACTCAACCCTAACTCTTTTTTAATTTCCTCTTTTGAAAGTATAGAAACTTCACGCTCAAGTCCCATATCAAACTGAAAACCAGAATAATTAGCTAATGATGCTTGTTTTGTGAATACTGCTTTATTTGAAGAAACACTTTTCACCTCGAAAGGTTCTAAATCGATAAGATTAGGAGTATACCAATCATCTAAAGTAAATTCTGCTCCTTTTTTGAAGAAGATTGAGTATTGTCCGCCTTCTGGTCCTAGCCAAAATCGTTCTTCACCTCCAAACACATTTATATGCTCTTGAACTTCTTTTAATTTGAATAATTCTCTATTTATCCAACCGTAACTTCTTCCATTTGCACCATAAGCACTACTGGTCATGACCCTACCCTGCAAAGCTGCAGAAACAGCTACTTTTGAATTGTTTGATGCATCAGTAAGTTGAATCAAATCGATATAATTTTGCATAAAACTAACATCATCTGCATAGGTTTTGACGTTTCCCTTTTCATGGGTATTACTTAGTGAATCTATGGAGTTGTTTTCGTTTTTCATTTGAGATTTCTTTTTAGAATTACATGATAAAGTTAATAAAATGGAGCAAATAAGAACTCCTAGTTTGTATATGGTAAATGATTGCTGATTTTTCATAACTTAAATTATTTTTTAGGTGTTTTTTCTGTTTTTGGTCTATAACTTTCTAAAATGGTTTCCATTTCTTTTACTACTTCTGGATATTTCGTATAAACGTTTGTTATTTGATATTTATCTTCTTCCAAATTGTAAAGTTGTGCTTTTGGGGCATCTTTCTTTATTTTACCGTTTTCAATATCGCTATTAACACCTCCAATAAATGCTACAGCAGGCGCACCACCCCATGCATGTTGTTCAGGTTTTGAACCTGTAAATCCGCCGCTGCCTTGAGCTGGAATATACATCCATTTTCCTTTACGAAGTGATAAATGCGACTCTCTATAGGCTGCCAATACTACCTCATTCCGAATAGGTTTTTCGGGATTACCCGTCAATGCTGGCAATATATTAACACTATCAGTATGTTCCAAATTGTTTGTGTTTTGTCCTGTAAGCGCCATAAATGTAGCTAACATATCCACATTGCAAATCAATTGATTGGATACTGTTCCCGCTTCAATTTTACCGGGCCATTTTGCTATAAAAGGCACGCGGTGACCGCCTTCCCAAACACCGAACTTAAAGCCTAATAAATCGCCATTAATTTTGTGTCCCGCTTTTACGGCGTTACGACCACCAAGATTCAACATCGCGCCATTATCACTGGTAAAAATAATTAAAGTATTTTCTGCTACGCCTTGTTTTTCTAATGTGGAAGTAACCTGTCCTACCATCCAGTCTAATTCTTGAATAAAATCGCCATACAATTCCGCATCACTTTTCCCTTGAAAATTGCTTCCTGGTGTAAAGGGATGATGTATATGTGTGGTTGCCAAATATAAAAAGAAAGGGTTTTGTTTTTCTTTCTTTGATTTTTTAGCCGTTTTTGCCGTAATCCAATCTACTGCCTTTCCTGCCAATACGGTTCCTACGGTATAATCGTTGTAAATTTTATGAGCAGCAACAGCTCCTTTAAACATATTAACTGTTCTTTGTGAAGCTTCTGGCGGAATTGGAGTTATAGGAGTCACTACTTCGGGCTTTCCTTTTCCTACGTACACCAAAGGATCGTTTGGATCACCTCCAACTACATGTGTGTTTTCTACATATACGTAAGGCGGTGCACTATTAACGACAGGGACTCCGAAGTAGTAATCAAAACCTAAATCGTTGGGACCGGGACTCAATGGCTGTTTCCAATCATTTCTTCCTGTTTTAAAACCAAGATGCCATTTGCCTAAAGCTGCTGTTGCATAACCGCTATTTTTTAACACATCGGCAATGGTGAGTTGGTCTGTTTTTAAAAGCAATTCCGATTCTACGGGTGCAGGTCCCCAAATTCCTTTTCCGTTGTTTCCGCGAAATGGATATTGCCCGGTCATGGTAGCATAACGTGAGGGCGTACAAACCGCCGAAGCCGAATGCGCATCGGTAAATATTTTTCCTTCAGTTGCTAATTTGTCAATATTGGGAGTTTTTACTTTTGTTGCTCCGTAGCAGCCAATGTCACCGTAGCCCAAATCATCGACTAAAATGTAAACGACGTTGGGTTTATCTTGGGAAGAAAGTGTTAGGTTACTCCCACAACAAGACAATATAAAGACCAGTATTTTAACCGTTTTTGATAGTTTAGATTTTAGTTTCATCTTTCTTTTAGTTTTCATTATTAAATGCTTTTACTTTGATTTTGGAAAAGGTGCTTCACCAAAAATAAGCTCTTTTCCATCATCGGTAATTAATTTATGATATTTTCTTGCCATTTGAGCTACTTTTACAGGGTCAATCCTATTTTTAAGCTCTGTTTCAAATTCCTTTAATTTATATGAATAATCATCGTTAAGAGCAAGGTCATTCAGTTCTTTAGGGTCGTTTTCCATGTCGAACAAACTAGGTCTGTCCCGCTCATAATAGATGTATTTATATTTTTCATTTACCAGCATGTACCATGACGCAGGAAACCCAAGTCCATGCCATTCTGAAAATACGGTGCGATCGTTTGCTGCTTCTTTCCCCTCCAAAATTGGTAATAAATTTTTTCCTGGCATCTCTGGATCTGTATAGTTAATCCCTGCCATATTCATAATTGTGGGATACATATCTACCAAAGAAACAGGCGTTTCAATTTTTACTCCCTGTTTTACTCTGGGACCAGTGATTACTAATGGAACTGCTACAGAAGCTTCCATAGGCGTATGCTTATTTCCCATCAATCCATGTTCTCCCAAATTATCGCCGTGATCTGAGGTAAAAATGATATAAGTATTCTCATACATACCATTTTTCTTAAGTTCTGTAATCAGTTCTCCAAGCATATCATCCACACAGCTAATCATCCCATAATACCCACGTAATGCATTTTTCAACTTTTCTTCGCTTGGTTGTTCATCCAATCCGTCCCATTTTTGAAAATGTTGCAGAGCGGGATGTATATTTTTGTTAGGGAATTTTGCATCATGTGGCATAGGAATATCTACATTGGCATACATATCGTAATATTTTTGCGGAAGCGTAATAGGCCAATGCGGCATAAGGAGACCAACATGGAGCATCCAAGGTTTCTTATCGCTATTTCTGTTTTCCAAAAACCGTAATGCATGATTTATTGATGGGCGATCTACAGCATATTGTCCATATTTTTTAGGTCCTGCGGTATAAGCATCTATTGTATACTCATTAATATCAAAGGTCTTTACCTCCAAATGACCTTTTGCTAAGCGAGGATGCTCAGGATCGAAACGCATATCAGGACCAGGAGATATTCTTTCGGGTCTTTCGGCAGAATTCCACTCCTCATTAAAACCCAGCTTTCCATATAACCCTGGCGAATCCATTTTACCATAATGCGCTGTATAATAGCCACTTTGAGTAACTCTTGTTGCCCAAGTCACTTCGTCTTTAGGCCATGCTTGACCGTTATACCAATAATTTAGTTGATGAATGTGCTTTCCAAACATATAGGCAGCCCTACTGGGCGCACAAACTGGACTTGCTACATAGGCTCTTGTAAAGTACATACCGTCTGCTGCAAGGGCATCCAAATTTGGTGTTTTAACCACAGGATTTCCTCGAAAACCTGAAATTGCAGGATGTTGCTCATCCGTACAGATAAAAAGAATATTTGGTTTATTTTGAGCAAATATTTGGTAAGTACTAAGACTGTAAAATATAACCAAACAAACAGCTAATCTGAATCTTGTAAATCTGATATTTTTAAATTTAGAGTTCATGTTTTTAGTTTTTTTCGTTTTCAGGGAAGAGTGAATTTGATGTAAAATATGGCTCTTCTCCAAGTGTACGCGCATTTTTGCCTCTGTGATTATAAGTACCAATATCTTCCCTTGCCCAATCTAAAAGTTTCGTCAATTCAGCAACTAATTTAGGATTTGCTTCTGAAACATCAACAGTTTCTCCAATATCATTTTCCAAATCGTACAATATTGGTTTTGTGAATAAAATGCGGTCTTTTGGTGCACTATGGATGGGCCATTTGTTATATACTATTGATGTGGAATCTGGCTGATGTGGCAAATGTAATTTCCATTTTCCTTGACGCACCGCCCGTAATTCTTGGTGTTGATAATAAAAATAAGGGCGTTCTAATTTTGTTGATTTTCCATGAATAATATCTGAAATATCCAAACCATCAATTACTCTATCATCAGGAAGCTGTGCTCCTACTATTTCAGCTAAAGTTGGAAGTAAATCGATGGTAGCGGTTACCAAATCGGAATTTGTTCCTGCTGGTACTTTACCAGGTGCCCTAATAATAAAAGGCACTCTTAGTCCACCTTCCCAAGCAGAAGTTTTTGCGCCTCTTAATGGTTCGGCATGACCTGCATGGTCTTTTCTTAGCCACCACGGACCGTTATCACTGGTGAAAATAACATAGGTATTTTCATCTAAACCAGTTTCTTTTAACTTAGCCATAATTCTTCCCACATTAAAATCAATTTCTTCAATCACATCGCCGTAAAAACCACCTTCAGATTTTCCTTTAAATGCATCAGAAACCGCCAATTTGGTATGTGGCATTGTATGCGCTAAATAGAGGAAGAATGGCTGTTCTTTAGATTTTTCAATAAAATTAATGGCCTCATCGGTATATCTACGCGTGAGGGTTGACATATCGGCATGCAATTCAACGACTTCCTTATTCCGAAGTAAATGAACACGATTATCATTACTTGTTGGTGTGAAAAACGACTCGTCAAATCCCTGATACATGGGCAATAAATCTGGATTGAATTGTTCAGGATTATGTCCCGCCAAATCCCATTTGCCAATCATCCCTGTTTTATATCCTAATGGTTTTAATACTTCTGCGATGGTAACTTCACTTAAAGAAAGTTTTGGGTGTGGAGATTCGCCATCATCATTTCGGGCATTTCTTAAAGGATAACAGCCAGTCATCAAAGCGGCTCTTGATGGTCCACAAACGGTTTGGGCATAAAAACTGGTAAATTTCATTCCCTCGGAAGCCATTTTATCCAAGTTTGGTGTTTTTATATTTGGAGATCCAAAACATCCTAAATCCTGATAGCCTTGATCATCGGTAAAAATGATGATGAAATTGGGTTTGTTGGCATGCACTTTTTTTTGGAAAATGCATGAATTCATCCATAATAGAAGGCATCCTAATATGATTATTTGTTTTACCATTTTTTATAGTTTTACATTGAAATTCTCCATAGTGTCAATGATTTTTGTTTGAAACTTTTTCGTTCCAATTCCTTCTAAAGAAAAACTATCCAATTCCAATTTTCCTGAAAGTACGGTAATTTCCGCTTTCTTATTTTTTACTTCACAAGTTCCGTAGCTATAACCATTGCTCCAAAAATAAGTTCCAGGTTTTGAGGTAAACCTCATCGATTTTTCAACGGCTGAATAATGAAACTCTGTGGTAGCCAAAATGCCTGCCCAAGCCATCATGCTTCTGGCGTAATGATGACCTGCCTCGGCTTCGTCAAACGGACTTCTTTTCTTCCCGTCATAACGGTCTCTGATGTTGCGGATACATAATAAACCATCTTCCGTTAAACCTTCTTGTAACATCCCTATGGCCGCAGTATATTCAAAACCAGTCATCACTTCGGTATAATATGGGAATGGTTTTTCAGGTCTTTCATTTGGATAGGCAGCCATCAATAAAGCAGACTCGTCGCCTAAAGCATACGAACGATGAAAATTGGCATGAGAGGTCATGTTTTCAACATAATTGTATTTCATGATTGATTCCAAGGTTTTCTTGATGTTTTCTTCTTTTGCTAAATAGCCTAAGCCTACAATATGGGAGAAAACTTGGCCTACCAACTGATCGACCAATACGCCTTTTCCCAATTGAAAATCAGGTGATGTGAGGTCTATCGCATTGGCATCATCTGCTGCTCCCATAAGTGATTCTGCTACATTATCTTTCGACATGGGTGGTTGAATGTGTTGCTCGTAGTATTCACCGTTGAATAGATTTTTGTCCATCCATTCAGAGCCTTGATCGAACAAACTTTGGCAGGTTTTAGCGAATTTTTTGTCGCCTAAATAATTAGCCATTTCTTCCGATGCTTTAAGGGCTCCAACATACCAGAATCCCATTTGAGGATTAGGGCCGAAATATTCTACATCCATGGTATTGTGTTGCGAACCTTCCATGACGCCATTTTTATCGGCATCCCATCCTCCGGGTATCCAGCAAAATTCCAATGATTTTTTCACTTTAGGCCAGTGTTTTTTCAGAAAGGCATCATCTCCAGATAATTGCCATTCGCGATAAAATTTCATGATACTTCCCATTTGTCCGTCGGCGGCTGCTTTCCCCCATTTTTGTCCTTCTTCCAAAGGCAAATACACTCTAAAGCTCATCAAACCTTGGTCATCGGTGGCATAACCATACTCGACATCTCGCATGGTTTTAGCTAATTCCCCGAACAAAAAAGCCGTGGTTTGCTCATAATTCCAAACGTGAGTGCAAGAACCAAAACACGACCCATGTGTATCAAAAACGCCTTCCCAACCTAATAATTGACCTGTTTTAATACGAAATGCCAGTTGGGTTCTTAAGTGTGCCAAATTAAAAAGCGCCGATTCTTTAATTTCCTCAGGCATATCACTTTTAATAAGTGCATTTACGAATGTTTTTGTGTTTTTTTCCAATTCTTCAAGACGTGGCAATGTTTTTGAAATCACATCCCATGAATCGGTGTATTTAGTGGTATAATAATTTCCAACAGTGGCAGTAATTAACTTTTGAAATCCTGGTTTATCCCAAGTTTGTCTGTTTGGAAAATGCCAACTAATTAAAAATTTAAAATTCTTTTCTTCACCAGCTTTTAAAGTTGTTTTTACAGCTAAAGAACCCATTGGTGCATTTGCCTCCTCATTTACTCTTTTTTCTAACACACCATCTGCACTAAAATCGTCCCAGAAATCGAGTCGTTTTTTATCCCATCGGCTGGTTTTAGGTTGCCAATCGGTACGATAGCTTGTATGGCCTTCATTCAACGATACGAAGCTCATGGTTCCCCATTGCTCACTTTCGGGGTCTACGCCATTGGTTGTATAATGGATGCCTTTTACGCCATTTTCTTCTCGAATCGTATTGACATTATTTATGGTTTTTCCTCGTGTGCCATCAAAACCAATAAAGTTTTGAATGGTTCCCGCCAATGAAATAGTAATATCCTTTTTACTGGTATTTTTCACTGTATAATTTAGGATTGCCGTGGGAATGCTACTATCGTCAATGTTTCCTGGAATAAGCGGGTTGTATGCCCCAAGTACAACCTCCACCGGAAGGTTTTCATCACTTAAATACACTTGACCAAAGGGATAAGCGGTTTTAAAAGACGCAGAGCCAAAACGAGGCAAACCATGATTGTTTGAAGTGGCTCCCCAATCGCCTTCGTAATACGATTCATCGGGTGGTCCCTCGAGTAAACGAGTTTGTTTTTTACCATTTTCATCTTCCATATAAATGGCGAAAAAAGGTCCTTTTACTTTTACTGGACCCCAATTTTCCAAAGTGGGATTAAAGCCTTTGGCAGGACGGTTCATAATTTCCCAATCCTCTAAAGAACCCCTTCCCGTCAAGGAAATGGTCCCAGTACCAATACCACCAACGGGCATCTTTATTTTTTGGATGTGATTTTGGTCGTAAGTTTTTAGTACGGGCCAATCATTGCTTATTGTTTGAGCAAAAGCTATAACACTTATAAACTGAATGATTACCGCTAACTTTATGTTTTTCATTTTTATAATTTTCTTATTAAATTAGTTCGTCCAAATTTTAGTTTCTCCTTTTTCCAATGCCATGACTTCACTTAATAATCCATTAGAATAAATTCTAAATTTTCCATTTGTGGTGGCATGTATCTTTGCCCCTATCAATTTACCATTTTTCCACTCAATGTCCACTTCAAAACCACCTCGAGCACGTAATCCTTTTATGCTTCCATCAGGCCATGCTGAAGGTAATGCTGGCAATAAGTGTAAAATATAAGGAGCTTCTGCAAATGATTCACTGGGAGAAACAAGAACAAAATGATTGTTTTCTTCTGAACTTTTTTGGTAAGCCACAAAGGTGGCTTTCTCTATCTTATTAGCTTTGTTGTCAATACTTCTCAAATGACTTTGTAACAACATTTCGCACACGCCTGCCGTTCCTCCAAAATTTCCATCTATTTGAAATGGCGGATGAAAATCGAACAAATTTGAATACGCCCGTTTAGAAGTTAAAAACTGATAAAATTGATATGCTTTATCGCCATTGTGCAATCGGGCCCAAAAGTTGGTTTTCCATGCGGTGCTCCAGCCGGTTGAAATATCGCCGCGGTGTTTCATGGTAACTAAAGCCGCATCAGCTAATTTTGGTGTGGTTAATGGTGAAAAATCACGTCCGGGATGTAAGGCTATTAAATGTGAAATATGACGGTGTTGGTCTGTGGGACTGTCCCAATCTTCTGGCCATTCCTGAACTTGACCGTATTGTCCAATTTTTTGCGGACATAATTTAGGAATGATTTCTTGTAATTTTTTCCGAAAATCTTTATCAAGCCCTAAAACTGTTGAAGCTTCTATACAATCTGTAAATAAATTTAAAACCAGTTGCTGGTCCCAAGACGCACCGTATGCTTGTTTGTTTAAATTGCTAAATTGTTCGGTTAAATAGACATTTTCGGGCGACCATGTTGGATATACCACAAGCGAACCGTCTTTCCATGGTGCTAAAAATTCAACATAAAATTCGGCTGCTCCTTTTAGAATCGGGTAGATTTCTTTTAGATAATTTACATCTTTATTAAAAGCATAATGTTCAAACAAATTCTGGCACAACCAAGCGCCTGATTGTTGCATACGCCGACCATGTTCATTTGGTGCCGTAAATCCAAATACGTTTCCGTTGAGGCCAGCGCTCCACCCTTTTTCTATACCAAACCCTTCTTTTGCGGTGTGTTTACCCGATTCTGCTATTATTTTCAACCACTCTACATAAGGCGTAAAAGAATCTGGAAGATTTGCTGTTTCCACCATCCAATAATTCATGGCTACATTGATATCGTTGTGGTAATCTGCATTCCAAGCAGGTTTTAAATGTCCGTTCCAAAGTCCTTGTAAATTAGAAGGAACGGGAGCAGTTCTTGAAGAACTTAACTGTAAATAACGAGCATAATTAAAATATAAATTTTCTAATTCTATACTTGCTCCTTGTTTGATCAGCTTATCTGTTGCCAATCCTGATGGTTTATAATCTAATGCCAATTGACAAAGATCCATCAATGCTGAAACATCTTTTATATGTGTTTGCTTCAGCTGTTCATAACCGATTTTAACAGCAGCATCCATCATTTTTTGAGTGTCGGTTTTGTAATCTCGTCCTTTAAAAGATGGATAAATTGGTAAATAATCGGAATATGCAGTTACATATATCTTAACATCTGAAGTATTTTCTATGAGAAAGGAGCCATCAGTTTGGGGTATCGACTTTCCATCTTTCGCATCAATATAAACCAATTGTAGAAACTCAATATTGTCTTGTACCATTGAAACTTCTCCAATAAGCACTATCCTATTATCTACAGCATTAATCTTTTTAATGTTATGCAATGTATTCACATGAATCTTAATATTCATTTTAGCTTTATCAGCAGTATATCTTACGGCAACAACATCATTGGGATGGCTACAAAAATATTCCCTAGTAAATTGAGCCTTTCCTATTTGATAACTTACTTGACCAATTCCGGAATGAGCATCTAAAGTACGTTTGTAATTACTAACTGCTGCACTATCATGACCTGTAGAAATGTATAAATCTGTAAAAGGTGCATAATTACCTAAAGGTTGGTTGCTGCTTAAGTATTTGGTAGACATGGATTCCATACTGTTTTCGGAAGTGCCATATTGCTCTTGTTCGTATGCTTCCCTTACTTTATCAAAATTTTTATAAGCACCTATTCTTACCCCGGATTGCGCAATGGTATCAAGTCCTCGCTTGCTATTCATCCACAAGGTAATATCGTTCAGCATGATGTGTTCCTCATCAATCCTTCCAGAAAACATGACTCCTAAACGTCCATTACCCAATGGCAACGCTTCTTGCATGTAGCCTAATTTGTTGTAATTATTTCTTTGTTCTAAAGTAAATTTACTGGCCGGTTTACCATAATGCAACAAAAATTGGGCATGCGTTTGCATGTAAATAAGAAAAATGAATGTGGTGTATAAAATGTTTTTCACAAATTTTGTGTTTAGTTGTTTTGAAATTTTGTTTAATTTTTAATCACGCTTTCCAGTAATTATATATTCTTTATTCGTGTTTGATTTTATCAATTTGCCGTGCCAAAGACCATTTTCTAGTTTTTTAAATTTAATATTTTCCGAAGTCGGGATTTTACCGTCAGACCACAACAGTATTGGACCATCTTCCACCATCTTAATTTTTACCATTTTTGAATTGAACTCTAACAATTTATATGCTGAAGCTGACATGTATTTATCGGGTCTTCCTATAACAGACCAACCTTCTTTTATTGGACTTAACAGAAAAAGACGCTCCTTTCTGGAAGCAAGTGTAAATTGATAATCCTCTTTTAAAACTTGTGCAGAACCTGCATAATGATCGTATAATAAAACGCCTTGTTTAGGAAGCTCCCAAAGTCCTTTATAAGGTTGAATCATACCTCCAGCAAAAGGATAATCTTTTAAAGAAATATGAGTAGTTACAACCTCATCATTCTGCTTTAAATTAACAGCCATAATCGCCGCTGTATTATTTTCTAAAGGCGCAATAACTCTAAACGCTTTACCCTCAAAATAAGGATCTTGCATTAAACTTTCTGGTAAAGGAACTGCTGGTGCTAAAGTCCCTAAAATTCGTCCGTCAGCATAAATCAATGGTTTTAGAACGGTATTATCAATATTTTTAGGTTCATCTGATAAATAAATTGGTCCTCCAGACATGGCTCTAGCTACAGCCATTAATTGTGCTGTTTCTTTATAATTTGAGTAAAACATATCTTGATCTAACCAATGTGTATGTCCTAACCAAAATGCATTGGCGAAATTTTGTACCAATGTAATATCTAAACGGTCTTTGGTGGTTTTGTAATCTACACTTCCACGAATTAAAGCACTGTATTTATGGTTAAATACATTAAAGTTTTGTTGGGCAATACAATTCAATAATTGTAAATCTTTATCCTTGCAATTTTCTTCTAAAGCAGTATTATTATAATGCACTCCTAAAATGGCATTGCTAGCACCCGTATTATAACGAAAATTATCTGATTGGAAATCGACTTTAATCATATTAAAACCGTTCTCTTTAGTATTGGTGGTCATTTCATTGTAAAAGGCATTGGCTGCTTCTTCTGAAATTTGAGGCATCAATCGTTTTTTTCCATCATATTTAGTTTGTATCTCTAAATATTCTTCTAAATTCGACATGGTATGTTCGGGAGAAACACCTTGCATATATCCATTAAAATTTCTCCAAATTCCCATCCACTTAATTTTATCATCTTTTTGACTCGTGATAGGGTTCCAACCATTTGGGAACTTCTTTTTATCAACTCCAAAAGATAATAATTGTCCGTTTTTATGATCTAAATACCCATCATCCACCAAAACCCATCTAAAAGGAATCGGGCTTTCTTTAATTTCTTGAATGGCATCAACTATAATTTTTTCATTAATATTTTGTTTGTAATGTTCCCAAGAACACCATCCTAAATATTTGTAGGCTTCTGGATATTCCTTTTGTTCTCTCCAATTAATGTTCTCTTTTATTTCATCCATTTCCATAGCAAGTTCCCAAACCTGTCTTGCTGCTTCATATGGATCTTTAGATTGCGCATAACTTAAGAATGGAACAGAAACATTTTCTGTTTGAGTACCATAAGTCGCCATAGTTAAATACATATTGTTTTCGCTAATACTGAACGTGTTTCCAATGCGATTTGAAACCAAGGGAAGTAATGCCAAATAATCTCCATTTACTTTTTGAAGCATCATAAATGCGCCTAGATTCATAAAATCATCCATTCTAGGTGGTTGTAATTTATATGAATCTAAATCTGAAATAGTATTGAACCAAAGAGGCTCAACGCGATTTCCTGCCGCTAATTTTGAAGAAAACGGACGATAATAAATTCCTTTTTTAAATTTAAGTAGCTCAAGTTTGATTTCGGCGATAATCCCATCTTGATTAGGAATGAGTTGCTGTTTGTTTAAACTTAAAATTCCTTTGGTAGTTAAACCCTCTAAAACAATAGATTTAGGAATGTTATCAAATACTTGAACTTCCTTTTTAGACGTGTTTTGACCACAAACAATTAGTGAAAATAACACAAGAAAAAACGAAATATTATGTTGTAAATTATTCATTCTATTTTGATGAAAAAATTTCATTAGGTGTTATTTTACAATCGATTCAATTTGTTTCCAACCTTCCATACCTTCATTTTCTTGAATCTTTCCAGGTGTGCTTCTTCCGTCTAAAATGATTTTTTTAAGAGCTGCTTTTAAGTCTGCAGCTTTCTCCGGAAAGACCGCTACTAAATTATTGGTTTCGCCAATATCTGCTTTCAAATTGTATAATTGCATAGTGGGCAACTTTAGCTTTTCTTTTTTAATATCCTCTGGTTTTGGGTAACTCCACCCACCAGAATCTGGACAAAGAATTAATTTCCAATCCCCTTTTCTTATAGCAAAAGATCCATTTATGGAATGATGAATGGTATATTCACGGATTTCGAAATCACTCTTTCCTGTTATTAATGGTAACATGCTGTAACTATCTACTCCTTCTGCATCATCCATACTATGCCCTGCTAAATCGGCACATGTAGCAAAAAAATCTGTTGTACAAATAATTTTATCTGAACTGGTATTTTTCAATCCCATTTTTGGCCATTCTACAATAAAAGGAACGCGATGTCCTCCTTCAAAAATATCGGCTTTTGTTCCTCTAAAAGTATAACTCGGATTATGCTCTACTTTGGCGAGTTCTTCAAAATCAGCTTTTGGTGAGCACCCATTATCACTAGTAAAAACCAATAATGTGTTTTCTGAAATACCTTGTTTTCTAAGCGCTTCCCTAATTTGGCGCACTACATCGTCAACCTGCATTACAAAATCGCCATACATGTTGGTATTACTTTTACCTAAAAACTCGGTTGTTGGCAAAATAGGTGTATGAGGAGCTGGCAAAGGAAAATATAAAAAGAAAGGCGATCTTCCATGCGCTTTTTTACCTATATAATCAACAGCCTTATCTGTTAAATCCTGTAATACGTTTGCATGACTAAAATCATCCGAAGTAAGTCCTGGTCTCCAAATGCCTTTCTCATCAACTGAAACGGTTGTTTTGGTTGGCACCATAGTAGATTTATCATTCTCTACATACACATAGGGCGCCATATCAAGCGAACCACAAAAACCGAAAGAATAATCGAAACCATGAGTTGAGGGTCCGTTTTTTATAGGTAAAGTAAAATCTACTGTGGGTTTTGCATTCAGATTATCACGTTCTAGTTTTGTATCTTCTTTCTGAATTTCCCAATCCCATCCCAAATGCCATTTACCAATATATGCCGTACTATATCCTTGGCTTTTCAATATTTCAGCGACAGTAGTACACTCTTGAGTTATGAGTGATTTTGAATAACCACTTAGCACGCCACTTTTTAAAGGTGTTCTCCAATTATACCTTCCTGTTAATATACCATAACGCGTTGGAGTACATACGGCTGAGGATGTATGGGCATCGGTAAATTTGATGCCATTTTCGGCCATATTATCCATATTGGGTGTTGGTATTTTCCCATTTGGATTAAAACATTTTACATCACCATAACCCAAATCGTCTGCCAGAATATAGATAATATTTGGGTTTTGACTTTGATTTGTTTTTTGAGATTGTGCCGTCATTATTGAAAATGACAAAAAAATAAATAATAACTGTTTCATTTTAATCTTATTTTAGAGTAAGTGCAATAGGGTTTTCAACATGTCCTACTGGACGCGCGTTTTTTGTGACTTCTGAATCAAACTTTTGCATCGCATTTTTCAGTTGGACAACAATATCAGGATATTGGTTTTTGAGATTTTTTTTCTCTGCAATGTCTATCTTTAAATTATAAAGCGATTCATTTCCGTCTATGATTCTCAATTTCCAATATTTCCATCTAACCGCTTCTAAAGTTCCCCAATGGGAATAAAAAAAGTATTCGTGCGGACTTTTAGCTCCTTCCAAAAGTACAGGTAATATATTCTTTCCATCGATGATGCGATCTTTTGGTATTTTTGCTCCAATTAAATTGGCTATGGTAGGTAGCAAATCCATAGTCGTAAGCAATTGGTCAATTTCAATGCCTGCCTTAATTTTCCTTGTCCAGCGAATTACTGTTGGCATGCGCATGCCTCCTTCTAAAGTCTGTCCTTTATGTCCTGATAATGGTTTTGCAGAACCATTTCTTCCAGCAGGTCCATTATCGCTTGTAAATAAAACAATCGTATTTTCATCAATATCTTGTTCCTTTAAAGCTGAAAGAATTTCTCCTACCGACCAATCAATCTCATAAATAGCGGTTGAATATAGTTCTGGCGACCCTTTTTTTCCTTTTGCTAATTCTTGGGCATATTTCTCTTTAATCTCTGAAGATGCAGCCAATGGTCCATGAGGAATTGGATGTGGCACGTATAGAAAAAAGTTTTCATCCTTGTGATCTTTGATAAACTTTACAGCTTTTTCGGTAATCCTTCTTGTTAAATAATTAGGATCTGGATTCATTTCTATCACCTTTTCTCCTTCTAAAAGCGGAAGTGGCGGAAATTTAAAAAGATCTTGTCTAGGATGGCTAGGAGCGATATCGTGACTGTAAGGCAAACCAAAAAACGCTTCAAAACCTTGTTTGGTAGGTAAAAATTCTGGCTGATCTCCCAAATGCCACTTTCCAAATATCCCTGTTCTGTAACCCATAGATTGAGCAATTTCGGCAATGGTTATTTCATCAGGGTTCAAACCATTACCATCAGCTGCTAAGCAAACAGGAAATCTTCTTCCATTGGTTATATTTGGTAATTCAACTGCTAAACTCGAAGGAGGCTCCATACTTACACGTCTTGGATAACAGCCTGTCATCAATGCTGCTCGTGATGGTGTACATAACGGTGCAGCCACATAAAAACTTGTAAGTTTGGCACCTTCTTTTGCCATTTTATCAATATTTGGCGTATAGACGTGCTCACCACCAAAACAACTCAAATCTCCGTAACCTTGATCGTCCGTAAAAATGATAACGAAATTGGGTTTACTATTGGTCTTTTTTTGGCTAAAAGATTGAGAACCTATTAAACATAGTGATATTAAAAAATACAATTTTGTTTTCATAATTTAATATTCAATGTTTTAGAACTATCTATTAATTTTCCTTTTAATTTTTTTGTTCCTACACCTTCTAAAGAAAAACTATCCAATTTCAATTCACCAAAAAGCACCGTTAAAACTGCTTCTTTATTCTTCACTTCGCAAGTTCCCCAACTATAACCATTGCTCCAAAAATATGTTCCTGGATTAGAGGTAAATGCCATCGATTTTTCTACACCTGAATAATGAAAACCTGAGCTTGCTAAAACCCCTGCCCATGCCATCATACTTCGGGCGTAATGATGCCCAAATTCTGCTTCATCGAAAGGATTTCTTTTTTTACCATCGTAGCGATCACGGATATCTTGAATGGTTTTTAAGCCTTCTTTTTCCTGACCTTCATACAACATGCTCACGGCTGCTGTATGCTCAAAACCCGTCATCACCTCTGTAAAATATGGGAATGGCTGTTTAGGTCTTGTACCAGGATAAGCTGCCATCAATAAGGCAGATTCGTCCTTATAAGCGTACGAACGCATAAAGTTAGGATGTTTTACTAAATTTTCACGGTAATTATATTTTAGAATGGCCTCGTTTGTTTTCTTGATATTTTCTTTATTGGCAAGATAACCCAAATCTAGAATATGCGCCATCACCTGCCCTACCAACTGATCGACAAGAACTCCTTCACCTAACTGATATTGAGGATCGTCTGCAACCAATCGTCTTTTTACGCGGATAAGACCTGTTGCAATATTATCTATGGACATAGGAGGTACTATTTTCTGTATATAATATTCGCCATTAAAAAGATTTTCATCTATCCATTTTGAACCGTTTTCGTATAACGAAGAACAAGTGTTCGCAAACTTTTTATCGCCTAAATAATTAGCCATTTCTTCTGTTGCTCGTAATGCTCCAAGATACCAAAAGCTCATTTGCGGATTAGGCCCATAATATTCTACATCCATGGTATTATGCTGACTTCCTTCCATAACCCCATCTTTATTGGCATCCCATCCGTTTGGAATCCAGCAGAATTCCATCGCTTTTTTTACGTGTGACCAATTTTTCTTCAGAAAGGCTTCATCGCCCGAAAGTTGCCATTCTCTATAGTATTTCATTATACTACCCATTTGTCCGTCTGCTGCAGCCAAACCAAAATTAGTTGCTTTTGTTTCTAATGGTAAATGAATACGATACGACATTAAACCTTCATTATTCGTGGCAAAACCAAACTCCACTTCACGCATATTTTGTGCAACATCGCCAAATAAGAAAGGAATTGTTTGTTCGTAATTCCATACATGGGTGCAGCTTCCATCACCACTTCCCTCATTATCTTTAATGCCTTCCCAACCTAAATAATAACCTGATTTGGTTTTAAAAGCCAATTGTGTTCTAAAATGAGCTAAATTAAATAATGCCGCTTCCTTTACTACATCAGGAAAATCACTATTAATAAAAGCATCGACAAAGGTTTTGGTTTGTTTTTCCAATTCAGGAATTCTAGCTACATTTTTCTGCGCTACTTCCCATGAATCTTTATACTGCGTAGCATAGTAATTACCAACATTATATTCATTATTACCCCATGCTGGACGATTTGGGAAACTCCAAGTAATAAAAAAGCGAATCTCTTTTTCTTCATTTGGAGCCAAAGTTGTTTTAACTGCTAAAGATCCCATATTGTTTTTTTGTTTAGAGGTTCTTTCTTCTAACAGTCCATCATCGGTATAATCATCCCAAAACTCTAGTGTACTATTTCCCCATTCTCCAGGCTCCCATGCGGTTCTATATGATACTTCAGCATCACTATTGGTCAATAAACTAAACGTACCCCATTGTGCACTTTCTGTCTCAATTTCCTTGTTAGGAGTGAAATGAATTCCCTTTAAGCCGTTTTCTTCCTTATAAATATTTGTGCTTTCATAGGCTTTTCCTTCTTTACCATCAAACCCAATAAAATTAGGAATATTACCCGCTAAAGAAATGTTAATAGGCTTGTTGGTTGTATTTTTTACTTTATAACTCACTACCGCCAGTGGAAGACTACTATCTTCTGTATTCCCTGGTATCAAAGGATTAAATGCCCCCATGGTTACTTCAACTGGTAAATTTTTATCGCTTAATAAAACCTGTCCAAAAGGATAAGCCGTTTGAAAAGTGGCCTCTTCAAAACGTGGAAGACCATGGTTTGGAGCTTTCGATCCATAATAACCTTCGTCAAATCGAGTCGGTACCGGTCCTTCCAAAATTAGTGCTTGTGCCTCTTTGCCTTCTTCTTTTAAATAAATGGAAAAAAATGGCGCACGATTTATGACTTCTACTCCTGTATATATTGGATTGTATCCTTTGGCTGGGCGACTCATAATTTCCCAATCTATTAATGCACCATACCCACTTAATGATATAGTTCCCGTTCCTATACCTCCAACAGGCATAGCAATTCGGTCTATGTGATTTTGGTCGTATGTTTTAAGTATTGGCCATGTGTTTTTTTGCTGCGCACCTGTGTGAACAAATGCGCATATTAATATTACTAATGCGTAAAACTTTGTTAAACTCTTCATGTTAAAATGCGATGTTATTTATTTCATACCGAAGCAAATGCGCCTCTCCATCACTTTGCATCATAGAAATACCCCAACCAGGAATTTTACTGGCTTTATTTCCATTTTCTAAATGTGGTCTGTACAAACCTGGAGCCATAGGAATGGTGGTTAAGTTTTCTTCAAGAGGTGTAAAATCCAAGCCATCTTTAGCCCAATGAATGGATTTACTTAAAGATGCAAGCGATGCAACGCCTCCGTTTTGATTCCAAATCAGCACTTCGTGTCCTTTTTCTATTAAAGGTTTTGAATATTTTTGAAAAGGGCCTTCTGGTTGACTCGCCATAGCGACTCCCATTTGTGTACGTTTTGGACCTTCTTTTCCATGTTCTATGCATCTTCCTTTGTAGTATAACCATATTTTGCCATCACGAACGAGTAAACTAGCATCATCTACTCGGTAACTATCAAAATCTGAAGGAACTTCGCTATGAGGAATAACAAGATTGTTTGGTAATCTTTTAAACAGACCATCAGGACTATCTGCCACCGCAACACCAATGCCTGTAAAATCGGTTGTGCTGTTGCCTTCAAATTTCTTATCAGGATTCCCAGGCGTAGGTTGAACCCCTGTGTAATACATATAATATTTACCCTTGTAAACTAAGATGTTTGGCGTAAAAACAGAGTGGTTATCAAATGCGCCCTCAGCACCTAAACCCAGAGCCATACCTTGTTCTTTCCATGTGTGTCCCTCATCTTCAGATGTAGCATACCAAATAGTTCCCCAATACCCCGATCTTATAGGTTTATCCATACGCGTATACCAGATATAATACTTGTTTCCAACCTTAATAATATCACTTGGATCTCTTCTATTGTACTTAGGATCCATTCCTATTCCAGTCACCTCTGAATATGAAAAATTTACGGGTTCTGTTTTTTTTGTTTCATTTACAATTTCTTCCTTATTTTCTGTTTTTTTAGAGATTTTGTTTCCACAAGCATACAATAACAATATTGCCATTATGGTAACTGGTAAATAGGTATAGGTTGCTTTATATTTAATCTTCATTCGATTTTTATTTAGTTTGTTTAATTAACTTCACTTCCCCACCAATCCTCATTAGGTTTCCAATCTGGACTAAGCATTTGTTTTCTTTGGTTTTCTAACCTTGGCATGAGTTTGTTTTTATTATTTTCCAAACGTTTATTCCAAGCTTCCTCATCCCAATCTGGATCAACTTCAGCATATTGAGTCTGCATGGATTCTAACCAATCCATTAATTGTTCTTTCAATTCTTGAGCTTTCTCTTTATTTTGTTCTGATAGATCGTTGACCTCACCTAAATCTGTACTCAAATCATACAATTCTATATGACTATCTTCCCAATAATGAATCAATTTCCAATCATCCTTTCTCATAATAGACACAGGTTCTCCTCCTTGATTTCCATAATGCGGATAGTGCCAAAATAGAGGTCTGTCTGCAATTTTATCGCCGTTTAAAAGCGGTTTTAAACTGACTCCGTCTGCGTGATTTTGAGGTCTTAAAGGAATATTGGCTAAATCCAAAAGCGTAGGAAATAAATCGGCACCAGATACCATTTCATTTATTTTAGCACCTTCTTGATGCATCCATGGTACATAAATAAAATATGGCACACGCAGTCCGCCCTCCCATTGATAGCCTTTTCCACCTCTAAGTGAAAGCTGATTGGTAGAGAAATCATCGCCAGAGGTTACGCCTCCATTATCTGAAGTAAAAATGATAATCGTATTTTTATCCAACCCGTTTTTTTTCAGCGTTTGCATTACGCTTCCTATGGCTTCATCCACTTGCTCAATTAAACCAGCATAAACAGGGTTATCTTGGTGTTTTCTAACTGGTAATTCGTGTTCCATTTCAAAACCTTTTTCAGCAATGCCCATTTTTTTTGCTTTGTCTCTATACTTTTTCCATTTTTCTTTAGTAGTTTGAATGGGTGCATGCACTGCGTAAAAAGATAAATACGCCAAAAATGTGGTGTCTTTATTTTTTTCAATGAATTTTGAAGTTTCTTTGGCTAATTTCATTGAAAGTGACATGCCTCTTTCTTCTGGATAATCTTTCATATTTGGATTATTGAAAGGTGAAAAATAACCGCCGCTATAAGGGCCTCCTTTTTCGTAACCGCCTTGGTTGATATCAAAACCATGATCGGTTGGTAAAGAGTTTTCTGCCGCACTTCCTAAATGCCATTTTCCAGCAAAAAAAGTAGCGTAACCATTCTCCTTTAGCACTTCTGGCAAAGTCACATCGTTTTGGTCTAAATGATGTTTATAATCTGGCGGTAGTAATTTGGTATATCGGTTCTTTTTTTTCCACTCCAGACCTGTGGGTGCCCCTTCAAATTGGGTAATACCATGTCTGGCGGTAAATTGACCATTCAGCAAACTGGCTCTCGAAGGACTGCAAACTGCACACGTAGCATAACCATTGGTAAAAATATTACTTGATTTCGCCAAAGCATCAATGTTGGGTGTTTCATAATATTTGCTTCCCATGACGCTTAAATCTTCATAGCCTAAATCATCAACCACAATAAAAAGAATGTTAGGCTTGGTTACTTCAGAAATTTGATTTTTGGTTTTGCATGATACCAATAAGAGGGCTATAAATGCAAAAATAAATGCTGTTTTTTTCATATGACTATTTTCAATTTTATTCAGGTCTAATCCACATACAATGGCCTCCACCTGCTACCATTTTAGCTTTTACTATATCACCCTTTTTCACGGTGGCTATTCGTACTTGGTAAGCTTCAGGATTTGTTTTACTGTCTGTTTCTTCCGTGTCTTCATAATACGTGATGATGTAGTTTTGATTCTCTTTTAGAAAGTCTAAAGAAATATCTAAAGTTCCACCTTCAACATGAACAGAGCCAATAAACCACGCGTCCCCATGCCTTCTTGCTGTGGAAAGGTATGTATCCATTTTAGAATGCAACACGTTGCTTTCATCCCATTTACCAACGGGCATTTCTTGAATAAACTCAAATAAATCTTGTTTGGCCGCATAGGCTTCTGGCGCATCTGGAATACAAACCAAACCACTAAATATTATTAAAGTTCTTGCTGCCTCTGCAACGGATGTCGTTTGTAAAGAATTTAATTTTCTGGGGCCTTTTTCTCGTTTACCAGCATTGACTCCTGTGATATCAAAAATACCGTTGTTCATATCCAAAGGTCCTTGAATAGCGTTTATAAGTGCCATTCTTATAAAGGTTTTTGGGGTAAATGCACGTCTTGAATCTTGTTGTGCATGGCAAAATTCTTTTGCAATAGCATTGGGATATGTTCTAGACACCCCTGTAAATGGTACAGGACCATCATGGAAATCTATCAACAAATTACTTTCTGCACTCATTCGGATGGCATCTCTTGTAAAGGGTACATCGGAGCCCATAAAACCATATTTAATGCCTTTCATTCCTAGAGATTTGTAATATGGAAATAAGGCTTCGTCTCCATAATTACCTTGTCTTCTGTCGTAATATAAAAGTAGCGACACACCTTTTTCTTTAGCATATTTGGTAACTTTATCTAAATCTAATTTATCGGACATTTCTATATATCCCGGTTTTACAGCGGTGTACCAAGCGTCATCAATTAAGAAATACTCAATATCATTTTCAGCAGCAAAATCTATAAAACGGTAATAGCTTTCGTTATCAATTCCATAGGTAAATCCATCTTCTGCTTGATACCCATGCACTCTCCAATCCCATAAAGTTTTACCCGGTTTAATCCATGATGAATCTTCAATCTGGTTAGGAGCTGCTACATTTAATGGAACTGTATTCGTCAATAAATCGCCTATATTATTTTCTATAAGAATGATGCGCCATGGGGTTATCAAACTTTTTTCATCTGAAACAAAATCATTTTTAGAGACTAATTTATTGCTATTCGTATCAAATTTAAAATTGATAACATCAAATCCTGAAGCACTGATTAAATCGGATTCTAAAAGTGATAAGAATTGGTTTTCTCCGTTTTCAACAACTAAAGGCATTTTTAATTTTTTCTTTTGGGTATCCAAATCGCCTAGATCTGCAACGGCTACAGGACCAAAAGGCTCTCCTTCTCCTGCTGGTGAATATAAATTACTTGTATTAGGCAATCCGTACTCCATAAAAAAAGAAGGCTTCATATCTGCCGGGGTTTCATCTACTTTAAAGCGAAAAGCAACACCTTCATTATAAGTTCTTACATAAAGTTTTGCAGGTATGCCTTCGTAATTTAAGGATACTTCCAGTTCATTATAATTATCTTTAATTTCACTAAACTGTCCCCAAACTGGATGCCATGTTTCATTTACTTTATTTACTTTAGTTTCTAAAACCTCAACTTCTAGACCTTGCAGAATCGAAATTTCTGAATTTGAAATAATATCTGCATTGTTTCCAAAAAGGTTGTATTTCAAATTCTTTTCTTTGCTTTCCAATGTAATTCTAACTTCACCATTCGGAGACTTAAGCTCTAATTGATTTAATTGCGAACAACTACAGAGTGAAATGGCAAAAAATACAGCAAGTAGATTTTTTGTTATTTTTAAGAATTTTTGATTTTTCATGATGGTTTAAAAATAATTATAATATTAAAACAGTAAATATAAAGCAAAAAAATAAACTAGTAGGGTCTGGTATGTTTTTACTTAACTAAGGGTTTTGGGTTTTCAATAAATGCTGCCGGACGGCTATTTTTTTCTAATTCTTTTTCAAATTTTGAAGCATACATTCTAAGCTTAGAGACCATATCAGGATATTGCTCTAAAACGTTGTTACTTTCACTCATATCATTTTCTAAATTATAAAGTTCTGGTGAAGATTTACCTGCAATCCGCAGTTTCCATTTTCCGGATCTAACAGCCTCTAAAGTTTCTCCACTATAATAAAAAAACTTGTCGTGAGGACTTATGCTTTTACCTTGTAAAACCGAAAAAATATCTTTTCCATCTATAATTCGATCTATTGGAACTTCCGCCTTAGCCAATTTTGCAAAAGTTGGTAATAAATCCATGGTTGTTAAAAGTTCATTGTTTACTGAGCCCGCAAGAATTTTATTTGGCCATCGCACTACAGTTGGCATACGCATACCTCCTTCAAACGTACTCCCCTTTTTCCCTTTTAATGGGGCTGCACTTCCTATTGTTGGTCCATTATCTGAAGTGAAAATGACACATGTATTTTCATCTAATCCATTTGCTTTTAACGCATCTAATATTTGGCCAACCGACCAGTCTATTTCACTAATAGTTTGCGGGTAAATTTTATCTCTGGTTTTGTAATCAACACCTACTTCATTTTTCAATGACTCTTTTACTTCTTTTGGAGCATTTTTCATAAACTCTGGAGAAGCCAATAACGGTCTGTGCGGACTTGTATGAGGCAGGTAAACAAAGAACGGTTCATCTTTATTTTTTTCAATAAAACTAACAGCACGTTCGGTGATGCGTTTGTTTAAAAAATCTGCATTGGGATCCATTTCTACAACCATTTCGCCATCAAGTAATGGTAACGATGGAAAATTGTATTTTTTTTGTTGTTGATGAAATGGATGAATATCATGACTGTATGGAATTCCGAAAAACTCATCAAATCCTTGTCGGGTAGGTAGAAATTCAAGTTGGTCACCCAAATGCCATTTCCCGAACATGCCGGTTTTATATCCTACACTTTTTAAAACTTCTGCTATCGTGATTTCCTCAGGATTAAGTCCTTTAGGATCTGCAGCCAGCAAAACTGGAAAATTAGTTCCTGTAGCTAAACCTACTCTTTTTGGATAACTTCCGGTCATTAACGCCGCACGAGAAGGCGTGCAAAGTGGTGCTGCCACATAAAAACTGGTTAACTTAGCTCCTTCGGCAGCCATTTGATCAATTCTTGGTGTTTTTACATGCGTACCTCCAAAACAACTTAAATCGGCATAGCCTTGATCGTCTGTAAAAATGATGATGAAATTAGGTGGTCTATCTGTTTGTTTTGGTTTTTGTGAATATCCTGAAAAGAAGCAAAAACATATAATCAAAAAAGTTAAATAGCTTGAATTATTCACAAGTGTTTCAGTTTTTTTAATTATTGAATCTAAATCCATTCTTTTTCCGATTTTCAACTCTTAACAATAATAAATTTCACTTTTTCTCCTTTGTTGAATGTTTTAACTTTTTTAAAATTAATTATGCCATAGTCATTTAGGGTGAAAGATTTCAAATTTAACGCACCATTTTTACTTGTTAAGATGATCGTTTTTTCATCATTTGAACCACTTATCTCTACTGTTCCATATTGATATCCATTAGACCAAAAATACTTACCATCTTTTGCATTGAATTTCATGGTTTTATCAACGGCGGAATAGTGAAACCCGGTGTAAGCAGGTATGCCCGCCCATGCAGCCATGGCTCTGGCATATCTATGACCAAATTCTCCTTCGTTAAAGGGGTTTCTTTTAAATCCATCATATCTATCACGGACGTTTTTGAAAACTTCTAGTCCATTTTCAACCTGTCCTTCATAAATCATATGCGCTCCTGTGCTATATTCAAATCCTGTCATAACTTCTGTGTAATACGGAAATGGTTCATCCAGTAATTCCCCTTTTGGGTAAGAAGACATTATAAGTCCTTTTTCATTACCTAGCGCAAAACTTCTAAACGTATTGAGATGCTCATTGAAATCAGTTACCAAATTATATTTCATAACACTTTTTAACGTGGTCTGTACATTATTCTTATCTAAAACATATCCTAAATCTGCGGTATGTGCTAAATACTGACCCACCAATTGATCTACCAAACACCCCTTGCCCAATTGTGCTGTTTTATTAGCGCCTTCGGGAATTTGTTGTTCGTAATACTCGCCGTTAAAAATATTGGCGTCAATCCAAGCGCTTCCCTTAGTATAAAGGGTATTACATTCTTTTTCGAATTTTTTGTCATTGAGATGTCCAGCCATTTTTGAAGATGCTTTCAATGCTGCTAAATACCACGCTGCCATTTGAGGATTAGGACCCACATAACTTATATCCATGGTATTATGTTGCGGACCTTCCATCACACCATCCTTATTAGTATCCCAAATACCTGTCCAAGCAAATTCCATGGCTTTTTTAATGTTAGGCCATAGTTCTTTAAGCTTTGCATCGTCTCCTGATAACTGCCAATCTCGATACGCTTTAATGATGGTTCCCATTTGCCCATCAGCGGCCCAGTGTTTAAAAGATGTTCCTTTTTCTTTGAGAGGCAGACCGATACGATGACTTTGAGCACCATCCTCGTTAACCGCATATAAAAATTCTGTTTCTCTAAATTTTGTGGAAAGATTACCAAACAAAAAAGGCGTGGTAGATTCATAATTCCAAACATGGGAACAGGTGCCCATACCCCAACCGGAAGCTTTCAATGTACCTATTTTTGTTCCATGGATGCTTCCTGTACCTTCCCAACCAAATGGCAAACCATCTTCCGTTCTAAATACAGTTTGACTTCTTAGATTGTTCAAATTAGATAACCCTGCTTCTTTTAAAACGGTTGGTATATCACTATTAACCAGACTACTAACGAACTGAACCGTTTCATTCTCCAAAACATCAAAGTCACGGGCTGTAACTGTAGCCACCTCCCAAGCATCATCGTATAATGTTGTGTAGTAGTTGCCTACATTTTCTTGTTCTACACCAGCTTTCGGTTTACCTATGTCCCAAGCTTTTCGATTAGGAAAATGCCAAGTCAGCATAAACGTAACCTCTTTTGATTCGCCAGGAGCGAGTACTTGTTTTACAGCCAATGTTGCTGGAGGTGTCTTTATTTTATCTTTTCTCACCTCAAACACTTCCCCGACATGTTCGCCTCTTTTTATTTCATTATCATTCTTTTCTAACTCTGGATGATCTGTTAACATTCCATCCGCTAAAAAATCATCATAAAACTCTCTAAACGTCCAATTCCAAGCTAATTTAGCCCAAGAGGTGCGATAACTTACTTCTTCAGTCGAAGTGGTTGTTAACGCCATGGTTCCCCAATTCACATCATCTTTATCAACGCCATTGGTGTACATGTAGACACCTTTGATGTTGTCGTTTTCCCTATACTCATTAAAATTGTCTTTAGGTTCACCTGTCCAACCATCTACTCCAATATAATTTGGCACCATACCTACTACAGACGTTTCTATAGGTTTATCGGTATTATTTGTTATCACATATCGAAGAATTGCAACAGGGATGCCACTTTTATCTTCATCACCAACAATTAACGGATTGAAAGATTCTAAACGAACATCCACAGGCACGTCTGTATGTTTAAAGTTGATTTGAGCCAGTGGATATGCTGCGGCAAATGTAGTTTCTTCAAAACGTGGAAAACCGGAATTAATAGCTTCGGAACCCCAATCGCCATAATAATCCTTAACGGCCACTGGGCCTTCAAGCACTTTTATTTGCGCATCTTTGTTTTGTTCTTTATAGTAAAGCGCAAAAAAAGGGCCGTTGGCAATAGTGGGTTTAACCAATCGAAACGCGGGTAGGTACCCGATAGCACCACGATTCATTATTTCCCAATCCCGTAAATCTCCTTTACCTCCTATAGAGACCGTTCCCGTGCCAATACCTCCTAAAGGCATAGCTACCTCATCCAGATACTTTCCTTCAAAAGTTTTTAAAATGGGCCAGTTTTTGTTCCATTCTTGAGCTATTATATTTATTGTGCAAATTAAGGAAACTAGTATTGACATTAAGTATTTACACATCATATTGTATGTAATTAGGTTAGGTTTTAATTGGTTTATTATTATCTATTTTAAGCGTTTCATTTTCCTGAAAAATGGCCGAAATTAACTCAGATTTCATTTATTTTTTATTGCTTAAATTTAAAAATGATAATTTAGTTTACCTAAACTAATTTCAATAAACTGATTTAAACTTTTTCCAATTGGCTGCAAAATGATATTTTTCGCTTCAATCAAAATAGTTTAAACCAGTTCTATATATTGAGTAATTTCTAACTAAAAAGTTTCTCTTTCTTTTGAAAACGTGTTAGCTGGTGGCGCTTCGGGTAATGACTTTTGAAACACCTCAAGTTTCTCCATTAAAGCCTTTACTTTTTCAGGGTTTTCTGAGGATACATCTTTTTGTTCCGCCCAATCCGTACTAATATCATACAATTCTGTACGATTCATTTTTTTATTGGTTAGCAGTTTCCAGTTATTTTCCTGTATTCCAGCACTTGGCCAGAAATAAGGGCGATCGCTGGAAAAACGCCAATCCCAATAAATAGGTTTTTCTCTTTTATAGGCTTTTCCTTTTAAAGCCGCTACAATACTTTCGCCATCGGACTCGTAACCTTCAGGGTATGTGGCACCTGCTAATTCTAAAAATGTTGGTAATAAATCTACAGCCGCCATTTCGGTTGTTTTATCTACTAACCCTTTAGGCACATTACCTGGCCAACGCACAATGAAAGGAATGCGTACCCCACCTGCGAACAAGGAGCGTTTACGCCCATTAAGTACACTCGCTTCACCTACAGAGTAATATTCGCCCAAGCCTGGACCCGTGGAATTATCGTCAATTTCTTTCTTGTTTCCTGTAATTTCAGGTCCATTATCAGAAGAAAATACCACCAACGTATTGTCGTCTATACCGAGTTCTTTTAAAGTAGCGAATAATTCACCAATGCGTGCATCGTATTCATCTACCACAGCGGCATACACTTGTTGTTGCTCATCTAAATGGTCATATTTTTTCATGTATTCATCCTTCGGATAAAACGGGGTATGTGTAGCATGGATCCAAGCATTAATGAAAAATGGCTTATCCTTATGTCTTTTTACAAAATCTATCGTTTTATAAAGCGTAGAATCTGCTTGCATTTGATGCAGTCTACCTGCGATATTAAATGCGCCATATTCATCATAGCCATATTCCAGAGGAGAAGGTGCATCTTCCACATGCGTGTTTGTAAGATGCCATTTTCCAAAATGGGCTGTTGCATAACCAGCATTTTTTAACATACGAGGCAACATAGGTGCCTTTGGATCTAACCAATCTGGCATGTTTCTTTTTGAATGAGATTCTACAGACGCAAAATGTCCGTGTACACTTTGTCTCGCCGGAAATTGCCCAGTTTCTACCCCAACCCTACTTGGAGAACAAACGGGATTAACCACAGAAAAATTTTGAAAATCGATACCTTCAGCAGCCATGGTATCTAAATTGGGGGTTTTACAGAAAGTACTGCCGTGGATTCCCAAATCGCCATAGCCCCAATCATCGGCAAAAATAAAAATGATGTTGGGTTGTTTTTTTGAAACGGTATTAGTGCTTTCTTTCGCTATTTTGGATTCGTTTTTGCAACTTTGAAAAGATGCCATTACAATTAAACAGATTGTAATTAATTTAATAATTTTCATGATGTATATGTGTTATAAAAATCTGGACTAAAGTATCCAAATCATTTTCTTTTATTTTGCTCTAATAGCCCAACTTTTGTTATAATTTAACTTTTTTTGAGGTTATTTTAAGTCATCTTAATTTAATTTGCCTTTAAAAAATTAATTAATAGGTTTAATTAAAACAGCTTTTAAACTAGAAGTTTTAGTATCGCCTTCTACTAAAGAAACTGTGATTGTGTGTTTACCTGGAGTTTTAAATTCCAAAATACCCATATTATAATATTGATATTTTTCGGTAGCTGCTTGCTGGTTTTGCACGATGATGCCTTCATCTGTTACCGTTTTCCAGACCAAACGACCTTCACCTTTATAATTTAAATCTAAATAGTAATATCCTGCTTCTTGTACATTTACGGTCCAAGTGACTTTACTGTTATCATTCCATTCGCTCACTTGGTTAACGTGCTTCCACTCACCAAATTTTTCCATCCATTTCACTTCACTTTCAACCGCATCACTAACTTCTGAAAATTCAACTCGTAAAAGACTTTCTATGTTAGGATAAACGCCTAAAGTGGTATCTACTTTTACATTTTCAACTTTAGTTTCTAATTTCACTTCTATAACCGATACAGGTGATTCTGAAGGTCTGAAGGGTAATTCAAAAATGGTCCAATCATTCTTCTTTGAAAAAGCAATTTCTTTGGAACCGTTTTCACTTAACAATGAAGCTGATAGTATTTTTATTTCTAAACCAGGTAAATATAATTTCCCATCTAATGGCCAATCGAAAACAGAAAAAAACAATGAATTTTCTTTTGTAGTTACATCGCCCCAAGGCAAAGCATGTTGCCAAGGTGAACTTCCCGCATCATAAATTACTTGTGGATATTTTTTAATCCAATCTCCTACTTCTTTTAAAAATTTTACGCCAATTTCAGGTATAGCGCCATCAGAATTAGGCCCAACATTAAATAAATAAGTGCCGCCCCTGCCAACTGTTGAGATAAGCCGATTTAATATTTCTTTCGGACTTTTAAAATTGTTATCGTACCATGCATACGACCAAGAATCGTTATTCGTATCGCAAGTTTCCCAAAGACCTTCAATATTTTTAGTAGGCACTTCCATATCGCCATTACTAGAATAATCGCCCATGCCATGACCTACTCTACTACTCATCATGGCATTTGGTTGTAGCTTTCTAACCATATTGGCTAGTTCTACAACGTATTCTTTTTTCATGTCTCCAGGCGTATCAAACCATACGAAATCTAAATCACCATAATTAGTGCATATTTCTTTAACTTGTGGTTTACATTTTTTGTAGAAATAATCTTTAAAACTTGCTTCTTTTCCTTTATCATCCGTCAATGGTCCACCTGTTGCTCCTGGATAGGTCCAATCTTGATTGTGAGAATAATAAAAACCAAAACCTAAACCTAATTCATGACATGCGGCAGATAATTCTTTCATAGGATCTCTACCAAAAGGTGTCGCATCTACAATATTGAAATCACTTACTTTAGAATCAAACATGGCAAAACCTTCGTGATGTTTACTGGTTATGATGATGTATTTCATTCCCGCATCTTTAGCTAATTGCGCTATTTTTTTTGCATCGAAATTTTGTGGGTTAAAATCGTTGGCAATTTTCATGTATTCTTTTGGTGGAATATCGGCAACTCTAGGATTCATAATCCATTCTCCAATGCCATAATATGTTTTACCATTCCATACACCAGCCAATTTTGAGTATAAGCCCCAATGAATGAACATTCCAAAATTACCCTCATCGAACAATTTAGCTTTTCCTTCTTTAAGAGTTTGTAGAGAAACATCTTTAGCTCCCCACATGTCATCCATATTTTGCTCTTTTTTTGTTCCAGTGTCTTTTTCTTGGGAATACACAAATGATGAGCTTAAAAGCATCATTAAACAACTGATTGTGAAATATTTCATCTGTCGATATTAATTTTTTATTGATAATGCCGTTGATAAACAATAAAAGATGCTGTCTAAAAAGTAAATTCCTGAGTCATATTGAGCCTGTCGAAATATGTCAACTTAATGATAATCAACCATAGGTTTCGACAAGCTCAACCTGACAAAAGAATACTTTAGACTTTTTAGACAATCTCTTATTTATAAATTAAAATTTATATCTAGCTCCAACGGTGTAAACCGCACCTTGTCTTGTTAATTGTGTAAACAATGTTGGATCGTTATTTATATAATCACGTCTATCGCTAGCTGTAAGATTCTGAGCACTTACTGATAATTGCAAATCTTTAGTAACTTCCAGGTTTGCACGTACATCAAGTCTATCAAAACCATCAGTATAAGTAATATTTGATCTGATATCGCTTCCGCCACCTATGTTTCTAAGGAAGCTACTACGGGTATTGTATGCTACACGAACCCCGAAAAGTTTACCATCGTAATATAAAACAGAATTAAAATTATGTTTTGAAGAACCAGGGAAACTATTGTCAACCGAGTTGATTTCTTCATCAAATTTACTATCAACATAGGTGTAATTTGCCTGTACACCAAAGCTTTTGAAAGTATCGCTAATAAAACCTAAAGGCTGTCTAAAACCAACTTCAAATCCGTATAAATTAACACCTGTAAAATTCACAGGACTAGTAACATTTAATATTTGTCCATCAAGAACTTCATCGGTTACTCCTGTAGTGTCAAAATTAATATCACCATAATCCGATAATTTAGAATCGAATGTCGTTTCACTAATAATAAAGTCATCAATAAGTTTATAAAAACCACTTAAAACAAAAGCACCACCTGCTTTGTTATACCACTCTCCAGTAGCATCAAATTGCCAGCTACTAAATGGTTGCAAGTTAGGGTTTGATAAGGTTGCTGTACCATTTATACCAGCATTTTCAGAATTTGGATCGATAAAACGAACGGTATTGGTTGGTCGTAAATCTAAATAATCAGGTCTAGAAACCGTATTAACAGCAGACAAACGTAGGTTGAAATTATCTTTCAATGCAAGCGTTAAATTTAACGAAGGCATCACATCCCATCTACTTGAAGCTGCTGTAGTTGGCACACCTGCGTATGATGTTGCGCCTGTGTCGTCATCTACGTTGGCAGCTATAGTAATAGTAGAGAATGCTCGACCCTCAACTTCCCATTTTACACCTCTTACTCCTATATTACCTGAAACAGGCACGCCCATAAATTCCGATTTGAAATCTAACTGGCCATAAAGCGCTGTGGTGTTTTCCTCTAAAGTCCAAGAATTAGCTGTAAGTAACGGAAGTTCTCCATCGGTAACGTTAAATAAATCACCTTCAAACGAAGAACCAGCAGTTCTATTAAATACGGCTGGATTGTTAGCACGTATTAAGGCTTGATCAACCGTTAACCAACGATTGCCACCAATATTTCTACCTTCAGCAAAAGCTGGATCAAGAGTACCTGTAACATACGTATTAAAATATGATTCTTCATCTAAATAATCAGCACTCCAAGGTTGCCCAGCACCAGCTAATTGAGCTTGTCTACTATCTAATTCAGTAGAGCTGTAACGACCTCCTAATTTTACTTTTGCGTTCGCGCTTAATTCTTTTTCAATATCAAGACGAATGGCATGATTCTCCCCTTTAAACATGATGTCTCTTAGGAAAGCATAATCTTGTACAACAGCATTATCAAAATTTGTCACTTCAGCTTGGTCGAATCCAAAAACACCATAATCACCTGTTAAATCAAAACTCATCCAAGGGACGTTTATAAAAGTTTGTGAGAACGTTAATCTTTGGTCAAAATCGATATTTGAAAGCGAGTAATCAGTGGCTATTTTCCATCCATTATTCTCCCATTTTAAATTAAACCCTGCCATGTAACTAGACTGAAGATTATCATATTGAGTTGGCACAATGGCTGTTCTAGATATTGGATTATTAGAGCTCGTAGTATTAAAACCTCTTAATACATTATCTTCATCAATATTTAAATCGGCACTTGGGAATAAGGTATTATTGGTTTCTAATTGTGGAAACAATCTGAATTGATTACGAGTAGAATAGTTGTTAAACTCAGTAAATAAAAAATCTGCATTAGCTTCCCAGTGCTCTCCCATTTTAAATTGCATAGCTGTTGAAATACCAACTCTATCCACTGAATTACGAACGGGATTAAATCTGGTTAAATTTGGTGATAAAACCCCTGTATGTGTAACTATACCATCAGCCGTATTTTCTCTTATATTTCTTGAAATATACCCCATATTATAAGAGTCGAAAGCACGATTTGCACTACTGGTTATGGCCGAAAGTACAATACCAAATTTATTATCGTCTGATCTTAAACCAAGTAATCCGCTTAGACGTGGTTTTAACGCTTGATTATCGCCAAAATCGTTATAATCTCCACGAATATTCACAACAGCAAAAGAATTACTACCATCTTTATAGCGCAATGAAAGTGGTTTTATAGTTTGAAAATCTACTGCTCCACCTAAACCAGGTTCGATAAGGTGTGCCTCAGATGATTTGTAAACAACCGCACCTTGTACAACTTCGGTTGGCAGTACATCTAAATTAAATTGTCTTAATTGGTCTATACCTTCAGAACCTGCCGAAAGTGGTGTTCTTCCATTAACTGATATATTAACGAACTGCGGACCAACACCCCTAACAGAAACGCGATCTCCACCACCATTACCAGAATCGTCGCGCTCAACCTGAAGCCCAGGAACCCGTTGCAACGCATCGGCTATATTTTCATCGGAATAGTTACCAATATCTTCCGGGGTTATAGCTTCTACAACACTCATTGCCTCTCTTTTAAAAGCAATGGCCCTTTGCTCAGCACCTCTAAAACCGGTAATTAGAATTTCATCAAGTTGTGCTGCGCTTTCTTTTAAAGTAATATTAATGGTTGTTTGGTTTCCAATGGCTACTTCAATAGTTTCATATCCAATGTAAGAAAATTTTAGAATATTGGAATTACTTGGAACTTTAAGCTGGTATTTTCCATCAAAATCGGTGGTTGTCCCAACGGAAGTTCCTTTTACAAGAACCGTAGCTCCGGGAATAGGCATACTTGCTTCATCTATTATTTTTCCTGTAATTTGTTTTTCTTGAGAAAAAGCAAAAACTCCTTGTAAAATAATTAGCAAAAACAAAAACTTGTTTAGTTTAAAATTTTTCATAATAGTTTAATTGGTTTTTAGTTTAATTGTGTTAACAAAAGAACCAAAAAACTAATAAAAACACTTACTGTAATCGGTATAATTCTTTCTTATTTCAGTAATGAATCTAATAAAAAATTTTATAAAATATTGATTATCATTTAATTAACCAATAACAGAAAGAAAACTTTCATTTGAAAAATGATTATTTATTTGAATAGAAATTAGTGTTTTTAAAACTAAAAATGAATTAATAAAAGTTAGTTTATTAAGGTTTTTTTTAATTTTTCAGAAATTCGGAAGGTAATACACCATGTAATTTTTTAAATGAAGTTGAAAAATAAGCAGGAGATTCAATACCTATTTGGTACATAACCTCGGTAACATTAAACCCTTGGTTGCTTTTCAATAAATGGGCAGCACGTTGTAGCCTAAAATTCCTTAAATATACATTTGGTATCTGGCCAGTAAGCTGTTTTAATCGCTTGTAGAAATAAGAAGTACTTAAGCCAAGTTCTGTCGATAATTCTTCAACTCCAAAACTTGAATTGGCTATGTTTTTTTCAATAACATCAATAATATCCTTTAAAAATTCTTTGTCTCTTGTAGACATTTCAATATCTTCTTTTGGAATAGAACTGTTTTTAGTAAAATGATCTTTTAACTTAATGTTATTTTGTATGAGCCTCTCTGCCCGAATAGCTAAATGTTTTAACGAGAAAGGTTTGCTTATATATTCGTCTGCCCCAAATTCTAAGCCTTTTATTAAATTTTCTTCGTCGCCCAACGCTGTTAAAAGTAATATGGGGATATGGCAGGTTTGTGGATCTGATTTGATTTTTTCACATAAATGAAAGCCATCCATTATGGGCATCATAATATCACTGATTATAAGATCTGGCTCTTGCAACTTCATTTTTTGTAAAGCTTCAAGTCCGTTTTTTGCCATCAATATATTATAATGGTTCGATAGAAAATTTCTTAAGAATATTTGTAGATCTTCTTCATCTTCAACAATAAGAACGGTACGTTTTAGGTCTTCACTTTCTTGTTCTTGGTCTATATTTTCAGTTCTGTATTCACTTGGCAAAGGCACCCAATCTTTAATATATGACTTGTTTGTGGAATCAATTTCAGAGGTATCATACTCTTCATTAGGGGTTGATGGTATCAAAATGGAAAATCTTGTCTCCACATTTGGTTCGCTTTTTACGGTAATTTCTCCTTTAAACAGTTCGACAAGCGATTTACAAAACGCTAAACCAATACCGCCACCGCTTAAGTTTTCTTTTTTATTTCCTAATTGATAAAAGCGTTCAAAAATGTTATTCAAGTCTTTTTCTGGTATACCTTTACCTGTATCAATAACATCTATTTTTATAAGATTTTCATTTTCAGTATGTATGATGTCGGCTTCTATACTAATATTGCCATGTGCAGGCGTATTTTTAAAAGAATTTGATAAAAGATTAAAGAGTATACGTTCTACTTTTTCCACATCGATAACAATCTCTTCGTTAGGTGAATTCACTTTATAAAAGAAGTTGATGTCTTTTTCGATGGCATAATTTTCAAAGGCTTCGGTTGCTGGATATATAAACTCGCCTAGGGTTATTTTATTAAGGTTTAAACTAATAAAACCTTGTTCTGCTTGACGAAACGTAATTAATTGATCTACCAAACTTAAAAGCCTTTTTGTGTTTTTCTGAATGATAGCTAGGTATTTAGACTGTGTTTCGTCTTTATTTATATTAATAACTTGTTCTAAAGGACCCGCTATAAGTGTTAATGGAGTTCTGAATTCGTGTGAAATATTAGTAAAATAACGAAATTTTCCTTGGTTGATGGTATCTATTCGTTCTTTATCTAATTGTTCGTAGTTTAATTTTTGTTTTAACTTTTCATGAAGGATAAAATAAATCATAACACCAGCACAAATTATGATGGTAAGAATTATAAAAACTAAATAGCTCCACCAAGTTTGATACCAAGGTGGTAATATTTTAACCTTTAAATTTTTAATTTCTGAACTCCAAACGCCATCTCCGTTTGCTGCTTTTACCTTAAATATGTAATCTCCGGCAGATAAGTTAGTGTAGGTTATGGTGTTTTTTCCTCTTTCAGATTCTATCCAATCGTCATTAAACCCTTCTAATTTATAAGCTAATTTGTTTTTTGATGGTGTGGATGTATGCTCAACAATTAATTGGAATGCAATAGATTGTTCGTTTTGGCTTACCGATATGCTTTCGGTTTCTGAAATTGATTTTTCGAGTATTGCTTTATTGTTTAGTTTTTCACCTATTTTAACCTCTTTGTTATTAATTAATAATGAAGTGATTTGTATTTTTGGCGGTGTAAAATTCTTCTTTATATTTTCTGGTTTAAATATGGTTAAACCATTAAGTCCTCCAAAAAAATAATATCCCGATTTTCCTTTAAAGTAAGCGCCTTGCCTAAAGTTGTTTTGTGCTAAACCGTCTCTAACATCAAACACATCAATTTTATTGGTTTTCATGTTTAATTTAACCAATCCCATGTCTGTACTCATCCAAAGATACGTGTCGTTTTCTTGTAAAATACCGTAAATAGCATCATCTGGAAGTACATCATTTTTTCTATGATACTCTATTTTTACGGGATTTCCATCTGTATTCAACGTGATTTTATTTAAACCACCACCAAATGTTCCTGCCCAAATATGTCCGTCACTATCTTCATGCAAGGAAAAAACATTGGAATAACTTAACATTAAATCACCATTTTTATCATCAGATAACTTCCCTTTTATAGTTATTTTGCCATCATTAAAATTACCGTACAACAACCCTTTATTGGTACCAAACCAAAGTGTGTTTTTAATACTTTTTAATACCGTATGGCAAATATCTCTTTCGTGTAGGTTAATAAACGATTTTACATTTATTATTGGTTTTTGCTGTTTATCTATATCAGACCATGGATTTTGAATTACGGTAATTTCGCTTCCAACCAAAACAATGGTAGTTTTATCTACTTGAAGTATATCTCGGTACACTTGATCTGGAAGTATTTTTCCATCTTTCAATAAACTTACTTGTTTATAACTTTCAAGTAATGGGCTGTAAACAAATATATTGGATTCTGTCCCAAACCAAATGAAGCCTTTTTCATCTTCATAAATACATCTGATGGTATTGTTTATTGGAAATGGAATTTTGTCTTTTAAATTTTCAAACTTGAGATTATAAACCGACTTTTCGCTAATTTTAGAAGTGCTTCGAAGCAAACCATTATTATTGTAAACCGATATCCAAAGCGTGCCTTTGTTATCTTCTAATATGGAGGTTATTAAATTATCGGTTATTGCGAAGTTATCATATGGGTTTTTGGAGTAGTTTATAAATTGTTTTTGTGAAATATCTAGTTTATTGATACCTCCTTGGGCAGTTCCAATCCATAAAACCCCATAATTATCTTGAAAAATAGCGTTTATATAATTGCTACTTAATCCAAGATCATTTTTAGGATTGTACTTATAGTTCAAAAAACGGTCTTCTTTTTCTAAATATTTTAATAGGCCATTGTTTACCGTGCCAATCCATACATCGCCATTTTTATCTTCAAATATGGTATTAACCGATAAAGAAATTATAGGAGATTTTGGCGAGTCAATTTGGTCAATATTTTTAATGATGTGTATTCTATTTTCTTCAAGGGTGGTTTTAAAAAGTCCATTTTCAGTTCCAACCCAAAATATATTCTTTATACTTTTTATGACAGTGATGTTTGTGTTTTCAAAATTCTCAAAATTTAAAAGTGTTTTAATTTTTAAGTTTTGGTTTTCAAAATCCTTTTCTAATTCTATTTTTTTAAGACCAGAATTGGTTGCTAATACTAACTGATTATCATCAATAAAACTAAAATCGTTTATGGAAGATATGTTGGGATAGTTTTCCAAAAGATTATTAGAAACATGCATCTCACCTTTTTCAGCATTCAATAATTTACAATAGTATAATTTATTTTCACCCGAAAACCAAATAGCACCGTTTGGACCTGAAGTAACATGACTTATTTCTAATTTGGATATAAGTGGAACGCTGTAAAACCTTTCAAGCCAAGGCACATATATATTTATGCCAACATTGGTTCCAATCCATAAAACACCATCGGAATCGTTGTATAAACTAGTTAAATTATTGCTTGAAAGCGTACCATTGGTTTTAGATTGTGTTGTATAAATTTCAAAGTCGTAACTATCGTATTTAATAAGGCCGTTGGGAGTCCCAAACCATAAAAAGCCGTACTTATCTTGAGTAATACCTGTTATAGTATTTTGATTAAAACCTTCTTTATTGGAAAATCTTTCGAAGTTTTGAGAAGAAATTATTAATGAATTACTTAAAGAAAACAAAGTTATTTCTATAAGTAGAATAATAATTACTAATCTATTTTTTATCATGAATCTAAATTTTAGATAATAGCAAACAAAGGTCAAATTGTTTTTAGGATACTAAAATAGTGATTTGCAAGCATAATAAACAAATCAAATGAGGCTAATAATCACCTCTTAAACAGGGAACATTACGTCTTATCTTAAGACCGTCTTTTTTAGCCAAAAATGGACATTGAAGGTTTTTAGGAATGTCATTACTTTCGTTTTTGATGAATAAATCAGTTCTACGAAAGCCAAATAGCTATAAAGAAGAAATAAAATACTTATGGTACAAATTAAGGCAAATATTTCCTTAAAAAAAGGACACCTAATAGGACACCTTTAAATTTGTACTCAAATGGGTACAAATGAATTCAATCAAAAAATTAAAAGACTGAATTTCATTTTTTTACCATTATTTTGATATCATTTGACATCCTAATTGTCGGGATGACAGGTAGACCACCCAACCCCATAAAGAACTATATATCAATCATTTATAAACTTCAAAAACAAACTGTTAGCCGATTTGTTGACGGTAATATAAATGAACTTAAAATAAATTGCTTTATTTACTGGTTCTATAAAAATAGAGAATATTCAGTACCAAAGCAAGCTAAATGTAAATGAATTTTATGAAAACTATCTAATTTATAGAATTTAGAAATCCTGGTTCTTATTTGTGATATGGTTGGTTTGGCTTTATATTGCTTTTTATAAGAAACACTTAAAACAAGCTGGTCAGAAATTTAACTCTCGTTTTTCCTCTTTCAACAATTTCTTTTTAAACGCTTAAAGCATGGCCTTGGACAATCTTTTTTTCCATATCGCCACCTACTTCTTTCTAATCATGCTCATTCAAGGGCATCTCAAAATTATCATTTACTTTGTTACATAAAAAATCAAAATCAACCTTTACTTTGTTACATAAATCTTATATATTTGCACTTACTTTATAACATAAAAAAACTATTTTGGCCTTAAAAAGACATCTTATTGACCAATTGCACAAATGGAAAAGCAAACCCAATAGAAAACCTTTGATACTTAGAGGTGCCAGACAGGTAGGCAAAACCACTTTGGTCAATGAATTTGCAAAAACCTACAAACATCGGTTATATCTTAACCTAGAAAAGAAAGCGGATAGCCAGTATTTTGACCAAACCGATGATGTAAATACCATCATTGAATCCTTATTGATTTCAAACAATATTGTTTCAAATGATATCAGTGAAACGTTACTGTTCATAGATGAGATTCAGGAACAGCCAAAAGCCATACAGCTTCTACGCTATTTCTTTGAAGACATTCCAGAGCTGCACGTTATAGCAGCTGGTTCACTGCTTGAGTTTGCCCTTAAGGATGTCAAAAGCTTTCCTGTTGGGAGGGTTGAATTTTTATACCTCTATCCTTTCAACTTTATTGAATATCTGGAAGCCATCGAGCATCAAACAGGTTTGAATGAACTTAAGAATATTCCAGTAAAACCTGTTGCCCATAGCACATTGCTTTCGTTGTTCAATAACTACACCATCATAGGTGGTATGCCGGAAGTAGTAAACCAGTTCATTAAAAACCAAAGTGTGGCAGACCTATCGTCCATATATGGGAGTATTTGGAGCTCCTATATCAGTGATTCGGAAAAATATGCTTCTAATAATACGGAAAAAAATGTAATCAAGCATATTATGTCAACAGCTGCTTACACGATAGATGAGCGGATAAAGTTCCAAAATTTTGGCAACTCCAATTACAGGTCGAGGGAAGTGGGGGAAGCCATGCGAAATTTGCACCAGGCAAAAGTTATCCAACTTATTTATCCCACTACAGCTACAGAAGTGCCTATAGTCCCTGATTTGAAAAAATCGCCCAGACTACAATTTTTGGATACAGGCATCCTTAACCACATTTTGAGCATAAGTGCTGAAATGTTGGTTATGGAAGATTTAAGTCATAGCTATAAAGGGGCCATTATACCCCATATCGTCACACAAGAACTGATTTCAATTCAGGTCAATACATTTGAACTTCCCAATTTTTGGGTTAGGGAGAAGAAACAGGCATCATCCGAAGTCGATCTAGTATATGCCATGGAAGGAAAAGTGATCCCGATTGAAATCAAGTCGGGAAGTACAGGTTCATTAAAGTCCCTGCACCAATTCATTGAACGCACCAATCATCCATATGCCGTCAGGATATATGCAGGTGAATTCTCAATACAAGAAACAAGGACCCCAAGCGGGGTACCTTATCTTTTAATGAACCTACCTTACTATTTGGGATCCCTAATTCCCCAGTATATTTCCTATTTTATAAAAAACCATCAACTCTCTTAGTTCTAAAAACGGTCAAATGTTTAGTGTAATTAAAAACAATTTTCTGTAATAAATCACGACAATAAAACTGTTTCTTTTATCCATAAACCTTATCTCTCTGATTCAAGTTGTCTCAACATAACATATACATTATCTAGAAACTCACCTTCATCAAATGGTAAAAGTCGGTTTGCTAATTCTAGGGTTTTCCTGATGTCCCTACCATGATCCTTTATATGGGGAGGGCAATAGGTATCTCCTTGAGTTGCCAAAATACTGACATTCATTAAAGCTTCAATAGTAGTAAACAAATCCAAGTATCCTTCAAATTGCAAATATTTGGCCTTAAATTTGCCCTTTTGAATATCCGATGGTTGTAAGGTATCTAATTTGTACTTAGCTGATTTTATCAACCTTTCAAGTTCTTTCCGTTTTGTTTTCATATTCGATATTTTAGGTTATTTCTTTTTGATTCCTTGTTCAGAAAGTATCTCGCTAATCTTATCCAAACAAAACATCTGGTCATGTGGCAAAAGATCTATTACCATTTCCAGTACCTTGGTCACACTGCTTATCGGTGTCTTGTTACTATGTTTGGGATAAACAAAAGTGCCATTGCCATCAAGGGCGTAATAGCACACTTCCAAGAGTGCCGAAATACTGCTTGTGATATCCTCATGGTCAAACACCTCAAAACCGATGGTCTTTCTTATCCTGTTTCCATATGATTCCGTGCCTACCCCAGGAAAGTTTTCAATGTGCTTCTTTATTGCCTTTAGTTTGTTTTTATGTTTCTTTTTTGCTTTCATCAGCTGTTTATTTTTGTTTCTAATGCTAAATACCTGAGGGTGTCCAATAGTTCCATTTCATTATGGGGTATCATATCCAAAACATATCCCAAAACTTCTTTAACGTTATGTTCTGGTTCGGGAATGGAACGTGTGGAGCAGCTTTCTGCCTCCATCGCTATGATGCATACCTTTAACAGATTTGAAATCATAAACGATGTCTCCAAATACCCTTCCGTTACAATACCAATGGTGTATAACCCTTTTTTATAGGGATATGGTTTTAAAGCTGAAAAGTCTTTTGCGGAGAGTGATTTAATAAAATTGGATAGTTCTGTGTCATTTGGTTGAAGGCATTGGTTTTTAGGGACATTAACTTCTTTTTGATTTGACTTATGTTTTGTACAAGCATCCAATTTGATTTTAAACAATGACGTCGCCAGTGATTCCATTTTATTGGCTTTCTCCAATATTCTATGTATTTGTTCCAAGTTGATATGGTAATTGTTTTCATAGCGTGTCGCTATATAAGCATCATCCAATAATTTTAAAAGGTGTTGCTCCTCCTCTATTTCTGTTTTGAAAAGGTTGCCTAGTTCTGGAACAAATGTTTTTATATAGGTTTGAAGTTCTTTTATACTATGGCTTTTGCGTTCCTTACCCATTGTAAAAAGGGCAACATAACGAAACCAAAGTTCTATATATTGGTGCAGCATAAAAGCCGTTTGAGAAGGATTGTTTTTTTGGATAAAGAAATTTGCTCCGTCTAAAAAAGTTGCTATTTTATTACGCTCTTTTTCGAAAGTTGATCGTACTTTGCTTAATATGCTTGTAGATATATAGTATTCATGAAAGCTATCCCATACTGCTTCGGAAGCTTTAAAGATTAATTTATCCCAAGTGCATCCATGGACAAAAAATAGGTTTTCTTCCTTAAGCTGTTGCTGGGCATAATCAAAAGAAAATATTCGGTATAAAAAGTCCGTCTGCTCCTGAAATATTTTGGCAACCATAGATGATAATTCTTGGGTTAGCGAAGAACAGTTTCCTTTGAGGATTACGATCCTCATCGTTTTTAGAAAATCGTTTTCCGTGACCGTAGATAAATAGATGTACTGTACTTCCAATAAGCTCGTTATTTTATTGATGATTTGTTGCTCTGATAATTCCATCTGTATAAATTTTTATTCTTTTGATTTATTATAAAGTAACCATCATATTTTTACGTACAGAACCAAAACAGGTTGTATAATACCATCTTGAATTTGTTTTTTACAAGCATGGTAATTTTTAGAAAAAATCTTATATTTGGATTATGGAAACAGCAACAAAACCAAATCATATCGGCAGAAAGATTAGCCGTATTAGAGAGCTTAGAGGCATGAAACAGGAAACCCTTGCGGAAGAATTGGGCATTAGCCAACAAGCTGTTTCCAAAATTGAGCAATCTGAAAAGATTGAAGATGAAAAACTAGAACAGATTGCAAACGTTCTTGGCGTAACCAAAGAATCAATTGAAAAATTTTCTGACGAAGCAGTATTGAATATTATATCAAATACTTTTAATGATAGTTCTATTTTAAATGGCATAAATTTTCAACCTAATTTTAATCCCTTAGATAAAGTTCTAGAACTTTATGATGAAAAAGAAAAACTTTACGAACGCTTATTGCAAGCTGAACGAGACAAAATCACCTATTTAGAAAAGCTATTGAAAGAAAAATAAAATTACTTAATAATATACTTTTAAAAAGGGAATCGTTTTGAAATGGTTCTCTTTTTTATGCTTTTAACTTTGGTAGATCATGATTTAAGACTTCAACTGGAACAGTTGTCTGACCTCAAGATGGATCCTTTCAAAGTTCGCCTGTATTTCTGCATCATTATAGCGATGGATTGGTGATGGTAATGTCCTGTTAATATTCGGCATTTTAAACTGAACCTTTCGATCCTTGCCATCCGCAAAAGATATAAATTCTCCTTCCTTCAACCTAAAGAACACATCGGAACGTATTTTACTCACTTCTTTCTCCCCTGTACTGATCCTGGAATCAAAGTCTAGGCTATTTTGGCTCTTGCTGATGGTGGTTGTCGGTTTCTTGACGATCTCAAAGAAACGTTCATAATATTTGGCGGTGTCGGGGTCGTTCGCCTTGCCAAAGAACTGGTAGGACAGATTGCTCAAGATGGCACGGCTTGCCTTATCGCCATACATCATGTCATTTTGGGTCTTGTCCTGCATCACATACACCGTTGAAATATCATAGCTCCGTAAGGTTGCAGGAATGCGGTGCATATTGAGAAGCCTAATGGTAGGCGCTTCCTCGATAAGGATAAAGGCCGATTCTCGATGTCTTACGCTCATCTGTTTGGTCATGGTATGGATAATAGTGGCAATCACTGGGGAGTAGGCCGTTTCAAATTTGGGATTGTTGACTATGGACACCACTGCTGGATTTTTGGGGTTATTGATATCCAAGGGTACTTCATCTGCTGAGAGCGCCATAAAGATGCGTTGGGTGCTGATTTTCTTGAGGGCATTCGCCAATGTGCTCATCACCCCTGCCGTTTGGCGTTCAGAATCCCTTCCTGAGATAAAGGCATTAGCCATGGCTTTAGAGGTGTAATCGGAACTCAAAAAATCAATGAGGCTATCGGTATCCAAATATTGATAGGTAGCAATCAAATGGGGAAGCGTACAATAATTAGGATGGGTGGTTTTGAGTTTCCAGATAAGCCCACCCAAAAGACCTTCCACGGCATCATTAAAGAATTTGGAAGAACCAGCTGCGTTGGACTCCCGTTGTTCCAACAGGTTTTCCAAAAGTACCCGAGATACTTCATTGACGCTTTCCTCGTCTTCCATATACCTTGGGGCAATGGGGTTCACCTTGGCATAGATGTCATCAAAGGAAATGATATGGAAAGGACGGTTGGATTCCTTATACAGTGGGTACGCCATTTCCGTGATCTCAAAATGTTTGTAATCATGGATAAGACCGCAAAATTGGTACCGCTGGAAATGCCTTAACATATTGTAGACCACCGATTCGGTCTTGCCACTGCCAGCGGATCCTATAATGGAGATGCCCCTACGGATGTTCTGGAGTTTTATGCTGCCCTGTTTTACCTGGAGCTTTATTGCATACTTACGTTCCTTTTTCGGTTGTTCCCAAACGGGGACTATCAAAACATATAGGGCGTTCTGGATGAATACGAGAGGCAATAGCCATTGTCCCAATAGGGCCATGAGCTTATCGGGATGCATGAGATAGAGCAAAGCCCCCATCATCAGCAACAATACGGCACTTAGTCCATAGGCGAAGCGCAAATATCGAAAACCCATTGCTATCAAAGTGGTCAGGGCAACATAGATACATATTATCAAAACGGGTGTTGTCATAGGATTGTTTTTTAAATGCCGATGGAGCTTGCGTTCTTTGCCACATCGATGGTTCTTTTTAATTGTTTGAAGGCTTTCAGTGCCAATTGCACCTGGTTGGTGGGGATGTTCAGGTTGGGGACGTGCATGCCCGATTTGCCCATCATCTTAAAGGCGGCACTCTTTTCATTGGTTGGGAGTGCCATCAGGTGTGCAAAGAACTTGTATGGTTCTTTGTTGTACATTTTATGTGCCGTATAACTTTCCACAAAGTTCCGCTCATATTTGAAGAGCTTGTCAAAGGTCTTTTCTGCCTTTTCAAAAAACTGGTCGCGTTCAAAGCCTCGCTTTACTAAGCTGCCATTCAAAATGACCTCGGAGGCTTTGTGGGAACTCCCTGGGGAAAGACTGAGCGTGTTGGTCACATCCTTGCGGCTCACAATGATATGGACGTGGGTCTGGAGTCCCTGCTTTTTCATTCCCTGCACGACCATCTGGCCGTCCACATGGTGTGGGGCTTCTGCCTTGAGCTGTTCGATGGTTTTTTGTATGGCTTGGCTGTTGCCCTCCAACTCCCCGCTTCTGATTTTCGCCAGGTCATGTTCCAATTTTACAATTTGTGACCTAAAGGGTTGGTTCTCCTTTATTTCCCTATCAAAGCCTTTATAGGTACGTTCGTACTCTATCTTGGCATAGTATTTTATGCTGTCCACCGATACGGGCTTGTCCCTATAAAAGGAACTGGCATAGTCCTTCATAGTTTCCCTGACATACTGCCGAAGTTTTGCTGGGTCATTACCGATGTGCTTGAGTTCCCTTTGGCTTGGACTGATGGTCAAGGAATAGAACTTAGGCTCGTTTTTTCTGAGCTTGGCGGTATTACCGTCGATGTCCTTGACGATGTGCTTGGCGGATACTTGGTCATTGTGCTGGTCAAAAAAGTGCTCTTGCTGCTCTGGAACCTTGTCCCTGTTTTCCTTTTCCAGATAATCCACAAAATCGCCGGAGCTCTGTGAAAAGGTGGTGTCCATGTGTTGTTTGGTGATTGAGATGTACATAATTAACTGTTTTTGATTTTCTCTTTAAGAGCCTCATAGTCTTCCAAGGTCATGTCCAATTGAAGTTTGGGCTTGCCAAAACTGCTTTTTACAATATGTACCTTAGAAAACAGGAGATCCTCAAATTGTTGTTTGGTTTCTTTTAAATCCCTTTGGAGGGTGTTCTTTTCCTTTCTCAGTTCGATGGCCTCCAATGACGTGGCAAAAAAAGGATCTTTGGTGGTCTTGCCCCTTTGTTTGACCTCCACTAAACGGGGCTGCTTTTGTTTTGGTGGCGTTTGTTCAAACAGTAATTGGAGCATCGCCGTGGTCGGTTGTGTCTGGTGCTTTTCGATATCCTTCACAATGGCAACCAAGGCATTGATGCGCTTTTTAATATTGGCTTCCATGCCCCGCATGTTCGGTCCCAGATCGGTCATGGGCGACAGTTGGTAGGTATCAAAAAAGTCCATCATATGGTTCAGGGTCTCGGTATAGGAGCCACCGACTTTGGCACAAAAACCCTTGAACCGTTCTACGGTGTCCTTATGGAAATTGATACTTAAAAATCGGCGTTTCATTTCTTTATATTATAGTCTTTTCCTTGATTATGTTAATGCGACCCAGTGTTTACGGGGGTTTCCAAGGGCATTAACATAATTTTGGTGTTTGTCCTTTGGTACAAACATGATTTAATATGCTTTAAATAGCTGTAAATCAGTTATTTATAAAAACATAAAATAACGCAATGCCGCTTTAGCGCATTGCCCTCTTGCTATACCTTTTCGTCCCGCTAGCGGGACAAAATTTTTATACAACCTGACTAAAAAATGTCAGTTGCTTTTTCCTTTGTGGCTGTTCTTTTAAAGTTATTAGATTAGGATGTAATATTCAAACTCAGATTGGTTGCAAATGGTTCGTTTTGATACCAAAAAATATGATTTCCAATGAATGTTTGGATTTGGGCGTCAGATTTTCGAAAAGGGCTGAAAATAATCTGCAAAAAAAAAGACCCCATATTACATGAAGTCTTTATTAATAATTTTAAACTATTGGTAGATTAAATATTAAAAACGTATTGGTAGGAATAAAGGTTTTTAATGGCTTCCTCTTCCAGTATGGTGTTATAATCCAAATGCTGTTTTTCAGCATAGGATTTAAGGTCATTCCCAAATTTTTGTTCCACATCGATTTTGGAATTTTGGAGCAAACGGTCTTGGGTCTCTTCGTCCAGATTGTTGTAATTCAAATAAATCATGATACATGGTTTTTTAAATTCAATATTCGCTCGGTAGCATCAGCGTATTGTTCACAAAGAACAACCGCAGTTCATCCAATGGAAAATCGGTCACGTTATAGCGGTGTGTTTGTAATATGGTGTCGTTGCCGTCGCCATAGGTTATGATGGCTTCACAGCCTTTCTCTTTGCTCTCGGGTTCTGAAAGGCGTTTAAAATCGATGGTTATGAAGTGGCTCTTGTCCTTAAGGCTCTTGGCTATCACGGAAGCATCGGTTACCAGCCAAAAGCAGCCTGCTTTTTCCGCTAAATAGTGGATGCCGTCCGTAAATCGGGTCTGTATCAAAGGCAATTGAAAAAATTGCTCGGTGCCATGAAATTGTTGCAGGCTTTCCTGTAATGTTATAATTTTGCTGTTCATTGTTTTCTTGTTTTATGGGTTAAAGATGTATGGAGTTAAAAGAGGGCAATGGTTTCGTCACTGCAATTGCCCTCTTAATTTTCCATGGTTGATGTCTATTGATTTCCTCCCAACAATAGGATTTCACCCACTACCACCTCGGTCACATAGCGTTTTGTGCCGTCCCTGTCCTCGTAACTTCTTGAGGTCAATTTGCCCTCAATGGCAATTTCCTTGCCCTTGGTTACGTACTTGTCAATAATGTCTGCGGTCTTGCCCCATGCCACGATACTATGCCAATCGGTATTGGTCTGTTTTTCGCCCTTGGCATTTTTGTAGCTCTCATTGGTTGCCAATGAAAAACGAACAAGGTTCTTACCGCTCTCCAAATTGGTCATTACGGGGTCTGCCCCTACATGTCCAATCAACTGTACTTTGTTTCTTAATGTACTCATGATATTAATTATTAAATGGTTTATATTTCCCCTATTGGGTGGCAAACGGATGCCATTTTAAGGGGCGTTTTGTTCAATTTCCCTCGTGAAACGAACCAATGGATGGCGTGGGTTTTGTCAAGGCTTTTAAGGAACAAATCAGGAGGGTCTGCGACGTAGCAAAATCCTTGGATTTTCAAGGATGTGGAAACCTTATTTTTTTTTAAAACTTTGCATGGGCTTGACAAGTTCCACGAGGGCATTAGCAATACTTTAAAACCTGTTTGCATTGGGGCGTACAGGCAGTTAAGCGCCATAAGCAAATAAGGTTTTATTAGTAGTGCTTTTGCGCTGCCTGTTTTTCGATGCCCCGAAAAACAAACAAAGGCGCCATCCATTATAAAACCCCTTAAAATGTTCTAGGACCGACCCCGTGTTTTTAGGCAGTATCCAGCAAAGTCCCGGGAAGGCTTTGCCGATACTGCCGTTAAGAAAATATGGGGTCGGGATTTCCGATGTCTAGTTATAAGAACCGATAAGTTTGATGGTTGTTCTGTCCTGGCGGACTCCATTCACCTGTTTTGCCTGTAAAGAAGTGTCCTTTCCAGCGAAGCGGAAAGGTTCAACGCAGTGGAAAGTAAAACAGGTGGATGGTGTCCAAGACTTTTCAATGAAGCGCTTTTCCCGAAATGGAGCTTTTCGCGGCATGCAGGGGAATGTGCTGCAATGGCTTTAGTAGAACAATAAAAAAACCACTAATCATCTAAGTGATAATTAGTGGCTTTGATTTATGATTTAACCGAATTCTTGAGTTTCGTAACCCGTTCTTTCCGTCGGCTTATTCTTTTATCGGCAATGGCTTTTTGTTCCTTTTCGAAATCCTCGATTGGAATACTACCGAAACTTTCAGCTAGACTTCTTAATGCCATGGCTTCGCTGTATGTTGGTAAGGATGATTTAAAGGAATCATATCCTACATTATTGATGATGATGGCCATGTCATCTTTTGTCAGTTCCATAAGACGTTTCAGGAATCCCGCAGTACCCTCTTTTTTATATTTGTCCATATCCAAAAGCTTACCATAATGTTCCTTTTTTGGCCAACTCAGTGCATTCCATACTATCAATCTGTTTACTTTTTCTGTGGCATCACAATATTTGTGTTTTCCTAACACAGTTAATTCTTCAGTTTCACACATGGCTTCAATGATACGTTTATGCACCTTTTCACCATCCAGTTCCAACATACGTTTTGCTCTCGTATTGATCTTTTCAATTTGCGCATCCACACTTTCCTTGCTTTTCGGATCCAAAGCTTTTACTTCTTGCTTTTTGGTCAATCGAATAGAAACGTATTTTCCATGGTCATAACCATTAACCCAGAATCCCCTGATTTTGTTTTTCCGTTCATCTTTTCCATGAATCGTTTCAAAATCATCATATTCTACCAGAACATTTATATCTAACTTTTTCAGTTTTTCAGACAGATCCTCATCGATAGCTTGATGCTTGGATTTGATTAAATGGACATTTTCGGCATTGTTGATGATGCTCTCAATTTCGTTTTCAATGTGTTTTTCCGTTTTCTCACCGAAACACACCTTATCAAAACATCGGTCTTCTTCCTTTACATCAGGAAACAGGGAACAATTTGCTCCTGAGCGCTTCGGACAATTGATACAGGCTCCTGCCTTTTTAACTAGGTTTTCATCCAGTGGGTTAAAAATCGCTTTTGATATGAGCGCGGTGATGTTGGAGTCAATGTAGCTTTGTAACTGTTGGGCAGATTTAATGCCGCCACTCCAATCACTTGCATTTTGAGCCACTTCTTTTTGGTATTTCTTATCAAGGCGCGCTATTATCAATGCTTTTGAAAGATTGATGTCATTTCTGAAAAACAGTTTTTTCCATTCGGCATTTAGATTATTCAAGCTCAGTCTTTGCAGGATGAATTTTTCGGACTTGGCGATTTTGGCAGCTATATCTTCAATTGTGTATTCACCCTTATCAATCATCAGTCTAAACGTTTCAGCTTCTCGCAAGGGATGCACGTCTTCCCTTTCCAGGTTTTCGATGATCTGTGCTTCCAAGGCTTCTTGGTCATTCAAGTCCTTAATTTGAACTGGCACCAATTTCAAATCTATGAGCTTACAGGCTCTTAATCGTCTTTCTCCGCAGACGAGTTCATACCCTTTGTCTTTTGGTCTGACCAGTAACGGTTGAAGCAGTCCATGTTCTTTGATACTTTCAGCAAGTTCCTGAATGGATTGCTCATCGAAATCACTTCTCGGATTGGTATTACTGGTTGTAATGTCAACCAATGCCACCTCTTTTAAATGTTCGAAAATTGTTTCCATAATTTTATAGTTTTAGATTAAACAATATGTTTACGGAACCCAAACGGAAGACAAAATTTTGGAGCGGAAAGGAAACGTATAAAAAGTGAGGTACGAACGGCTTTATGCCGTCCCTTTTCCGAGAAATATTTTGCGAGTTTACCTTTGTACCTATATTGTTATAGATATACTCTCCTTTTAAGCGGACGCTATTTCAAAGTTTAATATTGGGAATGGAGTGTTCCTGCTCCCGAAGTTTCGGGACTAAACAGGAAAAAGTGAAGTATAAACCTAAAACTTTGGGATTGTGTCCAAGATTTTTAATGAAGCGCTTTTCCCGAAATGGAGCTTTTCGCGGAATGCAGGGGAATGTGCTGAATGACTTTTGAAAGAAAAATATAAAAAAGCCACTGATCACCTTTTAAAAAATGAATTAATGGCTTCTAAATAATGATTCCTTTTTTAAGTAGAAAAAACTAATTAAGTCCTTTCTCCCATTTCCAAGCAGATATTAATGCATCCTTTAGACTTAATTTTGCTTTCCAACCTAATACCTTATTAGCTTTTGTAGTATCAGCATACGCGGCAATCACATCACCCGCCCTTCTATCTACAATTTTATAATTAAGTTTTTGGTTCGAAACCTCCTCAAAGGTTTTAATAACCTCCAGCACAGATGAGCCTTTCCCTGTTCCTATATTAAATACTTCGTAATTATCAGTGTTATCACCATCAATAAGTCGTTTTAATGCGGCGACATGTGCCTTTGCTAAATCGACTACATGAATATAATCTCTTATACAAGTACCATCTTTAGTAGGATAATCATCTCCAAAAACAGACAACTGTTCTCTTTTACCTATGCCTGTTTGTGTAATAAATGGCACTAGGTTTTGAGGTGTTCCTATAGATAATTCTCCTATTTTTGCTGATTCATGTGATCCAATTGGATTAAAATATCTAAGTGCTATTGCTTTTAAATTCTCTGAAACTTTACAAGTATCCCTAATAATTTCTTCACCAATTTGCTTCGTATTTCCATAAGGAGATTCCGCGGCTTTTATTGGTGCAGACTCTGTTATTGGCAATGAATCTGCCTGACCATAAACCGTACAGGACGAACTGAAAATAAAATTAGAAGTTTCTTTGTTCTGTAATTCCTGTAAAATATAGATTAATGTGTTCAAATTATTTTCATAATATAACAAAGGAAGGTTTACACTTTCACCCACCGCTTTTGATGCTGCAAAATGAATCACACCAATTATATCTTGATCTTTTTTAAAGAAATCTATTACTGCAGTTTTATCTCTTAAATCTAGCTTTTCAAAAATAGGTTGCTTTTTGGTTATAGCTGTAATGCCCTTTAATACATCTATTGATGAATTTGAAAGGTTATCGATAATAACTACTTCAAAACCTTCATTTTGGAGTTCTACAACTACGTGCGATCCTATAAACCCTAAACCTCCTGTTACTAATATTTTATTTGACATTTTTGTACTTCATTTTAAATTAATTCCTTCAATCTTTGTGTTGCAATTTCAGCCGTAATATCTCGTTGTGGCGAACCAAACATTTCGTAACCAACCATGAATTTTTTAACCGTTGCGCTTCGTAAAAGCGGTGGATAAAAACTCATATGCCAATGCCAATGAGAATTATCTTCATTATTAGTTGGTGCTTGATGAATACCACTTGAATATGGAAATGAGGTATTAAATAAAGCATCATATGCTTTGGTTAATACGGAAATAGCTTCGGCAAATAGACTTGCTTCTTCCCCATTCATACAAAGAATATCTTTTTGATGCTTTTTTGGGACAATCATCGCTTCAAATGGCCAAACAGCCCAAAAAGGAATTAAAACTACAAAACTGTCATTTTCGAAAATAATACGTTCTTGTTTTTCTAATTCCTGTTGAAGGTAATCTCCTAATAAACTCGTTTTGTTTTTGTTAAAATAAACTTGCTGGTGCTTATCTTTTTTATCTACTTCGTTTGGTAGTGTAGACTGACTCCAAATTTGACCATGTGGATGCGGGTTGCTACAACCCATCACAGCTCCTTTGTTTTCAAATATTTGAACGTAATTGATGCCTTCGTTTTTACCTATGTTTTCATATTCGTATTGCCAAGTTTCAACCACTTTTTGAATGCTTTCAATAGCCATATCTGCCAAACTTTTGGAGTGGTCTGGACTGAAACATATCACTTTACAGATACCTGTTTCGCTTTGCGCTTGTAATAAACCATCGTTTATTTTAAAAGTTTTGGAATCTTTCTGAAGTGCTGCAAAATCGTTAGTAAATACGAACGCATTTTTATAATCGGGGTTTATTTCACCGTTAATTCTCGTGTTTCCTGCACATAAATAACAAGTTGGGTCGTGTGCAGGTCTAATTTCATTTGAAGTGGCTTCATTTTGTCCCTGCCAAGGTCGTTTGGCGCGATGCGGCGATACTAAAACCCATTCTCCTGTTAATATATTGAATCGTTTATGTGAAAAATCTTGTAAATCCGTATTCATTTTTTTCGTTAGTTTATTTTATTAAATGGGTACCTTCGGAAAGTTTTACGGAATAAATAGAACATTCTTTACCGAATTTTTCATTATACACCTTTGAAATATGGGTTTTGAAGTTTTCAGATTCGTTTTTTGCAATTAAATTTATGGTGCAACCACCAAAACCACCACCCATCATTCTTGCGCCTAAAACGTATCCATTTAATTTGGCCTGGGCGACTAAAAAATCCAATTCATCACAACTTACTTTATATTGATTTTGCAAACCTTCGTGTGATGCATAAATTAATTTTCCAAGTGTTTCTAAATCGCCTACTTCCATAGCTTTCGATGCTTTTACTGCGCGTTCATTTTCCTGAATAACATACAAGGCTTTTTGATAGTTTTCAGGTGATACTTGGTCTTTAATAGTTTCTAAATCAAATTCCGTAGCATCACGGAGGGCCTTCACTTTTAGTAATTCTGAAATGGATTCGCAAACCGAACGTCTGTCGTTATAAGCACTATCGGATAAACTATGTTTTATATTGGTGTTTATTAAAATGAGTTCTTGATCTTTAAAATCAATTTTATAGGGTTTCGATTTTACAGTTCTGCAATCCAATAATAGCGCATGGTTTTCAATGCCAAACATGCTAGCATATTGGTCCATAATTCCGCATTTTACACCCACATAATTATGCTCTGCTTTTTGTGAAATTAGAATCATTTCTTCTTTTGAAAGTCCTAAATTAAAAAGTTCGTTAAGTCCGAACACCACACTATTTTCCAAAGCTGCCGAAGATGACATACCTGCGCCTCCTGGTATATCGCCACCAAAAGCGATGTTGAAATTGCCGATGGTTTTACTTCTATTTTGGAGTTCTGAAACAACTCCTAATACATAATTAGCCCAACTACCCTCTGTCGATGGTTTTAATGTATATAATGAAAAAGAAATCTCTTCATTTTTATCTACCGCATAAACTTTCGATTCCGAAGCTTCACTTTTTTGTATTCCGGCAACAATGCCTTTATTAACGGCCGCTGGAAACACAAATCCGTCATTATAATCGGTATGCTCACCTATAATGTTAATTCTCCCTGGGGAAAAAATAAGTAATGGGTCGCTTTTAAAGCGTTCTTTAAAACTTGTTCTTATTTTGTTTGCTAGTGTTGTATTCATGTCATGCGAGGTATTTAAATGTTTTAATGAAGTTTATAAAATTTCATTAAAACAAGATTCTCAATTTGCAAATAATAAACTTCTTTAGTTATTTTTTAAATTTTTAAAACTTTTTCTATACATACATGATTATCTGCTTTCACCTTTATAAGATACATACCTTGAGCTAAATCGGATACTTGTATTCTTGGTTTTTCTGTATTTGTTCCTTTTACTTTTTTGATGGTTTTACCAGACATTGACAGGATTTCTATCTCCAATTTATTTACGGGTTTATCAAAATTTATATTAAAATAATCTGAAGTTGGGTTTGGAAAAATACTTAATTCTGCTTTTAATATATCTGCAATAGCTAAAGTTCCTACAGAACCTATATCACCTGAAATACCACTTGATGTTTCATTAAAACTCCATAAATTATAATTATCATCTTCTGAAGTTGTCCAATTAGCACCATTATTAATGCTTCCTCTTAATTGAGAGGGAGAGCCCGATAAAGCAGCATTATAAATACCATTATCCATGTCTGCATTCACACCATTTGTGGCATCAATAGTAAAACCTATTAATGCCGTTGGAATAGCAGAAAAGGAATTCCCGCCTCCATCGCCCCAAAGCGTAGAATTAGTATTTAACCCCGTTATCCAACCTAAATCTGTTCCCGAAGTAAGTTCTGCAAAAGGTTCAGGAGTTTGATATATTAATACAGTATCTCCAGCAGGTGAAAGATCGAAATCGGAATCATCATCTGTACCACCATCGTCTTTGCCCAAAATATTATGAACTGTAGATCCAACAGTAATCTCTACATCATTTTTTATTTGTTTTACTAAACCATCTGAATCTAATTTTAAGATAGTTCCACTTAAAAATGGCTCTCCCGCTGTCCAAGTCCAAACATCATCTATACTGTAACTTCCCGTCCAACCATCTTGAGAACCCTTCCAAGATCTGTTCGAAAAAGACATTTTTGTAGTGGCACTTATGTCTTTTAACAACATAAAAGCAACAGCACCTTTATTTCCTGATTCTGCTTTAAAACCAACAATAGCAATATCTCCCGCTGTTAAAGGTGTTGGAACAATTACATCAAAAACATTGATATTTGCAGGAGTTACGTTCACCGATCCAAAGTTTGTTGATTGTAAAGTAATGGTTACTGCTTCACTAATTTCATTTATACCATCTGTTGTGGCTTGTATGTTTATTTCAGAATAATTTGTACCATTTAAAATAGTAATTGAACCAGACAAAGCGGTATAGTCTGTGCCATTTGTAGCATCACCACTTACTGAATAATTAATTGTAATATCTTGAGATGCTAAAACGCCATCTGGTAAACTTACTTTGAATTTACCATCTGTTATTCCTTCAACAGCATCTGTAATTCCTGTGATGCTTATTTTGTTTAATTCACTTTCTAATAACAATTCTGAACTTTCGAAAAGTAGATCATAAGCTGGTAATGTTCCATCATCCCACAGTGCTGAATGTGGATGCCCATTTCCACCATCATCATTATCATACCAAGCTGGTTTTACATCCTTAAAATCTTTTGCCCAAGCAACTGCATAATCTAAAAGGTTTTGAATAATTGTTTCGGCATTAGGTTCTGAAGCTCTAACATCTGAGGTTTCCCCAGGATCGTTAATTATATTATATAGTTTCCAATTACCGCTACCACCAGTTTTAACAATTTTCCATGGATAGGACATAATCGCACCATTTTGAAACCCATTTTGTGGTCTCACAATATAAATAGGTTCTCCATTAGGTCTTAATTCTTCACCAGCAATAAGCTTATCCATAAAGTCTTTTCCATCAATAATTTTATTAGGAGGAACAGTGGCTCCAGCTAAATTAACCAATGTTGGGTATAAATCTAATGCGCTAATTTGGTAATCGTAATTGGTTTTGGTTGAAATTTTATCTGGCCAATGCACAAACATTGGTACTTTGTGACCGCCTTCTAAAACGCTTCCTTTTAAAGCATCAAGCGGATAATTTACCGCACCTTTACTGTATGTATAACCGCCATTATCACTTAAAAATATAATAACCGTGTTATTATACACATTGATATCCTTTTTCATTTCTGTAACCAGTCTGCCAATGTTTTTATCTAAATTAGACACCATTGTTGCATACGTAATACGATCTTGAACAAACTCTTCAATTTTTTGTGGTTGCTCTTCCAAAGGCCATTTAGTTACTTGATTCGATTCTGTAATGTAGGTACTATTACGAACTAAGTCCTCAAAATTTGGATTATCAATTTTAAACTGAGCAATTTCAGATGCTATGGCTTCCAATGGTGTATGCGGTGCATTATAAGCCAAATACATAAAAAATGGATCTGTTTGATTTTTATTATTGTTGAAATAATTGATCGCATCATCTGTGAGAATATCTGTTAAATAATCTTCATTCTCTGCATCGCTAAATTCAGATTCAGCTACATAATTTCTATTTCTTTGTAATGGATCTTGATATTCGTTGGTTACAGGGTTGGCACTACCAAGTCTTCTGTAAAACGCATCTTCATAACCGTTTTCAAAATAGCCCTTTCCTCCTCCTAAAAATCCAAAGAAATAATCGAAACCTCTATCTAAGGGTTGATAAGAACCTTCAGCAAATCCTAAATGCCATTTACCGAATGCTGCCGTATTATAACCACTATCTTGAAGTAAATTTGAAAAAAAAGTTTCATTGGTTGGAATTCCTAAGGTAGAGGTAATATCGTTAGGTAAATTATATTGTGCTCCTATTCTATGAGGATACATGCCTGTTAACAAAGCGGCTCTACTAGGGCCACAAAAGGGATGTGCAACATGGGCATTTCCAAGAATAATACTGTTGTTAGCTAATTGATCAATATTTGGCGTAGGTATTACTCCCAAATCTGTTGGAAAACTGGCACTTCTATTAAAACCTACATCGCCATAACCTAAATCGTCGGCTAAAATAACAATAATATTAGGTCTTGTTCCTTGGGTTTGACCAATAACTTGGGTTACTGGAACCATGCAAAGCGCCACTAATAAATACGCTTGTAGTTTTTTAGATATCATATATTTCATTTAAAATTGTTTAGTAGTTATAAGTTTTAGTTGATAATAAGTTTTTTTGTTTCTATGGTGTCTCCAGATTTTATTACAACGACGTAAAATCCTGATAGTAAATTGGAAACAGATACTTTAAAAGGCTCCATTGTTTTAACAACATTAATTAATTCTACACCAGCAACATTATATATTAAAATTTGACAATCACGTGGCGTGGATATATACAAATCTTCAAATTTGTTGCTGTCAAAAGGATTCGGAAAGATTTTAGTGTTATTTAAACTTGAATATTTATCATCTAAACTTAATGTTCCCTTTTGCCACACTCTTAAGTATTCAATTTCAAAATCCACAACCCCATCATCTTTTTTTTCTGCTGGACTGTTTAATTCTAAATCGGCTAAACTTGTTGGCACACCATGCCATGGAAAAGTTTCTTGATCGAACCATAGTTTTATTGGCTTGGTCACTACATAATTTTCATTCGCACCATTACCACCATTATTATTTGCAACATCGTTATAGGCATTAATAATGGTTCTGGGTACATCTCTAAATAAAATACCATCAATATAAATTTTAACACCATCAACACTCCAATCAAAACCATAAGTATGAAACGCATCGGCTACGCGAAACCCTAAATCATGGCTTTCAGTGTATGTGGTTCTACCATTACCTGCAGAACTCCAATCGTGTATAGACCACCAAAGTTCTTTATCCTTCCATAACTTATTCGTTTGTCTATGGTCGCCAAAAAATTCGAAAAAATCAAATTCTGTATTATTGCCTGTGGCCCAAAAGGAACTGGTTACTTCGGCATCAGCAGCTTTACATTTAACTTCCAAATAACCATAAACGAATTCATTTTTAGCAATGACAGCGGCAGTTGTAATATTTTCGTAAGGATCGCCAACAGCGTCAACAGAAGGCGAAAATGCGTAACCAGGCTCCCATCGGGTTTCTAATTTTAATTTTCCATCTTCTAATCGAACATTGTTTGTTGAAAACTGAGAAGGTGCTCGTCCTTTAAAATTGGATTGAAAAACACCGTTTCTTCCTTGAATAAGCCATTTGTTTTCATTTAAAACCGAAGCATCAAACTCATCACTTATATTAGAGTTTATTGTCCAATTCCCACTATTTGTTGGGTCGGACAACGGATATACTTGCGCGTTGGAAACTTGGATGAATAACGCTAAAAACCCTACAGCGAAATAGAGATTTCTTGCAGAATTAAATTTTGTAAATTGTAGGGTAATTTTATGCATACACTTTTTTTTGTAAAGATAAAATGCATACTTCTAAAATTACCTTGTAGATTTACCCATGAATTATTGATTTTTACCCTTTTAAAACGAAATGTCCCTTAAACCTCCCCAAATAATTATAAATAAATTTAGTACAAAACAAAAAACACCAGTAGCAAACAAAGCTGTTCGCTACTGGTGTTTATATTATTACAATTAATCCGTTTTTACTTTAAATGAACTAATTTGAAATTTTGAATGTATTTATAAACTCACCCATTTTCTTTTCTTTCCAAACTTCTTTCAAACTTTCTGGATCGAACCAACGAGGTTCCGTATGACCAATACTCCACTTTTGAGCTCCTAAAACCATCGATTTTAATTGTTCAGGATATTTATTACTAATATCTTGTTTTTCACTAATATCATTATTTATATTGTATAATTTCCATGGGCTGTTGTATGCCTTCGTTGCTTTCCATTCATCTTGTCGAACGCCAACATCCGAAAAACCTGAACGATGACGCATCGCAAATATCATTTCACCCGCACGTGGATTTTTATTATTAATTACCGCATCCCAAATATTTTTACCATCAAGAATCTTATCTTTTGGTATTTCTGCTTTTGCTAAACCAGCAAATGTTGGATAAAAATCGAGCGCAGAAACAGGATAGTCAAATCGTTTACCTGCTGCTATATGATTTGGCCAATGAAAAAACATTGGAACTCTAAAGCCACCTTCGTAAACATCGCCTTTCACACCTTTAAGTGGTGTATTATTAGCACCTTGATCTGTTCTACCTCCATTATCACTTAAAAAAATAATAATTGTATTATCAAACTGATTGGTTTCTTTAAGTGCTTTTACCAAATCGCCTACACCTCTATCTACAGCATAAACCATACCTGCGTAGGTACGTCGTTTTTCGTCCTTAATATTACTAAACAATTTCATATCTTCTTCTTTAGCTTCTAATGGCGTATGTGGTGCATTATAAGCCAAATACAAGAAAAATGGTTGTTTCTTTTTTGCAGCATCTTTAACAAAGCGAACGGCTTCTCGAGATAAAGCATCTGTTATATATTCAGTTTCTTCTACGGATTTTCCATTATGATCTAATGGAGTTAAGTAATCCCATATGTTTTGGTTACCTGCCGCTACTTGCTGTTTATATTTTGGTCCATACACACTTGGAAAATATTCATGTCCTCCACCTAAAAAACCATAAAAATCATCAAAACCCCTATTGTTAGGGTGAAATTCTGTTGCTTCACCTAAATGCCATTTCCCTAAGGCACCAGTATAATATCCTGATTTTTGCAATACATTACTAATAAAAATTTCATTTACAGGAATACCTTCACTGGCACTAGCTTCACTATTCGCAGGAATGTTAAATTGTGAACCAAATTCATGTGGGTACCTCCCTGTCATTATACCTGCTCTACTTGGTCCGCAAAACGGATGCGATACATAAGCTGAGGAGAAAACAGTCCCATTCTTAGCTAACTTATCCATTTCTGGTGTAATGATATCTGTTGAGCCATTAAACCCAACATCAGCATAACCAAGGTCGTCACATAAAATAAAGAGAATATTTGGTCTAGAATTAGAGGTTTCGACTGTTTTAACAGATTGACTGTTTAAACCTGAACAAGATGCAAACAGCAATACTATTGACAAAATCAAACTATTATTTATACTTTTATTAATCATGATTCTTAAATTATATTTGAATTGGAATATTTTCAAAAATTAACACGGAAACGAAATTACATATTAAACCCTTCCTTTTTGATTTCAATTTTATCATAAACCGAATCTGAATTACCTCTTTTATTTAGTAAAAAGCATTCTTTTCTATATTCTAAAAACTAAATAAATTTTAATTTTCATATCGATTTGACAATAAAAACCAACATGAAAGACTTAACGAAACCAAAATTCCAACAACATACGCTATTGTATAATCAATTTGAAAACCTTCGGGTGCTACTAGAATATAAGTTATTACCACAGCAGTCATAAAAGCCGCCGGAATTAATATAAACCATGTGCTTTTATTCCCCTTTTTCATATAAATGGCAATCGCCCAAAGCACAATGGTAGCTAACATTTGATTAGACCATCCAAAATATCGCCATATAATATCAAAATCAATTTTAGTTAAAGCCAAAGCCGCTAAAAAAATTGGAATGGTAACAATGAGACGTTTAAGCAACTTGGTTTGATTATAATTAAAAGAATCAGCTATAATTAATCGGGCACTTCTAAAAGCAGTATCTCCCGAAGTTATGGGCGCTGCAACCACACCAAAAATAGCCAAAATACCACCTATTTTACCGAGTGTGGTGTTACAAATAACATTAACCACCCATGCTGCGTTGTGTCCTTCTCGAGCCATTGTTTCACCTAATTCTTTTACACCTCCAAAAAATGCCATAGCCATGGCTGCCCAGATTAAGGCAACAATACCTTCTGTTATCATAGCCCCAAAAAACACTTTTTTACCTTGTGCTTCATTTGAAATACAACGAGCCATTAATGGTGATTGTGTTGAATGAAAACCTGATATAGCACCACATGCAATGGTTATAAATAATAAAGGAAAAACGGGATAATTTTCAGGATTAGAATGCATATTTGTAAAAGTATGCATGGTTAGTTCTGGAATAGTATAATCTTGAAACATTAAAGCGAGAAACAAACCTACCGCCATTACTAAAAGAGAAAGACCAAAAACAGGATATATCTTACCTATTAATTTATCGATAGGAATCAGAGTCGCTAATAAATAGTAAACAAAAATTACAGCAACTAAAAGCGATACATCTACTCCTGTTAATTCTTGCAATATGGTAGCAGGTCCCTTTACAAATACCACGCCTACTAGTATTAATAGCACTACAGAAAATACCCGCATAAATTGTTTTACACTATTACCAAGATATTTCCCAACAATCTCTGGAATACTGTCGCCACCATGTCTAATAGAAAGCATACCTGAAAAATAGTCATGCACAGCACCAGCAAATATAGACCCAAAAACGATCCATAAAAACGCCACTGGCCCCCATAATGCTCCAGCAATAGCTCCAAAAATAGGCCCCAAACCAGCTATATTTAAAAATTGAATAAGAAATATTTTTCCTAACCCCAAAGGTACAAAATCAATACCGTCTTGTTTTGTTATAGCAGGCGTTTCACGATTGGGATCCATCCCAAACTTTTTTTCAATATAGTTACCATAAACAAAATAACCTAAAACTAAAATTAAAATACTTACTAAAAAACTTATCATATTATTAAACGCTAAGGTTACAGTTTGTCTTTATTTTTTATATAAAACACCTCTACTTTTTGCTGTTGCTGTGTATCTAAATTTTCATTAATTAGAAACCAATAAGTTCGACGTGCTATTAAAAAATTCGTCTCCAATAATGGAATTGTACAATCAATTACTTTAGATGAATTTGCATTTCTACTTTGCATCAATTCTAAAAACACCATCACTTCTTGAAATGATTTTAAATTAGGTATCTCAACACAAAATAAATCTAAATACGCTTTTGATATTTCAAACGGACTAGCATGAAGCGATTTTATAGCTGCAATTTTTTGTTCCTGCCCTCCTCTGTCGAAAATATTTTTCACTACTGAAAAGTATATACTTTTGGGAGCTGTTTCAATATATTTAAAAGAGGCTCTTAATAAATTCGCATCCTTAAAAACACGATTTAAAACAGCATTTGTAAAGTCTTCTCCATAAACTTTTCGTTTGGTTAATTCATTTAGTGCTAATAAATAATAATCCTTATTTTTTTCATTCAGAAAATCTAAAAGTTGTTCATTAGATACAGTTTCTGTTGTATTCTTTTTTATAAGTGCAACCATGTTTCCATTTACCCAATGCCACAAGGTATAACAGGTTAATGCTGCTCCGGCTACCGTGTCTTTTTCATCAAGTTCCAAGGCCGTAGCTCCAGAAACCGCATCAACGTCTTCAAAATCTGTTTCATCAACAACGGTTAAAACCTCATCCAATCTTACCTCTTTAAATGGCGAATTTTTATTGGAAAGAATAGATTGAAGTTTCACATAATCTTCGGACTCAAACAAATCGGCTTCATATTTTTCGAGGGTGGCTCCTTCTTTTAGCTTATAGTTTTGATATTCACCAATGTTATTCCAAAAAATTCGAACAGGAATAACCTTGCAAACCTGCTCTAAACAAATCACAGATTTCACATCCATATAATATTGAATAGGCAGGCCGTCTTTATTTTGAATTTCTATGAGAACGACTTCCAAAGGTTCTTTTTCCCCTGGATGTTTAACATAAAATGTGTGCTGAATTTTAATTTCGTAATTATTGGAAACATCAGTGCCACTTTGGAAAAATATCCAAAAAGGAAATATTAAAATAATGACAATATTCAGTTTACTAAGCATAACAACGAATCTCGAATAATTTCACATGTTCGGCACCATAAGTTTCTGTCATTTTCACCCTTATAGCCGTAACATTCATGCTATCAAATTTAAATTTTATCAAACGTGTACGGTTTTCTTTAATATCTCCAATATTTTGCCAAACACCATTTACACGCCCTTCCAAACTTAAAGATTTCAACATTTCAGGCGGAATAGCATTTCCATAAAGATCGTCATTTCTACTATCTTTACGCATCATGATGTTCCGCTTTACATTGGTATCGCACTTTATCTCTACTGATGAAAGTACTGTTGGCAATTCCCATTCCAATTGAAGTTCGGCAGATAATCCATCAGATTGCCAATGGTTAATTGCACCATCTATATCTCTTGATATACCATTAGTTAAATTTTTAGCATCACCAGATAGTGTTGTTGAACCAAAAATTAAATTAGCTTTTCTTGCTAAATCATTTGGGTCATTAGCAGGACGTTTTGGGATAAAAACGTCATCTCTCATTATTTGTTCTTGAAGTTCATTAATATGTTTTTGAGCTACTTCTCTAGGCAATATATTTTTCTTATTACAAATAGTTGCCGCTGTTCCTACAGCCTGCCCCATTAAGGCACAAGTTGCCATAATTCTTGAAGATGAGAGTGCAATATGTGTTTGACTTACATTTCGACCAGCAAACATTAAATTAGATACATTTTTAGAATACAAAGCTCTAAAAGGAAACTGATATACTTCATCAAAATGATGATGAAAATAACTTGGTGGCTCTGAAATATTTTCGATTCCTCCCGGATTATGTTCGTCTAACGACCAACCACCAAAAGCGATGGTATCTTCAAACTGCTTATATTCAGTCATGTCTTTTTCAGAAACAATATAATCGCCAATAAATCTTCGGGATTCTCTTCTTCCAGGTAATGAGCCTACCCAATCTAGTGCTAAATTTTCAGCTTCAGGGAACTTTCCTGAGTTTTTAATATAATCCCAAACTCCATGTAAATAACCCATTAATTTATGCCTATTCACCTCAAAATCAGCAATAATATCACCTTCACTACCTACTTCAATCCACCAAATACCTTCATGATAACCTGCAAATTTTCGTTTTGGACTTGCGCCTTCGTGAGTGTATTTTATAACATAAGATGGCGGACTATATTTTATAGGCCGACCCATATCTTTTGAAGACATCAGAAGTGTAGCTCCCATTTGCCACCCATCTGGCTCATCTGGGGCGTAGGTTTCATTAAACTCTGCTTTTCCTTCTCTTCCCGTTCTATATTCAGCTCCTGAAGTTGCTGCTAATAATCCATCACCTGAGCAATCAATAAATATATGCGCATTAATAGTATAAAGAATTTCAGTTGTAGCTTGCCAACACAAGGCAGATTTTATAATATCATCTTTCATTACAGCCTCTACTGCCTGTGTATTTAACATCAAGGTTAAATTGGGTTCTCTTACTACAAAATCATACAAAACATGGTCGAAAATAGGAAAAGATTCTTGTTCATTTTCAAAACGATTATGCAAAAGCATTTCTTCTATAATGCCAGTTTCACGTTCTGCTTCGCCATTATTAAGTTGATTTACACCATTTAAATGTACACGCATTTCACTTGATGCGTTACCTCCTAACACTGGTCTGTCTTGCACTAAAACGGTTTTAGAACCATTACGAGCTGCGGCAACGGCTGCACAAATTCCAGCTGCACCACCACCTATAACAGCAACATCATAACCAATTGTTTTTTTTCTAGAAGGCATACCCGTCTTTCCTGTACCAAGATGGTACCATTTATCTAATTTCCTATCGTAAACGACATCCTGAGTACTTGCACAAGAACTGGCAACTAATGGAATGACACCAGCAGCTATGGCCGCTTTTGTTCCTTTTTTAAAAAAATCTCTTCTTTGCATGTCTTAAAAAGTTTAATAGTGTTTTATTACTTAGTAGGTTATTTCGTGTTAGCTTTTTGGCAGATTACCTTTCCATCCTTTATCAAACTGAATCATTAATTTGGTAACCAAATCTGGGTTTTTATCTGCAATATTTACCGTTTCCAATGGATCCTTTCTATGGTCATACAGTTCGATGAAAATCGGTTCCTTTTCAAGATGTGCTCTGTCTTTCCAAACTATAAAACGATATTGTTCGGTACGCATGGCATAACCCATCAACGTATTTTCGAACATGTCGCGATTCCATTTTTCTTTTTGCTGTTCAATAACTCGACCTTCAACTTCTTCAATAAGAGGTCCGAAATAGGTTTCTCTCATGGCAGGTCGCAAAGGATAACCACCCCATTCACGCAGAGCCGGTGTTGGAAATTGACTAAATGCAGCCGTTTTCCATGTTTTATTAGGATTTTCAATTAATTCTTTAAAGCTATATCCTTCAACAGTTTCTGGCGTTTGCAGACCTACTAAATCACATAAAGTAGGATAAATATCTACCAATTCCACTAAAGCATCTGTTTTTTTTCCACGAGTTTCTTTTGGCATATTGGGTGTCCAAATCATCATTGGTACGCGTGTTGCAATTTCATAATTAGTTGCTTTTCCCCAAATACCCATATCGCCTAAATGCCAACCATGGTCACTCCAAACCACTATAATGGTATTTTCTCTAATACCAGCCTCTTCTAAGGCTTCAATCATTTTACCAAGTTGTGCATCTACATAACTCACACAAGCTAAATAGGCATGTTTTAACGTTTTGGCAAGTTCCAAATCAATGGATCCTTCTTTAGGAATGCCGTCTCGTACACGTAGCTCAAATGATGGATGCAATCCCATTTGAGCACCGTGATATGGGATAGTATCTTGTGAAGTTATAGTAATTTTATCTCGGTCATATAAATCCCAATACTTTTTTGGAGATGTCCAGTTTAAATGTGGTTTATTAAATCCAAGACCTAAAAAAAATGGTTTATCGTCTTTCGCCACCATTTCTTTCATGGTTGCTATCGCTAAATCTGTATTGTATCCATCAATATAACTATTATCCGGTACATCGGCACATTCGTATGCAGGACCACTGGCTAAACCAAATTTTGCGACATCACCATATTTTTCAAGCATTAACTTTCGTTGTCTCTCCGTGGCTTCAATATTTTCTTGTAACGCAAATCCACCGGGTTCTTTTATGCCTTTTACTGTCATGCTATCTACAGCAGGTTTTCTGCTCCAAGACAATTCATCATCTAAATCGCCATGATGGAATATTTTACCTGTATAGACAGTTTCATAACCGTTTTGTTTAAATATTTGAGGCAAGGTTACCACATCGGGATTGGCTTCCCTAAATTTGATGTAATTATGGAAAACGCCGCTGGTTTCAGGACGAATTCCTGTTAACAAACTTGACCTTGAAGGACCACAAATAGCTTGTTGACAATAAGCTTTATTAAATAATAAACCTTCACTAGCTAACTTGTCTAGATTCGGACTTATTGCAATATCAGACCCATAACACCCTAATTCCGGACGTAAATCGTCAATAGATATAAAAAGGATGTTTGGTTTTTTCCTTTGCAAAACTTGCTGTTCTTTACAAGAAAAAAGAGCGATGATTATTAGTAAGCAAATAACTCGATTCATACTTATTTTATTTCTAGTAACAACACTTCTTCTGATGCTAAGTTAAAATCAGAATCAACAGAATTAGATGTTATTAAATTTTTAATAGTTAATGGTGCTCCTGATTTTAAAGACAATTTAATCTTAGTGGCATCGTTGCCTACATTAAGTAAATTAAGCAAGTAAGTACCATTTTCTTGCTTAACAACTCTCGAAATTGTTGTTTTGAAGTCCTTGCCGTTATCAGATTCAATAATCACTTCAGGCATCTGACCTGCTACTTCAGCTAGTGCTATCTTTTTTATTTTTGAAATATCTGCATCTTCTAAAACTATAAGCTTGCCTTTACCTGAGGTTAATTTCTTATTTCTTTTTTGCCCATATTCGTTCATTGATAAGCTTTTAGAAGAATCAAGAATTACTTTACCTCCATTATTCAAATAAGACTGCAACGCATTAAATTCAGCATTGGTTACATATTTTGTATTATAAACAACTACAGTATTCCAAATACTATTATCTTGTTTTTCAATGATATTTTTAGTGACGAAACCTAACGGCAAGCCTTCAAAAAACAAGGATTCATATAGCTTTCCGGTTTTCGTCATATAATTGGATGTATTAATGGCAGAGGTTTCAGAATAAAATAATCGTAACGGACGAGGTTGTTCGCGAAGCTTTACTATTTCTTCAGAAAAGGTATTTAAATCATACATAACCTGAGTCACTTCGTTAGCTATATGAGGTTGCATGTTGTTTGAACCAGCATAAGCACCACCTAAACCTGGATCAAAGAAATTAAGTTCACCTTCCAATCTATCTTCTGGAGAACCATCGGGATCTCTTGCCCAAAACCATCCCATATTGGCATCCATACCCATTAAGGTTGATAACCAATAAACATTACGAACGTAACTAGTGCGTGCGTGCATATCTCTCCACATACCTGATGAAAGAAAGTGAGATTCAGAATTTACATTGATTTTATTTGGACCAACAGACTCTAAAAAATCTTGTAAAATAGCCATCCCATCCCACTTGTAGGCGTATTGCTCAACCCAATCAGACTTTATCTGCGGTCTAATACTTGGGCCACCTAAAGCTTTGGCATCATGACCAATCATTGTAGTTAATTCAGTAAGCGCTTCAAAGTCCATCCCATGAGAACGTGAATCCTCATAAAATGTACGTGGGAATAATTTAATATGAGTATCTGCTTCAGGGTTTACGGCATGTAATTCATCTTGATTAAATTTGAACCAATTTGTAACTCTATCCATATTATAACGGTTCCAATCAAACCAGATAGGTTTACCTTGTAATGCCGTATCTATTGGGATTTCTATATTCACATTATTGAAACTAGTAAATGAAGTGTTCCAATTTGAATTTAGCGTTTTAATATTACCGTTGTATTTATTTTTCAACCATGACTTGAAATTATTAAGAGTGTATGATGATATCCCATTCATCTCTTTATACTTGTAAGTCCAGTGATCTTTTTCTGAAAACCAGTGTGGCTCGTTAGCAAAAATATATCCTAGTTCCGTCACTTTTTTACCTTTTGTCAATTCTCCTGTGCGACGGATAATTTTTCCCCATAAATCTCGAGCTACAGGGTTATCAATATCAAACCCAGTAAATAAGGAACGTCCTTTTCTTATTTCTGGCTCTTTGGCTTCAACCCACTCTGGAATACCCATAGACCAATAAATCAGGAACCCTATGTTGGTATCTGGAATACCCGTAAGTTCCTTTATAAGTTCCTCATCAAAGGTTCCATCTTCTTTTAATAAAAATGAGTTAATGGCACGGTCATGGTCCACTGGATATAGGTTCTCACCACCATGATAAATGGCCCCTAAGTGATCATTATATACAGATTTATTAGTTAAAGGTTGTCCTACCGTTTTTGAAAAGTAATCATATGGAAAAGAAGGTTTACCATTGCTTACAAACATGTTATCTCCAGCTTTAGTATTTTGCCAATCTACTTTGTTCACAGGACGACGTGTAGTTTCGCCACTAAGCTCCTTATTTAATGCTTCTATACCTTTATCCAATATTTGAATTACTTTTTTACGTTCAAAATCAGGCAATTCTTCGGCCATTTGATCTTTTTTATCAGCATAATAGCGCTCATATCCAAACAACTTTGCAACAGCATCTTTATTGGACTCATCCCAATTGGCAAATTTTAAAAATTCCTTTGAAAACCATAGTACCGTCTCTTCTCTAGTGACATCAATAGATTTTGACCGAGCCTCTTCCATTAAAGACTCAAGATTGCTTATTTTTCGCAACGCCTCTTCTTCCAGAGTTACAGGTTCTTTTTTACAACCTATAAATGAGAATGCCGCAATTAATAGGAGCCCTAAAAAGAATTTCGATACTAATGATTTTTGATTACTTTTTTTAGTTTTCATCTTTATTATTTAGTTTTTTATTGAAATATCAAAAATTTACCTGCTTGATATATTTTGTTAATTCCTGTTAATGTTAAACTTTGATTTTCTCCATTACTCCAAGTGACTACAGCTTCTTCGACCTGGTCACATTCACCCAGTCCAACGTGTATATACGTATTAAAACTATGTGAATATGGCGAAGACGAAGCGCCTACAATACGTTTGTATGTACCATTACAAGCTCTAATTAATAGTGATGCTCCCACAGCGGTCGCTTTTCCTGATGGCGAATTACCTATATTTACTTGTAAGTAATTATTTTTAGAGATCGTGTTATTTGTGAACAAATGCCATCTACCTCTTTCGTTGGCATAAATTATATCTAGGTCGCCATCTTTATCATAATCAAAACCATCAGCGCCCATTCCTGTCGCACCTAATTCATTTCTAATGATTCCATGATTTTTTGAATTTAGAAATTTCTTTCCTTTTTCATTAAGATATAAAAATTGTTCTATTTCACTTGCAGAATGTCCATAACGTACCACAAAAATATCGTCCCATCCATCATTATTAAAATCACCAATTGCGGAACTTGTGGTTTGCTCAGAAATATTGATCCCATATTTAATACTAACATCTACGAAAATACCATTTCTGTTTTCTAACAATTTTGCAGGCATATCCTCAAGTATAACAACCTTTGGTTTTTCCATAACATTATGTATTACTGCAGAGTTTGCAGCATCTGTATCGCCTTCAATACGCCAATTACCATCACCTAAATACCCTATGTATATTCCTTTTTTTGATGTGTCTGTTGGCCACCCTTTTGCTTCTTCTTGAGTTAGGGAAAAATCATGCTGTCCGTGCTTATCTTCTTTACGTTCGAACATTTTTTTATTAGCACCAATGAAAACATCAAAATGAGGAAATGCCATTTGAAGGTTTTCTAATTTGAAATCGCCTTTTATTTTTAGATTGTCATACAGAAAAGGTTTGTTTCTTTCGAAAAAGTAGAAGGTTTTAGTGTTTTCATCGTAATCACTTTCTGAATCAAAGGGTTCTTTAGACCGCGTTAAAAACAAGTCTAAATCACCATCGTTGTCAAAATCAATTTCAGAAATACTATTTACATTTTCAGTATTTGAGATGTCACCTAAAACTTGTTCAGATACATCTTCATAATCGTTCACACCATTTCCTTTAAGAGCTAATATTTTTTTGCCACCATAAAACAAGATATCTGTAATAGCGTCATTATTAAAATCCGTTAATAAAGTACGCATATTAAAAGCATCAGCAGTTGGTAGGTATTTGTTAAACTCAAATTGCAATTCTTTATTTGCTTCATACAAAAAGTGGGCATGATTTAGCTTGGTACCGCCTGGAAATGAGGACGTCACTAAATCCGTCACGCCATCTTTATTCATGTCAACAAATTTAACGGCTCTACCTCTGCTGCCTTCAAAATGTGAAAAAGCTTCACCGCCTTGTATCGTTCTATCTAAATTAACCTGAAACGACAGCGTTTTACTTGGCTTCGCGCCATTTCCACCTCCTGGTTGCACCAAAATATCAATAAGTCCATCTTGATTATAATCTCCAACAGCTAAACCATGCGTATCTCCAAAAATAAATGGCTTACCCTTAATATAAGTGCCTTTGTTATTCCAAAATATTTCGACTCTTCGAGCATGATCGGTAAGAAGTAAATCTAAATAACCATCTTGGTCCAAATCTGCAATTACTGCGTTGTCAAATTTTCTGCGTGAACGGTCTTCTAGAGGTATTATTTTTGAATTTGCTTCACTAAATTTAATTTGATTTAGAAGCTCAATGATATGGTTTTCTTGGGCGTTTATTAAACTTGAAAACAAAACGATGGTAAGGAAGATATATCTCATTTATAAAAATTTATATTTTATTTGAATTGTAACTATCTAATACATATATATTATTACCTGTGTCCTTAATATATAGCTCCAATGTTTGGAAGCTTAAATCTATTTTTATGTTCATTTTAAAAGAAAAAGCTTCTAACGGATTTACTTTACCCAAATCAATGCCTTGGATAACTTCTCCAGATTCATTTTTCACATGAAGGATTGCCTTGCCTTCAATAAAAACACCATAAGAGCCACTTACCTCATTTATAGAATTATTGAAATTCAACTTTTTTGTTATTACTCCTGTTTTATTTACATCTAAAACTGGTGTAGATTCTATTTTGGCTGCGCCTTGAATTTCTATATATTCAAAACTATTATTAGGCATTAAATTATAAATAGGTGTTTTAATTTCTGTTTCTAAATACCCTGTTTCTAAACCGCTATTATAAATTTCAGCATTAACACCATACTCGTAATTCAGATTTTTATCATAGGGTTCAAATATTTTTACAAATGCGGTTTTATTTAATTTATCTACAAAGCACATCCAAGGTTTTGCTGCGATGATTCTCAGTCCACCCATTAAATTATAATCGTAGTGAAGTTCATATATTCCAGGCACTACTTCGCCTTTCCAATTGGTGCCATGATTGTAATATTTCTCTATATGACTGGGATTGTTTTTGTCTATCGGAAACCTATTTCTATCAATAAAATTCCATCGAGATTGTGGCGTTGCTGTTATTTCAAATGGTTTGCCATTTGAAAGTTTATGGTTTTCGTCAAACGGAATATAAGCTAAAAAGTTTTCACCATCTTCCAAATTAGGATTACTTCTTGAAGGATGCTGACTCGTGATTTTAAGGCCTCTTTCAATAGCATTTTTCCCTTTATTTATTAAGGAATGTTTTATAAAAACTAAACTTTTACCATCTTCAATATAAAGACTGCGTTTATATTGCAATTGCTCTTCTATTTTTTGTGGCGTGCTAAATGATTTTGTTTGATAATCATAAACAGGAACTGGTAAATTTTGAATACCCGAACTCACATTAATTGATTGGTAACCTTCTGCGTTCGTTGATATATCTGCTACATAGGGGCTATCACCCATAATTGCAGGTGGTGGCCAGCGTCTTGTTTTTTCACCATTACTATTAATAGCAACATTATCTACTGGAATTGGCACCAAGCGATATCCTCCAAAATTTCGCCATTCATCTTGCTTAACATTATCATTTGAGATAAAAAATTTTCCAAGGAGCTTCGGATTTATCCATAACGATTTAACATCCCCTAAATTAAATTCTAAAACCCTTCCTGCGGCATCTGGAACGACAGCAACATTTATAAATTCATTTTTAATAACATACACATTATCCCAGCCCCATTCTTTATAATTATCAACCATAGTTATAACAGGATTTGACTGTGCAAAAACACAGATATTTATGATAAAAAATATGTATGAATAGATAATTTTCATTCGGATTTTATACGGAATTATACCAAATAGCTAAATAATAACTTAATACTTGCTTTTATTAAATGAAAATTACCCATTATTAATTCAAATTTACCCTTTAGACTTATCTTCATATCAAAAACTAATTACTTCGTCATTTATGGGTAATATACTTTTAACAAAAGATAATATTAAAGAAGTTCTTTTTAATTAAAAATTGGTAATTTGAATATTGTAATCTTAAATAAATTACGATCAAAGAATTATTCAAACCTTTATATAATGAAAAACATAAATTTTATATTTCTATTCGCTTTTACATTTGCAATTTCATTCAATGGTTTTTCACAAAATAAAAAGCAACCTAATATATTGTTTATTGCAGTTGATGATTTAAGAGCTGAATTAGGGACTTATGGTTCAGACATTGTAAAATCGCCTAATATTGATAAGCTTTCAAACTCGGGTGTACAATTCAATCGTGCCTATTGCCAACAAGCCATTTGCGGACCATCTAGAGCCAGCATTATGACGGGAGCTCGACCAGAAACCATTAATGTTATCGATTTATTCCAGGATTTTAGAGACAACCGACCTAGTATTATAACCATTCCTCAATATTTAAAAAACAATGGTTATGAAACAGTTTATACTGGAAAAATATTTCATGGCCAATACACAGACGAAGAAATGTCTTGGAGCAGGAAAGCTGTAAAAGTAAAAGTCGGTCCAAATGTTCCAGAAACAGAAGGTGGTTATGCCCTTGCAGAAAACCAATTGATGTATTTAAAAAATAAAATTGCCTTAGAAGAAAAATATGGAGAAAAAGTAATACGTGAAAATTGGCTAGCCAAAGGTCCTGAAACTGAATGTGCCGATGTCCCTGATGAAACTTATGAAGACGGATACAATACGTTATCTGCAATAGCTACACTTAATGAGATGACTAAGAGCGACAAACCTTGGTTTCTTGGACTGGGGTTATTAAAACCTCATTTAGATTGGATTGCTCCTAAAAAATATTGGGATATGTACGATGAGTCGAGTATTCCTATTGCTACACAAGTAAATCCTCCAAAAGACGGAGCATCCATGGGTTTATCAGAATCTTTAGAAGTTCGTGTGGGTGCTGATATGCCAAAAACAGCTGAATTCTCTCCAGAATTGCAAAAAAAACTACGCCATGGTTATTATGCGTGTGTAAGTTATATTGATGCACAAATTGGTAAAATGGTTCAAGCTTTGAAGGATTCTGGTCAATATGATAATACCATTATTGTATTATGGTCTGACCACGGATTTAACTTAGGCGAAATGGGTTATTGGGGAAAGGCAACTAATTATGAAATGGCTACACGAGTTCCTTTTATAATAGTAGCACCTGGAGTTACCGATAAAGTTAAAGGACAACAATCTGAAGCTTTAGTAGAATTAGTTGATGTATTTCCAACCTTGTGCGATTTAACGGGGTTACAACAACCAAAGCATTTAGAAGGGAATAGTCTTGTGCCAATACTTAAAAAACCAAGTTTAAAGTCAAGTAAACCCGCTTTCAGTTTGTTTCCTACCCCTGCTTTGCGTGAATGGGCTGCTAGACCTTTTACACCGCCATTTAGAACAGCTTTTTTTATGCCTTTAATAGAAAAAATTGAAACCAAAATTAAAACTCAAATGGGCGATAAATGGAATCGAAAAACCTTCGAAAAGTTTGTGATGGGTTATGCCATGCGTACCGATAAATACCGTATTATTATTTGGAAAGATCGACGATTTCCTGATGACACACCTCTTTTTGTGGAGCTTTTTGACAATGAGAATGACCCCGAAGAAACCGTTAATATTGCTGCTGAAAACCCAAAAATTGTAAAAGAACTTACTACTTTGTTTAACAAAACATATTACTAAATAATTAGTGCATTTATAATTATTGAAATCCCTATAACTTTAAAATAACTGTGTCAAGAGAAAAAACAGAAATAAAATTATTTTGTTTACGTATATTTTATTACTAACTTTTTGGTTATAAGCTATTATTAACGCTCAACTTAATCACATATATATCCTTTGTTTGCTCTAAAAGTATAACTGAATTTTAGCCAAAAAATGTCTGCTTTAAAAATGGTAAATTATAATAAGTAATGGGTAATTTCCTTAGTATTTTACTTCTTTGATTTTACTTCATTTGTATATCAAGGATTAATAATTCAATTGTAACTTATTGATATTTAAAATAAATGGTAAGAAATAAATCATTAAAAACTTTTAAAGCTGTTTTATCACTTCTTATACTTCCTTCTTTTTTTTTTGCACAAACAAATGAGTCTGAAAAACCACCAGAAAGTGTTCAGTCTAATTTCTCATTAAACTATGATTCAAATAAATCTGATGATTTTAATAGTGGAGTAATAGATACTATAAAATGGACATTTAGAACTCAAGGCGGAGCAAGATTTAATACGATTGATGAAGTAAATTGGCATAAGGGAAAAAATATTACATTCGGAAATATAGATACCCAAACAGGTGCTACATATGTTTCAATAAAATCAGCAGTTTTAGAAAAACCAGATCACGATAGCGATGGATTAGCATCTAAATTTTCTACCAAATATGGTTTTTATATTCTTAAATTTAAATTATCTGGTCTTGTTACTGGAGTTGCTGACAGGACTACACATAATCCAGCGGTTTGGTCGGGATGGAAAAATTTTTCTGACTTAGAATATAGATCAATTAATCGAGATGAAAACGGGAAATTACCTCGTGGGACTAAAGATCAAGAACCCTATGAATGGATGGAAGTAGATTTTATGGAAGTTTATGATAATGTTCCTTCATGGAAATCACTCACACTTACACATGATAAAGTTATTTCAAATGACAAACCCTCTAGAGTTCGAGGCAAACAATACGTTATTGATGAACCTGATTTAACCACTTCGTCTTCAAAGTGGCAAATCATTGGATTCGAACTGACACCTGAGATATAGACCACTTTTTATATTATCCATTTAAAAAATATACAAGACATTCCTAAAATTAAAATAGATTAAATTGAATAAAATAATAGACTTAACAGATAGATCATCAGATCAATGGTTTCAATTAGGAACTGGAAAAATGGGTACACCTATTCGCGAAAAAACACTAGATTTTGATGTGGCCGTATTAGGTGGTGGAATGGCAGGTATTTGTGCCGCAGTAGCTGCAGCTCGAAACGGATCAAAAGTCGTTTTAGTACAAGACCGTCCTGTACTTGGTGGCAATGCTTCGAGTGAAATTAGAGTTATTGTTCATGGAGTAACTAAACTAAAAAGCGGTTTACCGGAACGTGAAACTGGCATTATTGAAGAAATCCTGTTGCTAAACAGATTTTATAACGAACAACATTCCTTTACGGTTTGGGATCATGTACTATATGATTTGGTTACTCGTGAACCGAATATTACTTTGATGATGAACACCCAAGCAGTTAAAGGAGTAACATCAGACTCGAAGATAATATCTGCCATTTGTTGGCAATTATCTACGGAATCTGTGATTACAATTAATGCGGAATTATTTATTGATTGTTCTGGAGATGGCCTTTTAGCTGCTACTTCAGGAGCTTTATACAGAACTGGAAGAGAAGCATCATCCGAATTTGGAGAAAAATATGCTCCTAAAGAAGCCGATGGTTGGCAAATGGGTGCCACAATCCTATTATCTTCTAAAAACATGGGGAAACCTACAACTTATAAAGCACCTCCTTTTGCTATTAAATTTGACGCAGAAAACACACATCCAGACAGACGGATTTTACCTTTTGTTGAAGGATTTTGGTGGGTTGAAGTCGGAAGTCAAAACGACATCATTGGAACTTCCGAAACGGACAGACACCGACTTATGGGTTATGCATACGGTGTTTGGGACCACGTTAAAAATTCTGGATTATACCCTGAAGCTGATAGTTTTTCGTTGGACTGGGTGGGTTCATTACCCGGAAGAAGAGAATCCCGAAGATTTATTGGCGATTATATTCTGTCCGAACCAGACCAATTAGGATTTAAGGATTTTGAAGATGCCGTTGCTTTTGGTGGATGGCCTTTAGACGAACACAACCCAGGAGGTATTGAAAATTTAGCAGAACCACCTAGTTTCTGGCACGAGCATTTTGATAAAGTTTATCAAATTCCTTTTGGGTCACTTTATTCTAAAAATGTATCAAACTTACTTTTTGCAGGACGGAATGTGAGTCAAACTCATGTTGCCTTATCCTCCTCTCGTGTTATGGGAACTTGCGCTACTATGGGGCAAGCCGTAGGAACTGCCGCGGCACTGTGCATAAAAAAGAAAATAACGCCTAGGGAACTAAGAAATAATTACATCAAAGAATTACAAGAACAGTTACTAAGAGATGATGCGTTTATTCCACAAAGACCAGCAAACGATTCTTTTAATTTAGCTAAAAATGCAGATAAAATTTATGCTTCATCCACAAAATCTGGTGATGTAAAATATCTAACCGATGGTGTTTCAAGAGATGAAAATGGTGAGGTTCATCATTGGCAATCTAAGGGGCTTTCGGCAGATTTAACTTTTGAATGGAGTCAACCCATTTCGCTTTCAAAGATTGAAATAAAATGTGACACTAATGTTAAGAAAAACATTATGATGTTGAAAAACACACGTGAAAACGAAGCTTACACTACTGTTATCCCACCAGAATTACTTAAATCTTTAGAACTTAATATAATGGTTGAAGGTGAATGGATAAACAAAGGAAATCTTCAGGACAATCAAAAACGATTAATAAAATTTCATTTTGACAAAACTCTTATCAGTGCTTTCAAATTAACTTTTAAAGAAACTTATGGTGCAGACGATGTTAAATTATTTGAAGTGCGATGTTATGAATAAACAATTTTAACTAATAAGATTCAAAATGCAAACAGCAGATTACATAGTAATAATACTCTACATATTAGGTGTAGTTGGAGCAGGCATGCTATTTGCCGGTAAAATGAAGAGTTCCAAAGACATGTTCGCTGCTGGTGGACAATCTCCTTGGTGGGTTTCAGGATTATCCGGTTTTATGACTATTTTTTCAGCTGGCACCTTTGTTGTCTGGGGAGGTATCGCATATCAATATGGTTTTGTGGCAGTAGTTATCAATATGTGTTACGGTGTTTCCGCCCTGTTAGTAGGTTGGTTTTTAGCTGGCTATTGGCGTAAACTAGGAGTTAATTCTGCATCTGAATTTTTGCAATTGCGCTTCGGCGGTTCGATAGTTCAATTCTATACATGGTTTCAAGGTACTGTAGGTATATTTGCTGTTGGTGGTGCTATTTACGCCCTTTCAAAAATAGTTTGTGCTCTTATACCATTGCCGGAAGCACATTTATTGGTAGATCCAGAAACGGGCTTGCTTTCTGTACCCTTTACGTCAGTTACATTATGTTTAGTTGTTATCTTAATAGCTTTTTCTGGTGGATTATGGGCGGTTTTAATGACCGACGTATTACAGTTTGTAATTCTCGTTGTTTCAGTGGTCTTCGTAGTGCCATTAATTTTAAGTGTGGCGGGAGGTTTTACTAATTTTATAGATAAGGTGCCAGAGGGATTTATGTCACCTACGTCGTCCGATTTCACGTGGTGGTTTCTGGCAGGTTGGGTAATAATTCACTTTTTTAAAATAGGTGGTGAATGGGCCTTTGTTCAACGCTACACCTGTGTTCCAAAAGCAAAGGATGCTAAGAAAGCAGCGTTCATTTTTGGAACTATGTATCTTATTAGTCCTGTTTTTTGGATGCTACCAGCTTTAGTATACCGCACCATTAATCCGGGTCAAGATATGGAACAAGCTTATATTTTAGCATGTAATTTAGTGCTTCCTGCCGGTATGATGGGGCTAATGGTTGCGGCTATGGCTTCTGCTACTGCTAGTGCAGCAACTTCACAACTGAATGTATTTGCAGGGGCGTTTACAACAGAAGTGTATCAGCGTATATTTAATAAAGAAGCCTCAGATAAACAACTCGTAGCAGCAGGTCGTGTTTTTACTGTTATATTAGGCTGTATTGTAATCGCTGGGTCGTTATTAATTCCTCGATATGGTTACACCAAATTTATAATTGACCTAACAACCTTATTAACTGGACCTTTAGTATTACCAACAATTTGGGGTTTATTTTCTAAAAAAATTGGCATTAAAGCCGTTTGGGGAACTACGCTTTTAGGATTTGCCGCAGCGGCAATTGTTAAATTCGGATTAACCGCTGATGGTTTCTTAACAGAAATTGCGTTTTTACAACCACTTTCCGAATGGGTAATAACGAATATGAGAATAGCAGATTTATCGTCTGGAATTTTAGTGCCTTTTATTGTTCTAGTCATTCTTGAATTGATCGAAAAAGGCGAACACCCAAGGTGGCAATACATAAAGGATTCAAAAGCAAATTTTCAAGAGACCGAAATATTGGAATCATCAACAATGCCCGCTAAAATGGTAATGGTAACCTTAGCCATAATTGGACTGATGATGCTCGTATTAGCATTAATTGATCAAGAAGAAATGACAACTTTAATTAGTTTTTCATTGATTCTGTTTTTAATTTCAGGTATATTATATTTTATATTAAGAAGTAATAACAAACAACTTCATACAAATAACTAACACATGATATTTACAAAAAGAACATCCAAAATTTTATTGTTAACAATCGTCATTCAGACATCATGTTTTTCATTCCAAAATAAAGATTCAATTAGCTTGAAACAAATAATTTATCCCGATAATATTATCTTTAATGCACCAGGGCAAAACCCCGAAGGCATTACATTTAATGCTAAAACAAATGTTTTCTATTTAAGTGCCATCAACCAAAATCCTTCTATCATAACTGTAGATTTTAATGGTAATGTCAATACATTTTCAAACGACAAAGATGAAACTTCAAGAGCTAGTTTCGGTTTAAAGACCGATATAAAAAACAACCGACTGTTGGCTTGCCTTAATGGGCCGAAAATTGGAAACCTAAATATTTACAATCTTAATAGTGGCGAGTTGGAACACATTATCAATCTTTCATCCTTACTTCCTGAAAAAGAAAATTATCAAATAAATGATTTGATTGTGGATAATAACAATAGTATTTATGTTACCGGTAGATTGGAAGATGCTATTTATAAAATTGACAAAGATTTGAATCCTAGCGTATTTTTTCAAAAGGATGAATACACGAAACCAAATGGTATTGTTTATCATCCTGACGGGTTTTTATTAGTATCGTACAGCCATCAAAATTCTAGTTTAGTAAAAATCCCCATTAATAACCCTGAAGCTGCAGAAATAGTGCTTATTAATAATTTTGATTTTAAAGGTTTTGATGGCATACTTTTAAATGAAAAAGGTCGTTTGGTTGGTGTTACATTTTCGCCTGATGCCGATGGGAATCATGCCGTAATAGAATTAAAAAGCGATGACAATTGGAAAACTGCCAGTATTTCAAACTCCAAAAAAACCAAAAAGAGCACTACTATTACTCAAATAAAACCCAATGTTTACTACGTTATTAATCAAGATTGGAAAGATAGAAATGCGGAAAACTGGACTTTAGAAAAGGTTGCGTTTGATTAAAAACATTATCCCGTAAAGTAAAAATACCTATTTGGAAACCTTTGTTTTTTAAAATACTCTGTAAGAAAAAATAATTATCTTTACGGGATAAGGACAACAAAAAAGGTGTCATATCCAGACATATTTAAGGAATATGAACGATAAAAGCAACTATATAAAATGTTAGCCACAAGCTGAAAATATAAAAATGGCAAATAGAATATTTCAAGCATTATTAAACGAAAAAATTGAAATCTTTAAGAATTCATTAAGTAATACAGCTACGGAAATTTATTTCAACGAAGACAATAAGTTGATACATTCTTTAGAATATGGAATTTATCGTGAAAATGCTTGCAAAGATTTTATCAAATTTATAATCCCTTCAAAATTTAGCATTGACGACGGATTTTTAATAAACACTAATGACAGAGTTAGTACCCAATGCGATATTGTGATTTATGATTCAAATCACACCCCCCTTTTTGAAAGTGGTAAAAAACAGCGTTTTTTTCCAATGGAAACCGTAATCGCAATCGGAGAAGTCAAATCGACTTTGTCCAAACAGGATTTCAAAAATGCTATAAACAAACTTTCTAAAATAAAAACTCTAAGAACAGAAATCGAAAACCCTTCAGTTATCTATAGAAGAACTGATAATCAATTTAAAAACTACGAACATCCATCAGACCAAATATTTACTTTTCTAATATGCAAAAAGTTAGATTTTAATTTAAAAGATTTAGACTTTGATAATTATTATGACAAAGACTTAAAATATAGAGATAGACATAATATAATTTTGAGTATTGATGATGGGATTTTTCTATATAAACATACGGTTAATGAAAAATTATTGACTTGGCATTATCCAAACTCTCAAGGATTAGATTTAAAAAATAGATTTGTCAATCCTGGAGATGGAGGACAAAATCATTTCGGAATATTCAGCAGTCATTTATTTATGGCAACACAAGACGCTTCCATATTTTACCCTGAATTTTCTAAATATTCTCAACAGACTATGGGAACTATAGTTGATGAGGAATAAAGCCAGTGGCCGTGTAAAAAACATTGCTTATTTTAGTTCAACCGTAGGTCGTTGCTTTGTTTACTAGCTTCTGATATTCCTTGGGAAAATCCTCGCACACAAACACGCAACTTTCCTTATAAATCAAAGTTAAGTGTCATTTAAATAAAAATCGTAATTTGAAAGAATATCCACATATACTTTACCCTCAAATCGAAATTGTTGAGAAAAATTTAATCGATTTCACAAACAGTAAAACTGGATTTACTGAAAGTTATTTTGAACAAAAATTGGCAAAGTATTTCAAATCACATATACTAAAAAATGTTGTGATAAATGATGGAAAAAAATATCCATATCAACCAGATTATGTGTTTCATTATCCTGAAAAGAATTTATATATTGATATCGAAATTGATGAACCATACTCATATTACAGCAAAAAACCAATCCATATAAACGACAATAAAAGAAATGAATACTTCCTTCAAAAAGGTTGGAGTATAATACGTTTTTCAGAATTGCAAATAACAAAATACCCAGAACTTTGCTGTAAAGTCATATCAGAACATATTCGAAATTTAACAGGCGAAAATATTTGGATTGAAGGCTTTCACGAATTGGATAACCTTAACATAATTAAAGCCTGGAATTTTCTAGAAGCAAATAAAATGGCTACAAATTCTTATCGACAAACGTATTTAAAATTTTTAAAGGAGATTAAAGAAAAGAAAGCAAGTATAAATATTATCGCAGACGGAATTTTTTTAAATAAAGAAATACAAGAAACTAAACAAATTTTAGAATCTGAAAGCAGTATTCAAGAATTTAATCAATCGGCAAAAACATCAATTTTTTCAAAGTTATTAGTTCAGAAATTTGCTGGATACTTTAAAAATAATGAAACCTTCGATAATAAAATTTACATTGAATTTACAATCTACATTTCAAATCATCACAGTTTTTACAATTTTTCCTTTGATACAGATTTCATTGAGATGGAAAATTATATCATAAACATTTATTTTGTAAGAACAAATGAAATCATTTGTTTTGAAATTTTTGAAAAAATTAAAGCCGAAAACTTAAAACAAGTAGTACTAATTGCTGATGACCCAGCATATCCCTCCTTTCTTAAAACAGTTAATAAAACTGAAATTGTATTAGTTAAAAAATATAGAGAAAGTTTTATGCCAAATGACTTTAGATATTTAACAATTGATAGTTTAATTGAAAATTCACTTGAGATTGAATACAAATAAAAACGCCAACTAACACGCCTTTAAAACAAATAGAAACAAGATTTTAGAAAGAAATCACACCTCCTTCTAAATTTGGTGGTGGTTCCGGATAACTAGATTTTCTCCCAAACCCGCACATAATCCACATACATGGTAGTAGGCATCCCAGGTAATTTAGCTGAAGCTTTAGGGCTTGTTTCAGGGTTTATAGCATTGTTTCTGTTGTTGAAAAATTCAACAAAAGGCTTTCTTAATCCCAATGAAAGCGTCACATTCATAGGGCGTTTCCAGTAAATATTTGGTTTTCTTCCAACTTCTACTCCATCAACATACCAGATAATTTCCTGCTCGTTAACTTCACATCCATAGATATGAAAATCTTTTGTAGGGTCCCATGGCGCTCGCCATTTATTCAATTGTTCATTTGGATATTTTTTAGGTCGCCTCCAATCCCCCTTTCCGTTTTGCTTTACTACGGCATGTAGATTTAAATCCAAATCTTGAATGTCGTCTTGATGCCCTTCATACCAGTCAAATTGTTGTAATTCTACTATATCAATTTCACCGTAAACCGTTTCACCCTCTCCAACAGAATAATCAAAATTACTATATAACCAAAATGAAGGACAAACCCCTTCTCGAATATCGGTGCCTTTAATTTTAGCTTCAAAATAACCGTAAGTAAACGTATGATACGATTTTAATATCCCAGATTTAAAATAGGTTTCTCCATCCGGAGCATTGTTGGGGTTTTGCCGCATGGTTAATTCGGCAATGCCATTATTAATTTTTACATTTTCTGAATTGTCCCATTTCCAAGCTGTGGTGTTTGGAAGATTTCCTGTTTTAATCCATTTCTTCCAATCAGGCTTTGAATCATTAAATTCATCAGAAGCATTCCATTTGATGGTCCACTTATCCGAGGAATTAGTTGTTTTCGTTGGATTTTGTCCATATACAAACCCGAATATTGAGATGTAAAATATAGAAAAGTAGATTAATTTCGTGTATTTCGAAATACGTTTTTGTGTTAGTGTTTTCATCTTATAGTCATTAAAATGTATTGTTTGATTGCAATCTAATACTTAATAAAGTAGTACTTTTCAACTCAGCCTTTTTTTATGAAAGCGTTAGTTAACAATTAATTTTCTACTTACAACCTTATAATCAATTTGAATTTTTACGAGGTAAATACCCTTTACTAATTTCAATTGAGATGGATTTATATGAATTTCTGATTTCTGAATATATTTATTTGATAACACGTTTTTGCCCAATACATTATAAATGTCTACGGCTACGTTTGATACTTCTGGAATATCAATTGTTAAAATTCCGTCTTCATTACTAATTGGATTCGGATACATTTTCAAATTGTTAACACTATCATAAGAATCAACTGATAATGGTGGACAATTATTTGTGTTTACCTGATTATCATCTCTTGATATAACTAATGAAACAGACCAATTAAAACCTGTTGCTTTATTCATAAGCTCAGTTGAAGTTGGGACATTTACGCTATAATATCCGTTACCTGTAGCACCTCCAGTGGTACTTGCACGATAAAGTAATGGGGCAATTGAGGGTCCAAGATGATATGTTTCCATATCGGGAATAGGATTAGGTCTTAAAATAGCTGGATTCATTCTTAATACACATGGCACCCATGGATGTACTCCTTGTTTTACCTGCGCATCTGTACCATAACTGGTGGTAACATCTGTTATTCTTGAATCTGGATCGAAGGTTCCAATGGTGCTTAAATAAGCCTTATCAATACGTACCGCCGCCATACAACCAGTCGCTTGAATTTTTTGTACATCAACCCATCCATTTGTGGCATCCCACGGTTGCAGCATCACTGCTGCATTTCCTTCGGTACATTTAATATTATATCCTGAAATCTCAGACATTTTTGCAACACTTAGTGGAATAGCTCCTCCAGAGGCACTAACGTCATCGCTTTCAAGACGAAGTGTTACACCACCACGTAAGGATGTTAAATCTTTAAACAGCAACCGTTCTCCGGTTCGTACCTGAACAACACCATAACCGCCATGGGCATTTATACTGGTTAAATTTTTTATTAAACCTTTAACTGGTCCTGTCCAAATGTCGTTTCTCTTACTAGCAGAACAATTTAGAGCCGCATGAATGGTGCCGTTATCATCTATATAACAATCGGCCACCATAAAATTTTCAGCTTCTTTTACGTTGAAGGGTGTAATCCTGGTTTCTTTCGCTAAATGGGTTAAATCTATTTTAAATTGACCGCTTAAGGCTCTAATGCTCACGTTACTTGATTTTACCGAGGTATATCCAATACGAAAAACAGATAAATTAGGAAGACTATTAACGTCCGCCGTTTCATATGGTTTAACTACTGCTAAAGCATCAAACATTAAATGCACATTAGAGCGCAATCGGATTTCATTAAATTCCCAAGTTCCAGCAGAAATCGTAATAACACCACCTCCAAGACCAGTTAGGTAATCTATAGCAGTTTGTAATGTAGTAGAATCGTCTCCCACATTATTAACCAAGGTTATTCTTTGTGCTGGAGGAAAACTAGCCGAATCATCAGTAAAAAAATCACTTTCTACTCTATCGACTGGAAACATTGAAGGTGCATCAGGTTGGGCAAACCCCAAGTTTATCAAAAATAAAAATAATGCTGTGATTGTAGTTTTTTTCATGACTTTAAAATTTAATAGTAATTGATACTATTTATTTTTCGTTTTTTACTTCAACAAATAATACTTCGTATGGTTTTAATGTTGGTTGAGAACTTATTGAAATACCGTTCAACAAATCGAAACAAGTTGTCTCATTTTTTGAGTTTCTAAATTGAATATTCAAAGTCGCATTTGTTTTTCCCAAATTAATAATGGAAAGCACGTTGTTTCCTTTTTCATTCTTTACACATTTCCATGTACAACCATTTATATCGGTTTCGTTTTCTTCTATAATTGTAATTTCAGGGACATTATTTTTTTGTTCCACAATTTGTAATGCTTTCAATTTCATGTCTTCTAATAAATCGACGATAATTAAAGTCCCTTTACTTTGAGTTAAATCTGGTAAAGCAATACCGTATTCATTAAATTTCAAACTCACTTTATCAACTATTACTATTCCGCCTTTATCTAAATAACTTTGAAGTTGTTCTAATTCGTCCTGTGTTACCTGTTCTGTTTTTTGAACCAGCACAACATCCCAGTTTGATGGGTCTTGCTTAGCTATAATATTTTTTGTTGCAAAGCCCAACGGAATGCCTTCAAAATTTAATGACTCATAGAGCTCAAATAAATCGTCCATGTACTCGCCTTTATTATATGCAGACGTTTTTGAATAAAAAATTCGAATCGGTTTGCGTTGATTTTGCATCGCTGCTATTTCTTCGCTATATGAATTTAAATCCATGATAGTAGCGTGCAGTTCATTCGTAACACGGGGTTGCTGATTGTTTGACCCACCGTAAGCATTATCACTAAAGTTTTCTTTTAAGGAGCCATCAGCTTTTCGTGGCCAATACCAAGTTTGTGAAGCATTCATACCCAAAATAGTTGCTGCCCAATAAACGGCGCGAGCATATTTTGGATTCATATACAAGTCTCGTGTATGACTAGTACTTAATAAATGGCTTTCTGAATTAAAATTTATTTGATTTGGCTGTACAGATTTCAAGAAATCGTAGCCCAAAAACAATTCTCTCCAACCAAAAATATAGTCATCTTCCCACCCCATTTTTCCGTTACGTGTGTAATTATAATGTGCAGCAATGTCGTTTCCATTTATTTCACTTAACTCTGCGAGCGCTTCTAAATCAATTCCAGTGCATGGGTCGTTGTCGGTAAAAAAGGAAGGCATAATTTTTAATTGCGATTTTGCACTCGGATCATATTTTCTAATTTCACTTTTCATCCAAGTAAACCATTCCAATACACGCGCGTCGTTAAACGTACTCCAATCATACCATTGCGGCGTTCCTTGAAGAGCTACATCTATTGGATTTTCAATAGTTACTTCATTAAACGATGTATAATTTGTTTTCCAAATTTTATTTAAATTGGCTATGGAACTGTGTTTTTCTTTTAACCAAGCTTTAAATTTTTCTATAGTATAACTACTCACTTCACTATTATACCAAACTTTTTTATTGCCATTTTTATAATTAATCCAACGCGGTTCATTACAAAGCATATAACCCAAATCCGTGTATTTATTTCCGGCCATTTTCGGAACGGTTTCTTTTATTAAAAAAGACATCATTTCTTTGGCTCCCGGATTATCAATATCATAATCAAAAAAAGGAGGCCCTTGAAACTTGGTAAAACCGTCGCCATATTTGGTTGTTGCCCATTTTGGAACCCCTTTATTATTGATAAAAACAAAACCAGGGGTTACACTTGGTTTGCTATTTAAATTACTCAGAATATTTTCGTTTACTTCTCCTGATGCATTTATTATTTGTGCGGGAGAAATATAAAAACCGTCTAAACTTCCATAAAACTCTTCTAATTTTTTTGTTTCAGGTTTCCAAGTATAATCTGCTAAAAATACAGGACGGTTGTTAAATGTAATTTGTGCTTTCTCTACATTCACTTTTTTCCAATCAACATTCGGAATTTCTTTTCTATTTACTTTTCCGTCTTTTAAAAGTGTGATGTATTCAATGGCTTCATCTAACATTTTAATGACATCAGTCCGCTCAAAATTCGGGAGTTCGGTTGCCGTTTCAGTAGCTTTATCTTTATAATTACTAACTAGTTTAAATAACTCGGTATTCATTGAAACGTTTTTCTCATCCCAATTTGCGAACTCTAAAAAAACTTCGGCTGTGCGAACCGTCATTTTCTCTTTTAAAACATCTTTACCTTGTTTCTCTACTTTTGAAATTAGTGTATTTAAGGTTTTGATTTTAGCTTGCGCCAATTTTTCTTGTGTTTGTGCATTGCCAAAACCCACAAATAAAACTGTGATTATTATTAATAACACTTTATATTTTAAACGAACAAGCATATTCTCTATTTATTTACTAAAAATTTTCTGCTGAATAATTTATTTCCATCTTGAATGGTAACGGTGTAAATTCTGTTGGATAAATCTGGACTTAAATCTAAAGCAAACAATTTTGGATTAATTTGCTATACATCGCTCTGATTTTAAAATACTTGACCGTTTAAGTTCGTTATTATAATATCAAAATTATTGGTCATACCATTATTATGAATTTAAATATGAACAAAACTTACCAAATACCAATTAAAATTTATCTAATTACAATTCTAATTGATTTCACATGCTTAATACTTGAATTATAAAAAAATAAATTTAAACCGCTAAACAGTCTAGAGATTGTGCGTTCACCTTTTCTACAATACCTTTACAGGCATCATAAAAAATACCGACATCCACCGCGTAAGAAATATATTTAACACCAAGATCTATCCACTGTTTGGCAGATTCTGGACTTTCTACAAATGTACCTACTACTTTTCCTAACCGAGATGCCTTTTCTACAATCTCTTTCATTTGCGAAATTACGATTGGATGATTTACTTGCCCGGGTACACCGCAAGACTGAGACATATCGTATGGGCCAATGAAAATAACATCGACACCTTCCACTTTTAGGATTTCATCGATGTTATTAAAGGCTATATTTCCCTCAATGTGGATAATAACGCCCGTGTTTTTGTTTGCGTCACCGAAATAATTCTCCTTAGGCATGGAAGCATAATCTGCGGCTCTAACATATCTACAAACACCCCTAGAACCTTCTGGAAAGAACTTTGCAGCTTTAACCACACGTTTTGCGTCTGAAGCAGTTTCTATTTGAGGCACTTGAACATACGCAGCTCCAATATCCAATGCTTTTGAAATCATGTTTTCATTGATTTCCGGGACTCTAACTACCGGAACAATATTTTTGGCTTGTGCTGCCCTAACATGGTTTTGAATAGTTTGGATAGAATTTGGACCATGCTCTAAATCAATAATTACAAAATCGAAGCCCGCAAATGCAGCTACTTCCACTAAAGCAGGATCGCTTACTTTCATAAACGGTCCTACAACATATTTTTTATTATCAAATAAACCCATCTCCTTTTGTTTATTATTAACATTATAAATCTATTCAGCATTATAGACATATTGAAAAATCACATTTGAAAGCTTTTAAAGGCAGCATATTTTTGGTTTTAAAATGTACAGTCTTTTTATGTTCTAAATATTCCAAACTACCGGCATAAAAACCGTCATTTCAGCTTGGCCTCTATTACTCCACGCGAAATAAGGAACTAACTGTGTTTTATGAGATTTAAAAATTGGTTTTGAAACCGCTTGATACATCTCATCTGTTTTACCTTGCCTTAGTAAAAGCTCTGCATTTACGACGGTAACACCACCTAAAAAATCTGGTTTATGTACAGCTTCTAATAGTACGTTTCCATTTAAATAAATATCTAAAATCCCTGTATCTTTTGGTAAATCTGGTGTTTCAATACAATATACAATAGGGCCTCTTTTAACCGCTACTTGATTGCGTACTTCTTCAATTCTGTTATGACCTTCAATTAATGTGGCTTCCATAGGCATATCTAAAACAATCGTATCACCGGCTTTCCAAATTCTATTGATATGTGCAAAAGTCCCTGGTATCACTTCAACTCCGGTAGCTTCGCCATTTACCTTTAACGTACTTCCTACTGCCCATTTTGGAATTCTAACTTTAATGTCAAATGCAGAATTTTTACATGCATCCACCGTTATTTTAACCAAGCCTTTCCAAGGATATTCGGTGTCTTGTGATAATTTCAACACAGAACCATCCAACATGGTGGTATCTAAATTATTTGAGCCAAATAATACGACGGCAACTCCGTTTTCAGATAGATTATAAGCCCATCCTGAGCTTTTACAAACAGTTCTAACTAAGTTTGGCGGACAGCAAAAACACTCTAAATAAGGTTGTCTTACTGGACTTTCAGTAACATCGGCATGTGAATCATAATTTCTAGAATTATTTACCATTCTTAATGGATTTGAATAGAAATAGTCTTTCCCTTCAATACTTATACCTGATAAACCACTGTTATACAACACCAATTCAATAATATCTGCATATCTGGATTCGTCTTTAATAGCCATCATTCTACTGCTAAACATGGCGTTACATAAGTTTGCGCAGGTTTCGTTATAAGCAGTCATATTTGGCATCATATAGGCGTCTATAAAACCTTCTTCAATCATATCTAAATTGGTAGAAGCGCCGTAATGGGCTTGACCTACCGCACCAGTTACATACATTTTCTTACCTGTAACATTTTCCCATAAGGCGTCTAAAGCATCAAGTAATGCTTTTTCACCAGTTTCGGCATACACATCGGCAGCTCCTGCATAATAATACAAAGCTAAAACGGCATGACCAACGGCTTCTTTAGATTCTCTAAAAGGTGTTCTTTCTTGAACCATATCACCAATTGGATAACCAAGTGTTGTAGAATCATGCTTAATTTCATAAGTTCCTCTTCTGTTGATGAACTTTTCCGCAAGTTTTAAATATTTTTTATCTTTTGTAGTTCTATACAATTCTACCAATCCCATAATTTGAGTTTGGTTAAATCCAAAGCGCTGATAATGTTTTGTGTCAGGCATAAAATAAGCACATAACAAATCGGCCATTTTTACAGCAATGTCTAAAAAATTACGTTGACCAGTAATTCTATAATGAACAGATCCTGCGATAAATAAATGCCCAAAATTGTACATTTCATGGTATTTTCTATTTTCAAAACGGTCTACACCTTCTGTAATTTGAACATGTGTATGAATGTAACCATCTTCTTCTTGAGCGCGTCCAATAACACCAATATATTCATCTAATTCTTTTAATATAGATTCGTTTTTAGTAAGACCGTACACGTACATTTTGGCTTCCATAAATTTATAGAAATCGCCATCATGCCAATAAAATCCTTTATGAACACCTTTCTTTTCTCCCGCCGCAATTTTAAAGTTGTTTAAGCCATGACCGATGTCTCCACATAATAAATCGCCCATATAAGGAAGCATTTTATCTTCTGCAATTTTTACTTTTTCAGCCCAAAATCCTGAATTCCATTTACAGTCTCCAAAATTGATGCTTTTTAACTTTACAAACGGACTCTCAAAATTGTTTGTTATGGCGTTGCTATGTTTGTTTGAACTTGTGCTCATAATAGTATGGTTATAGTGTAATCTTATTTTAATTTATTTTTTTGCTTTTTTTATTGCGATATCATCAATAAAAATTTTCGGAGCTTTATCTTTCGGTAAATCTTCTTTTCTAATTTCTATTTTAAGTTGATCGTTTTTTGCTGAAGCTGCAGTTTTTGAAATGTTGGCCTCAAGAGTTACCCATTGACGTCTAGCTAATTTAGATAAATCTTTAAAAACAATTTCTAGCTTAGGATTTTCAAAGGAAACATATATTTTTTCCGAAATCCTACCTTGATCCAACCATACTTTCATAGAAAAAGTGTAATCACCAGTTCCTATATTTATGGCACCTTCAGGTGTTAAAACAGAAGCTTTTTCAACTTCAAAATTTTCGCCTTTACCGTATCCTGCAAATTGAAGACTCTCCACGCCACTTGCATATTGACCTTCTACTATTGAAAAATATTTAGAAGACCCTTCATCAATTAACCAAAATTTTTGATACGCATTAGCATTAGAATCTTCAGGAACCATGGTTAATGGTCTTGGGACATCTTCAAATAAGATTGGACCTTCAAAACCGTAAAAAGCACGGTCTTTTGCTAGTAAATTATCTGAAGGTTTTTGCCAAACTCTCATGTATTCAATTTCAAAGTCGACTGGTAATTCTTCTTTATGAGGCAGCCCTAACCAAAAGAAAATTTCAGAATCCAACCAAACCTCCATGGGGTTATTAAGTACCCAGTCTAATCCCACATCGTTTTGAGTAAAGTGGTGAACTAATTTATCATCGATAAATAATTTTAAGAAATCTTCGCCCCATTCTGCACCATAAACATGAAATTCATCAGCAGTTCTATAAGGTAAATCTTCAGTATGTTGAAATACATTTGTTGGTCTTTTAGCTGGTGGACTCCAATCGTGAGCCGTAGCTAAATAAGAATTTGCCTTAATGTTTCCCGGTTTTTTGGGGTTACCCATTAATTCATACACATCCAATTCTTGTTCATAACCAATAGCCCAAAATGCACCTGTAATAGCAGCATTTCCTACTTTAGATTTTACTTCCATATACCCGTTTAAAAAACGTTTTTTAGAAATAACACCAGCGGTTGTTACAGGAATCGGTTTTCCTTCATATTCACCATATTTGGCAGTTCCCATGTTTCCATCGGTATATGTTTCTTGAAAAAATGGATAATCAGGCTCCCATGCCGTTCTCAATTTTAATTTCCCATCTTCAACACGTACATTATGCGGCACGAATTGTGAAGGTGCACGCCCTTTCCAAATGTAATAATCGCCATTTTGACCTTCAACAAACCATTTTGTGGTATCTATTGAAGTACCTTCAAATTCATCACTAATTTCGTCATTTAAAACCCAGCCTTCTTTGTTTTCTTGGTCTGAAAACGGATTTAAAGTGCTTTTAATAGTTTGAACCGATTTATCAGTCTTAATTTTTTTTTGGGCATTACAACCAAAAACTACTATTAATGCTAATAGGAGAATGAAATTTGGAACGTGTTTTAATAGATTTGTCATTATAATCAGTTATTTTGTTTTTAATTTTAATTGAATCTCTTCTATCGTTAAATTTTTAGTTTCCGGTAGGTATTTAAAAAGAATTATTAAACCTATAAAAACGATTCCACCATAAAATAAAAATATAGTACTTGCACCCATGGTTGCCAGTTGCCAAGGAAATAAGAACTGTGTTAAAGCACTTATAGTACTAGAAAGCAATGCAAAAAATGGAATGGCAATCCCTCTAACTGAAATAGGGAAAATTTCCGAAAGTAATACCCACATAATTGGTCCAACCGAAAAATGAAATGCTGCGATAAAGCTTAAAATACCAATAAGAATTAAAGTGGCATTAAGTACAGCCGATTTTTGAAGAAAAACACTAGAATTGTCTCTGGCAGAAATATCTCCCATAACTCCTTTTACGGCTTCTTTAAACTCTATATCAGTAGCGAATGACACACCAACTAATGCAGATAATTTATTTACATCTGGGATGTCTTGCATTTCCGCAATAGCTTCTTCAGTTACTTCATATTTTGCAGAACCAAATCCGTAGGCACAAATACCAAGACTTAAAATCACCCAAATTAATCCAGAAATCATCATGGGGCGTCTTCCTAACTTGTCTATTAACACTAATGATAATACAGTAAAAAGGATACTTGTTAATCCTATCCAGATGGCTTGTTGAAATGCTGCTTGCTCTCCTAAACCTAACTGCTCCATTACTGTTGGTGCATAGGTTAAAACAGCGTTGATACCTGTAGATTGTTGCACTATAGCCATTGTAAATGCTACGATTGTAACGATAGTCATCTTTTTACTAAAGATTTCTTTCATCTGACTTCCTACCGATCTATCTTGATTACTTTCTTCAACACTTAGTTTCATTTCTGCAACATGTGCATCAATTTCATTTTCAGGAACAACTTTTGACAATGTACGTTTAGCATCTTCATATTTACCTTTATATATTAACCAAGCTGGACTACGAGGCACAAGATAGAGTAATCCAAACCAAATTAAAGCTGGCACAATTTCAATACCTAACATCCACCTCCAAGTATATTGCTTTAATCCAATAGCAGTTACCCATTCCTCATCAGAATTAGCATTTTGAAGTATCCAATAATTAATAAAATATGCTGCTGTAAGACCAATAACTATGTTAATTTGTGTCATTGACACTAACTTTCCTCGATACTCAGCAGGTGCTATTTCTCCAATATACATAGCTGCTAAAGTAATCGAACTAAATGCTAAACCTCCAAGAAGACGTGCTGCAAATAATGTAACAAAAGAAGGTGCAAAAGCAGAGCCCAACGCGGATATTAAGTACAAAGCAGCAATTACTTTCAAAGTTGCTTTTCGTCCGTATTTGTTACTCGACCAAGCTGCTAATGGTAAAGCAATCAAAACACCTATTCCTGGTCCAAAGCCTAGAGCACCAACTTGCCACTCATTTAAATTGAACTCTGCTGTAATGAATTTGAATGCTCCAGAAATTAAAGCAGCATCAAGCCCAAAGACAAAACCACCCATTGCTACAATGGTAGAGTATTTATAGGCGTTTTTTTTAAAATTGCTCATATTAATTGAATTATTTAGTTGGTTTGTTAGTTGATAAAAATTAGTTCTTATTTCCTATTAAAATTTTAGTGTTCAAAGTGGTGATATTTTTTTCTAGGGTTTCACCATTAGTATAGGTTACTTTTACTTTTACAGCTTCCTTACATCTTCCTAATCCGAAATTCATAAAATTGTTAAGCCCTTGAGAATATTGTGCCCCTGTTGAACCTACTCTTTGAATTTGCTTGTTATTACACGATTTTACTTCAACTATAGCTCCTAAAGCGGTTGCTTTTCCTGAAATAGAATTTCCAACTTCTATCGTTATAAAATTACTATTTCCAACTTCTACCAATTCATTTTTAAACAAGTGCCACAGCCCTCTTTCATTACCTACAACCACATCCATTTTTCCATCTTGATTATAATCGATGGTTTCTACAGCCATTCCTATGGCGCCTAATTCTTTAGAAATAATTTGATGATTGATTAGTTTTTCGAATCCTGATTTTCCTTTATTTAGAAAAATTATGGATTCATTAGTATGAATTAAATCACCTCTTTTTACAATGAGAATATCTTGAAAACCATTGTTGTCAAAATCTGCAATCGTTACCCCTTCATTATTTGATGTTTCAAAAACATGTTGTTCTTTAGTGACATCAACGAATTTTTGCCCTTTATTTTCTAATAAAATATCGCTTAATTCTTCTGGATAATTCTGTTTTGGATACGCTTCTACACCATGAACAATACCTGTTGCTGGTGCCCAAAGATAACCAGCGATTCTCCAGTTTTTATTACCTACATAACCAATGTACCAACCTGTTTTATCTTTAAAATTAGTTTTATCAGGAAATCCAAGAGCATTACTATTCACCAATTTAATATCTTTCCCGGTATGTGTTTCGCCTTCAAAAGTATAATCATAGGATGCTTCACCTATATAATAAGTATCAGCATTTGGCCATTGCGATTGCATATTTTCTAATTTTAAAATATCTCCAACGGGTATTTCAAAATTAAATTCGCCACGTTTTGTAAAAAATCCAAAAGTCTTTGTTTCGTTATCAAAAAAGGTTTCTCCAATTTCAAAACCATTGCCTCTTGTAAAATATAAGTCTAAATCGCCATCGTTATCAAAATCAATTTCCGCGATTCCTGTTACATCTTTAATGTCATAAGGAAGTACTTCTTTTGAAACGTCGGTAAAGGTTAAATCGCCATTGCCTTTATATGCTTTAACATTTCCATTTCCGTACATTACCAAATCGAAAACAGCGTCGTTATTAAAATCAGTAACCAATGTTTTTTGACCATCAGCCTTTACTGCAGGTAGTGTAGAATGAAGGACAAGCTCTCCATTGCCATTGTTTGTATACACATAATTTTCACTTTCGCCATTCTTTTCGGCCCCTGGAAAAGCAAAATTCAACAAATCTAAATCGCCATCGTTATCGCCATCAAAAAACTGCAATGTTCTGCCTCTCATTAACTCTAATGGCACATTAAAATCAGGTAAAGCAATGAACTCTCTACTTTTAGTAACTCTAAAGGTTTTTGAGTTTCTGGCATTGCTACCCGAACCTCCACCACGAGACATTATGACCTCCAAATTTCCATCAAAATCAATATCACCAATAGAAATACCATGTAAATCTCCCATGACAAGATCATAAGGCTTTTCGAATTTACCATTGTTATTCCAACACACTTGAATACCAAAACCGTGGTCGTTTATCAATAAATCTTGATAGCCATCTTTATCTAAATCAGCAACTACAGGAGCATCCCATTTTCTTAAATTCACCTCTTGTCTTGGAAACTCCTTAGTAACCTCGGTAAAATAATCTTTGGAATTGTTAGTCTTTGTTGTCTGTGCATTCCCAAAAGATATGGTAAAACAAATCAGAACAACTGTTATCAATATTGAGATTTGTATTTGTTTATTATTATTCATTTTTACTTCTATTATTTAATTAAACAGGGAGAGTTATAACGTAACATTTAAAACTTTGGGGTTCTTTTTTGCCGAAGGAACTTCAAAAAAGGTTACAGGCGTATTGCCTTCACCAATTTCTATTACATAAGAGCCTAATTCTAATACTTTTGGTTGATAGGTTTTTCCTATTGTTCTAATAGAAGATACGACTTCTTTAGTAGAATTCTTTTTTACTGTAACTACTTGATTTTCTTTAGACAATTTCAAGGTTGGTAATTCAAAAGAAATTTTAGGATTAAAATTATCCATTTGTGAAATTATTATTGGCCAACCAACATATTGTTTTTGGTTAGGATCCATAATATCAACATTTCTTGGCCAACATTCAAAAGTGATGGTTCTGTTGGGTTTATTATATTTTATAACGCCAAATCCTGCTACTCTCGTAGATAATTTGCCACCTTCTTGTTTTTGTTCTTCCGATGGATTCCCTACAGCTTCTACAGTTATTTTATTTTGAAATCCATCTAAAAAGTCACCTGTATAATAGGGTGCATTTTTAGCTTTATTTTTTCCAGGAACTTTAGGGTCCCACCAACGCATCCAATAATTTGCAATCGCAGGCGTAACAAAAGAATAACCTGCATCTCCCCAATCGTCAATACCATGCTTCACAAAAGTGGCTAAATGTTGGTCTCCCCCAATCATTGGTGAAAAACTTTTTCTTATTACCGCCAGTGCTTTATTTCTTCCTGTTTGTGGCCAACCATTCGTGTCAAAATCTGCAATAATTTCACGATCGTGTTTACCAGTATAGTTATTCACCATAGCGAAAACCGTTTGAGTTAATACTGTTTTCATTTCAGCATTTTCCCAATCGGTTGTCCAATCTTCTAAAAACTTTAATTGACGATCACCTAATAATTTCGTTCCCGGAATATCTAATTTTCTGGTGTCGATATTAGGGTCAAAAATGGCGTCTCTTGTGCCATCAGGAAAAATGTCTGGGGCGTATTTAGGTAAATCTAATAACCCCGACTTAAATTTTCTGTCTTCTAAAATAGCAAAACTTAATCCTCCCCATTTTAAATCAGTATAATAAACCCCAATGCCTTGTTCAATTGGAGTTGGATCATACGCATCTGGCAAATGACTAGTTTGTGCTCTTTCTACTTCTTTTACATATTCAGCAGGTCTATAATACCCACCTGATATACCACTTAAAGTTGGAGATATTGTACCTCCATCACCCCAAATATTTCCTTGTCCAACATCATGATCATCAACAATACAAATGGTTGGTGTATTTCTTAATAATTCTCCAAAGTCTGTTCCGAACTTTAACCAATATAAGTAATGTTGACTATGGTCATAAACTTGATCGCCTGAGAAGAAAATTAAATCAGGTTGTAATTTTTTTAAATTATTTACAATATCATCTCTAGATATATCGCCGCCATGTTGCGGATAAACAGAATTACAGGTTAATGCTGCTAAAGTAAAAGTGTCATTCTTAATAGGATTTTTACGAATTATTCCCTCATAAAAAGCTTTGTCATTATGAACTACTCGATATTTTGCTTCTTCGGTATCATCCCAATTTTCAATTCTAAAAAGTGATGTATAGCCAGGATATATAATAGGTGCATCAGCTCTTTTAACCCATTTGCCATTTTCTTCAATTTCTAATGTTGCTTCAAACGGTTCGAAATTGATTATTGGATAAAACTGAACGTTAAGTTTTAATATATTTTCATGAACAGTATAAAGCGAAAAAGCTATTCTATTTTCGGGCATAATGTTTTTTGGTAAAGAAATAAATTCTTGACCTTGAATGTATAAATTACATATTAGTGCTAACGAAATAAATAAAAATTGCTTTTTCATTGTAAATGATTTCACCCTGATTAAATAGCTGTTGAAACTCGTTTTTTAACTAAATAATCGTGTAAGGCTAAATGAGAACAATCATGCCCTATACCACTATTTTTGATGCCACCATGCGGTAAATAAATAGAATATTTAACCCCATTTATTTGAATTTCTCCAAACTCTAACTCTTCTGTAAATCTTTCAATTCTTTTATGGTTATTCGTGAAGATATAGGATGCTAAACCAAACTCAGTATCATTCGCTAACTCTAAAACCTCATCATCAGTTTCAAAACTCATAATGCCTGCTACTGGTCCAAAGGTTTCTTTTTTAAACAAATCCATTTCAGGTGTTATTCCAGATACAATTGTTGGCTCTATCCAAAATCCGTTTTCTGGAAAACCTTCAGGGATTTTTCCACCATATTCCAATTTAGCTCCTTTGCTAACAGCATCTTTAACTAAATCGAACATGCGGTCTCTGTCTTTACGACTTACCACTGGCCCCATAAATACATCTGGGTTTTCTTTTGTTCCAAATCCAATCTTCAATTCCGATACTTTTTTTACATAAGCCTTTAAGAACTTATCGTAAATATTTTTATGAACAAAAATTCTGTTGGCTGCTACACATATCTGACCAGAATTACCAAATTTTAAACCAACTGCTAAGTTTAATGCGGTATCAAAATCGGCATCTTCAAACACAATAAACGGAGCATTTCCGCCTAACTCCATGCCTAATTTTTTAATAGAAGTTGTACTATCAGCAATTACTTTTTTTCCTGTTGTAGTTGAACCTATCATAGTTAAAACTGCTGGTATTTGACTAGTAGTAAGCGTTGTGGCTACCTCATCACTAGGTCCCGCTAAAATATTTATAACACCTGCTGGAAAATTAATATCATTTAAAATTTCACCCATCATGTAAGTTGATAAGGGTGAATATCCAGAAGGTTTTATAATAATTGAACATCCAGAGGCTAATGCGGGACCTAATTTAAATCCTACGTTTAGTAATGGGAAATTCCAAGCCAAATACGCCACTACGACCCCTGCAGGTTTAGAAATCATTCTATGTGTGTGCGTATTTTCATAATCCGGAATTTGCTCTTCTCGCATGTTTTTCATAGCACCAGGATACCACTCTAAAGCATTCACAACCGCTTCAATATCCTCACTAGCACCTGCATAAGTTTTTCCCATTTCATGAACCATCGCTGTTTTTAGTTCGTGCTCTTTGTTTAAAACCGCAGTGCGTAATTTAAGCATCCATTCGGTTCGTTCTGCTAAAGATAATTTTGACCAATATTTAAATCCTTTTTGGGCCGCATCTAGGGCCTTTAAAGCATCTGCTTTTCCGGCTTTAGCTACTTGAGCAATTACCTCACCAGTCGCTGGACAGATTACATCATCTTTTTCTCCACTTACTGAATCAATCAGTTCACCATTGATATATAATTTTTTATATCCAAATTTTTCTGTCTTCATAATTACAATTCTTTTATTATACTTTACTATTTTTTAAATGTTGTTTTACATACTGCATATCTTTCTAATACGTCTTCATCGATATCAATTCCAAGACCTGGTCTTTTTGGAACTTCAATCATCCCATCTTTCATCTCTATTTTAGGAAAAGATAAATTATCTCTTAAACCATTTTCGGTTTGATCAAATTCGATTAAAAATTCTGGTTGGTGCATTCTTCCTGGTATAGACTCAATATTTGAAATAAAATGAAGTGCCACATGAAGCCCTATTGAAGTTCCCCAAGTATGTGGTATTATATCAATACCGTTTGTACTTGCTAAAGCAGCAATTCTTTTTGCTTCTGTTAAACCTCCAGCTGCGCATATATCTGGTTGAATAATATCTACTGATTTACTTTTGATTAATTGTTGAAAACCAAATCGTAAATATTCGCATTCACCACCAGCAATTGGAATGGATGTTTTTTGTCTTAATTCATAGTGCTGATCGTAAAACTCTGGAGATAAAGGCTCTTCAAACCAACCAATATCGTATTTTTCAATTTTTCTGGCGAGTTCAGTTGCTTCTCTTAACGTATACGCATGATTAGAATCTACCATTAACTGAATATCTGGACCAATTATTTCTCGCATCATTTTTACGTTCTCCACATCGGCTTTAATACCTAAACCAACTTTCATTTTCATAGCTTTAAAACCTTGCGAGATATAAAGTTTTGCTTCCTTTTCAAAATCTCTCGTAGGATTTTTAGGGTCTGTAAAATACATACCTGTTGCATAAGGTCTTATTTTTGTTCTGTGAGCTCCTCCCAACAAAATTGAAATTGGCAATCCAAGTATTTTACCTTTTAAATCCCAGATAGCAATATCAATAGCACTAATAGAAGCCATTAACACGCCTCTTCGTGCAAAATCTAAAGTTTTGCGATACATTTTATTCCAGATAACCTCGTTTTGTAACGGGTCTTCACCTATAACAATAGGTTCTAGCAATTTAATTCCCGCTTCTACTAATGTTGCTGGCCCATAACCTTCTCCCCATCCATAAGTTCCGTCTGAAGCCGTTACTTTTACCACACAAATGCATCTTTCTGCATACTCCCATTGCGAAAAGAAAAAGCTATTAGATAGCTTATCTTTTAATACAAATGCCTCTATTTTTTCAATTACCATATAATATGTTTTATTATTAAAGAAAAATATTTTTTAATGTTTGTTAAACAATAAAAACATGAATTTATAAATTGAAATTATCTTACTATTTTCAATGTACTAAAATAAACGATATCTATAATTTAACACCGCGTTATATTACCCTTGAAATAATCAATATTACCTAATTGCATAAAATAACATTTCATCGAAATAACTAAAAAAACCGAGAATTATATTCTCGGTTTTTTTATAAATACTCAGCTAAACCAGTAAAAAAATCTAAACTATTTAATAGAAATCGTTTTGTTTTAATGTAGGAGATATCTCAACCTCTGATGCAGGAATTGGTAAATAGTACATCTTTTTATCCCAAGGTCTATTAACAACTGTATATTCTACAAAAGTAACAGGTCCTGCTGTTGATTTAGTCCAAGTTAACCCTTTAATATCAAAACCAAGCTTGTCTTCATTCATCCAACGTCGTTCATCAAAGAAACTATGTCCTTCAAAACAAAGCTCAACACGTCTTTCTCTTTTTATAGCTGCCTTTAGAGCTGGTCCGGTAAGCCCAATAATAGTTGGTTGTTTTGCTCTTGTAGATACAATATTAAGATATGTTAATGCTAATGCATCTTTGTTTTGTTCAGCCAAAGCTTCAGCATAATTTAAATAGACTTCAGCTATTCGATATAGAATATAAGGACGATTAGGAGAAATTCCGTTTGTTTTTGCTAATGTTTCATCTTGAAACTTTCTAATATTATAGCCTGTTTTAGATGAATGCTGTACATTCCCTAAACCTTTAGGAGAATCTAAACCGTCTGGTGTTGTTACACTTGGAGTTTCGGCCAGTGCATAATCAACAGGTCGACCTCTAAACATCGCCCCTTGATAATTAAGGTTTGCATAATACCTCATTTCTCTATTTGTATTTGGACTTGCTGGAGTTACACCCCCAGTTGCTGTTCCGTCGGCAAAATTAAACTCTAAAGCAAAATTATGGGTAGGCGAACATAAACCCCATCCACCATAACCACTAGGTGATTGTGCTAAATCAGGCAAAGAGTTTGCTGCATTAAACCCACCTGTACCAACTTCATACAATCCATCAGCATACGGTCTTGCAAAAAGTATTTCGCTGTTTGGCGACAAAAACAATTTTTGATACGCTGTTGCATCAGCTACTTGAGGTAATGCATTATCACCAACAATGTCTATAATATCTTTTGCTGCTTTCTCAGCATCTGCCCATTTGGTAGCAACTGGATATGAATACAATTCAGTATTCTGAGTTTGCGGCAATGAAGCAGGATCATGTACTTTACTAGCAGCATATAACAGTGTTCGTGATTTAACAGCCATTGCTGCTAATTTTGTGGCTCTTCCAAATTCTGCTGCTGGACGCGTTGGTGGCAAAATAGGAGCCACAGCGTCTAATTCAGCTACAATAAACTTAACACAATCTTCATAACTGTTTCTAGTAAAACTAAAATCACCAGTTAGTTGATTTGGTTCTGTAATTATTGGTACTCCCCCGAAATATTTAATCAATTTAGCATATAAATTGGCTCTCAAAAACCTTGCTTCAGCAATTAAAAGATCTGCTTTCGCTGGATTTGCTGCTTTGGCAGGACTTCCTTCAATGTTACTCAAGAATTCATTGCTTGATTGCACATAAGACCAGTAATTTTGCCATTTCACTTCAAAAGCCAACCCAACGTTTGAGGTTGACCAACCACCAGATCTTAAATTATAAATATCATTTCTGTCCTGAAAATTAAATTTAGCTTCGAATGAAGCTCCTTCAAGGTTAATTCTTTGACCCCAAAATTCATTTCTTCTAATTGCCCAACCTTCTGTACTATTGTACATGGTTACTATCAATTTCTCTACTTGATCAATATCCTGGTATATAGCAACAGGAGTAACCGAATCTTTTGGTTCAACATCTAATATTTCCTCACAACTAAACATTATAAAAAAAGCCGTTAGAAAACCGATTGATATTATTTTTATATTCTTCATTTTTTTTCTTATTAAATTATACTTTTTCATAACCCATTAGAAATTTATGTTTAGACCTACCGTAACACTCTTTAAAGATGGATACGTACTGTTTCTAAAGTTATTGTAACCCGTTGCTTCTGGATCTAGACCCAAATCATATATATCAGAAAACATTGTTAGAAGATTAAACCCTCGTACAAAAATTTTCATATCGGCAAATTTTGTTATGTCTTTTTTAAGCGTGTAGCCTAATTCAATTTCTTTCAGTCTTAAAAAAGAGGCATCCTTTAAGTAAAAATCAGCACCTTCAAAACCACTATTAACTTGATTAGGACCCGTACTTTGCAAAGCACTATAAGAATCTCCTTGTCCAAAAGCACGTGGATATGATGCATCACGGTTATTTGGTGTCCATCTATCATTAAATACAAAATCTGGTTTTGCTCCTGATTGATCAAAGAAAACTAACACTTCTGCTTCTGCCTGTCCTTGTAACAGAAAATTAAAATTCCAATTACTAAAGGTTAAACCTCCATAAATACCATATTGAATTTCTGGGATGGCAGAAGAATTTACTCGTATTCTATCTTCAGCGTCAATTTTATTATCACCATTTGTATCAAGGTAAATAGGTTCTCCTTCTACCGTACCAGGTTTTTTAACAGCAGTAGCATCCACCTGAGCCTGGTCTCTAAAAATCCCCGCTGTAGGATAAACAATATACGAATCAATAGATCTTCCTTCTCTCTTTCTATAATCAGGTACATTGGCAGATTCACCTAAATTCACTACTTCGTTTTTCGTTTTAGTAAAATTAAAACCAACATTATAGCCAACTTTTCCTATTTCGTCTTTCCAAGCCAATTCTAGTTCCCAACCAGAATTGTTAACCTCTCCTAAATTTTCATCTGGTAGGTTCGGCAATGTTAAACCTGTAATATCTGGAATTGAACTGTCTTGAACCAAGATATCTGTTCTTTTTTGATAGAAATAATTAAAATCTCCAGATAATCTGCTATCAAAAAACGAATAACTCAACCCTAAATTCTTTATATCAGCTGTTTCCCAAGTAATATCTCCATTGGGCACGTTGGCTCTTCCAAAACCACCTACTTGTACTCCAGGCGTTCCAAATACATAGCCATTTGGTTGATACCACCCATTACCTTGGTTATTTGAAGGATATCCAAAGTCATATCTATTTAAATATTGAAATTGATCTACTCTATCATTACCCATTATAGACCAAGACGCTCTAATCTTTAAGGAATTGACCCAATTAACATTTTCCATAAAAGATTCTTTATCAATTGCCCATGATACAGCTACACCTGGAAATGTTCCAAATTTATAGCCTGGAGCAAACCTACTTGAACCATCACGACGTAATGTTAAATCAATAAAATATTTTTTCTGAAAGTCATATGACATAGATCCGAAATAACTTACAAATGCAAAGATTTGTGAAGTACCTCCGTTGGTTTGAAGCGTGCTACTACCAAGATCTAGCTCCGTAATTGTATCAAAGGTAAAGCCAGTTCTTTGCGCAAAAAATGAACGGTTCTTTGTTTCAGATTGTTCATACCCTACAAAAGCACTTAAACTATGGTCATCTCCAATCAATGTTGAATAATGAAGCGTTGAGTTTAATAATGATGTATTGCTTCTATTGAACGTTTCATTTAATACTCTATTTGAACTAACTTGAAACCCTTGAGATGGTACATATTCACCATTAACAAGTTGGTAATACGTCCAAGGTTTATCCCAATCCTTTTGCTCATAACTAGTTTGACCTAAACTGGCAAAGCCTCTTAAACTTAAACCTTCAACAAATTTATCCATTTTCCATTCATAAGAAATTCTAGAGTTCAGGTTGTTAGTTATTCTATTTACAAAACCAGACGCGTTACTCGTCATGATTACAGGATTCTGTCCGTTTTCACCTCCAAAACCTGGTAAGCCATTAGGATAAACCCCAATATCAGTAGGTCGGTTTGTATAAATATGTTTGTAAATGTTTGCTCTATCAACACCAGGCTCATTGGATTCTCCTACTCTACCAGATACATCCACTCCCAATTTAAAATCTTCAAAAAGTTTAATATCTATATTTGAACGCAGTTGATATTGGTCAAAATTTAAATCACCTGATTTATAAATACCCTGTTGCTTAAGAGCATCACCACTAACAAAATAATTCACATTTTCATTACCTCCTAAAATAGATAAGGAATGTCTTGTTTCTGGTGAAGATTTAGCAAATGTTAAATCTGCCCAATTCGTATTAGGAAAATTAAGTGGGTCGCTGCCATCCGCATATTGTGTTATATCAGCTTGTGAAAACGGTAACGCAACATTTTTTCTTGCCGCTATTTCATTTTCATAAATCGCAAACTGTTCCGAGTTCATTTGATCTGGAAAAGCAGAGAACTTAGAAACCGTATAAGACGTGGAAAAATTAAATTTTGGTTTACCAGACTTACCTCTTTTTGTGGTTATCAAAATCACTCCATTTGCAGCTCTAGTCCCGTAAATAGCAGCAGCACCATCTTTCAAAACAGATAAAGATTCAATATCTTGTGGTGCCAATTGTGAAAATGAACCATTAGGAACTCCATCAATTAATATTAAAGGTGAATTGTTATTTAAAGTAGATTTACCTCTGATTAAAAGTGTTAAATCATTAGAATCCGTAGAACCAGGATATCCTCCTCTATCTACAACAATTAAACCAGAAACTTTACCTGATAAAGACTTGGCAACATCCTTATTACCTGTATTTTGGATCTCCTCAGCATTTATGGTACTAATAGAACCAGTGATATCCCCTCGTTTTCTGGTGGTATATCCAACAACCACTACTTCATCGAGTTTTGCTGTATCCTGATCTAAAACTACATTAATACTTTTGTTATTACCTATAACTACTTCTTTGGTGCTATAACCAATGTACGAAAACACCAATATAGCTTGATTATTATCAACTGTTATACTATAGGCTCCATCAAAGTCGGTTTGTGTTCCATTAGTAGTGCCTTTTACTACAATATTTACTCCTGGTAAAGGTCCACCAGCATCTGAAACTGTTCCTGAAATTGTGATTTTTTGTGTCGATTCTATTTCTTTTTTTTCTGTTTTAGAAAAGGTATTTGCTTGCATTTGAAAAAGTGAACATACAATTAAACAAATTGTAAGTCTCAACTTTAAATCAAACTTTAATGAATAAAGGGTGTTTCCCTCTAAATTAAGGTGATTTTTCATATTTTTGTTTTGAGTTTAATGGTTTAATAAAGTTTGAATCATTTTATCTAATCGGTGAATGTTCTAGCATTTGCCGATTTTTTTTATAAAATGAATTTTGTTTAGTTGATTTTACGTTTGATTTTATATCATATTTTATTTGTTTTATTAAGTATAGCTTCTTAAAATTTTAAGATACTGGAAGTAGTTTGGTTCAAAATTAATTCAAAAATTCGCTAAAAACCTATCTGAAATTACCCAACATCATAAAGAAATTACCTTATTTTTGGTTTTATGATAAATAATATGTGATTCTATTTTAAAAAAAAATCTTCAAGAGATTACCCTTGAAGATTTTTTAAAGTATAAAATATACAACTCTACTTTTATTTTACATTTTTCAATTCATCTCGCATTCTAACTAAAAATGGTTGAATATTATTTGAACCCGTAATTTCTTTTAACTTAATATTAAAATTTTGGTTATGTTCATTAAGTTGAGTCTTTTGCTCTTCTTCAGTTATTTCTCCTTCTTTACCATTTTTTATGATAACCATGTAGTCGTTAAAATAATCTGTACGCAACACTAAAAGTTCTTTTTTTTGTTTATTGTCTAATTTAAATTCTTTTGTCGCAGCTTCAACAAAATAATCTATCTTCTTTTGTTGCCATTTGTCTTGTCCAAATGTTGTGCTAACTGCCATTGTTAATATTAATACTAAAATAATTTGTTTCATAATAATTGTTTTATTTAGTTAAAGTTATTTTATTTTTTTTTGCCAAACACGTACATATTCAATTTCAAAATCGACTACGCCGTCATCTTTTTTTCCTTCTGGACTATTTAATTCTAAATCTTCTTTACTATCTGGAACGCCATGCCAAGGAAACGTTTCCTGATCTAACCACAAATGAATAGGCCCCGTCATTACCCATCCATTAGGTAATTCATGTTCTTTAGCATAAGCATCCACTTGTTCTTTAGTTACTTGAGTAAATAATTTACCATCTACATACTGCTTCAAACCGTTTTCATCCCATTCTATGCCATACACATGAAAATCATCGGCTACTCTAAAGCCATAATCTAAATGTTCGGTATAAACAGATTTACCTTTGCCTTCTTTACTCCAATCGTGAATAGACCACCAAAGTTCTCTATCCATCCATTCTTTTCCTTTTTGACGGTGATCACCAAATTGTTCAAAAATATCTAACTCAGTTTGACTACCTGTTGCCCAAAACGCACTAGTAATTTCGGCATCAGCAGCTTTACTTTTTATTTCCATATAGCCGTACTTGAATTCTCTACGACCAATAAAACATGCTGTGGTAAGATTTTCGAATTTTTCAATTTTATTATCCTTTCCCCAGGCTTGTTTATTATCATCTGCAAATGGAAAATTGGGTTCCCAACGGGTTTCAAGAATTAACTTTCCACCTTCTAATCTGTAATTTCTTCCAGAAAATTGCGATGGTGCACGTCCTTTCCAAACGTTTTTATTTGGGTAATCTGGATCTTTATAAACTGGTTTCCCATTTTCAAATTTTCCAACGATATACCATTTGTCTTCATCTATGGTAGCTGCTTCAAATTCATCGCTCACCACTTCATTTAGAGCCCAATTACCTGAATTACTTGGATCTGAAAACGGATAAACTACTGAAGGATTTACTTCTGATTTCACAGAAACTGATTGACTTTTACAATTTAGAGTCAAAAAGCAAATAACCATCATCATTAATAATGCAGATATATTTTTCATATAAATTATTTAAAAATAATCGAATTATCTCACAACTCTACCAGAACCAGAACCACCCATAAGGGCTTCAACTTCTGAACGTGTAGAAAAGTTAAAATCTCCTTTTATGGAATGTTTTAAACACGATGCTGCCACCGCATATTTAACTGCTGTTTGAGGTTCTTTTAAATCTGCAGTTGTCAACGCAAATATTAAACCCCCTGCAAAGGAATCTCCGCCACCTACTCTATCCACTATATTTTTAATTTCATATGACTGGTAATTTCCTTCTGCATCTAGCGGTGCAAAAAAGGCCTTATCTGAAGCGACATCATATAACATGGCACCCCAATTATTATGTGAAGCCGAATAGCTTTCACGCAATGTGATAGCCACTTTACTAACATTTGGAAATTGTTTTGAAACCTGACGCGCTACATCCGGATAACGAGACGTATCTAGTTTTCCTGCATGTACATCGGTATCACCCGCTTTAATACCTAAAACATCATGACAGTCCTCCTCATTTCCAATCACAACGTCTACGAAAGGTAAAATTTTACGCATGGTTTCTTGCGCTAATTCACGAGCAGATTTTGAAGCATCCCAATCCCAAAGTTTACCTCTAAAATTTAAATCTATTGACACCGAAGCGCCCGCAGCTTTTGCGTTTTTTGCAGCTACTAAAGTTGCTTCTGCCGCATTTTTTGAAAGTGCAGGTGTAATGCCACTTAAATGCAACCAACTGGCGCCTTTAAAAATAGCCTTCCAATCATAAGCATCCGGAGGTGTAATAGCGATTGCAGAATCTGCTCTATCATAAATTACATTACTAGGGCGTTGATTAGCCCCTGTTTCTAAAAAGTATAATCCTAAACGTCCTTTGTTTGTGCGTAAAACATACTGAGTATCTACACCCACTGCACGTACAGAATCAACGGTAGCATCAGCCAAAGCGTGTTTTGGAAGCGCTGTAACATAACGTGCTACACCACCAAAATTACAAATTGATGCGGCAACACTAGCTTCTGCACCAGCATACGTCATATCAAATTGACGAGTTTGTCTTAATCTTAAATTTTCAGGAGCAGCTATTCTGCCCATTATTTCTCCAAATGTTACAACTATATTCATAATATTCTAAACTATTTGTTAGCTTTAATTTTTTTAATTAATGTTCTGATTTCGGTGGCATTTTTAGTGATTTCAGCCCAATTTTCTGATTGTATTAACGGACGCTTTGCAACCCAAGATCCACCGATTGCTGTGATTAATGACGATTCTAAATACGAACCTGCATTTTCTAAATTACACCCACCAAGAGGAATAAACTTCGGATTTAAATATTGATAAGGTGCCACCATATTTGTTAAGTGATCCATTCCTCCTGAAGACTCAGCAGGAAAATATTTAAGAACTCTACAACCCTCTTCAAGTGCCATTTCAATATCTGTTGGCGTCATTATTCCGGGGGCAAAAGACAAACCTTGTTTTCTTGCCTCTGCTATAATTTTAGGATTGCATCCTGGTGCTACGGCAAAATCTGCCCCGGCATCTACAACCGCTTTTACTTGTTCTATAGTTAATACGGTTCCAAAACCTAGACAAATTTCGGGCACTTCCTTCTTAATTAAACGCGCAGCATCTAGTGCTACCGGTGTACGCAGGGTTAATTCAATAGCATCAATACCTCCTTCTAAAAGAGCTTTTGCTAAAGGAACTGCATGTTTTAATTCATCAATAACAAGTACAGCAATTATGCCTACTTCGTCTATTTTTTTGATAATTTCTGGCGACATCGCCTGTTGTGCTATTGGATACATTTTGAATATTTAAAATTTTATAAATACTATTCTCAAGATTTTTGAGATATTTCTCTTTACAAAATAACAGCACATTCACTGTTGTAATTAAGCAAAACTTACCCACTTCATACATTATTTTACCTTTTTAAGGTAATGTATGACCATACTTAGTTTTTTAAAAACTGGAATAATTACTCAGATTTCAATTTCCAATAATGATCCATACGGTCTATATCGTATTTTTCATACTCTCGCTTTAGCAACCAAAGCGGTCTTTCTAAAGTAAGTTCCCAAGCAAAAATTTCTTTGTACATTTTTTTTACGATGTCTGGGTATTTATTGGCAAGATTATGTTCTTCAGCAATATCTTTAGAAATATCAAAAAGCATGGCGGGTCTGTCTGGAAAACGAATTAACTTTAAATCGCCATCTCTATAAGCTACTCTGGTTTCCTTTTTCCAAAATAAGGTTTGATGTGGTCTTTCTGTATTTTTACCTTGAATAAAAGGTATTAAATTCACACCATCAATATCCTTTAATTCTTTGGTATTACCACCTGCAGCAGCATAAAAAGTAGGTAATAAATCGAAGGTGCTAATTGGGTAATTATAGGTTGAATTTTTCTTGATATGTTTCGGCCAACTCATTACAAAAGGCACCCGAATTCCACCTTCTAAATAGTTTGATTTTGTTCCACTAAGCGGTGTATTGATTGACCCATTTTTATCGGAAGGTCCTCCATTATCATTGGTAAAAACAATGATGGTGTTTTCATCTAAACCTAAATCTTTTAGTTTTTTAATAACATTCCCACAAGCTCTGTCTAATGCCAAAGTCATAGCTGCTAATTCTTTTCTGTTTCCTATAAGATTAGGAAATTTATCTAAATCGTCTTGTTTTGATTCTAATGGCGTGTGCACCGCATTAAAGGATAGCATGATAAAAAAAGGATTATCTTTATTTCTTTCGATAAAATCGATTGCTTTGTCTGCAAAAATATCCGTTGCATATCCGTCTGGTTCTTCGAAATTTCCGAACCCATTTTCCATTCGCTTATCTTTATGGTCTTCAGCTAATTGATCTTTATAGGCATAATAACTGCGGTCTCCTCCTCTAAATCCATAAAACTCATCAAATCCACGTTTCATTGGGTGATAACGATCGGCATCACCTTGATGCCATTTCCCATATAAAGCTGTTTTATAGCCCTGTTTTTTTAAATAATCTGCCATGGTAACTTGGTCTAATGGCAACCCCATGTCTTCACCTTTTAAGCCAGAATTTTTGCTCATAAAACCAACCACATTTATTTCTTCATAACCAAACCTTTGTTGGTACTTACCGGTTAAAAGACCTGCTCGTGAAGGACCGCAAACGGCATCTGTAACATAACCTTGCCTAAATATCATACCGCTTTTTGCAAGCTTATCAAGATTAGGCGTTTTTAAATCTTTGCTCCCTTGAAAACCAAAATCGGCGTAACCAGCATCATCCGAAAATAATAAAATGATATTTGGTTTTTTTTGTGCGTTGACATTGAATTGAACTATTAAAACAAGCAGAATTATAAATTTTATTGTTTTCATGATAAATAAGAAATTATATGATATATGATTTACTTACTTAAAATAAAGTAAATCGTTTTTATTCATACAAAGGAATGAGAAAACAATATAATAGGTGTATTAAAAGTTACCCATTAAGTACACATTTTTACCCCAAAAAAGTGGTTTACAAAAAAATTACAGGGAATATCTATATTCCTTAGGCGTACTAGACATAATTTCTTTAAACTGCTTATTGAAATTAGGTATCGACTTATAGCCTACTGAATAACAGATTTCTGAAATTGGTAAATCTTCTTGAACAAGTAAACGAGAGGCATTTCTAATACGTACTTCATTTAAGAATTCAGTAAAGGATTTATTTGTCATTTTCTTAAAAAATCGACAAAAGGAATTAGTGGTCATGCAAGCAATATCTGCAATTTCAGTTAAAGAAATATCTTGTGAATAATTATCAGAAATATATCGAATTACACTGTCCAAGCGATCTGGATTTTCTAAAGAATATTGACGCATATCAGAAGATGACAATAGGGTTTTATCTTCGACTTTTGACAATCTATATAATATATCCAAAACTTTTATTGACTGCTGAGTAGATGATAAATATGGAATTTCCATTAATTCATTATGAAGTTTTTTGCTAACACTTCTTCCAAACGATACACCAAATTTTGATATATCCAGAAGCTCATTAATTTCTGAAAATTCAGGATTTTTAAAAGTATCTTCACCTATAAAGTTTTTTAAAAACTTTATAACAATCGTTTTAACCCTTAAGCCTTTGTTGTCTTCATAATATTCTGGGTCGTTTCTCCAAAGATGTGGTAAATAACCACCAACCAAGACTAACTCACCTGGGTAAAAAGGCGCTACACTATCACCTACAAAACGTATACCTGTACTTTTAGATATATATAATAACTCAAATTGTGGGTGATAATGCCATGCTACATCCAAACAAGGTTCGTCACGTTCATCTGCAGTTAAACGTTTATTAATATATGTATTTGAATCTTTTAAAACTAGTTTCATCGTCTGGTATGTTGGAATTTAAAAATATAGCTGTTCGCCCATATATTCTTAGGAAAGACTAAGATAAAAAAAAACAGAGACACAACAATTTAATAACTGTATTTTAACTAATTATCCTGTTTTATTACTATTATTAGCAAACAACTGCAACTATCTAATCAAAATTACCCCCTTGTATTACACATAAGTAAACCGTAAAATTAGAACTCATGAAGCGTAAATAAGTAAATAATTTGAAAACGAGGTAATTTTTATTAAGAGCGGGGTAATATCTACTAATTCTAAACGCCTAATAACCCGTAAATTGCAACAAACAATTAATCTAAACTTTTAAAAATTATGAAAAAAAAATTACTTAACAATTTATTTCTAATCACTTTTATAAGTGCCTTAGGAATTTATCAAATGAATGCTCAAGCTGATATCGTTTATGCCTTTGATGGTACAACTTGGGAAGGCTGGACTTCACAAGGAGGTACTGGAGCATTTGCTTCTGTATTTGGCAATTCACCTAATGGAGAATTAACAGTAACTTGGTCTAATAACACTGGTTCAACAGCAAACGTGGTAATGTATGCTCCACCGGGAGGTATTAGTTCAGCGTACAAGTTTATTCAATTAAGAATAAGTAATAATTCAAGTCAAATTGGTTTGTTTAGAATTAGAGGTAACGACGGCGCTTGGTTTAATGCGATAGATGAAGCTATATCAACTGATGCAGATGGCGTATATAGTGTATATAATTTTGAGATAACTAATGCTTCTTGGACAGGTAATTTAACTAATTGGCAAATTGTATTCAGAAAAGCGGATGGTACTGCTTTAACTGATCAGGGAACTATTAAAGTGGACAATATACTTCTTTCAACTTCAACAACATTATCTTCCAATAGCAAAACAGCTTTTGAGTTTTCAACATATCCAAATCCAGTACAAGATGTACTACACATTAATACCAAAGAACCTTTACAAAAAGTGGAAGTGTACGATTTATTAGGTAAAAATGTGCTTTCTTTTAAAATTGTTAGTGAGCAAATTAATGTATCGTCATTAAGCAAATCACTTTATATTTTAAAATTAACTTCTGCTAGTGGAGTTTCAACCAAAAAATTCATAAAAGAGTAATTAAAATCTTAAAATTGTTTATTTAAAAGCTTCCTTAGTTTACACTTTGGAAGTTTTTTTTGCCATTAATCTTTTGAAAAGCATTTAAATATATGGCAACACTTTGTTTTATTTTTTTAATTTTGAAGTTACTCAACATTGGTACAAACACCGACCGAATATAAAATGATTGAAAAAACGGAACACTATTACAGAGAAACTCATACTGATATAGTAATCGTTCTAAAAATAATAGATACCCTTTTTTGATAAAAAAATCATCTTTTAAAAGGGAAATTTGTAGGCTCCATAATTAATGACAATTTTCAAGGATCTACAAATTACAATGTAAAAAAATATAACCGTCAAAGGAAACATTATAACAGACTCTAATACTACTATTGTAAAGTTAACTATATCTGATAGTCATACGTATTATCCTACTATTTTTAATGAATTATTACTTATTTTTTTGTGTGTTATACTCATAATTATCGCAGTCAATAAATCAACTGATATCATTACTTATTTCATCCCAATAGTAATTTTCGGGTTTACCTGGATATCACTTAAAATTATGAGATTGATTTCAAATTGTTTTAAACCTAAATTAAATGACTCTGCGTATTTTATTGCCAAAGAAATTAAAGGATACATTATAAATAATTCTTAAATGAAAGTTATAAATTCTGATTTCTAACTTTGATTTGTACTTTACACTTTTGATTATTAACTACTTGATTCCAATCGAGTGCATCGTATTTACATTAAATATTTCCCTCAATAGTATCAATATAATTTAAACACTTCTATAACTTAAACAGAGTAAAAAACAAAAACTCTCGGTTAATACAAAAAAAAGATAATCACATTATTATGTAAATTACCTTTTTCTTAACTCTTTAATTTAATAATTATCTGACTCATTAGATTTTAACCTAAAGTATCAAATAAGTTCCTTAAATCAATACTAAATTATAAATTCCTGTAATGAAATTTTTTATCTAGTTTCTACTTTTAATACTTTTAAATTATCAATATAAAACACTTGTGTTCCTGTAACACCACTATTGTCGGCATTTCTCACATTAAAAACGACATTCCCCCCTAGCGTTCCATTTACAGAAAAAGTACGCTCTAGAGTAAACCATTCGCCCGTAGCTGGTGTATTAAATGGAATACCCACCCCAGATGGTGATGACGACGCACCTTGAATTGCATTAAATATGCCCATAAAATTTCCACTTTCTATAAACACATCAAATGTAAGTTTATAATCTCCTGTAGGTATGTTAGAATTTGATACTGTATTATTTATTAATCCGAAATATCCTTGCGTAGTTATTAAAGGTAAAACAAGATTGTATTTCATTGAAGCACTACCGTCGCTAGCCTTTTCAGTACTTCTTGCTGCATATAAAGATCCATCGGCATTGGTGATTTGACTTAAATTATTACCTACCACAAAATGTGTATAACTTTGAGCTCCTGTTGTACTTGATTGAGAAGCCTCTTCAAAACTAGGGTTAAAAGCATTTGCTAAATAATTAATAAGCAAAGGAGAAACTGTTGCGTTGGTGAATGGCAATAACTGCCTATCATCAATAGCTTTAATAGCTGTGCCATTGTAAGAAAGCTTAACGGTGTCTGAATTTAATATAGGTTGCGCTAGCTCTAATTCAATCATTGTTTCATCTGTACTGCTTACTTTAGCTGAAGTCACAGTAAAATTTTGATTGAAAGATCCATTTACAACATTAACTGAAAAATTATTTGTCAATCCTGTAAACGACTCTAATATTCCATTAACCCTAAACGCGATATTTTTAGTACCAGGGATATTGTCTGTGTCTGCAACTGCAAATGCATTACCGTTTATCGTAAACGGTTTTGTAGATGGAATAACTTTAACAATTACTGGAATCGCTTTGGTTTGTTCAGAATATCTAAGCGTTTTGTTTCCTTTTTTAGCTCTGGAAACAGTTAAAATCGCCGTATATTCCCCAACTCTATTATAAGTTACTACTTGTTCAATTTCTGTACTGGTTGCTGGCTGACCTCCTTTAAAATCCCAAATTCTATCACTTGGTCTTCCTATTGTTGTTAAATCTTTAAAGGTTAATTTTGAACCAGCTTCGATAGTAATAGTAGTAAAACCACTAGTATTATCTATACTTGGGTTTTGATTAGCTGCAAGAATCACCTCTTTACCATCTTCCAAATTTTTAACAGAAGCTTCTGCATTTAATTTGGCATATACATCATATTTAAAAACCGTAGTTAATTCCCATAAGCCATCGGTAGTTTGTACAGCATCATTCCCATATAAACTTACGGCTTTATTAAACTTGTTTTTTAAAGTTACCGTTGTTTCTCCTTCTTCTTGAAATAATACATGTACAACATCTTTCCAATGGATATTACCTAATTCAGGATCAATAAATCGTGCTAAATCAAGACTATCTTTTCTTGTAAATTCTGAGTTTAAAAAACGAGTACCATTTTCAATGACCCAATATCTTGAAACAACACCTTGTGAAACATCCGTTAGTGAACTAAAATCATCAATAGAAATAGGAATGCTATTCGCTATAGTACTTGCACTAATGTTATAAATACCTGTTGTAAAAACTTGCGGCTTACTAAAATCTGAAGGCTGGTTATAGTCGTCAATAGTACAACCTACTAGCGCTACAAATAATAATAAAATTAGATTATATTTTTTCATAATTTCTTAATTTTCGTATCCGTTATTATTAATATCTTCTTCGTTTGGTATTGGTAAATACCCAGCATTTTTGTTATAATTCCCAGAAACTCCTACAAATTCTTGAAATATTTTTTGAGCTTGTTGGGTACTAGCATCCGCTGGAACGGTTGATGCATCTACTGTCATTATATCACTAATAAATCCCCCACTTACATTGGTGTTTGTTCCTCTTGCTAATGCTTGTGTAATAGGTCGTCTGCCAGTTCTTGGAAAATCTACACCTTTATAATATGTAGCGCTTAGGTCTGTAAAGCGTTGTGGAGCTATGTTCCATCTTCTTAAATCTATAACACGTATGGCATGACCTTCTAAAGAAAGTTCTAAAGGTTTTTCAAAATACATAAGTCTTTTCATTAGGGTAGTTTCATCATAAGCCACTCCTGTATTATCCATTTGACTGCTTAAATCTAATGGCATTAAAGCCCATCTATCTCGAATTTTATTAATTTCATTTATTGACTCCTGAAGTTTTCCTTTATAGATATAGCACTCAGCTAAATTTAATAATACCTCCGATAAGCGATTAATTACTACATTTTTACCCGATTGCTGTACGCCGCCTGGAGTAGCTATTTCACTTGCCAAACCTAAATCATGATTTGTATATTTTTTAAAGGCTACAAAATCACCGGTATTATTACGTAAACCTGCCCATGATCCCGCAGCAGCTGGAAGGGAGTTTAAAACATTAGGAAATGAATATATTGGCGTGTCTAAATCATTATTTAAAAACAACATATTTGATGATCTTAACGATTCACGGCGTGTATTTAAATTTCCGTCTCCAGTAGTAATAGTATTTACAGATTTACTAGTATCCAGTGGATCCTTTTCATAAGCCATAATTAACCAAGCTGCTGGTTGCATAAAACTTTGTCCGCCAAACTTAAAATGAGAAGCTCTCCAAGCCAATCGATTACTTGGGCTTGCTTCGTTAAAAACATCAAGTTCCTCACCAAATGTATTTGTGTAAGGAATTTCGAAAATAGATTCCTTATTAAAATCTCCTAATGTTGTAAACATTTTTGAAACACCTAAAGTTTTATTGTCTATTTGAGTTTCAAGGTTATAACCGTAATTGTCTCTTAATTCTTCATATAGCGTAATAGCTTTATCTATAAGAACCATATCTCTTTGTCCGCCTTCAGTGGCTTCATATAAATATGAATTAGCCAAAATCATTTTAGCAGCTCCTTTGGTTACTCTACCTAACTCGGTAACTTCAGAAGGCATTGGTAAGTAAGGTAAAGCGTCTTCCAAATCTTTTCTGAAAAATGCGATAACTTCAGCTGAAGTTGAAACATCTTTATGTCTAAACTCTAAATTAGATTCATATTTGTCTCTTATGATTACAGCTCCTTTGTTAAAAACTGAATGTGCATAAAAGTGATACAACCCCCTGAAGAAAAGTGCTTGTGCACGTTGTTCATTCCAAGCTTTTACTTGATTGGCTGTGGATAATGTAAGCTCAATTTTATCTAAGGCTGCCAAAGCTTGATTTGCTGTGAAAATCCCACGATATAATGCGCCCCAACGTTGCTCTATTCGTCTAGTGGATGGCGTAACAGTTTGATAGTAATAATCTAAATGTTCTGCTTGACCAATACTTGGCGTTAATCTGTTTTTGGCAGCACCAATATCGGTTCTAAAGTTATCTTCTTCAATACTCAACACGTAGTGGTTGAATAATGAGTTATAAACACCATTAAGAACTCTATTTGTATCATCTAAATTATTTACAGACTCGAGAAGTTCTGGAGCGTTGGGGTTCGGTTCTTCTAGGTAAGTTTCACATGAAAAGCCTAAAAGAACTAAAAGTATTACGTAAACTAATTTTATATTTTTCATTTTCTTAAAAATTTAATCTTAAACCTAAATTATAACTTGCTGTAGTTGGAATGATGCCATTATCTATTCCTTTAAATTGGATATTATTACCACCAACTTCTGGATCTAGACCTGTATAATTTGTAATTGTAAGAACGTTTTGTGCATTGGCATAAATATTAAACCTTGTAAGTCCTAATTTATCTGAAACCTCTTTAGGTAAGGTGTAACCCACAACTACATTTCTTAAGCGAACAAACGATCCATCTTCAATGAAGAAATCGGAGCTTCCATTATAATTGTTATCTCCAGATGCCCTAGATGTGCTTCTAAAAGTTGGAATATCTGTATCTTCATTGACTCCTGGAATGTATTGATAAATTAGATCTCTATGACGACCCGCTTTCATGGCACTAGCTCTTGTAGCATTATATACTTCATTACCTACAGAAGCAAACCAATTAGTAAGGAAAAACCAATTTTTATAAGTGGCTTGAATATTAAGACCCATTTCATAATCTGCAAGTCCGCTACCGCTGTAAACTCTATCTCCTTCATCTCTTAAGGTACCATTATTGTTAGAGTCAACATATTTTAAATCACCAAGTTGTCTGGTTTCACCATATTTAGCATTGTATGCTGCTAATTCTGTAGCATCTTTAAAAATACCATCAGTTTTGAATACTAGGAAAGAACCTGCTTCTCTTCCTTCCTGTAAACCAATTGCTCTTGCTAAATTGTCGCCAAATACTGGTGTGGTAGTAAACATTTGTAATCCGCTTTCAGATTGAAGGTTCGTCACTACGTTTTTGTTTGTAGTGAATGTCCCTAAAATGTTAAATCTAACATTACCTACTTTTGGTCTATATCTTAATGTAGCTTCAAAACCTTTATTGGTCATGTCTCCAACATTGAAAACGGCAAATCGGCTACCTGTTAAATCACGGTCTGCTTGTACCGAAGCACCAAAACTCGAGTTTATTTGAACTTGAGTTAATAGATCCTCTTTTTTAGTAGTATAATAATCCGCAGTGAAAACTAACATACTTTTCATAAAACTTACATCAATACCAAAATTAGCCTGTTTAGTAACCTCCCATTTTAAATCAGGATTACCGAACTGTTGTTGAATAATTCCAGAATTTTCTTGATCCGTACCACTCTCACTTTGAAAGTTTGCATTGTAGCCTACCGCTACAGGACTATATATGGAGTTAGGGGTAAAACGGTCGTTACCTGTAGTACCATAACTAGCTCTAAATTTTAAATTATTTACCGTTTTTTTAAAGCCTTTCCAGAAATTTTCATCAGAAATTGTCCAACCTAGTGATGCAGAAGGGAAAAATGCATATAAATTATCTTTTGAAAATTGATTGGAAGCATCCATCCTTGCGCTTGCGCTTAATTGATATTTTCCATCATAATCATAAAGAACACGACCTACGGTACCTACTCGTTTCGTTTTATAATCTGGCTCTACTGTAGACGGCCCTGTAAAATTTAAAGTGACATCGGACCCTAATTCTTCTCCAATAGTTGCAGTAGATAAGTTAACATAAGGATCAGAAAATAACAATCCTCTTTTTACAGCCCCAATAGATGAGAAAAAATCTTGTTCAACATTAATAATTGCTAATGCATTTATTTTATGTTTGTTAAATTGTTGATCGTAATTTATACCACCATTCCAATTGATTAATACATTACGAGATCTTCCTTCATATATAAAACTATCAGAAGCTGTACGTAAATTATTACCGTTATTATCAAATAACGCGAAAGGCGGTTGTACTTGTTTTTCTTGTTCATTCTCTATAACACCACTAATTAACGTTGTTAATTGAAAATGATCATTTAATTGATATTTAATATTAGTACTTGCTTCAAATCTATCACGACCAACTTGTCTATCTCTAGTTATTGCTTCTAATATTTGCCCATAAGCAGAACTTGCTCCAGTATCATCATTTTCACTAGTGAAAGATGTTGTGTTGCCATCTACTTGATCTAGGTAAGGTAACGCACGTTGTCCAAAAATAAGTAAGTTGAAATTTGGACGTTCTCTTTCATCAACAGTAAAACCAAATCCATTATCTATAGTAAATTTCCCTTTAGTTAAATTAACGTTGGCTCTTAGGTTGTATCGCTTTAATTTAGAATTTATAACGGTACCCTCTTGATTAAAAAGTCCCATTACAACACTATATTTTATATCTTCACTACCACCGGAAATATCAAAATTGTATCTATTTATAGTAGAAAAATCATTTTCAGTAAAATCTCTTAAATCATTATCATTAAGCAAACTATATCTGTCTGAACTTGCAGCAGAAGTTGTTCTCGTTGGATCATTCAAATCAAAAAATATTTGCTGATTGGTATTCATGAGAGGTGTTTGGCGTGTAATTATTTGCAAACCATTAGTAACCTCTAACCCTACTTTAGTATTTCCAACTTTTCCTCTTTTCGTTGTTACTAAAATAACACCACCTGCAGCTCTTGTACCATATATAGAAGCTGAAGCAGCATCTTTTAAAATATCCATGGTTTCAATTTCATTAGGATTCAATCCAGGATCTCCAGATTGCGGAACGCCATCTACAACCCATAAAGGTGAATTTGAACCTGTTAGCGATGATATCCCTCTAATAGTAATTGCAGAACCTTCTCCTGGCTCACCACTATTAGCTGTTACGCTCACACCAGCTATTTGACCCTGTAATGCAGCACCAATATCACTTGTTATTACATTCTCAAGTTCTTCTGCTTTTACTTGGCCTACCGAGCCTGTAATTTCTTTTTTCTTTTGCGTACCATAACCAATAACTACCACTTCGTCTAGCTCTGAAATATCCTCTTTCATCAAAACATTTAATTTAGGTCCAGTTACCTTTATAACTTGTTTTTGAAAACCAACATAACTAAAAGCTAATTCACTGTTAACTTTAGTCTCAATGGAATAATTTCCATCAAAATCACTCACAGCTCCTTTTGAAGTTCCTAGCACCAAAACTGTCACACCAGGAATAGGCATTCCATCTTGTCCAACAATTGTTCCTTGTACTATTACGTTTTTAGTTTGGGCAAACATGCCTCCATGTAAAACTAAAATCAAGATGAGCAACCATTTACTCAAAAAGTTTCTAGCTATCAATTCTTTTCTCAATTTCATTTGATTTATTTTAGTTTAGTTAAAAAATCAGATATATAATGATTTAATTTCCTTATTGACTTTGGATTTAATTAAACACATTTATAGTATTTGGTAAAATTAATTGTTATAGAGGAAATGAAAATACCAATATTTACCCCTTGCTAATTAAATTTTACCATTATAATCAAAAAATATACTGATTATGGTTTTTAATTGAGTAATTGTAGATTAAGTTAAGCCATTTTACCTTGAATGGAAGATAACAGAATTGAAACATTCAAGTTAAAATAAGATGATTTGTAATCATATATAATCTATCCGAAATTTCTCTATTCAAAATTCGTAATAGGTTCAATAAATGCTTCATTTAACATAGCGCCTCCAGCTGGAACCATAACTTATGCATGTGCAAATATACAACTTCATTATCTCACTACTGGACATGGTGAGTTCGTGCTTTCTTATCTCTTTTTCATGAAGAAGGGGTCTTTATTTTAGTAATTCATTTTCATATTGCCTCACACACAAAAAAAATCTAATACAAAAAACTATTAAGACTAAAGAAGAGCGCTTTATTATCCTTAAAGCTTGGGCGATTTTCGACATATCCCTACTTACCTTTGTTTCAATAACCCGGGCATACTTCTGGGTTGTGAAATCTTTTTATGGCTCAAAAGATTCGATACCGTTACCAGTGGCACATTGTTTAAAAGAGTAATCGTGGTGGCAAAAGTATGGCGGGCAACATGAAACGTCAGTTTTTTATCAATACCACAATAAGACCAAAATTAAACAATAATAATGTTCATTGATTTATATAAGTTCATTATTCTTGAACACAATTAAAATATGAACATATACAATTCCAATTTTATTTACAATTTGTAAATCGCGAATTGCAAAATTAACTTTGAATAGTTTTGTTTGCCTTTGGCCTTAATAATAAAAACAAAATGTTAAAGTTTGTTAAATCGGGACAAATTCGGTGACCATTAAAAATGGTGCCTTTCGGATGGCTTATAAACACTAGAAAGTTCATTTTCTGGTCGTTCTCTCCGACACCTTTTTCATGCTCAAAAATTGATCTCTTAGCTTTTTCATATCATCACTGACCTTTCGCTCTAGGACCTTAGCATAGATTTGGGTTGTGGATATTTTAGAGTGACCCAACAATTTTGAAACCGTTTCTATGGGAATACCATTACTCAGTGTGACCGTAGTGGCAAATGTATGTCTGGCTATGTGAAAGGTCAGATTTTTTTTGATGCCGCATACATCTGCAATTTCCTTTAAATAAGAATTCAATTTCTGATTTGATATTTTAGGGAACAAACTTCCTCTAGATTTGGATTTATGGTTATTTTTATATATCTCCATAATTTGTAAAGCTTTCGGCAATAAAGGGATTCTAATGAGCTTGGTCGTTTTTTCTCTTCTATAGTGAATCCACAATTCGCCGTCAATCCCAATATTGATATTGTCTTCTGTTAAGTTTATTACATCGATATAGCTTAAACTAGTATAACAACTGAATACAAACAGATCCCTTACCAGTTGCAACCGCTCTATCGTAAACTGTTTCTCCTCTATCGCATTTAATTCATCTGAACTCAAAAATCCTCTTTCGTTTTTTATAATATGGGACTTAAAGTTTATAAATGGGTCTTTTTCCATCCACCCCAATTTAAGCGCTAGATTTATAAGTTTCCGAAAGCGCTCTATATGTTTCATCACCGTATTGTTACCCATTTTCCTTTGGTGATCCGTTGGAACATATCCCCTTAGATATTTTTCGAACTTGAGTATAAAATTATAATCGAGTTCCCTCAAATACATATCAGCTGTCTTGTAACGCTTCAATAGAAACTTTGATATATACTTTTCAGTAGTATAATAGTTTTTTTGAGTGCCCCACTTAAGTTTGCCCTCCATGTCCTCATAATGGTAGTTGATGATATCTTTAATGGAATGATTCTGCTCATCATCTCCTAGGTATCTTGCCTTGATGGCATTTGAGGTTATTAGCTTACGCTCTGTCTTCAAGTCTTGGTAGCATTGGAAAAGGTCACTGTTAACTTGTTCTAGATAATTGTTAAGTGTCCGGATGCTTTGGTTTGTTCCACGTGCCCTACCCCTATGAGTATCCCAATCCGATACGCGAACTTTACGTTTTAAACTCAGTGTTGCTCGCTTGCCCTTTACTGTTATCCTTGCATAAATGGAAGCTTGACTGTCTTTTACTCTTGCTAAATCTGCCCAGAACAGAATACCTAAAGTACTTGTTGTTTTCATGATTTCGTCTTTTAGTTAATACTTTTTATTACCAGACGAAAGCCAAATCACTTTAAAGATACATTTATTATTCCGAACAACCGATGGATTTTAACAATTCGGTCAACACATTTCGAGAATTAATTTTGTTATCCGAATTGTTGACTTTTTTAACATAATTTTTTGTTTTATTTTGAAATCGTTAAAAATGCAAAAACCTGTAAATCATACGATTAACAGGTTTTTGATATGATTTGATATACTATTTTGTCGGGATGACAGGATTTGAACCTGCGACCACACGGCCCCCAGCCGTGTACGCTACCGGACTGCGCCACATCCCGTTTAAAATAGTTTTCAAAGAAAACACATTTTGCCAAATTTAAAAAATCAATTCATAAAAAAAGCCGAAGAAATTACTTCGGCTAATATTTTAATTTAAAGATTACTAATTATAAGTAGATGTAGATACTTCAAAAGTAGCATCATTAGCTGCTAAATAACGTTCTGCATCTAAGGCTGCCATACATCCTGTTCCTGCTGCAGTAATAGCTTGTCTGTAAACATGATCTGCCGCATCACCAGAAACAAATACACCTTCTATATTCGTTTTCGAAGTTCCTGGTATATTTATGATGTAACCTGTTTCATCTAAATTTAAAAAACCTTTAAAAACATCTGTATTTGGTTTATGGCCAATAGCTACAAAAAATCCTGTTACTGGAATCTCATGTTTTTCATCAGTTTGATTATTAAATACCCGAACTCCAGTAACTACTTGTCCGTCTCCTAAAACCTCATCGGTTTCTGTATTGAATAATATTTCGATATTTGGTGTGTTTTTAACTCTATCAGCCATAATTTTAGACGCTCTAAACTCATCACGTCTTACTAACATGGTTACTTTTTTACATAATTTAGAAAGATAATGAGCTTCTTCACAAGCAGAATCTCCAGCACCTACTATAACAACTTCTTGGTTTCTATAAAAGAAGCCATCACAAACAGCACAAGCAGAAACACCACCACCTAATTTCAGATATTTTTGTTCAGAATCTAAACCTAAATATTTAGCAGATGCTCCTGTTGAAATAATAACGGTATCACAATGAATTTCTTTTACATCGTTAACCCATACCTTATGTATAGCGCCTGAAAAATCTACTTTAGTTATCCAGCCATCGCGCACATCGGTTTCAAAACGCTCTGCTTGCTTTTGCAATTCCATCATCATTTGTGGCCCTGTTACACCCTCTGGATACCCTGGAAAATTTTCAACCTCGTTTGTGGTTGTTAATTGACCTCCTGGTTGTGCTCCTTGATATAATACGGGTTTCATATTAGCTCTAGCTGCATAAATTGCCGCTGTGTAACCCGCAGGTCCAGAGCCAATAATTAAACATTTTATTTTTTCAATAGTTTCAGACATAACTTAACTTATTTTAATACTAACAAAAGTAGAATTTTTGTATCAAAACTAACCTTAAAATCATCAAAAGATATTATAATTTTATAATTATTTATTATCAGAAATAAAATACTCGATTGTGATTAATTTGAAATGAAATCCTTCTTTTACACAAAAAATTTGAAATACTAATTATTTAAGAATTAATTAAAACCCTTAAAAAAAATAGCCCAAGAAAAATTCTTAGGCTATTAATTATATTATTTTATTTAATTTTTTAATCTATTGTAAATAGGATATCTCCTTTAGCTACTGTATCTCCAGATTCGAATTTAATTCCTGAGATTACACCATCTTTATTAGCACTAAAATTGTTCATCATTTTCATTGCTTCTAAAACAACTACTATTTCACCTGCTTTTACAACATCACCATTCTTTTTATTGAACTCTACAATCATACCTGGTATTGGTGCGATAATAGCTCCTTCGGTAACAACTTCTTCTTTTGCTTCTTTCTTTTTCCATACAGATCTTGTTGTAGATTTTGTTTTTGGAATTGAAACCGTAAAAGACTCTCCATCAACAAGTACTTCCATATCGCACATAATGTCGCTAGAATTGCCACCACCTGCTTTCAATTCGCCAGATAAAGCTTTTGCTATTAATTCTTCTTCTTTCTTAACATCTTCCAATGTTTTAGCTTTCATATCCTCTGGCATCTCGTCAATACCATATTTGATTTTCAAGAATTTTTTACCAGTTACTGGGTATAAAGCTAATAATACTTCATCATCAATATCTTTCGCTAAGTCTTTAAAAGTTTCTTTTACTTCTGCCATTTCTGGTTCTAAAATACTTCCTGGTCTTACTTCAATATGTTGCTCGCCTCTTGGGTAATCTTTTAAAGCTTTCTTTCTAAGTTCTGGGTTAATTGGTAATGTTGTTTTACCATATAAACCATAACATAAATCTTTTACTTCTTGTGTAATACGAGAATACTCGCCTTCATAAGAATCAAACAATACATTATTTACTGTTTGAACTCCAACAATTTGACTTGTAGGTGTTACCAATGGAATTTGACCTAAATCTTTTCTAACTTTAGGTAGCATTCTAAATACATCGTCTAATCTATCTAACGCATCCATTGATTTTAATTGATTCACCAAGTTAGATAACATACCTCCTGGTGTTTGGTGTAAAATTACATTCGTATCAATTATAGAATATTTAGGACTATTATCTAGGTGCTTGTATTTAGGAATCACTTTTTCCATTTGAGCACTAATATCAGTCAGTTTTTTAATATCTAGACCAGTATCTCTATTGGTTCCTAACAATGAAATCACTAAAGGCTCTATCGCTGCATGAGACGTTCTGTAAGCGTATGGAGCCATACATGTATCAACAATATCAACGCCTGCTTCAATAGCTTTAAAAATGGCTAAATCACCCATTCCTGATGTGAAATGCGTATGCAAGTTTATTGGAATATCAGTTATTTTTTTTAGTTCAACTACTAAGTTATAAATATCATAAGGAGCAATTAAACCAGCCATATCTTTAATACAGATTGAATCGACTCCAAATTGCATTAATTCTTTCGCTTTGTTTAAGTAATAATCGATGTTATAAACGTCACCACCTAATCTTGGTTCTGTAAGTGTATAACAAATAGTTCCTTGGAAATGTTTACCGTTACGTTTTACAACTTTAGCTGCAGTTTCAAAATTTCTATAATCATTTAATGCATCAAAACATCTGAAAATATCCATCCCGTTATCGCAAGCACGTTGCACAAAGCTATCAACAACATCATCGGCATAGTTTCTATATCCAACCACATTTTGACCTCTTAACAACATGAAAAATGGTGTTTTAGGCATGTATTTTTTAAGTGTTCTTAAACGTTCCCATGGATCTTCACCTAAATATCTGTGCATGGTATCAAACGTTGCTCCACCCCACGTTTCTATGGCGTGAAAACCAACTTCGTCCATTTGTTCTGCAAAAGGAATCATATCTTCAGTTCTTCCTCTGGTTGCAAATAAAGACTGATGCCCGTCTCTAAAACTTAAATCTTGTATTTTTATTGGATTTTCTGCTTTTGGCCTGTCGGCGCTGTAATCCATTTTGGTCATTTGTAATGCCCCGTGTTTATCAAATATCATTGTGTTGTAATTTTAAAATTAGATAATTCTACCGCCTATCGTTCTACCATTGCTAAATAGCAATTTTCTGTCGTTCATTCTTCTTATCATTCCCATTTTGCTCCAACCATATTGAGATACTATTTTATCTTTTTTTTCTTCCATGTTAAGATAAATTGTTGCTGCTATTACTGCTGCTTTTCTCTTTTTTTCGTGTAATGTCATAATAATATATTTTTATTGAGGGATATTTCCGTGTTTTTTTGCTGGTACTAACTCTACTTTAGACCTTAAAGCATCTAAAGCCATTATTAATCGTTCTCTAGTTTCACTTGGTAAAATAACTTCATCAATGTAACCTCTTTCAGCTGCTAAATAAGGCACTCCAAAAGCAGTTTCATATTCATTAATTTTCTCTTCTCTTTTAGCTGCTTTATCTTCTGCTGTTGCAATTTCTTTTTTGTATGTTGAAATTACTTCTACAGCTCCTTTTGCTCCCATAACCGCAATTTCTGCAGTTGGCCATGCAAATACCATATCTGCTCCTAAATGTTTTGAACTCATTGCTACATAAGCACCACCATAATCTTTACGTACAACTACTGTAAATTTAGGCACAGTAGCTTCAGAATAACTCCAAAGTAATTTAGCACCATGTCTAATAATACCATTCCATTCTTGTTGAACCCCTGGTAAATATCCTGGTACATCTACAAATGTTATAATAGGTATATTAAAAGCATCACAGGTACGAATAAATCTACTAATTTTATCTGATGCATCGATATCCAAACAACCTGCTAAAAACATAGGTTGATTTGCGATGATACCTACTGAACGGTTATTTAATCTACCAAAACCTACAATACAGTTTTCAGCGAAATGTTCATGAACTTCATAAAAATACCCACCATCAAGAACTTCTTCTATGATATTTTTCATATCATAAGCTTCTTTTGAATCGTCTGGAATAATAGTATCTAATATGTCGCAAGATCTTAAAGGATCATCTTCCATATCTAATGCTGGTGTTAATTCCATATTATTATTAGGTAGAAAATCTATTAACTCTCTTATTTGTTCAATACAATCGGTATCGTTTTCACAAGCAAAATGAGCATTTCCACTTTTTGTGTTGTGAACCATAGCACCTCCTAATTCTTCAAAAGTGGTTTCTTCACCTGTAACTGTTTTAATTACATAAGGGCTAGTAATAAACATATTACTAGTTTTTTTCACCATAAAGATAAAATCGGTCATGGCAGGTGAATAAACAGCTCCACCAGCACAAGGTCCCATGATAGCTGAAATTTGAGGAATAACCCCCGAAGCTCTAGAGTTTCTAAAGAAAACATCTCCATATCCTTTTAAAGCATCTACACCTTCTTCAACTCTTGCTCCACCAGAATCATTTAATCCAACAATTGGAGCTCCTGCTTTCATTGCCAAATCCATCACTTTACAAATTTTAGTAGCGTGCATTTCTCCTAAAGCACCACCACCTGAAGTAAAATCTTGAGAAAAAGCGAAAACAACTCTTCCATTTATCATTCCATGTCCAACAATTACTCCATCAGATTGAATTTCAACCTGTTCCATTCCGAAATTTGTTGATCTATGTTTTACTAAAGAATCGATTTCATAAAAAGAACCTTCGTCAAATAAAAGGTTTATACGTTCTCTTGCGGTCAATTTTCCTTTTTCATGTTGCTTTTCAATTCTAGCATCTCCACCCATTTTGGCAACTTGTTCTCTTTTGGATTTTAACAAGGCAATTTTATCTTTTACTTTCATATTAAATAAGTGTTATTTTTTTGTAAGAATATTTAGCTTTTTCAGCACTAAATAACTATTCAAATTTATTTCAATAAGGTACTAATAAATATGACAAATGTCATATCTCTTACTGAAGCTTTATATGATGAATAATTTTATTTTTGCATTATTATTACATTTTAATCATTTATACATATATTTTTATTCATTATAGTCAATATACGTATGTTTTTTATTGATTTATTTAAGTTTTCTTCAATTAATTGTTTTTTTTGAAAAAGTATAGGCACAAGCCTTATGGAAATCAAATCTGAAGATTATTAAAATGAATTTTCGAGCATAAAAATGCTCTCTACAACGTTTTCGAAAAATGCAAAAATAGAGGTGAAAAAAAATTTATAAAAAATTAAATTTTTAATTAAAAAAAATCATTTTTTTTATAAAAAATAAGATTTTTCAACTAAAAATAATAAAACATGCCTCCAAAAAATTCTGAAAAGGAATTTATAATATATTTTTTGTTACAGAAACCCTATTAAAATCATTAAGAGATTTATAGCTTTTAATTGCTATTACAAATTTTAAAAGCACATAATGACGTATGTAGTAAAAGTGAAGATGATTTTAGATAGATTATACCTAGTAACATTAGAATTACTAGAAATAAGAAAACTACATAGGAAATAAAAAAAAGATGCCAAACAAAATGGTTCGGCATCTTTTATAGATAAAAATTAAAATTATTTTCTAACAGCTTTTACAAGAGCCATGGCGTTTTTAACGTCTTGTTCTAGTTTTGCATAATCCTTATTAGCAATAATGTCTTTAGAAATTAATTGCGATCCCATACCAACGCAAGTTACACCTGCATCAAACCATCCTTTTAGGTTTTCTTCAGTTGGAGCCACACCACCTGTTGGCATAATGCTTGTCCATGGTTGTGGACCTTTAATTCCTTTAACAAATTGAGGTCCGTAAATATCACCAGGGAATAATTTCACGATTTCACAGCCTAATTCTTCAGCTCTAGCTATTTCAGTTAAGGTTCCACAGCCTGGAGACCATAATACTTTTTTACGGTTACATGCAATAGCGATATCTTCTCTTAATACAGGCGTTACAATAAAGTTAGCTCCTAAAGCCATATACAATGATGCTGCTGCACCATCAGTAACAGAACCAACACCCATTATCATTCCTGGTAATTCTTTAACAGCGTATTTAGTTAATTCGCCAAAAACTTCGTGAGCGAAATCGCCACGAGCTGTAAACTCCATTAAGCGTGCGCCACCATCGTAGCAAGCTTTTAATACTTTTTTACTTAACTCAATATCACTGTGAAAAAATAAAGGAATCATCCCTGTATCTTTCATGGCTTGAGCTACTTCTAATCTTGAAAATTGTGCCATTTTATTATTTTTATTATTTATTTTTACTCTCCAAACACAACGGCATTTGGACTTTGAAATTTTATTTTTTGGAATTTATTTCAGTTCCAGTTTAATATTTTTTTGAAATCGTATGCCTCTGGATTTGGTAAATATTGTTTTGCTTCTTCATAATCCTTTTCTTTTATATAGAACAGGTTATTTATGAACAATTGTGCCATATCTGAATTTATATCTACTAATCTAGGTGGAATTTTACCGTTATTATCTTCAAAATCCTTTAAATATAAAGGTGTAATATCTCCTTTAGAATTTGCACTTACAATGCAACCAGAGATGCCTTCATCAAAAAGTTTTTTAACGCCAATACCAAGCAGAGTACACAAGGTTAAATCGAATGCAATAGGGTTACAACACCTAAGTTCGTAACCAAGTTCAACGGGTCTTGATTTAATATCTAGACCTAGTTCTTTCAACTTAACTTGTAATAAATAGTTGAATATATGTGATTTACTTACATTGCCCAATTCTGGATGTCCATGATCATCATAGGTAAAGTTGATGCCAGAATTAATAATTTCATCTTGTTCCATAAAATGAAAAACGCCTTCACTTACCAGAGCAACGCCATAATCAATCCCTTGAATTTTACATTTTACAATGGATGATATAATCATATTAATGATTTTCTCGAAAGTAATCTTTGTTTTATTGAACATTTCTGGAATAATCATCATTTGATAATGACAAGCCGATGCAATTCCAAACGCTAAATGCCCTGCAGAGCGCCCCATAGCAGCCACTACAAACCAGTTCTCACTTGTTCTAGCATCTTCATACACCGTATTTCCAATACGAACTCCTTCATCTTTTGCTGTATGAAAACCAAAGGTAGGGTTTCTATCTGGTAATGGTAAATCGTTATCTATGGTTTTAGGAACATGAACGTGGGCGACATCTAAATTCTGACTGTTAACGAATTTGGTTAATCTATTTGCGGTTGAAGCGGTATCATCGCCACCAATAGTTACCAAAAGTTTAACATTATGTTTCTTAAAAAAATCTGCTTTAAAATCGCTATCTTTTGGTTTAAACCTACTCATTATTAATGTAGAGCCTCCACGACTAAATATGCGATCTGCGTGATGAAAATCAAACATTACTAACGAAGGGTCATCAGAAAGTAATCCTTTATAACCATGATGAACACCTATAACGTTGTAGCCATCTTTTAAAAAAGTTTTTGCTAGAGTGCTAATAACGGTATTTATTCCTGGAGCTGGACCACCACCACAAATAATTGCAATCGATTTTTCCATGTTTAATATTGAAGATTTTTAGTTTAGTTGAAACTTTTAAATGCCATTTAAACTATGTTTTGATGTTAAACATAGTTTAATATTTAACCTACAAGATTTTCAAAAAACCTTGTAGGTTAAATTAATATATATAATTATCTAGCTACTCTACCAGAAGCATCACCACCCATAAGTTTGGTAACTTCATCAACAGTTACTAAGTTAGCATCACCTTTAATAGTATGTTTTAAACAAGATGCTGCAACGGCGAAATCTAATGCGTTTTGGTCGTTATCTGGGTAAGTTAATAAACCGTAAATTAAACCTCCCATAAAAGAATCACCACCACCTACTCTATCAACGATATCTGTAATTTGGTATTGACGTGTTTCCAACATTTTCTTACCATCATATAAAACACCTGCCCATGTGTTATGAGATGCAGAAATAGAACCTCTTAACGTCGTAATTACTTTTTTAGCTTTTGGGAATTTTTTCATCATTTGTTGGCAAACAGATAAGAATGCTTCAGCTTTCACATCATGACCATGAGTTTGTACAGCTGCACCTGCTGGTTTAATACCAAAATGCATTTCAGCATCTTCCTCATTTCCTAAAACAACATCACAATAAGATGTTAATTCAGTCATGATTTCTTCTCTTTTTGCAGCGTCGCAATATTTCCAAAGCTTAGCTCGGTAATTTAAATCGGTTGAAATAGTAACACCTAATTTGCTAGCAGCTTTTACAGCTTCTAAACAAACATCGGCAGAACTTTGAGAGATTGCAGGAGTAATACCAGTCCAATGGAACCATTCTACGCCTTTAAATACTTCTTCCCAGTTAATCATACCCGATTGGATAGTAGACATAGAAGAATGAGCTCTATCATAAACTACTTTACTTCCTCTAGATACAGCTCCTGTTTCTAAAAAGTAGATACCTAAACGCTCTCCACCCCAAACAATTTTATCTACATTAACGCCACGTTTACGCATTTCCATCATAGCACATTCACCTATATCATTTTTAGGTAAACGTGTTACAAAATCTACAGAAATACCATAATTTGCTAACGATACTGCTACGTTAGACTCTCCACCACCATAAACAACATCAAAATTGTCTGCTTGAGAAAATCTTAAAAATCCTTGTGGTGCTAATCTTAGCATGATCTCACCAAATGTTACTACTCTACTCATTTTGTTAAATTTTATTGATTTAGTTAAATTATTTTCTGCTTAAACGTTTAAGCAATCGCTTTCAAGTAAATATAAGAAAAACATATAAAAATAGATCTGCTTTGATTATAAAAACTGAAATACTATATTTGCTTAAACGTTTAAGCAAAAGTATATAAAAAAATGATAAACAAAAAAAAAACTACGATAAAAGACATTGCTAGCGTTTTAAATATCTCTCCAGCAGCTGTTTCCAAGGCGCTTCACGATGATTCTAGAATAAGTACAAAAACAAAAGAAGCTGTAAAAAAAGTGGCCAAAGAGTTAAATTATCAACCCAACCACTTAGCAAGTGCGCTTCGTAGAGGAAAAAGCAACTTGGTTGGCGTTATTGTTCCTAGAACAAATAGTAACTTCTTCTCTTCTGTGATTCAAAATATAGAAGAAGTTTTAAATAAGGAAGGATACAATATTATTATTACCCAATCCAACGAGTCGTATAAAAAAGAATGTAGCAATATTGACACCTTATTATTTACACAGGTTGATGGCATTATTGCTTCTATGGCAAACGAAACCATAAGCTTAGATTATTATGAAAAAGTAAAATCGAAAGGTATTCCTTTAATTTTATTTGACCGTGGTGAGAATGATTTAAATGTGGATTATATTGGTATAAACGATTACGAAAGTAGCCAGATGATTGTTGAACATTTAGTAGAACAAGGCTGTAAACGCATTGCTCATATTGGAGGTTATAGACGGACACGAATTTTTAATAACCGTATTAAAGGATATGTTGATGCTTTAAAAAAATATGATTTACCTCTAGATGAATCGTTACTAATTGAAAGCAGTCTTACCTTAGAAGATGGTAGAGATAAAATGATGCAACTACTCAACTTAAAAAACAGACCCGATGCGGTTTATGTTGCTGGAGATTATGCCGCATTAGGTGCCTTACAGATACTTAATGAAAATAACATAAATATCCCTAATGATATTGCCTTAATTGGGTTTGGCAATGAACCATTTACGGCCATGGTAACCCCTACTATTACAAGTATTAGCCAACACAGTACAGAAATTGGAAAATTGGCAGCATTAACTTTTTTAGAACGTGTAAATAACCCCGAAATAAAGCAAACATTAAATAAAAAAATTCTTGATGCCGAATTAATCGTTAGGGATTCTTCAAATGTGAAAAAGTTGTAGTATATTAATTATCCTTTTCTAACGATATATTTTAATAAATTTAATACTTACTATATTCAAAAGCCCCTCTATCTGGATTTCCTTGTATAGGGTTTCCTGAGAAATCTTTCATAGGATGTCCTTCTATCTGGATGCCTTTATCTATTTCTGGAGAATTATTTTGAAGCATAAATCGCAAATACGACTTCCAATTTGTTTGTGAACTCGATGCGCTTTTAAATAATGGATTGGTTTTACTTTTAGATAAATCTTCAGGTTCGTTTTTTATGTTTCCATAAAATGTATTAGCTTCAAATTTGTTATTGGTGCTTTTAGTGAATTCAAACTCATTTCCTTTTCCTAAGGAATAAAATATATTGTTTGAATACGTGGTTTTATCTGGATATCCATTCCAACTTTTATGATAAAGAAGCTGAACCAAATCGTTTTCAATACCTGAATAAAACACATTATTATAGATTTTTGTGTTGGTCACATTTCCTGAGTTTCTAATAATATGATGCGCATTATCTTCAAAAATATTATAACGCACTATCGTACCATCGTTAAAACTGGTTTTACTCGCGCCATCGCAACAAATAAGAATACCACCGTGCCCATTGTGATGACTATAATTGTACTGAATGATGGTGTTTTTACAATTCCAATCGCTATCAAAACCGCCAGCATCTACATCTTTTTTTCCATCCCAACTCGTAGCTTCTGTGTTATAAAATGTATACGAAGCTTCGTTATATTGAAAAAGGGCATCGTCGCAACTAAAAGGAAATGACGCATTACCACTGCCTTTTAATCCATTATATTTAAATACACAATGTTCCACCAAAGGTGCTTTGGCGACACGCACAATAAGCGCGTTTGCCCCTGCTCTTTCATATTTATTATTTCTTTGAATAACATGCTCACTTGGGTACCAATTATGGATTTTTCCATTTGCCAAAGTATCGCCCCACTTGCTTTTTAACGACCTTCTGTCCCAAACCGATATATTGGACCAACCTGTTCTATCGATATCATGAATGTAACAACCTTCGGTATAAAAACCATCAAAATTGGACTTTACACGTTTTGCTTCGTCTTCACTCCATGAAATTTCCGCAAAAACACCGCCGTTATTTTTAGTACTCATATCGCCACTAATATCGCAAATCTCTAAATTGATTAAGTGAATATCGTGAAGTGTGCCACAATCTTTCCCTTCAATATAAATACCCATTTTAGGTGAATTCACATAGGCTGTATTCTCTTTTAAATCTAATTTCCGAGGTTCTTCAAAAGGATTGCAATTTTTAATTTTTAAATCTCGTATTTCAATATTTTCTTGATTAAAAAGACGAATTGTATACGACGCATTTTCTCCTTTTGCAATTTGCCCTTTGGCATCCAAAACGGGCGCTGTTCCACTTCCATAAGCAGCTATTACAATGCGTTTATTTTTAAAACCACTTCCGTTTAGAATGAGGTTCCCCATCCATTGACCACCTCTTCTAAAAAGCACAGAATCAGTTGGTTTTAGAGCTAATTGATTTATTTTATCTATGCTTCTAAACGGGGTTTCTTTCTTTGTTCCGTTATTAATGTCATTTCCAATTAAATCATCAACATAGTAGGTGGTTTGGGCATTTAATATGATGCCAAAAATCAACAAAAAACAAACTGTAAAACGTTTCATTTTAATAATTATTAAGGTGTGGTTTTAATGGATTAAGTTTGTAATTCTTCAGGATTATTTTTTAAATTTTTTGATTTGTATAATTCTTATTTAGAATCCCACATCATATCAGTTACTTCTTTGGCTTTTGAAACAGAAAAATCTTGTCGATTACCTATACTTCTTATATTTTGAATTTTCACATCTAATGCTTTCTTATTTTCAGAAGATTTAAAATTTGAAAAGTCTGAGAAAGGAGTCCCTTCCAATGTGTTATCTAAAATTGAATTAGAAGCCGTTTCCCCTAAATTCAAAAATTTCTGAGTTCCTGAATTATAAAAAATATTGTTTTTTAACGTGGTGGTGGTAGGCCAAATACCGCCCCAATGTTTATACCAAAGCATCACATCTGTAACTTCGGCAGTTGTAACAAATAGGTTGTTTGAAATTTCAGTATTTGTAATATTACCCGAAAAACGAATCATATGGTGCTTTTCATCTTGAAAAATATTGTTTCTAATGACGGTACCATCATTAAAGGCATTTTTAAGTTTTCCCCACGAGCAAACCAATAATCCGCCCCAATCGTTATGATGGCTGTAGTTATATTGAATTATGGTGTTTTTGCATAAATAATCACTATCAAAACCACTGGCATCTATATCGCCTTCATTATACACCGTATAGCACGCTTCGTTATATTGCCAAAGCGCATTGTCGCAATTATAAGGGTATGAAGCATTTCCAGTTGTTTTGGTACTGCATCGTACAAACAGGTTGTTTTGCACTATAGGAACGTCGCAAACACGAGTCACCAATCCGTTTCCGCCAATTTCTTCAAACTTACAATTCTGAATAAGGATATTTTTGCTAGGAAACCAATTGTTTACTTTTCCATCCTTAGATATCTCGCCAAATTTTGATATTAAATCGCGGGTTTTCCAAACCGATTGATTTAAAAAACCACCTCTGTCTACATTAAGAAAATAACAGTTATTTATGTAGACACCGTCAAAGTTTGTTGGTACTCTTTTTTCTGGAATGGTATCTGCAATAATATTTAAAAACAGCCCTCCGTTTTCCCTTGTTCTTAAAGAACCGTTTACGTTACTTATTTTTAGGTTTTCGAATTTAAAGTCATTAAGTGTTCCAATATCCTTTGCTAAAACCAAAATTCCTGCTTTTTTTACTGGTCTTTGTGGATTTCCTTTTTCAAAATTTTGGACTTCAATATCACGAATTTCCCAAAATTCTTGATTATATAATCTAATGGTTGCCGACAAACTATCCAATTCCTGTTTTCTACCCTGTGCATCTATTTTAGGAGCATCCCCTTTTCCATAAGCGCCAATAACAATACGTTGTCCTTTTTTTCCTGAACCTTGTGGTATTAAATTTCCTTGCCAATTTCCGTTTCTTTTGAAAAGCACGGAATCTCCTGGTTTGAGGTGCAACTGGTTAACGCTTGATAAACTTTTAAATGGCGTTGTTTTGGCTTTGCCATTATTGCTGTCCTTACCTGTTACATCATCAACAAAATAAGTAGTTTGCGCATAAGTAATCATGCACAAAAGGAATAAAAAACAGGTAAGTAAATGTTTCATTTTATTGGTTATTTATAATTAATTTTTTAAGAGCTTTATCATGGCTTCGGCATAGCGTTTTCCTAAAAGGCGTTGACTGGCGCTATCAAAATGTGTGCTGTCTATTGTCGATGTGTTTTCGGTAGTAACAACTCCTGTGTTTTCTACTTTGGCTGGCAACTCTAAAATCATTTGGTTGAAATTATTTCTTTGTGGTTTATCTGTTGATAATTGACCTGCAACAAATGGTATATTAGGCATGTTTAAATCTGTTCTTAATGCTTCAATCAAGTCTGTTAATTGACCCATGTATTTTTTATACCTAGAGGTGTTGGATTCTCCTTGATGCCAAATTATGCCTTTTAAAGTCCCGCCTGTTTTTAATGCTTTTTTAGTTTGACTTATAGCTTCATTATACAACGTATCGCCCGGTTTCCATTCTTCTATAGAGGTACCTCCTTTTGCATTTATTATTAAACCGATTCTCTTATTGGGCATAGCTTCATGCATTGCTTTTGCAAAACCATAACTAGGGCTCAATCGTTGCATGCGCATTTCTTTTCTAACTGTAGAATACTTATTGAACGGGTTAGCTGCCTTTTCCCATGGCATGTTTTCATTACCTGTAAACAGATAAACATTGCTTAGCGTATCCTGGTCTATGGGTTCAATAGCCGCACGTCCAGCCATATTGGACTGACCAATGCATAAATAGAGATCCATGGGTTCTGATTTAACCTCAGCAATATGACTTGATTTGCATTGATAAAAAAGGACAACACAAAATACTATTAATATTTTTTTTATCATTATTAAATAATTATTGAATTCTATTCGTATAACCTATGATTACAACTTCATTTAAGTATTACTTTCTAAAATTTTTAAAATTTCTTTTGGATCCATTCGCTCTGTATAATTTGAATCAATATGACTCCCAATTATGCTAAAATCAGTATTTATAATAAAGGTTGCAGGCACAGGAAGTGTTATAGAACCATCACCATTTAAAACCGAAAGATCTCTTCTCTGGTGATAATCTTCACCGGGATCAAATTGGAGATTATAACTACAAATAACGTTCTGATTTTCATCACTTAGCACTTCAAATCCAAGCTCGTTTTTTTGGATAAGGGTGAGTGAATCATTGGGTTTCTGAGGGCTTATTGCCAGTACTTTGGCATTAAATTTTTCAAATTGACTCAGATACTTTTGAATCTCTTTTAGGTCTAGATTACAAATAGGACACCATTCACCTCTGTAAAATTTCAAAATAACAGGACCAGATTTCAAACACTCGGCAAGAGAAATTGGCTTTTCAAAAGCATTGAGTAAAACAAAATCTGGTGCTTTATCCCCAACCTTCAACCCTTTTATATGACTAGCATTGGCTATGACTAACTTCTGAAATTCTTGTAACTCATTCATATTAATTATCGAATTCTAGTTATAACTTCTCTCTCTTTTCAATTATTCATCAGTTCAATTTCATACGTCCCTTCTGGAATGTTAACGCTCACCCAATTTGTTCCTGAATCAATAATGGGAAGATTGCTTCCTTCTATTTTTACTGAAGAAATACTAGGAGCGTAAAAGGTCACTTCTGTGCCAGGAGAAACAATCTGCCCTTTAGTTTTATTAATATTCATATAAAGTGCAACAGGAGTATCCGATTTAAAACCTGTTTGAAAGTCCTTGCTTGTTTTAAATGATGTACCTTTTACAAAATAGGATATAAATTTATCAGAAGATTTTCTATATAGGATATTTTCTCCTTGAAAAGTCTCTAAACCGTATTCACCAATAGAATTTCCATTTGAGATAAACGCAACATCTACTATTTCACCTTGAGTAATTTCACTCCCTGTATAATCGCCCGCTTCAATTCTGGTTAAATTTCCTGTTTTATGGTTATTATCTCCGGGAAACAAAACGGTAAGAATATTAGCTTGCTGATTGGTTGTATTATAGTTAGCATACATATAATCGGCAGCATACCCATATCCTGCTCTGGATTGATTTGCGGTTTTCTTTATTTCTACGGAAGCTGGAGGCGTACCTAAAAAAGTAGTTAATGTGGCTTTGTTTTCAGAATACACACGAGGCCCTGTGTTTCCTTTTTCTATTTTTATTTCAGAAAAGTATTGTGTTTCGTTCTTAATGGTGTTTAAAATTGATGCATTTGGGTGCCATACGACATTTACATTATCGCCAGCATTATTGGTAGTTACATGATCCATGACCACATAATAGCCGTTAACGCCGTTTGATGGTTGCATAAAAACAACATCTCTGAAATGGGTTCCCGCAATGGCTTTAGAACTGGAACCTCTAAAATATTCAACATGTTCACCTAGAAGTCCTTCAACAATACCTTCAGCTTCTTTTGATGTATGTCTTTTTCCACCTATCATCAAAGTATTAGCAGATTCTGAATTTGAATGCATAAAATCAAAAGTGGCAGTGACTCCGTTAATAGTCGCATCTGCATTGGGTCCATCGTAACCAGCATTACGCAGTAAAATTTCACCGTAACCAGCCATAGCTAAAGCATTCGCTTCATAATGTGTATGGTATTCTGTATTTCCTTTCAGGTTGAGCATACTCATATAAAGCGCATTGGTAGACTGTTCTCTAGATTTTAAAGCCGCATAATTTTCAAATAAACGGCTTGGAGCCAAAACAGCATCGTCCGTATTAAAATCTATGGGATTATTTTTTTTAGCTGATCCAGCCATAATGATGTAATTGGATAAATGTCCTTTCACTATGCCTTCAGAAACACCTGCGCCTTCACGTAATGTCCACATAGCGTATTTGTAAGCTTCTGGTGAAAAACGAGCAGCCGAGACAATGTGAGGAGACAAAATAATATGCCCATCTTCAATATCCCATGCCTTTTGATCGTCCGTATTTCGTGAATCTCCATACAACAAAATTCTACCGAAGGGCGCTGTGGCATATCCATACATGAACTCTTTAAGTCCAACGATTCCCGGGTTACTGTAATAATCGTTGTAACCCATATATTCCATGATGTTTATCGTGGTGTTTTTGGCTGCACGTTCAATGGAATTCCACCGTTGCACACAGTATCCGTTTCCAGCGGGGGAAACCCCATCATTAGGCATATAATGCTCTGATAATCCTATATCAAACTCTTTCTTTGCTTCTTTAAATTTGGCATCATCTCCAAGATATTTGTAATACAACATTCTCATGGCCCAAGCGTGGGGATCCCACTTACCGATTACTAATGTCATGATTTTTTCTTCGAGCCAACCTTCATATTTTGAAAGGGCAGCAGCATCCAAATCATACCTAATTACATCAAGTGCCAAAATCGCATAAAATAACTCATGGGAAGGTACAGATGAAGTTGCAGCACCATTTCCTATCTTCATAGTTCGGATTCTAGTCTCGAATTTATTTTTAATAGCGTTGATGTATTTGCTTTTATTTGAAGGGTCGAGAATATAGGCAAGTGCATTGGATCCCATAACATCTCTGGTTTCACCATCGCCTTGATTTGCAACAGTCATGGCACTAGTTTTCATAGCTCCAAACATCTTTGATGTATTTGCTAGTTTTCGCCAGTATGAGTAATCTGTAGTATCTATAATATTTCCAGATAAACCTTGTAGTGGCATTAATGCAATACAAAATATTATTACTAAAACTAATTTGGAATGACCACTGGTTATTTTCATGTTTTTATTACTATTTATGAAGTCTTTTTTTAATATTTTATTTTAACCATAAAGGAATTGAATCCTTTTCAACCCATTCCTGGATTAATTTATCTAAACTATCGCCTTTCCATGTTTTTGAACCCGCTGGTATGGCATCGTATTTTGGTAACCATTTTTTATGTACTTCAATAATTTCTGCATAATCAGGATTATTGGCTAAGTTTATATGTTCGCCTGGATCTGTTTTATGATTATAAAGCTCTTCACCACCATCTCGATAATGAATATACCTCCAATCGTTACTTCTAACCGCATGGTTCTTATAATACCAAGTGGTTAAAACAGCTCTATCTTCCTTTTTTTCTGGTGAATTAATAAGTGGTACCAAACTCACGCCTTCTAGTTTTGGTAATTTAGGAAGGTTACAAAGTTCGGTTAACGTTGGGTAAATATCTAACAAACTAACTACTTGGCTACTTTTTTGTCCGTTACTTTTATTGTTTGGTACCTTAAAAAATAAAGGAACTCTAGTTGCTTCTTCCCAAAGCGCTTGTTTCCTAAAATGACGTTTTTCTCCTAAATGTTGCCCATGGTCTGACCATAAAACAATAATGGTGTTTTTGGCATGCGGACTTTTTTCTAAAGCATCAATAACCTTTCCTATTTGGTCATCTACAAAAGAGACACACGCTAAATATGATTGCACCAGTTCTGGCAAGATTTCTTTTTTAGCAGATACATCGCCCCAACCACCTTTAGGTGTGTAGCCGTAAGCGATGGCTTTTCCCATCATAGGAATATCTTCCATTTCGTTTTCAGGCACTTCTGGTACGATTATATCTTCAATAGGATATAAATCGAAATACTTTTTAGGCGCTGTATAAGGTACATGAGGACGAATAAATCCAACCGCCAAAAAGAACGGTTTTTCTTGAGATTCATTTAATTTATTAATAGCCCAATTAGCAATTTGCTCATCGTACATACCTTCTTTTGGAATATCTTCTTTTTCTAAAGGACCACCACATAAAGAGTAAAATCGGTTGGTGTCTTTATAGTTTTCATTGATATTATCTTCACCGTAAAGCTGAACTAATTGTCCACCACCTTTAGGAAATGGATAAAACATATTGCCTCTATAACCAAATCCGTTTTCTTTAATATGCTTTTCCATACCATTCCAAAAATGTGGTGCATATGCTGTCCAAAAATTATCGGTTTTATCAGGATAATCAGATTCTCCATCATGAAATACTTTTCCAGCAGCATAAGTATTATAGCCATTGTTCTTAAAGTGTTCCGGAAGCATTTTATGATTCGCCATTACCGTGTCATAATTTTTTCGCATGTTTTGAGTAGAACTGTACCAACCAGATGTTGTTGGATGCATACCACTAAGCAGTGAATTTCTGGAAGCCGTACAAACAGCTTGCGAACAATGTGCATTGGTAAACAAAACACCTTGACCAAAAAGCTTATCCATATTAGGTGTTTTAACCTGCGGATTTGCCAACAAAGCGCCTTCCCAATCGTTTAAATCATCTACTGAAATGAAAAGGACATTTGGTTTTTCAATAGTTTTATTTTTTTTAGATGATGAACAATTTGTTAAAAAAAATATACTTATAAAAACTATGATAATTTGTTTCATAATCTAGTTATTAACTATGATTTTTATTTAGATTGATTTTTTGAGTTTTGCCACTGCAATTCCAAACTCACCAGATATGGAATAGTAGAGATATACATCATTTTTATCAATAAAAATAGCGGGATCTCTTAATTCGTGTACGGGTACTTTTGAAAATCCGCTTACGGATTCTTGAATAGGCAATTTTACACCTTCATAATCCATTTCGGGTTTTAAAACTTCCTCTTGCGCACTTGCTTTCCAGTTTTTCCAAATCCCATCTGAAAGATTGACTTCACACTTAAGAATCCGTTCGGGAGCATCGCCTTTTTGGGAATAAAACACAATAAGTTTATCACCACTTAAAGTGACTGCCGTATGTCTTGCTTTTGGCAATATATTAACGCCCTTTTCAAATGGAGTTAAACCATCTTTAGAACGGTAAAATGTTCCTGTAACTAGGGCATAATAATCTCCTTTGTATTTAAAAACACGAAAATAGGAAGGTCCTAATATGGTTTCGGAAGCTGTGAAATTCACCCCATCTTTAGAGGTACTTACAAAGGTTTTTTGTCCTGATTTGTCTTGATTATAACCATGAAAATACATTCTTATGGTTTTGGATGCTTCATCAATAATTACGTCTGGTGATGCAATATGTCCTTTGGCTGCTGTATTATCTATATGAAGTACGCCTGGTTTGTAAACTGTCCACGGCCCCATAGGCGCATTTGCATAAGCCAATCGAAGATATTTACCATGATGATCTGCAAAATACATATAGTATTTCCCTAACGGATTTTCAACCCAATTTGGGACTTTAATTACAGAAGGCCCATTTATGTTTTTTCCTAAAACACCCTCTAAACCTTCCATATCTGGATAAATCATAGGGTTGTTTTCTGAACGTTCAAAAGAATAATTATCGTCCACCAACATTTTGGAAGTAGACACACATGCCGTAGCAGCAATTAAGATAAAGAAACAACTGAATTTGTAAAGTGATTTTAAATATGTGGTTCTAATTTTCATGAGTATCAAAATATGCTATTAGGTTATATATATTTGTGTTTATTTCATTCATTTTTTCCATCAAGGGTTTCCAAACCTTATATTGGTTACTAACTATACCTTTATTAGCATCAATGTTTGAAGGATCCACACCTTTTGCGGTAGGGTCGTTGTCTTGGTATTTAAAATAATGCCAACCTACGCAGTTTTTAGATTCTAACAAAGCGAGATTGTAGTTTTGATAAAACAAACCACGGTCTTTTTGTGTTCTAACTATCCAACCCGCACCACTAGTATTACCCATTCCGGAATCTTCGCCTTTAACGTAGTACTCCGTTACAATAAAAGGTTTGCCCGACCATTTTGACCAATTTGCCATTTGTTCTGCATCGGGTGTCCAATAATTGTAATAATTATTAGAAATAACATCCAGATGCTTTCCAGCTGCTTTCATAAACTGTTCATAATTTTTTTCAGCTGCATAAAAACGAGATCCAATATACATGTGGTTGGGGTCGTATTTCTTTATAGCTTTAGAAACAATGGAAAAATATTTCTCGGCAGCAAACGCCATAAATAATTCGCGGTGTTTATCGGTTATTTGTTCTTTAGTTATTCCGTTATCTAACAACCATTTGTTGGCAGCAATATATCCGTAATCAGCTTTTTTCAAACTTAAATAATTATCTAAAGCTTCAAATTTAAAAGGCATTTCGTTATCTGAAAAATGCCCGAATAAATTAGGATCATCTTTATAGGTGACTAGTTGTTTAGCGTGTTCATCGCAAAAAGTTTCAAAATCTGGATCAAAAACAAAAATAGCATCATTTGGATATCCAATATGTCCAGATTGTTGATAGGTACCTCCACGTTTTCTACCATAACTGCTCATAAAATTCCAAATAATGGTGTACGCTATTGGTTTTTCCAGTGTTTTATTGGCTTCTACAATCGCCTCTACGTCACTCCACGAACCTGTACAATTAAACCCATTTTCCTGTAACATTTCAACAGTTTCATTAATCCAATTTGTTTTATTTCCAAATTTTTGAATGAATGCCTCCTTCGTTCTTTTTGATTTTCCTTCGGTAACACCATTTAAAGCGATGTTGAAATATTTGTAGCCTAATGGGTCTATGCCCCACCAACGATCACCAATTTTTTTCACATGATAAAAGCCCGTAGCAAAATTAGTTGGTTGGTTTATATCGCCACCATACTTACTTAATTGCGTGTTTTTACTTTCAAAATCTGGTAATAACGCTAAAGTACGCGTTTTAAAAGGCTTATAGTCTTTATAGCTTCTCGTGCCATCCTCATTATACACCTTTACTCTAGCATCTACTAAAATATGGTCTGGTTTTGTGTTGTTTTGAGCAAATACAGTCGCATAATTCCATTCAAATAGAATCATTATCAAAAAAATGTATATTGTATTTTTCATAAATTATTTACTAATATTTAATTTCTTATTCTGATAAAAGGTTAATTGAATCGTGATTCATTTCAAATTAATATCAGATATGCTTATTTTTTGCACATTGTTTGTCTCAGAGTTTGAAATTCGCATTGCTATAATTGTCATTTTTTTTATTTACCCATGCAATTGGCAGAGATAACGTATTTCGTAATCCATAGCGCTCCGATGTCTTTTAACCAATGTTTAATTGCCCCTAGAGTTGCTTACGGTTTTTTTTCAGCGAACACTCTCAAGGATTTTTTCCTGTTGAACAACGAAACTACCAAAGTTATCTCCAGACGAAGTGGTATGCCATAACCCCAAATCATCAATTGTTTTAAATCCTTTTTTGGTTAGCTTTTTTTTCTTATCCTGAGGCCAGTTATGAGCTTCAATCAATACTTTGTTGAGTCGTTTAATATTTTGAGGAACCGTTGGAGGCGTTGCAGGATTGCTCACAAACGCCTCCGACAAAACACGGCCGATAGATAGTGCCGGCGTCTTTTTTTTACTTAGGTAGGTAATGGTTGGAGCGATATCAATAATCTCACAATACTCAAAAGTCGCACCCTTTCTAACATCAGGCCCCACTATCAAAAGCGGCGTTACATTCGAGGGCGGACTGTAAGGTTCGTGCCAACCTTCATTGGCTTGCCCGTTGTCACTACAAATTATAAGCACCGTATTTTCCCATTTGTTATTCTCCTTAAGATATTCTACGAATCGGCCCAATTGACGATCTGCCTCTGTAATGGCTGTTCGATAAGGGGACTGCTTATGCCAAATATTACGATGATAAGGTTCATTCTCAGTCCAGTTTTTTGATATTTTAAGCCCTTCGATTCCAGGACGTTGGAGATGAACACGCATAAACTTAGGCTCGGACACTTTCATAAACTCCATGCTTAAATTTATAACCAAAGAGTCGGGATTGAAGGAACTTGCCATATAGGTCCCAAAATCTTCGCTCACGTCTTCATAGGCACGGGCATTAACAATAAAAGCGGTCTCATTATCTTTAAAGGAATGCTGTATCATTGATTTTCGAACACCATCCTTTCCAGTGAAAGGGGTCCCTGTCATCAACATAGGATTGGGCATGGAACAAGACCAAGGGTAGGTACTGCTCTTTTCAGGGTGACCCGCTAAAGTTAAGTGCATTTCTTTATAATAACTTCCCTCTGCTTTCAGAGCATTGAAATTTGGCATATCAATTTTTACCGGAGCCTCGGTTGATAAGCCTTCAATAATAAATAAGACGACAAGGTCGGGTGCCGGTGGTTTTGTAGTTGCATTACTTGAATTCACAGCAAAAATCAAAAAGAAAAATATAATAAGGTTTTTAGTTTTAAAAAAAATCATAGTGTCTTTTGTATTATTGTGTTTTCAATTTTAATTATATTATTTCACAAAGGAAATTCAGCTTAAATCTAATTATCTTGAGATTTGTTCGGTATATACTTGGCTAAATCGGCTTTTATTTTGTTCATATTAAGGTTTCCTGCTAGGTTTGTCCATTCATTTGGGTCGTTCTGATGGTCATACAATTCTTCGCCCCCATCAGCATACCGTATATAGCGATAGCGCTCATTTTGAATGGCATAGCAATCTTTATTGTAACCAGTAACAGATGGATATGACCATGCTGTTGATGGATTCTTTATTAACGGAACGAGACTTCTACCCTCATTTTTTGAATTTTTAGGTAACCCACTCATTTCCAATAATGTTGGATAAATATCAAGTAAACTCACAACCCGGTCACTACTTTTGCCCTTAGGCACTTCAGGACCAGCAAACAATAGTGGCACGTGCGTAGATCGCTCCCATAACGTTGCTTTTTGAAAGGTGTTTTTTTCACCCATTTGGTAGCCATGGTCTGACCATAAAACAATTATTGTGTTTTTGCTGTATTCGCTTTCTTCAAGAGCCTTAATAACTTTTCCGATTTGGTGATCCACAAAAGTGATTGAGGCCAAATAGGAATGAACAATATCTCTCCACTGGTCTGTTTCAATGGCCCATTCTGTTCTTGGCATTTGATTCTTGATATTTTTAAGACCTAGCTTTGGGATGTCTTCAAGATCATCTTTTTTATACTCAGGTAGTTTTATCTTTTCTCGGTCGTACATATCCCACCATTTTTTAGGAACATACCAAGGGTTGTGAGGACGCAAAAAGCCAACCATTAGAAAAAATGGCTTATCATGTTTTTTACTAAGCTGATCAGCAGCCCAATTAGCTGCCTGGTGATCGGGCATTTGTTCATCCGTTTCAGGGTCTTTAGCCCAATCCGTCATAGTTCCGTTTTGGTGCCAATTTCTCTGCAACTTTCCAAGTCCAGAACTGAAAGATCCTCGCCCACCAGTTTCGTCCAACGTCCCTTCAGGTAAATGACCATGCAAAATTTTGCCTACTGCTAGCGTTTCGTATCCGTTATTGCGAAACCAAGTATGCATAAGTTCAGAGCCGAGTGCTTTTGTTGATTCTTGAACAACATCATCTTCGTTTAAACTTCCTGATAAATTATGAGGATAAAATCCAGACATCACACTTGCTCTCGAGGGACCGCATACCGAATATTGACAATAAGCATTATTAAACACCGTACCTTGATTGGCTAACTTGTCAAGATTTGGAGTAATTGCTCCTTCATATCGATTTGCATAGGATGGAAAATCATTCAGGTCATCAACCGATATGAATAATACATTCGGTTTCTCTTGTGCATAACAAAAATGACAAAGAGTTACAATGAAGAAGGATAAAAGTATGTTACTTTTCATTCGTTTAAATTATTATCAAAAAAGATTATTTATAACGTGATAGGTTTACCATTGATAGTCTTTTCCTTCTCTGCTCTGCTTCCATGATTCTTTAACTTTTTCAAGTTCTAGCATCATTTTCTTTAATAATTCTGGTTTTTCCAATGCTAAATTATTTTTTTCGGCAGGATCGTTTTTTATATCGAAAAGCATCATCTCATCACCTTTGTCTGGAATACAAATTTTATAGGCACCATCTATATAAGCATAAAGTTCAATATCATTAAATAACCTTTGATATCCCGCTGCAAAAGGTATTTCCCTAACATTAGATTCACCATTTAAAATGGGATTAAAACTAACACCATCTAAAGGGATTTTTTTATCTTTTTGAACATTTAAAATTTCAAGTATGGTTGGAAAATAATCACTTGTATTGGCTTGATAATCTGAAACAATTCCTTCTTTTATATGCTTAGGCCATAGAGCTAGAGCAGGCACGCGCAAACCACCTTCCCACATTTGGTGTTTATGACCTGAGAAAGGACCTGCCGAAGCAATACCTTTTTTGGCAAGAGGATCTGCCGGACCATTATCACTACAAAAGAAAATAATGGTATTATCTTCAATATTTTTATCTTTTAAGAACGCTCTTAAACGTCCTATTTGATCGTCCATAGCAGTAATAGCACCATAATAGTGCTGTTGTGCCAATGGCAAATCTGGATACTTAGCTAAATATTCTGGACCAGCAACTACGGGTTCGTGTGGTGTATGAAACCAAATTGTTGCAAAAAATGGTTTATCTTTTGAAATTGATTGTTCTATAAAAGGAATGGCTCTATCTATGATAATACGGCTGTCATCACCTTCTAAATTTTCGGTAACAGGTTGTCCATTTTGCACATAAATAGAACCACCCCAAGAGCCATCTTCTTCCGCTCCCCAACTGGTCCATCCTTCTGGTGTTTTTGTTGGGTTCCATGTTGGCACCGCACTTTTTGTTGCAAAAGTTTCATCATAACCATGGTGCCATGGTGGTGAGTACATGCCTCTAGATTCTACCTCATCAGGCTCCACCCAACCTAAATGCCATTTTCCAAAAAAACCTGTTTTGTAACCTTCTTTTTTTAAAACCTCAGCAATTGTTTTTTCAGCAGGACGCATAGCTCCTGTATGTGCTGCAAAAATACCTTGACGAAACGGACTTCTACCAGTTAAAACACTAGCGCGCGTTGGCGAACAAAGTGGTGCCGCAGCATAAAAATTATTAAACTTGACACCAGATTTTGCCATTAAATCTAAATTTGGTGTTATTACTTTTTTATTACCATTGAAACCCACATCTCCATACCCAAGATCATCGGCCATAATGAGTATAATATTAGGGTTTGTATTTTTAGAAGCTGTTTTTTGAGCAATAGCCACTAACCCCATCAAACTAAAACTGGTTACTATTATTAATTGATAAAAAGAATGATTTCTCATATTATATTTTTTATTTGAGTAGAGATGTTTATAATCAAAAATATACCTACTTCCATAAAACAAGAAGTAGGTATATTAAAATTGAAAATTTTAGTTATAGCCATCATTTTGTGGCATAACCGCCCCTGTATTAGCATCTATGATGTCTTGAGGAATGGGGAAATATTCGTTGTATTCGAAAACCTTAGTTTCATCTAAGCGAGGGTTGTATTGAACCGTTCTTTCATAAAATGTACCTGTACGAACTAGTGTGTGTTTTCTATATTCTTCTGTAACCAACTCTCTAGAACGTTCTTCAAGAATAAAATCCATAGTTACCTCTGATGCTGTTACTGCTGATGCATTTGACCTAGCTCTTAAAGTTGTTAAATAGCTTGCTGCTAAATCTGGCTTGTTGTTTTTCATTAAAGCTTCGGCTGCAAGTAAATAAGTTTCAGCTAAACGCATAAACATTTGATCATCGTATTGACCATTCTTAGAAGCGTTTTCAAACAAAGGATCGTTGTATTCCCATTTTCTTACCCATGGCCAAAGAAAATTATCTTCTAAATCATCTGGTTTACTATAAACCATTTTAGTAGTTCCTATAATATTAAAAGAGGTTGCTGAATCATCAGTTGGAAAAATATAATACTTTTTAACGGCATATTCAGAATATCTGTCATCAGTAGAACCATACCAGCCAAAAGCTGAATCTGTTACAGAAAGTCTGCCAGTTCCTTTTCCGCCATTATAGGTATAAAGCGTATTTAAATCGTACTTTTTAAGTTTAGAGTCTTTTGAATAATAACTATTCCAAATACTTTTCATATTTAGATAAGAATTTCCAACCACATCGGAATAAGCATTGTTTAACACCCATAATACTTCTCTATTATCATTTTTAGGCATTGGGTTAATAAATAAGTCTGTGAAAGCCGTTCCTGGTTCTGAAGCATCAACACCAAATCTAGTTGTCATTAATTGGTATTCTGGACTATTAATTACTTTAAGCGCTTCAATTTCTGCTTTTTCATTTTCACCCATATCTAAATACACTTCAGCTAACATAGTACCTGCTACAGCGGCATTAACTAAACCTACATCTTCTCTCATTTCTAGATTTTCTGTTGCAAATTTCAAATCTATCACCATTTGAGCATTAATTTCTGCAATAGAGTTTCGTTCCCAATCACTACGATAAGTACTTCCTTCAATTTCTTGAAGACTTAAAGGAACCGCTCCCCATCCATAACGTAAATGTCTGTAAGCCCAGGCACGAAACAACCTTGCTTGTGCAATTACTTTGTTTTGGTTTACTAAATCGGCAGCATCATTTGTACCCATCCAATCAACAGGTGTGTTTTCAGCACGATTAATAATTAAATTTGCCGAGTTAACGATTCGGTACAACCAGTTAAAGTTTGCCGAAACCAAAGCGTTTTCAGAATTCAAATCATTATAATCATTAAAAGGATCGAATGCAGCTGCACCACCATTTACAAACACATTATCTGTACCCATTTGCCATAATGAAGCACGCGTTGTATTACTCTGTCCTTCCCTATCCTCACGTACTAATGCATACATGGCATTTAAACCGTTTACAAAACCATCATAGTTAAGGAAAAGGTTTTCGGCAAAAATATTATCCTTAGGTTCTTCCTTTAAAAAAGTATCTTCATTACAAGAACTCATAAAAACGAAACCAATAGTCAATAATAATATCAGTATTTTTTTCATATTGTTATTTTTTAAAATTTAAATTATATTCTAATTTTTAAACCCAGTAATATAGTAGTTGTTTGTGGAGCCGCCGTTTGCTGACCATCCGTATTTGAAAACTCTGGGTCTAAGCCTATCCAGTCTGTACTTGTATATAAGTTTTTTATGTTCGTAAAAAGCTCCAAACTATTTATTTTTAGTTTCTTTAACGCTTCTGAAGGAAATCTATAGTTAAGTGTTACATCTTGTAATCTTATAAAATCTGTGCTTCTGTAAAACTGCATAGCACGTGGATTTACACTTGCCGTTCTATCATTTCTAGGATACGAGTTGCTTTGGTTATCTGGTGTCCAGAACGTAACATTGTATCTGTTCTGTCTCATATCTATATCTTGTGTCGCTAATAATGCATTGGATTGGGTAATACCTGAAACCATATTCAAAAAGAAACTAAGTGACCAGTTTTTGTATTCAAATGTGTTGGTTAATCCAGCAACAAAATCAGGAATTTTACGTCCAATAATTTGTTTGTCACCTGGATCAATAGTTCCGCTTTCATCTGCATCTAAATAACGAATATCTCCTGCATCTACATCACCTTGTGGCGTACCTGTCTCATCTTGTTGATAAATACCATCAAACACATAATCAAAATTAACGCTTATTGGTTGGCCTATAAACCATTTACTACCAACATCATCTATATAGTTTCCATCAGCATCTGTTAATCCTACATTTACAATTTTGGTATTATAATGTGCGATATTAAAATCGGTTGACCATTTAAAATCGTTTTTGTTGATATTTACACTAGATATTTGAAACTCAATACCTGAATTGGATGTTTCGCCTATATTTTGGGTGATATTGGGCACTCCGTTTATGGGAGTTATGGTTTTATTTAATAAAAGATCGGTAGTTTTTGATTTATATACGTCTATCAATCCTTTTATACGGTTTTTAAAAAGTCCAAAATCAAGACCTGCATTAAAAGATGTTGTAGTTTCCCAACCCAAAGTAGGGTCTCCCAGCTTGCTTGGATAGAAACCAAACAAAGTACCATCGTTTGCATCTACATAATCAGCAGAAGCTAGTGTTGGGAGTGTAGAATATGGATCAACTGATTCATTACCAACCTCACCATAAGACAATCTTAACTTTAAGTTATTTATGGTATTAGAATTTTCTAAAAATTTCTCATTGGAAATATTCCAACCTACTGCTGCTGACGGAAAAACACCAAATTTGCTATCCGTTCCAAATGCTGAATACCCATCGCGACGTGCTGTTAATGTTAATAAATATCTAGAATCGAACGCATAGTTGGCTCTAAGCATTTGAGAAAGATGCGTAGACTTAATAAAGGTGTCATCAGGTTCTATAAGGCTCGCTTTATTTGCTTGGTAAAACGACATCACATCGTTCGGAAACCCCTCTGCATGGACATCATGATTTTCTGCCCATTCACTCTGTGCACTATACAATCCTGTTAAAAAGATGGAATGCTTACCAAAGGTGTTTTTGTAACTGATAATATTCTCAACTAGCCAATCTTCATTATATCTATTATCTGAGTCTGAGGATCCTCCAACACCTAAACCTGTTCTAGTATTTCTACCTCTATAGGTTTGCGCTAATCTAGAGCGGTAATCGTAGCCTGTATTTAACTTATATGATAAACCTTTTATAAAAGGAACATCAATCAACATACTGTTATTAGATGTGAAACGTCTTGTTTTATCGCAATTATCATATAAAAGTGGCGCTAACGGATTGGTTACATAAACCCCATCATCCCAAGTTTCTAAAGTTTGACTTCCATCTTCGTTAAATGGCACACCTAATGGCGTCATAGAAAAAGCATCCGAGAAGCTGGATCCTACACCACTTCTGTCATAATATCCATATTGTGTGCTCGTGTTAAATGTCATCCAAGGTAATAGTTTATGATCTAAATTTATTCTTAAAGTATATCGTTTAAAATCGTTTCCAATGGCAGTTCCTTCAGAATTCAAATAACCTAAAGATACATAATATCTGGTTTTTTCTGAACCTCCAGAGAAAGATAAATCATGTTGTAAAGTAACCCCTGTTCTGGTAGCTAAGTCAACCCAATTTGTATTTCTTCCTGAATCATATCCTTCATCTTCAACCTGTGAAGTTGATAACCCTCTTTCTATTTTGGTGTCATAAAATGTTTTACCACTCATTAAACTTGGTATATTAATAGGGGCATTGAATGCCGAAGTTGCAGAATAATTGACAGTCATACTACCATCTTTACCCTTTTTTGATGTGATAAGAATAACCCCGTTGGAACCTCTTGAGCCATAAATAGCCGCTGCTGAAGCATCCTTTAAAACTTCAATAGAACCAATATCTTTTGGGTTTATTTCTGATAAATTTCCTGCATAAGGGATACCATCTAATATAATTAAAGGGGAGTTTTTAGCAGTAATTGAATTTTGTCCACGAATAAGCATGGTATTGGACGAACCTTCTGCGTTTGAAGCATTCACGGTAATATTCATACCTGCCATAGTACCTTGCAGCATTTGCTCAACACTAACGCGTGGTCTGGCTTCTAAAGTTTCTGGACTTACAGATACTACAGAACCTGTTACGTCACTCTTTTTTTGTGTACCATAACCAACTACAATAACCTCATCTAATCCAATTTGTGAAGATTTCATAACTAAGTTTAGATTCGTTTTAGCACCTACTAAAACTTCTTGCGTTTCCATCCCTACATAACTAATTACAAGTACCGATTGCGGACTTGCTTTTAAGGCGAAATTACCGTCAAAATCGGTCATAGTTCCCGTAGTTGTTCCTTTAACTAGTATGGAAACACCTGGAAGTGGCATACCATCTTCTCCTTTAACATTTCCTGTAATGTTTTTATTTTGAGCATACCCACTGAAGGATAGCAAAATAAAGAACAAACATGTTAGTTTAAAAAATAATTGTTTTTTCATCATAAAATTTAAATTTAGTTTGGTTGTTTTTGATTGTTAATTTCTCTTGATAATGCTTCCAAATAATAATAATCGGCATAAATTAATGGCACATCTATTTCAGAATCCTTAGGTTTTGAACCAGTTGAATGCATTAAAAGAAATCCTTTATTGGCACCTAATTCACTAAAATATTTATTTGTAGAAAGTGAAGTAATCATCTTATTTGCTTCTTCTACATATGTGCTTTTATGTTGTTCAGTAAACGTACTTAACTCTAAAAAAGCCGATGCCATGACGGCTGCCGCGGAAGCATCACGAGGTTCTGTTTTTACATCTGTTAAATCGAAATCCCATACAGGCACATGATCTTCAGGAAATTTTGCAATATTTAAAATATAATTGGCAACATTTTCTGCTTGCTTTAAAAATATAGGGTCTTTAGTTTCTCTATATATCATGGTATAACCATAAAGCGCCCAAGCTTGTCCACGTGCCCATGAAGATTCATCAGCATACCCTTGATGTGTGTTTTTTGAAATGACCTCACCGGTTTCTGCATTGTAACCAACCACATGGTACGAACTATAATCACTTCTGAAATGATTTTTCATGGTTGTTTTTGCATGGGTAACGGCAATATTATAAAATACAGGGTCCCCTGTTTCTTTTGATGCCCAGAATAGTAATTCCAGATTCATCAAATTATCAATAATAACAGGAAATTCCCATTTATCTCTATTGTGGTCCCAAGATCTAATACAGCCGACTTTTTCGTTAAATCTTGTAATAAGCGTTCTTGCAGATTGAATCAATACTTTTTTATAAGATTCATTTTTGGTCAATTCATAACCCAAACCAAAACTGGGCATCATTTTAAAACCTAAATCGTGATTTGAATCGTTAAACTGTTCGCTTTTCAATAAATCGGTATAGATTTCAGCTTTATCTTTCCATTGTTTTTCACCTGTTAAACTATACATATACCACAAAACTCCAGGATAAAAACCACTAGTCCAATCTCTTTTGCTAACGAGTTCCAACTCACCTGAAGGTGTTAATGTTCTAGGAAATACAGAAGCATTTGATTTTATATTGGCGGTATCCTTTAAAACAGGAAAATACGCCAGTTGTTGGGATATATTCTTAAGTAAATTAGCGTCTTTCTCACTTTTATTTTGAGGTGTTTTACAACCAACCGCTAAAACAACAAATAGTATTAAAATAGTAATTTGCTTCATCTGTTCAATTTATTTTTTTTGATTAAGACATCCATACAAAAAAGAAAAAGGAGTGATGGTTATCTCACTTTGTTAAAATTTCGTTAAACAAATTTAATAGATGGTTTTTGTTATTTTTCCATCCATTGTTCCCAATTACTACCAATCATGTTTCATTTTAAAACGTATGTTCCAAAAAACAACATGTGTGCTAATTATTGCTAAAAACTTATACGAGTCTGTTTTATATTATTTGTATTTTTAGTTCGACAAAAAAAGCCGGATGACTAAGTGTTATTTTTACGCCATACAATTCAATTTATTATCATTTCTAACAAATGGCAGTAACGACCCTTATATATCTATAAATAAAGTAACGCCAGATGGTGGTGTGGCCTATTCGCAGGTAACCTCTATAATGGAAGACGACCGGGGGTTTATTTGGTTTAGTACCAACAACGGCATTTTTTCTTATAATTCCATTAAAATTAAAAGGTATAGCCATTTACAAAATAATGCTTCTACTCTTTCAACCAATAGAATAAACAAGCTTTATAAAGATAATAAGGGACGTATGTGGGTAGCCACAGAAAACGGACTTTGTAGTTATAATTCAGACTCTGATAATTTTAAAAGATATACCATTAAAGACCAATTTGATAATTTTATTGGTAAGAACATTACATCACTATTCCAAGATCAAAAAAATGCTTTTTGGTTTTCAGATGAAAATGGTTTTGGCATTTTAAGTCCTGAAAAAAACAGAGCTTTTTATAAAGTTATTGATAATAAAACAGCAAGAGTTAGCTGTCTTACCATAGACGATAAAGGTACCATTTGGGTGTTTTATAATGATGGCGATATTTACTATTTACCAAAAGGCTCTAACACTTTTCAGTTTTTAACAAAAGGACTTAGAAATCTTGCTAGATCTGTTTTGATTGATAAAAACCTTATTTGGATTGGTTACGAAACAAGAGGTTTACTATGTATAAACATGCTAAATGGCGAAATATTACATCATTTTAATTCTGAAAACACAGCTGAACATTTAAAAATACCCAGCAACCAAGTTAGAAGTCTTTTAAAAGATGAAAAAGGTAGAATTTGGGCAGCCACTTATAAAGGCATCGCTTTAATTGATAATTTTAAGGTAAGCCACATTATTGATCAACAAAAATATTCCGAATTACCCAACCATTCTATTTGGTCATTATACAAAGATTCCCATAAAAACATATGGATAGGTTCATGGATGGGCGGTTTAGCTTTTCATAGTGACTACAATAATTCATTCATCCGCTATAATCAATCCACAACCAAAAGAACCCTAAACGCAAATATTGTTAGTAGTTTTACCAAAATACCCCATAGTGACTCTATTTTAATAGGACTTGATGATGGCGGGTTGAATAGTTTTAATCCTAAAACCAACATATTTACTACAAAACCAATTAACTACAATGGGAAACTCATTGAGAGTGTAAAATCGTTGGCCTACGATAAAAACGAAACATTGTGGGTTGGTACCTATGGCTACGGTATATTATTTCAAAAAAAAGGTGAAACTGGTTTTGATCGTTTAAATGTTCCTTTTGAAACGGGTTTTCAAGCCTTGGATATTTTACCAACAGACGCAGGTATTTGGGTTAGCGATTATCCTTTGGGTGTTTTCTTTTATCATTTTAAATCTAAAAAAACAACCCGTTTCCAAAATACCCCTTTAAATATTAACTCTTTATCTAACAATTACGTACACCATATTATTGAAGATAAGCACGAAAATATTTGGTTTGCTACTGAAAATGGGCTTAATCAATTAAAAAAAGACACTTCAGAATTTATTCATTATTTCCATAATAAAAACAATTCCGAAGGGATTTCTAATAATAATATTTATTGCATTCATGAAGATAACGCAGGCTTTTTATGGCTAGGTACCAATGGTACGGGTTTATATAAATTTAATCCTAAGACTGAGGTTTTTGAAAATTTCACCATAAAAGATGGTTTATCGGGCAACGAAGTATTTTCAATATTGGAAGACAGCAATAAAAACCTATGGCTAACAACCGAAAACGGTTTATGTAAATTCAATAAACAAACCAATGTTGCACAATCGTATATTACAAACAACAGTTTACAAAACGACCTGTTTTACCCCATATCTGCATTAAAATCTACTAATGGTGATTTATTTTTTGGAGGCTCTAACGGGCTAATTCGTTTTTCTCCTTCAAGAATTATAAAAAACCCCATCCCTCCAAAAGCAACAATAACTAAAATTTACGTAAACAATAAAGAACTTAGTTTTAATAAAAACGAGCCAATAAAGTTGCACCATACCCAAAACTTTATAGGGTTTCAGTTTACATCTAACAATTATATAAATCCTAAAAAAAACGTATTTAAATACAGGCTTTTGGGTTTTAGCGACCAATGGATTGACACCGATTTTAATGGGAAAGCAAATTTTACAAATATCCCTCCTAACAACTACATATTTGAAGTTAAAACAGCAAATAACGATGGCGTATGGAACGAAACCTCTACAAAAATAATTATAGATATAATTCCTCCTGTTTGGCAAAGGTGGTATGCCTACCTAGCTTATGCCCTAATTTTTATTGCATCTGTATATTTTTTCAGAAAACAGGTTATAAACCGTCAAAAACTTAAATCTGAAATTAAGATGGAAAAAATCCATCGAGAAAACGAAGAACAATTACACCAAATGAAGCTTCAATTTTTCACCAATATTTCCCATGAGTTTAGAACGCCTTTAACCTTAATTCAGGGCCCCGTAAACCGTTTATTAAAAACACCTTTAGATACCGAAGCTACTAGCAAACAACTACTACTAATTAAAAACAATACAGATAGGCTGTTACGACTTATTAATCAATTTCTAGATTTTAGAAGAGCCGATTCTGGTAAATTAAAACTAGTTCCTATAAAAGCAGATGTTATTTCTTTCTGTAAAAATGTATTTAATTGTTTTGAAGAGCACGCTAACCAACGAGGTTTTCACTTTCAATTTACATCAGACCTTCCCGTTTTAAAAATGGATTTTGACACCGATAAATTAGATAAAGTTTTGGTAAACATGCTTTCAAACGCTTTTAAATATTCGGCAGATAATGGTACTATAACTCTAACCATAAAAAACAACGAAAAACCCAATTTTAACCCTAATTGCAATGTTTACACCGTTGGAGAACCTATTGATGAAAATTTTGTTTCCATAAGCATTAACGATTCTGGGTATGGAATTTCTGAGAAGGTACTTCCTCAAATATTTGAGCGGTTTTTTCAAATTGAAAACAATTATAACCGAGGTACAGGTATTGGGCTTTCACTATCTACAAATTATATAGCCATGCATCATGGGCAATTAATTGTGAGCTCTTTAGAAGGAAAAGGCTCTGTTTTTTGTATATGCATACCAAAGCATCAAACGGGTACATTAAGCGAAAGTTCTAATAGTTTTCAGGATATAGAAGCTGGAACTGTTTCTTTTGAAACGTCCAATAATATTAAAACGAATACTTCTTCTGAAGAAGCTTCAAAAAACCAAGAAGCATTGGTACTTGTTGTTGAAGACAACCCTGAATTGTTGGAGTTTTTATCGAGCAACTTACAAAACCATTTTAGAATAGCAACAGCAAAAAATGGTAAAGAAGCTTACCAACAAACGAACTCGTTGTATCCAGATTTAATAATATCGGATATTATGATGCCTGAAATGGATGGTATAGAATTGTGTGCTAAAATTAAAAACGATATAAGAATTAGCCATACACCCGTTATTTTACTAACAGCCCTAGACACGGTTAAAGATAGAATAACAGGCATAAATTCTGGTGCAGATGCCTATGTATCAAAACCTTTTGACGAAGCCGTTTTAGTGGCTCAAATTCATAATTTATTAAACTCTCGCAAAGCACTTCGCTCCTTATTTTCTTTAAAACAAGAGGTTTGGGAAAGTAATATTGACGTATTGGATTTAGATAAAAAATTCCTTGTGAATGCCATTAATGCTGTTGAAAAAAACATGAGCAATGCAGACTTTTCAGTTGAAGATTTAGCCGAAAAACTGCATTTAAGTAGGACACATTTACATAGAAAACTAACATCGTTAACCGATCAATCTGCCACAGAATTCATAAGAAGCATTCGTTTAAAACATGCTGTAGAACTCATGAAACAAGGTAATTACATGGTTAATGAAATTGGTTACGCCGTTGGTTTCAACTCCCATAATTATTTTTCAAAATCGTTTAAAAAACAATATGGAAAAACACCTTCAGAATTTATTAAAGATAATTTTAGCGATTCAGAAAAAGAAGAATCAAACTGAAAGCAATTAATTTCCAAAAAACAGAAAGAAGCTGTATGAAAACTCAAAATAAGTCGTCATTACGAACGTAGTGAAGTAATCTGTTTGTCGGTTTTCAACAACTTAAAGATTGCTTCGTTCCTCGCAATGACGTAAAAAAGCACTTTTCATACAGCCTCTTTTAAAAGAAACTTAATTAGTTCTCATGGTAATACTTTTGTAAGGTGTAAAATGCTTTTTTAGGAATGCCTTTCTCTGAGATAAGTCCTTTTCTATTAAAATCATTTTGAATACGTCTTAAATGTCTTCTATGCGATTTAAAATCAATCAAAATCCATGGTGACAATCCTGCAAGAAACTCTATATTTTTCATCATTTCAATGTTGTTCTTATAAACATCATCTTGGTATTCTTCGGTCCATCTTTCATTCTCGTCGCCGTGTAAACCCTGTAATGCCCCAGCGCCTACTTCACTCATAATCATAGGTTTATTATATTTACTAGCCCATTCCCAACCTGCACAAGATTCTGGCGAACCACCATACCATCCGCAATAGCTATTCACACCAATAACATCCACATTTTCAGCTAAACCATCTTCAATAACACGTTGGTTTGCTTTTCCTTTTTGGGTATCTAAAGCTGCTGTTACTAAGCGTGTATTATCTAAAGCTCTTACTTTTTTAGTCAATTTACTTAAAAACTCATTTCTAGAGGCGCTTTCTGGTGTTTCATTTGCAACAGACCAAAGGATGATTCCTGCACGATTTTTATCGCGTGATATCATTTCTGTTAATTGGTTTTCTGCATTGGCATAAGTATCTGGGTTCTCAAACAAGACCGTCCAATACACAGGTATTTCAGACCAGATTAAAAATCCCATTTTTTCAGCTTCTTTCACCATAATTTCGCTATGTGGATAATGTGCTAAACGAATGAAATTACAACCTAATTCCTTTGCCCAATTAAGTAAAACCAAACATTCTTCTTTTGTAGTAACACGCCCCGAATTGAACGGTGCTTCTTCATGAATGCTAATCCCTTTTAAAAATATAGGTTTATCATTTAAAAGTATTTTACTACCATTAGTTTTAATGGTTCTAAACCCTATATCATCTTTAACAACATGCTTATCAAAAACAATATTTACAGGATATAATTTTGGGTTTTTAGGCTCCCAAAGTTCTGGATTTGCTTTTGTTTTAAAAACTGCAAGACCGTTATTTATTTTAGCTTTTACTTTAACCTTTAGCGCATCGATATTTATATTAACAATAGCCTCTTGCTTTGCGTTAGCTACTTTTACCCAACCTTCAATATACTTGGCATCATCTTTAGATAAACCAATGGCATAATCTTGAATGTACTCTTTTGGCGTTGAAACCAAATGAACTGAACGGGTAATTCCGCCATAGTTCCACCAATCGGTATTTATAGTTGGTATAGCTTCTCTTTTTCTTTTGTTATCGACTTTAACTATTAAAAAATTATCTTTTTCTTTTAACTTACCGGTAACATCAAACTGAAAAGGTGTAAAACCACCAATATGTTCGCCCAATTTTTCACCATTTAAATATACTATGGCTTCATAATTTACCGCTTCGAAATAAAGAAATGTGTTTTTGTTGGTTTCTGGCACAAAATCAAAAGAACGTTTGTACCATATGGTGCCCTCGTAATAATATAATTTTTCCATTTGCGAATTCCAATCGCCAGGAACTGTTAATTGGTAATCTGTATCGAAATCATATTCTATCAAATCGGATGGTTTTTCCATTTTCTTGTTAGAGAAAAAGCCATCGTCTCTTGGCATCCATCGGTGGTTGTAGTAGCCATTTTCTAAGGGATCTATAATAATTTGCCAAACACCATCTAAACTTTGTTTTTGTTGCGAATGGATGTTCTGCAAAGTAGCGTTATGGTTTTCTTGTGCCTCGTTTAAAAAACTCAAAAGACAACATACCATAACAATCAAAAAATGCTTTTTTCTAATCATTTTGAATATAAATTTAATTGTATTTCAAATTTACAAGACAATAACCCAATAAACTAGTGCTAATATTACTAGTTTATAGCATTATTGTTACATGCTTGTTATTATGTACCAATAAACAACATATGTGCTAAGTGAAGCGTATAGCCTGCAAGCATACTAAGTATAAAAAAAAATCAATCATAATATTTTTATTAAGTAAAAATATTATGATTGATTTAAAACAAAAAAAATTACTGACCTAAAGATTTAGACCAGTAATTTTTAAACAAACTAAACTAACTCAAACGTTTGATATCTACATATCGAAATAATGTGAATATAATTTTTATATACTATATTGGATACTTAGTAGTTTTAGCTTCGGGTTTACTAGATAAGAGAATTAAGTAAACCCGAAGAAAACTATATTTTTAAAACACTTTAAAAATTAATAATTAGACTTTTACAACCCTAATTTAGGATTGTTAATTACCTCATTTGCAGGTATTGCGATTAAGTAGTTTGCATCGGTAAAAGTTTTAGCTCCTTCTAATCCAGAAGCACTAAATACTGTTGTCCCCAATTTTCTTCTAACAATATCGTACCATCTTTTTTGCTCAAAAGCGAGTTCCAATCTACGTTCTTCTAAAATCATGGTTCTAAAATCTGTCTGGCTTAAGCCAGAAACGTTTGCAGGTACAAGACTTGGCACACTTCCAACTGCTCCATCTCTAGCTCTTTTTCTTACTTGATTTACATAACCATCTGCTTCTGTAGTTCCAGGAGTTACTTCATTCAATGCTTCTGCAGCAATTAATAATACCTCAGCATAACGTATCATTGCGTATTTAGTACTAGATGCTCTACCTTCTGCACCTGGTGTTGCTCCCCTGAAACGTGTGTATTTTGCAATATATGGTTGATTTTTATTTCTACTATCAGCAGCAAAAAAACCAGTATAAGGTGTATCAGGAGCTGTAACAGAGCCAAACTTTGCGGTAGCATTAAAACTAACTGCTCTTCTATAATCTAAAGGATCCCAATCCGTATATACTTTAAGCGCTGGCACCATTACAGCCCAACCTTCTTGAGTACTACCAAATTGAAGGTCTTTTCTTATACCTGTAAGTGGCACTAGATAATCAGTACTATAATTTCCTAGAGAACTATCCCCAGTATAATCTAATATAAATATGGGTTCCTTAGTTACTATATCAGCATTAAATAAATTTTGAAAATCTGGTTCTAAATCAATGTCATAATCTCCTTTTTTACCAATAAAGTCTTTAGCTTCTGCATACGCATTTGGATAATCTCCCATTGTTAAATATGTTGATGCTAAAAAAGCACTCGCCGCTGACTTAGCAGGAATAGACTTATTTGTTTGTGTATTTGGCAACCACTCTTTGGCAAATTTTAAATCTGCAATAATGTTTGCATATACATCGGCAACTGGAGTCTTGCTAACGTTACTTGCTTCTTGTACATTATCTATTGGTGCATCAAAATAAGGAATAGCTCCAAATTGTTGAACCAAATGAAAATATGTAAATGCTCTTGCAAAATACGCTTGTGCTATAATTGGGTTTTTAACAGCAGCTTCCTCATTTAACTGATCTGCTCCAGCAATAGCCTGATTTGCAGAGGCTATAATTTGATACATTATTTTCCAACCTTGGTATGTTTGGTCATTAGTTGCTGCATCAGTTAGTGAGTTATGATCTCTTCTATCAAGCGAAGTATTGGGGTCTGAAATTTCTACCATGTCACTACGTAACATAAGTGTCATACCCGTTTCTCTTGTTAAAAAATATCTGTTATGCATATAAGCAAACGCACCCTGTACTGCTATCTGTACTTTATCTAAAGAAGTGAAATAAGATTCAGGAGCCAATATCCCTACGGGTTCTTCTTCTAAATCTGAACATCCAAATATTGATAATCCTCCTATCAATAAAAATAAATATTTATATTTTTTCATAATCTGTTTTTTTTTAAAATTTTAAATTAAGGCTAAAATTAACCGCTCTAATTGTTGGATAATTTCCAAAATCGAAGCCTTGAGTTGTATTACCCGTTGAACTACTCGAACTATCTGCAAAGTAATTAACTTCAGGATCTAAACCAGAGTAATTTGTAAACGTTAATAAATTCTGTGCACTAACTGTTATTCTAACGCTGCTCATACCGAACTTTTCTGTAATAGCTTCAGGTAAATTATACCCTAACGCTATATTTTTTAATCTAATATAACTACCATCTTCGATAAAACGAGACGACAAATCTCTTCTATTTGCAATACGAGGAATGTTTGAGCTTGTATTTGTTGGTGTCCATGCGTTTAAAACATCTTTAGAAGCGTTTGAATCACCATTATACAACTGTACATTTGTTAGATTAAAAATCTCACCACCTTGAGAACCTTGAAAAAAGATACTCAAATCAAAGTTTTTGTATGTAAAACTATTAGTTATACCAAAAGTATAATCTGGATTAGGATCTCCTAGTATTTTTCTATCATCTGAAGTAATTACACCACTTTCATCTACATCTGTATACAATGGATCTCCAGCTACAGCTCCTGCTAAAGTAGCTGTACCTACTGGTAAAGTACTGCCTTGCCAAACGCCACGAGACTCAAAACCATAAAAGACACCTGCAGCTTCTCCTTCTCTTAAAATATGTGTATCCTGTCTACTAAAATAACTAGGGGATGCATCTAATAATATATCTTTACCGTTAAGTAAGGTAATTATTTCATTTTTATTGGTAGCCCAGTTAAAATCTGTTGTCCAACTGAAATTTTCATTATATATATTTTTAGTATTTAAATTAATTTCAAATCCTTTATTATTAACCTCACCAACATTTCTTAAACTAGCTGCTGTAAGAAAACCTAAATATACTGGTTGGCTTGTATCTGCTATTATAAGGTCTTTCGTATCAATATTATAATAATCTAAAGAAAGAGAAATTTTATTATTCAACATACCTAAATCTAAACCTATATTAGTTTGATAAGAGGTTTCCCATTTTAAATCTGCATTAGCAGCTTGATTTGGCACAACAGCACTTACTATATCGCCTCCGTACATACCACTAATATTATCAAAACTAGCTAATGACTGATAAGCTGAAATTGCTTGGTTTCCTGTTAGACCATAACTGGCTCTTAATTTCAAATTTGAAATTTTGTCATTACCTTTTAAAAAGTTTTCATTTGATATTTTCCAACCTATAGCACCAGAAGGAAAAATAGCGTATTTTTCATTTTTAGCAAAGTTAGATGACCCATCTCTTCTTACGGTAGCTGTTAATAAATATTTATCATCATAATCGTAATTCATTCTTCCGAATTGAGATTGAATCTCTTGTTCTGTTAAAGATGAAGTAGGAATTAAAGTAACATTACTACCCGATAAGTTATAGAAAGAAAAATCATCATCAATAAAGTCTTGAGCTCCTGCTCCAAATCTAAATGTTTTATTTTTTTGGTATGAATACCCTGCTAACAATGTTAAAGCACCTTTTCCAATTTCTGCATTATACGTCAAGTAATTTTCACTTAATAACGTTGTAGATCTTCTATTATTAATTTCAGCAGTTCCTCCTTTACCTCCATCATTAGCAAGTAATGTTGATGGAACATAAGTACCAATTGTTTCATTAACAGAACTAAAACCAAATGTAGTTTTAAAAGCAAGATTTTCTAAAATATCATAATTTGCATACAAGTTTGTTCTATAATTGTCTGTTTTAGTTTCATTTACACGTTCAGTAGCAACAGCATATGGATTATCAACATTTTCTCCTATTGAATTTGTTGTATTTTTTCCAGTTAATGGATCTTTTATTCCTCTATCAGGCGTAAACCTAAACATTAATGAAATTACATCATCACCACCACCATTTGCTGAATCTCCACTTGATTGTGTAGACACTCCATTTTTTGCACCTATACTTCCAAAAAGATTCATCCCTAATTTTAACTTATCTGTTACTTGCGCATCAATATTTGACAAGAACGTTAGTTTTTCAAAATCAGAATTTATAATGATACCATCTTGTTTAAAATAATTAGCAGAAGCATAAAAATTTATGTTATCACTTCCTCCAGAAAAAGAAAATTGATGATTTGCAGTACTTCCTGTTCTATACAATAAGTCTTGCCAATCTGTATCTCCTGAGCCTTGAACATAACCAGGATTTCCTGCTATAGTTTGTTGATAATTTGCAAATTCATCTGCATTTAATAAATCTAATTTATTTGCAGTATTTTGAACAGAATAACTAGTATTTAACTCAACAGATAATTTACCACTTTTACCTTTTTTGGTAGTTACCATAACAACACCATTTGAACCTCTAGAACCATATATAGCAGTTGCAGATGCATCTTTTAACACCTCCATAGATTCGATATCATTTGCTTGTGGCATACTTGCACCCACAAAACCATCTACTACAATAAGTGGATCACTACTTGCATTAATAGATGTATTACCTCTAATTTTTATACTAATAGGAGCTCCAGGCTCACCACCATTATTAGATTGTACCACCACACCAGCTGCACGTCCTTGAAGTGCTTGAGTTGCATCTCCCAATGGAAAAGCAGCTAACTCTTCAGATTTTACCGAAGATACAGCTCCTGTAATATCACTCTTTTTACGAGCTCCATAACCTACCACAACAACCTCGTCAAGTTGACTTGCATCTTCAGCTAACGAAATATTTATTTTCTTTTGACCTGTAACAGTGACTGTTTGGGAAATATATCCCAAGAAAGAAAATTTAATTTTTTCACCAGCTTTGACTTCTAACTCATAGTTTCCATCAAAATCTGTAGCAGCTCCTCTAGAAGTATTTGCTACAATTACATTCACACCCGGAATAGGAACATTATTTTGGTCCGATACAATACCTGACAACAAGTACTTATCCTGTGCAAATAATGAAATATTGTAAAACAATATTCCAATTAAAATTAGTTTAGTTTTTAAATTCATTTGTCATTCATTTTAGTTAATTAATGTACTTTTTAATTATTACTTGTGGTAAACCAATCTGGTTTCCTAAACTGGTTTACCAAACTGGTCTGCCAAATATATGTTATTTTTATGTTAAATCCCGTATAAAAAGCAAAAAAATTAAATACAACCCTAAAAATTTGACGATTTGATAAAAAACAGATGAATTACGACCTATTACAAGTTAAGCTATCGGATAAGTTAAGCTCTTTTGAAAATATTTTTACCTGTTTAAAACTTTTAAAAACCAAAAAAACCTGTTAATCAAACAATTAACAGGTTTTCAAAATGAATTGACAGGTTCTTGTGTCGTTATGGTTTAAAAGAAGATATTATAGTACCAATCTCAAAATAATATACAAGATATTTTTTTCGATTTAATTCCAAAAAGAAGCATAAAGAGCAGCTACTATAAGCAACACAGCAAATGCACCAATATTGAACAATGGACTCGTTTTAAACGATTCTTTAGTTATTATAATCCCTTTTTCATCATCTGCACCTTTATGTTGCATATAACTAACAAGTGCAATTACACCCATTGTTAATAATAATGTATAACCCATTTGGTCCATAAACGGGACATCTACAAATATGGATGCTGTAGACCATCCGTTTGGTGCTACTTTAAAATACAAGGCTATTGGAATGGACACCAAAGCTCCTACAATAGCGGCTTTGTTGGTTGTTTTCTTCCAGAACAATCCTAATATAAACACGGCTAATATACCTGGACTCACAATACCCGTGTACTCTTGTATAAACTGAAACGCTTGGTCAATGCCTCCTAATAAAGGTGCCATGATACCTCCAATTACTAATGCCACTGCTGCAGATAACCTACCTACATTAACGGTTGCCTTATCACTGGCGTTTGGGTTTATATATTGTTTGTAAATATCCATGGTAAAAATAGTGGATGTTGAATTTAACATAGATGCCAGTGAAGAAACGATGGCTGCTGCCAAGGCTGCAAATGCGACCCCTTTCATGCCCGTTGGCAAAAATTGTAATAACCATGGGTAGGCTTTATCGGCCTGTTCCAATGAAGGTAAATTATGTAATGCTGAATCTCCTAACCGTGCCATAATCTCTGGATCATTGATCATAACATAGGCAGCAATTCCAGGCACTACTACAATTACTGGGATAATTAACTTTAAAAATGCCGCAAGTAAAATCCCTTTTTGTGATTCCTTTAATGATTTTGCAGCTAAGGTTCTTTGAATGATGTATTGATTGAAACCCCAATAATATAAATTGGCAACCCACATACCGCCAACTAAAACACCGATACCGGGCAACTTATCATAGTATGCGTTGGTTTCATCAAAAATCATAGCAAAGCGTTCTGGGGTAGCTTCATAAACCGTTTTAATACCTGAGATAACGCCTTCACCACCTGAAACGGTGTTTAATGCGATGTAGGTTGTTACCAATCCTCCTAACACCAAAAATATAACCTGTATGACATCGGTCCAGGCTACTGCCGAAAGTCCGCCATATAACGAATAGGCCGCGGCAAATAATGCCAACCCTATAACACCATAAATCATAGGAATCCCCATAATGGTCTCCAAAGCCAAACTACCTAAGTAAAGTACCGATGCGAGGTTTACAAACACATATAAGGCAATCCAGAATACTGCCAATATTGTTTTTAGATTGGTAGAAAACCGCTTTTCAACAAACTCCGGTATAGTGTAAAGTCCTTTTTCAATGAAAATGGGCAAAAAGTATTTACCTACTATAATTAAAGTGATGGCAGCCATCCATTCATAGGATGCTATAGCAAGCCCTAATGCAAATCCTGAACCGGACATACCAATGAATTGTTCTGCAGAAATGTTCGCTGCAATTAACGATGCCCCAATGGCCCACCATGGCAATGATTTACTCGCCAAAAAATAATCCTCAGCGTTTTTTTGATGTCCGTCTTTATCTCTGGAAACCCATAACCCGACCCCTAATATTAAAACGGCGTAAGCGATGAAAATAAAATAATCCCAGAATTCAAAATGTGTTGTCATATTCGTAGTTAGTTTAGTTATGTGGTTAATTTAAATTTTTATTTATTAGAATCAGGTTTTTATAAAACACTTTAATTTGCGGTTTCCAAATTTAACATTTTAGACCATCTAAACCTTAATTAATGCTTCTAATTTTTCAAGTTTTTCTTTTGCTAAATGGTATTGCTGTCTTGCATTTTTATTGAGATTAAGTTTATATATTATATTTCCTAAGACCATTTTCCATCTATCTCATCTTTAATACCAAATAGAAAAGGAGGTTTTTTTTTAAAACCTCCTTTTCCTTAACTAAACAATAAACTAATCAAACTATTTTTATTCCATATCTATTATACCAACCACCTCGTAAGCCCTGGTACCATTTACTTGTATTTTTTCATATAATACGTTTGCATATTCGTAATATGTTTGCCCATCAATAACTACTTTTTCATAATCTGCTGGAAGTTCGTATACGATGGTTCCCATTTCTGGATCTACAACTTCATAAGCATTATTAATTTGAACATAAAAGATGCCTTGAGCATTAAAATAATTGTAATTATTATGTCTAACTCTTACAAAATTAGGAGGTAAAGTGTTTATTCTAAATCCAACTTTTGGAGCAATAACAATATATCGACCTCTAGATTGTGTGTAAAACTTATTATTGGCATAGTAATAATCTTGTCCATTTTGCTTTACAACCGTTCTGTTGGGTAATGCTCTTACTGCAACCACCTTTTTTTGAGGTGTTTTATAAGTAACCTTTGTACTGGGCACTCGCCTGATAGTAGTAGTTTTTGTAACCGTTGTTGTTCTTGGGGTACTAGTTGTACTACGACGTGTTTGTGCCGAAATTTGTGTAACACAAGCTATTAGAAATAGCACTGGTACTGCGTATAATTTAATAAATGTTTTCATGATTAATAAGATTTTATATTCAACTTTTTCAATACTTTGACTTGATTTTATTTGAATAGTTTAAAGATATTTCTATTGTATGTATAAAAAAAGAAGAATAGACCAGTGCCTATAATGTATCTATGGATAGAATGAATTTATAGATACAAGAAGACCAGAATACTTATAAATTGAATAAAAGAGGAATAACAAACAATTCGGTAATAATACCTAATAAGTAGTGTCAAACATATTTTTTAAATATTCCAAACCTTTTACAGACAACAGTGTATATACAAAAAGTGAATAAATAAATGCTATTGGTTTTTTATGTTTAAGCTTAGTTTATAGATCGCTTAGACACCAATAACTAAAATAGGTTTATTGACCAAGAGATGTTCAATTGGTCAAAAACAAAAAAAAAGGATTTCTAATAAACTATTAAAAGATTAATATTAGCCCTTAAATACTATTCAATAGGAATTGAAAATAATGGAATGTTTAAACCGGAAGCCATAACCCTAGTTTTGCTTTTATGGATTATAGACTCCCAAAAACCATATTTTTTTGGAATCATTACTAATAAATCAGAATTGGATTTTGTAATTTCTTTTTCAATGGCTTCAATTACCGTATTTGATTTTACATTTTTATATAAAATGGTAACATCTTCCAATTCATTGTTAATCTCATCTTGCGTTAAGGTTTTCAACTCAGTTATTTTTTGTTCAACATAAAAAACGGTAACTTCAGATTTTAGCCGAATTGCTAGGTCTCGCAATTTCGCCAATGTTTTTAATGGGATGTCTTGTAACAAGTCGCAAGCAAATAGAATATTTTTAATTCCAGTAAATTTAGCCTCTATAGGAACCGCCAAAACAGGAAAACGCTTCATACTTATTAGGGTTGTAGCAGGATTCCCTAATAAATTTTGTTCTATGGATTTTGATGACATTCCTATAACTAAAAAACGACAATTAAATGCTTTCATTAAACGGTCTACTTCCTGATCTAAACTCACATATTTACATTTGTACTCCACTTGAATATCAAACTTCTTTATTAAATCTAAAGCCATTTCTTTTAATCGACTTCTATTTTTTTTTATTAAACCTTCTACAAATGTTCCTGATAACCTTGCGGTTGAAGCATGATCGGGTACTTGAAAGGCATTAAAAAGAATTAGCTTTGTTTTAAGTTCTTTGGCTAATGATGCAGAATATAATACGGCGTTGTATGATAGATTTGAAAAATTTGTGGCTACTAAAATGCTCATAATTTAATTTGTATGTATTACCATCAAAAATACACGTTTTAGATGAATAAATAGTAGTAAAAACAAGGTTCTTATTGGTCAAAAAATGATGTTTTACTAAAAAAACCAGTTTCCTTTCCTATACTTTTAAGGCAATAGCATAAGGGTACTAAATAGAAACCTAAATACTTCAAAACACTAATTTAATTCTTGTTTTAGCTTAGTGATTAATATTTTTGTTTTACCACGTAACTTTTTGGCATTATCTAGCTGTAATTGAGTTTGCAATAATCGATCTACAATAATATTTTGATATTCCTTATTAGCGAGCAAACCGGCATAGTCCGATTTATTTCCAAATGCTTTAATGCGTTTATATTTTAAATCTTTATCAGGAAGCATGTCTGCTAAGGAAATATAACTTTCTAAAACAGGTTTTAACCGATTGGTAATTATAGTTCTGATTTTTTGGTCTTGGTCTCTAAATTCCTGAATCCTGTTGGGATACATAATTATCAAATCTTTTAATTCTGTACTTTCAATAAATTCGAATTTTGTGGTATTAACAATCGAATTTATAGAGCCATCTAATAAACTCATCTCTTTGTTATTTATCTTAATAATTGTGTCCCTTGCTCCTTGGGTTATTTCACGCGGATTTTTGCCAACATAATTCAAGGTGTTTTCCAGATAAGTTATGGTTCGTGGATAATCGTCAATTAAAGAACATAATAAAGTTAAATTCGTATTTAACTCTTCGTTTAAATTATTATATATTTTTTGCTCTATCAGATTGTTTTTGCGAATATCATTCAAATTATTTAATTTATATGCAATGGAAATACTAATTACAATCAGCACTATTTCACCTAAAGCATATATTATATAGGTTTTGAATTTGTGCGAGACTATCAAATTTTGTCTCATTCTACGGAACAATCTCATAAATAAATTTTAAAGTGGAGGATAAATTTAATGTGTAACAACCCTATACAGACAGGCTGTAGATTAATATGCTAAATGAAAATGTTTAGGAATTACAGGTTTAAAGAATTGGAATTTATATACTCTAAAAATTTGCTTTTATATTGTTCTGAAACCGTGATACGCTGCTTGTTGATAATAATTTGACTACGCTCAACAACTTCAACATTTTTAAGCGCGACAATAAAAGAACGATGCACACGCATAAATTTTGTTTCCGGCAATTCTTCTTCTAAAGATTTTAAACTCATGAGAGTTAATATAGGTTTTGGATTGTCTTTCAACCATATTTTAATATAATCTTTAAGGCCTTCAAAATAAAGCACATCTTCTAGTTTAATACGTAGTTGCTTGTATTCGGATTTTACAAAAAGAAATTCTTTTTCCTCTGAAATGATGGTTGGCTTGTTTCCTTTTAACAACTCAAACCAAGTTCTGGCTTTGTTGGCAGCCGCTAAAAATTCAGCATAATCAAAAGGTTTCAACAAATAATCTAGCGCTTCAACTTTAAAGCCTTCTAAAGCATATTGATCGAATGCCGTAGTGAAAATTACGCGAGTTTCTTTTGGTAGCATTTTAGAAAATTCGATACCTGTTAAATCGGGCATTTGTATATCTAGAAACAGTAAATCTACAGGTTCATTTTTTATAAATTCCATCGCTTCAATGGCACTATGGCATTTCTTTTTCAGTACTAAAAAAGGTGTTTTTTCAACATAACTTTCTACTAAATTAAGCGCCATGGGCTCATCGTCTACAATAACACAGTTTATTTTTAAATTACTCATAATTTATGCTGTTTCTATTTCTAAATGTACTAAAAACCGATCGTCTTTTACAATTGATTTAAAATCGTGCTTATTTGGATAAAGCAATTGTAAACGTTTTTCTAAATTTTGTAAGCCAATACCAGATCCGCTTTTATCATCCGACTGTTTAGGGAAATTATCATTTTCAATAGTGAACAATACGGTTTTTTCATTGCATACCATGGTAATATTAATATGGCTTTCCTTAATTGCAGAAACACCATGTTTAAAGGCATTTTCAATTAATGAAATAAAAAGTAAAGGTGCTATTTTAATTCCTGTTTCATTTGAAGGGAAGTTGTAAGTAACGGTTGTTTTGTCTGAAACACGCAACTTCATTAAATCGATGTATTTTTTCATAAAATCGATTTCTTTAGAAAGCAGCACCAACTCCAAATTGGTTTCATAAAGCATATAACGCATTAATTTGCTTAAGCTGTGTATGGATGTTTTTGCTTGTTCTGGTGAAATATCGACCAACGAATAAATATTATTAAGCGAATTAAAAAAGAAGTGCGGTTGCAATTGGTAATGTAAATGTTGCAGCTCTGATTGTAATTTAAAATTAGCAGCTTCTTTACGTTCTGCCTCAGTTTGCACCCAACGTTGTGTTGATTTTATGGCTATTGCAAAAAGCACGGGAGCTATATACGATAGCGCTTGTACATAAACAAACAATTGAACCGGAGGTCCTGCGTTAGTACCAGTAACAGGACGCTTTCTTACTAATTCTTGAAAAAAGGTGTTTTCAATATATTCCTTTAAAATTAGAAAGAATGCTATCAAGCCCAAATTAATTACTATAAACAGCAGTGTTTTTTTAGTGAATAGAAACCTATCTATAAACTTGAAATAATTAAGATAAAATATGATGGCATAAAACACTACGGGAATCCAGAAATGAGCAAATATCCTATTAATATCTTCCTGCCCGTAAGACAAAACGAATGGCATACTAAAAAGCACAAACCATACGAGTAAATGCGAAAGTCCTGTTATGTTTTTGTTTTTATTCATCAATTTATTATTCGTAACGCAATGCTGTAATAGGATCTAAGGCAGCTGCTTTTTTTGCAGGATACCATCCAAAAAAGATACCTGTAATTGCACAAACCGCAAAAGAAATTAATATAGAATACAACGCAACACTTGTTGGCCAATTTAAGAATTTTTCAATAAAAACTGTTGATGCAAGTCCTAGTATTACACCTAAGAGTCCACCTGTGATGCTTATTAAAATAGCTTCTATTAAAAACTGCATTAAAATATCCGAACCCTTTCCTCCTACAGCCATTCTTAAACCAATTTCTTTAGTACGTTCTTTTACTGAAACATACATAATATTCATAATACCAATTCCACCAATTAATAGGGAAATACTGGCTACAGCAACTAATAGAATGGTTAACATTTCGCTGGTAGAACTAAAGGTTGAAATTAATTCTTCCATAGAACGCACCGTAAAATCATCATCCACATTATCCAATAATTTGTGCTGTGCGCGTAAAATTTCAGTTACTTGTGTTACTGCTTCTGGGGCATCATCTTCACTCACAGCAGAAGCCATTATTTGATTTAAATAATCGATAGCTAAAATACGTTTTTGAACTGTTGTAAAAGGTGCAATAACCACATCATCCTGATCTTGACCAAAAGTATTTTCACCTTTTTCTTCTAAAACTCCAATTACTTTAAACGGAATATTATTAAATCGAATCATTTGTCCTACAGGATCCTGACCATCAGGAAACACATTGTCTACAACTGTTTGACCAATTAACACCACTTTTGAAGCTGAGTGTACTTCGGCATCTGTAAACATACTTCCACTTTGTAAGCCAACAACTTTAATATTAAGGTAGTCTGGATTTACGCCATAAATAGTACTTGGCCAGTTGTTGGAACCATTGATAACTTGTCCGCCACCGTTTACAACAGGTGTTATGTAGCTCAATAATTCAGATTTTTCTTTTATAACATAATAATCATTAAGCGTCAATGTTTGCACATCACCTCCACTTCCCCTAGCTGGACCTCTATCATCAGCACCAGGTCTAATAGTAATCATGTTTGAACCCATTGCAGAAATAGTTGTTCGTATACTTTCTTTTGAACCTTCACCAATTGCTAACATTGCTATTACTGAAGCTACTCCAATAATTATTCCCAACATGGTAAGCAATGTTCTTGTTTTATTAAGAATGATTGCTTTAAATGCGATTTTTAATAAATTTAGTAGTCTCATAATTAATCGTCTTGTTTAGGTAATTTGGCTAATTCATCTGCTGCAGATAGTATCTTATTATTTTTATAATCTTGCATAATATTTCCATCTTTTAAAACAATCGTTCGATTACTAAATGCCGCAATATCTGGCTCGTGCGTTACAAAAGTGATGGTAATACCTTTTTTGTTTAGGTCTTGAAACAAAGACATGATTTCGTACGATGTTCTGGTGTCTAAATTTCCAGTAGCTTCATCAGCAAGTATCATAACCGGGTTGTTAACCAACGATCTTGCAATGGCGACACGCTGTTGTTGCCCTCCAGATAATTGTGATGGTGTGTGGTCCATTCTATCGGCTAAACCAACCATTTCTAATGCTTTAATGGCGCGTTCTTTACGTTCTTCCGTTGAAACTTTGCTGTTATATAACAAGGGTAATTCTACGTTTTCCAAAGCCGAAGTTCTAGCCAATAAATTATACGATTGAAAAATGAACCCAATTTTTTCGTTTCTTATGGTTGCCAATTCATTTCTGCTCAAGTCTTTTACTTTAAGGCTGTCAATTTCGTACGTACCATCAGTTGGTTGATCTAAACAACCCAAAATATTTAACAACGTACTTTTACCAGACCCACTAGAACCCATTATGGTAACAAATTCACCTTCTTTAATAGAAAACGAAATGCCTCTTAACGCATGAACCGTTTCGGTTCCCATAATAAAATCACGTTTTAAGTCTTCTATTTTAATAATTTCTTTACTCATAACTTTTTACTTTTTTTTGTCTGATCCTGGTGGTTTTGGCATAAAAGGACTTTCGTTTGTGCCTCCTGGAGTTGCTTCAGATCTAGAAACACCTTTTAAACTATATACTAGTTTTTCGCCCGCGGATACACCACTCAATAATTGAACATTAACACCATCACTTGCACCTAAGGTGACTGTTTTTGGAGTAATGCTTTTATCGTTTCCAAGTATCCAAAGCGTTGTTTCGGTAGTGGATTGGCTGCTCGTATTTTGAGTTAAATTATGATGTGTGTTATAAGTCGCTAATGTTTCTGCTTCAGGTTTAAAATTGATAGCTTTAGCTTCCGCAGTTAAAACATCTTTTAATTCTAAAGTATAAATGGAAATGGTGGCCGTTAAACCTGGTTTTAGTTTTAAATCTTCATTTTCAGCTTTAATTACTACCGTATAAGTAACAACATTTGATGTTACTGTTGGATCTAAACGCACTTGGGTAACAACACCTTTAAAGGTTTCACCAAGATAAGCATCTACGGTAAATTCTACGCGTTGTCCTTCTTTAACCTGCCCTATATCAGCTTCATCTACATCTGCTTCTACCTGCATTTCTTTTAAATCTTGAGCAATTGTAAATAAGGTTGGCGTGCTATAACTTGCTGCAACAGTTTGTCCTTCATCTATATCTCTTGATAATACAACACCATCTATAGGTGAATAAATATTTGCATACCCTAAATTGGTTTTGGCTGATTGTAAATCTGATAAACGTTGTGTTACAGTACCTTTTGCAGTTTCATAATTGTATACGGCTTCATCAAAATCAGACTTACTAATTACTTGATTATCAAATAGTGTTTTTTGTCTGTCGTAAATAATTTTTGTGTAATTTCTTTGACTCACAGCATTTTCATAAGAAGCCTGAGCTTGTGTTAAAGATGCTTTTAAATTTGTTTTATCTAATTCCGCAATAAGCTGTCCTGCTTTTACAACACTGTTATAATCCACGTAAATTTTTTCAACCACGCCAGATACTTGCGTACCAACATCTACTTGGTTTATGGGTTCAATAGTTCCTGTGGCTGTAACCATAGTGGTTACATTTGCTTTTTTAGCTGAAACAGTTTTTGCTTCTATAATAATAGCATCGTCTCCTTTCATAAACGTGAAAGCTATAATAGCAAGTAGCACTACTACAACGCTACTTATAATGATTGTTTTTTTATTTTTCATGTTATTGTTTGATTAAAGTTTGATATCGTTTCCTTGGTAAAATTGTAATAATTGATGGTATAAAATATTTAAGTATTTTGCTTGTAAATAATTTTGTTGCGCATTTGTAAATGTGTTTTGACTAATTACTAAATCGGTGGTACTTAAATCACCCAATTCATACTTCTTTTGCGCAAGTTTATAAGATTGTTCTGCCGCATTTTTTGAGGCTTCGGAAGCAATAACTTGTTCTTGAGCCGATAGCGCATTTTGATACGCAGTTTCTACTTTTTTATACAATTCTTTTTCTGTGCTTTGCTTTTGAATTTGCGCTTTTTCAATATTAATAGTGGCTGTTTTTACGGCTGCTTTTGTTTGATTTCTGTTGAAAATGGGAATGCTTAATGATAAACCTATTCTCTGATTAAAATTAACATCAAACTGGTCTGAAAACGTATTATCATTAATGCTTGTATAACCAGATCCCACACTTCCTGTTAACGAAAGTGTTGGTAAATAGCCGCCTTTGGCAATATCCAGCTGTTTTTCGTTGGCAGCAATGTTTAGCATACTCACACTCATTTCTGGCATAAAGTTTAGGGCTTTGCTGTAAATCGCTATTTTATCAAGTTCCAGATTAATTAAATCCCTATTTTCATTTATGGTTTCAATTTCTAAATCTTCTAAAGGTGATAATTCTAATAATTGTTTAAGCTCAATTATGTATTGTTGATAGTCGTTTTTTGCGGCAATAACATTGTATTTGTTGGTTGCTGCCTGACTTTGTGCTTCGGTATAATCATTTAAGGCGATTGATCCCGCATCTAAACGGGCTTTGGCACGTAAAACTTCCTTTTCTGAAGCCGCTAAATTGTTTTCGGCAATACTGATACTTTCTTTACTGTATAGGGTTTGTAAATAGGTTTCAAGTAGGCTTAAAACAATGCTATTTTTTTCAACTTCTTCTTGAAAAACACTTTGCTCTAATAGTAATTTATTCTGTTTGATTTGATTGTTTATTTGATTTCCTTGGAACAACGTCATGCTACTATTAATACCTACATTGGTACTATTGATTTGGTCGGTTACATAATCGCTCGTAATAGGATCTATGGTATTTCCGCTAGAAAAATTTTGGGATGCAGAACCAAACAAATCTGGTAGTCGAGATGATTTTGCTTTGCTATAATCTACTTCTGAAATGCTTGTATTTAAAGAAGCATCTTTAACCGTAATATTGTTTTCTAAGGCATATGCAATACAATCATCTAAAGACCATATTTTTGGTTTTGAATTATTTGAAGCTTCTTGCGCAAATGTAAATTGCACAAATATTAAGCTTGCTATAATAATATATAATTTCATTTTTTGAGTGTTTTAATTTAACACTTCAAAGGTGACACTATATACTATTTAATAAAACTGTAATATATGTTTGAGGGCATTGGCTATACAGAAAGCGTTGTTTTATCGATGAGTTTTTTTAAAATATTACCAATAATGACTTAAAGTTTTCTGCTTTCTTTCTCCGCACTCTAAGTTCTTCTAATTGAATATGGAATAAAAAAGCTTCGCAATTTCTTGCAAAGCTTTTTAAACTAACTAACCAAACGATGATGTGAATTAATATTTAATTTCACATCTCAAATAATTCTAAAATGATTTTATTTCATGTATTTATTGGTTTTTGCTAAAGAATAACACCAAAAGGCTTATCGCTTTGCTGATGTTATGTTCCTTAAAATTAATATTAAACTTTTTTCGATTCTTAATTTCTGTCTGGTGGTCCACCTTGGCCACCTTGTCTTTCTGGTTTTGGAGCGTTTTTTAATTCAGCTTCCGATAAAAACCCGTCTTTATCAGTATCTATTTTAGAAAAATCGGTTTTCAACGGCCCACTGACTTCAGTTTTTGATAATTTTCCATCTTTATTAGCATCCATTTCTGATAATAATTTTTCAATACTTGGTTGTCCTCCTTTTTTGTTTTCTCCTTCAGAAGATTTACAAGATGCCAATAAGACAATGCCTAACATTGCAATTCCTAATTTTAATTTGTTTTTATTCATAGCTTTTGTTTTTTTATGATTTAAATATCTTTTGTGTTTTAACATTAAATTTTGGTACGCTTTAAACTAGCTGTTAAATTCAACTTTCGAATTTGTTTCAACAGTTGCCCATGTATTAAAAGGTTGTTTTTCTAATTGCATCGTGCCATCTTCAGCTTTAAAAATATTAATCCATGCTTGCCAGTTTTCGTTATCCAATTCTGGGTAATCCAATCTGTAATGGCTACATCTGCTTTCCTTTCGCATTAATGAGGCCCTTAATTTCATTTCGGCACTTATTACCATGTTTTTGGTTTCGTGTGCCAAACGTAATTCGTGCAAATTAGAAGCTCTTAAATGTGGCACATGATGGTCTCTTAATTCTTCAACATAAGCCAAAGCAGCTTTCATTAAGTTTTCCTTTTTAATGTAAATAATGAAATTAGGAATCATGATGCTTTGCAAGGTTTGTGTAACCCAGGCAGGACTGTATCCTGCTTCCTTTTTTAAAGGTGCTAATATGTCTTCTTCAATAGCGTTTAATTTTGATGCAGAAATGCTATGTGCTTTTATATTTTTACTGTATTTGGCCGCCGTTTCGCCAGCAATAGCACCTTGTACCGCAGAACCCGACAAAGACGAACCAATTTGTGTGTAAATACCTCCCGCCATATAAGATCCCAAGGCATCACCAGCGGCATATAATCCCGGAATAGTAGATTCGCATGTGTCGTTTATAGGAACCAGACCTTCAGCTTTGTGAATAGACATTCCAGCCGAAGAACCCCCAACTACACCTCCACCCATTCCCGGAGGTCCACCTTTACCTTCTTTTCCTGGAGGCCCATCTTCACCTTCTTTTCTTGGCGGTCTATCTTCTCCATCTTTTCTTGGAGGCCTTTTACCGTCCTTTTCTCCGTCTTTAGATGGTCCACCCTGTCCTTTTTCACTAGAAAATTCTTCTGGTCTATAGGGTCCACCGCTAACACTGTTTTCTTGTTTACCCATGCCTGGTCGACCCATTTGAGCAACACCTCCACTCATATATGCCATGTAATTCATGTCTACACCTAAATCGTGGCGAACTTCAATGCTTGTTGTACTTGGTTTTTGCTCGAACATATCTCCCCAACCATCGTAGCAAGCTGCAGGGTTTTCACCTCTTGCTGGATGCCCATCATTCCATTCCTTCCCTGTTACTTTAGCGCCAATATTATAAGCCATTACAGTACCATCATGGGTTAGATCGCAGATAGGGAATCCATTGGGTTTAAAACCACCTGCTCCTGTGCATAAAATAACACTTTTAGCTTGGTAAAACAGTACTTTTTGTTCGTCGATACTAAAACCAGCCGCACCTACCACTCGGTCATCTTCTTTTATTAAATGGGTTATGGTTACGCGTTCGTGCATAGGAATATTTCGTTCTTCTATCGGTTTACTAAAACTTTTATTATACAAGGAAGACTCAAAAAAGCCCCACTCTTTCAATTCGTTTACACGTGCCAAAGAATGTTCTGCCAATTGTCTGGTGTAAGTCTGATTATTAGTGCCAAGTGCAGAACGTGATACCTTTGCCACAAATTCATCAATACTTAATTTTTCCTTTTCTTTATCATAAGCAAAAATTCCTTTCGCAAATGGCGTTTGCCCCGAAGCTCCCAATCGGCCTTTAGAAACCAACATCACTTTAGCCCCGGCATCATGCGCTTTTACTGCAGCAAATAAACCTGCCATTCCACCGCCAACAACTAAAACATCTGTGTTTATAGTGTTTTTAAGAATGGTGTCTGCATCAATTTCAGGGTTATTTAAAGCCCAATCTATATTCATTCCCAACCCAGCAATGGCCGCAAAACCTACACCGCCACCCGCTAAGGCTATGAATTTTCGTCTTGACAAATTATTAGTTTCTGTTTTCATTTTTTTGCAGTTTTAAATAAATTAGTTCTTATTAAATAGAACATCCCGATGGCAACCATTAATATGTAGTAAATTGAAAATGACATATTACTATGTCTGCCCATGTCTACCACATGCCATGTAGCCGCGATTACAAAAAAGAGTGTTAAATAACCATGAAGATTTCTCCAGGTTTTATAATGTAAATGAAGTTTAAATCTAAAAAAAGCTGTAATCATTAAAATAAGCATACTTGCATAGGCAATTAAACCGAGAATGATTCCTGTGCTGCTAAACGTTGTTATTAATCTTAAAAAAGCATCAGAAGGTGTTACACCATTATCAAAAAACTTCGGAATAATTATAAAAAATGGATGGAATATTAAAATTGAAATGAATAAGTATCCAATAAATCTATGAATAGCTACCACATTAACCATTCGTATTTTCTTCATCAATTTATAATTCAATCGTGATGTGAAAAATTGCGATAGCAGTAAAGAAAATCCTAAAATAGTTACAATCGAAATGGTTTCCATCAAGGTAGTTCGCTTCTGAAAATTTCCTGAGAAGTATAAAAATAAAGGCATTCCTATAAATGTGATTATAAGAACAGAGAATCTTAGTATATAGCTTTGTGTCTTCATAATACTTTTTTTTAACCCCAGGAAACAATTACAGGAATCGATTTATCTGGAGTAATTACAATGGCATCAACAGGACAATACATTCTGCACAAATGGCATATTTGGCAGTCTTCAGGATATAAGATCTCTGCTTTTTTTGAATCAGGATTTAACCTGATAACATCGGTTGGACAGCTTTTTATGCACTCTTCGCAACCTATACAACCGTTTATACTTTTTATTGGCATTTTGTTGATTTTTTAGTTATTAGATTTAATTTTCAGTGTACATTCGAAGTGGTCATCTAAATACTGTATTTTTAATTTTGGATTTATTGAAGCAACTTGCTCAAAAGAAAAGAGTACTAATAATAAACTTACTATAAAGACATACAATATCATTTTTGAGGTTTTTTAATTTATACTTCAAATATGAAACTATATACTAGCTTATTAAAATGTAATAGATAATCGGGGGTATTGGCTATACAGAAAGCGTTGTTTTATCGATGAGAATTTTTGATAAACTTAAGTATTATTGATTATTATGTAGAAGATACAAATTAAACCCCAAAACGTTTTATAACATCATCTTTGTACGTATCGCCAATGGGTATTTGAATACCATCAACAATAATTTTGGTTTTTTGTAAGGCTTTGATAAAATCTGTATTGACGACGAACGATCTATGAACTCGTATAAAACGAGTTGCTGGTAGTTTGACTAATATATCCTTAAAACTTGAAAGGGTTAAAACGGCTTTATCAGCTTCGGAAGTATAAATCTTTATATAATCTTTTAAACCTTGAATGTATTTTATAGTATCAATGTTTATTTTAATGTTTTCGTATTCCGATTTTACAAAAATAAAATTGTCCTGTGTATTTGTTTGAGGGATTTCTATAGTTGTTTCCGTTTTTAATCCGTTTTTGTTTTCCAACTCATACTTTTCCTTGGCACGCGTTACGGCTTTTAAAAACCTATGAAACGGTATGGGTTTTACTAAATAATCGGTGGCATTTAGGTTGAAACCATCCAAAGCGTATTGCGGATAGGCCGTTGTAAAAATGAATTGCGGCATGTTATCCAATGCTTTTACCAAATCAATTCCGGTAAGGTTTGGCATTTCAATATCTAAAAAAATAAGATCTACTTTGTGCTTATTTAATAACGTAATAGCTTCTAAAGGGTTAGTGCATTTCACAACAATTTCAAGTCCACCAATTTGATTTATATAAGACTCGATAACATCTATCGCTAATGGTTCATCATCAATTATTACACATTTCATCTGGTTGCTTTTATTGATTTTATTGTTAAATAAAATAAGGCATCAACTTAATTTAAGCTCTAAATTTACAATAAATCTACCTTCTTTTTCCTCTACGGTAAGAATATGTTTATTAGAATACAAAAGTTCCAAACGTTCTTTAGTGTTTTGTAAACCAATGCCCGAACTATCTTTATCGGTTTTTCTATTACCTATAATGTTAATGCATTTAAAGTGCAAATCATCTCCATTAACATTAATTTCAATTTTAACTTCGGTATGTCCTTTAAAATCTGTTCCGTACTTAAACGCATTTTCAATAAAGGAAATGAACAATAAAGGTCTTATTTTTTGATTTGAAATGCTACCATGTATGTTTAATGTAACATCTGTATTATTGGCAATTCGCAACCGCTGTAACTTCAAATAATTTTGAATATAATCCAGTTCCTTGGCTAATGGCACAAATTCACTATTTGTTTCATACAACATGTAACGCATTAATTCCGATAAGGTTATAACGGCCTCTGGAGCATCGTTGGATTTTTTTGTAGTAAGCGAATAAATACTGTTTAATGAATTAAATAAAAAATGCGGACTTAATTGATGTTTTAAAAAGTGAAGTTCGGTAGATGATTTTTGTACTTCAATTTCTTTTTTCTTGCGTTCATTTCTGTTCCACTCTGTATAAACTCTAAAAGCAGTTCCTGTAGCCACTAATAACACGTTAAATATAAATGGGCCAATTAACTTTAAATGAAAAAAAGAGTTAGGTTTATTGTCTGGGAAAGGCGGTTTAAATTCTGGTCCCGGTTTGAATTCTGGTGTAAATTCATTAAAAATTAACGTTGATAATACCAGTAACACAAATACCAATATGGCATAAAGGCTTGTTTTGTTTTTAAGTAGAAAATGAGTAACTAAGTATGAATAATTAATATAGAAAAGTGCCATGTTCCCTACAAAAATTAGTGCAATGCGACTTAGCATTGCTTCTGTTTGCATCCTAGGTTGCAATAAATTAAAACAGATAAATACAGCCCAAATTGAAACGTGTAAAAGTATTTGTTTCCGTTTACGGTTATTTTGAACACCTACATTTTCCATACTACTAATTTATACCATTTAATGTAATACCAAGCTGTTTTAACTCTAAAAGTGAAATTTTCGGATTCATTTTCTTACCCAATTTTTCCTTAACCAAATTGGCGACCTTTTGAGCATCTTCCTCGGTGTAAAAAGACACATTATTTTGTATGGCTGGTATATAATCTTGTTTAATTAACAATGTATTGCGGAAACTAATACTATAACCATAGCCTGTTTCTGTTTTATAAACCTCTGTTTCAAAAGTATCTGTTTTTGTTTTGCTTATAATTACAAAAACTAAAATGGCGCTTAAAATTAATAATAGCGCTATCACAAATTTTGACTTCTTATCCATAATTAAAAATAAAAAAAATCCAAAGCACTCCTTTCAAATTTCTTAAGAGCTTGTGCTTTGGATTTAAAAAATTACTACTAATCAAATAATTTAACCCGATGGGTGCAATGAATGTATTAAATTGACAAATCCAAATTTTATATTATACTGAGCTTGTTAAAGTACAACATTGTTAGATCTTCGACAAGCTCGTAATATTTTGGAATTAATTGGATGACATCTTAATTTCATTTTTAAAATTATTGAATTAGACCCTATTGGTTAATTCAATAAAATTAATCTTCGTCATCATAATCATCTAACGGGAATAACTCATAAATATCATCTAAATACAAACTTCCTGTTCTACCCATTAACACAAAACCTCTACTGCCATTAGAAAAAGCAACAGCATCCTGACGCACAGTAGCCTCTAAATCAGATATTTCCTCCCATTCATCAAGCGTTGGATCGTATTCCCAAATGGAACCTACGGCACCTCCATAATAACCTGTTGCGATGTAACCTAAACCACCTATAGTTAATCCTACTGCATTAGATCGTACAACCGAATAATCATCATCTTCATCTAAATCGTTTTTACGAGTCCAAACTTCGGTAGTAGGGTCGAATTCCCAAAAATCAACTTTGTACAATCCGTTGTTTACTCCTGTTCCTAAGTACACTTTATCGTTAATAGTGAAGGTAGTTGCATCTATTCTTTTTTCACCTCCAAAACCTACAAGCTCCGACCATGAATCGGCAATTGGATCGTATTTCCAAAAATCTTTTTTATCATTATCCCCATCATTTCCAGTTCCAATATAACCTTTACCATTTATTCCAAATTCTACTGCAGCACGTCTTACTCCACCGCCAAAATCAGCTTTTTGAGTCCATTCGTTTGTAGTTGGGTTATATTCCCAAAAATCGCCCAACTCATCATCCCCATCAAAACCTACACCAACATAGCCTTTTTCATCTATAGCAAAACCAGATGCTGAACTTCTAGCAACTCCCTCAAAATCTGCTTTTTGAACCCAATAATTTCCTTCTATGTTATATTGCCAAAAATCATTTAAATAATCATCGCCATCATAACCGGTTCCCATATAACCAAAATTTCCAATAGTAAAACTAATGGAGTTACTTCTTGGAGTACCATCAAAAACCGAGCGTTCTTGCCAGTTACCTCTGTCTGTATCATCATCACTTGAACATCCTGTAAAAGTAAGGGACGCCATGGAAATTATTAATATTAAAAGTGTTTTACTATTTTTCATCTTTTATTTGTTTTATTCTTCTCAAATTTTTGGCAAATCTATTTTTTACATTCAACAAACCAAAAGATTATAGCTGTTCTGGCTATTAGTCTATACAAACACTGCTTTTTTAAAGACCAACGCCTCTAAATAAATTTGGTAGTAATTATTAGCCTATTGGCATATTAAAACCCTGTATTGGTATAACTAATTTTAATTGAAAAGGCCGTTTAATTAAGTTCGCCGAAATTATTTAATTTATGACCCTGAAGCAAGCCATTTTGGCGCCATTATATACCATTATACTTATTGGTGCATTATTAACATCTTGTACAAAAGATGAGGACAGTTTCCCAGTAGGAGAAGATTGGATAAACCTAGATACCCAAGTTTTTTATATTGATACACTAACCGTTAACACGAGTACCTTTAAGTTTGATTCTATTGCGGTTTCATCAACTAGCAGATTGTTAGTTGGTGCCTATACCGATCCTGTTTTTGGTTTAACTACTAGCAAAACCTACGCACAAATTACAAACTCTACCTACACTTTAAGCAGTAGTGCCGTTTATGATTCGGTTGCTCTAATTTTAAATTACGATACTTATTTTTATAATGACACCATTCCGGTTCAAAAAATAAATGTATATGAATTATTAAACGATGTTGAGCCCGATGAAGATGCAGATAGCTACTACAATACGACTGAAATTTCAGCAAATAGTGCTCCCATTGCCACTAAAAGTTTTTACGCAAAACCTATTAAAGACGATTCGTTACACGTTACACTGAATAATACCTTCGGAAAAACGCTTTTTGAAAATATAAGAGATAATAAAATTAATAATACAGATGAATTCTTAAAAACATATAGAGGTTTACTTATAGAACCCGATGCCAATAACACCGCTATATTAGGGTTTTTAAAAAGCAGCTTTATTAGAGTTTATTATACTATTGATGAAGAACTATCAACCGAAACTTCGCTTACTTTGGATATGCCTTTTAGTGAAACCAATAGCTTTCATAACATTTCAAGCGATGTACAAGGTACTGTTTTTGAAACTCTAACAGAACAAGAAACCTCTATATCAAGCACGGAAACAGGTAACAATAGTTTTATGCAATCTGGAACAGGAATCGCTACTAGAATAGACATTCCTAATGTAGAATCGTTATATGATATCGCTGGAACAGGAATTATAATTGATGCCAGCTTATCAATATCACTAAAACAAAATTCTAATACAGACAACCTCTATACAGAAGACTCTATGAACGTCTATATTATAGATAAAAACTCAGATATAGTAAGTGCTTTAACAGATACACAAGGGAATACCGTATTAGCTTCCATTACAAATGAAGACGCCGAATTTAACGTTACAACCTACACCATTCCTATTAAATATTTTCTAAATCTGAAACTAAATGATTTAAATGGAGAGAAGTATTATTTAGCCATATATCCTAAAGATTTTAATCAATCTGTAAACCGATATATATTTAATAATGAAGCTACTTCAAACAATTTAAAAACCAAAATCGAATTAATTTACGCTATTTATGATAAATAAATATATAATACTAAGCTTATTTCTGTTAGTATTTACGACGCTTACTAGAGCACAATCCAATGCTTTATCTAGCTCTCCATATTCATTATACGGTTTGGGTTTAACTAATGAAACATCTACTGGAAAAGTAAATGGTTTAGGTGGATTAGGAATTGCTATGCCATCAAACTCTTTTATTAATAATTCAAATCCTGCATCATTTGGAAATGTATTATTAAACTCGTTTCTATATGATTTCGGATTTAAAGCACAAACAAATTTTTTGGAAGATGGTAGCAGACAAAACTCGAACATAACAGCCAATTTTTCTAACATTGCACTCGCATTTCCTTTAACAAAACGGTCTGGATTTGGTATTACGCTTATCCCATTAACAAGTGTGGGTTACAGTATTTCGGATATTGAAACCAACATTGAAGGTACTAGCAGCAGTATTTTTGTTACCGATATAGAAGGAAATGGCGGCATCAACAATTTAAAACTTAATTACGGCTATGCCTTAACCAATAAATTTAGATTGGGTATTACGGGTTCTGCTCTATTTGGTAAAATAACCCAAACCGAAACCGATTATTTACCAAGTAACACCTTTATTATTGAAGATGAGAATTACTATTCTGGAGTTCGTGTAGGTGCTGGTTTTCAATATGATGCCCTTAAAAATTTATCCATTGGAGGTACCGTAGAATTACCAACAAGTTTAAACGGAACTAAATCGAGTACCATAACATTAAATACCACAGATTCTACAACCGATTTAACCGAAAACTCGGAAAGTTCTATTGATGATTTTAATTTACCCTTAGAACTAGGATTTGGATTAAGCACCACCTTTAAAAAAGATTTTTCATTAAATGTAGATTACAAAAAAAGCTTTTGGGACGACACCAACCAAACAGACCAATTAGGTACGTATGTAAACCAAAATTTATTTGCTATGGGTTTACAATATGCCGCCGAAAAGAAAGTATCTAAATTTTTTAACAATCTAGAATACCGTGCTGGTTTTAGTATTAATGATGGTAATTTAGAAGTAAACAATCAACGTATAAAAAATAGTACCTTGAATTTAGGAATTGGAATCCCTTTAGATCCTTACACAAATTCCATGATAAATATTGGGTACACCTACGGAAGTAAAGGACAAATTACCAACGGATTGATAAAGGAAAATTATCATTTACTATCCATAAACTTAAGCTTAGAAGGTATTTGGTTTCAAAAACGTAAAATTGATTAGGGTTTACAACTGTTTGGTGTAAATAGGTAATTTCCATCAAAAAAAGTGTAAATAAGTTTTAATTTGAAATCAATTTTATTTCTTGATTTCAATCTTTTACATTAGAAAACAACCAAGGCAATAGTTCCGTTTCAGAAAAAGCGGAATCCCAACTATTATGATTGTCTTTGGCATATAATGTGAAATTAGGTTTGCCACCGTATTCTAAAATACCACTCACCATTTTGATTGATTCCAAAGGATTTACAACATCGTCATTAGCCCCATGAAAAACCCAAAAAGGAGTCGTTTTAGCATATACTTTTGCGGTCTCAGGGTTTCCAGCACCACAAATAGAAAATGCCGCAGCAAATAATTCAGGGTTTCTGTAAACAATTTCAAAAGTCCCCATACCTCCCATAGATAGACCGCCTACATAAATTCTATGTTTATCTACATAGGTTTTGGTGCTTACATCGTCCATTAATTGCATCAATAAGCTTAGTGCTTTAGTTGGTTTAGCATCTAAAGGAAACTCCATTTTTAAAGGCAAAGTTGACCGATCTATTATAGCATTGGACCAATAACTATCTTCTGAACATTGTGGAAAAATAACGATAGCCTGAAAATCATCTCTATTTTTTTCTGAAGTAAATAAGTTACCGCCGTTTAATAATTGCACCTCGTTATCATTTCCTCTTTGGCCAGATCCATGAAGAAATAACACCACTGGATATTGCTTTGTTTTATCGAAATTCTTAGGCATCATTAAACGATATGGCAATGTATCCGATTGTTGAATAAAATATTCTTTTGAATACAATACGCCATCCTGTGCTATCAATACATTCGATATGGTTAATAAAAATACTGCGAATGTATATTTTATAAGCTGTTGAACCATCTTTTAATTTTTTAATATTTTGAACTCTATTTTGTTAAATCCTATTACATATTCAGTTGCCATAAAACATACTACAGCATAATTTTTAGCTAAAATTTATAAGTTGAATCTACTGTAATGGTTTTCCAACTATCGGTTCTAAACGGAACTGCTGGGAAACCTTCCTTATTAAATAAATTGCTTTTTGAAGCATCGCCTACCCAATTATACCGAACAGCTATTGGTTTTTTTACTTTTTTACTAAAAACAACAACATGATTATCTTTTATATATACTTTTGCGGGTTGAAATATTTGATCTGTTCCTGCTATTTCGAATCCAATGACATTGTCATTAGTGGTTGAAACATATAATCCGCTACCTATATCTTCAAACGAGATACTAATTTTATTTTTATCAATTTCCATCGATTTATATTTAGGACCACTTTTAATCATTGGTATTCCGTAATCGTTGTTCAATGCTATGGCCGCCAAACGTTTCCCTACTGTTTTTTTGTTTGTGGGATGAATATCGTTTGGAGCACCAACATCGGTTGTCACAACCATACCCGTATTGGGTAATTTTAAAGTTAAGGTTTGCGCTTCACGAAGTTCTGCCCAAGTGCAACCATTATTACTGTTTCCTTCCGAATTAAAAGTTGCCAATTGCACAAAATAAAACGGGAACGTTCCCATATTCCATTTTTCACGCCAATCGTTTATTAGTATAGGAAATGTTTTTCTGTATTGAAATGCTCTATCAATGTTCGATTCTCCTTGATACCAAATAACACCTTTAAAAGCGAACGGAATTAATGGATGTATCATGGCATTGTAGCATAACGATGGATAATCATTAAAATTAACACCATCGTATATAGATTCTACTTGGTATTTCCAATGGCCACTTAAAGGTATCGTTTTTTCGCCAATTATTAATTTTAGTTTTGATGCGTCACCACAAATTCCACCGCCGCCGCCAGTATCAACAACCCTAACGGAAATAACGTTATCTCCAACTTTTAGTATATCTGCATTAATTTTATAGGTTCTGCTTAAGTCCCAACCTGTGGTTTCACCAACTTTTACGCCGTTTACATAAGTAATATCTTCATCGTCAATGGCAGGAATTTCTAAAATAATGTCGGTTTTAATATCCTCTTCCAACAAAGTAACATGCTTTCTTAACCAAACAACGCCATCAAACTCGCCTAATTCTTGTGTTTCCCATGCTTCGGGTTCATTCATGTTTAACCAATTACTATCGTCCAGATTCAAATCTTTATAAGTTTCAATATTTGCTTCTGATAATTTTGAATTTTGTAAAGCTTCAATCCGTTTTCGCGAAGTTTCATTTTTTAAATTCAGTAGAGAATCTATATTCGTTACTGGCATGGTTGCAATTAAATCTTTAAAGTCTTCACTGTTTTCAAAACCTTCACGACTTATCCAAGTTTCTGCTACAGAACCTCCCCATGAGGCATTAATAAGCCCAATTGGAATTTGTAAAGAGTCGCTTAACTGTTTTGCAAAAAAGTAACCAACACCTGTAAAATTTCCTGCTGTTGAAGTATTACAAACATCCCAATTAGCACTTTTAATGTCTGCATTTGGTAGCGGACTTATTTCTTTCGGAATTTTAATATGCCTAATATTTGGGTAATTTGAAGCTTTTTCAATTTCATTTTTAGCATTATCAGATTGACCAACCGTCCATTCCATATTAGATTGACCGCTACACAACCAAACCTCACCAACTAAAATATTTTTTACAATTAATGTGTTTTCTCCTTTAACAACCAATTCAAATGGACCTCCTGCATTTTCTGGTTTTAAATAAACCATCCATTTGCCGTTTGTATCGGTTTTGGTTTGCAGTTTTTGTTGATTGAATTGAACTTCAATTAACTCATTAGCAGAAGCAGAACCCCAAACAGGAATATCTTTGTGGCGTTGTAATACCATATTGTCTCCAAAAACTTTAGCCAAGGAAACTTGAGAATTAGCAATGCTGCCGATAATTAACAGCATGAATATTGGAAAAACTTTCATTTTTTTAAGAGAATTTTAAATGATTTTTTGTAGATATTATAAGTTTGGTTGGAAATAAAAGATGATACTGCTGCTTTCTTTATGCAATAGAAAACAGCAGCATGCACCTTGCTAAAAAACTAAAACAAACTAAACTTTTATTTTTTATTCCAGGTTATTTTAAAACGATGCTTTGTATAGCATGTGGTAATATGTTTAATTGAGCCTTTTTTAATTCCATATTCAAACTATAACCAACCGGCTCGTTGCTTACATTCATAACAATGATAACAAGGCTTCCATCTTGATTTTGGAACGCCGTAGTTAATAGGTTATTTGAACTTGATGCACTGCTTACTCTTTTGGCTTCTGGACGAATAAATTTTGAAAAATGACCAATATAATAATAGGAATTAGTAAATGTTAGTTCCCCCGTTTGCGTATTGCCATGAACTGGAGAAAAACAAAAGTTACCAACGTGGTTTGGGCCCCCTGTTTCATCTAAAAGAATGTTCCAATCTGTCCAGGCAACGGTGCCATTGTTAAAATCGTTTATCATCGATTTTCCGTAGCGTTCTGCTAATTTTGGATCTTCGTTTACTATGCGTGCAAGGTCATATTTTTCATTACAACCTTCAGTAAAAATCAAATTTTTATCTGGAAACGCTTCATGTACACGTTTTACGGCATCAAACATGGGTGTGCCGTCTTTCCAATCTTCATACCAATGAAATCCTGTTCCCCAAACATATTTTGTCGCTTCAGGGTCGTTTAAAATAACATCAGCTCTTTGAAAAAGCAAATCCCGATTATGGTCCCAAACAATAATTTTTTTATCTCCTAATCCATCTTTTTCTAACGTTGGCCCTAAATTGTTTTTTAAAAAATCGCGTTCGTCTTCAGCAGAATAAATACACGATTCCCAACGTTGTACTGCCATCGGTTCATTTTGTATGGTTAACCCCCAAATAGGAATACCTTCTTTTTCATAAGCTTTTATAAATTTTGAATAGTAATTTGCCCATGGTTGGTAGAACCCTGTTTTTAGTTTTCCGCCTTGAAGCATATTATTATTGGTTTTCATGAAAGCTGGTGGACTCCAAGGACTTGCATACATGGTTAGTTTCCCTCCTGCTGCCTCAATCGCTTTTTTTGTAAAAGGAATACGGAAGGTTTTATCGTGTTCAATACTGAATGTTTTTAATTCGGCATCGCCTTCTTCAATATAAGTATAACTTCCGCTAGAAAAATCGCAGCTGTGAATATGTGTTCTACCTAAAGAATATCCAATGCCTTTTTCAACATTAAAATAAGCTTCCATAAATTGGTCTTGCTTATCTTTTGGTAGCTTGTAAAAGGTTTCTGCTGAAGCATCTGTTAATGCTGCACCAATCCCTAAAAAAGTTTGATAATGTTTACTGGCATCAACATTAATGGCTACATCAGTTTCCAAGGGTTGCTTAAAATCTTCAAAAATTATTGTTTCTGTATTTAAGGATAGTTTTAAATCATTATTGTGAGCAGTGGTGTAAATACTAATTTTTTTATCTTTTAGACTAAACGGTGTCTCTGTTATTTCGATTGGTTTTTCTTGATTTTCATGTTTGTCTTGTTTTTTTTGTTCACAAGCAAACACGGTTACAATTAATACTAATGCAAAAAGTTTTTTCATTTTTTTCATTTTTAAAATTTTACCAAATGTATGTTCCAACAGAACCAGGGTTTAATGAAGTTGTAATCCATTTGCCGTTGTATTTAATATTGAAAATTTCGGAAGTGCTTCCGTCATTTTGAACAATTAGAACTTTTTTTCCTTCAGGGGTTTTAAATGCCACATTATTTAAATTTCCGCTTATATTACTAGCAATTCTTGTGGAACCTGTTGGTATAAATTTGGAAGCATGACCAATTATATAATAAGAGACATTAAAAGTGTAAGTGCCGTTGCTATTTACGGTAAGCGCACCTTTACAAGTTGTGCATCCGCCATCTGTATGTGGACCAAAAGTAGCATCATTAGCTAAATTCCATTCAAGAGCCGTTTTGCTCCAGTTTCTCATAGAGCCAATTATAACATTTTTTAAATGCCAGTTTAAATCGCCATAAAAATCGCCATCAATTGGGGTGTATTGTTCTGTAAAATACACGTCTTTATCTGGATGTGCGTTGTGAACTGTTGACAAGGCCGTAATGCTTCCGTTGTATAAATGAAATGCAGAACCTGAGATAAATGGTTTTGCATCGGCATCATTTAAAATAGAAATTGGGTATTCTGGCTTATCACAATTATGGTCGTAAATAATGATTTTTGTAGTGATTTTAGCCGTTTGGAAAGCAGGTCCAAGATGATTCTTAATGAAATCAGCTTGTTCTAAGGCAGTCATCAATAAACTAGGATTATTTTCTGGATGTAAAGGTTCGTTTTGAGGTGTTATGGCATCAATGGTGATGCCTTCTTCTTTCATTTTTTGAATATATTTCACCAAATAATTAGCATATACCGAATAATATTTTGGTTGTAAACTGCCACCAATGGTACTATTGTTATCTTTCATCCAAACAGGAGGCGACCATGGACTTCCTAAAATTTTAATGTTTGGATTTATGCTTAATATGTCTTTTAAAAGCGGAATAAGATGCTGTTTATCTGGCTCTAAACTGAATTTTGTTAAGCTTAAATCGGTATCACCAACAGGTAAATCGTTATAAGAAAATGGTGCTTCATCTAAATCTGATGCGCCAATGCTAACTCTTAAATAACTTATGGAAATGGAATTGCTATTTGAACCAAAAAGAATTTGTAATAATTCTTGTTTTTTAGTGGCATTTAGAGAGTTGATTACCTGTGCGCTTCCGCCTGTAAGCGTAAAGCCAAAACCATCAATGGTTTGATAAGTTTGTGAATCATAAACCTCAATATTTGCATAACTATTATAAGCACTATTGAAACTAAGAATGCTGTTTTGTTTTTGTATTTTGATGGATTGATCGCCTTTAGTTAGCCAAAAATCTACCTCATTTTCTATTGTTGGAGGGATAACAACGACCTCCTCTTTGTCATCACTAGATGTTTGACTACAATTAGCTAGAGATATTATAAACGCTATAATTAATAAGGATTTCATTATTTTAAATTTATTAAAGTCAACCATGTTTGTGAAACAATTTTATACTGTAGCATAACATATAATTCTATTTAGCTACTTAATAATTAAGTTAACCCGTTGTATGTAATTAATGAAAATTAATTGGAATATTTTTTCTACTTCCAATTTTACAGCCAATTAAACTCTAAGTGTCAGTCTGAGCTTGTCGAAGACTTTATAAAATTTACATTTCGACAAGCTCAATGTGACAATTAAGTATAAAATTGGATTTAAAAAAAATACCCCAACGGGTTAAATTAATAAAACAAATTTATTTTAATTTGTTCCTCTCAGTTCTACGTTACTTATAGTAATACCTGCTGGATCAAACCCATTACCACCACTTCTAATAACCAAGTAAACGGTTCCAGAAGTATCAAACGTAACCGTATTGTTTATTGTATTTGTTTTTGAATTCTTTATACATCCTACTTGCGATAATTTTCCTGAAAATGGAGCTGTTCCACATCCGTCCCAAGTACTTAAACCCATAATTCTGTTATCGCCATAATCTTTACCAATAACAGGCACGGTTGTACCTACATACACCTCAAACCATGTGTCTGTGAATGACCCTGTAGATTTAACTAACATATCTAATGAATATGTTTTATTAGCTACTACTTCCATAGCTTGATAGATGCCTTCTTGTGCCCATCCTCCATTGGAATGAACTGTTGCACTACCTATATTAAACACCCAATCAGCATCAGCGCTAAGTTCTAGTTTTGTCCATTGAGAATAATCATCGCTATTTGAAAACTTACCACCTTTTACAAGATTACCCGCCACGGGATCTGACACTTCAACTATTAAATCTTGAGAAGAAGAAGTCTTAATACCACCTTTACTAACTGTAAAATGGGTAATGGTGTAAGTACCTGCATCTGGTAAAAAGATTTGTTCTTTAGTATAACCATGATAGACATCCGACCCATCGCCAATATCCCACCAATCTGAGGTTACATCGGTTATTGTTTTAGCTTCTAATGTATATCTATTTGTTACGTTTTCAACAGGAGTAATTGTAAAACTAGGATCTAAATCTGTACCTACAATTCCGTTTCCAGTATTAACATCATCGGGTTGGCACGAAGTAAATACACTTAATGCGAGTGCAACAGAAAAAATTATTGCAGTTGTTAATTTTAAATTTTTCATTTTATATATCTTTAATATTAATAACCAGGGTTTTGAACAAGTATGGTATTTTCTAATTCTTTTACTGGAATTGGCAATACTTCATTTTTTCCAGCAACAAACCCTCTAGATGCTAATGCGGTAGCTGCTTTACCTGTTCTTACAAGATCGAACCAACGATGCCCTTCGCATGCTAATTCTTTTCTTCTTTCTAAAGCAATAGCGTCTAAAGAAACAGGAGTTGAAGGTAATCCTACTCTAGCTCTTACGGCATCAAGTAGTGCTTGTGCTCTGGCACCAGTGCCTCCTAAAGCTTCTGCTTCTAACAAATAAGTATCGGCTAATCTTATAATGTAAGTATCTTGATAAAAATTTAACGTTTGGTCACCTCCAAGTGTCGTTGCATCCGATTTTAAAGGAACAAATTTCGCCATAAAATATCCTGTATTTGTTGATGCTTCGTTAACAGATGAGTAGCCTACTACTTGACCATCAGCAATTAAAGCTTTTACATCAATAATTGTAGCATCAAAACGGGGATCACCTTTCATGACATCATACAAATTTTGAGTAACGGTATTAACTCCCCAACCTGGGAAATAATCGGGTGCTGTAGAACCCGCTGTTCTAGTATAATCTCTTATACCTACCATAATGTTTAAAATATTCCCTTCGGTCCCAAAACCAAGTCCAGACCAATCTGCTCTACCTGTATCGGTGTGTACATCTTCAAGAATAGATTCAGAATTGAATTTGTTTGCATGTACCCAAAGATCTTTGAAGTTATCTAATAATTTATAACCATATTGACTGGTGCCTCCTGGAGTACCGTTAACTTCGGCTAATTGTGCTGCTGCTTCAGTGTTTTTATTATCATAAAGATAAACTTTTCCTAGCATAGCTTGGGCTGCTCCTTTTGTCCAGCGTCCTCCTTCTGTAGTAACATTAATTGATGCTGGTAAATCTGTAATGGCATCCAGTAAATCTTGCTCTATTTGAGCATATACTTCTTGTGATGTAGATTGCGGATACGTTTGTGCATCAATAGCTGTAATTGTATGATTCATAAGCGGAATGTTTCCAAACATTCTTACCAAATTAAAATGATAATAGGCTCTCATTGCTTTACATTCTGCAGCAAATCTTAATTTCAAATCTTCATCCATAGAGATGTTTGGTAGCTTTTCCAACAAGGTATTGGCTCTAAAAATACCTTGATAATGATTGCTCCAAAAACCTTCCGGCATATTTGTAGGCGTTAATTGGTTAAACGAAAAAAGAGAAATCGCATCGCCAGGAACAGAAGCACCATAGTTATCATCAGAACCTGCATTCATGAAGGATATCATATTATCCCAACTAGATGAATTGAAACTCATAATGTCGTAAACAGCTATAAGCGCTGAATATGCTTCTTCTGCATTTTGATAGTATGTAGATTCTAAATCGGTACCCTTCGGTGTAACTTCTACAAAATCTTCGGAACAAGATGCCGTTGTAATTAGTATTGCTACAGCAATAGATAAATACTTTATATTTTTTGTTTTCATAATTATTTATTATTAAAATTGAATATTAGCTCCCAACATAACAGATTGGGCTTGTGGGTAATAACCTCTATCTATACCAAAAGTACTACCACCAATTTCTGGATCGAAACCAGTATATTTAGTAAAGGTTAACAAATTTTCGCCTGTTACATAAAGTCTCAATTTTTGAGCGCCAATTTTGTTTACAACATCTTTTGGTAAAGTATATCCAAATTGAACTAGTTTAAGACGTAAATAGTCACCATCTTCTAAGTAAAAATCTGAAAATCTGGTAAAGTTTAGATTAGTATCGGCAGTGGTTAATCTAGGATAGCTGTTTGAAGTACCCTCTCCTGTCCAACGTGCTAAGGCTTTTGTTTGGTAATTAGGATTAGCACCTAGGTCTATTCTTCTTAAACCTTGAAAAATTTTATTTCCTGCAGATCCTTGAAAAGACATACCTAAATCAAATCCTTCATAATCAAGATTAAAATTAAATCCGAATGTATATTTTGGAATAGGGCTTCCCAAATATTGTTTATCAAGATCGTTAATGGTTCCGTTACCATCTGTATCAACCCATCTAAAATCACCTGGTTTAGCATTTGGCTGAATGATAATCCCTGTACTGTTTGTATATGATTCTATTTCAGATTGATTTTGGAATATACCGGCTGTTTTAAACCCATAAAATGTGTTTCTGGCCATTCCAACTTCAGTTCTAGTTAATGTTCCCATAGATTGGAACCCTACGCCTCCAGTTATATAGGTTTTTCCTTGTCCTAAATAAGTAACTTCGTTTTCTAAATACGAAATGTTTCCACTAATGCTTACATTAAGTTTATTAAATGATTCGGTATAACCTAACTCTAGTTCAATTCCTCGGTTTTCCATATCGGCTATGTTGCCAAGTGGAGAGCCCGATGCCCCAACAAAACCTGATATTTCAACATTCTGCAAAATTCCTGTGGTTTTCTTTTTGTAAACCTCGGCTGTCACATTTAAAGTGTTAAAAAACCTTGCATCTATACCTATATTTGTTTGTATGGTCTCTTCCCATTTTAAATCTGGATTTGAAGGCGCATCAGGACTTGTACCAATTTGAACTGTTCCATCTGTACCCAAAGGATAATTTCTGCCTCCAGAAACTAATGCCAAATAACCAAAATCACCTATAGCATCATTTCCTGTAACACCATAACCGCCTCTAATTTTTATAGTGTTTACAAAAGAATCATCTTTCCAAAAATCTTCTTTAGAAAGTACCCAACCAGCTGAAAAAGATGGGAAAACACCAAATTTATGATTTGTTCCAAATCTTGAAGAACCATCTCGTCTAATAACACCAGTAACTAAATATTTTTCTTTATAGTTATAGTTCAATCTTGAAAACAAGGATGTTAATTTATGCAAATCACTAGTATATGCAGAACCAAATTTATCACTTTCTGCAACCTCATACCCGAATGAAGCCAATCTATAATCCGATGTTGGAAGACCTCTGTAAGTAACGGTTGAGCCACTTGCATCATTATCAACATATGAACCTTGCCCTATTAAAACAGTAAGATTATGGTCTTTAATTTGTGTGGTGTAAGAAACAGTGTTTTCAAGGTTCCAACCAAAACTTTTATTTGTAGTTCTGGTAAGTGTATTTTCATCATTTACGTTATCACCATTAAGATAATAAACAGGCGTAAAACCTTCAAAACCCCAATAGGCTAATTTTGCGCCCAAGGTTGATTTTATAGTTAACCCTTCAATAGGTGTAATTTCTATATTGGCATTCCCCACAAAATCATCAGACCAATTGTGATTTCCTAATCTTGTTTTAACGTAAGCTAAAGGATTAGTCATGTTGTTTTGCACTAAAGTTGAAATTCCATAAGGATTTCCATTAGCATCAGTAATAACATCATTCCCTGCATATGGTATTCCACTTGCCCTTGCTGCATCTGTTTCTACTAACGGTGTTATGGGATCTAAATGTAAAGCTGAACTTAACGGACCTCCTTGTTCTGCGTTGGTGTTTCCAATATCCAATGTTTTTTGATGCGAGTATCCCAATGTTTGCCCCACAGTGATAAACTGAGAAAGTTTGTGGGTTGAATTTAAACGCATGCTTTTTTTATTGAAACTAGAAATTTCTGGTGTTACAATACCTTCTTGATCCTGTATACCAACCGATGCATAAAAACTAGAAACATCGTTTCCTCCAGCTAAACTTAATTCATGTGAATAACGTTGTGCACTATTTGTGAAAATAGCATCTTGCCAATCTGTTCCTTTTCCATAAGAAGTTGGATTAGCATATAAAACTTCACCGCCACCGTTTACAGACTGTTCGTTCATTAATACAGCATATTGTGTTGCGTTTAACAAATTTAATTTTCTGGCAGGACTCGATACACCAGCAAAACCATTATAATTTACGCTAATTTTTCCAGATTTCCCTTTTTTGGTAGTTACTAAAATTACACCACCAGCAGCTCTAGCCCCATAAATAGCAAGCGATGCCGCATCTTTTAAAACCTCCATCGATTCTATATCCGATTGATTAACATAACCAATACCGCCATTATCCACAATAACACCATCAACTACCCAAAGTGGATCATTTCCAGCTTCGGTAAAAGTAGTTATACCACGTATTCTAATGGTGGAAGCAGAACCAGGTTGTCCTGCATTTGCTGCAATTGTTAAACCAGAAACCTTACCTTGTAAAGCCTGTTCAATTCTTCCATTGGGAATGTTCTCAATATCTTTAGCTTTCACACTAGAAATGGCGCCTGTTACAACACTCTTTTTTTGAGTACCATACCCAACTACCACAATTTCATCTAACTTAGCATTATCTGCCTGCATTATAATGGAGAGAGAACTGTTTGTGATAGTGACTTCTTGAGAAACAAACCCAATATAAGAAACAATTAATGTGGTAGCGTTTCCAGATACATTTAATGAAAAATTTCCATCAAAATCTGTAGATGTTCCATTATTTGTCCCTTTTTCAATTATGGAAGCTCCTGGTAATGCAAAATTATCTTCAGAAGATATAACAGTACCCGACACGGTTTTTTTGTTCTGCGCAGAAACTGTTAAAAAACTAAAGAACAATAAAAGAAAGTAAACCAATCTTAAATTCTTAGTGAATAATTTAAATTTCATAATAATTAGTAGTTTAATTGTTTAATTTGTAAAATGATTAGAGCAAATTTATATTTTTATCATTTATAAGCTTTAAATGATGCATACGCTTTAATTACATCTAAAAAAACAATCATTACTTCAACAATACTTCATTTAGCTTTTATTGCTTAATTAATAGTGCTTTAAATAAAAAAAATATATTAACTTTAAAATTATTTTCAATAAATAGCATTCGGTTTTTTATGGCTTATAAATGGCGTTTAATTTTATGGTTTTTAGTCCCTTTTTATTTTCAGGCTCAAGTTTCATCTTCTTTTTTAAAACAAGTAAAATCATCTGTTACAGAATCTATTAGCTTTGATAAGAATGATTTTAAATCCGATTCCCAGTTCTGGGCTATGTGCGAAGACAGAGATGGTATTTTGATTTTTGGAAACAATGATGGCATTTTAACCTATGATGGCGAATACTGGAAAACCATTCCACTTCCTAATCATTCATCGGTTAGAAGTTTGATGATTGATGATGGAGGTGTTATTTGGGTTGGCGGTTACAACGAAATTGGAAATTTAAAAAAAGATGATTTTGGAAACTATTATTACCATTCGTTGATTGATGAACTGCTTTTAAATAATTCCAACCTAGAAAACAATTGGAAAATACACGATTTTCACGGTAAAGTGGTTTATAGGTCGTTTAAAGAATTAATTGTTATTATGGGGAAATCTGCAACCCATATTAAAGCAAACCAAGCATTTGTATATTCTGGAATTGTTAATGACATTTTAATTGTTCAAGATGCAACAAACGGAATTTACGCATTAAATGAGGAAGCCGATAAGTTAACATATCTTTTTAATTCAAATAGTATTGAAAATGGCGTCATAACGGCTTCTTTTCCTGTAAACAATCAGGAGGCATTTTTTGTTACCCAAGAAGGAAATATTTTTTTGGCCAACTTAACTTCAAAAACGATTGTTAAAAAAATCAAGCTTTTTGAGAAAGGACATATTGACCCCATTAATTGTGGTGTCCAAAAAAACGATTCCACATTCCTTTTAGGCACCTTAAGTTCGAAAATAATTGAATTAAAAAAGGACGGTAGTATTAATAGAACAAACATCACTTTTTCTAAAGTTAAAAATACGGCAATTCTTAATTTTTATAAATTAAAATCGAATAATATTTGGGTACTTCACAACAACGGTATTGCTTGTCTGGATTTTAACTCACAATATGCCAACATTTTTGACCATGCTTCTGTTTATGATATCTTAATTGAAAACAAAACCATTTATTTAGCAACCAACGAAGGTGTTTATTATATAAATAATTTTGACGATTTAGATTTCAAAGTTAATAAAATAGAAGATTTGCCAGGGCAAGCATGGACTTTAACAAAGCTGAATGGCGATATTTTAATTGGCCATAATGATGGGCTGTTTGTTTTAAACAACAATATTCCCGAGCAAATAGGGAACACAACCGGGTTTTGGAAAATAACACCCTTAAAAGACAAAAAAAACCTGTTTTTAGCATCTAATTACAACGGCTTGTTTTTGTTGGAAAAAGTACAATCTAAATGGGTTTTAAAGCATCAATTAAAGGGATTTGATGAATCTACCCGAGATATTCTTCCGGCCGAAGACCCCAATACCTTTTGGGTATGCCATGGCTATAAAGGCGTTTATAAAATAGTAGTCAATCCAGATTATACAAGAGTAGAATCTGTTGAGCAATTTACCACTTCAAACGGCTTTAAATCACCCTTTAGCATTAATGTGGTTAATTATAATGGGCAAATTGTTTTCACTACAAATAATGGCATTTTCACCTATAATAAGAAAACAAAAACCTTTGTACCTTATCCTTTATTAAACAAAATTTTAGATACGTCAAAAAACACACGCAAGCTTTTATATACCAAAGACAAAACATGGTTTGTGCAAGATGACGAAGCAGGCTATTTTTTAAATAGTGATCCAAAAAAACAATTAATTAAAGCACCTTTTTTAAACCTTAAAGGCATGTTTAACAAAGGCATGGAAAGTGTTTTACCTTATGAAGATTATGTTTTTTTAGGTTCCAATAAAGGACTTTTTTTATATAATATTAATACCAATAATACCAAAAAAGCGCATACGGTATTTACTAACATAAGCTATGTAAAAAATCAAGCTAAAAATTATGCCCCAATTATTAATAAGAAAACCATTGAATTTCCGAATGCTTCTGATATATTGAGATTTGAATTCAGCGCTCCTGAAATTGCACCATATGCCGATTTAGAGTATAGTTATTTTCTTGAAGGGTCAGACTTTGAATGGTCCGAATGGTCCTCACTTCCATTTAAAGAGTATGCAAAATTACCATACGGAAACTACACCTTCAAAGTAAAAAGCAAGAGCCATACTGGAGTTGAAGGGAATGAAGCTACATATGCCTTTACAATACTTCCTTTATGGTACCAAACAAGTATTGCCTATTTTTTATATAGCATCGCTTTTTTAATTTTAACATATTTGGCTTACAGGCTCCTTTTGAAAAAAATTCAAACTGAAAAAAGGAAAACTAAATTAGAAACTTTAAAGGACCAAAAACTTGTTAGACTGGAATTAGAGCAACTTAAACTATCAATCGAGCAAGAAAAAATAAAAGAGGACAACACCCATTTAGAAATGGATTTAATTGATAAAAGCAAAGAACTCGCTAATTACACACTTTTGTTAAGCAAGAGAAAAGAAGCCTTTCAAGAATTAAACAACGATTTAAAACAATTAAAAGAACTTGTTAAGAGCAGCGAATCGAAAAACAAAATAGTACAGATTTTTAAAAAACTGAACCAAAATAAAATAGGAGAAAAGTACTTAGAAATATTTGATGTAAATTTTGAAAGAGTAAACACCAATTTTTTTAGGGATTTAAAACGTATTGACCCCTCGTTCTCACAACGCGAATTAAGACTGTGCGCATTAATTAAAACGAATTTATCAAACAAGGAAATTTCACATATACTAAATATTTCATCAAGAGGAGTTGAAACGGCAAGATATAGAATTCGAAAAAAACTTAATCTAAAAGCTTCTGAAAGCCTAACGCTATTTTTGGAAAATTTAAATGCTGAGTAAATAAAAACTAAGACATGATTTTTAGTTTTCGCCTTTAAACCCATCATAATATGTTCACAATAAGCTGTATATTCTTAAAATAAATACAAGATATAATTTTTGAGCCCTACAATTTTGAATAATAAGAAATCTAGGAATTACATAGCTCCCTAATTGTTTTAATTGAATTTCAATTTATTGCATTTTTTAATCTAAACATATCACTTTCTATGATATTCATAAAAAAAAAAAAATAAAAACCTGTAAATCAAATGATTAACAGGTTTTTGCTATAGATTGATACCCTATTTCGTCGGGGTGAGAGGATTCGAACCTCCGACCTCCTGCTCCCAAAGCAGGCGCGATAACCGGGCTACGCTACACCCCGAAAAATTTAAAATTCGTAGTGTAGTTTATCTTGATCTTGTCGAGAGGCTACACCCCGAATTAGATTTTCTCTAACGGGATGCAAATATACTTTTTTATATAATATAGGAACCAAATATTTAATTTAATTTTAAAAAATATATATTTAAGCTTTTCAAACACGAAAACATCTTATAAGAACCATTTATTAATCAAAACAATTTTTCATTTTGAAAAACTTATTTTTCGCAAGTGTCTTTTTTTTCAGTTTATACTTCGCTCACTCACAACAAGTTTTTAAAGGTAAAATTATTGATAGTGAAAATGGGACACCATTAACCAATGTAACAATTAAAAACGCTCAAAATAATAGTGTATATAATTCAAACAATCTGGGTCAATTTGAATTACCAAGTAAAGGAATGTACAATTTTTCAAAAGCTGGATATCACGAAAAACAAATTGAGATTTCAAAACCTGAATATATTATTATCCAATTAGAACTAAACCCCTCAAACTTAAATGAAGTTATAGTAAATGCCAATCATATTCCTCAAAAGCTACAAAAAGCAAACACAACCATAAACATTATAACTTCTAAAGACATTCAACGCGGCAACACTACAAACGTTCTTGATGTTTTAAATAGAGTTCCAGGTGTTTTTATGCAATCGGGTTCTTTAAACACCAATAAAATTTCTATTCGAGGTATTGGATCGAGAAATCTTTACGGAACTTCAAAAATTAGAGCCTATTTTCAAGATATACCTTTGACGTCTGGAAACGGAGAAACAACTATTGAAGATTTTGAATTAGGTTCTATTTCGCGTTTCGAAATTATAAAAGGTGCTGGCTCTAGTATTTATGGTGCAGGACTTGGTGGCACCATTCATTTAATTCCCCAAAATGCTTATCTAAACCAAACGACGGCGCAAAGTGATATATCTTTTGGATCATTCGGACTCATGAAAAGCATTTTAAACGTAAATCATGGTAATAAAAAACACAGTTTTCGTGCTGTTTACAGTAATACGCACAGCGACGGATATAGAGACAACAACAACTACGACAGGCAAACATTTACCATAAACACCAACCATTTTTTAAGTAATAAAGATGATATTACGCTTTTAGGCAGCTATACAGATTTAAAAGGGTTTATTCCAAGCTCTATTAATGAGAATGATTATTTAAACAATCCTAAAACAGCAGCATTTACTTGGGCACAATCTAAAGGGTATGAAGATTCGAAACGTGGTATTCTTGGGCTTTCTTGGAACCATCAATACAACAGCAACACAAAACAAATAACCAGTGTTTTTTCTTCATTTAAAGAAGCTTATGAACCTAGACCTTTTGATATTTTAACTGAAAACACATCGGCCATTGGTATTCGAAGTCGTGTTTTAGGCACTTCAAAAAAATTAAATTGGACCCTTGGTGGTGAGTTGTTTAAAGACATTTATAAATCAAGAAATTATGAAAATCTATACCAAAATCATCCCGAAGGAACTGGTAGTGTGGAAGGTGATAAGTTTTCAGATTTCAAAGAAAAACGCACCTATTACAACCTCTTTTTTGAAACCAATTATAATCTTTCAGAAAAAACCACATTTTCCGTTGGATTGAATTTCAACAAAACATCTTATAATTTAATAGATCGATTTGTAATAGATGAAAATCCAGACCAATCAGGTTCTTATAATTTTAAAGGTATGCTGTCGCCTAAGTTTGGAATTTCACATGTTTTCTCTCAAAACATAAATATTTATTCCAATGTAAGTCATGGATTTTCACCGCCAACAACTGCTGAAACTTTGTTGCCCGAGGGTTTGATTAATACTAACATAAAACCTGAAACAGCATGGAATTTTGAAGTAGGAACACGCTCGGCATTCTTTAACAACCGCTTACAATGTAATTTAGCTTTATATAGATTAGATGTTCGAGATCTTTTAGTACCTAGACGTACAGGCAACGACCAATTTATTGGCGTAAATGCCGGTAGAACCCTGCATAATGGATTGGAAATGGTATTGAAATATCAATGGCTGCAATCGAAAAACACCTCTATAAACCATTATGTTTCATATACGCTTAACGATTTTAAATTTAAAGAATTTATTGATGATGGCAACAATTTCTCAGGAAACAAATTAACGGGCGTACCATCAAACTTACTTAATACTGGTATAGACTTTGATACTGAATTAGGTTTTTTTGTAACCATTAATTACCAATACCTTGGACGTATACCTATGACAGATAGCAATACACTTTTTACTGACAGCTACAGTTTAACAAACTTCAAATTAGGCTACAAACACCACATCAATAAAAACCTTAAATTGAACGCTTACTTTGGTATAAATAATATGTTAGATAAACATTATGCATCGCAAATACTAATTAATGCAATAGGTTTTGGTGGTAGCGCCCCCAGATATTATTATCCAGGAAATCCTGTTAATTATTATACCGGAATAAACATAAGTTACCTATTTTAGCTAAATTTATAACAAAAAAACAATAAAACATGAAACAGATACATCTTTTACTGGCAATACTTCTAGTCTCATTTTACTCGTGTGCACAACAAACTGAATCTTCGGTAAAAGCTGAAGATCCAAAAACTGTAAACTATACTACCGAATTAGTGGTTTCAGACATAAATATCCCTTGGGGCATTGCTTTTTTACCAGATGGCAGCATGCTAATCACAGAAAAATCAGGAGAACTCATTCATTTTAAAAATGACGAAAAAACTTTAATTGAAGGTGTTCCTGAAATTTATGTGCGTGGTCAAGGTGGTTTTATGGACATTAAATTACACCCAAAATACGAAACAAACGGCTGGATTTATCTCTCTTACGCTTCCGCGGAAGGTGAAGGTGATGGTGGCAATACAGCCATTATGCGAGCCAAATTAAACAACAATACGTTAGTTGAGAAAGAAGTACTTTACAAAGCTGAACCAAACACTAAAAAAGGGCAACATTTTGGATCTAGAATAGCTTTTGATTACGATGGGTATTTGTATTTCTCTATTGGCGAACGTGGTGAACGTGATGTAAATCCGCAAGATATCACTCTAGATTGTGGTAAAATTTACAGACTTCATGACGATGGACGCATTCCTTCAGACAACCCATTTGTGGATGTGCCTAATGCAAAAAAAGCCATTTATTGTTATGGCAATAGAAATCCGCAAGGCTTAATAAAAAATCCAGAGACAGGCGACATTTGGGAACACGAACATGGACCAAAAGGAGGTGACGAAATAAACATCATACAAAAAGGGAAAAACTATGGATGGCCAGTGATATCGTATGGCATCAATTATAGTGGCACACCGTTTACAGATATTACCGAAAAAGATGGTATGGAACAACCCATTTTTTATTGGGTACCCTCTATTGCACCTAGCGGAATGGCTTTTGTAACATCAAACAAATACCCCGATTGGAAAGGTAATTTACTAGTGGGGTCGCTCAAGTTTGAATATTTGGAACGCCTAGTTTTAAACAACGGAAAAGTAGTTAAACGTGAAAAATTATTGGATAAAATGGGTCGTGTTAGAGATGTAATTGAAGCTCCAGATGGGTTTATTTATGTAGCTATAGAAGGTAAAGGCATTGTTAAAATCGTTCCAAAAAAATAGAAATTATTACAACATGAAATCATATTTATTAGGTATTCTCATTTCACTTTCATTCATATTTACAAGCAATTCTCAAACCAGTGCCTTAAAGGAAAGTATGGACCGTGGTAAAGATATTTATACCGATTTTTGTATGACTTGCCATTTACCTTTGGGTGAAGGTGTTAAAAATGTATTTCCTCCTTTAGCAAAATCAGATTACCTACTTAAAAACAGAGAGGCTAGCATTAGAGCCATTAAGTTTGGTTTGCAAGGTGAAATCACAGTAAATGGCATAAAGTATAACAACGTTATGGCGCCTTTGGGTTTAAGCGACGATGAAATTGCTGACGTCATGAACTATATTACTAACAGTTGGGGCAATAAAAACGACAAAATAGTTACTGAAGCAGAGGTTTCAAAAATCAAAAAATAAAATAAGACACAGTAATTGATTTTCATTTAACTAACTTTGTAACGGGTTAATTAAACAACATTACACATGCTTATTATAGGAATTGCTGGCGGAACGGGTTGCGGCAAAACAACCGTTGTAAATCAAATACTTAACGAACTTCCAGAAGGTGAAGTTGGTGTAATTTCTCAAGATTCTTATTATAACGACACCTCACATTTAAGCTACGATGAACGCATCAACATCAATTTCGACCATCCAAGATCCATCGATTTTGAACTTTTAGAAAATCATCTTAAAGAATTAAAAAAAGGAATTCCCATACACCAACCAGTCTATTCGTTCGTTAAACATAATAGAACAGGCGACACTATTTTAACACACCCCAGAAAGGTGATGATTGTGGAAGGTATTTTAATTTTAACACATCCTGAATTGCGGGACATGTTCGACATTAAAATTTTTGTACATGCCGATACTGACGAACGATTGATACGCCGACTGAAACGCGATATCTCCGAACGTGGCAGAGATTTAGATGAAGTATTATCGCGTTACCAAAACACACTAAAACCCATGCATATTCAGTTTATAGAACCTATGAAAGAGTACGCAGACATCATAATACCAAACAACAAACACAACATCGTAGCGGTAGATATTGTTCGTACCATTATTAATAACAAGCTAAAACCATGACCTTTTTTAAACATAAAATATTTAAACCGTTTAAAAATATATTCATACTTATTTTGGCGGTATTTTTAGTTTGGATGCTCTTTTTTGATGCCAATTCATGGTTAATCCATCATGAATTAAATACAGATATTGATGCTTTGGAAAGTGAAAAAGAATACTATAAAAAAGAAATAGAAAAAGATAACAAAGCCATTAAAGCCTTAAATACTAAAGATGGTTTAGAAAAATTTGCTCGTGAAGAATACTATATGAAGCGTGACAATGAAGAAATTTATATTATTGAATATGAAGATAGCCTAAAAACCAAAAAAGATGAGTGATGGTTTATTTGATGAATTCAATGCAGTTTCAGCAAGACAATGGAAACAAAAAATCCAATTTGATTTACAAGGTGCAGATTATAATGAAACACTTATTTGGAAAAGCAACGAAGATATTTCGGTAAAACCATTTTATAATGCTGAAGATATAAAAACGCTACCTGAAGTTTCAAACACCAAAGCAACCCAATGGCGAATTTGTCAAACTATTTTCGTTGCTGACGTTGAAAAATCAAGCAAAAAAGCATTAAAAGCTATTGAACGCGGTGCAGAAAGCATTAAATTCATTATTCCAAACGAAGATATTTCTATTCAAAATTTATTAGAAGATCTTTTCTATATTCCTATTTTATTAGAACTCCAATTTCTTTCAGAATCTTTTATTGAAAAAGCACTTAGTATTTCCGCGAAAGCGCAAATTTATGTTCAAACAGATATTATTGGAAATTTAGCATATTCTGGAAATTGGTTTCTTAATATGAATGATGATTTTTCCAAATTTAAAACCATCATTAAACAAACAAATTCTTTTAATATTAATGGTGTATTATACCAAAATGCTGGGGCAACTATGGTACAACAATTGGCTTATACCCTAGCCCATGCCAACGAATATTTAAATGCTATTGATGGCGATTTTAATTCAGAAACTAAACAAACCTTTCAAATAAATTTTGAAATAGCTGTGGGTTCCAATTATTTTTTTGAAATAGCAAAACTACGTGCACTAAGAATACTCTGGAACACTTTAGCTTCAGAATACCAAATAAACACGCAATGCCACATTAGTGTAACACCAACAAAACGCAATAAAACGCTATACGATTACAATACTAATTTGTTACGAACCACCACCGAATGTATGAGTGCTATACTTGGTGGCGCCAACACTATTTGCAATTTACCTTTTGATGCCTTTTACAAAAAAATCAATGCGTTTAGTGAACGAATGGCTAGAAATCAGCTTTTAATTTTGAAACATGAAAGCTATTTTGACAAGGTAAATAACCCATCAGACGGTGCTTATTATATAGAATCATTAACCCATCAACTTGCTGAAAAATCCTTAATTCTTTTCAAAGACATAGAAAAAAATGGTGGTTTTTTAGCACAACTCAAAGAAGGCACTATTCAACGAAAAATTAAAGAAAGTGCCGCAAAAGAACAGCAACAATTTAATGATGCTGAAATTGTTTTAGTAGGCACTAATAAACACACAAACTCTAAAGATGTTATGAAAAACGAACTGGAACTTTATCCGTTCGTGAAAACACATCAAAGAAAAACGTTAATTGAACCCATTATTGAAAAACGCTTAGCAGAAACTATAGAACAAACCAGATTAAAAAATGAAGATTGAAATGAGTAGAAAAAATCTTCAACATATTGTTTTAAAGACGGAAGTCGAAAGCCAGAAAACAGAGTTATCCGAAACGTTTACAACTTCAGAAGGTATTGCTATAAAATCAACCTATTCAAAAGAAGATATTGAACACTTAGAACACCTCCATTTTGCAGCCGGTATCGCGCCAAACCTTCGCGGATCTTACAGCACCATGTATGTTCAAAAACCTTGGAACATCAAACAATATGAAGGTTTTTATACAGTAGATGAAAGCAATGCTTCTTACAAACGTCATTTAGAAGTTGGACAAAAAGAACTTTTCGTTGCCTTCGATGTAGCCACATACCGAAGTTATGATAGTGACCATAAAGTTGATATAGGAGATATTGAAAAAGTTCATGGCTCCATGGATTCGGTAGAGGACATGAAATTACTTTTCGATCAAATTCCAATGGATAAAATGAGTATCTCTATAACCTTGAATGATAACATTTTACCAATTATGGCATTTTATATGGTTGCAGCAGAAGAGCAAGATGTAAAATTAGAACAGCTTTCGGGCACTATTCAAAATGATGTTTTAAAGGAATTTATGGTTAAAAATAACTACATCTACCCTCCAAAAGCATCAATGAAAATTATTACGGAAATTTTTGAGTATACAAGTAAACACATGCCAAAATTTAGCAGCATCAGTATTTCAGGATATCATATGCAAGAGGCTGGTGCTACATGCGATATGGAACTGGCTTACACCTTGGCTCATGGATTGGAATGCATAAGAAAAGGTTTGAAAGCAGGTATGGATATTGACTCCTTGGCTCCTCGCCTTTCATTCTTTTGGGCTATTGGTATGAATCATTTTATGGAAATTGCCAAAATGCGAGCAGCACGTATGTTATGGGCAAAATTAGTTAAACAGTTCCATCCTAAAAATGAAAAATCTCTTATTTTAAGAACACATTGTCAAACCTCTGGATCGAGTTTAAAAAAGCAAGATCCTTTCAACAATATGGCACGAACTACTGTTGAAGCTTCATCTGCAGTTTTTGGTGGAACGCAAAGTTTACACACCAATACCTTAGATGAAGCCATGGCCTTACCAACCGATTTTTCTACTCGAATGGCTCTAAATACACAGCTTTTTTTACAAGAAGAAACACAAATAACAAAAACAGTAGATCCTTGGGCGGGAAGCTTTTATGTAGAAAAACTAACCCATGACATTGCCCAAAAAGCATGGATATTAATTGAAGAAATTGAAACTTTTGGAGGCATGACCAAAGCTATTGAAGCTGGCATTCCACAAAAGCATATTGAACAAGCCGCTACAAAAAAACAAGCACGCATCGACTCCTATCAAGATATTATTGTAGGTGTTAATAAATTCAATCTTAAAAAAGAAGACACTATTACAACCCTTGGGGTTGATAATGAAACGGTTCGGAAACAACAAATGGAGCGTTTAAATAAAATTAAAGCTGAAAGAAATTCTGAAAAAGTAAAAGATGCGTTATTAAAATTAAAAGAAGCAGCAAAATTTTCTTTAAATTTGAATAATTCTGGCTCCGATAAGCATAAAGCAAAGGAATTAAGTGGTTCTCAACAAGATGGGAGTAAAAATTTACTAGTTTTTGCTATGGAAGCAGCTCGCCAACGTGCAACACTTGAAGAAATTAGTGATACCCTTGAGACTGTTTTTGGAAGTTATAAAGCTGAAATAAAATAATTTTTAGGTGTATAATAAAGAAATAAAAGATGATGCCTCACTTAAGAAGGCTCAAGAATTAGCAGATATTTTTGCTGAACAAGAAGGTAGAAGGCCTCGTATTATGATTGCTGAAATGGGAAAAGCTAGTCATGATCATGGAACTAAAATTTTAGCTACAGGTTTTGCCGATGTGGGGTTTGATGTTGATATTGGTTCACTTTTTCAAACAGCAAAAGAAGTAGCAAAACAAGCTATTGAAAATGATGTACATGTTTTAGGAATTTCAGTTCAAATTATTGATTATAAAACCCTTGTACCACAAATTATTGAAGAACTTAAAAAGTATGGTTGCGATTATATTATGGTTATTGTTTGTGGCGTCATACCAAAGCAAGATTATCCTTTTTTACTAAACGTTGGAACTACTTGTATCTTTGACCCAGACACTAAAATTAGTGATACTGCTATTGAGATTTTAGAAATTTTAATAGAATAAAATTGAAACGCCAATTTGTATTTTAACAAATTGGCGTTTTTAACAATTACTATTAAGAAAATTAGTCTACCTTCTTTTCTTCATTTGTAATAGGATGTTCAACAAAATCGCCTGCATTCACAACGGTCCATTTATCAAAAGTCTTAAAATATTTTTTAATTACTTTATTTACATCGGCCACTGTTAATGATGTAATTTTATCTTCAATATCTTTATAAAATGTCATATCTCTATCATAATACAAATTATTGTTTATCATAGACGACAGTTCATTATCTTTTGCTCTAGATACATTTTCACCTTGCACCCAACTAGTTACGGCTACTTTCAATTCTTCTTCAGTAATACCATCTTTAATAAAACGCTCAATTTCTTCCTTAAAACCTGTTTGTACCTTTGCTGCATTTTCAGGAGCATAAATAGCGTAAACTAACATGGATGAGTTTTTATCATTAGTATTAGCATCAACACTCACTCGACCACCAGCACCATAACTTACACCGTCTTGTTGACGTAAACGTGTCGTAATTCTAGAGTTTAAAACACCACCTCCAAAAATTTCGCCTGCTATTTGTAAAGCTGCATAATCTTCTTCTGCTTGACTACTTTCAAATGGCAAAACACCTATGCTAATAGCATTTTTCTTATCTGGTGTTTTTATGTTTTCGTTTGCTGCAGTATTTTGAGAAAACTTATCCGCAATAGGAGCGTATGCTTTTTTCGATTTAAAATTAGCATATTCGGTTTCGAAGTAATCTTTCAAAGTTTGCTCATTAACATTTCCAATGGCAACTAAAGTGGCACTATTTGAAAGGCCGTAAAACGTATTATAGTAATCTTGCAAAGCTTCAACCGAAATTGCTTTAATCTCTTCAATATCTTCTTCAATTGTTGTAGCATAAAGCGGATGCCCTTTTTTATATTTCTGATTTAACAATGATAATTTTTTACTGGCTAAAAACTGTGGCTCCGTTTTGTTTTGTTCAATACCTGCCAATTCTTGAGTTTTAAGTTTTTCAAGTTCATCGGTATTAAATTTTGGGTTTTTCAACATATCGGTCATTAAAGCGAGAGTTTCCATAAGGTGCTCTTCTGTGGTATTAATATTTGCCGTAACACGACCGTTTGAACCACTAAAATAAACAGACGATTTTATGGCACTCAACTTATCTTCAATATCTTGTCTGGAATTGTTTTTTGTACCCTTATTTAACATTCTTGAGGTGTAACTTGCAATTTTACCTTTGTTCATAAAATCGTTTACATTTCCGGTTCTAAATGTGAATGATAGCGTTACGGTTTTACCACGGTTATCTTTTTTAATAAAACCGTATTCAATAGGTGTTTTTGGCAAGGTACCAGAATCTAATCGGTTTTGAATATTATCATAAGATACATCGAACGCTTCTCCTTCACCCAACCCTTCTTTTCCTTTATAACTAGCTACCAGAGTTTCAATACCTTCGGTATGTTCAATTTCTACCCGAACTGGTTGTTTGGTTGGAACAAAATTACCAATGGTTCTGTTAGTACTTATCAAATAACGCTGAATGGCTGCATTTACTTTTTCAGCAGTCATATTTTCAACTCTATCGCGCTGAATGAACGATAATCTCCAATCGCCAGCACCTATAAATTCACTCATATAAGTACCTAAATAAGCTGAATTTCTACTTATTTGGTCGTATTGTTTTAACAAATTAGCTTTCGCTCTATTTACTTCTTCTTCTGTTACAGGATTATCTTTTAAACCATCCAATAAGGAGGTTAACGTTGTTTCCGCTTCGGTTAATGATTTATCTGAAGGCACATCAACATTGATATATAAAAATGAAGGTTCTTTAGTAAATGGTGAGAAAGACCAAATGGATGATGCTTTTTTACCATCAATTAAAGCTTTATAAAGTCTACCTGAAGGTTGATCGGTTAAAATATCTTCGGCAACAGCCATAGCTGCATAATCCTCATGAGATCCCGCTGCTATATGGTAAAGAGCAGATACTATTTGCAAATCGCCTACCCGACTTACTGTTACTCGGTTTTCACCATCTTGTGCTGGTTCTATAGTTGGTACGTCTAATAATGGTATATCTGGATTTTTTATTCCTGAAAATTTCTTTTCAATTAAAGCCAGAGTTTTATCATTTTCAAACTTACCCGTCACCATTAATACGGCATTATCTGGTCGGTAATATTTTTTATAAAATGCTTTCAAATTGTCAATAGGTACCCGCTCAATATCCGAGCGATTCCCTATGGTCGATTGCCCATAATTATGCCATAAATAAGCACCACTAATTACTTTTTGCATTAAAACCCTTGATGGAGAATTCTCGCCACTTTCAAACTCATTTCTAACTACGGAGAATTCAGAATCTAAGTCCTTTTTTGCAATAAATGAATTCACCATTCTATCGGCTTCCAAATCTAAAGCCCAATCTAAATTTTCATCGTTAGCGTTAAAAGTTTCAAAATAATTGGTTCTATCATACCAAGTAGTTCCATTAGGTCTTGCTCCTCTTGCTGTTAATTCTTTAGGGATGTCTGGATGGTTTGGAGTGCCTTTAAACACCATGTGTTCTAATAAATGTGCCATTCCTTTTTCGCCATAACCTTCGTGTCTGGAACCTACTAAATAGGTAATGTTTACCGTTATTGTTTGCGATGAATTATCTGGAAACAATAAAACTTTCATGCCATTTTCAAGCATATACTCTGTAATACCTTCAACACTTGCTGTTTTTTTAATTTGCGCTTCTAAAAATAATGATGCCACAAACAGTACAAAAAACATGAGTGGTTTAATTTTTTGATTGATTTTTTTCATAAATATTGTTTTGAGTTTTGTAAATGTAATTTTTTTGAAGCTAAAATCATGTTAAATTTATTACAATTATTACATAATTTATTTTTCTATTATTCTTTTAATCGACTGTTTGCATTTATGGTTTTTATTCCTCGTAAATAATTGTATTTTTACCGTTCACAAAACCAAATCATTTAATGGGTAAAATCATTGCAATTGCAAATCAAAAGGGAGGCGTTGGAAAAACAACTACATCCATAAATCTAGCCGCTTCATTAGGTGTTCTAGAAAAAAAAGTATTACTTATCGATGCTGACCCTCAAGCAAATGCAACTTCCGGAATAGGAATTGACGTAGACTCTATAGAAATTGGCACCTACCAACTTTTAGAACATTCCAGTTCTGCAAAAGATGCTATTATAAAGACAGAAACGCCCAATTTAGATCTTATTCCTGCTCATATAGACCTAGTTGCTATCGAAATAGAACTTGTCGATAAAGAGGCTAGAGAGTATATGCTGAAAAAAGCACTACAAGAAATAAAGGGCGATTACGATTATATTTTAATTGATTGTGCACCGTCTTTAGGATTGTTAACCCTTAATGCTTTAACAGCTGCAGATGCTGTAATAATCCCCATTCAGTGTGAATATTTTGCACTTGAAGGTTTAGGAAAACTTTTAAACACCATAAAAAGTGTTCAAAAAATACACAATCCGGAGTTGGACATAGAAGGTTTATTGCTAACTATGTACGATTCACGTTTAAGACTGTCAAATCAGGTAGTTGAAGAAGTTCAAAAACACTTTAACGACATGGTTTTTCAAACTATTATACAACGTAATGTAAAATTAAGTGAAGCTCCAAGTTTTGGAGAAAGCATCATCAATTACGATGCAGCTAGTAAAGGCGCTAGCAATTACTTAAGTTTAGCAAAAGAAATTATCAATAAAAACGCTTAATTATGGCTAAGGCAATAAAGAAACAAGCTTTAGGAAGAGGTTTATCGGCACTTTTAAAGGATCCAAGTAACGATATTCAGTCGGTACAAGATAAAAATGCCGACAAAGTTGTTGGGAATATTATTGAATTAGATATTGATTTTATTGAAGTAAACCCGTTTCAACCGCGTACTAATTTTAGCGAAGAGTCACTACGGGAATTAGCATCATCTATAAAAGAATTAGGCATTATTCAGCCTATAACCGTTAGAAAATTAGGCTTTAACCAATACCAATTAGTTTCTGGTGAGCGTCGTTTTAGAGCTTCAAAATTAATTGGGCTAGAAACCATTCCTGCATACATTCGTATTGCTAACGACCAAGAATCGTTGGAAATGGCCTTGGTTGAAAATATTCAACGTCAAGATTTAGATCCTATTGAAATTGCTTTATCCTACCAACGTTTAATTGACGAAATCAACCTAACTCAAGAACAAATGAGCGAGCGTGTTGGTAAAAAGCGCTCAACCATCACCAACTATTTGCGTTTATTGAAACTAGACCCTATTATTCAAACCGGCATGCGTGATGGTTTTATTTCTATGGGACATGGTCGTGCACTAATTACAGTTGAAGACTCAACTATACAATTAGATATTTACGAAAAAGTACTTTCAAACGAACTATCGGTTAGAGACACAGAAAACTTGGTTCGTAATTACAATACTACACAAGAAGTAAAAGTAGCACCTAAAAAAGAAGAGGTTGGAACAGCTCCAAACCACATAAAAGAGGGCATTAAAGCTTTTTCGGAATACTTTGGACATAAAATAGACGTTAAGGTTTCTAAGAATGGAAAAGGAAAAATCACGATTCCATTTCATTCTGAAGAAGATTTTAACCGTATTAAAAAATTAGTTGAAGGTGCCAAATAAACTTTTTATAGCTACTCTATTTTCACTATTATTTTGCTGCTTTGTAACAGCACAAGAAAAAAACAATAAAAAAAAAGAGATACCTGAGGCTATTTCTGTCGATTCCATTATAGAAATAAAAAGCTCATATAACCCACTAGCTCCTGCAAAAGCTGCTTTTTATTCGGCGGTTTTACCAGGTTTGGGACAAGCTTACAATAAAAAATACTGGAAAATCCCCATTGTTTATGGTGGACTCGCAACTGGTATTTATTTCTACACAACAAACAATAAAGAATATAACCGTTACCGAGACGCCTATAAAAGTAGATTGGCTGGCTTAACAACAGATGAATTTTACTATGATACTAATGGTGAACTATTAGATACACCACGAGTTTCCACAGATGGTTTAGAACGCGGACAAGAATTCTACCGAAAAAACAAAGAAATCTCACTTTTAGTAACTATTGGTATTTACGCCTTAAATATTATTGACGCCAATGTTGACGCACATTTGATGCAATTTAATGTAGATGAAAACTTATCTTTGGCACCACATTTTAGAATCAATGAAATGGATGCTACAAGCAATCTTGGATTAACTTTAAATTTTAAATTTTAGCCCTTAATGGGCATTTGGCAAATTAAAACTATATATAAATGAACATCGCTTTACTTGGATACGGAAAAATGGGAAAAACCATTGAACAAATTGCTATTAAACGCGGGCATACTGTGGTTTTAACCGTAGATAAAGATGATAAAGATTACGATATTAAAAAAGCCGATGTTGCCATCGATTTTAGCATTCCAACTGTGGCATTTAATAATATTTCAAACTGTATAAACAACAGTGTTCCTGTTATTTCGGGCACTACCGGTTGGTTAGACAGGTATGATGAGGCAGTAGCTTTATGTAAAGAAAAGAAAGGCGCTTTTATTTATGCTTCAAACTATAGTTTAGGCGTTAACATCTTTTTTGAGCTGAATAAAACATTGGCTAAAATGATGAGTACTCTTAATCAGTACAACGTGTCTATGGAAGAAATCCATCATACTCAAAAATTAGATGCCCCTAGCGGAACTGCTATTTCCTTAGCGAATGATATTATTGCAAACAATGCCAATTTTGAAGCTTGGAAATTGGATGAATCTGCCGAAAAAACAATTCCTATTATAGCAAAACGTATTGAAGATGTTCCGGGTACGCACACCGTAAATTATGAAAGTGAAGTGGATACGATTACCATAGAACATGTTGCACACACCAGACAAGGTTTCGCTTTAGGCGCTGTTATTGCTGCCGAATGGATTGCAGGAAAAACAGGCGTTTTTACCATGAACGATGTGTTAAATATTGGTTAATACTAATAAAACAAGTAACAACTTAAGTAAGTTTAGCTACTAAAAATAAAAAAATACGATTATGACATTGATGCAATGGTTTGTTTTCATCTTGATTATTCAAGTAATACACGGTTTAGGTACTTGGAAATTATACATTAAAGCAGGAAGACAAGCTTGGGAAGCTTTTGTGCCTGTGTATAACGGCGTTGTTTTAATGAAAATAATTAATCGCCCTTGGTGGTGGATAATTCTTTTGTTTTTACCTATTGTTAATCTAATAATGTTAGCTGTTGTTTGGGTAGAAACCGCTAGAAGTTTTGGTAAAAATTCAAGTTTAGACACGTTTTTAGCCGTTGTAACTTTAGGATTTTACAACTTCTATTTAAATTATATTACTGACGTTAAATACATTGAAAACAGAAGTTTACATCCTAAATCGGCCAGCGGCGATTGGACAAGCTCCATTTTATTTGCTATAGTTGCGGCTACTATTGTTCATACGTATTTTATTCAACCGTTTACTATTCCGTCATCTTCTTTAGAAAAATCATTATTAGTAGGCGACTTTCTATTCGTAAGTAAATTTCATTATGGAGCCAGAGTTCCTATGACGACTGTTGGAGCACCTATGGTACACGATACCATTCCTTTATTGCATAAAAAATCATACTTATTTGATGACCATAAAGGAAGCAACTCATGGAAAAACAAACTACAGCTACCATACCTTAGAATTCCTGGGTTTGAAAAAATTGAAAGAAACGATATTGTAGTTTTCAATCAACCAGCAGATACGTTGTTGGATATGAACGATTTTCATCCCGATAGAAACTATTACAAGCCCATTGATAAAAAAACCAATTTAGTAAAACGTTGTGTTGGAATTGCAGGCGATTCTTTAGAAGTTCGTAATGGTTTTGTTTACATCAACGGAAAGAAAAACGAATTACCCGATAGAGCGCATTTACAATTTAGTTACTTTGTGCAGCCTAAAACCTCACAATTTAATCCGCTTTTCTTAAAGGAACGTTATGACATTACTGATGGTTTTGGTATTATAAACGACCAAAACACTTATTATTTTTCAGCGATTTCAGATGAAGCTTTGGCTAATTTTAAAGATAACCCTAACGTTTTAAGCATTACTCCAAACATCCAAGAAAAAGGTGTAAGAGATGCTAATATTTTCCCTCACGACCCTAATTATGATTGGAATATAGACTTTTTCGGTCCGTTATATATTCCTGAAAAAGGCAAGACTATCGATATTAATTTAAAAGTTTTACCTCTTTACAAACGTGTTATTACCGAATATGAAGGCAACACGCTACAAGTAAATGGTAACCAAATTTTGATTAATGGAAAAGTAGCAACCACCTATACTTTTAAACAAAATTATTATTGGATGATGGGCGATAACCGTCACAATTCCATAGATGCTCGTTCTTGGGGCTTTGTACCTTTCGACCACGTTGTTGGAAAACCTGTATTCATTTGGATGAGTTGGGATGGCAAAAAACCACGATGGGATCGTTTCTTTACAACGGTTAGTGGTGAAGGCAAAGCAACATCATATCTTATTCCTTTTCTTGTGATATTATTTGGATGGATTGGTTTTAACAAATGGAGAGCAAGAAAGAAAAATAGTTGATTTGTTTTTTGGTGATTTGGTGATTTGTTAAAATGACGATTGAAAATGTACACTTATAGTTTTGAAAAATTAGAAGTTTGGATTGAAGCAAAGAAGCTTTCAAAAGATATTTACACTCTTACTAGTAAATTTTCACCTGACGAAAAATTTGGATTAACTTCCCAATTAAGAAAAGCTGTTATTTCTATTTGTTCAAATATAGTTGAAGGATCTGCCAGAAAAACCAATAAAGACAAAGCTCATTTCACAATAATGGCTTTCAGTTCTGCTGTTGAAGTTTTAAATCAAATTATAATTTCTTATGAACTAGATTTTATTGATTTAAAGGAATATACTGCTTTAAGAGAACAAATTGAAAGTATAACTAATAAGTTGAATGCGTTAAGAAACTATCAAATAAACAAATAAACGCATCAACAAATGAACATTTTATTACACCCCACATACTTCCCAAACATTGCGCATTTTGTTGCGATAGCAAATGCAGAAAAAGTGATGTTTGAAGTAGATGATAATTTTCTAAAACAAACCTACAGGAACCGTACCTATATTTATGGAGCAAACGGTAAACTTGCTTTAAATATACCTGTTGTTCATACTCAAAAAAACAGACAAAAATATCGGGATGTTAAAATTTTTAATGAAGAAAACTGGCAAAGTAATCATTGGAAGTCACTGCTTTCAGCTTATAGTACATCACCTTTTTTTGAATTTTATGAAGATGAATTACAACCTCTATTCAAAATAAAAGCAGATTATATTTTAGATTATAATTTGAAATGTTTTGAGGTCATTTTTGATTGCTTACAGTTAGATTTAAAGACTTCAAAAACCGAAGTGTATGAGAAAAATGTAGAAAATATTTCTGATTACAGATATTTGGTACAAGCAAAAAAAGAACAAATACAACCATTTGATAGTTATACACAGGTGTTTAGTGACAAACATGGTTTTATACCAAATTTGAGTATATTGGATTTATTATTTAATGAAGGTCCTAATGCCTTAAATTATTTAGAAAATCAAACTTTAACGCCTCAATAATGCTACAAACTATTGCACATTATGGTTGCCATTTTTTACTTCCGCTAGCGGTGGCATTGGTTTTTTATAAATCGAATTGGAAATATGCCTACTTCATCATGATTTTAGGTATGTTGATTGATTTAGACCACTTGTTAGCAACTCCTATTTTCGATCCGAACAGATGCAGCATCAATTTCCATCCACTTCATACATACTATGCTATGGGAGTTTATGTGTTACTTTTAATTCCGAAGACAACCAGGTTAATAGGTCTAGGCTTGGTAATACATATTTTTTCAGATGTTGTTGATTGCTCGTTGATGTAGTTTTAAAGTTTCTGAGTTTCAAAGCTTCAAAGCTTCAAAGTTGCAAAGTTTTGAATTAAATAGGTTAACGAGCAACGATTTTTGAATTCTGAATAAAAACTGAGACTGCGACTGTGACTGAAAACTTATTCCTTATCCAAACTTAAAGTAGTTGAAATAGGATAATGATCGGAATAATGCTGATTATACGCTTTAAAACCATTTACAGAAAAAGCTTTATCGGCAAAAATATAATCAATACGAACGGGAAAGAATTTAAAATCATAGGTGCGCCCAAACCCGTTACCTGCTTTTAAAAAGGTATCGTTTAAGTCGCCTTTAATTTTTCTATATACATATGAAAAAGCAGTGTTATTAAAATCACCACAAATAATGGCTTTATATTGAGATTGATTTTTGTGATTTAAAAGTAATTCGGTTTGCGATTGTTGCATTTTAAAAGTAGAGCCAATGCGATTAAAAAGTCGCTCGGAATTTTCTTTTTTTAAGCTATCAATTTGTGTATTAATGCGTAGTGATTGTAAATGTACATTGTAAATTCTAATAGTATCTTTTCCGTTAACTACATCAGCAAAAATAGCATTGTTAGAAGTATTTGGAAATTCCACAGAACCCGAATTTATAATAGGAAACTGAGAAAAAATGGCTTGACCGTGTTTTATTTTTTTTCCTGAAAGATATTCGTATTTATATTTAAAAAAAGCTAAATCGTTATTTTTTCGAGGATGATAATCTTGAATACATAAAATAGCTGGAGCTTCTTTTTTTACAAATTCGATAATTTGGGTATCAATATCTTTTTCTGGAATCCATTCAAACAAATTAAACAGCCTAACATTATAGTTCATCACCTTAAAATTGTTGGGGTCTTCAATTTTTTTAGAAGATGAAAACTTATATAATGAACCAAATGCCAATTGGCCAATTACCAACACTACCAAAGAAAGCAATAGTTGTTTTTTTACTCTAAACAACCAATATAAAAAAAACAATACGTTACTTAAAATTAAAAAAGGCACGCCTAAATTAAGCACTGATAACACAGAAAATGTTTTAGGCGGCAAAAAAGGCAACACGAAAGCCAATAATAAAACAAAAGCAAACAACATATTGATGCTGTAAATAAGCTTATTTATAGTGCCTAAATTTTTCATGAGTTAATACTTATTATTTTTAATGGACACATGCAGTTCGCTATTATTCATTCTTTAAAGTAATATAATTTTCAACATGCACATACCATACTACTTCCCTGCCCTAAATAAAAACTCCTTTTCTTCGGCCGTTAAACTATCATAACCACTTTTACTTATTTTATCTAAAATAACATCAATTTTCTTTTGATTATTAAACTCGTTGAAATCGGCTTTAGTATAGCCACCAACTTTATTTTTATTTTTATGAACGGTTTTTAATGGTCCTTTTTTTGATGACTTAAACATATTGGCAAATAAATCCATAAAACGTTCAAAGCCTTTGCCAATATCATCACCTTTTAATAGTTGTTTTGCGTAAAAATAGCCTAATAATGCGCCACCTAAGTGTGCTAAATTTCCGCCTGCATTTCCTAATTCAGGATTACTAATACCTGCAAAAACACCAAAAGTATCCATAACAACAATGGCTAAACCAATATACCAAAGTTTTATATTAAACATAAAAAACCGGACCTCTTGGTTGGGCATATAAGCACAAAGAAAAATTAACAAAGCTCTTACGGCTGCTGATGCTCCAACTAAATTAGAATTTAATCCAAATACACTTGGGAATAAGGTGTAGCACAACATAAACAACAATCCGCCAGACATCGCCCCAAGAAAGTATATATTCAAAGCCATTTTAGCACTAAATAAATTTAAAAACATACGCCCAATAACATACAACCAAAGCATATTAAAAAGTATATGCAAAAAGTCATAATGCACAAAAGCATAGGTAATTATTGCCCAGGGTTTTGTTATAAAACGACTTAAATTACTAGGTAACTCAAACCAATTTAAACTTAAAAACAAGGTTAGAATATATATAACTAAATTAACAGCTATTATTTTTTCTAAAACATTAAGATGTGCTAGTTTATATTTTATGTCGTTTGTTAAGCTCATTAATACCAACGCTTATTGTTAAACTGATTTTTTTTCCAATACCACATGATGAAAAAGCCTGTAAGTGCTCCACCAACGTGCGCCATGTAAGCGGTATTACTCGGGCTAAAAAAGGATTGACCGGTAACACCCGAAATTAAATCTAAAATAATGATTCCTGGAATAAAATATTTAGCTTTTATAGGAATAGGTAAAAATATAAGCATCAATTCTGCATTGGGATTCATCATACCAAATGCAGCCAAAATACCCATAATACAGCCTGAAGCTCCTACCATAGAAGCATTGTAAACTTGAAATATATCTTGCAATTCTAAAAATTGTGCTTGCGTTACACCTTCTAAAACTTTAGTAGAAGTAAGCATATAATGAATTTGGTCTGAGCTTAAACCCGAAGCTATTAAAGAATTATAATTTGGCAAATACTGAAAATAATAATACCCTAATTGCAATGCAACAGCTCCCAACCCTGCTGAAAAATAAATAAACAAAAATCGTTTTGAACCTAAAACCTGCTCTACTGGTGAGCCAAACATCCACAACGCAAACATGTTAAACAGCAAATGCGTAATGCTTAAATTATTTAAATCGCCTCCCCCATGCATGAACATATGTGTAATAATTTGCCATGGCTTAAACAAGTCGTTTTTTGGAAAATACATAGCAAACCACTCATAAAAAGCACCATTGGCGACAAACAAGGTTCCAATAAACATAATCACATTAATGATTATTAAATGCTTTACGGTTTCAGAAATTCGCATCATAGTTTTAATAGTTCTTATAAAATAAAAAAAGTAATTATAAAACCTTTCGACTGCGCTCAAGGTGACAGTAATTATTTTCTTGTCTTTGTTATATAAATTTTTTATCTAATTCGTCAACACTCATAATAATGAATGTAGTTCGATTGGTTGGTGACACATTAGGCTCTTTACATGCAAATAGCTTATTTACTAAATGCTCTTGCTCATCTTTTAAGAGTGATTGCCCTTTTTTAATGGCTAAACTTTTTGCCATCGACTTTGCCAGTAAATCGGTAGCACTAAAATGAGTGTCTGGTACTTCATTTTCAACATCACTAATTAATTGTTCTAAAATAATAGATACTTCACTTTCTGGAACTGAAACAGGTACACCTGTAATTTCAATAGTTTCATCACTAACGTTTGAAAACACAAAACCTGTATGCTCTAAATCTTCTTGCAATTGACTAATGATTTGAATTTCCTGTGAAGAAAAATGGAGTTCCAAAGGAAATAACAATTGTTGACTCACCCCTTCCTTAATGGTTAAATTCTTAAGAAAATCTTCATACAAAATACGTTGATGCGCCCGATGCTGATCGATAACCAACATACCCGATTTTATGGTACTTACAATATACTTATTATGAAGTTGATACGTTGTTTTTGTTTGTTCAATTTTATTAACATCAGCAAAAGCAGATATCGTAGTTTCTTCACTTTCAAAATGAACTTCACTGAAATCGTTTTCGGTTTTAGTTCCTTTCGATTCTAAACCTACATATAAACTATCCCAATTATTGGATGTTTGCTTTTTAACAGACGTTGTTTGCTTTCCTGAAGCATAACTTTCTTTAAACGGATTAAAACTTCTATCTACTTCTATAACCGGTGTACTTGTTTCTTTATTATTGAAATGATATGGTGTATCTAAATTAGCATCACGCTCAAAATCAAGTACGGGAGCAATATTAAACTGCCCTAAACTATGCTTTACTGCCGAACGTAATAACGCATAAAGCGTATGTTCATCATCAAACTTAATTTCCGTTTTTGTAGGATGAATGTTGATGTCTATCGTTTCTGGATTTACCGTTAAATTTAAAAAATAACTAGGGTGATTTCCGCTTTTAAGCAAACCTTCAAACGCTGAAGAAATGGCATGATTTAAATACGGACTTTTTATAAACCGATCGTTCACAAAAAAATATTGTTCGCCTCTGGTTTTTTTAGCGTACTCTGGTTTCCCAACAAATCCTGAAATTTTCAAAACTTCAGTATCTTCTTCAACAGGTACTAATTTTTCGTTTGTTTTGTTTCCGAAGATATTAACAATACGCTGTCTATAATTACTAATAGGAAGATTAAATGCTTCACTTCCATTATTATACATAGCAAAACTTATAGAAGGATGCGCCAACGCTACGCGATGAAATTCATCAAAAACATGACGCAGTTCTACGGTATTGGATTTTAAAAAATTACGACGCGCAGGAATATTAAAAAATAAGTTTTTTACTGAAATTGACGTCCCTTTTGGTGTTACCACAACCTCTTGAGATACGATGGTACTGCCTTCTATTACAATACTATTGCCAACTTCATCGTTTTCTTGCTTTGTTTTTAACTCCACATGCGCAATGGCCGCGATACTAGCTAAGGCTTCACCACGAAATCCTTTAGTGTTTAAATGAAATAAATCGTCTGCAGTCCGAATTTTAGAAGTGGCATGACGCTCGAAACTCAATCGAGCATCGGTGGTACTCATGCCTTTTCCGTTATCAATCACTTGAACGAGTGTTTTACCCGCGTCTTTTATAATGAGTTTTATAACAGATGCATTGGCATCAATCGCATTTTCTAATAATTCCTTAACCACGGAGGCAGGACGTTGTACAACTTCTCCAGCGGCAATTTGGTTTGCTACATGATCTGGTAATAGCTGTATAATGTCTGCCATAAATTATTTAGAAAAGAATATAGATAAATCGAATTCGATAATTGCTAAAAATATAAAAACTAATATTGCAATAATGATTAAAATACGTCTATCAGCTTTTTTATCTGGGTTACTTTTTAACTCACCTAAGGCATTTACAATCTTAGTTTTTAAGCCCGTATTGCCTCCAACGGTTTTTCTATATTCGTCAAATTTATGTTTAATTTCAAAGGGGTTACCTTCACCTTTATCGTCAAAATAACGTGGTGTATAACTAAATTTTTTGTTTTTGCGTTGCTTTAAAATGGCCATAATTTCTAAGTTTTTGGTTACATGAATTTCTTTTCTAATAAATACATGCAAATCAATAATAATACCAAAACTATAATGAGTGTTCGTATTGGCATAGCACCTTTTACTTTTCGGCTTCTTTCGCTATTACGTTTCCATTGAGAAACAAAGTCTTTATTCTTAGAATTTTCTAAGGTATTATCTAATTCCTTTTCTTTTAAAGAACCGGATTGATAATTAAAGGATTTATTTTTGCGTTGTTTCAACAAAATGCATACGTTCTTACCCATCAAAAATACTTAAAAATAGGCAGAAACGGGAAATTGAATTGCTAAAAAATGTTAACAAAACGAATTGACAATTGATAATTGGCAATTGATAATTAAAAACTGGATTTACTTAGTAATTTAACTAACTATTTTTTCGTAGTTCCGCCATTTTAATAGCGGCAATGGCAGCTTCTGTTCCTTTATTACCGTGTTTACCACCAGAGCGATCTATAGATTGTTGCATGGTATTATCGGTAAGCAAACAGAAAATTACAGGTGTTTCATGTAGCACATTCAAGTCTTTAATACCTTGTGTAACGCCTTCACATACAAAATCGAAATGTTTGGTTTCTCCTTGAATAACGCAACCAATAGCAATAACAGCATTTACCATCTGCTCTTGCATTTTTTTACTTCCGTATATAAGCTCAAAGCTACCTGGAACATCCCAACGGATGATATTACTTGGCAACACACCATTTTCTATAAGTGCATCATAGGCACCTTTATATAAGCCTTCAGTAATGGTATCGTTCCATTCTGAAACAACAATCCCAAACCGAAACTTGCTCGCATTTGGGATTGTTGCCTTAGCGTAATCGGATAAATTTTTGTTTGCCGTAGCCATACTATTTGTTTGCCAATACCTGAGCTTTACCAATAAATACGTCTATGGTTCCAGCTTCAGATGCGTTTGGATATTCTTCTTTAATTCTATTAAAATAAGTAAGTGCTTTATCGGCTTTACCTAAATCTAACGCCGTAATACCCGCTTTATATAAATACATAGGCGTAGTATATTCGTTGTTGCGCAATTCTGCTGCTTGCTCATAATAATCTAAAGCGTCTTCAGATTGATTTAATTGTGCAAACGCATCACCAATATTACCTTTAGCTATGGGTGCTAATATTTCATCATCACTTTTAAAATCACTTAAATGCTCAATCGCTTTTTTGTAATCTTTTAAATGTAAGTAAGCGGTACCTGCATAGTAATTAGCTAGGTTCGCAGATGGTGTTCCACTGTGCTCCTTAATAATATCCAACATACCAAATTTACCTTCGCCACCTTTTAAAGCTAACGTATAAAGTGAATCTTTAGCAGTACCGTTTACGGCATCGTTAAAATATTTTTGAGCTTGAAACATATCGTTCATAGCGTTTACTTGTTTTGGCTTCGCTACAAACTCGTTGTAACCTAAATACCCTAAAACAACAGCAGCCACAACACCAATAATAATAAAAATGTATTTTTGGTTCTTAGCTACGAAGTCTTCAGTTTTTGATGCAGTTTCATCAAGTGAGTTAAAAACTTCCGCCGTAGTAGAATGTTGTTCTACTTCTTCTACCTTCTCTTCTTTTGTTTTTGGTTTGTATCCTCTTTTATTATAAGTTGCCATGTATGTGGTCTAAAATTAATGCGCCGCAAAAATATAATTTTTCTTCATAACTAAAAGGGTATTTATTTGATATTTTTCAATAATTTGCACATCCTTTTAAAGAGTTACCATTCTTTATAGCTTTTAAGTACGCTTTTTTATGATTTTAAAATCACTTTCATTACTTAATTATAAGAATTTCGATAGTAAAACGTTCACTTTCAACGATAAAATAAATTGTATTGTTGGCAATAACGGTATTGGAAAAACAAATGTATTGGATGCTATTTATCATTTATCTTTTGGAAAAAGCTATTTTAACCCCGTTGCTTCTCAAAATATTAAGCATGATGAAGACTTTTTTGTGATTAATGGCGATTATGAAAAAGAAAATAAAACCGAAAAAGTAGTTGTAAGTTTAAAACGCGGACAAACAAAAGTGATTAAACGCAACGGTAAAGCTTATGAAAAGTTTAGCGAGCACATCGGCTTTTTACCTTTAGTTATTATCTCTCCTGCCGATAGGGATTTAATTATTGAAGGCAGCGATACCCGCCGAAAATTCATTGATAGTGTTATTTCACAGAGTGATAAAAGCTATTTAACAAACCTTATCAGTTATAATAAAATTTTAGCACAGCGTAACGCACTGTTAAAATATTTTGCATTAAACCACACGTTTAATAAAGACACTTTAGATGTTTACAACACCCAACTAAACGATTTTGGAGCTGTTATTTTTGAAAAACGTGACGCTTTTCTACAAACATTCATCCCTATTTTTAAAGCGCGTTATCAAGCCATAAGCAATGGGAATGAAGCAGTTGAATTAAATTACCACAGCGATTTATTTGAAGACAACTTAAATACCCTACTTCAAAAAAACATTAATAAAGACAAAGCGCTGCAATACACAAGCGTTGGCATTCATAAAGATGATTTGCATTTTAATATTGAAAATCATCCTATTAAAAAATTTGGAAGTCAAGGGCAACAAAAATCGTTTTTAATCGCTTTAAAATTGGCTCAATTCGATTTTATTAAAGCGCAAAGCCATGTAAATCCCATTCTATTACTGGACGATATTTTTGATAAATTAGATGAAAACAGAGTCGCACAAATAATTAAATTAGTCGATAATGAAGATTTTGGGCAACTTTTTATAAGCGACACCCATGCAGAACGTACTGAAAACGCAGTAAAACAGGTTCATCAAAGTTATGAGATTTTTAAGTTATGACGGCGAGACAAACACCTAACACCTAAAACCTGAAAAATGGCAAAACGCAATAACGAAAACATAAGTATATCGGACGCTCTTAAAGAATTTGTAGAGACCAACAAATTAGAAAAAGGCTTAAACAAGGTAAATGTTGCCGATGCTTGGGCAAACCTAATGGGTAACGGTGTTAACAACTACACCACCGCTGTAAATTTAGAACGCGACACGCTTTATATTCAACTTAATTCGAGTGTTTTGAGAGAAGAATTAAGTTACGGAAAAGAAAAAATAATTAAGATGCTTAATGAAGAATTAGGCAAAGAAATTATTAAAAAATTGATTCTAAGATAATTACACAAACCCATTTAAAATAAAAAAAACAACAAAAAGCATTGATGTGTGAAAAATTATACTACCTTTGTTTCTTAAATTTTTATAAATAAATTACAATGAGTAAAGGTACCGTAAAATTCTTCAATGATTCTAAAGGTTTTGGATTCATCACTGAAGATGACAACAACAAAGAACATTTCGTACACATTTCAGGACTTATCGATGAAATTCGTGAAGGTGATGCAGTTGAATTCGATCTACAAGAAGGTAGAAAAGGATTAAACGCCGTAAACGTAAAAGTAATCTAATACATATACTTTAACAATTACATTAAAAGCCTATCAATCATTTTGATAGGCTTTTTTGTTGAATTTAATCTTAAAAATCAAATTAACTGCAAAATACATGATATGCTAAGATATTTAGCGGTACTTTTGAAACAATAATTAATATTTAATATTTATAACATGAGTAAAGGTACCGTAAAATTCTTCAATGATTCTAAAGGTTTTGGATTCATCACTGAAGATGACAACAACAAAGAACATTTCGTACACATTTCAGGACTTATCGATGAAATTCGTGAAGGTGATGCCGTTGAATTCGATTTACAAGAAGGTAAAAAAGGTTTAAACGCCGTAAACGTAAAAGTAATCTAATACACATACTTTAACAATTACAATTAAAAGTCTATCAATCAATTTGATAGACTTTCTTGTTTTTATATACTTTCTGAAAAAAACATTTTTTTTTTCATATTTTTTTGTATTACATTTATAGTATTAATTTAATAATTTAAAGTATGAGTAAAGGAACAGTGAAATTTTTCAATGATGCCAAAGGATTTGGTTTTATAGTTGAAGAAGGTTCAAAAAAAGAACATTTTGTTCACATTTCAGGTTTAATTGACGAAGTTCGTGAGGGCGACGAAGTTGAATTTGAACTAAAAGAAGGTAAAAAAGGATTAAACGCAGTTAATGTAAAAGTAATTTAATACATACTTTTTAATTTTTTTAAGACACAAAAAATCCCGCAATTGCGGGATTTTTCATTTATAATATATTTTTTTTATTTAAAACATCTCTCTACCTGAAAAATGAAAAGCACTTTCAATAGCGGCATTCTCATCACTATCACTTCCGTGTACTGCATTTTCGCTTATAGATTCCGCAAACATCTTTCTAATGGTGCCTTCAGCTGCATCTGCAGGATTTGTAGCGCCAATTAAAGTTCTAAAATCTTCAACGGCATTATCTTTTTCTAAAACGGCAGCTACTATGGGGCCACGTGTCATGTATTCAACTAAGTCTGCAAAAAATGGACGTTCACTATGTATTGCATAAAAAGCTTGAGCATCTTTAGTTGTCATTTGTGTTAATTTCATTGCAACAATTCTGAATCCTGAAGCTGAAATTTTTTCTAGTATTGCGCCAATATGCCCTTTTTCTACTGCATCTGGCTTAAGCATTGTAAATGTTCTGTTTGTGGCCATTTTGTTTTATTAAATTTTGATCAAAAGTACAATTTTATATTTATTTTGGAAGGTTTATTATAAATAAGACAGAAAGTAAATAAACACAAAGCTTATAAAATTCTATTGCTGTAATCATTTTTTAGCTACTCATTTTTAAGTTTTTGGTTAATATTATGCAAAAGTAATACGACGGTTATTAAAGCTTATATTATTAAATTGTATCTTAGCCCCCTATGAATACTCAAGATATATCGAATATAAAACTGTTATTATCCACCCCAAAAAAGATAGTAATTGTACCTCATAAAAATCCCGATGGTGACGCAATTGGTTCTACTTTAGGGTTGTATCATTATCTTATTAAAAACAATCATCAGGTACAAGTTATTACACCTAACGATTATCCTAATTTTTTAAAATGGATTCCAGGTGAAAAAAGCATTTTAAAACACGATTCTCAAACAAAAATTTGCGATAACCTAATTAATGATGCTGATGTTATTTTTACACTCGATTTTAATGCGTTGCACAGAGCAGGAAACATGGAAACTGTTCTTGCCACCAGTAAAGCCATTAAAATAATGATTGACCATCACCAAGCTCCAGACGATTATGCTGAATATGTATTTAGTGATGTAAGCATGAGTTCTACTTGCGAAATGGTATATCATTTTATTAACATGATGGGAGATTTGGACATTATAGATACGAACATAGCGACCTGCTTATATGTAGGTATTATGACCGATACTGGTTCGTTCAGGTTTTCTTCAACCAGTAGTAAAACACATCAAATTATTGCGCATCTTATAGAAAATGGGGCTGATAATTCGCATATCCACAACAATATTTACGATGCCAATAGTTACAAAAGTTTACAATTATTGGGCTGTGCTTTAACCAATTTAAAAGTGATTCCTGAATCTAGAACCGCATATATAACTCTTTCGCAAGAGGAATTAAACCGATACGATTACAAAAAAGGCGACACGGAAGGTATTGTAAATTATGGTTTATCATTAGAAAACATTGTTTTAGCAGCCATTTTTATTGAAGATAAACAGGAAGGAATTATAAAAATTTCATTGCGATCTAAAGGCAATTTTTCTGTAAACGACATGTCTCGATCTCATTTCGAAGGTGGCGGACACATAAATGCGGCAGGTGGAAAAAGCTATTTATCACTAAAAGATACGGTTGAAAAATTTATTAGTATATTGCCTAGTTATAATAAAGCCCTAAACAATGAATAAATTAGTTCTACTTATCTTAATTTTTCTAGCTGTAATAAGCTGCAAACAACCTGAAGCCAGACGTCCGGTTTCAGTGAGTTCTGGTTCTTTTATTAACGCTTCTGTTGAGCGAAATAAAAAATTATATGCTCATGAACAATATCAAATCGAGAAAATCATGAAGCAAGACAAGGATTCTACCAATTTTATAGCATCTGAAAGTGGTTTTTGGTATTACTACAATACAAAAATTGAAGTTGATTCTTTAGACACCCCTAAATTTGGAGACATTGTAAACTTCAATTATAATGTAAAAGCATTGAATGGTAAATTAATCTATTCCAAAGAAACGCTTAAAACCCAAAATTACGCCATGGATAGAGAAGAGTTATTCACCGGACTTCGTGAAGGTTTAAAGCTTTTAAAAACAGGCGAAACGGCCACTTTTTTGTTCCCTTCCCAAAAAGCATACGGCTATTATGGTGATGAGCATAAAATAGGTAGTAACACGCCTTTAATTTGTGAAGTTACCGTAAACTCAATTACCCAAAATCAAACAAAGTAGTAATGGCTTCATTCAAACACCCTATCAAAACATTATTAATTGTCATATTAATAGTAGTTACATCTTGCAAAGCACAATATCCAGACCTAGAAGATGGCATGTATGCAGAATTTGTAACCACGGAAGGTACCATGTTAGCCAAATTAACGTTCGATAAAACACCCATTACCGTCGCCAATTTTGTGTCGCTTGCAGAAGGCACCAACACCATGGTAGATAGTGTTTATAAAGGAAAAAAATTCTATAATGGCACCATTTTTCATCGCGTGATTGATAAATTCATGATTCAAGGTGGCGATCCATTAGGTAATGGCACTGGCAACCCTGGTTATAAGTTTTTAGATGAATTTAGCCCCGATTTAAAACACGATAAACCCGGTATTTTATCCATGGCAAATTCGGGTCCGAAAACAAATGGTAGTCAATTTTTTATCACCGAAGTTCCTAAACCAAATTTAGATAATAAACATTCCGTTTTTGGTGAACTGGTTTTAGGGTTGGATATCCAAGATAGTATTTCGAATGTAAAAACCGACTCGGGTAATAAACCACTTGAAGATGTGGTTATTAAAGAATTGAATATTATTAGAAAAGGAAAAGCCGCTAAAGATTTTGATGCTCCTAAAATTTTTATTGACCATTTTGCCAAAGCTGAAAAACTTGAAAAAGAAAAAATAGCTAAAGCCGAAGCACTTTTAAAAGCCACCAAAGATAAATTCATTAAACAAAAAGAACAAGCTACCAAGTTAGCTTCTGGTTTAGAGTACACCATAACAGAAAAAGGCACAGGTGAAAATTTAAAAGAAAGCAGCAAAGTTTTAACCAACTACAGTCTGTTTTTTGAAGACGGAAAAATTCTAGATTCAAACAAATTAGATGTCGCTGAAACCTATGGCATCGTTAATGAATACAGAAAAGAAGCAAACCAATACCAACCCATTGTTGCCGATTTAAGCCCAAACGCTCAAATGATTGCTGGGTTTAAAGAAGGCTTGCAACAACTACGTATTGGCGATAAAGCAACCTTATTCATCCCCTATCATTTAGGCTATGGTGAAACAGGAAATAGAGGAATACCACCAAAAACGAATTTAATTTTTGAAGTCGAAGTTTTAGAACTTCAAAAATAATTTTAAAAAAACTGAAAGTAAATCATTAAAATACTGAAAACTTAACCCTATGTACCTATTAAAATTTGATTGGAACCCCCTAACAGGTATCGACATTATTGGAAATTTTAAATTACACTTCTACAGCCTTATGTGGGTCGTTGCCTTTGTTTTAGGATGGTACATCATGAAGCGTATTTTTACTAAGGAAAAAGTATCATTAGAGTATTTAGACCCTTTATTTATATACACCGTTCTAGCAACTATGATTGGTGCGCGTTTGGGGCATGTTTTATTTTATCAATCGGAATTAATTTCTGAAGATTTTTTCAGCATTTTTCTGCCATTTAAATTTAAAGGCGGATTTGAATTTACTGGTTTTCAAGGTCTTGCAAGTCATGGTGCCGCTATAGGTATTATTATTGGCATGTATTTATATAGAAAAAAATACAATTACAAATCTTTACTTTGGATTTTAGATCGTGTAGTTATTTCAGTAGCTTCGGGTGCTGTTTTTATTAGAATTGGAAACTTTATTAATTCTGAAATTATAGGAAAAATTACCGATTCATCTTTTGGTGTCCGTTTTATTCAAGATGAATATTACAAGCATCAAATTATGCAATTAACGGGTATTAATGATGTTCAAAAAGCATATAACGCAGTCACAGATAATCCGCAATTTGCAGAATTATTAAATGCCGTTCCTTACCGCCACCCAGCACAATTATACGAATCGTTCTGTTATATTTTTGTATTTTTAATTTTATGGTATTTTTATTCTAAAACAACTAAAAGAGACCAAGACGGATTTCTTTTTGGCTTGTTTTTAATTCTATTATGGACGGTGCGTTTCTTTGTAGAATTTGTAAAAGAACCGCAAGGTGAAGAATACATTAATTGGTTTGGTTTAAACACAGGGCAATGGTTAAGTATTCCTTTTATATTCATTGGTTTGTATTTTATGTTTATTTATAAACCGAAAACCGCCACTAAATAACATGTTTTTAAAGCACATCATATTAATATCTATTCTAGTTTTAAGTGTTTTTGCTTGTAAAGAGGACAAAAAAACAATCTCGCAAACCGACATTTCATTTAAAAAAGAAGGTGCGCTCACTATTTTTAAATTGGCAGATTCTACTGAAATAAATTTAGATATTGAAATAGCAGATACCGATTTTGATATACAAACGGGTTTGATGTATCGAGATTCTATGAAAGAAAATCAAGGTATGTTGTTTGTTTTTGACGATGTTACCGAGCGTTATTTTTATATGAAAAACACCAAAATACCATTAGATATCATTTATTTAAATGAAGGAAAAAAGATAGTGAGCTTTCAAAAAAATGCAAAACCTATGGATGAAACGTCCTTACCTTCAAACGTACCTGCAAAATATGTATTGGAAGTAAATGCGGGTTTAGCTGATGCATGGTCGCTTGCTGTTGGCGATAGCATAAATTACACTCCATAAATATTAAAATTTTATATTATAAGCTAAACCTACCCCCTATTTAAAGAGCTTTCATTCGTAAAGTAGCTTCTAAATAATAATAATCTGCATATACAATGGGTTCATCAATTTCATCATTCTTAGGCCAGTTTCCTGTACTATGATTTAAAATAAAAGGTCCGTTTATTTCTGAATTTAAAATATATGCTGTTGAATTTAATGAGTTCAACACCTTTTTAGAATAATTTAAATAGCTTTCATTTTTAGTATAACCATACAATTCTATTAATGCGGAAGCCACAACCGTTGCTGCAGACACATCGCGTGGAGCATTTGGAATACTCGGGTCGTTAAAATCCCAATACGGAATGCCATCTTCGGGTAAATTTTTATTATTGATAAAGAAATTTGCTGTAGCTTCAGCTTGATTCAAATAGGCTTTGTCTTTTGCATAACGGTAAGCCATGGTGTAACCATAAATGGCCCATCCCTGGCCTCTTGCCCATGAAGAAGCATCATTAAAACCCTGATGCGTTACTTTATCTTTCACGAACCCTGTAATCGTATCGTAAACAACAACGTGAAAGGTGCTATTATCATCCCTAAAATGATTTTTTAAAGTTGTGTTGGCATGTTGTATCGCTATGTTATGATACGTACTATCCTTTGAATATTTTGTTGCCTCGAACAATAATTCCAGATTTAACATATTGTCTATAATTACTGGAAACTCCCATACATCGCTATTAAAATCCCACGAACGTATGGCTCCTACATTTTTATTGAATCGGGTGCTTAATGTTTGTGCACTTTCAACAATAATATTTTTATAGTCCTCATTATCTTCAACTTCCAAACCTTTTCCATAACTACAAAATACTTTAAAACCCATATCGTGCGTGCGGTTATTGAATTTTTCTTTTTCTATAAAAGGGTTCCACTTTCCAGCACGTTCTTTATAGGCTACTTCCCCTGTAAGTTGGTACAACTGCCAAAGGTTTCCAACAAAAAAACCACTGGTCCAATCTTTTGAAGGTACTTTATTGATATGACCTGATGACGGCGTCATACTGCGAGGAAACGATAAAGAATCAATGGGGTATTCTAACAGTTTCTTGTAACGCTGTTTCAAAAGTACATCAACGTTTTGTTCATTTTCAGTCTTAACACCCGATTTACAGCTACTAATTAGTGTGGCTAAACTAAAAACAAAGCACGTAATTTTAAATATATTCATGAGTTGACTATTTTTCTAATTTCAAATATAAAACCAATTTTCAAACTATGAGTGCTTAAAAAATTTCATTTTTGATATATAACCCTCATTAAACATTGAATTAAAAAAATTCTTTATACTGCATCACCCGAAAATCGAAGGTATTAAATTCAGGGTTTTTAGCTTTTAAATGTTTATATAAAGGCAATTTACTTATTGAAATATTTGCTGCACCAGAACCCGAAGTTAACGAAACGGTTTTTATGATTCGGGTTGATTGAGCAGATTGCTTCGTTACACTCGCAATAGCAGGTAATTGAAATTGATGTATTCTAGGTACTTCCGATGAAACCACTTCTAATGTTAAGCCAAAATCTTTAAGATGTTTTCTAAAGAAATATTCAGGACCATTTTTACTATTTCCACCAGTAAACAACAAGGTGTTTATATTTGGAAACGTTTTTAAATAACCTATTAAATCTCTAAGTTCTATGTTTTTCATACCCAAATCGGAAGCATCAATTTTATCACGCTCGCAACTTTCAACAATATCGCAAACACCAATTTTATGAGCTATTAAAAAGGTTTTGCGTTCATCAATCGCTTCTTGGGAATTATCATATTTCAAATTAAGATTATGAATTTTATCAATATACAACCATAATGAATTGTAATAACTTCCGTAGCAAAAATCGACGTCCTTTTCCAAAAGTTCACCTGTTGAAAAACGTGGAGGTGGCAGTGTACCCACAATTAATTTAGTAGTATCTGGATGAATGAACGGTTGATATGGATGACTATGTTTAAACAGCTTTTCTTTGTTTTTAAAATGAAATTTTGTAATTTAAACTTATTAAAAAATAGTTGAAATTATGGGAAAAGGAGATAAAAAAACAAAACGAGGTAAAATAAATAGAGGGACTTTTGGTGCTAGACGCCCTAGAATAAAAAAGAAACCTTCTATTGAAACCAAAATTAGTGTTGACAAAAAAGCTATTGTAAAACAATAGCTTTTATTTAAGTTCCACTATAAGTTTTTCAACCTCATGAATGGTGGTTCTATATAGGCGTTTATTTGGGCTCGTCATATTCTGGGACTCAATTTTAATTTCCTCTAATATTTCTTTTGCGTCTGCTGTTTTATCTCTGCTAATTAAAAATTTAGCGAGAACTAAACGCTCATTATAAAAAGAATAACGGATATCTATTTTTCTCAAATTTAGTTCAGCAGCTTCAAAATCACCTAACTTTTCTAAAGCCAATCCGTATAAAAACTGTGCTCTCGATTTTTTAAACTCATCTTGATCTTGAATTTTTTCAGCATAAAAAATCACCTTATTATAATCTTCCATTCCATAATTTGCTGCTACCAGTTTTTCAGTAACATAAAAATCGCTTTGAGATCCATCTTTAAGGGCTTCCAAATAATGCGGAATAGCATTTTTGTAATCTTTTAAATCCAATAAAGCATCGGCTAAATTAACTCTATTCTGATAGGTTTCAGAAAATTGAAGTCGTTTCTCTAAATCCTTAATCTTTTTAGTAGGATTGATAACAGATACAATATCCTCCTGAATTTTTTCTGCATCACGTTTATTGTAAACCTGCGTTATTAAGTAAATAATACAGCCTAAAACAGGTATAAATAGGATTAAGAAATACCAATAATAAGCGTTTCCGTGTTTATAAGCATGGTAAATACAGTAAGCTTGAAGAATAAGAATTAAATAGTATGGCATAAGTTACCTGATAAAAATCAATTCGGTTTCGGTAGACATAGGCTCACTAAAATTATAACCTTCATAATTAAAACCCTTAATATCATCTGCCGTTTTTGCATTGGTATCTACAATGTAGCGAGCCATCAAACCCCTAGCTTCCTTGGCGTAAAACGAAATAATTTTATATTCGCCATTTTTAAAATCTTTGAAATTAGCCGTGATTATGGGCGTTTTTAAAGCTTTAACATCTACAGCTTTAAAGTATTCGTTACTGGCTAAGTTAAGTAACAACTCACCATCTTCTAACTCGTTATTTAACGCTTTAGTAATGGTTTTTTGCCAGAATGCATACAGATTTTTGTTTTTTCCAACAGGAAATTTTGTCCCCATTTCTAAACGATACGGTTGAATTAAATCTAATGGTTTCAACAATCCGTATAACCCAGAAAGAATACGTACGGTGTTTTGAGCAGTTTCTATTTTTTCTGTTGGAAGGCTGTACGCATCAAAACCACGGTAAACGTCGCCACTAAACGCATACATGGCAGGTCTTGCATTATCAACTGAAAAAGGTAAGTGCCATTCTTGATTGCGTTCGTAATTTAATCGTCCCAAGGCATCAGAAATACTCATGAGTTGGGATAAACCCTTTGCCGATTTTTTTTTAAGTAATTTATTTAGTCTTTCAGATTCGATTAAAAACCGAGGTTCTGTATGTTGTGTGGTTGGTAGCTTCGTTTCAAAATCTAGCGACTTTGCAGGTGACAATAGTAATTTCATTATCTCATTTTTTATAATTTCAAATTTACAACTACTAAGTATTATTTGAAACTATCATAGCAAGTATTTGTTAATATGGGAATAAGATAAATTAATTATGTTTTTATTATTGAGTATTCAATTTTGAATAAATATCCAAATTGATAAGTTTATCATTTTTAATTTCACAATCTTTCAATGAGCTTTCTAAATTGAAATTTAATTTCTCTAGCACCTTTTTACAATTTGTGTTTTCAGTTTCTACAAACGCCTCAATTCTATTCAAACCAATACAATTAAATGCGTAGTTAAATAGAAGTGGCACTATTTCTGTTATAAAGCCGTTTCCCCAATACTCTGGTAATAACCAAAAACCTATTTCGGCCTTTTTATCTTCTTTACTTACATCGTTTAAACCTGCGGCACCAAGAAACTTTCTGCTAGTTTTAGAGCACACAGCCCACCAAATTCCATTTTCATTTTTTTCAAGATTAGAAAACCATGTCATTTGTTCTTTGGTTTCTTCTAAACTTTTGAAACTAACACCATAATATTTAATAACCTCAGGATGAGAAAGTCCTTGAAAAACATTTTGTAAATCGGATGCGACAAATTGTCTTAAAATGGTTCTTTCTGATTCTAAAATTGGAAAATTAGTTTTCATCTTTTTCAAATTCATTAAGACAATTTAAATATGATTTGTAAAAATAGAAAAATAGTGTTTTGATTGTTTTTATATTGTGTTTAGTTCAAAATGTAAACATTAATTATGGCGGATTAACAAAAGGAACTAACTTCCAAACTTCCCATATCTTTGATAATCTGAGAAGTAGAAAACAACAATTCTACCATTTTTTTTATACGGATAGTAAAGATCATAATTCCCATCATTGGCACTAAATTTAATTTCGGTTTTTAATTCTTTGAACACCTTATTTAAATAGTCTCTTTCTTCATGAGTTGTTTTTAAAATATAATCTTTTTTAGATGGAAGAATGGTGTCATTAACATGGCTATAATAATTTCTAAACCCTAATAATATGGGGGTTTTATCAATTGTATCTTGTTCTATGACTTGAATTTCTGGGAAATTTTCATCAGTTTTTGTTAAAATATCTAAAATATCTTGGGTTTCAGCAATCCATTTTTTATCAAATGAGTAATTTACAATTTTATTAGCTTTTTCATAATTGTCTTGAACGATTGATTTTGCAGAATTAATTAAAAGCGTTTCCTTTTTCTTTGAAGTTAAAAAGTCTCCGCCAAATAAAAGCCCAAAAATTATTGGAAAGCTCAAAATAAAACTCAAAACAATTTTTTTCGATGTTTTCTTTTCATTTGGGATGTCGTTATTATGTTTTTGGGCTATTCTGGTAAGATTGAACATTATATTAATGATCAAAGCACCAGTCATTAATGCTAAGATTCCTAAAATACTGAAATAAAAAGTCTCCGTTAAATTCTCTTTAAAAACTTTCAAGCCAAAAACCTGAATTGAGATGAAAATAAACACCCAATAAATCAGAAGTATTATTGAAATAATCCCAATAGCGTTGCTGATTTTAACTAACAGTTTTGAATTCATAGCGTTTTATTTTTTCTAACGTGTTCTATAATAATTCTTATTACCCATACCTTTAAATAAGTTGAAACGTCAAACTTACTTATTGCCATTATTAAGTAAATATACTTAATTTTTCCTACATAAAATTAAAAAAGAAAATCCCTATAGATTTCTTTAGGGATTTATATGTTGAAATAAACAAAGAATAAATATCTACTCTAACACCTACTGCACATATAAACATAAAGCCCTTCTTCCACCCCATTATTATATAAAGATTCCACCATTTTAAAGTCATTTTTAACATAAAACTTATCTAATTCTAAATCTTCAATAGTTAGCCAATAGTTTTGTGCAGGATGCATTTTTTTTAGTTCATTTAGCCACATAGAGCCTAAATTATGGCCTCTTTTTTCTTCTAAAACATATATAAAACCTACATAAAGATATCCTTTTTCAAGCCATGAATTTGCTTCATCTTTAGCATAAATCATATCAGGAGGAACTATTGAGAATACCAAACCACCAGCAATTATTTGATTATTTTCTGATAGTACATAGCAATTAGTTGATGCTTTGTAGGTTTCCCAGAAAGGTATAATGCCTTCTTGCCAATCTTCGGGCAAAATTTTAAAAAATCCTGAAACTTCTGTAAAGCGTTCGAAATTCATTTAGAATTAATAAAATTATACATTCCATTTAACAAAATCGGTATTTGATACTAAATTGAGGCTATGGAAGTGTTTATAAAAAAAGTCTTCGACAGTCTCAGACTGACATTTGTACTATAAATAGGCTAAAATTTTGGTTTAAAACTTAGGTTATAGCAAGCCCCATGACCAAAGTTTATCGGAATCTTCCGTCCAGCGGTCACCAATATCAGTTCTATAATAGCCGTTATTAATGATGACATTGCTGATTCTATTATACATCATTTTTTGGGCATCTTTCATGGTATTTCCAATACCTGTAACCAAAACAGCAATACCCGTATTACCCGTAATTAACCATTCATCATTCACCTTTTTTAAATGCATAGGATGAACCCCTTCTTTTCCGTTCTTTTTGAATACCACCACAGCATCTTTTGAAAAGAGGTTGAATGTTTTTTTGTCTTCATAAGGAAATGGTGGCACGACTATAAAAGCACCTACTTGAAACCCTTTTTTTACATTGATTTTGAATTGCTTTTTCTGTGCTAATTTTAGGAAGAATTCGCCCATAGGTTCATTAATGCCCGCCCGTTGAATGTGAATTTGAGGATACCCAAATCGTGAAGTAAACTCCAAGGGATAAATACCATGACCATTTACGATACAATTAATATCGATGTGTCCTATAAAATTGTGTTTTGCCAGTGTGTTTTGAAATTTTAGTAAGGTCGCTTCAAAAATGGGTGAATCTTTGGTCCAGAACATGCTGGTACCCATTTCACCAGTTGAAACACCTAATTCCTTTGGGAATAATTTTTTATGTTCGAAGGTGATGTTGATGGGATAAATAAATTCGTTGCCATTAAAAAAAGCAGCAATAGATACTTCAACACCTTTTACTTTTCGTTGTAATTGAAAATTTCCAAAGTCATTTCCCCAAGATTTTTCATAGGCTTTTAAAACTCGAATGGCATCTAAACCTTCATCATCGCTCCCTACAAATAAGAGTTGTTTAAGTTCTTGGGTTTCACCACATGGTTTCACCACATAGGTATTTGGATACGTTTCAATATACTTTATAGCATCGCCAAACGATGTAAATTCTTTAGAGGGAATGACTTTAATTTTATGCTTTTGCAATTCTGCTTGTCCAAAATTTCTATCTAATTCTAAATTATCGGTGTATTCGGTACCACCAATCACTAATTTTCCGGCAGCTCTTAATTCGCTTGCTATTTTGCCATAACCGGTATAGTCGAAAACAATAATATCTGCCCAATCTATATGCTTTTCCCATTGGGTTACTTTGCTAACAAAACCATAACCAATTTCTTTGGAGGCTTTGTCTTCTATAAACATTTTAACGTCGTGACCTTCTTGTTTGATGGTGTTTATAACATCTAAAGTTTCGCCCCAGCGCGATACAAAAAGAAATTTTTTGCAATTGGGTTGTTGTGTTTTCACAGATAATAAATAGGGTTTATATGATTGATTTGAAACATTAAAATCTATATCAAATGTATATAAATTAGTTGTTTGTTGTATATACGTTTAAAAGTAATTTGGTGGTTATTTTATTTTTTAACTTGTTAAATCTAAAGTTAAATCCTTGTTCTGTGTCACATTGAGCTTGTCGAGATGTTTTTTGGGTCTTGGACAAGTTCAGACTGACATTTTGGAATTAAGTGGGTCATCATTTACATGAAAGATACCTTTCATTATGACAATATTGGATTTTTAATTGTTAATTATCAATTGTTAATTGTTAATTGTGATTTGCGTTAGGGATTGCAGCGGCATCCTTTTGTTTTTAATGAGGTGAAATTACCTTTGAAATAAACTCTTGCTTTGATAGTGGATTCCTGCTTTCGCAGGAATGACAAAAAACAAAAGATATAGCGAAAAGCCCGACCTGGTTCCTGAACTTGTTTCAGGATAAAGGTAACGCCCAAAAAATTTTTATGGATTGTTTTGAAAACAAAAAAGCCTATTAACAAACTGCTAATAGGCTTTTTTAGAAAAAAATTATTTAGTTATTCTTGTAATTTCTTTTTGTCTTCACCTTTTTTAATGCTATCGTACATTAAAGGTGTTGCAATAAATAATGATGAGTAAGTACCCACTACGATACCAACTATTAATGCAAACATGAAACCTCTAATAGATTCGCCTCCAAAAATGAAAATTGCTAGTAATACTACCAATGTGGTTGAGGATGTATTTAAGGTTCTACCTAAGGTGCTGCTTAGAGATACATCGACCACTTTATCAAAACTCCAAGTTGTGTGCTCGTTTACATACTCTCTAATTCTATCGAAAACAATTACGGTATCGTTTAACGAGTAACCTATTACCGTTAAAATAGCTGCAATAAAGGCTTGATCTATTTCCATGCTAAATGGCATAAACTTATATGTTAATGAGAATACACCCAATACGATTAATACATCGTGGAATACTGCTCCAACAGCACCCAAAGAGTATTGCCATTTTTTGAAACGGAATAAGATATAAAGGAACACGACAATTAACGACCCTAAAATAGACCAGAATGATGCTTGTTTAATATCATCGGCAATGGTTGGACTTACTTTATAATATTTCATTAAACCAACAGATTTTCCATCTGATTCTTGAACAAAATCATAATAAGAAATATTTCCTAAATGTGGTTGTAATGTTTTATAAAGTGTTTCTCTAATAGCTTCATCAACTTCAGTACCAGATTCGTTTACTTTGTATTTAGTGGTGATTTTTAACTGATTAGCATCACCGAACGTTTTAGCATCTGCACTACCAAAAGCACCTACTAAAGTAGCGGTGATTTCTGAAGCACTAACATCTTGCGGAAAACGCACTTGGTAGGTTCTACCTCCAACAAAATCAACACCTTGATCTAAACTATTCGTAAATAAAGACCCTAAACTTACCAAAATAAAGGCACCAGAAACTATATAAGCAACTTTGCGTTTCTTTAAGAATTCAATACTTAAATTTCTGAACAAGTTTTTAGTAAGTGCTGTAGAGAACTCTAATTTCCCACCTCTGTTTACATACCAATCTACTAACAATCTAGTGATAAAAATAGCCGTAAATAAAGATGTACCAATACCAATTAATAAGGTAGTTGCAAATCCTTTAATAGGTCCTGTACCGAAAACAAATAATATTAAAGCGGTTAAACCTGTAGTAATATTGGCATCTAAAATAGATGATAAGGCGTTACTAAAACCATCTTGAATGGCTTCTTTTTGTCCCTTACCTTTTGCTATTTCTTCACGAATACGTTCGAAAATAATTACGTTCGCATCAACCGACATACCTATTGTTAATACGATACCCGCAATACCAGGTAATGTTAATACAGCGCCTAAGCCCGATAAAATACCAAAAATTAATAAGATGTTCAATGCCATGGCAACATCTGCAAATCCCCCAGCTTTACCGTAGTAAAGAACCATCCATACTAAAACTAATGCTAAAGCAATCATGAAAGACATGGTACCACTATCAATAGCTTCTTGACCTAATGATGGCCCAACAACTTCACTTTGAATAATATCTGCAGAAGCTGGTAATTTACCTGCACGTAGAACGTTAGCTAAATCGACTGCTTCGTTTAATGTGAAATTTCCAGAAATTTCAGAATTTCCACCTGAAATAGCACCTGTAGTTACACCTGGAGCAGAATATACAACGTTATCTAAAACAATAGCAATTTGGCTTCCTTGGGTATATGCTTTTCCAGTCATTTCCTCCCAAATCTTAGCACCTTTTGCATTCATTTGCATAGAAACGGTTGGTTTGTTGGTTTGTCCAAAATCATTACGAGCATCGGTTACAACAGCACCACTTAATTGTGGAATATTATCTCTGTTTCCAACTAAAGCATATAAATCTACTATTTCACTGTCTTTTTCTGGTTTACCAAAGGCAAATTTCGCATAACGCATCTCAGCAGGAAGCAATGCTCTTACTTTTGGTGCATTTAAATATTCAAGTACTTTTGCTTTATCTTTAATTTCGAATTGTGCGATTACTGGACCTCCTTGGTAACCTTGTCCGCGAATTAAATCGAAAATTGGGTTTACCGTTTGAACAGCAGTAGAATCGGTTGCAGCTTCACCTAACAAATCATCAATAGTTGAATCGGTTGCGTTTTCTTCATCTTGATTTTCAGCTTGAAGTGTATCTTTTTTAACTTCAGCAGTTTCTTTTAAAACCTCGTTAGCTTGTGCTAAAAAATTAAAAAATTGTTCGCCTTTATAAGCATCCCAAAATTCTAACTGCGCTGTACTTTGTAATAAACTTGTAGCACGCTCTACATCTTTAACACCTGGTAATTCTACTAAAATACGACCAGAAGTTCCTAAACGCTGAATGTTTGGAGATGTTACACCAAACTCATCAATACGTTTACGTAATACTTCGAAAGCCGAAACGATTGACTCATCAATTTTAGTTCTGATGATTGATTTAACCTCATCATCAGTCATATTACCTTCAATTTCACCATCTAAAGCTTTGGTGTAGAATATATCTGGAGAGGCTAATTTTGTGTCACCTTTAATTTTATCAAAGGCGATGAAAAAATCTTCTAAATACGTGTTTTGACTATTTTTTTGAAGGGTTTCAGCATCATTCAATGCTTTATTAAACACCGGGTTTTTAGTATTATTAGCCAATCCTTTTAAGATGTCTTTTACAGAAACCTGAAGAATAACGTTGATACCACCTTTTAAGTCAAGACCTAAATTCATTGCTTTTTCTTTCACATCATTATATGTGAATTTTGCAATACCAATGTTAAAAACCGTATCGGTAGCTACAGATTGCAAGTAGTTTGCTTCTTCAGCGCTACGTTTTGCACGATAATCTGGATCTGATTCTGGAATTTTGTTAATAGCTACTTCTTCGGCAGCTTTTTCTATTTGATTTGCTTTAAATGTGAATGATAATTGGTATATACTTACCAAACCAAACAAAATAGCAAATATCTTTACAAGTCCTTTGTTTTGCATTATTAAATTATTTTAGTCAAATTTTTTAAACGGGCAAATATAGAATTTACCGACGATTTGACAATTATTTTTTATGATTATAAATATGAATGGTTATAGCTTTAAAACTATATTTTTTTGAGACCTCAAAGCTTTCAAAACCTGTGAGACCTTGTTTTTTTGGAAAGAAAACTCCTTAACAGTTAGGTCCTGCCCTAACTTCGGGTATTTTATGAGATGTATTATCTATAGCAAGCGCACTGTTTTTATGGAATTTATACGCTTCTTTTTCAAGTTGTTCAATATCTTTTACAACCAGTTCATTGTTTGGAACTGATGCAATAGGAATAAAAAATCGGTTATAGTCAGATTTTAGTTCTAAAGCACAAGTACCACCAAAACCGGTTCCTGCATCTTGCTTATTAATTTCAAAAACATCTAAGTTATAAGTAGATGTTTTTTTATTTGAAGGTGATTTTGAAGGTTTTTCATTTGAACTTGAAGATGCATTATCTAAAGCTAAAACATGAGCATCTGAAAGTATTTTTTTTACACTTGCTGCGTCTTTATCACTATAATAAGTGATTTTTAAACCACCTGTTGCTTGTTCTTCAACTTGAATATTATCAACACCAATAGCTTGCAATTGTTTTTTTACTATTGCAATGGCGTTTTCAGCTTCGTTGGCAGACACTTTAAGATGCGTAAACTGCAATACAATTTCCTGATTCGGCTCTGGAATTTGATTGTGGTTAACAACACCTAGTAAGGTGAAAATAAAAATGAATGTACTAATGTACCATTTTGCTTTCATGCGCCAAATATATGATTTTAAAGTGATAAATACCTAAAGTATTTAAAGTTAAAAAGTGCCTAAAATTGTACTTTTCATACAACTTTAGGCACTCATAACTTTAGTACACCTTTGGTACTTTATATATTACAATAAATCGTTAACGGCTTTAACACCTTTAGCGCTTTCTTGCATGGTTGCTTTTTCAGCATCATTTAAAGTGATTTTTACAATTTCTTCAATACCGTTTTTACCTAAAACAACCGGTACACCAAGGCAGATATCATTAAAACCATATTCACCTTCTAATAAAGCTGAACAAGGGAATACTTTTTTAGTATCGCAAGCAATCGCTTGAACCATAGCCGACACTGCAGCTCCTGGCGCATACCAAGCAGAAGTACCTAATAATTTAGTAAGTGTAGCTCCACCAACTTTAGTTGCTTCTAAAACTTCATTTAATCTTTCTGCACTTAAAAATTCTGAAACTGGCACGCCGTTTCTTGTTGCTAAACGTGTTAAAGGAATCATTCCTGTATCGCTATGACCACCAATTACCATCCCGTCTACATCGCTAATTGGGCCTTGTAAAGCTTCTGCTAATCTGTATTTAAAACGAGCAGAATCTAAAGCACCACCCATACCTATAATTTTGTTTTTAGGTAATGATGTTGATTTATGCACTAAATAAGCCATCGTATCCATTGGGTTACTTACTACAATGATGATTGTTTCTGGAGAAAATTCAATTAAGTTTGAAGAAACAGTTTTCACAATTCCTGCATTAATACCAATTAATTCTTCGCGTGTCATTCCTGGTTTACGTGGAATTCCTGAAGTTATTACACAAACATCGCTATTCGCTGTTTTGCTGTAATCGTTTGTGATACCTGTTATTTTAGTATCAAAACCATTTAATGAAGCTGTTTGCATTAAATCCATAGCTTTACCTTCTGCATAGCCTTCTTTAATGTCTAATAATACAACTTCTGAAGCGAAATCTTTAATGGCAATATATTCTGCACAACTTGCGCCTACTGCTCCTGCACCTACTACTGTTACTTTCATTTTTTAGTTTTTTAATAATTTTTTGGTTGAATAATATTCTTTATTTAGCGAATGCTTTGTATTATAACGGTTAAATAATACCATCATAAAAAAAGTTCTCTTTTTAGTATATTTTGATTACGCTAAATTACGAATTAAAATACAGTAAATAAAAAAAGTGCAAGATTAAATCTCACACTTTTTTAACTAGACTAACTAAAACTAAAACAATTTTTATATATGAAAATTTTTATTTCTTTTTAAAATGAACTCGCTTACCTAAATCCGAAATTCAAACCGACTGAGAAGGCATCAAATTCAGCTACATGATATTCAGCATTTAATCTAAAAAATCCTAACTTTAATTTTGTTCCGATGGTTCCTCTAACACCAGAAACTTCACTTGATACTGAAAACGGATCGGTAACTTCTTCATAAAAAATACCGCTTGTTCCTCTATAAGTTCCTAATAAATCGGATTCTGATTTTCCTTTAATATATCCAACTCCGCCATAAAAATTTATAACAGGAAGCTTGGTAGAAGCTATCAATTGAAACAACCATGTATTAGTATTATTCTCTAAGCGCTGATTTTCTCCATCCAAAATAGAAGCCGTAGATAAATCGTAATTCCCACTTAAATGTGTATACGCTACCAAACCTGAAATTGCTACTGGCAATACTTTATCCGCAGGCAACCATTTCGTCATTTCAAACTGTAATCCTGCACCATACATACTTAAATCACCATCATCTGTTGAGACTTTTGGCACAAAACGCGCTTTTAACTCAATTCCTTTGCTAAAACCTAATGCGCCTTGAATATATGCCGTTGGCAAAAGATTTATGTTTTCTGAGCCTATACCCGTAGGCAACTCAATGGTTGTGGTTCTAGTAATGCCTAACGGATCTTCATACTCAACATCTACAAAAATTGACGGATCGTTATCACCAAGAACACTTGCCACCATTTTAGCACTAGTACCTGTTTCGTTTTCAAATTTTACATTTTGATAATCGGCAGTATTAATTAAGAACATTTTATTATCATCTTTAATTACTGCGGCATTTGCTATAATTGAAATTTCAAACCCTCCTAAAGGTTTTGCATCTGCGGTATTAAACCAATTGGCATTCATACTATACATGAGGCCGTTAGTTCCTGGTGCTAAATAATCATTGGCAAAACGCTGCGCATCATCTACACCTGCGGCAAGTAAAGCATCTAAATCATTTTGAGATTTTGAGATCATTGTTGCCATACACAGTAATACGAATAGGTATATCTTTTTCATTTTTTTTAGATTTGGCTTAGCAAATATATACAAAAAATCATACGATAAATAATTTTGTCGATATTTTTTAACACTTAATCGGTGTTTTAGCCCAAAAAAATAACCTTGATACAGAATATCAAGGTTATTTTAAATAAAAATTATGATTTTAATTATGCATCAATTTTAGCATAAACAGCATTTTTCTCAATAAACTCTCTACGAGGTGGCACTTCATCACCCATTAACATCGAGAAAATTCTATCGGCTTCTATACCATTATCAATTTGAACTAAACGCATGGTTCTAAACTCAGGATTCATAGTCGTGTCCCAAAGTTGTTCTGCGTTCATTTCTCCAAGACCTTTATAACGTTGAATACTTACACTGCCTCCAAACTCTTCGGCAAGTCTATCACGCTCGGCATCACTCCAAGCATATTCTTTCTTTTGTCCCTTTTTAACAAGGTATAATGGTGGTGTTGCAATATAAATATGTCCGTTTTCTATTAGTTCCTTCATATATCTAAAGAAGAAAGTTAATATTAAAGTAGCGATATGACTACCATCAATATCGGCATCACACATAATCACCACTTTATGGTAACGTAATTTTGATAGGTTTAAGGCTTTACTATCTTCTTCAGTTCCAATAGTAACCCCTAAAGCAGTAAAAATATTTTTTATCTCTTCGTTTTCAAAAACCTTATGGGTCATTGCTTTTTCAACATTCAAAATTTTACCTCTTAATGGTAAAATGGCTTGAAAATTTCTGTCGCGACCTTGTTTTGCTGTTCCACCTGCCGAATCTCCCTCTACAAGAAACACTTCACATTTTGTAGGATCTTGCTCTGAACAATCACTTAATTTCCCTGGCAAACCACCAAGACTCATCACACTTTTACGCTGTACCATGTCACGTGCTTTTTGAGCTGCGTGTCTTGCTTGAGCTGCTAGTATTACTTTTTGAACAATAATTTTAGCATCATCTGGGTGTTCTTCTAAATAATCAGTTAACATTTCAGAAACTGCTTGACTTACAGAAGCTGAAACTTCTCTATTACCTAATTTTGTTTTGGTTTGTCCTTCAAACTGTGGTTCTTGAACTTTCACCGAAATGATGGCTGTTAATCCTTCGCGGAAATCATCACCAGCAATTTCGAATTTTAAATTTTTTAGTAAACCAGATTCATCGGCATACTTTTTTAAAGTCATTGTTAATCCTCTACGGAAACCTGATAAATGTGTACCACCTTCGTGTGTATTGATGTTATTTACATAGGAATGTAAGTTTTCAGCATACGAGGTATTATAAACCATAGCAACCTCAACAGGCACGCCGTTTTTTTCACCTTCAAACGCAATAACATCCTTCATTAAAGGCTCGCGGTTTCCATCTAAAAACTTGATAAATTCTTTTAAACCTTCTTCAGAATGAAATGTTTCACCTTCAAAACTACCATCCTCTTTTTTAGCTCTTTTATCAACTAAATGAATGGTAATTCCTTTATTTAAATAGGCCAACTCACGTAATCTGCTTGCCAGAGTATCGTAGCTATATTCAAGCGTTTGAGTAAAGATAGTAGCATCCGGTTTAAATGTAACCGTGGTACCTCGCTTATCGGTTTCGCCAATTTGTTTAACTGGATACATGGCTTTACCACGCTCGTATTCTTGTTCGTAAACTTTACCATCTCTATAAACGGTAGCACGCAAATGTTCTGATAAAGCATTCACACAACTTACACCCACACCGTGCAAACCACCAGATACCTTATAAGAATCTTTATCGAACTTACCTCCTGCTCCAATTTTAGTCATGACAACTTCAAGTGCAGAAACGCCTTCTTTTTTATGCAAATCTACTGGAATACCACGACCATCATCTTCGGTGGTAATGGAATTATCCTCATTGATAATTACAGTAATATTATTACAATGCCCAGCCAAAGCCTCATCAATCGAGTTATCTACAACTTCATATACTAAATGGTGCAACCCTCGTGTGCCAACATCTCCAATATACATCGATGGACGCATGCGCACATGCTCCATGCCTTCTAAAGCTTGGATGCTATCTGCTGAATAATTATGCTTATTAAATTCTTCTTTTGGTTCGCTCATATTATAATTTAATATTATTTATTTCTATTGTTTACCGCATAAAAAAAGATGCCTTTACGCATCCTTCTGAATACAAACAAATATACGAAATAATGATAGCTTTAAAAAGCTTTTTATCGATTGAAATGCATAATTATCAACATTTGTTAATTACTCAAAAGTGGCTTAAATCGCTTTAAAATAGTCTTAAAATTAATTTCTCGACTTTTTTATTGTTTTGATAAATCCATTTAAACTTAAAGTGCTTAAATCGCACATTTAAGGGTCGTCAATTTTTAATTAAAATTAATTTTACAACATTTTCTTACGCTGTGAAACCCTTTTTCACTCTTAAAATATAATCGTCCATAGTAAAAAAAACAGGCTTATAACGTTTATAATATTTTTTTTAAAGCTAATATTTTAATCATTATAGTCAACCCAATGTGTATACTATGGCTATCATTGTTTAGAATTAAAAAAAAAGAATAACATGAAAAAATTATTTACTATGTGCGCTTTGGTTTTTGTCGGGGTCAATATGAATGCGCAAATGAAAGACATAACGGTAACATTACAACCTACAGCTACCTATACTTGGTTTGACGATAATACTGCCATTGAAGATGGTGTAATGCTAGGTGGTAGAGTTGGTTTTGGTTTTGGTGAAGCCATTGAACTTAGAGGAATTTATGAAAAATCTAACGACCTCAAAAATACGGTGAGTGACATAGGTGCTTTTTCAGACGATTTTATTGATAATTTTAATAATAGAAATGTAGATATTGAACGTATTGGTGGTGAGTTTAAAGCCAATATACCAACACGCGGTACTTTTGTTCCTTACTTAACTTTAGGAGCAGGTGTGCAAACTTTAACTGTTGATATTGCAGCAATAGATGCTCCTCAAAATGAACAGGAATCAAAACAAATTTATGCCAATTTAGGTCTTGGTACTCAGGTTAAACTCGGTAAAAGATTGTTTCTAAATTTAGAAGCTAAAAACACTGTTTTTAATATGAATCCTGCGTCTGTATTATATCAAGATGGTCAAGATCAAAGTGAAATTGAGGATTTTATTGGAGACAGCAATAACTCCCGTATGTACAACTGGTCCGTATTGGCAGGTTTACAGTTTTATTTAGGTGGTCGTGAACCTGAAAGTTTCAGTGACTTGGATAGAGCTTATTACAACAAGTTCTCAGGCGGTTCAAGTGGCTTAAAGTTAATTATAGAACCAGCAGGGTCTTTCATTAATTTTGATAATGATACCAATTTAGCAGACGCTTATTTTCTTGGTGGTAGAATTGGTTTTGATTTAAATCAATATGTTGGGGTGCGAGGTTATTACTATCAAGCAACCAAAAACGAAAAAATATCGACCGACTGGGAAGATATGGCTATGTATGGAGGTGATTTTATTGCCAACCTAAACGTTTCGCGCGGTTTAGTTCCCTACATTACCTTAGGTGGTGGTTATTTAAATGTACAAGACTCTTATGTTGGTAAAGATGGACTAACAGGTGGAAACTCAGGTTATTTTGCTAAAGGCGGATTAGGTTTAAACGTACCTATTAGTAGAAATTTAGAAATTTTTGGTGATGCTAATATGATGTTTACTTCAGAAAGAGCCAGTGAAGATTTAGAAAACACCATTGATCCAGACGAACTTAGGCAACACACCATGTTCACAGTGGGTGTTCGTTTGCAATTAGGTAAAAAAGCTGACAATACAGATGAAATTCTACAACGAAGAATTGACAGAAGAGTAGACGAAAGAACTCAAATTTATGAAAATAGAATTGATAGCTTGGAGTCTGAATTAGCTGATGCCTATAAAAATAACGACACCAAAAAAGCAGTTGAAATTATAGAAGAGAAAAAAAATATAGAACGTGATATAAACGATTCTAGTCAAGAAACAAAAGCAAATACTAAGGAAAACGTTAAAGAATCTAGAGTTGAAATGACACCTCAGGAACTTGAAGAGCTGATTGAAAAAGTTATTCAAGGTGTGGATGAAGAAGCTAAAAAACCACAAACAACTGAAGATAGAATTGATCGCTTGGAAAGATTGTTGTTAGAAATAAATACTGGAACATATAGAGAAAATCTTTCCCCTGCGCGTCAAGAAGATGCTTCCCAACAAATTTTAAATAAATTAAACCAGTTGGAAATGAAAATTGATAACAATACAGAAAGAATTAACACTTTAGGTACTGTTAAAAACAATCAAGATAAAACAGTGGTAATTACTCCAGGAGGCCAACAAAACAATGTGGCACCAGCACCTCAGATGGGTCAGTCATCCAATACAAAAGTAATGACCGATGCAGATGGAAATACCACGATACAATCGGAACCAGAAAACACAGGCGTAGCCACTGGTTGGGTGATAAATGAAGGGATGTCGATTTTTACAGGAGCGGTGATAGCTGATGATACGTCTATGATTTTGGGAATAAGAGGTAATTATGCATTCACCAATTCACCGTTTAAATTCATGCCCGATTTGTATGTTGCAACAGGAAAAAATTCCGGATTTGGAATCAATGCAAACGTAGTAATACCTTTTGATGTTGATGCAGGCATTATTTTACAACCTTATGCAGGGTTAGGTGTTGGATATAATGACGCCGTTGGAGAAAGCACTTTTAGCCCCAATTTGGTGCTAGGTACTTCTTTTAACCTATTAGGAGGCAAAATATTTGCAGATTACACTGCCCACAACTTTGTAGATATTCACAGAATTTCAGTGGGTTACAAATTTCAATTTTAATAAGATGTTATACCTAAATAGAATATATAAATTTACAATAGTATTTTCTTTATGTGCATTATTGCCCGTTGGTCTTTTTGCTCAAAGTGAAAAAACTTCTGAAAAAAGTACTATTGTAATGACAAAATCAGAACTAAACTCTTTTTTGAAAACGGTAGCCGATGCTAGACGTTCACAGCTAAATGAAAGAGAACAGAGGATGAAGAAACAAGATTTGGCTGAACTGAGGTTGAAGTACAACCAACAGCCTAAAACAGAAATGGGCTATGGCAATATGTCAAATGATCAAATTTTAAGAGAATTGCGTTACTTGAACCAAAGGATTGACAATTTAAGTTCAAATAACCAAGCGCCCTCTATGGGAACTAGAGACAATTCAACTATAATTATGCCAAGTAGTAACTCAAGTCCTTCCAGTATTTATCCTAATAAAGACAGAAGTACTACAACCATTATTCCTTCAAATAAAAATAAAATACAAGAGTTACAGCGTAAAATTGATTCGTTAAAAAGTTTAGATGCCAGAAAACCCATTAAAAATGATACTTCGTTGGCCGATAGCTTAAATAATGTAAACCTGAGGCTTAATGGACTAAGGAAACATTTAGATAGTTTAGAGTCTAAAATGATGAAAACAGATAGCGTAGCTAAAAAGGAAGTTTCGCCAGAAAACAGATCCTATTTTAAACAACAAGTTTATTTCGGAAACAATTCCTCAACATTAAATGCAACCTATTTTAAACACATACAAGATTTAACCCAAATTTTGGTAAAATATCCTGAAGCAAAAATTTTGCTGGAAGGTTGGGCAAGTCCATTAGGCAATTCTACACATAATAAACAACTTTCAATGCGTAGATCAGAATCTGTGGCTCAAGCATTCATTAATAACGGTATTGATCCAGATCGTGTAATCACTTCTTTTAAGGGGGAAGACAGCTCCTCATCTGAAGCACATGCACGTCGAGTAGATATGGCTATTATTGTAAGGTAATTTTACTGAACACGGAATATTACATAACCTTAAAACCCTATTTCCATAAAAAATAAGGTAGTTAAGACGAAAAAAAACTATGGACTTGAATAAGTCCATAGTTTTTTTTTATAGACCCAAACTAATAATGTTTCAATGTCTATCCTGTTGAATATTCAAAAGCATCAATGAAATTTATTAACCTTGCTGTAAATTCCAATAGTAAAATATAGGTCAACCTTTTTTTTAAACTTTAACTTTTGTATGTTTACAAATTAAATTTAATGTATTTCATCGAATATTAATGTATTTCATCGAAATATTTATATTTTTACAACCTATATTCGCCCAAAACGAATTTAGTGAATGAATGAAATTTAACACCGTTTATTGAAAATTTAATTAAAACTTACCCTAAATTCCATGATAAAAAATACACTTACTCTTATTTTTATATGCTTTAGCTATACATTTTTTGGACAAGCATTTACGGCAACCTGGAATACTACGAATATATCCACAGGGTCTTCAGCAGCTAATGAAATTACGATTCCAACCAACTCAGCTTATACTTATAACTATTCTGTTGATTGGGGAGATACGAATACCGACAGCAATGTTACAGGAAACATTACCCATACATATGCTTCTCCTGGTACTTACACAATTAGTCTCACCGGAGCATTCCCTGCCATTTATTTTAATAATACTGGGGATAGAAATAAAATTATTGAAATTTCAAGTTGGGGAACCATTACATGGCAAAGCATGGAAAATGCGTTTTATGGCTGCGAAAATTTAAATTTTGATGCCATTGCTGCTCCAGATCTTTCACAAGTTACAAGTCTTGAAAATATGTTTAAAAGCTGTACCAGTTTTAATGGTATTGTTAATAATTGGGATGTAAGTGGCATCAATAATTTAGCAGGAACATTTGATGGGTGTAGCATATTTAATAGACCGTTAGATAATTGGAATACCATTTCTGTAACATCTATGGCCAGAACCTTTAGAAATTGTTATTATTATAACGAACCGTTAGATAATTGGAATACATCTTCTGTTGAAAACATGAATCAACTATTTAGCGGTGCAACACAATTTGATCAAAATATTGACAATTGGGATGTGAGCCAAGTTACAAATATGGCAGGCACTTTTGAAACAGCTTTAAGTTTTACTTTTCCGCTGAATAATTGGAAAGTAGATAACGTTACTGATATGTCTAAAATGTTTTATAGATGCAGGGAATTTAACCACCCTTTAAACAACTGGAATGTTAGTAAAGTAACAACCATGAGGGAAATGTTTTATGGCTTTTTAGATATGCCATTTAATCAAAACATAAATAATTGGGATGTAAGCAACGTAACAGACATGGCATATATGTTCAGACGTTGTGCTTCTTTTAACCAACCGCTAAATAACTGGAACGTTAGTAATGTTACTGATATGAGCCACATGTTTGAAGGAGCACACACCTTTAACCAACCGATAGAAATTTGGAATGTTAGCAGTGTTGAAAATATGGCCGCCATGTTCAATGGCGAAAGCCAAAACATGGCTTTCAATCAGCCTTTAAACAATTGGATAGTAAGCAATGTAACTAATATGAGTGAAATGTTCCAAAGTGCAACATCATTCAGCCAACCACTTAATAATTGGGATGTAAGCAAAGTTACAAACATGTCCTTGATGTTCAAAAATGCAGATGTTTTTAACCAACCTTTGGGCACTTGGAGCGTTGGTAATGTTACCAACTTTCAAGGCATGTTTCAACTTAATGATATTTTTAATCAACCTTTAAACACTTGGAATTTAGCCAACGCAACCAATATTTCCTCCATGTTTGCTAGCGCAACAAATTTTAATCAACCGTTAGATAATTGGATAGTGAGCAAAGTAACTAATATGTCTAGTGCATTTAGTGGCTCCACATCTTTTGATCAAAGTTTAGGGAGTTGGAATATTTCTGCAGTTACTGGTATGACTAATATGCTATCCAACAGTGGTATGTCGCAAGCAAACTATGACGCCACTTTAATTGCTTGGTCTGCTCAAACCGTAAAAGCAAATGTTACTTTAGGCGCAGCAAATTTGCAATATTGCGATGCCCTTAACCAAAGACAAAGTTTAATTACAGATGATGGTTGGACTATTACAGGAGATAGCGTAAACTGTACTTATGTGTTATGTACAGAAATAACCATGCCCCACGCCAGTGATACCGCTACCCCTGCAAATAGCGATATTCGATGGGATCCTGCTCCTAATGCTACTGGGTATAGAATTACTATAAGAAGGGAAAATGGCGCAACCAACCAGTTAATATATGACAATGAAGATGTTGGAAACGTAGTGGGCGTCAATTTTACTAACGAATTTACACCTGGAGACACCGTTTATGTTACAATAGTACCTTATAATAACGATGGTCCTGCTACAGGATGTCAAGAAATTAGCTTTACAGTTGTAGAGAGTTGGGTAAACAGTCCTGATGCCTTTAAACTTACTTACGACACTACTTTACAAGAAGGAACTACCACAACCCCTATAAATCAACTTTTAATTCAAACACAATCTGGCTTAACTTATAATTATAATATTGATTGGGGAGATGGACAATATGATAATAACGTAACAAGTAATATTACGCACACTTATTTAACACCAGGCACCTATACTGTTAGTATTATTGGAACATTTCCCAGCCCAAGGCACAACCAATCTAGTGGTGATGCTTATAAATTATTAAGCATAGACCAATGGGGAACACACGATTGGAAAAGCATGAATAACGCCTTTGCTGGTTGTGAAAACATGGAATACAATGCAACCGATATTCCTAATTTAACCAACGTTACAGATATGAGCAGCATGTTCATTGTTTGCAAAAAATTCAATGGAAATATCAACAACTGGAATGTTAGCAATATAACCAACATGTATGGAATGTTTGGAGTGGCATCTATATTCAACCAACCGCTTAATAACTGGGATGTTAGCAATGTAACGAATATGAATTTCATGTTTTCTGGCGCAAGTGAATTCAATCAAAATATAAACACTTGGGATGTTTCTAGCGTTATCGATTTGGCTAGAATGTTCAGACAAGCAACCGTATTTAACCAACCCTTAAACAGTTGGAATGTTACTAGTGCTACCGATATGTCGGAGATGTTTTCATATACTGATGCTTTTAACCAACCATTGAATAACTGGCAGGTGCAAAATGTACTAGATATGGAAGAGATGTTCAATTACGCAAAGGCTTTTAATCAAAACATAAATAGTTGGAATGTGCTCAACGTATTAAATATGTCAGGCATGTTTAATGGTGCCACTGTTTTTAACCAACCCTTAAATTCATGGAATGTTGGCAAAGTAACTACCATGGCTTCGATGTTTTCTTCTGCAACTGCTTTTAATCAACCTTTAAATAACTGGAATGTCACTTCAGTAGCTACCATGGCAAGCATGTTTTCTGCTGCAACTTCCTTTAACCAAAATATCAATACTTGGAGTGTTACCAACGTTATTGACATGCAAAGAATGTTTTATTATGCTACGGCTTATAATCAACCGCTAGATAATTGGAATGTAGACTCGGTTGTAAATATGACCAGTATGTTTCAAAGAGCCTCAGTCTTTAATCAGCCTTTAAATACTTGGAATGTAAGTGCTGTGGCAAATATGACTTCCATGTTTGAGGATGCCATTGTTTTTAATCAACCTTTAAGCAATTGGGATGTGAGTTCGGTAACTTTAATGAGGTCTTTATTTGAAGGAGCAGCGGTTTTCAATCAAAATATTAATGATTGGAATGTTGGTGTTGTAACGACTGTGGAGGAAATGTTTAAAGAAGCGGTGCTTTTTAATGAACCCTTAAATAATTGGAATACAGGTGAAGTATTAACCATGAAGGAAATGTTCAGCGGTGCATATGTATTTAATCAAAATATTGATTCTTGGAATACATCTTTTGTTACTACCATGGAAGAGATGTTTAAAGATGCTCGTGCTTATAATGAAACCATGAATTCTTGGAATGTTGCTTCAGTTACTACCACTAAAGGTATGTTTCAAGGTGCTATAGCATTTAATAGCGCTATCGATAGCTGGAACGTAAGAAAGATTCTTACTATGGAAAACATGTTTTCTGGCGCTACCAATTTTAACCAAACAGTAAATAACTGGCGTGTTAGCGGTGTTACAAACATGAATAGTATGCTTAGAAACGCAACCTCTTTTAATCAAACTTTAGACCGTTGGGACATAGGTGCAGTTACCATGCGCTTAATGTTTGATGGGGCTACAGCATATAACCAATACCTTGGCGATTGGGATATTAGTGGTGTTACCGATATGCGTGATATGCTAGATAAAACGGCACTAACCCGAGAAAATTATGACAACACACTTATCGCATGGTCCGAACAAACACTTACACCAGGCGTAACACTTGGTGCTCAAGGTTTACCTTATTGCGATGCTTTAGAAGAACGCCAATCGATGATTACAAACTTTGGCTGGACCATTTCTGATGATGTTTTGAATTGCCCAAAACCTGAATGCACTCAATTAACTTCACCTTTAAACAACGCAACAAACGTTCCTGTAAACACCAATTTAAACTGGGAACCTGCCTTATTTGCTAGAGGCTATAAACTTACAGTAATTTCAAATCCAGGAAATGTAGTGATTGTAAATAATATTACCGTAACCGATACTTCTTATGAGTTTGCATCAAATTTTGCGGGTGGTGAAACAGTACTTGTTACCATCATCCCTTTTAATGATGAAGGAGACGCGGTTGGCCCATGTACACAAGAAAGCTTTACAATATCGTCAAGTCCAGCAACAGTACCTGATTGTACAACATTAACAGACCCCTTAAATGGCACCATTAACGTACCAATAAATACTGATTTATCATGGCAACCCATTTCAAATGCAGATGGTTATCGTTTAACTATAGGCACCTCAACAGGAGGCAATCAAATACTAGATAGCGAAAACGTAGGAAATGTTACAACTTACGATTTAACATCAGATTTACCTGAGAATACCGAATTATTTATCACCGTCATTCCTTATAACGATGAAGGTAATGCAACAGGATGTCCCGAAGAACGTTTTACTACTGAAATCATTCCCGTTGCCCCAAATTGCACCAGTCTTACAAGCCCTGTAAATGGTTCAACAAATGTTGTTGTCGATACCGATTTAAGTTGGAATGCCGTTTCTGGGGCAACTGGCTATATTGTGGTTGTAGGTACAACTCAAGGTGGTATTGAAACCGTTAATAATATAGATGTTTTAAATACCTTAACCTATAATATCCCTGATGATTTATTCCCTAATCGCACTTACTACGTAACCATAATCCCTTATAATGAAGTTGGTGATGCTGTAGGTTGTACTGAAGAAAGTTTTAGAACAGGAGCTGGTACACTAAGCGATCCACCAGCGTGTACAAATTTAAGCGCTCCTTTAAACAATGCCATAGGTGTTGCCGCAGACACTAACATTAGTTGGAATGCCGCCAGTAATACTACAGGATATAACTTAACTATTGGAACAAGTGCAGGTGCATCTGATATTTTACCTACCACCAATGTTGGAAATTTAACGACTTATAACCCACCAACAAATTTACCAGAAGGCGCAACTATTTTTGTTTCCATTGTTCCTTTTAATGCGTTTGGAAGCGCAACAGGATGCCCAACAGAGCAATTTACCATAACACCACCACCAGTACCAATCTGCACGTCGCTTATCAGCCCTTTAAACGGCGCTGCAAACCTTCCGCTAAACACCAATTTGGAATGGACAGCTAGCACTGGTGCCAATGGATATAAACTAACGGTTAATGCTAGTAGTAGTACCGCCAATAATTTAACCAATTTCAACGTTACCTCAGGAACAACTTATAATTTTACGAATAATTTTGAACCAGGAGAAACAGTAACCGTTACCATAACTCCATACAACGCCATAGGTGATGCGGTTGGTTGTACTTCGGAAAGTTTTACCATACAACCGCTTCCAAATTGCACAAATTTAGTAACTCCTGTTAATGGCTCTATTGATGTTACCACAACAACGGATATTGAATGGACGGCTACTGCCAATACCACAGGGTACAGACTAACCGTTTTAGCAAGCAACAGTACGTCCAATAACTTAACCAATTTCAATGTAACTTCTGGAAATACTTATAATTTTCCGAACAACTTTGAACAAGGAGAAACCGTAACCATAACCATCGTTCCGTATAATTCGGTAGGTGATGCGGTTGGCTGTACTTCTGAAAGTTTCACCATCAAATCAATTCCTACCTGTACAAACTTAACGTTGCCAACAAATGGCTCTGTTGGTGTCGCCATTAATACGAATATTGAATGGACATCCATTTTAAATGCCAACGGATACAGATTGAGCGTATCTGCAAGTAATAGTACAGCCAATAACCTGACCAATTTCAACGTGACTTCTGGAAACACCTACAGCTTTCCAAGTAATTTTGAACAAGGAGAGACCGTAAACATTACTATCGTACCATATAATGAAGTAGGCAATGCCATAGGGTGTACTTCAGAAAGTTTTACAATAAAATCGGTGCCAGTATGTACAAATTTAACTTCACCAGTAAATGGAGATGTTATTGTAGCTGCAAACCAAATAACATGGAATGAAACTCCTGACACTAACGGCTACAAACTAACCATAAGAGGAAGCAACACTACCACGAACGATGTAACAGATTTACAAGTAACCGGTACTACCTACACCTTCCCAAACAATTTTGACCAAGGCGATGTCGTTACTATTACTATTGTGCCGTACAATGAAGTAGGAGATGCTATTGGGTGTACTCCAGAGAACTTCACCATACGTACACTACCATCTTGTACTTCCTTGTTAACACCTTCAAACGGGACAACCAACGTGCCCGTAACCAGTAGTATTACATGGAATCCTTCAGCAGATGCCGATGGGTATCGTATTGCCGTTGGAACATCTCCTAGTGGAACAGACATTGTGAATAACCAAGACATGCTATCGGCAACCAATTTCACATTTACCGGAAACCTTCCTTCGGAAACCTTAATTTATGTAAGCATCACACCTTACAACACCTCTGGTGATGCGATTGGATGTGCTTCAGAAAGTTTTGAGACCGAGGTCGTTATTCCCGATTGCACCATACTAATAAATCCAACCAACGGTGAAACAGAGGTATCTTTAGATAGTAGCATCTCTTGGGAAGCGGTAGAAAAAACAGATGGCTATCTCTTATCCATTGGAACCACTCTGGGCGGAACTGATATTTTGGACAATCAGAATATGGGATCAGACTCAAACTACAACCATGATATAGAATTCCCTTTTGGAACGGAAATTTTCGTGTTAATCACGCCTTACAACAGCAAAGGAAATGCGGTACAGTGTGAGCAACAATCGTTTACAACCTTGGTCCCAGAAGACGATACCAAATACGGTTTCTCTCCTAACGGCGACGGCATTAATGAATATTGGCACATAGACAACATCCAATATTATCCTAAAAACACGGTAATCATTTACAACAGATGGGGCGATATGGTATTCAAAATTGCCGACTATAATAACAATGACAATGTGTTCCGCGGGGAAGCAAACCAAATGACCAAATTGGGTGCAGGCACATTGCCTAGCGGTACTTACTTTTTCGATATTCAGATAGAAGGAGAAACAATTCTTAAAAAAACAAAAGGCTTCGTAGTCATAAAGCGTTAAAATGATGAAAGAAAATAATTCACGTACCATATTAGTTTGTTTAACGCTCATTTTTGTTCTAATTGTAATTAAAACACAAGCACAACAAACACCTGCATTTTCAGAGTATAATTACAATCCGTTCATCCTAAATGCGGCATATGCTGGCTTAACCGAAAATACCGAAATATCCATAGCAAATTCGGGTCATTTTAACTCTTTTGAAGGCAGCCCAAAAAGCTTCTCCTTTAGTGGGCATGGGCAATTAAACCGAGGAAAAATGGGTGTTGGAGCCGGTATCATCCGAGATGAAATTGGTGTCACAACTTCAACATCTGCATTTGCAGCTTATTCCTATAAAATATTTTTTGATTTTGAAAACCACAGACCAAATTGGCAGATATATAGCCCAGGCGTTATTTCCTTCGGAATTACCGCTGGCATTCAACAATTTCAAGATAATTTATTAGAATTAGGTATTGTTGATGACCCTAAATTTGCCGAAAACATTAATGCCACCATTCCAACTATTGGGCTTGGTTTCTTATTCAATCATGCATCCTTCTACGCAGGTGTTTCGGCTCCCAATGTATTAGGAGATGCGTTGGCAACCGACGATAATTTACATTTAGAAAACCCCGTTTATGGCTATTTTGGCTATCGTTTTTTCAATAACAGATTTGAAAATTTAACGATTAAACCTAACGTCCTTATTAAACATGAAAATGGTGCACCTCTGCAAGTCGATATGAATATTGCCGTAAGTTTCAGAAATAAATTTGAAGTTGGCGCAGGCTACAGAACAAGTTCTTCGGTGAATCTATTAGCAGGTATTTACCTATTAAATAACCTTCGATTTATATACAACTATAATGTAGCAATGAATAATTCGCCTTTAGGAAATACACATGGTTTTATTTTAAGTTGCCAGTTTGGTAAAGGTTACAGCATCGATTAAACAGATAATTTAAAAAACCGCTAATTAAACTTTAAGTTTTTTAACAATTTGATAAAATAAAAAAGCATCTTACATAAAATAGTGATTTGCACATATATTCTACATATATTTGAGGCAGAATATTTAGCAATGATAAATAATAACAATAATAATTTCAATAATCCTAATTTTTAGGACAGGAAGGTTGTTGTTTAAAAATATATAAAGCCTTCCTAAAACGGGAAGGCTTTTTTTAATTTAAAATGTAAGAGATGAGTAAAATTATGACAGTCGACATCTTGTCGAGTATTAAAGGAGCACAACCCAGTGAGGCGGTGAACAAATTATTTGATGTGATCAAAAATGCACAACCTACAAATAATAACTCTTTTAATAATAATCATAATAATGGCGTGTCGCTAAACGATTTAAGAGACGATGTAGTGATTGAAAGTTCTGCTATGGAAAAACAAATCATTATCGAAAATTTTCCAAAATCAAAGAATGGGTATTTGGTAGTTTCTAAAGTTATAGAAGAATAATTATGGACTCTCAAATAAAACAACTTCACCAACAACTGGTGAATAAAGAAATTTCTTGCACAGCTTTAGTTCAAGAAAAATTAGATGCTTTAAAAGCCAATACCAACAACACTGTAAATTCTTTATTAGATACTTTGGCACTTGAACTAGCCTCAAAAGTTGATGCAAAAATCGCAAACGGCGAAAGTATTGGTTTGTTGGAAGGTATTCCATTTGGTATTAAAGATGTGTACATGGTTCAAGGCACTTACACAACAGCCAGCTCCGATTTACTTAAAAATTACAAATCGGCATACACCGCAACAGCTATTCAAAAATTATTGGATGCGGGTGCTATTCCATTAGTAAAAGAAAATTGCGATAGTTTTGGTCATGGGTCTTCTAGTGAAAATACCATTTTTGGCGCTGTAAAAAACGCGATTAACCCCCATTTAGTAAGTGGTGGTTCAAGTGGTGGTTCTGCCGTAAATGTGGCGAAAGATTACACCGTATTTTCTATTGGTGGTGATACAGGAGGATCTGTCCGTCAACCTGCTGGCTACAACCATGTCTATGGTTTAAAACCAACTTACGGGCGTATTTCACGCTACGGATTGATGGCGTATGCTTCATCAACTGACTGTGTGGGTCCTATCGCCAAATCGGTGGAAGATATTCGTATCGTGTTGAATATAATGAGTGGCAAGGATTCTAAAGACCAAACCACGTACGCTTCCGCGGAAATTGACGAAACTTCTATTACGAATTCAGAAGGCATTAAAACCATTGGATATTTTAAAAATTTCATTGAAAGTGATGCGATTGATCCTAAAATAAAATCTGATTTTTTAGCATCCATTGAAAAAATAAAAGCAAAAGGCATTGAAGTAAAAGAATTGGATTTCTTTAAGTCTGATATCCTAGTTTCAACCTATTATACCTTAGCAATGGCAGAAACTGCCTCTAACCTATCACGTTTAGATGGTAGTAACTACGGTAACAGAATAGACGATAAAAACCTAAAAGAATCATACGCTGTGACACGTTCTGAGAATTTTTCCGAAGAAACAAAACGACGTATTGTGGGTGGAAACCAAGTATTATCTCAAGGGTTTTCAGATGAAATATATTTAAAAGGTTTAGCACTTCGTGATGCTATTTCAGTAAATTTTGAAAACGATTTTAATGAAGTCGATATCATTTTATCACCCGTAACACCGAATTCCCCTCCAAAAATTGGCGATAGTTTAAAAGATCCGCACGCCATGTATTTAAGCGATGCATACACCGTTGGTTTTAGCTTAGGGCAGCTACCAACGTTAACCGTACCACAAGGCACAGAAACTGGCTTACAAATTACAGCCGCAAAAAATAACGACGAACTTGTTTTGAAGTTTGCTAACTTCTTAAAAGACACATTATAATGGATTTAGAACAATTAGATGCAGCGTTAAAAACGCACGATTTAGAGTTAGTTATCGGACTTGAAACGCATGTTCGATTAAACACAAAAACCAAGTTATTTTGTTCGTGCCCAAACCAGGAAATAGACACGCCAAACCAAAACATCTGTTCGGTTTGTACAGGTCAAATGGGCGTACTTCCTGCTATTAACAAAGAAGCAATTACCAAGGCTATTTATTTTGGAAAAGCGGTAAATTCATCATTTCAAAATGAAGTCATTTCCTGGGACAGAAAGCATTACGAATATCCTGACAATCCAAAGAACATCCAAATTACGCAGTTTCATAACCCCGTAATTCCAGATGGACAAGTATCTTGTTTCCGTAATGATGGATCGCAATTTACGGTTAATTTAACGCAAGTTCACATTGAGGAAGATGCGGCTAAATTAATGCACGAAAAAACAGTTTCGTTAGTCGATTTCAATAAAGCGGGTGTGCCGTTAATTGAAATTGTTACCGAACCTTGTATTCGCCATATTGAAGATGCTTCCACGTATGCGCAATACATTCAGCGTATTGTTCAGAATTTAAAAATATCTGAAGCAAATCTTGAAAAAGGTGAGTTTAAATCCGATGTTTCGGTATCGCTTCGTAAAAAAAGAAGTTACGATTTAAACCCACGTACCGAGATTAAAAACTTGAATTCGTTTAAGTTTATGGTCGATGCGTTAAAGGAAGAAGTTGAAAAACAACTCAACTATTATATAGAACATAAAGAGTTTAGACCCGACCAAACCACGGTTTTATGGGATGCCGATTTAAAGCAAACCAAAACCATGCGTAAAAAGGAATTTGAAGCCGATTATCGTTTTATTTCAGAGCCCGATTTACCTTTTGTAAATATTAAAAATGTGGTGGAATCTATTAAAGTAGATGTAAGTTCATTGCCTTTTGCTGTAGAATCTATTTTAATTAATGGTGGTGTATTGCCGCAAGATGCTAAGTTTTTTACGGCAGATTCGTTACGTTCTGAAACTTTTGTTGCCATTAATAATGTACTTAAAGATCCATCATTCGTTGCGAAAACATTAGTAAATAATATCGGTGCCGATGAGTATGGAGACATTCACAGAATTGAACACCTGATTGAAATTTTTCAACTTTTTAAAGATGAAAAAATCACATCGGTATTGGTTCAAAATGCCATTACAAGGTATTTAAAAGACCGAACTTTTGATTACATTACCTATTTTGAAGAGAATACCATTTCCGAAGAAAAAATACAAGAAGCGATTTCAAAAGTGATTGCAGAAAATGAAGCTATTGCCAATGAAATTAAAGCTGGAAACCAAGGAAAAGCAGGTATTTTAGTCGGAAAAATTATTGCCATTATTGGAAAAGGTGCTTCAGGAAAAGTGATTCGTGAAGGAATTTTAAATCAGTTGCAAAGTTCAAATTCAACAGTTGAAAGTGCTTTAACCTCTAATGAATCACCAAAAACTAAAAACCAAAAACCAGAAACCAAGGAGGAAGAAGCTCTACCTCAAATTCCCATCATCATCAAAGAGGAATACAGAACCCATTTAATAACGGATATTTCCGATGTAAGTATTTCAGAAAAAGTAACCTTTGCAGGTTGGGTTTCGAGTGTGCGTGACCATGGGGAATTGATATTTATCGATTTACGCGATTCCAGTGCCGAAGTATTCCAAGTGCGTTTAAGTAGAGAATCCTTCCCTAATTTAGACGAACTGGTAAAACTAAAACCAGAGTCGGTTATTACCGTTACGGGAACTATTGTACAACGTAAAGAAGACGATTACAACACCGCTTTACGAACTGGAAAAATTGAATTAGAGGCAACCGATTTAGATATTTTAAACCTATCAAGAACGCTGCCTTTTGAAATAAAACGTGCTACAAAAACGAATGAAAACATCCGTTTTCAATATAAATATTTAGACCACAGAAATGACGATGTGCGCCGTGTGATTGTGAATCGCCACAAGGTTATCAAGTTATTACGTGATATTTTAGACGACCAAAATTTCCTAGAAATTGAAACACCTATTTTAAGCGCAGGTACCGATGAAGGCGCACGCGAATTCATTGTACCAACACGCAAACAACCTGGTGCGTTTTATACCTTACCACAAGCACCTCAGCAATTCAAACAAATGTTGATGGTAAGTGGTTACGAAAAGTATTTCCAAATTGCACGTTGTTTTAGAGACGAAGATTCTCGTGGCGACCGTCAACCAGAATTTACACAATTAGATATTGAGGTTGCCTATGCGAGTATGCAACAAATCATCGATTTAAACACCAACATGTTTAACGAGGTGGTGAACAAAATATATGGTAATAAATGGATTTTACGCCCTTTTGAGGTCATTACCTACCAAGAAGCCATGGAGTTTTATGGTTGTGATAGACCCGATTTACGTTTCGGTTTAAAACTTCAAGACATCACCCACATTGTAAAAGATACCACATTCCAAGTTTTTAGTAAACCTATTGAAGATGGTGGTATTGTAAAATGTATTAAAGTGTCTGCGGAAGAACAAGGTAATAAACGTATCTCGAAAGGGCAAATTGAAAAACTAACCAGCATTGCACAACAGCATGGTTTGGGTGGTTTGGCTTATATTATTGTAAACGAGAACGATTTACAATCGCCTATCATTAAATTTTTAGGTGAAGATATTGCTGCAGGAATTATTGAAACAACCAACGCGCAAGTGGGTGATATCGTGTTTTTCTCGGCTGCCGATTATGCCACTGCCAACAAAGCCTTGGATGCCGTACGTCAAGAATTAGGTAAAATGTTGCATTTAATTAATGCGAAGGAATTACGCCCTGCATGGGTGGTTGATTTCCCAATGTTTGAAAAAACAGATGAAGGTCGCTGGACGTTTACCCACAACCCATTCTCAATGCCTGCGGTTGTCGATTTAGACAAACATATGAATGGCAAGGAAGAAGAAATTGGCAGCATCATTGCGCAACAATACGATTTAATTTTGAACGGTTACGAAATTGGTGGTGGTTCTGTACGTGCACACAAGCCAGAAATTTTGGAAGCAACCTACAAAAACATGGGTTACAACAAAGAAGAAATGCTTAAAAGCGTTGGCACCATGTACAAAGCGTTCCATTATGGCGCGCCGCCACACGGTGGTATTGCTTGGGGTGTAGACCGTTTGATGATGATTTTAGAGAAAAAAGCATCCATACGTGAAGTGATGGCATTCCCAAAAACAGGAACTAGTGAAGATCTACTATTTGGAGCTCCTTCCCTACTTTCCGATAAAAAAGTGGAAGAAATGAATGTGCGGGTTATGAGGAAATAAAAATAATTTTAGATTAAACAACATGCCTATATAAATTAAAATCCTGATAGTTTTCAATCGGGATTTTTTAATGTATTACAGATTTCTTTTCATACATCTTAATAGCATGATTATTTAAGCTCCTTAAAAACAAATCACATACTAACTCAAAGCTTATTCAAGCTAATTATAGATTAATAAAAAATAGTTAACTTTAAGTTTTATAACGGCTACTAACCATTTAAAAGACCAAACTTCTTTAAGCATTTGATTAAAAAATAATTGAACAAAAACATGAAAAAATTAATCTTAAATGATGGACAAAAGATCCCAATTGTTGGTTTTGGAACTTACAAATCTACCGAACAAGAAGGTATAGAATCAGTAAAAAGTGCCATTGCCCAAGGCTATTCATTAATAGATACAGCTGCTGCTTATGGAAACGAAGACGCGGTTGGAAAAGGTATTAAAGCGAGTGGTGTTTCCAGAGAAGATGTATATGTTACTACTAAATTATGGCGTGAGAGTTTAGGTTATGAATCTACCAAGAAAGAATTTGAAAAATCATTGAAAAGACTGAATCTGGATTACATTGATTTATACTTAATACATTGGCCAGCGAATGCTAAAAATTACGATAATTGGCAACAAACAAATGCAGATTCGTGGCGTGCCATGGAACAATTACAAGCTGAGGGTAAAATAAAATCGATTGGTGTTAGTAATTTTTTTCAAGAACATTTAGAAGCATTATTTGAAACCGCTCAAGTACTTCCTGCAATTAATCAAATAGAATTTCACCCAGGCTATTGGCAAAAAGATTTAGTAGCCTACTGCAAAAAACAAAACATTGTAGTGGAGTCTTGGTCGCCCTTAGCACGAGGTAAAGTATTTGGAAATGGCGTACTAGAGGCTATTGCAAAAAAACATAATAAATCAGTTTCTCAAATTTGCTTGAGATGGATAATACAACACGATGTGGTGATAATTCCAAAATCGACGTCACCCGAACGCATGGCAGAAAACATCCAACTATTCGATTTTGAATTGAATATTGCAGAAATGGAACAGATAAATAAACTTCCTGAAATGGGGTTTAGTGGTGAGTTGCCAAATATATGGCCAGATAGAATTAAAATTTAAAAATATTAAAAGCTCTAAATACTCTCATACTGTTGAATACTGATATAATCAACAAAACAACATATGAAACGTATTTGAGTTAATCTTTTATGCTTTTAAAGCAATTGTCCACATTAATAATATTTAATTTTATTGAAAATATATTAGACATGGACACGAACAGATTATCAAAAAAAATAGAAGATATTTTAAATTCTCAAGTTACTAAAGAAGCAGAAGCAGCACAAATATATTTATCTTATGGGTGTTGGGCAGATAGCCAAGGGTACGGAGGTATTGCAAATTATTTTTTCAGACATTCTGGAGAAGAACGGAACCATATGATGAAAATCATGCAATATATTATGGGTCGTGGTGGCGAGGTAAAAGTAACGGCCATTAAAGCCCCACCAAAAAACCCAGCCGACCTGCAAACTTGTTTTGAAAACACGTTCAAGCATGAAGTGGATAATACCACGGCTATTTACGATATTGTAAATTTGGCACATGATGAAAAAGATTGGGCAACCTATAATTTCGCTCAGTGGTTTGTTAAAGAACAAATTGAAGAAGAAAAATTGGTGATGGATTTATTGGATAAATTAAAAATTGCTGGTGGACCTAAAGCAAGTGATGAATCGCTATTCAACCTTGACAAATATTTAGGAGAAGCCCCAGATGATGCACCATTACCACGTGAAGCCTCGATGGATAAACCAGAATAATCACTCAAATCATAAAATAAATTTTAAAAATCCTGATAGTTTTTCTATCGGGATTTTTTTGTTTACTGTAGGAGAAATTGATTACATTTACGAAGTTCGATTAAATAAATTACTATATAATAAATTTTCAACAAGCTGAATCAAAAACTAACTTAAAAGAAAAAAACATGAAACTAGAAAAGATATTAGATAAACTTGGTTCATTAGAGAAAAACTCTTTCATAAAAATTATTGATAATATTATTTCTAAAAACCCTAAAAACGCAAAGGAAATTGAGAAAATTTTAAGTTCTTCGGATAAAGGACTTAAATCTGTTGATAATCTTAACGTATCGAACATTTTTAGTTTAATTTCTAATGAATTTACCGAACATCTACTTTGTGAGTTTCAAGAGGCTAATTCTCAATTGGACATTCTTATTGATATAATTATTAGGGACGGAAATTGTATAATGAAACAAGATTGGTTTTCAAGATTGTATGAAACTGAAATCAAAAATTTAAAAGTTAAAATTAAAATTCTTAACGCTGAGTTAGAAAATGAAAAATCAGAATTAAGTGAATCAAGAAAAAGAGATTATCGTATATACAAAGCTTGTCTTTCGACCGCTTATAATAATGATGTTGCGAATAACAGAGAAACAAAAATTACTTCAGATGAACTTTCAATTATATTAACTTTATCAAAACAACTTGGATTATCACAAGAAGATGTTAAGCTAATTAATTATTCAATATTGCCAATTAAAAAAGCAGACATTCAAGATGTAATCAATAATTTGAAAAATCTTGGAGTTGTTTTCTTTTCAAAGAAAGAAAATACGATTTTTATAGCAGATGAAATGGTAAGTTTGCTAAGAAAAGTTAGAAAAAAAGAAGTTGCTGAAAAATTTTACAGAAGAACATTAAAATTATTAAGAGAGCCTGTAATTAATCAAATCGCTAAAGATCATAATATTGACCGAAAATTGACAGTATCACAAAAGATAGAAGAAATAATTAAAGATGGTATTTCATTTACAGATTTACTTACAACTGAAATCCATAAGCAAGATCTTACCCTAACCGAAAAGAAAAAAACACTTAATGAACTTTGTGAAAAGGGACTTAATTTAACCAATTTAAAAGGTAACACATTAGAAGATAAAATTAACAGCCTAATTGATCATTTTGATAGTGTTGAGAAAGATGAAAAAGTTGGAATATCTATTGATGGTTTTGACAAAATGCTTACTGAATTAAATAAATCTTTACCTAAGCTAAACAAAGAATTGAAGGAACAATTTGAATTACAAGAAGAATATGTCTTAAATGCAGATTTTCTGCTCGATTATAATATAAAACCTAGAGACATATTAGATTTAATTATTAAACCTGATTTATCAAAATTCATAAAAGATAATGGAATTAAACAAAGAGGAGATGATATATTGAATATTCTTGAACATTTCAAAGATGTCGAAAATTTGTATCTAGAAAACTATGCAAATGTGGGATACCGTAATTTAAACTTATTAAAAGAAAATGGTATCTCAGTTAAAGAAAGTGAACTTGGGTTAAAGTTTGAAGAATTAACTAAAATAATTTTTAAATCTTTAGGTTTTAATGTTGATGACAAATTCAAAAACCAACTTAACACTCAAAAGGATATGATGGATATTCTACTTAACCTAGGTAATGAGGAAATTATTATTGTAGAATGTAAAACAATTAAAGAAAAAGGTTATAATAAATTTAGCACTGTTTCAAGGCAATTAAAATCATATCAAAATTTAGCTATTAAAAATAATTTGAGAATCGTTAAAATATTACTTATTGCTCCTGAATTTAGTGATGATTTTGTTTATGATTGTGAAATGGACACTGAAATGAATCTATCACTTATAACAGCTTCAACTTTAACTAAAATTTTCGAAGCATTTAAAACATCTAAATATAAAGAATTCCCACATGTTCTTTTCAGAGATATAGTAATAAATGAAGAACGCATAATAAAAGCATTAGCTAAATAAAACAAGATGTGATTTTATAAATACAAAAACTTTATACTTCATATCCTTACAAACTTTGAGTTATGAAAATTATAAAAAACCATCTATTTAAAACAACTAACAACATTAGGAAAACTCAATAAAATATTGGATATTTAATTTAGTAAAAAAAAATAAATGGCAACAGTTGACAAAATAAGGAATGGATTGATAGATAAAATACAATCTATTAAAAACAAAGATATCTTGATGGCACTAGATACTTTAATTGCATCAAAAACTTCTGAATTGGAAACCATCAAGTTAACAGAAGACCAGAAAACAATGCTAAAAATGAGTGATGCCGACATAAAAAACGGAAAACTTATTTCTCAAGAAGCCATGGATAAGCGAAATCTAGAATGGCTAAACGCAGTGTAATATGGACAAAACGGCGGATATTCAATTCGTTGGAATATTAGAATTTTGGGTAAAAAGAAATAAATCTAATTCTTATTCAAAAAAACTAGTACAATTGGTTTCTAATAAAACCAAACAAATAGCTGATAAACCATTTATTTACAAATTGTCTGATTTTAAAAACACAAGAGTTGCTTCAATGGGTCACTTCAGCATGTATTACAAAGTTACAGATGATCAAATAATAATTACTTCGTTTTGGGACAACAGACAAGACCCTAATGCACTTTTAAAAATTTTACAGAATAATAAATAATTGTAAATGTTACATAACGAAAAAACGAACTGGACAATTTGCAAGGAATGCCATGGACGAGGCAAAACAAGGCGACGACTTCGCAAAAAAGTGCGCCTTAACTACCAAAAAGCATTGGTGCATTTTGAAAGTACAAATGGAAAAGGCATAGCACCAATTAAACCAAAAGGGCACTTGGACACCTGCTCAAACTGTTCGGGTTCTGGCTTGGTTTCTGCTGTATCTTCTCCAATTCCCGACACCGAAAACTATCCAAATGTAGCTATTGTTGGTGGCGGTATTGGTGGCGTTGCTTTGGCTGTGGCGTGTTTGCACCGCGGTATTCCATTTACACTTTATGAGCGTGATAGTGGTTTTGATGCGCGATCTCAGGGTTACGGACTCACATTACAGCAGGCCAGTAAAGCCATTGAAGGTTTTGGCATTTTCTCGTTGGAAGAAGGTGTGGTTTCAACACGACATGTGGTATATACCACCGACGGCAATGTGATTGGTGAATGGGGCATGCGAAAATGGATGCAGAAGGAGGAGAAAACTTCAGCAAAACGTACTAATATCCATATCGCAAGGCAATCGTTACGATCAGCACTACTTGAGAAACTTGGTGGCGATGCTGCAGTACAATGGAATCATCAATTGATGGATTTTAAAGTGTGTGAAGACAAAAGCGTTGAACTCCGTTTTGAAGTTGACGGTACCATAAAAACCACCCAAGCAGATTTGGTGATTGGTGCAGATGGCATTAGAAGTTCGGTGCGTAAATTTTTAATTGGAGAACAAAAAACACCTTTGCGTTACTTAGATTGTATCGTAATTTTAGGTATTTGTCCGTTGAAAAACCTTGAAGGTATTGATAGTGATTTACTGGATTCGGCAACCGTATTTCAAACCGCCAACGGTAATGAACGTATTTACATCATGCCTTTTACTAATGATTCTGTGATGTGGCAATTGAGTTTCCCTATGCCAGAAGAGGATGCTAAAGCGCTGAGTTTGTTAGGTGCTAAAGCATTAAAAGAGGAAGCTATTAAAAGAACACCATGGCATGCTCCCATTCCGCAAATTTTAGAAGCAACTTTGGAAGCGCAAATTTCTGGTTATCCGGTGTACGACCGTGAATTACTCAAACCAGAATTATTAGAAAATGCAGGGCCCATGACTTTAATTGGCGATGCGGCACATCCTATGAGTCCGTTTAAAGGTCAAGGAGCCAACCAAGCTTTGTTGGATGCCTTAACTTTGGCGCGCATGCTATCAAAAAGTTGTGGTTCTTTTTCAAAATGGAAAGAAACTGGTATAAGAAACACAGTATTAACCAAGTTTGAAACAGAAATGATAAACCGCAGTGCCACCAAAGTGAAAGATTCGGCAGATGCTGCGCAGTTTTTACATTCCGATATTGTACTTCATGAAGGTGATGAACCAAGAGGTCGCGTTTTGAAGCGAAAAAATGAATAAGAACTTTAAAGCCAATATTCCATACCGTATGGGACATTAAAAAATCTGCGTATATCTGTGAAATTTGCGGGATATACTTTTTAAACAAGCAATGTTAATTTCCCACTGATTTCACAGATTTACGCAGAAAAAAAAAGTGAGGCTATCTTAAAAGTGTGATTTTGTATCATATTGAGCTTATCGAAATATCTTAACTCACTGACAATCAATATCAATTTCGACAAGCTCAACCAGACAAAGCAAATTCAAAAACACTTTTCACAAAAACTCTATTATTATTAATCGAACTCAGGTAATAGACCTTCATTTTTAAAATTGTATTTATTAAATTAGCTATTTAATACGTTACCAAAAATGAAAACCATCCTTATAAAAATTACGAGTCTTTTCTTATTAGTTTTAAATTTAATGGCCTGCCAACCTTCAGCAGATATTTTTGGTAAACTGGAAGGTGTAGAAAAGGGAGGTTTTAAAATGTATCTTATTCAACCTGAAAACTTAAGTGAAGTGGCTGCATCGTATTTAGGAACGGTTATAGATTCTGCCGAAATAAAACCAGATGGTAGCTTTAAGTTTCAAAATTTACCAATAACTAAAGAACCTGTTTTGTTTGAATTAGCCATTCAAGAATCAGGGAAATTTCCTAATTTCTTAGAAAATGATGATACCTCCAAGTCTAATTATATGCCAATAGTATGGCAATTTGGTGAATCCATTGAAATTACTGGTAATTCGAATGCCTTTCAAAAAACTTTCTCAATTAAAAACCCTTCCGAAGAAAACAAATCTTTATTAAATTTGAGAGATATCAACCAGAATGCCTACCAAACTTATCTGGAAGGCAAAGAATGGCACGTAGAAATTGGCGAACAATTGATGGCAAAGGAACATGCTATTTTACAATACCAAACAGCGTTAATAAACTTTGCAGATAACGCGCAACACTTCCACCCTGCTTTAGTAGCATTACGATGGGTAAGTCCTTCAAATTATTACGAGCGTGTGCCAGAATTTTTAGTGAGACAATGTACAAAATGGACCGAAGCCCAACCAGAACACCTATGGGTACAACAGCTTTGCAAACAAAGTGAACCTTCAAATTTACCAGTTTTAGTCGGTGACACATTTCCTAATTTGGAGTTACCTTTAATTACAAAAGACACCATTTTTATTAACAATGCATTAGGTAAAAAACTTACCATTATAGACTTGTGGGCATCGTGGTGCGCACCTTGCAGAAAGGAAAACCGTGATGTTTTAGTACCTATTTGGAATGCATACCATAACCAAGGTTTGCAAATAATGGCTTATGGTTTAGAAAGTGATGAAACTGCTTGGAAAACCGCCGTGGAAAAAGACGGCGCAGGACTTTGGTTTCAAGCATCCGATTTATTGGGAGACGACACCCCTATAATGAAACAAATTCGTGTGCAAACCATACCCGCCAACTTTATTTTGGATGCTAATGGAATGGTTTTAGCTAAAAACATTCACGGAACAACTTTAATAGAGTGGGTAAAAAATTATATGGAAAACGAATGAGACACTTATTTGAACATAACAGTTCAAAATCGATTAATTTAGATTTTAAAACACCTTTTTAATACGCATTCATTAAAAAACAAAACATGGTGACCAATAAACAAATTCCATACATTTTCATATTTTTTATTTTGTTAAGCTTCAAAGGATTTTCGGTTTCTTTATTGCAAATGGATACGCTTGTATTATACCAAGTAAAACAAAAAATTCAAGATGGTACGGCTTCAGAACGAACACTTTCAGCGTATAAAGCGCTTATCTCAAAAGCAAACAAATTACTTTCCATAGAAAACCCGACCGTTATGGATAAAACCATCATGCCACCTACAGGAAATAAACACGATTATTTAAGTATCAGTCGCTATTGGTGGCCAGATCCAGAATCGCCTAACGGATTGCCTTGGAGTCGAAAAGATGGAGAAACCAACCCTGATACGCAAACAAATGCCGTTGACAGAAAACGCTTAGGAACCTTAACTAGTGGTGTTGAAAACTTATGCCTTGCCTATTATTTTTCAAACGATACGCGTTATGCCGAAAAAGCTGCAAGCATGCTAAAAACATGGTTTTTAGATGAGGAAACACGTATGAATCCGCATTTGGAATATGCACAAAGTGTTCCTGGTAATTCAAAAGGCAGATCATCTGGTATTTTAGATGGAAAATCCATAGCTTCCGTAGTACCAGATGCTTTAATTATAATTTCAAATTCTTCATATTGGACCAAAAACGATACTGAAAACATAAACCAATGGCTTTCTGAATATTTAACTTGGCTAACCGAAAGTGAATTAGGTAATACTGAAAACAATCAAAAAAACAACCATGCATCATGGTATAAATTTCAAGTCGCTTCTTTAGCTTACTATTTAGGCAATGAAACTTTAGCCAAAGAAACAGTGAGTTTAGCTCAAGAAAGTTTAGACCAACAATTAGATTTTGAAGGGAAACAAACTCATGAATTAGAACGTACCAGATCTTTTTTTTATAGCTGCTATAATTTAGAGGCTTTAAGTAGTATTGCTATGGTAGGCGATAAAATAGATATGGATATGTGGAATTTTAAATCAAAAAACAAAAAGAGTTTAGCACTTGCAATAAGCTATATCACTCCTATAATTGATGGAAAAGAATGGCCATATACAGATATTTATGGTACCGATTTATCGCGTTTGGTTTCAACCTTGTCTCGAATGTCTAAACATTCAAAATCAAAAACGTATTCAAAATTACTATCAAAAACGATTGACATACTTCTTAAAAAAGAAAAATCGACACATGAGAAAAATGACATTCTTGATGCGCTGTGCTTAAAAGGCGAAATCAATATTTAAAAATACGTTTTCAAACTTTAACATCTGCCACAGACTTTTATAAAAAATTTAAGATTATTAAGGGCTATCTTTAAAACTTTACTAATCTCAAAAAATAAATATGAAAAAATCAACTTTAATTACAAGCATTGCTTGCCTTTTTATGATGCTTTTATCTGTTAACATGGAAGCGCAAAAATTTAGTTCTTTAGACAAAAGTCCGTTGGATGTAACCGCTTACCCAAGTAGCAGCAAAGAAACTAGTAAATTAGTAAAAGTAGTTTACAGCAGACCTCAACTTAAAGAAAGAGAGCTAAGCACTTTAGTGCCCAATGGTAAAGTATGGCGTACGGGAGCTAATGAAGCCGCCAATATTACTTTATATAAAGACATGAAAATTGGTGAAAAAGCAGTTAAAGCTGGTGAATATTCGTTGTTTACAATTCCTGGTGAAAAAGAATGGACTATTATTTTGAACAAAGATATTAATGTTTGGGGTGCTTATTCTTATAAAGAAACTAACGATGTTATTAGAATTTCAGCTCCAGTAAGTTCAGGTGATTCTTTAGAAGCTTTCTCTATTGCTTTTGCAGATGATGGCACCATGTATTTAGGATGGGACACCGTAAGAGTTGCTGTTCCTTTTACTATTTAAAGCTTTAAGTTTTAGGCAAAATATAAAGGAGGCTGTCTGAAAAGAGTATTGTATTTACTTTGTCAGGTTGAGCTTGTCGAAACTGATATTGATTATCTGTAAGTTAAAATATTTCGACAGGCTCAATATGACACAGAATTACACTTTTCAGACAGGCTCCTTTTTTTATTCTATAAAACTTTAAATACGTAACCCAGAAGCCAATATAAAATTAGGAAAACAAAGATGGTTCCAAAACAACCGCATTTACCGCCACCTATTTTTTTTGCACCCCAAGCAGCTCCTATAATTCGTAATAACTTTTCCATAATACGTTTTTAATAACGCACTAATTTAAGGAATATTTAAATATTTATGGGTTTGTAGAGATACTTTCCATTGCGGGTTTGCCATCACATAGTCCACAATTTCAGGAATTACTTTATCACGCTTGCTCCATTCGGGTTGTAAATACAAAATACAATCTTTATTTACTTTGGCAGATTGTTCTTCCGCAAAGCGAAAATCGTCTTTATTGTAAACAATCACTTTTAGTTCGTGTGCTTTTTCATAAACTTCCTTAGTAGGCAGTTTCATTTTTTTAGGCGATAGGCAAATCCAATCCCAGATACCTGTTAACTTATAAGCGCCTGAAGTTTCAATATGAATTTGCAAACCTTCCGCTTTAAGCTTAGTTGTTAAAGGCGTCATATTCCATGTTAATGGTTCGCCACCCGTAATTACTATGGTTTTACTATACTTTTTAGCGTTTTCAACAATTTTTGAAATATCTGTTGGTGGATGTAAATTGGCGTTCCAACTTTCCTTCACATCGCACCAGTGGCAACCCACATCACAACCGCCAATTCTAACAAAATAAGCTGCTGTTCCCTTATGGAAACCTTCTCCTTGAATGGTATAAAACTCTTCCATTAAAGGTAACATGTCTCCTTTATCTACTAAACTTTGTATGTCTTTATTCATAATCGTTTGCAAAGATAGCAGTTTGCTTGGTATTTGTTAGAAGTTTTATAAGACATGTTTATTTAATTTTATATATAAATACCTATTTTTATGCAAAATTACAGTAAATGAATACTAAGGAAACTTTTTTTAATTACATCACAGAAGGTAATGTTTGTAAAGGCGACTTTATCTCGGTGGGTGCTGCTATGTTAAATGGTGAAACAATAACCAATGCATTAGTAAACATCCCTTTAAAAACGATGAATCGTCATGGTTTAATAGCAGGTGCTACGGGTACAGGAAAAACAAAATCACTACAAGTTTTAGCCGAAAATTTAAGCGATAAAGGCATCCCTGTATTGCTTATGGATATAAAAGGCGATTTAAGTGGCATTGCACAACCAAGCCCTGGGCATCCAAAAATTGATGAACGCCATGCGCAAATTGGTATTCCTTTTGAAGCTAAAAGTTTCCCTGTAGAAGTACTAACACTTTCTGAACAAGATGGTGTTCGGCTAAGAGCCACCGTTAGCGAATTTGGTCCCGTTTTATTATCTCGTATTTTAGATTTATCGGATGCGCAATCGGGTGTTGTAGCTGTTATTTTTCAATATTGTGATGATAATAAACTTCCAATTCTCGATTTAAAAGATTTTAAAAAAATACTTCAGTACGCCACCCAAGAAGGCAAAGAAGAATTTGATGATGCATACGGACGTATTTCAACCGCATCAACAGGTGCTATTTTAAGAAAAGTAGTAGAATTGGAACAACAAGGTGCCGACTTATTTTTTGGCGAAACCTCTTTTGATGTTGATGATTTGTTACGTGTTGATAATAGCGGAAAAGGTTATATAAACATCCTTAGGCTTACCGATATTCAAGACAGACCCAAATTATTCTCAACCTTCATGTTGAGTTTATTGGCAGAAATATACTCCACATTCCCTGAACAAGGCGATAGCGACAGACCAGAATTGGTTATTTTTATTGATGAAGCGCATTTAATTTTTGATGAAGCCTCAAAAGCATTACTTAATCAAATTGAAAGCATCGTTAAATTAATACGAAGTAAAGGTGTTGGTTTGTATTTCGTTACTCAAAACCCAACCGATGTGCCTGAAGCCGTTTTAAGTCAGTTAGGTTTAAAAATTCAGCATGCCTTACGTGCTTTTACAGCTAAAGATAGAAAAGCGATTAAATTAACCGCACAAAATTATCCAGACTCTGAGTATTACGATACCACCGAAGTATTAACATCGTTAGGTACCGGTGAAGCTTTGGTATCGGCTCTTGACGAAAAAGGGCGTCCTACCCCACTTGCCGCCACCATGATGCGTGCACCCATGAGCCGGATGGATATTTTAACTGATGAAGAATTGAAAACGTTGAACTCAAAATCGAAATTAGTTAAGAAATATAATGAAACGATTGATAGAGAAAGTGCTTATGAACTTCTAAACAAAAAAATAGAACAAGCGGAAGCAGACGAAGCTAAAGAAAAAGCAAAACAAGAACAAGAAGCGCTTAAAAAAGCAGAATCAAAACAACGTTCCTCAACTTCTTCTAGCAGAAAAAGCACCGCTATGAACCCGATAGTAAAAGTACTTACAAGCGCTACTTTTATAAGGAGTGTTTTTGGTATTTTAACTAAAGTTATGAAGAAATAAAACAAACTCGCGGAAAGCCCACGAAGTTTGAAATTACAAAAACAAAATTCCAAAATCCAAAAAAAAAGGATAACCAAATAAGTCTTGGGGGAATTATTTAAAAAAAGCTGAAGTAATCAATGAACCCAATCATATCTAAATTGTTAGTTGATATTGCTAGAAAGCGACTTCAATCGAAACAAAGAAACAAACCTGTAAGCAAAAAGCAAATCGTTCCATTAGTTAGGAAATTTCAGGTTGAGATTTCGCATGCTATCAAGGAATATACGCTAATAATAATAGGCGTATTTTCAGCTGGATTTGGCTTAAAAGGCTTTTTACTACCCAACCGTTTTATTGATGGTGGTGCTACAGGTATATCACTACTACTTCAAAACGTAACCTCCTGGGACTTAAGTTACTTTTTAATTCTTGTAAACCTACCTTTTTTAATTTTAGCATCTAGAACCTTCAGCTTGAAGTTCGCTTTACGAAGTATGGCTGCCATTGCGTTTTTAGCTTTTGTAGTGCATTTTGTAGAGTACCCAACCATTACCGAAGACAAATTACTCATTTCTGTTTTTGGTGGTTTCTTTTTAGGTTTAGGTATTGGTATGTCCATGCGAGGTGGCAGCGTTATTGATGGTACCGAAGTTTTGGCTATATTTTTAAGCAGAAAATTATCACTTACCATTGGCGATGTCCTTTTATTAATAAATATTTTAATATTTTCGGTTGGTGCTTATATTCTTTCTATTGAAACAGCACTTTATGCCATTTTAACTTATTTAGCCGCTGCAAAAACGGTCGATTTTGTGGTGGATGGTGTTGAAGAATACGTAGGTGTTACCATAATTTCCACAAAGCATGAAGCATTAAGACTCATGTTGACTAAAGAATTACGTAGAGCATGCACCATTTATGCAGGAAAAGGTGGTTATGGAAAAAGTGGAGAAAGCTACGATAAAGATATTATTTACACCATTGTAACCCGTTTAGAACTTGCCAAACTGCAAACCGAAATTGATAAAATTGACAAAAATGCCTTCATCATTATGGGTATTGTTAAAGATTTAAAAGGAGGTATGATCAAGAAGAAACCTATGAAGGATCATTAATAATGAAGAATTTAAAATAAATAATGAAAAATTATATTATTCAAAACAACCCGTTTGTAGTTCCAACAACTGATGGAAAGGTAATAAAAGAGCATTTTGGAATTCCCACCAATAACAATTCAGATATTAGTATTGCCCACATGAAAGCGCCTGCCGGTTGGAGCGAACCTTTTCAAACCCCAGAATTTGATGAGTACACATTTATAATTAGTGGTAAAAAACAATTTATTATTGAAGGGGAAATCATAGTTTTAGAAGCTGGTCAATCCATTAAAATTAACAAAAACACACGCGTTCAATACTCCAATCCGTTTACTGAAGTTTGCGAATACATTGCTATTTGCAAACCTGCTTTTTCTATGGATTCAGTTAACCGTGAAGAATAAATGAACAAATACCTTATTAAAACAATTGGAGGTTTTATTAACCTCATTAGCTACGTTTCTCCTACTTATTCAGCGCAGATAGCCGTCTATTTATTTTCAAAACCAAAAAAAGGAAAAATCACAGAAGTAGAATCTCCCTTTTTAAATACAGCTACTCAAGAAAGTGTTTTTTATAAAAATATTCCCATTGCAACTTATCATTGGAAAGGCTCTAAAGAAACTGTTTTATTAATACATGGTTGGGAAAGTAACGCGTTTAGATGGAAAGACCTCATCGAATTATTGCAAGCTCAAAATTACAACATCATTGCCATAGATGCACCTGCACATGGGAAATCTGGCAATAAAATATTTAATGTTTTTTTATATTCTGAATGTATAAATGCTGTGACATCTCATTATAAAATTGATAGTATTGTAGGGCACTCGGTTGGTGCTACAGCTTCAGCTATTTCATTACATAAGTATCATTCATCTATTAAAAAATTGGTGTCATTGGGTGCGCCTTCAAACTTTACGGGCATCATTAATAATTATATTTTGATGATGGGTTACAACAAAAGAGTTACAGATGCCATGAATACATACTATTTAAACCATTTTGACCATGAACCCGATTATTTTTCTGCTAAAAATTTTCTAAAAGGTATTCAAGCAAAAGGGCTTATCATTCATGACAAAAAAGATAGAATTATATCGTATAGAGATGCTTTAGATATTTCTAAACACTATAAGGATTCTAAACTTATTAGAACGGTTGGCTTTGGACATGGATTAAAAAACGAACAAGTTTACAATCATATTTTAGAGTTTTTAAACGCTTAATTTGTTGTACTTTTGAACCATGAAGTCCAAAATGGGTTTTTAACAACTAAACCATTATTAATATAATTCTTGATGGATTATAAATGGTTTTTGATTTTTTATTCAAATGGAAGTAGAATTAAAACGCATCAATAAATTTTTAAGTGAAGTTGGTTACTGCTCGCGTAGAGAAGCCGATAAGCTTATTGAAGCTGGTAGAGTAACCATTAACGGCGTTATCCCAGAAATGGGTACTAAAATAGCACCAACTGATGTGGTTCAGGTTGATGGAAAAGATATTATCAATACCAATGAAGCTTTTGTTTATTTGGCGTTTAACAAACCAATTGGTATCGTTTGTACAACAGATACGAGTGTTGAAAAAGACAATATCATTGATTTTATTAATTACCCAAAACGCATTTTTCCTATTGGAAGATTGGATAAACCCAGTGAAGGTTTAATTCTTTTAACCGATGATGGTGATATTGTAAACAAAATTCTTCGTGCTAGTAATAATCACGAAAAAGAATATATTGTTACGGTTGATAAACCTATTTCCCAAACTTTTATTGAACGCATGCGCAGTGGTATTCCTTTAGAAGAATTAAAAAAAACCACAAAAAAATGTGAAGTTGAAAAACTAGGCACCTTTGAATTCAAAATCATTTTAACCCAAGGGTTAAACAGACAAATACGCCGTATGTGCGAATACCTAAATTATGAGGTACAAACGCTACAACGTGTTCGGATTATGAATATAAAACTGGATATGCCACTTGGGGAATATCGAGAACTTACCAAAGAAGAATTTAAGGAATTAAATAAACTTCTTGATAATTCTACTAAAGAGTATAAAGCAAAGGCGCCAAGAACCAACAGACGCAAGTAAACTTAATTACTACGTCGTTCTCTAGCCAGCAACGTGTTTTTAAGCAACATGGCAATCGTCATGGGGCCCACACCACCAGGAACTGGGGTTATATAACTCGCTTTTTTACTAACGCTTTCAAAATCGACATCACCGGCAAGTCGGTAGCCACTTGCTTTGGTTGCATCGGGAACACGGGTAATTCCAACATCAATAATAACAACATCTTCTTTAACCATATCGCCTGTTAAAAACTCCGAAATACCAATGGCAGCCACAATAATATCTGCAGCTTTAGTAATTTCAGCTAAATTTTTAGAACGACTGTGAACAACAGTTACTGTGGCATCACCAGCTTTACGTTTCTGACTCATTAAAATACTCATGGGGCGACCAACAATATGGCTTCTACCCATAACCACCACATTTTTACCCGAAGTTTCCACTTGGTAGCGCTCTAACAATTCTAAAATTCCGTAAGGTGTTGCTGGTAAAAAAGTTGGCAAATCTAAAGCCATTTTACCCACATTTACAGGATGAAATCCATCTACATCTTTATCAGGATGCACCGCCATTAAAACCTTTTGTTCGTCTATATGTTTTGGTAATGGTAACTGAACTATAAATCCGTCAATATCATCGTTAGTGTTTAGTTCATTAATTTTAGCTAATAATTCTTCTTCTGATGTATAATCGGGTAAATCTATTAAAGTCGAGTTAAAACCTATCTTTTCACAAGCTTTTACTTTTGCGTTTACATAAGTCATACTTGCACCATCGGTTCCAACAAGAATTGCCGCCAAATGTGGCACTTTTTCTCCGCTAGAAACCATAGCTTTTACATGTTCAGCTATTTCGTCTTTAATATCGTTACTAACTTTTTTACCGTCTAAAATTACCATAATCTTAAGTTTTCAGTCACAGTCGCAGTCACAGTTTTTTACTCGAGATGCTTACTTTTGACTATATTAGTTTCCCGTCGAAGTCACAGTTTACTTACTCATTTCCTGTGTTAACTCCGAATTTGTTTGGATTATTAATCATATAATATACAAGTTTACCAACTTCAATACCTAGTTCGGTTAACTCCAAATGTTTTTCTTTATCTAAATAATTACATGCTAAGGCAAAATCTAACCATGTACTTGTTTCTGAATTTTCGCCATCAGCATCTGTTAGCTTACTCACATAATGTTTTGGGTATATTCTTTTCCTATATGCTTCGGCTATATTTGCGGAAACCGATCTAGAACTTCTTCTTATTTGATCTGTTAAAGAATATAATTCTTCCTTTGGGAAGGATTTAGAAATTTCAAAAATCATCATAGCCAGTTCAAAAGATTTTTGATAAGCTAATAGTTTTTTGAAATCCATAAAATTTAATATTTACCACTGAAAACTGTGACTGAATACTGAGACTGAAAACTAAATTATTTCATCCCTTTCATCATCTGCATCATCTTTTTACCGCCGCCACCTTGCATCATTTTCATCATTTTGCTCATTTGGTCGAATTGCTTTAAAAGCTGATTTACTTGTTGTACAGATGTTCCAGAACCATTCCCTATACGTTGTTTTCTACTTGCGTTTATAATGCTTGGATTTGTTCTTTCTTTTGGTGTCATAGAATGAATAATGGCTTCAATACCTTTAAAAGCATCGTCATCAATATCAACATCTTTTAACATTTTTCCAGCGCCAGGAATCATACCCATAAGGTCTTTCATGTTTCCCATTTTTTTAATCTGCTGAATCTGTTTTAAGAAATCGTCGAACCCAAATTGGTTTTTGGCAATTTTCTTTTGAAGTTTACGTGCTTCCTCTTCATCAAATTGTTCTTGGGCACGTTCTACTAACGAAACCACGTCGCCCATTCCCAAAATACGGTCTGCCATACGTGCTGGATAGAACACATCAATCGCTTCCATTTTCTCGCCAGTACCAATAAATTTAATTGGTTTATTGACTACCGATTTAATAGAAATTGCTGCTCCACCGCGTGTATCACCATCTAATTTGGTAAGGATAACCCCATCAAAATTTAAGACATCGTTAAACGCTTTTGCTGTGTTTACCGCATCTTGCCCCGTCATAGAATCGACCACAAACAAGGTTTCTTGTGGTTGAATGGCTTTATGGATGTTCGATATTTCGGTCATCATCACCTCATCGACAGCTAAACGACCTGCGGTATCTATGATAACTACGTTATATCCGTTTGCTTTTGCATGTGCAATACCTGCTTTTGAAATAGCTACGGGATCGGTGTTTCCTCTATCACTAAAAACCTCTACTCCTATTTGGCCGCCCACAATATGAAGTTGGTCTATCGCTGCTGGTCTGTAAACATCGCAGGCAACTAATAAAGGTTTTTTAGATTTTTTTGTTTTAAGATAATTAGCCAGTTTACCAGAAAAGGTTGTTTTACCAGACCCTTGTAAACCAGACATTAAAATAACGCTAGGTGCACCAGATAGGTTGATACCTGCGGCATCACCACCCATAAGTTCGGTTAACTCGTCTTTTACGATTTTAACCATTAATTGCCCTGGTTGTAACGTTGTTAATACGTTTTGACCAATGGCTTTATCTTTTACTCTTACGGTAAAGTCTTTTGCTATTTTAAAGTTAACATCGGCATCGAGTAATGCGCGACGTACTTCTTTTAAAGTTTCGGCTACGTTTACTTCAGTGATGCTTCCATGACCTTTTAGTACGTGTAACGCCTTATCTAATTTATCGCTTAAATTATTGAACATAGTTCAGTTTTGGTTTTAAAAGTGCAAAGTTAATGATTTGGAGCGTATTATTAACCTTGATTTTTATAAAAAAGACATCTCTTTTTAATGTTAATACACTTTATTGCTTGTTGTGGTTTTGCGCTAGGGATAGTAACGGAAAGCCCACAGCGATCCCGATAGCTATCGGGATTCGCGAGGACTTGCAGTGTATAGCCCGACCCTTGGGTAGCGCCCTAAAAACAAAAGATACAAAATTTTAATTCTAACAAACGGAACAAACCATTTCATATATTTGGCTAAGAAAATATATGGGCTATGTTACTAATAAACGTTTTAGACACCTCCTTACCGTTTACCAATCCGGTATTAAAGTTTCTAATTATTTTAATTATTATTCTTTTAGCTCCTATTCTTCTAAATAAATTAAGAATTCCTCATATTCTAGGACTTATTCTTGCGGGTGCTGTTATTGGCCCTAACGGATTTAATTTACTGCTGCGCGATAGTAGTATTATTTTATCTGGTACGGCAGGTTTGCTATATATTATGTTTCTTGCTGGTTTAGAAATAGACCTAAACGATTTCAAAAAAAACAGATTTAAAAGTTTGTTGTTTGGATTGTATACCTTTTCAATTCCCATGGTTTTTGGAATTTTGGTTGGGGTGTATGTTTTAAAATTTTCAATACTCACATCGGTACTTCTTGCTAGTATGTTTGCATCGCACACCCTTATTGCCTATCCTATTTTAGGCAAATTTGGGGTTGCTAAAAACCGAGCTGTAAATATTGTGGTTGGGGGCACCATGATAACCGATACGCTGGCACTTCTAGTACTAGCCATTATTGTTGGCATGACAAAAGGCACCACGAATTTTGAATTTTGGATGCAGCTTTTTATTTCAGTGATTGTTTTTGGGTTTATTGTATTACATGTTTTTCCCATTGTAGGCCGATGGTTTTTAAAACGCTATCAAGACGCTATTTCACAATATATTTTTGTTTTAGTGATGCTGTTTTTAGGTGCTTTTTTAGCTGAAATTGCAGGTATTGAAGCCATTATTGGCGCTTTACTTTCGGGATTTGCCCTTAATAGATTAATTCCTTCGTCGTCACCATTAATGAACCGTATTGAGTTTGTTGGAAATGCTATTTTTATTCCGTTTTTCCTTATTGGTGTTGGTATGCTGCTTGATTTTAGAGCTTTTTTTACCGATATGGAAACTATTTTAGTAGCGGTTGCCATGTCTGTTGCAGTTACCTTGGCAAAATTTATTGCCGCTTGGAGCACCCAAAAAACCTTTAAATTTTCAGCCGATGAACGCCATCTTATTTTCGGTTTAAGTATTGCGCATGCGGCTGTAACATTGGCCACCGTAACAGTTGGTTATAATATTATTATTGGTGAAACGGCTACAGGAGAACCTATTAGACTTTTAGGCGAAAGTATTTTAAATGGTACGATTATCATGATTTTAATAACCTGCACCATTTCAACCTTTGTGGTTCAAAAAGGCGCGAGAAATTTATCTTTATTTCAATCGACTGCCAAAGATAAAGATGATTATGTTCATGAAGAAAAAATAGTAATTGCCGTTAATAATGTGGAAACGGTTGAAGAATTAATTAATTTAAGCACCATTTTAAAGTCTAAAGAAAATAAAAATTCCCTTTTTGCTTTACATGTTCTTAAAAACAACAGCATGGATGCAAATATTGAAACACGTGCTATTAAAATATTGGACAAAGCCCTACACATAGCATCGGCAACCGACAACCATTTGAACAAGTTATTACGTTACGATTTAAATATTATGAATGGTATTTTAAACGTAGCTAAAGAGCAAAAAGCTACCGATTTAATTTTAGGATTGCACATTAAATCACAAATTTCTGAATCTTTTTTGGGAAATTTAACCGATGGGATCTTATCAAAATGTAACGCCACCAGTTTTATTTACAAATCTTTACAACCAATTTCAACTATAAAAAGACATATTATCATTATGCCAAATAATGTTGAAAATGAAATAGGATTTCCGTTTTGGCTTTTAAAAGTTTGGAACATTGCCTACAATACCGGCGCAAAACTCCTTTTTTATGGCACAGAGCAAACAATAAAGGTGATTGAGAATGTTCATGCGGAACATCCTATTGATGCCGATTTTATAACCTTTAATAGCTGGAAAAACACTAAAGCTTTATCTAGCAACATTAGGATTGATGATAATTTAATATTCATTTTAACCCGAAAAGACGAACCTTCTTACCAAAAAAACATAAAGAACATCTCCATTTATTTAAACCGCTATTTAACATCCAACAGCTTTATTTTAGTTTGCCCATTTATGGAAACCAATACTAAAAGTATGTTAGAATTTAATAACCCATCTCTATTAGAGCCTTTAGAAAAATTGGATGAATTGGGTAAAACTATTGCAGGGGTTTTTAGAAAGAAATAAAATTTTTATTCTTGGTGAAATTTGACTTTGTTATAGATTTCAACTAAATTCGTTCAAGGTTACAGTTAGATTTTCAAACTATTAGTTCTAAACTAATTTTTTGAGTTATAACATTAATCTTGCTAGAGAAGCAAAAAAATATTTTTGCACGCAACCTTTTTACTTTTAATCCATCTAGAATAAAAACACGTTATTATGATACCAATAAACGGATCAATAAGACTCGCTTTAATATCAATTGTAGTATTTATATGGAGTTGTTCAAAAGATGATTATACAATTGAAAATAAAACAGCAACTGGTAAAACAAGTTTGTTTGAGAAGGTAACAGAACCTGAGTCAGATGAAATGAACAGAAGTTTAGATGCAATGTTTTCTGAAGCTTCATTTTCAGGTTTAGCCAGTGGAGATCCAACAACCGGTGATTGGGGAGATGGAAATCCAAATGGACAATTGGAACCAGGAGTTTTAACTGCCGGCGAATGGAGCGACCTTAATAACTGGGATTTCTGGAATAACTTATTAAGCAATCAGGAGTATTATGAGGATGTAAATAAATGGAACCTTAAAGAAATAAAAAGATATAGTTTTGTAGTTTCAGATAAAAATCAATCATTTGTTGCAAATGCTGAAATCACTCTTATTTCGAAAAAAGTAGAAGTTTGGAAAACCAAAACTGATAGTAAAGGGAGAGCCACTTTATGGTCTGATTTAGATTTGGACGGATTAACTGCCCTCATTAAATTTGAAGATACCATAGTGATAGTTGCAGATGTAAAAGCGTATGCAGAGGGCATCAACAATGTGACCATAAACAAAACTATTGACAATAAAAAAATAATGGATATCTATTTCGCAGTTGACGCAACTGGTTCCATGGGTGATGAAATTAATTATTTAAAAGTTGAATTAAACAATGTCATTAAACGGATAAAACAAAACAATCCTTTATTGGAAATGCGTTTTGGATCGGTATTTTATAGAGATAAGGGAGATGATTATGTAACACGTGATTTAAATTTCTCAACAGATGAAACAAGTCTAATTTCATTTATATCAAACCAGTCTGCCAATGGTGGTGGCGATTTCCCTGAGGCTGTACATTCTGCACTAGATGTTGCCATTTCGCAAAATTCGTGGAACGATAATGCTTCTGCTCGCATCATGTTTCTATTATTAGATGCCCCTCCACACTACACACAAGAAGTTATTTCAAGTTTGGAATTAAATTTAATTAAAGCTGCTGAAAAAGGGATTAAGATAATACCAATTACTGCTTCTGGTATAGATAAAGCAACGGAATATTTAATGCGTTCTTTTGCCATATTAACCAATGGAACCTATGTTTTTATAACCGATGATAGCGGAATTGGAAACGACCATCTGGAAGCAACTATTGGAAATTTTGAAGTTGAAAAATTGAATGATTTAATGGTAAGATTGGTTGGTGAATATATTCCTTAAGGTTTAGAAACTACAAACATATTGATTAACTAAAGAGACAATTGTAAAATATACAATACTTTTATTTTAACTAGGAAAGATAAACCTATTTACCAAAAAAAAATAAGAAACATTTCCATTTATTAAGCCGCTATTTAACCTCTAACAGCTTTATTTTGGTTTGCCCATTTATGGAAACAAACACTAAAAATATGGTTGAATTTAATAATCTTCTTTATTAGAGCCTTTAAAAAAATTGGATGAATTGGGTAAAACTATTGCTGTTATTCTTAAGAAGAAATAGATTTCTGATGGGAATTTGACTTTATTGAAAACTTAAACTAACTTCGCTTAAAATTAGATTCAAAAAATTTAAACAATTTCAAGTCAATTTATTGTGTATCAAAACGAAAACGCTTTAAAAATCGATTTTTGATTTTAAAAAAAAATTTTATCTTTAAAAAATGGAAACTAAACTAAAACAAAGAGAGAATGCATGGTTGGCCTTATTAGAAAGTGCCATAAAAGAAGGTGTTAAAATTCAAGTAAACCATCGATTTAAATATAAAAATAGAAGTTTAGGAACTTTTTTAGTATCTGCTAAATCAAGAAAAAATACTGAATTAATAAAAAAAATTGAAAGCTTAGGAGTCAATTTTAAAATGCACAGCAATGAGCCTGAACATTATTTGGAAAGATACATCTTGCAACTTTCAACCGACAAAAAGCCCAATAAGCAACGCTACATTACCAGGTTTAATCATTATGTTTTACCAAAAAAAGAAGACCTAAAAGAACAAACAATCAATAAACTAAACAAGGTTTGGAAAAAGAAATTTGGAGAAATTAGGAAATGGACAAAACCTGAGACTGTACTTGATAAAATTCATCAATGGAAAGAATTCCGGTATAATGAAAAAATAAATCCGGAGGGAAAGTGGATTGACACTAGGAAAAATATGGGTAAATTATACGGTTGGGTTTATGTAAGAAAAAGAGATAAACAAAAAATGAGCTTAATTTTGGAGCATTTTAATAAAAAAGAAATATCCGAATTACAAAAAGAAGGATTTTAAATAAGCACGAACGCAAAATAAAGTATATAAAAAATGGCTATTTTGTGCTTAATTATGGTTAGTTGCGTGTTTATTAGCTTCAGATTTTTCTTCAGAAAATCTTTGCACATAAACACGCAACTTTACATAAACTAAATTCCCAATAAACCTCCTACCCCAATTAACCTTCAAAATTTCAATTTTAACCAAAGTAACTGCTACTTTGTTTGGTTCATTAGTTAAAATTTATTCCTGTGTAACAGCAACAAAACCAGCCTTTAAAAGTTAACAATCAACCAATTACCAAATTTAAACTTGTTTTTTTAGACTACACATTCATTCTAAAAATAAGATGATTCTTATAAAGAAAGCAACTTTCAACGAAAAAATCCGCTTTTTATAGTACTAATTAGTTTTTTTTCTAATTTCAAAAAAAAATTAATATATGGCATCACTTAATCCGCTTGGTACTAATCTAGATTTAAGAAAAGCAAAACACCTTCTTAGACGTGCTACTTTTAATTATACCAAAGAGCAACTGGATAGTTTTGTAGGGATGTCTGCTACCAATGCTGTTTCTAGTTTAACAACGGTTTCATCGAACACGTTATCAGAGCCTTATGATCCACTACCCGTAGGTGCTCCAGATGGTTTTTGGACATCCTCATTACAGCTTCCAAATTCATTTGAAGGACAAGGCAGAAAAAGAGCCATTGCTACGGGTTGGTGGTGGTATAATGCCATGAATGATGTAGGCTTAAAACACAAATTATCATTTTTTTTACATACCTGTTTTGTTGTTGGGAAAGATACGGGAGTTGGAAGCGCTACCTATATTTATGACCACATCCGTTTATTGGAATTTTATGCTTTAGGAAACATTAAAACCTTTGCAAAAAAAATAACTTTAGATAATGGTATGCTGAATTATTTAGACAATTCACAAAACAACAAAAACAATCCGAATGAAAATTATGCCAGAGAATATTTAGAGCTTTTTACCATTTTAGCAGGCGCACAAATAGGCGAAGGTAACTACACAAATTATACCGAAATAGATATTCAACAAGCTGCAAAAGTGCTTTCAGGATTTAAAAGTAGAGCAGACAGAAGCGATATAGATCCAGACACTAATTTGCCAATGGGTTATATAAATATCGATCAGCACGACACTAAAGACAAAACATTTACTGCCGCTTTTAATAATCAAACAATAACTGGAAGAAGTACAGAATCTGGAATATTTGACGAATTAAGCGATTTTGTTGAAATGGTATTTGCACAACCAGAAACCGCTAAAGCTTATTGTAGAAAACTTTACCGCTATTTTGTAAAAAGCCATTGGACCGAAGAAGTGGAAACCGATATTATTACACCATTAGCACAATTATTAATTGATAGCGATTATGAAATTTTACCCGTAGTGACAAAGCTTCTTTCTAGCGAACATTTTTATGATGCCGATGATACGGATGCTACCGATGAAATAATAGGCAGTATTATTAAAAGTCCGCTACAGTTAATATCCGAGTTATGCTCCATGTTCAGCGTAACCATACCAAACCCAACTACAGATCCTTTAAATTATTACAATAATTTTTTCTATAAATTTATTCATAATAGTTATTTAAATGCTGCTGGCATGGATTTTTTCAACCCAGACCTCGTAGCTGGCTACCCCGCTTATTACCAAGTGCCCGATTATGATAGGCATTGGTTTTCTTCAAATACTATTATTGGCAGATATAGACTTATCGAAAGCCTCATTGAAGGTAAAAACACCATAGGTTCTGGTAGTATCTACACCTCATTGGATACCGTTTTATTTGTGAAAAACAAAATTCCGAATGCATCAGACCCCAATTTGCTCATTTCTGAAATTGCAGATTTATTATATCCTGAAGCTATAGATTCTGATAGGACAAATTACTTTAAAACCATTATAGTTGATGAAGGTTTCCCTGATTATTATTGGACCAATGCATGGAATCAATACATAAGCTCCAATGATGCTATTACTGTAAAAACACGTTTAGACGCCTTAATTACTGCCATGATTAATGCACCGGAATTTCAATTAATGTAATTTATGAAAAGAAGAAATTTTATAAAACTTTCAGCATCAGCTACCGCTATTGGATTAACTCCTTTTCAGCTGCAAGCGGCACTAAAATCGTTTATGACTTTTGTGGAATGTCCAGATATTTCAAACAGAAAACTAGTTATTATCAATTTATCGGGGGCTAATGATGGCTTAAACACCATCATTCCATTGGATCAATACGATATGTACAGTAATTTAAGACCTACAATAAAAGTGCCTATTTCTGGAGCTAATAAATATATAAATTTAGATACTACATTGCCAGACAACCAACAAATTGGTTTAAACCCAGCGCTTACTGGTTTAAAATCTTTATATGATAAAGGTTGGCTACGCATTCTTCAATCGGTTGGGTATCCTTCACAAAATAAAAGTCATTTTAAATCGGCCGATATATATTTAACAGGAAATGACGGAAATAGCCTTTTAAATGGCGACGATACCGGCTGGATGGGACGTTTTATGGAATTGTTTTATGAAGATTTAATTGTTGAAACCTACCCATTAGCAGTTGAAATTGGTTCCAATAACACATCATTAGGCTTTCATGCCGAAGAAGCACATGGGTTAGCTATAAATATTTCAGGACAAGACCCTGCTGGATATTATTCGGTTATAAATGGATTGGGAGGTTTGCCTCCATTAAACATTCCAGACTCCGATTATGGTGATCAGTTACGATTTTTAACTAATACAGATGCCATAACAAATACCTATGCACAATCTATTTCTAACGCCTTTAACTCAGGGAAAAACAGTATAACTTACCCAGACAGCGATTTATCAAATCAGTTAAAAACAGTCGCGCGATTAATAAGCGGCGATTTAGGCACCAAAGTTTACATGGTACGTATTTCTGGTTTTGATACACATAACAAACAAGTGGAAACTGCTGGCGATATTTTAGGAACACATCATACGTTATTATCAAATTTGTCTGGAAGTATCGAAGCTTTTATTAATGACTTAAATAATCAAAATTTGTCCGATGATGTGGTGGGGGTTACTTTTTCAGAATTTGGAAGAAAAGCAGCCGAAAACGGTAATTTAGGTACAGATCATGGTGAAATAGCACCTATGTTTGTATTTGGTAAGCCCGTTTCTGGTGGTGTTTCGGGTACAAATCCAGATTTAAAAGAAGCTGTTAGTACCAATAATTACCAGTTAAAAACCGTTCAGTACGATTACAGACAAACATTTGCAACCTTATTGCAAAATTTTCTTGGCGCCGATAATGCTATTATTGATTCCACGTTTTTTAATCATACCTTAAATGAAAGCTTTAACAATTTAAAGGTTGAGAATCTTATAAAAGGATCTTACGATGTATCAACAGGTTGTACAGCCTTAACTAACAACGTTTCAAGTGATAACAAAAATTGGTTAGTATATCCAAACCCGTGTCATGATACCGTTTACATATCTGGAATAAACATTGCTGAAAGTGTTTCTTATAAATTTTATAATGCTTCTGGCATTTTATTAATAGATAGAACGGACGAAATAATTAATGGCAAAGCAACTATTAATTTAGGGCCTTATAGTGATGGTGTTTACTTTTTTCAAATTCTAGCAGGTAGCAAAAAAGAAGTACATAAAGTTATTAAAATATAACCGTTGGGTGAAGAAATTCAGTTTTTTATTTGAAACTAATAAGCCAATTAAAACCTAAATGTAAGTCTGAGCCTGTCGAAGACTTTATAAAATACAAAATTGACTTTTTAGAATAATTACACCCAACAGGTTAAAATATAGGTTTCAAATCAACGTTTACAAATTCAGTTAAAAAGAAAATAGATAATAAATAATTTCATGAAATCATTAAAAACAATTTTCACCTTATTCATAGTTTCAATTATAGTATTTTCTTGTAACAGAGATTTAACTGAAGATTTTATCGCTACAGAACCTATTGAAGTTGAATATAAATGGTGGATATTAACACATAAAAATTATGCAAGTCCTGGCATTTATCTATACAACGAAACAACCTCAACCATAGAATTAGAACTAAGTTTACCTGAAAATTTAAGATCTCCCCATGCCCTAGCCTTCGATGGCGAATCTTTATGGGTTGGTGGTAACGGAGCCAATGAATCTATCTACCAACTAAATCCTGAAACAGGGGCAATTATTTCTGAAATAAAAAATATTGAAACCGAAGGCATTGCTTTGTTAGATGGTTATATATATTATTCGAACTACAACATTATAAATAAAATAGAAAAAAACGGGACGCTTCTTGAAGAAATACCAACTGTAAATTCATCGTATAATATTCCAGATTTAGCCATATATAACGACAATTTATTCTACTTGCGCTACTCGGAAAGTGGGCCTGTTGTAAAATTGAATTTATCTACAAATAAAGAAACTATTATTCCAGCTATAGAAACTTCAGGAACTTACTGTATGACCATTTATAACAATGAAATAATTACAACCTCTGTTTTAAATGAAATTAACCATAACAATATAAGAAATGGTTTATTTATCTCAACCCATCCAACACCTATAGAAGGTTGGATAACGGCAATAGCACCTTATAATCAGGAATAGTTTTATTTTTTTATTACTCAATTACTTTAAATCTACATTTAAAATATTGAGTGAGCTGGATAAAACTATTATGGGAATTTTATATAGTTATTTTTAATGTTTTGTAAAACTTGACTTTGTAATAAATTTCAAGTAAATTCGATTATTTTTAAAGATAAAGCATCAAAATGATTTTATATCAATTTGTTATTACAATTTGAAAACCACATAAACAAATTAATGAAATATTAATGTTAAATTTGTTCTCTCAATAGAATTAGAGTTATGAAACTTAAGTCAATCAAATATATTAATAATGAACAAGAATGGGGATTCGAAAAAATTAACTTTTTCGACTTAACTCTTCTTGTTGGTGTCTCTGGAGTAGGTAAAACTCAAATATTACGCTCAATCTACGCCCTAAAAAAAATTGCTACAGGAAGCAATGAAAATGGTGTTAAATGGGAAGTTGAGTTTGAAACATTAAAAGGTAACATTTATTATTGGAAAGGAGAATTTGAAAACCTTAAATCTAAAGAGGAACTAATACCAGATTTTTTTGACTCTAGTAAAGATGAAATAAAACCAAAAATAGTATTTGAAGAAATATTATTAAATTCAGAAAAAATAATTGAAAGAAATCTAGATAGATTTATTTTTAGTGGCAATGAAATGCCAAAATTGATTTCCACAGAAAGTGCTATAAACATTTTAAAAGAAGAAGAACTAATTTCAGACCTTCACGAAAGTTTTAAATTAATCATATACAGAGACCATACAGAAAAAGAAGGCATTCGGTTTAGTAGATTAAGTATTGAGAAATTAAAAAACAAATACAAAACTTTTCAGCAAATAAAAGAAAGCGAATTAGAAACTTTTGACAAATTGTCTTTAATATATGAGATGAAAGAACCAGTATTTCAAGAGATCAAATCTCGTTTTATTGATGTTTTTCCTCAAGTAGAAGACGTAAAAGTGGAACCAATAAAAGATAACGAATTATCTAATTTTATTTTTGAAGCTACGATTATACAGATTAAAGAAATTGGTGTTAAAAAATGGATTCCTCATAATCGTATGTCTTCAGGTATGTTGAGAACTCTTCTTCATATTGCCGAAATGTACCTCTGGAATGAAGGAACAGTTATTTTAATTGATGAATTTGAAAATAGTCTTGGTCTCAACTGTATTGATGTTCTAACAGAAGATTTAATTTATGATGATAACAATGTTCAATTTATTGCAACAAGCCATCACCCATACATTATTAATAAAATTCCATTTGATTATTGGAAAATTGTCACAAGAAAAGGTGGAACAATTAAAACTTTTGATGCTAAAGAATTTGATATGGGTAATTCTCATCACGATAGATTTATGAGTTTAATAAACCACCCTTTTTACAAGCAAGGCATCTCATAAATGAATTTGTACTTTATACTAGAAGGTGAGAAAACAGAAGTTTTACTATATCCTAAATGGATTAATTATGTACTTCCTAATTATTCAGAAGTAGATTTTGAAAATCAAGCTACTCAAGATTGTTATTATATCTTTTCTGGTGGAGGAATTCCTTCTATATACAATCATACAATAAATGCAATAAAAAATATTAATGATAATCCTATTTATGACAAACTAATAGTTTGCCTGGACGGAGAGGAAATTGGAGTTGATGCTAGAATAGATGAAATCAAAAATCATATTAATCATTCTGGAGTTCATTTAAATAACAACTGTGAAATACATTTTGTTGTTCAGAACATATGCATCGAGACTTGGTTTTTAGGAAACCGAAAAATAGTAAAAAAAGTACCTGTGGGCTTAAAATTAAGAGATTTTATAGAACATTACAATATAACGGAAGAAGACCCCGAACTAATGGATAAAATGGAAATGTACAGAAACAAAGCTCATTTTCATTATTCTTACTTTAAAGAAATTTTAAAAGAGCATAATTTAATTTATAGAAAATCTAAACCAACAATTGTAATGGAAAAATCTTATTTCCAACAGCTTGAAAAAAGAGTAGATGAAACAGAACACCTTCCCACTTTCAAACAGCTAATTGATTTACTATATTCTTTTGTTTAATAAAAACTAAACAAAAAAGTCCTAGTCCTACTTTACGAAAACCTTTGCATTAAACCAACCACCCCAAAAACCTCCTAACCCAAACTAGCTAAACTAGCCTTCAAAGTCTCAATTTTAGCTAAAGCATCCGCCTCTTTGTTACGTTCGATAGTGATAACTTGTTCGGGAGCACCAGCAACAAAACGCTCGTTTGACAGTTTCTTTTGCACCGATTTCAAAAAGCCTTCGGTATAATTTAACTCTTCCGTTAGTTTTTTAATTTCAGCATCAACATCAATACTGCCTTCCATAGGAATAAAATACTCGTTGGATTTTACTCGAAAAGTTAAAGCACCTTCAACCGTTTCATTTACATAATTTACAGCTTCCAGATTTCCTAATTTAGAAATAATATCATCAAACGCTGTGCTTGATTTTTCATTATTAATAACCGAAAAACCAATGGCATCTTTAAACGCCATATTTTTTTCTTTTCTGATATTTCTAATCCCAGAAATAACTTCCGAAGCAAATTCAAAATCCGTAATCAAAGTCTCATTTACAGATTTTGCTTCTGGCCATTTAGAAACAATTAACGCTTCTTCTGAAGTTCTTTCAGCTATATAATGCCAAATATCCTCCGTTAAAAATGGCATAAACGGATGTACTATTTTTAAATTTTCTTCAAAAATGGCAATGATGGATTTATAGGTAACCGCATCGATAGGTTGTTGGTAAGCAGGTTTTACCATTTCTAGTAACCAACCACAAAAATCGTCGTAAATAAGTTTATAAATAGCCATTAAAGCATCGCTTAAGCGGTATTTACTAAAATGATCTTCAATGTCGATTAAAGCTTTTTGGAATTTCGATTCGTACCAAGCAATGGCCGTTTTACTAGAATTTGGTTGCTGAATAGTGTCGCTAATTTCCCAACCATCAACCAAACGATAGGCATTCCAAATTTTGTTTCCAAAACCTTTTCCTTGTTGGCAAAGGGCTTCATCAAACATTAAATCGTTTCCTGCAGCGCTACTTAAAAGTAAGCCCACGCGAACGCCATCGGCACTGTATTCTTCAATTAATTTTAAAGCATCCGGTGAATTCCCTAAGGATTTACTCATTTTTCGGCGTTGCTTATCACGAACCAAACCGGTTAAATACACGTTATTGAATGGTTTTTCACCTTTATATTCGTAACCTGCAATGATCATACGGGCTACCCAAAAGAATAGAATGTCTGGACCAGTCACTAAATCGTTGGTTGGGTAATAATATTTTATATCGGCATTTTCTGGGTTTCTGATGCCATCAAACACACTCATTGGCCATAACCAAGAGCTGAACCAGGTATCTAAGGCATCAGTATCTTGACGCAAGTCACTGGTTTTTAGTTGTTGGTTATTAGTTTTTTGTTTTGCTAATTCTAGAGCTTCTTCAACGGTTTCAGCAACAACAAAATCTTCTTTTCCATCTCCATAATAGTAAGCAGGAATTTGTTGCCCCCATAATAATTGACGTGAAATATTCCAATCGCGGATGTTTTCCATCCAATGGCGATAGGTGTTTTCAAACTTTTTAGGAAATAATTTAATCTCAGGGTCATCGCCTAAAACCGCTTCAATAGCTGGTTTTACTAAATCTTGCATTTTTAAGAACCATTGATCTGAAAGTCGTGGTTCGATAACCGCTTTGGTTCTTTCAGACGTTCCTACTTTATTAATATGTGTTTCCGTTTTTACTAAAAAGCCTTTTTCTTCTAATTCTTGAGTAATTTCTTTACGAACTACAAATCGGTCTTTCCCTTGATAATGCAACCCGAAGCTGTTTAAGCTGGCGTCTTCATTAAAAATATCAATCACTTCAAGTTTATGCTTATCACCTAAAACCTTATCGTTCTCATCGTGTGCAGGCGTTACCTTCAGGCAACCTGTACCGAATTCCATATCTACATACTCGTCTTCGATAATAGGAATCACACGGTTGCAAATAGGTACAATGGCTTTTTTTCCACGTAAGTCTGCAAAACGTTCATCATTTGGGTTGATACAAATAGCGGTATCACCAAAAATGGTTTCAGGACGCGTGGTGGCGATGGTTAAAGCCTCCCCTAGCCCCTCCAAAAGAGGGGAACCATCCTCATTAAGGATTTTATATTTCAAATAATATAGGTTGCCTTGTTTTTCTTCATAAATCACTTCTTCATCAGACAGTGTAGTTTTAGCTTCTGGATCCCAATTAACCATTCGGTAGCCGCGATAAATAAGTCCTTTGTTATGTAAATCGACAAACACTTTAATCACTGCTTCACTCATATCATCATCCATGGTGAATTTGGTTCTATCCCAATCGCAAGAACAGCCTAATTTTTTAAGTTGTTCCAATATAACGCCACCGTATTCGTGGGTCCATTCCCAAGCATGTTTTAAAAACTCTTCGCGTGTTAAATTATTTTTATCAATGCCTTGTTCCTTCAGTTTTGCAACCACTTTAGCTTCAGTAGCAATAGACGCATGGTCGGTACCAGGTACCCAACAGGCATTTTTACCCTGCAAACGTGCACGACGTATCAATACATCTTGAATGGTATTATTCAACATATGCCCCATGTGTAATACACCTGTAACGTTTGGTGGCGGAATTACAATGGTATAAGGCTCTCTTTCATCTGGTGTTGAATGAAAATAATTGTGTTTCATCCAGTAATTGTACCACTTGGTTTCTACCTGACTAGCATCGTATTTTGAAGGCATTTGCATACTTTGGAATAGTTTTTGAATAATAATTGGCAAAAGTACTTATATTTCTTTTTCTGTGAAAGGTATAATAACAGATTGATAAAAGCATTTATGAGTTATTTTAACAAAATTTAAGAATTATAATATAAAAGGAATATGTACATTTAGCCTATGAAAAGGACTTTAAACATGCATTTCATCTATTATTTTTGCTGTTTAAAGGAAAAATAAGTATTTTCGAACCGAGATTTAATGCTGAAAATCATTAAAAAAGACTTAAATGTCTGGACCATTAACACATAAAGAAATAAAAACAACAAAACAAATACATTAACAATGAAAAAATTATTTACAATTTTATTTATCGGATTAGTAAGTTTAGCCGTTAACGCACAAGATAAGGTAGCTAAAATAGAGTTTAAAACAGATACCGTTGATTATGGAACTATTGAAAAAGGTTCTAACGGTGTACGTGTTTTTGAATTTACAAACACAGGGAACGCTCCATTAATTATATCGAATGTAACTTCTAGCTGTGGATGTACCATTCCTAAAAAACCAGACGGCCCTATTTTACCTGGAAAAACTGGCGAAATTGAGGTTAAATATGATACCAACAGAGTAAACCCAATTAGAAAAACAATTACGGTTATATCAAACGCTGAAACGCCAACTGTTGCCTTAAAAATTAAAGGTGATGTTGTAGACTCTAAAAGTGCTAGTGTACTTGAAAAAACCAATAAAAGTATTGTTCAACAATAAGAACTATATATAATTACAACAAAATCCTTAAGCCTTTGCTTAGGGATTTTTTGTTTAATATGGGTTTTCTAAATTAAAACTAAAGGTCAACACTTTTCCATCTCTATCTACTTTTAAACGAATTCGCTTACCAACTTCTTCATAAAACTCGTGTGTAATTTGTTGTAATGAAAATTGATACGACGGTTTATTATTTATACTAATGATAACGTCATCAATAAGTAAGCCTGCCCTTTCTGCGGGTGAATTTTTACGTAATTCTACAATAATGTATGCTGGTTTTAACGATATTTTATAATGCTCATCAGTAACAACCCTTATGCTATTTATAGCATCATCATTTTTTAATATGCCTGCTTTTTCTTTTAAAATTCTATCATCAACTTCCTTAACAAACCTAAAACCATAGTGAGCTAGTTCTATTCCACTTTTATTATAACTAAAGGGCTCTTTAAAATAAGTATTCTTTTTAAGTGTTACTAAGGCATTTTTATAATCGAAAATCCAATTGAATCGTTTTAAAACATTGCCTGCCAAACTACCATTTCGGTCCTTAACCATTTTTGCATACAAAACAGAAGTACTATCTGGATATGCTACATTGGCATTTTTCAAAACAAAACTTTTTAAATGAAGCGCTTCAATTTTAGAACGTTTACCATAAATACTACCACTTAAACCATGCCCTAAAAAATCATTAAAAAACTTGGTGCCTGATGTAATACCCAATGAATCGTTTTCAAACAACCACAACACATCGCTACCTCCAGAATCTATAAGTAGTTTAACTGGTACTTGTTTGTCTTTAATAGTTACATCTGCATTAATATATGGTTTACCACTATGAAACTCAAGATTAAATATTTCACAGGTTCTACACTTTTTATAACGATATGCCTCAGGTTCTGTTAATTTTAAATATTTCTTTACATAATTTATTTCAACAACTAAATCCTTAAAAATATCGTTTCCAATAATACCATGAACTGGAAACCCTAATTTTGGTGCTAAATTTAAATTAGCTTCGTAAATGGCATAAAGCTCTTGGTTTAGCTTAATAGCATCACCGATTTTAAGTAGATTGTTACTAGATTTTAATGCTTCAATCGATTCGCCTTCTCCCAATCCTCTTAAAAAAAATGACTCTGTGTTTTTAATTTTCAAAGTATCGGAAACATTTAAAAAGTTGAATATAATAGGTTTGCTAACACCTGTATCCAATAAAAACGACAAGGTAACTCCATTAATTTCCACAGGAATAATAATCAAATTATTTACAAGCTGAAACTTAATTTTATCCGATTTGTGTTTATTTTGTATAGTAAAACTGTCCTGAGAAAACCCAAGATTACAAAATGAAGAAACCATAATCATAAATAACACAAACGTTTTCATGGTAACTAACTATGCTTTACATGCATATAATTTACAAATCTTTATAACACCAATCTTAATTTAGTATGTATTTTAATAAACTTAAAGATAATTTTCTCAACTTTGCGCCCTATAAATTATTTTAAATAAATGCCAACTATCTCTACAAAAGGGCTTTTAATGCCTGAATCTCCTATTAGAAAACTAGTTCCTTATGCAGAACAAGCTGCTAAAGATGGAAAATTTATATACTATTTAAATATAGGTCAACCTGATATTAAAACACCTGAAGCTGCTTTAAAAGCCGTTAGGGAAAATGATGTGGAAATTTTATCATATTCAAAATCTGAAGGTTCAGGGGCTTATAGAAAAAAACTTGCCAACTATTTTAAGATACATGACATTGACGTAGATTCTAAAGATATTGTAGTAACTACAGGGGCTAGTGAAGCCTTACTTTTTGTTTTTGGCAGCATCATGGATCCTGATGATGAAGTAATTATTTCCGAACCATTTTACGCTAATTATATTGCTTTTTCAACAGCTTCAGGTGTAAAAGTGGTACCAATTGTTTCTAAAATTGAAGATAACTTCGCCTTACCTTCAATTGAGGCATTTGAAAAATTGATTACACCAAAAACGAAAGCTATTTTAATTTGCAACCCTGGGAATCCTACAGGAAATTTATATTCGAAAGAAGAAATTCAAAAATTAACAGCAATTGTTAAAAAGCATGATTTATTTTTAATTGCAGATGAAGTTTACCGCGAGTTTGTGTACGATGGTGAAACCCACTACTCCATCATGCAAGAAAAGGAAATTGAAGATCATGCCATTATGATTGATTCTGTTTCCAAACGATACAGCATGTGTGGAGCACGCGTTGGCTGTTTGGTTTCAAAAAACAAAAGCGTTATACAAACCGTAATCAAATTTGCACAAGCGCGCTTAAGTCCGCCAACATACGCTCAAATTGCAAGTGAAGCAGCCCTAGATACACCTAGAAGCTATTTTGATGAAGTAATTGCGGAATATATTGGACGAAGAGATACTTTAATAAGCGAACTTAACAAAATTGAAGGTATAAAAGTAAGCAATCCTAAAGGTGCTTTTTATTGTGTAGTAGAATTACCTGTGAAAAATTCCGATCATTTTGCACAGTGGCTTCTGGAAGAATTTGACGTTAATGGCGAAACCGTTATGGTTGCTCCTGCAGGTGGGTTTTATTCCACGCCAGGTTTGGGTTTAAACCAAATCCGTATTGCTTACGTACTTAAAAAAGAAAGTTTAATTAAAGCCGTAAATATTTTAAAAGAAGCGCTTAAAGTTTATAAAGACTAAACAATTAACAATTAACAATTAACAATTAACAATTAACAATTAACAAAACTAAAAAATTGATAATTCAAAAGTTGTTAATCGCATTTCAATAATATTAAAATTTGGGCGTTACCCTAAAGTGTCGGACTTGGAGTTTATCTCAAGCGAAGTCGTAAGGTTGCAGTCCTTTTTTGAGTTAGCAAAAAAAGATTTCCAATTCAATCTCTAACGTAAAAACACGTTCCAAAACAAAAAACACCGTGAAAATTGAACAAAACATATCTTTAAAACCTTTCAATACTTTTGGTATTGATGCTACAGCAACCCATTTTATAAGCGTTTCATCTATTGATGAATTAAAAGAGGTTTTAGCATTAAAAAACTACCCTAACAAACTTATTTTAGGTGGCGGTAGCAATATGTTGCTTACTAAAGATTATGACGGACTTGTAATTCACATAAACTTAAAAGGTGTTGAAAAAGTTTCTGAAGATGATGATTTTGTTTACGTAAGAGCATCTGCTGGTGAAAATTGGCACGAGTTTGTTATTTATTGTATTAATAATGATTTTGGGGGCATTGAAAACCTATCCTTAATTCCTGGCAATGTTGGTACGGCACCTATTCAAAATATTGGTGCTTATGGCGTGGAACTCAAGGATATTTTTCATTCGTGTGAAGCTATGTCTATTGAAACATCTTCAATAAAAACCTTCAACAAACAAGAATGCCGTTTTGATTATAGAAACTCCATTTTTAAACAAGAAATAAAAGGGCAATTTATAGTTACAAGCGTTACTTTCAAACTCACAAAACGCAACCACCAACTGCACGTTAATTACGGCACTATTGCTTCACAACTTGAAGCTATGCAAATTGAAAACCCAACTATTCAAGATATTTCAAAAGCTGTTATTTACATTCGCGAAAGCAAATTACCAAACCCAAAAGATATTGGAAATAGTGGTAGTTTTTTTAAAAACCCTGTAGTTTCAACTCAGCTTTATAACAAACTACTTCAAAATTTTGAAGATATGCCAAGTTACCCTGTTTCTAATGATGAAGTAAAAATTCCTGCTGGTTGGCTTATTGAAAAGGCAGGTTTTAAAGGGAAACGTTTTGGTGATTATGGCATTCATAAAAATCAAGCCTTGGTACTTGTAAATTATGGGAATGCCAAGGGTTCAGACATCTTAAAACTTTCAGAATTAATACAAAGCACTATTAAGCGTTTATTCGAAATTTCAATAGAAGCCGAAGTAAACATCTTATAATACCAAAGAAATTTCTAACTTTGAAGTTCTATAATAGTTTGTTTTTCAACTTTTAAACCTATTCAACTTGATTTCATCCATAGAAAAAGAAATAGTTACCCTATTGGAACGTGGCGATAAAAAAGCCATCACCTTATTGTATGACAACTATTCCGATGCCCTTTATGGTGTTATAAAAAAAATTATAACAGACGATGACACGGCACAAGATGTGCTTCAAGAAAGCTTTATAAAAATTTGGCGCTACGCTAAAAAATACGATTCTAGCAAAGCAAAATTATTTACTTGGCTTTACAGAATTGCCTATAATACTGCCATAGACAAAGTTAGATCTCAAAAAAATAAAGATGGAAAGGAAATCCAAATAGAAAATTCTACCGTATATAAAATATCAGCGGACGAATTAAATCAGGATGTTATGGACATGCAAAAACACCTGAGTAGTTTGGACGAAAAATATCAAATAGTAATAAATGCACTCTTTTTTGAAGGCATGACCCAACAAGAAGCCAGCGAAGAACTCGATATACCGCTGGGCACTATAAAATCGAGATTAAAAATTGGATTGCGTGAATTGAAAAAAATTTATAATCCCTAATTAAAAATGTCATGAATGCGAAAATAACTACTTTTTTAAATTCTGGCCTACTAGAAAAATATCTATTAGGTGATACCACGACTGCGGAAACAGACATGGTTGAATCTTATATTTCAAAATATCCAGAAGTACAGAATTTCTACAACACATTACAATACAACTTAGAAATAGTTGCTAAAAGCAATGCTGTTGAAGCTCCTACAAGCGTCTTAAATAACATTTTAGATGCACTTGATGAAGCACCCGTTGTACAATTAAATACCACAAAAAAATACAAATCTTGGTACAAGATTAGTATTGCGGCTAGTATTGTAGCCTTTATGTTCGCTGGTACATCTTATTTGTTCTATCAACAAAACCAAAGATTAAATGAAGAAAACCAAGTAGTGGTTGATGAAATTTTTGACTTGCGTAGTGATATTGAAGCGAATAATAAAAAGTTGGATAATGTTATGAACCAATTTATGGAGCTTAACGACCCTAACACCTACAAATACATCATGCAAGGTAATAACCGTGCTATAAATTTAAAAACAGTTGCTTACATTAATCCTAAAGAAAAAACATCAATGATTGATGTAGTGTCTTTACCTGAATTACCCGAGGAACAATGCTACCAAATTTGGGCAGAATTACAAGGTAAAATGGTAAGCTTAGGTATTTTAAATGAAGCCGATAGACAATTAAGAGTCATACCATATACAGAAAACGCATTAGCACTAAACATTACCATTGAACCAAAAGGCGGAAATACCAGAGCATCTTTAGATAACATGGTCGCCGAAATTGATTTACAGTAAACTGATTAATAGCTAAAATCCCTCAAGGAAAAAGCCTCATTTGAAAATACAAATGAGGCTTTTTTAATGGTTATAAACTAGTTAATTACTCTTTATCAAATAATGCTTTATGAATAAATCCAGCTACAATGGCACCTGCAATAGGAGCTGCCCAAAACAACCAAAGCTGGCTTGTAAATTCGCCACCAGCAAATAATGCCTGACTTGTAGAGCGCGCAGGATTAACAGAGGTATTAGATATTGGGATACTTATTAAATGAATTAAAGTTAATGCTAAACCTATTGCTATTCCTGCAAAACCAGCAGGCGCTTTTGGATAGGTGCTACCTAAAATAATTAATAGAAAAAACATAGTAAGTACAAATTCGGTAATTAAAACGGACACCATACTATAGCCGCCAGGAGATAACTCGCCATAACCATTTGCGGCAAAACCGCCAATATCAACATAATCCGATTTACCAGTAACAATAAGGTACAATACTCCAGCTGCTGCAATGCCTCCTACAACTTGAGCTACAATGTAACCAAGTATATTTTTAGCTTCAAACTTACCACCAGCCCATAACCCTAAAGTTACCGCTGGATTAAAATGCGCTCCCGAAATATGCCCAACCGCATAAGCCATGGTTAAAACAGTAAGACCGAATGCCAGTGCAACACCCATAAAACCAATACCCAATTCGGGGAAAGCTGCTGCAAAAATGGCACTTCCGCAACCACCAAAAACAAGCCAAAATGTTCCAAAAAATTCTGCAAATAATTTTTTCATAAATTAAAATTTTAAAAGGTTAGTTATTTAAATATACATGTTTACAGTTAATTAGACACAAAAAAACAATTTGGTCACATCATGTATATCCATCAATAAACTTGTAGAAATTATTAGTTAAATCCTGTATATTTGCAAAAAATAATTTAAAATAGAACATGAAACTTCTTATAATAACAATTGCATTATTAGGATTAGGATTTGCGGGAATTGCCATAAAAATTTGGGCTAAAAAAGACGGAAAATTTTCTGGTACTTGTGCAAGCCAAAATCCAGCTCTTAACAAAACGGGGGAAAGTTGTGGCTTTTGTGGAAAAACTCCAGACCAATTTGAAACTTGCAACGAACCTCAACACAAATAGTTTTTTATGAGTTTACTTGATTTTGTGTTCTACAGCTTTATAGTTGTAGTGGTTATTCAAGTTATATATTTTATTGGTTTCTTCGGAAAATTTGCGTTTTTAAAACCACAAAAAACTGTTACCAAAAACTTGGAAATTTCAGTTATTATTTGTGCTAAAAACGAAGCCGAAAACCTAAAAAACTTCTTACCATCTATTTTAAATCAAAAGTACCCTAATTTTGAAGTTGTTTTAATTAACGACGCTTCAACCGATGATACACTTGAGGTAATTGAAATCTTTGCGGCACAACATAGCAACATTAAAATTGTTGATGTTAAAAATATTGAAGCTTTTTGGGGCAACAAAAAATATGCTTTAACGCTTGGTATTAAGGCATCAAAACATGATTATCTGTTGTTTACGGATGCCGATTGTAAACCGCTTTCAGAATACTGGATACAAGAAATGAGTGCCTGCTTCAATAGTGAAAAAAGCATCGTTTTGGGTTATGGAGGTTATTCAAAAATCAAAAAATCGTTTTTAAACAAACTCATCCGTTTTGAAACTTTGGTTACTGCTGTTCAATATTTTTCGTTTGCAAAAGTAGGAATACCATATATGGGTGTTGGTAGAAATCTGGCCTATACTAAAGATGCTTTTTTTAAAGCTAATGGGTTTATAAACCATATAAAAGTACGTTCTGGTGACGATGATTTATTTGTAAACCAAGTCGCATCCAAAAGCAATACAGCAATTTGTGTTTCAGAAAACAGCTTTACGCAATCTAAACCAAAAACCACTTTTAATGATTGGATAAAACAAAAAAGACGCCATATATCAACAGCAAAACATTACAAGTCAAGCCATAAATTTTTATTAGCATTACTTTATTCAACACAATTATTATTTTGGATATTTGCCACAATCCTTCTTATAGCAACATTTAAATGGCAAATTGTTGCTGCATTATTCGTTGTGAGACTTATACTTTATTATACTGTTTTTGGAGCCTCGGCAAAAAAATTGAACGAAAATGACCTTGTTTTAGCACTTCCGTTCTTTGAAGTTTTTTTAATTATTACACAATTAACTATCTTTATAAATAATCTTATCTCAAAACCCAATCATTGGAAATAAATGAAGCTATTAAACGTGCCAAGGAAAACGACCAAAAAGCGTTTAATTTTCTATTAGACAGGTATTGGGATGACGTTTATGGTTTTCAATTAAAACGTATTGAAAACGAAAATGATGCTGAAGATATAACCATCCAAACATTTTCCAGAGCTTTTGACAGAATTGAAACTTTTGATGAGAATTACAAATTCAAAACCTGGTTGATTACCATTTCAAAAAACATCCATATTGATTTACTTCGGAAGGCAAAAAACTCCATTTCCCAAGTTATTTCAAATGATGATAAATCGGTATATCAAATTTTAGACGAATCTCCTTCACCTGAAGATGAACTAATTACCGAACAACATTTAGCAAAATTACTGCGCGATATAAAAAAACTAAAACCGCACTATCAGGAAATAATCAATCTACGTTATTTTCAAGAATTGAGCTATAAGGAAATCTCTGTTCAGCTTAAAGAACCAATAAACAACGTAAAAGTGAAGTTATTGCGAGCAAAAAAACTACTTGCCGAAATTATTCAGGAAAAATAATGTTTACTAAACTAAAAAACCTAGGTCCCGGATTATTGTTTGCTGGTGCAGCAATTGGCGTTTCGCATTTGGTACAATCTACACGTGCTGGTGCCGATTTTGGTTTGGGTCTACTCTGGGCATTGCTTTTAGTGAATTTGTTTAAATATCCATTTTTTCAATTTGGCCCCAGATACGCAACCGCAACAGGCGAAAGCTTATTAGATGGTTATAAAAAATTAGGCAAAGGGGTGCTAGCAATTTATTATGTATTGAATTTAGCTACCATGTTCACCATTCAAACCGCAGTAACCATTGTAACGGCAGGTTTAGCTTGTACTCTATTTGGCGATTTTGGCAGTTTTAACTTTGGAAATAAAATTTTAAATAGTACAGAAATTTATACCATCCTGATACTAATTGTTTGTTTATTCATATTAATCTTTGGAAAATATAAGCTTTTAGATAGGTTGATGAAAATAATAGTAATTACATTAACCATAAGCACGGTAGTGGCGGTAATTATTGCATTAACAAATAGCAGCGAACCTCTTTATTTCAATCAAATATTACCAAGCAACAGTTTAGAAATAGGGTTTTTAATAGCCTTTATGGGTTGGATGCCTGCTCCTTTAGATGTTTCCGTTTGGCAATCGCTTTGGACTATTGAAAAAAATAAAGAAACTAAAGAATACACGCCTCAATCTGCTTTATTCGATTTTAACATTGGCTATTTAAGCACCATAATCATAGGCATTGGATTTTTGCTACTAGGTACCTTAGTCATGTTTAACAGTGGCGAAATATTTAGCAATTCTGCAAGTGTGTTTTCGGGGCAGTTAATTAATATGTACACCAAAAACCTTGGCAATTGGGCTTATATCATTATTGGTGTAGCCGCTTTTACAACCATGTTTAGTACTACATTAACAACTTTAGATGCTTCGCCAAGAGCTATGGCTAAAACAACTTCATTGCTGTTTAAAAAGTCGTCAAAATTCAATTATACCTTTTGGATTTCTTTATTAACCCTAGGCACAGTATTTATTTTCCTTTTTTTAGCTTCCGAAATGGGTTTATTAATCAAAATAGCTACCATTTTATCATTCATTACTGCTCCGTTTTACGCCATTATAAATTACACTTTAATTTCTAGCAAGCACACGCCAAAAGAATGGCAACCTTCAAAAAAATTACATCTTTTAAGTCTGTTAAGCATTGTTTTTTTAATAGGGTTTAGTGTATGGTATCTCATCTCTTTATAAGACGCTTTTAAAAAAAATACTTTGTATCTTTGTGCTTTATTTTAAAAAGATGGACTCAGAAACTGTTTCAAATATATTACCAGAAGAACACATTGCAAAACCAAAATGGCTTCGTGTTAAACTTCCAACAGGAAAAAATTATACTGAATTAAGAGGCTTAGTTGATAAATATAAATTAAACACTATTTGTACCTCTGGAAGCTGCCCAAATATGGGAGAATGTTGGGGTGAAGGTACTGCAACGTTTATGATTTTAGGCAATATTTGTACCCGCTCTTGTGGATTTTGTGGTGTAAAGACCGGTAGACCAGAAAGTGTAGATTGGGATGAACCTGAAAAAGTAGCCCGTTCCATAAAACTAATGAATATAAAACATGCCGTATTAACCAGTGTTGATAGAGATGATTTGAAAGATATGGGAAGTATTATGTGGGCTGAAACTGTAAAAGCAGTAAGACGCATGAATCCTGAAACAACTTTAGAAACGTTAATTCCAGACTTTCAAGGTGTAGAGCAACATATTGATAGAATTATTGGTGTCGCTCCAGAAGTGGTATCCCATAATATTGAAACCGTTAGGCGCTTAACGCGTGAAGTGCGTATTCAAGCACAATACGATCGTAGTTTAGGGGTTTTAAAATATTTAAAACAACAAGGACAACGCCGAACAAAATCGGGGATTATGCTTGGTTTGGGTGAAACTCGAGAAGAAGTTATTCAAACCCTTCACGATTTAAAAGCTAATGATGTAGACGTAGTAACTATTGGGCAGTATTTACAACCGAGCAAAAAACATCTACCTGTTAAACAATTTGTTACTCCAGATCAATTTAAAGAATATGAAGAAATTGGTTTAGAATTAGGTTTTCGCCATGTAGAAAGTAGCGCCTTGGTACGTTCTTCTTACAAAGCCCAAAAACACATTACTTAGTTATGATTAATATAGCTATCAATGGATTTGGTAGAATTGGCAGACGTGTTTTTAGACTGCTTCAAGACTACAAAAACATTCAAGTGGTTGCCATTAATGATTTAGCCGATGCCAAAACGCTAAGCCATTTGCTTAAATACGATAGTGTTCATGGAGGTTTCAATGGAATTGTGTCTTATGATGCCAACACCATTATTGTTAATGGCAAAAAAGTGGAGCTGCTAAATCATAAACATCCAAAAGATATAAACTGGAATCCTTTTCAGGTTGATTTTGTAATTGAAGCTACAGGAAAATTCAAAACCAAATCAGATTTACAATATCATATAGATAATGGTGCTAAATGTGTTATTTTAAGTGTTCCTCCACTTGAAGACGACATAAAAACCATTGTAATGGGTGTTAATGACGCTAGTATAGATGGAACGGAAACCATTATTTCCAACGCATCATGCACTACCAACAATGCAGCACCCATGATTGATGTTATAAATAAGCTTTGTGGCATTAACCAAGCCTACATTACAACCGTGCACTCCTACACTACAGACCAAAGTTTACACGACCAACCACATAGAGATTTACGTAGGTCGCGTGCAGCAAGTCAATCGATAGTCCCAACTACAACTGGAGCAGCAAAAGCGTTAACAAAAATTTTTCCAGAACTTTCAAATGTAATTGGTGGTTGTGGTATAAGAGTGCCTGTTATAAATGGATCTTTAACCGATATCACTTTTAATGTAAAAAAAACTGTTTCAATTGAAGAAATAAATAATGCCTTTAAAGAAGCTGCTAAAAATCATTACAGTAAAATTATTGAATATACCGAAGATCCTATCGTTTCTATTGATATCGTTGGAAACACTCATTCTTGTATTTTCGATTCTGATATGACTTCTGTTATAGGAAATATGGTAAAAATAATTGGTTGGTATGATAATGAAACTGGTTATTCTAAAAGATTAATTGATTTAATATGCAATTTATCAGGTAAAAAGAGTATTTTATCGATAAAATAATTATATTTGCTCGTAATATTTATTTAAATGTATTTAATAAAAAAGTATATATTTATTGCATTGATGCTTTTAAGCATAACCGCATCATCACAAAAAAATATTGATAATGATCCGGAATTGCTACAAAACAGCATTAATTATCACATTGCTCAATCACAAATCGAGTTAGATAATTTCAATTATTATAAGGCACAAAAAAATCTCGACGAAGCTTTAAGTTTAGCCGAACAATCAAACAACAAGAAAAGTATCGGTATTATATATGCCATTAAAGGCAGACTTCAACTTTCAATAGATGACACCGATAAGGCTATAAAATCTCTTACTAATGCCATAGAAATACAACGCGTTATAAACGATAACGAAAACATAGGAACTTCATACAAAATATTTGGTGATGTATATGTTGCTAAAAAAAATTACAACCAAGCATTAGATTATTACCGTTCTGCAAAATCAAAATTTGAAGAAGAATCTTTAGATAAAGAATTGGCAGATGTACTTTTATGCGAAGGCAAAACGTACTTTAAATTAAAAAACTATAAAAAATCCAGAGATATTATAGAACAAGCTATAGCATTGGCTAAAAACGACGATTTGCTAGAAACACAAAGCGACGCATTAATAGCCCATGGCTTAGTACACTCAAAATTAAGCAACAACGATAAAGCGTTAACCTATGCTTTAGAAGGCGTTGAACTGGCAAAAAACAATAAGCTCTCAAACATTCTAAATGATGGTTATTTAGCATTAAGTGAAATTTACAATAATATAGAAGACTATAAATCTTCAAGAGATTATTTAAACGCCTATGTTCAGCTTACAGATTCTCTAACAAATTTAAAACGCACCAATTCTTCAAAAGATCAAGAAACACAGTATCTTTTAAATGAAGCAAATCAGAAAAACACTGAAATGTTTCAGAAATTAGAGAAGGCCGAAGACGATAATAGTTTAAGCACCTTAATTTCTATTTTAAGCGTTGCATTAATCACTATTTTGTCTTTATTAACCTTATCGCTTTATAAAAACAATAACATCAGGCTAAAAACAAACAACATGCTTCATAAAAAAAATGGAGAACTTATTATAGCAAAAGAAAAAGCAGAATTAGCCTCAAAAACCAAAGCAAACTTCCTATCTACCGTTACACACGAGCTAAGAACACCGCTGTATGCTGTAACAGGATTAAGTAATATGTTGTTGGAAGAAAATCCAAAACCAGAACAGGTTCAACATTTAAAATCCTTAAAATTTTCGGGCGATTATTTATTGACCTTTATTAACGATATTCTTCAAATTAATAAAATTGAAGCCAATAAAGTAGATATAGAACCTGAACCATTCAACTTAAAAAAGAAAATAAGCAATATTATTTTAGCCTTAAATAATTCGGCACAAGATAATAATGTGAAACTTCATTTAGATTTTGATAAGAATTTACCAGAAAACTTTATTGCAGATCAATTAAAAATTTCTCAAATTCTTATCAATTTAATAGGTAACTCCATCAAATTCACTAAAGATGGGGATATTTGGATTCGAATTTATAAAATTGAAGAACAAGGCAAAATTTACACCTTACGTTTTGAAGTTGAAGATAATGGTATAGGTATAAGCCAAGAAAAACAAGATAATATGTTTGAAAGTTTTTCTCAAGGTTCTATTCAAATTAACCGAAAATATGGTGGTACCGGTTTAGGGCTTTCCATTGTAAAAGGTTTAATAGATATTTTAAAAGGAAAAATTTACGTAAAAAGTGTACTTGATAAAGGCACCACATTTTATTTTGAAATCCCTTTAGAATACACTCCTATTGAAGAAGCAAAAGAAGTTAAAACCGCATATTTTAGTGGCAACTCTAGCGATTTAGATTTAAAAAATGTTAAAATTTTGGTTGTTGAAGACAATAAAATCAACCAGATGATTACCAAAAAGATTTTAACTAAAATGGATCTTAAATGTGATATTGTTGATAACGGTGAAGATGCCGTTGATATGATAAAAGCAAATAAGTACGATATTGTGCTAATGGATATTCATATGCCAGGAATTAGTGGAATTGAAGCCACTAAAATTGTGAGATCGTTTGATAAAGAGCAAATTATTTTCGCCCTAACAGCGGTTACTATTGAAGATAAAATGCATGAGTTTGAAGAAGCTGGTTTTACCGATATTATTCCGAAACCATTTAAACAAGAAGAATTCGAGAAAAAACTTTACAATGCATTGGCGGCAAAAAACAGCACCTCAGCACCAGCTTAAAAACTTACAAAGTCTTTAATTAATTTATCAAACCTAAGGTTATCATCTAACTTAAGCGTAATTGGTATATAAAACAGTTTCGATTTTAAAGATTCGTATTGCTTAAGGCGCATAAAATCTTTTTCGGTAGTTAATATAAGTTCCTTTTTTTTAAAAGTTGAAATATCTTTTTGAGAAAACTCGTAATGGTCTTTAAAATTTAAATGCTCAAATTTCAAACCTTTTTCAGTTAAAAAATCAACCAACGGATTTGCATTTGCAATACCCGTTACCAATGTAAAGTTTCCTATTGCATCTAAACTTATTTTATGTGCTGCGGAAAAAATTTCATTTGAATAACTTATAGAACTAAAAAAAACGTGCTGATACTTTTTTGGTGAAATTTGCTCTATATATCGTTTCTTCCCATCATCACTTAAATTTTTTGGGCATTTGGTAACCACAATTATGTTTGCGCGTTTTGCACCGCTTCTTGGTTCTCGCAAATTCCCTGTAGGCAATACATAATCGAAAAAATACGGATTATTAAAAGTAGTAAGCAAAATATTCATTCCTGCTTTTACTTTTCTATGTTGAAAGGCATCATCTAATAAAACAATATTAGGCACGCTATCAAGTTGCCTTAATTGTTCAATACCATTCGTTCTATCAGCATCAACCGCGACAAGCACATTCTTTTTAAATTTATTATAAAATTGAAACGGTTCGTCTCCTAAAGTTTCCGATGTAGAAAATTCATCAGCTAAGTGAAATCCTTTTGTTTTCCGTTTGTATCCTCTGCTTAAGGTAGCTACTTGATAATCATCCTTTAACAAATTAATTAAATACTCAATCATGGGTGTTTTTCCTGTACCACCAACGCTTAAGTTTCCAACACATATCACAGGAAAATCATAGGAAGTCGATTTTTTTATATCCAAATCGTACAATTTATTTCGCAGGCTAGTTACTGCATAATACACAGGTACAAAGGGAAATGATATGTTTCTAAGTAATTTCATTTGATATTCTTTATGACTGTTTTTTTAGTCATCTTGATTCATCTTAGCGAAAATAATATTTTATCTTTGATACAAACAAATTTATTCATGATAGTTCAAGACGTTATTAACCATTTAGAAGAATTAGCACCTCTAGCTTACGCTGAAGATTTTGATAATGTTGGGCTTTTAGTTGGAAACAAACAAGCAAAAATAACAGGTATTCTAGTCACTTTAGACACATTAGAAGCGGTTGTAGATGAAGCTATTAAGGAAAAATGCAACTTAATTGTAAGCTTCCACCCTATTATATTTAAAGGTTTAAAAAAATTGACTGGCAAAAACTATGTAGAACGTGTGGTGATGAAAGCCATAAAACATGATATTGCCATTTATAGCATGCACACCGCATTAGATAATGCCATGCAAGGTGTAAATGACATGATTTGCAATACCTTAGAATTAAAAAACAAACATATTCTTATACCACAAAGCGAAACTATAAAAAAACTAACTACGTACGTGCCTAAAGACGAAGCAGAACAACTCAGAACGGCTTTATTTGGTTCTGGCGCAGGTACCATTGGCAATTATTCCAATTGTAGTTTTAATGTTGAAGGCTATGGAACTTATAACGGAAACGAAACAAGCAACCCTACCAAAGGCAAAAAAGGCGCGATACACACAGAAGCCGAAACAAAAATAAGCATCACATTTCCTAAGCATTTAGAATCTCAAATTATTCAAACCTTATTCGAATCACATTCGTATGAAGAAGTAGCATATGAAATAACCACTTTAGAAAATAAAAACCAACAAATTGGTATGGGTATGGTTGGTGAACTAGAAGAATCTATGAGCGAATTGGATTTTTTAAACTACATAAAAACCAAAATGAATACCAAATGCATCAGGCATTCTTCATTAATAAACAAAAAAATTAAAAAAATTGCCGTTTTAGGTGGTTCAGGAAGTTTCGCCATTGAAGCTGCTAAAAGTGCTGGTGCTGATGCTTTTATAACTGCCGATTTAAAATATCACGACTTTTTTACGGCAGAAAACAGTATTCTTTTAGCCGATGTTGGACATTATGAAAGTGAGCAATACACAAAAAATCTTTTAGTAGCATATCTTACAAAAAAAATCACTAATTTTGCAATCATTTTATCAAACACAAATACAAATCCTGTTAAGTATTTTTAAAGTATGGCTAAAACTAAAGAATTAACTGTTGAAGAACGTTTAAGAGCGTTATACGATTTACAACTTATAGATTCTCGTATAGACGAAATAAGAAATGTTCGTGGAGAACTTCCATTAGAAGTACGCGATTTAGAAGATGAAGTTGCTGGACTAAACATCAGATTAGAAAAATTAGTTTCAAGTTTGGAAGTAGTAGACAATGATATCGTTTCTAAAAAGAATCAAATTGAAGAATCTAAATCTTTAATTAAAAAATATAGCGAGCAGCAAAAAAATGTTAGAAATAACAGAGAATTTAATTCGTTAACTAAGGAAGTTGAATTTCAAGAATTAGAAATTGAATTAGCCGAAAAACATATTAAAGAATTCAAAGCTCAAATAGAACAGAAAAAAGTTGTTATTTCTGAAACTAAAGATCGTTTAAAAGAGCGTGAAAATCATTTAAAGCACAAAAAAGGTGAATTGGATGCTATTTTAGCTGAAACTGAAAAAGAAGAGCTTGCTTTAATTCAAAAATCCAAAGATTACCAAGAGCAAATTGAAGAGCGTTTGGTTTCTGCATATAACAGAATTCGCAAAAACGTAAAAAACGGTTTAGCTGTTGTGCCAATTGAAAGAGGTGCATCTGGAGGATCTTTCTTTACTATTCCACCGCAAATTCAAGTTGAAATTGCAGCTCGCAAAAAAGTAATTACAGATGAGCATAGTGGTCGTATTTTAGTAGATGCGCAATTAGCTGAAGAACAAAAAGAAAAAATGGAAAAATTATTTGCTAAATTAAGCTAAGAAATTTCTAATCATATAATTTAAAGCCTTCACAAACGTGAAGGCTTTTTTTATTTTAAAACTTTTTTTATTTTATTTTAAGGTCTTAAGCTTTAATTCGTCTAATAGAAAAAAGAAAAACTTGCACTATGAAAAATATCGTTTTTACCTTATTTGCAATCCTATTATTTAGTTGCCAAAATAATGCACAAACTAACAAAAATCAAGAAGCCGTAATTAATGCAAAACCCATTGAAGTTCCTTTAAAAAACGGAAAAGCGAAAGCTTATTTTGCTAGCGGTTGCTTTTGGTGCGTAGAAGCCATTTATGAAAGCATAAACGGTGTAGATGAAGTAATTAGTGGATATTCTGGTGGGCACACTAAAAACCCAACGTATGAAGCTAGCAATACAGGTAGAACAGGACACGCCGAAGCTGTTGAAGTTATTTACGACCCTAATGTTGTTAGTTTTGAAACTTTGGTTGATGTGTATTTTGGCTCGCAAGATCCTACACAGGTAAACGGACAAGGGAACGACAGAGGTTCTCAATACCGTTCTATCATTTTCTATCAAAATCAAGAACAAAAACAAATCATTCTTAAAAAGAAAGAAGCACTTGCAAAAAAACTAAATACAAACATAGCTGCTGAAGTATATCCGTTTCAAAAATTTTGGATTGCAGAAGATTATCATCAAAACTACGAACGTCTTCATCCTAACAACAGTTATATTCAAAACGTATCCATTCCACGGTTGAATCGTTTTAAAGCTAAGTTTCCTGAGTTAATTAAAAAAAATCACTAATTAAAAATCTAAATTTATTTACAAAACGTATTTATAATATACAGTAAAATATTCCGCATTAAGCGTCTATATATATTTAAAGAGCTTCAATTTATAAATTGGAGCTCTTTTTTTTCTGCATAAACTTATAGTTTTATTAAGTTATTTATCAATATTAATTTTTAACTTTAGAATTATTATTTTTATCAAAAACTGAAAAAAGAATTCACATTGTCAAATTATAAATCAAGTCTCGCTTTTGCTTTAGAACAAGACCAGAAAGACGAGTTATATTTATACAGAAATCAATTTCACATCCCAAAACACAACAATGGGAGTGAATGTATTTACATGACGGGTAACTCACTCGGTTTGCAGCCCAAACAAACAAAAGCCTATGTAAACCAAGAACTTGAAGACTGGGCAACTTTAGGTGTAGAAGGGCATTTTCACGCTAAAAACCCATGGTTAAATTATCATGAAGTTTTAGGAGAACAAATGGCAAAACTAGTAGGTGCAAAACCTATTGAAGTGGTTGTTATGAACACCTTAACGGCCAACCTTCATTTTATGATGGTGTCTTTTTATCAACCAACTAAAAAACGATATAAAATTTTAATTGAAGCCGATGCGTTTCCTTCTGATAAATATGCAGTTGAATCGCAATTGCAACACCATAGCTTTAATGCTGAAGATGGATTGGTTCTTTGGAAAGCTCGTGAAAATGAAGAATTACTTAATTATGAAGACTTAGAATCAATTTTAGAAAAACAAGGTGAAGACATTGCCTTAATACTAATTGGTGCTGTAAATTATTACACAGGGCAGTTTTTCGACTTAAAACGCATTACTGAACTTGGACACAAATATGGTTGTATGGTAGGTTTTGATTGTGCTCATGGCGCAGGAAACGTCGCACTCAATTTACACGATTCTGGAGCCGATTTTGCTGCATGGTGTACATACAAATACCTCAACTCGGGCCCAGGAAGTATTGCTGGTTGCTTTGTACACGAGCGTCATGCTTATAACAAAAACCTAAACCGGTTTGCCGGTTGGTGGAGCCATAACAAAGAAACACGTTTTAAAATGCGTGATGAATTCGACCAACTCCCAGGTGCAGAAGGTTGGCAATTAAGCAATCCTCCTATATTAGCAATGGCTGCTATTAAAGCATCGCTAGAAATTTTTAATGAAGTTGGTATGGATAAACTTATTAAAAAATCAAAACGTTTAACAGGTTATTTCGAATTTCTGCTAAAACAATTAGGAAGCGAAACCTTCAAAATTATAACACCTAGTAATCCCGATGAGCGTGGTTGCCAACTTTCCATACAAGTAAAAAATGCTGATAAATCATTACATAATAAATTAACAGAAGCTGGCGTAATTTCAGATTGGCGCGAACCCAATGTTATACGCTGTGCACCTACCCCTCTATATAATTCATTTCAAGACGTTTATTACTTAGTGGAACAATTGAAAACTATTTTAAAATGATTAAACAACAAAACATACTCATAATAGGCGCTGGACCTTGCGGTTCACTCTTAGCCTTACGTTTAGCGCAACGCGGATATAAAGTATCGGTTTACGAACAAAGACCCGATTTACGAAAAGAAAATTTAGACTCCGGGCGTTCTATAAATTTGGCATTCTCAAATCGTGGTAACAAAGCCATGAAAATGGTTGGAATTGAAGATAAAGTTAAAGCATTGTGTATCCCCATGAATGGCAGAATGCTTCACGATATAGATGGCAACACCATTTTTTCGCCTTACAGCGGTAGGGAGCACGAGTACATCAACTCCATTTCGCGAGGAAAGCTCAATGCTTTATTATTGGATGAAGCTGAAAAACACGAAAACGTCAACATCTTTTTCAATAGAAAATGCAAATTGGTCGATTTTGAAAAAACAATGGCACTGTTTCAAGATTTTGAAAGTAAAAGTGAAATTATTAAAGAAGCCAATGTTATTATCGCTACAGATGGTGCGGGTTCTGTAATGAGGCAAAGTTACTACATGGGCAAAAAATTCTTGTTTAATTTTTCACAACAGTATCTAAACCATGGTTATAAAGAATTAAGTATTTTACCTACTGAAACAGGCGATTATAAAGCCTATAAAAACGCTTTGCACATTTGGGGTCGCGATGCTTTTATGCTAATTGCACTTCCAAATTTAGATGGCAGTTTCACCGTAACATTATTTTTAAGCTATGATGAAGGCACCTATAATTTCAATAACCTAACTAAAAAAGAACGTGTTATAGAGTTCTTTACCACCTACTTTAAAGACGCATTAGAATTAATGCCAAATTTGGTAGATGATTTTTTTAAAAACCCGACATCATCATTGGGCACTGTAAAATGTTCGCCTTGGCATTACAAAGGAAACACCCTTTTAATGGGTGATGCCGCCCATGCCATTGTGCCGTTTTATGGCCAAGGTATGAATGCTGCTTTTGAAGATGTGGTAGAATTTGACAAAGTTTTAGATACTTTCGATGGCGATTGGGAAACTGTCTTTAAAACCTATGAAGCTTCTAGAAAAAAAGATACGGATGCGATTGCAGATTTGGCAATCGATAATTTTTATGAAATGAAAGGGCATGTAAATCAAACTATTTTCAGAGAAAAACGCACTTTGGAAATGGAGTTAGAAAAACATTTTCCTGAGGCATATTCCTCTAAATATTCACTAGTAACTTTTAATGAACACATTGGCTACAGAGAAGCTATGCTACGCGGACGTGCACAAGACAGAGCTATTTTGCATATGCTATCAGATGGTACTATTTCAATTTCTTCAGATATGAAAAAAGACGAATTAAAACTAATTTTAGAAAAAGTGAAAAATGAAACAGAAGTGATTCTTAAAGAGGATAATCTTTCTATGTTGAAATAAAACTATGAAGCTTTTTGCTAAATGCCCAAAATGTAAACATGAAACAAGCTTCAGCTCTAATTATAAGACCAGAGTTGAATATGCAATGTATGAAGGAAAAACAAAAAATTTAGTTTGCGATAATTGTAGTATTAAAAATAGTTTTAAGGTAAATGACCTATTTGCAAAAGAATCGAAGCTTGCAGTTTTGATGGCAGGATTATTATTTTTAATTGGCACTCCAATTTTAATATACTACCTCCCTATTCTCATTCTTAAATACGGTGGCATATATGCAAGTTTAGGAGCTGCAGGACTCTTACTAATTCCTGGAATTGTATATTCTACTACTTTAAAAGAGGATAGAATTCGAGTAAATACATTTAATAGAGGATGGATAAAAGATTAATTAATATAGTATGAACCTTAACTTAAAAAACAAAAATGCTTTAGTGTGTGGAAGTACACAAGGCATTGGAAAAGCAACCGCCATAGCATTAGCTAATGAAGGTGTAAACGTAACATTAGTTGCCAGAAACCGAGATAAACTGAAACAAGTTATAGCTGAATTAACAAATAGCGAAAACCACGGTTATATTGTTGCCGATTTTACAAATCCACGAGATTTACGAGAAAAAATAATCAAATTTATTGATGAAAACCACGGTTTTCATATTCTTATAAATAACACAGGCGGTCCCAGAAGTGGCGATATTGTAAACGCTAGTTTAGATGAATTTGAAAATGCCTTTACCATGCATGTAAAATGTAACCATATATTAGCACAAGCGACTATACCTTTTATGAAAGAAACTGGTTTTGGCAGAATTATCAATATCATTTCCACATCGGTAAAAGAACCTATCCCAGGGCTTGGTGTAAGCAACACCATTCGAGGTGCGGTTGGCAATTGGAGTAAAACACTCTCTGTAGAAGTTGGAGCTTTTGGCATTACCGTAAACAACGTTTTACCCGGTTTTACAGATACCGAACGCTTAACTGAAATTATTAAAATTAAAGCTTCCGCGGAAAACACATCTGTTGAAGAGATGACTGAAATAATGAAAAACTACAGTCCTGCGAAACGTTTTGCGCAACCCGAAGAAACTGCCAACGCTATACTATTTTTAGCTAGTGATTGTGCGGGTTATATTAACGGAATTAACCTTCCTGTTGATGGTGGACGCACAAAAAGTTTGTAAAGCCCCTCCCTAACCCTCTCCAAAGGAGAGGGAACTGAACCGTAAGTTTAATTGGTTCATTTTCATTTTATATTAGTAAATTTAGACTTATTTTGAATTCTGTTTAACAAAAACTCACAATCCCCCGTTTGAGTTTCTCCCCTTTGGGGAGATTAAGAGGGGCTTTTTATATGAGTAAATTAGTTTCGCCTTTAAATTTTAAAGCTTGGATTGAAGAAAATCGTCATTTATTAAAGCCACCCGTTGGTAACAAGGTGGTTTGGGAAGATGCCGAAATTATTGTGATGGTGGTTGGTGGCCCTAATAACAGAAAAGATTATCATTATAATGAAACTCCAGAATTTTTCTATCAAATTGAAGGCGATATGACACTAAAAATTATGGATGGCAATACGCCTAAAGATATCCACATAAAAGAAGGTGACATTTATTTATTACCCGCAAAAGTTCCGCATTCTCCTCAACGTGTTGCAAACACGGTTGGTTTGGTTATTGAATACCCACGTTCTAAAAAAATGAAAGATGCACTGGAATGGTATTGCGAAAAATGCAACCATTTACTATATAGAAAGAAGTTTAAATTGGAAAATATTGAAACGGATATGCCTAAAATTTTTGATAAATTTTACGGTGATGAAGAAAAACGTACGTGTACAAAATGCACATACGTTATGGAGCCACCAAAAAAAGTTTAAAGCTGCTTTATGACACGTAAACTTCGTATTAATGGGCATTCCCACTTGCTTCCTTATCCTGAGGAAATACCCGATTTTATGCAAGAAAAAGGCATCTTTTGGGTTGATAAGGACCGAAAATTTATGCTTCAAAAAGATTGGAGCAGACCTGTAACCGACTCTAGTTTTTTTTTAGATGAAAAACTGGAATGGATGGCGCGTTATCATATTGATCATGCTGTAGTTTTAAACCTATCGCAACTTTATGGTAATGGCTTGCGTGTGGAAGAAATGAAGCAGGCATTACGTTTTCAAAATGATTTTAATGCCCGTATACAACACGAAAACCCAAGTAAATTTACCTGTGGTTTTGTGGTTCATCCGGGTTTTGTAAAAGGAGCTTGTTGGGAAATGGAGCGCTGTGTTGAAACCCATGGCATGCAATTACTTTGTTTACCAACACATTACATGGACACCATTGGAACGTGGCGCTGTATTTTTGATGAAGAAAACGAGCCTATTTTTGAATTGGCAAACAAATACAATTTGGCCGTTGAAATTCACCCATACGATGGCGAAAAATTTATAAAATTAGAAAACACATCGTGGCGCTTTCACTTAATTTGGATGTTGGCGCAATGTGCAGATGCCTATCATTTTTTAACCTTGAATGGCTATCAAGAAAAGTACCCTAACATGCGAACTTGTTTTGCTCATGGTGGACAGTTGGCGCAGATTAATTTAGGCCGACGCATACAAGGGTTTGATGGCAGACCCGATTTATTTGAAGGCAAACACCACCCCAGAAAAGCAGTTGGGCATAAAAACATTTTCTTTGATACCTTGGTACACGATACTGGAGGTTTACAATTATTAATTAAAAATCACGGTTCCAAACAAGTATTGATGGGATTGGACGACCCATATCCTTTAGGGGAAATGGAAAGCACCAAACAATCGTCATATCCCGGAAAAATACTAGATTTGGCGATGGAACAAAACCTTATTACCGAAGTAGAACGTGATGCCATTTGGCAAGACAACGTGATACAATGGCTTTGTGGTGATGATGAAACAGCGAAGCTAAAATTAATTAATAGAATTTTATCTTAATGCACTTTTTACCCGAAGAATTAGACGATTATGTAGTAGCACATTCTGAAGCAGAACCAGAATTACTACAGCAATTAACACGTGAAACCTACCAAAAAATACTGCAACCTATTATGCTTAGTGGCCCTTACCAAGGCCGTGTGTTGAGTATGATTTCTAAATTAAAGCATCCTAAAACGATTTTGGAACTTGGAACCTTTACTGGTTATGCTACTTTGTGTTTAGCAGAAGGTTTACATAAGGATGGTGAAATACACACCATTGATATTAATGAAGAATTGGAAGAGTTTCAAAGAAAATATTTTGATAAATCGGAATACGGACATCAAATTTTTCAGCATTTGGGTGATGCTTTAGAAATTATTCCGAAGCTTAACAAAACCTTTGATTTAATTTTTATTGATGCCGATAAGCCTAACTACGTTAATTACTTTCATTTAATTATAGATAAACTAAACCCTGGTGGTATTATTTTATCGGATAATGTGCTTTGGCATGGTAAAGTCGTCGAGCCTTTAGACCCGAAGGATGCATCTACCAAAGCGGTTTTAGATTATAACAAGCTTTTAAAAGAGGACCCGAGAATTGAAACCGTTTTGCTACCTATTAGAGACGGATTGACTATTAGCAGAAAACACATTGTTTAATTAAGAAACCCTAACAAGATTTCCGCTTGGTTTAAACTTGGTTTTATTTCCTTGAATGTGGGCATTAATAACCTGAAAAAATTCAAAATTATCAAATGGTTTTGTAATAATTCCGTCATAACCAATTACATGTAAATTCTTTTTCACCTCATCTATATCAGCTGCCGTTAATGCTATAATTGGAATTTCTACATTAGTTTTTCGAATTTGTTTGGTCGCTTCATTACCATCCATTACAGGCATATTTATGTCCATTAATATTAAATCGTAAGAATTTTTACTAACAGCTTCAATACATTCAAGACCATTTTCTACAACATCACATTCAAAATTTGCTTTTTTCAACAAACTTTTAGTTACAATTTGATTAATTTTATTATCCTCTACTACAAGTATTTTGTAACCAGTATTTAAAGGAACAATCTTTCCTACTTTCTTTGTTACTGGCTTAACTTCTGTGTCTTTGTCAATATCTAAAGTCACATTAAAGCTAAATGTAGAGCCTTTACCTATTTGACTTCTTAGCTCAATTTTACTGTTGAATAACCCCAGTAAGCTTTTAACTATTGAAAGTCCTAAACCTGTTCCTTGATAATTCATGTTTTGATTTTCAACAACTTGAGAGAAATTATCGAATATACTTTCTTGTTGGTTATCAGGAATTCCTGTACCAGTATCTTCAACTTCAAAACGTACAGTTACATTGTTATCATTAATATCGTTTAGAATAACACGTAACCAAATTTTTCCATTGTTTGTAAATTTTATACTATTTCCAACAAGGTTCATTAGAATTTGAGATAACCTAACACTATCAAATAATAATACTTCAGGAATACCATTATCTATTAGTATATGAGCCTCATTATTGCTTTCTTTCAAACGGTATTCAAAAGAACCAATGATTCCATTTACCATTTCTTTTAAATTTACCGAAATATTTTTTAAATCGACACTTTGTGATTCAATTTTACCCATTTGTAAAATATCATTAACGAGATTTAACAAATAATCTCCAGAATATTTTAAAGACTCTAACATCTTTAAATCCTTTTCACCTAGGTTATTATTCTCAAGCATAAGGGATGTTAAACCCACAACGCCGTAAAGTGGTGTTCTTAACTCATGCGTTACGTTTGAGACGAAATCAGTTTTTAATTTCGATGATTTCTCTGCCTGATTTTTTGCGATTTCCAACAAATCGTTGCGCTCTTTTAAAATCAAACTCAAACGTTGTTTAGACCGGTAATTCTTTACTAATATAAAAACCAAAACAAGCAATATAATGGTAGCCACACTTATAATTATACTAACAATTTTAATTTTATTTGAAACTTTTTGTTGAAGAATCCTTTCCTGATTAGCAGTTTGTGCTATATTTTTATATTCAGCTATAAAAAATTTAGATTTAGCATTTTTTTCCGTCTTTGCTTTTTCATCTTTAATAAGTTTTTCTTTATAACTATTATGCTTTAACAAAGCTTGATAAGCTTCATCATTTTTATCCAAGTTGGAAAGAGAAATTGATAATTCTTTATATATTTCACTAAACAGTAAATGGATTTTGGTATCGTTGCTTTTCTTATCTAAGTGATTTAAAGCTTGTGTGAATTTTTTGTTAGCTAAATTAAACGATTGATATTTACTGTAATACAAGCCATAGGTATAACTTAAACAAGCCTTAGAATAGGAGTTGTTTAATAAGTTTTTTTCAGCTTCCAGCAAATTCATGTACGCTTCATCTGCTTGATTATGATTTATATAAATCTGACTAAGCTTTAACCGTACGTCAAACAAAATATTCTGTTTTTTGTCTACATTATACTCATCTGTAACATTACTATTTAAAGCATACGTTAGGGCGTTATTGTAGTATAATAATAATTGATCGAACGTTTTTTTGTCTCTATAAATATCTCCTAAACTTAAGTACGCACTGGCTATTAAATAGTTGTCACTTATTTTAATTGCTTTTTTCAGCATTATTAAATAGCACTTTTCCGCTTCCTTAGAAAGCCCCATATGGCTATATATGTTACCTAACAACGAATTGGCCTGCGCATTACCATAGTCATCGTGAATAGAATCTGATAACTTTACATTTTCAAGAAGGTAATTAAATGATTTTGTAATATCATTATTTTTAAAATGATTTGATGCCAGCGAATTTATACTGTCAATATAAGTTATTAACTTTCTTTCGCTTAGTCCATATGATGAAGCAAAAATAAAAATAAAGAAAAAACCGGCTAGTAGGTTATTTTTCATCTTTTAAATGATTTAGGTTTGGGAGGGAGATCAAACTTAAAACAAAGAAAAGATGTAAATAAATAAAAACGTTGTAAGTCTTTTATTTTTCGATAATCAAGATGAAGATGTAAAAAAATCGGTTAAACTACCAACTAAAAATGCAGAAATATCTATTAAAGTTTTCGTCTTACAGACCCTGTGAAATCTCCTAAATCGTCTTTTACGCTGTCTAATTGTTTTTTAACATCGGAGACAATGCTAGTATCAATACCATTTTTATCGGCACTTTTAGTTATTTCGTGCTTAATATCATTGGTAGCATCTTTAAGCGTGCGCATGCCTTTGCCTAAATTACGAGCAATTTCAGGCACTTTATCGGCACCAAAAACCATGACCACGATAAATAGTATAAAGGCTATCTCGGCACCACTGATGAATAAAAATGTAGTTTGTAGTATCACAATACAAATATAGTAAGTTGTTTGATTACTTTTAAAATTGTTGCGTTAAAAAAAATAAAAAAGCCAACTTAAAATGAGTTGGCTTTTTCAAGATCATTTATCCTTTAACTTTTTCTTTAAACTTATCAAAATCAGATGAAACTTCAGTTTTTGGCCAAGAATTATTAGAAATATCAATATCGGCAGTTTCAAGATCAGGATCTATTTCAATACCAGTTATTTCTTTCTCTGAAGCGATGGCCTTGGTTACTTCATTGTCATTTAAGCGCCATATTTCCGCCGGGTAAGTTTCCATTTTTGAAGTTCCGTCGGCATAAATATACTTCACTATAATAGGCATTACAAGACCACCTGGTTTGTTAAAAGTGATATTGTAAAAATATTTTGGTGTTTTGATATTTTTACGTTCGGTTTCGGTAAAACTATCCATTAAATATTCTTTTAGCGGTTTGGAGTTATCTAAAAGGGTTCCTTTTTTAAGTTCTGCTTTAAATTCGTCACTGCCTTCTTCAACCATATATACTAAGGGCACCAAGTCCCTTACAGTTCTATTATTCTTTGCCAAATAATCTTTTATGTAGTTATTAGGTTCTGATGATACATAGTATTTTTTGACTTCTTTAATACCTATATCCACCCAATCGGTAGTATAGAACCAACCTCTCCAAAACCAATCTAAATCTATTGCCGAGGCATCTTCCATGGTTCTAAAAAAATCTTCTGGTGTTGGGTGTTTAAACATCCAGCGATGCGAATATTCTTTAAATGCATAGTCGAACAATTCATGCCCCATTACAGTTTCTCTTAGAATATTTAATGCAGTGGCTGGTTTGCCATAGGCATTGTTCCCAAATTGATACACATTAAGACCTTTACTCATAATAGGTGCAATAAAATCTTGGTCGCCTCCCATATATGGCACTATCATGCGTGCAGGACCCCGATCGGAAGGAAATGTTTTATCTTCTGGTGAAAGTGCATTTGGATACTTTTTTCCGAAATCTTGTTCCGCTACATATTGCACAAAAGTGTTTAAACCTTCGTCCATCCATGTCCATTGGCGTTCATCGCTATTTACAATCATAGGGAAAAAGTTATGCCCTACTTCGTGAATAATAACACCCATCATACCATATTTTACACGATCGCTGTATTTACCAGTTTCATCTGGGCGACCATAATTCCAACAAATCATGGGATATTCCATCCCTTGATTTTTTGCGTGTACGGAAATAGCTTTATGGTAAGGATAATCGAAAGTCATTTTTGAATACGATTCCAATGTACTGGCGACAACTCTAGTAGACCAATCTTCCCAAAGCGGATTTCCTTCTTTTGGATACATAGAAACCGCCATGATATCTTTACCTCCAATTTTAACAGCCATCATGTCCCAAATAAATTTTCTTGAGGTTGCAAACGCAAAATCGCGCACGTTTTCTGCTTTTAGTTTCCATGTTTTGGTTTTATCTGAGAGGCTCTTTTCGGCAGCTTCAGCTTCAGCTTGTGTTACAATTAAAATGGGCTTATTGTATGATTTTTGTGCTTGTTCATAACGGTTCATCATGGTTTTAGAAAATACATCTTTCTTATTCATTAACTCTCCGGTTCCATCCAAAATATGGTCTGCAGGTACTGTAATATTCACTTCGTAATTACCAAACGGCAACGCAAACTCATCGCGCCCCCAAAATTGTGAGTTTTGCCAGCCTTCTACATCATTATACACCGCCATTCTTGGAAAAAATTGTGCAATTACATAAGCCCTGTTGCCATCTTTTTCAAAAAATTCGTATCCAGAACGTGCTCTATCAGTAACATGGTCATTAACATTGTACCACCATTTAATTGAAAACACCACTTTTTCTCCTGCTTTCAATATTTTTGGTAATTCAACACGCATCATGGTACTATTAATCATATACTTAAGCGCATTACCACTAGCATCTTTTACTTCTTCAATATTAAAACCACCATCAAACGGATCGGTTAAATACTCTTTTACAAATTCATCTGGTCTTTGAACTTGAGTCAGATTTGAAACTTCTATTAAAGGACTTTTAGAATCTTTGGCACGTCTGTTTTGATCTAATTGCACCCATAAATATTTTAAATCGTCAGGTGAATTATTGGAATAGGTAATCGTTTCAAAACCAGATAATTTTGTGTTTTTATCATCTAAAACAATATCCATTTTATAATCTGCTTGCTGCTGATAATAGGCTGAACCAGGCGCTCCTGAAGCGGCTCTGTACATGTTTGGTGTTGAAAACTCATCATACAACTGCCTAAATTTATTGGTATTTGTATGTCCTGGTTTACGTTCTTGTTTTTCTTGATTTTGAGAAAATAACGATGTCGATATAAAAAATATTGACAAAAAATAATACTTGAATTTTATCATTATAAATTTTTAAATATTAAAAAAACAACAGCTTTTTGCAATAATAATTATTTTATTTTTACTAAAAACATTAAAACACAAAGAATAATAAAACAATTAACTTTTTTTAGTTGAATTTTAACAAGGCGCTACTATTCTGAGGGATAAGAATAACACTTTTTTGTTGTGAATTTATTTTAGTTTTTATGATGTTTTGTTGGTCGCTAAACAAATCGAATAGGACTTCGTTACTAATTTCGAAGGATTCAATTTTTTTTACACCTTCAATTTCCAAATAACATTTAACCAAATCTGCATCATACTCTTTACCTATAAAAGAGACATTCATTTCTTTATTATTAATCTTTATCTTTATTTTTTCACTTAAATAACGTTCTATATATAAATTGATTGTACTTGGTTCATTTTTACCTGCCAAGGTTATGGTTTCATCATAACGTTCTCTTAGTAATTTTTCAAAATCATCAGTAAAAATTCTAGTAATTATCTGTACCGATTGCTTATTTGGCACATAGTCTATTTGAGTAACACTTATATAATATTTATGGATAGCTGTAAATGCAAAAAGAGGCAATACCAAGAGTATCAATAAACGTTTTAAGTAAATCATATAAGTAGTTATTTTTGCTAAAGTAATTATTTTTGAATCGTTGGTTCAAAAAGTATTCCAAAAAAGTTAAGGTTTATTGGGGTTCAAATTCTCCATATACTGTTTGTGTTTTTGCCTTAAGAAGATTAATATTTTAAAATCGCTTTGATTTTCACAATACTTTATAAAGTTTTCATCGTCGGCACAGAAATAAAAGAAATCCATTTTTAAGTCTTCTTCCATGGGGTTTGAAGCAAAAAAGTCTTTTGCCAAACGCCCTTTTATACTTTGCATTAATTCTTCTTTTTCCTCTAATTTAATTTGATTTTTTAATTCTTTTGTTCTACCTGAAATAGCATTCATTATTGGATTTAAAGGTATGCTACCTGTTAAAGGCGAATACCATTTCAGTTTTTGACCACCAGGTCCTGTTATTGCTTCATTAAAACGTCTTTCATTTTGCGTTGCGGGCTTTCCTGTGTAACCCGGAATACCAACATCATAAAAATTAATGGGCACATCGCCTTCAACGTTCTGTATATCTGAAAGCAAATTTCCAGTCAATATTTTACCAATAGTCACTTCATCTAATTCATTAATTTGTTCTTCTAAAGTAACTCTTAATGCCTTAAACAATAATATGTTTTTAGTGATAACAACTGTTTTAGGTTTGTTTTGTAGAGATGAAAACATAATTGTATCGTTCAACTTTGCTACAATTTTAAATTCCCCATTTCTGTTTGTGATAGTAAATATTTGGGCTGTTTTATTTATTACATGTATGTTTTCTAAATCTGTATTGGTTTCTACTTTTCCTAATATTTCGAATGACTGAGAGTTCACCGATTGATAGAGAGCTATACATACAAACATTAATAAATATTTAATTTTCAGCATCATTTCGTTAAAAAACTAACGGTTCTTTAGTTGAAGTTTAAATGAAGCCGAAAAAGCAAAAAAACTAAATTATTTTTTTTCTGTTTCAATATTTTCTAAATATTGCTTGTACTTCATTCTTAAAAAAGTTAATATTTTAAAATCGGTTTGATTTTCACAGTACTTTATAAAGTTTTCATCGTCGGCACAGAAATAAAAGAAATCCATTCTCAAGTCTTCTTCCATAGGGTTTGAAGCAAAAAAGTCTTTTGCCAAACGGCCTTTAATACTTTGCATGAGTGTCTCTGATTCTTCCAATCTCACTCTAGCTCTTAGCATTTTTGTGCGCCCTGAAATAGCATTTATAATGGCAATTGGAGACACAGAGCCTCCAACACCACCTAACGAACCTCCAGTTTGAGGACTAAAACTTGATGCTTCACTTAGGCGGCGTTCACTTTGTGTTGCGGGTTTTCCTGTATAACCTGATATACCAACATCGTAAAAATTAATGGGGGCATCACCTTTAATATTTCTAATATCCGAAAGCAAATTTCCCGTAAGCACCTTCCCTACTACAACCTCATCCAACTCGTTTATTTTTTCATTCAAAGTAATTCTAACAGCTTTAAATAATATCATATTTTTATCTACAACAACCGTTTTTGGCTGATGCTGTACAGATGAAAAACTTAGCGAATCATGTAAACTTACCTTAATTTTAAATTCTCCATTACTATTTGTAATAGTAAAAACTTGAGCGGTTTTATTAATAACATGAATATTCTCTATATCTGCTTTACTATCTACTTTTCCTGAAATTTCTACTGTTTGAGAAAGCATCGATTGGCAAAAGCAAATAAAGGCAACTACAATACTTCCTTTAAAAATTGACATATTTTTGGTTTGGCGCTATAAAGAACGATTATCAATTCTTAAATAAAATTAAAAATGAGTTTAAACTTTTGTTAAAAAACAATAAGTAGAATGGATTATGGTTTCTTTTTTAAAAATTCGACACTTTTGTTATGAAGAAACTCCAAAAATTGCATCTCATTTCCGTAGTTAAGAAATGAATAATCAAAATCTTCAGCTTGAACAAAATTAATAAATTCTTCTACGCGGTGTTCAGGAATATCAAAATTATCCACTAGAAATTCCGAGCCAAAATAATATTTAATGGCTTGCACAGGTACTTCTGGAATGCCTTTTTCTTTTTTGTCTGAAGCTTTAGACCTAAATAATGGCAACAATAATTGATCGACTACATTTACAACGTTAAGCCCATTTATCATTGTAACATGTTGTCTTGCTATGGCTATATTTTCTGTTTTTGTTTTATAATCTTTTTCAAATTCAAATTCATCTTGATGTTTAATTCCAAAATACAAAGCATCTAATTTCGGAGTAAATTGCTTGGTCGCTATCAAATCGGCATCCAAGTTTCCAGACAGTTTACTTGGCAATATTATAATTTCATCTAACCTATTAATTTCTTCTATTAAAAAAATCTTCATTTGTTTGGAAGCTACAATAGCTTCATTCACATCAAATTTCAGGTTTTGGAACTGTAAAGCACTCACTTCAATAACATCGTTTAACCTTACAGCTATAACAAACTCACCATTTTCATCTGTTATAGTTCCTTTATTGGAAGACACATTGAAAATAGTTATACCATAAACATCATTACTTTCGACTATAATTTTGCCGTTAACCTCAAAACGTTTGAAATCTTGGGAAAAACCCGTAAAACTTAGTAAACAAAAAACCAGTAGTAGTATTCTTTTCATGTGTTAATTTTTATTTAATGGACATATACCTGTCTCATATCTTAAAAATAACACTTTAACAGCAATTTTAATTGAAAATTCATAGAATATTTTATTTGAACTTATAATTAATTAGTTTTACCTATTAAATAAGTCGCCATGAAAAATTTAATTATTGCCAGCACCTCAACCATCCACGGAAGTGGTTATTTAGAATATATTTTAGATGAATTAGCCATTTTTTTTAAAAATACAGATAGCATCCTATTCATTCCCTATGCAAGACCAAGTGGCATTTCATACAATGATTACACAAAAAAAGCTGCCGAAGCCTTCGCGAAAATTAACAAAATAGTAAAAGGAATTCATGAATTTGAAAACCCAGCAGAAGCCATAAAAAATGCGCAAGGGATTTTTGTTGGAGGTGGCAACACCTTTGTTTTAACCTATCAACTTTATAAAACCAACATTATTAAACCCCTACAAACCGCTATAAAAAATGGCACATCCTATTTTGGTACCAGTGCCGGTAGCAACATTTGTGGCCTTACCATAAAAACCACTAACGATATGCCCATTGTGTATCCGCAAAGTTTTAATGCCTTGGCATTTGTTCCCTTCAATATAAATCCGCATTATTTGGACCCCGATAGCAATAGCACTCACATGGGCGAAACCCGAGAAACCAGAATTAACGAATTTCACCATTACAATACACCTCCAGTTATTGGTTTGCGCGAAGGTAGTTGGCTGCAAGTAAATGGCGATTCCATCGTATTAAAAGGAAGTTTAACAGCTCGTGTTTTTGAATATAACAAAACACCATACGAAGTTGAAACAGGCACAGAACTAAACCATTTAAAATAAAAAAAGCCTCATATTCCTATGAAGCTTTTAGAGCGAGAGACCGGGTTCGAACCGGCGACATTCAGCTTGGAAGGCTGACGCTCTACCAACTGAGCTACTCTCGCATTACCGAGGGCAAATATATAAAAATGGTTTATTATCCAACAATAAAAATCACAACTTTTTTAAAAAATGATAACCCAAAATTTTAAAGTCTTCATTGTAGTAAAACTTGTGCGATGCATAGTTGCTAACATAGGTATTTAATTCAATTGATTCACAATCTTTTAGCTTTACATAATTATAGATCCAGGCAAAAAATGACTTACCTAAACCTTTTCCTCTGTAATCTTCATCAATATAAACATGGTCTACCTCTGCACTTTTACCCGAATAATGCCTTGTACAAAACCATAAACCGCAAACACCAATTAACGCATCATCGTTATAAACACCCGCACATTCATAATTTTGAGTTGCCATCTCTTTAAAACGCTGTTCTAAAATAGCTGTAGAAATTTTATAACCATTCAATTTTTCGACTAAAGGAATGACAGTATGTATCTTATCCTTTTCAATTATTTTAAACACAAAATCCATTGCTTTTTTTATGTGAAGATAAAAAATTTAACATGTTCGATTCCTCAAAAAATATTTTTGTTTAAGTTTGAATTCATTCTTCAACAAACAAGATTTTGAATTACACTATAAACCAAATAACATCCACAGAAACCTACTTAGTAAGGCAGCCCGTTTTAAGAAGTGGAAAACCTATAGAATCGTGCATTTTTGATGGTGACGATTTAAACACGACGTTCCATTTAGGCATTTATTCCGAAAACAAATTGGTAGGCGTTTGCTCTTTTTTCAAAAACAATCAACCTTTAATTACAGAAACATTTCAATACCAACTTAGAGGGATGGCGGTTTTAAATGAATACCAAGGTCTTGGTTTAGGTCAATTGATTTTAACTTATGGTGAAAACCTACTAAAAAAACGAAACATTCAAACTATTTGGTGCAATGCCCGAGAAAAAGCTATAGAATTTTATAAAAAAACAGGTTATCATATTATAGGTGAACCTTTTTTGATAAAAGATATTGGTTTGCATTACATCATGAATAAAATTTTATAAAAAAAAACCCTGAAATTCAGGGTTTTTAGGAGTGACTAGCTCAAAATAATTATATAGATATTAATTATTTTTTTAATAAAGCTTGCTCAATAATAGCATGAGCATCTGTAGCGCCATGTAATTTGGCATAATCGGCTGCTGTCATTTTTTTATCAGATTTGGCTTTTAAATTGGCACCTTTTTCTATTAAAAGTTCTAAAATTTCTGTTCTATTATACTTGGCAGCATACATAACGGGTGTCATCCCGTCAGATTTTTTGTTGACATCCTCTCCCCTTGATATTAGTTTTTTTACGGTTTCTATATCGCCTTTAGCAATTGAAACACAAAATGAATTTACGTTTAAAATTTTTACGGAGCTGTGATTACCAACGTTAAAACTAGATGATTTTGCATGAGTCGTTCCTATTGAGAAACATAATGCGATTGCAGAAAAAATGATTGTTTTTTTCATGATGAAAGATTTTTGATTTGATTAATGATTCGTTTTTTGATATACTATATAGACGACAACAAACCCAATTTGTTACACATTAAGAGGTTTTATAAAAGATTTCGAACATTTGATTCACATATTTTTAAAGGAATCCATGATTTTTAAGTTTCTTATAAAAATAGATATATACATAAGTTTTTAAGCCCATTTTTCAATCGTATTCTTTCAAACTTCAGTATCTTTGAAGTATACAAAAATGTTTAAAATAATGAATAAAAAAGTCATCCTAATGATACTTGACGGATGGGGAAATTCTCCAGATCCAAAAGTTTCCGCAATCGATAATGCAAACACACCTTTCATAGATTCTTTATATAAAAAATACCCTTTTGCTACTTTAAGGACCGATGGTTTACATGTAGGTTTACCTGAAGGGCAAATGGGAAACAGCGAAGTTGGCCACATGAATTTAGGTGCTGGTAGAATTGTTTACCAAGATTTAGTTAAAGTTAATTTAGCTGTTGAAAACAAAACTTTAAATACCGAAAAAGTATTGGTTGATGCCTTTAAGTATGCAAAAACCAACAACAAAGATGTTCATTTTTTAGGATTATTAAGTGATGGTGGCGTGCATTCACACATCAAACATTTATTTGGCTTAATTGATGCTGCCAATGATTTTGGATTAAAAAACACCTTTGTTCATGCCTTTACCGATGGACGTGATGTAGATCCAAAAGCTGGATTTGGCTTTTTAACTTCATTAGAAGAGCACATTGAAAATACAAATACCAAACTAGCCACCGTAACTGGTCGTTATTACGCCATGGACAGAGATAAACGTTGGGAACGTGTTAAATTGGCTTATGATGGTATGGTAAATAGTGTAGGCGAAAAATCTACAAATGTTACGAAAACAATGCAACAAAATTATGATAACGATATTACAGATGAGTTTATCAAACCTATCATAATGACCGATAATGCTGGTAATCCTGTTGCCAAAATAAAAGAAGATGATGTGGTTATTTTCTTCAATTTTAGAACAGATCGTGGACGTGAATTAACCGAAGCATTATCTCAAACCGATTTTCATGAGCAAAACATGCACAAATTGAATTTGTATTATGTAACACTTACAAACTACGATGATACTTATAAAAACGTTAACGTTATTTTTAATAAAGACAACTTAACCGAAACTTTAGGTGAAGTTTTAGAAAAAAATAACAAAAAACAAATACGTATAGCTGAAACAGAAAAATACCCACACGTTACGTTCTTTTTCTCGGGTGGACGTGAGGAACCTTTTAAAGGTGAAACGCGTATTTTGCGCAACTCCCCCAAAGTAGCTACCTACGATTTACAACCCGAAATGAGTGCTTTCGAGTTACGTGATGCTTTAATTCCTGAATTGAAAAAAGGTGAAGTTGATTTTGTATGCTTAAATTTTGCCAATGGTGATATGGTTGGACATACAGGCGTGATGGCAGCTGCTATTAAAGCATGTGAAGCGGTAGATGTTTGCGTAAAAGATGTCGTAACAACGGCTCTTGAAAACAACTATACAACCATACTTATTGCAGATCACGGTAATTGCGAAACCATGATTAACCCAGATGGATCTCCAAATACAGCCCATACTACAAACCCCGTTCCAGTAATTTTAATTGATAAAGATTTAAAATCTATTAAAGATGGCGTTTTAGGCGATGTTGCACCTACTATTTTAAAGCTAATTGGTGTTGAACAACCAAAAGCAATGACACGACATGCTTTAGTATAATAAGTTTTCAGAAAATAAATTATTGTACTTTTGCATTGAACCAAATTTATCATAATTTAAATGAAATTTACCGAAAACTTAATTATAGCTGTCGATTTTGATGGTACTATTGTTGAAGACGCTTATCCTCAAATTGGCAAACCAATGATATTTGCCTTTGAAACCTTAAAAAAACTTCAAGAAAGAGGGCATCGTCTCATTTTGTGGACTTATAGACATGGTTCAAAACTAGACGATGCCGTTCGTTTTTGTGAAGAAAACGGCGTACATTTTTATGCTGTTAACAAAAGTTTTGCTGAAGAAAAATTCAATAACGATATGAGCAGAAAAATTCATGCCGATTTGTTTATTGATGATAGAAATATTGGTGGCTTTATAGGTTGGGGCGAAATTTATCAAATGTTAACCAACACCAATCCACCAATACCAGAAAAGAAAAGCTTTTTTGATTTCTTCAAGTAACTAATTTGAAAAAGCTATTACTCGCATTTTAAGTATCTTTGCCATTATTTTTTAAGTATGATTGTAGTGAAAACAAAAGAAGAAATTGAATTAATGCGCGAAAGTGCTTTGATAGTATCTAAAACTTTAGGTGAAATAGCCAAAGCCTTAAAACCAGGTGTAACCACCTTAGAATTAGATAAAATAGCCGAAACATGTATAAGAGACCACGGAGCTATTCCAGGGTTTTTAGGATTATATGATTTTCCTAATACCTTGTGTATGAGCCCGAACACACAAGTAGTTCACGGTATTCCAAATAGTACGCCTTTGGTAGAAGGCGATATTATTTCTATAGATTGTGGTGCTTTTAAAAATGGTTTTTATGGCGATCATGCCTATACCTTTGCTGTTGGAACGATTGATGCCGAAACAGAAAAACTGCTTCAAGTTACAAAAGAATCATTATACGTTGGTATTCGGGAATTTAAAATAAATAATCGTGTTGGCGATGTTGGTTTTGCTATTCAAAAATACTGTGAAGACCATGGCTATGGTGTAGTTCGTGAATTAGTAGGTCATGGTTTAGGTAAAAAAATGCACGAAGACCCAGAAATGCCTAACTATGGTAAACGAGGTAGAGGAAAAAAATTCGTAGAAGGTATGGTTGTTGCCATTGAGCCTATGATTAATATGGGAACACACCGCATAAAACAACATAACGATGGTTGGACTATAACTACTTTGGATAATAAGCCCAGTGCCCATTTTGAACACGATGTCGCCATAGTAGATGGTAAACCTGAGTTACTTTCAACGTTTGCATATATTTACGACGCATTGGGAATTACTTCTAATGAAGAAGATGAATTTAGACAAAAAGCTTTAGTGCTTTAAAGTTATTAAACTAAGATTCACAAAGACGGCACTGAGACACACGGAGAACTAAGCTTCAACACCATATGATTTACAACAAAATTACTGAAAACATTATTGGTGCTGCAATTGAAGTTTATAAAGCGCTTGGACCGGGTTTGCTTGAATCTGCCTATCAGGAATGTTTGTTTTATGAATTAAAAGCGATGGGATATTCTGTTATAAAAGAAACAACACAGCCCATAGTTTATAAAGATATAACATTGGACCATGGCTATAGAATAGACCGCCTTGTTGAGAATAAAATCGTTGCTGAATTGAAAACAGTTGAAAAGTTTACAGACGTACATACAGCTCAAATATTAACATATATGAAATTAGGAAATTATCCTTTAGGTCTCCTTCTAAATTTTCATACTAAACTTTTAAAAAACGGCATCAAACGTTTTATTAATAATCCTCAGTGAATCTCTACGAATTTTCTGTAAAACTCTGTGAAACAACTTGAAAAAACTTTTCAAAATAATTTTAAATACAATACCAAGACCTTTACTAATTAGGTTAAGTTATGTTATTCGTCCTGTTTTAGCTTTTATTTTAAGAGGAAATACTTTTACGGACCCTATAGACGGAAAAAGTTTTAAAACCTTTTTACCTTACGGATATGGCAAACAACGCAACAATGTGTTATCACCTTCTACTTTAAGTTTAGAACGCCACAGATTGCTTTGGTTATATTTAAAAAATGAAACAAAGTTTTTTTCTGAAAATTTAAAAGTATTACATTTTGCTCCCGAACAATGCTTTTTAAAACGTTTTAAAAGCTTAAAAAACCTAGATTACACTACAACCGATTTACTTTCTCCTATTGCTGATGTTAAAGCGGACATTTGCAACCTTCCTTTTCCAGATAATACGTATGATGTTATTCTTTGCAATCATGTTTTAGAGCATATTCCTGATGACACGAAGGCTATGCAAGAATTATACAGAGTCATGAAACCTGGTGGTATGGGTGTTTTTCAAATTCCGCAAGATCTAACAAGAGCTACTACTTTTGAAGATAACACCATAACGGATAAAAAAGAACGTGCTAAAATATTTGGACAATACGATCATGTGCGTGTATATGGTCGTGATTATTTTGATAAATTAAGAAGTATTGGTTTTAAAGTTGAAGAAGTTGATTACAACTCTACTCTTTCCGCGGAAGCGATAAAAAAATTCTGTTTAGCTACAGGCGAAATTATCCCTGTGGTTTACAAATAATTGCAAACAAAAAAAGCTGAGTTGATATAAAATCTCCCCAACTTTTTTATTGATTAATAGCATCTATAGGACACACCATTTTCTAAATAGTCACATGTATATTTTAAAAAAAATTATTCTGGTTTTGGAAAATTATTTAACGACATGGTTTCCAATTCCTTATTGTCATTCTCAAAAACAAAAAAAACTTTAAGTTCTGGATGTTTTTTTAAAAAAGCTTTCACTTTTTCAATACCCATTGCTTTAAATGCAGTTGCATAAGCATCAGCTGTCATACAATCTTTAGCGATAACAGAGATACTTAATAAATTTGTTTTACTTGGATAGCCCGTTTTTGTATCTATTATATGTGCGTAACGATTTCCGTTAGTATCTACTTTAAACTTTCTGTAAGTACCCGAAGTTGCCATGGCTTCATCATGTACTTCAATTGCTTCTAAAATGGATTGTTCACCATCAAAATGTGGCATCTCAATGCCAATTTTCCAAGGAGATTGTTTTTCTGTGTTTTTTCCTCTTGCTCTTATTTCACCACCAATTTCAACTAAATAGTTTTTAATATTTTTGCTTTCTAAAAACTCGCCAATAACATCCACACCGTAGCCTTTTGCAATAGCATTAAAATCTATAAAAGTGGCTTTTGGTTTTATGATTTTATTATCAATTCGTTTTACTTTATTTAAGCCAACGGACAGCATTAAACTATCAATTTTTAAACTATCCAGATTCACTATTTTTTCTTCTGGACCAAAATCCCATGCATTTACAACGGCGCCAATAGTGGGGTCGAAAACACCTTCGGTTAGGTTATAAATATCTTTTGAAGTTTCAAATACTTTTATAAAATGTGCATCAACTAAACCATCTTCATTTCTATTTAACTTAGAAATATCTGAATCAGCTTGATAGGTGGACATCGAATTATTAATAACATAAAACAAACTATCAATTTGAGTTTGATAATTAATTTCAGAATTATAAATTATTGAATAACTGGTGCCAAAAACAGGACCTGAAAGTCTGGTGTTTACGGTTTCTTCTTTGCAAGAAAACGCCATAAAAACCAAGAGTAAAGTATATTTAATTTTCATGCTTTTGTTACTAATTTAAATTAGTTTCTAAAACTTGTATGCCATTGTATTCCAACAAATAATCCTGATTTAAATAAATCGGCTCTTTCTCGCCAACAACATTACCTATACCAACACCTGCATAAAGTACTTTGGCGTCCTTTTCCCTAGCATGTTTTTTAAAAGATTCCATCCAAATAACATCATAATTATTAGGGTTATCGGGTAATATAACGACTCTAACAATTACAAAATAATATTGCTTGTTTTTATCAATACACACAAATTGAGGATGTTTTTTCAATTTACTATTTACAGCAATAAACTCAAAACCACGCTGTTCTAGATCTTTCCCAACATGGTTCATTGCTAAATTGTGTAATTCTTGTTCTGTAAGTGCTTTACTCATATTACAAAAATAAAATAAATGTTCTGATTGATGATGACATTTTAAAACAATAACGATGTTAAATAAACAAAAAAGTAGATAAACGAATAATAAATCATTTAATAGCATAGTATTTGAACTCGTTTTAAATAATTGTATCTTCACCATTAATTGCCATAGTTATGGGACAAGCAAACAAACTTGAACATCAAATTAAAATGATCGATGCTTTTAAGGGCAATGATACTATTGCATTAAAAGAGTTTTACATATCCAATTATAAAAAAATTGAAGTGTTGATTCTAAAAAACAGTGGTAATTTAAGCGATGCAAAACATATATATCAAGAAGCATTTATTACAGTTTGGAATAATATAAGAAATGATGCTTTTACCCCAGCCAACAACTCCACTTTAAGCGATTACCTGTATACCATAGCAAAAAACAAATGGATGGACACTGTACGCTCTAATCAGTATAAAAAAACAAAAGTACTTAAATCTGAGCACACACTATCTATTAAAAATGAAGGAGATAAAACTGTTATCGAATTAGAAGATAAAAAAATAAGCAAAGCTATGGAAGCTTTCAAAAATTTAGGACAACCATGCAAACAACTATTAACAACATTTTATTTTGACAAGAAATTGTTGCAAGATATTGCTACAGAATTAATTTTAGATGAAACTTCTGTTCGTAATAAAAAATTCCATTGTATGAAAAAATTAGTTGATAACGTTTTTAGCATTAAAAAACCCTAAATATTGAAAGATAATAGCAACATATCGCAAGAAATATTTGAAGCCATAGAACGCTATATTAACGGCACTATGGAACCTAGTGAATTAAAGGATTTTAAAGATTATCTTAAAATTGATGCCGAATTCAAATCCCAAGTTAAAGATTACAGAATAATAATTCAAGGTGTTAAAAATCAATCATTAAAAGAAGAATTAAACACGTTTCATGATGAGATTATCAAGTCTGAAATACCTAAAGCCGCTTTAAAAAAAGCGCGTTATTTATTTATTAGTAAAATTGCAGCTATGGCAGCTATTATTGTAGCTATTGGCAGTATATGGTTTTTTAGCAGTTCGCCAAATCAAAAAATTTATGCCAATTATTTTAAACCATACCCAGGTTTAACAGCTACCATGAGTGACACAGAAAACCTTGATTTTTACGATGCTATGGTGTATTACAAACAGAAAAAATACGATTTAGCCATAGAAAAATGGCAAGTTTTGAGCAATAAAAAACCTGATAACGATACGTTGAATTATTTTCTAGGCATAGCATATATGGCAAACAAAAATGTAGATAAAGCCATTCCTTTATTACAAAAAACCATTGAAACCAGTCATTCAGGTTTTTCGTTTATATACGATGCCTATTATTATCTAGGATTAGCATACTTAAAAGAGGGCGATATCAATCTTGCTAAAAAATATCTAACATTAAGCAACACCAACATTTCTAAAGAGATTATTTTAGAACTGCCCAATTAAAATCAAACTTTTTACTATACTAATGTAGTAATCGTTTTTCTTCAAAATAAAATTTATTAAAACCAATTTATAAAATTCTAAATCGTTTGTTGCAACAAGTGCAGTGATATTGAAACATTTGGCACATTGACATAGAGTGTCATATTGTATCAAAAAAAATTAAAAGCGAGCAATTTTTAAAGAATTAATTTCTGAAACTAAATTTGTGTAACTTTAAAAAATCTAAACAACCATAAGACTTAAATGACCAAACAACCAACCTCGAAAATAATAGGGCTTTTTTTGGGCCCTATATTATTCATTATATTCCTATTATTACCTTTTGAAATTATATCTAAAAATGCCGATACGGTTATTGCTACCGCATTATGGATGGTTTTTTGGTGGATTACCGAAGCTGTTTCCATTTCGGTTACAGCACTACTTCCTTTAATATTATTTCCTCTATTTAAAGTGATGCCCATTGAAGCGGTTGGTGCTAATTACGGCAGTCCCATCGTATTTCTATTTTTTGGTGGTTTTGTTCTGGCTTTAGCGCTAGAAAAAGTGAATCTACACAAACGGATAGCATTAAGTATTATTAAAAAAACAGGAACTACACCAAATAAAGTCGTGCTTGGTTTTATGATTGCAACTGGTTTTATGAGTATGTGGATAAGCAACACGGCGTGTACTGTTTTCATGCTGCCAATTGCGATGTCAGTTATACAATTACTTATTGATGATGCAGATGGCTATACAAAAAGCGACCAAAATTTTGCGATAAGTGTTATGCTTGGCATTGCATTTGCTGCCAATGCTGGTGGTATTGCCACCGTAATAGGCACACCACCTAACTCCATTTTAATTGGATTGTTAGAAAACGAATATAACATTGAAATTTCGTTTTTTAAATGGATGCTTATTGGTTTACCATTTTCTATTTTATTAATAACCATTATTTATTTCATTTTGGTAAAAGGGTTTTTTCCAAATAGTGATTTAAAGTTTAATGCTTCAAAAGAAGTTATAGATTCTGAACTTGAAAAATTAGGAAAAATATCACCCAAAGAGAAGCAAGTTTTAATAGTGTTTAGCGTTGTTGTTTTTCTTTGGATTTTTAGAAGTCTTATTAATTCGTTAATCCCAAATTTAGATTTATCAGATACGATGATTAGTATTTTTGGGGCAATAACTTTATTTGCTGTTCCTTTTAACTTAAAAAAGGGAGATTTCATCTTACAATGGAATGACACCCAAAAACTAGCTTGGGGTATTTTAATTCTATTTGGTGGTGGTTTAGCTTTGGCAAATGGCATGTCGGCTAGTGGTATTGTTGATATTATCGCAAAACAAATATCTCAAAGTAACATTAGTATTTTAATAACAGCAGCCTTACTTATCGTACTCATGCTTTTTATGACAGAGCTAATGAGCAATGTTGCCTTAACCGCTGTATTAGCGCCTGTTGTTGCTGGTATAGCCTTAGGTTTAAACGTCCCCATACTACATCTTTTAATACCTGTAACCATTGCGAGTAGTTGCGCTTTTATGCTACCCATGGCTACACCCCCAAATGCTATTGTTTTTGCTAGTGGATATGTAAAAGTGAGTCAAATGGCACGTGTTGGTATTGTAATTAATTTAATTTCCGCAGGGTTATTAATTCTTATGTTTCAGTTTGTTATCGGATTGGTTTTCTAACATTAATAGGAAAACTGCAGAATTTTTAATAACTTAGAAATAAAAATTTCTGAGAAATGAAAACTTCAATCCGTTTAGAACAAGCAGTTCAAAAACTGTATAATGCATTTTATAACAACGAACTGCACCCAGAATGTTGTAAGCAATGTGCCGTTGGGAACATACTGGATAATTCTGATAGCTGGAAGCATCTATCAGACCAACACGGTGCTTTAGAGTTAAATTATCTTGGAAATGTGCATCAATCCTTTGGTCGTAAGTTTAATGGCTATACACCTTTGGAATTATTACATATAGAAGCTACTTTTTTAAGAGCGTGTGGTTACCAATTACCGTTTCATCATAAAAACAAAAAACCTAAAAACCCAACCGACAAAGATGTTTTGTTTAAGGGACTTACCGCCGTAGTGACTCTTTTATGTTCGTTAGATGGCATTCCTAATTTTATGGATTATACTAAGCTTTTTGAATTTAAAAATGAAAAACCTAGGTTTCAAATTGCATAAAAAAACCAGCACTTTTAGTACTGGTTTTAAAATTTATCTTTTAATTTTTCTGATTAACAGAATCTTTTTTCATGGATTCTATCCACCAAAGTCATCAAATCTAATATTCTCATCGGGTAAACCAAAATCTTCACCCATTTTTTGAACTGCTTTGTTCATTAATGGTGGCCCACAGAAATACAATTCTATATCTTCTGGGGTTTCATGCTTACTTAAATAATTATCGATCACACAATTATGGATAAATCCAACAAAGCCATCACCAGGTGCATCAATATCAGCTTTAACTTTCCAGTTATCTTCTGGTAAAGGTTCTGATAATGCTAGATAAAACTTAAAGTTTGGAAAATCTTTCTCTAATTTATGGAAATGATCTAAATAGAATAACTCACGTTTTGAACGACCACCGTACCAGTAAGTTACTTTTCTACCCGTTTTTAAGGTTCTGAAAAGGTGATATAAGTGAGAACGCATGGGCGCCATACCTGCTCCACCACCAACATAAAGCATTTCAGCTTCAGATTCATTAATGAAGAATTCACCGTAAGGTCCAGAAATAGTTACTTTATCTCCTTTTTTCTGATTGAAAATGTATGATGATGCAACACCTGGATTTACATCCATCCAACCATTTTTATTTCTATCCCATGGTGGTGTTGCAATGCGAACGTTTAACATAATTTCGCGTCCTTCAGCAGGATACGAAGCCATAGAATACGCACGCTCAACAGTTTCACTATTTTTCATAGTTAAGCTCCACAAACCAAACTTATCCCATTCAGCTTTAAACTTATCGGGTGTTTCATGTTCTTCTGGATGCGCTGTAATATCCATATCTGAATATTTCACTTCACATGGGGGAATTTCAATTTGAATATATCCACCAGCTTTGTAACCCATATCTTCTGGAATTTCAACAACAAATTCCTTAATAAACGATGCTACGTTATAGTTACGAACCACAACTGCTTCCCATTTTTTAATACCAAAAACTTCTTCTGGAATGGTGATGTTCATGTCTTGTTTCACTTTAACCTGACACGCCAAACGTGCACCATGTTGCAACTCTTTACGTGTAAAATGTGGTGTTTCGGTTGGCAACGCTTCACCTCCACCAGATAACACATGGCATTCACATTGAATACAAGTTCCACCACCACCACAAGCTGATGGTAAGAATATTTTTTGATTTCCTAAAGTTGATAGTAAACTACCGCCTGAAGCAACTTCTATTTTCTTTTCACCATTAATGGTAATTGTTACGGGACCTGATGGTGATAATTTTTGTTTTACAAACAATAGTAATGCTACCAACAATAAAGTAATAATTAAAAAAGCTGCTACTGTTGCTATTACTGTTCCTAATGTACCTGCGACTAATAAAATCATCTCGTTCTGCTATTTAGATTTATTTAGATTAGTAATATTTTGATTATTGTTACCAACCATCATCTTTGTATCTTCAGATTTCTTATCCAATTGAGAAATTTCTTTATCTCCTTCTTGAACTACGGTTCCTTTTGCAACTTCGGGTTCATCACCTCCTGTTAACATGCCTCCGAAACTCATAAAACCTATAGCCATTAAACCAGTAATGATGAATGTAATACCTAAACCTCTTAATGCTGGTGGCACGTTGGAATATCTAATTTTCTCACGTATGGCTGCAATAGCTAGAATTGCTAAAAACCATCCAATTCCAGAACCAACTCCATATACGGTAGCTAAACCTAAAGTTGGAATTTCACGCGATTGCATAAATAATGATCCTCCTAAAATAGCACAGTTTACTGCAATAAGTGGTAAGAAGATACCAAGTGAGTTATATAATGATGGAGAAAACTTCTCAACCACAATCTCTACCAATTGTACCATAGTTGCAATGGTAGCAATAAACATGATGAATGATAGGAAGCTTAAATCGTAATCTGCATAATCGGCACCTAACCAAGCTAATGCTCCTGGTTGTAATAAATATTGATCCAATAACCAGTTTAAAGGGACTGTAATTGCCAATACAAAAATAACCGCAGCACCAAGACCAACTGCTGTATTTACTTTTTTAGATACTGCTAGGTAAGAACACATCCCAAGGAACGTGGCAAACACCATGTTATCTATAAAAATTGATTTTAAAAATAATTCTAAATGTTCCATATTATTTTAAGTTTTCAGTCTCAGTCTCAGTTTACAGTGATTAATGTTTACCGCGACTGTTAACTGTATACTGATTAGTCTTCTATTAATGCTTTATTTCTTGAACGTTGTACCCATATAATGATTCCAACAACTATTAATGCCATAGGTGACAATAACATAAATCCATTGTTTTCATATCCGATGGCGTACAAGCCTGTTTTTTCGATTGGATCGCCTAAAACTTTAAAACCTAATAAGGTACCAGACCCTAATAATTCTCTAAAGAAACCAACGATTATAAGAATTAAACCGTAACCAGCAGCATTACCAATACCATCTAAAAATGAACGCCAAGGCCCATTTGCCAATGCAAAAGCTTCAAAACGCCCCATGATAATACAGTTGGTAATAATTAAACCTACGAAAACCGATAATGTTTTACTTAACTCATACGAGTAAGCTTTTAGTACTTGGTCAACAATAATTACTAATGCAGCAACCACTACTAATTGAACAATAATTCTAATTTTTGAAGGAATGATATTTCTCAATAATGAAATAACCACATTTCCTATTGCTAATACCGCCATTACTGAAACTGCCATTACAATAGATGCTTTTAGTTGCGCCGTAATAGCCAATGCAGAACAAATACCTAAAACCTGAATAGTAATTGGGTTGTTATCTGCTAACGGATCGGTGATTAATTTCGAGTCTTTTTTTGATAAAAGTGCCATAAATTAATTATTTTTTAAATTATCAAAATAAGGTTTGTAAAGCTTTAAGTCGCTTTTTATCATTGCTGTAACTCCATCACCTGTAATGGTTGCTCCTGCAATTGCATCTACCTCATTATCTGTTTTATTTTCATTTTTTGGATCGGCATTACCTTTCGCAACCGTTACACCTGCAAAATTACCTGCTTCATTCAACACGTGTTCACCAATAAAATCGTCCATAAAGAAACGCTCTTTAATATTAGCTCCCAAACCTGGCGTTTCACCTTTATGATCGAAATAGGCACCTTGAATTACCATATTTTCATCTAAAGAGATATAGCCCCATATAGCATCCCAAAGTCCTTTACCATAAATTGGTGCTACATAAAAGGTCTTTCCATCTTTTTCACCAATAAATAAAGGTAACCTTCTAACGCCACCAGATTTTACTTTTGCTTGTTCCTTTTTAACATCTATTAAATACGCTTCACTATTTTCGGTTACGTTTGCACCCTCAATAACTAATTGTTTTTTAATGTATTTTGAAAACAAATCTGCAGCCTCTTGTGTAGATACAAACGATGCACTACTTTCATCATTATTATTTACACCCATAGCATATAGAATATTTTGTTGTTTTTCTATACGTTGGTTTTCTGTAATTTTCGGTTTCAATGAAGAAGCTGTAAATGCTAATAAAGCCCCTACAATTACTACCATTGCTATTGCAAATAGAATTGTATATGAATTTTTATCTGTTCTATTTTCCATCGTTAAGCCGTTTTTACTTTTAAACGTTTCATTCTTTTCTTCACATTGCCTTGAACCACATAATGATCGATTGTTGGTGCAAAAACATTCATTAACAAGATAGCTAACATCACTCCTTCTGGATACGCTGGGTTAAACACACGAATTAAGATTGAAATAAATCCAACTAAAAATCCGTAAATCCATTTTCCTTTATTGGTTTGAGACGCTGTAACAGGATCGGTAGCCATAAATACGGTACCAAAAGCAAAACCACCAATAATTAGATGTTCCCAAAATGGAGTGCTCATTAATCCGTAAAACTTGCTTGATTCTGTTATAACACCTGCATCAACGATTTGATTGAAGATAAGTCCCATGACTATAGCTCCCACAGCAGATGATAACATGATTCTCCAGCTTCCTATTTTTGTAAATATTAAAAATAAACCTCCTAATAAAATTAAAAGTGCAGACGTTTCACCTACAGACCCAGGAATAAAGCCTAAGAACATATCCCAAGTTGAAAAAGCAACCTCTTTCCCTTGCGCCAAACTACCTAAGATAGTTTCACCAGAAATAGCATCTAAGTTTGCCCCCGCAGCAATTTCCCTTGTTCTTTCAACAGCACCTTCAACCCATACTTTATCTCCAGACATCCATGTTGGATATGCAAAGAATAAAAAGGCTCTAATAGTAAGTGCCGGATTTAAAATATTCATTCCAGTTCCGCCAAAAACTTCTTTACCTATAACCACACCAAATATTACAGCGACTGCCAACATCCAAAGTGGAATATCAACAGGCACAATAAGTGGCACTAACATACCAGTTACCAGGTAACCTTCTTCAACTTCGTGTTTCTTAATGATAGCGAATAAGAATTCAATTCCTAAACCAACACCATAAGAAACAATAACTAATGGAATTATTTTCCAGAAGCCAATAAAGAAGTTATCTAAAGTCCAAAATTCAGCACTAAAAAAACCTGAAGTAACCGCTTGAATATCACCTACAGCTAAATTGTGTTGGTAACCTGCGTTAAACATTCCGAAAATTAAACATGGTATCATGGCCAGAATAACCGTGTTCATGGTACGTTTTAAATCGTCGGCAACTTTTATATGAGTTCCATTATGTGTGGTCTCATCTGGCAAGAATAAGAAAGTATGAAGCGCACCAAACGCCGGAGCCATTTTAGACCCCCTTAACTTTCTTTTTAAAATATGTAATCGTGTTTTTAAATTCATTACCCTATTTCTTTAAGCATTACATCTAATCCTTTTCTAATAATCGCTTGATGTGGTTGTTTAGACACACATACAAATTCTGTTAACGCAAAATCTTCTGGCGCAACTTCATACATTCCTAAAGATTCCATTTCATCTAAATCTTGATACATACAAGCTTTTAGTATTTGCAATGGATAAATATCTAAAGGAAATACCTCTTCGTAACCACCGGTAACAACAAATGCACGGTGCTCACCATTGGTATTGGTGTTCAAATCGTATTTTTTATTAGGTGTTAACCAAGAAAATGTTAACGCTCTTGATGTCGATATTTTATTAAACACAGGTTTTGTCCAACCGAAAAACTCATAATCATCACCTTCTGGAATTACCGTAATCACATTACTGTAATAATCTAAATTTCCGTCTAGTTTAATTTCTTTTCCGCTAAGTACATTTCCAGAAATAATTCGATCATGGATTCTTTTAGAAGCTCCTTTATCACTTATCATAGTTGAAACCTCTGCACCTATTTTAGTTATAAAATATCTTGGTTTTTCTATTTGAGAACCTGCTAAAGCGACGATACGCTCTGCATTAAATTTGCCTGTTAAAAGCAATTCGCCAATAATAACTAAATCTTGTGCGGCAACCGTCCAAACAACTTCACCTTTATTTACAGGATCTACCCTGTTAATTAAAGTCCCCACATTTCCTGAAGGATGTGGGCCCGATACTTTATGAAGCGTAATACCTGACAAACCCGCTAATGGCGATGCTGAACTTGCCCCTACCGACACATGTACTTTCCCTTCGGTAAGTTTCCCAAGTGCCGTTACAGCTGCTTGCAATTCAGCTTCTTTACCTTTAAGGGTAAAATCCAAATCGGCCGCCAAAGGAGCACTTGCATAACCAGAAATAAAAATAGCCTTAGGCGATTTATCTGGGTTTGCAATCACATCATACGGTCGTTGCTTTACAAAAGGCCAACAACCAGAAGCTAACAAATGCGATTTTACCTCGTTTGGTTTAGCTGCATCTATATTAAACACACCGTTATCTTGGTATGTTTGCTCTTTGTCTGCTTGAATATTAATAGATAGAATTTTGCGCTTTTCACCACGAGCAATTTCTACAATTTCACCAGAAACTGGAGAAACGAACTTAACGCTTTCGTTAGATTTATCGAAAAAAACAGGTGTTCCCGCTTTTACTTTAGCTCCAACTTTAGAAATTAATTTAGGTGTAACGCCGTGAAAATCTTGAGGCCTTAAAGTATAAAAGTTGCTTAAAACAGCCTTTTCCAAGGTTTTTTCAGCTTCACCTTTAAGTTTAATGTCTAGACCTTTTTTAATGCGAATGTCGTTTGACATATTTTTTGAATTGAAATTATTTGTCTAAAAATAGGTGCAAAAATACAAATTAAAAATACAGTTTTCATAATAAATACTTAGAAATTTTATTCAACAATCAGAATATACTAGTTGGGCATAAAATTTGCTTATATTTACAAAAAACTATCGCTAAAATGCCTTCAATAAAGTATAAATATTCCTTTCTTTTTTTAATTATTCCATTATTGTGTTTTAGTCAAGTTAAAGAAGTTGATCCTCCAAGTTTTATAAAAACCATCAATTTTAAAGGAAACACGGCAGAAACCCAGTTGCCTATTTTAAAATTGGGCGAATACGTGGTTTTAGAATTTGATGCTCTTAACGGAAATGAAGATGATTACTATTATAAAATAGACCATTACAATTACGATTGGACACCTTCCATTTTAGTAAAATCGGAATATATGGATGGTTTTGACAACCAACGCATCCGAAATTATGAAAATTCATTCAACACCCATCAAATATTTTCGCATTACAAACTTACAGTTCCTAATGAGCAAACAAAACGCTTAAAAGTTTCGGGGAATTATTTATTAAGCGTTTTCAATAATTATGACGAACTTGTTTTTTCAAGAAAATTCATGATTTATGAAGATCAAACCACTGTTGGGGTAAGCATAAAACGAGCACGCGATATTCAATTTATTGAAGAAAAACAACGTGTTGAAATCATTATCACATCCAACAACACCCAAATAAATAACCCAACACAAACGGTAAAAACGGTAATTGTTCAAAATAACAACCTAAATACTGCACTTTATAACCTTAAGCCTCAATACACTTTAGGCAATCAATTAATTTATAGATACGATAACGAAACCAGTTTCTGGGGCGGTAACGAATATTTATTTTTTGAAAATAAAGATGTTCGTGCTGCCAACACCGGTATTCGAGCCATCGATTTACAAGAACTATATCATAACTATTTATTTACTAACGTAGAACGTGCCACCAAGCCCTACACTTACAACCCAGATATTAATGGAAATTATGTTATTACCGTTTTAGATGCTGAAGACCCTAGCATTGAAGCCGATTATGTTTGGATACATTTTTCACTACAACCAACCGAAGCTCTTATAAACAAAAACATACATGTGTACGGAAACTTTAACAATTACGTTATTGACGAAAGTACCAAATTGGTGTACGATGAGCGTAATAATGTTTTAAGAAATGCCATCCTTTTAAAACAAGGATTTTACAACTATAAATTTGTGATAGTAAACAAAAACGGAAGTTTGGATGAAGGCGCCATAAGTGGTAATTTCTACCAAACCGAAAATAATTACAAAGTGATAGTATATTACAGAGATTTAGGGGCACGCTACGATAAAATTATAGGTTTAGGCGAAGGCAGTTCGGTCAATATCTCAAATTAAACACGTCTTTTTACTAATTTTTAAGCCAAACATGTTAAAATGCGACCATTAACACTTAAAATTTAGTATTTTAGCATCATAAACCTAAAACACCCCAAAGTTAAAATGGTTCAACAAGTTACACAAGGGATAAAAATTTCCGTAGAAACCACCTACGAAGGCTCATTTTATAAAAACTATAAAATACAGTATGCCTTTGGCTATACCGTAACGATTGAAAACCAAAGCAAAGACTCCGTGCAGCTTAACGCACGCCATTGGGAAATTTTAGACGCATTAAACAATGTTGAAACCGTTTCTGGCGAAGGCGTTATAGGCAAAAAGCCCGTTTTAAAACCCGGCGAATCGCACACCTACACATCAGGATGTTTGTTAACCTCGCCATTTGGTGCTATGCAAGGGTTTTACAGCATGGTAAACTTTACCACAACAAAAAACTTTAAAGTAACCATACCCACATTTAAACTTAGCGCACCTTTTGCTATAAACTAATTCATTATTTCTAGATTTACTTTTTTGATGCTTCCTTTAGTAATCGCATCATTCATAATACAAGATTATTATTTGGGCGTTCCCTTTATCCTGAAAAAAAGTTCAGGATAAAGGTCGCGCTATACACTACTAGTTTTGGCTCGCTGCGCATACTCGCCAAAAGCTAACCGTTTCTATCGCTAACGCACACATAGCCAAAGTCAGTTCTATCCTTAAAATAAATGGTCGTACTAACACAGAAAGTAATCTGTTTGTTTATTTTCAACAACTTAAATACAGTTTAGTTCCTCACGATAGGCTAAAAAAAGCACTTTTTTTGGTCAGCATTATGAAGAACTAATATATTGTGAATAAATCTACATTGGAAAATTACGTATTATGTCTCCAATTAACTATCAAATTCAACTACTTTTATTCAAATAAACCAACTTTATATATATTTTATAAAACGTTAAATCCTGTTAAAAATTTGTTTTCCTCCTCATTTTCATTATATTACGAGTTATGATATACGAAGACAAAGCAAAATATTCAGACATTTTAGAGAACTCCATTACCTATTTAGAAAATAGAGGTTTTGAAAACATTAAAGCAGACATGGAAGGTTATGAAACCCCAAAATCATACTCCAAAGCAGGAAGTGACATTACTATTACCCCAGATATTGTTGCAGAAAAAGAAGGCAGAAAACATTATTTCGATATTAGTTTAAAATCTGAAAAACCAAAATTACTAAAGTCTAAATGGCTGTTTTTAAATACTTTAAGTAATTTAAAATCATCTAGATTTAAGCTTATAACCACTCGCGGACATTATGCTTTTACCCAAGAGATGTTGAACGACACCAATCTTACCAACAAAACACCCATTAGAATTTGAAACTAATTTTTTAGTACTACACTGCATTAACGATAGAAGTGGCATCCTTTTTTGAGGCACAAAAAAAAGATATAACGGATAGCGTGACCTTTTTAAGATTTTTGGGTCTTAAAAAGGGAATGCAAAAATAAATTGCATTTTTTTGTAACATTTTTTGATATAGTTACGTATAACCACTGAATAATAATATTCATTATAAACTTACAGGAGCACTTATAGATGAGACAACTTAAAATCACGAAGCAGGTTACTAACAGGGAAACCGCTTCGTTAGACAAATATCTTCAAGAAATTGGAAAAGTTGACTTAATTACCGCAGACGAAGAAGTAGAATTAGCACAACGTATTAAAGCTGGCGATCAAGCCGCTTTAGAAAAGTTGACTAAAGCTAATTTACGTTTCGTTGTATCGGTAGCTAAGCAATACCAAAATCAAGGCTTAACATTACCCGATTTAATTAATGAAGGTAATTTAGGTTTAATTAAAGCCGCACAACGTTTTGATGAAACTCGTGGTTTTAAATTTATATCTTACGCCGTTTGGTGGATTCGTCAATCGATTCTTCAAGCTTTGGCTGAACAATCTCGTATTGTACGTTTACCTTTAAACAAAATTGGTTCTATTAACAAAATTAATAAAACATTTGCCTTTTTAGAGCAAAGTCATGAGCGTCCACCTTCTGCAGAAGAAATTGCAAAAGAATTGGACATGACTATTAACGATGTTAAGGAGTCAATGAAAAATTCTGGTCGCCACGTAAGTATGGATGCTCCTTTAGTTGAAGGTGAAGATTCTAACTTATACGATGTATTAAATAGTGGCGAATCTCCAAATCCAGATAGAGAATTATTACACGAATCTTTAAGAACTGAAATTGAGCGTGCTTTAGAAACGTTAACACCTCGTGAAGCTGATGTTATCCGTCTATACTTTGGTTTAGGGAACCAACACCCAATGACTTTAGAAGAAATTGGTGAAACGTTTGATTTAACTCGTGAACGTGTACGCCAAATTAAAGAAAAAGCAATTAGACGATTAAAACATACTTCTAGAAGTAAAATATTAAAAACATATTTAGGTTAGTAATTTCATATAATTACGACTAAATTAAAGCAACAAACAGTTACACATAACTGTTCGTTTTTTGATTGATGAAAGAACCCTCGGCTGATTACCGAGGGTTTACTTTTTTATTCAAAAACCTTTAATTAACTTATCAAGACAGTGCTTCTTACATTTTTTTCATAACTTGTACGCATTGACCTAAACAAATTAACCACCACATGCTTAAAACTATTTGCTATATCAGTGATTCTGTACATGATAAGTCCATCAAAATTCTTGAAGATTTATATTTAAAAGCTAGAACCAACAATTCAAAAAACAATATTACAGGTATATTAATTTATATTGACAGGAGTTTTTTACAAGTTCTGGAAGGTGAAGAAAAAATTGTTGATGAAACCTTTAAAAAAATTAGTATCGATGCTAGACATAAAAACATTTTCAACATCATTGATTCTCCCATTGAACAACGTATTTTTGAAGATTACAATTTTGGATTCACAACTATTAACGATAAAAAAGAACTGAATAATCTTTTTGAGTACTTAAATTGGTTAAAAAATGCCGAATGTGAATGCGCCAACAAAGTGATATCGCTAGTTGAAAATTTTATTGTTAAGAACAAACAATCCTAGAATCAAAACCTTTATTTTTGCACAAAATTAATTCTCTAAAAATGAGCTCTAAGCTAATTGCACCTTCATTACTTGCTGCAGATTTCGCAAACTTACAACGTGACATAGAAATGATCAACCAAAGTGAGGCCGATTGGTTTCATATAGATATTATGGATGGCGTTTTTGTACCGAATATCTCATTTGGAATGCCTGTACTACAAGCCATTACCAAGCATACAAAAAAAATAGTTGATGTGCATTTAATGATTGTGGACCCCGACCGATACATTAAAACATTTGCCGATTTAGGCAGTAATATTTTAACGGTGCATTATGAAGCTTGTCCTCACTTACATAGAACGCTTCAAGCTATAAAAGCAGAAGGTATGAAAGCAGGAGTTTCATTAAATCCGCATACGAGTGTAAGCCTTTTGGAAGACACCATTTGCGACATCGATTTAGTACTTATCATGAGTGTAAACCCTGGTTTTGGCGGCCAAAGTTTTATTGAAAATACTTATGATAAAGTAAAACAACTTAAAGAATTAATTACACGTAAAGGTGCTTCAACCACTATTGAAATTGATGGAGGAGTTACAACTGCTAACGCAAAGGCACTTGCCGATGCAGGTGCCGATGTATTGGTCGCTGGAAGTTTCGTTTTTAAAAGCGACACCCCTATTGACACTATTAAAGAATTAAAAGCTGTCGCTAATTCTTAGTATTGCTTTATATAATAATTTAATAAATCTCTGGTAGTTACAATGCCTGTTAAAACACCATCATCTACAACAGGAAGTGCATGAAACTCTCTTTTAGCTAAAATAGTTGCAGCTTCTCTTATTGAAGTCTTACTGTTTATACAAACTATATTTTTGCTCATTACCTGCTCTATGGAAAAAGCGTTATACACCACTGAATTTATATTGTGAGGATCTTCTGCGGTTTCTGGGATGCTAGTTTTTAAAAAATCGGAATAACTCAACATGCCAATCACCACATCTGCACTTACAACCGGAATGTGCTTAATTTTATACTTATTAAAAAGCTTTTCAGCGCTTTCTAAGTCATCTTCTCTATTTAATGCTATAATGTTTTTAACCATTATTTCTGAAACTGGTTCATTTTGTATCATGTCTTTATGGTTTAAGATTTTAAAATTGTTTTAGTAAATACTTTATTAAATCGGTAGTGGTTACAATGCCAACTAGCTTGTTATTATCTACTACAGGTAAAGCGTGAAATTCTTTGCTTGCTAAAATTTCGGCTACTTTTTTTATTGAAGTTGAAGATGCTACTGTAACAATATTCTTTTTCATTACTTGCTTAATAGTGAACATATTATAAACCATGGCATCAGCATCAGCATCAGATTCCATATTATCTGTAACATCTGCAAAACTTAAGCGAAGTAAATCGGTATAACTCAACATGCCCACAATGGCATCTTCAGAAACCACAGGTATATGCCGTATGTTATACTTTTTAAAAAGTTTTTCAGCTGTTTCAAGACTATCCTTCTTTTTTAATGTAATAACAGGCGTTGTCATTATCATCGAAATTGGCGCTTTACGTATCATACTTTTCAATTTAGATTTACTTCCTCTAAAGTTAGAAAATCATACAACAAAAAATCATGATAAAAATCATGTAAGGTATTTAATAACCTGCTATGTTAAAATTCAGCATTTGCTTTACCTTACTATAAACATTAGGAAATTCCGTTTTAAAAGTTTGAGGAGTTTCAATAAAATTCTCAATAATTACTGCTAAAAATTCAAACTGATTAGTAAAAGCGTACTTTCTAAAATAGTTTGATGCCATTAACTTGTTTCTTAATGCTTCACTTTCAGCAAGCATATCGGATAATTCTTTAAAAGAATCGCTAAAAATAGTCGAGCTTACATCATGTTCTTTCATACTATTAATGTGTATGGCATGCGTAAATTCGTGTATTCCTAAATTAATATTATCTGTATTGTTACTAAATCCTTTTACGAAATCTTCCCACGACAGCACTAAAGTTTCAAGTTTTGGATTAAATTCTCCTTTATGATAAGTTTGGTTTGTATTGGAATAAAACGCCTTAGGATATATAACTATTTTAGAGATTATCCCTATGTAAAAATCACGAAACCCAAACGTTAGCATGACAGCCGTAGCGGAAATTAAAACTTTAATATCATCATTAACTATTAACCCATCTCTTCCAATAAAATCTTTATCTGTAATGAATGATGCCACGCGATGATTAAAATGTTTTTTTTCTATATTATTAAGTTTTTTATAAAATGAAAACTGTTGCTGCAAAACATTTTTTTGGTTTTGATTTAAACGCTTTAATCGGAAATAAAAATGATTGTATAAGGGTTTTTTTTGTTTTAGAACATAGCCCATTTCTATCATCCTAAATGTATTATTCAAAATGATCCATATTAGTATAGCGAGTAAAACTCCAATCATGATTTTACTGAATAGAGTAAAATCTTCAACAACTAGTAGATTTATCATGGGGTAGAAACTTCTATTTTGAAAATTAATTACATATTAGCTTTTAAAAATACGAAACCTGAGTTTAAAATATTAAAAGTAAAATTGATTTTTATAAAACCAGATATGTAAAGTGAATTTGAACGATAAAATTTAAATCAGGTTGAAAGAAGCAATAAAAAAACCATAGTTTTAAAAACCATGGTTTTTTACATTAAATAAAATTTATTTTTTGTGACCTCAAGAGGACAGAATTCGAACTTTTTGAAGGAAGATATTGAAATTATTATCAATAAATCATCTCATATTAGACGAATTTGAACCCACTGTATCCAAAGTTTACAAGGTAAGGGAACGGTTCCTCCAAGAAAATGAAACTGCTGCCCAAACTGTGCAATGTAATCTCCATCATAGTAAATGGTATGGGACGGTATGGGAGATGTCCACTCTATACGCCATCTTGATACTATTAAAAAGCTTATAAATAAGATTTATGATTTAAAAAGGTTGAATTAGTTCGTTATTTGTTCGATTTAGTAGGTAAATCTTAAAGATTGAACTTGATTAATTGGAAAAGAAACCCAAAGTTGAAAAAAAACTTCGGGTTATGAGCCCGAATAATTAGATTTTTATCTATTTACCGTTTTTCAAAACACTGAACAACAAATTGTTAATATTTTAAACAGATTGTTAATATTTTATTTTAAATTTTAAAAACACAAACCGTATACGGTTTTTATGCGCTTTGGCTCTGCTAAGATACTATTTTTTTAAAAACCTATAGGTTTTATGAGAGGTTAAAATTTCGTAGTTTCACCAATTGCAAAAAACGGCAAGACAATATCACCCTCGGCGGAAAAAAGTCAGCATAGATAAATTATCAATAACTCATTGTATTGCATTAGTTTAAAGCCGTAAATGATCTGGTTCAAATTATCCGCTTTTAATGGTTCTCATCATCCGTCCCGTCCATGCTATTCCTTTTCGTCCCGATTTATCGGGACAAAAAAAATACCATGACATCCAAAAATGTAATGGCTTATTCTGTAATACGAATTGAAATTCGATTTTTTAAGAGTGTATAATTTAAAGTTTAAAAGTATCCTTAGTAAACCACCCTTTTTGTTGCAAAATTCAAAATAACAGAACAAAAAAAAGGACCTTTAAAAACTTAAAGGTCCTGGGTTAATAATTAGCTTTTAAATATTAAAAACATATTCGTAAGAATAGAGGTTTCTTATGGCTTCTTCTTCCAAAAGCGTATAATATTCTAAATGATGTTCTTTGGCGTATCGTTTCAATTCATTTCCAAATTTATGTTCTACATCTTTTTTGGAAACCGAAACCAAACGTTCTTGGGTTTCGTCATCGAGGTTCGTGTAATTGAGATATACCATGACCAAAAAAATTAGTATTCACTTGGGAGCATCAGCGTATTATCTACAAAAAATAATCGCAATTCATCCAAAGGAAAATCGGTTACATGATATCTATGTGTTTCAAAAATGTTGTCATTTCCATCGCTGTAATTAATGATGGCTTCACATTGCTTTTCGGCTCTTTCTTTTTCAGAAAGTCGTTTAAAATCGACTGTTACAAAATAGCTTTTATTCATTAAACTTTTTGCTATTACTGAAGCATCGGTTACTAACCAAAAACACTCAGCAGTATCTGCCAAATATTTAATACCATCTGTAAATTTAGTTCCTATTAAAGGAATTTTATAAAAGGTTTCTGAACCTATAAATTGTTGCAGTTCCGCTTTTATTTTGTTAACTTGTGTGTTCATTGTTATTTTCATTTTAGAAGTTAATAATGAAAAAGAGAGCGCATCTTTTCCACTAGAACGCTCTGTTTTATTTTTAGTTATTCCGTAGCGTTATCGCCTTTAATTCCCAAAAGCAGGATTTCATTCGCTACCACTTCGGTAACATATCTTTTTTCCCCTTCTTTAGTTTCATAAGAGCGTGATGTCAATTTGCCCTCTAAGGCAACTTCTTTTCCTTTGCCTACGTATTTTTCAACGATTTCGGCAATCTTGCCCCATGCCACGACATTGTGCCATTGGGTGTTCTGTTCTTTCTCTCCATTTGAGTTTTTATAAAACTCATTCGTTGCGATTGAAAATTTTGCAGCTTTCTTTCCGCTTTCAAGATTTGTGATTTCTGGCTCGTTCCCTACGTTGCCAATTAACTGTACTTTGTTTTTTAGAGTACTCATAATTAAAGAAAATTAAAGATTAATATTTACCAAACTGAACCCTTCAGAATGGCTTTAAAATTGATTTACTTATTATATCCAGAGCGTTTTCCTTTTTTTGTTTTTTTAACTTTTGTTCCGCTTCCTTTTTATTGATTTTGTATGATTTCATAAGATTTGTTTTAGATTTACTTCCCACAGAGCCGTCACTGTTACCTTCTTTTTGTTGCTTTGTGCCATTCAATATTCAGCTTTGTTAAGACATATAAAAAGTGCGAAGCATGAGCCTGGTTATGCTGTCGTTCAAAGCTGAATGTTGTTATTTTGCTGTCAAAAAAAGGTATAGCGGTGTTGGCTTGGGATGTGGATCTAAATTCTTTGTGAAATACAAAAGCATAGGAAGTTGAACAAAATGTAAATACATTTTATCCTATTAAGCGGACTTGATTTACACTTTTTACTCTAAATGAAGTGTTCCTTTCCAGAGAAGCGGAAAGGGTTAACGGAATGGAAAGTCAAAAGTGTGGATTATGTCCAAGACCTTTTTTAATGAAGCGCTTTTCCCGAAATAGAGCTTTTCGCGGCATGCAGGGGAATGTGCTGCAATGGCTTTGGAAGAAAAAAAAACCACTAATCATCTAAGAGATAATTAGTGGCTTTGATTTATGATTTAACAGAATTCTTGAGTTTCGTAACCCGTTCTTTCCGTCGGCTTATTCTTTTATCGGCAATGGCCTTTTGTTCCTTTTCGAAATCCTCGATTGGAATGCTACCGAAACTTTCAGCTAGACCTCTTAATGCCATGGCTTCGCTAAATGTTGTCAAAGATGATTTAAAGGAATCAAATCCTACATTATTGATGATGATTGCCATGTCATCTTTTGTCAATTCCATAAGACGTTTTAGGAATCCAGCAGTACCATCTTTTTTATATTTGTCATATCCAAAAGCTTACCTTAGTGTTCCTTCTTTAGCCAACTGAGTGCATTCCATAATACCAATCTGCTTATTTTTTCTGTCGCATCACAGTTTTTGTGTTTTCCAACCATTGTCAATGCTTCAGTTTCTCACATGGTTTTAATGATGCTTTTATGCACTTTTTCACCATCTAGTCCCAACATACGTTTCGCTCTCAAATAATTTTTTCATCCTGAACGGTAACACTTTCTTTACTTTTCGGATCATTTATGTTTTAATTTAAAAGGGAACTATTCACGACCTTAAGTTTTTAAATTAATGATTCAATATTCACTCGAATTTATGGCAATATGGTTCCAATAGCCGAAATAGCCTCCATTATTACCCGTAATAACTCATGAACGCAACAAATTTTATAATATTGGTTTAATTAGTTTCATTGATAGTATAACTTTTAAAATAATTTTATAAGATGATTTTTGAAAAAAAATTAATTATCAAATTCAAAACTTTTCATTCTATAAAACGCAAAATAATGGTAAAAAAAAATCAGATACTTTTTTTTATAATCATAGTTATTTCAACAATAATAAGTTGTAAAAAAACAGAAAAATCAATCCAGATTATAAAAGAAACACGCTCATTAAAAGGTGCTTTCCTAAACGACTTCTACATTGGTGCAGCAATTAATAAAAATCAAATACTTGAAATTGATAGTGCCAGTATAAAACTTCTAGTAAAAGAATTTAATACTATTACCCCTGAAAATGATATGAAATGGGAGCAAATTCATCCTGCAAAAGATTCATTTTATTTTGATATAGCCGATAAATATGTAGCTCTTGGTAAAAAAAACAACATGCATATAGTTGGCCACACACTTGTATGGCACAGTCAGTTAGCGCCTTGGATGCAAGATATTACAGATAGTACCACAATGGCAAAACAAGTCGAGCACCATATTAATACCATAGTGGGAAGGTACAAAGGACAAATACATACTTGGGATGTTGTAAATGAAGCACTAAATGAAGATGGTAGCTTAAGAGAGTCTATATTCCTAAATGTGATGGGAGAAAAATATATTGCTTATGCATTTAAACTTGCAGCAAAAGCTGATCCTTATGCTAAATTAGTATATAATGATTATAACTTATGGAAACCGGAAAAACGAGCGGGGGTTGTGCAACTTGTAAAATCGCTTCAAGCGAAAGGCATTAAAATAGATGGTGTAGGCATGCAAGCGCATTGGAGTTTAGAAGGACCATCTATAGAAGATATTGAAAATAGCATTATTGCCTATTCCAATCTTGGAGTTAAAGTAAGTTTTACCGAATTAGACGTTACCGTTCTTCCAAACCCTTGGGATTTAAATGGTGCTGCCGTTGAACAAAGTTATGAGCAATATGAAGGAGATCCAACAATGAATCCGTACCCCGATAAATTACCAGACTCAGCACAAATACAACTAGCAAACCACTATAAAGATATATTTAGTCTTTTCTTAAAACATAAGGACAAAATTGACAGAGTAACATTTTGGGGTGTAAATGACGGACAGTCGTGGTTAAATTATTGGCCTATTAATGGGCGTACAAACCACCCGCTTTTATTCGACCGCGACTTTCAACCTAAAACTGCATATGATAGTGTAATAGCATTAAAAAACAGCCACTAACCATTCATTTAAATTATCATAATAAATTATGAGTACTAATACACAAAAATTATCGGTAAAAGAAAAAGTTGGATATGCTTTAGGTGACCTAGCTGCCAATTTAGTATTTCAAACATTAGTCACCTATTTAGCATTTTTCTATACTGATATTTACGGTCTTGAAGCAAACCATGCTTCTGCTATTATGTTAACTGTTGGACTGGTAGCAGCATTCGGATTTAATCCAATTATTGGTGCTATTGCAGATAGAACAAATTCTAAATGGGGAAAGTTTAGACCATGGATTTTATGGACAGCAGTACCACTTGGTGTCGTTGCTCTTTTAGCCTTTAGCACACCAGATTTCGAGTATAAAGGAAAAGTTATTTATGCGGTTGTCACTTACACATTATTACTTTTGCTTTATGCAGCAAATAACTTGCCATATTCGGCTTTAAGTGGTGTAATTACTGGTAATATGGGAGAGCGAAATAGCATTTCTGCTTACCGTTTTGTTGCTGTAATGTTCGCACAATTCTTTGTACAAGTATTTATGCTACCAATTATTGAATCTGCAGGAGGAGGAGATAAGGCAGTTGGAATAGAAATAGTAATGACATGGCTTGCCATAATAGGAACTATTATGTTACTAATTACTTTTTTTACCACACGTGAACGTATTGTTCCTAAACCAGAACAAAAATCGAGCATAAAAGAAGATCTATCAGATTTATTTAAGAATAAACCTTGGGTAATTACTTTAACTGTTACAATGTTAATTTTTGTTACACTAGCTATGAAGGGTGGTTCTTATGTGTATTATTTTAAAAACTATGTAGATGCAGAGAGATTAACCAGTTTTATAAGTCCAATTTTAGACTTTTTATCAAGTATTGGTATTAACTTCTTTGGAGAAGACCCAGTATCTGCTGGGTTTGGATTATTCAATGCTGGTGGTATTATTTTTATGATAGTTGGTATTGGGTTATCAAAAAAATTAGCAGACAAATATGGAAAAAGGGATGTTTTTATGACGTTTTTATTTATTTCAACGTTGTTTATAATCTTCTTTTATTTCTTCTCTCCAACATCTGTAGAATTAATGTTTGTATCACAAATTTTACATGGTTTTTTCTATGGAATCACAATCCCATTACTTTGGGCTATGATTGCCGATGTTGCAGATTATTCAGAATGGAAAACTAATCGTAGAGCAACAGCCATTATTTTCTCTGCAATGATGGTGGGTTTAAAAGGTGGTTTAAGTATAGGCTCAGCACTAGTAGCTTCCATTTTAGCAAGTTACGGCTATAACGCTAGTCTTCCAGAGCAAACAGCAAGTGCTATTGCTGGAACTAAAATGCTCGTAAGTATATTTCCAGCAATTCCGTTTTTATTAGGAGTAGGTTTACTTTTCTTCTATGAAATAAATAAGAAAATGGAAGTACAAATTGAAGCTGAATTAAAAGAACGAAGAACAAGTTAAAACTAAAAAAACATAAAATTATGCCGGAAGAAAGTATCGAAAACATCAATTTTGATGACCTAAATAAGCGCGCTATTTCACAACCATTAATATCACACATTTACACAGCAGATCCCTCTGCACATGTTTTTAATGGAAAAATATACATTTACCCTTCTCATGATGTTGATGCTGGAGAAGCTTTTGACGATTTAGGAAGTCATTTTGCAATGGAAGACTATCATGTAATCTCTATGGATTCCATCGATAGTGAAGCAGTAGATAATGGAGTAGCCTTGCATGTTGATGATGTGCCATGGGCAAAAGAACAAATGTGGGCACCAGATGCTAATGAAAAAGATGGAACCTATTATTTATTCTTTCCTGCAAAAGCACATGATGGAATTTTTAGAATTGGAGTAGCTACAAGCATTTCACCTATAGGCCCTTTTAAGGCACAACCCGAAGCCATAAAAGGCAGCTTTTCTATTGACCCTGCCGTTTTTAAAGATGATGACGGTAGCTACTACCTGTATTTTGGTGGCCTTTGGGGTGGCCAAATACAACGCTGGAGAACTGGTGAATTTAATGCGGAACAACCAGATAGTCCAACAGCATTTTTACCAGAAAATAATGAACCTGCTTTATTACCATTTGTAGCTAAAATGACAGATGATTTATTTGAGTTTGCGGAAAAACCAAGAACAATTGAAATTCTAGATGAAAACGGTAATTTATTATTAGCTGGAGACAATGAACGTCGTTTCTTTGAGGCAGCTTGGTTACATAAATATAATGGAAAATATTATTTCTCTTATTCTACTGGTGATACACATTTTATATGCTATGCTATTGGCGATAACCCATACGGACCTTTTACTTACAAAGGACAAATATTAGAACCTGTAATTGGATGGACAAGCCACCACTCTATTTGTGAAGTGGATAATAAATGGTATTTATTTTATCATGACTCTTCCTTATCTAAAGGAGTCACCCATTTACGATCTGTTAAATTAGCGGAAATAACATATAATGAAGATGGAACTATTGTTCCTCTAAAACCTTATTTGGATTAATTAAGTTTGAGTTTAGTTTTGAAAAAAGGAGTTATAACACTTGTTATTGACTCCTTTTTTTTGTAATTAAAAAATTAATTAAATACTTTTTAATATCCACGGCATAAATCATACCCGCTAACATATCTGGAACTAATAATCTATGCTTCTTTTCTTCCAAATAAAAATCCGCAGCAGATTTCAAACCTTCTATTAATACAGTTGGTTCTTCGGTCTTTCCATCAATTTTCCATACTTTACCTTGAGTCCAACTACTAATATAATAATTTCCCTTACTATCTTGTTCAACACCATCACCTCCCCTATATTGTCCTTTTAATGGCGTTAATTCACCTTCTTTAGTCACTAAAAAATTACCTAGAAAAAAGGCACTTACCATAATATTATTGTTATTATCTACACCCACACCATTTGGGTTTAACATGAGTGGGGAATCATCTTGAACGATACTTACTTCACCTTTTAAATTAACATGATAAATACGTCCCAATTGTGGGACTAACTTAGCTTCATCACTTTCTAAAGGCCAAAGATTATTATTTTCATCGCGCATATAATTTGTTGCTCCCATATCTGCAACATAGAATCCAATTCCCTCACCATCCACTGTAACATCATTTAAATACAACACTTCTTTCGGAAAATCCTCTTTTTTAACGAATACACTTTTATTTCCATCCTTATCAACTTTCCAAATACAATTAATGTCTGAAAAATATAAATGTTCCTTTATAAAAACAATTCCTTTAGGTTCATTAAAACCTTTTGAAAAAACGTTTACACCCTTCGTTGATATTTCAACCAATTCACCATCTTCATTTTCTTTACCGTTCATTACGGTAACAAAATAATTGCCTTTAAATCCTTTTGTAATGCTTTCTGGCTTCACCCCCACTTTTACAGGAAATTTAATCTCAGCTTTAGCCTTACAACCTACCCCTAAAATGAGTAGTACGGAAAGCGAAATATAAATTAGCATTCCTCTTAATGTTCTCTTTACTAGCATAGTTTCTTTTTTATTTGAATATTAGAAATCATCAGTGGTTTATTTGTTAAGCGTCCAATATATTGCACCAAAAATGTGATTCAAAAAATTTTTGTCTTTAAACGATTCTAGTTTATGACCTAAAGCAGTATAAAACAAATTTGATTACTCTTTTTGTTTTGAGCATTACATGAGGTTTATGATACTATAAACAAAATGATGTTTTTAATAAATTTACTCCATTACATAGTTTAATAATTTATTAATTTCAAACTCACCATCTAAAACACTTGCTTTAAAAACATATTTACCTGCTTTGGGAATAAAAATACGTGGTGTTGTAGTATTTGGATTATTATTTTCGAATTCACAATCGGCAGGACCTTCTACTTGCTTCCATACTATTTCCGGGCTAATGGCATCTTTATCCTCGTCAGTAATCACAGCCGTAATTGCAAGACTGTTATCAGTTTTTGAGTACGTATAATCAATAGTAATAGTTGGAGGTGTATTTATTGCAGAAACTAAAGCATTGGTGTCATTTGCAAAGCGTTGCTCATCCTCAACACCTGCTGCCCAAAGTGCAATACGTTGTGCAAATACCCTATTATCGGAATGACTTAAACGGGTACCTGCCCCGGCATTCCAAAACAAATTACGATCAAAAACACCTACTACTCTACCTTTACCTATTTCAGCTATTGCTAAAGATACATCGGTATTTTCATTAAATTTACCATCATTTGAATTTACAACTAACCTACCAACTAATCCGCCTTCTTGCGCTTTAGCTAAAATTACTGCCGGTTTAGAAACACGAACAAAACTTACTCCTTCTCCCCTAAAAGCAACGCCTTTATGTTTATTGTTTTTATTAATAAAATGATCTTGTGTATACTCATTCACCAAATAGTTTCCAGCACCATTGTCAGTCAAAAAATACATACCGAATTGCTCCATTAAAACATTATCAGAAATTCTCCCCACTTCATTATCCACACCTACAATGCTATACTCTCCACCAAATCCACTATCCGACCAAGCAATTACTCCGCCACCTTTTTTCACCCAACGCTTTAAGGATTTAGCTTCTGCTTCGATAAAAACTCGCTGATTTGAGCCTAAAATTAAAACATCAATCGACTTTAGAAATTCGGCATTAATTACAATTTCTTGATCGTAAACTTCGCTTACAGTAAACCCAACAGCTTCCAATGCTTTTTTAAAACCACTCATCCCTAAATCACCTTCATCATTCAAACGCATTTGGTGAAATGGTTTTTTACTTCCGGATGGTATTGTACCATCAGCAGCAACATCTCCATATACATAAACAATGTTTTGCGCATCTACCGAAACAAAACAAATTAAACTTATAGCTAATAATATTATTTTACATTTCATATATTTATTTTTAGTGACACATTATTAATAGTTTATTTTATTTTTTTCGTATTAAAAAAAGATTATTCAGATAACGCAATTTAACAGCTAAAAACCGATGTAAACGACTTTTGTGTTTTTATCGTAAACTTCAAATCATATAATTTCAATTTTCACATGAAAACCAATTCGACCAATTTTTATGAAAAATATCCCTATTTTAAAAGTACTAAAGTTTCGTTTTTATCACCATATTCCTCTCAACTATAGCGTCAATAGCATTTCTCATAACGTTATTATAAGCGAAGTGCGTGTTTGAAAGAATATTGTTTCATTTCTGCAAATAGCTAATTTTATTTATCGGTTAAAATTTAATAATTTTGTTTATAAATTGTTGATGTAATTTTTACTTTAATACTATAAAAAGTAAAATTAAATTCTATTGAGCTGCCCAATATATTGCACCAAAAATGTGATTCAAAAAGTTTTTGTCTTTATAAGATTCAGGTTTATGACCTAAAGCAGTATAAAACGATCTTCCTCCT